>CAVXCJ010000001.1:0-9702 GCA_963760215.1 Terriglobia bacterium
TGAACTGCAACGGGAAGCCGCCCTGCGTGATCTCAGCGGCCGTAGAGCTCGACCGTGGGTCGTTTGCGCCAGCGGCCCTGGGCGTACCACAGCTCCACGCTGCGAATGTCGCGGCGCTCGCCGCGCAGATCAATGGGGCGGGTCTGGCCGCCGGCGGGGATGCGCTCGCGCACCTGGACTTCGTCCGAGGCGCCGTTGCCGTAGTGAACCACGACGTGGCGGAACTCGACGGCGCCCCCACGAACGCGGAGCTGGATCTCGCGGAACGGGCGCTCCGATTTGGACACCGTGATATTGTCGTGATCCACGGCGCCATCCACGTGGGCGGTGCCGAGGAGGCGCCAGCCGCGCTTCCTCTGGCCCTGCCCAGGCTGCGGAAGCAGGAGCAGCAACACGAAGCAGCAAAGTGGAGCGATTCGGGCGATCCGCATGTGCCTCCTTTGGAACTCTGTCCAGCGTGTAGATGCGGCGCGAGATTGTAGCACAACTGGGTGGCCTGCAGCCTGAAGCCTAATCAGTCGTTCGCGGCGGCAGGATCGTCGCTGATGCCGAGCAGTTTGCTCATCTCTTCGTAGAGGAAGCCTTCGCCCGGGCGATAGGGCTCAACCCAGACGCCGTTGATGACAAACTGCGGGATGGCGCGCTTGCCGGTGCGGGCGAGAATCTCCTGCGCCGCACCCGGCGTCTCCTCGATATCAACTTCTTTGTAGGGGACGTGGTGCTTGGCGAGAAATCGTTTGGCAATGCGGCAGTCCGGGCACCAACTGGACGAGTAAACAATAACTTCCATTTCGCTCCGCGAGTCCTAAGATCCGAGGGATACGAGGGCCCCACTACTAGGTAGATGATCCAGAGCAGCATTGGACGCGAAAAAACAGCCTGCGACATATTCGGTGACGCTGCTGCTTCGCGCGGAAGCGTCGTCAGGATTGCGCGGCGGGAAATGATGGAGGTTTGGAGTGTTCGGGCGCTCCTTGGGTCCGGTCATCCTTAGGCTCTTGTCTCAACTGCGGCTTGCTGTGCTCTTGCCGGCTCGCGGCCCGTTATCGGCCTGGGTGTCGCGTACCACTTTCTTGAGCGCGGCGACCAGGTCGGGCGCCATCTCGCGCAATTCCGCCCGATGACGCAGCGCCATCTCCTGCAGCAACTTGTCGCCGCGGGGCGTGAGCTCGAGGAAGACCTCGCGGCGGTCCGACCCGCTGCGGCGGCGCTTGATGAGTCCGCGGCGCGCCAGCCGGTCCACCAACTCCACCGTGCTGTGATGCTGGATCTGGAGCCGCTCGGCGATTTCACCGATGCGGCCGCGCACATCGCCGGGTATGCCTTTGAGCGCCAGCATGAGCTGGTACTGCTGCGGCTCGAGGCCGCCGGCACGCGCCGTCTCTTCGCTGAAACGGAGGAACCGGCGGATCTGGTAACGAAACTCCGCCAACGCCTTGTAGTTCGGTTGAACGTTGCCGCGCGGGCTCATGAGCTCACCTTTCATCGTAACACGATATGATTTCGGTTTTCGGGCGCTGGCCGCCCGATGGTCTGGATCGGGACCTGACCGGCGCCGAGCAGACGCCGCAGCGCACATTTCGGCATCGTAGTCCGGGCCCTCGGAATGTGGTGCAGCCCGAGCGCACCGCCCGCGCTCCCCCCGGCGTGCCGCAAAGCCGGAGAATCTTAGCGCAAGTTGCGGGAAATTCAATCCTGTTACGATGTATTTTCCCCTACCACTTTTGTGCACTGGCGGAGCAGTAACCAGGCGCCCCAGGCGGCCGGAAGACGCCGAGCTAGGTGGCGGGGGCTACTCCATTTAGAATGAGCGGTTCGGCTATTCAGGTTGGCCGCGACAGGAGGGTCCTTGATCGCCCGTTATACGCGCCCGGAGATGGGCCTCATCTGGAGCGAAGAGAACAAGTTTCGCCAGTGGCTGGCGGTGGAGATTGCCGCCACCGAGACGCTGGCGGAAGCGGGTCTGGTGCCCCGCCAGGCGGCGAAGGTGATCCGGCAGAAAGCGGACTTCGACCTGGCGCGCATTCACCAGATTGAGGCCGAGGTGAAGCACGACGTCATCGCCTTCACCACGGCGGTGGCGGAGAAGATCGGACCGGAGTCGCGCTGGCTGCATTACGGCCTGACCTCCAACGACGTGGTGGATACGGCGCAGGCGCTGCAGGTGAAGGCGGCATCGGCGATCCTCCTGGGCGACGTGAAGCGGCTGCGCGACGTGTTGCGGCGGCGCGCCTTCGAATTCCAGCACACGCCGATGGTGGGACGGACGCATGGCATGCACGCCGAACCCATCACCTTTGGCCTGAAGCTGGCCAACTGGTATGCCGAAATGGCGCGCGACCTGGCGCGCTTGGAACGCGCGGCCGAGGAGATGCGCGTCGGCAAGTTCTCCGGCGCGGTGGGCACGTTCGCGCACCTGGAACCCGAACTGGAAGAAAAGATTTGCGCGCGGCTGGGGCTGGAGGCGGCGGCGATTTCCTCGCAGGTGATCCAGCGCGACCGGCACGCCAATTACCTGGCAACGCTGGCGGTGGTTGCCTCTTCGCTGGACAAGATCGCGGTGGAAATCCGCCACCTGCAGCGCACCGAGGTGCGTGAGGCCGAAGAGTTCTTCAGCGAAAAGCAGAAGGGTTCGTCGGCGATGCCGCACAAGCGCAATCCGGTGAACTTCGAGCAGATCAGCGGTCTGGCGCGCGTGGTGCGGTCGAACGCGCAGGCGGCGCTGGAAAACGTGGCGCTGTGGCACGAGCGCGACATTTCGCACTCTTCGGTGGAGCGCATCATCCTGCCCGATTCCACCATCCTTGCCGACTACATGCTGGCGAAGATGGCGGACCTGGTCGAAACCCTGGTGGTGTATCCCGAACGGATGCGGCAAAACCTGGAGAGTTCGGGCGGGCTGGTGTTCAGCGGACAACTCCTGCTCGACCTGGTGGAGGGCGGCACGCTGACGCGCGAGGATGCGTACCGCATCGTGCAGCGGAACGCGATGAAAGCGTGGCAGGACGGCGCGAATTTCCGCGAGCTGATCGCAGCCGAGCCGGAGATCGCGTCGCGCGTGTCACGCAAGCAGATCGAGCGCGCGTTCGATCTGAAGCGCCAGTTGCGGAACGTGGACAAAATTTTCGCGAGGGTGTTCGGGGAAAAGCAAACCAAGTCGCAGAGGACGCAGAGGACGCGGAGGAAGACATAGGTAGAAGTGCATTTCGACGACTGAGTGCGGTCGAACTGGCAGGGGTCCTTCGACTCGGGCGTGCGCCCCTTCGACTTCGCTCAGGGCAGGCTCTCGCTCAGGATGACAGGCCTTAAGTTTCTGTGGCCGGCCAGTCTTCGCGCAGGATGGCATACATGCGGGCATCGCGCGGCCGGCCGTGCAGGATGATGTTCTGCCGCAGCACGCCTTCCAGCTTCATTCCAACCTTTTCCATCACGCGCCAGGAGGCGGTGTTCTCGACATCGCAGCGCGCTTCGATGCGGTTGAGCCGCAGGGTGTTGAACCCGTAATCGAGCATGGCGCGAACGGCCTCGGTCATCAGCCCCTGGCCCCAGTATTTGCGGGCGAGCGCGTAGCCGATCTCGCCGCGCGCGTGCATCAAGCTGACCTCGTGGAATGCGCAGCCGCCAATGATGACGCCGTCGCCGAGGTGTTGGATACCCCAGCAGGGCGGAAGCCCGTCCGCATATCCCTGCAGCGTGCGCTGGAGATACTCGCGCGTATCATCGAGCGTCCGGTGTGGCTCCCAGAAAACGAAGCGCGTCATCGGCGGGTCGCAGGCGTAGGCGAAGATGTCGCCGGCATCTTCCATGCGCAGGCGGCGCAGGAGCAGGCGCGGCGTGCGCAGATCGGGAAAGTTGCGGATGGCGTCTTGCAACGCGGAGGCCTGCATCGCCGCAGGTTAACACGACGGTGGCTGGTAGCTGGGGAAGGTTCGATGCGGATGGCGCGGACGCGCAAAGCGGCAGGAGGTGCAGCAGGGAAGGTGACGAGCGCGGAAGGGAGTTGCTAAACTCGCGCCCATGAAATTGCGACGGTTTGTCATGCTGCTGTTGCTGATTGCATGCTTTGCGCCTGCACTGAACGCGCGGGTGGTGCGCGTCGAGGTCACGTCGCGCCAGGACGTGCTCGGTGGACAGCCATTCGGTGAGGTTGGCCCGTACGAGCGCATCACCGGGAAGGTTTATTTCGCCGTGGCGGCCGCCAACGCCCGCAACCGGCGCATCGTGGACCTCGACAAAGCGGCGAACCTGAAGAATGGCGAAGTGGAGTTCTGGGCCGACTTCCAACTCGTGCGGCCGAAGGACATGATGCGCGGCAACGGTTCCATGCTGCTGGAGGTGCCGAACCGCGGGCGCTCGCGGATTATCGCGCTGGTAGACGGCGGCGATTGGGACCTGAATAAGAGCGCGGGCGACGGATGGCTGCTGGTGCGCGGCTTCACCGTGGCCGCACTGGGCTGGCAGTGGGACGCGGTGGGCGACGACGCGCTGCACATGAGCGCGCCGGTGGCGAAGGATCACGGCAAGACGATCATCGGCCTGTTGCGCGGCGATGTGATGCTTTCGAAGCCGATGGAGGAGATTCCGCTCGGGCACCTGATCCTGGGGAACATCGGCGGCAGCGAGTACCCGGCTGCGCAGCCGGACGACGAGCGCAACGCGCTGACCGTCCGCGATTCACGCCTGGCGCCGCGAACGGTGATCCCGCGCGCGCAGTGGCGCTTCGCACGAGTCGTCAACGGAAAATTCGAGGACAGCAACCGCTACATCCATCTCGCCGGAGGCTTCCAGCCGGGCAATATCTACGAGTACGTTTACGCCGTGGCTGACCCGGTGGTAGCCGGCCTTGGATTTGCCGCGGTGCGGGACTTCGCGTCCTACGTGAAGCACGATCCGCAGGCAGTGGCGGCGGTGTCGCGCGTGATCGGCGAAGGCATTTCGCAGAACGGACGATTTCTGCGCGACTTCCTGTACCAGGGGTTCAACGCCGACGAGCAGGGACGCATGTCGCTGGACGGCGTGCTGGCGCACGTGGCGGGGGCGGGACGCGGCAGCTTCAACTGCCGCTTCGCGCAGCCCTCGCGCGACGCGCAGCCAACCTCGTCCATATTTTTCCCGACCGACATCTTTCCTTTTACCGATCAGCCGGAAATGGACCCGGAGAGCGGTGAGAAAGCGGGGCTGCTGGATCGCGCGACCGCGGAGAAGGCAGTCCCCAAAATATTTTTCTCCAATACTTCGTACGAGTACTGGGGAAGGGCCGCTTCGCTGATTCACACCACCGCGGACGGCAAGCGCGATGTGGCGCCTTCGGCCAATGTTCGTATCTATCACTTCACCGGCTTGCAGCACTTCTCGGGTCCGTTTCCGCCGGCGAAAGGCAAAGACGACCTGCTAGGACAGCAACCGGAGTCGCCGCTTCCGGTGAAGTACTTCTGGCGCGGCATGATCCGGAACATGGACGCATGGGTGCGTAGGACGGCCGCGCCGCCGGAGAGCCGGTATCCGAAGATCGCCGATGGCACGCTGGCGCCGTTGGCGAAGTATGCATTTCCCACAATTCCAGGCGTGAACCGGGCGCAGGAGGCCAGCGAAGCGTGGCGCCTCGATTTCGGGCCGAACTGGCGCGACGGCGTGATGAGCGCGCAACCGCCGAAGGTCGGCAAGGCGTTTCCGGTGCTGGTGCCGCAGGTGGATGAGGACGGAAATGAACGCGGCGGCATCCGGCTGCCGCAAGTCAGCGTGCCGCTGGCGACGTACACAGGCTGGAACCTGCGCGATGCTTCGATCGGAGCGCCCGACCAGCGGGTGTCGTTCGAGGGCTCGTACCTGCCGTTTGCCAAGACGGCGGAAGAACGAAAGAGCAAAGGCGATCCGCGGCAGTCTATCGCCGAGCGCTACAGCGGCCGCGAAGATTACATGAAAAGATTCAGGACAGCGCTGGATGAGTTGATCCGGCAGAGATACCTGCTCGACGAGGACCGCGGCGCTCTGATCAAGCTGGGCGAGCAGGAGTGGGAACTGGTGAGCAAGTAGTTTTTCTTGGGCAACCGCACACGCGAGGGCGTGTGTGCCACACTCACCCGCTGTGGCGGATGTGCATGACATCGCCGTCCTTGACCACGTAGTCCTTACCTTCCAGGCGCAGAGTTCCGTGCGCGCGGGCGTTGGCTTCCGAGCCGGCTTCGAGAAGATGGTCCCAGCGGATGACCTCGGCGCGGATGAAGTGGTGCTCCAGGTCGGTGTGGATGACGCCGGCTGCGTTGACCGCCCTGGTGCCGTTCTCGATCGTCCAGGCGCGGCACTCGTCCTCGCCGACGGTGAAGAAGGAAATCAGGCCGAGCAGCTCGTAGGTTTTGCGGATCAGGCGGGTGAGGCCGCTCTCGCCCATGCCGTAGCTGGCGAGGAACTCGGCGGCGTCGGCGTCGGACATCTCGGCGAGCTCGGCTTCGACTTTGCCGGCGATCGCGGTGGCGCCGGTTCGGGGGCGAGCGGTGACTTCCTTCAGGCCAAATTTTTCGACCACCTGCCCCAGTTCGCGGCCGAGTTCCGGGCTCTCGCCGATGTTGAGCACGTGCAGAATGGGCTTTTCGCTCAGGAACATGAAGCCGCGGATGCGCTTCTTGTCTTCCGGCGTCATCGCCATTTCGCGCAGCGGGCGCTCCTGATCGAGGAAAGCCGTACAGCGCCGGAGAAGATCGAATTCTTTTTCCAGCTCGGGCGTTTTCTGCTTCTTCAAGTCCTTCTGCAGCCGCTCCAGGCGTTTCTCCACCTGGCCGAGGTCGCTGACCATGAGGTCGAAATCAACGTTTTGAATGTCGCGCAGCGGGTTGATTTCGCCGACGTGCGCGATGGCAGGATCTTCGAAAGCGCGGACCACGTGCGCGATGGCGTCCACCTGGCGGATATTGGCGACGATGGCGTCGCTCAGTCCGGCGCCGGCCTTGGCCTCCGCATGTGAGGCGTGCGCCGGCATGGCGGCAACGTCCACGTACTCGACCGAGGCGTGCATCAGCTTGCGCGGGTTATACAGCGCGGCGAGGCGGTCGAGGCGGTCGTCGGGGACCCTGGCGACGCCCACGTGCGCTTCCCGCGGATTGACGTGCTGCGGCGAGAGCTGCGCCTTGGTCAGGATCTTGAACAGCGATGTCTTGCCTACCTGGGGCAAGCCGATGATTCCGGTTTTCATAAGCAACAGCGATTTCTGTGTATCAGGGCACGGCTTCAGCCGTGCCGCGGCTCGCAAACATGAGGGCGTTAGCGCCTGACGCCTTAGAAACAAAAACTCCTCAGCGGCTAAAGCCGGGGCAAATGGCTTGCGTACTCCACGACTAAAGTCGTGCCCTGGTACACACGATGCCCTCGGCGAACTGTCGATAATAAAGCGATATGTTGATAATAAATGGTCGCTGGCGTTTTAGGAGCGGGTGGAGAGCGAGCGCGCGCTCAGGGCGTTCATTACGGGAATGGCCCAGTTACGCGCAATGATGTACAGAGTCGCCAGACCGAGCAGCAGGACGATGACCTCCAGGCCGGTAGACCATTGGTGGAGGTGGTTGAAGGCGACGCGGCGCGGGTCGGTGACCGGAATTTTGTCAATCTCGCCCATTTCGGCGCGCAGGGCCGCCATCTTCGTGCTGACGCCAATTTGCGAGAACAGGGTGGCCACCACCATGGCAAACACCAGCAGGTTGCGTGCAGCGCTGGCCTGCACGCTGCCCGAGGTATGGTAGGCCGCGAAGGTGGAGCAGATCAGGAAGATGCCGCCGCAGACTACGCCGATCCAGTGCAGCGAGGTGAGAGTGCGGGTCACCACCAGGCCGGAGAGATGGCGCGTGGGCAGCACGCTGAACAGTGCGGGCGCCACCACGAATGAGAAGAAGATGATCCCGCCCACCCAGATCACCATCGAGAGCAACATGAAAAAGCGCAGCACGGACATGAGCTTTCCTTCCCACACATACTAACGTGAACCAACCGCGGGCGGCATAACGTCAGCCGAAGAGCTGGCGCACGAGTTGCTCTTTTTCGATCTGGAGAAATCCGGCAACGAGTCGAAGGATCTTGTTCAGTGTGCCTATTCGCAGTGACGCGTGGGCAGGAATGGTGATGTGGTGCTCTGAACCGCCGCGTTTGCATTCCAATTGCAAATGGCTGCCGACCTGGCGGGTGATTGCGTAACCGTATCTCTGCAGCAAGGACGCCAAATCGTGACCGCTTAGATCACGCGGCACTTTCAAGCGGGAATGACCTCATCACGCACCGTGTGCAGGCGAATAACTGCAGGACGGGCGCCTTCGTCGAAGTGACAGCGAACGGCGTCACGGACATTGGCTCGGAGCTCTTCCATGCTGTCGGCCTGCGTGACAATGGCGTGACCGAGCGCCTCGGCGACGTATCCGCCCTCGGGGTCCTCTTCGACCGAAAATATGATCTCGCTGCTCATTGCGGTCACCTCAAAATAGTGTACTGCTACACCGGCACCGGAACGCCGTCCACGATCTCGCGCAGAATCTCTTCCCCCTGCTGCGATTTTTTCAAGGTAGACGAGTAGCGCCCGCTGACCACGACGCGGTGCGCGAAGACGTGGACCGCCAGCGTCTTGAAGTCGTCCGGGGTGGCGAAGGTGCGGCTGTCGAGGAAGGCCATACCCTGCGCGGCGCGAAACAGCATGATGCCGCCGCGTGGCGAGACCCCGAGGGAAAGATACGCCGATTCGCGCGTGCGATTGACCATCGCCAGGGCGTACTCCACCAGCGAATCGTCCACGCGGACGCGCGTGACCTCATCCTGGATGCCGATCACGTCGGCGGCGGTAAGCACGGGGCGCACGCTGTCGAGCTGTGCCGCGCCCGCCTCGGAACGCAGGATTTCGCGCTCGCTCGCTCCCGTGGGGTATCCCATGTGCACGCGCATCAGGAAGCGGTCCATCTGCGATTCCGGCAGCGGATAGGTGCCGTGGTGCTCGACCGGGTTCTGGGTAGCCATCACCAGGAACGGCTGCGGCAGGGAATAGGAGTGGCCGTCCACGGTGACATGCGATTCGTTCATCGCCTCCAGCAGCGCGGACTGGGTTTTCGGCGTAGTGCGGTTGATTTCGTCGGCGAGCAGGACGTTGGTAAACACCGGCCCACGCTTGAATTCGAAGCGCTGCTCGACGGCGGAGTACATGGAGATGCCGAGCACGTCGCTGGGCAGCATGTCGCTGGTGAACTGGATGCGCTGAAAGGCGCAGTCCAGGGCGCGCGACAGCGCTTGCGCCAGCGTGGTCTTGCCGACCCCGGGCACGCCCTCGATGAGCAGGTGGCCGCGCGCGAACAGCGTCACCAGGGCGAGACGGATGACCTCGTCCTGGCCGCGGATGATGGTGCGCAGCGCCGCCTGCAACGCGGCTGCGCGGGTTGCCGAGCTCTGGATGGTGTGGGGAGACATTACCCAGCGATTGTAAACTAGCTCTCAGCCATCAGCTATCAGCCGTCAGCCTGCCGACCTTGGTAATCGTGTTAAACCAGCGCTCAGGTCTCAGGTTGGCGGCTGAGCGACTTGATGATCGTTCCGGCTCACGCAAAAACAACTGCCGCTGATTAACGCAGATGAACGCGGATCTGAATACTTCATTCGATCTGCGCTTTTCTGCGTTGATTAGCGGCAAGTGGTTTCTTGGGACTAGACCAGCTGAAGGCTGACAGCTGAGAGCTATTTAGA
>CAVXCJ010000002.1:0-3380000 GCA_963760215.1 Terriglobia bacterium
GCGAATCACCGCCGCCCCGCCCGTGGCGACGCCCGCTTCCGGCGCCAACCCGAATTAACGCTGCTTTTGGCACCTCTTAGCCGCTGAGGGCCATAGCTCCCCAGGTCCGCAGAATGACTTTTGAAACCAGCCCTACAAACTTTTGTATTTTTCCCGCCCGCCAATTTCAAAAACAGGAGGTGCTGACTATCTTTTTCCCACCGTGCCCTCATTCCGCAAGCCCTAACGCGCGCCTGGATTTGGCTGGCAGCGTGCATCAGCATTGGCTTCCGAACCACCTGAAGACGGCGGCGCGCCTTGCCTGCCGCTGAGGAGCAACAGGCTATCGATCCGGAGTGCCAGATCCGTTTGAGTATTCCTGCGCCGTCTGCCTCGGCCGTGGTGCAACTGCAGAGTTTTTCTTCAAATATTCATCCCGGCAGTGTTCACAAGCAGAGACTCTCGTGTTATGTTTTGCCGCCCAGTCCAGCCGAAGGGAAGCATTCCGGCTACTGGATTCATTGGATGGCGCCCGGGGATCGTCCCGCAAGTTGCTCACGGCTTTGTAAGAAACCGTTTCTCGCTGGAAAACACTGTTTCTCGCTATAACACAATGTTGTTCAGGGGGTTAGTCGATGTCCAAGTTTAGCGTAACAAAATTCGTCGTTTGCCTGCTCATCCTGGCGATGGGGTTGTTTGCAACCCAGGCGTCTGCTCAATCGCAAGCCACCTGCCGGCCAGATTGCCGGCGCGGTCAAGGATTCCGCCGGCGCAGTCGTTGTCGGCGCCACCGTCACCGCCGCCAATCCGCAAACCGGATTCAGCCAAACCGTGACCTCCGATGATAACGGTTTCTACCGCATCGTGCTCCTGCCGCCCGGCAACTATAAGGTCACGGTACAGCCAGCCGGGCTTTGCCGAGGCTATTGCGCGGGTGAGTGTCGGCGTTGGGCGCACCACCGATCTCAATGCTGTTCTTACGGTCGGCGGCCGCAAGGAAGAAGTGACCGTCAGCGCCGAGATGATTGAAGCCCAGCGCCATGAAATGGCCGCCTTCGTCGGTGCCGATATCGTCACCAACATTCCTCTCAACGGTCGGCGCTTCCAGGACATCGTGCTTACTACGCCGACGACCGCCATTGATCCCTCGCGCGGCGGCATCAGTCATGACCGGCCAGCGCATGGTCAATACCGGAAGCATCAACGTGGATGGCGCCGACTATGGCCAGCTCTTCTTCGGCGGCATTCGTGGCGGCGAGCGCGCTGGCTTCGCACCCACCATTCCCCTGGATTCCATCCAGGAGTTCCAGATCATCCGCGCCGGCTACACCGCCGAGTTCGGACGCTCCACCGGCGGCACCATCACCGCCATCACCAAGTCCGGCACCAATGCCATCCACGGTAACGCCGGCTTCGTCTGGCGTCCTGACGCCGCGGGCATGGGCAACGAGTTCTACGACACCATCAAATCGTCGCTCGTCTCCAAGGGCTGCACCACCTGCGTCGTCAACCCCAATCCCACCCTCTACCAGTGGGGCGGTTCCGTGGGCGGTCCGGTTAAGAAGGACAAGCTGTTTTTCTTCGGCAGCTATGAGCAGCAGCGCCAGCGCCTGCCACACCAGGTCTTTTTCGACAACCTCAACGCCTTGCTCGGCGCCAACCCTATTAGCAGCCTGCCTGTACAGCAGCAGGAAGCCGCTGATGCTTTCAACGGCGGCACTTTCAACGGGTATGCCTACCCCAGCTTGCAACAGCCCTATCAGCAGACCAATGACGCCTATCTGTTTCTGATTAAGGGCGACTATCAATTCAGCAGCAAGCACCGCTTGAGCGTTCGCTACAACCACAGCAACTATCAGGGCATAGACGCCACCTCGGTCGGTGCCGGGATCGCCCCCACCATCACCAACGCCGTCTCCAACAACGGCATTGAGATTGATAAGACCCGCACCGTGGTCGGCAACCTCAACAGCTTCTTCGGCCATTTCGCCAACGAGCTTCGCGGCCAGTACGCGAAGGAGATTCGCCCGCGCAACGCCAACGTGCTATCGCCCACCGTGGCCCCCAGCACCATCGGCACCTACGGTACCGTCAGCTTCTTGGGTCAGAACAGCGAGAACGACTACCGTCTCCAGTTTGCCGACAACGTCACCTGGTTGAAGGGCGCCCACACTGTCAAATTCGGCGGCGAGTACAGCCACATCTTCGCCACCCAGACCTTCGGCTTTAATCAGGAGGGTCAGTTCAACTGGCTAAACAACAGTGCCGGCAATATCCCGGCGATCCTGGCCTCCATGTCAACCTGCGGCAACGCCGCCTGCACCGTCGCTGGGAATCGGTTTGACAACACCAACGTCACCTATTCGCACCAGCTCGGCAATCTGGCGGCAACCATGACGGGCGAGCAAATCGCCGGATTTGTCCAGGATTCCTGGCGCGTGCGCTCCAACTTCACCATTAACTACGGCCTGCGTTGGGACGCCGCCATTAACCCGCAGCCCGCGGCCGACAACACCATGCTTCCGCTGGTCCAGGGATTTACCTTCCCCAACGGAATAGCCTATGACCCCACCACGATTCCGAACCAGTTAGCCCAGTTCGCCCCCCGCCTGGGCTTCGCCTGGGATCCCAAGGGTGACGGCAAGACCGTGGTCCGCGGATTTGGTGGCATCTATTTCGCCGCCACCCCGCTGTTGCTCTACGCTGGCTCGGTTAACAACTTCCGCGAGCCTCCCGGGGACCTCTCCATCCAGTTGCCCATCACCATTCCGGCCGCCGCTTTGGCAGCGGTGGTGGCCGCGGGCTGCCCGTCGCCCTGCAACACGGTTTACGACCAGCTCAGGATCGCCGGCATCAACCTCAACAGCTTCACCTTGGACAAGCTGCCCAACCCGACCATCGCCCAGATGAAGGCCATCGCCAGCACCATCGCCACGGCGATAAACCCAGCTGCAGCATTCAATCCTTACAATGGCGCGCAGCCCATCTTCACCGCCAACAACTACTCCAATCCCCGCTCCTACCAGGCGGGATTTGGCATCGAGCATGAGGTGGCTAGGGGCTGGACGCTGTCGCTGGAAGCAAACCTGATCAAGACGGTTCACCTGCAGCGCGATACCGACCTGAACGTGCCGATATCGCCCTGCCAGGATGCCGCCGGACGCCCGCTTTACCGCCTCACCGGCGCCGCCCCCGCGGGCAACAACTGCGCCGCGAACCTGCAGTTGAGTACGCAGCTTCTGGCGCGTCCCGTCCCCGGCCTCGGCAGCGTCATTATCCGCAACCCGAGCGCCAAGTCCCTCTATCGCGCCATGACCCTTCGCAGCACCCTCAACCGCAAGTGGGGACTGATCAACGCCTACTACACCCTGTCGGAGAACCTCGACGACGATTACCAGGAGCGGAGTGCCAGCGGCGTGCAGTATTACGACCGCTACAACTTCAAACCTGACTACAGCTTCTCCGATCTCAACCGTCGCCACCAGTTCGTGGCCGAGCCCGTGTTCTTCCTGCCCTTCCAGATCGAGTTGTCCAGCGCCCTGCGCCTCCTCTCCGGTGCCCCCATCGGCGCCACCGTCGGCTCGGATGTGAACCAGGACAAGACCAACAACGACCGTCCCTACTGGGCTCTCGGCGTTCCCGCCAAGCGCAACTCCTTCACCAACCGCGCCTTGACCTTCGTCGACATGCGTGTGCAGAAAAACATCAAGCTCACCGAGTCGAAGTCGATCAAGCTCTCGGCCGAGATGTTCAACATTTTCAACTTCATGAACTTGGCCTATTCGGGCACCACCGTGACCAACTTCTGCACCGCCAGCGTCAACACCTGCGGTATCCCGGGCGGCGCGTGGACCGCTAGCCCGAATTTCCTGCACCTGCGCGACTCGGTCACCAACGCGTTGATCACTTCCAACAACGCCGGCACCCCGTTCGAGGCGCAGTTCTCGTTCAAGTTCATCTTCTGATCTGCGGTTTCTCAGCAAAGGGCGGCGGATTCATCCGCCGCCTTTCTTTTTGCCCAAAGCCTGCGTGTCCTAAAGCCCAAAACCCAAAGCCCAAAGCCTGAACTCTAAAGCCTAGAACCTGAAGCCTAAGACCTAAAACCTAAGACCTAAAACCTGTTATTCTTCTCCTCCGTCCTCCTCATGCTCAAACTGCTCATGTCCCGAAAACTGCGCGCTTATGTTGTCTTCGTTCTCCTCCTACTTGCCCACAGCGTCGCCGCTGCCGGTGTCCGCAACCTGAAGCCCACCGTCATCCTGATTTCCATCGACGGCTTCCGCTACGACTACTTCGGCAAGGCCCCCACGCCCAACCTCGACTCCCTCATCGCCCGCGGCGTGCGTGCCCGTTACATGGTCCCGTCGTTTCCCACCAAGACCTTCCCCAATCACTACACTATCGTGACCGGGCTCTACCCGGCCCATCACGGCATCGTGGCCAACAACATGTGGGACGACGGCCTCCACGCCACCTTCAAGATGTCCGACCGCAAGCAGGTGCAGGACGCCCGCTGGTGGGGCGGCGAACCCATCTGGGTGACGGCGCAAAAGGCCGGGCAAAAGACCGCCCCCATGTACTGGCCTGGCAGCGAAGCTGCCATCGAAGGCCTCATGCCTACCTACGGGGAGGCCTTTGACGAGAAGACCACTTTTGAATACCGCGTCAACAAGGTGCTCTCGTGGCTCGATCTGCCTGCGCCCGAGCGGCCTACGTTTCTCACTCTCTACTTCGAAAACGTGGACCAGGCTGGCCACGATTTCGGCCCGGACTCACCCCAACTCCTCGCCGCCGTCGAGCGCGTTGACCAGATGATCGGACTTCTGCTTCAAGGCCTGCGCGCTCGCGGCATCCAAGACCAGGTCAACATCGTCGTCGTTTCCGATCACGGCATGGCTGCCTGTCCCGCCAGCGCCTAATCATGCTCGACGATTACGTCAACCCCTCTAGCGTCATCGTGGTTGACACCACGCCCGTGCTGGCCGTCAAGGCGAAGGACGGCAACCATGCGGCGCTGGTCGCGAAACTCAAACTTGTGCCCCACCTCACCGTCTACACCCCGGACACCGTGCCCCAGCGGCTGCACTTCAGCGGCAATCCGCGGATCACCCCGGTGATCGCGGTCGCCGATGTCGGTTGGACGATCACCTCGCACGATTACGTCGCCAAACATCCCGACAAGAAGTACGGCGGCGATCACGGTTATGACAATGCCGCCCCGGAAATGCGCGCCATTTTTGTCGCCGCCGGTCCCGCCTTCAAGCCGCACCGTACCCTGCCGGGTTTCCCCAATGTCGACGTTTACCCCCTGCTGGCATATCTGCTCAACGTCGTCCCCGCCCGCAACGATGGCGACATAAGGGTTTTCAAGCCTGTTTTGCGCCCAAGAACGACAAGCGGTCGCCGCGTCCCTATGATGGATCAGGTCAATCCGCCAAACACCGCCGCGGTGCTAATTAGCAATCACCAATAAAATCGGGTAGTGGTGCAGTTTGAATTTCCACAGGGTAGCGACGAAACCGGGGCGGGCGTAAGCTGTGGGCATGGCAAAGAAGAAAGGCACTCCTAGGCCGTCCACGCCAACGCACAACGTCACCGTCCCCAACGTTCGCAAAATGGCTCAAGCGACGAAGCTCGCCAAGCGGAAACCGCGCGAGGATTTCAGCCAAGCCGCTGCGCGGATCGTCAGAGAAGCCACGAACACCTAATGCTTCGCCAGGGATTTTTCTATCGCCTCGATCAGTTCTATGTGGACCTGGGTTCGCAGAGGGGCTTGCGAGAAATATTTCTTGTCCTCAAATGGAGCGCCTTCCCGCCTTTCAAGCGTAAACGGGGCGATTGTCATCGCAGACAACCGCTTGTCGTAATTCGCCACAAATCCAACCGGTTCGTATTTCAAGGCGAGGTCCAGGTTTGCCGCTATTTCTTTGGATAGCCTGTTGGTGATCTTCTCGATGATGGGATTCAGCATGAGCAGCGGAGCGTCAGAATGAAATGTCATTTGGCTCACAAACGCGCGTCTCTTAAGCATCTCCGGTTTGTAAGTCAGACGAAACTCAGCCGTAGCCCACTTCAGAGCATCTTCCAGAAGCGCTTCCGATGTGTCCGTGTGGGCGGTTTCGACAATAAGACCGGCAGTCATAATGCCGATCTTCGCAATAGCGTATTCCCCCCACTTGCCCATCTCGAAGTCGATTCCCTTCGCCTCGTCAAATTGATCTGGTCCGGTGGGAAACTTCAACAATGAGTACCGCTGCACAAGCGCCGCTGCCAAGTCGGGGTAATGCACATGGCCTTCGGGGTCTAAATCAGCAATTTCAAATATCGCGAATGCTCTAGCCAACTGCACTGATGCGAGTTGCATGGGTCGCTCCTTGCTGGCTTAACTCAGCCGCCAGCAGCGGTAGAGAGTTGCCCTCGGATTCCGTTGCCGCAGTCGTTCCCTTCGGGGATGCCTGTCCTGACGCACCCGTGAGTTGAATCACTTGGCCAGCAAACAATTCGCGCTGACCTTCTAGGGCGCCTGCGCCTGCGCTGCTGAATCTGTTGCGTCTGCGGAATCGGCCCGATGTAGTCACCCTGGCCGATTGAAATAAGGGATCATTCTTGAATGATGGACGCTCCATCGATTCGCGGCTGAGTGATTCAAAATCGAGAATCACATCCGAGAACGCCTCAAAGCGCACCGACAGTGCCACATCGAATGCGCGAGCAAGGCGCTTCAAAGTGTTGATGCTCCAGTTGGAGTAATTCGCGTCCTCCAAGATGGAGAGGCGAGGCTGCTTCATATCGGTCTTTTCGGCCAGTTTCGCCTGTGTCATCTCTCGCTGCTCGCGCAGAATCTTGATCTGCGAAGCAACCATCGTATTCAGGCATTCCTCTGCGTACGAATGGCGATATTCCTCGTCCTGAAACTTCGCCCTCAGTCTTGTGATTAGGCTATTCATTGTGCAGAGTCCTCCGGATGGGATTGTGGATTAGGTCTTTCCGGTATTCGGCTGCAGTCTGGGGGGCGCCGGCGGGAACATACTCCCATGCGATCTCTTTTGCGCCGAGCAGAAAGGTGAATGCACGTTCGCCCGCTCCGGGACCTTCGCAGAGCATCGGGCGCAATTTCACCTGTCCCTGCACCTTCAGCTTGAGAATGGATGCTTCGCCCGTAGGCGCTACGATTCCAGGTATTAACTCCGTGCCGTGCAGTTCGAGCGCGTCGATTCTGTTGTCGAGCTTCGCGCGCTCCTTCTTCTGCAATCCGCTGCGCCACGCCCGCATGAGATTCCCATGTGTCGGATGCACGTAGTCGTAGATCAGCCACGGGGGCATAATATCACAAAAATATTATTTTGTGCTTGACTTCTTTCGATAATATTTTTATTATCTTTCCAACATGAACCGCCTCAGTTCAGCCGAGCGAGTACCTGTGATAGCCGCCTTAGTTGAGGGAGCCTCCATCAACGCCACAGTCCGAATGACCGGTGTGGCGAAGCATACCATCCTCAAGCTCCTAAGTGACCTGGGCTGCGCCGCCGCCGCCTACCACCACCGCAACGTGCGTGGGCTCCGCGTGCGTCGTTTGCAGTGCGATGAAATTTGGTCGTTCGTTGGGGCGAAGAAAAAGAACGCCAGCCCCGAGCAAAAGGCTACGGGATGGGGTGACGTTTGGACGTGGACCGCGATTGATGCGGATACGAAACTTTGTGTCACGTACTACATGGGCGGACGGGACAAGGGAGCCGCATGGGAGTTCATGCAGGATTGCGCCGCCCGCATCATCGGACGCCCACAGATCACAACTGACGCGCACAGTGCCTACCTGAGCGCCGCTGAAGACGCGTTCGGAGCCGATGCCGATTACGCGATGCTGCACAAAATCTATGGCGCTCCCACTCCTGACGAATCACGCTATAGCCCCGCAACTTGCATCGGCTGTGACATGAAAGTGGTCAGCGGCGACTCGGACCCGAAGCACCTCAGTACGAGCTACGTCGAGCGGCAGAATCTTACGATGCGAATGTCAATGCGGAAATTTACGCGGCTGACGAACGGGTTTAGCAAGAAACTAGAGAATCACGGGCACGCGCTGGCATTGTATTTTATGCACTACAACTTCTGCCGCGTGCACAAAACGCTGCGCGTTACGCCCGCGATGGAAGCGGGGATAGCCGATCCCACTGGATGAATTGGTTAACTTATTGGAAGAAAAGGCCCTAAAATGTGAAACGGCCGCTTGAAGCGACCGTCGGGTCCAACGTTACTCACGTTGGAGCTGTTGGAACGGTTTGATGTTAACAGGTTAATTATGGATGTCAATACCCAAAACGGGACACCGAAGTATCGAGTAATCAGCTATATAGACGGCTTCAATCTGTACTTTGGCCTCCGACAACAGGGCTGGCGGAAATACATGTGGCTCGATCTCACTAAACTGTCTGCTTCTGTTCTCCTGCCTCGTTTTGAACTTGTCCACACGAAATATTTCACATCGCGGGTTCGCGGAAATATCGGCAAACAGGAGAGACAGGGCGCTTTCCTAGATGCACTTTCGACTTTGCCCAATCTGTCGATTTATTGGGGGCATTACCAGCCCGACACGAAACAATGTCAGAAGTGCGGGCACTACGCATCGCATCCCCAAGAGAAAAAGACGGACGTGAACATTGCCACTCAACTATTGTGCGATGCGTTCCATGATAATTTTGATACCGCACTTCTGATCTCGGGAGATGCGGACCTTGCGCCACCCATTGAGGCGGTCAAGAGCTTATTCCCGAACAAGCGTGTCGTCGTCGCCTTTCCACCCAAGCGGTATTCCTCCGAACTAGCAAAATTGGCGCATTCCTACATGAACATCTTTGAGTCAAAATTCCGGCAAAGCAGAATGCCGCAACGCGTAACACTCGCTGCAAATGCCACTGCAGAATGTCCGCCAAAATGGCGTTAAATTCAAACTGCACCACTACCTAAAATCGGCCCGGCTATCTTCCGCCGGGCCCGCTAATCGCTGATTGCTAATCGCTGCCTTTAGAACGAGAAAAGCCTCCTCAGAAGGTGAAGCGGATGCCCACTTGCATGCGGCGCGCCAGGGTGCCGTCGGGCGGTATGGCATCGCCGGAGGGGATATACAGCAAGCTTGGCGACGCCGTGATCACGCCCTTGGCCTCCTGGTAAGCCCGGCTGCTGTTGTAGCCGGTGGCCACCCACGAGTTGGTAAGGTTGAACACGTCGAAGCTCAGAGCCACCTTGTAGCGTTCGGTAATCGGAATTATTTTGCTGAGCCGTGCATCCGCCCGGTAGAACGCTGGCAGCATGTAGCTATTCACCGGCAGCCACGGTACGCGGTAGCTTAACCCCGACCCGTTCACCGTGGAATTGGAATACATGCCGGTAACGGGGGTGTCAGTCACGTAGATCTGTGGGCTGCCGTATGGGTGACCACTCGCCAGCGTGGTGATGTTCGAGAGTTCCCAGTTATTCACCACGTACTTGAAGAACCCACCGTCGCGGTGCGTGAACGTGGGCGACGCGACCCAGGCGAACACGAAGCGATGACGCTGATCGAGGGCGCCAGTACCCCTATCGGCCAGGTAGTTTCCGTTGTTGAGCCAGTACGTCGGTGAACTCAACCACAGGGTGTTGTTGCTTTGGGCGTAGGTTTGGCCATCGTCAATTTCGTGCGACCAGGTATACGAGGCCGCCGCCTGGAACCCGTGCGAGAAGCGTTTGTTTAACTGCACGGAGAGGCCGTTGTAGTAACTGTTCACGGCATTCTCCGCATAAGCGATGGTGTTGTAACGCGTATCCGGACGCTTTCCGGTGTACACGGGAGTGGTGTAACTGCCCACAGCATTCCCGCTGGCGTCGGCGATCTGGTAGGTGAAATTCGTCAAGGTTGTTGGCAGATTCAAGTCCCGAATCCCGTAGAGCTGCACGCCGCGGCTCCAGAGATAGGAGACGTTCAAAACCGTGTCTTTCGTGAGCTGGCGCTGGATGCCGAAATTGCCCTGCTCCGAATAGGGCGTTTTCAGATTCGGCGCCACCATCTGGATGCTGGGCACTGACGCCCCGGTGCCGCCGGCAGGAAGCGACGGCAGGGTGTTCGGGAAGACCGGGCCGGCGGTCTTTTGCGCTGCCTGGGTGGAATTCAGCGAGATGGTGGGCTGGTAGATGCCGTTGCCGGTGGTGTACAGGTCGTCGAGAGCGCCGCCTTGGAACCGCGCGTGGTAGATGCCGAAGCCGGCTTGCAGAACCGTCTTGTCGTTCAGCGCGTAGGAAATGCCAATCCGCGGCGCCAGGTTCAGGGTCGACGAAGGAACGTGGCAGGTGAGCGGGTAATCCTGGTTACAGACCTTGGGCTGCGAAATCTGGGCATATTCGTAGCGCGCCCCGTAGTTGAGCGTCAGCTTCCGGGTCATACGCCACTGGTCTTGCAGGTAAAACCCCAAGTCGTTGATCGTGTAAGTGATCGCCGGATTCCCAAAGGTCTGGTTAAAGTACTGCCAGTGCTTCGCGTCCGTCGTGTTGCCGGAATAATCGAGGGCGAAGGCGTTCACCGTCTGGTAGGTGTAGCTGCCGTTATAGTTGCTGGCGTAGTAGACGTAGTCCCGGGTGCTGGCAATATCGGCCCCCCACTTGATGGTGTGGGTGCCCTTCACCCAGGTAGCGTTGTCGGCCCACTGAAAGCGCCGTTCGTTGGGTTCGACACGGGGCACATAGTTGATCGTGCCAATGACGGTGCTGTTGACCGTCAGATTCAGCATCCCGAGGCCGGGGCCCGTCAGGGCAGGGTTCAGATCATCGGCCTGCCGGTCGGCGGCCAGGCCAAAGCGGAACTCATTCGAAAACGACGACGTGGGCACCGTGGTCCACTGAATTCTTCCATTCTTGACCGTCACGAAGTCGTTGGCGTTGCTGGTGATGGCGGTGCCGGTGGTTAACACGGTGGCACTCTGGATCCCGTTCGGCGACTTCTCGTGGAGGAAGTTGAAGCTGGCGCTCAGCGTATTGCGCTCGGAAACACGATAGTCGAGTTTGGCTAAATAAAGCTCCTGATTGAGCGTGCGGGGGATCACGCCGTAGAAGCGCGGCAGGAGCGAATTGATGGCGGCGCATTGGGCCGGCGTGGCGGCGGGGTTGCCCCCGCTGGCCACACCACACGAATTCCACGTCTGGGTCGCCCCATTGACCGCGGTGGTGTTCATGCTGCTTATGATCGGGTAGGTGCGCCGCGAAATTTCGGTGCTCAAAAAGTAAAACAGCTTGTCCTTGATGATCGCCCCCCCAATATTCGCCCCCATCTGGTTTCGCTTTTCCGACGGGGTAATCGTGGAGAGCGCGTCCAGCGCATTGAAACCCGTGCTGCGGTAGAACCAGAACGCCGAGCCATGCACGTCGTTGGTGCCGCTCTTGGTGACCGTATTGATGATGCCGCCCATGGCGCGGCCGTATTCAGCGGTAGGGTTGGAGGTCAACACCTGAAACTGATCGACGGCATCCTGTGAGATTTGCGACGCAATGCGCGTGCGCCCCGCATTCTCGCCGTAGAACTGCTCGGTCGTGTCCACGCCGTCCACCAGGAACGAGTTTTGGCCGGCGACGCCCCGGAAGCTCAGCAAGCCGTAGTTGCCATCATTGCTCACGCCCGGCGTGAGCAACGCGAAGGAGTCCACCCGCCGTCCGTTGATCGGCAGCCCCTGGATTTGCCCGAGGTTGACGACGGTGGAACTATCGGTCTTGGTCGCTTCCACCAGCGGCGCTTCGGCGGTGACCTCAACCGTCTCCAACTTCCCCGCTACTTTCAGGCTAATCTCGAGGTCGAGGTTCTGCCCCACCTTCAGTTCCAGGCCCCTCACTTCGTAACCCGAAAAGCCCTGGGCTGTGACGGTCACCTTGTACCCGGCAGCGGGAACCAGGGAAGGCGCCGTGAACACGCCGGCCTGGTTCGTGGAGAGGGTACGGATAACGCCGCGTCCCTCACTGGAAATGACTACGTTAGCTTTGGGTACCGACGCGCCCGATGGATCTCGGACAACGCCGGAGATAGCAGCGACGCCACTGGCGGTTTGTCCAAATGCAGCGGCGCAGCCAAGAACTAGAAACGCCACGAATGAGTACACAAGAATTTTTCTCATTTCTCCTCGCGAAAAAGCACGCCAGAGTTTATTCATCGCCTGTTCTCCTGCGGAAATGGTTACAGGTTTGCTGCCCTGAGCGGGACAATGCGTGCACAAGTCACCCTTCCGGCTTTGCACGCCAGCTGCGGCGGTGATGCCGCGTTGCGCTTTCCGGTCCGTCCCCAGTCAATTTTCATGAAACCAAAAATTCTAGGTTTGTTCCTGCTATCGCGCAGTGCGGGCCGTCACCAATGTGGGTGACAAGCTTGGGGCGTTGCGCGGGAGTGGCGCCGGGTTTTCCGCTTACCGAGACCCCGGCAAACTCGTCAACCGGCAATCATCAATCAATGTTGTTCGCCCCTTCTCCCCGCAAACTTTTTTTCATCCCCCGCCTCCCCCGCGCATCTCAAACCTCGTTGGAGGATGAAATATGGCTTTAAGAAGTGTGCCTAATCCCGGTGCAGGGCAGACTGCTCACGAACTGCCCCCTCTCCCCTACGACTTCGCTGCGCTTGAGCCCCACATTGACGCGCAGACCATGCAGATCCACCACGACAAGCACCACGGCGCCTATGTCACCAACCTCAACGCCGCCCTCGACAAGCATCCCGACCTCGAGTCCAAGTCGCGTCGAAGACCTGCTGCGCAACCTCGGCTCCGTTCCGGAGGACATCCGCACCGCGGTCCGCAACAACGGCGGCGGCCACGCCAACCACTCCATGTTCTGGAAGATCATGGAGCCCAAGGGCGGCGGCGATCCCACCGGCGACATCGCCGGCGCGATCGACGCAGCTTCGGCGGCTTCGAGCCATTCAAGGAGAAGTTCAACGACACCGGCGTCGAGCGCTTCGGCAGCGGCTGGGCCTGGCTGGTGCGCACCAGCGCCGGCAAACTCGGATCATGCTCAGCACCGCCAACCAGGACAGCCCGCTCATGGACGGCAACGTCGCCCGTCTTCGGCATCGACGTTTGGGAGCACGCCTACTATCTGAAGTACCAGAACCGCCGCGCCGACTACCTCAAGGCCTGGTGGAACGTCGTCAACTGGGACGAAATCAACCGCCGCCTCAAGCAAGGCCGGTAATGTATCAGGGCACGACTTCAGTCGTGCCGCCAACTGGCAACTACCAACTGGTTTTTACGTGGGGAAGAAAAAAGCCCGGCCGCCATTGGCCGGGCTTTTTCGCTCTGAACTCACTACAAGCTTTGGTTGAGGTTGGTGGGCCCCGGCGCCCTCGCCGGGGCCAAACTCAATCAGCTCAAAATTGCGGCTGCGGCGGGCGCCCCCGAACCGGGGTCCCCGGCACGGGCGGTTTTCGCGTGCTGGGGTGGTCGCCCGCCGCAACTGAAACTGAAACTGAAACTGAAACTACTGCTGCCCTCCCGCGATCGGCTTGCCTTCCGTGTCCTGCGCCTCCACCGTGCCCAAGTCCAGTTTCTTCAGATCGGGCTCGATCTTGGCGCGGTCTCCGGCAACCACCACCACCATTCTGTCCGGCGAGACGTACTTTTCCGCCATCCGGTGTACATCTGCTGCGGTCACTCCCTCGATCTTGGCCGGCAGCGTGCGGTAGTAGTCCGCCGGCAGACCGTAGACGAACAGGTTCGACATGGTGCGCGCCGTCTGGCTCGTGGTTTCGAAATCCGCGGTCAACCCGCGCACATTCGCCTCCTTCGCCATCGCCAGCTCTTCCGGCGTCACCTGCCCCGCTCGCATCTTGTCCACCTCATTGAACACTTCCTTCACCGCCGGCGCCGTCACGTCCGTCCGGATCATGCTTCCGATGACGAACGGCCCCGTTCCGCGCCGGAACTGGAAGAACGAGAACGCGCCGTACGTGTACCCGTGCGCCTCGCGCAAATTCAGGTTGATCCGGCTGGAGAACAGGCCGCCCAGGATGTCGTTCATCACCAGCACTGGCGCGTAGTCCGGGCTGTTGCGCTGCAATCCCACGTGCCCGATCCGCAGTGCGCTCTGCGGCGAGTTCGGTTTGTCCACGATTACGATCCGCCGCTTCAGCGTGTTTTCCACCTGCGGCGCCCGCGATGCCGTGGCTTGGCCCGTCCATCCGCCGAAATACTTCTCCGCCAGCGCCTTCAGTTGTGCTTCCGTGACGTCCCCGGCCACCACCAGCGCCGAGTCCTGCGGCGCGAAGCCGCTCTTGTAAAACTTCACCATGTCCTCGCGCGTGGTCTCTTTCGTGGACTCCGGCGTCCCCGTTTCCAGGTATCCGTATGGGCTCTGGGCACCGTATACCTCGTGCAGCAGGACCCGCTGCGCCACCGCTTGCGGCTGGTCGTTCTGCTGGATCAGCGTGGTCAGCCGGCGTTTCCGAACCCGCTCGATCTCTTCCTCACGAAACGCCGGATGGATCGTCACGTCCGCCAGCATGTCGAACAGCTTGTCCGCGTTCTTGGTCAGCGCTGCAGCGCTCACCTGGGTCGCGTCCGCCGTCGAATTCGCCGCCAGCGTCGCCCCGATCTGCGCGATGTCATCCGCCAGTTGCGGCAACGTCCGTTTTTCCGTCCCCTCGTTCAGCATCATCGCTGCGAACGACGCCAGCCCCGCCTTGTCCGGCGGATTGGCCTCGCTCCCGCGCAGCACCGTCAATTGCGCCGTCAACACCGGCAGCGCGTGCTGCTCCACCAGGTACACCGGCATTCCATTGGGAAGCTTGAACTGGGTCGGCACTGGCAGCAGCGGCGCCGACATCTTCCCCGGCGCCGGAGCCGTCGCCCGCCACGCATCGTTCCCCGGCCCGCCCGGCATCGCTTCCGCCGACTGCGGCACCGGACGCTTCGGCACGTCCTCCACCACCTTCTCGCCCGGCACGCCGTACACCACCACCCGCGAATTCGCCGTCAGCGCCTCTGCCTGCTTCTTGAGCGACGCCGTGGTCGCGTTCTCATAACGCGCCAGGTCTTTTGGCAGATATCCCGGATCACCCAGGTAGTGGTTATACAGGTCGAGCATGTCGGCCTTGCCGCCGAACCCGCCCAGCCTCTGCAGTCCCTGGATTTTGCGCGTCTCGATGGTGTTGCGCGCCCGCTCCAGCTCCACTTGCGTGATCCCGTCTTTCTGTACTTTGGCCAGCTCTTCCTCGATTGCCTTCTCCAGCTCTTCCGGCTTTACCCCCGGCTTCGCCGTCGCCTCGATCTGGAAGATCGACCCCAGCATCAGCGAGTTCTGGTTCGCCTGTACGTCCTGCGCGATCTGCTTTTCGTACACCAGCTTCTTGTACAGGCGGCTCGATTTTCCTCCGCCCAGCGTCAGCGCCAGCAAATCCAAGTCGGCATCGCCCGGCTTGAAGTACGGCGCCGTTATCCACGCCAGGTACACCCGCGGCAACTGCACCTTGTCGGTGATCACCGCCCGCCGTTCTTTCGTGATGGGCGGCGTCACTGCGTCAATCTTCGGCACCGGAGGCCCCGCCGGGATCGCTCCAAAGTACTTCTCCACCAGCGCTCGGATCGTCTTCGGATCGAAGTCGCCGACAATCGCCACGCTCGCGTTGTTGGGCGCGTAATAGGTCTTGAAGAAGTCGCGCACGTCGTTCAACTCCGCACTCTCGATGTCGGCGTGCGACCCGATCACCTCGCCATAATAGGGATGGGTCTTGGGGAAGAGCTGGTGGTACATGCCTTCCTCCACCAGGTCGTAGGGCCGGCTCTCCCTTCGCGACGCTCGTTGCGCACCACGTCGCGCTGGTTCGCCAGGTTCGCCCGGTCAGGTTGTCGATCAGCCATCCCATGCGGTCGCTCTCCAGCCACAACCCCAGTTCGAGCTGGTTGGCCGGCAGCGTCTCGAAGTAATTCGTGCGGTCGAAATCCGTCGTCCCGTTGATGTCGGTCGCGCCGATCCCTTCCAGCAGCCGGAAGTTTCGCCTTCACGTGCTTCGATCCCTGGAACATCATGTGCTCGAACAGGTGCGCGAATCCCGTCCGCCCCGGCCGCTCGTTCGCCGGCCCGACGTGGTACCACAGGTCCACCGCCACCAGCGGCAGCCGG
The DNA here is from genome assembly GCA_963760215.1 of Terriglobia bacterium. GTDB lineage: Bacteria > Acidobacteriota > Terriglobia > Terriglobales > Acidobacteriaceae > JAIQGF01. The sequence continues at coordinate 16,099 of CAVXCJ010000002.1, forward strand.
TGATCTTCGCTCAGGATCACCTGCAGTCCGTTCGCCAGTTTGTACGTTTCATACTTGATGGTAGGGAACTGCTGGGGTTGCCCCACCCTTGTCGCTGGTTGCCGCCCCTGTCTCGCCCGCTGAAGCCTGCCCTGAGCTCAGTTGAAGGGGCGGACAGGGTGGGGATTTTCCTGAGCCCACGACGCGCTCAGCGCCACGAGCATCACGACTGCCAGAACGAACTTCCACGCCCGTCCCGCTTGTCTCATAGAGAATCTCCTTAGTGCTGGAATCGCACGGCTTCAACCGTACCAATCAGTTTTCCGGGAAGGGCACGGCTTTAGCCGTGACCGAGGCGCGAAGCGCCGAAGCCCCGAGGAATCTGCTTCTCCTGACCACTAGCCACTGCTGTACAGACGAATCCTCAGTATACAACCGCCAGGCGCGACGTTGCGGCTTCCTCCGGTCACACTCGCGCCCCGGGCACACGTCCCCTCTCCCCCTCAAATACGCATTCTTAGACCGTGCCGGTTCCATTTCGTCACCACAAATTAGGGGACGAATCGCGTACCTGTGCCAGCCGGGATAGACGAATTTATGCGGGTGTCATCCTGAGCGAGGTCCAAAATGTAAGCGGATGTCATCCTGAGCAAGGTCCAAAATGTAAGCGGATGTCATCCTGAGCGAGGTCCAACGCGCCCCGGGGTTGGGCGCGTTGCGACCGAGTCGAAGGACCCCTACAAAGCCAGTATCGCCTGCGCGGTTAAGACCCTCTCTCACTCAACTCCCCCACAATCGACAATCGACAATCAACAATGGTGTTCGGCCCCGATCACCCGATCACCGGATCACCCGATCACCCGATTGCTTCACCACCACCCCATCTTTCATCACAAACTGCACCTTCTCCAGCAGCGTTATGTCAGAAAGCGGATCTCCCGGCACCGCCACAATATCCGCCAGCTTTCCCGGCTCAATCGTCCCCACATCCGGCATTCCCATCAGCGCCGCCGCATCCACGGTCGCCGACCTTATCGCCTGCGCCGGCGTCTGCCCGTACTTCACCCGCAGCCCAAATTCCTTCGCCGGATTGATGTTCCAGTCGAACCCGCCCGCATCCGTCCCGAACGCGATCTTCACTCCTGCCTGCTGCGCCCGCCGGAACGTATCCTGCGACACCTTCACCATGTCCAGCCACACCGGCGCGCCCGCCTTCGCCCGGCCTTCCGCCACGTACTCGCCCACGAACAGCGTCGGCACGTACCAGATTCCCTTGGCCGCCATCGTCTTCAAATCCTCCGGCGCAATGTAGTCCCCGTGCTCGATCGAATCCACTCCCGCCTCCACCGAGTTGTGCACGCCGAACATCGCGGTCGCGTGCGATGCCACCTTCCGCCGCTGCCGGTGGGTCTCGTCCACGATTGCCCGCAGCTCATCCAGGGTGAACGTCGGCACGTCTTTCAGGACGTTTCCCTCCAGGTAATAAGATCGGTCGCTATAGATCTTGATCCAGTCCGCCCCGTGCGATATCTGCTCCCGCACCGCCTTGCGGCAGTCGTCCGCCCCATCGCAAAACTGCACTCCGTGCGGCACCTGGATTTCCCAGTTGTATCCCTGCAGCGGATACGCACCGGTCACGTTCAGCGCCCGCGTCACCACCTGCATCCGCGGACCGGGCACGATGCCGTTGTTAATCGCCTTCTTGATGTCCACGTCGGAATATCCCGCGCCCTCGGTCTCCAAGTCGCGCAGAGACGTGAACCCGTAATTCAGCGCCTTGCCCGCCGTCGCCGCCCCCACGATCGCCCGGTACGGGTTCGACTGCTTCAGCAACTGCACGTCGTAATCTTCCGCCGTGATGTCCCCCTGCAACAGCACGTGCGTGTGCGTATCAATCAATCCCGGCAGGCACGTTTGGTTCTCAGATCAATCTGCTCAGAACTTGGCGGGAGCTGATTGGCTGCGTTACCGACGAAAACGATTTTGTTGCCCTTTACGATGATGTCGATGCCACGCTGCACCGTTCCGCTCTTCACATCCAGCACCGCGCCACAGCGCAACACGATCGGTTTTTCTCTCGCTACTCGCGACCCGGGACTCGGGACTGCCTGCGCAAACGGCTTCTTCGGCCCACATGCCAATAACATCCCGACCAGAATGATTGCAACCGCTGTGTATCTGTGCCTCATTGTTTCCTCCCTAACCCTTCGCTAAACTCGAACATCTGCGTTCCGACGAAAAAATAACGCCTGTCATCCTGAGCGAGGTCCAACGCGCCCCGTTTTTTGGGCGCGTTGCGACCGAGTCGAAGGACCCCTACTCCGCCCGTAGCACCCGCATGATCAAAGCGCACCTCAACCCATCTCCCGACCGGCCTTTGTGTCCTTCGTGCCCGGAGCCTGCCCCGAGCGAAGCCGAGGGGTGGTTAATGGTTTTTCCCAATCGACAATCGCCAATCGGCAATGCTATTCCGCCCCGCATTCTACCCGACTATCCCCCAGCCCCTAACCACCAGCCACTCTCCTGTGGAAATCTCCCGCAAATCCGGTCCGAAATCGCCCCCTGCGCGCCCCGCTCGATGCACCCCCAATGCACCACTTTTCTGCCTTGTTCTCGCCCCCAAAACGCCCTAAATTCCTCTTACCGCCATTTCGCCCAGCCAGGGCCCCAGCCGGTCAAGAACCGTCCCATGAGTCAAGTGTTATTTCATTCCCGGTTTGTGCCAGATACGAAGAAAAACTACAATATATTGTGCTGCGATCTTGACAGGCACAACATACAGGCGTACTGTGGCATCCCACAAAGGGTCCGAGAGGCAGGAAAACTCCCTCCCGGGCCCGGCGTAAAACGGCGGCCCAGGTGACCTTGAGACACTGCTTTGGGCCTGGTAAATAGAGAACCGAAAACTGAAGACTGAGAACCGATAACGGGACCGCGCGCGAAGGAGAACCCCATGGCTGACGTCACCGAAAAAACCACCACCACCACCACCACCACCGGCACGACCCCCAAGACCAGGAAAGCCCCGGGCCTCTCTTTCCGCCGTTATTTTACTCAGCCCGACATATCGCCCTACGACGCTCTGGAATGGGAACTCCGCACCGCGCAGATCACCGACGCCGAGGGCAATGTCATTTTCGAGCAGAAGGACGTCGAGGTCCCCAAGGACTGGTCCATGACCGCCACCAACATCGCGGCCAGCAAGTACCTTCACGGCTGTCTCGGGACCAACGAGCGTGAAACCGGTGTCCGCCAGCTCGTTTCCCGCGTCGCCGAAACCATCCGCGACTGGGGCATGGCCGGCGGCTATTTCCGCTCCAACGAAGACGCCGCCGTCTTCCATGACGAGCTTTGCCACATCCTGCTTCGCCAGATGGCCGCCTTCAACTCGCCTGTCTGGTTCAACGTCGGCTGCGATCGCATCGAGCCCAGCGCTGACGGCTCCAACTGGCACTGGAACCCGCTGACCCAAAACGTCGAATTCGCGCCCTCCGGCTACCGCAACCCGCAGTGCTCCGCCTGCTTCATCAACTCGGTGAAGGATTCGATGGACTCCATCATGAACCTGGCCAAAACCGAGGCCATGCTCTTCAAGTGGGGCTCCGGCACCGGCACCAACCTGAGCCCGCTTCGCGCATCTCATGAGACCTTGTCCGGCGGCGGCACCGCCAGCGGCCCGCTCAGCTTCATGCGCGGCTTCGACGCCTTCGCCGGCGTCATCAAGAGCGGCGGCAAGACACGCCGCGCCGCCAAGATGGTCATCCTCAACATCGACCATCCCGACGTCCCCGCCTTCATTGATTGCAAGATGACGGAAGAGAAAAAGGCCCACGCGCTCATCCGCGAAGGCTACGACGGCTCGAACCCGGATTCGTCCGCCTACTCCTCCATCTTTTTCCAGAACGCCAACAACTCCGTCCGCGTCACCGACGAATTCATGCTCGCCGTCGAGCGCGACGCCGACTTCACCACCCACAACGTCCAGGACTCGACGCCGCACAAAACCTACAAGGCCCGCGATCTCCTGCGCAGGATCGCCGAAGCCACCTGGCACTGCGGCGATCCCGGCATGCAGTTCGACACCACCGTCAACCGCTGGCACACCTCCAAGAACACCGCCCGCATCAACGCCAGCAATCCCTGCAGCGAGTACATGTTCCTCGACGACTCCGCCTGCAACCTGTCCTCGCTGAATCTGATGAAGTTCGCGCCCAACGGCACCTTCGACATCGAAGCCTACCGCTACGCCGTCGACATCATGATCACCGCCCAGGAAATCCTCGTCGATTTCTCCGGCTATCCCACCGAATCCATCGCGCGCAATTCGCACGACTACCGCCCGCTCGGCCTCGGCTACGCCAATCTCGGCGCGCTGCTCATGGCCTCCGGCCTGCCTTACGACTCCGAAGCCGGACGCGACTACGCCGCCTGCGTCACCGCCATCATGTGCGGCGAAGCCTACCTCCAGTCCGCCCGCATCGCCGAATTCTGCCCGTCTTTGGAACCCGCCGCGGACCGCACGAAATCTGCCTTTGCCGCTGGCGACCGGAGACTGGCGACTGGCGACTCTGGTGGCGCCGCCCCCGGCTTCTACCTCAACCGCGAAACTTTCCTGGATGTAATCCGGATGCACAGGGCTTCCGTAAATAGCATTGGATCCTCTGCGTCCTCCGCGTCCTCTGCGACAAAGTCTTTGGTCGACGCCAGCAAGCAATGCTGGGACGAAGCGCTCTCCCACGGCGAAAAGTTCGGCTACCGCAACTCCCAGGTGACGGTTTTAGCCCCGACCGGCACGATCGGCTTTTTGATGGATTGCGATACCACCGGCATTGAGCCCGACCTGGCGCTGGTGAAGTTCAAGAAGCTGGTGGGTGGCGGACTGATCAAGATCGTGAACAACACCGTGCCGGCGGCGCTGTTCAAGCTCGGCTACGCCCCCGAGCAGGTCAGCGCCATCGTCAGCTACATTGACGCCACCGGCACCATCGAAGGCGCGCCCCACATCAAGGACGAGCACCTGGCAGTCTTCGATTGCAGCTTCAAGCCCTCCAAGGGCACCCGCTCCATCCACTACATGGGACACCTGCGCATGATGGCCGCCACTCAGCCGTTCATCTCCGGCGCCATCAGCAAGACCGTCAACCTGCCCGAAGCCGCCACCGTGGAGGAGATCGCCGAAGTCTACATCCAGGCCTGGAAGCTCGGCCTCAAGGCGGTCGCCATCTATCGCGACGGCTGCAAGAAGTCGCAGCCCATGGTGGTCAAGGGCGACAAAGAAGATGGAACGCGTTCGCCTTCGAACGCGATTAACGACGCGCGCTCGTCCGCGACCAGCAACGCACCCTCCCCCGAGCACCCGATTGACTCCCGCGATGCCGAAGCCCCGCCGCCCGCCCACCGCCATCGCCTGCAACTGGAGCGCGCGTCTTTAACCCACAAGTTCAACATCGCCGGACACGAGGGCTACATCACCGTCGGCGTTTACCCCAGCGGCCAGCCGGGCGAGATCTTCATTACCATGGCGAAGGAAGGCTCCACCGTCAGCGGCCTGATGGATTCCTTTGCCCTGGCCATTTCCATGGCGCTGCAGCACGGCGTCCCGCTCAAGCTGCTGTGCGAGAAGTTCAAGCACACCCGCTTCGAGCCCTCGGGCTGGACCGGCAACGAGAACATCGGCTACGCCACCTCGGTGATGGACTACATCTTCCGCTGGCTGGAGCAGAAGTTCGTCACCGGCCAGCAGCAGTTGCTCTTTCCCGGGATGAGGGTGCCTCCCCATGAGCAACCCGCGCTGCCGGAGAACGGTGTGTCAGATGGAGCGCGTTCGCCCTCGAACGCGAATGACGGCGCGCGCTCGCCCTCGAACGCGTCTTCGCTCGCGACTCGCGACTCGGGACTCGGGTCTCGCACCCCCCACCCCGCCGACCTGCTGAGCGAGCTGGTGGACATCGGCGATGCGCCAACCTGTTCCTTCTGCGGCTCCATCATGACCCGCAACGGAAGCTGCTTCCGCTGCCAGAGCTGCGGCTCAACCAGCGGGTGCAGCTAAGGACTGATAAACACAGAGACACGGAGACACAGAGGAACACGAGGTGGTTTTTGGGGAAGGGCACGACTTTAGTCGTGCCACAAAGGGTCACAAAGGGATTTGGGCTTTAGCCCCTGAGGGTGTTGTTTTCCGCGACAACAAGCGTCCCTCAGCGGCTAAAGCCGGATTTGTTTGGCGGCGGAATCGGCACGGCTAAAAGAGCCTGCCCTGAGCGCAGCGAATGGGTGCCCTTCCACGGCCCCTTTCAGATTTGTCATCCCGAGCGAGGGCGCACGCCCGAGGCGAAGGACCTCGTGGTTCTTAACCACAGAGGACACGAAGGCACACGAAGAACACGGAGGATTTGGTGGAAGCGCACGGCTTTAGCCGTGCGAACAGGGCGGAAAGAATCTGGGCTTTAGCCCCTGAGGTCCTGTATTGCGCGACACAAAAACGTCCCTCAGCGGCTAAAGCCGGATTTGTTTGACGGCGGAATCGGCACGGCTAAAAGAGCCTGCCCTGAGCGCAGCGAATGGGTGCCCTTCCACCGCCGCCCTGTTCCGATTTCGTAACACCCGGAGATGGCCCGGTCGCCAGGCCAACAGAAGACGTACTGTGTGGGGGCACGGCACGCCGTGCCCTTTTTGCATCAGGAGGATTTGTGAGCACTTCACCAGTTCCAGCGAAGCAGGATGTCCCCAAAAGCCTGTGGGAAGTTGCCAGCACTCTCACGAAAGAAGCGCAGGACGCCGCGCTCCGCAAGTGTCGCGACTTGGGGTTTGATACCAACAGGGGACGCATATCGCTAGAGGAGACGCTCATAAACCTCAGCGAGGCTCGCGACGTGGTCTTGGATGCCGTAGAGAAGAAGAAGATTACAGAGTTGCCTTTGAACCTGCAGTACTCGCTTCTAGAACAGGTCCGGCGGGTGGGAGAACAATTAGTAGCACTCACTAACGGCACTGATGCGATCAGTGCGCTCGAAAACGCAACCGAAGAACTGACAGCGTCCATTTGGATGTTCCAACTCCGAAACTTGTCCGGCCAAGTCCTTGGATTGCAAACCAAGATGAACCAACTGAAAGGGCTGGAAATTGTATTGCGCGAAGCTTCCCGCGAGGCAAACAAATTCGCTGAGTCGAGAGAATTTGCAGCTGTACTGCTGGATCAGATCAAAGTAACGGCCGAAGCGGCCGCTGGGGCGCGGATCTCAGTCGAGCAATCAGTCGCAAAAACAAACGACATTCTGCAACTGTGTGCCGAAGCTCAACAAAAAATTGCAGCCCTGGCCGCCCAAGTCCAACAGAGTGAAATCACCACCGCTCAACAAACTGCGAGCGCCACACAGGCCGCGGCAAATCTCCAGGCTACTGAGAAAAGCGCCAAGGATACTGCAGGGGAGATCACTACGCTTCGCGCGGGTCTAGATGATCTGCAACGCAAAGCCCAAGAACTCATTGGCAATACTGAATCAACTACCCGCGCTCAAATAGACGCACATAAGGCCGTTTTTGCTTCGCTGAAGGAAACGAGTGAGAAAAAACTAGCCGAATTAATGGATACTGCCGATAAGCATGCTGCAGATCTGACTACGACAGTTAATCAAAAGCTCGAAAATACGACAACAGCAATTCAGACGAGCAGCAGCGACCTTGAGAATCGAATTACAAAACTCTCTACCGACACGGCAGCGCGGCTGACAGAAGCTGAAAAGACCCACGAGGGAAAGCTCCAAACCCAGCTAACGGACTTCGACACCAAGCACAAGGAAGCGCTTGCAAGTCTGGCTGCAACGCTCGGTGATCAAGTAAAGGCGTTCTCTACCGAGAAAGATGCAGTCATGGAGCAGAACAAGGTCCAGTTTCAGGGTCTCGTAGATAATTTGAACGAACTCGAAGGGCGAATTCGGGAATCAATCGGGAGGGCGACTGGTTACTCCCTGTTCCACTCGTTCCAAACTCGGCAAGAAGCCCTTCGGGTATCGTCACGGTTCTGGATGAAGGCTCTTGCGGGAGCATTATTCCTTGCCTTAGTGATGGGTGGCTTTCTCATATATGAGTTGCGCAGCACTCCTGTTAACGGAATCTTTTTCCTGCGGTTGGCGCTGTCGATACCGCTCTTCTACGCCGTTGGGTTCTGCACGGTCCAGTACGGCCGAGAGAGGCGCCTGGAAGAGGAATATGCCTTTAAGGCGAACATTTCAATCTCTCTCGACCCCTACCAGCAACTGGTAAGAAAGCTCGTCAAGGACGACAACTCGACGGAAATGGAAAAGTACACTTCGTTCATCATCGATTCAATCACGAAAGTCTTCACGTCTCCGACTGACAAGATTTTTGATTCGACGGAAAAAGAGAAATCTGGGCCGAAGGTTTCCAACAAGGCGCTGAAACAGGCTGTGGAGCTGATGGGCGCTTTCGTTAAGGAGATAAAACACTAGTGGCGGCCCCTTCGTGTCGTCCCCTTCGACTGCGCTCAGGGCCGGCACGGACAACCCCAAGGCACCTCGCCGGGTGCTCCACCCAACGCGGTTTTCGTTGGGTGGGTACAGGACATGCGCGCGGTGCAAGACCTATTGCTTTGATTCTGCAGCCGTAGCTTGCAATTCTGCCGCGATCTTCACGTTCCCCGACGACGTCTTGATCTTCTTCTCCCACCCGGTGTAACCAGCCTTCGTGAGCTTGATGGTGTGCTCGCCCGGCGCGACGCCGAGTGAAGACGGCGCGTTGCCGACGAAGCTGCCGTCGATTTCGATGTCCGCACCTGCCGGCGTGGAGGAGATCTCCAGCGTCGCCTGGCCCGCAATGGAAGCAGCAGAAGCGACCTGTGGTGCAGCACCCTGCGGGGCGAACTTGGTCATGTCGAGCGGGACGTTGCCATTGATGTAGGCAGTAAGTTCCGTGCCCTTGGGAATGGTGATGTCCTTGCCGTGCACCAATAGAAACAGCGGTGCGGCGGGGAAGAAGACGATGGCTGTGGCGACGATAGCGGTGGTCATGGCTCCGACATGGCCCCCACCCTTGGCGTCCTTTACGGCGCGCAGAGCGGCCTTTTCGCCGTCAACCAGGCGCACGGCATCAATGTTCATGTTGAGCTTGCCGCCGCGGCCCATGCGCCGCTTGGATTGCGCTTCGGTCACCGTTGCCCATGCGACGCCGCCCTTGGGCACGACCAGCGTTTTGCCGACATAAACTTCTTCAAGAACGTCGAAATCGACGGTCTCGCCCACGTGCGCGTCTGCCGATGACATGGTGCGGCCCATGCGCAGCTTGACGGGAGTTCCATCTTCCAGCGTTGGAACTGTGGGCGCGGCGGTAGGCGTTTGCGTTGGCGCCGGTGTCGGCGCAGGTTGTGCGGCCTGAGGTGCTGCTGCGGGCGCGCTCGGAGTTTGTTGTGCTGTAAGTGGCGCAACGACAAGTAAGAAGACAAGCAACAATGACAGGAGTGACTTCATTCTGTCCTCCTAGGCATGAATGTCGGGGGGAACCGCCATTGTGAGCGGGGTGCGCGTACTTTGCAAATAGATTCCGCAGATTCCTGAGGGCGGCCGGCCCACACTTTCGCCCGATGGAGCCTGCCCTGAGCGGAGTCGAAGGGGCGAAGAGTGGGGATATCCGTTTTCCCTCTGTGTCTCCGTGCCTCAGTGGTGAGCTGTTTTCTCGTTCCCATTCCGGGAATCGCCCCCAACTAATCTTCAAAAAACCCCTTGACGTCACAGACTCCCTCACCCCACCTGCGCTAGCCTGTTCTTGCCAGGGGGCGACGGAGGAGAATCTTGCCTGCGGACGTCCTATTCGTCTCTTCGCTCCCGCCCCACTCGAAACTTCCCACCGTTACCCGCCCCACACGCCCGCTGACCCTCGGCCCAAGCGTGCAGCCCGCCGCCCTGGAGACTACAGCTAATGCGCCCAGAGCCCCTGCAGCCTGAGAGCTTGGAGCGCTGCAGCCTTCCCCCGTGATCTCGGGCCTAACTCATTGATTCCATTATGAAGGGAGTACGGGGTCCATGCACCCTGATCAGGAAGTAAACGCCACCCAGTTCGACGCCAAGCACCAGCCGCCGCGCTGCCGCCACACGCTGCTCTCCGGCCAAACCTGCGGCCAGCCTGCTCTCAGCGGACGCGACCTCTGCCGCTTCCACCAAGCCGTCGCCCCGAGCCGCCGCGAATTCATCCTCCCCATCGTCGAGGACGCCGCCAGCCTCCAGCTCGCCCTCAACCGCGTCATGCGCGCTCTTGCCGACGACCTCCTCTCCTACAAGAAAGCCGCGCTGCTCCTCTACGCCCTGCAGATCGCCGCCTCCAATTTCAAGCGCCTGCGCGAAGAGATGCAGGAGGTCACCAACTCCGCCGACATGGCCAACGAAAAATCGCTGATCAAGGATTTGCTCAAGGTATTGCAACTCCCGGAAACGGAGTACGAGCGCCTCGCGGAAGAGAGCGCGGCTGAGATGGAGCGCCAAGGCCCGCCCCCAGGCACCTTCACCATCAAGGCCTGCGCCAGCGACGACCGTTCCCAACCACCACCTACCAGGTACGGGAAACCGCCGGCCAACCAATGACGATTCGATCTCCACGCGGATTGTACTTGCGCCAGCATCGTGCGCTCCTTGGTGAATTAGAGCGAACGAGGGCGGAAATTGTTCCTGCGTGTGCCGTCCCTACCCGCCGGAGTGCAGGATAGAATGACGGTCTGGAGTCATGTCCGCGCCATTGAGTGATGGCACAGGCCCGCTACGGCTCGGTGTATCAGGTGGCGCGAAGCGTTAGGGTTTGAAGCGATGGCCTGCAAAGTGGAAGGATGTACCCGGTCGACCTACGCCCGCTGTGCGAAATGCGGTGGGGAAGTTTGCGGCCGTCATGCAGAAGACTGCGAATGCTGTGATAAACCATTCTGCCCAATTTGCTACCGGCAGCACGTTCGCGAACAAGAAAGCTATTGAAGAGCCCGAGCCCCGTGTTTACCCCCGTGTTTACCCCCGCCGACCACGACTCGATGAGTCTGGGGCGCTTTCCGAATCCGCGCAATCCGAAGAACCAGTATTTTCGCTACCTGGAGGCGTGGCATTTCCTGGATAACAGTTGTCGGTTGCCGGTTGTCAGTTGCTAGCAGGCGCTGAAACGGGCTGGAGCGCGCAACGGCGGCCTAAAACACACGCGCGTCCCACAGGTCGCGATCGGCCTGTTTTTCGGCCTTCTTGGCTTCTTTCTTGGCGTTCATCACGGGCTTCAGAAGCGGGATGACGTCGGCCAAGGGCTGGGCGTCGTCGCCGGTCAGCTTCTTTTTCAGGTCGCTGAAAGGGATTTCCAGGTTATGCGCAACATGGATCGCCGCCCCGCAATCGCCCATGCGCTTAAAACCCGAACAGGCCTGCTCTGCGGTCATGCCCGTGGGCAGCAGAGTAGCCAGCTTGCCGCTGATCTTGGGGTTCCAGTTCAGGATCCTGTCGGGCGGCTGCTTGTAAGGATCGGGCTGTGGTGTCGCGGAACTCATGGATCCGGCACTTTGGCCTTGCATCGTAGCCGATGCGCCTGTTCCTTGCCTGCGGACCTGACCGTACGCCGCCAGACCAGCGGCCAGCAGAAATACAAAAATGCAGGTCTTCATGGTGTGCTCTCCGGGTGTGAATGGGCCTGAATGGCCATCATATTATCAACCCATGTTGCCGGGCCAGGTTGCGTGGATCTCAGTACAGGCGCGCCAGGGAGTGCCGAATCGGAGCTTTCGGGTAAACTGCTCGACCATTATATCCACCATCGCCACGGTGGCGCGGCTGTATATCTATCCGGTCAAGTCCATGGCGGGCGTTCAGGTTGAAGAGGTGCACGTCGGGGTGAACGGGGTGCTGGGCGACCGGCGGTTTGTTAGCACCGAAAACCGACCACCGAAAACCGACAACCGGCTGGTCACACGGAACTCGCGGACTTATTTCAAGCCCAGCTCGCCATCGTACTGTCGGATCACCCCGTAGCATTCGCAGGCGGAGGATTCAAGTTTCTTGCGGTTCACGATCTTCACTGCGCCACGGGTGTACTCGATGAGCTTCTTCCTCTGCAAAACACCCGCAGCCAGGCTCACGCTGGGTCGATCGGTCCCCAGCATGGTTGCGAGAAAATCATGGGTGATGGGCAGGGACACTGCAGCCACTCGATCCTGAGTCATCAGCAACCACCGCGCCAGGCGCTGCCCAATATCGTGCAGGCGATTACACGCGGCGGTTTGCGCAACCTGCATTCCCTGAATTGCGGCATAGCGGCCCAACATCATTTGCAGGTGGGGAGCGGATTCCAAAGTGTTTTGCAGGGCTCCCACCTCGACCCGAAACCCATCCCCCGTGATTTGGACCACCGCTTGCAGCGGGCTCCTGCTCAGGCCCACAGCCGCCAGGGTTCCGGTAAAGCCCTCATTTCCAACGATGCCGGCTTCGGCCGTCTTTCCATCCTTCATGACGACGACCAGAGAGATCAAACCTTGATTCGGGAAATACGCAAATTCCAGCTTGCCACCCGCTTCGTGAACCACGAGATGGTTTGGCAAGCGGACGTATTCGAGATGAGGACGAAGTGCGTTGTAGTCGCTATCGGAGATCGAGAGAAGCATTTTGTTGCTGACGGGCTTACCTGCGGTATTCGTCCGCTCGCCGGACAAAGCGACTTGGAGGTCTTTCTTCGCCACAATCCAGAACCGAAAACACTCCCGGACGAGAGGATGAATCCGCCCGTCATGATGCGAAACAGAAGCTGTGTTGATTCGCTCGGAAAATTATACAGGGTCCAAACACGACGCTTCCGTAGGGCATCCTACATTGGCTTCACCGCTGCCACCAGCCAAGCATCGCGACGCACGAAACGCGAGACCAACCGCCTGCGCGATTCCCTTACTGCAAACGTGTTTCCGAACTCGGGCGTTCGCACGAACAGGAAATCTTCCAAGTCTGTAGGATGCCCAACAGACTATCCAAATTGGCACATGTAGACTTCGCTCGTTACTCCTACACATCTTCCGCTGCGCCCAGCGGTTTCTGCTGCCATCAGGCAGTACGCCGTTGCCGCAGGAGACGCTATGGCGAATCAAATCGTTTCGTTCCTTGACGCGCAAGCGCGTACCAGGCATGCGGTCGGACGGCGATGCGGCGCAGCGACAAAGGCGGCCATGAGCCGGAAACTGGTGTGGATTGAACAACAGCGTTTTCGGGGTTTTGCTTGCTCGGAATGTGGCTGGCGGTTCAAACCTGCTGGTGCGCCCACCGGCACATCGTTCGATGAAATGATGCACAACTTCGAGGTGCAGCGCGACCAAGCGTTTACATTGCATGTTTGCGCCGATCACCCAAGGGCCAAGAGCGCAAGCTCTTAAATAACTCAGACCGCGACCCCATCGGGCGATCCGAGTCGCGAGTGCTGCCTTCGGTCGAAATGCCTTCGTGTACACTTTCCTCATGTCGAAAAAGCGTCCGAAAAAGCACAAGCGCCGTCCCAAGAAGAAAACCAGAACAGAGTAAGTCGAGCTGCGGTCAGCGATCGGTGTCTTCCGGCGGCAGCAAGTCGGGAGGCTGGTTGAGGACGCGGAAGGCCTGCGCGGCGTCGTCCACGCGGACGCACAGGCGCACGCCGCCGATGGCGTTGGAATAGAACCAGTCGAGGCGGACAAGGTTCTCGTCGAGCAGGTGAGATTCGATTCCCGCGGCGTCGAGCGCGCCCTTGGCCAGTTGGGCCTCGTGCAGGTCGCGGAACTTGCGGATGACGGCGAGCTCGCCGAAGACGGGCGCAAACGTGGGCTTGTCGGGCGGATCGAGATCCAGGTGCAGGCCGCGGCGCTCGGCTTCGTCTTCCATGGCGTCGAGTGCGGCGTCGGTGAGCGCGCTGGGATCCTCGGCGAGGCGCAGCAACTCACCATCGCTCATGCCGGCGTAAAGCTGCGCCAGGCGCTGCCGCTCGCGCTGCGGATCTGGCGCGTCCATGAGGCGATTATAGCGGCCATCACACCGCCCAGAGATACTGCTCGGGATCGTAGTGGAGGACGCGGTCGTCGCCGTTGAGCCAGTCGGTGCGCGCCGGCGAACAGACGTCAATCGCGACGGCGTCTTCCAGGACTTCCGACCCGTGCTCCATGCCGGGAGGAATCTTGAGCATCTGGTTGGCCTCCAGCACCACTTCGCCGGAGGGCAGAATGAAGCGCCATTTGCCCTTGAGCACCACGATCACTTCTTCATACTGGTGCGAGTGGATGCGGGTGGCCGCGCCGCTTTTCGCTTCCAGGCGCGCGACCGTGACATTGTCGCCGAAGGCTACCTTGCGGCTGTACAAGGGCGTGATCTGGTCGGCCTTGATGTGGTCCCAATCGTAGAGCTGCATGACATCTCCCAGGGGATTTGGCGATCTGGTGATCTACATATCCAGAGCAACCGGGAAAAAATACAAAACCTGGATTCCTCGGGGGCTAAAGCCCCCTCGGAATGACAAAAGCTAAGGACGGCTTTCGGCACGGCTAAAGCCGTTCCCTTCCCGCGTCATTCATACCGCGTCAGTCGGCGGCGCTGGACCCGGCTGCCGGCTGCGCGGGGACAGGCTCGGGCTGGCGCGTCTCTTCGCGAACGTCAATCGGGTCGAGGAAGGGCATCAGGCTGCGAAGCTGCGCGCCCACCTGCTCGATCAACTGGTCCTGCTCGCGGCGGCGAGTGGCGTTGAACCACGGCCGTCCCGCTTCGTTTTCGGCGATCCACTTGCGCGCGTAAGTGCCGTCCTGAATTTCGGCGAGGATGCGGCGCATCGCGGCCCTGGTTTCGTCGGTAATGATGCGCGGGCCGCCGGTGTAATCGCCGTGCTCCGCGGTGTCGCTCACCGAGTAGCGCATGTAGGAGAGGCCGCCGCGGTAGATGAGGTCCACGATCAGCTTGAGCTCGTGCATGCACTCGAAGTAGGCGATCTCGGGCTGGTAGCCGGCCTGGACGAGGGTTTCGAAGCCGGCCTTGATGAGCGCGCTGACGCCGCCGCAGAGGACGGTCTGCTCGCCGAAGAGGTCGGTTTCGGTTTCTTCTTTGAACGTGGTCTCGAGCACGCCGGCGCGGGTGCAACCCAGCGCCTTGGCGTAGGACAAGGTGAGCGGCTTGGCCTGGCCGCTGACGTCCTGGTGAATCGCCAGCAGCGCGGGTGTGCCGCCGCCTTCGGTGAAGACTTCGCGGACGCGGTGGCCGGGCGCTTTGGGCGCGACCATGGTGACATCCACGTCGCTGGGCGGCTGGATGGTCTTGAAGTGGATGTTGAATCCGTGGGCGAACATGAGCGTCTTGCCGCGCGCGAGGTGAGGCGCGATGGCGGAGGCATAAAGCGCGGGCTGGCCGGTGTCGGGAGTGACGACCATGATGACGTCGGCCCAGGCGGCGGCGCGGTCGGGGGTGACGGGATTGAAGCCATGCTGCTCGGCCTTGGCGCGCGAGCGGCTGGTTTGCGGAAGGCCGACCTGCACGGAGACGCCGCTGTCGCGCAGATTGAGGGCGTGGGCGTGGCCTTGCGAGCCGTAGCCGAGGATCGCGACCTTCTGGCTGCGAATGGCGGCGAGGTCGGCGGAGTTGTCGTAGTGGATCTTTGCCATGGTGGTGTCTCCTAAGTAGTCGTTGGTCGATGGTCGTTGGTCGATGGCCAAAAGCAGATTCCCCCCTTCGGCTTCGCTCAGGGTCGGAATGACAATTCTCTAGAGCGCGTTCGGTCCCTCGCTGCGCTCGGGACAAGTTTCGCCGCGCCCCTTCAAAACACGCTAAACCGAGAAGGCGATCATGCCGTCGTCGGTGTCGAGCGGCGGCGCGCCCGAATCGGCCGCAGCACCGGCCGCGGCGGCCGCCACTGTCGCACCATTGCCATTGGCGCCGCGGGACATGGCGACGCGGCCGGTGCGCACCATCTCGAGAATGCCGTAGTGGCGGAGCACGTCCAGCAGGCCGTCAATCTTGTCCTCAGTGCCGGTGATCTCGATGACGATCGCGGTGGGGGCAACGTCCACCACGCGGGCGCGGAAGACGCCGGCCAACTGCATCAGTTGGGTGCGACTTTCGGCGGTGGCCGCGACCTTGATCATCGCCAGCTCGCGGCAAACCGAGGGCGCGGCGGTGATGTTCTCCACGCTGATGACGTTGAGCAGCTTGTAGAGATTGGCCTCAACGCGGAAGGAGTCATCCGTATCGGTCACGATGGTCATGCGGGAGATGCCGGCGTTTTCGGTGTGACCGACGGTGAGCGATTCGATGTTGAAGTTGCGACGCCGGAACAGCGACGCCACGCGGTTGAGGACCCCAGGCTTGTTTTCGACGTAGACAACAAAAGTGTTGAGCATGGTTGGTTACCCGTTTTCCTTACGGGGTCCCTCAGCGGCTAAAGCCGCAGAGTAGTGGTCCCCTAACGGCGCGGCTGAAGCCGCGCCCCTTCAAAGCCGGTTCAGCCGTCCCTACGGGACTGGCTATGTGATACGACCTGCACCCGGCACTGAAGTGCCGGGCTATTGTCATTCGCCGCTACGCGGCTGCTTCTGTCGCCCGCTGAAGCGGGCTCGATCTTGCTTCGTTCATGACCCCCGGCTTACGCCGTGGGCTACACACTCTGTCGCCTGCTGCGCAGGCTCAGCTTCAAGGTTCCGTGGAAGCCTCAACCAGCGGGTTGGGGCGTCTGATCATGTCGTGCAAAGCCGCACCGGCGGGAACCATAGGGAAGACCGAGTCTTCCTGTTCCACGCAGAAATTCAACACCACGGTGCCGCGATGCGCGCGCGCGGCCTGCACTGCGGGAATAACTTCGGAGCGACTGCGGACGGTCATGGCATGCAGGCCGAAGGCCTGCGCCAGTTTCTCGAAATCGGGATTCACCAGCGGCGTGGCGTGGTAGCGGCGGTCGTAGAAGAACTCCTGCCACTGGCGCACCATGCCGAGGTAACCGTTGTTGATGATGGCCACCTTGAGGTCGAGCCCTTCCTGAGCGACGGTGGCAAGTTCGCACATGGTCATCTGAAAACCGCCGTCGCCGACCACCACCCAAACCTCTTCGTTCGGGCGGGCGAACTTGGCGCCGATGGCGGCGGGAAGGGCGAAGCCCATGGTGCCCAAGCCGCCGGAAGTGATGAGCGTGTGCGGCTCTTCGTGCTTGTAGTACTGCGCTTCCCACATCTGGTGCTGGCCGACGTCGGTGACCACGACGGCCTTGCCGCCGGTCTCGCGCCACAGGTCGGAGATGACGTGCGCGGCGTAGAGATGGCCGTTGTCGGGAAGGTTCTGAATGTCGCGGACGGCAACCTCGCCCTTGAGCGCGGCGATGTGATGGAGCCAGGGGGAACGGTCGACACTCGTGTTCGCGTTAGGAACATCCCCACCCTGTCGCTCCCCCTCGGCTGCGCTCGGGGCAGGCGCCCCCAGTCGCGACAAGGGTGGGGCAACCACCGGAGACAAGGGTGGGGCAACCGCGACGCCCGGCAGCAGGTCCTGCAAGACGGCGCGCAAGTCGCCGATGAGCGAGACGTCAACCGGAACGTTTTTGTTCACCTCGGCGGGATCGATCTCAACGTGAATCTTTTTCGCATTCGGCGCGTAGGTCTTCAGAGTGCCGGTGACGCGGTCGTCGAAGCGCATGCCGAGGGCAATCAGCAGGTCGGCTTTCTGGATGGCGGTGTTGACCCAGGCCTCGCCGTGCATGCCCATCATGCCGAGGTTCAGAGGATGGGAAGCGGGGAAGGCGCCGATGCCGAGCAGGGTCATGGCAACCGGGATGTTGGCCTTTTCCGCGAGCTCACGGACCTGATCGAGCGATCCGGAGAGAAGAATGCCGTGGCCGGCGAGAATGAGCGGGCGCTGTGCGGCGTTGATGAGTTCGAGGGCGCGGAGGTATTCGGCGGGTGCGGCACGGCGGTCGGGACGCGGCGGGTGCGAGGGCGTTTCCGTGGTTTCCCAGGTGAATTCGCAACTGGATTGCTGGGCGTCCTTGGTGATGTCAATCAGCACCGGGCCGGGGCGTCCGGAGCGGGCGATCATGAAGGCCTCGCGCACCACGCCGGCAACCTCATCGGCGCGCGTGACCAGGTAGTTGTGCTTGGTGATCGGCAGGGTGATGCCGGTGATGTCAATTTCCTGGAAGGCGTCGGAGCCGATCAGCTTGCTTCCGACCTGGCCGGTGATGCAGACGATGGGCGAGGAATCCATCATGGCAGTGGCGATGCCGGTGACCATGTTGGTGGCGCCGGGGCCGGAGGTAGCGACGGCAACACCGACGCGTCCGCTGGCGCGCGCGTAGCCATCGGCCATGTGGGTGGCGCCCTGCTCGTGGCGAACCAGGGTGTGGTGGATGGCGGGGAACTTGCCGAGGGCGTCGTAGGCGGGCAGGATGGCGCCGCCGGGGTAACCGAAGACGTGGGTGACGCCTTCGCGGCTGACGCATTCCCAGAGAATTTCTGCACCGGTCATTTTCATAAGAAGAGTTTCAGTTTCAGTTTCAGTTTCGAGTCCCGAGTCCCGAGTCGCGAGTCCCGAGTCCCGAGTCCCGAGCAAAAGCAGATTCCTCGCTGCGCTCGGAATGACAAAATCTCTAAGGGGCCGTTTATGGCACGGCTAAAGCCGTGCCCTTCCCGTTCAGTTCTTGCTGTTACGTCACTGCGCCGATGGCGGCGGAGGAAACCTGGCGGGCGTACTTGGCCATGACGCCGCGGGTAAAGCGCGGCGGCGGCGGCGACCAATAGGCCAGCCGGCGTTTGATTTCCGCGTCGCTGAGTTCCACCGACAAGCGGCGCGTGGGAACATCGAACTCGATGATGTCGCCGGAGCACAGGGCGGCGATGGGCCCGCCACAGGCGGCTTCAGGGGCGACGTGGCCGGCCATCAGGCCGTGAGTGGCGCCGGAGAAACGGCCGTCGGTGAGCAGCGCGACGGAATCTCCCAGGCCGGCGCCGACCAGCGCCGCGGTGACCGCCAGCATTTCGCGCATGCCGGGGCCGCCGCGCGGACCTTCGTAGCGGATGACGACGACGTCGCCGGCGTGGATGCGGCCTTGCTGCAAGGCGGCGAAGGCGTCCTCTTCGCTATCGAACACCTGGGCGGGACCGCGATGCGACTTGGCGGTTTGCCCGGCGGTTTTGACCACGCAGCCTTCGGGCGCGAGATTTCCCTTGAGGATCACCAGGCCGCCGGTAGCACGCAGCGGCTGCGATGCGGGGCGCACGACTTGTTGTCCGGGCTGCTCTTTCACCTGGGCGGCTTCTTCAGCGATCGTTTTGCCGGAGACCGTGGGTCGATCGGGGTGCAGGACGCCGGCATCGCGGAGACGGCTGGCGAGCAGGCGCACGCCGCCGGCTTCGTAGAGATCGGTGGCGACGAAGCGGCCGCTGGGTTTGAGGTCGGCGAGCAGCGGCACGCGCGAACTGATGCGATCGAAATCGTCAATCGCGAGCGGGACGCCGGCTTCGCTGGCGATGGCGAGCAGATGCAACACCGCGTTGGTGGATCCGCCACTGGCGGCCACGCTGGCAATCGCGTCTTCCAAAGCTTCGCGGGTGATGATCTGGCTAGGCTTGAGGTCCTGCTGGACCAGTTGCATGACCAGCTCGCCGGCGTGCTGGGCGGCGGCGTCCTTGTCGGGATGGTTGGCGGGGACGCTGGACTCGCCCATGGGCGCGATGCCGAGCATCTCGATGACGAGCGCCATGGTGTTGGCGGTGAATTGACCGCCACAGGCGCCGGCGCCGGGACAGGCGCTGTTTTCCAGAGCGCACAGATCGGCTTCGCTCATGGCGCCGCGGCCGAAGGCGCCCACGGCTTCGAAGACGTCCTGGATGGTGACGTCGTGGCCGCGGAAATTGCCGGGGCTGATGGAGCCGCCATAGAGCACGAGTCCGGGAACGTCAACCCGGAGCAGCGCCATGACCGCGGCGGGAATGGTTTTGTCGCAGCCGACGAGGACGACGAGGCCGTCGAATAGATTGCCGCGGGCGACGAGTTCGATGGAGTCGGCGATCACCTCGCGGCTGACCAGGGAAGCGCGCATGCCCTCGGTGCCCATGGTGATGCCGTCGGAGATGGAGACGGTGTTGAACTCCATGGGCGTGCCGCCGGCGGCGTAGATGCCGGCCTTCACCTGCTGCGCGAGATGGCGCAGATGAAAATTGCAGGGGCCAACCTCGATCCAGGTGTTGGCGACGCCGATGATGGGGCGGCGCAGCTTGTCGTCGTCGAAGCCGACAGCCTTGAGCATGGCGCGGGCGGGCGCGCGGCTGGGGCCGTCGGTGATGGCGCGGCTGTGGCGCTTGAGATTGGCGTTGGCTGGAGTCCGGTTGTTCACGCGCTTGCGATCCTCGAAAATCAGGGCCCTAAAATTTGAAGGCCATCATCGTTTCCGGATGATGGCCGGCGGCTACGAAATGCGCTGGCCGGTCATCCGCTGCCTACGCTCCTCGTAAGGAGGAGCACCGTAATGAGGAGCAGAGGAACTCCGGACAGCGAATTGGAGCCTGGTGTGGAACTCATGACGGTGGCAAAAATACCGCGAGAAGAAGTATAAGTCAACGCTTGAAATTATTTGATTAGTATAAGCGATTGTTATTATCGATAATTTCGCTTATGGGCGGTGAGGCGAGTTCAGTGCCGCGCCGCCGGCGCTCACCGACTTGATCGCTGCCACCCACCGCTGCCGCGGTGGGCTAACGAATTCCGCCCGCTACGCGGGCTGATTCCAAAGTGACTGCGCGGCTGATTCCGAGTGAGTGAAGTGCCGGTCCATAGTGCGGAAGCTATGGAGCTCCTAGGGGTCCTTCGACTCGGATGCGCGGCGCATCCTCGCTCAGGATGACAACCGCTGAAAATCAGGCGTGCACCTTCGACTCGGATGCGCGGCGCATCCTTGCTCAGGATGACAACCGCTGAAAATCAGGCGTGCACCTTCGACTCGGATGCGCGGCGCATCCTCGCTCAGGATGACAACCGCTGAAAATCAGGCGTGCACCTTCGACTCGGATGCGCGGCGCATCCTCGCTCAGGATGACAGCCCTTCGGGGATGACAAGCCGTTAAGAATCGGGCCTCTTCGGGCATTGAGGGTCATGCGTGTATCGCGGATTTGGACTTGGGGCGCAGACGGGCGCGGCTCAGGATGAGCTCGACGAAGGCGGTGGCGGCGCGCGGCAGGGTGCGGTCGGAGCGGTAGACGAGGCCGAGTTCGCGCCACAGGTCAACGTCCTGGAGAGTCAGCAGCTTGACTTCGCCGGAGCGCACTTCTTTGGCGGCGAAGCTGTTGCTGATGATGGAAACGCCGAGGCCGGCGGCGACGAAGCCCTTGATCATGCCCACGCTGGGCAGTTCCATGACGACGCGCATGGTGGCCTGGTAGGGGCGGAAAAGTTTGTCGAGCACCTGGCGGGTGTAGCCGGTCTTGGGAAAGATGAGCGACTGCTCGGCGACTTGGCTGATGGGCACGGAATCGTATTTCGCCAGCGGACTATTGGCGCCGACCATGAGCATGAGGCGGTCGCGATAAATCAGCTGCACTTTCAGGCAGGGTGACTTGACGGGCAGAGTGACGATGCCGACGTCAATGGAGCCTTCCTCGCAGCGCTCCAGGATCTTGCGGCTGAAGTTGCGATAGATGTTGATCTGCACCTGAGGGTACAGGCGCGAGTATTCGGCGAAGACGTCGGGCAGGACGTAGAGGCAGGTGGCCTCGTTGGCGCCGATGGCGAGCATGCCGCGCGGGGTGGCGCCCTGGTCGGCGACGGCGCGCAGGGACTCCTGGCGGAGGGCGAGCAACTGCTTGGCGTATTCGAACAGGACGGCGCCGGCGGGGGTGAGGCGCACGGACTTGCCGGCGCGGTCGAGGAGCTTCTCGCCGTATTCCATCTCGAGCTGGCGGATTTGCGCGCTCACCGCCGACTGCGAGCGGAACACCTTCTGCCCGGCGCGGGAGAAGTTGCCGAGCTTGGCAACTTCCATGAAGGTGACGAGTTGATCGAAGTCCATGACGGCCTGCTTATAAAGGTGGTGCGGATTATAACTTTATTGAATAGGCAAATCCGGTGAATTATTGAGATCTTGTTTCAGTCGCGAGTCCCGAGTCGGGAGTCGCGGATAACAGCAGATTCCTCGCTACGCTCGGAATGACAAACCCTAAGGTTATTGCGCGCGTTGGCGGAGATAAGTGTCCACGGCGGCGGCGGCCTTGCGGCCTTCGGCGATGGCCCAGACGACGAGCGACTGGCCACGGCGCATGTCGCCGGCGGAAAAGACGCCGGGAACCGAAGACATGTAGCCGGCGCCGGTAGCGACGTTGCCGCGCTGGTCGAGATCGACGCCGAGTTGCTCGAGCATTCCATTGCGCACCGGGCCGAGGAAGCCCATGGCCAGCAGCACCAGGTCGGCTTCCATGGTGAATTCGGTGCCGCTGATGGGCGCGAACGCGGGAGGCGGGCCGACGCGAACGCCGTGCAGGAATCTGACGTTGCCGTGCTCGTCGCTGCCGAATTTGGTGGTGGCGATGCCCCATTCGCGGACGCCGCCCTCTTCATGTGCGCCCTCGGTGCGGAGTTGCATGGGCCACAGGGGCCAGGGGGTCTGCGGCGCGCGCTCCTGCGGCGGCATGGGCAAGAGTTCAAACTGGTGGACGGAGATCGGCTTCTGGCGATGCACGGTGCCGAGGCAGTCGGCGCCGGTGTCGCCGCCGCCGATGATGACCACGCGCTTGCCGGTAGCAAGAATGTCTTCGCGCGGCGGCAGGACATCGCCTTCGCAGCGGCGGTTCTGCTGCGGAAGGAATTCCATGGCGAAGTGAACGCCCTTCAACTCGCGTCCGGGGATGCGCAGGTCGCGCGGGCGTTTCGGCGCCGCCGCAGAGCAGGAGCGCATGGAAATCGCGGCGCAAGTCCTTGACCGGGACGTTTTGTCCGACGTGGGCGCGGGTCATGAACTGCACGCCTTCGGCGGAGAGTTGCTCGATGCGGCGGTCCACCAGATGCTTTTCGAGCTTGAAGGCGGGAATGCCGTAGCGCAGCAGGCCCCCGATGCGGTCGGCCTTTTCGAAAACAGTGACCTCGTGTCCGGCGCGGCGCAATTGCTGCGCGGCGGCCAGGCCCGCCGGTCCGGAGCCGATGACGGCGACGCGCTTGCGGGTGGGGAACTGAGGGGGCTGCGGACGAATCCAGCCTTCCTGGAAGCCGCGCTCGATGATGTTCTTCTCGATTTCCTTGATAGTCACCGGCGGCTGGTTGATGCCGAGCACGCAGGCGGCTTCGCAGGGCGCGGGGCAAATGCGGCCGGTGAATTCCGGGAAATTGTTGGTGGCGTGCAACTGGCGGACCGCCTCGCGCCACAGCCCGCGATAGACGAGGTCGTTCCAGTCGGGGATGAGATTGTTGAGCGGGCATCCGGTGTGGCAGAAGGGCACGCCGCAATCCATGCAGCGCGCGCCCTGCACGGCGAGCTTGTCCTCGGGAAAGTCGCGGTAAATCTCGAACCAGTCGTTGATGCGCTCGATGACCGGGCGGCGCGAGGGCAGCTCGCGGGCGTATTCCATGAAACCGGTGGTCTTACCCATGCTGCACCTGCCCGATCGCAGCCGGCATGGCGACTTGTGCGGGGATGTAGGGGTGCTCGGTGCGCGCGATGCCGAGCACGCGCTTGTACTCGTGCGGGAAAACCTTGATGAATCGCGGCAAGAGCTCGGCGAAGTTCGCCAGAACTTCCTTCGCCTTGGGACTGGCAGTGGCATTGCAGTGTCTGGCGATGACGGCGCGCAACAGGCGAGCGTCGTCGGGGTCGAGCACCGGCTCCAGGTCAACGCCGGCGAGATTGCAGCGGCGTCCGGCGAAATCGCCTTTTTCGTCGAGCACGTAGGCGATGCCGCCATTCATGCCGGCGGCAAAATTGCGTCCGCATTTGCCGAGGACGACGACCAGGCCCTTGGTCATGTACTCGCAGCCGTGGTCGCCGATGCCTTCCACGACGGCCGTCGCGCCGGAATTGCGGACGGCGAAGCGCTCGCCCGCCATGCCGTTGAAGAAAGCCTCGCCGCCGGTGGCGCCGTAGAGCACGACGTTGCCGACAAGAATATTTTCCTCGGGAACGAATTGCGAGTCGCGCGGCGGATAAATGACGATGCGGCCGCCGGAGAGGCCCTTGCCGACGTAATCGTTGGCGTCGCCTTCCAGGGTGAGGGTGACACCCTTGGCGAGAAACGCGCCGAAGCTCTGCCCGGCGGAGCCGGTGAAGCGGCACTGGATGGTGTCGTCGGGGAGGCCATCGGAGCCGTAACGGCGCGCGATTTCGCCGCTCAACATGGCGCCCACGGTGCGATGCACGTTGCGGATGGGCAGGGAAATCTCGACCGGCGCGCGGCTCTGGAGCGCGTCGCGGGCGGATTCGATGAGCTGATAATCGAGCGCCTGCTGCAAACCGTGGTCCTGCTTCTGCAGGCAGCGGCGCGCCACGCGAGCGGGAACTTCCGGATTGTGGAGAATGGCGGAATAGTCCAGCCCGCGCGCCTTCCAGTGGTTCACCGCGGGCTTCATCTCCAGCATGTCCACGCGGCCGATCATTTCCTCCATGGTGCGGAAGCCGAGGGAGGACATGAGCTCGCGCACTTGCTCGGCGACGAAGAAGAAATATTGGATGACGTGTTCGGGCTGACCCTTGAACTGCTTGCGCAGCCGGGGGTCCTGGGTGGCGATGCCGACCGAACAGGTGTTGAGGTGGCATTTGCGCATCATGATGCAGCCCATGGCAACCAGCGGGGCGGTGGCGAAGCCGAATTCTTCGGCGCCGAGCAGGGCGGCGATGGCGACGTCGCGGCCGGTCTGAAGCTTGCCGTCGGTCTGCACGCGGATGCGCCCGCGGAGGTCGTTCATCACCAGCACTTGCTGGGTTTCAGCGAGGCCCAGTTCCCAGGGAGCGCCGGCGTGCTTCATCGAGCTGAGCGGAGAAGCGCCGGTGCCGCCGCTGTCGCCGCTGATGAGCACGACGTCGGCATGCGCCTTGGAGACGCCGGCGGCGACGGTGCCCACGCCGACTTCGGCGACCAGCTTGACCGCGATGCGCGCCCGCGGGTTGACGTTTTTCAGGTCATAGATCAACTGCGCCAGATCTTCGATGGAGTAGATGTCGTGATGCGGCGGCGGCGAGATGAGGGCGACGCCGGGAATGGAGCAGCGCAGGCGGGCGACGATGTCGTCCACTTTGTGCCCGGGCAGTTGGCCGCCTTCACCGGGCTTGGCGCCCTGGGCCATCTTGATCTGCAACTCTTCCGCATTCACCAGGTAGTTGGTGGTGACACCAAAGCGTGCCGACGCCACCTGCTTAATGGCGCTGCGCCGCCAGTCGCCGCTGGAATCGCGCGGGAAGCGGCCCTCGTCCTCGCCGCCTTCGCCGGTGTTGGATTTGGCGCCGATGCGGTTCATGGCGATGGCGAGCGTCTCGTGCGCCTCCTTGCTGATGGAGCCGAAGGACATGGCGCCGGTAGTGAAACGCTTCACGATCTCGGCCGTGGGCTCGACTTGCTCCAGCGGCACGGGCGTGGAGGATTTCTTGAACTGCATCAGGCCGCGCAGAGTGCACAAGTTGCGGCTCTGGTCGTCAATCGCGTCGGTGAATTCCCTGAAGGTCTGGTAATTCCCCGAGCGCACGGCGTGCTGCAGCTTGCTGACGGTGGTCGGGTTGATGAGGTGATACTCGCCGCCGGCGCGATAGGTGTAGTTGCCGCCGATGGTGAGTTCGGGCTCGCAATCGGTCATGGGGCGGAAAGCATGCGCGTGCTTCATGGCCGCCTCGCGGGAGAGCACGTCGAGGCCGATGCCGTTAATGCGCGAAGGCGTGCCGGTGAAATAGCGCTCGACAATGTCGCGGTTGAGCCCGATGGCTTCGAAGACCTGCGCGCCCTGGTAGCTCTGCAAGCGTGGAAATGCCCATCTTGGAGAAGGTTTTCAGCAGGCCCTTGTTGACGGCCTTGGTGAAATTCTTCACCGCTTGTTCGGCGCTGACGGAATCGGGGAGATAGCCGCGGCGGGCGAGGTCTTCGATGCTTTCGATGGCGAGATAGGGATTGACCGCGCTGGCGCCGTAGCCGAGCAGCAGCGCGAAGTGCATGACCTCGCGCGGCTCGCCGGATTCGATGATGAGCGCAACCTGGGTGCGCGTTTCCTCACGCACCAGCAGGTTGTGAACCGCGGTGAGCCCCAGCAAACTGGGAATGGGCGCGTACTCCTGGTCCACGCCGCGATCGGAGAGGATGAGCAGCGTGTAGCCGGCCTTCACCGCCAGCGAGGCGCGCCGGCACAAACCTTCGACCGCGCGCTCCAGGCCTTTGCCATCTTCCTCAACGCGGAACAGCATGGGCAGGGTGGTGGCCAGCAGGTCGCCGCGCGAGACGCGCCGCAGTTTTTCCAGGTCGCGGTTGGAGAGAATGGGCGCGCTCAGCTTCAGGGTGTGGCAGCTCTCCGGCTTCTCGTCGAGGATGTTGCTCTCGCTCCCGATGTAGCTGATGAGCGACATGACCATCTGCTCGCGGATGGAATCGATGGGCGGGTTGGTGACCTGCGCGAACAGTTGGCGGAAATAATGGAACAGTGGCTGCGGCTTGTCGGAAAGGCAGGCCAGCGGCGTGTCGGTGCCCATGGAGCCGGTGGGCTCCTCGCCGTTTACGGCCATGGGCGTGAGAATCGCCTTGACGTCTTCGTCGGTGTAGCCGAAGGCGCGCTGCCGCTGCAGGATGGTGTCGTGGTCGGGACCCTGCACGCGGATGGGCTCGGGAAGCTGATCAATGTTGATCAGGTTCTGCTGCAACCACTCGGCGTAGGGATGGCGAGAGGCGAGGCGCTCCTTGATCTCCTTGTCGTCAACGATGCGGCCTTCGACGGTGTCCACCAGAAACATCTTGCCGGGCTGCAGGCGGCCTTTGCGCTTGATGGACTTCGGCTCGACGGGCAACACGCCCACTTCCGAGGCCATGATGACGAGGTCATCGTCGGTGACAATGTAACGGCCGGGACGCAGGCCATTGCGGTCGAGGGTAGCGCCGATCAGGCGTCCGTCGGTGAAGGCGACGGCGGCGGGGCCGTCCCAGGGCTCCATGATGGAGGCGTGGTACTCGTAAAACGCGCGCTTCCTGGGGTTGATGTGCGGGTTGCCGTCCCACGCTTCGGGCACGAGCATGGCCATGACGTGCGGCAGCGAGCGGCCGGCCTGGAGCAGAAGCTCAACCGCGTTGTCGAGATTGGCGGAGTCGCTGCCCCCGGGCGCGATGACGGGGAACAGTTTCTTGATGTCGTCGCCGAACAGCGGCGATGCCAGCACCGACTGGCGCGCGTGCATCCAGTTGACGTTGCCGCGCAGGGTGTTGATCTCGCCGTTGTGCGCGATGTAGCGGTAGGGGTGCGCCAGATGCCAGGTCGGAAAAGTGTTGGTGGAAAAGCGCTGATGCACCAGGCAGAGCGCGCTCAGCACGTCGGGATCGGAAAGCTCCTTGTAGAAACGGTCAATCTGCGGGGCCAGCAGCAGGCCTTTGTAAACGATGGTGCGCGCCGAAAGCGAGGGGACGTAGAAGAATTCTTTGGAGTCGATGTCGGAGGCGGCGACTTCGCTCTCGGCGCGCTTGCGCACGATGTAAAGACGGCGTTCCAGCGCGGCTTCGTCCATGCTCAGCGGCGGCGCCGAAGAAAATCTGCTGGATGTAAGGCTGGGAGACGCGGGCGACGCGGCCGATGACGCTGCCATCCACCGGCGTATCGCGCCAGCCGAGCACGGTGAGACCTTCCTCGCGCGCGATGCGCTCCAGGATGCCTTCGCAGCGCAGGCGATCGTGGCGTTCGACGGGGAGGAAGATCATGCCGACGCCGTACTGGCCGGGCTCAGGGAGCTGGATGTTCAGGCGGCGACATTCGCGGGCGAAAAACTTGTGCGGGATCTGGATGAGGACGCCGGCGCCGTCACCGGTTTCGGGATCGCAACCGCAGGCGCCACGATGGGTAAGGTTGACCAGGACCTCGATGCCCTTGCGCACGATCTCGTGAGTGCGCACGCCCTTGATGCTGGCGACGAAGCCGATGCCGCAGGCATCGTGCTCGTGGCGCGGATCGTAGAGTCCTTGCGCCGGCGGCAAACCGGATGGCGCTGGTCGGTTCATCTGCACTTCTTCCGTAGGTAAGCAGGCGCGTGCCTCGGGCTGAACAGCGAGGATGCCCAAACGTTAAGTTCTCCGATAAACGGCGGGAAGTACAACGCAGAATTTCGTTTTGGGGGATTGGGAAAATTGATGAATGGGGAGGAGTCTGGGGTCAGCATCGCGCCGGAAGCTAATCGCGCAGCCAGAGCGCGATCGCGCCGTTACGAAGGTGGCTTAGTCGCTTTCTCGGCAATAAGGGGCATCTGCGACTTGATTTCCTTGACCACCGGCGCTTCTGAGATCAGAACCAAGCCAGGGATGTGCTCGAAATGCGACCGATTGTTCGAGATGAGCGGAATCGAGTGTCGCACCGCAGACGCGGCGATCCACAGATCATTATCGGCAACAGGTCTTCCTGCCTCCTGCATTTTCGCTTTGAGATCGGCGTAGGTCTCACATAATTGCTTGTCGTACGGCACGATGACCACTGACCGGAGCCGCTGATTCAATTCGTCCAGTTTTGCTTTTCCCCACTTCTTCTTGCGTGCGCCAAAGAGCAACTCGCCCACCGTCACGAATGACACGGCCACCAACTTATTCTTGACGTGCGGGGCATATATGGCAGCCCGCGTGTCAGTGGGCTTCATCAAGTACGAGAATACGTCCGTGTCCAGAAGCACGGCCTCGGTGGATGCGACGTCTACCGTAGCTGTATACCTACTTTCTTGCGTCGTAAATTTCGCGCAGGAATTCGTCTACATCTACATCGGTCGAAATGCCACCAGCAAGGACCGATACGTCGCGCAACGGCTTGACGTTTTGTACGTCAGCGAGTTCCTCGATGGTTCGATTTGCAAAGAAATTTCCTTCTCCCAATGAGAGCGATGGAAGTGGGCTAATCTCGTCAATGCTTACGGTGTCAATTCGGTCAGTGTATGGCTGTAGTGTGCCGCGCCCTTTCACCCTCACAGGCTGCTGGAGCAACCGGAGTACGTCGCGTTCTCGACTTTCGTCGAATGAGCAAGTGATGGAGGTGCCAATTGAGGGGTCTATCCTGCACTTCCTCTCCTTTGGCTTGAAGTCGGCCATATTAAGAACCCCATCTACCTGAACGATCACATTGCGTGGGCGGCTCAATCTCTCTGCAATCCGGTCTCTTACTGTCTTGGTTATCGGAGCCGACACTCTCTCATGTCCATTGAATCTTGGGGCGACCCATTCTATGTGCGAGATTCTGCGCGACTCAACTAATCCGCTCAGTTCGTAGACACTGAGCAAGACTCCTGGGTCAATATCATCTGCCCGGTTCTTTCGCACGGATCTGATAGTGTTCGCTACATGTTGCACGACTTCCGCCCCAAACTCTTCCTTCCAGGGGAAGCTCGTCTGTGGCCTTGCGAGATCGAAATCGAGGGTCGTGCAGTTGGCCCTGATTCCAACTAATTCTAAAGTGCATTCTTCCTGTATCGTTGCTGCCGTTGGACCGGGGTGAATCGTTTTTCTGCCCTTGAGAGCCTCTGCCTGTTTGTTGACGGCGTTTTGTGCCTCCCTACATAGGCGGACAAGATCAGGGATGGACACGCGGCCACGGCGCACGCCTGGACCGCGAAGCTTTAGCTGCAATATAGGTACATCGCTTCGCTTTTTTTTCGCCACAGACCCTCTCCCTCTAAACAGGATACACCCCTCCGTGGACACTAAACTAGAGCAGAATGAGCAGAGCCGAAAAACAGACCCATCGCCGTCACTCCCGGGGTATTGACATTAAAGTTATGGCCTATTTTGCAGAGTGCAATGACCGCAGAAAGATTGAGAATCATGAGAATGCGGTACTGCGCCTGGGGTCTAGCGGCGCCCCAGGGCTCAGCCCGTATAATCTCCAGCGTGAACCCCGTACTCAATCCCATGGAAGCCCGGGTGTTGGGCGCCCTGATCGAGAAGGACATCACCACCCCGGATTACTATCCGCTGTCGCTGAACGCGCTGGTCAATGCGTGCAACCAGAAATCCAACCGCGATCCGGTGATGAGCCTGGAGGAAAACGCGGTGCGGGACGCTTTGTACAGCCTCAATGAAAAAGGGCTGGCGGGCGCGGTCAGCAGCGCCGATAGCCGGGTGTCCAAGTATGAGCACCGGCTGCAGGAGAAGTTCAATCTCGCCCGCGGCGAAACCGCAATCCTGTGCGTTCTGCTGTTGCGCGGCCCGCAGACTCCCGGCGAGTTGCGGGGACGCACCGAGCGCATGTTTTCCTTCAACGACCTGTCCGAGGTCCAGTCCGCGTTACAGCGGCTGATGCAGCGCGAAACCTCGCTGGTAAAAATGCTGGCCAGGCAGCCCGGCACCAAAGAGGCCAGGTACGCTCACCTGCTGTGCGGAGACGTGGAGGGCGCGGAAGCCGCTACCGAGGCGGTGGTGACCAGCGCGTCGTTGGACGGCGGGCGCATTACGCGGCTGGAGATCGAGGTCGGCAACCTGAAATCGGAGGTTGCTGCCTTGCGAGAGCAGTTTGAGGATTTCCGCAAACAGTTCCAATAGGTCTGGGAATCTGGCGGCTATCCGCCGATGAGAATGCGGTACTGCGCCTCGGTGAGAGGAACCACCGAGAGCCTGCCCTGCTTCAGCAAAGGGGAATCGCGAAACGCGGGGTTGGCCTTGATCTGGGCCAACGAAGTCGGAGTCGCCAACGCGGGCCCAGCCTTGATCTTCACCGCCGGCGTCTTGGGATCCTTTGCATCCACGCTGACCACGGAAGCCGTGCCCACCGTCCGGCGCTCGTCGCCGGTGTGATAAATGACCAGGTGGTCTCCCGGCTGCATGGCGCGTAGGTTCTTGAGCGCTACCGGATTGGTGACGCCGTCCCAGACGGTGACTTTGTCGCGCAGCAGGTCGGCGAAGGAGTATTCGGAAGGCTCGGTTTTGAGAAGATAGTGCATGGGGCAATTGGGGTAGAACTGTTACGAAGACTGTTTGTGTACGAGACCAAATCCCTCAGCGGCTAAAGCCGTAAGAAGGCGGGCTGCTACGGCGCGGCTGAAGCCGCGCCCCTTCAAAGAAGCCGCGCCCCTTCAAAGCGGTTCTTGAAACTAGCCCTCGGTACGGTTCTTCAAACCAGCCCTCGGTGCGAGCTCATCCAGTCTTTTGCCGCTCCGCCTGCGCCGGGATGGATTGGGGCGGCTTCCGGTTGACGTGCTCGGCTTCATCCTCGGCCTCACACGGAGCGCAGCCAGCGCAGTAGCGACAAAGTCCGTGCTCGCACAACTCGTAGCCGCATTTTTGGCAGGACGGAATCTGGTCGTAGCAGCCGCCCTGGTGTTCCAGCCAGTGATCGTGGTTGCTCATACGCCTGTCAGTCTCCCGAGGCCGCTTTGCGGCCCCGCTTCGGCTTATCGGAAGCGCGCGATTCGGCGGCAGACGCGGTCCCCGTTTCGGAAACGGAGCGCACCGGTTTCCTGCCCAACGCCAGGCTGGCCTTGAGCGCTTCCATGATGTCGATGACCGGCGCCAGATGCTGGGCGGCGGGCGCCTCGACTACCTGGCGGCCTTGCACCTTGGCCTGGATCATGGCCATCAAGTTTTCACGGTAGGAGTCTTTGTACTTGACGGGCTCGAACTCGGCGGCCAGCGATGTGATCAGCGTCATCGCCAGTTCGAGTTCCTTTTCCTTGATCAGCGAAGAGTCGGTACGAAACTCCTCCATCTTGCGCACTTCGTCTTCGTAATACATGGTGTGCAGCAGGATGCCGCGCTGGCCGGGACGCACAATGACGATATGCTCGCGGTTGTGCATGGCGATTCTGGCGATGCCAACGTATCCCGAGCGCTTCAGCGCCTCAAACAGCAAGGCGTACGGCTTTTCGCCGGCGTCGTCGGGGGCTATGTAGTACGAGCTTTCGAAGTACACGGGATCGACCTGGTCGGACTTCACGAATTCCAGGATCTCCATTGCCTTGGAGGAGGGCGGAGCGGCCTTCTTGATGTCGTCCTCGTCAACCACGACGTACTTATCCTTTTCGTATTCGTAACCCTTTACGAGTTCGTTGCGGGCGACAGGCTTGTCCTCGGCCTGGCAGAAAAGGACTTGTTTGACGCGGGAGTGATCGGCGGCGTGGAGCTGGTTGAAGCTGACACTTTCGCTGCGGGCAGCGCTAAAGAGTTTAACGGGTAGAGACACCAATCCAAACGTCAGGTGCCCCTTCCACACTGTGCTTGCCATCCTGCACCTCGCAGAGTGTTGAGGAAGAGAGGGACAATAGAAGTATCATGGAATCAGCGTATTGCCAAGCCGAACATGACACTAAAGGACTACTCCCGTAAGCGCGACTTTGTCCGTACGCCGGAGCCGGAACCGGCTGCGGCGGTGGCGGGCACCAGCCGGTTCGTCGTGCAACGACACCACGCGCGCCGCTTGCACTATGACCTTCGCCTGGAAATCGGCGGCGCGCTGAAGTCGTGGGCCGTTCCCAAGGGGCCCACCCTTGATCCGAAACAGAAGCGCCTGGCGGTACAGGTTGAGGACCACCCGCTGGAATACGGCGACTTCGAAGGAACCATCCCGGCGGGCAATTACGGCGCCGGCGTGGTGAGCGTGTGGGATTCCGGAACCTTCGAGGTGTTGGGCGAAGCGACGGCCGAGCAGCAACTGGCACGCGGCGATTTCAAGTTTCAACTGCACGGCAGCAAGCTGATGGGCAATTTCGCCCTGGTGAGGATGAAGAGCAGCAAGAAAAACGAATGGCTGCTGCTGAAGAAGCCCGATTTCGCGGCACAGGATGGGTGGAACGCGGAAGACCACCTGGAACCGGTGCGCAGCCGAAGCGAGGATTTGTCCCTGATTGCAGGGGCAAAGCCGGCGGCGATGCCGGATCGGGTTGAACCGATGCTGGCCACGCTTGCCAGCGCTGTGCCCGAGGGCGGTGAATGGGGTTACGAGATCAAGTGGGACGGTTATCGCGGGCTGTGCTTTGTGGCCGGGGGCAAGGTGCGAATCGAGTCGCGCAATGGACACTTGCTGAACCGGCAATTCCCGGAACTGGAGCAGGTAGCGATCTCGGCTGATACCGCCATCATTGACGGGGAGATCGTCGCCTACGATGCCAACGGCCGGCCCAGTTTCAGCCTGATGCAGCAACGTACCGGGTTTGCTGCCGGGGATGCGCGCAGCCGCGCGCCGGTGGCGCTGGTCGCCTTCGACTTGTTGTACCTGAACGGATACGACCTGCGCGATGTGGTCTTGAGCGAACGCTCGAAATTGCTTCGCAGCGTGGTGCGTACGGGAAAATACGTGCGCATTTCGGAGTCGTTCACCAGCAGCGGCGAACAGGTGTTGCAGGCGGCGCGTGAGCACGGTCTGGAAGGAGTCGTGGCCAAGCGGCTCGACAGCAAGTACGAATCCGGCCGGAGCCGAGCCTGGGTCAAGGTGAAGTTCGTCACCCAACAGGAGTTTGTAATCTGCGGATACACCATCGGCAGAAGGAAGCCGTTTTCGTCGCTGGTGCTAGGGTACTACGACAATGACACGCTGACATGGGCGGGAAATGTGGGTACGGGATTCACCGGGAAGTCACTCTCCGAAATCTACCCGCAACTGGAAAAGCTGGCGAGCAAGAAAGGCCTGTTCGCGCTGCCACCGGAAATTGCTGATGTGACTTGGGTGCGTCCCCAGTTGGTCTGCTCGGTGCGCTACAGCGGCTGGGGGGCGGACAATCACCTGCGCGCGCCGGTGTTCGTCGGGTTGCGCCCCGACCTGGATGGGCGCGACTGCGCACGCGAATCCACTGCGGTGTCGTCAGGCGGGCCGGCGGACGACAAATTGTTATCGGCGAGCAAGGCGGAAGCCACCCTTCAGGTCGGCGGACGGACATTAAAGTTCACCAACCTGAAGAAAGTGTTTTTTCCCGGTGACGCGTACAGCAAGCGAGACGTGATCAACTACTACCACGACGTGGCGTCGCTGCTGGTGCCGCATCTGACTGGGCGGCCGCTTTCTCTCAAGCGCTATCCCAATGGGATCGCGGGCGACTACTTTTTCCAAAAGGATGCACCGGCATCGTTTCCGCGGTGGCTGCATACGGAGGAAATCGCCGCCGATAAGAATGCGCCGGCCAAGCGCTATGTCATCTGCGACGACGAGGCGACGCTGTTGTATCTGGCCAACCTCGGCTGCATCGACCAGAACCCGTGGTTCAGCCGCGTTGGAACGCTGGACTACCCGGATTTCATGGTGCTGGATCTTGATCCCTACCACTGCGGGTTTGACCGAATTGTGGAGGCGGCACAACTGGTTCGCCGCAAGCTGGCGGATTTGGAGTTGGAGGGCTATCCGAAGACCACCGGAGGCGATGGCATGCACGTGTACGTGCCGATTGCGGCCGCCTACAGCTATGAGCAAGTGCGCACGTTTGCCGAGATCGTTGCGCGGCTGGTGATCGCGGAGCGCCCGGAACTGTTCACCACGCCGCGGACGGTGACGCAGCGGGAAAAGGGAAGGGTGTATTTCGATTATCTGCAGATCTCCTGGGGCAAAACCATTTCAGCGCCGTACGTGCTGCGCGCGCATAACCAGGCGCCGGTGGCTACGCCGCTGCGCTGGAGCGAAGTGCGGCTGGGACTGTCGCCGCTCGACTTTACGCTGGCCAACGTCCGGGCTCGATTTCAGCACCTGGGCGACATTTTCGCGCCCGTGCTTGCCAACTCACAGCGTCTGGAAACTGCCATGGAACGGCTGGAAAACCTGGTTCACAGGCCGAAATAGAAGGCGGTCTCAGGCGATGGAACGATTAAACTTTAAGCCCATGAGCTTAGAGCGGGCATGTTGCTCGGTGCGCACGACCTCAGCATGCACTTCGCGGCTTTTCGCCCGAGCCTCCTGACCCACGACTCCTACGGGCAGATCGATTTGCAGATGGCGAGCAGGAAAGAACTTGGAGGAAGTCAGCACAAGCATTCCACTGGCGCTCACGTTAAGAGCGGTCAGGAGAACCTTGAACTGTTTCCCGTCGGCATCAACGCCGCGCGCAAAAAGCGGAAATGAAAGTGGCAGGCGCGGGCGCTTCCGGAGTTCCTTGACTTGCGGGGAGCTCACCACTGCATTGTGATCTTAAAAAGCCGGCCTCCGCTATTGACAAACTGGGATACCAGCATTCCAGCAGACGCTTGGCAGATGGGGATTGGTAGCGTTGATATCGGCCAGCTTCTTCGTCTTTCTAATTGAGCTTGATTCCTTCTGCACGACGAAACAGAGCTCTTGTCAATTTGGGAAATCTTGATATCAGAACCACTAAGCTCTCATCGTTCCCAAATCGGCATGCAGTTTTCAGACAACATCGAGCACCTATTGACGCGCCTCGCTTACGAGCCGAGCATTTTGCCCATAGCCTCACTGAAGAGCAAGTCCACAACGTAGTGCCCACCCTCTGAGGCAAGGTCCCTGGGTCCTGGGGACGAACGAACCTAAGCGAAATAACAAAAGCGGGAGGCGCGCCATGCGTCGGGTTTTCGTATCCCTCGTCCTACTCCTATTCATTCTGACAATTGTGGTCGCCACTGCTTCCGCGCAAACGAAACCCCTCACCAACGATGACGTGGTGAAGATGGTTAAAGCGGAGCTTGGCGACGACACTGTCGTCAAAGCAATAAGAGCGAGCGACACCGCATTCGACACCTCGCCCGACGCGTTGCTGCAGCTCAAGAACGCCGGTCTTAGCAAAACCGTGATCGACGCGATGCTTGAAGCACAGGCCAAGACGAAAGTTGAGATGAGTGCAAAAAATGAGCGGGCACCCGAGGTAGTCCCTGGGCTTCCCAAGGCTTCCGGCGTTTACTACCAAGATCCCACTGGTTGGGTTCAACTGCAGGACGCTTCGATGCCAAAGACGAAGTCGAAGGGTTTGTTCGGCGCCGCCACAGGTGTCGGGAAGATGCGTGTCTATTACGTGTATCGAAGCGCAACTGTGTCTATTACGTGTATCGAAGCGCACACGCACCCGCCCAATTCATGACGCCGCAACCTGTTTTCTATGTTCGAGGCCTCGGGAAGTTCGGGAGGGATGTTCAGATCATCCGGCTTGAAGTCAAGAAAGACAGCCGCACAGTGCAGTTTGCATCAGCCAGCGCGCTGCGAGGGAGCAGTTCGTCAATTGATGACAAGAATATCCATGCAGCGACCGTTTCACGTCTCGGCGCCGACGTTCTCACGGTGACGCCAGCCGCACCGTTGGCGACCGGGGAGTACCTGCTCTCCGTCGATGCGGAGCACGATTACGACTTCGGGATCACCACCGGGCGTTAGCTACAGAGAGCGATCCGGGTCTTGCTGTCGAGGGGTAATCGCGGAGTCGTGAAGACACATAGAGATAAGGTCGGCTGCGGGACGGAGGAGAAGCAGCCATGAAATGGAGAATCAGTTTCGGGCTGGCGGCGCTGGTCGTGCTGAGCTTTCTTGCGAGCACGCCTCGGTCCCACGCGGGCAAGAATGACCCGCTGAAGCAGCGGCTGTTTGAACGGTATGACAAGAAGAATCTCAACGTAGCGCACAGCAACATTCTGGTTGCGCTGCTCCAGGCAGGCACGGGGTTCTCCGGACGGGGCGGCAACCGCCTCGAGTATTCAGTAAACTACGACCACTTTGATTCTCATTTCACGGATCGGCCCAAGAAGTATCAGGGTCGGAACTTACTCGACGAGAATACGACCGAGGAGGTGGAGGCCGGTGCGCGATTTACTGACGCCCTTGCTCCGGGCGAAATGGTGCAGGTCCGGCTCTTCTATGTTGAGACGTTGGGCCACGACGTTCTGCGGATAGATTTTTACCTCGTTCCTCTGGCGGGCAAGCGCACGGCCTCAACACAAAACATTTACGGCGGTGTCGCCGGAGTGGATTGGAAGGTTGATTGGGGTTGCCATTTTCGTTTTCTCATTCCCCCCAGGTCGCCGGGAGTATCGGACGACGACTACTTTGGGTACATCACGGAACAGATCGGGCACTACTTCCTTCCGACGGAAGAATACCTTCAGACGACAAAGGCCGCAGCGGAAGCGGCTAAGAACGTTCGTATCGAGCCGGGTATGTCCGAGAAGGACGTGATCGGAGCTTTAGGCGAACCCGTCAAGCGTATTCAGTTCGGCAAGAAGACCATCCTCAAGTACCCGGACATCACGGTGGAATTCGAAGACAACAAAGTGGTCGAGGTGAAGGCGAATTAGCGAGGGAGGTGATGCCATGTACTCACGTACTCTCCTCTCAGCCGGACGTCGCTATTGACAAACTGGGATACAGCATTCCAGCAACCGCTTGGCAGATGTAATTGGTAGCGCTACCGGGAATCGAACCCGGGTTTGAAGATTGAGAATCTTCCGTCCTAACCCCTAGACGATAGCGCCATGCCGGAAACTGCATCGATTTTACCAAGAAGCCCGAGGATGTGTCAGGAGAGCTTTGCGGCAGGGATTCCGTATCTCTGCGGGCGCATGCGGGAAACCCGCTTCCAGAGCCGTGGGTTCCTTCGCTTCGCTCAGGATTTCGCCCTTCGACTTCGCTCAGGGCAAGCTCTGCGGGCTCTCCCCTTCGCTGCGCTCAGGGTCACGCCCGCTGGGCCGCTCAACTTGACAACCTCGGCGGGGCGTAGCAGAATTCCAGTTATAGGCGAATAAAAAGCGAAAGTAGTTTCTCCCGACGCTTTCCGCCAGCCGAGGTTCTGCCATGAGTGCCGCCGTCCAAGTTTCCAGTTTCCAGTTTCCAGTTTCTAGCGAGGAACCTCAGGGGCTAAAGCCCGGTGAATTGATTGACGGCATTACGGCACGGCTCCCTCGACTTCGCTCGGGACAAGTTCCGCCGTGCCCTGATACACAAAACTGCCCTGACATACAGGCGCAGGTTTCAGGTTTCGCGTTTCACGTTTCACGCGAGCCGTTGCAGGGGCTAAAGCCCGCTGAATCCGCGACCGCATTTGCGGCACGACTGAAGTCGTGCCCTGATACACAGAAGCACCCTTACACACAGAACTGTCCTGAGATACAAGAACAGGTTTCAGATTTCGCGTTTCACGTTTCCCGTGGTGGTGGCGCGAATGCGATGGAGTTGCCGCCGGTGGTGGCGGCATCGCGGCTGGCGGACAGGCCGGCGGCGGCGATGGTGCTGAGCGGGATCGAGGCCTTGGACGCGCTCACCGGAGGGCTGCCGCGCGGCGGGTTGACCGAGATCTGCGGGCCGGCGTCGTCGGGACGAACCAGCGTGCTCCTGGCGGTGATGGCGAAGATGACGGCGCAGGGCGAAGTGTGCGCGCTGGTGGACGCCAGCGACAGCTTCGATCCCAAGTCGGCGGAAGCGGCGGGAGTGGAGTTGGGGAGATTGTTGTGGGTGAGGTGTTCGACACGGAGACACCCCTCGGCTGCGCTTGGGGCAGGCTCCGGCACGGAGAATCGGGTGATCGGGCGATCGGGTGATCGGGTGATCGAAAACGAAAGAAGTGGTCAGTGGCCAGTGGCCAGTGGGGAGCGAAAGGCAACAGCGTCGATGGGCCCTTCGCTCCGCTCAGGGCAGGCTGAAAGCAGTCGATGGTCGATGGCAAAGACCGGGAACTCCGCGGCCATGGGCCATCGACGATCGACCATGGACTCCCTGGAGCAGGCGCTGAAGGCGACGGATTTGCTGTTGCAGGGCGGCGGGTTCGGGCTGGTGGTGGTGGACCTGGGCGATGTGCCGGCGCAGGCGGCGCGGCGGGTGCCGCTGACCTCGTGGTTCCGGTTTCGACGCGCGGTGGAGAACACGCGGACGGTCCTGATGGTGGTGGAGCAGGAGCCGTACGCCAAGACGTGCGCGTCGGTGGTGTGCAAGCTTTCAGCTATCAGCTCTCAGCTATCAGCCAGGCTGCAGGCGGCAGGCTCCAGGCTTCAGGAAAAGCAGGAGCCGGCGCACGCGCGGATTTTGTCGGGGTTGGAAATTTCTGCGGAGATGGTGCGGTCGGCGGCACAAGGGAAGAAGCCGGTGCGGTCGGCGGGCGCGCGGTGGGAAAGCAGGACGGCATGGGCGGGATAGGAAAAGCTGGTCTGGTCCGCACTGAGAGTTTTGAACCGTATAGGGGTCCCCTCGGCTTCGCTCGGGGCAGGCTCTTCGACTCGGCGTCGGCCCTTCGACTTCGCTCAGGGCAGGCTCCACCGGCCGACGCCTCGCTCAGGATGACACCACTTAAGAGTTTTGCAAATGCTGTTTGCCGCGATTTACGTGCCGGATTTTCCCGTGGAGGCGATGGTGCGCGCCGAGCCGGAGTTGCGCGAGCAGGCGGTCGCGGTGGTGGAGGGCACGCCGCCGCTGGGGCACGTGGTCGCCGTCAATGAGCGGGCGGCGCAGGCGGGAGTGGAGCCGGGCATGACGCGCTTGCAGGCAGAGGGAAGGCTGGTCGATGGTCGATGGTCGATGGCCGATGGCAGGGACAAACCGGCGACTATCGGGGCCCCCCCACCCTATCGCGTCCAAAAGAGGGACGCGATAAGGGTGGGGCAACCGCGCGGAAATGGGGTTTCGCGGGCGAGGGCGCCCGCGCCACAACGTCACACGGGTCGGAGACCCGTGCCACACACCCTGGTGCCACACGCAACTGCGGCACGATACGGGAGAGGTCGAGAGAGCGGGAGGTGGCGGCGCATGCGGCACTGCTGGACT
Source organism: Terriglobia bacterium (assembly GCA_963760215.1). Taxonomy (GTDB): domain Bacteria; phylum Acidobacteriota; class Terriglobia; order Terriglobales; family Acidobacteriaceae; genus JAIQGF01. The sequence continues at coordinate 55,861 of CAVXCJ010000002.1, forward strand.
GCGCGTGCGGATTTTCGCCGCGGGTGGAAGACACGGCGGCGGACACGGTGGTGCTCGACCTGGCGGGCCTGGAGCGGATTTTCGGGCCGCCGGCCAAGATCGCGCGCGATGTGGCGCGGCGTTGTTCGGAGATGGGGCTGGAAGCGAACGTCGCGGTGGCATCGAATGCGGACACGGCGGTGCTGGCGGCGCGCGGGTTGGCGGGCGTAACGGTGATCGCGGAAGGCAAAGAGGCGGAGAGAATCGGAGAGCTGTCGGTCGAAGTTTTGCTCGCGACCAATTGGGGAAAGGCATTGCCGATTGCCGATTGTCGATTGCCGATTGGTTCCGGACGAAATCGACAATCGACAATCGACAATCAGAAATGGTTTGAAGAACGACAAGGCTTGCCCGACGGTGCTCCAGCAGCGTTGGAACTCCTCGAAACTCTCGAGCGTTGGGGAGTGCGGAACCTGCGGGCGTTGGCGGCGCTGCCCGAGGTGGCGCTGGCGGAGCGGCTGGGCCAGGAGGGGCTGCGGTTGCAGAAGCTGGCGCGCGGCCAGACACGGCGTCCGCTGGTTGTGGCCGAGCCGCCGCTGCTGTTCGAAGAGGTGGCGGAGCTGGAATATCCGGTGGATGCATTGGAGCCGCTGGCGTTTTTGCTGAACCGCATGCTGGAGCAGTTGTGCGCGCGACTGGCGGCGCGGGCGCTGGCAACGAACGAGCTGACGCTCCGATTCGAGCTGGAGGTGGCGGCGGACATTGAAGATCCACCACGGAGGCACGGAGACACGGAGGAAGTCGACGGTCCCCTCGACTGCGCTCGGGGCAGGCTTGGGTCGATGGTCGATGGCCAATCGCGAAATGACTTTGAACAAAATCGACAATCGGCAATCGGCAATCGGCAATGCAGTTCGATATTTGAGCGACGCTGCGTCTTCCGGTGCCGATGCTGGACGCGAAGGTTTTTCTCAAGTTGCTGCAACTGGATTTGCAGGCGCATCCACCGCAGGCGCCGGCCACGAAAGTGTGGTTGCGGGCGGAACCGGCGGAACCGCGAAAGACGCAAAACGGATTGTTCGTGCCCGAGGCGCCGGAGGCGGAGAAGCTCTCGGTGACGCTGGCGAGGATTGAGCGCGTGGTCGGGAAGTCGGTGGTCGATGGTCGATGGTCGATGGCGAAGGAGCGTGTCGGGTCGCCGGAGATTGTGGATACGCATCGGGGGGATGGATGGCGGATGAAAGCGTTTGCGGCCAGTGGTCAGGAAAATCGGCAATCGACAATCGGCAATCGGAAATGGGGTTTGTCAAATGACGCGCTCGGGGGCGAGCGCGCTCCAACAGCGTCGCCGCTGACCGCGCTGCGGGTGTTTCGGCCGGCGGTGGCGGCGGTGGTGACCGTGCGGGAAGGCAAGCCGGCGCAGGTGGCGTCGGCGGAGCGGCCCACGATGCGGGGCGAAGTGGTGTGGTGCGCGGGTCCGTGGCGGTCGTCGGGCGAATGGTGGACGGAGCAGGCGTGGTGGCGCGAGGAGTGGGACGTGGCGGTGCGCAATGAGGAGGGAGTGGCGCTGTACCGGGTTTATCGCGATGAGACCAAGGGCAAGTGGTTTGTGGAGGGGAGCTATGACTAAAGAAATCGGGTGATCGGGTGATCGGGTGATCGGGAGATCGAAATGCTCAGATCACCGGATCACCCGATCATCCGATCACCCGATGTACGTAGAGCTACATGCCGCGTCGGCGTTCAGTTTCCTCGAGGGAGCCAGCGTGCCCGAGGAGTTGGCGGCGGTGTGCGCCGAGCACGGCATGCCCGGGATGGCGATGGCGGACCGCGATGGCGTGTACGGCGCGCCGCGGTTTCACATGGCGATGAAGAAAGCGGGCATGAAGGCGCACATCGGGGGCGAGATTACGTTTGCACCACGAAGGCATACACAGGATCACCAGATCACCCGATTGCCTTTGCTGGTTGCCAACCGGGAGGGCTACCAGAACCTCTGCCGGCTGGTGACGCGGATGAAAGCGCGCGGGCCGAAGGATGCGCCCGCGGAGGTGATCGCGGCGCAGGAAGCGGATTTGCAGGAGCACGCGCGCGGGTTGATCTGCCTGACCGGCGGCGACGACGGCCCGCTGGCGGAAGCGCTGCGGCGCGGCGGCGTGGAGGAAGGGAAGCGCGCGGTGGAGCGGCTGGCGCGGATTTTCGGCCGGGAGAATGTTTACCTGGAATTGCAGCGGCACTTTCTGCGCGACGAAGAAGCGCGCAACATCGCCGCCGTGGAGGTGGCGCGCGCGCTCCGCCTGCCGCTGGTGGCGACCAACGGCGTGCGGCACGCGAAAGCGGAAGAGCGGCAGATTCTCGACGTCTTCACCTGCCTGAAGCATCACCGCACGCTGGCGACGGCGGGGCGGCTGCTGGCGCGCAACAGCGAGCGTCATGTGAAATCGCCGGCGGAGATGGAAAAGCTCTTCGCCGATCTGCCGGAAGCGATCGCCAGCACGACGGAAGTTTCGTCGCGCTTGCAGTTCACGCTCGCCGATCTCGGCTACCAATTTCCGCGTTACCCGGTGCCCGAGGGCGAGACGATGATGTCGTTCCTGCGGCAGCGGACGCAGGAAGGATTCCTTGGGCGCTACGGGCGCGCGGCGCGCGACCTGCGGGCGCGGGCGCGGCGGCAGGTGGAACGCGAGCTGGCGCTGATCGAAAAACTTCAGCTCGAAGGATATTTCCTGATCGTGTGGGACATCGTGCGCTTCTGCCGCGAGCAGGGAATTCTGGTGCAGGGGCGCGGGTCGGCGGCCAACAGCGCGGTGTGCTACTCGCTGGGGATCACGGCAGTGGATCCGGTGGGAATGGATTTGCTGTTCGAGCGCTTCCTGAGCGAGGAACGCGGCGAGTGGCCGGACATCGATCTCGACCTGCCCTCGGGCGAGCAGCGCGAGCGCGCGATTCAATACGTGTACCAGCGCTACGGGGAGCGCGGGGCAGCCATGACGGCGAACGTGATCACCTATCGCGGGCGCATGGCGGCGCGCGAGATGGGCAAGGTGCTCGGCTTTGACGAAGACACGGTGGGGCGGCTCTCGGGGCTGGTGGGAAGGTGGGAGTACCAAGACGCGGACGAAACGCTGGAAAAGCAATTCCGCTATGCCGGTTTCGATCTGCGGCATCCGCGCATGAGGAAATTTTTGGAGTTGTGCCTGGCGGTACAGGACCTGCCGCGGCACCTGGGGCAGCATTCCGGCGGGATGGTGATTTGCCAGGGACAACTGGATTCGGTGGTGCCGCTGGAGCCGGCGTCGATGCCGGGCCGCGTGGTGGTGCAGTGGGACAAGGAAGACTGCGCCGACCTGGGGATCATCAAGGTGGATTTGCTTGGCCTGGGGATGATGGCGGTGCTGGAGGATTCGATCGAGCTCATCCGCGATCACTACGGCAAGGAAGAAGACCTGGCGCATCTGCCGCCGGACGATCCCGAGGTGTACGCGGCGCTGCAAAAGGCGGACACGGTGGGGATGTTCCAGATCGAGAGCCGGGCGCAGATGTCGTGCCTGCCGCGGCTGTGCCCGCAGAAGTTTTACGACATCGTGGTGCAGGTGGCGATCATCCGGCCGGGGCCGATCGTGGGAAAAATGGTGAACCCGTTTTTGAAGCGGCGGCAGGGAAGAGAGAAGGTGACGTACCCGCATCCGTCGCTGGAACCGGTGCTGGCGCGGACCCTGGGCGTGCCGCTGTTCCAGGAACAATTGCTGCGCATGGCGATGATCACCGCCGGATTCACGCGGCGGCGAGGCGGAAGAGTTGCGGCGCGCCATGGGATTCAAGCGCTCGGAGCGGCGCATGCGGGACATCGAAGTGAAGCTGCGCGCGGGCATGACGCGCAACGGGATCGCGCCGGAGGCGCAGGAGCAGATCATTGACTCGATCACGTCGTTCGCGCTGTACGGGTTTCCGGAGTCGCACTCGGCGAGCTTCGCGCTGCTGGCGTACGCCAGCGCGTATCTGAAGACGCATTACCTGGGGGCGTTCACCGCGGCGCTGCTCAACCACCAGCCGATGGGCTTCTATCACCCGTCCACCATCGTCAAGGACGCGCAGCGGCACGGGCTGAAAGTGAAAGCGGTGGACGTGACGAGGTCGGAGTGGGGGTGCACGGTGGAGAAGTCTACGGTCGACGGTCTACGGTCGATGGCCGTCGACTGTCGACCGTCGACTGTCGACCATGCTGTGCGTCTGGGTCTTCGCTACGTGCGCGGGTTGCGGGAGGAGGCGGCGCGGGCGCTGGTGCGGCAGCGGCAGCAGCGGCCGTTTGAGTCGATCACGGATATGGCGCGGCGCGTGCCCGAGTTGCGGAGAACGGAACTGGAGACGCTGGCGGCAATTGGGGCATTGAACTCAATTGGGGAAGGCAGTCAACCACGGAGACACCCCTCGGCTGCGCTCGGGGCAGGCTCCGACACGGAGAATCTGGTGATCGGGCGATCGGGTGATCGGGAGATCGAAAGCATTGCCGATTGTCGATTGCCGATTGTCGATTGCGAAAAGCTGGATTCGCTGGCTCCCGAAGAAATCGTGAACGGGAGATCGGGTGATCGGGAGATCGAAAAACCCGCAAAGATCACCGGATCACCCGATCCCCCGATCCCCCGATTCCACCGCCGGGATGCGCTGTGGCAGGTGGCGAGCGCGAGCCGGGGTGAGGGGCCGCTGCTGCGGGGAGTTCCGGAGCCGGACATGGCGTCGCCGCTGGAGGCGATGGACCGGGAAGAGCGGCTGGTGGCGGATTTTCGCGGCACCGGCGTGACGGTTGGCCCGCACCCGATGGCGTACCGGCGCGCCGAATTGAAAGCGCAAGGGATCTGCAGCGCCGCCGAACTGGAGCAGGTCCCCAACGGGCAGTGGGTGCGCGCCGCCGGGTGCGTGATCGCGCGGCAGCGGCCGGGCACGGCGCGCGGCTTCCTGTTTCTCAGCCTGGAAGACGAGACCGGCATCGCCAACGCCATCGTGACGCCGGATTTATTCGAGCAGAACCGGCTGCTGCTGGTCGGGGAAAAGTTTTTGCTGATCGAAGGCGTGTTGCAGAACCTGGACAACGTGATTTCGGTCAAGGCCGAGCGCGTGCAGCCGCTGCCCGTGACCGAGGCGGAGACCAGGTCCCATGACTTCCATTAAGAGTCGATGGTCGATGGTCGTTGGTCGATCGCCGAACCAAACCATTGCGGATTGCCGATTGCCGATTGCGAAAAGCCGGATTCGCGCCCGCCCGAAGAAATCGCGCTGCACAGAGCATCGGGCGATCTGGTGATCGGGTGATCAAGAACCTTGCGGATGGTCGATTGTCGATTGTCGATTGCCGATTGCGATGGGAGCAACGAGACAAATCCCTTGTCGAACAAGCGGTTACGGGGAGCGCGGTGATGACGTGCGATGTCGCAAAATTCACCAAACTTTTTTCCGCGGTGCGCCGAAATCCACAGGGGAACAGGATATATTTGAAACTTGAGATGGCGAGGTGAGCCCCGCTGCGAATGCGGGTCGTGCCCAGGCATCAAACCCTAGGAGTAGGAAAGAAATGGCCAGAGCAAAGCGTGCACAAGTGACGACGATGGAACCCCCTGCCGAGCCAGCTTCCATTTCGCCCCGGAAAAAGAACGGCAAGAACGGCAATGCCAATGCGGCCTTCGACCTGGAAGCGGCGATCCGGGCCCGCGCCTACGAATTGTACGAGCAGCGCGGCCGCCAGGATGGCCAGGCCCAGACCGACTGGTTCCAGGCGGAGGCGGAAGTGCGGTCCGGTGATGCGCGTTCGGCTTAGCAGCAGTTCCGCTGTGGCGGGCCGGCCACAGTAATTCCGATAGACGGCGCGGTGATTGCGGAGAGTCCTGCTCATTGACGACAGCCCGCTGCAACTTCGTGTGCGCGAGGCGGTGTTGCGCGAAGCGGGTTTTGAAGTGTGCATTGCCACCACGGCAGAGAGCGCCCATGCGCTGCTGCGGAGCGAAGCGGCGGGCGACAGCATCGGCGTGATCGTGACCGATCACATCCTGCCGGGCGCCAGCGGCGCCGAATTCGTGCGCCAACTGCGGCAGATCAAGCCATCGGTTCCGGTGATCGTCATTACCGGCTTGCCGGAAGCGGAAGCCGAGTACGAGGGACTGGGCGTTATTTTCCGGCAAAAACCCTACCCGCCGCCCGAACTGATCGCGCTGGTGCGCGATACCATGCCGGACGAATCCTAAGCCGTGGCGAGTTGTGAATCCCGGGATGCGAGCACGAAGCGGCGCTCCGGACGTCGCGGTCTGCTGGCTGCCTCAGGATGCTGAAGCGGCTGCCGCGACTGCCGCGGGTTTCGGCCGGAGCGCGAGGGCGAGAGCGACCGCCTGCACCAGGTCACGCGGGCCAAACGGCTTCAGCAGGAAGGCGGATGCGCCGCAGTTGTGGAGGCGGGCATCAATATCCGGTTCCGGCACGCCGGTGGTGACCACCACGGGGATGTCGCGGGTGCGCGGCATGGCGCGAAGTTCGCGCAGCAGGTCGAGTCCGAGACCCGCTCCCCCGAGCAGGCAATCGAGGATGATGACGGCGGGCTCTTCCAGCACGAGCTGCTCGGTGACCTCTCGAATGGCAACGCCTTCCACAACGCGGTAGCCGGCGCGCTGCAGGACCTCGCGGATGAGGTGGCGGACGTTGTCATTCGGTTCGACGACGAGAATGGTAGGCATGTCAGTCCCCAGTTCTAAGTGGCGAGTGAGAAAGCATCGCTCATGAAACGTAACTCAGAATTGTGCCCGTGCAGCCAGGTACGAACCCGGGAAAACGCGCGAATTTCCGGCTGCGGGACGAGGGCCAAAATGGTAGCCGGGGCGACAGCAGCGGCCTGCCAGACCTGTCCCGGCGGACCATGACCGGCGGTGAGTTGCCGAGCGCCTGAGTTTCTGAAAAAATAGCCCTACGGTGGTGAGTCCCTCCTAATGCCTCTACTCGGAAGTTTCTCGCTGGTCCTGGCACTGGCGCTCGGCGTTTATTGCTTTGGCGCGGGCGCGATCGCGCTGTTTGGTCACGGACCCAGGTACGAGCGTCTGGGCGAGACGGCGCGCCGGGCGGGCAACGCTGTCTGGGCTGCCGTCATGATTGCGGCTGCCGTGCTGGTGACCGCGACCTTCCAGAACGATTTCTCCATCGCCTACATCCTGCACCACAGCAACCGCGACCTGGGCGCGCCGTACAAGTTTGCCGTGCTGTGGTCGGGGCAGGAAGGCTCGCTGCTGTTCTGGTCGCTGCTGCTGGCCAGCTACGGCCTGGTGCTGCGCATGCGGCACAAGGTGGACACGCGCCTGGTGGCCTACGCCTCGGTGATCATCGCCGCCGTGCAGGTCTTCTTTTTGTTGCTGGTCAATTTCGCCGCGCCGCCGTTCGCGCTGGCGCAGGGCGCCATCCCGCCCGACGGCAACGGCCTGAACCCGCTGCTGCAATATCCGGAGATGGTGATCCATCCGCCGATGCTGTACCTGGGCTACGTGGGATTCACCGTGCCCTTTGCCTTCGCGCTGGCGGCGCTGATCATGCGTTATCCGGGCGAGAAGTGGATCCACATCACCCGCCGCTGGACGATGGTGACGTGGGGTTTCCTGACCTGCGGAGTTTTCCTGGGCGCGCACTGGGCGTACTCGGTGCTGGGCTGGGGAGGCTACTGGGGCTGGGACCCGGTGGAAAACGCGTCGCTGATGCCGTGGCTGACGGGCACCGCGTTCCTGCACTCGGTGATGATGCAGGAGAAGCGCGGCATGCTGAAGATGTGGAACATGTGGCTGATCTTCGCCACTTTCCTGCTTGCCATTTTCGGCACATTCCTGACGCGTAGCGGCGTGGTCAGCTCGGTGCACGCCTTCGCGCAGTCGTCCATCGGGGATTGGTTTGTCGGCTTCCTGGCGTTGACGTTCGCGACGTGCGTGTTCTTCTTCGTCAAGAACCGCTCGCATCTGAAGAGCGAACACCGGCTGGAATCGCTGATCTCGCGCGAGTCGAGTTTCCTATTCAACAATCTCATTCTGCTGGTGGCGTGCTTCACCGTGTTATGGGGAACGCTGTTCCCGATCCTGAGCGAGTGGGTGCAGGGACACAAAATTACCGTCGGGCCGCCGTTCTTCAACCGCGTCAATATTCCGGTCGCCCTGCTGCTGCTGCTGCTGACCGCGGTGGGGCCGCTGCTGGCGTGGCGGAAGACGTCGCTGGAAAGCCTGAAGCGCAATTTCCTGACGCCGACGCTGGTCGCGGTGGGCGCGGGGGTGCTGCTGATAGTGACGCCGCCTTCGTGGGGCGGGCCGTTCGGCATGCGGCCGTGGCAGGACCTTTCGTACCTGTTTTCGCTGATGACGATCATGCTCTCGGTGCTGGTGGCGGCGACGGTGATCTCGGAGTTCGTGCGCGGCGGGCGGGTGATCGCGCGCCACACCGCGAGCTCACTGGCTTCCGGGATGCTGCAACTGACGCGGCGCAACACGCGGCGTTACGGCGGCTACATCGTGCACTTCGGCGTGATCGTGATCATGATCGGGTTCGCCGGCGCGGCGTTTAACAAGGACGTCGAGCACGAATTGGGCAACGGCCAGTCGATGTCGGTGGGGCCTTATACGCTGGTGTGCCGGTCCTACACCGACGACGACAACCCGAATTACCGCAGCCAGTGGGCCATCATTGACGTCAGCAAAGACGGCAAGCCGGTGGCGACCATGTATCCGGAGCGCCGGTTCTACAAGGCGAGCCAGCAGACGGCGACCATCGTCGCCAACCGCTCGACGATTCGGGAAGACCTCTACCTGGTGTACAGCGGCCTGAATGACGACACGGGCAGGCCGATTATCCGCGCGCACCTGAACCCGCTGGTGATGTGGATCTGGATTGGGGTGCTGATCGTGATTGCCGGGACGGGCGTGGCCTTGGTGCCGAACACGGCGCCGGCGCGCGTGACCGCACCCGCGCGTGTGGTGGCGGCTGCCGAGCCGGTGGGGGCGGGACGATGAGACGCCAGTCGCCAGTACTCCAGTCGCCAGGCGGTTGCGGCGGATTCGCTGCCCTCGCGATTCTTTGCTTCATCGTGGTGCTCTTCATGGGCGCGGGGGACGATCCCAGCGGGCGATTCGACAGCCTGGGTCACAAGCTGATGTGCCGCTGCGGCTGCAACCAGGTGCTGCTGGAATGTAATCACGTCGGCTGCACCTATTCCGACGGCATGCGCAACGAATTGATGGCCGGCTTGCAGCGCGGCGACAGCGACGATCTGGTGTTGCAGGCCTTCGTGCAGAAATACGGTCCGACGGTGATGGCGGCGCCGACCACCACCGGGTTCAACCGCGTGGCATGGATCATGCCCTTCGTGGCGTTGACCGGCGGCCTGCTGCTGGTGGTGGTGATTGTGAAGTCCTGGAACACGCGGCGCGCCGTGGCCGTGGTTCCCGCGGGTGGAGCCACCGTGGATGCGCGCGAGCTGGATGAGCTGCGCCGGCGGGTGCACCGGGAGACGGAACTATGATGATCGCCGCCTGCGTGCTGATGACCGCCGCGCTGTGTTTCTACATCTTCTCGCTGCCGGCGCAGGTTGATCCCGGCGAGGAAAAGACCCGGCTGACGTTCTTGCGCGAACGCAAGGAAACCGTCTACGAGAACCTGCGCGACCTGAATTTCGAATACAAAGCCGGGAAGTATCCCGAGGCCGATTACCAGACCATGCGCGCGGCGCTGGAAGATGAAGCGGCGGCGCTGCTGGGCGAGATTGAGGCGCTGGAAGAGGGAAGAATCGCGAATCCGGCGATGGGGTGAAGAGAGTACCGAGTACTGAGTACTGAGTACTGAGTACCTAGTACTTAGTACTGAGTACCGAGTACCTGGAGCTGGTTTCAAAAGTCGGTCAGGGCGTCGGAGGTTAATCCCTCAGGGGCTAAAGCCCAGTATTCTTGCGGGCTCGGCGGCACGGCTGAAGCCGTGCCCTTCCCAAAGCGACTTTTGAAACCAGTTCTAGTACTTAGACCTCGCCGGGCGCTTCCGCCGGTGCTCCAGCGGCAAAATGAAGGAGTGAAAGTTTGAAGTATCGTTTTGTGATGCATCCGTGTTCCGCCTTCGCGCGCAAGATGATGCGCCGCGGCGCGCCGCGCAATTTTCGCAAGCTGGCCGCGATGGCGATCCTGCTCGCTTCGGTCTTGACCTGCGCCGGGCTTGCCCGCGCCGAAACCTTGAGCGGAACCGTGACCAATGGGACCACCGGCAAGCCGGCCGCGGGCGATGATGTCGTCCTGCTCATGCTGGCGCAGGGCATGCAGGAAGCGGGGCGCACCAAGACCGACGCACAAGGCAAGTTCAGTTTCAACATCACCGATTCCGGCGGGCCGCACCTGGTGCGGGTGAATCACCAGGGCGTGAATTATTTTCCCGCGGGCGGGCCGATCCGCCCCGGCGCCACCACCACCGAGGTGAAGGTGTACGACTCGGCGAAGAAGCTGGAGGGGGTGGGTGAAAACGTGCGCGTGATGCGCGTGCAGGCCGACCAGAACTCGCTGCAGGTGATCGAGCTGATCTCGGTGAAAAACGACTCGTCGCCGCCGCGCGCGCTGATGTCCGACCGTACCTACGAGATCATGCTGCCGCAAGGCGCGCAGGTTGACGAGGGGGTGGCGCAGGGGCCGGGCGGCATGCCGGTGAACACGGCGCCGGTTCCCGACGACAAGGCGAAGGGAAAATATTATTTCGTGTTTCCGATCCGTCCGGGCGAGACGCGGTTCCAGGTGGCGTATCACCTGCCGTACTCGGGCGAGGCAACCCTGAAGCCGAAGGTCGCGGGCAAGCTGGAGCACTTCGCGGTGATGCTGCCGAAGAGCATGGAATTCGGCGCGAAAGCCAAAGGCGTGTACTCGCCGGTGAACGATGAGAATGGCCAGTCGAACTTGCAGGTGGCGACGCAGGTCACGCCCGAGAAGGACCTCACGTTCCGCGTGGCGGGAACGGGCATGCTTGCCGACCAGCAGCAGGCACAAGGCGGCCAGCCGGGACAAGGCGGCCAGCCGGAGGCCGATGCCGGTGGTGCGATGGGCGGCGGCGCGGCGGCGGGACGTCCCGGCGGCGGACTGGGCACGCCCGAGGGCACGCCGGATCCCATCCACAAATATCGTTGGGCGATCTTAGCGGGCTGCCTGGCATTGCTGGCGGCAGGCGGAGGATGGGTGGCGACTCGCAACCAGCCTGCACCTACGCCGCAACCGGCGGCGGCCGCAGCGCCGAAAATCGCCGCGCCGCAAATCGTAGCGCCGCAGATCGCTGTGCCGCAAGTGGCCGCGCAGCCCGTGCCGCGCTCCGCCATGCTGCTGGAGGGCTTGAAGGAAGAGATGTTCCAACTGGAAGTCGAGCGCCAGCAGGGCCGCATCTCCGATGCGGAGTACCAGAAGGCGAAGTCAGCGCTCGACCAGACTCTGCAACGGGCGTTGGCGAGAGCGAAGGGAACGGTGAACAGCTAGTCCCGAGACCCGAGTCGCCAGCCGGCAATCCACCTCACCCGCAGCTGTGATGAAGGTCACCGCATCCGGGTCGCCTCCGGAGGTACAAGCAAAGCTTCCGCCGGAGGTGTTCATGGCGAGCAAGAGCCAGCCCAACGTACGTCAAAAATCCAGCGAGGCATTCACCGGCCATCCCGATCTGCGGGCCGGATTTGAAACCCTGGCGCCCGCCACGTTTCATCCGCGAGGCACGATTCTCTGCCGCCAGGGCGAGCCCTCGCGCGGCGTGTACTTGCTGGTGCAGGGCCGGGCGAACCTGTCGCTGCGCGCCGACAACGGCCGCAGCGTGACGTTCCGCACCGTTGGAGCGGGTTACGTCCTCGGAATGCCGGGCACGATCCTGAACCGCACCTACATATTCACCGCGGAGCTGATTGCCGACTCGCAGGTGGCGTTTATCCCCGCGGCTGACGTTGTGGAGTTCCTGCGCCAGCGTGGCGACCTCTGCTTTGACGTGGTGCAAATGCTGGGCAGCGAACTGCTGGAATTGCCCAAGGTCATCCATAAGCGCGCCACGCGGACAAAGCGCACCAACGCGTAAGCATTCAGTCTTCAGGCGTCGGGCGTCAGGCTTCGGGCGTCAGGTTCAGGAAACGACCCACATCTGCCAAAGGCAGGCAGATGTGGGGCACCATCGCGCCATCGCCTGCCACAACCTACAACCTAATAACCCAGAACCTAAGAGCCAGAACCTAAAACCTAAAACCCAGAACCTAAAACCTATCGCGGCCTGGCCAGCACCAGGGTGATGTCGTCGGGCTGCTCGGCGCCGCCGATCCAATCGAGCACCGCGGAAATAACCAGGTCGGAAATGCGCGCCAGCGGCAGGTGACGGTTTTCGCGAACCAGGTCCACCAGGCGCTGCTCGCCGAATTCCCCAAAATCATTTTCCGGCTCCGTGATGCCGTCGCTATAGGCGATGAAAATGTCGCCGGGCAAGAGCGCGACCTTGGTCTCGTCGTAGGGGACGGAGTCAAACAGCCCGACCACCGTCCCGCCGACATCCAGGCGAGTCATGCCTTCCACATGCAGCACCAGCGGAGCGAGGTGTCCGGCGTTGCAGTAGCTGAGCGCGCGGCTGCGGCCGTCGTAGGTGCTGAAGAACAGGGTCGCGTACTTCTCCATTGGCGTGCTGTAAAAAAGCTGGCGGTTGAGCAGCGACATGACGGCGGCAGGGGAGAGGTCGCCGTTGGCGTAGGCGAGCGCGGTTCCGTGGTATCCGGTGTTGCTGCCGGCCACCACCGCCGACATGGCGGGCACGACCGCCGCTTCCAGGGTGTAGGCGCGAACCGCGGAGTGGATGGTGGCCATCAACAGCGCCGCCGAAATACCCTTGCCGCTGACGTCACCCACCGCCAGCGCCACCTTGCCGGCCTCCAGCGGTAGGAAATCATAGTAATCGCCGCTGACGGTGCGGGCGGGACGGCAAATGCCGTGCAGTTCCAGCGCCGGAACCTCGGCGGACTGTCGCGGGAACAACTGCGCCTGCACTTCCTGCGCGATGACCAGCTCGTTCTCCAGCCGCTGCTTTTCCTTTTGTTCCAGCATCAGCCGTTCCAGCGATGCCGTCATGGAATTGAACGAGCCCTCCAGGGCGGCGAGTTGATCTTCGCTCCGGATCTCGATGCGATGGCCGAATTCGCCACGATTGACGCGCTGCGTCCCGCGGTAGAGCGCCGCCACCGAGCGCGTGATGGTGCGGGTGAGGCGCACGCCGATGATCAGCGCCAGCAGTTCGATGACGCCGAACAGCACCACGATCACCACCAGCACGCCGACAATAAACGTTGCCGACTGGCCGACGGTGCGAAACAGCCGGCCGTAGAGCAGCGACGGCCGGGTCACCACCGCCAGCAGGGCGGTGCGGTTCTTGCCGGATTTCCAGTCGAGCACCTGCAGCAGGCTGCCGCCGGTGATTTCGCGATCGAAGCGGTTGGCGGGCGCCGGCAGCTTGCCGGATTTCACCGCCGCGGGCGTGCCGGCCACCGGCTCGGGGCGCAGTTCCAGGAGCTCCTCACCAATCACCAGTTGGGTGCCGCCCTTTTTCGGGCGGTGGGCAAGCTGCGCCTGAGCGGAGCCGGTCTTGCCCGTGGGTTGCGCAGGCGGGGAGGCGGAGAACATGGCGAGAGAAACCTCGCCAAGCTGCGCGCCGACTTTCCCCAGCAGTTGTTCGTCAACCGGGACGCTGGAGATGAGCACGAGGCTGCCCTTGGCCGCGGGAACGGTGTCGGCCACGCGCAGCAGGATTCGACCGCCGTCCAGGGCAAGGCTTCTGGCATCTTTCGCGCTTGCGGGGGGCAGCGCCACCGGCGTCGCGCCGGAACGCAAGGTGAAAGCCTTGTCGCGGTACCAGGCAGTGATCTCGCGATCGGGGTAGCTGGGTTCGAGTCCGCTGGCCTCGTGCAGCAGCGCCTCATCCGGGGTCGCACCCTTGGAGAGACGCTCGGCCGTCTGCAGCGCCATGCGGTGATTCAGCGCGCCTAATGTCGTGACCTCGTTTTGCAAGTCGGAGCTGGCGACATAGGTGGCGAACTGCCAGGCAAACAGATACGCGGTAATCAGGCCGATGGTGAGCAGCAGGATGACCGGGATCACGCCGATGAAAACGTAGGTGACGACCAGGCGGTTTCGCAGCCGCCACATCAGCTTGCGCCGAACCCAGCGCAGTCCGAGCACGATGCCCAGGCCTATCGTCACGTAAGCCAGGAACCTGACCCAGCCGATCAGGCCGGCACTGCCTCCCGGCTTGGCCAGCAGCGACACGGACCAGATCAGGAGCAGCAGCAGATCCAGCCCGGCGAAATACGCCGTGACCCGGGCCAGGCGGCTCATGCGCGGCCAGTAGAGGTAAAACTGGCGGCGCAAATAACGATGGGCGACGTTAAACATGAAGGTGGAAACTCAAAAGCTGAACCAACGAATTATAGCTGGCCCGGCGGGCTGAATCCGGCGGCGCCAAGGGCAACTTTTTTCCTACTGCTGATACGAACCGGCGGCGCCGCAAGTTCGTTTTTGCACAGAAAAATCCCGATATTCACAGGCAAGAATCCCGGAACGCGGAGTTGAGTCACCAATGGTGACAATTCCCGGGTGTATTCTTTTGCCGATGGGCGAGAGGCTTACCATCCTCGTAGTGGACGACGAACCTTCCGTCCTGCTGACCTATTCGATGATCCTCCGCCATAGCGGGTACAGAGTCATCGGTGTCGCCACCGCCCGCGAAGCCAAGGTCGTCCTTGAGGAACAACGGTTTGACATGCTGGTCTGCGACCTGGCGCTGGAAGGAAGCCGCAGCGGTCTGGAGGTGCTGGAGTTCGCGCGCGCTCTCTACCCCGGCATTCCGGCCGTCCTGCTCACCGGCTACGCCACCCGCGAACTGGGCGAGGAGACGGAGCGAAAGCGCATCACGCTGCTGTCCAAGCCGATCGAAGTCAAAGACCTGCTGGACACCATCGGCAAGCTGGTGCGCAAGCAGAGCGCGTAGCCGCCTCAGATTTCCGGATACAGATCGAAAAACGCTTCGACGCTGGTGCGGAGCTGCTTCTCGATGTCTTCCTTGCTGCCCTCGAGAATGTGCATGGCGACGCGCGCCGTGCGCCCGTGCTTCATCTTGATGGTGGCATCGCCCACTTCCTCAATGTCCTCCGAGGGCAGCAGGCGCATTCCATATATGAGACAAAGATTGGCCATGCGGAGGATTCTAACAGCGGGCCGTCGGCTCTCGGCTGTCGGCCATCGGGAAGAACGACAAGGATTCTCGTGTGACGGATCTTGCAAGCCCGACAGCCGATGGCCGATTGCCGAGAGCCGTGGTTTAGAATGCCCCCGTGCTGAAACTTGCAAGCGCGATGCTGCTGGGGTGGGGAATGATCGGCTTCGCCCAGGAGCAACCCAAGAAAGCGCAGCCGAAGGCGCCGCCGATGCGGGTCAACATCCTGAATGTCTGCGCGCCGAACGAGGCCGAGCAAAAAGAAATTGCGGCGGCGCTGGGGCGCGTACCGCAGCGTCCCAGTTTCGGGCGCGACTACGAGATCACGCGCGGCCATACCACCGCGGAAGACGGTTCCGGCTCCGAGTGGGTGCGCATCCGCCGCGAATTTCCCAAAGCCATGCCGCTGCTGGCAGTGCAATTCACTTACAGCGACGACCCGAAGAACACGCTCGAAACCGCGGTGTTCTATTCGCGCGAGGCGAAAGACGTGATGCAGGTGGCGCTCGAAGACCAGGTCGCCAGTGGCACCAGCCCTGCGGTAGTGCTGGCTGCGAACACGCCCGTGAGTCACATCCGTATTGAGCGCTTTGGCAAGCCGTCGCTGGTGCTGGCGCGCTGCGGCAACGTGGACCAGACGGCGTACGAGCCGCTGTTCCGCACCGCGTCGCAGATCATGGCGGCCTACCGGGCGCGACTGGACGCGAAGCAGATCGTGCCGTCGGAACTGGGCCGCGGCCCGGGCGGTGGGCATCGTCCCGCCGGCGTGAAGCCGATGGGGCGGCGGCGTGCTCCCGAATCCAAACCATGAAAGCGTAATCCAACCATCATGGAGAACGTCAGGAAGACGATCATTATCGGGTCCGGATGCGCGGGCCTCACGGCCGCGATTTATGCGGCGCGCGCCAACCTTAAGCCGCTGCTGGTGGAGGGCCACGAGCCGGGCGGGCAGTTGTCGCTGACCACGCTGGTGGAAAATTTTCCCGGATTTCCCGAAGGCATTCAGGGTCCGGAACTGATCGAGAACATGCGCCGCCAGGCGGCGCGCTTCGGCGCCGAGTACCTGACCGGCGACCTGATCAGCGCCGACCTGAAGAACGATCCGTTTTCGCTGAAGATCGGCAAGGACGTGGTGCGCACCGAGACGCTGATCATCGCCAGCGGAGCTTCCGCGCGCTGGCTGGGCCTGCCGGGCGAGATGGCGCTGATCGGACACGGGGTCAGCTCCTGCGCCACCTGCGACGGATTTTTCTTCAGCGGCAAGGAAATCGTGGTCATCGGGGGCGGCGATTCGGCGATGGAAGAGGCGCTGTTTCTCACCCGCTTCGCGACCAAGGTCACGGTCATCCACCGCCGCGAGCAGTTCCGCGCCAGCAAGATCATGCTCGACCGCGCCCGCGCCCATCCGCAGATCCAGTTCCTGCTCAACACCGTGGTGGACGACGTTTATGACGTGGCGAAAAAAGAGGTGACCGGCCTGCGCCTGCGCAATCTCAAGAGCGGCGAGTCGTGGGATTTTCCGACCAGCGCGATGTTTCTCGGCATCGGGCACATTCCGAATACCAGGATGTTCGCCGACCAGCTCGACGTGGACCAGGACGGCTATCTGATCACGCGCGATTCCGTCTTCACCCGCGTTCCCGGCGTGTACGCCTGCGGCGATGTCCAGGACCGGCGCTATCGGCAGGCGATCACCGCCGCCGGGACCGGCTGCATGGCGGCGCTGGAAGTGGAGAAGTTTCTCGAAGCGCGGGGGAAGTGAGTACCGAGTACTGAGTACCGAGTACTGAGCATTATGATTCTGCTGCACGCTTTATTTTGCTTTTGAAGTCTTTCCCTCAGGGGCTGAAGCCCAGCGTCTTGCGGGCTCGGGCGGCACGGCTGAAGCCGTGCCCTTCCCAAAGCGGTTTGTCGAAACCCCATAGCAGTTTGTCGAAACCAGTGGTACCTGCTACGTGGCAGGTGTGCTCAGTACTCGGTACTCAGTACTCAGTACTAGTACTCCGCACAGCGCGTCGTGACGCGCGTCCTGATGACCGAAGCCCCGCAATGTGATACAAACATCGGTTTGCCTGCGGAGCCGGATGCTACGGGAACTGTTCATAGGCCTATCCACCAGCGGCGCCTTGCGCGCCTTCGCTGAACGTTCTTCCATCGGACAGAAGATGTCGCGGCGGTTCGTCGCCGGGACCACGGTGGAAGAGTTGCTCGCCACCGCCGAGGCCGTCAATGCCAAGGGCATGACGGTGAGCGTGGATAATCTCGGCGAGAACGTCACCAACGCCGCCGAGGCCGAGGCGAGCGCGCAGCTCTATCACCGGCTGCTCGACCTCATCACCCAGCGCGGTCTGAAGGCGAACGTCAGCCTGAAGCTCACGCACATGGGCCTCGACGTGGACGCCAAGCTCTGCGAAAAACTGGTTGGCGGGCTGGTGGAGCATGCCACAAAGCTGGACAATTTCGTCCGCGTGGACATGGAAGGCTCGCCCTATACGCAGCGCACGCTGGACTTCGTGCACGAATTGCACCGCCATTATCCCGGCCACACCGGCGCGGTGCTGCAGTCCTACATGAAACGCAGCGCGGCGGACGCGGAAAAGCTGATCGCCAGCAAGATTCGCATCCGGCTGTGCAAGGGCGCGTACAAGGAACCGCCGGAGATCGCGTACCAGGCAAAATCCGAGGTGGACGCCAATTACCTGAAGCTCACGAAAATGCTGTTAAAGAGCGGCGTGTACCACGGCATCGCCACCCACGACGAGCGCATCATCCAGCAGACCATGCTGTTCGCCGAAAAAGAAAATATCGCGCGCGATTCCTTCGAATTCCAGATGCTCCACGGCATCCGCCGCGACTTGCAAGAGCGCATCGTGCGCGAAGGCTGGCGCATGCGCGTGTACATTCCGTTCGGCACGGAGTGGTATCCCTACCTGATGCGCCGGCTGGCGGAGCGCCCGGCCAACGTGTTCTTCATTGCGAAGAACATCTTCCGGGGATAGCGCTTCAATTCCAGTGCTTGTAGTGGGACCAGACCTTGCGCAGGTCGAATTTGGCGCCGCGGCAGAGATAAATGGGCGTGTTCTCCTCCGCCATCCCGAAGCGATCGTAATGATCGAACGCCTGCCAGGTTGTGCAATTGTCCTGGACATCTTCCTGACTGAACTGCAGAAAGATGAAATTGCGGTAGTCCTCGGTGGGCGGCCCCCAGTACCAGTGAGTTCTGGTGTCGGGAGAAGGCGCGCGGCAGGCCGTACTGCGGACCGAACATGTTGACGGCGCCGGCCTCGCCATAATTGCCGGTCAGGATGCCGGTTTTGGCGCGCTCCTCCGGCGGCAGTGAGTTGTAAATGCCGGCGACTTGGCGCGCCAGTTCCGGCCAGCCAAACTGGTCACCGATCGGCTGCGGCAACAACCCTGCGTGGTGCACCTCCTGCTTGGGCGGGGTGAAGCCGAGCGCTTGTGTGTAGGCAATGTAGTGCTCCGGCGACAGCATCCAAGTGGCGAGCGGGAGTGTAGGCAAGGTAAGGATGAGAATGATCGCGACCACCGCGACTCTGGTCCAAGCGGCGCGCGCGGACAACCAGCGCTCGATCGCCACCGCGCCGGCGGCGAAGAGCATGGGATACATCGGGAACAGGTAATAGTCCTTGGCGTGCGCCAGTTCCATGGTGACAAAGAAAACCACGAACGCCAGCCCGAGCATGCGCCGGCCTTTGTCCCGCAGCAGCCAGACCAGCCCGGCGAGCCAAACGGGGAACAGGATTGGGTGCGTGGCGATGATCTGCTGCACGGTGAACGCCACCGGTCCGAGGACAACGTTCTTGCCTGACCGGCGGACGTTTTCCAGATCTTCCAGCGTGGGGAAATGGTGCCGGATTTGCCAGATCAGGTTGGGCAGGAACAGCGCCACCGCGAGCGCGCCGGCAATCCATATCCAGGGCTTCAGAAACTCACGCCGCAGCGGCGTCAGCAGCAGTGCCAGGGTGACGGCGAATCCGAAGAACAGCATGGAATGTTTGTTCTCCAGTCCCAACCCGGCCAGCACCCCGAACCACACCCACAGGCGCGAATCGCCGGTGCGGAGAATGTGCGCGATGACCAGCACGCAGCCCATCCAGAACAGTGGCTCGAAAGCATTCATGGTGAGCAGGTTGTCCATGACCAGCAGGCCGGGGCACATCAGGACCGCCAGCCCGGTGAGGAACTGGGCGTAGCGTCCGCCGCCGAATTCGCGCGCAGTCAAGATGGAGAGCGCCACCAGGGCCGTGCCCGCCAGCGCCGGCAGGATGCGCAGCGCCGCCAGCGATCCTCCCATCAGCAGTGCCAGCCTGGCGTAGAGCGCGATCAGCGGGGCGGCGTCAACATAGCCCCAATCAAGGTGGCGCGCCATGTCGAGGTAATAGAGTTCGTCGCGGAAGTAGCCGTAATGCCGCACGCTGGTGAAGATGTGCAGCAAAAGCTTGGCCGCACAGAGGCCAATCACCACGCCGGTGGCGAGCCGGGGAAGCGGCGGGCGTTCGGCGGATATAGGGGTTGAAGTAACGGCGCTGCTTGACATGCTGGAATCGGAACTCCCTTTTGTGCTCTGTCGGTTCGATATTCCCAAACCGCAGAGGTTACTGGTAGGAACGGTTTTGACGCGGCGATAGTTCCATGAGATCCGACCGGTTGCCTGGCTGTTGCGGGCCGCGGCGTTGTGTCATACAATGTATGACATGAAGACGTCTGCCGTCACCATTCGGCTGGAGCCGGAGCTGCAAAAGCTGCTCGACCAGGTTTGCAAGCAGTCGGGGCGCACCCGCAGTGACGTCCTCCGCGACGCTCTCGTGCGGCAGCTCTCGATCATCCGTTTCGAGCAGGTACGCCGCCAGGTGATGCCTTTTGCCGAAGCGCGCGGATATCTCACGGACGAGGATGTGACCAAGGCGATCTCGTGAGGGTGTTCCTCGACACCAATGTCCTGGTGAGTGCCTTCGCGACGCGCGGTTTGTGCGCCGACCTCATGCGTCACGTCCTTGCCGAGCATGACCTGATCACCGGCGAGGTCATCATCCTTGAACTGCGCCGGGTTCTGCGCGACAAAATGAGTGTTCCCGCCGCCACGATCGCCGCTGTGGAACGAGTATTGCGCGATCATGTAGTTGTGCCCAAGCCGGCAAAGCCGCATCCGTTGCCCATCCGAGATCCCGCCGACCGTTGGGTGCTGGCTTCGGCGGTGGCGGGAAAGGCCGACGTTCTTGTCACCGGCGATTCGGACTTGCTTGACATGGCAGCGCGGGCGCCTCTCAGGATCATGGACCCACGCGGCTTCTGGGACTTGATTCGCGGCGGATCAGGTATTCAGGAAAAATAGCGCTCAATCCGCGGCGCCTTCCGAAGGCTCCGCCTCCGCGGTGTAAGTCTTGCTCACCAATTCCGGCAGCCAGTAGGCCAGGAAGGACACACCGAAGCCGACAAACCACGAGTAGTCGTACAGCAGGCGCAACGACGGCACTACCAGGCCGATCCAGGCAGCGGCGCAGCCCAGCAGCGTGGCCACGATTCCGCGCACGTTCCATTCGCCGTAGATGCCATCTTTCAGGTAGAGGTCGTTAACCTCGAGCCGCCTCCGTCGAACGATCCAGTAATCGGCGATGAGCACGCCCGCAATGGATCCCAGTCCGCCGGAATAACCGAGCAGCCATTTGAAGATATAGCCGGAGGGGTCGGCCAGCAGCTTCCAGGGCTGCATCACGATGCCGATCAGCCCGGTGAGAACGCCACCGCGGCGGAAGTTGATGAAACGCGGGAAGACGTTGGCAAAATCGTTGGCGGGCGAGACCACGTTGGCGGCAATGTTCACCGACAGCGTCGCCACCACGACGGTAAACATCGAAATGGCCACGATCCACGGCCGGGTGAATTTTCCCACCAGCACGACCGGGTCCCAGATCGCGGTTCCGTAGATGATCGCGGTGGCGCTGGTAATCACGACGCCCATGGCGGCGAAAACCGTCATGGTGGTCGGGAGCGCGATCACCTGTCCCACCGCCTGCTCCTTCTGGCTGCGGCCGAAGCGGGTGAAATCCGGCATGTTGAGCGAGAGAGTGGCCCAGAAGCCGATCATGGCGGTCAGCGAGGGCACGAAGATCGGCCAGAATTCGTGCCAGCCGGCGAATTTTCCCTGGTGCGCCAGGATGGGACCGAGGCCGTGCGCCTGCGTCAGCGCCCACCAGACCAGCACCGCGGTCATGATCAGCACGAAGGGCGCCGCCCAGTTCTCCACCTTGCGCAGCAGGTCCATGCCCCGGTAAACCACCAGGATGTTCAGACCCCAGAAGAGCAGGAATGAAATCCATTCGGTCGGGGTGTGGCCGCCGAAGTTTCCCGCGATGGCGTGCGTCCAGCCCGGCCACAGCGCGCGGAAAAACACGTTTAACGCCTGCCCGCCGATCCAGGCCTGGATGCCGAACCAGCCGCAGGCCACCAGCGCCCGCATCAGCGCCGGAAGGTTCGAACCGCGGGTGCCGTAGGCGGCGCGCGCGAACACCGGAAACGGGATGCCGTACTTGGTGCCGGGGTGCGAGTTGAGCAGGATGGGGACCAGCACAATGGTGTTGCCGAGCAGGATGGTGAGCAGCGCCTGTTTCCAGTTCATGCCCGCGCCAATCAGGCCCGACGCCAGCATGTAGGTGGGAATGCAGTGCGCCATCGAGATCCACAAGGCGGCAAAGTTATACGTGCCCCAGGTGCGGCGCGCCGGATCGGTGGGCGCGAGGTCCTTGTTATAGAGCGGGCTGGATTCGATGGAGCGCTTCGCGGCCGATGCCATAGGAAGTTGGCCTACCTTTTCAGAGTGAAAATGCCGTCGTGCTGAGGACCCCACGATGGCGGCATTGTACCGCGATTTGACGCTGCCGCTTATCCCGGCCCCGCCGGGGTCGGCGGACTGTGAAATGGACGAAGAGAGTGCTAGGCTGATCCGCATCAGACCCCAAGATATCGAGTACTAAAGGCCGGAAGCGGTAGAGCCCTAAGTATTTGTCGCGGTCGAATGCGCCCATTCGACGGCTCTTTTAACAGCCAGAAACCAGTGTTCCGGGTATTGTGTAAGTCATTAGCAGACATCGATCAGCAATGGTTGTCGACATCTCCTAATGCATTGTGTTCCAGGAGGCCGTGACATGACACCAGAGGCAGGAGGAGCAGTCTTGGCCTCATTGCGGGAGACCGTCGAACGGCCGACACTAGCCAACGCGCGCTCCTTGGAATCAGCCCTCCGCCGCGCAGGTCTGCCGGCCAAAGTCTTCGGACGACTCAATCAAAAATCCTCTATCGACGCTGCCGCCGAAAGCGACCGAGGCATCACGGAGAGGATCGCCAATGCCTTCGATGCCTCGCTAACCGCTGCACGGCGTCTGTCTGGCATCCGCTCCAGTGATGCAAGCCTAACACCGAGAATTGCTGCACAGAGGTTTCTGAACCCGGACCGCGAGTCATGCGACTGGCAGCCAATACACAAGGGAGTCGCCTTCGGCAAACCGATGGTGCAATTCTGGCCCGAAGAGGAAAGCGTTGACCTCAGATATAGGAAATACAAGTCCCCCGAAGGACTCGTCACAGTTCTTGTCAGAGATACTTCCCTCGGCATCGATCGAGAGAGAATGTCCCAGACAATCCTCGACTTGAACAGCGATGACAAACTGAAAACGTTCGAAGCCATCGGTCAATTCGGGCACGGAGGAAGCAGTTCCCTCGCGTTTTGCGAGCTGTGCCTGATCCTGAGTCAACCCCGCTTCGATGCTGCCTCCACGGAGTTCTACTGGACGTTGATATTTCCTGAACAGGAAGGCGAGGCCTCGAAGCAATCCTTGGTTCGCAAATGGTTCGCGGATGAATATGGGTTCCCTCTGCGAGCACCCACTGGTGCGTTTCCCTCACTGGTGGAGGCACTGCCTGGGACATCAATATGGCACTTCGGGTACACGCGGGGCTCTTGGCTCAAGACTGCGGTCGGAACCCACCAAGACACTCCGGCTGGTCGGTTTGGGCGGTTGTTCTTTTCGTATCCGCTTCCATTTGAGATACGCGGAGAACTCGCACGTGGCGATACACCCGCAGGAGTCAGGACCGTCAAGGGCGCCTACTTCCGTCTACTTGAAGACAAGATTAGGGGCGATGAAATTGTCGAATACAGGTCAGGAGAAAAGTCCGAATCGCTGATCTTGGATGGTGAGACTTATGGACAATTTAGTGCTTTTGTCTTCGTACTGAGAGACAGAAATACGGTACGCAACTACGTCGATCGCCAGCATCCGGTGGTGATAACGCTGAACGGTCAAAACCACGGAGAGATGACCTCCAAGATTCTCGTCGACGCTAATCTCCCAGAAGTCTCAACAAGTGCGATCGTGGAGATTCGATTGGATGGCCTTGATGAAGAAGCCCTCAACAACATAATTACGAATTCCCGCGAGTATCCGAAACAGACGCCATTCACGCGAGCCCTCGGCGGCCGGATCGCAGCCCTTCTGGAAGCGGATGAAGCGCTTGTCGAGATTGAGCGGCGTAGACAGGACGAGAAAGCGAAGCAGTCAAGCCAAGAGCTGAATAAGAGGATCACACGGTTTCTCTCCAGCATCCTTTCGGACGCAACTTCGGACCCCTCCGAGGAATCTGGCGGCGACGCTCCAGGCAAGCGTGGCAGGAAGGGCAATCCACGCTCAGAAATTCCCGCGGCGGAACCACCGCATATACTGGAGTTCATTTCCAACACTCCACTTTTCGTCGCGGAGGGTACCGCGAAGCTCGCCAGATTCCGGAGCGACGCCCGCCCCCCGCGGTACTCTTTTCATGGAGACAATCCGCGTTGTTTCGCGCGCCTTGAACTAGAAAAAGGCGCTCAGGAACAACTCAGTATCGCGGGCAAAGCTGACGTTGATGGGAGAGGGTACGGTTCCGTCACGCTGAGTTGCCCGGAACGCCCTAGGAGCCGGGTGACGGAAGCCAAGGCCATTGGCGTGCTTGCGTTATCAGTTCAATGCACGGATGGAAGGATGCTTAGCGCTAGGCTTGACGTTGGGATTAAGCCCAAGCCAGCAGAGCATCAGAAGAAACGCAGGCAAGCGATTCAGCCTGAGATAATCTTTTGTGCTCCCGATGGGCACGACCGCGATGCCCTAGCAAAACTTCTTGTCGAGGACCGTGTAGCGCCCTTCGGTGCTTACCTAGAAAAGTACCGAGATGCGTTGAGCGTCGACGATGTCAACTGCGCCTATTGGGGGGAAGGTTTCGAGCGAGACGGTGTCAGCGTTCTTACCGTGGAGATCAATGTCACCCATCCTCAACTACAGGCTCTGCTGAGGGCAAGCTCCACGGCAGAAGAGCGTGTGCAGGCGAAGGAGCGCGTGGTTCAAGACATCGTCCTGGACTGCTATCAGCACTGTTTCAAGCTTCAGGATTTGCCGGATATCGTCCACGAGCAAGTTGTAACCGAACCTGACGATGTGAAGCGTGCAGCGGAGATTTGCTTGAACTACGACAAAGCCCTTCGAATGGCGATGTTAGAGAGCAGAACCCGTTCAACAGCTCTGTAGCTGCTAATTCCCATTTCAAGCATACGGCGCGCGAGGTCCTTGTTGTAGAGCGGGCTGGATTCAATGGAGCGCTTTGCGGCAGGCATTGTGAAAACCCCACGCTGGCCGCATTGTATCCGGGCGAGCGAAAAACCATAACTACAAATGCTGGCCCGGGGGTCCATGGAACGCAAAGCGATGGCCGGCGGTTTGACGCTTGCCCATCTCTACAAATAAGATGCGCGCACGTGGACGCGATTGAGGTTGGAACGACCATAGGCCATTACCGCGTGCTGGAGAAGCTGGGCGGCGGCGGCATGGGGGTGGTCTACAAGGCGGAAGACACGCGACTGCGCCGCCAGGTGGCGCTTAAGTTTCTGCCCTCGGCACTCGCCCGCGATCCGCTGGCCATCGAGCGATTTCAGCGCGAGGCGCGCTCGGCCTCGGCGCTCAATCATCCCCACATCTGCACCATCTACGAGATTGGCGAGGACGCCGGCCTGCATTTCATCGCCATGGAGTTGCTCCCGGGGCAAACCCTGAAGCACCACATCGAGAACCGTCACCTGAAGGTCGGGGAAGTCCTCGATTTGGGTATTCAGATCGCGGACGGGCTGGAGGCGGCCCACTCCGCCGGGGTTGTGCACCGGGATATCAAGCCGGCCAACATCTTCGTGACCAGCCGCGGGCAAGTGAAGATTCTGGATTTCGGGTTGGCGAAACTGGTGACGCGAGGCGAAGCGGGAGGCGCAACCGCGACGGAAGATCACCTGACAAGTCCTGGCAGCACGGTGGGCACGGTAGCGTACATGTCGCCGGAGCAGGTCCGCGGCGAAGAGTTGGACGGGCGCAGCGACCTGTTCTCCTTCGGCTTGGTGCTGTACGAGATGGCAACCGGGCAGGTGGCGTTCTCGGGGGCCACTTCCGGAGTGGTGATTGACGCCATTCTGAATCGCGCGCCGGCCCCGCCAACGCTGGTGAATCCCGAGGTTCCACCCAAGCTGGAAGAAGTGGTGAACAAGGCGGTGGAGAAGGACCGCGAGCTGCGATGCCAGTCGGCGGCGGAATTGCGCTCGGACCTGAAGCGCCTGAAGCGCGACCTGGACTCGACCCGGATGGCTCGAATCGTGGTCCCGGGGCAGGTGGAGCCCGCGCCCGCAGGACTGCCGCGTCAGCAGGGCACGTCGAAGCGATTGGCGGTGGGAGTGGCGGTGGTTTTGGCGTTAGCTGCCGGCGCGCTCGCGGGAGCATGGATAGGGCGCCGGCAGGCAGCAGTGGAGCCGCCGCTGTATCACCAGTTGACGTTCCGCCGCGGCACGATTCGCATGGCCCGGTTCGCTCCCGACGGGCAGACGGTGGTTTACAGCGCCGCCTGGGAGGGCAATCCAACCAGCCTGTTTTCGACTCGCCCGGAGAGCCCGCAATCGCGTGACCTGGAATTGTCCGGCGGCGAGATCCAATCCATGTCGTCCACCGGCGACATGGCGGTGCTGATCAACAGCCGTCAGATGCGGTCGTACATCCACGTGGGAATCCTGGCCCGCGTTCCCCTGTCCGGGGGCGGCCCGAGAGAGATCCTGAACGGCGTGCAATGGGCCGACTGGGCTCCCGACGGCAAAAGCCTGGCCGTGGTGCATGATGTCGGGGGCCGCAATCGGCTGGAGTACCCGGTGGGGAAGGTGCTCTACGAAACCGGCGGGTGGATCAGCCATCCGCGAATTTCGCCGAGTGGCGATCGGGTGGCGTTTGTCGACCATCCTTTGGAAGGAGATGACGGCGGCTCGATTGCCCTGGTGGATGCCAACGGCGTAAAGAAGACCCTGACGCAGGACTTCTACACCGCGCAGGGGCTGGCTTGGGGACCTGACGGACGGGAGGTCTTGTTCACCGCGGCCGCTTCCGGGCTGGACAAGGTGCTGTATGCCGTGAATGCGTCAGGAGGGAAGCCGCGGCTGCTGGCGCAAGCGCCTGGCGACCTGCTGTTGCACGATGTTTACCGGGACGGGCGGGTGCTGCTGGCGCGCGACAATTCGCGGCGCGGCCTGATCGGGTTGCGCGCGGGGGAAAGTTCGGAGCGCGATCTTTCCTGGTTTGACTGGTCGTACCCGGCGGACCTGTCGCCGGACGGCAAGACGCTTCTGTTCCGCGAAGAGGGCGCCGGCGGCGGTCTCAGCTACAGCGCGTACGTGCGGACGACGGACGGCTCGCCTGCGGTTCTGCTGGGCGAGGGCCGCGCCTTTGCCCTATCACCGGACAAGCAGTGGGCGCTGTCAACCTCGGTTACCGCCCCAACCCAACTGGTACTGCTTCCCACCAAGGCAGGCGAGCCCAAGCCCTTTTCGGCGAGCAACGTGAACCATGTGGATGGACGCTGGTTGCACGATGGCGAGCGCTTTGTGTTCTCCGGCAACGAGCCGGGTCACGGCGCGCGTCTTTACCTGCACACCACCAACACCGCCGGCCTGACTCCCATTTCCCCCGAAGGGGCCAACGCGCTGGCCTACACGATCTCTCCTGACGACAAGTTCGTGGCTGCGGTGGGGCCCGACCAGAAGGGATATCTGTATCCGCTCAGTGGCGGTGAGCCGCAGCCCATTACCGGATTCCTTTCCGGAGAGCTACCCATCAGTTGGAGTACGGATGGCCGATTCCTATACGTCTACGGCACGTCAGAAATGCCGGCTGCTGTTTACCGGCTGGACGTCGCCACCGGGCAACGCAGCCTATGGAAAAAACTCCGCCCCGCGGATCCCGCCGGAGTGGAGTTCATCGGTCCAATCCTGGTTACGCCCGACGCCAACACGTATGTCTACGGGTATCGCCGGCAGCTTACGGACCTGTACCTGGTCCAGGGGCTGAAGTGACGCCCGCGATCTGAGGCGACGGTTCCCGCCTGCCTCGCCCACCGTTTTTCTTGCTACCATGAGTTCATGTCCGCACGCGACAAATCTGGAGCGGTCGCCGAGGCGTTTGCCTCGCTGGTGGGACAGCACGTCGAGGATGAGGGCATTCCGCTGGATCGGGCGGCGCTGACCATCGCGCGCACTGAATATCCGGACCTCAACCTCGATCAGTATCTTCGGCGGCTGGAGGAACTGGCGCGCCGGGTGAAGGCGCAGCTGCCCAGGATTGCCGATCCGGGCGAGACCATTGCAGCGCTCAACCAGGTCCTGTTTCGCGAGGAGGGTTTCCGCGGCAACCGCGAGGATTACTACGACGCGCGCAATTCGTTTCTCAACGACGTGCTGGAGCGCAAGCTGGGCATTCCCATCACGCTGGCGCTGGTGTACATGGAAGTGGCGCGGCGGATCGGGTTTCCGCTGTTCGGGGTCGGCATGCCGGGACATTTCCTGCTGAAGCACTACGACGTGGAAGGCCGCGAGACGCTGATTGACGCCTTCAACAACGGCGTGGTGGTGAGCGCGCGCGAGTGCCAGAACCGGCTCGACGAAATCTATTCCGGACAACTGCCGCTGCAGCCGGAGTTCCTGCTGTCGGTGAGCCGCCGGCAGATGTTGACGCGCATCCTGAACAACCTGAAGAACGTGTACATGGGGGCGCGAAATTTCCGCAAGGCGCTGGAAGTGGTGGACCTGATCTGTGCGGTTTACCCGCGCTCGCCGGAAGACGTGAAGCAGCGCGCGCTGCTGCGCTACAGCGTCGGGCAGATGCGCGGCGCGATCGAGGATTTGGAAGAGTATCTGAAGATGTCGCCCGAGGCGTCCGACGCCGACGAGATCCGCCACACGGCGCTTTCCATCAGGAGATCGCTGGCGAGGCTGAACTAGAGGTGGTTTCAAAGGTCGGTCAGCGCGTCAGAGGTTAATCCCTCAGGGGCTAAAGCCCAGTATTCTCGCGGGCTCGGCGGCACGGCTGAAGCCGTGCCCTTCCCAAGAATGACTTTTCGAAACCAGTTCTAGTTTTCGGGTGTCGGTTGCTGGTGGTTAGCCTGGAACGGGTGCTAGTGAGGCGGAGGCGGAGTGGGTTGGCCGGGCGTGATGCCGATGGTGCTCATGCCGCGCAGCAGGCCGCGTTCCTGGTCGCTGAAGTTGTTGCGGTACTCGGGGGAATTCAGCGCCTTCTGCCGTTCCTCCGGCGTCATGCCCTCCAACTGCTGGAACGCATGCTTGAGTTCCTGACGACGATCCTGCGGCAGGCCGCGGTATTGCCGGAACAAATCGTGCACGCGCTGTTGCTGATCGGGAGAAAGATGCTCGTAGGTCTCCATGCGCTGGAGAATGCGGCCTTTTTGCTCCGGCGGGAGACTGTTGAAGTTCTGCAGACGTTCACGCAGGCGCTGCTGGCGGTCGGGGGGCAGGCGCTGGAAGTCCGGATTCTGTTCCAACTTCTTTAATTGCTGGTCGGGGGGAAGAGCATCGTTACGGCGAAACCAGTCGCCTATGTGCGGGCCGGGGCCGTGAAACACAGGTCCCTGCGGGCGTCCGGGAGAGGCGAATCGGGGCGCGTGCACCGGCGGCGCGTCC
This sequence comes from Terriglobia bacterium, assembly GCA_963760215.1. Lineage (GTDB taxonomy): Bacteria > Acidobacteriota > Terriglobia > Terriglobales > Acidobacteriaceae > JAIQGF01. The sequence continues at coordinate 85,124 of CAVXCJ010000002.1, forward strand.
TTGGAGCGCTTCTCGTCCTTCTTGTCGGGACCGCCACCCTGAGCGGCGGCTAGGCCCACGCCCAAGGCAACCATCGCGATCACGGTAATGAGTTTCCGGCCCAACTTCTTCACACTCCTAATTCTGTGCCGTACCCGGCGTGCCATCCAGATCGTCGAGCAATTCGAAATCGGTCAACAGTTCGTGGTTCCGATCGAGGTATTGCAAATCACCCACCGCGGTGCCCGGCTTCAGCGAGACGGTGGTATGGTTTTCGGCATTATCCTTCAACTGCCAGCTTCCCTGGAAGAGGCTGATGCTGGCAATCATCAGGACCATGATGCTGACCGCGAAAGCGGGCTTGCGAAACCATCCCAGCCAGCCGGCGGGACGCGCCTGCTCCTCGCGCACCCGGGCGCGCAACCGGGTGAGGAAATACGGACTGGTGTCGGCCGGCGCTTGCCACTGGTCCAGCAGCGCCATGGTCTGCCGCATGGAAGTGACTTCGGCAGCGCAGGCGGCGCACGCCTTGACATGGTCCCGCAGCTCGCCGGGACCGGGCTCGGTCACCATCAGATCCAGCAGATGCTCGCGAACTTGATTGCAATTCATAACACCACACCCTTACACAAAATCTTTCAGCTTCTCGCGCAACGTTTCATAGGCGCGGAACAGCAGCGACTTGGTCGCCGACTCGCTTAACTTGAGGACTTCGGCAATTTGCCGGTAGTCCATTCCCTGGTACTTGTGCATCAAAACTGCGAGGCGCTGGCGCTCGGGCAGGTTCTCCACGTGCTGCCGGATGGCGGCCAGCCTCTCGCGCCGCAGCAGAGCTTGCTCGGCGGAGGGGGTACCGTCGGCGAGATCGAGCGTCTGCCTGGTGTCGGTGTCGGGCTCGTCGAGGCTGACGCTCAGCTCCGGCTTCTCGTACTTGGTATCGCGCGCGTGGTTCACCGCCAGGTTGGTGGCGATGCGATACAGCCAGGTGCTGAACTTGGCTTCCGCGTTATACGTGGCGCGCGAGCGATACACGCGCAAGAAAATTTCCTGCACCAGCTCTTCCGCCACCGCACTGTTGCGCGCCATGCGGTACATGAAGCTCAGCATGGGGCGGCGGAACTTGGTGACCAGATATTCGAAGGCCGCGTCGTCGCCGTCCTTGACGCGAAGCATGACGTCGGCATCCACCATGGCCTCATAGCTGACCGGCGCGGCCAGGTGCACGCCAGCTTCGCTGTGACGCCGCCCGCCCGGTAGCAACCCTCGGTCGATTGCCACGCTGCTCACACCCGTTGTAACCCCTATATGGGGTGAAAGTTGCGGGTCGGAGGGGGGCTGGGGAGGGGCGCCGGAGGCGGACCGGGGGGAGCCGGGTTTGCGGGCAAAGTCAGGCATGAGATCGGGGCGCCGGAATCCGCCCCTGTGGATCCAGGGCATGATCTGGCGTTCTGCAAGGATACAGGAAGGACGGCGGGCTTGGGGAGGGGGCGAAGGTGGGGCGAAAAAATGGCATGACGTGGCGCTACTACTTTTGCCAAGGTTGCTGTATACTGCGCTACCTTCGGCCCTGTTAATTCCGGCATGATCCGTACGGTTCATCTGGGCTACAGATGCAACGCCTGCCACACCCGTGTGCCGGTGTACAGTTTCGCCCGCTCCAACGCCAATGGCGCACCGCCGTGCACCCCGCCGGTAGACCGCTACGTGGAGTGCCCGACCTGCCACGCGCCGCGTTATGTGGCCTTTGCGGAAATTCAAAGTCTGGAGCGATGGGAAGTAGCCAGCGGCGGCGGCCACCGAGCCGCCTGAACTGGTGCGCGGGGTGCGCCGGGTTTTGGGTTCAACCACGACCTGTGAAACCGAGGAGCGGCGCGCCGGTGGCGTCAGTTTCGTCGCCGTGCTTGCGGTCTGACTGGCTTGGCCCGGAGGTCTCTTTGGTTTGTGGCGTCCCGGTCAATCGCTTTCTCTGCCTCAGGCGGCTCGCCAGGTTCGTAGCGGCCGCGTCGCCAGTCCGATCGATCTTCCTCGCAGACGCAGTGCTGGTGTTTCACGCGCACAGGTTGCTACGAATCGCGGTCACGATCAAGTGCATTCGATGGTGACGGAAGCCGCTGTCCTAGCGTCACCGCACAGCAAAGCCAACCAAGCTGCAATCATCCCCTCGATATTTGCCGCGGCAACGGGTAGGTTCTGACAACCGGCGCGCAGTCAGCACTGGCTGGCGAAGACAGGGGTTGGAGATATCCGCTGGCATGGCAGGTCGGAGCCGGTCCGGTGGCCGGGTGCGCTTTTGGAACGTCCAGGCCAAACCCATGCTCAGCAGCAATCTCGATTGCGCCATTGCGCAGCCGGGTCTACCCTAGTTCTGTTGAAAGAGGCCTGGCGGGTGAACAGCACAAAGCGAAAGTACAAGCGCCATAAAACGACTACACCGGCGACCGTCAGGTCGGGCGAGCACACCCTCGCCGCCACCACCCGGGACGTCAGCCTCGGCGGCCTGTTTATTTTCACCGACGCCGCGCTGCGCGAGGGCTCAGAGATTGAGGTTGTCCTGATGCTGCCGAAGGAACTCGGGCTGCCGGACAGCCAAATGGTCTGTTGCCACGGGAAGATTGTGCGCAGCGAAATGGTTGACGGTCAGCACGGCGTCGCGGCGACGATTGAGCGGTTTCAGTCGCTGCCGCAGGCCTGAGTTCCGACTGCCTGCTTTCCGATAATCTCCTTCACCGATACCACGGTAGTCGTTCCTGTCGCAGCATAACTTGGGCAAAAGGGAGGAGCCCGCGGCACGCGCGAACGAGTTATACTTCCCACCCTGGGGCGTGCGGGAGAGGAACAAGGAACAATTTATGCGTTGGCAAAGCTGCGCACTGGCGTTGACGTGTTTCTGTGGCGTGTGCGGTTGGGCTCAAGTCTTGACGCAACGGCCGGCCGTGGCGGAGGAGCCCGCGAAAATCCTGCCGGTCACGCCCCCGATGGCCATCCCACTGACGGTGCCGGCAGGTACGCCACTGAAGGTCGCGCTGGACGAGGAAGTCCGGGTGCGCAAAGCCGGGCAGCCGGTGCACGGAAAGATCACGGAGCCGGTGTACGCGTTCGACCAACTGGTGATTCCCGCCGGCAGCGAGGTCACGGGGAAGATCTCCGAGATCGGCGATCTCTCGAAAAAAGTGCGCACCATGGCGGCGGCGAACGGGAATTTTTCGCCGGCACGCCAAGTCCACATCGAGTTTGACGAGCTGCGGCTGGCGGATGGCCGGCTGATCCCGCTGCAAACCGTGGTTTCTCCGGCGTCGCAAGGCGTGCTGCAATTCGTGGCGGCGAACGAAAAGAACAACGGCAAGACGGCCACAGCCATGAACGCGGCCCACCGCCAGATCAACCAGGCGCGGCAGCAGGTCAGGCAGGAATGGGAGATGGCCAAGGCCCAACTGCACGAGCCCGGCAAGAAGCACCGGCTGGAGCGCTACGCGGTGGCGCAGCTTCCGGTGCATCCGCAGTACCTGGATTCGGGAGCCAGTTTCAATTCCGAGCTGCAGCAGCCGCTGAATTTCGGCGGCGAAATCGTCGCCCCGGAGGCGCTGGCGCAGGTGGGCACGCCGCCGCCGTCGGGCAGCGCGGTGCATGCGCAATTGGTGACGCCGCTCAGCTCGGCCACGGCCAAGAAAGGCGATGCGGTGGAGGCCGTGATCACGCAGCCGCTGTTTGCCTCCGATCACCTGGTGCTGCCGCAGGGAAGCCGGCTGAAAGGATCGGTGCTGCAAGTGCATGCGGCGCGGCGGCTGGGACGCAACGGCCAATTGCGCATCGTGTTTCATGAGCTCACACTGCCCAGCGGTTTGGAACAGAAGATCCAGGCGAACCTGGAAGGCGTAGCGGTGGCGAAAGGCGAGAACCTGGCGCTCGACAGCGAAGGCGGAGCGCAGGTCACGACACCTCGCACCAGATACCTGACCACCGCGATTGCCGTGGCGCTCGCCAGTTCTTCCATGGGCGATAGCGACCGCGGTGTTCGCGATCATTCAGGCGATGCCGGGGGTAACGCCGCGAATGGAGCCTCCGGATTCAAGTTTCTGGGCACAATTATCAGCACTGCCGCCCGCTCCCGGGCGGTCAGCACCGGCCTGGGAATGTATGGGGCGGCGTTCTCGGTGTATGCGCATTTCCTCACCCGCGGACGCGATGTGATCTATCCCAAAGACATGTCCATGCTGGTGAGCCTGGGCGGGCGATAAGAGGCGGCGGGGCGCGATGGTGCGGGCTCGCTGCAGCAGAGCACGCCCACAGCGCCGCGTGATTCCGGCAGATGGAAGAAGAAAAAATGGTGGGCGCTACTGGATTCGAACCAGTGACTTCCACCGTGTGAAGATGGCACTCTACCGCTGAGTTAAGCGCCCAACCCTGTTGATTCTATCACTTACAGACATCCCAAACCGGCTCCGTGCGAAATCGTGCGAAATGCTCACGAAGCTTTGACCATTTTCGGCTTCGCCGTCAGCTCTCGATAGATCGCGTCCTGCGTCTGCTTCACGCTTTCCGCGATCTCCTGCATGTAGACATTGACCGTGGTGTCGGCCTTGCTGTGTCCCAGGATGCCCTGCACGTCTTTGACGCCGCCCTTCTTCTGAGCAAGCGTCGCCATCGTGCGGCGCAACACCTGGAAGTTCAGCTTCGGCAGCCCCAGCTCTTCGGCCAGCTTCTTCAGCACACGTGCGCGGTAATTGTCCGTGCGGATGAAGCCGTTCTTCTTCGCCCCGTTGCGCCTGCGCGAACGGGAGGGAAGCAGCCGACGATCGAAGGCTAGCTAGCGGGTAGATGAGGGATGAAGGAGAAGCAGGGAGCCCTTTTTTGGGCGCAGCGGCGATTCGATTGGGCGGCGGAGCTTTGGCGGGTGTCTAACTGCGTGGCGCAGCTGCCGCAGACCGTAGCGTCAGGAAGGTAATTTCGGGCGGAGAGTTGAAGCGGATGGGCAAGAAGGTTGTTCCCAATCCGCGAGTTGTATACAGAGCCAGTGGACCGACCTGGCGAAAGCCGCGAGGATACTTTCTCGCGAGTGGTGGCAAATAGGGTGGCCCCAGTATAGGCAGGGTTACCTGCCCGCCATGCGAGTGTCCGGAGAGCTGCAGATCGACACGATAATGTGCCGCAACATCTGCGTAGTCGGGCTCATGGGCCAGCAAGACGGTGCAGTCCTCCGCGGGAATTCCTCGCAACGCCTGGTCGAGATTCGCACTGCCTTCGAGCACATCATCAATTCCAGCTATCCAGATGCGCGCTCCTGCACGCTCAACGTAAAGATGGTAATTACGCAGGACGGCGATTCCATGGAGTTCGAGAAATCGCGCAATTGTCCGAGCATCGTAATCATGATTTCCGAGGACGCCAAAGACGCCCAACGGAGCACGCAGGTCGCTCAGTATCTGGGCACACGGCTTGGCATGGTGGACTGCGCTGGTGTGACCTCCGAACGCGGACAACGTGACGTAGTCACCGGTCAGTGCTATGAGGTCGGGCTTCAGTTCATTGGTAGTTCGTACCGCATGTCGAATGAGCTCAGCGCTCGACTGCGAATCATGATGAAAGTCGCTGAGGTGGGCAATGGTAAGCCCGTCAAACTCACGAGGCAGGCGCGCCAGCCTGATCTCAGTTCGTTCCACGATCAGCCGACGCGGCTCGATCAGCGCCGCATCAGCGGTAACGCCGAGCAGGCACGCCGCCCCGAAACCGACGGAAGCACCCAGGAAACGCCGGCGGGTCAGGTGACTACCGTGAAGTTCCGGCGTGGCGGATGGCATAACTTCTCAATCCTACAATCTGCGCGACGATCTTGACGATAAACTCTGGATTGTTCCTCAGGTACCGCTTCCAGAGCCGTCGTGGCTCAGTGCATAGGCGGTGCAGCCACTGCAAGCCGGCGCGCTTCATCCAGTACGGAGAATCGGACACCAGCCCGGCGTTGATATCGAAGGCAGCGCCGACACCAAACATCAATGTCGTATCGAGAAGCGGCCAAAATTCATGCATGAACCGTTCTTGCTTCGGCGTGCTGAGCCCCACCCAAAAACAATCCGGATGCAACTCGGCGACCCGGCGACGAAGTTCGGCAGTTTCGTCCGGGTTGAGCGGCCGGAAGGGAGGACAGAATGTGCCGACAATTCGGAGGCCGGGGAACCTGTCCTCAAGCACCGATTTCAGTCTGTCGGCCACGCCCGGCTTTCCCCCGAATAGGAAATGGGTGTAGCCCTTGGCCACGGACATGCGACACACATCGACCATAAGGTCTGGGCCATACACGCGGTCCATATCGCCGAACCCTTGCCAATGGCCAACCCACACGGTGGGCATGCCGTCCGGCGTGGTGAGAAAGGCGCTGTTGAGGATCGACCGGAAGTGCGGGTCCCGCTGCGCCTCCATGATGCCGTGCACTCCAGTAACGCACACGTACCCTCTTCGACGCGTGCGCAGGGCCAGATCAACGAGCTCCACGGCTCGTGTCATGTCCAGAGCGTCAATCCTGACGCCTAGAACATTCGCGAATTGGCAGCTAGTCTGCGGCTGCGGCATGCCTCACCTTGGGCTGCGGCACACGACCAGACGCACGCAGCTCCGCTTCGATCCAGGGGTAGGTAACGGCTAGACCCTGCCGCAAACTGATCGACGGTTCCCAGCCGAGGACTTTGCGCAGGCGGGTATTGTCGCTGTTGCGCCCGCGGACGCCCTGCGGCTTGGAGAGATCGTGCCGCTTGACGAGAGCCTTGCCGGCTATCCCGGAAATGATGTCTACCAAGCCCATCCACGGTGACGAGTTCGTCGGTGCCGAGGTTCAGCGCATCCGAGTAGTCAGACGCCATTAGCCGGATGAGGCCCTCCACGCAGTCGTCGATGTACATAAAGGAGCGCGTCTGTTTGCCGTCGCCCCAGATTTCGATTTCATCACCATCGTTGAGCAGCGCAACTTTGCGCGAGATCGCTGCCGGAGCTTTTTCCTTTCCGCCGTCGTACGTGCCGAGCGGGCCATACACGTTGTGGAAGCGCACGATGCGCGTTTGGAATCCGTAGTCGTGGTGGTAGTAACGGCACAGCTCTTCGGCATAGAGCTTCTCCCAGCCGTAGCCGGGCTCGGGTTCCGCCGGGAAGGCGTCTTCTTCCTTCAGCGGAGCGACGTCGGCGTTCTTCTGCTTCGACTGCGCATACACGCATGCCGACGACGAGTAGAGATAACGCTTCACGCCGTTGACGCGGCCGGCCTCCAGCATGTGAGCGTTGATCAGGATGTTGTTGCGGGCAATGTCGGCCAGGTAGGCGGTGATGTACCCGATTCCGCCCATGTCGGCGGCCAACTGGTAGACCTGGTCAATGCCGCCGCGCGTGGCCTGCAGACAGTTGTCCCAGCGACGCAGGTCGAGAAGCTCGAACTCATCGGCAGCGGTAGGCTCGTACTCCGGCGCCTTGATGTCGACGCCGCGAACCCAGTGCCCCTCGGCCTTGAGGCGTTTTACGAGATGGTGGCCGATGAAACCACCGGCACCGCAGACAAGAATGCGATTGCGTAGTTCATGTTCGAACCTCCTAATTAGGTCAGTGATGCGAAAGCGGGGACGGTACGGGTGGCCTTGCAGTTCCGAACCGCCTGCTCGTAGATGTCCATCAGTATTTCGTAGTTACGTTCGGCAGTGTATTTGGCTTCGTATTCCCTGCGGGCCGCGAGGCCCATCCTCCGCATCTGCTCCGGATGTGCCCACGCCCACTCAACCTTAGCAGCCAAGTCCTGGGAATCGCCGGGCGCAAAGTGGAGCCCATTGCACCCGTGCGCCACAAGCTCCGCTAACGCGCCGATCTTTGATGCAATGATAGGTGTACCATTTGCGAACGCTTCCATCGCGACCAGAGCTAGCCCGAACGTATCCCACGCCATGGGCAGTACGAGGAATGCTGCTTTACGCATATTACTTAACACTTCAGTCCGAGACAGCTGCCCCAGCCACTCCAGTTCTGGTACGCGCTGTGTTGCCTCCGCGACATCTGTTTCTAGTGGGCCTTGCCCGATGATACGGAGCGGAACCACTTCCTTTATCCGGCTCCAAGCTGCCAGAAGAATGGGGATTCCCTTTTCCCGCGACAGTCGTCCCACAAATAGAGCATGTTCCCGGCAGCGTTCTGCAGGCGGAGCAAAGGAAGGGACGAAGTTCGGCTTCACCGCTATCTTGTCTCCCGGTAGGCCAGCCCGAATGAACCGTTGGCGTGCTATTTCGGTCAGCGTTATGTAACGATGCACCGCTTGTGTCCATGTACCGAGCAGACGATGCGTCGCTAACATGGACGCCACAGCCAGTGTTGCTCCGCGTGACGAACGGTAACAGCCGTGCAGTATGCTTCGGAAGAGGTTATGCTCGACGCATTCCCTGCACGTTTTGCCATTGCGAAACAGAGACCCGCCGGGACACAGTAGCCTAAAGTTGTGCAGCGTCTGGACCACTGGAACCCCGGCATCGCGGCACGCATAGTAAGCGGCAGGGGAAATCAAGGGGAACGTATTGTGAAAATGGGCAACGTCCGGGTGCTCGCGAGCGAGTAACTTCTTAACCTCTTTATATCTGTCCCAAGCCCAGACTGTCCGGGCTGCCAGTGTAGCCTTACGCCGCAAACCGTAGTTTGCGATTTCCTTATTGTCACACGTGTAAACGATAACCTCGTGACCGGCTGATCGAAGCAGTTCTCGTTCAGCTTCTACAACAACATCCTCACCGCCGGGCTGCTGATACCTATTGTGAACAGTAAGTACCTTCACGACCGCCTCTCGTGATCACAAACCCTAGAATTCGGAATACACGGAGCTCCGCAGTTACTCTGATGCATCAGGGCGAACACTTGCTCAAGCTCACTCCACAGGGCGTTGTCGTCTATTTCCCACGAATGACCCCACAGATGAAAAACACCTCCTGTCTGAATGGCGCTTTCCAGCAGCAGTCTGGCGGTGAGGACGAAGTCGCCAGGCCTTATGTCCCGCATCCAGTTCCGGAGGTTCTTATATGCTCCCCTTTTTGCCAGATTCTTAAGGTACGTTAGTCTGGTGTGGTCGAACACTTGGAGGGTCGTGGGCATCACAAATATCCCCATGTCGTGCCGCGGAAACTCCAGCGACAGCAGCTCCACAGTTCGCGCTCCTCGAAATCCGGCGGCCCAGAGCATCGCCAGGTGTCTCCTGTGGTATGCCCCCTTTGGGAAGCAAAACATCGAACATGAGGAACCCGTTATGTTTTCCAAGTACCTCTTTGATTCGACGATTTCTCGCGTTGCGACCGCATCGGCTACTTCCGTCAGGACAGCGTGATGTACCGTGTGGGCCCCGATCTCGAAGCAGGAGCCGATGTGACGAATTTCGCTGTCGGAAAGGCCTTGTCCTTTCTTGTCTGAGTGTACTGGCAAGTAAAATGTCCCCTGCAGGCTGTGTTTTGCGAGCAGATCGGCAATCTTCAGATCAAGTGGGTGGCCGCCGTCCCAGCTTGTCGTTACACGCGCACTGTTTCCTGGCACATTCCTCTCCTTTTGCGCTCCCACTCGATCGCGCGCACGCCCACCGCCCAATAGTGGGTGCAAAGAATCACGAATACTCCGAAGTACCGGAACATCGTGAAACTCGGGGCCGCAATCGCAGTAACTAACAGAAAACAGTGGATCGCAAGAGACGATCGTCCCGTTCTTGATCCGAAGCTACTTCGAATTGCATAGAACCAACCCGCGAGAAAGCTCAACAACCCCGCACCTCCGGCAGTCAGAAGTAATTCAAGAAACCCATTGTGGGCACCGCCGGCCCAGTCCATTGCGCGAAGCAACTGGTCTCGTGCTCCAGCGAAGCCGAATCCAGCGAACATGGAGTTTGCAAAAGTCCCCGCGGCAGCGTCCCACAGCTGCACTCGGCCGCTCAACTCCCATCCTGATTGACTAAGCGCCTCGCTTCCATAAAATGGCTGCAGGCCTCGATGGATGATCGCTGCAAACCCGGAGAACAAATGGGCCCCGAGTGCTGCGCCGACGGCAATGCTCACGCCCACCGTTGTGCAAATTGCCAAGAGCCGACCGCGATGCCTTGCTTCGTAAAGCTGGACAGCTAGCCAGATGATGATGAGAGCGGCGGTGGAGGCCCTGGACCCGCTTGCGATCGTGAGAACCACCAAGAATAATTGAAAATACCAGCTAGCTCGAACAGCGGGAAGCCTACCGATAAACACGGCCAGTCCGGTCATGTAAGCGAACTCGCCATTGATATTTTCGAAGAGGACCAGGCGGTGCCGGTCTGATTCTGTGCCCAAACTGAGAGGATATGCAGAGGGAAATACGATGGCAGTTAGGATGGCCACGATGAACAGGCTAACGACTCCATAATAGGTCGCGCGCAAGACCGCAGGGGGTGAAAAGGTGGTGCACAGTAGCTCCGCGAGGATAAGGGCGCCACAGAAAAGGCAGCCTTGGACTATGCTGAGCGGAGGCCAGAACGACCGGAAAGAAAACAACAGGGCTAGGAGTCCGAATGTGAAGAACAGCCAAAACGAAGTAGATGGGTTGAGAGCAACACCGTACCTCCGCCACTCGACTGCCGCAATCGTAACTGACACTACGAACAACGCGAGTTCCACGTAAATATACCATGCAAGTGAAGTGCCGGTTGGATCGCGGAAGCCGAGGGGCTGCCCTGACAACAGATAGAAGAAGACCGCTAAACCGAGCGACGTCGGCATAAAAGCACTCCTTCCATATCGGCTTTTGTCGGCAAAGGTTCTCATCGACGCCTTAATACGTCAGGTCCGCACATCTTGCTGACATTGCCTTTTCACTGGTCGGACTGCACTCATAAAGTGTCGACATGAAGGAAGCTTTCTTTTCCCAGCTGAAGTACTCCTCAACTTGCTTTCGTGCCCCAATGCTCAATCGCGAGCGCAGTCCATGGTCGGAGGCGAGTTTGTAGAGAGCGTCTGCCAGACCACGCACGACGTGGTCCGGCGTTGTTGCCGGGATTTTAAAACCGGCCTCTTCCGCCACGAGAAGTGCGGGGCCGCCTCGGTCGAGACATACGACTGGGCGTCCAGCGGCCATAGCCTCCAGGCAGACCCATCCCCCAGAATCGTGTAAGCTGGGGTGCAAAAGCACATCACACTCGGCGAGCTTTCCTAGAGCCTGGGGTCTTGGGAGTCTTCCGAAAAAAATGACTTTGTTGCTTACGCCAAGATGCCTGGCAAGGGTCTTTAGTCGTTGTTCCTCCGGCCCCTCGCCTATGATCCAGTACTCGCTCGCCGGGAATATTGTTTGAAATGTGGAGAAGGCCCGTAACCCTAAGTCAAAGCCTTTCAAGTGCAGAAGATTACCGATGCTAATGACTCGGAACGGATTGTGGTGTCGGATGACAAGGGTGTTCAGCAGGCGACGCTCGCCAGCAGACAGCCCGATGGTTGGAAAAACAAGAGTTCTACGACAGCCCAACGCACGGATCCGTTCTTGAGTTTCGACCGTCGTTGCGAGGCCCAAGAGCGCTCGGCGCGCAGTCATGCGAACGAACGGGTCGAGACGGCCTAAGGCCTGCGCAGTGTTGCGCAGGATCTCATGAAGTTTCCCTCGCGGGCTCAAAGTGTTCCAGAAGCCAGGGGGAATTGATTCCCCTCCTCCAACTGGCCCCCAGACGAACGGTACTGGCAACAATGCGAGGAAGCTTGGCATCCAGTAGCAAGCATTCGTGGCGTGATGCACGAGGTCAAAGTCGACCTGCCGACTCAGTCGTCGGCCCACAAAGTAGGCGCCAATTTGCCACAGGTAGTAATGAACGTGGATTCCGCGGTCGTTCTTGTTCCACCACCGCACCCAGTGTGGTAGGTCGAAGTACAGCCAATGAACAGTCGGCAGAGGTTGTGCTCTGATTGAGGCCTGAATTGCATCGCGATAGCATGGACGCGTAAGGACCCAGGTTTCGTGGATCCGGCTCATTTCCAGTGCCCAATTCCACCCGACACCGGGTTCGGAACCCGTTCCTGGCTCACAAGCGTAAGCGGAAAAAAGGATCTTCATAGCTGAGACGTGGCTGTTGGAATAGCTTCTGGCGAGCTTTTGACCGCAGTTCCGCTACGGTAGGCAATTATCAGTGCTACTGAGGCAGTAAGTGCAGATAGGAGCTGCCCTAGTAGCGCACCGGGCACGCCATAGCCTGTTGCCAGCGGTATACCGAGAAGAACGGCAACAATGGCGGAAGCAAAATAGCACCAGAAAACAAAATCTGGGCGTTCCAGTGCGCGTAGACCGTTGGCGACGGTCGTGGTCGCCACCTCCGTCAGGGGAAGCAGACACGCGATGAAAAGGGCAGTCGAGGCGTACTCTGAGTACTTGTTGCCGTAAAGCAGTGGGAAAACCAAGGACCTTGCTGCCCACATAAGCGTTAAATAGCCAAGAGCTCCAATGGCGAGCACTGTAAAGTGCAGTTTTATTGTGCTGTTGATTCCCATGACTCCGGCGCGTCGGCGCTCACCCGACAATGTGGGCAACAGAATCAAGGAAAACGCTGCGACCGTTTGAAGAGCGGGCATGGGAATATTGAGGACCGCGCGCAATGCACCCACAGTACCCAGGCCGAGAAATGCTGGCAAAATGATGAAGTAAATGTTCGTCGGAATCCAACTGACCACAACTGCCGCCGTCGACCAGCGTCCGTACTGCCAGTGACTGTCGACAACTGTCCGTAAATTAAAATGGCCGGATGGTCTTGACCAACGCGGCTGGAGTACTATCAACAGAAATCCGCTAATCACTAAAGAGACAATCGCCATCGCCACCAGGGATGTCACTGGGTTGAGAAACCCGTGGTTATGCAACCAATGGATTCCGGGAAGCAGGAGGATCAAGTAAAACAGTCCGCCAGTGGCCGACCAAGCCGGTCGGAGTTTCACGTAGCAAGCACGGCGCGCCAGCCATAGGAGCAACATGGCAGGGGCAGCAAAGGCCGCACCGAAGAGGGTGTGGCCCAGGAGTGTCGAATAGAAATGCGCAATTACTCCGCCGACTATAAAGAGCATTACGGCGCCAGCCGATGTTAACGCAAAATGGCCGTATAGCATTAACCCCAGATAGAGTTGATATTGTTCCTTGTACTTTCCTGCCCCGAACACCAACATTGGTTCGGTTAGGAGCGCCGTGTGAAATGAGCCGAGTAGTAACAGCACCGAGAACGCCCAAGCGAAAGCACCGTAGTCTGCTGGGATGAACCACCGTGCGAGCAGGACATTGACCAAGAAGTTCGTTCCCGAAAAGAGTGTCTGATCGACGACTGCTACGGATCCCTTAGCTAACCACGGCAACCACACACTACTAGGGTCGGTGAAGCCCCGTACTCCAAGGTTTGTATGCTGGCTTGAAAAAGGTTGGGTAATTTGGTCCATTAGAGGCCTTCGCCTGTCTATTCACAAGGTCAAGGTCTGTTTTACTTACGCCGCCCCCGAACCCTTCATCACCGCCGGGATCGTTCTCGCCAAAATTTTCACGTCGAGCCAGAGCGACCACTGGTCGATGTAGCGCATGTCGAGGTCCATCCAGTCGTCAAACCCGATCGAACTGCGGCCGCTGATTTGCCACAGGCAGGTGACGCCGGGCCGCACGCTGAAGCGGCGGCGCTGCCAATCCTGGTCGAAGCCTTCGTAGTCGCGCACCGGCAGTGGCCGTGGCCCCACCAGGCTCATGTCGCCCTTGAGGACGTTGAAGAGCTGCGGCAGCTCATCAATGCTGGTTTTGCGCAGGAAGCGGCCGAGGCGGGTGATGCGCGGGTCGTCCTTGATCTTGAAGACGGGTCCGGTCATCTCGTTGCGGGTTTCGAGTATGGCCTGCAGCGCTTCGGCATTGGCGACCATGGTGCGGAACTTCCACATGCGGAAGCGGCGCTTGTTGAGGCCGACCCGTTGCTGGGCGAACAGCGCGGGGCCGTCGGAACCCAGCTTGATCAGCGCTGCGACCAGGACAAACAGCGGCGCGAGCAAGATGAGAACCGAGGCGGAGACGATGATGTCGATGGCCCGCTTCAGGACGGCGGGCCAACCGTAGACCCGGGAGGCGTTGAGGGTGACGACGGGGTTGCTTTCGAACTCGCCCGCGCGGACGGCGCCGCGGTTGTTGAAGAGATCGGACAGCACCCGGACGACGATCCCCTGCTCCTTGCACAGCGCGACGATGCGAGAGGCATGCGAGTAGAACGACTTCACCGGCAGGGCGATCACAACCTCGTCGACCACGTGCGTGCGCAGGTAGCCTTGAAATCCGTCCAAGTCGCTTACGATGGCGGGCTGCATGCCATCCAGCGGGTCGCGCGCGATCCACTGCTCATCGACGAATCCGCCCAGCCGGTAGCCAAGCTCGGGCCTGGACTGGATGCCCCGGGCAAAGGCGAGCGCGCGATTGTTGGTGCCGACGACAAGGATCGATCGCAGGTTGCGGCCGCGCTCCCGAACCGCGCGCAGAAACGCCCGCATCGCCAGGCGCGAAAAAAGCAGGGTGGAAGTGCTGATCAGCCAGAAGATGGCGACCGACTGCGGAGTTGTGGACCTGAGCCGGAGGGTCGCGCCCACCAATGCCAGAAGCACGGTGGCGAGGGTCGACGCCTTGATCACGTCCTTGATCTCGTTGGTCTGCGAACTGAGCCGGTGAGACTGGTACAGACCCATGAAGTTGAAGATCCAGTGCCAGCGCGTAGAGCAGGGCAGCGATGAGCAGGACGCTATGGACGGTTACCCGCATCGCCAGGAGTTGCACCAGCGAAAAGCGGGCGCGGGCAAACGGGCTCAACATGGCGACGCAGAGCGAGAGGCCGAGGACGGCCACATCGTAGAAGATGAACATCCTGAGCAGGATTTGGCGCCGGAAGCTGGTCATGGCTGTGAAAGAGTTAGGCTTAGGTGTTACGCGTGCTCGACGTTGTAATCGGCGATGGAAACGGCGATGGAGCGCTGAATCGGCTCGACCGAGATGACGAGTGTTTTGTCGCCGCGGTTGGAAGTGAGAATGCCTTCGATCCCATCCAGGCATCCACCGCGAATGCGCACTCGCTGCCCGATCTTGATGTATGGGTGTGCTGTATACGGCACATTTCGCGAAAGCAGCAAGCGAACGTCGTCAATTTGCTTGTCCGGTATGGGAACCAGTTCGCTGCCAAACGCCACGAAGCTCATCACCCCGCGGGTCTGAAGCACCTGCAGGCGGTGAGCAGGGCTGGGGTGCAGGTGAACGAACGCATAGCCCGGGAAGGTGGGAAACTCCACCACCTGCCAGCGGTCGCTCCAACGGCGGCGCTGTTTCAGAGTCGGCACGAATGCTTCGATTCCCTTATCCTGCAGTTGCTGCCAAGCCTTTTTTTCAAATCGGCTGCGGACCTGGATGGCGTACCACCGCGGTTCTTCCGGTAGCACTGGGGCCTGCGGGAAGGTTGCGAGGGTCGTGACTAGTTGTACGCTGGACATGGCTTCGCCAATCGAGTCCCATCCGGACTTTTGCACAGCTTCATTCGCGACACGACTTCAACAACGACACGTTTAACAACGATCGAACAGTGGGGGAACTGTTGCGATTACAGCCTGCGATAAAGCTTCTCGGGCACCGGGAAGGTACGGTTATTCAGCACCGTTCCCAACAGACGCACATTGCTGCCTTCCAATGTTTCCTTCGCCTTCTTGGCAGCAATGCGACGCGTTGCATTCGCCTCCAGGACCAGCACTATGCCGTCCGCCGCCTGTCCCAGCACGGCGGTATGGCTATGCAGGGCCGCGGGAGGCGCGTCGACCAACACGTAATCAAATTCGCGCCGCAGCGCCTCGAGGCACGCTCGCAAGTCGCCCACCGAAGTGGAACCGTTGTCCGTGCCCAGCACCGCTGCCGGGGCGAGCCACAGGTTTTCTGCAATCTTCTGGCACTGCTCGCGAGCGGATGCGCCCGGTGCGACACTAAAAGCATTGGAACCCGCCTCAAAAAGCCCGCGTGCGGATCGCGAGTGATGGTTCGCATCGACGATGCACACGGGGCGAGAGGTCTGAGCAGCTAGCACTCGGCCGGTGCGTGCACAAATCTCGCTGCTACCTTTGCCTTCATTGACGCCGCAGAACACCACCTGGCGCGGCGCGCTGCCGTTCGCGCTGAGAAAGACCTGCTGCACCAAGCGAAGCATTTCTTGTTTGCCGACACCATCAAGATCGGCGATGGGAGCGGCAGTGGCACGTGGTTGCTCGCGGACAATCACGTCAGTTGGTACTGCGGGCGCCGCTGCGCCGAGCACCTGTTCTACCTGTGCCAACAATTCGAAGTTTCTGCTCATATCAATTCCTATCCGTAAGCGTGCTTAGTTGCGTTGTGGGCTCATTCGGCGTCCCAATTCTCGGCAACCTGATTTGCTGCCCGGCCTCGACATGGTTGGGGTCGTTGAGTCCGGGGTTGAGTGTCTTGATCTGCTCCAACCGACGCGCGTCGTAGCCACCCAGGTACTGTGTGCTGATGTCATGAAGCGTTTGCTTCGGCGCAACCGTGACCACGAGAGTCTCGGTTGTAGTTCTTTCGGAGTGCGGTTCGGGCAACGCTGCATTGGGCTCGGGCACCGGCTGTGCTTGCTGGCTCGGAGCTGTCACAAGCGCCTCACTGACGGCTGCAATGCCCGCATGATCCGAAGCACTAGCCGCCATGATTTCTGGCTGCCACTGGGGGCCGAAGCCGGACAAGAGCACGAAACTGAACACCAGCGCAGCAGCCGCCATGAATATTCGGCGCATGGACGGCCGTCTTATGCGAACTCGTACGGCCGCAGTGTGCTGTGGCCGGATCATGGGCTTTGGGTCAGCCTCGCCGTACTCACCGGCAGAAGTCGGTGCGAAAGACTTGAGGTCTTGATCGGCAATGACCTCTTCCAACAACGCCCGGTCCACTTGCTTCTTCCGGAGCGCACAGCACAGCGACAGCGCGTTAAAACACAGGGTGTTAATCCGGCGCGGATTGCCGCCGCTGTGCTCCGCGATGCGGTCGATGGCGTGCGTCGTGAACGGCAGTGGACCGCTGTGCCCGGCGACCTCCAGGCGATGCTGGATGTAAAGGGCAGTTTCAATCGGCGTGAACGCGTCCAGGCGACACAGCAACGAGATGCGTTGGCGCAATTGCTCCAGCCCGGGACTGGCCAGCTTCTCGGAAAGTTGCGGCTGGCCGGCGAGGACGATCTGCATCAGCTTGGCGCGCGAGGTTTCGAAATCGGAGAGCAGGCGTACCGTCTCCAGCACCGAGTCGGGCAGGTTCTGCGCTTCGTCGATCACCAGCACAACCCGGCGGCCTGCGCGTGCTTCCTCCAGCAGCACGGCATTGAGCTGCTGGTGCATTTCGGCCACATCTTCGCCGGGCTTGACACCGAGGTCGTAAAGCAGGTAGCGGAACAATTCACGCGTGTTGCACTGGGTTTGAAACAAGAACACGGTGCGCGCCGATTCGCGAATGTGCTGGAGAAACTGGAAGAGCAGCGTGGTCTTGCCCATGCCAGGCTGCGCGATCAGCGCCGTGAACCCACGGTTGGAGTAGTAACCGTAGTAGAGCGTCGCCAGCGCCTCCAGGTACGTTGCGCTCTGGTACAGGAAACGCGGATCGGGCGTGCTCCCGAACGGCTCTTCGCGCAGCTGGAAATAGCTTAAATACATACGTACTACTTGCCGTTCTTGGGCAGCGCCGCCAGTACCGGCGTGCCCAGGTACGCCACCACCTCGTCCGGCGTTCGGAACGACGGATCGATAAAGTCACAAGCGAACGCAGCCGTCAGGCTGACCGTCATTGCCAACACGAACGCCAGGAGACCAGCGCCGAGGGGCGACCGCGCCGGCAGCGCCGGGACCGTAGGCTGTTCCGCAACTGCGACGTTGAGAATGCCCCGCTGGTCAAGCGCATCGCTGATGCGCGCTTCCTCGCGCTTGCGGACATACAGGAGATAGTTGTCTTCCTCGGTCTTGGCGGCGCGGAGCAGGTCCTGCTGGATCAGCCCGCTGTCTTGCAGACGGCGCGCCGTATCGCGGTACTGGTGCGCGATCCCATCGGCGGCGCCTGCCTTCGCCTTCAGCCCTCTCAAATCTGTTTCGGCCTTGGCGAGCTCGGATCGCAACCACTGGTAGGTCGGGTTCTGATCCGTCGTCTCTTCGTGAACCGGCTTACTCTCCTCCGCCGCGATGGAAGCGCGCGTTCCTGCGATCTGCTTGTCCACTTCCTCCACCAAGCGGTAGCTCGGGTCGTACTTGGTCAGCAGCTCGGTGCGTTTCAGCTCCAAGTTCAACAATGTGGATTTCAACTGTTGCATGAGCTGAGCGTTGTCGGAATTGCGCACCTGCGTCGTAATCCGTGGCTGCATGGCCGTCAGTTGCGCCTGCACAGCGCGAATCCGCTGCTCGGTTTCGGCCACCCCTGCCTGAGCTTGCCGGGATTGGGCGTCGAATTCATTCAGCTTTTGCAAAGTGAGGTCGCGCTCCATCTGCGCCGAAACCACTCCTTGCTGCTGGGTGAATTGGGTCAGCTTCTGCTCGGCTCCTCGCAGCCCTTCCCGGTACTGGTTTGTCTGCTGGTCGAAAAACTTGAATTCGCCCGAAGGCCGGTGGACTTCGAGATGCTTCTCGGTGTAACCAACCGCCAGTGCCTTCAAAACCTTGGCGGCCAGCTCCGGATCGGACGAGCGATAGCGCACCGAGATCACATTGGTCTTGCGCAGCGGTTCGATCTTGAGATCGGCGGCCAGGTGTCGCACGGCCTTGGCGATGCGGACTTCATCCCCGCCGCCGAAGAACCCGGCGCTTTCGTCCTGCTTCAGCCCGGTCTGCAACGCCACGTTTCTGAGCAGGTCTTCGCTGTTCAGGAGTTCGACTTCGGAGTTAATGTCCTCTTCGGTGACTTCGTCCCGCGAGGCCTGCGACGCGTTCAGTTGCGACGTGACCATCGGGTCCACACGCTGCCGGCGCACCAGGATCTTCATCTGCGCCTCATATTTCGGGCTCAAAACGCCTGAAACAAGCACGCCCAGCAGGACGAGGAGAAATACGCCCATCATGACCCACCGCTGCCGGAAGATGATGGTGAACAGGTCGCGCAAGGTCGGCAACGGCCGCCGGTCGTCGGGTGCGAATTCATTAACTTCGTTTGGCATCGTTTCTCTCCGGCGCTCAGTAGCTCAGCGGGTTGACGTACATCCCCACGTTCGCCGCCCGTAGGAACCTCTCGATTCTCGAAATCTTGTTCTGCGGCACGTACAGCATGTCCCCGGGCTGCAGGTGCATGTCCTCGCTCAATTCGCGAGACGCCATCAGCTTTTTCACGTTGACGATCCGCGCCTCGAACATTCCGTTCGGCGCCGGGCGAAACAGGACCACCTGCGAGTGTTTCGCCTTATCGTTAAATCCGCCGGCGATGGCGACGGCCTCGGTCACCGTCAGATCGCTGCGCAAGTCGTACTTCCCGGGCCGCCCCAGCTGGCCGGCAGCGATGAAGTAGGGCTTCTCGAAATCCTTGAGGACGATCGCGATCACCGGATCGTGCAGAATCTTCGCGTAGGCGATCTTCAGCGCATCGGTAAGCTCGGGGATCGTCAGCCCTTCCGCTCGCAGGCTACCGATCACTTTCGCGGTGACATATCCATCGGGCTGGATGGTCACCGTCTGGTTCATCTCCGGTGAAAACGTGAACTCAATATCGAAGATGTCGCCTCTGCGGAGCTGATACCGAGGGTTGCGTTGTTGCAGAAGAGGCGCAGCTTGGGCGGGTGGGTTGTGCGTCACCTGCGCTTTTGCGGAATTCGCCTCCTGACCGCTCGCTACGGGCGACTCAGCAAAGCACAGCAGAAGCATCAAGGCCGCACAAGCAATCCGGATCGACAGCGATAATCTCATTGCGTCCTCCCCCAGTCGGTGTTCGCGTTTAACAACACGTCCGTGGAGTCTCGCGTCCCCGACCGTAGACACGTCACCACGGCGAAGCCGCTGATTTCAGTACCGGAATAGTCCACGCGCAACACAACACCTTCTCCACGGAGTCGCACGCCCGGTTTCTTGCTCCTCAGTGACGGCAGCAGTACGTCAATGCGGAGCTGGTTTCCAGCGGCCGGGCAGTTGCGGGCCAGCACAAACACCGCTTGCGTGCTGATGTCGCGCGTCGTACCCTCTCCCACCTGTGAGCCGCCTTCCAAGTCTTTCCACGAAAAGAAGGCCGGGGCCTGCACGTTGTAGCGCTTGATCCGTCTGAGTTCCACCGCACGCTCCACACCGCCGCTTTCATAGTCGTCTACACGCAATGAATGACGGCCGATCACGATGGAGCCAGAATTTACGTTTTTGGAGAAAGGTCGACAAGAGAAGCAAAGTCCCGGAGACTCGTGGCCCCTCGTTTTGCTCACCTGTGCAGCAGCATGTCGTCTCCTGTGACGAGACCATGGACCACTGGCTATGGAGAGATGGATTTCTTTATCCGATCGCAGCTAGCAGGGAGAAATGTGCCCGGGAGAATAAGTTCTCATCAATTCACGCTGGCGGCTCTCACGCGCGGGCCTGACGCGTGGTGACGGTGAGTGCAACCAGTTGCTTGTAGAGGATTAGGTGCACGCAAAAACCGTTGATACCCTAACGCGTAGCTGGACCGACTGCATTCAGGGGAGCATGTTCTGAAGACCAAAGAAAAGCTGCTTCGAGCCGCCGTGAAGGTCATCTTCTTGGGCTTCGAAGGAATTTCGAGTTCTTGGGTTTCGAAGGAATTCCGAGTCATTCCCGAAATGGAACTACTCCCGCTCGAAAGAAGCCCAAATGGCTTGACTAACTCGGCGGTTAAACTACGCTAAAGTCCTCTCCCTGCTACACTTTTTCTTCACTCTCCTACAGCAAGCAAGCGGTTGCATGCGAACTCACAAGGAGAGTTGAGTTGCGGCGCGCCCAAGGTCCAAGACGTTCCGTAGATGTCCTGATTGCCGATGCCACCGTGATGTCATGCGAGTTGTTGGCGAGCGCTTTGAGCCGCACCTCGCAGATGAAGGTTGTCGGTTGGGAAGTCGATTGTGCTGCGGCATTGGCGACGGTGACTCGCGTCAAAACAGACGTCGCGCTGATCAGTTCGAATTTGCAGGACGGTCCCGGGAAAGGATTGTCACTCGCATCAGAGCTGCGCAGCAGGCATCCCGAGATTCGCAGTGTGATCCTGCTGGATAGCGCAGATCGGCAATCGACCGTCGACGCCTTCCGCGCCGGCGCCTGCGGCGTGTTGTCCCGCGGCGCAGGGCTGGCGGCCTTACCCAAGTGCGTCCACCGCGTCAGCGAAGGTCAGATCTGGGCCAGCAGCAGGGAACTCGCCTACATGCTGGACAACTTCCTCCAAACCCCGCCGGCGCGCACCTTGTCGGAAAACTGCTGCAAATTGCTAACACCACGCGAGCAGGTCGTAGTGCATCTGGTGGCCGACGGCCTGAGCAACCGCGAAATTGCCACCCAGTTGAAGCTCAGCCAGCACACTGTCAAGAACTACCTGTTTCACGTTTTCGACAAGATCGGGGTATCCAACCGCGTGGAGCTGGTGCTTTGCGCTCTCACCAGCCCCATGGCCAATTCGACGCTCGCGCCGCACACTGATCAGACGCATGCCGTCACCATCGGGGTGCGACGCCGTCCGGAAAGCATGACGAATGCTTGAGACCGGGTCAGATCGGGGCTGGCTCCGGCTCAGCAAGCGAAACCCGACTTCGCCATGGTGGACTTTGAAAGGCGCAAGAGACGCCGCTTCATTATGTCTTTGCCCGTTTCCGTTCGCCTTCGCAATGATCCACGCACCGAGATCCGCGGGGTTACACGGGATGTCAGTTCAGGCGGCGCCTTCGTATTTCTGCAGCCTAACGAGTTGGCGGAATGTGATTCGGCCGACCTCATTGTGGAATTGCCCGCCGAGGTGACGTTGTCTGAAGCGCTGAAGGTCGCTTGCTGCGCGCGCGTGCTGCGCATCGAGCGGAGTGCCGGCGGGGTGATCGGCATGGCAGTTC
Organism: Terriglobia bacterium; assembly: GCA_963760215.1. GTDB lineage: Bacteria > Acidobacteriota > Terriglobia > Terriglobales > Acidobacteriaceae > JAIQGF01. The sequence continues at coordinate 107,133 of CAVXCJ010000002.1, forward strand.
AGATCACCGACTTCGATTTCCTGGCGAGTACGTAAGCTGGTCGCGGCCTCGGGGTACGGCTGCCACATCCTTGTGGGCCTCGGCCGATGGATTGGTGTCACGGGTTGCCGGAGTCGCAACCAAAACGAGGCGCAGCAGTAAGCGCTACCTCACCTTGGTTGACTTCCGACGCCGACCGCCTGCGCCACGATCCGCTGCTGCAGATCGTTGCCGATCAGAAGCTAGGAGACCCGCTCAGCTCGGCTCCCAGCCCACGCTCAGCCGCTGGGAGAACTCGGCTTCGGGACGCGATCTGGTGCGCCTCAACGATGTCCTGCTGGAGCAGTTCATCCGTCTCTGTGAACAGGTCCGCCAGCGTGGCGAAATCCTGCTCGACATCGACTCCACCGACGACCCCACGCACGGCCAGCAGCAGCTGAGTTTTTTCAACGGTGCCTACGGCCAGCATATGCACGAACAAAACTCTTCCATGTATGTAGCATGCCCGACAGACCATCCAAATTGGCACAGGTAAACTTCGCCCGTCTCTTTTACGCATCTTCCGCTGCGCCCAGAGGTGTCTGCTGCAATCAGGCAGTACGCCGCTGCGGAAGGAGACGTTATGTCGGACCATAATTGTGTTCGCCTCGCGATGCAAGCAAGTGGTTGCACGCCGCTCAAGGAGAGTTGAGATGCGGCGCCCTTCAGCCCCCAAAGAGGTAGCTATCCTGGTTGCTGATGCGACGGTCATGGCATGCGAGTTATTGGCCAGCATTTTGAGTCGCACGTCACAGATGCAGGTTGTCGCCTGGGAGGTGGATTCTGCGGCCGCACTTGCCACAGCCACTCGCGTCAAAACAGACGTCGCCCTGATCAGTTCGGCTCTGCAGGACGGTCCAGGCAAGGGATTGTCTCTCGCATCAGAGCTGCGCAGCAGGCATCCCGAGATTCGCAGTGTGATCCTGCTGGATAGCGCAGATCGGCAATCGACCGTCGACGCCTTCCGCGCCGGCGCATACGGCGTATTGTCCCGCGGAGCAGGACTGTCGGCCTTACCCAAGTGCGTCCACCGCGTCAGCGAAGGTCAGATCTGGGCCAGTAGCGATGAGCTGGGCTATCTGCTGGACACCTTCGTCCAAACCACTCCGGCGCGAACGCTGTCGAACAGCTGCTGCAAGTTGCTAACACCACGCGAGCAGGCCGTAGTGCATCTGGTGGCCGACGGCATGAGCAACCGCGAAATTGCCACCCAGTTGAAGCTCAGCCAGCACACCGTCAAGAACTACCTGTTCCGGGTGTTCGACAAGATCGGGGTGTCCAACCTCGTGGAGCTAGTGCTTTGCGCTCTCACTAGCCCCATGGCCGATTCGACGCTCGCGCCGCACACTGATCTGGTGCATCCCGTCACAATCGCGGTGCGACGTCGTCCAGACAGCATGACGAATGCTTGAGACCGGGGCAGATCGAGCCTACCTCCGTTCCGGTATGAACTGATTTCGGAACCTGGAAGACGGCTATCAGCGTGGGTTACCTATTAACATCTCTAAGTTGTCGGCGTGCATAGAGCCAATCGTCGACGCGTCGACGTGTTTCCTCACCGCTTGCCTGATTCCATTCGCTACAGTCAGAGCCATCCCAATACCCGAGCAAGAAACGAGGATGAATGCCCATCGGGCACGAGAATCTCTTCATCGAGCGGCCACAATCCCGTGCGGTTAAAATACTCGAAAAGGCTGGCTTTTCCCTCCTTCGCCGCAGCTTCAATTCGTGAAAAGAATTCGTCACTGCCAACAAAACAATTGTGGGGCCCGGCTCGCCCGTTGCTAAATGGATCGTGCTCGTCAGTCGGATTGATTATTCCGACAGGCTACGCCCCTTCGGCGATGTAAGCGCAGACAAGCCCCCACAGGCGCGGCGGATCTCATCGCCCTGGGCGGGCGTCAGGTTTGTGAATTTGAATCCATGAAGGAAGCCCCGTCGATGGCACACGGCTGCATCTAGTCTCAAGGGCTCGCCGCGGGCGCCGAGGCTCATCTCCAAGATAACCTGCGTACCACGGGCCAGCGACCCTGAAATAACGGCGCCGATGCCACCCGCGCAGATATCGCTGGTTCGGCCGTACAGGACCGTTTCCTTGCCCTTTATTGCGGCTCGCACGCTCAGCTTCTCATCCAGTGAGAACCGTGAGGTCCTGCGCTCATCCTCTTGTGTTTCCCGCACTTCGACCGCATGCGGCCTAAGCACCTCGTGGGTCGCGGCCATAGCCATTTCGGCCGCGAAGTGTCGCCGCATTCGGCTAATCTCGATCTGCTGGTACACGGCAAAGACAGCGAAGAGGAGGACCAGTCCCAACAGTCCGAACACGGCGACCTCAAGCTGCTGCTGCTCCTCGAAGCCTCTCTTAAGGTTAGGCAGGGAGAGCACGAACACGCCCGCCGTGGTCAGCAGCATGATCGTGATGGCCGCAGCCCAGCGCCACCAGTCGCGCCGATCGAGCTGGTGGAGAACGGCTCGAAGTTCGACCGGGTCCCGCTCCTTGGTGTGAGAGTGATTGTCTTTGTTGTCCATTGCGATTCCTGCCACGAAAGAATTTGGCTTCAGCATTTGCATTGCTTGCGGCGCTCTACCAGCGCCCAATTTCATGTGCCCTCATAACCGCACCCACGCGCATGGAGCGGGTAAAAGCGCCGCCACTTGCATCATTTCAGTCGAACGCCTTCTAGAAGTCTGGACAGCGACGCCCTGATCTCATCGCAGTCGGCGGCCACCGACTGCAGCGCCAACCTCGCCTGTAGCAACACTGTGCTTTGCTTTTCGCTCTTGCACCGGTGCACTACTTTGGCGAGTTTCCCGATTGCCTCTTCGAGCCCAGTAATAAGGGTTGTCGTGGTGATGCAGTAATCGGCGCAGTTGTGGTGGTCGAAGCCGCTCTTCGCCAGCTCTACCGGCATGCCATCGCTGTTGCGCGCCCCAGGGACGGCAAACTTCCACGAACACGCTGCGCATGCGAATCCACAGAACTCGTTGCTGTCAATCCAAACGATGCATCTCGATGACATCGACCTCCCCAAACTGCGGCGCTGCTGCATGGAACATCACGCTCCTTCGGTTGATCGAGTCGCAGGCCGGTTGCCACCGCTCAGATTTCGTGAAGTAGCTGCCACCACGCGACCTACCAATCCTGACAGCGCTTCCAACAGGATTCCGTGAGCGCTGGTGAACGCGTTCGATTGGGCCGCAAATACCTCCAGGACCCCGGTGCCGCCTTCCGACAAAGGAATTGGCACGCTGACCGCAGACCGGATGCCCACCTTGCGCCACACATCGGAATCGACGCGGGGATCGCATAGCGTGTCGTGACAGGTGACAACGCGACCACTTCTCACCGCTTCCCCGGTCAAGCCGGCTTCCGCGAGGAACTGGACGCCGATGCCCGGCGCTCGTCCTGCACTGGCGCGGCAGACCATCTCATCGTTCTCAGGGAGTGCAATGGCCGCCCCGCTGCTATTCAGCAGGCGCCGTGCGTTTTCGGCGACCAGGTCAAGGGCAACATCGACTGGAAGGGCTTCTGCGGCGATGCGTTGTTCGAGAGCGATGATGACGCTATCTTGATTGCTGGTATCGAGCGAACCATCCCTGGCTGCTTGCTCACCGCTGAGAACTTGTGGCTGTGACTCTCGTCCGCTTACTCGATCGACGGTCGAAAGCAGTTCCTCTACCAACGTCGCTGCCGCCGCTTCATTCGCCGGTGTACCAGAAACTGCGTTGCTGACGCCATCCTCATCAGGCGTGGTGCTGCTTGAAGCAGCGGCAGCAGAGTCAGTGTCCTTCCGCGGACCCTCGGTCGCTGCCGGGGTGACTGGGCCCCTGAAGTTAGGGCGACGGCGCCACAGTTCGACATGGTCCTGGTATTCTTGGTCCGGTATTTCCAGCCAAAGGAAATTTTCTGGTTCTAGCGATTGGGCCCCGGCCTGTTGTTCGGTTCGCGTGCCGGACAGCCCGACCCAGCGAATCGCAAATTGTGCCCGCCTGTGCTTGTATTCCAGCGTGACCGTTTCTCCCACTCGCAGCCGTTGGCGAATACCGCCCAGCCGAACGCCTAAACGGCTGAAGTCCAGCGTGTGCACAAGCAGCGAGTAAGGCCTTCCCTCGCTGTCGTTGCCGGACAGGTGGACCGGCAAAATCATCTTTTCTCTACGTTCCTTGCGTTCCCCCATCCCCTGCTCCTGAGTGATCCTCCGCCACGCCGCCCTCGTCGCGTGGCCTGCCTGTCGTGCTGTTTCCGGTGGGAAGTTTTGCCGCAAGAATCTGAGGAATAGCCGCCAGAGTCTCGGTGAGCGCTAGCTGCCAACGGTCGATTGAGTTCTGCGCCAAGTACTGGGCGTCTTGTTTGAGCCGGTCAAGCGTTTCTGTCGCGCGCCTTTGTAACGCACTTTCCTCGACGGCCTGCGTTTCCTCGTACGTGGATTGCAAGCGCTGTCGGGCCATTTCCAGTTGTCTTTGCAACTGCTCCGATTGCTGCCGTGCTAGCGTTGTTATCTCTGCCTGAATCTCGCGGCTGCGGCATTCGATCGGCTCACTCGCCATCTCGACCGCCTGATGGATTCGTCCACGGATCTCTCCCGCTGCCTTCAAGAAGGCATCATGGATCGTTTCCTGGAATTGCTCCGTCTCGCGCGCCAGCCGGGTTTGTGCGTCCTGCACTTCCCGGTGGAGCTGCGCACTCGCAGCCTCGCCGGCCTTAGTGTGCTGTTGCAGCGACTCAAAGGTGAGACGCAAGTCCGCGGCTGCTTCGCCGGCCTGACTGACAAGCAGACCCAACCTGCGATCCAGCTCCGCTTGGGCGGTTGTCAGGTGAGCCTCTCGAACGCCCGCCGCGGCCTGCTGCAACTGTTCCGTGATTTGTGCGACCGCCTCGTGAATGGTTTCCTCCGTGTGTGCCTGAAGTTCCACGTCGACGATCGCGGCGAGTTCGTCCGTTCGCTTTTCGAGCTGCTGCAATTGGGCCGTTGCCGCTGCGTGCGCTGTCTCGAAACTCTGCTGTCGATCCTCGAAAGTGTTGAGGAGTTCCTGGTGCAGGCTGTCCAGCACTTGCTTGGCTCGTTCCTGAAGCGCTGCTTCTGCTGTCTGCTGGGCATCCCGGAGCTGTTCCTCGATTTTCGTTTGCACCAGCTGTCGCACTTGCTCTTGCTCGCGTCCGAGGTCATTCAGCAATCCATGGCGCATTGACGTCAGCAGGTTACCCGCCACGGCCTGCAGGGCAATCACGGCATCTTTGTTGCCCTGCTCGACTCGTTCCTGCTGCTCGGCGAATACGTCCTGCAAATGTTCGCGCATTTGCGCCAGGGCGCGTTCGGACTCGACGGCAACGCTGGCGGCCGATTCGCGTGCGGAATTTCGCAGGCTGGCTTCCAGCTCCCGCAGTTCAACCAGGTGAGCCGCTGCGACCTGCACTTCCTGGTGGAGCCGCGCACTCGCAGCCTCGCCGGCTGTGGTGTGCTGTTGCAGCGACTCAAAGGTGAGACGCACGTCCGCGGCTGCTTCGCCGGCCTGACTGACAAGCGGACCCAACGTGCGATCGAGCTCCGCTTGGGCGGTTGTCAGGTGAGCCTCTCGAACGCCCGCCGCGGCCTGCTGCAACTGTTCGGTGATTTGCGCGACCGCCGCGTGAATGGTTTTCTCCGTGTGTGCCTGAAGTTCCACGTCGACCCTGGCGGCGAGTTCGTCCGTTCGCTTTTCCAGCTGCCGCAATTGGGCGGTTGCGGCTGCGTGCGCTGTCTCGAAACTCTGCTGCCGATCCTCGAAAGTGTTGAGGAGTTCCTGGTGCAGGCTGTCCAGCATTGGCTTGGCTCGTTCCTGAAGCGCTGCTTCTGCTGTTTGCAGGGCATCCCGGAGCGGATCCTCGATTTTCGTTTGCACCAGCTGTCGCACTTGCTCTTGCTCGCGTCCGAGGTCTTCCAGCAATGCGTGACGCATTGACGTCAGCAGGTTTCCCGCCACGGCCTGCAGGGCAATCACGGCATCTTTGTTGCCCTGCTCGACTCGTTCCTGATGCTCGGCGATTACGTTCTGCAACTGTTCGCGCATTTGCGCCAGGGCGCGTTCGGACTCGACGGCAACGCTGGCGGCCGATTCGCGTGCGGAATCTCGCAGGCTGGCTTCGAGCTCCCGCAGTTCAGCCAGGCGAGCCGCAGTGGCGTCCCGGAAGTGTTTTTCCTGTCGCTCAAATTCCTGGGAAAGTATTGGGCGCAGCTCTTGGTTTGCCTCGCCGACGATCCGCTGAAGCCTCTTGTCGAGGCCATCCAAGTCAGAACGAGCTTGGGTCGAGAGGTCTCGCCCCAAGTCGTCGCGAAGTTGTGCCAGCATTGCCTGCGCGCGCTCTTGAACCTGCGTCTCAATCGTGTCGGGAAGCGAGCGCATCATAGACTCGACAAGTTCCCGAGCTTGACACGCACGGCCGACTTCGTCACTGATCGCCTGCTGTGCCGCTTGTTGTTCGATCCGATGCTGCTGGAACAGTGATTCTTCAGCGGCGCGTGCTTGCAGCCGGACCTCGACTTGCTCGCGGAGTCGCAAAAGCTCTTGAACTTTGCCTTCGACACCGGCGCGCTCTTCTCGCCACGCGATTAGCCCCTGCTCAAGCTCAGAACGATGCTGCGTTTCCGCTTCCCGAATGTGCTGCTCCGTTTGGCTGCGCAAGCGCATCCACTCTGCTGCCGCACGCTGTTCGATCTCGGATTGCAGGTGGACGAGCCCCGCCTCGATCGCCCGGCTAGACTCCGACTGGGATTGCCCGGAGTCGATGTTTCCGACGGTTGGTACGGTGGCGCGAAATCCATCCTCCTGGCTATCGCGAGATGGGGTTCGCGGCTCGCGGGGTGAGGGCGTTGAGGTACCTTGAGCCGCTGGGCCAAACGCCGAGGGCCAAATCGTGAACTTCTCCGCAGTGGAGCTTTCCGGGCTCTGTTCGTCGCTGGTACCGGGCGAAGCTTCGCGTGGCGCCGGCGGAGCCATCGCATCCCAATCCTTCGGAGGATTTGGGATACCCCAGAAGTTACCCGGGAGATCGAGTGCAATGCCGAGCATCCAACTGCTCTCGTGGTCGGCGATCGGCACGACCTCTACCACGCGGCCGATAATGACATTCCCGCTGACTTGGAGTTGAACCGGGGTGCCGCGAGGTAGAGTGGAACCTGCTCTTAGGGCACAACCGTGCAGGTTGACCACCAACGTTTCGCATCGCTCATGAAATTCTATTTTCGGGTCCAGGCTGGTTAGCAGGACAGCGATCTGCAAGCGGACGCGTGTGCTCCGCCGCATCGGATGCGGCGGAACGCTGGCCGTGGACGGTGCGACTTCCGCAGCGGATCCAGACCCTGTAGATCCTTCGTTGCCCCTTACCGACATGGCTGTGGACAATTCATCTTCGTTTCAGGACGGCATTGCAGAAGCGGCGTCTGCAATCGCTAGCCCCAGTACGCTGGCCAATAGTTCGCACGCCATGATCGTGGTGTCGGCAGAACGATAGCGGCAATTGCTTATTAGTTTGAAGGCGCCGCCAGCTCGACTCTCCTCGAGAAGGCATGCAAGCGATCGCTTGCGTTGCTAGCCCTACACTAGCCTAGTCTGCTGGGCCGTCAAGAGCCTTCCGATTTGGGAAGTACCTAAAATACTAATACACATGTCAGTTAGCCTCCATCCCGTGCCTCGTCCCATAGTTCAGGCGGCGCCTTCGTATTTCTGCAGCCTAACGAGTTGGCGGAATGTGATTCGGCCGAGCTCATTGTGGAATTGCCCGCCGAGGAGACGTTGTCTGAAGCGCTGAAGGTCGCTGGCTGCGCGCGCGTGCCCCGCATCGAGCGGAGTGCCGGCGGCGTGATCGGCATGGCAGTTCAGATCGCCGACTTCGATTTCCTGGCGAGTACGTGAGATGGTCGAAGACTTGGGATGCCGCCGCCACATCCTTGTGGGCCTCGGCCGATGGATTGGTGTCACGGGTTGCCGGAGTCGCAACCAAAACGAGGAGCAGCAGTAATAGCTACCTCACCTTGGTTGACTTCCGACCGGCGCTTCTCTTTTTGGCTGCCGGTTTCGAACTGTTGACCGGCCTTTGCTGACCAGGCGAGCAGTTTTTCGCGCGCGATGGAGACCCGCGGCCCGCGACACCGACGCCGTGGCCGTCGCCAGTTCATCGCTCGGCAGCAGCGCTGCAAGCATGGCGGACGTCGAGGGCACCGGCGTCTGGCCAATGTTTTCCATTGCAGCGTTTAGATCGCGTACCGTTTGAATTGGACCGCCAGTGCCGAAGGCATCCGCCGCGGGTGCTTGAAAGAAATCCTTGAGCAGTTCCTTTCTGAGTTCCTCGTAGCCATCAGGGTCGTATGGTAAATCCCGGTGATGACCTGCTTGTTCACCGCTGATCCACATGTCTGTGAGCGGTTCTTTGATGGTGATAACCGTTACCCCCGCCCAACGCGGTAATGTGTGCAGCAAGAGCCGTTCTGTGTTGGTCATCATGATTCAGTAAACAAGTAATCTTGCTCCCGCGAGCTCCGGCCTGAGGGTTTCTGCTATCGGCTGAAGAGCCCACGGTGTTCACAGCCATCTGTAATGGGTTCGCCCTCATTTAGCCGCAGGAAATTTGTTCTGTTCTAGATTCGGAACACGGGTTCGGCTCGCGGGTGGGTTATGTCAAGCAACGAAGCAGGTTGCGGTGCCCTGCAACGCCTAGTACTTCGGACCAGTGGTACCGCCGAAAACTGCATTGGCTGTTCGGAAAACCGAACAGCCTTTATTTCTCGCGATTCGTTCCACCGGCTCGACGCTGAAATGCGAGCAACCAGTTGCTTGCTGCAGAATTAGGCGGTTTAGCAGAGGATTGGTACACTACGACGCGGTAAGAACGCGTCAGGGAGCATGTTCAGTGACAGCAAAAGAGAGGCTGCTCCGGGCCGCTGTACAGGTTTTCTCGGAGAGGGGTTTCAGTGGGGCCTCAACACGGGAGATTGCCAGTCGGGCTCGGGTAAACCCTGTCACGCTGTTCCGAATATTCAAGAGTAAAGAGCAACTCCATGCCGCCGCCGTCGATTACCTCATCGAGAGGCTCGCCATCCGCAAGCAGATCGATGCGTTGGCACGACGAAATTATCCGGCCCCGAAGTTCATCGCCGGCGTGATCAAGACCCTGGTAGATGCGCTGTTGAACGCCCCCGAAGTCCAGCGACTAATCTTGTTTTCGGCCTTGGAGAGGAGAGACGTCGCCTTTGATGCTGTGTGGAATCGGCTTATGCCAATCCTGGAGCGCGTCAGGGTGCATATATCCGAGTACGTTGCGAAAGGCGAGTTGCGCAAGAACGACCCGTTGATCACGGCGCGCCTGATCCTTGCCGCTGCCGTGTTTCACTGTGAAATGTACGAGCTTTATGGTGCCAAGAAAGTTCCGGAATTCAATCAGGCAGATCTCAGCGCTTCCTATGCGGACATACTTTATTGTGGCCTCAGGCCGTGATTTGATGCGCCCCGGGACGTTTGCATTATGAGAACAGCTGTAACCGTCCTAATCCAAAGGGTATTGGCTGAGTCGACATAGCAATTCCCAAAATGGGAATCCTTTGCCGGCTGAGGCTTATTTCCTTGACTAACCCTCGGGTTAGAGTAGTTTGGCGCCCTGCAAGCAATCGCTTGCACGCCGCACCTCATGCAGAGTTGAGATGCGGCCAAGCGATTGAACGCTAAACCTCACGGAGAGTTGAGATGCGGCGTCTTCAGGGCCCTAAACAATCGGTACGTGTACTGGTTGCCGATGCCACCGTCATGGCCTGCGAGTTACTAGCAGGCGTGTTGAGCCGCGGGTCGCGCATGCAAGTTGTCGGTTGGGAAATCGATTCTGCGGCGGCACTTGCTACAACAACCCGTATCAAGACGGACGTAGCACTGATCAGTTCAAATCTACACGACGGTCCGGGTAAGGGATTGTCACTCGCATCACAACTGCGCACCAAGCGTCCCGACATTCGCAGTGTGATCCTGCTGGACAGGGCGGATCGGCAATCGACAATTGACGCCTTCCGCGCCGGCGCGCGCGGCGTGTTGTCCCGGGGAGCAGGGCTGGCGGCCTTGCCCAAATGCGTTCACCGCGTGAGCCAGGGTCAGGTGTGGGCCAGCAGCGATGAGCTGGGCTATCTGCTGGACACTTTCATCCAAACCACGTCGGCGCGAACACTGACCGACAACTGCTGCAAATTGCTAACACCACGCGAGCAGGCCGTAGTGCAACTGGTCGCCGACGGCATGAGCAACCGCGAAATTGCCACCCAGTTGAAGCTCAGCCAGCACACCGTCAAGAACTACCTGTTCCGGGTGTTCGACAAGATCGGCGTCTCCAGCCGTGTGGAACTCGTCCTGTGCGCGCTTTCGAGCACGATGGCCAACCCCCTAGCTCCGCTGAAAAGCGATCAGTCACACCCCGTCACCGTCGCGGTGCGACGCCGTCCGGATACAATGACGAACGCGTGAGACCCGGATCACTTCGAAGCTTGTCTTCTGCCGGCCCGCCACCGGGGATGCGGTGGACCGTCGGCGGAGCTGGTCGCGCCATTAGCAGACTGGCGAAAAGTCCGGGCGACTCATGCGGGCTCTGCAGAAGAATCGCTGGCGACGACAATGAACAGGTTGATCAACCTTCGATAAACCTAGTTGCTTCAACCGCTGAGGGACGCCATCGTAGGGGTACGGCGAGCACTCGGGAGCGGAAACAGCGACAATAAGCTGCCGCGTGTAGACGACTCGGAACAGGCCCAAACTGCCGAGTCAATCGGTGCGGACGCCGGCGAGAACCGACAAGTCAGGCACAATTACCGCGCCCCTAGTCTGCCCCTCAGGCACTGAGGCGAATCGTGCCGTGAACGGCGGATTTGCGCTTCTTTTCCTGCCCAGTATCTTTAGTCGTGTTTGCTGAGTTTGCGGAAACAAGGTCGGCGGATGTCCCACCATGTGTGGCGATATGCCGCTTACCAGCCTTATCTAACGTCTTTGGAATCAACAACCGGCTGGTCTTGACCAGTTGTAGCGGAGTCGTTGGTCGTTAGTCGTTGGTCGTTCGCGCTGACGGCCTCGACCATCGACCGTTGTTATTCAACTCCGCACTAGTTGCAGCACCGCGTCAGCCAGTAGCGCCCACCATTCAACCCACTGAATCGACAGCGATCACGCGGAACGCGCGTCTGGCCGACGCGTGGGCTCGCTCTGGGCACGCGAAACACACGACACACGGTTTCCCGGTCCAACCGCCAACGTGAACCGTGACGTACACTGCTCACATAGCCAGAAGAACTCCAGCTGCGATGCGGGCCGATCCACTTCCTTGTGCGCGCGCTCTCTTGGGTCGATGAGAAACAGGCGTCCTTCCTTCAAGTGGCGGAAGGGCGCGGAGCAACTGGGATTTGCGCAGGTGGATACCATTTTTATTCCGTTCCTTCAGCAATCGTATGGGAGTTCAACCCATGCGGGTTCATCCGGGCTGTTGTCGCACGACATGCCGGCAAGCAACGTGACCATGCATTCGGCGGCCGTCGTGCCCTCCAGAACGCCCGATGCCACCGCAGCTTGCAGCAGCGTGATCGACCGTGGACCTGCTTCCACCAGATACTCCTGAGCCGCGCCTCGTACCTGGGGATCGGGCGATCGGAGACAACGAATCAGTTCCCAACCCGCCTGCTGATCACCCAGGCTCTGCCATAGATTTCCGCAGCGGAGGATGTCGATGTCATTCATGGCGTCATCTCCCATTACTCCCGGTGGACAGGTCGGTGAGCCGAACAACAGCTGGACCGAACGAGCAGGCAGCGTTCACGCCGCCGGCTGTCGTGGCGACGGAGAGATGACCTCGTCGATCCGCAGCCGCTTCTTACCTCGAGGTACTACCGCCTGGATGACCGTGCCTGCCCGATATCCGAGAAGAGCTGTGCCGATCGGTGCGAGAATCGAGATTCGGTCGTGCGCGATATCGGCGTCGCGGGGAAAACTCAGGGTATAGAAGGTCTGCGTGCCGCTATCCAAGTCCGTTACTCGAACCCGGGAATTCATCGTGACCACGTGGGCTGGAAGTTCGTTCGAAGCTACGATCTCCGCCCGATTGAGTTCCTCGTCTAAAGCATCCAAATGCTCCCGGTCACGACGCAGAAATCTCTTGGCCGATTCGATGAGCTCCTTGAGCCGCAGGAAATCAGACTCGGTGATAAAAAGCCTTATGCGTCGCATTGTCACCCCTCGTTGCTTCACTGAGATTTCTGGCCACCGGCAGCTACACTGCGGGCACGGATGGACCGGGTCGGCAGCCGGTCCATCCGGCGCCATCTCGATAAAGCCGGTGAGCCACGCCACTTCCGTGGCGCTGCCTTCGGGGGCTGGCTTGCCCAAGTGCCCACCGGTTGCATCGAGATCTTTCATGAATTCGCATCGGTCCTCGGTCAACTTAGACTGGCGCTCTCACCGATTCGCGGCGAGTTCGCGCTTCCCGCGTCTTCTGGATCTGCCGCCTGAATGCCTGTCCTACGCGTTCGGCTGCCCGATCAATCGCGGCAAACAGGTCTGCGTCTACTTGTTCCAATACCACTTTTCCCGACGGCAGAAGTTCCGCGCTGATGTGGCAGCATTGATCCACGCCGCCGCGAGTCCCGTTGACGTCGGAAATTCGTATTACGATCCGTCCTACGCGCGATCCAAAGCGCCCCAGGGCGAAACGTATCCGGCGAACGGCATAGGTTCGCACCGCATCCGCCAGGTCAATGCCTTGTATCCGGACCTCGACTTGCATTTGGCCCCCCTGTGATCCGAAATGAGAGTGCCGCCTGAAACCCTCCGATGAACGCCTCTTCTCCGCTTAGCCGAACGGCGAGAGAAAGCGCCGCCAGCTACGCGGCGGCAGAATTCTTGCGGTCGGTAATCTCTTCCTCGGCACGAAACCAGTCTTCCAGATCGTGGCCTTCTTCTCGCCCGCGAGCCTCGAACAATTCGTAAGCGCGCGCACGGATCTTCTCCTCCGTGGGGTGAGGCTCGACAGTGAAAATCACTTTCTTGGGGGATGTGGGCTTCAACATCGTGTTCGCCTCCTCGAGTTTCATTTCGGCCCGTTTCTTTTGACCGAGGACATTCTTCACTCACTATGGAGTTCTAAAAAGTAGATAATATGAGCAGCGAGCATTCGGTTTTGCCTAACACTGAAAAATACAACACAGCCGGGAGCCCTGGCATGGAATGGATCAACTACCATCATCTTTTCTATTTTTGGACGGTGGTCCGAGCCGGCAGCATCGGGCGCGCCTGCGAACAATTGCGTCTTGCCCCACCGACGATCAGCGCGCAGCTCCGCAGTCTGGAAGCAAGCCTGGGGGAAAAACTGCTGACCCGGTCTGCGCGTGGGGTGCAGCCGACCGAAATCGGCCAAGTCGTCTTTCGCTATGCGGACGATATCTTCTCGTTGGGCCGGGAAATGCTCGACACCATCAAAGGCCGCCCCACCGGGCACCCGTTGCAGCTCGTCATAGGGATTGCCGATGTCGTGCCCAAGGAAATCTCCCATGCGCTGATCCAGCCGGCCCTGCAATTAAGAGAGCCAGTCCAGATAACATGCCGTGAGGATAACCAAGAACACCTCCTGGCGCAGTTGGCCATTCAGGAGCTCGACGTGGTGCTATCGGATACGCCGATCGGGCCTCCGGCGAATATCCGGGCCTACAACCACCTGCTGGGCGAGTGCGGAATGACATTTTTCGCGACGCCAGAGTTGACCAAGCGGTATCGCAGGCGATTTCCCAACGTGCTGCAAGATGCGCCCGTGTTGCTGCCCGCCGACAACACCAATATCCGCCGTGCGCTTGACCAGTGGTTCGACTCCCAGCAGATTCGGCCTTTCGTGGCCGGTCAGTTCGAGGATTTTGCTCTGATGCGCCGCTTTGGGGAGACTGGCGCGGGGATCTTCGCGGCTCCCTCGGTCCTGGAGAAGCGATTCCGTAAACAGGGCAACCTGCGACTCGTCGGACGTGCCGAAGCCGTACGGAATCGCTTCTATGCGATTTCCGTGGAACGAAAGCTGAAACATCCCGCCGTGTTGGCAATCTGTGAAACGGCGCGGCATCAACTATTCAGTTGAACGGAGCGTCTTTGCCACTGCGCTGGTTACGGGTTCGCACCCGGCCCGGGTGGTGGGCCGGGTGCCTCCCGTTTCTCAAGGTTGTTGCGTGGTTCCCACCCGATGGCGGACCACCGCATGGACCGGGACCGGCGCCCGGTCCTCCTCCTCTGCGGCCTCTGCCCGGGGGCGGTGCGCCAGGGATGCTCATGCGAGTGCGGCCTTGTGGCTGAAGCGCCTGCAGTTTCTTCCACTGCTCGGGTCCCAGCACGCGGCGAATGGCGAACAACATCTGGGCGTTGGCTTTCTCGAGTTCGGCCCGTTGAGCGGCGACCTTGTCCATCTGCTTCATGACCGCGGCCTCGTCCGGGCTGTCGCTCTCGATCATGGGCTGCAGCGTCACTTCCGCGCGCTCCAGGTTGGCGCGAACATCAATGAGCCGCAGGCGGTGGTCCTGGAAGATTTTTTCAATGCGCTGCACCTGCTCGTCACTGAGTCCCAGTTTCTGCACAACGTCGGCGTTCTTCCACCACCGGCCCATCGGCCCCGATCTGGCGCCGCGGGGGCCAGACATCCGTCCCCGCCCTTCCGGCGGCCCTCCCGGCCCAGGGCCGCCACCAGCGGGCATCTGCGCCAAACCCAGAGACGACATCAGAAGCAGTGCGGCAAGTAAACGTGCGATCATTGATTTTCTCCTTCAGACTGTGGGATCGGCATCGCGGCGAGCCGGTTGCGCTCCGTAACGATGAGTACAGCCGGTTCCAGCGCAAGCGGCACATCGCGTTGCACGTCGGATTGGACTTCCATTAACAGAACATCATCAGGGTCCTGCTGGAGGGCGGCGGTTGGCGAATTCTGCTGCCGCGGCGGCGCGCTCGGAGCCAGCAGCAATGCAGAAGCAACCAGCAGCAGCGCGGCAACCCCGGCCAGGGCCTGACGTAGCGACACGAATGAGAAATGAGCGAATGGGCGCAGCGCCCGGCGCGGTTCGGTGGCGGCGGCTTCCCGGCGCATGGTTTCCCCGAAGCGGGCCACCAGGCCTTGCAGTTGCTCGGCTTCCTGGGTGCACTCGGCGCAATGTTGCAGGTGCTCGCAGGTGGAAGCATCAGGGCTGGCGGCCAGCCACGCCGTAATTTGTTCGTCGGTCAAATGCTTGTTCATTTCGCGTTCCCCTGCTTGTAGTGGCGGCGCAGCGCGCTGACCGCGCGGGACAAATGCGTCTTGACCGTTCCTTGCTCCAAGCCCATGACCTGGGCAATTTCTTCCAGGCTAAGCTCCTCGACAAAGCGCAGCATGAATACCGTGCGCTGCTGTTGGGTGAGCGATGCCACCAGGCGCATCACAGCATCCAACTCCTGGCGCGCGATCAAGCCGCGCTCGGCGGAGGGTGCGTGGTCGCGTGCGTAAGCGGCGACCGTATCCAGTTCGGTTCGGGTCCTGCCGAACAGACTTCGCCAAAAACCGCTCCTCCGGTTGCGCCGGTAATCGAGCGCGAGGTTCAGCGCGATGCGGATCAGCCAGGTGCCGACGCTGGACCTGCCCCGGAAGCTGGCGCGGTTCTGGTACGCGCGCAGGAAGCACTCCTGGGTGAGGGTAGCGGCGGCATCACGATCGCGCAGTTCACACCACAGCACGCGGTAGATACGGGCTTGGTGGGCGCGCACAAGATCATCGAACTGCTGCGCCGCGATTCCGGCTTCGCTCGTTGGTCCCATCAACGGTGTGGCCAGACTCTGTTCCATCGCTACTTCAATCGACGGATTTTCAGACCCGAGGTTTACACCAGCAGAAGAAAAAATGCACGAACGGCTAGTTCGAGCGACAGTACCGGCTCGGGCCCGTAGCGCAGGCGCTGATCGGCGGCAGCGGGCGGGGCGGAGAGGATGTCGTCGCCGGGCATGGGATTAGTGTAGCGTGGACATTCATTACGAAATCGTGAAGCCATGAATGACGGGCGGGCATCTATTGACATGGGGTGGGACCCGTTACCGAAGTACGCACCTTCCTCCGGTACGGGCCTTGCCTTTCCACAGGGCAGGCAGGTAGTATCAAGATCGGCCTCCGAACGGTACCTCCCGTACCGAAGTCCGCGCGCAACGAAGTGCCATGCGCCAGGCGGACGAGAATGGTTCACGAATTTCCTTCGCATCCGGGATACGAGATCCGGGGTAATTCGTGACCGAGTGGGCGTCTCCGACGGAGTGATTCAACTCAGCGTAAACCACGATCCCGCTCCCCCGCGGGACTGAAGAGAGCATCATGACTTTTGGACCGAAGCGTCCCTCCGGCCCCGGAGGGAAGGGAAGGCGCCGTCGCGGCCGTCGCGGGCCTGGCGGAGGACGTCCTGGTGGACACCAGGGCGGCAAAGGCCAACTAAAGCAGCACAACAATCCAGGCGGGGTTTTCACCCATCCCATGGACCACAGCTACCGCGCTACGATGCAGGGCAACAATGCGCAGCGCGGCACCGGCACCCAGTACCTGCAACCGGATCCGGAACCGTTGCCACAACAGCACGAGGACGCCGCACCGCGCATCTTCGCCTTCATTGACGACCTGTTTTTCCTGGCGAAAATCCAGGAGACCTCGCGCAAGCTCAACGTCAAGGTGGAGTTCGTCAAGACCGACAAGGACATCCTGGAGCGGATTGCGCAGAACGGGAACGGCAAGCCGTCGTTGATCATCTTCGACCTTAACAACCTGGGCGCCAAGCCGCTGGCCACTATTCCGCGGCTCAAGAAGGAACTGAAGAAGGGAACCACCATTATCGGGTTCCTTTCGCACGTGCAGGGCGACCTCAAGGTGAAGGCGATGGAAGCCGGTTGCGACATGGTGATCCCGCGCTCCGCGTTTTCGCAGAACCTGCCGTCGCTGCTGCGCCGCCACGGGGCGCCGGACGAACTGGACGAATTGGCCGGTCAATAATCGCGCGACCGCGGTCCGGGGGTTGGGTTCGCCGGAGCGCGAGCGGCGACCATGCAGTCCCGGCAGGCGCGAGTAGAATACCCGGCAATGCCCACCACGCATCCGAGTGCAGCCCAAGTCCTGCGGCGCGTGCCGCTGTTTGCCGACCTTTCCGAAACCGAGATTAAGTTCCTGGCCGAGCGCGCCGTCCCGCGCCGCTACGCCCCCGGTGAGCTGGTGTTCGCCGAGGGCGACGCCTGCCCAGGGCTGTTTGTGATCGAGAGCGGCAACGTCCGCCTGTTCAAAACCTCCACCGGCGGCCGCGAACAGGTGCTCGCCATCGAGAAGGCTGGGAACTCCATCGCCGAACTGCCGGTGTTCGACGGCGGCAAATATCCTGCCAGCGCCGCGGCCGTGGAAAACGCGCAGTTGCTGTTCGTCAGCAAACAGGATTTCCATTCCCTCTGCCTGGTCCATCCCAAGGTCGCACTGAAGGTGTTGCGCGTGGTCGGCAACCGG
This sequence comes from Terriglobia bacterium, assembly GCA_963760215.1. Classification (GTDB taxonomy): domain Bacteria; phylum Acidobacteriota; class Terriglobia; order Terriglobales; family Acidobacteriaceae; genus JAIQGF01. The sequence continues at coordinate 124,663 of CAVXCJ010000002.1, forward strand.
CTGCGCCGGCTGGTCGGCATCATTGAAGAGCTGTCTTTTACCACCGTCCGTTCGCGCCTGATCTCGCTGCTGGTGCGCCTGGCGCGCGAGCAGGCCCGGGGCGCGACCAGCGGCGTGCAGGTCACGTTGCCGGCCACCAACCAGGAACTGGCAGCGCACATCGGCACGGTGCGCGAACTGGTGTCACGCAACCTCAGCCGCCTGCAGGCGGAGGGACTCATCAAGGTGGACGGCCGCACGGTGACCATCCCCAAGCTGGCGGCGCTCCAGGATCAGCTCGAAGGCAGCGAGTAACTCACAAGTAAGAATTAAGAAGCAGGATTATGCACTTGACGCAAGGTGCTCACAAATGAGAGCTTTGCGTCTATGGCGGCTTTCATCGAACAGTTATGGCTACGAGCACGTGCCGCCGCGTCCTTATTCAACCAACTTAATACTCATCTGGCAACGAAAGTTTCGTCGGTTATCACGGTTAGTGCTGGCGTGGTGGCTGGCGTTGAGATGGCATTTGTCCTCAGCTTGGGTCTCACCATGATCCAAGTTGGCGAATATGCTATCGCCACTTTCTTGTGGCTGGTTCTCGCTGTGGTGTTTGTTCTTAGGTCACTGAGTGATACAGCGATTCCACGGCGAAGGATAATTGCACGAATCACAGGAGCATTGGTGTTCTGCACGCTGGCAATCATGTGGACTGACATCAAGCGTAAAGATGAGTCTTGGACGGTCTTTTGGCCCCCGCTTAAGGCTATGTGGGTGTCGCATGCCTATGTACCGAACGCACCCAATCCCTTGATTGCGAAACATCAGTTGCCGTCGCATTGGAATAGCCCCGCGTTAGCATCCATAAAGACACCTGAAGAACCGAGGGTCAAAGCGCCGTTTGTAGCTCCGGCGGCAGCTCCAGTTACGAGAGGACCGCGGCTTGCAACTGGACCCGAAGCATACAAGGATCTGACCGATGAACAGGTAGCAGATTGGACAATTGAAGATGCTAGTAAGATCGCGGCGCTCGCGGATGACTATGTGAAGGGGCGCCGTGGGCCGCCTGGATTGGAAAGCAATTCACGGGCCCGAACATTTTTCTTTTCGCACGCCTTCAATGAGTGTTGTGCGCAGGACTTAAAGGATTTGAGGGCCGAGGTGCTGAGTAGGCTTGGGCCGCCTGGCAAAGATCCTGATGAACAAATGTATTGGGATCTGCTGTTTTCAAGCACTTTGGTTTCCGCGGCGTCTCTTCCAAGTGACATTTCCCCATACAATGTGCTGCGCTATGCCCCATACTTGAGACGCCTAGGAATACAGTTGAGGCATCGGGGTAAGCCGCGAACCGCACCCCGCGCACTTAACTTTTACGAGCAACAAATAACCGCACAACACAAGGATTTCCCTTATGAAATCGTAGCCACCATTACAACTGATGCCGAGTATCGAAGTGGCTATCTTGCCGTTGAATTCAGCGGCCACTTCGCGGGCGCTGCCTGCGATTGTGCCGACTGTAAGTTAGTGGTGGGAACGTCTTCTGACATAATCGACAACCAAGATTTCATTGAGTACTTGCAACATCACGCGGACCGTGGAGAGATGTTATATGCCCTCGCAATCGGGAAGACACCGCTGAGTCCACAGCGACCTATGCATGTAGGCGCGTACAGCAAGAGCCCTGTTCACGTTTCGAAGGTAACGCTATTTGAAGAATAGTTAACAGGCAACATTAGCTATAAGCGCCTTAAATTCGAGATTATCAGCATTGAGCATCCGCTTGAGAGTATCGCGAAACAGAAACGGGTTCTTGCGATTGTCAAACCGGAAGCACATTTCGTCGAGGTAGGCTTGCAGATGCTTCGCACTAACACGATGCCACGTTCCCATGATGCCGCGTTTCAGCAGAGAGAATGCGGATTCCACGGTGTTTGTGTGGATTTCGCCATCGACATAGTTCCTGGCTTTGTGCTGAATCATCTTGTGCTTTTCGCCGTCTACTCCCGCGCGCCGCATGGCATGAGGGTAAGCGGCAAATTCATCGGTCACGATAACGTCCACGTACTCAGTGGAGATGTTCTCTGCGATGTACTTCGCCAGAGTGCCAGACTTCGCATCCTCCGCATGGAAGAAACGCAATTCGCCGCCGCGCTGACGGATGCCAATGACAACTTCCTTGGCTCGTTTCCCGGCGTAGACGCCTTGGCCGATTTTCTTGCCGCCGACGTAGGTTTCATCCACCTCGACGGTCCCGCACAGTTTGCCCCGTTCCCAGTCAGCATAGGCCATAGCCGCCCGGATGCGGTGACACAAATACCATGCGGTTTTGTAGCTGATTCCGAGCATCCGCTTAATTTGATTGGCACTCATGCCTTTGCGGGACTGGCACAGCAGGTAGGCCGCAAGGAACCATTTAATCAGCGGAAGATGCGTGTCGTGGAAGATCGTTCCCGCAGTTACGGAGAATTGATAGCGGCATGACTCGTTATCGCAGTTGTACTGATCGCGCTTCAGGATACTGGAAATCTTTTCGCCGTTGCATTTCGGGCAACGGACGCCGTCGTGCCAGCGAAGCCCCTCAAGGTAGTTACGGCAGCGCTGGTTGTCACCAAACTGTGCGATCAAACCACAGAGGTCAATGGCTTCTCTCATAAGGACACCATGCCGAAAAAGAAATTAGCGAAGCACCCGAAGGACATGACCGACGAAGAGGCAATCAAGCATCTCTTCCACCCGAAGATCGTCAGGTCTGTTAAGCATCATTTGAAGGAGAAGCACGGGAAAGCCTCGAATACATCTAAAATAGTACCAGAGCGGCGTCCTTGTGTCAAGTAAATAAACTGGTCAAGAAGTAAGAAGTCAGAAGTAAAATGGTGAGCCAAAGATCACTCGCTCCCGCTTTCACTTCTGACTTCTGCCTTTACTTGCCTGTGACATAAGTCATCGTCCGCGGCGCTGTGCCTGGCTATTCTCAGGATCGAGATCACAAAGGATCGGAGAAGAGCATGAGCGTTGAAACGGCAAAGACGGTGCGCGAACTGGCCATTGAATTCCCGCAGGCCACGCGCGTTTTCGAGAAACTCGGAATTGATTACTGCTGCGGCGGCGGCAAGTCGCTGGAAGAGGCCTGCGCCGCGCGCAACCTGGGTGTCGGCGATGTGATGGCCGCGCTGGCATCGCCAGCGGAGAACACGGCGCATTCGGCCGACTGGCAGAAGGGTTCGATGGCGGAGCTGATCGGGCACATCGTCACCCAGCACCATGCTTACGTAAAGTCGGAGACGCCGCGCCTGGAGCAGCTCCTGGCCAAAGTGTGCGCGGTGCACGGACAGAACCATCCTGAGCTGAACGTCATCCGCGAGACCTTCACCGGCCTGGGACAGGAACTCTCGATGCACCTGATGAAGGAGGAGAACATCCTGTTCCCGTACATCATCGAGATGGAGAAAACGGTAGCCTCGCGGCAACCGGCGCGGCGGCCGGCATTCGGCACGGTGAAAAACCCGGTGCAGATGATGATGATGGAACACGACTCCGCCGGCAACGCGTTGCGCTCGATTCGCGAAGCCGGCAACGGCTTCACCGCGCCGGAGGATGCGTGCATCAGCTATCGCACGCTCTACGGCGCGTTGCGGGAATTCGAAGCCGACCTGCACCAGCACATCCACCTGGAGAACAACATCCTGTTCCCGCGGGCAATTGCCACGGAAGCGGGCGCCTGAGCTTCGACGTGACCCTGGGCGCCGCCGGCAGGCTGCGCCCTAATCTCTCGCCCACAACCGAGTGCGGATGCTACTCTGTCCCGGAGAAGATTTATGGCCGAGGACCTGGTAGTGGTACGCGAATGGGATGCCGACCAGTTTCATGCCCGCGTCATGGAGCTGGAGAAGCAGGGCTACGTCGCGCGCCGCGAAAGCTACCGCATCGCCGCCGAGATGAACCCGGAAACCGGGTGGATCTCGCACGTGCACTCCATCGAGCTCGCCAAGCCTGAAACCAAGTAGCCGTCGTCGCTACTCGTAGCCACCGATTGCCACGGATGAACACGGATCAGAAATGGGCTATCCGTGTTGATCCGTGGAATCCGTGGCTCGCTTTTCCTGAAGCCTGGAGCCTGAAGCCTAAAGCCTAAAGCCCGACGCCCAAAGCCTGCACTATTGCGCCAGTGCCGCCTGCACCGTTTCCGACGGCTGCTCTTTGCCGAATTCGCCCTCCCAGCGGGCGATGACCACCGTCGCCAGGCAATTGCCGATCACGTTCACCGAGGTGCGCGCCATGTCCATCAGCTCGTCAATGCCGAGGATCACGAAGATGGGCCATTCCGGCAGGTGAAACGACGCCGCCGTGCCCAGCAGGATCACCAGCGACGCGCGCGGAACGCCGGCGACTCCTTTGCTGGTCAGCATCAGCGTGAACACCATCACCAGTTGCTGCACGAAGGTGAGGTGGATTCCCGCCGCCTGCGCCACGAACACCGAAGCGAGCGACAGATAGAGCGTGCTGCCGTCGAGGTTGAAGCTGTAGCCGGTGGGAATGACGAAGGCGACGATCTGCCGGGGTACGCCGATGGCCTCCATGGCTTCCATGGCGCGCGGCAGCGCCGCCTCGGATGACGTGGTCGCGAACGCGATGGAAGCCGGCTCGGCAATCGCCTTGATAAACCGCCGCAGCGGCACGCGTGCCAGCAGCGCGACCGGCAGCAGCACGCAGGTCAGAAACACGATGAGCGCGACGTAGAGGGTGGCCAGCAGCTTGAACAGGTTCACCAGGATGCCCAGCCCCATGTGGCCGACGGTGTTGGCGATCGCCGCCCCCACGCCGATGGGCGCAAACAGCATAACGATGTTGGTGAACTTGAACATCGTCTCCGACAGGCTCTCGCAGAAGGTCAGCATCGGGCGCCGCTTCTGCTCGTTGAGCAGCGCCAGTGCGATACCGAAGATGATGCTGAACACCACGATCTGCAGCACCTGGCCTTCGGCGATGGATTTCGCGATGTTTTCCGGAAAGGCGTGCAAGATGATGTCCGCCGCCGACTGCTTTGCCGCCGGCGGTAATTCGGCGTGCAGCGCCGGCGGCGCGTTCACGCCCACGCCGGCCTTGCTCAGATTGATCGCGCCCAGTCCGATGAAAAGAGCGATCGTGGTCACGACTTCGAAGTAGATGAGCGCCTTGATTCCCATGCGCCCCACCTGCTTCAGGTCGTGATGTCCGGCAATGCCCACCACCAGCGTGGCGAACAGCAGGGGCGCGATGATGGTCTTGATCATCCTCAGGAAAATCAGGCTGAGGATTCTCAGATTCACTGCGATGTGAGGGAAGTCATGCCCGATTTCGGCGCCCACCACCATGCTGACCAGGATCCAGGTGGTGAGGGAGCGCTTGGCGATGGCATAGACGATCAGCGCGAGAATGGCGGCCCAGCGCACCGCGGCGGTGGTGACCGCAGGCACGTGGAACAGGCCGTATCGCTCGCCGACCACGAGCACGGCGGCAAGGAAGAACAGCGCGAGTGCGGCAATGAGTGCTTTTGCTTTCATGAACCTGATTCACCACAGAGGCACAGAGGCACAGAGGCACAGAGGGTCAAACAATCCTGCGAATAATGCCGCCTCTCCGCAGTGCCGGGGCGCCGAAGTTTATCAGCAGCCCGACTCGCAGCCCGGAGAGGCGTAGGTATGTCAGTAGTTGGGCTTCGTAAACAGGCAGGATGCTCTCGGCAGCCTTGAGTTCGACCACAACCTTGTCGTCTACAACCAAGTCGAGTCGGTACCCACAATCGAGGCGGACATCCTTATAAGTGACAGGCAGGTTCACTTGCCTTCGGAAGCCAAGGCCCCGCAGGTGAAGCTCATGACAAAGGCACTCTTCGTACGCGTTCTCCAGGAGACCCGGCCCGAGAGCGCGGTGCACCTCGATGGCAGCCGCGATGATCTCTCTGGTCAGCTCCGCATGAAGATATTCCCTCTGTGTCTCTGTGCCTCTGTGTTGAAAAGGAATGTTCATCGCAACAATTCCTCCAGCGCCGCGCTGGCGTCGGTCTTCTCGTCGCGGTACTTGATGATCACCGGGGCGTACACCGATAATCCCCACTCGATGGCCTTGCCGCGGCCCAGCGACCGCGAGCCTGGAACGACGACGGCATTTTCCGGCACCACCAGCGGCTGATCGGCGGAGGCGCGATAGACTTCGCCGCGCACCACGTCGTAGAGCGGCGTGGAGCGGGTCAGGATGGTGCCGGCGCCCAGCACGGCGCGCCGCCGCACCTGCGTGCCTTCGTAGACGCCGCAATTGCCGCCCACGAGCACGTCGTCCTCGATGATGACGGGCGCGGCATTCACCGGTTCGAGCACGCCGCCGACCTGCGCCGCGGCGCTCAGGTGGACGCGCTTGCCGACCTGGGCGCACGATCCCACCAGCGCGTGCGAATCCACCAGCGAGCCTTCGTCCACGTAGGCGCCGGCGTTGATGTACATCGGCGGCATGCAGATCACGCCCGGCGCGACATAGGCGCCGCTGCGCACCGACGATCCGCCGGGCACCACGCGAACCCGATCGGCAGGCGTGAACCGCCGCACCGGAAAGGTGTCCTTGTCCACGAACGACAGGGCGCCGCCGCCGCTCATGTCGGTGATCTCGCCCAGCCGGAAACCCAGCAGGATGCCCTGTTTTACCCAGACGTTGACTTGCCACTCGCCATCGCGCTTTTCGGCGGCGCGGATTCGCCCGGCGCTCAGCTCCGCCAGAAACTCGCCAAAGACGCGGCGGGCATCGCGCTTGTCCACGGCGGCGCCCAAGGAAAACAGCCGCTCGATCGAGGATTGCAGGGAATCCATGGCGAGGCAGTATAACCAAGTCAGAAGTAAGAAGGCAGAACTAAGAAAGCTGTCGGCTATCGGCTATCGGTGATCGGGTGTTTTGGCGCGATTATCCAAGATGATTGCTTCGCAGCGCTTGACCGGCCACATAAAAAACGCCCGGGATTCACCGGGCGCTTCGATCTTCGCGCTCGAGCGAGCGCGCTCCAACTCTACTGCTGACTCCTACGACGCCACGCTGGCCATCCTTTGCAGTTCGAGATGCTGCACGATTTTCTCCAGCTTGGCGCGGTTCTCCGGCTTCATGCGCGTCAGCGGCAGGCGATAGTGCTCCTCGATCTTGCCCATCATCGCCAGCACCGCCTTCACCGGGATGGGATTCGACTCGATAAAGTTCGCCTGCATCAGCGGCAGGTAGCGGCGATGCAGCGCGCGCGCCTTCTTCCAGTCATTGCCCAGCGCGGCGCGCGTCATCTCCGACATCTTCCGGGGGATCTCATTCGATGCCACCGAAATAATGCCCACGCCACCGAGGGAAATCACCGGCAGCGTGACCGCGTCGTCGCCCGAGAAGACCAGAAAGTCTTCCGGCACGGCGTTGAACACGTCGGCAATCTGCGAAATGTTTCCGCTGGCTTCCTTCACGCCGATGATGTTCTGGATCTGCGCCAGGCGCGCCAGCGTGGCGGTCTCGAGGTTCGCGCCGGTTCGCCCGGGCACGTTGTACAGGATCAGCGGCTTGTCCACCGCTTCGGCGATGGCGCGAAAATGCTGGTACTGGCCCTCCTGCGTCGGCTTGTTGTAGTAGGGCGACGCCGTCAGGATCGCGTCCACGCCCGGCAGGGCGGCGACGGTTTTCGCTTTCTCCACCGCGTCGCTGGTGCAGTTCGAGGTCGCGCCGGCGACGATGGGCACGCGCCCGTGCGCCACCGCGATGGTCACCTCAATCACGCGCAGCCACTCCTCGCGCGAGAGCGTAGGCGTTTCGCCGGTGGTGCCGCAGGGGACAAGGAAGTCGATGCCGTTTTCGACCTGCCACTCGACCAGGCCGCGCAGGGCGGGCTCGTCAATGGCACCATCGGATTGGAAGGGAGTTACAAGGGCTGTGCCGCAACCATAAATCTGCTTCATAAAAGCTCCAGTGGATAGTGGCCAGTGGTCAGGAAGAGCAGTTTCAATCTCCGCCCGGCGAACCGGGAACATTAGCTCAATTCGCGGAAAATGTCCTTGAAATCGTAGAAGCCGCGTTTGCCCAGCAGCCACTCGGCGGCGCGCACCGCGCCCTCGGCAAAACCACGGCGCGACTTGGCGTTGTGCGCCAGGGTGATGGTGTCGCCCGCCGATTCGAACGTCACCTGGTGCATGCCGACCACCTCGCCCTCGCGTACCGATTCGATGGGCAGCTCTGCGCGCGAGGCGTCACGAATGACGTTGCGGATGGCCACCGCGGTTCCCGAGGGCGCGTCTTTCTTGTGCACGTGATGCTTCTCGAGAATGCGGCCCTCGTAGCCGTAGTGCAAGGCCGGCGCGGCCGCGCGCGCGATGTCGAAAAACAGGTTCACGCCGATGGAGAAATTCGCGGCATACACGAATCCGATGTTGCTGTACTCCACCAGGGGCTTGATGCGGGGAATTTCGCCGTACCATCCGGTGGTGCCGACGACCAGGTTGGCGCGCGCCTCAATGCAGGCGGCGATGTTCTGCACCACGGCTTGCGGGGTGGTGAAGTCCACCACGACATCAATGTCGGTTAGGTTCGCCGGGGTCAGCCGGCGCGCGTTGGAATTCTCCATGCTGCCGAAGGCCAGCACGGTGTGCTTACGCTCCCGCGCCACCTCCGCGACGAGCGAGCCGGTTTTGCCACGGCCTAAGATCAGCAGATTCATGTCTGGACAAAGATAAACGCAGAGAACGCAAAGGTCACGCAGAGAACGCGGAACACTCACTTGAACGGTTTCTCCGCTTTGCTCTGCGAAGACCTCTGCGTCCTCTGCGTTGATATTTCTTAATCGCGAGCGAAAACTTCCGGGTCCGGGTCGGCGAAGAAGACGCCGTGCAGGCGCCGCACCGCCTCGGGCACGTCGCTTTCGTCGATCACGAAGGTGATGTTGATCTCCGACGCGCCCTGCGAAATCATGCGCACGTTGATGTCGCCCAGGGCGCTGAAAACCTTGGCTGCCACCCCCGCGGTCTCGCGAATGGCCTCGCCCACCAGGCAGACGATGGCGTTGCGCCCGGAATATTTCACGTCCGCCAGCATCTCCAGGTCCGCCGCAATCGCCGGAATCGCCTCGTTGGAATCCACCGTGAGGGAGACGCTGACTTCCGAGGTCGCCACCACGTCCACGGCGCAGCGGTGACGGTCAAAGACGTCGAAGATGGATTTCAGAAATCCATGAGCGCCCAGCATGCGCGCGGCCACCACGTCCACGATGGTGATCCGTTTCTTGGCGGCGATCGCCTTGAACGCGTTGCGGCAATGCGGCGCGCGCGCCGTGATGGTGGTGCCTTCGTTCTGCGGGTTGCGCGAATTGAGCACCAGCACCGGGATGTTCTTCTGGATCGCCGGCAGCAGCGTGGCCGGATGCAGCACTTTGGCGCCGAAGTACGCCAACTCCGCCGCCTCCTCGAAGCCGATGGACTTGATGCGCAGCGCCTCCGGGCAGAGGTTCGGGTCGGTGGTCATCATGCCGTCCACGTCGGTCCAGATTTCGATGCGCTCGGCGTCCAGGGCCGCGCCCACGATGGCCGCGGAAAAATCTGACCCGCCGCGGCCGATCGTCGTCGTCACTCCCTCGCGGGTGGCGGCGATGAAGCCGCCCATGACGGGCACGCGTTTTTTCTCCAGCAGCGGACGTAGCCGGGCGCGCAGGTTGTCATGCGTGTCGTCCATGTGGGGAGCCGCCCGGGTGTGGTTGGCGTCGGTGACGATGCACTCGCGCGAGTCCACCAGCACGGCGCTGAGCCCGCGCGAGCGAAAGGCCGCCGTCACCAGCTTGCTGGAGAGCCGCTCGCCGAAGGAGAGAACGTTGTCAATGGTGCGCGGCGTGAGTTCGCCGACGGCAGCAATGCCGCGCAGCAGCTCGTCGAGGGAATCGAAGTCGGCCTCGAGTTCGCCGTGGAGTTCTCCAAAGACCGCGGTTCCCAGCAACTCCGAGGCCGCGTTGTAGTGCCGCTCGCGCACCGCGCGCGAAAGCTGCAAGGCGCTGTCGCGGTCGCCCGATCCCGCCGCCCGCCCCATGGCCACCAACTGGTCGGTGACCTTCGCCATGGCGCTGACCACCACCACCGGGTCCCGGGCCAGGCGGTGGCACACGATCTGCGCCGCGCGATCGATCGCGGCCGCGTCCTCCACCGACGTGCCGCCGAATTTCATCACGATCATCGGCGGCCCCCGGGAACTGGACGCAGAGGACACGGAGGACGCAGAGGAATCACGGAGGAAACTTCAACCGAAAGCCGCAGAGAAGAAAATCCTCTGAGTCCTCTGCGTCCTCTGCGACATATTCTCACGGTTCTAATCTCCCAAGTATCCCTGCGCCTTCAGCAGTTCGGCGTTGAGCAGGGCCGCGCCAGCCGCGCCGCGGATGGTATTGTGCGACAGCACGGTGAATTTCCAGTCGAGCACGCCGCAAGGGCGCAGGCGTCCGACGCTCACCGACATGCCCGCGCCGCGGTCCACGTCGAAGCGGGGCTGGGGATGGTCGGGCGCGGGGTCGTAAATCACGGGCTGCTCGGGCGCGTTCGGCAGCCGCAATTCCTGCGGGACGCCGCGGAAACTGCTCCACGCTTCGATCATCTGTTCCGCCCGCGCCGCCTTTTTCAATTTCACCGACACCGATTCGGTGTGCCCGTCCTCCACCGCCACCCGGTTGCACTGCGCGCTCATGGCGAACTCGGCGGGAAGGACGCGCGTCGCTTGGGCGCGCCCCAGCAGTTTGCGCGTCTCCTCCTCCATCTTTTCTTCTTCTTTGGCGATGTAGGGGATGACGTTGCCGAGAATGTCGAGCGAGGGCACGCCGGGATAGCCCGCGCCGCTGACCGCCTGCATGGTGACGACCATCACCTTCTCCAGGCCAAAGCGCTGTTCCAGCGGCGCCAGCGCCATCACCAGGCCGATGGCGGAGCAATTCGGATTGGTAACGACAAAGCCGCCGCTGTCCTGCCGCCAGCGCTGCGCGTGCACCAACTTGACGTGCTCCGCGTTGACTTCCGGCACCACCAGCGGGACGTCTTCCTGCATGCGCAACGCGCTGGAATTGGTAATCACCGCGCAGCCATTGGCGGCGAAGCGCGGCTCCAGGTCGCGCGCGATCTCGGCGTCCAGCGCGGCAAAAATCACGCGCGGCGCTCCCTCGGGCACCGCCGGCGAGACCATCATCTTCGCCACACGCTCCGGAATCGGCGTGCGCAGCCGCCAGCGCACGGCTTCTTCGTAGGGCAGGCCCGAGGACCGGTCCGACGCCGCCAGCCACGCCGGCTCGAACCAGGGGTGGTGCTCCAGCAGTTGCAGAAACCGCTGTCCGACCACTCCCGTCGCGCCCAGAATTCCAACCGGGATTTTCGATGGCATGGTTCGCAGCCCTCTTCCGGTCATCGCGGGCCGGGGACGTCCACCCCATCACGCGCAACACCGACGCGTGCTGGGGACCCAGGCGGCTCGCACCAGCGCTCAAGTTCCGGAACGGATATTCCGGATTTTACACGAATTGTACTTGCGCCTCGTTTCCCGCTGCGCGGTGGTATGCTCCGCTGTTCCGCGGCAGGAGGACGACATGCCCGAGCTACGCCAGAACCGCTTCACCAAGGAGTGGGTCATCATGGCGACCGAGCGCGCCAGGCGTCCGGAGGAACTCCGTGTGCAGCGCGAACCCCGGCCGCCGCTGCCTCACTACTCGGAAACGTGCCCGTTCTGCCCCGGCAACGAGCGCCTGGCGCCGCCCGCGGTCATGGCGATTCCGTCGAATGAAAACTGGCAAGTGCGCGTCGTCCCCAACAAGTTTGCCGCCCTCTCCCGCGAAGGCCAGCTGACGCGCAAAATCGAGCGCTCCCGCCGCAGCCTCAACGGCATCGGCATTCACGACGTGATCGTCGAAACCCCCGACCACGCTCTCACCACGGCGTTCCTGCCGGTGGAGCAGGTCGCGGAAGTCCTGCGCTGCTACCGGCGGCGCTACACCGAGGTCAGCGCCGACCCGCGCATCGCCCATGTCACCATTTTCAAGAACCACGGCGTCGCCGCCGGCACCAGCCTGGAGCATCCGCACGCGCAGCTCATCGGCACTCCGGTCATCTCCTCGCAGGTGCGCAGCCGCGTCTATGAAGCGTTGCGCCACTACGACGAGTTCGGCGAATGTATTTTCTGTGAAGTTCTGAAGGAGGATCTGGAAGAGCCGGCGCGCGTCGTTCTGGCCAGTGAATTGTTCGTCGCGGTCGAGCCATTCGCCTCGGGCACGCCGTTCGCCACCTACATTTACCCGCGGCGGCACATGGCCAGCTTCGGCGACATCAATCCCGCCGAAATCATCGATCTGGCAGCCGTGCTGAAGTCCGTACTGGCGAAATTGTACGTGGGATTGCAGAACCCCGATTTCAATTACGCCATCCGCACCGCGCCCCACGAGAACGCCGGCGTCCTCTACTATCATTGGTACATCAGCGTCATTCCCCGCCTGACGCGGGTTGCCGGATTCGAGCTCGGCTCCGGCATGTTCATCAACACCGTCCTGCCGGAGGCCGCGGCCGAGTTCCTGCGCAATGTCAGCCCTCCGGATGGTGGGACGGTTGGGTAGGTTGGCGAGACAAGGCTTGAGCGGAAACCCGGAGCGTGCAGCCTAGTCCCTTACGACTTCAATCGAATCCGCTTTGATGTAGACCCGAATCAGCTTGTAGTCCTCGTCCAGCCACAAGCCCCAATCCATGCCGTCGCTCTGCAGATTGAAGCGGCTGAGTTCGCGCTTCTGCCCATGGACGTTGATGGTCTCGCGACCCACGAACTCCATGTTCACCAGCATGGAGGTGCGCTGCCGCGGGATCAGCGCGGCGAATTGTGCGCGCCTCAGCTTGCAGCCGCTGGTGCCCGGATCGGGCCGGCAGTTTCCCGCCAGGTACCGCCACGCCAGCACTTCGCGATGCGAGAAGAAGTAATCGTCCAGGATCACGGTGGACGGCGGCAGGATATAGGGCTGGTCGACCGGCTTGTCCGCCGGCCCGGTGTTGATGTGCTGAATCAGGAGCTGGTCCTGCGGTTCGATCACCGACGACGCCTTCCCCGGGCTCGACTCGTTCCAGGTGTAGCGCCGCAGGTCGCCATTGGCGGCGATCACCAGTTCCGCGGTCTGTAGCGCCTTGCTGCCGTCTATGGTCTTGAACTCCGATTTGACGATGCTGGAGTCCGGCATCTGCTCAATCTGGAAGGTTTCGGTGGCGACGCGCTTGCCGTTGACAAACACGCCGAACGAGCCCGAGTCCACCATCTTTCCCGCCGGCGCGGCAGGCTTCTTGTCCGCCGCAAAACCAGCCACAGCGATCGCCATGATGAACAGCAGCGCCAACCTTCGTGCCAACCTCATCCGCTCCCCCGCCCAATGAACGCCAGAGCCCAATGCCTAGCGCCTGAAACCCAAAACCTCTTCCACAACCTGCTCCGGAGTTTTTCCGCCGGTATCGACACACATCCCTGCAGCCATGTAACCGCCGCGCCGCGCTTCGTACAATTGGCGAAATAGGTTCTCGTCGTGGAACAGCGGGCGCTCCGGCCCGCCGCTGGCGCAGCGCCGCCGCAACTCTTCCACGCTGGCATCAAGGAACACCGTGTTGAATCCGTATTCGTGCAGCAGCGCCGCGTTGCCGGGTTGCACGAACGCCCCGCCGCCCACCGCGATCACCAGCGGCGCCAACCCCAACGACCCTGTTGCTGCAGCCTCCTGCACCAAGCTTCGCAGGCATTCGCTTTCCACACGCCGGAAGTACGGTTCGCCGGAGTCGCGGAAGATGGCGGCGATCTCTCGACGTTCACGCTGGCAGATGCGGTCGTCGAGATCCACGAACCGCCCTTGCAGCCGCTGCGCGAGCAGCCGTCCGACCGTGGTCTTTCCCGCGCCCATGAATCCGACGAAACAAATCCGGTCGATGGTCCCCTCGGCTACGCTCGGGGCAGGCTCTGGTTGTTGGTCGATGGCCAAATCTTCACCGCCGAAGCGATCGCGCGCGTCTCGCAGCGACACAAATTCCTCCGCGGCGTGAGGCGCCAACTACTAACTACTAACTACTAACTACTGCTTTTTGACCCGGATTCTACCACTGAAAGTTCGCAGGTGGACCGCGGACGCGCCGGAGTTCGACGTGCCGGCCAGCGATTTTCCCTGCGCCAGCGCCATGGTGGGATGCGCCGGCGGATTGAGCGGAAAATCGTTTTCCACGCTGCCCGTCACCGAGCGCGCGGTCACGTCAACCGAGGCGCTGGCCGGCAACGCGACGTCAATGGTTCCGGAATGACTGCTGAGGGAATACTGCCCGCCGCCGGCAAAATCGCCCGCAAAGGCGATGGGACCGCCCGTCGTATTCACCGTGACGTTCTTGCCCGCAACATTGTTCAACATTACCTGCCCGCCCACCGAAGTCGCCTCCACGAAGCTGTCTTTCAGGTTGGCGAGCGTGATCGGCCCGCTGACGGTGCGTGCGTGCACGTGCCCGTTGCTGTCGCGGACCTCCACCTTCCCGGTGTCGGCGTCCACCGAGACATCGCCATTGACGCCCTGGACCTGCACCGGGCCGGTGGCGGTGCGGATCATCAGGTTGGCATCGGCGGGGACCTGGATGTCGTACTCCACCCGGAGGTCGCTTTCGCCGGCCTTCTGCAGAAAATGAGTGCGCACTTCCACCCGGTTGGCGTTTTGCGCGCTGACCACCTCGACCTTGGAGGAGCTTGGAGTGGCGGTGACCACCACCTGTCGAGCCTGGGAGGCGCGCACGCGCACCGCCCCGTAGTCGTTGACCACGGTGACGCTCGCGCCGGGCGCCACGTTGTAGCGGAATTCTTTTTTGTCGGCGGCAGCCGCGGGGATCGCGAGCGCCACCACCACCACCAGGCCCAGCGCCGTGCGTAAGGTGTTCTGCATTTTCATTGCGCCCGCAACCCAGCGCGGGCGTTCCCTTCCGGTCATGGCAGCGAACGCGTCGCCATCTCGTACATCATCGCCTTCTGCTGGTAAGCCCGGTGCAGCGACTGTCGCGCATCGCCATCGTCCGGGTCCTGCTGCAGCGTCTTCTTCGCCTCGGCAATGGACGCGTTCACTTGCTTGAGATTACTTTCGTATGCCCGGCTGCTCGCCGGACGCGCTGCCGCCACATGCTGCAGCAACTGTTCATCGTCCTGCTCGGTCGCGATCATGTTCAGGGAAACGCTCTGCATGCCCACCGCCGGCGGCGGCTCATCCAACTGCGCCCCGGGTTGCTGCTGGCGTCCGCGCTCCACCAGGAATGCTCCGAATGAAACCAGAATCATCGCCCCTACTGCGGCCATCCACGGGATGGGTCCTAGAAGGCGCCCCCTCGCGCGGGCCGGTTTGATCATTCCCTCGCGCTCCAGCGATTGCTTGATCCCGTTCCACACCCGGGGTGATGGATCCTCCATCGGCACCAGCAGCTTGGCTTGCTCGGCAATGTACATCAGGTCCTGCACCAGGTCGGAACAGATCGGGCATTCGCGCAGGTGCCGCTCCTCCTCCGCCTTGCCCCCGGTTTCGATGATGTAAGGCAGAACCTTTTGAAATTCTGCGCACGTCATGTTGATCCCCTCCCCGTACGCCTGCCCCTGTTGCCATTGATCCTCCTCATTGCTTGACGGCCTTTTCGGCTCTGCTGGTCTTGAGGAGGTCGCGCAATTTCATGCGCGCCTTGTGGAGCTGTGACTTGCTGTTGCCGATCGAACATCCCAACATCTCGGCAATTTCATTGTGTTCGTAACCTTCAATATCATGGAGCACGAAAATAATGCGATAGCCCGGCGGCAAACGTTCAATTGACCGTTCCAGGTTGATACGGTCAATCGATCCCGCCAGCACGTTGTCCCGTGTCCCGATGTCCTTCCTCGGCCCGTCCTCCTGCTGCGGTTCCAAGGTCTCCTCGAGCGAGACTTCCGGCAAGCCCTTCTTCCGCAGGTGCATCAGTACGACGTTGACCGCCAGCCGGTGCAGCCAGGTGGAGAAGGCGCTCTCGCCGCGGAAGGTGGCGATCTTACGGTAAAGCTGCAGGAACGCCTCCTGGGTCAAGTCCTCGGCCGCGGCCGTATTCCCGGTCATGCGCAAGCACAGCGAATAGACACGCCGCTTGTGCAGGCCGTACAGCCCTTCAAACGATTCCGCGTCGCCTTGCTTGGCTCTGTCGATCGCCTCTGCCTCGGAGAGCCCGGACGCAATGGTTTTCTTTTGCGGTGTCAATGCCGTTGTCAGGCCGCGTATTTGTGATGCGGCTAAGTAGCTGTTCGTTGTATCACTTCCCGATTAAAAGTGCACGCGGCTGCCGGTTGGTGAAGGTTTGCGGTCGTTTGGGTCGTGCGATGAGCGGCCGCCGCGAAACGGCTGAAGTAGAGAGAGCAGGACGGCGACTTTGGTTGCCTGGAAAATGTTGGTATGCTGACCGCCCATGAACCGACGGAAGTTCCTTAGCGGTGCGGCATTGGGAGCGGCTGCGCTTGCCGCCCATGCGGTTACCGGAGTCTCGCCGACAACCTATTTCTTGCCCGAAGGCACTGCCCGGGCGAAGGACAAGTTCTCTTTCGTCCACATGACCGACCTGCACATCGAGCCGGAACGCCATGCCGCGACGGGGTGCGCAAAATGCGTAGCCAGGATCAACGCTCTGGCGCCCGAATTTGTGGTCTGCGGCGGCGATCTGGTTTATGACGCCGGCGAGGTGGGATATCCGCGCGCCAAGCAGTTATACGATCTCTATCAAGAGACCTTGAAGCCGCTGAACGCGCGCGTGCACACGGTCATCGGCAATCATGACCTTTTTGGCGTGTTTCCGAAGAGTGGAGCCGTTCCCGACGACCCTCATTTCGGCAAGAAAATCTTTGAAGAGCGGGTTGGCCCGCGGTATTCCTCGTTTGACTACAAAGGCTGGCACTTTGTGCTGCTGGACTCAATCGGAACCAGGTCAGGACGGGATTTCATCGGCTATGTGGATGCCGCCCAGCTCGATTGGCTGAAAGCGGACCTGGCGGGAATGCGGCCGGGCACGCCCCTGGTGGTCGCGACGCATGTGCCGCTGGTCAGCGCCGTGTTGCAGATCGTGGCAGACCGGGGGAAGAACGCAGAAACCTACCTGGTGACGAATTCACGTGAGGTACTGGAAGTGCTCTGGCCGTACCGGCCCAAGGCCGTGTTGCAAGGACACACCCACATTCGCGAGACGATTTTTTATGACGGATGCCAGTTCATTACCTCGGGCGCGGTCTGCGGAAACTGGTGGAAGGGTCCTCGCGAGGGCCATCCCGAAGGTTTTGGAGTGTTGACAGTTCAGGGCGGCGAAATTCACTGGCGGTATGAGACCTATGGATTCGTCGCAGATCCGGTGTAGCGACTGAGCCGCTGCTGCAACCGCAACGTCGAAGCGAACTTCATGCACATCATCAATGTTGAAATCAAGGCTCGCTGTGGCGATCCGGAACGAGTGCGGAGCGTATTGCGGTCGCACCAGGCGCGGTTTGCCGGAACCGATCACCAGGTGGACACGTATTTTCGCGTGCCGGCAGGCCGCCTCAAGCTCCGCGAAGGCAACATTGAAAACGCGCTCATCTGCTATGACCGGCAGAATGAGAGCGGGCCCAAGAAGAGTGACGTGCTGCTGCACGTTGTCGTACCGAATTCGGGGCTGAAGGAAATTCTGACAAAAGCGTTGGGCGTGCTGGCGGTGGTCGACAAGCAGCGCGAGATCTACTACGTCGCGAACGTCAAATTTCATATCGACACGGTGCAGGGACTGGGAAGTTTTGTCGAGATCGAAGCGGCGGGCGATGAGCACTCCGACCGCGGAATGCTGCTGGAACAATGCCGCGACTACGTCGAGCAGTTCGCCATCCGGGAAAATGAGCTGGTTGCCGAGTCGTACAGCGATATGATTACGAGCCCTTCGCCGTAATCGTCTCCAGCCCGTGCGAGTTCGGGCCCATCTCGTTGCGCCGCAGCAGCCAGGAGAAGAACACGTTGGGCTCAACCAATCCCTTGGGGATTGAAGCGTTACCAGCAGGCGCGCGCTGCCTCCATTTCATCACCTTCAGTTGTTACCGCCGCGAGCCGCTGCTGAAGTAGGTTGATTGCCAACATTGCCATGCTGCCCTACTATCGACCGATGCCGAAATACGTGTCCACGAGGGTATCAAATTCGTCTGACGATTTGCAGAATACCTTACCTCGGCCGATAGGTTGAACCTCGCACTCCATTGGCTCGACTTCCCAGTACTTCTTGCCCTGCGCGTTGACCCATATGTAGCTGGCATAGCCACGTCCTTCAAAGGCGTCATAGACCGCGTCAGAGACACTAGGGATGCCACCTTCCATCCGAAAACGATGAACCCTTATGTAACACACGTTTGTTCGTGGGTCATAATGGCTCGTGTACTCAGTGCCGCTGGCATTTGGGGAGTTGTCCTCGTGAAACTTCTTCTTGGCTTGCTCGCTGCACATGTTTTGTTGTGCCAGAGCGGCTAATCGAGGGGGCGGTTGGGCCGGTTCGTCGGGCCGATTGACTGCTGTCACATCGGGGGTTGCGACGGGGGTTGCCTTGTCAGTCGTGCAGCCCACCAGCGTCAAGAACAACAACGGAACAATTAGCCGTTTCACGAGGCAAATATACAAGACCAAAGGGGGCTGGCCCACCCTTTCCATCAGTCGAATCATTGAGGTTCCGCGCGCAGTTAATAACACTTGATTACCCTGGATGTGTCGGTTGCGCACGACAGTTAAGAGCTTTTCGCCGTAATCGTCTCCAGCCCGTGCGAGTTCGGGCCCATCTCGTTGCGCCGCAGCAGCCAGGAGAAGAACACGGCGAAGAAGCCCAACCCGGAGAAGATCCACATGCCGAGGGCGTAGCCATGAGGATGCTGGGCGCTCGCACCCGCGTGGTCGTTGGCCCAGCCGATTAAAAGATTGAAGCCGGCGAGGCCGATGTTCTGGATCATGGTCATTAGGCCGTACGCAGTGCCGAGCTTCGCCTGCGGCACGATGTAGGCCACCGAGGGCCACAGGATCGCCGGAACAAGCGAGAACGCCACGCCCATCATTGCCATGGGCACGTAGAGCGAGACGTGGGTGTAGGCCATGATCAGGTACACCGGAATCAGCAGGAACGAGCCCGCCATCATGAGCAGGGTGCGCCGCCCGATCTTGTCGGCCACCAGCCCGAAGGCCGGGGTGCCGAACATGGTGAACAGCGTCAGGATGCTGACCAGGAATCCGCCGAGTTCACGCGAGGTGCCGTGCGCTTCAATGAAAAACTTGATGGCGAAGGTCTCGAAGGGAAATATCGCGGAATAAAAGGTGATGCAGAGAAGCACAATATACAGATAGGAAATGCCGAACATGCGGCGGCTGGTGATCAAGAGCCGGGCTCCGACCACGCTCACCACCGCCCAGAAAAAGTAAGTCCAGTCGTGCCCGGGAAAGAGCGCGACCGCGATCAGCGCGATGGCGAGCACGATCCACACCGGATCGCGCAGCTTCCAGTCTCTGGAGAATTCTTTCAGGTCTACCTTGTCGGGCTCGCCGGCGTGTCCAAGCGAAAAATGCTTCTCGGCATAAACTTCCATCACCCAATAAGCGATGGGCGCGATGATGCACAGCGCTCCGAAGCCGACCGCGATCAGCAGCGGCGAGCGCCAGCTCTCGTACGAGCCCTTGGCCCAGGTCGGCGAATTCTGCGCCAGCCACGAGCCGAAGCGCGCGATCATCAGGTTGATGCCGAAGGCGAAACTCAGCTCTTTGCCGCGAAACCACTTGGCGACCGCAGTGGTCACCGCCACGATCAGCGATTCCGCGCCCAGCCCAAAAATCAGCCGGCCTGCGGCCATCACCTGCAATTGCGGCGACATGACCGTGACCGCCGCGCCCAGCGTGCACAACGCGCCGAAGATGAGCGTGGACTTGCGCAGGCCGAGGCGGTCCACCAGGATTCCGCCGACCAGCACCATGAACACGTTGGGAATGCTGTAGATGGCCTGTAGCAGGCCGATGTTGGAATCGGAGAAGTGCAGTTGCTTGGCGAGCAGATCGGCGATGGGAGCGATGCAGTCGTAAACGTAGTAGTTGCCGAACATCGCCAGGCTGATGACGGCCAGCACCGCCCAGCGGTAAAAGCGCGAAGGCTCCGGCTTCGCCGGTTGTGCGGCCGTCAGCTCGGTTGTGGAATCGGAATCGCTCATGTGAAATTCCGCAGTTCGCGCGGAAAACGTGAGGATATCAGAAGAGAGTCGCCAGTCTTCAGTCGTCAGTCGTCAGGCGCAAGGCGCAAGGCACAAGGCACAAGGCCAGTACATCGGGTGATCGCGTAATCAGGAGCCGATGAAGCGCGCGTACAAGCTGCGGGCGATGGCGGTGTCGGTGGTGCCCTTGATGATGGCGCGTCCGTCGGGGAAGAGGGTCAATTCGTAGGGCTCGTGCCAGAACTTGAGCACGAACTCGTTGTGGCGAACGGTGCCGTGCGCTTGCAGGCGCTGGGTGATTTCGCCGAAATCAATGGGGCGCTGGCGCTCGTGGATCTGCACGGAATTGCGGCCGCAGAGGGTGATGTGCGGGCGTCCCTTGCCGGCGAGGTGGACGAAATCGCGCTGCGCGCAGGCACGGCAATCTTCACGCGCTCGCTGGACGGAGATTTCCGAGCGGTCGTTGCGCCACAGATCGAACGACAGCAGCGTGGGGCGCATGGCCGGGCGCGCGCCGACCAGGAACTTCAGCGCTTCGGTGGCGGCGATGGCGGCGACGGCGGCCGCTGCCGAATTCAGGATCCCAGCGGTGTCGCAGGTCTCGAAGCTGCCGCGCGGCGCTTCGGGAAAAACGCACGCCAGGCAGGCGGTCTCGCCCGGCAGCACGTTCATGGAGACGCCATAGCTGCCGACGGCGGCGGAATAAATCCAGGGCACGCGCTCGCGCACGGCGTAGTCGTTGATGAGATAACGGGTCTCGAAATTATCGGTGCCGTCGAGGATGAGTTGCGCGCCGGCGAGAAGCTCCTCGATGTTGCCGGGCGTAAGGTCGGCGACGTGCGGCTCGACGGTGACTTCGGTATTGCAAGCGGCAATCTTGCGGGCGGCGGCAATGGCCTTGGGCAAGGATTCGGCGGCGTCGGATTCATCGAACAGCGACTGCCGCTGGAGATTGCTGGGCTCGACGTAATCGCGGTCGATGATGCGGATGGCGCCGACGCCGGCGCGCGCCAACAATCCGGCGGCGGCCGACCCGGTGGCGCCGCAGCCGACCATGGCGATGCGCGCGGCGCGCAGGCGCTGCTGTCCGGCGGCGCCGATGCCGTGGAAGAGCACCTGGCGCGAGTAGCGATCCTCGGAAGTCAACGGCATTGGCAGTCCTGAAGGGTTCACAAAGTATTATAAGTGGCGATACTGCTGAGCTCCCGGCCAAAGCAGTGCAACGGGGCTGTTGCCGAAGCTCATCGAAGAAGGCATCTGGACAGGTGCGGCGCCGGCTGGCGCCGCTTGCCGACAAGCATGGCATTCATCCGAAAAGCGCAGGAACTCGTGCTGCGGCGCGGGGCCGTTGCCGTATTGGCCGGGGCTCTGGCCGTGGCCCCTGCGGCGGCGCAGGAGCGCGCGCCGGCGGTCGCCGACCCTTCCGCGCCGCAAGCGGCGGCGCCCTCGGCGGTGGCGGCGCTGAGCCGGGCGAACGACTTGCAGGGATTGCGCGTGGTGCAGGTGGAATTCCGCGGCGTCGAGGCCAATCCGCCGGTGATGGAAAACCTGCGGCGACTGGTGGCGCCGAACCTGGACCAGCCGCTGGACCGGCAAAAGCTGGGTCGCACGGTGCGCGCCCTGTATGCCACCGGGCGTTTCGCCGACGTGCAGGTGGATGCGCAACGCAATCCACGCAACGAACTTTCGCTGGTCTTCATCGCGACGGAAAACCTGTTCATCGGCTCGATCACGGTTGCCGGCGCGCCGCGCCGGCCGAGCGCGGCGCAGCTGCGCGACGCCACCAAACTCGAACTTGGCAAACTGTACTCGCCGGCCGCGGTGGAGCAGGGAATGCAGCGGATCAAGAGCCTGTTGGTCGACAACGGCTATCACCAGTCGGCGATCACGGTGAACGAGGAGCGCCACCCGGAGTCGCAGCAGATCAAAATGCACTTCAGCGTGACGCCGGGACAAGTGGCAAGAATCGGGCAGATCATCGTGACCGGGAGCCCGGGCCTGAGCGATGCCGAGATCCTGCGGATCTCCAAACTGCAATCCGGGGCAACGGTGAGCGTGGAGCATGTTACGCGCGCGCTCACCCGGCTGCGCAAGCAGTATTCCAAGAACGAGCGCCTGGAAGCCCAGATCGCGGTAGTGGAGCGCCGCTATCATGCGGAGAACAACACGCTGGATTACGTGTTCCGCATCGTGCGCGGCCCGGTGGTCAATATCAGCGTCGCCGGAGCCGGCGGCGAGATCACCAAGCGCAAGCTGCGGCGCTACGTTCCGGTTTACGAGGAACACGCCTTGGACGACGACCTGCTGAACGAGGGGCGCCGCAACCTGCGCGATTATCTTCAGACCCAGGGCTACTTCGACGCCGAGGTGAATGTCAGCCAGCGCCGCGAAGCGCAGCAGCCGCAGGAAGTCAACATCGCTTATACCGTCGAGAAAGGCCCGAAGCACGAACTGGCGCACATCTTCATCGAGGGCAACAAATATTTCTCGAACGGCCTGATCCGCGAACGCATGGCGATCCAGCCTGCCAGTGTGCTGATGCGCCACGGGCGCTTCAGCCAGGAGTTGCTGAACCGCGACGTGGACAACATCCGCGATCTGTACCTGACCAACGGATTCGAGTCGCCCAAAGTCACGGGAGGTTTCCGGGACGACTACGAGGGACGCGAAGGGCGGATGGCCGTGTTTATCAAGATCGAGGAGGGACCGCAGACGCTGGTGTCGTCGCTGACCATCCGCGGCAACAGCGTGATTACGGAAGACCAACTGCGTCCGTTACTCACCACGGTGGAGGGTCAGCCCTATTCTGAAACCAACGTGGCGCAGGACCGGGACAGTGTGTTGAATCACTACTTCAATCACGGCTTTCTGGACGCGGTGTTTACCTCGTCGGCAAAACCGGCGCCGGGCGATCCGACGCGCGAGGTGGTGGAGTACACCATCCAGGAAGGGTCGCAGGTTTTCGTGGACCGCATTCTGGCCTCGGGCCTGCGCTACACCAGGCCGGGGATTGTGAAGCGGCAATACCAGCTTGCGCCGATGCAGCCGCTGAGCCAGTTGCAAATGCTGGACACGCAGCGGCGGCTCTACGACCTCGGCGTGTTCAACTCGGTCAACGTGGCGGTGCAGAACCCGGATGGGCAGGCGCGGTACAAGGACATTTTTCTGCAGTTCGAAGAAGCCCGGCGGTGGAATTTCACCTACGGCTTCGGCATCGAGGTGCAGAGCGGGGCGTTCGGCACCCGGGAGACTCCGCAAGGGAACACCGGGGTAAGCCCGCGCGTGATCTTCGACGTGACGCGGAACAACGTCGGAGGACGAGCGCACACGCTGAGCTTCAGTTCGCACGTCGGACGCCTGGAACAGCGCGGGCTGCTGAGCTACGACGCGCCCGGGTTCATGGCGACAGAGAACCTGCGGCTGACGGTGAGCGCGTTTTACGACAACTCGCTGGACGTGCGGACGTTCACCTCGCAGCGCATGGAAGGCTCGACGCAACTGGAGCAGATCGTCAGCAAGGCGACGAGCCTGCTGTACCGCTTCACCTACCGCCGGGTACGCGCGACCGACCTGGTGATCTCGCCGAGCCTGATACCGCTGTTTTCGCAGCCGGTGCGGGTGGGCATGCCGAGCCTGACCTATATCCGCGACCGCCGGGACGATCCCATCGACACGCACAATGGGAACTACAACACGTTCGACACCGGCGTGGCGTCGGACATTTTCGGGTCGGAAGCTACGTTCGGGCGGTTCCTGGGACAGAACACGACGTATCATCCTTTTCACCGGCGGCGGTGGGTGTTCGCCCGCAACCTGCGGGTGGGAGTGGCCGAACCGTTCGGCGATACCGCGGCCTTGCCGCTGCCGGAGCGGTTTTTCGCCGGCGGGGGAAACTCGCTGCGCGGGTTTGCCATCAACCAGGCGGGGCCGCGCGACCTGACGACGGGCGAGGTGCTGGGCGGGAACGCGATGGTGGTGAACAGCTTCGAGCTGCGCACGCCGACGGTGGCGCTGCCGTGGATCGGGAATAACATGGGGTTCGTCATTTTTCACGACGCGGGCAATGTCTTCGCCACAACGAACGACATGGCGCACAGCCTGCTGCGCTGGTCGCAGCCCCACCCCGACCTGTGCAAGCAGGAGACTACAGGCAAGCGGTGCGATTTCAGCTACATTTCGCACGCGGTCGGGGGGGGAATACGCTATCGCACGCCGATCGGGCCGGTGCGGCTGGATTTTGGCTACAACTTCAACCCGCCGACGTTCCCGGTGTATCCCGACAAGTCGAACAACAATGCGCCGTTCCACTGGCAGCAGCTCCGGCACTTTAATTTCATCTTCAGCGTGGGGCAGACGTTTTGATGCGGCGCGCCCTGCAAATCGCGGTGGTGTGCGTGGCCTGCGCCGGGCTTACACCCACCCTGGCCAACACCGGGCCAGGGTGGGGCACCCGGGGCGAGATTGTGGACCGCATCGTCGCCACCGTGAATGGGCAGCCGATTTTGCAGAGCGATTGGGATATCGCGATGCGTTGCGAGGCGTTTTTCGACCAGCGTCCGCTGCAGTTCACGCCGGAGGCGGCGCGCGCGTCGCTGGACCGGCTGGTGGACCAGGAGTTGCTGCGGCAGCAGATCCGCAGCTTCCAGTTGCCGCCGGTGGGGGAAGACAGGTTGCGCAGCCGGTTGGAGGAAATTCGCCATCAGATTCCCGGCGCGGCGAGCGATGCGGGCTGGCAGGCGGCGCTGCACCGCTACGGACTGACGCAGAGCGAAATCGAGGAGCGCATTGCCGACCAGATGGAGATTTTGCGTTTCATTGAAGTCCGCCTGCGTCCCACGGTGCACGTGGACCGGCGGAGCATCGAGGCCTACTACAACGACACGCTGCTGCCGCAGTTGAAAGAAAAAGGCGCCAAGCCGGCGCCGCTGGCAGAGGTCTCGGCCAAGATCGAGGAAATCCTTTCGCAACAGATCCTGGATTCGCTGCTGGCGGACTTGCTGCGCGATTTGCGGCAGCAGGGCGAGATCCACATTGTTGATGGTTCGGCGCTGCCGCCGCCGGCCGCCAACACTTCCCCGGCGGAGGCGCGATGAGCGACCAAGTCCAGCCGCGCCGCAGAGCAGTTCCGGCGATCGTCGGGATGGTAGTGGTGGCGATCGTCATCGGGACGGCGTGGTATCTCACCAGCCCGCGGTTTCAAGATTTCGTGCGCGCGCGCCTGGTGGAACGGCTGGAGAGCATGACCGGCGGACGCGTCGAGATGGGCAAGGTTGATTGGAATCTCGGCAAGCTCTCGCTGGTGGCGCACAATGTCACGATTCACGGGCTGGAAGGTCCGAATGAGGCGCCCTACGTGCATGCCGATCGGGTCGCGATCCGGTTGAAGATTTTGTCACTCGCCGGGCGGAAAATCGGGCTGCGGAGTTTCGAAGTCGACCGGCCGGTGATTCACCTGATGGTCGGCGCCGACGGCAGCACCAACCAGCCGAGGCCGAAAGCCGTGCGACCCACATCTGCCAACGGCGGGCAGATGTGGGGCACCGGAGTGCAGTCGATCTTTGAGCTGCAGGCGGACCGGGTCGAGGTGCGCGATGGCGTGCTGATGGTGAACGACCGGCGCGTGCCGCTCGATCTGGCCGCCAACAACGTGCAGGCGGAGTTGACGTACGCGGCCAACGCGCAGAGCTATGACGGCACGTTCGGTGCGGGTGGGATTCACCTTGCGTATGGTGATTACAAGCCGTTTGATTCGGCGATCGCCGCCAGCTTCAGCGTGGCGCAAAACCAAGTGGTCCTGAAATCGGCGAAGCTGACCACGGGCAAGTCGTGGGTAGAAGTTGCGGGGCAGTTGGTGGATTTCAGCCACCCGCGGCTGACGTTGAATTACCGATCGCGGTTCGACCTGGCGCAGATCGCCGACATCACGCGGCTGGCGCAGGTGCGCGGCGGCGTGCTGGAAGTGAACGGAAGCGGCAACTTCGCCGCCGAAGATTTCGCCACGTCGGGTTCGGTGCGGGTGCAGAACCTGGAATACCGCGATCCGTCCATCCGCCTTCCCGACCTCGACGGCGGCGCGGAATTCAAGTCGGAACACAACACGCTGACCATTCCGCACCTGTTCGCGCACGCGCTCGGGGGGAACATCACTGGGGAAGCAGTAGTTCGAAACTGGACGTCGGCGCTGAAGCCGGGAGCGCGCGCGGGCCTGGTGTCGCCGGCGGCGGATGCGGTGGCGCACTTGCGGCTGCAGCAGCTTTCGGTGGGCCGGATTGCCGCGGCTATTTCGACCCGCGCGCTGCCGGCCGACAAACTGAACCCGGTGGGCTCGGCGAGCGGCACCATGGAGGCGACCTTCCGCGGCTCGCCGGCGCACGCGCACGCGCGCTTCGACGTGAATGTCACGCCGGTGGAGGCGACCCCGCAGCAGCTTCCCGTGAGCGCCACCCTGCGCGGCGCGTACGCGATTGACACGCTGGCGCTGGAACTGACGCAGTTGAGCGCGACGGCGCGGTCGCTAAAGCTGGAAACGTCCGGCACCATGGCGCGCACCAACAGCATGCGTGTGGCGCTGACGGTCGGCGACCTGCGCGACCTGGATGCGCTGCTGGGTGCGCTGAGTCCCTCCCACCGGCTGCCCGACGGCGTCACCGGCCGCGCAACCTTCACCGGCAATCTGACCGGCACGCTGGCCGCACCGCAACTGGCGGGACAAGTGGCGCTCGGGGATTTCACATTGCCGATCCCGCTGACGGCGGCGGCGGGCCAGCGGGCGTCCACACCGGCGCGGCTGGCGCAGTTCGATTCCTTCACCGCCCAGGTGCAGTATGCGCCAAGCCAGCTCGCGCTCATCAACGCCCGCCTGCGCCGCGGCCCCGAGGATGCTTCCTTCACGCTGAATCTGGGGCTCGATCAAGGCGAGGCGCGCGGCACGCTGCCGCTCACGTTGCGGGCGGACATTCACAATTTCGAGATCCACGATCTGCAGGCGATCCTCGGGTTCGATTATTCGATCACCGGACAGACCACGGCATCGCTGGCGGTGAGCGGCACGGCCGACGATCCGGTCGGTTCGGGGCGCCTGCGCATTGCCAAGGCGATGGTGGATGGCGAACCGTACCAGAACATCAGCGCCGACGTGGTATTTGCCAACCAGGAAGCGCAGCTTGCCAACGTGCTGATCGCGCACAACGGCGCGCGCGTGACCGGGACCGCCGCCTACAACCTGGGGACGACGGCGTTCCGCTTCAACCTGAAGGGCAGCAATTTCAGCCTGGCGCAGTTCCCGCAACTGCAGTTGCCGCGCATTTCCGTCGGCGGCACGCTGAACTTCGATGCGCGGGGGTCGGGCACGACGTCGGCGCCGGTGGTGGACGCCGACCTCCACGTGCGCGACGTGATGCTGAACCGCGAGCGGCTGGGGAACCTGGACGCGAAGGCGGTGACCAGCGCCGGGGTGATGCGAATCACCGCGCACAGCGACTTTCCCGCGGCCGAGTTTGGGGTGGAGGGCACGGTCGGCATGCACGGTGATTTCCCCGCGGAGCTGGCGCTGAAGTTTACCCGCCTGGGCGTGGACGCGCTGCTGCGCGAATTCCTGCGAGGACGCATCACGGGACATTCTTCGATCAGCGGAGCGGTGACACTGGCCGGACCGCTGCGGCGGCCGCGGCTGCTCACGGTGAACGGCGACATCAGCCAGTTTTCCGCCGACATGGAGAACGTCAAGGTGCACAACGACGGCCCGCTGCGCTTCAAGGTGGCCGGCCAGGTGCTGACGCTGGAGCAGTTCCATCTCGCCGGGGAGGAAAACACGCGGCTGTCGGCGACCGGCACGGTGACACTGGCGGGCGCCAAGGATCTCGACCTGCGCGCCGAGGGTAACGTCCACATGAAGATGTTGCAGGTCTGGAACCCGGACCTGCGTGCCGGCGGCATGGTGGAGTTCAACATCAACGCCCGTGGAAACATGGACCGGCCGGTGCTGTTCGGCCGCGCCAAGATCGACCACGGCGCGGTGGCGAACATCAATTTTCCGAACGGGCTCAGCGATATCAACGGCGTCATCGTTTTCAACCAGGACCGTATGCAGATCCAGTCGCTGACGGCGGGCAGCGGAGGAGGGACGCTGACCGTGGGCGGGTTTGTGACGTATTCGGGTACGCCGGCCTTCAACCTGACGGTGCAAGGCAAGGACATCCGGCTGCGCTACCCGCAGGGATTGAGCACGGTGCTGGATGCCGACCTGCGGCTGAGCGGGACCACCAGCAATTCGACGCTGTCGGGCACGGCGACGGTCACCAAGTTCGGCATGACGCCGCAATTCGACCTGGGGCTGGCCATCGCGCGCGCGCGGCAGGCGCCCGAGACGCCGAACCCGAAATCGCCATTCAACAACATGCGGCTGGCGGTCCACGTGGTGTCCACGCCGGAGTTGCAGGTGCAGTCGTCGCTGGCGCGCCTGACCGGCGATGTGGACCTCAACATCCGGGGCACGGCGACGCGGCCCGTCCTGCTGGGCAGGGTGAACGTCACCGAGGGCCAGGTGACGCTCAACGGTACGAATTATCAACTGGAGCGCGGCGATGTGTCCTTCCGCAACCCGGTGCGGATTGAGCCCGTGCTGGACGTGGAGGCCACGACGCGGGTGCGCGATTACGACATTACGCTCGGCTTCCACGGGCCGCTGGAGCGGCTGAGCACGACCTACCGCTCCGACCCGCCGCTGCCGACCTCGGACATCATCGCGCTGCTGGCCTTCGGGCGCACGCGCGAGGAGGCGGTGATGGCGACGGAGGCCAACCCGAGTTTTACCGAGTCGGCGTCGCAGGCGATCCTGGGGCAGGCGCTGAATTCGGCCTCGAGCTCGAGGATGCAGCGGCTGTTCGGGGTAAGCCGCATCAAGATTTCGCCGGAAGTGGCCGCCAGCCAGGCGCTGGATCCCAATGCGCGCGTCACCATCGAGCAGCAGGTTTCCAAAGAGTTCACCGTAACCTACGTTACCGACCTGACGCACTCGGGACAGCAGATCATCCAGGTGGAATACAACTACAGCCGTCAGATCTCGATCCTGGCCACGCGCGACCAGTACGGGGTGCTGTCGTTCGATGTGAGGATCAAACGGCGGAGAAGGTAGTTTAGAATTTCTCCGTGGCCATGCTGCGCAGCCTGGGAACGACGCTGGAGATGATCAAGTGGGAGCACTCCATCCTCACGCTCCCCTTCGGCTTGACCGGCGCGGTGCTGGCGGCGCGCGGCATTCCCAGCGGGCGGCAGTTACTGTGGATCGCCGTCGGGCTGGTCTCCGCGCGCGCCGCTGCGATGAGCTTTAACCGCCTGGCGGACCATTCCATCGATGCCGCCAACCCGCGTACCCGCACGCGCGCACTGCCCGTGGGCGCGTTGTCGCGGCAATTTGTGGCCGCGTTCGTCGTGCTGTCAAGTTTGCTGCTGGTGCTGGCGGCGGCGGAATTGAACCGGATGGCGCTGTATCTGTCGCCGGTCGCGCTGGGAGTGATCCTGCTGTACTCGTACACCAAGCGCTTCACGCGCTGGTCGCACGTGGTGCTGGGATTTGCCATGGGACTGGCGCCGGCGGCAGGTTGGGTGGCGGTGCGCGGAACACTGGACCCGCGAATCCTGATCCTGACCGCGGCGGTCACCTTCTGGGGCGGAGGCTTCGACGTGCTCTATGCCTGCCAGGATTATGACTTTGACTGCCAGTCCGGCCTGCACTCCGTGCCACGGTTCTTCGGCATCGCGCGCTCGCTGTGGATTGCGCGCGTGTTTCACGTCTTGACCCTGACGCTGCTTGGGGTGCTGGTGTATGCCTTCGGCCTGGGGGCGATCGCGATTGCCGGCGTGGTCGTGGTCGGGCTGCTGCTGCTGTATGAGCACTCGCTGGTGTCGGCCAACGACCTTTCCCGCCTGAACGCCGCCTTCTTCACCATGAATGGCGTGATCTCGATGGTGTTCCTGGGGTTTGTGACGGCGAGTTTTTTGGTGCGGTAATTGTTCCGTCCCTGGCGGGACTCCCGTAGTGTGGGCGAGTGCGCTATCATCAAGGTCTCTTATGGCAGGCGCCACGCACGCCTTCACCACCGACGATCCGCGGCTCAGGCCGGTCGCCGAAAAGGTGCTCGCCCAGCAGCGGCTTGAAGCCGCCGATGCGCTCGCGCTGTACGCCTCCAGCGACATTCTTGCCGTCGGCTGGCTGGCCAATCACGTGCGCGAGCGGATGCACGGCGACAAGACCTTTTTCAACGTCAACCGGCACATCAATCCCACCAACGTGTGCGTGGCCGCGTGCCGACTGTGCGCTTTCGGGCGGAAGAAAGACGCACCCGGCGCGTACACCATGGCGCTGGAAGAGGCGTTTCAGACAGCCGGCGCCGGCTACAGCGATGCCGTGACCGAGTTTCACATTGTTGGCGGGCTGCATCCCGACTTGCCGTTCCAGTACTTTCTCGACCTGATCTCCGGCCTCAAGCAGCGCTTCCCGGCGGTGCACGTGAAGGCGTTCACCATGGTGGAGGTGGCGTTCCTGGCGAAAATCGCCAAGCTGAGCATCCGGGATACGCTGCTGAGGTTGAAGGAGGCCGGGGTGGATTCGCTGCCCGGGGGAGGGGCGGAAATTTTCACCGACCGGGTGCGGCACATCATCTGCGACCACAAGATTGACGGCCAGCAGTGGATTGACACGGCCAGGCTGGCGCACCAGATCGGCCTGAAATCGAACGCGACCATGCTCTACGGGCACATCGAAAACGATGAAGACCGGGTTGACCACCTGCTGAGGTTGCGCGCGCTGCAGCAGGAGACCGGCGGATTCCAGACCTTCATCCCGTTGGCGTTCCACCCGGCCAACACGCTGCTGCAGCACCTGATGACCACGACCGGCTTTGCCGATATCAAGAGCATCGCGGTGTCGCGGCTGGTGCTGGACAATTTTCCGCACATCAAGGCGTACTGGCAGATGATGACGCCGAAGATCGCGCAGATCGCGCAGCGCTTCGGGGCCGACGACCTGGATGGGACGGTGATTGAAGAAAAGATCTACCACGACGCCGGCGCCACCACTCCGCAGGGCCTCCGCCGGCAGGAGTTGATCCGGCTGATCAAGGAAGCGGGCCGCGAGCCGGTGGAGCGGGACACCCTGTACCGGGCGGTGACGCGGACGGAGACATCGGTCACGGTGGCGGTTTAGTCCCGAGCCGCGAGTCCCGAGTCGCGAGTACACAGATTTGTAGAGCGGCTTGGAAAAACCCAGATCCCTCGCTGCGCTCGGGATGACATCATGCGAAATGCAAGTCTTGCGCTCGGGATTTGGGACTAGCGGCTCGGGACTCTTCCAAGTCAAGCAAGAAATCATGCTGCTCGCGATTCATTCCGGGACTGCACCATTCCCGGTATTGCACGTTTTGTGCCGCATTTCGTCCGTACAACCCTTGACTCTCTGCTTGCCTCTTGTGTCTCAGGTGTAAAATTCCATTAGTAACAGCGGTAGGGTCACAGGTGCTCAAGCCTGTGTACGAGGCTCCGCATGAATGTCCACATCAGCTATAAGGTTTCCAAAACTCCCGACCTCGATAAGGAATTCAACCAGCACATCGAAAAAATGGGGAAGCGGCTCCAGTTCTTCCGCCCGGAGCTGGTGCATCTGCATGCCATCATTGAGGAAAAGAGCGCGCGCGAGGGGCCCTCGGTGGCGCTGAACCTGCGGCTGCCGTCGGGCCAGATGGCGGCGAAAGTAAACGGGCCCACGCCGACCGCGGCCATCAAGGCAGCGTTCGAGCAACTGGTCGAGCAGCTCACTAAGCACAAGGACATGCTGCGCAACGCGCACCAGTGGCCGCGCCGCAGGCGGGTGGGGAGCACGCGCCCGCAGCAAGTGCCGTTCGAGGAGACGCTCGCGGCGGTGCAGCCGCCCACCATTTCGGGCGAGGACGTGCGCTCGTTCATCAATGCGAATTTCACGCTGCTGTTCCGCTTCGTGGAACGCGAGCTGCGGTATCGCGAGAACCTGGGGCTGATCCGCCGCGACCAGGTCTTGCCGGAAGAGGTGGTGGACGAAGCCGTCGCCAACGCGCTCGACAATGGAGAGGACAAACCCGAACTGGTCAGCCTGGAACCGTGGCTGTACCGTCTGGCCCGGCGCGCCATCGACCAGCTCGCCAGCCGCAACGGCGAGCCGGTGACGCAGGTGCCGCTCGATCACGCGTATCGCCAGACCGACGTGCACGACGCGGACGAACTCCAGATGCAGTTCCATCAGCCGGACGAAGCGGTCAACAATGAAGACGTCATTGCCGATGTCCGAGTCAGCACGCCGGAGGCTTCGGCCGCCAGCGACGAAATGATCACCCTGGTGGAGTACGCCCTGCTCGGCGCCAAACCCGAGGGCCGCGAAGCCTTCCTTCTCTATGCGGTCGAGGGATTTACTCCCGATGAGATTGCCGTAATTACCAGCAGGCCGGTGGACGAGGTGCGCACCTCGATTGCGGGCGCGCGCGAGCACCTGCGCAAGAGCCTGGTCGACCCGGCCAAATTCAAGGACAAGCTTCTGCAGCATTCCAAAATCGCTTAAATTCGCCAGACCTTGGCACTCAGGAGTAGTGCATGATCACGCGTGAAAACATTCGTGAACTAGCCGGATTTGAGTCCCCGGAAGGTAGCGCCCTGAGTTTTTACTATCAACCGTCCACTCCCAAAGACAAATCGCACCGGGAAGAGCTGATCCTGGTGAAGGACCTGGTGCGCAACGCTCTCCGCGAATCGGAAAGGAACGGCAAGAACGGCAGCACGCGCGAAGACCTGCAAAAGATCCTCGACATGGCGGAGCGGCTGCACGGCAACGGCGGGCGGGCGAAGGCGGTCTTCGCCTCCAGCAAAGAACATTTCTGGCGCGAATACGATTTGCCGGCCCGGCTGGCAGGTTCGCGCCTGTTCGTCAGCCGGCGTTTCCACCTGCGTCCGCTAACTGCCATCGCCGACGTGCAGCCGCGTCTGCTGATCGTGGCAGCCGATAAAACCAAGGCGCGTTTCTTCGAGCTGTGGATGGACGAAATCACCGAGCGGGAAAAATTCGCCAACGAGTTGCCGCGCCACGGCCGCAGCGACGGATTCGCGGGCTACGATGCCGGGCACGCCGAGCGTCACGTGGAAAACGAGGCGCTGCACTGGTACAAGCGCCTGGCGGAACGCATGCGCGAATTGCAGGATTGCGGCTACGAGCGGTTCCTGGTGGGATGCCGTGAGGAGAACTGGCCGGAAATCGAACCCTGTTTGCACCCCTATGTCCGGCAGCGGTTCGTGGGGCATTTCGCGATTGACACGGCGACGGCAACCATCGCCCAGGTGCGGGAAAGCGCCGAGGCCTTGTACAACGAGTTCCGCTCCCAACGCCGCGCCGGCCTGGTGCGCGAAGCGATCGGGGGAGCACAAAGCAACGGACGCGGCGCCATCGGCCTGCGGCGCGTGCTGGGGTCGCTGGAGAAGGGCGAGATCCAGACCCTGCTGCTGGCGCGGGATTTTGCCCGCCGCGCCGTCCAGTGCGGGAACTGCGGACATCTCGACAGCCATATCACGGAAACCTGCGCCGTGTGCGGGCAGGCGACGGAGCACCTGGACGATGTTGCCGACGCGGTGCTGCGCGTGGCGATGCGGAAAGGGATCGAAATCATCCACATTCCGGATAATCCCGAACTCGCCGCGGTGGGCGGGGTTGCCGCCGTGCTGCGCTTCCGAGCGGATCAGAATACGGAAGGGAAGAAAGCGGGATAGCAATTAGCGATTAGCAATTAGCCCTCGGGCAGCAGTCGCTGTCCGAGGGCTTTGTTTGACCCTATCGTGCGAGACCACGGAGGCGCTGAGTACAAACAAACCCACTGCCCGTAAGGCGCATTTATGGCACACTTGGCACGGGGTAGAATAATGCTATGAGTCCAGAAATTTCCGATCTTCTGAAACGGGCGCTCGCTCTCTCTGTTGACGAGCGCGCTGCATTAGCCCATACCCTGCTCGACAGTCTTGAGGGCACGGATGAGTCTGTGCAAGAGGCTTGGGATGACGAAGTCGCTCGCAGAATCGGAGATCTGAAAGCGGGCAAAGCTGTGACCGTCCCTTGGGAGCAATTGCATCGCGAGCTCTTGGCCATGGTGAATGAGCGCTAAGCGTGTTGAGTACCACCAGGGTGCAATCGCCGATGTTAAGAGGGCAGTGGCTTGGTATCAGAAGCGCAGCCCTAAGGCGGCCCTGGACTTCATCGAGGAACTGCATCGAGCCGCCGACACAATCGGTGAAGCCCCGGAACGCTGGCCGACCGGAAAGAACAACACCAGGCGGTTTCTGCTCTGGCGATTCCCATTCGCCATCATCTATTCCGAACAACAGTCCGTAGTCACAATCTGGGCCGTTGCCCACAGCAGCAGACGACCGGAGTACTGGGGGGATCGCCTCTAATCGTCTTGCCCTCCGAGTCTGTGTGCCTCGGTGTTGAACTAGCTGATTCTGGCGGATTACCACTGATCGATCGGCTGAGAGGCTGATAGCTAACCGCGAATCGCTAATTGCTAATTGCTAATCGCTAATCGCTCGGAATATCCTTTCGGGTTTTCATTAAATGCATTGGAGCCCACCATGGACCGCCGGAATTTTCTTGCGACCGCAACCCTCGCCTCGCTCGGCCTGACGCTGGAAGCACAAGAAGTCAACAAGCAAGACGGCCACGCCGCCGTGAAGCACGAGGCGTCCGCCGTCGGAGGCCCGCCCAGCAAGCCGGTGATGATCTCCAGCCGCAACGGTTGGAACGGTATCGACAAGGGCTACCAGATGCTGCTCGACGGCGGCGACACGCTGGATGCGGTGATTGCAGTCGGCAAGACGCAGGAAGACGACCCCAACGACGATTCAGTCGGGCTGGGCGGGCTACCCAACGAGGAAGGCGTGGTCGAACTGGATTCCTGCTGCATGCACGGGCCGACGCGACGGGCGGGCGCGGTGGGCGGAGTGCGCTGGACGAAGAACCCTTCCTTGCTGGCGCAGGCGGTGATGCAGCACACCGGACATGTCATGCTGGTGGGGGAAGGCGCCGACCGGTTCGCCAAGGCAATGGGGTTCCCGAAAGACGAGCTTCTCACCGAGCGCTCGCGGAAAGCCTGGTTGCTGTGGAAGGAGAGTCATCGCGACAGTTGGTGGGGGCCGGGCTTGTCCGATCCGAATTACAAAGTTCCGCCCGACGTGCAAGCGCCGCCAGCGCCCGGCGCCGCGTGGTGGGAGAAGCGAAGAAGGGAACTGGAGGAACTGGCCGCGGACCTGGCAATCCCGCCGGCGTGGCGGGCGCACTGTATTGATCGCGTGCTGTTCCCGGCACACGGGACGATTCATTGTTCGGCAGTCACGCCCAAGGGGGAGATGTCGGGCATGACCACGACGTGCGGCCTGTCATGGAAGATTCCCGGCCGCTGC
The DNA here is from genome assembly GCA_963760215.1 of Terriglobia bacterium. Classification (GTDB taxonomy): domain Bacteria; phylum Acidobacteriota; class Terriglobia; order Terriglobales; family Acidobacteriaceae; genus JAIQGF01. Next base: position 160,342 of record CAVXCJ010000002.1, read on the forward strand.
GGTGACTCGCCCATCATTGGCGCCGGATCCTACACCGACCAGGATGTGGGCTCGGCCGGGGCGACCGGCAGCGGCGAAGAGAATATCCGCGTGGCCGGCGCGCATACGGTGATCGAGAACATGCGGCACGGGATGTCGCCGCGCGAATCCGGGCTGGACGCGCTGCAGCGGATCGCCCGGAACTACCAGCACAATCCCGCCAAGCTGCGCTACGTGGACATGCAGTACTACATCGTTCGCAAGGATGGTGCGTACGCCGGGGTCAGCCTGTGGAGCCATAGCGCGTCCAAGGTCCCGCGGCAATACACGGTTCACGACGGAACCCGGCGACTGGAAAATTTCGTCTCGTTGTTTGAGGGATCTCCGCTGCCGTTTCCGCCGCAGGCGCGCGAACCCTTCCAAAGGCCGAACTACGGGCCGGAGAAGAAGTAGTACCGAGTACCTAGTACCGAGTACCGAGTCGCCAAGGTGAAGTCGTTGAGCACCTGGTACGCAGCAGCAGATACTTTGAGCACAAGAAACGGATAGCGACGTTGTTCATGCCCGCGTAATCTCTTTCCATGGGAAACGTCATGGAGAAGATGCCCAGCCACATTGGTCCGGGAGAATTCTGGGAGGCGGTGCTGCAGCGCGACCGCCGCTTCCAGTATTTGTTCGTGTACGCGGTGCGCTCCACCGGCGTGTACTGCCGCCCGACCTGCGCCTCGCGCCGGCCGCGGCGCGAGCAGGTCAGCTTCTTCGCCGGGCCGGAGGCGGCCGAGCGCGCCGGATTCCGCGCCTGCCGCCGTTGCCGGCCCCGTGAGAATGCCTTCCGCGATCCGCATGCCGAAGTGGTGCAGCGCCTGTGCCGCTACATGGACGCGCACCTTGAAGAGCCGGTGAGCCTGGCGGTGCTGAGCCGCGAAGCCGGGTTGAGCGCGTTCCACCTGCAACGCACGTTTAAAAGGGTGCTGGGCGTGTCGCCGCTGCAGTACGCGCGGGTGCGGCGGTTGCTCAATTTGAAGTCGCGCCTGAAAAGCGGCGACGACGTGACCTCGGCGATGTACGCCGCGGGCTATGGCTCCAGCAGCCGCTTGTACGAACACGCCGCGGGACAGCTAGGCATGACGCCGGGCGCCTACCGCAGCGGCGGCGCGGGAACCGAGATCCGCTACGCGCTGGCCGGTTGCAACCTCGGGCGCGTGCTGGTGGCAGCCACGGAGCGCGGCGTTTGCGCGGTGCGCCTGGGCGACTCCGATTCCGAGCTGGTCGCCGAACTGCACCGCGAGTTTCCCATCGCGGACGCGCGCCAGGATGCGTCGTGGCTGCAAGACGTGGCAAGCCGGGTGGTGGACTGCGTCAATGGCAGTGACGCGCACCCCGACATCCCGCTCGACATCCGGGGCAGCGCGTTTCAGGCAAGGGTCTGGGAGACGCTGCGGCGCATCCCACGCGGCGAAACCCGCAGCTACGCGCAGATCGCGCAGGCGCTGAAGCAGCCCAAGGCGGTGCGGGCGGTGGCGCGGGCGATCGCGTCGAACCCGGTGGCGGTGATTGTCCCGTGCCATCGCGTGGTGCGCAGCGACGGCTCGCTCGGCGGGTATCGCTGGGGCGTGAAGCGCAAGGAACAGTTGCTCGCGAGGGAGGGCGCAAGGCAGTAGGCACAAGATGTACCTTTTGAGCGCACAAAAACCCGGGTTTTTGGCCGGGGTGCCTGTTGGCTCGGGCCATGATCTGGGCGGTGTAGGGGTCCTTCGACTCGGTCGCAACGCGCCCAAAATCGGGGCGCGTTGGACCTCGCTCAGGATGACACAACAAACGAAACGGCGCCGCGATCGCGACGCCGTCTTGGTTTTTGTGGCCATCAACCCGAGCCTGCCCCGAGAGCAGCCCAGGGGACCATCGACCAACGACCATCGACCATCGACGCTTTACGAGAAGCGAATCTTCACATCCTTGTTCTTCTCCAGGTGGATGGCGTCAATGAAGCGGACCTTGCCGGTGGACCTGGTCAAGATCAGCGACGAGGTGCGCACGCCTTCGCCGAAGAAGCGCACGCCGCGCATGAGCGCGCCGTCGGTGACGCCGGTGGCGGCAAAGATGAGCTGCTTGCCGGGCGCCAGTTCATCGGCGGTATAGATCTTGTTCTTGTCCTTGATCCCCATTTTCGCGATGCGCTCTTCCAGCGCCGGCTTGTCGATGATCAACCGCCCCAGCATGTAGCCGTTGAGGCAGCGCATGGCGGCGGCAGTGAGCACGCCCTCGGGCGCGCCGCCCGAACCCATGACAGCGTGCACGCCGGTGCCGATGACGGCGGCTGAGATTCCCGCGGACAGGTCGCCATCGCTAATCAGCTTGATGCGCGCGCCCGCCTTGCGAATGTCGTTGATCAGCTTTTCGTGGCGAGGCCGTTCGAGCACGATCACCACCAGGTCGTCGACGTCGCGTCCCAGGCGCTGGGCGATGCTCTTGAGGTTGTCGGCCACGGGCGCGTCCAGGTCCACCGCGCCGTGGCATGACGGCCCGACCACGATCTTCTCCATGTAGCAGTCGGGCGCGTTCAGCAGGCCGTTTTTCTCCGAGGCAGCGAGCACGGTGATGGCGCCGGGAGAACCGGTGGCGCACAGGTTGGTGCCTTCCAGGGGATCGACGGCGATGTCAATCTCGGGCACGGGCTGGCCGTCACGGAACTCGGCGCCGACTTTTTCACCGATATAGAGCATGGGGGCCTCGTCGCGCTCGCCCTCGCCGATGACGATGGTGCCCTTCATCGGAACGGTATCCATGGTCCGGCGCATGGCCTCGGTGGCGACATGGTCGGAATACTTGCGTTCCCCCTGGCCCATAGTGCGCGCCGAGGCGATGGCCGCGTTCTCCACCACGCGGAGAAACTCCAGCGCCAGGTCGCTCTCGATGTTTACGCCGAATTGCTTGGCCGACTTGGCAGGTACCTGGGTAGTAGCCATGAATGCCTCCTCACGCGACGATGAGTTCCGTTCTCCGGCCGCGAGTTCTGCTGCGAGGCGGCGAAGAAGGGGAATGATGCGCCTCCGCTCAAACCCGCGTCAATAGCGCTGTGCGGGAATAAATTCGGCCATGGCGGGTTCTCTAACCATGCAAAGCGAACACGGTGGCGCCGCCGGACGCGATCCAAATTTCGGAATCGAGGAGGTTGGAAATGGTTTTCTTGGAAGCCGTGGCTCGGGGCTCCTGTCCTCAGGCAGAGCGCTTGGTACGTGCGGCAATCAGCGACTGCAAGCTCGCAACCAGCGCCGCAGCTCCTTCGGTGAGTTCCAAATGAGCGCCGCCGGTCCATTCGAAGTCCTCATCCCCGGAACGGAGCACGAGCACGGGAATGCGCCAGCGTTCGCTCACATCGGCGGCAAAGAGCTGCTTCTCGGTGAAGGAAAACGAATGGCCGACCACGACAGCGGAGAATGCGTGGTTTTCCAGCAAATCGAGGGCGCTAAAGGTGGTGGCGACCGAGGTCACATCGAAACCGGCCCGCTCCAGCAGGCGGTGGCGTGCGGCTAACAGTCGAAGATCGCAACTGACGGACAGGACACGAGGCCGAATCAAAATGGCACCTCACCCATGAGCCGCGGATCGGCCCACATATATCAACACCACGTTACGGGCAGGGTCGCGGTGGCGCAAGTTACCAAAGGCACGGAAAGCCGCAACACACGGGCATTCCGGCCGGTTGTGGGACGAGCAGGCTCATCGCCCTTGCAAGACCCACATTTGCCAACCGCTTGCAGATGTGGGGCGCCGTTGCGGGTTTCTTAGAAGGCGTCGATGCCGGTGATTGAATTACCGATGATCAGGGTGTGGACGTCGTGCGTGCCTTCGTAGGTCTTCACCGACTCCAGGTTGGCCATGTGGCGGAAGACGGGGTACTCGTCGGCGATGCCATTGGCGCCGAGGATGTCGCGGGCCATGCGGGCGGATTCCAGCGCCATCCACACGTTGTTCCGCTTCGCCATCGAGATGTGTTGCGGGCGTGCTTTGCCCTGGTCCTTCAAGCGGCCGACCTGCAGCGCCAGCAACTGCGCCTTGGTGATCTCGTTGATCATCCACACCAGCTTTTCCTGGACGAGCTGGTGCGAGGCGATGGGCTGGTCGTGGAACTGCTTGCGGAAGCCGGCGTACTGCAGAGCGGTGTCGTAGCACGCCATGGCCGCGCCGATCGCGCCCCAAGCGATGCCGTAGCGCGCCTGGTTCAGGCACATCAGCGGCGATTTCAGGCCGTCGCTCGTGGGCAGCAGGTTGCCGGCGGGGATGCGCACGTCTTGCAGTGACAGGCTGGAGGTCACGCTGGCGCGCAGCGACCACTTGCCGTGCACGTCGGCGGCGCGGAAACCGGGGCGGTCGGTTTCGACCAGGAAGCCGCGGACTTTTCCGTTTTCCTCCTCATTCTTCGCCCAGATCACTGCCACCTGGGCGATCGAGCCGGAGGTGATCCACATCTTCTCGCCGTTGAGCACATAGCTGTCGCCGTCGCGTCGGGCGCGGGTGCGCATGGCGGCGGGATTGGACCCGGCATCGGGCTCGGTGAGGCCGAAGCAACCGATGGCCTCGCCCTTCTGCAGCGCGGGCAGCCACTGATTTTTCTGCTCGTCGCTGCCGAAGGTGTGGATGGGGTACATGACCAGCGCCGACTGCACGCTGGCGAAGGAGCGGACGCCGCTGTCACCGCGCTCCATCTCCTGCATGACCAGGCCGTATTCAACGTTCGACATCTCGGCGCAGCCGTAGCCCTTCAGGTTGGCGCCGAAGAACCCGAGATCCGCCATCGGCTTCACCAGTTCGCGCGGGAACCGGCCCTCACGGTTGCACTGCTCGATGATGGGGATGAGGTTCTCTTCGATGAATTTGCGGGTGTTGTCGCGGACGAGGAGTTCGTCGGGGGAAAGCAGGGAGTCGAATTCCAGGAAGTCAACGCCGCGGAATTTTAAGGACATAGCTGTTAGCTTTCGGCCGTCGGTGATCGGACGGCGGCACCTCAATTACCTGCAAACGAGAAATCCTAAATGGTCGAAGGCAAAAAGCGAAAGCACGCAGCCGTGCTACGTACCAGTATTGCGGTGGTTCGAGAACAGCCAACAAAGCCATGCCACAAACAACAAGCCAAGGACGGCAACGATGATGCCTCCGACGATGGAACGAGTGTGGTGGTAGCCACGATAGAAGTCGTAAGCGGCAGAGATGGCGATCGCCACAGCAATAAGCGCGATAGAACGTTTGTTCATAAATGCAAATGTTGAACGCGTGACCTGCCGATCACCGACGGCCCGCTCACACCGGCTGCCGAGTATTCTCCGTGCGGCGCAGGTAAGCGTCAGTCTTCGAGAGCCAGTCCTGGCGCGGCGGGTAGAAGACGTCGAGGTCCACGGTGTCCTCCATGGCCTGCGCCTTGTGCGGCATGTGGGGCGGGATGCACAGCACCTCGCCGGCGTGGACGACGATCTCGCGGCCGTCAATCCAGAATTTGAGCGCGCCCTCCAGGATGTAGGTGAGCTGCTCGTTCTCGTGGCTGTGTTGGGGCACGATCACCCCTTTTTTCAGCAGCACGCGGGCGATCATCAGGTTTTCGCCGGTGATCATCTGGCGATCCAATTGCGGGTTGAGGTGCTCGAGCTCGACGTCGTTCCAGCGGGTGTATTTCAGTGGCATAGAAGGCTCGCGGTAAAGTTTGTCAGTGTTTCAGTATGACAGTTCTTCAGTACGTCGGCGCGCCGGTTGCGCCACTGACAAACTGAGATACTGACGAACTGACAGACTGGGCAATCCCGTAGTGTAAAATCAATCCCGACCCAAACAGCGCAATTATCCAGTATTAAGGCGCATTCGGAGACAGTAAATGGCAAAAATCGCAAAGACCGCCGACCGCAAGAAGGTCATGGACACCACCAAGAGCACGGATTGCCCCAAGTGCGGCAAGCCGACCCGCATCGTGAAGCGGGTGAAGGACCGCGACCACAACGTGCCCGGCGGGATCTACATTTCATGTTCGGCGTGCGACTTTTACGAGAAGCTTTAATGGGCGGCCGGCAGGGCCGCCGCGTGGGCGTGTGACTGGGGTCACATACCCGATGTTCGACGGGCAGCGAGAATAAAGCTGAGAGCTGAGAGCTGAAGCTGAAGGCTGAGAGCTGACAGCGAGTTTCGAGGGACCATGTCCTCCTGGTTGCAAAACAAATTCGAAAAGAACTTCCTCATCAGCACGGTGGATTACGTGTTCAACTGGGCGCGGAAGTCGGCGATCTGGCCGATGACCTTCGGCCTGGCGTGCTGCGCCATCGAGATGATCGCCTCCTCCACCTCGCGCTTCGACATCGCGCGTTTCGGCAGCGAGGTGTTCCGTCCCAGCCCGCGGCAGAGCGATCTGATGATCGTCGCCGGCACGGTGACGCTGAAGATGGCGCCGGTGGTCAAGCGCATTTACGACCAGATGCCCGATCCCAAGTGGGTGATCTCCATGGGCGCCTGCTCCTCGGTCGGCGGGCCGTTCAATACCTACGCGGTGCTGCAGGGCGTGGACAAGATCGTGCCGGTGGACGTGTACGTGATCGGCTGCCCGCCGCGGCCGGAGAACCTGTTCTACGCGCTGCTCAAGCTGCAGGACAAGATTGACCAGATGTCGCTGGCCAAGAAGCCCACCGAAGTCCGCCTCGACGAAAACATGGTGGAGAACTTCAAGCGCCAGGTGATGATTGCGCAGACGCTGCAACCGAAATAGCAATTAGCGATTAGCAATTAGCGATTAGCCAAACCAGCCGACTTTGGCATGGCCCGGACAGTACGATCCGGGGCTTTAATTTGCCCGTTACAGTGCTAATCGAGTTCGTGTAATGATTGTGAATAGCTAATTGCTAATGGCTAATCGCTATGTGGAAAAAGATCGCAAGCAAATCCGACCTGCCGGGCGACGGTGAAGCCCGGGAGTTTACCCTCGGGGAGAAGGTCGTCTGCATCGCCAACGTTGACGGCACGTACGCGGCGATGGACAACGTCTGCGTGCATCGCGGCGGGTCGCTGGGGCAGGGCGTTATCCTGGACGGCAAAGTCGTCTGCCCGTGGCACGGCTGGATGTACGACCCCAAAACGGGCGCCGCCGACGTCAGTCCCAATGCGCGCGTGACCGTGTATGCGGTGAAAGTGGAAGGCGAAGACGTGCTGATCGAAGTCTAGACACGCTGATCATTCACGGAGGCACGGAGACACGGAGGAATGAAGAATTAAGAAGTCAGAATGCCGAGCTGGGACTGCACGGGCTGCATAAAACTGACTTCTTATTCTGTTAACTGTCATTTTGGTTCTTTTGCCGCTTCTGCGGCCGCCGCGGCGAAGGTCGAGGCGATATACGCTGCCAGGACGCTGAGCGAGCCGCCGTAAAAAGCCATCCAGGTCCACACCCAGTTCAGATTCGCTTTTTCCCAAAGGCTGCGCACCGGCGACTCCGTGTGTCGCACGCCCCAATGAGTTGAACACGTTCATTCCAGGTAAGTTCCGTAAAGATTGGTAAAGGCTCCGTGCGGTACTTGCGCCCTGCGAGGAATCATGGTTTTCGCGCGCGGCGAAGAAAAACCTAGATTCCTCGCTGCGCTCGGAATGACAACTCCTCAGGGTGCACGTGCACACGAATGCGACTGTGCGGAATGACAAGCTTCTGGGGAAGTGGCTAATGCCATGAAAACAAGGCAAATAAGGTTCTTGACAAATATTACATATTGCAATATAAATATTGCGATTAGCAATATGAAACTCGGCGAGAAAATTCGCTACCTGCGGGAAGTCGAGGGCACGCTGCGCGGATTCGGCCGCGCCATGACCCAACAGGAGGTCGTGGACGCCATCCGCGAGCGGCTGGGCAAGCCTATCAGCCAGTCGTACCTCTCGCAGATTGAAAGCGGCGCGCGCCCGCACCTGACCAACTCCAGCCGCATGTTGCTGGCCAAGTTCTTCAACGTGCATCCCGGCTACCTGGTGGACGATCCGGAGGGCTACCACACGGAGCTGCAGTCGGAACTGCGCGCGTCGGAGGACAAGCTGGACTTGTGGCTGATCAACAGCGCCGAGCAGTTTCGCCGCGATCCCGAAGTGTGCGAGGCGCTGCTGGCCGTCGCCCGTCACGAGGATTCCCGCAAGTGCCTGCTGCTGCTGGGGGCGATTTTGGATACGCCGAATCTGGCAGAGCGCTTGTTGCAGGTCTTGCGGCCGGAAAAGGCGGAACCGGGATCCGAGAGGCGCACTACGCAAGCCGGGAGGCAAGAGTTATGAGCTGGGCAGACGTGTACATGTTCTGTTTCCTGGTGGGATTCATTCTCAGCCTGCTGTCCTTGGTGGTAGGCGTATGGAACATTCACATTCCCGTATTCCACCACTTTCACCTGGACACGCATTTCGGGCACGCGCCCGGCGGCTTCAGTTTTTCCAACGCGATGGCGTTTCTGGCTTGGTTCGGCGGCGCCGGCTACCTGCTGACCGCCTGGGGAAAGGTGGGCACGCTGGCGGTGCTGGGCTTTGCTGCCATGGCGGGTCTCACCGGCGCGGCCATCGTCTTTATGTTCCTGGCCAAGGTGCTGATGCGCACCGACAGCACGCTCTACGACAGCGACTACCGCATGGACGGGCTGCTGGGGCGAGTGAGCAGCGGCATTCGCGAGGGCGGCACCGGGGAAATCATTTTTTCGCAGGAGGGAGTACGCCGCACCTGCGGCGCACGCAGCGAGAACGGGACGGCGATCGCGCGCGGCACCGAAGTGATGATTACGCGTTACGAGAAGGGGATCGCCTACGTTCGCCCCTGGGAGGAGATGGCGAAAGAAGCGGGAGTGAGCGGGTCGATGTCGGACGGCAGCAAGTAACGGCAAAGCCATTGCCGATTGTCGATTGCTCGATACGGGTTTGGCTAGCAACCAGAAACTAGCAACTGCTTTTTAGGAGCGTATATGCAAATCGCAGCGGGGGTATGGGTGATGGTGGGACTGGCGATCATGGCCGTGCTCTTCATCATTGGAGTGCTGACGCGGCTGTATCGCATCGCCGGGCCCAACGAGGCGCTGGTCATCACCGGTTTTCGTGGCCAGCAGGGCAGGATCATCAAAGCCGGCGGCTCGATCGTGTTTCCGCTGATCGAGCAATGCCGGGTGTTGTCGCTGGAGCTGATGTCGTTCGACGTGGCGCCGCAGCAGGACCTGTACACCAAGCAAGGCGTCGCGGTCACGGTGGAGGCGGTGGCGCAGATCAAGGTGAGGTCGGATCCCGAGTCCATTCGCACCGCCGCGGAGCAGTTCCTCAACAAGACGCCGCAGATCCGCGAGGGCCTGATCCGGCTGGTGATGGAAGGGCACCTGCGCGGCATCATCGGCCAGCTCACGGTGGAAGAGATCGTGAAGCAGCCGGAGATGGTGGCGGAGCGCATGCGCTCCACCTGCGCCGACGACATGAACAAGATGGGCCTGGAAGTGATTTCCTTCACCATCAAGGAAGTGAAGGACAAGAACGACTACATCTCCAACATGGGCCGGCCCGACATCGCGAGAATCAAGCGCGATGCCGACATTGCCGCCGCCGAAGCCGAGCGCGACACGGCGATCAGGCGGGCCGTCGCGAAGCGCGAAGCCTCCGTCGCCGAAGCGCAGGCGGACCAGGAGCGCGTGCTGGCGCAGACGCTGTCGCAAGCCAAGCAGGCCGAGGCCACACGCGACCTCAACGTCAAGCAGGCGCAATACCAGGAAACCAGCAAGAAGCAGCAGGCGCAGGCCGACAAGGCGTACGAGATCCAGACCCAGGTGATGCAGCAACAGGTGGTGGCCGAGTCGGTGAAAATTCAACAGGTGGAGAAGGAGCAGCAGGTCAAGGTGCAGGAAGCCGAGATCATGCGCCGCGAGAAGGAACTGATCGCCACCGTGCTCAAGCCGGCGGAGATCGAGCGCCAGCGCATCGAGACCCTGGCAGCGGCCGAGAAAGCCCGGCTTACGGTGGAGGCGGAAGGCAAGGCGTCTTCCATCCGCCAGCAGGGCGAGGCCGAGGCCGACATCATCTTCAAGAAGGGCGATGCCGAGGCACGCGCCATGAACGTCAAGGCCGAGGCCTTCCAGGAGTACAACCAGGCGGCGGTGATTGACAAGCTGCTCACCGGTTTGCCGGAAATCGTAAGGGCGTTGTCGGCGCCGCTGGCGAATGTGGACAAGATCACCATCGTCAGCACGGGCAATGGCGATTCCGCCGGCATGAACAAGATCACCGGCGACATCGCGCAGATGGCGGCGCAGGTGCCGGCGCTGTTCGAGACCCTGAGCGGGATGAAGATGTCGGATCTGCTCGGCAAGGTGCGGCTGATCGGCGACAAGGGTTCGAAGCCGGATGTACCCGGCGAAGACAAGGGTAAAGGCGCCGGAGCGGGGAAATAGTTGCGAGTCCCGAGTGTGACTCGACCCACATCTGCCAAAAGCGGGCAGATGTGGGGCACCAAGCGCGATGAAAGGAGTTTGAAATGGAAAGAGCATATTTACTGATCGCGGGAATTCTGACGGGGGCGGCGGTCGGCCTGCTGAGTGGCCAGATTGCGGTGTGGATTCCGCTCGGCGTCGTCATGGGCATCGTGCTGTCGGCCAGCGCGCGGCGCCGCCCCAAACGTCCAGCCGAACCGCAGTAGCGGAAAGCTGATCGCTGTGAGCGGATAGCTCAAAGGAGTTTGTCATGGCATTACTGGAACGAGTTGCGACCCTGGTCCGCGCCAATCTCAATGACCTGATTGATAAGGCGGAAGACCCCGAAAAGATGATCAAGCAGATCATCCTCGACATGCAGAACCAGCTCCTGCAGGTGAAGACGCAGGTGGCCATCGCCATCGCCGACCAGCATCTGCTGGAGAAAAAGCAAAAAGAGAACAACGACGCCGCGTCCGAGTGGGTGCGGAAAGCGGAGCTGGCCGTGGACAAAAAGCAGGACGACCTGGCGCGCGTCGCGCTGGAGCGCTCCATCAGCTACAAGGAGCTGGCGGAGAGCTTCGCGCAGCAGGTGTCCGACCAGAAGGCGCAAGTCGAAAACCTGAAGACGGCGCTCAGCAAGCTGGATCAAAAGCTGGCGGAGGCGCAGAACAAGTGCGACATGCTGATCGCGCAGCATCGCCGGGCGCGCGCGCTGGGCAAGGCGAGCGACGCGCGGTCGAACATGGTGGACAGCTCGAAAGCGGCCGGGTTCGACCGCATGAAGCGGCGCGTCGCCCACGACGAAGCCGTCAGCCAGGCCAAGGCAGAGCTTGCCGGCGACACGGTGGACGACAAGTTCGCCGCCCTGGAGAAAGAAGACGCCATCGAAAAGCTGCTGGCGGAGATCAAGAGCCGGCGCAGTGCGGGCACGAACCAGGCGGCGGGCTAGAGTCGGAGCGCATCAACAATTGGGCGGCCGAACCTGTCATTCGGCCGCCGCACTAAAATCATGTCGCAGAAAAAGAAGAGCGCAAAACTTGTCTCGGTGAAGAACAAGATCAAAGTCACGCGACGGGTCATGCGCAGAAATCGCGTCGCTCTTCGCCGACTCGCGAAATAGTGCTGATTACTGACCGCTGGGTCCCTTGGACAGCGGCGGTGGCTCGGGTAACTCCAGTTGCTCCGGCACCTCTTCGCCGCTGAGCGTCGACACGCGTTTGGTGTAAGTTTTCAAATGACGGTTTGCGGTTTCGTACGCTTCCTGCGCTTTTTCGAGGCTCCTGCCGATGTGATCAAACTGCTTCTGGAAGTGACCCAGCGCGCTCTGCGCCTTGCCGATCTCTTTGCGCGTTTCCTCGAACTGCGCCGCAACCTGGTACCACTTGTAGGCGAGTGCGATGGCATTGAGCATCATCAGAAGCGTGTTCGGCGAAACCGGGAAGACCTTGGCCTTATTCAGCGCTTCCATCGCATCGCTGCTGCGGATCGCCTCCAGATAGAGCGTCTCGCTGGGGAGATACATCAGGGCCACTTCCATCGTGCCCTGTTCAGGGGCGATATAGGCGGATATCCGTTTCGCTTCCGCCTTCAGCACGCGTACCAGTTGCACTCGAGCGTCTTCCAGGGCAGCGCTGTCGCCGGATTCGAACAGAGGCAGCACCTGTTCGCGCGGGAACTTTGCGTCAATCGGCAGCACCTTGTTTTCCGGGAAGTGAATCACGGCGTCCACGCGGCCATCGCCGAGCGGCGCCTGCAACGCGTACATGCTTGCGGGCAGGAAGTCGTCGAGCAGGCGTTCCAGGCTGGCCTCACCGAATTTTCCGCGCAGGTGCGGCAGCTTGAGAAGATTATTCAGGTCGTTGATGGAGTTTCCAATCGTCCCCACCTGGCGCAGTTGTTCTTCGGCGGCTTGCAGGTGCTGTTGCACTTTTTCGAACTGCGCGAAGCCCTCTTTCATGTTTTCCGTCAGCTTTTGCTGAACCTGGCCGCTGATCTCGAGCAACTTCTGGTCCACCTGTCCGCGAATTGCCTCCAGCTTTTGCTCGGTGCGCCGGTTGAGCCCCTCGAACTCGGTCTTCAATTGGGCGGTGGTGCTTGCCAGCGATGACGTCAGTTCGGTGCGCGCTCCGGCCAGGCCGATGGCCTGTTCGCGGCGCCCGCTGGCGAGGTGCTCGTCGAGCGACGCATGAATTTCCTTGAATCCCGTGGTCAGCCGGTCCGTAACCTCCTGCCGCAGGTCGCCCTTGGTCTGTTCCAGGCGCTGCGCCATGTCGGCTGCCGATTTCGCGAAGCTTTGCCCAAGCCCGCGTTCCAGCGACAGGATATCGCTGCCGAGTTTGGCCACGGCGGCGCCCGGGTCGGCTGCCTGTGCGCCGCGGCGTAAAATAACCGCCAGCAGCACGAGCGCGGCCACGTTGAAAACGAGGATCAGCAGAAGCAGTGTGGTCATCCGATTCCGTTGTGCCTGGGGAAGCTTGATTGTAGAGCCAGTGCCGCGGAGGACAGAAGGAGTTTCTGCATCTCAAATGATCGTGAGCAAGACCATCCGCAACTTTCTTTTTGTTTTTCTTCTCGTCAGCGCTTGGAGCGCCGTCGCGCAGCAGTTTGACGACCAGGCGGAGCAACAACTGTTGCAGATGCTGAACCTGGAACGGGCTCGTGCCGGGCTGCCCAGCTTGAAAGTGGACGAACGCCTGACGCAAGCGGCGCGCGCGCATTCGGTGCTGATGGCCAAGGCGAAGCAGTTATCGCACCAGTTTCCCGGCGAGCCGCCGCTGCCCAAGCGGCTGGCCGCGACCAATCTCCGCTTCAACCGGGACGCCGAGAACGTTGCCTACGACTTTTCCGTGCAAGAGGCGCATGAGGGCCTGATGCAGTCGCCGCCGCATCGCGCCAACATCCTCAGCCCGAAATACAACACGGTCGGCATCGGCGTAGTACGCAGCGGCGATGTCTTCTGGGTGACGCAGGACTTCGCGCATCGCCTCCAGGAATATTCGGTTGACGAAGCGGAAAACGCGATCCTCGCCGGCTGGCAGCGCGAGCGACAGCACGCGAACAGACCGGCAGCCCAGGTGGTGCGCATACCGCAATTGCGCCGCATGGCGTGCGCCATGGCGCAGCAGGGACGCCTGGACACGAGCGCGCCGCTGAATTTGACGGACGTCCAAGCGGCGGTGGTTTACACCGAGCCGGACCCGGCGAAGCTGGCGGCCAATGCAGTGAGGATGGCCCACGATACCAGCATCACGCGCGTTGCCGTCGGCGCGTGTTTCGCCGATAGCGAGCAGCACCCCGCAGGAGTGTGGTGGGTGGCCATGGTGTTCTTGTAGGAAGTTAGAATCGAGCATTAGGCCCACCTATTTGAACCTGGTGGAAGTGAGAGTATGATGACGCCAGCGCCGGTATTCATGCGGCTTTGAGAGCAAAACCAACTCTGTGGAAGCCTCGGCCCAATATTCTCTGATTGAACCAAAGCTGCAAGGGCTGATTTTGCTGCTCCAACTCCTACAGCGCGTGTTCCGCCGCATCTGCGAGATTCCCGCCCGCGGCTTGCCCAGATTCCACAGCGCCCGCGTAGGTGACGGGGCCGACGGAATCGTCTGGCTGACGAATCCCAGAAGCCGGAACTTTGCCCGCGGCGTGCGCTATCAGGGGTGTGACCCGGTTGCCTGTGAGGAATTGATCCGCTCGCTGGACATACGGTATGAGGACTGGCATTTTGTTGATGTTGGTTGCGGCAAGGGCAGAGCCTTGATGATCGCGAAGAAGTTCCCGTTCCAGCGCGTGATCGGAGTGGAATACTCGCCAAAGTTAGTCACGGCAGCGCGAGCCGTAACGGGAGCGATGGTGTTCTGTTGCGATGCGGCAGATTACAAATTTCCTGAGGTGCCGCTGGTCGTCTTCATGTACCACCCATTCGACAAGTCCGTACTCGAAAAGGTTCTGGCCAACCTCCACGGCGAAGTGATCCTGGTCTATCTCGGCGTCGGGCGTGAGTGGCCAGGCGAGAATCCCAGGTTCAAAGAGGTCCGCAGAACGAAAAATGCGGTGATCTACAGAGCATTGGCCGCCAATGGTGAAAGCCACGTATGCGATCTAAGAAGTAAGAAGTCAGATTGAGAATCAGAATGGAGAAACAATATGGCCATCGCGCGTTCTCTCTTCCGACTTCTTCATTCTGACTTCCTAATTCTCACTTCCAACTTTCCTCCCAATTGTTTTCACGAAAAAAATCTCGAACACGGAACCTTCTTCCCTCGTCTTCCGTACTAACAGACAGATGGGACGGACGGCCTGCTAACCAAAAGCGGTATCCACCGTCCAAGGAAACAGGATCGGAGGAAGTTATGGACGCGAAGTACAACTGGATCATCGACAACACCGGCATCCGGCTGACCTTGAACATTGTGGGGTTTGTCATCTGGCTGCTGGCGTGCGCGGCCCTGCTGAGCTTCTAGCCGATCGCTGCACGCCCCCGAGTCTGGGAAAAGCTCCCGAGCGTGCCGGGCCCCAGGGGCCAAAGCAGGGTTGATCGTCCACCGCGGCGGCGGCATCGTCAGCTGATCCGGCGACCGCAAATTCTTGACCACAGAGGACCCGGAGATTTGAGGGAGGGCATTCAACCCTCCAATGCCCTTGGTGTATTCCCTCGGGCCTTCGTGGTCTCTGTGGTTGGGAATTCTTATTGGATCGGAACGGTGGTTTCCGCCTTACGCGCGTAGTGGGACGCAACGTAGTCGTCGAGAAGGCGGATGAACTCCTCGACGATGTGATCGCCGCGCAGGGTGGTGGCGAGTTTCCCGTCAACAAACACCGGCGCCACCGGTTCCTCAAACGTTCCCGGCAGCGAGATTCCGATGTTGGCGTGCTTGGATTCTCCCGGCCCGTTGACCACGCATCCCATGACCGCCAGCGTCATTTCCTCGACGCCTTCGTAGCGCTGCTTCCACTCCGGCATCTGCCGCCGGACGTAGGACTGGATGTCGTCCGCCAACTCCTGGAAAAACGTGCTCGTCGTCCGGCCGCATCCCGGACACGCCGTTACCTGCGGCAGGAAACTTCGGATGCCGAGCGATTGCAGAATCTGCTGCGCGACCACGACCTCCTCGGTGCGGTCTCCATTCGGTGCGGGGGTGAGTGAAACGCGAATCGTGTCGCCGATCCCTTCCTGCAGCAGCACGCCAATTCCGGCGGTCGAAGCCACCACGCCTTTGGTTCCCATGCCGGCTTCGGTCAGACCCAGGTGCAGCGCGTAGTCGCAACGAGCGGCGAGCGCGCGATAAACGTCAATCAGGTCCTGCACGCCGCTGACCTTGGCGCTGAGAATGACCTGGTCGCTCCGCAGGCCGTATTTTTCCGCCAGCCCCGCCGAATTGAGCGCGCTCACGATCATCGCTTCCATGGTGACGGCGCGCGCTTCCCTGGGTTCCGCCCGCCGCGAATTCTCGTCCATCATGCGCGTCAGCAGCGCCTGGTCCAGCGATCCCCAGTTCACGCCGATGCGCACCGGCTTCTGGTTCTGGACCGCGACCTCGACCATGGTGCGGAAATTGTCGTCGTCCTTGCGCCCCACGCTGACGTTGCCGGGATTGATGCGGTACTTCGCCAGAGCGCGCGCGCACGCGGGATATTTCTTGAGCAGCAGATGGCCGTTGTAGTGGAAGTCGCCAACGATGGGGACGTTGACACCGCGGCGGTCCAGCAGGTCCACAACGCGGGGCAGCGCTTCGGCGGCGGCATCGTTGTTGACTGTGACCCGCACCAGTTCCGAACCCGCGCGCGCCAGCGACTCTACCTGCTGCGCGGTGGCAAGCGCGTCGGCGGTATCGGTGTTGGTCATGGACTGCACCACCACCGGCGCGTCCGACCCGACGCGCACCCCACCCACGCTGGCGGTCACAGATTTGCGGCGATGAATTTCTGCCATCTATTGAGTGTAGCAAGTCGTCGGTCCCCTCGGCTACGCTCGGGGCGGGCTTTGGTCGACGGTCGACGGCAAAAGCAAACCCGGCAAATAGAGACTTTGTCCTCGCACTGCGGCCCACCCTGAAGTAAGCGGCCAATTTCCGGTTGGCCGACTACCCAGGAGTCGGCCGTTCGCCGGGCGGGTAGATTAAGTGAAATGGCCGGTTTGCGCCAACTGGCCACCAGAGCCCTTTGTCCGAACTTTCACCTACAACGAAAGGTGGAACTCTCGGGCTCGGGTCCTCGTATGTGTCTCCATGACGAAATGCGCCTTGATCGCTGCCGCGAGGGCCGCCCTAAAAGCGCGTTAGGCCTCATGTGGAAGCCGCTCCTCCTTCACGAAAGGAACTGCCATGTTCAACCAGCTTCTTCCCCAGCGCATCGATAATACGTATCGAGGTTACAAGCTGGCGCTCTGGCTCTTTGCCCTGCTCGTGTTTATCAAGGTTGCCATCAGCCTGAACTGCATCTTCAACGGCTACATGGTGGCGAGTTCCGCCGACGGTATCCCCCTTGGCACATTCACGTCCGCCGGCGCACAGGCGGTAGTTTCTCTGTTCGCGATCTGGGGGCTTTCCCAGCTCATGATCTGCCTGCTATGTATATTGGTGTTGGTTCGATATCGCAGCATGGTTCCCTTCATGTTTGCGCTGCTCTTGCTGGAACACCTGAGCAGAAAACTGATTCTGCAGTTCCTTCCCATGGTCAGGACCGGAACGCCACCCGGATTCTACGTAAACCTCGTACTCCTCGCTGTGATGCTCGTTGGCCTAGCGCTATCGCTAGGGAGCCAAGACAATCTTCAGGCCCAGGATTCGGGGGCGTCCATCCGCACATGAAAGCCGCCGTCTACACCAGATACGGGCCACCGGACGTTGTCCAAATCAACGACGTTGAAAAGCCTGTTCCCAAGGACAACGAAGTTTTGATAAAAGTTCGCGCGGCCTCCGTCAATCCACTTGACTGGCACCTCATGAGAGGCACGCCGTACATCGGTCGCTTAATGTTCGGCCTGCGCACACCAAAGATCACACGACCCGGCGTTGATGTGGCCGGCCAGGTTGAAGCGGTTGGCAGAAACGTAACGCAGTTCAAACCAGGCGACGAGGTGTTCGGCTCGTGCCGTGGGGCCTTTGCCGAGTATGCGTGCACTTCCGAATCAGCATTGGTCACGAAGCCCAATAGCGTGACATTTGAGCAAGCGGCTTCTGCACCTGTGGCAGCATTCACCGCATTGCAGGGTCTTCGCGACAAGGGACGGATTCAGCCGGGGCAGAAGGTCTTGATTAACGGTGCGGCGGGAGGCGTGGGTACGCTCGCTGTGCAGATCGCCAAGTCCTTCGGCGCAGATGTAACCGGCGTATGCAGTACGAGGAATGTGGACATGGTCCGATCCATCGGCGCCGATCGGGTCATTGATTACACCCAGGAGGATTTCACCAAAAGTGGGCAACATTACGACCTGATTTTCGACCTCGTGGCGAACCATTCGTTGTTGGCATGCAGGCGCGTCTTAAATCCCAAGGGGATATACATCGCGGCCGGAGTACTGGGCGTGTCGATGATCGGTCTTCTGGCTCGTTTGATGACAGCGCCTGTATTGTCACTTTTCGTGAGCCAGAAGTTCGTCATGTTGATGGCGAGATCGAGCAAAGAGGACCTGACCATCATGCACGAGCTCATGAAGGCCGGAAAGGTAACACCGGTCATCGACAGGCGTTACAGGTTGAGTGAGGTCCCTGAGGCTATCCGGTATCTGGCAGAAGGACACGCTCGAGGAAAAGTAGTAATAACTTTCTAGCATCGAAGCAAAATGGCGGAACCGTTGGGCTCCGCCACCGACAACCGACAACCGATCACGGTAAACGCTGCAGGCTCGGAATCGTCTTGGCCAGATCGTTGTAGATGACGATCACGGCGAACAGGATCAGCAGCACGAAGGCGAGCTGGTAAATACGCTCCTTCAAACGCAGGCTGATGTCGCGCCGCCGGATGCCTTCGATCGCCAGGAACAAAATCATCCCGCCATCCAGGATGGGGAAGGGGAACAGGTTGAAGATCGCCAGGTTCAGGCTGATGGCCGCCATCAGTTGCAGCAGCGGAGTCCAGCCCTGTTGCCGGGCCGCTCGCCCGAGGCCTGGGCGATTCCGATCGGGCTGGAGAACTGTTTGACCGAAGCCTTGCCGCTGCACCATCTTCTCGACCAGCTCGATGATCAGGAAGGAATTCTTCTTGTTCTGTTCCAGCGATTTGATGAACGCCTTGCCGAAAGGAAGCTTGTCGGCGCGCATCGGTTCGGAGGTCAGAAAGCCCAGCCGGTAACGCTTCGTTCCCTGGACGTCGGCCAGCACCGGCGTTATCTTCAAATTCATCTTCGACGCCGTTGCGCACCACGCCCACGGTGACTGGATTGTCCTTGTTCGCCTCCAGCATGACGAGCAGGACCTCGATCGAGCGCACCGGCTTGCCGTTGATGCGTGGCGACGATGTCGCCCGGCTTCATGCCCGCCTTTGCCGCCGGCATGGATTCATCCAGCTTGCCGACCTGGATCGGCCGGTTGGGGACCAGGCCCATCTCCCCGATCTCGTTCGGCCCCGCCGGCTTGCGGAACGATCTGTTTTTCGGCGATGACGCTGCCACGCTGCACCGCGATGTCGAGCGGGTGCCCGGGACTGAGCACTGCCTTCAGCAGCACGTCTCCCCAGGTGGGATTCTGCTCGCCGTCCACGCGCACGATGAGGTCGCCCAGGCTCGATACCCGCTTTCTGCGCCGGCGAACCCGGCGCGATAAAGGCCACCACTGCCGGTTGTTCCCAGATAAACCGGGCGCTCGTAGCGGACCATGAACACGCCGGTCAGCAAGCCGATGGCGAGCACGATGTTGGCGAATGGCCCGGCGAAGGCGATGATGAACCTCTGCCAGCGCGGCTTGGAGGGAAACTCCCGCGGGTCGCCGGTATGGGCCTCGAGCGGGTTTTCGCCCGCCATTTTGACGTAGCCGCCGAAGGGCAGGGCGTTGAAACGGTAATCGGTCTCGCCGTGCTTGATTCCGAACAGCCGCTTGCCAAAACCGATGGCGAACTGCTCCACCCGCACGTCGAACAGTTTGGCGGCGGCAAAATGCCCGAACTCGTGCACGATGATCATGATCCCGAGCACGACGGCAACCGCCGCCAGGTCGATAAAGAAATTTTCCATCAAGTGGTTTAGGAGTCCTTTATGAGCTTACTTGGGCGGAATGCGGCGATGGGCTGCCGCTCCTTGATTCAATTTTATCCCAAGCCGACCGGCGCGCCTCAGCATCGGCCGCCAGTACCTGACTAATAGATTCGGGATGCACGTCAGCAGTTTCACGAACTGTGCTCTGCACTATGCGGGGGATATCGGGAAAGCTGATTTTGCGGTCCAGGAAAGCGGCCACGGCGACCTCATCGGCGGCATTCAGGGCAATCGTCTTGGCCCCGCCGGCCTCGGCCGCTTCATACGCCAGCCGCAGGCAGGGGAAGCGCTCCAGGTCGGGCGGGCTGAAGTCCAGCGTCCGCAGCTCCTGCACTGGGAAGCGCAAATCCGATCCGATGCGATCCGGATAAGTGAGCGCGTACAGGATGGGCAGGCGCATGTCGGTGACCGAAAGCTGCGCCAGCAAGCTGCCGTCCACGAATTCCACCAGGGAATGAATCGTGGACTGCGGATGCACGATCACGCCGATGCGGCTCGCCGGCATGCCAAACAGCCGGCAGGCTTCGATCACCTCGAATCCCTTGTTCATCAGCGTGGCCGAATCAATCGTGATCCGCGGCCCCATTTTCCACGTCGGGTGATTCAGCGCCTGCTCCGGCGTGATGCCGTCGAACTCCGATGCCGGCAGGTTGAGGAACGGGCCGCCGGAGGCCGTCAGCCAGATGCGCTCCACCTCCTGGGCGCGTCCGCCGCGCATGCATTGGTGCACCGCGTTGTGTTCGCTGTCGATGGGCAGCAGCGGCTTGCCCTGGCGCCTGGCTTCCGCGGTGATCAATTCGCCGGCGACCACCAGGGCTTCCTTGTTGGCGAGTCCCAGTGTCTTTCCGGCTCTCACTGCCTCGTAGGTCGCTTCCAGTCCAGCGACGCCCACAATGGCGCTGACCACGAATTCCGCTTCCGCATGCGTCGAGACAGCAACGTTGCCCGCGGGCCCGTGCACCACCTGGATATCGTCGAGCCCCGCCATCTCGAGTCCGTCGCGGATGGTGCGCGCATCCTCTTCGTTGGCGATGGAAACCAGGCGCGGTTTGTAGCGCAGCGCCTGCCGGAAGAGCGCGTCGGCATCGTTTCCGGCGGCGAGCGCAACCACGGAGAATCGCTCGGGATACGCGCTGATGATGCTCAGCGTGCTGCGTCCAATCGAACCCGTAGACCCGAGAATGGCGATATTTTTCATGAATGGCTGATCGGCAGTCGGCGTGTCGGCCGTCGGCATTCTGGAAGCCGGCCGCTTAGGCCATCGGCCATCGACCAAGACCATCGACTCAGCCCAGCACGCGCCACGCCGCATAATACCAGAGCACCGGAGCGGCAAAGAGCAGCGCATCAATGCGGTCGAGCATGCCTCCGTGCCCGGGAAGAATCGTGCCCGAATCCTTCACCCCGGCCCCGCGCTTGAGCAACGATTCCGCCAAGTCCCCAATCTGTGCCGCCACGTTGATCACAGCCGACAACAAGGCAAAATGCCACAGCGGCGGAATCGCCGGCGGCAGGTACGCTTGTCCCGGCGTGAGCAGTCTGATGGAAATCAGAGCGTGGCTGATCTGCACGCGAGTAGGCGAACACCAGCGTTCCGCAGACAATCGCGCCGACCAACGATCCCAGCGGTTCCTTCCCACGTCTTGCCCGGGCTGACGCGTGGCGCCAGCTTGTGCCGCCCCAGCGCGCGCCCGGTGTAGTACGCCACCGTGTCGCCCATCCACACCACAATCAGGATGTAGAGAATCAGGAACGCGCCCGAGCCTTGCTGGCGCAATTGCACCAGCATGGCCAGCGGTATCGCGACGTAAACGAAGCCGAATGTCGCCGCCGCTGCGGCGGGGAATCCGGTGGACAGCGGCTCGCGCCGCATCGCCAGCGCAAGAAACAAGAATGCGACTCCCACTACGGCCACCGCGATGCCAAACAGCATCTGCGACGTCGCGATCAGGTAATCGCTGCCGGTTTGCGCCGCCAGCGCCGCAAATCCCAGGACTGTCAGGACGTACAGAGGACTGCGAAATGGCTCGACGTTGTAGTGGCGGACCAGGTCCACATACTCGCGCAGCGTGAGGACGGCGACCGCGGCCACCACCGCCGCCAGCAGCGGCACCGGCGCGCGCAGCACCAGGACGAGAACGATGGGAATCAGGACGGCCGCGGTGGCGACACGCTTCATCGAGCGCGCTGGCTCCCGTTGCCCGCGGCTGAGGAGGGGTGCTCACCGCCGTTGCCCAGCCCGCCGTAACGGCGCTCGCGTTTTTGGTATTCGGCGATCGCCTGCAGCAGGTGCACGCCGCGGAACTCCGGCCACAGCGTGTTGGTCACGTAAATTTCCGCGTACGCCACCTGCCACAGGAGGAAATTGCTGAGGCGCATTTCGCCGCTGGTGCGGATCACAAAATCAAGTTCCGGCAGATTTCGGGTATAGAGGTGCTGGGCGATGAGCTCTTCGCTGCACTGGAGGTGCGCCAGTCCGCCGTTCTGGGCGGCCGCTTGCGCGATCGCCTGGAACGCGTCCACCAGCTCCAGCCGCGCGCTGTAATTCAGGGCCAGGGTGAGCCGCAGCCCGGTGTTGCGCGAGGTCTGCTCGCGCGCCCAGTTCATCCGCTCCTGGACCTCCGGCGGAAGCTCATGCTGCCGCCCAATGTAGTCCAGGCGAATGTTGTTCTTCTGCAGTGTGGGGAGTTCCCGCTTAAGATACTGCCGCAGCAGCCGCATCAGGAAGCCGACCTCGGTGCGCGGTCGCCGCTGCCAGTTTTCGGTGGAGAAGGCGTACAGGGTCAAGGACTGAATGCCGACGCGGGCGGCGGTTTCCACCGTCGAACGCACCGCATCCACGCCGGCGCGATGTCCCGCAATCCGCGGCAGATGACGCTGGCGCGCCCAGCGCCCGTTGCCGTCCATGATGATGGCGATATGCTGGGGCAGCCGCCGCGGATCCAATTGCCGGTAGATCTCTGTTTCCTTCCGGTCGAGTCCGGAAGGCACACTGACTTCCAAGGGGTACCTCTACAGGAATGAACTGGAGAACCTGGCACGTGGCACGTGTCAGAGTAATTGTACCGCCTGCCGACATCCCTTGTAAGGCGTAACCCGCAATGCCCGCATCAATAAAAACGCCGGAGCATGACGCTCCGGCGGAACAAATGGGGGAGAGATCGGTTATGCGGTGCGCCGCGGGCGCGTGGTCATTTCCCGCATCTGCGACAGCACGCTCTGCCACTGCATGCCGTTGAGCTTCGACAGGAACGGCACCAACTCGGAGATGAACTCGTCTTTCATCAGGTCGCGGGTCTCCTCGTCGTGGCCGCAGCCCATGATCAGGTCGGGCACGGTCACCTCCAGCGCCCGCGCCAGCCGCTCCAGCGACGACAAGGTCGGCGTCGCCTTTTCGTTTTCGATCTTGGACACGTAGGTGCGCGGCACGCTCATGCGCAGGGCGAGCTGGCGTTGGCTCAGCCCGCTGCGCTGCCGCAGGGTGCGGATGGCGAGCGCCACCTGGATGCCATGGCGGTGCATCGCCGGCGGCTGCAGTTGCGGTTCCGGCTGCACCAGGATAGGCTCGGGCTCTTCCTGGTCGAGCGAGGTCTTGCAACGCCGGCAATTGTTGTTGTTGGTTCTAAACTGGACGAGCTGACAACGGTCGCATCTCACCACTTCCCGGGAATCTACAGGAGCTAAAGTCGTGGCCATCAGGCTTGTGGGAGATGCCAGAGCGGGCACCTTGCCAGCTTAGGGCTTTTGTCAAGCTCTAAGCTTGGTGCATAATCTGGGGCAAGTGTTAAGGTGTGTCAAGACCTATTTGGGGTAATTCCGCGAGATAACCTGTGGAAATCCAAGAATATGAGGAAAACAGGGGAGAAATATCGGCGAATCGGGGGAGAAAGCCATGTATGACCGTCAGTCCGCGTGGTGTTTACTAACTGAGTTCACCCAGTCGGAAAACTTGCGCAAGCACGCCCTCGCGGTCGAGGCCTGCATGCGCGCTTACGCCAGCAAGTTCGGCGATGACGAGGAAAAATGGGGCGTCGTCGGCCTCATCCACGACTTCGATTACGATCGCTGGCCCAGCCAGGAAGACCATCCCAACCGCGGCAACGAAATCCTTACCCAGCGCGGCTGGCCCGACGAGGTCAAGAAGGCGGTCATGTCGCACGCCGACTACACCGGCGTTGCCCGCGAGACACCGATGGAAAAGACGCTGTTCGCCTGCGACGAGCTTGCCGGGTTCATCACCGCCGCCGCCCTCGTCCGGCCGGACAAATCCATCCGCTCCTTGGAAGCCAAATCGGTGAAGAAGCGCATGAAGGACAAGGCGTTCGCCCGCAGCGTCAGCCGCGAAGACATCGTCAACGGCGCCGCCGCTCTCGGCGTGGACCTGGACCAGCACATCGCCTTCTGCATCGAGGCCATGCAAGGGATTGCCAAGGAGTTGGGGCTGGAAGGGAGCCCCGCCGCGCCCGAGTCGTAGCCGCCAATTCGCGCCGCGGCGCGGCCGCCGAACCCGGAAACTGAAACTGATTTCCATGTTCGTTTTAGTGCGCTGCGCTCGTGCCTAACCTACAATCGCCCCGTGCCGACCGCGCCCCTTGACGGACAAGCCCTGCGCGACACGCGCTACGCCATGCGCCTGTCGCTTATTTTTGGGGTCGTCATGCTGGCCGGGAAAGTCGGTGCGTACCTGCTCACCGGCTCGGCCGCGATTCTCTCCGATGCCGCGGAATCGGTCATTCACGTGGTTGCCGTCGGCTTCGCGGCCTTCAGCCTGAACCTGAGCACGAAGCCTGCCGACGATCGTTTTCCCTACGGCTACGAGCGCATCACGTTTTTCTCCGCCGGATTCGAGGGCGCCATGATCATCATCGCCGCCATTGCCATCATCTGGGCGGCGGTTGACAAGTGGCTCCACGGCCTGCGGCTCCAGAACCTGGGCGCCGGCGCGCTGTTCGTGCTCGCCGCGGCGGTGATCAACGCCTTTCTGGGCTGGTACCTGGTGCGCACCGGGCGCCGCAACCGCTCGCTCATCCTGGAAGCCAACGGGAAGCACGTGCTGACCGACAGTTGGACCAGCTTCGGTGTTGTCGGGGGTCTCGCGCTGGTCCTGCTCACGGGATGGAAACCGTTCGACCCGCTGTTCGCCATCGCGGTGGCCATCAACATCGTCTGGTCCGGCGGACATCTGGTCTGGCGCTCCGCCCAGGGGCTGATGGACTATTCCGATCCCGACACCGGCCGCCAGCTGCGCGAGAAACTGGACCAGGTGTGCGCGCGGCTCGGCGTCGAGTACCACGGCGTGCGCTTCCGCACCACCGGCTACACCCTGATGATCGAGGTCCACCTCTTGTTCCCTTACGAAGTTTCGGTCGGCGAGGCGCATACCATCGCCACCCAGGTGGAAGAAAGCCTGCCGAAGGCGCTGGGCGTGCGGGCGCAGGTGATCACTCACCTGGAAGCGGCGGAGGACCACCACGTGGTGCATCGCGACGAGCACCACACCGGCCGGCCAAACAACTGAGGTTCATTTCGGCGCGCTTGCGCGGAGTGGAGCCAGGCGCACGCCTGGCCGATCACGAATCACAAATCACATACGGCAAAGGTCAGCCGGCGGCAACCGCGCTCACATCCGCCGGCGTGTGATCCATGACCATGCGCCGCAGGCGGCCTCGCCCGTCCATGTCGATGTCCAGGACTTCGAAGGCCAATTCGCGGTTGGCCAGGTGCCGCAGCACCACATGACCTCGCAGCCGGTGTAAGCCGGACTGCCATTCCAGCACCGCCTCGCCGCCGCGCGGCAGGCGCGAATCGGACGCGATCAGTCCTCCGCCCAGGCTCAAGGCCTGTACGTCCACAGCACACTTTCCCTTGCCCGTGATGGCCAGCGCGCTGATGGCATGCGCCGGCTGTACGCGCGGGTACCGCCGCTGACGCACCCAATCCGATTCCGTCGCTCCCAGCGCGCCCACCGCCAGTTCCTGCGGACCAATGCCGCCCTGGGCGTACACCGAATCGGTGCGTTCCGGATCCATGCTCACCAGGGCGCGGGCCACGGTAAGCTGCAATTCGCGGGAGCGTCGCGACTTAAACAGACCGCGCGGCGCCAGCATTTCCGCCAGCATCGAGGTGGCGTCCGGCGTGCCCACCCGGCCCAGCGCCTCGATCGCTTTCAATCGCACCAAGGGGCGATTCTTGGCCAGACCTTCGCCCGCGGCCATCTCCATCAGCGTGCCCGACGCGGACGCATCCCCGGCAAATCCGATCTCGTCCACCGTTACCGGCAGCAACAGCGGGTCCAACTGGGGCAGGATTTCCAGCAGCAGCCGGCCGCGCTGGGTTGCGCCGGCGGCCGCCAGCGCGCGCACAATCGCGTCCTGCTGCGGGCGCCCGAAAACCTTGATCCGGCCCGGCAGTTCGTGCTCAACAATCTCCGGCCTCAGCCGGCTCAGCAGCGCGGCCGTGCCGACCACTTCGCCCGACGCGCCGGCGCGCATCGTGGCAATCAGGCATTCGATGACATTCTTGCCCACGCCCTGGGCCAGTTCGACGAAGCGGTTCGCCTCGCTGCGCAGCGTGCACTGGGCGAACTGGACGGCCAGCTCGTGCGCCGCTGCCTGGGGCACCCGCGCCAGCAGCGGCACCAGGCCGTCGGGCACGATGGGCTGTTGCACCGCGTCGCTGATGAACCCGCGCAGCCGGTTGTCCATGGTTACCCGCGGGCGTACCTCCTGCGCCGTACGCGGCCGGTATTCCAGCAGCCGCTCCAGCGTGACCTGCGACTGCATGACCGCTGGATAGTTCCGCTGTTGGGCCGCTTCCTGCGTCAGGCGCACGTACGACGCGCCCAGCAGGGCCTGCATCTCCAGCGAGTCTTCACTACAGATCCCCATTCCCACCTGGCGCAGCGCGTCCGACTGCAGGTCGGAGTCAACCTTACCAAAAAGGTCGGCCAGTTCGCTGACCATGGCGGAAGCCTTGCGGCGCGCGTCGAATTCCTCATTCGTCAGTTGCCGCAGGCAGTTTCTCAGGATCTGGTCGGCCAGGTTTAGGTCGCCACGCTCGATCAGTTCCTCGATGTAAGCTCGAATATTGCGCGCCGGGATGCACCACATGTCCGCCGATAGCAGGACGCTTTTCTTTCCCTGCTCGGGAATGGAAGCCCAGAACTTGCGGTCGAGCACGTCGGCATAGGACTCCACCGCCATGCCCGCCTTGGTCATTTTGGCTTCGCGCGAATCGAGCACCGAGCGCAGCTCTTCGATGTCGCGCCCCATGCGCTCCATCATCTCGTGCACGGCATTCACTTTCACGTTGCCGCGCTCGAATTGTTGCATCGCAAAACGGATCGCCAGCCGTTCTGCCAGCCGCTTCAGCGTGTTCGTGCCCGGACCTTCATCCTCGCCTTCGACCGGGAGCGACAACATGACTTTGCGCAGCACGCGGCAGGCATCCTTGTCGTTCGCCAGTTCGTGCATCACCGACGTTTCCGCGTTAGCCTTGCCTTGGAGCGTGGCCACGCTGGCCAGCAGGCGCAAGGTCTTGGTGACCGACTCCTCCTCGAACAATTCGCCGCCCGCGCCTCCTGAGCCGCTGCCCGAACCCCTGCCCGATCCGTCGCCGCTACCCGATCCGCCGCCGGTTCCTTCACCGCTTCCGTTTCCGCCGCCGCCTCCTGCGCCGCCGCCCTTGCTATCGGAACCCTCCGCCGCCAAGATCAGTTGCAAAAGCTTTTCCGGGTCGTGCAGCCAAGGCACAATGTTGTCAACTCGATCGGCCAGGGTCCGGGCCGCCAGTTGCTCCGCCATGCCCAATTCCGTTTCGGGCACAAAGTGGATTTCATTCACCCGGATGGCGCCGTTGTCGCCGAGTGTGGCCTTCAGGTGCGCCCCCACCTCGGAAGGCTTGCAACTATGGAATGCGTTCAACAGTTTTTCCAGGTCGCGGCGTTGGATACCGTAGGTGAATTGCAGGCTGCCGATGTTGGCCGTTGTCAACAGGGTGGCAAAGCTGCGTTCTGAGTGCCCTTCCATGGGCATTCCGTCGATCAGCAGCTTGCCATCACCCGTGCCCAGCAACAGTCCGGTTTCCGGCGCCGCCGCCTTCACCAGTTCGCTCCACGCGGTGTCTACCTGCTTCCGCGTGCGTTGGTGGGCGAGCCCGTACATGCGGACATACTTCAGCAGGATGTTAAGACTGCGCGCGAAGGCCCGTGCGGATTCGACTTGCGACATGTCATTCATGGGTGCAGCTCCTTCCGCTACACACAAGGCCTAACCAAAGGGATGCACCGCGGATGCCACAAGTTCAAGATTGCAAGTCATTGAGCCGGCGAGAGTTGTCCAAAAAGGCAGGGGATCATTTTGAGACGGAGGGGCTCGCTGCGCCAAAGTGAGACTCAGATATCTACACCGTAGCCCGCCACCGATGCCAAGTGCGGGTGCTGGCCCGCGGCCTGGCCGGCGCAGATCAGCAGGGACGCAAGGACAAACTGCAATTGTTGGCGCGCCGATGGGGCGGCGGACACTTCCTTGGTAAGTCGCGGAATTCCGGTGCCAGGGGGGAAAGGTGATATCCGATCGACAAAACGGTCAGTTCGTCGGCGCGAAGTAGCCTTTGCGAGCGCGGACGCGCAGATTCTTGTGGTTCTCCGCCATGATGTCGATGGAGCGATAGCGGCCATCCGGCTTCAAGTCCGCAGGCTTGTATGCCAGCAGATACTGGCTGCGCAGCTCGTCCTGGATCTCGGAGAAGGCGTTGGCCACGTCCTGGATTTTGAAGGGAAAGAAAGCTCGTCCGCCGGTCGCATCGGCCAGCCGCTCCAGCACCTTGTCGCCGCGCAGTTTCATGCCGCTGATATTGGTGCTGATGGTGTAGATGATCACTTCCGCGCGCTGCGCCATCTCGATGGCTTCCTCGCGGGTCACGCGGCTCTGATTGTCTTCGCCGTCGCTCAGCAGGATGATGGCCCGGCGCGCCGGACCCGTTGTCCGCGCCTTCATCAGCTTGTCGCGGCAGGCGTAGAAAACCGCGTCAAAGAGCGCCGTGCCGCCGCCGGGACGCAGCATGCGCACGCCGCGCGAAAGCTGTTCGGCGCTGTCGGTAAAGTCCTGCGTGACCTCCGCGGTCGTGTCAAAGCCGATGACGAAGGCGCGGTCCGATTTCGGCCGGACAATCTGGTTGAGGAACTCGATCGCCGATTCCTGCTCGAAGCGGAATCGGTCGCGCACGGAGTTGCTGGAGTCAATCAGCAGGCCGACGCGCAGCGGCAGGTTGGTCTCGCTGCTGAAGCTCACAATCGAGACTGCCGGCTTGTTGTCGTCCACCACACGGAAGTCGCTCTTGCTGAGATTCTTGACGAAGTGGCCGTGCCTGTCGGTCACGGTGAACACGACATTGACTTCGTCGACGCGCTTCCGGATCGTCTCCAGCGGAATGCCGCGCTCGTCGGTGGTGAGGTCCTTGTCCGCCGCGTTGCTACCCTTCGCCTGCTGCCTTGCCACCGGCGATGATGGCTCCGGGTCGGCGGAATCGGCTTCCGGTTGCGGCGCGGCGGCGGCCGGCGCCGGCTTCTTGCTGCCGGGCAGATCCTGCAGCGCAGGCTCGCTTTTGGCGGGCGCTTCAGCAGGTTTCGCCGGTTCCTGCTTGGGAGCCTCTTGCTTGGGTGGGGGCGCAGGCTGCGCGGGCGCGATGCTGGCCGACGGCGCCGACGGCAGGTCCTTCTCCGGCGGATTCTGCTGCTGGGCTGAGGCGCCTGCGGCCATGAAGAGGGCGAGCGCGCCGCTGAGAAATGCGTATTTCATGGGAAATTTCATTATAGCTGCAACTCGCACCGGCTGCGCACACCGCTAGTGCTAGTGCTTTAGGAGGCGCAGAAAATCCTCTAATTCAGGCGGCAACGGCCGCTCCAGGACGAGTGGCTCACCGGTGAGAGGCTGTTTGAGTTCGATGGCAGCAGCATGCAAAAAGTTTCTCGGAAGAGATAACGCGGGCAGCGCCGGTTTGGTTTTCTCCCGCGGCAGGATCTGGCGCGGCGCGCCGTAGAGCGTGTCGCCGACCACCGGATGTCCGAGCGAGGACAGGTGCACGCGGATCTGGTGGGTGCGCCCGGTTTCGATCCTTACCTCCAGCAGGGTGAATTTGCCACGGGGCGAGTCGATGCGCTCGAGAACCCGGTAGTGCGACACGGCCTCGCGGCCGCCGGTGCGGCGGGTGGTCATGCGGGTGCGGCGCAGGCGATCGCGGCTGATGGCGGACTGAATCGTGCCTTTGTCCTGCTTCACCGAGCCGTGGACGAGCGCGATGTAGGTCTTGCGCACCTGCCGGCGGGCAAACTGCTCAGCAAGCTTGCGGTGGGCGCGGTCGTTCTTGGCGACCACGATCAGCCCGCTGGTGTTGCGGTCGAGGCGATGCACGATTCCGGGGCGCAATTCGCCGCCGACCGCCGACAGGGCGCCGAAGCGGTGCAGCAGCGCGTTGACCAGCGTGCCGCGATTGCGCGCGTCTTCGGTGGAGCCCGCCCCGGCGTGGACCATCATGCCCGCGGGCTTGTTGACCACCGCGAGGTCATCGTCTTCGTAAGCGATGTCGAGGGGAATCGCTTCCGCGGTGGCGCGCAGCGGCGGACGCGGGGCGGGCGCCTGGACTGCAATGGTCTCACCGCCACGCAGGCGCAACGAAGGTTTGGCGGGCTTGCCGTCCACCAGGACCTTCCCCTGCGTGATGAGGTCCTGGACGCGGGCGCGGCTGATGTCGGCAAGGTGGGCGACAAGGAAATGGTCAAGGCGCTTGCCAGCGTGCTCGGGGGCGACTTGGAATTGCTGGGACATCTACAAGACTTAACCACGGATTTACACGGATGTACACGGATCGGAGGTGAACAAATCAGATCCGTGCAAATCCGCGAAGATCCGTGGTTGAGATTATCTGGCGGCGCGGGCGACGGTGGCGGGCTGCTGCAGGCGAACGCGGCGCAGCCAGAGAATGCCGCCGATAATGACCAGGAAAATGGAGATGAGCTGCGTGCCGCTCATGGCGCCGCCGAAGACGGAGCCGCGGTCGGGATCGTCGCGGATGAACTCCAGGAAATAGCGCGCCACACCGTAGAGGAACAAGTAGGTTCCCATCACCTGGCCTTCAAATTTCTTGCGCTTGATGAGCCAGTAGAGGATGAAAAAGTTCACCAGTTCCACGGCCGACTCGAACAGTTGCGTCGGCTCCAGCGGCACATTGAGCGGCGTGCCGACCCAGGCGTGGGCCAGCGGGTTCTTGAAAGTCACTCCCCACCAATGGTCGGTCGGCTTGCCGTAGCAGCAGCCGGCGGCGAAGCATCCGATGCGACCGATGGCGTGGCCGAGCGCCAGGCCAGGCGCGAAGGCGTCGGCGGTGCGCAGCCAGGGCATGTGGTTCTTGCGCATGTACCAGACGGACAAGGCGAGGCCGGTGAGCACGCCGCCATAGAAGACTCCGCCGGCCTGGAGCACGCTGAGGCTGAAGATTTCCCCGGGATGCTGGGAGTAGTACCCGAAGTCGTTGATGATCAGCAGCAGCTTGGCGCCCACGATGGCGCCGAGAACGACCAGGATGCCGAGGTTCCAGGCCTTCTCCGGATCAATCCCCTGGCGCTCGGAGAGGCGCGCGGCGATGGCGAGGCCGACGATCACGCCGGTGGCGACAAGCAGGCCGTAGGTGGGAAGGCTGAAACCGCCGAGATGGAACAGTCGGGGAAACACTGATGATTGGATGTTCCGGGCGGTGTGCCGGAAACAAGAATCAGTTTAGCAGGCAGGGCGAGATTCCTGGCGGCGTAACGGAACGGGCCGAGGAGCCTTGCGACAATTCGCGAGTCGTCGGTCGAGTAGGGGTCCCCTCGGCTTCGCTCGGGGCAGGCTCTTCGACTCGGCGCCGCCCCTTCGACTTCGCTCAGGGCAGGCTCCACCGGGCGGCGCCTCGCTCAGGATGACACGCAATTGAGATTGGTGACAGGAAAGAAAGGCGGGTTGTTGAAAATAGAAAAAAGCCGACCCGCGGGGCCGTGTGGTGGGCCGTCAATGAACCTTGCTCAGCAAGGTGGGAACCCGCCGCAATCCTTTAGGCATTTCCGCATGGCGGAACATTGCACACCGGATCAGAAGTCGAGTCGAGCTCCCTTCATTGAGGTGTTGGTTCAAAATCCGGTTACCACCAGCACCTGCTTTGCAGGCCGGCTTACAGGAAATGATGCTAGGGGAAAGGGCGGAGAAATGGCAAGTGGCTGGACGTAAATAGTTGGCATGCGGCTTGCACTAGATTAGCCACAGAGGGCACAGAGGAAACAAAAACAGAAGCATTGGCGATTGCCGATCGTCGATTTCGGCCGTTAGCCGTTGGCCTTTGGCCGTTGGAGACACCAATTTGGATCGGCTAAAGGCCGATGGCTCTGAAAATCACCAACGGACAATCGAAGACCGGAAACGGCTCTCCCTCTGTGTCCTCTGTGGCTAAGGTTACCCGGCGCGGCGCGAGTCCTGCAGGACCTCGTCGAGGGCGCTTTCCAGGGAACTGGTGCGCTGGTTCATCTCCTTGGCGATGCCGTCGTACTTGCGCTTGAGGATTTGGTACTCGTCGGCAATATTGAGCGCGGCGAGGACGGCAAGGCGGAGGGAGTCGACGGTGGAGGTCTGCTCAGCGACGGCGCGCATCTTGGTGTCGACGAATTCGGCGAGCTTGAAAATATAGTCGGGATCGGTGCCGCGCAGGTTATACGGCTGGTCGAAGATTTCCACGCGGACGCTGTTTACGTTTCCGTTGGGGGGATTCAACCTTGTTCCTCCGCAAAGTTATGAGTAGCGAGTTGTGAGATGCGAGCCAACCAAGAGTTCGCGGACAAACTCACAATTCGGGACCTGAGTTGGTACTCAGCCCCATTATGCCCCGGATTCTTCCGCCGTCAATTCATCAATTTGGCGCAGCATCTTCTCGACTCGGCTGCGGACCTCCTCGCGCTCCTTGCGCAGGCCGATCATTTCGCCGCGGAGCGACTCGATTTCTTCCTCGCGCAACTCCAGTTGCTCGCGCAGGCGCGAAACGTCGCGCTCCGCCGCCGCCTTGGCAACGCGCGCCGCCTTCAGCAGCTCGATGGTGCGGTAAACCTTCTCTTCCAGCGAATGGAAATCGTCGGAAGAAACTTCAGGGGAGAACTCGCGTACAGCTTTTACTGACATTCGTCTGCTCGCCTCGGGGGGAAATTTTGGTTGACGCGGGGCAGTATATAGCGAAGGGCGGAAGTTTGGGGCTGTGAATTTCTTGCATCGGGTGATCGGGCGATCCGGTGATCGGGCGATCTGAAACTTGCGCCGAAAGGGCAGTGGCGCTCCCAGGAAAAACCCAGATCCCTCGCTGCGCTCGGGATGACAAGCCCAACTAATTACCAGCTGCCAACTACCAACTACCAACTACCGACTACCGACTACCAACTACCAACTACCGACTACCGACTACCAACTACTGTCTTGCCATCGCCGGCAGCTTGTCCCAGGTCTGCCAGAAGGCGGCCATATCGTCCGGCATGCTGAAGGAGACGCGGAGAAAGTTTTCCATGCGGGGGAAGGGACGGCCGACAGCGATGTTGTCGTTGTGGAAATGCCGGATGACCTGGCGGACGGGACGTCCGGTCTCGACCATGGCGAAATTGGCGTACGACGGAATAGTGTGCAGCTTGCGCACTGCGGCCTGGCGCATGAATTCCTTGCGATCGGCGGCATTGCGGGCGACGGCGGCGCGCATGGCGATGTCGTCGGCAAGCGCGGCCAGCCCGACGTGCAGGGCGATCATGTTGCCGTTATCTTCGAGCTGCCATGACTGCAGCAGCTTAGTGGTTTTTTCGGCGGCGAAGGAATAACCCAGCCGCAGTCCGGCCATGCCGTAAATTTTCGAAAACGTGCGCGCGACGATGACGCGGGGATCGTCCACCGGTTTCTCGATGAAGGAAACGTAATCGGGCGAATCGGCGGCGAAGTGGTGGTAGGCCTCGTCAATCAGCACGTAGGTGTCGGCGGGGAGCTTGCGGAGGAAGGCTTCAAGGTCGCGCCGGGGCGTGAGCGAGGCGGTGGGATTATTGGGATTGCAGATGTACACCAGGCCGGTGTCGCTGCCGGCGCGGGCGAGCATGGCGTCGAGATCGTGGGCATAGCTGGCGGTCAGCGGAACCTCGACGACCTGCGCGCCGCGCTCGCGCGAGTAGGCGAGAGAAGATTCGAAGGTCGGGATGGCGACAATCAGCTTGCGTCCGGGGCCGGTGAAGGCCCGCGATGCCATGGCCAGCACTTCGGTGGATCCATTGCCGAGTAGCACCTGCTTGGAGGAAATCTTGTTGTAGGCGGCGATGCGCTCGACCACGTCGTTATAGATCTTGAACGGATAGCGATTGGCAAGGCGCAGACCCTCGACGGCGGCCTGCTCAACGCTGGGGAACATGCCGTAGGCGTTTTCGTTGGCGTTCAGCAGAATGGGACCGCCGGGAGCGGAGGCACGCGGCGGCTCGCCGAAGGCAATGGGTTCGAGACCGCTGAAACCGGCGGCGGCAGCGGTGGCGCCGAGGCCAAGTGTGCCGAGAAAATTTCTGCGCGAGAACATGAGTCACCCCCGGTGTGGAAGGAAATGTAGCAGTTTTCGAGAGAACTCGGTAACGGTTCACGCCGAAGTGCCTCCATGCAGGCGCGTGACGTGAACAGGGTAGGGGTCCCCTCGGCTTCGCTCGGGGCAGGCTCTTCGACTCGGCGTCGCCCTTCGACTTCGCTCAGGGCAGGCTTCAGCGGCGACGCCTCGCTCAGGATGACACTTCGTTAAATGTGCGATAGGTGTTTAGCTGGTTCGCAGTGTGCCGCCGAGAGATTCCAGCGCCTTGATGATCTGCTGCGACCAGAGCGCGACTTCGTCGTCGCGCAGCGTGCGCTCGGCGGATTGGAAGGTGGCGCGCAGAAGCATGGAATACTTGCCCGAGGGAATCGAGCCGCCGCGGAAGATTTCGACCGGCGCCAGGGCTCGCAACTCGGCAATGCTGAGCCCGGAGATGGCGGTCCGGATGCGCTCGAAGGTGACACTGTCGTCGAAGGTGAAGGAGAAATCGCGGTCCACGCCGGGGAAGCGCGGGATCGCCTGATAACGGATTTTGCGCAGGTCGTGGCGGTAGAGGCGCTCGAGATCAATTTCGGCGATGAAGATCTCGGGAGTTTCCTGCGCGCTCAGGCGCAGCTTGCGCTCGGCGGCGAGCTCGGGATGAAGCTGGCCGAAGCGCGCCACGGTGGCGCCGTCCATCACCGCGCGGGCGGAGCGGCCGGGATGGTAGTAGTCGGGCGTGCTGGCGTCGAAGTAGAGCGAGTTGAACTGGAATGCGCCGAGCAGGGTTTCGATGTCGCCCTTGAGATCGAATAATGAATATGGCCGGCCGGGCGCATGCACGCTGGCGGGAATGGCCGCGCCGGTCGCTCCGATCGAGAGGCGGCGCTGCTCTTCGGTGCGCGCGCCCATGCTCTCGTAAATTTTGCCGGATTCGAACAGGCGCACGCCGGCGTTGCCGCGGTTCAGGTTGTACGCCAGCATGTTGAGCATGCTGGGAACCATGGACGTGCGCATCACGGACGCTTCCTCGCTGATCGGGTTGGCGATTTCGACCGGCGTGGCGGTGGAGAAGCGCTGCGCGTCGGCGTGCGAGATGAAGGTCAGCGAGACGGCTTCGTTGTAGCCGAGTCCGAGCAGCGAGGCGCGGATTATTACTTCCTTCTTCGCGTCCGGCAATTCGATGACGCCACCGACGAAGCCGGGCAGCGTGTTGGGGAAGCGGTCGTAGCCGTAGATGCGCGCGATTTCTTCGATGAGATCGATCTCGCGCTCGACATCGAGGCGCCAAGTCGGCACTTGCACCGCGAACTCGGCGTCCGCGGCTCGGCCGGGTGTGACACCGAATCCGAGACGGTGAAGAATGCGGGCGATCTCGTTACCAGGAATGTCCTGGCCGAGGTGGCGGCGGACTTCGCTGCGGCAGAGTTTGAGCGTGGGGCGCTCGATCTTGCGCGGGTAAGCGTCAGATTCCCCGCCTTCGAGTTGGCCGCCACCAGTTTGCAGAATGAGTTCGGCGACGCGGGCGCACGCGGCGGGCGTGATGCCGATATCGGCGCCGCGCTCGAAACGATGCGAAGCGTCGGTGTGCATCGAGTGACGGCGCGCGGTGCGGCGAACGGACGCCGGATCGAACCACGCGGACTCGATGAGCACGTTGCGGGTTTTTTCCGTGATCATGGAATCGAAGCCGCCCATGACGCCGGCAAGCGCAACCGGCTTGACGGCGTCGGCGATGACGAGGTCATCGGGATGAAGGACGTGGCCCACGCCGTCGAGGGTCTTCAACTTTTCGCCGGGGCGGGCGCGGCGGACGATGATCTTGCCGCCTTCGAGCAGGTCGAGATCGAAGCAGTGTGTGGGGTGGCCGATCTCTTGCAGCGCGTAGTTGCTGGCGTCGGCGACGTTGTTGATGGCGCGCGAACCGAGCAGTTCCAGGCGCTGCGCGATTTTTTCCGGCGAGGGCGCGATCTTCACGTTGCGGATGACGCGCGCGGTGTAACGGGCGCAGCCGTGAGGATCGTCGATTTCGATTTTGAACTGTGCAGTAGGGGTCCCTAGACTCGCGCTCGCCCGCGGCTCGCGCTCGCTCGGGATGACAGATATTAGGGGTTTGAGCTCGCGGTCGTAAATCGCGGCGCAGTCACGCGCGACGCCGTAGTGGTTCATGGCGTCTACGCGGTTGGGGGTGAAGTCCACGTCAAAAACGGCGCGCGCGCCTTCGCCGTCGATGGACTCGACGGAGATACCGGCGAGGGTGAGGTCGTCGCCGAGCTTCCGGTCGTCCGCCGGGATATCAACGAATTCGCGCAGCCAGTTGGGAAGTATCTTCACGTTGGAATCTCGGTCTGGATTGCCGAATTGCCGAACTGCCGAATTGTAGAATTGCCAATCCGCAACGCGAAGCGAAGCAACAATTCCGCAATTCTGCAGTTCCGCAGTTCCGCAATCGAGTGCTTCACGCAAACTGCTCCAAAAATCTCACGTCGCCATTGAAGAACAATTGCAGGTCGGTGACGCCGTAGAGCATGGCAGCGATGCGGTCCACGCCCATGCCGAAGGCGAAGCCGCTGTACTTTTCCGGGTCGTAGCCGACGAAGCCATAGAGCGCCGGGTCCACCATGCCCGCGCCCAGCAGTTCGATCCAGCCGCTGGCCTTGCAATTCGGGCAACGCGCCGAGCCCTGGTATCCCGAGCCGCCGCAGAAAATGCAGGAGATCAGCACTTCCGCGCTGGGTTCGGTGAAGGGGAAGAACGACGGACGGAAGCGCGTCTTTACCGAGGAGCCGAACAGCGACTTCATGGCGTGGTCGAGCGAGCCCTTGAGATCGCAAAACGTGATGTTGGTGTCCACCGCAAGGCCCTCGACCTGGTGGAACATGGGCGAGTGGGTGGCATCGGGCGCGTCGTTGCGATAGACGCGGCCGGGAATCACGACGCGCACCGGTGGCTTCTGTTTCTCCATGGTGCGAATCTGCACCGGAGAAGTGTGCGTGCGCAGCAGGAGGCGGTCGCGCGCCTGTTTCTGATCTTGGCTGGCGAGGAAGATGGTGTCCTGCATGTCGCGCGCCGGGTGGTTGGGCGGGAAATTGAGCGACTCGAAGTTGTAGTAGTCGGTCTCGATCTCCGGGCCTTCGGCAACCGAGTAGCCCATGGCCTTGAAGACGCCGACAATGTCGTTCATGGTGCGAACGATGGGGTGCTCGGCGCCAAGGGGATGGCGGATGCCGGGGAAGGTGACGTCAACCGCGTCGGATTTGAGCTTCGCTTGCGATGCGACGCCAGATACACGCTCGCGGGTTTCTTCAACTACTGCTTCAACTTTGGCCTTCAGCTCGTTGACGCGCCGGCCAACTTCGCGCTTCTGCGGGCCAGGCGCGGCCTTCAGCCAGAGGTCGTTGATCTGGGTCAGGACGCCGTTCTTGCGCGCCATCCAGCGATCGCGGAAGTCTTTCCACGAGGCCTCGTCGGAGACGGCGCGGGCTTCCACCTCGAGCGCGGAAGTCAACTCCCTGACGGCCTTGTCGAGCGCCTCGGGCGAGTAGTTGTCGAGTTTGGGAACGGCGTACATGAAAAACTTTAACCACGGATGTACACGGATTCACACGGATACAACAATTTCAGAAAAATCCGTGAACATCCGTGCAAATCCGTGGTCGATTTTTGAACGACAACTTACGCCGCGTGCGCGCTTTTCGCCTGGTCCACCAGCTTGGCAAATCCCGCGGGATCGTTCACCGCGAGGTCGGCCAGGATCTTGCGGTCCAGTTCCACGCCGGCTTTCTTCAGCCCGTTGACGAAGCGGCTGTAGCTGAGGCCGTTGAGCTTGGCGGCGGCGCCGATGCGCACGATCCACAGCGAGCGGTACTGGCGCTTTTTCTGGCGGCGTCCGGCGTAGGCGAACTTGAGGGCGCGCTCCACCGACTCTTTCGCCGAGCGGTAGAGCTTGGATTTTGTGAGGTAATAACCGCTGGCGCGCTCAAGAATCTTTTTGCGCTTGGCACGACGTTTGGTGCCGCGTTTTACGCGAGGCATGTGTAGCTCCTTTTTTGTTCCGGCACTCGGCCGGATTCTTTGGCGGCTGGAGGCAAGGAGTAGATCCGGGCCTCTTCACGCGCCTTGTTTCGGTCGTCCCTACGGGACTCGGATCAAGTTGCGATCCGTTTCCCCGGCACTTGCGTGCCGGGCTATGTACTGCCGCCCCTTCGGGGCTCTGGGTCGTTGTGAAATCCCAACCTGAAGGTTGAGCTGTAAATCCCGCATGACCCAGGTCTAGCTAAGAGCTAATTGCTAAAAGCTAATAGCTGTTTAGTACGGAATCATCCGCTTTACTTTTTTCTCGTCCGCCTTGTCCATGATGACGTCGCGGTCGAGGTGCCGCTTCTTCTTCGTGGTCTTAGTGGTCAGAATGTGGCGCGCCTTGGCATGACCGCGCTTGACCTTGCCGGTGGCGGTCTTCTTGAAGCGCTTGGCGGCGCCGCTGTGGGTCTTCAGTTTCGGCATAAGTCCCCTTGCATCATCGCGCACACAGACGCGAATTCATTATTGTAACAAACCAGGTTTTACAGAGGGAATTGGAAGCGACGGTCACAACCGCTCTCGACGCCATTCACCGATTCCGCAATTACCCGATTACCCGATTCGACTCACGCGCTGGGCGCCTCGGGCGGCGGCGGCGGTTGCTGAGCCTTGGGCGGCGCGGGCTTGTGTTCCGGAGCTTTCTTGCTCGGCGCCAGGATGGCGTGCAGCGTGTTGCCTTCCTGCCGCGGACGGAACTCCACGATCGCCTTGTCGCCCAGATCGGTGATCAGCCGCTCCAGGATCTGGCGGCCGAGGCTCTGGCGCGTCATTTCGCGGCCGCGGAAAAAGATGGTCGCCTTCACCTTGTCACCGTCGTCGAGGAAGCGCACCGCGTGGTTCTTCTTGGTCTGGTAATCGTGCTCGTCCACGTTGATGCGAAACTTGACCTCTTTGACGGTGATGACCTTCTGGTGCTTCTTGGCTTCGCGTTCCTGTTTTTCTTTCTGGTAGAGGAACTTGCCGAAATCCATGATGCGGACGACGGGCGGCTGGGCAGTGGGGGAGATTTCCACCAGGTCGAGGCTCTTTTCCCGGGCCATCTTGAGCGCTTCGTACGGTTGCATGATGCCGACCTGCTTGCCTTCGTCGTCAATCACGCGCACTTCGCGTGCCCGGATGCGGTCGTTGGTGCGAATGAACTTCTTGTCGATGCGTGCCTCCTGAGGCGCAAATAGTTGGTGAATTATAGCATGCGGGAGATGCTGAAATGAGCGCGTCGTAGTGCGAACATCTTCGTATTCGAGTATGTCACGCCTTGTCGACCGCTCGCCACTTACTCATTCGGCGGTCTCTTATTCAGCGCCGGGCTCTCGCGCGTGCCAGTTCCGGTATTGGCGACCGGCGCAGGCTTCCAGGCGCTGGCGTTCTCGGGTGCTGAAGGGCTGACGCCGAAATCCCAGACATACATATTGACGTCCTTGCCCAGCATCTCCACCAGTGCGTACTCGCCGGGGTCGAGTGGTTGTGCCGGGACCACCTTGATCCACTGGCGGTTCAGCGGCTCGGAGCGGGTCTGGACATAATTTTGCTTCTGGCTCACTTTCCCGTACACGGCGACTTCAATGGCGCCGACGACGCGCGCATCCTTCCTGGACGTGGCGCGCACGATGCGGAAGCGGTCGGAGAGGTCACGAGCGCCCGGGCCGGTGCGGGCGTCCTGGTCGGTGTCAATGTTGACATAGATCGCGGGTTGCGGAACGTGCGCCTGCACCGCCGCGCGCGGACCCTTGATTTCAATCGTCTGCTTGGCCTTCGACAGCGGGTTGATAGCGGCGCGCAGGATGTTGTTCTTGCGGTTCTGGTTGAGCTGGCCGCCGTTTTGCACCAGTTCGATCAGTTCCGGGTTGTCACGATAAACGTCGAGCAGGAAGATGCCGCCTTGCGAGGGCAGGCGCAGGCCGGGCTTGATCTCCGGAGACTTCTCCTCTTCCAGCCGGCGCTCGGCCTCTTCCTCGGCGTCCACGGCGGCGGCCTCGGCGCTCTTCTTTGGCTCCACCTGGCCCAGTTCGTACTTGTTCGTGGCGTCCCAATCCACCAGCGACGTCGGAAGGTCTTCCCACTCGGAGCGCTCGGTGCTCATGTAGTGCACGCGATCGCCGATCAACTGGCACTTGCTCGCCGCCTGGTAGTTGCCGTCCTTGAGCACGATGCGGTGCGAGGGACTGTCAGGCAGGGCGAAGGGGCAAGGCTTGGCGGCAGGCTCCGCCGCAGCGGGCTTGGCCGGCGGCTTGGATTTTGGCGAGCCGGTGCGCTGGGCCGGCGAGGAAAGGGAAACCACCAGGGCAAAAGCGACGACGAGACCCCGAGACAAAACCGGCCAGCGCATGATCAAATTATCCGCTTTCTTCGGAAGCTCTGCATGGTTAGACCACGGGAAGGCGCGAAAGTCGCGTTGCGGTTGCACCAACATTGGTGCATTGCGAGGCGTTCCTTTTCGCACCCTTTTCTGGCATAATTGATCGTGCACCCCACAAGCGGTTCCCAGGCAAACTCCATCCACGGCCTGGGCGAAGTATCCTTCAAAAATTCAGCTCGCGAGGTCGAAGCGGATGTCGGCTAAGTACATCTTCGTGACCGGTGGTGTGGTGTCGTCGTTGGGCAAGGGCCTGGCGGCGGCGTCAATCGGATGCCTCCTGGAGAGCCGGGGCCTCAAGGTCAACCTGCAGAAGTTCGATCCCTATCTCAACGTGGATCCGGGGACGATGTCGCCGTTCCAGCACGGGGAAGTCTTCGTCACCGACGACGGCGCGGAGACCGACCTCGATCTCGGCCACTACGAACGCTTCACCCACGCCAAGCTGACCCGCGACAACAATTGGACCACGGGAAAGATTTACGAGCAGATCATCGCCAAGGAACGGCGCGGCGATTACCTGGGCAAGACGGTGCAGGTGATCCCGCACGTCACCAATGAAATTAAGGCGGCGATGAAAAAGGTGTCGACGGATGTGGACGTGTGCATCGTCGAGATCGGCGGCACGGTGGGCGATATCGAATCGCTGCCGTTCATCGAGGCCATCCGCCAGATGCGCCAGGACCTGGGGCGCGAACGGACGCTGTTCGTGCATGTGACGCTGGTGCCCTTCATCGGCGCCGCCGGCGAACTGAAGACCAAGCCGACGCAACACTCGGTGAAGGAGTT
Source organism: Terriglobia bacterium (assembly GCA_963760215.1). Classification (GTDB taxonomy): domain Bacteria; phylum Acidobacteriota; class Terriglobia; order Terriglobales; family Acidobacteriaceae; genus JAIQGF01. Next base: position 201,758 of record CAVXCJ010000002.1, read on the forward strand.
GCTGAGCGTCGGCATTCAGCCCGACATCCTGCTGTGCCGCACCGACCGCTTCCTGTCGAAGGACATCAAGCAGAAGATCGCGCTGTTCTGCAACGTGGAAGAAGAAGCGGTGATTACCGCCATCGACGTCAATTCGATTTACGAGGTGCCGCTGACCTTCGCGCGCGAGGGCGTGGACAAGCTGGTGCTGCGCTACCTGCACATTGACGGCGGGGTGCGCGACATCAGCCGCTGGGAAGAGCTGATGAACCGGGTCAACAACCCGAAGGACGAGGTTTCGATCGCCCTGGTCGGCAAGTACGTGGAGTACGAAGACTCGTACAAGTCGCTGAAGGAAGCGCTGGTGCACGGCGCGCTGTCGCAGAATTTGAAGCTGAACGTGTCGTGGATCGAAGCCGAGGGGCTGGAGACCAAGGGCCCCGAATACGAATCGCAGCTCGAGAGTTACGACGGCATCCTGGTGCCCGGCGGCTTCGGCAAGCGCGGCATTGCCGGCATGCTGAACGGCATCCGCTTCGCGCGCGAGCAAAAGGTCCCGTACTTCGGCATCTGCCTGGGCATGCAGACGGCGTGCATTGAATTCGCGCGCAACGTGGTCGGACTGGAGAACGCCAACTCCAGCGAGTTCGATCCCGCCACGCCGCACCGCATCATCTACAAGTTGCGCGAACTGCGCGGCGTCGAGGAATTGGGCGGCACCATGCGCCTGGGCGCGTGGATCTGCAAGCTGGAGCCGGGCTCGCTGGCGGCGCAGGCCTATGGCGCGGAGGAAATCAGCGAGCGCCACCGGCATCGCTACGAGTTCAACCAGGAATATCGTGAACAGATGTGTTCGGCCGGCCTGCGCGTGACCGGGATCACGCCGGATGGCACCTACGTTGAGATCGTCGAGCTGCCGCAGGAGGAGCATCCGTACTTCCTCGGCTGCCAGTTCCATCCTGAGTTCAAGTCGAAGCCGCTGGAGCCGCATCCGCTGTTTGTGTCGTTCATCAAGGCGTCGTACGAAAACCGGCAGCGGCGGCGCGAGCAGAGGAGCGCGGCGGAAGTGGAGATGTTTTTGAGGCCGGAGAAGGTCACGAGGTCCTAGTGGCCGAATCGGGTGGAGCAGGCCTTCAGGCCTGATGTCCAGCAGCGGCACCGAGTGGGCTTTAGCCCCTGAGGTACATGAAGCGAAGTCCCTCAGCGGCTAAAGCCGGATTTGTTCTGGACCTCGGGATCGCAGGGCTGAAGCCCTGCGCCACCCGGTATAATCCGCGTTGATCTGCGTTAATCTGCGGCAAAATGTCTTCTTCCTTCAAAGTCGGCGATGTGGCGATTGGCGACGGCGGGCTGTTTCTCATCGCCGGGCCGTGCGTCATTGAGTCGGAAGAGCACGCCCTCAAGATCGCCGAGTGCGTTGCCGGCGTGGCGCGCGCGCTCAAGATGCCCTACATCTTCAAAGCCAGCTACGACAAGGCAAACCGCACATCGGTGAAAAGCTATCGCGGCCCGGGCATGAAGGAAGGGCTGGCGATCCTGCGCAAGGTGGCCGACACCGTGCACGTGCCAGTGCTCACCGACGTGCACGACGTGCACGACGTGGCCGAAGTCGCGGAATACGTGGAAGTGGTGCAGATTCCCGCGTTCCTCTGCCGCCAGACCGACCTGCTGATCGCCGCCGCGAAATCCGGGCGCGCGGTCAACATCAAGAAAGGTCAGTTCGTTTCGCCGTGGGACATGCGGCACGCGGTGGAGAAGGTACGCGAGTCAGGCAACGAGCGCGTGCTGCTCACCGAGCGCGGCTCGTCATTCGGCTACAACAACCTGGTGGTGGACATGCGCTCGCTACCCATCATGCGCCAGTTCGCGCCGGTGGTGTTTGACGCGACGCATTCCGTGCAACTGCCGTCGGCGGGGAATGACGCGCAGTCCGGCGGCCAGCCCGAGTTCATCCCCATCCTGGCGCGCGCCGCGGTGGCTGCCGGCGTGGACGGAATTTTCATCGAAGTGCACGACAATCCCGCCGCCGCGCTCTCCGATGGCGCCAACGCGCTCGACCTGAAGTGGCTGCGCCCGGTGCTGCAGGAACTGCAAGCCGTGCACACGGCGGTTACCGCAGCCCGCAGCAATGCGGTATAACTTCGAGTTGCGAACGGCCCGCAACATGGATCCCGACGACCTGATCGCCTTCCTGAAGAAATGGAAACCGGCACGGGCGCGGTGATCTGCTAACATCTCGTCGTTTGTCGTTTCCTCATGCACAAGATCGGCGAAAACGTAGTCCGCATCGAGGCTGACGCCTTGTACGCGCTCGCCGACCGCCTCGCCGGGCCGATGGCGGAGGCGTTTGCCGGCGCGGTGGAGTGCCTGTACTCCTGCGGCGGGCGCGTGGTGGTCACCGGCATGGGCAAGAGCGGGCTGGTGGCGCGCAAGATCGCGGCGACGCTGTCGTCCACCGGCACGCCGGCGCTGTTCATGCACCCGGTGGAAGCCGTGCACGGAGACCTGGGGATGATCGTGCGCGGCGACGTCGTGCTGGCGCTCTCGCAGAGCGGCGACACGGAAGAGATCCTGAACCTGGTGCCCAACATCAAGCGGCTCGGCGTGAGGCTGGTGGCGATGACCGGCGCACTGCGTTCCACGCTGGCGCAGGCGGCCGATATCACGCTCGACTGTTCGGTCGCGCAGGAGGCGTGCAGTCTCGGCCTGGCGCCCACCGCGTCAACCACAACCATGGTTGCCCTCGGCGACGCGCTGGCAGTGGCGCTGGCGGAGAAACGCGGCTTCAAGGAAGAAGATTTTGCCGACCTGCATCCCGGCGGCAAGCTGGGCAAGAAGCTGGCGCGGGTTTCGCGGCTGATGCACACCGGCGATGCCATCCCGCGGGTGACGCCGCAGACGCCGATGTCAGAGGTGATCTATGAAATGTCGCGCAAGCAACTGGGCGTGGCCGCGGTCACCGATGGTGACAAGCTGCTGGGAATCATCAGCGACGGCGACCTGCGGCGGCTGCTGGAGCGGCGCGGCAAGGACGTGCTCGACCTGACCGCCGGCGAATGCATGACGCGCGACCCGAAGACGATTCGCCCCGACGAATTCGCCGCCGCTGCGCTGAACGTCATGGAACAGAAAAAGATCACGTCGCTGGCGGTGGTGGGCGACGGCGGCCGGCTGGAAGGCATCATTCACCTGCATGATTTGTGGGGCACGGAAATGGTCTAATAGGGACCGGAGAAACTATGAAGCTGAAGGCGATCGTTCACGAGGCCGAAGAGGGCGGGTACTGGGCCGAGGTGCCGGCTGTTCCTGGATGTGCGACGCAGGGAGACACATACGAGGAATTGCTGCGTAATTTGCACGAAGCCATCGAAGGATGTCTCTCGGTGGAGTTGTAGGGAGTTCCACATGTACCACTACGACATCAACACCGCCCTCGAGGAGCTCAAGGAAGACGCAGTCCTGCCCAACCCCGTGCACGTGCGCGACATGATGCTGCGCGCCAAGCTGTCGCCCGACCGTTCGCTGGAGTTGAACCGGTTGTTCGTGGAATATCAGCGGCAGTTTGGGGAATTGCAGAAGGTGGGCAAGGAACTGTTGTCGCACCTCGCCGAGGAATAGGTCTGTCGGTCGATCGGTCTTTCGGTCACTCGGAAACCGCCGATAGACGCATGGACCGATAGACTGATAGACCGATAGACCGATAGACCGAAGGCCCAGCTCTCACCGCCGCTTCTTCCTCGCCGTCCTCGTCTTCGACCTAACGAAAAAGCTGAAGTGGTGCGCGCGCATGTCCACCTTCAAGCCCACAAATTTCACGCCCTCGTTCTCCAGGCGGAAGCGCTGTTCCATAGCGGCTTCGCCGGTAAGCAGGATTTTGCCGCCGGCGCCGACCACGCGCTGCCACGGCAATCCGCTGGAGGCGTGCAGTGCCCACGCGACCTGGCGCGCCGCGCCGGGGAATCCTGCGGCATAGGCGACGTCGCCATAGGTCGCGACCTTGCCGCGGGGAATACGCCGCACCTGGCGCAGCATCTTTTGGAACATTCCATTCTTCATGGTGATCGGCGGGTGATCGCGATTCACCCAAACACGCTGGTTGACCTGGCGTGCCGGAACGCGTTTGCCAAAGACTCCGCCGGCTGCAGAAAATCGCGCAGTTGCTGCACCGGAATCAATCTGCCCGGACGATACACCACCAGCCACGGGCCCGATGCGCTGACGGAGAAATGAACCTTGGCATCCAACTGCTCGAACGCCTGCGTCACTTCCGGCTTGAACAGCGCGCGCACTGCCGCCTCGTCTTTTCCGTGGAGGAAAAATCGTTTTGAGAAGTCCGGCGCGCCGTCTATATCAATGTCCGAGTATCCGACCTTGTCCGCCAAACGCCAGAGCACGTTTTCCGCGCAGACCATGAACGTAGGCAGCGGTGACTTCAAGTTGAAGGCAACGACGGTGGTTATGGACCGGCTTTTCCCGGAACCGACGGTTCTATCGGCGATGACCGCGTCGCCACCGCCAGCGCTGCCCTGGAGCACATTGCTGTAGTGCGGCGCATATTCCAGCTGTGCCACGTTAAAGTGAATCTCCGCCAGGTGCGCGGCCAGCTCATCGTCGGGCTTCTCCGAAAAGAGAAAACCGTTTTCCATCCCGAACTGCTCCAGGCCATCGCGCCGTTTTTTCGTCTCCCGCGATTTGGCGTACAGCATGAGCACGACCAGGCCAAGGAAGCCTAGCCACATCGCCCAGAACAGCCATGGCGGATTGTTGAAATGGACTCTCTGCGGCGCCAGTGCGCATGCGAGCAAGATTCCCATAAGGCGAAATCATACCGTCGGCGGGAGGGTCATTTACAATGAAAAACTCTGGAAGAAGGACCGTCCTGACATGTATCGCTGGTCGCAATTATTCATCCCGACGCTGCGCGAAGCCCCGGCCGACGCCGAGGTCGCCAGCCACAAGTACCTGCTGCGCGCGGGCTACGTGCGCCAACTCGCCGCCGGAATTTACTCGCACCTCTTTCTCGGGCAGCGCGCCATGCTCAAGATCACGCAGATCGTGCGCGAAGAGATGGACAAGATCGGGCAGGAATTCAATCTGCCGGCGCTGCATCCGGCGGAAATCTGGCAGGAGAGCGGGCGCTGGCAGGCGATGGGCGACAACATGTTTCGCCTGAAGGACCGCAAGGGCGCCGACCTCTGCCTGGGCATGACGGAAGAAGAGGTCATGACCACGATCGCGCGCCGCGAACTGCGCAGCTACAAGCAGCTTCCGCAGATCTGGTACCAGATCCAGTCCAAGTTTCGTGACGAGCCCCGCCCCAAGTCGGGCCTGCTGCGCGTCCGGCAATTCACCATGAAGGATTCGTACTCCTTCGATCTGGATCCGGCGGGACTCGACGTGTCCTATCAGAAGCACTACGACGCCTACTGCCGCATCTTCGACCGCTGCGGATTGCAGTACGTGGTGGTGGAAGCGCACTCGGGGGCGATGGGCGGCTCGCAGTCGCACGAGTTCATGGTCTACACCGACGCCGGCGAAGACCTGGTGGTGAGCTGTCCGAGCTGCAAGTACGCGGCGAACCTGGAGAAGGCGACCTCGCGGCTGGATGCGGTGGAAGATTATCCCGACGTGGGCGACGGCAAGCCTACGCCGGTGCACACGCCGGGCATGAAAACCATCGAGGAGGTCGCCAGGTTTCTCGGCGTTTCGCCCAAGAACAAGATGAAGACGCTGGCGCTGATGGCGACCGACGCTGAAGGCGGCAAGCCACGCGAGATCCCGGTGGTTGCCTTCCTGCGGGGCGACCACTCGCTCAATGAAGCGAAATTATCCGGCGCGCTCGGCACCACCGACTTTCGTCCCATGCACCCGGAGGAAATCGAGGCTGTGTTTGGTTCGCCCGCCGGATTTCTCGGCCCTCTCGGATCGGAAAATTGGGCTTACAAGGGAATCAAGGCCAAGGTGCTGGTGGAGCGCGCGCTGCTGGGCCGCAAGAACCTGATTGCCGGCGCCAACAAGCAGGACTACCACCTGCGCAACGTCACGCCGCAGCGGGATTTTCCTGTCTCCGACGAGATGTGGGCCGATCTGCGTGCGGTTGAGCCTGGCGAAGCCTGTCCCAACTGCGGCACGGCGCTCAAGGTGGCCAAGGCGGTGGAGATCGGGCACATCTTCAAGCTCGGCTACAAGTACTCGGAATCGATGGGCGCGCGCGTGCTCGACAAGGACGGCAAGGAAGTCACCCCCATCATGGGCAGCTACGGGATCGGCATCGAGCGCATTCTGACCGCGGCCATCGAGGAAAATCATGACAACGACGGCTTCTTCCTGCCGCCGCAGATTGCGCCGTTCGAAGTGGTGGTCACGCCCACCAATGTGTCGGACGCCAAGCTGCTTTCCGCCGCGGGGGAGATCGCGCACCAGCTCCAGGCCGCCGGCTTCGACGTGCTGCTCGACGATCGCGACGAGCGTCCGGGAGTCAAATTCAAGGATGCCGACCTGGTCGGCATACCGTTCCGCATCACCATCGGCAAGAAGCTGGCGGAGGGCAAAGTTGAGGTGTTCCACCGCTCGACACGCAAGTCTCAGGATGCTAGTATCCCGGAAATTATTGACATCCTTGAAAAGATGCTCCGGAATAGCCAGGTCCACCACTGACCGGAGGGGGACATAGGGAATGAAAGCTCTTCGGGCGATATTTGGGATCGTATTCATCGTCGCCGTTGTGGTCTCGGTGTGGAAGCTGGTTCCGCCGTATTACAACAATTATCAGCTTCAGGACGCGATCACCGACGAGGCGCGCATGAACACCTATACCCCAAAATCGGTCGAGGAAATGCGCGACACCATCTGGAAAAAGTGCAAAGAACTGGATATTCCCGTCACTCGCGAACAGGTTAACGTGGAGCGCGACGGCCAATCGGTGGCGATCTGGCTCGATTACACGGTGCACGTGGACTTGCCTGGGTACCCGGTGGACCTGAAATTCCATCCTTCCTCGAAAAACAAGAGTTACTAGCCGAACCTCGTCCGCGGCCCGTCCCGGCGAGCAGCGATTGTTACTACCGACTCACGACCACTGGCTGGACACCCCATCTCATCGGCGGCGGCGATGATTTACAATAACCGCAGATTCTGGCCTGGAGTCCACGAATCTCCTTGCCCTTCGTTCGTGGCAGCGGCTGGATAACGTTTTTGGCCGCGCCGCCGTCTGAATCAGGTGAAGCAGTGGCGGCCGGCATCATGGAAGGAAACCGACCGAGCGCAGGGCTTCATAGTGGCCATTAAGCTTAAAATTCCGCGGGCCAAGGCCCCCGCCAGGGGTGCGCGTTCCTCGTCGCCCTCCCTGGTCAGCCGTTTCAGCCTATCCGATCCGGTAACGCGGGTCGCCTCAGCGTTTTTTCTGGTGGTGACGCTGGTCGTGCTGGGCGTATTCGTCGGCTATTACGTCAAGTACGAGAGGATCATCAACCGCCGCCTGCACGGCCAGATTTTCACCAACGCGACGAAAATCTACGCTCGTCCGGCCAGCATCTGGGTCGGCGAGGGCATTACCCCGGGAGAAATCGCCAGCCAGTTGCGCCGTGCCGGCTACGTGGACGCCGACAAGTCCAGCGGCATCGGCAGCTACCGGCTGCTCGCGCGCGGCATCGAGATCCATCCCGGACCCGAGTCCTACCACAACCAGGACGGCGCGGTGGTGCGCGAGTCCGGCGGCAAGATTGAGCGCATTGTCGGCACCGGAGGCTCCAACGGCCGCGATCTTTCCGCGTACGAGCTGGAACCCACGATGATCACGGCGGTGGACACCGAACAGCGCTTCAAGCGCCAACTGGTGGACTACAAGGACATCCCCAAGGTGCTGGTGGACGCGGTGACGTCGGTCGAAGACCGCCGTTTCTTCCAGCACAACGGCGTGAACTACTGGCGCTTCATGCAGGCGGCGTGGGTTGACGTGCGCCAGGGCGGCGCGCGCCGGCAGGGCGGGTCCACCATCACCATGCAGGTCTCGCGCATGTTCTTCCTCACTCCGGAGAAGACCATCAAGCGCAAGCTGACCGAAATGCTGATCGCCATCGAGCTCGAGCAGAAGCTCTCGAAGGAGCAGATCTTCTCGCTCTACGCCAACCAGGTGGACCTTGGCCAGCGCGGCTCGTACACCATCACCGGTTTTGCCGAGGCCTCGCGCTCCTACTTCAATAAAGACATCCAGAGCCTCAGCCTGCCGGAAGCCGCGCTGCTGGCCGGCTTGGTCCAGCGTCCCAGCTATCTTTCACCGTACCGGCATCCCGAGCGCGCTCTGGAACGGCGCAACCTGGTGCTGGAGGCCATGGTGGAGACCGGCGGCATCTCCCGCGCCCAGTCGGATTTAGCCAAGGCGGCGGCGCTCAAGCTTGCGCCCCCGAATGTGGAGGCCAGCGATGCGCCGTACTTCGTGGACCTGGTGAAGGACAGCATGCTCAGCCGCTATAGCGAACGCGACCTGAGCGAGAACTCCTACCGGATCTATACGACGCTCGATCCCGACCTGCAGAAAGCGGCCGCCGAGGCGGTGCAGCTAGGGATCAAGCAGGTGGACGCGCAGGTGGAAAAGCTGCGCACGCGCCGGATCAAGGTCGGCAGCGGCAAGAATGCCAAGACCGAGGTGAAGGTCGTTCCCGGCCCGATGCCGCAGGTCGCGCTGGTTGCGATTGATCCGCACAGCGGCGACGTGCTGGCGCTGGTCGGCGGCCGTAATTACGGATTCAGCCAGTTGGATCATGCGGTGGCGCGGCGCCCCACCGGTTCCGTGTTCAAGCCGTTCGTCTATGCCGCGGCCGTCAACACCGCCCTCAACGGCGACGGAAATGCGATCACTCCCGCGTCGCTGATTGACGATTCGCCCGGCACCTACACCTATGGCGACCAGATTTACGAGCCGCGCAACTACAAGGACGAGTACCACGGCGTGGTCTCCGCGCGCTTCGCGCTGGCGCAGTCGCTGAACAACGCGACGGTGAAGCTGGCGGAGCAGGTGGGATACGACAAAGTGGCGGCGCTGGCGCGCGCCGCCGGCATCAAGTCGGTGCAACCGACGCCCGCGATGGCGCTGGGCGCCTATGACGCTACCCCGCTCGATATCGCCGGCGCCTACACCGTATTCGCCAATTTGGGCGTGCGCGTCTCGCCGATGCTGGCCAGCTCGGTGCGCGACGCTCACGGCGAACTGGTGGAAAATTTCCAGGCGGAGCGCACCCCGGTGCTCGACCCGCGCGTGGCCTACGTCATGACCACGATGATGGAAGGCGTGATCAACAACGGCACCGCGGCCGGCGTCCGCGGCCTGGGCTTCAGCGCGCCCGCGGCGGGAAAAACCGGGACCTCGCATGACGGCTGGTTTGCCGGATATACCAGCAACCTGCTGTGCATCGTATGGGTCGGGTACGACGACTACAGCGATCTCCGCCTGAGCGGATCGAGTACGGCCGCGCCCATCTGGGCCGAGTTCATGAAGCGCGCCGTCAAGCTGCCCGCTTACAGGGACGCGCAGGCGTTCCAGGAGCCGGCCGGCGTGGTGGATGTTCGGCTCGATAAGGCCACCAACCGCCTGGCGACCGAGGCTTGCCCGGACACCTACACCGTGGCCTTCATTGCCGGCACCGAGCCCAAGGACAGTTGCGACCAGGCCATGGGCGAACATCGCGGCATCCTGACGCGCATCTTCGGTCCCGCTGCCACGCCGCCGCCGCCCATCATTGGCGCCACCAGCACCACCGTGCGCCCCGCGATGCCCGCGCCGGCAACCGGTTCGGAGCCGGCCTCCCAGGATTCGAAAGACAAAAAGAAGGGGTTTTTCGGCAAAATAGTAGGTATCTTCAAAGGCGACGACAAGCCGCCCCCACCGCCAGCGCAGAAGGACGGCGGCAACAAACCGCACTGAGTCGGGGAGCAAGGGGTCCGACCCGTGCTCGGTGCAGGGAGGATTCGCCATGAACCGTCATACGGCGCTGCTCTCGATTGCGACCCTCACCATTTTCCTGGGTGCATCGGCGGCACAGACTCCACCCACCGCGACACAGAATCCGCCGGCCATGGAAGAAGCGGCACCGCGGCCCGCGCGCGTCGGTCCGCCACCTCATTCGGCAAGCGCAACAGAGTTGGAGATCCAGGCCGACAAGCTTCGCGCCGAGAAGTCCTATGCTGATGCGATTGATTACTACCGCGCTGCGATCAAGAAAGCTCCCAGCGCCGGCCTGTGGAACAAAATCGGCATAACCGAACTGCAGTTCGGCCGTCACAAAGATGCCATCAAGAGCTTCAATCATGCCATCAAGCTCGACCCCAAGCTGGCCGAGGCTTACAACAACCGCGGGGCCGTGTATTACATTTCCGGCGCCCATCAGCAGACCGTCACCCAGCGGGCCGGCAAGTCGGTTCCCCGCGGCGCACTCAAGAACTATCGCAAGGCGGTGAGCGAGTACCAGAAGGCGCTGGCGATCCGCGAAGACAATGCGTCGTTCCACAGCAACCTCGGCACCGCTTACTTCGCGCTCAAGGAATTTCCCCCGGCCATCAACGAGTACTCGCGCGCCATGCAGATCGATCCCGAAGTTTTCGAGCACCGGTCGCAAACCGGCATCACGGCGCACATGTCCTCACCCGAGGACCGCGCCTATTACTCATTCGTGCTGGCGCGCATCTACGCCAAGTCCGGCGATCTCGACCGCTCCCTGGAGTACCTCCGCAAAGCCATGGAAGACGGCTACAAGGAAATTGACTCCGTCTACAAGGACCAGGAATTTGCCACGCTTAGGAAAGATCCGCGCTTCGCGGAGCTGATGAACAGCAAACCGGCGGTGGTTCCGCAATAAGGGTCGCGGGCGCGCGTTGGCGTTTTGTAAATAGACAAATCTTTACAATTTGCAAACAACTTTTTCGGCGTTGTGGCGTCTATACAAGTGCCTCCTGAAAGCAACAGGTGAGTAAGGGGAAACGGTGGCCCGCCGAACGCTTAACCAGCACGCCCCAAGCTAGCGTTCGGTGGGCTTATTTTTTTTACCCGTCTTTTTTTTCCGGCGACCTGCCTTGTAGATAGCTGTCAATTACCTGCTGCAGCTTTCCCTGCGCCTTGAGGATGAATTCCACCGCGTCGCGCACGGCGCCGTGTCCGCCGGGATGTTGGGTGACGAAATGGGCGGCCTGCAGCACCTCCGCACGCGAGTTCGGCACCGCAATCGCAAGCCCGCAATGCTGCATCACCGGCAGGTCAATGATGTCGTCGCCGATGTACGCCGCCTGCTCGGCGGAGAGTTTTTCCTGGCGCAGGATTTGGTGAAAGACAGTGAGCTTGTCGGCGATTCCCTGGTGGACATGGTCGAGGCGCAGGTCACGCGCGCGCAGCGCCACCGTGTCGGAAATGCGCTTGGTGATCAGGCCGGTTTTAATCCCGCCCAGGCGCGCCAGCGAAATCCCGGTGCCATCGTGCGCATTGAACCCTTTGGCTTCCACCATGCTGGCGCTGGAGATGGCGTAACCGCCGGCGTCAGCGAATTTTCCGGCTGCACTCTTGGTTTCCTGTCGCGCTCCGGCGGGAGCAGGAAAGAACCACAGCGAGCCGTCGGTCATGACGCCGTCCACGTCCATCAGCAGCAGCTTGATCTTGCGCGCGCGTTCTTCGGACATGCGTGGGATTGTAAACGAGTACCGAGTACCGAGTACTGAGTACCGAGCAGGAAGGCAGCTCTGAAGCTGAGAGCTGAAAGCTGAGAGCTAAAAGCTTCCAGCCACGAACTCCTCAATCACCATCTTCGACACCGCGCCGCATTGGCCGCACCAGAGCAGCGTCATGTTGTTCTCGGAACTCAGCACTGCGACCCGCAAGCTCTCGCACGACGCGCAGCAGGTGGTCGGCTCGCCGGACTCGGGTTCCACCACTGTCGTGGTTGCGGTCACTGTCTGCCCCGTCTTTACGGTGTTGATCTCGAACGTGCTGCGGCAATCGGCGCATACGTGGTTGAAGCAGCACTTCGGCTCGCACGAATAGACGATCTCGGCGCCACCGCACTTGGGGCAGCGGATGATGTCTTTAAGCGTCGGCACATTCTCATTCTAGCGTGCTGCCGTAGTCCCGAGCCCCGGGTCCTGAGTTCCAGGCTCGCGACTCGGGTCTCGTGACCACGGACTGTTTACCAGGCGAACAATTGGCGAAACCAAGAAATTTAACTTACAATGACCGGAATGTCCTCCCGGGGTGACAACGCGCTGGCCTGGGCCCATCCTGTCGTCCGCGACTGGTTCCTGGCGAAGTTCGGCAGTCCGACGGAGCCGCAGGAACAGGGCTGGCCGCACATCCTGGCGCGGCATGCCACGCTGATTGCCGCGCCCACCGGGTCGGGCAAAACGCTGGCTGCATTCCTCGCCTGCATTGATCGCCTCGTCCGGCAGGCACTCGCCGGCGACCTCCAAAACCGCACCGAGGTGCTCTATGTCTCGCCGCTGAAGGCGCTGGGCAACGACATCCAGAAAAATCTCGAAGTGCCACTGGGGGAAATTCTTCAACTGGCGGCCGAGCGCGGACTGCTGATGCCGGAAATCCGCACCGCCGTTCGCACCGGCGACACGCTCATGCACGAGCGCCGCGCCATGCTGAAGCGCCCGCCGCACATCCTGGTCACCACGCCGGAATCGCTCTACATCCTGCTGACGGCGGAAAAGAGCCGGCGCATCCTGCGCGACGTGGACACCATGATCGTGGATGAAATCCACGCCGTCGCGGGCGACAAGCGCGGCTCGCACCTGGCGCTTTCGCTGGAACGTCTCGATGCCCTGGTCGAAAGCGCTGGACGCCAGGCGCCGGTGCGCATCGGGCTCTCGGCGACGCAAAAGCCGATCCATGAAATCGCGCACTTCCTGACCGGAAGCGGCCGAGGCGATCCGGCCATCGTGGACGTCGGTCACCGCCGCGCCATGGACTTGCGGATCGAGGTCCCCGGCATCGAACTCGGCGCGGTGGCGTCCAACGAAATGTGGGACGAGATCTACGAACGCATAGCCGAGCTGGTTCGCCAGCACCGTTCCACGCTGGTGTTCGTGAACACGCGGCGCATGGCGGAGCGCGTGGCGCATCATCTGGCGGAAAAATTGGGCGCGGAAGCCGTTGCCGCGCACCATGGAAGCTTGTCGCGCAAGCTGCGCCTGACCGCCGAACACAAGCTCAAGAACGGCGAACTCAAGGTGCTGGTGGCGACCGCATCCCTGCAGCTCGGGATTGACATCGGCGCCATCGATCTGGTGATTCAGATCGGCTCGCCGCGGTCCATCGCCGTCGCCCTGCAACGTGTCGGACGCGCCGGCCACTGGCGTGGCGCGATTCCCAAGGGCCGCCTGTTCGTCACCACGCGCGACGAATTGTTCGAATGCTCTGCCCTCATCCGGGCCATCAAGCATGGCGAACTCGACCGCATCCTGATTCCCGACGCGCCGCTCGACATTCTCGCGCAACAGTTGGTGGCAACTTGCGCCGCGGAGGTCGATGGTCGATGGTCGATGGCCGATGGCAACGACACGGTTGAGGAACAGAGCGGGAGTTTCGGCGAGGATGAGCTTTTCGCGCAGATGCGCCGCGCCTATCCCTATCGCAATCTCGCGCGCCAGGATTTCGACGCCATCCTCGAAATGCTCTCCGAGGGCATTTCGGCGCGCCGCGGCCGCTTCGGCGCTTTTCTCCATCGCGATCGCATCAACGGACGCGTGCGCGCCCGCCGGGGCGCGCGCCTGGCGGCCATCACCAGCGGCGGTGCGATTCCGGACAATGCGCTGTTCACCGTGGTCGCCTCGCCGGAAGGCACCGTGGTCGGCACCGTGGACGAGGACTTCGCGGTCGAATCGATGGCCGGCGACATCTTCATTCTCGGCAGCACCTCGTGGCGCATTCGCCGCATCGAGAGTTCCTCCGGCCGCGTGCTGGTGGAAGACGCGCACGGCGCGCCGCCGGGAATTCCGTTCTGGCTGGGCGAAGCTCCGGCACGCACCGCCGAGCTTTCCGAACACGTTGCCCTGCTGCGCGAAGAACTCAGCGCGCGGCTGGGAAAAACTTCGCCGGTCGCGCTCTCCACCAGCGCGCCTGAAGTCGCAGCCGCCATGGAATGGCTGCAACAGGAATGTGGCCTCGACGCAGCCGGCTCGGAGCAGGCCATCCGGCACTTGGTCACCGGACGCGCCGTGCTGGGCGAAGTGCCGACGCAAAAGACCATCATCGCCGAGCGCTTTTTCGACGAAGGTGGCGGCATGCAGTTGGTGATTCATGCGCCCTTCGGCGGCCGCATCAATAAAGCGTGGGGGCTGGCGCTGCGCAAGCGTTTCTGCCGCAGCTTTAATTTTGAACTGCAGGCCGCGGCTACCGACGACGGCCTCAACATCGCGCTCGCCGAGCAGCACAGTTTCCCACTGGCCGACGTTTTCAATTTTCTCCAGCCGGAGACGGTGCAAGGCGTGCTGGAGCAGGCGGTGCTTACCGGCGCGCCCGTGTTCGGCACTCGCTTCCGTTGGGACGCCACCCGCGCGCTCGCCCTGCTGCGCTTCCGCGGCGGCAAGAAAGTCCCGCCGCAGGTGCAGCGCATCCTGGCCGACGATCTGCTCGCCTCGGTGTTTCCCGACGTCGCCGCCTGCGGCGAAAACATCACCGGCGACATTCGGATCCCCGACCATCCGCTGGTGAAGGAGGTCATGAAGGACGTCCTGCACGAGGCCATGGACCTCGACGGGCTGCGCGCCGTGCTGCGCGGCATCCAGGACGGCTCCATCCGCTGCCTGGCCGTGGACACGCCCGTCCCTTCGCAGTTCTCGCACGAAATCCTGAACGCGAACCCGTACGCCTTTCTCGACGACGCGCCGCTGGAAGAGCGTCGCGCCCGCGCCGTGCAGATGCGCCAGGTGCTGCCGGAATCCGTTTTGCAGGAGGTCGGACGTCTTGATCCCGCCGCCATCGCGCAAGTGCAACAGGAAGCCTGGCCCGACGTTCGCGATCCCGACGAATTGCACGACGCGCTGCTCACGCTGATTGCGTTGCCGGAAAACCATGCACAACCCGAAAACCTAAACCGTGTCATCCCGAGCGAGGTTGAGGCGTTTAGCGGGCGTGAGCGAAGCGGGAGCCCGCTGCCGAAATCCCGAGGCGAAGCCGAGGGAACTCTCGGCGAGCAAGCCGCGTCCGAGTCGAGGGACCTGCATTTTTCCTGGGCACCGCACCTCGACTCCCTGCTTGTTGCTCGCCGCGCTGCTGTTGCTCACGTAAACGACAAGACGTTCTGGCTCGCTGCCGAGCGCGTGCCTGCATTCCGCGCCGTCTATCCCGAAGCGACATTTGAATCCGAGCCCGTCGCGCTCGGGGGCGAGCGCGCTCCAGCTACGCCTGAGCGCGCGGACGCGCTTTTCCAGATGCTCACCGGCTGGATGCAGCACATCGGGCCGACGACGGCTTCGGAGCTCTCAAGCCTGCTTGCAGTTTCCGAAAGCGAGGTTGACCAAACACTGCTGCGCCTGGAATCCACAGGCGCAATTTTGCGCGGCAGCTTCCGGCCAACGACCATCGACCAGAGCCTGCCCCGAGCGCAGTCGAGGGGACCATCGACCGTCGAATGGTGCGATCGTCGTCTGCTGGCGCGCATCCATCGCCTGACGCTGGGCGCGCTGCGCAAAGAGATCGAGCCGGTCACGGAAGCGCAGTTCATGCGCTGGCTGCTGCGCTGGCAGCACGTCGCGCCCGGCGCGCAGCTCGCCGGCGAACGCGGCCTTCTGGAAGTCTTGCGGCAGTTGCAGGGCTTTGAAGTGCCGGCGAACTCCTGGGAGCGCCATGTGCTGGCGCGCCGCCTCTCCGACTACGATCCCAAGCAGCTCGACCAGCTCTGCCTCACCGGGGCCATCGGTTGGGGACGCCTCTCGCCGCACCCCGCCACGCTGGAGGACACGCACGACGGCCGCCGCCGCGTGATTCCCACCAGCGTTGCGCCGATCACGTTTTTCGTGCGCGAAGAGGCGGATTGGATGACGCCGCGACGTCCCGAATCCATCGAGGAGGAAGCGCGCGGCCTGAGCCATGGGGCGCGCGACGTGCTCACCTTTCTGCGGCAGCGCGGCGCGTCATTTTTCGCCGACATCGTGCGCGGCACCGGCAAGCTGAAATCGGAAGTGGAAACCGGGCTGTGGGAACTGGTCGCCGCCGGCCTGGTCACCGCCGACGGCTTCGACAACCTGCGATCGCTGATCGATCCGCGCCGCCGCTCGGGGCAGGGAAGCGGACGCGCCGCCCGCCCGCGTCACTCCGCCGGACGCTGGTCGATGCTGTATCCCGTCGAGCAGCCCGACCGCAACAAGATGATCGAAGCTACCTGCGCCATGCTGCTGGCGCGCTACGGCGTGGTCTTCCGCGACCTGCTGGCGCGCGAGGCCATCCTTCCCAAGTGGCGCGAACTGGTGCAAGCCTTCCGCCGCATGGAAGCGCGCGGAGACATTCGCGGCGGGCGCTTCGTCAGCGGCTTCCTCGGCGAGCAGTACGCCTTGCCAGTGGCGGTGGAATCGCTGCGCGCGTTGCGCCGCACCGAACCCGCAGGCGAGACCATCACCATCTCTGCCGCCGATCCGCTGAACCTGGTCGGCATCGTGGTTCCCGGCGATCGCGTGCCCGCCATCTCCGGAAAGACGGTCACCTATCGCGACGGCGTGGCGGTCACGACCGAAGTTCACCCGCTCGCCGCCGATCTTTCCACTCCCCTCGCCGCCGCAACCGGCGACTGACAGGATCGGGTGATCTGGCGATCTAGGTGCCAGGGTGGGGCTCAGATCACCCGATCACCAGATCGCGAGATCACCCGATCATTCGAACGTCCGTTCCAACCCGCACTTGCCTCGATTTTTGCTGACCACAAGCCACGGATCACCAGCCACTGCTGTATTACAATCCTCGGTTCACCTGTCGTCATTCTTCTTACAAGGATTCGCCATGCCCGAAGTCGCCGCACCACGCACTGAAGCTCCCGCGCCGCTGCTTGCGCTCACCGAAGACGAGCAACTCTTTCGCGACAACGTCCGCCGGTTCGCGGAAGAAAAGGTCGCGCCGCTCTCCCGCGAAATGGACGAGAAAGGCGTGTTCGACCACGCGCTCATTGACCAGTTCTTCCAACTCGGCTTGATGGGAATCGAGATTCCCGAGCAGTTCGGCGGCGGCGCCGGCACATTCTTCGAAGCTATTCTCGCCGTCGAGGAACTGTCGCGCGTGGACGCCTCTGCCGGCGTCGTGGTGGACGTGCAAAACACGTTGGTGAACAACGCCCTGTTGCGCTGGGGCAACGAAGATCAGAAAAAGCGCTACCTGCCGAAAATGGCGGCGGAAACGGTGGGCGCGTACGCGCTCAGCGAAGCCGGCAGCGGCTCCGACGCTTTTGCGCTGACCACGAAAGCTGAACTCAAGGGCAGCGACTACGTCCTCAATGGCCGCAAGCTGTGGATCACCAACGCCAAGGAAGCGGGCCTGTTCATCGTGCTCGCCACCGTGGACCCGAGCGCGGGATACAAAGGGATCACCGCGTTTCTGGTCGAGAAAGATTTTGCGGGCTTCACCGTCGGCAAGAAAGAGGACAAGCTCGGCATCCGCGCCTCCTCCACCTGCGAATTGATTCTGGAAGATTGCCCTGTGCCGAAATCCAACGTGCTCGGCGAAGTCGGCAAGGGCTACAAAATCGCCATCGAGACCTTGAACGAAGGCCGCATCGGCATCGGCGCGCAGATGATGGGCGTGGCGCGCGGCGCCTGGGAGCACTCGCTCAAGTACGCGCAGGAACGGAAGCAATTCGGCAAGCCGATCGCCGAATTCCAGGGCATCCAGTTCCAGTTGGCGCAGATGGGCACGGAGATCGAGGCGGCGCGCCTGATGGTGTACAACGCCGCCCGCATGAAGGACGCCGGCATGAACTTCGTCAAGGAAGCCGCCATGACCAAGCTCTTCACCTCGCAGGTGGCGGAGCGCGTCTGTTCGCTGGCGGTGGAGATCTACGGCGGCTACGGCTTCACCAAGGATTATCCCGTCGAGAAATATTTCCGCGACTGCAAGATCGGCAAGATCTACGAGGGCACGTCGAACATGCAGTTGGCGACCATCGCGAAGCTCGTGCTGGGCGGCAAGTAATGAAAAAGTAAAATTGTGTAATCGGGTAATTGAGCAAAGTAGATTCGCAGTTACTTCCGCATCTACTTTGCCCAATTACCCGATTTTCCTTTTCACTTCCGGCTCCCCCTTGCTCCCACATCGGCTCTGCACTAGACTCTCCTCTCCCCCGATCGGCCAATCCCGTTAGCAGGAGCATCCGGTGCAACCTACTCAGGTGGAGCAGTTGCTCGACATGGCGGCGGTCCATGCTTTCTACATCGGACTGCTGGAGGATGTTCTCGGTCATCCCGTGCCCACACCGCACGACGTGGCGGCCGGCGCCGAGGGCGCCGTCGAGAAATCCATTCATGGCCTGGAGCGCTGGCTGAACCTGCTCGACCTGGCGATCACGCCTCTCATGGTGCGCGACGCTCTCAAGGAATCCACCACCCAGGAAACCGCCGAGGCCCTGTTGCGCCACTTCGTCCGCAAGTCGTCGCGCTTCGAACCCGACCGCGACAAGACCGATTTCATCGTCACCTTCCTGTATCGTTCGCTGGTCCCGCACGAGAAGCAGATCCCGATGGAAATGAACGTGGAGGAGCCCTCGGAATTTGAGGAGGAGATCTACACCATCCTCGCCTCCGAGGAATCCGCCGCCCTGCCCGAGGAGCACCGCCAACTGGTGCGCGAGTTTCCCTTCATCCGCCAGGAGGTGGACGACTACGGGCACTTCGACCAGCTCATGGATTCCGGCGTCATCCAGCGGGTGCGCGAGATCAAGCAGCGCCTCGGCGATTCCTTCTATCACCCGCGCGCGCTCTCCACCATTGCCGCCTACAACGTCTACTTCGGCAGCCGCTTCGACCAGCTGTTCCAGCAGACCGCGCAGCAGATCAAGCAATTTGCCAGCAGCGTGCAGCAGCAGGGCGGCAGCATCATGAGCCGCGTGGACGGCGACATCACCGTCCAGCACCTCACCGCGGTCGAGGAACAGCAAACCGAGATCATGCAGACCGAGTACGGCCGCGCGCAGGAGCAATTCCGCAACATTTCGAAGCTGAAAAAAGCGGTGGATTCGCGCACCGGCGCGCATCCTCATGCCGCCGCCGCGGCCGCCGCGGCCCATGCGCCCCACCCCGGTGTCCCAACCGGACGCACCGCGCATGCACCCGGCGTCGGCGAAGCCGTCGCGGCCGGCGTCAATCCGGACATCGAACAGGGCAAGCTGCGCAGCATGGAAAATTCCATCCGCAACTTCATCCTTGCCGCCGACCCAGGATCCGCCAATGTCGTGCCGCTGCGCCACGGGAACACGGTGCTGAGCCACGCTGAGGTCGACGCCTTTCGCGCCGACTATGGGGCTGAAAAGAGCTTCCGCGCCGACTACGCCGGCGCGCTGCGCCAGACCGTAGCCATCCAGCTCCGCATTCAATCGGAGTTGCAGGAATTCAGCAGCAAACAGAGCTCGGCGTACTTGTGGAAACCCCACGCCGATGCTCTGGCATTCCTCATCGGCGCGGCGCAGAAGGTGCAGGAGCAGTGCGGCGGCATCTTAGTTGTTGCCGAGCAACGAGGCCTGGCTGACAAGGCCACGGCCATCACCAGCTCGCTGCAGAAAATGCGCCAACAGGTGCAACTCGCCGCCAGGGCGCTGCAGGGAGATGGAAGCTGAAGATATTTACGAGCTGCCGAATGGAAGAATTGACGAATGCAATGTCGCGCTCGCCGAAAATTCTTTAATTCGTAAAATCCTTCAATTCGTCAATGGCTGTATTTCACGCTTCTGCCGCCCCGCTTTGGATCAACTGGTCGATCAGGGATTCCAGCCGCTGGCGGTTCAACGGTGTCATGTCGGTGAAGCGCACGCCCATCCCGACCATCCGGTGTGCCACGGTGATCTCACCCCGGGCGGCGATTTGGATGTCGCCAATGTGCACCGCCGCTTCTACCTGCACTCCCGGGCGGAGCGGCGTGGTGGTCTCGACGTAGCAGCCGCCGAGGCTGATGTCGTGGATCATGGTCCATTGTCCGGCCGGCGACCCCATTTCCTGGACCTTCGCTCCGCCGCTGGCGCAATAGCGCGCATCCTTGCGTCGGTTATTGCGTCCGCCGAAGATGGGCGACGCAGTTCCGATCGGCGGCCGTTGCACGCCGCTGGTTTGCAGCGTGCCTGCCAAGGAAAGCATCGTCCGTGCCTCGGTGGTCGGCGCTGTAACTCCCCAGATGAATTTCCCGGTTTCGATGCAGAACAGCCCCACCTGGCCTTCCTGCGGCGTGCCTGGCTTCCCGATCCATACCACTTTAAAGCGCGCCTTCTCCGTCCCTTGGCGCACTCCGATGGTTTCGCCCGGCCCGCTCCAGCAGCCCAGTCCCTTCAGGCGCGCCCCGTGCTGGCTGATGTCCACCGTCCATCCGGTTTGATTGATGGGTTTCCCTGCGCTGTCCATGCCGAACACGCGCACCGGCGACTCATGCGAGGCTCTGGGCTCACTTCGCGTCTGCAACATTGTGAAAGTACCCATAGAGGGCGCTTTTCGCCCGACCGCAGTTTTGGGGAGGAGAATGCAAGTTTGGAGCAGCCGAACTCCGCTGTCAACTGTTTCCTGGTTCGCAGGCGGATCGTCCGCAACCTTCACAGGTCCCTGATTGGCAGGCGCTCCGGCATCGAAAAGATAAATTTTTCTCCCTTAGGGGTGAAAATCTGACATAATTCGCCACCCTCGATTGCCCATCCGGAAGGGGAACCGGCCATGGACATCCGTTCTGCCGCCGCCGCTCGTGCTCCCGAGCCGCGCCGCATCGCTTTCATTACCACTGACAATACCGTGGTGCCCAAGGTGCAGCAGTTCCTCGAGCCCTCGTTTCAGGTTCGCCTGCTGGATTCCTGGTCGCAGCTGGCGCCCTTGCTCACCGAACTTCCCCTCGATGCCGTGCTGCTCGATCTGGATACCCAGGGCGTTGCGCCTGCCGCTGCCATTGACCTGCTGGCCAAGCTTCGCGGCATGAACCAGGACCTGATCCAGATCGCGCTTACCCGCAGTCCCGATCACGATCTGCGGCTCAAGGCCGCCAAGGTCCCGGTGGACGATTTCTTTGTTTCGCCGGTGGACTTTCGCGAGCTGCAAATCGTCCTCGACCGCACCCTGGACAAGCGCGCCATGGAGATCGAGAACCGCCGCGTGACCGAGCAAATCGCCGGCCGCTACTCGTTCTATGAGTTGATCGGCGGCAGCGAGGCCATGCGCCGCGTCTACGACGCGATTCTCCGGGTGGCGCACAGCGATGTCACCGTCATGATCCGCGGCGAAAGCGGAACCGGCAAGGAACTGGTGGCGCGTTCCATTGTGGCCGTCGGACCGCGCCGCGGGCGGCCCCTCATCAGTCTCAATTGCGCAGCCTTACCGGAAGCCCTGATCGAATCGGAACTCTTCGGCCACGAAAAAGGCGCATTCACCGGCGCCCATGCCCCCCGGCCCGGCCAGATCGAGCTCGCCGATACGGGCACGCTCTTCCTCGACGAAATCGCCACCCTCGGCATGGAGCTGCAAACCAAGCTGCTGCGAGTCCTGGAATCGCACACCGTGCAGCGACTTGGAGGCCGCACCACCAAGCACGTGGACTTCCGGTTACTCACCGCCACCAATGAGAATCTCGAGGAGATGGTGCGCGTTGGACGTTTCCGCGAGGACCTTTATTACCGCATCCACGTGGTGCCGATCTTTCTGCCTCCGCTGCGCGAGCGTCGCGACGACATTCCCCTGCTCGCCGATCACTTCCTCCGGATTTATTGCGCCACGAACCGCATACCGCTCAAGCGGCTCGATCCGGAAGTCATCGACATCCTCGAGGAATATGCCTGGAACGGCAACGTGCGCGAGTTGGAGAACCTGATGCAGCGCGTCGTGCTGATGGTTCCGGGACCGGTCATCGTGCCCAGGGACCTTCCGCAGCAATTGCTGTACGCCAGCACGGCACAGCAGGAGTCGCTGTTGATACCCGAAGAGGGGATCGACTTCGATGAGGAAATTGCCCGCATCGAAGTCGCCTACCTGCAGGCTGCTCTTCGCCGCGCATCGGGCAAGAAGGTCGGCGCCGCCGCCCTGCTGCACGTTGACCCGCAAAAGATGAAATATCTATGCCGCAAGTACAAGATTTAACCTTCCGCAGAGATTAAAAATTAAACCTTTGGCGAGAATTTTTAACCTTTCTGCGATGGCGCTGGTGACTTTTTCCACAGCGCAAACGACACTGAGGCTCCATCTCATTGATTCCACGTTCGAACTGGCTTCCGACCCACCTTAGCCTGAATTGGTACCGAGCTTGCAATTAGTCAGCCCAGACCGGGGTTCAAAGAATCCAAATTCAACGTGGGGGATCAAAATGCAGAAGAAATCTCTGATCAAGAGCCGTGCAGCCGCGAAGAAAGCCCTGTTGGCCACCAAGAAGGGGAAGGTAACGGGCAAGGCTGGCATCGGTAGCGGCAGCGTGGGTCGTGGCTCCATAGCTCGCGGCGCGGTAGCTGGTGGCGCCTCGATGGCTGGCGGCGGCGCGGTAGCGCGGCGCGAGCTGGCGGCGGCGCGGTAGCTGGCGGCGGCGCGGTAGCTGGCGGCGGCGCAGTAGCTGGTGGCGGCGCGGTAGCTGGCGGCGGCGCGGTAGCTGGTGGCGGCGCAGTGGCTGGTGGCGGCGCAGTGGCTGGCGGCGGCGCAGTAGCCGGTGGCGGCGCAGTGGCCGGTGGCAACCTCTAGACCTAACTCACCTCAATCGGAAAAGGGGTTGCGCCTGGCGCAACCCCTCATGTTTTCCGCTCGCGCATTTACCAGAACCGGCGCGCCGCTGCATCAATGACAGGCTGCAGTATTGAGGCCAACAGTCCGCGACGCCGTCCAAATATCTTCGCCGTGCCGGTCATCCCGTCGCGTAATTTTCCGTCCGCGTTCTGCAGGATCAGGTCCACCACAAAGAACGACGGCAAGCGCAGTCCCTGATACTCCGGCTGCGGCATCAACCCGGGCCGCAGAGACTGTGAGGTTGGCGAAATCGCCGCCACCGTGCCTTTCACCGGCGCCCACAGCGCATCCAGGCGGAGCGAGTTGCCGCTGATCGCCTGCAGTTTTCGGAATTCCGGTTCCGACACGTACACCCGTGCGCGCATCACCGAGGTGTCTGCCACCTCCGCGATCAGCGTGCCCGCCGGCACGTACTGTCCCACCAGGTCGCGGACCCGAGGTGTGGTGACCAGGCCGCTGATGGGCGTGGTCACGTTCAGGGATTCCGCTTGCTGGCGAACCACCGTTTTGTTCACCGCCATCTCAATTCTCTGTTGTTCGGCCGCCCCATACCCGGCGTATTTCATCTCCGCTTCGCGGGCACGGGAAGCCGCCAACTGGTAATTGGCGGCCGTTTCCGCCGCGCGCGAGTCCAGCGTCAGATTGCCCATCCGTACCAACGCAGCCCCGGCCTTCAACTGTTGTCCTTCC
This sequence comes from Terriglobia bacterium, assembly GCA_963760215.1. Taxonomy (GTDB): domain Bacteria; phylum Acidobacteriota; class Terriglobia; order Terriglobales; family Acidobacteriaceae; genus JAIQGF01. Next base: position 225,335 of record CAVXCJ010000002.1, read on the forward strand.
TCGGCGAACACTTCGGTCACCCGCCCGGGCACGCTGGTCCGAACCACGGCGCGCTGTTGCGGTTCGAGGATAAAGCGCTCCTCCGCGTATTCATGGCGGAAGGGGATCAACAGCAGAATCAGGACGGCGGCGGCCCCGGCCGCTAGGGGTTTCCAACGAGCGCGCATAAGGTCCCTCTTGTCCAGGTACAGTTCCCGGATGAACTTGCCCAGTTTCTCAATGCGTGACCGGAAGATCAGCAGGGTCATGGCAGTGGCCGGCAGGAACGCCCAGACCGGACTGTAGTAGTGGACGACGTGGTAGATGAGGCGGGCGAAAAAGAGCAGAACGAAATAGCAGTACAGTCCGGAGACGATGGCGTAGGTGACAAACCCGACACGCCGCAGTCGCGGCATGGGGACCACGGTCGCCGGCATGCGGAAGATGTACTTGCGCACCAGGGTGACCAGATACGCGGTGGATTGCCCTTTCAAGTCGAAGAAGCGGAAGATTTCGCAAAAGATGAAGTAACCATCCATCCTCGAGAGCGGATTCCAATTGATCAAAACCGGAAACAGCCCGCCGCTCAGGACGAGCAGGTAGGTGACATAGTGGACAGTCGAACCCGGCGGGGTCAGCCACCACACCACGCTGAGGTAGGAACAGAAAGCGATCTCGGCCCAAACTCCCGCCGCGATCGTGGCCAGCCGGCCGCGGCGGCCCGCCACCACGAAAGCCTCCGCCGCGTCGCAGAAAACGCAGGGCACAAGGTAAACCGTGAAAACTCCCATGCGGTGCGATTTCCCGCCGTAGCGATGGCAGGTGAGCCCGTGGGCGGTCTCATGGACCGCGCCGATGACCATGAAGACCAGGAAGAACCCCACGAAGTGGGACAATCCGCGACCGGTCAGGTCGTACCAGTACAAGTTATCCGCCAACAACTGTCTCCAATGCGAGCCCAGGATCACCAGCATGATGAAATCCATGAACACGGTCCAGGCAAAGAACCAGGGCTTGTACACGAACTTGATCTTGCTGTAGAGCCAGTCGAGAAATTTCTCGGGATTGAAGTACCAGAGCTCGATGGTGGTCACGTCGGCCCAGAAGCGCTTGTGCTTGATGGCCTTGTGCCGCTGCTCCGCCAGTTCGTTGCACAGGATGACGCTCTCCTCGTAGGGCGTCTTGTACCAGAACTCAATCTTCTCCATGCTGTCGGCAAACTCGCGCACCTCCTGCGCGCTGACGAACACGCCCGTCTGGCGAATAAACAACTCGAGCGACTTCATCGTAGGTGCGGTTCCCGTCGAACAGCTTCACCAGTTCGTATTGCAGCTTGGTAAAGCGGTAGTAATGGGCCGGACCATTGGGGATGAGGACGCGAACCATGGCGCCTTCGCGCTCCACGTGCTCGCGCTCGATCACCTTCGGATACATGCGCGGCATCCGGTCGGGGAGGCGCTGCGGCGGCAGGTCAGGCAGCGCCGTGTCGAGAATCCGGGCGAGGTTCATGGATTGCGGACGCGCACGTTGACGGTCATGCCGGGGCGCAAATCGCCAGGCGGGCCTTGCACCTGCGCTTGCACTTCAATGGTCGCGCTGGAGGGGTCCACCACCGGGCTGACCAGCGTGACTTTGGCCGTCTTCTGGGAAGACGGCTCGAACGGCGGCGCCACCAGCACCTGGGAACCGATTTTGATTTTGCCGACAAATTCCTGCGGCAAGGTGAAGCGCACGTTCAGCGGGCTGGTAGCCGTCACCCAGAAGAGACGGTCGCCGATGGCGACTTTCTGCCCCGCCCGCACGTACCGCCGGGCCACCACGCCGTCAAACGGCGCCGTGATGCGCGTCTTCTCCCATTCCAGTTGCAGCGACGTCAGCGCGTGCTTGCTCTCGGCCAATCCATGCACCGCGCGCTCGGCATCGAAGCGGTCGGCCGCCAGCTTGTAGCGGGAATGCTCGAGCTGCAGCTCCGTGATCAGTTTGGCCTTGAATAGTGCCTCGTCCCGCGCCAGGTCAGTCTCCAGCACTTTGACTTCCTCGTTCCAGTTCCTGAGCGACGCGTCGGCGCTCTGCACCTTGGCGGCGGCGCCATCGCGGTCGGCGGTGAGCTGGCGATCGTCGAGTTGAGCCAGGATCCGGCCTTTGTGCACCGGAGTTCCCACATCCACCATGATCTTGACCACGACGCCTTCGCGCTGCGCAGCCACGTCCACCTGGTTTTCCACCACCACCGGCCCGGAAGTTTCAAAGTATTCAGGATTGGGCGTCTTGGCCGCCACTGGCCGCGCGGGAGCGGCCACCGGTGGTGCTGCGGCGGCGGCGCTCACGGTCGCAGTCCGATCGCTGCTGCACCCCGTCATCAACATCATCCCTGTTCCAATTCCCAGCAAGACCACGAATCGCTTCACGTGCCCCTCCGCGCTGCTTGCCCGATACCCCGATTCCCTCACCACCCGAACCAGCTCCACAATTTCCCCCAAGCCCACATTCCCGTGCCGCGGAAAATCACATATCCGGCGGCGTGCCAGCCGACGCTGACCTTGGCGATGCCTTGCATGCCGGGGCGGATCACGCCGTCGCCGTTGGGCACATCCACGCGTGCGTAATAGACGCGGTGGTCCTGCTCAACCGTGCTCGTCGGACTCAACAGTTGCACCTGCCCGCGAAACCGCTTGGTGGGATAACTCTCTAATTTCACCGCCGCGGAGTCGCCCGCTTGCAGCAGGGGAATGTCGGTCTCGTCCACCGACACGTCAATCGTGGCGTGCGAGGAGTTGACGACTTCCGCGAAGGTGTCGCCCGCCGCAAGCTTGCTCCCGATCAGCGTCTCGATGTGGGGGGTTGCGACCACGCCTTCAATCGGCGAGCGCAGCTTGGTGCGCTCCAGCCGTTCTTGTGCGCGCGTCATTTCCGATCCCCAGTAGTCGGCCTGCCCGCGCTGCATTCCCGCTTCGGTGCCGTCGTTGTTCGCCAGCGCGCGGTTCATGGCCGCCAGCGCGATGGCGTGCCGGGCCTGCGCTGCCGCCAGCGCCGCCCGATAGTCCCAGTCTTGCAGGTCCGCCAGGATGGTTCCGCGCGCCACCTTGTCTCCCTCGCGGACATAAATGTTCCTGACCACTCCGTCCAACTCGGTCTGCACCTGCGCGCTGGTCTGCGGCGACACGATTGAATTACCGGCCACCCGCATCGGCAGCGGGACAAAGATCAGGAACAGCACCACCGCCGCGGCCAGCGCCAGGATGGCCGTCCGGCGCCGCTTGTCCGTGGCCATGAACCGGCGTTTTCTCTCCATCATCGGCTGCAGCATGCCGATGAGCGGCAATTCCTTGTACAGGGAGGCGTTGCGCACTGCCACCGTCGCCTGCGACGCCAGCACCTTCAGAAACTCCAGTTGCGCGTCCGAAAGGAAGTCCGGGTTGGCGCTTTCGAACGACAACATCCCTAACCGGCCCTGGTCGTCGGCCAGCGGCACCGAATACCACGCACGCAGATTCGTCTCGATGAAATACGCCTGGAACTTGGTCCGGGTCTCCTCCCGGTCGGCGATGATCTCCTCGCCCTGCCAGTAAATGTGGAGGCCCTGCTCGTACATGGCCGACCACTCCAGCATTTCGCGAAGTCGCCGCACCTTGGGATCGGTACTCACCACCTCGGTCTGGCCGGAAATGCAGCGCACCTGCAGCTTGCCGCGCTCCTCCAGCGCGACCGCTGCCCGGTCAAAGGTGATGATCCGCTGCGGTGCGTTCACCACCACCTGCAGCACGCGCTCCAGGTTCAGCGTCGAGGTAATTTCGTTGCTCACCGCGACTAGCGTCTCCAGAATTTCGATCTTCTTCTCCGCCTCCATCAAGCTGGCGTTGTGCAGCGCCCCCGCCGCCGTCTGCGTCATCATCGTCAGGAAGAACAGGTCGTCCTCGTCGAACTCGGTTCCGCCCGTCTTGTTGACGCATTCCAGCACCGCTACCAGCGAATCCTCGTGCACCACCGGCGCCGCCATCAGCCCGACGATCTTGCCCTCGTCCAGGTCTCCATTGCGTGCCGCGAGCCGGGCATCGGCCGCGTCCGCGATCACCACCGGCTCGCCCGTGTCACCCACCTGCTTCACGATCACCTCGGGGCCGCTCTCCAGTTCCACGGTCTCGTCTTCGCCATCGCGCGCCATCAGCACCAGGTCGTCGTCTCCCACCATGTACAGGTTGACCGCCTGCGTGTTCAGCAGTTCGCGGACCTTGGCGCAGATGATCGGCATCAGCTCGCTCATCTGTAGCGTGGAATTGAATACTTTTTCCACGTCGTAGAGCTGGGTCAGCCGGGTGATCGAATCCAGGTTGCTGTTGCGCTCGTTTTCGTAGGCCAGGCCGGTGGCCAGAGCCAGGGCGGAGAGTTCCGTCAACTCGTCCAGGGTCTCGATGTCATTCTCATCCAGCACGCGGTCGAAGCTGATCGCCTCGATGGCGCCGATCAGCACTTCGTCCAGCAGGATGGGCACGTACGCCAGCGACGCAATCGTCCGCCGCACATCCAGGTGGGCGTAATGCTCGCGCGCCAGCGACGCCCCGGCAAACAGCAGCGGCGCGCGCGTCTCCGCCAGTCGAGTCAGCGTCGCCGCCTCGTACGACTCCTCCACCGTCGCCTCGCCCACGCGCCCCTTGACCGGCCACGCCGGGATTTCGTCCTCGTTGTACACGTAGACGTTGATGGCGCAGCCTTCCAGCAGGGCGGCGGCTTCTTGCGCGATCACTTCCGCGCGCGGCGCGACCTCCCGCTCCGCCAGCAGTTGGCCGGCGAAGTCGCCTTCGGGGGTCGAAAGAGCGGGTCTTTGCGTCGCCATGCAGCGACTCCTTAGGATTTGTGAGGTCCCCACCGGCTCGCTGGGGAAGCGCGAGCAACAGGCTTGCAAATATTAATGAACTACCGTAACGTGCTGCGGACTCTAACAAACGCGTAACATTAGTGTCAACGAACCGTGGCCACCACAGCCGGGTTCGCGCGGTTGCGCGATTGCAGATAGAATGGCCGGGTCGGGACCGGGAGGGTTTTCGTGGATATTGACGTTCGCAAGTACGGCAAAGTACACACCATCAAGTTGAAAGGACAATTGAAGCTCGGCGAAGCGGTCGACGAACTCCGCTCCACCCTCGACGGTATTGTTGCCGAATCCGGATTCTCCGTCGTGCTGAATATGACCGAGGTCCCCATGGCCGACTCCAGCGGGGTGGGCGTGCTCGTCCGTTACCAGTCCAACCTCAAGCAGAAGGGCGGCGCCCTCAAGCTGGTCAATCCCTCCAAACTGGTTTCCCAAACGTTGAAGATTCTCGGGCTGCTCAGCGTGTTCGAGGTCTTCCAGGACGAAACTGCCGCCGTCCAGTCCTTTAGCCCTGAAACTGCCGCCGCCGGCTGAGATGTGCGGTGGAGCGCGCTCGCCCTCGAGCGCGTTTGGCAAAGTTGCAATTTCAACCTCGCATCACGATAATTTCCTTCCCATGAAAACCGCGAAACTTGTTGCCGCTCTCCTACTCCTTTCTCTGTTGGCCGTCGCGCAGTCCGATCCAGCCGAGCTCATCAAGCAAGCGCGCAAGCTCAACAACGAAGGTCACCAGGACCAGGCGCTCGCGCTCTACACCCAAGTGCTGCAGGCCGATCCGAACTCTTACCAGGCCCATCTCGGCGTCGGCATCGTGCTCGACCTCGATGGCAAGTACGACGACGCGCGCAAGCACTTCGCCAAGGCGATCGAGGTGGCGCCGCCGGAAAATAAAGCGCAGGCCATGCGCAACATGGCATTCTCCTACGCTTTCGAGCGCAAGGCTGCCGACGCCGCCCGCTACGAGCAGCCTCTCTATGACGAGGACATTGCCGGCAAGAATTATTTTGCCGCCGGCGAAGTCGCCAACGAACTTGCCCGCATTTACCTGGAATCCGGCGATCTCGACAACGCGCAGAAATGGTACGCGATGGGCCACGAAGCCGGCCTGAGACAAAGCGACATCAAGCCCGCCGGCGTTGACCTGTGGAACTTCCGCTGGGAGCACGCGCAGGCCCGCATCGCCGCCCGCCGCGGAAAACGCGCGGAAGCCGAAAAGCATGTCGTCGCCGCCAAGGCCATCCTCGACAAGGGCACCAACCCCCAGCAGGCGCCGTTTTTCCCCTACCTTGAGGGATACGTCGCCTTCTATCTCGGCGACACCAAGGCCGCCATCGCCGACCTGCTAAAGGCCGACCAGCGCGATCCCTTCATCCTGGTCCTATTGGCGCAGGCATACGAAAAATCCGGCGACAAGACACAAGCCATCGAGTACTACCGCAAGGTCCTCGGCGTCAACAGCCACAACCCGACCAACGCTTTCGCCCGGCCGATCGCGAAGAAGAAGCTGTCCTGAGGGTTTTCGGTTTTCGGTTGTCGGTGAAACCCGTCGCGCTCGACATTGTTAGCCAGCGCGGCTTGTCCCGCGACGTTCGTCCCAATATTCGCTGTCAGAGCTGAAGCGGACGTATAATGTGGTTATGCGGCGGAGCCTCTTCACAGCCGCGCTCCTGATCGTCGTTACCGCGCTACCCTTGTGTGCCCAGCGCCGCGGAGTCTCCTCTCCACGCGCCGGCGCTGCGGTCGGCGTTCGCCCCAGCGGAAGAGTCGTCCTGCGCGGCGGTCTTGGCTTCGGAGTGCGCGGCGGCGTTGGCTTCGGACACAATCCGGGTGTGTTCTTCAACCGGCGGCCATTCCATCCTCGCCGCTTCTACAACCCGTACGCCTACGCGTACTCGTATCCGTACTCGTATCCATATACGATCTATCCCTACTATCCGCTCGGTCTCCAGAGCGACTTCGTGTACTCCAACGCCGCAGTGGGGACATATGCTGCCCCGGCATACATGGCGGACCACGACACCGGCGTGCAGAGCGATCTCTATCGCCTGCAAGCGGAACTGGATCAAGTTCGGCAGCAGCAGGCGGCTGAGCGCCAGCAATATGCGCTGAACACGCCGACTGACACCCCGCGGCCGATACCTGCAACGCGCCCGCGGCAAGAGCCACCCGCGCCTCCGACCGTGCTCATCTACCGCGACGGACACCAGGCGGAAGTCCACAACTATGCGGTTGTCGGGCAGGTGCTGTGGATCTTCTCCGAGGAGCGCGCGCGCAAGGTTCCGCTCGCCGATCTCGATCTCGACGCCACGCGCCAGGCAAACGAAGAGCGTGGCGTGGATTTCGCCGTGCAGGCTAAGCCCCCCTCGCAATAAACGACTACTCCCTCTCAGAATGTTCGCTTGGTGCCCCGGTCAGCAGGTGGTTAAGCGCGCGGAGTGCGCGACAGAATCCTAGCCTCGGGCGTTAGCCCCGGGGTAGGCCGTCCGAAAGCCCGCTTTAGCGGGCGACGGACTCGATTTCAGCGCGCGCAGCGCGCAAAAGAACGTAGCCCCCGGCGTAAGCCGGGGGTTGGCGGTCAAGAATGAGAACCAGCCCGCTTCAGCGGGCGGCAGAGTCGGTCCACCTGCTCAAAGCGTGGGGACCGTGGCACGCGATAAGGTACGCGAAGGGATTGTTTTGTTTGCGCTCCGCCGCAAAGCGGCTGCGCGCATGCCTTCGGCAGATAGGAAGGGTTCTTTCCGAAGCTAACCCCGGGCTCACGCCCGGGGCTACTATCTGTTGTGCTTGGGTGGGGTATTCGCCAAGCACAACCCGAATGTGGGGGCCCCACCCGGCAGATTAATGAGTCACAGTCAGAATCGCCTTGACCGTTACACCGCGTGCGGCAGAAATTGTGACGGATTTGGTCGAAGTCACCGCCGCGGTCGTAATCGCAAATGTCGCCGTTGTCTCGCCGGCCGCCACCGTTACCGACGCCGGTACCTGGGCCACCGCCGTACGGCTGCTGGTCAGTGTGACGACTATCCCACCATCAGGCGCGGGTCCATTCAACGTGACCGTACCTGTAGATGGATTTCCTCCCTGTACACTAGTTGGATTCAAAGTTAGGGTTGAAGCTATGGGGGCTGTCACCGTCAAGGTCGCCTTCCGGCTGACGCTGTTGTAGAGAGCAGGCTGGAGGTAGAACCATCCGCTACCATCCCATTTTGCGGCAGGCCTCGGGCGTGTCAGAGCAGTGAGCTGAACAAGCTCGCACCCAAGCCGCGCGGGTTTTCGCCGTTGGGGGAGTAGCGGCAATCAGGATGTGTTTTGCCAGGAGTGCAGTCCAGGACCGAGCCGCGTGGCTCGGCCCTTCTTTTGTCTGCAAGAGCGCCCAACAAACCTCGCGCTTGCTACGGCCTTAAACTGCAATCACGGAGTGACCGTCAGCGTTGCACTCTGCGTCCCGCCGTTGATGGATGCAGAGATGCTTGGCGTTTGGATCGCTGTGACCACCTTGCTGGTCACCGTAAAGGTGGCCGTGGTCGCGCCCGATGCCACGGTCACGCTGGCCGGAACTGTGGCCCAAGCCGTGTTAGAACTTAGCAGTGTCACTTTTCTTTGCGCGGTCGTGCCCGCCGCCGCGCCATTCAGAGTAATGGTGGCGATCGAATTCGCCGAGCCTCCCTTCACGCTGGACGGGTTCAGGGTTATTGCGGTAACCATTAGCGGATTCACCGTCAGCGTTGCGGTAGCCGATCCGTTCAATGTCGCGGTAATCACGGAACTGGCCACGGTGGCCGCTACGAGAGACTTCACTGTGAACGTCGCCGTGGTTGCGCCCGACGCCACGGTCACGCTGGCCGGAACGGTGGCCGCAGCCGTGTTACTGCTGGTCAGCGTTACTGTCCTTTGCGACGTCGAGCCCGCCGCAGGAACCGTCAAGGTCACGGTTCCAATTGAATTGCTTCCCCCCACCACGCCGGTCGGGCTCAGGCTCAGAGACTGTACCGCAGCGGGCGGCGTAACGGTAAGCGCAACACTTAGGCTGCTTCCGTTAAGCGTTGCAGAGATATTCACCACAGTAGGTACTAAGACCGCCCGACTGGTTACGGTAAAGGTTTTCGTGGTTGCCCCTACCGTAAAGGTCACGCTGGCCGGAACGGTCGCCGCCGCGGTGTTATCGCTCGCTAGCGTTACGGTTCTTTGCGCAGTCGTTCCTGCCGAAGGAGCATTTAACGTTATCGTCCCGGTTGCATTGGTGGTTCCGCCAACAACACTCGTCCGGTTCAGGGTAAGGGCGGTAATCAAGAACGGATTCACAGCCAACGTCGCGGTAGCCGATCCGAACAATGTCGCGGTTATGACCGAGTTGGTTGCCGTGCTCACCACCTTGGACGTAACCGTGAACGTGGCCGTGGTCGCGCCCGCTGCCACGGATACGCTGGCCGGAACCGTAGCCGCAGCCGTGTTGCCGCTCGACAGTGTTACTGTCGTCGTGACCGCCGCAGGAGCATTCAACGTCACTGTTCCCGTCGAATTCGCCGATCCTCCCACTACATTGGTCGGACTCAGCGTCAGAGACTGAACTGAAACAACAGTAGCAACCACCAGCGTGACGTTGGCGGTATGCGTCAAGCTCCCGCTGACGCCGGTGAATGTGAGTGTATAGGTACCGGTCGGGGTGCTGGCGCTGGTCGTCACCGACAGGGTTGACGTCGAGGTGGCCGGATTGGGCGAGAAGCTGCCGTTGGCGCCGGTCGGTAGTCCGCTCACGCTGAGGGTCACTTGCCCGGTGAAGCCATTCGTCGGAGTGACTGTGGCGGTATAGCTCGTCGGGCTGCCCGGTACAACCGTTTGGCTCGCGGGCGAACCGGTTAGCGTGAAGTCTGGCGCGGTGACGACAAGCGTCACGGTCGTGGTGTGCGTCAGGCTGCCACTGATGCCAGTGATGGTCAGCGTATATGAACCGGCGGGCGTGGTCGTCGCGTCTGTCGTTACCGAAAGGGTCGAGGTCGATGTCGCCGGGTTGGTGTTGAAGCTGCCGCCCGCGCCCGTCGGCAGGCCGCTCACGCTCAGCGTGACCGCGCCGGTGAAGCCGTTCGTCGGGTTGATCGTGACGCCGTAGCTAGTCGGGTTCCCTCGAGCCACGGTCTGGCTTGCGGGCGTGGGACTCAGCGTGAAGTCTGGCGCGGTGACGACAAGCGTCACGGTCGTGGTGTGCGTCAGGCTGCCACTGATGCCAGTGATGGTCAGCGAATATGAACCGGCCGGCGTGGTCGTTGCGTCCGTCGTTACCGAAAGGGTCGAGGTCGATGTCGCCGGGTTGGTGTTGAAACTGCCGCCCGCGCCGGTCGGCAGGCCGCTCACGCTCAGCGTGACCGCGCCGGTGAAGCCGTTCGTCGGGTTGATCGTGACGCCGTAGCTAGTCGGGTTCCCTCGAGCCACGGTCTGGCTTGCGGGCGTGGGACTCAGCGTGAAGTCTGGCGCGGTGACGACAAGCGTCACGGTCGTGGTGTGCGTCAGGCTGCCACTGATGCCAGTGATGGTCAGCGTATATGAACCGGCCGGCGTGGTCGTCGCGTCCGTCGTTACCGAAAGGGTCGAGGTCGATGTCGCCGGGTTGGTGTTGAAGCTGCCGCCCGCGCCCGTCGGTAGGCCGCTGACGCTCAGCGTGACCGCGCCGGTGAAGCCGTTCGTCGGGTTGATCGTGACGCCATAGCTAGTCGGGTTCCCTCGAGCCACGGTCTGGCTTGCGGGCGTGGGACTCAGCGTGAAGTCTGGCGCGGTGACGACAAGCGTCACGGTCGTGGTGTGCGTCAGGCTGCCACTGATGCCAGTGATGGTCAGCGTATATGAACCGGCCGGCGTGGTCGTCGCGTCTGTCGTTACCGAAAGGGTCGAGGTCGATGTCGCCGGGTTGGTGTTGAAGCTGCCGCCCGCGCCGGTCGGCAGGCCGCTCACGCTCAGCGTGACCTGGCCCGCGAAGCCGTTCGTCGGGTTGATCGTGACGCCGTAGCTAGTCGGGTTCCCTCGAGCCACGGTCTGGCTTGCGGGCGTGGGACTCAGCGTGAAGTCTGGCGCGGTGACGACAAGCGTCACGGTCGTGGTGTGCGTCAGGCTGCCACTGATGCCAGTGATGGTCAGCGTATATGAACCGGCCGGCGTGGTCGTCGCGTCTGTCGTTACCGAAAGGGTCGAGGTCGATGTCGCCGGGTTGGTGTTGAAGCTGCCGCCCGCGCCGGTCGGCAGGCCGCTCACGCTCAGCGTGACCTGGCCCGCGAAGCCGTTCGTCGGGTTGATCGTCAAGGGGTAGCTCCCCGACGCGCCTTGCACTACCGTTTGGCTGGCCGGAATCGCGCTCAGCGAAAAGTCCGGGGTGACTGGTGCTGTAACGTTTAACGTAAATGTAGTCGTGCGACTGACCGAACCAGCAGTCGCCGTCACCGTAATTAGTGCCGTACCTAAAGCAGCAGACGCGTCGGCGCGGATCGTCAAGGTCGTGCCGCACGTTGGCGAACAACTCGCCGGGTTGAATGATGCCGTTACTCCCGCGGGCAGACCAGACGCGCTGAACGTGACGTTTTGGGTAATACCGGACGATAAGGTTGCCGTCAGCGTGTTTGTGACCGCAGAGCCTTGCACTACCGATTTGTCCCCTTCATTGCCCAAGGTGAAATCGATGGGTGCTTGTCCACCTGCCGCGACGATATCCGCGCCGATCATGCCCCACGAATCGGACGGGACGGTATACCCCATCGTGACCGAGCTAGCTCCGGCCGCAGTTGATTGTGCGCCGTTGCCGCCAGCTGTCGCGCAATTCACTTCCTTGAGCCAGCGGAGGGTTTTGCCGGAGGTGATGCTGCCATCGCAGCCAGTGACGAGAGCATCCACCACCATGTCCCCTGGTGTGCTCGTGACGGTAACCTTCGGCGACACGCCGCTGCCGAAACTGGTCGCGATATTTCGAACCGGAGTGGTCGGATCCACGCCGGTGAAGCTGACTGACCCTGCTTCGAGTGACGCAGTCCCTCCGCTAAGGGTGACCTGGACCGGATGCGTGCCCACTGCGGGAGCCGTCAGATAGAACAACTGTACAAACCCATAGGTTTGATTATTGCTGTGCACAATGCCCACCGACGTCATGGGGACGCTGTTATACGTGACGGCGAGCGAATGCCCCGTATCTGGCATCGCACCCACCGCGACACCCACCATCAGCAGCAGATTCATTCCGTTTGCGCCGACCGTGTGGTTCCAGCTCAAACTGGAACCGCTCGCCACCGATGCTCCGCCAGCACTCGGCCCAACCGCATCGAATGCTACGCCCGGAGGCGGAAGCGTCGTCACGACCGACAAGGAAACCGTCGTGGTGCGGTTCAAGCTGCCATTCACACCCGTGACGGTGAGCGTATACGTGCTCACGGGCGTACTCGAACTCGTCGTCACCGCGAGCGTCGACGATCCCGTCGCCGGGTTCGGTGTGAAGCTGCCGGTCGCGCCCGTCGGCAATCCGCTTACGCTCAACGTGACCGCGCCGGTGAAGCCGTTCGTCGGGTTGATCGTCAAGGTGTAGCTCCCCGACGCGCCTTGCAGTACCGCCTGGCTGGCCGGAATCGCGCTCAGCGAAAAGTCTGGCGCGGCCGTCACCGTTAAGGTCGCCGTCCGGCTAACGCTGTTGTAGAGAGCCGTGATCGTCACCGCCGCATCGGAGGCCACCGGGCTCGTCGTCGCGGTGAAGGTGGCGGTCGTCGCCCCGGCCAGCACCGTCACCGACGCCGGCACCTGGGCCGCCGCCGTGTTGCTCGATGTCAAGCTGACCACCGCCCCGCCCGCAGGCGCCGGCGCGTCCAGTGTCACCGTTCCTGTCGACGACGCCCCGCCCTGCACCGACGTCGGGCTCACGCTCACCCCGCTCAGGGCGGCCGGCGGCGCCGTCACCGTCACCGTCAAGGTCGCCGTCCGGCTCACGCTATTGTAGAGAGCCGTGATCGTCACCGTCTCATTGGAGGCCACCGGGCTCGTGGTCGCGGTGAAGGTGGCGGTCGTGGCCCCGGCCAGCACCGTCACCAACGCCGGCACCTGGGCCGCCGCCGTGTCGCTCGATGTCAAGCTGACCACCGCCCCGCCCGCAGGCGCCGGCGCGTTCAAGGTCACCGTCCCTGTCGACGGCGCCCCGCCCTGCACCGTCGCCGGGCTCACGCTCACCCCGCTCAGCGGCCCCGCCTGGGTGAGAACTATGGTTCCACCATTCGGTACCGCATCGTAATACACCACCGTGCTGGAGCCTTCAACGGTGGAAGCGATGGTCGTGGAGGAGCTCCCTTGCGTGATGCTAACGTTCAGCCAGGCGGAGGGCACGATGCTCCTGATCGTCAGCGGTTCCGTATAGAGAAGGGCGTTCAGCGAGTTCGTGAGGCTCAATTGGATCCTGGAAGAGTCGGACGAGAGAACACTCAACGTGGACTCCTTCCGCTCGCGCATGTATTGCGCCACCTCTCCCAAGCGAGCCATCCAGATGTTCCTCGCAACAATGTAGTCGAGAAGCGATGCGAGGTCGTTGCTGCTGAACCCTGCGTCAATATCGTGAACATACATGTCGTACCAGGCGTGGTGTGCAATTGCGAAGTCAAGCTTGGTGTAAATAATCGAGAGTGGCATGGTGTCACGAAGGTTGTTACCTGCCACGTCGTAGAAATTTACCGCTTTGTAGGACCCAAGGTCGATGTTCGGCGGCAACGGCCAGGCCGGATCAGGGTCTTCGTAGAAGTTCATGTCCCCGCCTTCTAGTTCCGCCCAGGCGCCACGCCCGGTTGCGTAGTATTCGCTTGTCACGGCTTGCACATGCGAATTGCTCACGCCGAACGGATAGGCGAGTGTTATGCACGACTGCGAAGGAATGTTCTGGTTGATCACTCGTTGGGATTCACTGAGTTGGTACCGTAGGTTTGAGTCGGTGAGAGTCGTAAGGTCGGGGTCGCTGAATGACTGGCTCCCAATCTCATGGCCCTGCGCTGCTACCTGCCGCCATTGGTCCCAGGTGACATCCCCCCCGGTGGGGATGACTGGAACATCGCTCGGTACGACGAAGAAAGTGGCTTTCAGCCCCCTGGCGTTCAGAAGGGGTACGGCGTATTGGACCTGCGACGGCAACCCATCGTCGAAGCCTAAACTAACCGCTGCAGCACGATTGTGCTTCCATGGCGTGATCTGGTGATCCTGCGCAGAGGCAATTTGTAATGGGAAGAGTAATCCCATCAAAGTCCAGAGGACCATGCGAGAAGAAGCGTTCATCTTTGTGCTCACCTTACCCAGGGCCGACACTGAACCATCCAGGCTTGCCCCGTGCCATCCGGTCGGTCTTCTCCCGCAGTTCAGCAGCCACTCGGGGAACGTTTGGATGGCCGCGTAATCTGTTGATTTGCGGGAACTTAGTAAATGTTGGCAAGTAATGCTATGGGTTTAGGAACAGGGTAAAGCGAAAATCTTTGCACACAGCAGGGCACCGCGAGTTCCGTAGGCGCGGACCGCCAGTCAGGTCCACCGCCGCCCTGAGCCTGTCGAAGGGGACGGGGGTTTTCCCTGAGCGCGCCGAGCGCGCGACAGAATATGCAGTCCCCGGCGTAAGCCGGGGGTTAGCTGGGAGGCAGGTCACGGCTTCAGCCGTGACCAAGGCGCGAAGCGCCGAAGCGAGCTTCAGCGGGCGACAGAATTCTTTTCTGTGCGCTCCGCCGCAAGCGGCTGCGCGCAAGCCTTCGGCAGAAAGGAAGTGATTTTCTTGCCAACCTGACCCCGGGCTCACGCCCGGGGCTACCTTCTTTCGCCCGCTGCGCGGGCTGGCGGCGTGAGACACATTGGATGGTGCACCGCGTCGGGCAAGCCGGGCGGATCACGGACAAGGTCGCTTCTTGCTCATGAGCTTGACGTCTTTCGTCGCCTGTTCCAGACAGTAGACCGCAAACTCTGTCGCCGTCTTGCGATGACGCGCACCCTCCGCTGTCAGTTTCCAATAGAGATCGTCGGTGCATGGCACCTTCAATGGCGCGCCGGACTTGCGTTTTACTGGCATGGTTCACGGGGGATTGACATTCTATACCAATTGAACTTAAGTTACTTGTGTGACTCAAGTTACTTGTACTGAAGATCATGCACTCAAGCACCTAGACAAAGGAATCGAACAGGCCGTGTTGTTGTTGCGCGATGCTGGAGTCGAAACGTTCGAATCTTGCGAGGGCGGAGAAGGCCACGCGTTTCTAGAGCCGACGGTTAGATTCCATGGGCATCGCTCAGAGGGATTGCGTGCGTTAGCTGTCGTGCTTCAGGCGGGGTTGCCGGTGTCAGAGCTGCGGAGAGTTTGGCCGGTGCTTGACGGAGAGGTGACCGGCCCATGCTGGGAACTGACGTTTGTTCTCAACATGAGCCGGGTTGGGGTTATTGGCCCGTCTGATCGTAGTACGCACAGTGCTTGCAAAGCGGAAGCCCGCCAGTTCCGGGCCTGAGCCAATAGCGCTCGATGTTATTGCCCTCTTTGCAAGTGGTGTTGTCGTGGTGGACGGTTTCGCCAGGACGGGCCGAATGCCACGGTGCAGTTCGTGCCATGGTTGACAAATTCTTTCTGGGAACTTACAGTTCCCGGTTTTGAAAACAGATTGGTCGCGCGAATCGCGCAAGCGATTCGCATGCCCACCACGGCCCACGTCAGGCGGTCCCGCGAAGATCACACTGACGTGGGCCTTGCTGTTTTGGCTTCCCTTGACGGCGGGTGCAGTGGTCAAGGGAAGCTAGAACTCTCCAGCGTATCTGTAAACCATGTCTACGGGTTGGGCAATCGGTAACATATGGCCCACATATAGTAGGGCGCGTCACGGTGCTGGGCGCAAGAGTAATTCGCGCCTACGGCGGCGGATTTCCTGTGGAAAAGCACCTAAAAAGGTGCAAAAGTTCCTGAGTGGTAAATACTCAGCGGTTGGTCACTTGCGGATAGCCCTGTCACGGCATTTCAATTGCCCCGTTCCAGGTGCAGGTTAGCAAATATATTAGTGCCCAATGCCGGGTGGTGTTGGTTAGCATTCTACCCTTTGCTGCGCAAAGGATGGGGCACCCGGCTCACTAGCGCGCTACGCCAGCAAATGTGGACCACCTAATTGATAGTTAGTCGAACGCGAACGCTACTGACCATAAACACATTGCGGTCACAAGCGAAGGCGCTGTTCACGATTTCGGCGGAATTGACGACGGGTGATAAACTTATTAACCTCCGGCGGTAGGTGCGATGCGCAATTACGTCGATGGAAGAAACCCATTCTCCTTGTTTTGGTACGCGAACGAGGAGAAGGTAAACCAACTGCTCTTTCAAGTTGTCGGACGCGTAATTACACAAATTGAAAGCAGTGATGGACGTGGGCGAAAACGGTTCGCTAAGCTAAACGCCAAAATCGGCTCCTTGTTGAGCGCGATTGGAATCGGAGAATTCGGCGGCGAAGCTGGTGTTGAATTAAGCCAGGACAGCACCAAACGACAAATCGAACAAGTCGAGTTTCATCACAAATTCAATGCTCTGATGGATTACCTTTCGCGATTTGAACGACTCCCCTACTTAGATGCTCACAGGGGGCTTTGGTTGATACCTGAGGATGCAAAGGATGCTTCCAAGTGGGAAGGCAATGAGGTTACAGTAGACAGTCATTATGAAGGCATAGGAGTACTGTTCGGAGCATTTCTCGCCAGGAGGGTTGTTCCTCCTCATGATGCTCGTGCCGATTTTTCCAAGGAACTGATGCGACGTCCGCATAACTTATGGCTTTTGTCAACCGCTGATGATTCAACTGTGCGCGCGGAGATTCCTATCGTAATGTCCAACATTCGATTCGCAAGCCAATCGGCGGTTGCCCGCGCGTGCTGTTTAGGCGAGCGCCCCGGCACGATTCAGGCTTTCGGTGTGTTGTCGTGGACAGATGATTTAGTAAGCTGTGACCCGGTATGCTTGCAAGCTTTGAAATGACCTGTCACGGTCTCCTCTGTTCGCCTGAATCCAAATGTGTGTTGTGTTTCCCGACACCTGACAGATCCTGACACCATTTTCGTATAGATCCCCACGCGAGCAGCTTCGAAGGAAAGTTATACGAAATTCGTGTCAGGACTGTCAGGCGCGTGGATTTTCGATGCCGATTCTTTCGGTCGCGCCGCGCGAATCGGCGTGTGCGAAAACTGTAACCACGATTGTAACCATCACCCGCCGTTATGGCTGGATATAGATGGATATGGATTATTCGAAAAGTGTCGAAAACGTTCGGTCGGCTCGCAATCGATTGAATCGAAACGCCGACGAAAATTGCTCTTCTAAAACTCTTAATCAGTAGTCTCGCCCCTTCGCATTAAGGACTAGGTCCTAAATCACCACCGCCTCTTTGTACTCCCCAAACACCCGCCGCAGGGTGTCGCTGATCTCTCCAACGGTCGCGTAGCTCTCCACCGCGGTAATGATGGCGGGCATCAGGTTGGCGCCGGAGTGGGCGGCGTCCTCCACCTCTTTTAACGAAGCCTCCCACGGGCCACGGTCGCGGCGGGCGCGCAGTTCGCGCAAGCGCTCCACCTGCTGCCGTTCCAGATCTTCATTGAGGCGCAAAAGTTCGATCGAGCGCTCCTGCTCCTGCTCGAAGCGGTTGACGCCGACCACCACCTGCTCCAGCCGGTCCACGGCCTGCTGGTACACATAGGCCGAGTTCTGGATTTCCTGCTGCACAAAGCCGCGCTCGATCGCCTTCAGCATCCCGCCCATCGCCTCAATCTTGTCGAGGTAGCCGAGCGCGTGCTTCTCGATCTCGCTGGTCAGCGACTCGACGTAGTACGACCCGGCGAGCGGGTCAATGGTCTGCGCCACGCCGCTTTCGTAGGCGATGATCTGCTGGGTGCGCAGGGCGACGCGAACCGCCTGCTCGGTGGGCAAGGCGAGCGCTTCGTCGTAGGAATTGGTATGCAGCGACTGCGTGCCGCCCAGCACCGCCGCCAGCGCCTGCAACGCGGTGCGCACGATGTTGTTCTCCGGCTGCTGCGCGGTGAGCGACGATCCCGCGGTCTGGGTGTGGAAGCGCAGCATCCAGGAGCGCGGATTCTTGGCGCCGAACTGGTCGCGCATGATCCTGGCCCACATGCGGCGCGCGGCGCGGAATTTCGCTACTTCCTCCAGGAAATTACTCATCGAGTTGAAGAAGAACGACAGGCGTGGAGCGAACTTGTCCACGTCGAGCCCGGCATCAATCGCCGCCTGCACGTACGCCATGCCGTTGGCGAGGGTGAACGCGACCTCCTGCACGGCGGTGCATCCGGCCTCGCGCATGTGATAGCCGCTGATGGAAATGGTGTTCCACTCGGGCACGTGCTGGTTGGCGTAGGCAAAGATGTCGGTGACGATGCGCATCGCCTGCGCCGGCGGGTAAATGTAGGTTCCGCGCGCGATGTACTCCTTGAGAATGTCGTTCTGCACCGTGCCGCCCAGCTTGCGGGGATCGCTGCCCTGGCGCTTGGCCACCGCGATGTAGAGAGCCAGCAGGATGGCGGCGGTGGCGTTGATGGTCATCGAGGTGGTGATTTTTTCCAGCGGGATGCCGTCGAAGAGGCGCTGCATGTCCTCGATGGAATCAATGGCGACGCCGACCTTGCCGACCTCGCCCATCGCCATGGGGCTGTCGGAGTCCATGCCGATCTGCGTGGGCAGGTCGAAGGCGACGCTCAGGCCGGTGGTGCCGGCGTCGAGCAGGTACTTGTAACGCTTGTTGGAGTCCTCGGCGTCGCCCATGCCGGCGTACTGGCGCATGGTCCACAGGCGTCCGCGGTACATGGTGGTCTGCACGCCGCGGGTGTAGGGAAATTGCCCGGGATAGCCGACGTCGCGGTCGTAGTCGAGGCCGGCGAGATCGGCGGGCGTATAGAGCGGGTGGACGGAGATGTGGGAGGAGGTTTGTTCTTCGCTGGTGGCCGGGCTTTTCTTCACGGCAGGGAGAACGTCTTTTTCGGCCATTGGGGGAACCTCCGAAAGCAGCAATTAGCGATTAGCAATTAGCAATTAGAAAGATCAGCCCGCTTTGCGCTTCGCTCGCCAGAACGAACTCACGCCAAACCACAAAAACACCAGAGCAAAGCAGGCGGCCAGGACCATCTTGCCCGGGCCGATCTTGCCGGCCTGCCATTTCAGGTACTCGCGCCAGCACGCCAAGCCGCCTACCAGGGCGAAGAACAGGAAAAATACTCCCGTGATCTCCAGCCAAAGCAGGTGGATGACGCGCCCGAAGTGCCGGAGGGTGATCTGGACGGCGGAGTAGCCGGCGCGCAACCATCGGCTCTGGCCCGCCTGGCGCGCCGCAACGCGACCGAAAATTCCCAGCTTGCGGGCAGTGGAAAGGCCTGGCACGGGCTCCATTCTAGCAGCGCATAACCCAGGGGCTTGGTCATAAATCACATAACCGTGTGACCTGGCGGGGCATCCAAAGAAACCAGCGGCAGGCTTCCGCTGGCGATCGCTGCTGCAGTTAGATCACCAGATCACCCGATCATCCGATCACCCGATTCCTTGTGCTACCATCAAATTTTCTCTTGGGCTTCCTGACCGCTAACAACCAGAACTGATCCGGGAACGATGCGATGAAAGACACGCTTGGAGTGCTGCTGGCCGGAGGGGCGGGCGAGCGCCTGTATCCCCTGACGCGAGACCGGGCCAAGCCGGCGGTGACGTTTGGCGGGATCTACCGCATCATCGACGTTACCTTATCGAACTGCATCAATTCCGACCTGCGGAAGGTGTACATCCTCACGCAGTACAAGGCGCTGTCGCTGAACCGGCATATCCGCGAGGGCTGGAACATCGTGGCGCGCGACCTGGGCGAGTTCGTCGAGATCCTGCCGCCGATGAAGCGCGTCAGCGAGAACTGGTACCTGGGCACGGCCGACGCGGTGTACCAGAACATTTACTCGATCGGCGCGGAGCAGCCCAAACACGTGCTCGTCCTGTCGGGCGACCACATTTACAAAATGGACTATTCGCGGATGGAGCGGCAGCACCTGGAGTCGGGCGCCGACGTGACGCTGGCGACCATCCTGATCGAGCCGGAAGAAACGCAGCGCTTTGGCGTGGTGGACGTGGACCGCGAGGGCAGGATCGTCGGCTTCCAGGAGAAGCCGCAAGTCACCGATATCCGCTCGCCCTACGACCCGCACATGGTGTCAGGCTCGATGGGCGTGTACCTGTTCAACACCGACGTGCTCATCCCGGTGCTGCTGAAGGACGCGGAGGACCCTACTTCCTCCCACGACTTCGGCCACGACATCCTGCCGAGGATGGTGGACGAGTACCGCGTGTACTCGTACAACTTCATCGACGAAAACAAGAAAGAGGCGCTGTACTGGCGCGACGTGGGGACGCTGGAAGCCTTTTACGAGGCCAACATGGACCTGGTGGCGGTGTCGCCGGTGTTCAACCTGTACGATTCGAGTTGGCCGATCCGCACGCACCAGCGGCAATATCCGCCGGCGAAATTCGTATTTTCCGACCCCAACCGCACCGGCACGGCGGTGGATTCCATCGTGTCGTCCGGCTGCATTCTCTCCGGCGGCGCGGTGCGCAACTCCGTGCTCTCACCCGACGTGCGCGTGAATTCGTATTGCGAAGTTGACGACAGCATCATCTTCAGCCACGTCAATATCGGGCGGCATTGCCGCATCCGGCGGGCGATCATTGACCGCGACGTGCACATCCCCGAAGGCACCATCATCGGCTACGACACCGAGGCCGACCGGCAGCGCTACTTCGTAACCGAAAGCGGGATCACCGTGGTCACGCGCGATTACTCGCTGTTCGAGAGCCCGGTGGCGGTGGATTACTTCACCTCGGAATAGCGATCAGCTCTTAGCTATCAGCTCTCAGCTTTCAGGAAAACCCCACCCTGTCTCGCCCCTTCGACTGCGCTCAGGGGCAGGCTCCCGCGTGCGAGACAAGGGTGGGGCAACCTGCGGTTAGACCCACATCTGCCAATCCCGGGCAGATGTGGGCCACCATCGCTCCATCATTTTAAACCTGCTAAAATCCCGTGTTTCCTCATAGTTACCGGACGGAACATTCTGGTCAATCGGTCCGTATTCATCCCCAGGGGTAGTGTGACCAGGAGTTCCCGAGGAGTGCTGGTTGGACGACAATCAAGTCGTGGCTTCCCTGGTCCGTCGCTGCGTAGCCGGCGACGCGGTTGCCTGGGAGGAGATTGTCGAGCGCTTCAACCGGCGTATCTTCAACATTTGTTATAGGTTTACCGGCTCACAGGACGACGCCCAAGACCTCGCCCAGGAGGTCTTCATCAAGATCTACCGCACCCTGAAAACCTACGATACCGACAAGGGGTCGTTTATGACCTGGGTTGCCACCCTGACGCGGAACCTGCTGGTGGACCATTTCCGCAAGAGCAAGCAGGACCGGGTGACCGACTCGATGGACGAGGGGGTCACGGCCGAGGAGGATTCCATCAGTGTGGCGGCGCGGCTGGAGGACTCCGGTCCTACGCCCGACGCCCGCCTCCAGAGCCGCGAAACCCAGGAATTGGTGCAAAAAGCGCTCCAGAAACTCTCTCCCGAACTGCGGGAGGCGGTGATCCTCCGCGACCTGCAGGACATGGACTACCGGGAAATCGCCCTAGCCCTGAAGGTACCGGAGGGGACGGTGAAGTCCCGCATAAATCGGGGACGGACGGAACTTGGACGGCTGCTTTCACGTACTTATAGGCAGGTGACCTGATGTACGAGGAATCCAAACCCGGAATGCAGTGCCACGAGTTCGACGGGCTGCTCAGCGAGGCGATGGACGGCACCTTGGCCGTCGCCCAGCGTGAGCAGTTCGAGCGGCACCGGAGCACGTGCCCGACCTGCGGCCCGATGTTTGCCGAAGCCCAGCGCGGCTTGCAATTGCTGCGTGGCCTGGCGGAGGTGGAGCCTCCGGAGAAGTTTGTCCACAACGTGCTGGCCGCGACCATCGGAAGAGTAAGGGAAGCGGCGCCGGCGGCGCACGCCCGCGAAAGCTGGTGGAACAGGTTCCTGGCGGGCCGGCGGCAGGGAAGCGGTCCGGTGCTGCAGCCGAAATTCGCCATGTCGTTTGCCATGGCGTTTTTCTCGATTTCGCTGGTGCTCAATCTTTCGGGCGTCAAGATCGGCGACCTGCGGCACCTCGACCTGAGCCCCAACGCCATCGTGCGCGGCGCCTACGAAGCGCAGGGCCGCGTGGTGAAGTACTACCAAAATATCCGCTTCGTGTACGAGATCGAATCGCGCGTGCAGGAGTTGAAGCGCGCGACCACGCCGGAGGAGAGCAATCCGCCGGCGGAGAAACGGAAAGAGCACAAGGACCAAAGCGAAAATCCCGATCAGAACAAGTATCGGAACTACAGCCGGGAGCAGGAAGCCGTCACCATGGCGCGATTATTCGATCCGGCCCCGCTGGGCGGTCAGATTTTCGCCAGGAGAAACTCATGAACTGCACGGCTCATCCCGACGTCGCGGCGACCTCGTATTGCCGCACCTGCGGCAAGGCGATGTGTGAGAAGTGCTCGCACAGCGTGCGCGGCGTCGTTTACTGCGAAGATTGCATCGCCACCCGCCTGCACGACACCATGCCGTCGGCGCCGCCGGCCAGCGGCTTCGTGCCGGGCACCCCGGGCGCACCCGTGGTCATCACCACCTCCGGCCCCAGCCCGGGACTCGCCGGTGTGCTGGCGGGATTTTTCCCGTTCGGAGTGGGCGCGGTTTACAACGGCCAGTACGCCAAGGGTCTGGCGCACCTGCTGATCTTTGTCGCGCTGATCTTTGGCGTCTCGCAGGCGGACGCACACGGCGGCGATACGTACGGGCCGATTTTCGGGCTCGGCATCGCGTTCTTTTACATTTACCAGATCATTGATGCGGTCCGCTCCGCGCACGCCATTCGCTCCGGGCTGCCCGCCCCCGATCCGTTCGGGCTGGCGAAGGCGTTCACCACGGGCGAACGCGTGGACTTTAATCGCGTCCCGGTCGGCGCCCTGGTGCTCATCGGCCTGGGCGTTCTGTTTCTGCTGAACACCATGGGGCTGTTCCATGCGTACTGGATCCACCGGCTCTGGCCGTTGATCCTGATCGTCATCGGCGTGTGGCTTTTGGTGAAGCGCTTCTCACCCCCGGGCGGCGCGACGAGGGGGATGTGAGGAGATGAGCCATGGATAACTATCATCGCAACCAGACTTGCTACTGCACGCGCTGCCGAAGCCGCGGCCTGATGGGCCCAGCGGTGCTGATCACGCTCGGCGTGCTCTTCATGCTGAGCGAGTTCGGGGTGGCGCATTTCAATCGCACCTGGCCGATTCTGCTGATCGTCATTGGCCTGGTGAAGGTGCTCGCTGGAAACCTGGACACCACCGGGCACACGGACGTCATCGCGCCGGCGCCTCCGGGAGCGCCCCCGGCGCCAACCCAGAATTCCGAACCGCGGGAGGTGGACCATGTCTAGTCCCGCTCCGCAAATCCATGTTCATCGGCGCCGCTCGCTGGCCGGGCCGGTGGTGCTCATTCTGATCGGCGTCATCTTCCTGCTCGGCAACATGCATTACCTGAGCTGGGCATCGCTGCACCATTATTTCGCCCGCTACTGGCCCGCGCTGCTGATCCTGTGGGGCGTCGTCAAGCTGCTGGAGCACTGGCAGGACAACCGCGCCGGCGTGCCCTCACGCGGCATCGGCGCCGGCGGCGTGGCCCTGATCATCTTCCTCGTCCTGTTTGGCATGGCCTTTAGCGCCAGCGATCGCGTCAACTGGAACGCGCTGCGCGGCCAGATGGAAATTGATGACGACCTCGGCGGCCTGTTCGGGAATTCCTACAGCTTCAGCGCTACCGTGGAGCAGCCCTTTGCGGCCGGAAGCGAACTGAAAGTCGTCTCCGATCGAGGCGACGTGGTGGTGAACACCTGGGCGGAGCCCAAGATCAAGGTGGTGGTCCGCAAGAAAGTGGTGGCCGACAACGAAGAGCAGGGCAAGAAGATCGATGGCGAGACGCAGCCCACCTTTACCACGGCGGGCACCACGGTGACGCTGAACGCGAACACCGGCGGCGCGGGCAACAAAGCTGTCGCCAGCGATCTGGAAATCTATGTCCCGCAGAAGGCGAACGTGGAGGTCTCCGACCGGCGTGGCGACATCCGTATTGCCGGGCGTGAGGGCAACATCACCACCAGCTCGCATGGCGACGTCACAGTTGCCGACAACGCCGGCAACGTCAACATCAGCCTGCGCCGCGGCAACGTGCGCGCCACCAATATCAAGGGGTACGTCAGCGTGGACGGCCGCGTGGACGATACCAACATCAGCGATGTCAGCGGAGAGGTGCGCCTCAGTGGAGACTTCTTCGGACAGATGAACCTGGCGAAGGTGGCCAAGAGCGTCAGCTTCCATTCTTCCCGTACCGACATGCAGATGGCGCGCCTGGACGGCGACCTGACGATGGAATCGGGCGACCTGCGCGCGCGCGTGATCACCGGGCCGATGCACCTGACAACCCGCGCCAAGGACATCCACCTCGAGGATGTATCCGGCAACCTGAAGATTGACAACAGCAATGGCGTGGTGGAGTACCGCGCCGGCAAAGGCCTGGGCGATGTCGAAATCAACAACCAGCGTGGCACGGTGCAGGTGATGCTGCCGAAGAACGCCGCGTTCCAGATTGACGCGCACGCCACCCGCGGAGATATCGAGAGCGATTTTCCGGCCATCCAGGTCAAGAGCGAACGCAATTCGCAATACGCCAGCGGCTCAGTCGGTGGCGCCGGCCAAAGCGGCCCGCAGATCAAGCTGACCAATAATTACGGCGACGTGCAGATCCGGCAGTCCTCGGGCTTGCCGGCGCCGCCTGCTCCGCCGCAAACTCCCAAGGCCCCACCTGCACCGGGCCTGCAGCGCGGCGCGGTGATCGACCGCGGGCACATGGTCCTTTACCGGGGCCGCCGCGGGGTGGTTGTGCCGGCACCGCGGAGCTACGCGCCGGGCACGCTGTAGACATTTGTGATTTGTGATTGATGATTTGTGATTGGAAGGCGAGCTTTGCAGCTCGCCTTTTTTTCGTTTCGAGATGCACGTTAGAGTGCGCTCGCCCCACGATTGAGCCCGGATTCCCGATTTCGCTGTGGTACCGTACCCACTGCATCGGTCTGGGGAGGCCTGCGACAATTTGGCATCGAATGAAGGCGGAAGCGTGATCGGCCGCACCCTCGCCCACTACCGCATCACCGCGGCGATCGGCGCCGGCGGGATGGGCGAGGTGTATCTGGCTGAGGACACGAAGCTGGATCGTAAGGTCGCCCTCAAGCTCTTGCCCGGCGAAGTCGCTGCCAACCAGGACCGGATGCGGCGCTTTGTTCAGGAAGCGAAGGCCGCGGCGGCGCTCAATCACCCCAACATCGCGCACATCTACGAGATTGGTGAGGCCGACGGCGCCAGCTTCATCGCCATGGAGTATGTCGACGGCCAGACGCTACGCCAATTGATTTACGACCGGCAAACCGATCTGCCCAAGCTGCTGCGCCATTTGCAGCATGTGGCGGAAGGATTAGCCAAAGCACACGCCGCGGGCATCGTTCATCGTGATCTGAAACCGGACAACATCATGATCACGCTCGATGGTCACGCGAAGATTCTTGACTTCGGTCTGGCGAAACTCATCGAGCCGCAGCCACTTTCCCCAACCGCCAGCGAGGCCGCAAGCCAGGCGGCCACCGCAATCCTGCAACCGCAATCGACTCCGGGTGTGGTGCTGGGCACGGTGGGATACATGTCCCCCGAACAGGCACAAGGCAAGAGCAAGGAGATCGATCAGCGCTCCGACATTTTCTCCTTCGGCTGCATTCTGTTCGAGGCAGTGACGGGCCGCAAGGCCTTCGACGGCAAAGACGCGATTGATACCCTCAACAAGATTATCCGTGAACCGGTGGCTCCGATCACCGACTTCCGCCCCGCCGCGCCCAGTCATCTGCAGAGAATCGTGCGGCGATGCCTGGCGAAAGATCGCGAAGACCGGTACCAGACGATCAAGGATGTCGCGATCGAGCTGCGAGAAATGCGGCGCGAGCTGGAAGGGTCGGGCGTGGATGCAGGTGAAGGCGGCGGCGCGCAATCTGGATCAGCCGCCAGTTCAATCTCTCCACCTCCCTCCAGCGCGGAGTACATCGTCAATGGAATCAAGGCGCACAAATTCGCTGCCGCGATCATTGCCGTTTTGCTGGTCGCGGGCGCCGTCAGTGCCGGTTTGTATCTGCACGCGCGCGGCAGCGCCGCCGCCATCGAATCCATCGCCGTGTTGCCCTTCGAGAATCGGAGCAACGACCCCGACGCCGACTACATTTCCGATGGCATCACCGAAAGCATCAACAACAGCCTGACGCGGCTGCCGAATCTCAAGGTAATTCCCCACAGTGTCGCTTTCCATTACAAGGGTAAGGCGATGGATGCGCAGAAGGTCGGCGACGAACTGCACGTCAATGCCGTGCTCACCGGCCGGGTTGGGCAGCGAGGCGACAACCTGACCATCAGCGTTGAGCTGGACGACGTTCGCAACGGCAAACAGCTTTGGGGAGAGCAGTACAACCGCAAGCTGGCCGATCTGCTGGCGGTCAAAAGTGACATCGCCAGGGAGGTTTCGCAGCGTTTGCGCTCGCAACTCTCGGGGGAGGAGCAGCAGAAGCTAACCAAAGGTTCAACGGCAAACCCGGAAGCCTATCAGCTCTACCTGAAAGGCAACTACTACACGACCAAGTATTCCAAAGAAGGGTTTCGCAAAAGCATCGACTACTTTAACCAGGCCATCGCACTCGATCCCAACTACGGGTTGGCCTACAACGGTTTGGCTTTCAGCTACATGAACTCGGAGGACTGGTTCATGCCTCCCAACCAGGCCGTGCCCAAGGCCAGGGATGCTGCCAAGAGGGCATTGGCGATCGACGAGGCCATCGCCGACGCTCACCTTTCCCTGGCATTAATCGCCCACTGGTATGAATGGGATTGGGCCACTGCGGAACGGGAGTTCAAACGAGCCATTGAGCTGAAACCTGACGATCCGCGGCCCCACGGGTTCTACGCCTGGTACCTGGCGCCCATGGGGCGGAATGACCAGGCCATCGCGGAGGCAAAGCGGGCTCAGCAGCTCGATCCGGTTTCGCCGGAAGCGAATTTCTTCCTGGGATCGGTTTTGGTCTTTACGCGCCAGTACGACCAGGCGATTGAGCAACTGCGCAGCGGCATCGAGCTCGATCCGACCTACTGGTTTGGGCATTATTTTCTGGGCCGGGCTTATGAACAAAAAGGAAGACTGCCGGAGGCCGTCGCGGAGTTTCAGCGCGCGCTGGAGTTGGAGAAGGACAATGCCGAGAATTGGGCCAATCTTGGACATGCCTACGCGCACTCGGGCAAACGAGCCGAAGCGCAAAAGATCATCGATCATTTGAAAGAATTATCGGCGCACAGCTACGTCGCGCCCTACAACCTCGCAGCCATTTATGCCGGCTTGGGAGACAAGGATCAGGCCTTCGCCTGGCTGGATCGGGCCTACGCCGACCGCTCAGGCTTTCTGGCATTCTATTTCACAACGGACGCTCGTTTGGACAACCTCCGCTCCGATCCGCGCTTTGCTGACCTCCTGCGCCGCGTCGGACTGCCGCAGCCGCGGTAAGACCGAGCCATCAACGATTTCGCCTGGACACCGCCGAGCGCGCTGCGATTAAGGCCTGGGCTGCGGTCGTAGCGCGCACGACGCCCCGGGCATGCCGCTGTGCAGGAAGTAGGAATCGAGTTCGGCGCCCGCCTTCGTCAAATCTTCTAGCGAGAAAAACTCCTGCATTCCCTCGAACAACTGCTGCTCCTCCTTGCGCACGTGGGCCGCTAAGCTGGCGGAGAACAGTTGAAGCTCGGGCACGGTGAGACGTCCCGCGGCGGCCCCGGCGGCATACTGGCGCAGGGAAACGTGCTCGATGCGGAGTTCATCCACCAGGTCGCGCAAGGAGGGCGCGCGCTGGGCGAACGGGAACAAAACCTTCTCTTCAGCTTCGAAGTGGTAGTGGATCTCGCTTTCGAAGAGCCGCGCGATCTCTTGTTGCCAGTGTTGCGCGGGGTCCCCGGCACGCACCGTTTTTGTGCGTGCTGGGGTATTGGGGTCGGGATATTGGGATCGCAGCCCGCGCTCGATCTGGACGCACAGGGCCAGCGCGTGTTGGTGCTGATGGGAGAGCGGGATAAGGTTGCGGTCGCGCAGCATGCGAATATTATGCCAGTTGCGCGACCGGCTTTACTAAACCCGCCCGCGCAGCAGAGAATGGTTGTTTGCTCCAACGCCCGCGGTGCCATCTGCTGCGGGCAAAGCAATTATCAATTCAGCCCAGAAAGAGGACGCCACCTATGCCCGCAACCGGTGAACTGATCCGGATGATGAACTATGTGGACGACATTACCGCCACCTTGCGCCGCGTCATCGCCAATGTTCCGTACATGACCGAGGAAGAGAAGAGGCGCCTGGCCGAATACATGCGCAAGGCCGACCCGAGCTTCGATGGCCTGATGCAGCGATTGGAGAAGGAGTCCAAGTAATGGAGGTCCGCACCGTCGCGGTGATCGGCGCCGGAATCATGGGACGCGGCATTGCGCACGCCGCCGCGCTCGGCGGCTATCGCACCATCCTCGAGGACATCCTGCCCAGCGCGTTGCGCCGCGCCGGCGACGAAATCCGCGCCAACCTCGACAAGGCGGTGGAACTCGGCAAGGTCAGCGCGGACGAAGCCCAGGAGGCGATGGGCCGCATGGAATACGCGGGCGCGGTGGATGAGGCGGCGCGCGCCGCCGACCTGGTGATCGAAGCCGTCCCGGAAGAGATGGAGTCGAAGATCGAGATCTTCACCCTGCTCGACAAAATCTGCCGGCCGGAAACCATTCTCGCCTCGAACACGTCCTCGCTGAGCATCACGGAAATTGCGTCGGTTACTTACCGGCCGAAAAAGTGCGTGGGCATGCACTTCTTCAACCCGGTGCACAAGATGAAGCTGCTGGAGATGGTGCGCGCGCTGGAGACCAGCGACGACACGCTGGCAACGGCGGTCGAGGTGGGGCGGCGGATGAAAAAAGAAGTGGTGGTGATCAAGGAATCGCCGGGATTCATCACCAGCCGCATCAACGCCATGATCGGCAACGAAGCGTTCTACATGCTGCAGGAGGGCATCGCCAGCGCCGAGGACATTGATAAAGCGCTGAAGATGGGACTCAACCATCCGATGGGGCCATTCGAGTTGGTGGACCTGGTGGGGCTGGACACGCGCCTGCACATTCTCGAGTACCTGCACAAAACGCTCGGCGAAAAATACCGGCCGTCGCCGCTGCTGGTGCAGTACGTAAAGGCCGGACGGCTGGGACGCAAGGCTGGACGCGGCGTGTTTACCTACTCCGAGCAGACGCCGAGACCTGCGGAAGCGGCGAAGAAAGGGAAATAGTCGATGGTCGATGGTCGTTGGCCGCAAGGTGCAAACGCCAGCGACTGACGACCAACGACTGCTTTTCGGCGAACGTCTAACGACCAACGACTAACGACTGCCTTCTGGCGCTTTTTCCTGCAACAGCTCCCACGCGCGCTGCACATCATCCCAGGTGGTTTGCAAATTTCCGATGGCCACGCGCAGCACAATCTTGCCGTTGAGCACGGTGTGGGAGAGAAACACCTCGCGCGTGGCATTCACCGACTCGAGCAGCGCGCGGTTGTCATCGTCGGTGCCCTGGAAGCGGAAGCACACGACCGAGAACGGCACGGGCGCGACGACTTCGAAGCGCGGGTCGCGTCGGATGAGCTGCTCAAGGCGTTTTGCCCACGCGATGTGCGAGCGCAGGATTTCCTGCATGCGCTCGCGTCCGAAGTAGCGCATCAGAAACCACAGTTTGAGCGAGCGGAAGCGCCGGCCGAGCGGGATGCCGTAGTCCATCAGGTTGATGGCGCGCGGGTCCTGGCTGGCGCGCAGGTATTCGGGATTCAGCGAGAATGCGCGCCGCAGGATGTCGGGCCGCCGGGTGTAGAAGGCGCTCAGGTCCACCGGCGTGAACAGCCATTTGTGCGGGTTGACCACCAACGAATGCGCACGCTCCGCGCCTTTCAGGATGTGTTGGCACTCCGGCAGGATGGCAGCCGAGCCCGCGTAAGCGGCGTCAATGTGCAGCCAGAGATCGTATTTTTCAGCGACGTCGGCGATGGCGGCGACGGGATCGACGCTGGTGCTGGAGGTGGTGCCGACGGTGGCCACGACGCAGAACGGCCGCTTGCCTTGCTTGATGTCGGCTTCAATCGCCTGCGCGAGCGCGTCGGGACGCATGCGGAATTCGGCGTCCACCGGGATCTTGCGAACATTTTTCTGCCCGATACCGAGCGCGATGGCCGCCTTCTCGATGGAGGAATGCGATTCCGCCGAGGTGTACAACGTCAGCACCGGCTTCGATCCTTCGACGCGCGCCTCGGGGTCGGTGAGTTCGCGCGCCGCGGCGACGGCATGCAAGCTGCTGACCGACGCGGTGTCGTAGATCACGCCGAAGTAGTCGCCCGGCAGTCCCATCCATTGGCGCAGCCAGCCGAGCGCGACCTGCTCTAGCTCGGCGACGGCGGGTGATGTCTTCCAGTGCAGGCCGTTGGTGTTCAGCGCGGCCGCAAGCGCCTCGGCCAGGATGGTCGGGGCCGCGGCGCTGTTGGCGAAGTACGCCAGAAATCGCGGATGGTTCCAGTGCGTGACCGCGGGCAGAATGAGGTTGTCAAAATCCTTGAGAATGGCGTCGTACGACTCACCTCGCTCGGGCGCCGACGGCGGCAGCGCGTCGGTCAGTTCTCCCGGCTGGACTTTGGGCAGCACCGGATAATCGCGCGTGTGCTCCAAATAATGAGCGATCCAGTCAATGACTTCGTGGCCGGCGCGCCGGAAGTCCTCGACATAGGCATTCCACTCCGGCGCCGCTCCGGGATGAGTGGTGGACATAAGGGCTCCTGAATGGGGAATGAAACCATTCATTGTAAGGCTTCGGGCTCCAGGCTTCAGGCTCCAGGCGGGTACAATTCGGATGATGGAGACTTCGCCGAATCCGCGCCTCCAGCGCGTCCTCGATCAGCTCAAGCTGTACGAGCACCCGCTGCTGGCGTTCGACGCGCGCCAGCAGGGTGAGGGCGTCGAGGTCATCATCAATTTCCGGAATCCCGCCGTGCCGGTGCATACCTACTACTTCAGCATGCATCCGCGCGATCTCGATCACCCCCAGTTCGAGTGGACCTTCCAGAACCAGCTTTTTGCCTGCCTGCACGATTACCTGATCGAGATGTTTGTGCGCACGCCGCAAACCCAGAAGGCGGACGCGCGGGCCCGTGCGGCGGAAGAGGACATCGGCAGTTGACCCTCCGCGAATACATCGAGCGGGAGATCGGAGAACGCGGTTCGATTCCGTTTTCGCGTTACATGGAGCTGTGCCTCTACGGCGCGCCCGGCGGCGATCCGCCCGGGTATTATTCGCGCGCCCGGGAACAGTTTGGCAAGGCGGGCGATTTCTACACCTCCAGCGACGTGCACGCCGTGTTCGGCCGCCTGCTGGCGCGGCAGTTCGACGAGATGTGGCGCGTGCTGGAGTCGCCGCCGCGGATTGATCTGGTGGAACTCGGGCCCGGCCGCGGACTGTTCGCGCAGGACGTGCTCGACTGGACGGTAAAGAAGTTTCCCGAATTTCACCGCGCGCTCCATGCCACGCTGGTGGAAGCCTCGCCCGGATTGCGCGCGCGCCTGGAAGAGCGCTTCGCCGCGCAAATCGCGGCGGGCAAGGTGCAGGTAGTGGAAACGATCGAGCCGGCGAAGATCGAAAGCGAGTTCATTGTCTTTGCCAACGAGTTCTTCGACGCGCTGCCGGTGGAGGTGGTCGCGGACCGCGGCGAACTGCGCATCGGCGTGGAAAACGGCCGATTCGTCGAGAGCTTCGCGCCTCCGTTGACGGCAGAACTGGATTTCCTCGACCGCTACTCCGTCCATCCCGAACCGGGTGAACGAGTGGAAGCGACGCTGGTTTCGCTCGATCACTTGCGGCGCATCGCCGCCGCATCGACGGCGGGCGCGCGCGGGTTCTGCCTGTTGGTTGATTACGGCTACACGCGCCAGGAGCAGCTCGCGGGCCGCCATCGCGACACCGTCATGGCGTTTCGCCAACACACGATTTCGCAGAACCCGTACGAAGCCCCCGGGGAACAGGACATCACCGCGCACGTGAACTTCACCGCTCTCATGGAGGTCGGAAAACAGGTTGGCCTGGAGCCGCTGGCGCTGGTGACGCAATCACAGTTGCTGATGGGAATCGGCGAAGACAACCAGTTCGCCGACGCGTTCGAGGACTGCCGCTTGCCGCAGGAGCGGGCCAAAGTCGCGCTGCAACTGAAGCATCTGGCGACGCCGGCGGGAATGGGGGATGCGTTTCAGGCGCTGGTGCTGGGCCGGAGAGTTGCGAAGGAGAAAGCGAGGGGGTTGAGCGGGTTGAAATTTGCGCGCGACTTGTGATGCCGTGTGCGACAGCAAGAAAGCATAGATCCTGAGTGCGCGCCCCTTCGACTTCGCTCAGGACAGGCTCCGCCGGGCGCGCGCTCAGGATGACGCCACTTTAAGTCTTTCAGTTCTCTGAAACTGAAACTGAAACTGAAACTGAAACTTACTCTCCCTCTTTCGATTCCTTCCTCTGATACGGCGCCGAAAGATACTTGCGCGCTTCTCCCATCGCGCCCTGGGTATTGTCATTGGTTTGCAGTGCCTGGCGGTATTCGTTGGTCGCGCGCTCGCGCTGGCCGGTGACGTCGAAAATCTTGCCGAGCTGGATGTGGCTCCAGACCTCGGTCCAGCGCGGTTCTCCATCCCCGTTGAGCGCCTCGCGGTAGGCATTGGCCGCCGCCTGGTAGTTCTTTTGCAGGAAGAAAACTTCGGCGATGCGGTAGTGCGCCAGCGAGCTGTGCTTGTTGGCGTCGAGCGACCTCTGGAATTCGTGCAGCGCGGCGGAGAGGTCGCCCTGCTCCACCATTCCCTGGCCGCGCATGATGGAGGCGCGCACCTTCAACTCCTGCGAGTTCTTGAGCACGCGGTTGTCGGGGTCAATCGTGATGCGCCGCGGCTTGCCGAAGGTCTCCACCTGGAAGGCGGAATTCGTGCCCACCACCTCGACGCGCTTGGACTCGCTCTGGCCGTCGGTGTCGATCTTCAATTCAACCGGCATGCGGAACAGGTCCAGGTCTTGCGAGATCTCGCCCACGGTGCGGAAGCCCTTGGCCACGCGGTACACCGTGTACTTGGTCTTGAATTCGGGAGCGCCGGTGGAATCGATCCACTGCGAGAAGAACCAGGTGAGGTTGTCGCCATGGATCTGCTCCGCGATCTTGCGGAAATCGTCTACCGTGGCGGGCTTGCCCGTGTACTGCTGCAAGAAAGTACGCACCGTCTTGTCGAATGGAGCGTCGCCCATCACCCAGCGCAGCATGTTGAGGATGATGGCGCCCTTGTCGGTGACCAGCGCCTGGAATTCCGGCGCGAACGGGTCCAGCCGTCCCACGCTGGACAGCGGCACGGTGTCGTACGCCAGCGCGCCGACTTCCATGTCCTTTACAGCTTCAGTGAATGCGGCCTCGCCGGCGGCGGACTCGACATAGCGCGCCTCGGAATAGCGCGCGAAGCCGTCGCCCAGCCACCAGTCACTGCGCGTCGCGGGGCTGACGTCGGCGCCCCACCACTGGTGCGCGATGGCGTTCGCCAGCAGCCGGTAATTCACCTTTCCCGTGAGCGCGCGTGACGCGATGGCGGCGATTTCCGGCGCCCAGGCGCTGGGCACCGTGTCGTCCGGTATTTCCACGAGGTTCAGATTGTTGGACAACGGCGGTCCAAGGCGCGCCGAGTAGAACTGGAACTCGCGCACCGCGGTTTCGGTGTAGTTGGACACCAGGTCCTTGTGCACCGGCTTGAAGAAGACGTGCAGGTTCAATCCAACCGCGTTGCTGCTGCTCTGCTCGAATTTTCCGGCAATGATGGTTCCAGGGAAGCTGGGCTTGGTCCACTCGAAGGTGAAAGTCTTGCCGCCGGGCGTGGCGGGCAAAGCGGGTTCGGGCGGTGTCGCCGGCGCGGCACGGCCGCGAGCGCGCGCCGGCAACGGCGGCCTCACCGGACGCGCAGGCTCGGCGACGGCGGCGGAACCCTGCGCGCCGCTGCCGATCACCATCCAGCCCGCGGGCACGGTGATCTTCATGTTCGCGGTAAAACGGTTGGTGCCATAGCCGCTCATCGGGAACCAGCGTCCGGCATAAAGCAGGTAGCTGGTGTCGTCGCCGACGTAAGCCAGCTTCAGGCCTTGCACGGGGCTGTCATCGGCGGACGAGAGGGTGCCCTCGTAATCGATGTCGAGCGTCGTGCTGGCGTCTTTCGACAATCCGTTGGGCAGCGCGATGCGAATGGCATTGTCCTGCGTGATGCGCTCGGCGGACAGAGTGTGACCTTCGGCGTCGGTGATGCGCGTCGGGCGCAGCGCGTTATGCAGTTCGAAGCTGGCGACGCTGATGTCTTCCAGCGCGGTGAACTTCACCCGCGCGTGCACGATCAGGCGGTGGGTCTTGGGCTGAAGCTCGGCTTGGATCTGGTAATCGTCAACGCGGAGGCGCGGCCTTTCGGCGGCTGCGGCGGGCAGAGCCAGCGCTGCAACGCTCACCAGAAAGATAAGGATGCGCCTCAGGGGCGGTGGTGCGTGGTGCATGAAAAATCTCCGGCTAAGTACCCGTTGGTTTTGGATGTGCAGGCGGGCAGAAAAGATGCGCTCAGGCCACTTCCGGGCACAGTTGTTGCACCTGCGAGCACCCCAGAACGCGCAAAAGCGGCGCGTTCTGGGGGCCCCGCTGCGAACGGATGGTTCCGACTGCTGAACCGGGGAAACAACATCTGAGCGGCTGCTGACCCACCACTACTCTAACCCAGCGGAGCCCAGTTCGTCGCGCCGCAGCAAGGATTTCGCTATTGCAGTGCCGTCGCGGGTATTTCACCCCGCGGGAAGAACAGGCGAGCGCGTCGCATGCGACAACGCCGTGAGGAAATTGAGAATGTCAGATCTAAGTTCAGGATTGAACGGTGGCAGGCTCGGCGCGACGCTGGCCGCCCCCATCACCATGACGGGCGGCCAGAGAAGCGATAAGAAGCATGAAGGTCAGCGACGGCGTTTCAAGGCTTGGCAACGTGCCAGACCTTGTTGAAACCATCGCCTGTCGTATCGCCGGGCTTGCTATCTTTGGCAAACGTGTAAAGCGGTTTGCCCTTGTAGGCCCATTGCTTGGAGCCGTCATCACGGGTCAGCACCGTCCACTCACCCGCGGGCTTTGCGTCCGCCGATGCGCTCAACGGAGGCCAATTCTGCGCGCATGGCCCGTTGCAGGCCGACTTGCCCGGCATGGCATCTTTATCGAAGGTGTACAGCGTCATACCCTTGGAGTCGGCAAGAACCTCCCCGGCAGCGGTTTTCTGCACCTTGACCCCGGCGGGCAGCGCTGCCTTTTTCTCGGCGTAGCTGCTGGCGGAGTTGGCAAGAAGGAGAACGAGAGTCATTCCCAGCGTTGTTATGATTCGCATGCTAAATCCTCCTGAACACGAATCTCCCGGTTCAGCCCTGAATCGCTCGCATTGTACGCTCATGGCCGGTCGTTAAACTCGCCGGGAGGCGGCAAAAAGGAAATCCGGACTCAAATCTTCAACCTTAAATCGGAAATCACCTGCGCCGCCCTCTCCGACGCGCTCGCTGATCCCGCCGGTGCGGCCAGTTTCGCGCGCACCTCTTTCAATCCTTCCAGCATGGACTGCCGCGCCGGGCCGTCGGCAATAATCTCGTTCATGCGGGCCACAATGTTTTCGGGCGTGAAATTGTCCTGCACCAATTCGGGCACAACTTCGCGTCCGGCGATCAGGTTGGGCATGGCGAAGAAGGGAACACTGACCAGCGGGCGGCCGAGCTTCCAGGTGAGCCGCGAAACGCGATAGACCATCACGAACGGCGTGCCGATCAGCGCGGCCTCCACCGTGGCGGTCCCGCTCGCGACCATCGCGGCGCGTGCCTGCAACAGCACCATGCGCGCGTCGCTTTCCAGTTTCAGATTGATGCCAGGGTCCTGGCCAACCGAGCGGTGGATCAGGTCCACCATCCACTTCGAACTGACGGTGGAGGCGACCGGAATGATGAACTGGTACTTGCGGCCGAGCGTGCGCGCTGCCTGCAGCATGGCAGGCAGGTTGAGCGCGATTTCCTTCTTGCGGCTTCCGGGCAGCAAAGCGATGGGAATCTGCGGGGAGCGCAACGGCGGCGCAGGTCCCGGCGCGGGCAGGTCGGCGAGCGGATGGCCAACGTATTCGGCCGCAACCCCGCGCTCGCGATACCACGGCTCTTCGAAGGGGAAGATGACCAGCATCTTGCGCACGTAACGCTTGATCTGCCCGATGCGCTTCGGCCGCCACGCCCATAGCTGCGGGCTGACGTAGTAGATGACCGGAATGCCGCGCCGGTGAAGCTGGCGAGCCAGGCGAAGGTTCCAATCGGGGAAGTCGATGAGCACGGCGGCGTCAGGTTTGCCGGCATCCACGGCGCGCAGCAGTTTGCGGAACTCGCCCCGAATTCTCGGCAGGTGGGAGACGACCTCAGCCAGGCCGACCACGGCGATGTCCTTGGCGTCCACGACAAGGCGGCAGCCGGCGCCGCGCATGCCTTCGCCGCCAACGCCGAAGCAGTCCAGCGCTGGCTCACGTTTTTTCAGGGCGGCGATCAGCAGCGCGCCGTAGCTTTCGCCGGAGGCTTCCCCGGCCGAGATCAGCAGTCGCATGGGAATTCAGCAGAATACCGCAGCAGAGCACAAAGCACCACGATTCCGATCTCCCTAAAGCGGCATTGACGCGACGCTCGAGCTTCAGCTTTTCCGCACCGTGCGTTTCTCGATGCGCTTCTCGTACGCCGAGCCCTGGACGATGCGGTTCACGTAGATGCTGGGCGTGTGGACCTGGTCGGGATTGAGTTCTCCCACGGGCACCAGTTGCTCGACCTCGGCGATCGTGATCCTGGCACCGGTGGCCATTTCCGGATTGAAGTTGCGCGCCGTTTTCCGGTACACGAGATTGCCGAAGCTGTCGCCCTTCCAGGCTTTGACCAGCGCAAAGTCGGCGTGCAGCGCGGTTTCCAGCAGGTAGGCATGGCCGTCGAAGTCGCGTGTTTCCTTGCCTTGCGCCACCAGCGTGCCCACGCCGGTGGGAGTGTAAAACGCGGCAATGCCGGCGCCGGCGCAGCGAATGCGTTCAATGAAGGTGCCCTGGGGGATGACCTCAAGCTCAATTTCGCCGCGCCCCAGCATCTCCTGGAGAAGCGGGTTGTCGCCCATGAACGTGCCGATGTGTTTCCGGATTTGCCGGTTGCGGAGAAGCAGGCCCACGCCGAAGCCCTGCACGCCGACGTTGTTGCTGATGGTGGTGAGACGGCGCGCGCCCTTTTCCACCAGGGCGGCAATAAGATTTTCGGGGATGCCGCACAAGCCGAAGCCGCCGATCATCACGCTGCTGCCATCGGCGATGTCGGCGACAGCATCTTCGGCAGTGGCGAACACTTTATTCACGGGTGGGCCTCGCGGATGGCGTGGCGCAGTTCGCTGATGCCGCGGTGGATTTCCGCGCGGGTGGTGATGGCGGGCGGCGCCAGCAGGAGATGATCGCCACGGACGCCGTCCACCGATCCTTGCATGGGATAGACCAACACGCCGCGGCGCTGTGCGGCATCGAAGATGCGCGCGGCGAAACCGGCAGAAGGATCGAGTGGCGCCTTGGTCTGCCGGTCGGCGACGAATTCCACGCCCCACAACAGCCCGAGGCCGCGCACGTCGCCGACGCAATCGCAATCGCGGAGCGTCTGCAGAGCAGCCGCGAATTCGGCCGCCAGTGATCCGGGATTTCCGCCATCGGCGGCTTCCACCAGCCTAAGCTCGCGGATGCGGCGCAGCACCGCGCGTCCCGCCGCCACCGACACCGGGTGCGCATTGAATGTGAACCCGTGAATCAACGTTCCCGAACCGGCGGCAATCGCCTCCACCACGCGGCGCGAGGCGATGACGGCGCCCAGCGGTGCGTATCCCGCGGCAAGGCCTTTCCCGGCCACGATGATGTCGGGCGCGACCTGCCAGTGCTCGCAGGCGAAGTTACGCCCGGTGCGTCCGCATCCCGTCATGACTTCGTCGGCAATCCAAAGCAGCCCGTGGGCATCGCAGATGCGGCGCACTTCCTGCAGGTAGCCGTCGGGAGGAGCGACCGCGCCGAGGGTAGCGCCGGAAATCGGTTCGCAGATGAACGCCGCCGCCTTGCCCTCGGCCTCGCCAATCGCGCACTCCAATTCGCCGGCATAGGACGCCGCGCAGTTGTTGCCGCCGTAGGCACAGCGGTAGCAGTAGGGCGTGTTGATGTGGCCGAACTCGCGCAACATGGGCAGGTATGGTTCGCGGCGGCGCAAATTTCCCGACACCGCCATCGCGCCGAAGGTCGCGCCATGGTAGCTCTGGCGGCGGCTGATGACCTGGTAGCGCTCGTCATGTCCGCTTTCGACCTGGTATTGACGAGCCAATTTGAGCGCGGTCTCCACCGCCTCGGAACCGCCGCTGGTGAAGTACACCGCTCCGCCGCTGAAAGCGGGTCCGGCAAACGCCAGCAGTTCGCCTGCGAAGTCTTCCGCCACGGCGGTGGCGAACTGGCTGCTGTGCGCAAATTCGAGTTCGCCTAATTGGGCGGCGATGGCGCGCACGATCTCGGGATCGCCATGTCCGAGAAAGGAAACAGCGGCGCTACCGGCCAGATCGAGGTACTGCTTCCCGTGCTCGTCGTAGAGCCAAGCTTTTTCTCCCCGGACGGCGCGGGGGTACTGCTTGCGGAACGAGCGCGGCATTGCCATCGGCCACGACGCGTGGGCAGGAGAATGCATGACGTTGGGATTATCCGGGTGATGCAATCAAGTGTCAAAAAGCGGCGGGTAGTCGCGATGCGAGCAATACCCATATAATGCCGCGCCATGACCGGTGAACTGAAGCTGGGAAAATTCGCGGCTCGTTCCTTCGTGCTGTTGGTTCTGACGTTGGCTTCCTCCGGGGCGGCCGGGCAAACGGCTCCGGCACCCATTTCCGGCTTCACCAGCCGTTCCGCGCGCAAGCAGGTTGCGCTGGAGCAAAAGTTCAAGGCGCAGATTTCGCGCCAGCAGGAGCGGAAATTCCACCGCTACCTCACCGCGGAGCCGCATCCCGCCGGCTCCGAGCGCAACCACGAACTGGCGCGGTACATCGCCGAGACTTGGCGACAGCAGGGATTAGAGGACGTGACCATCCGCCAGTACGACGTGCTGAACTCTTTTCCGCGCGCAACGTCACTCGAAATGGTGTCACCGGTCAGCTACCAGGCGGAGATGCGCGAGGCGGGGTATGCCGAGGATCCCGACACGCAGAACCCGCGCGTCAAGTCCGCGTACCTGGGGATGTCGGCGTCGGGCGAGGTGACGGCGCCGATGGTGTACGCGCGCAGCGGCAATCCGGAAGACTACGAGGTGCTGCGCAAGAACGGCATTGATGTGCGCGGCAAGGTGGTGCTGGTGCGCTACTCGAATCCGTACAGCTATCGCGGCTTCAAGGCGCTGACCGCGGAGCGCGAAGGCGCGGCGGCGATCGTGATCTATTCCGATCCCGCCGAGGATGGATACAAGCAGGGCAAAGTGTTTCCCCGCGGGCCGTGGGGTCCGGAAACGCACTTTCAGCGCGGCGCCATCACCTACGATTTCATCGTGCCGGGCGATCCGCTCACGCCGGGTTGGGCTTCGGTGCCGGGCGCCAAGCGCGTGCCGCCGGAGGAAGCGCGCTCGCTGCCCAGGATCATCGCGCTGCCGCTCTCCTGGCACGATGCCAAGCCGCTGCTCGAGCACATGGGCGGCCCGGTCGCGCCCAAGGACTGGCAAGGCGGGCTGCCGATCACCTACCGCTTGGGTGGCGAGGCGCGGGTCCACTTGAAAGTGGACATGGACAACCGGGTTGCGCCCAACTATGTGGTGGAGGCGCGCATTCGTGGCGCTGAATTGCCGGACGAATGGATCGTTGTGGGCAATCACCGCGACGCGTGGGAATTCGGCGGCGTGGATCCCAGCAGCGGAACCGCGTCCATGCTGGAGATGACGCGCAGCCTGGGCAGGCTGCTCCAACAGGGCACCCGGCCGCGGCGCACGCTGGTGATTTGCAGTTGGGACGGCGAGGAGGTCGGGCTGACCGGCTCCACCGAGTGGGGCGAGCAATTTGCCGACGAGCTGAAGCAAAAGGCGGTGGCGTACATCAACGTGGATTCATCCGCGTCAGGACGGGATTTCGACGGCAGCGCGGTGGCGTCGCTGGCGCCGCTGCTGGTGGAGACCACAAAGTCGCTGCGCGATCCCTCGGGCGCTTCGCTCTACACGGCGTGGCTGCGCTCGCGCCGTGCCAAGCAACGCACCGAAAAAGAAAAAAAGCCGGTCACGAAAGCGAACCTGGCCGACGTGCGCATCGGCAGCGGTTCCGATCACACCGTCTTCCTCAATTTCCTGGGAGTTCCTGTCATCGGGTTGCAATTCGATGGCCCGTACGGCGTCTATCACTCGATGTACGACGATCACTTCTGGATCGAGCATTTTGGCGATCCCGGGTTCCGCTACCACGCGCTGATGTCGCAACTCTGGGGAGTGCTGGCGCTGCGGCTGGCCAATGCGGACGCGCTGCCGTTTGATTTCGGCGCCTACGGCCGGGCGGTGCGCGAGTTCGTCGAGGAGCTGCAGAAGCACAACCAGCTCGAAGGGCACCTGGACACGGCGCTGCTGCTCAAGGCAATCGCCGCTTTCGAACAGCAGGGCCGAGCGTTGAATGCCGGCGTGCGCCGGCAACTTGCGCGCCGAAATTCCAGCGCCGACGTCCTCGAAAAGTTAAATCGCGCACAAATGCAGGTGGAGGCGAACTGGTTGAATGCGGAGGGAATTCCCGGGCGGCCGTGGTTCAAGCACCTGTTGTACGGCGCGCGCTACACCTACGCCCACCTGGAATTGCCGGGGCTGACCGAAGCCGTCGAAGCGAAGAACTGGCCGGTGGCGCAGCAGCAACTCGACCTGCTGCTGGGCGCGGTTTCGCGCAATGCGGAATTGCTGCAACGGACGAGCACCCTTCTGGGCGGCGAGCCTAATCGTCAGCGCTGACGGAAACGGCGGGGCCGCCGAATTGCGCCGTGGCAGCACCGGCGGGGAATTCCTGATCCTTGTACTGAAGCTGGTAGAGCTTCCAGTAAATGCCGCGCTGGGCCAGCAATTGCTGGTGGGAGCCCATCTCGCGCAGGCGTCCCTTGTGCATGACGATGATCTTGTCGGCGCGCTGAATGGTGGACAGCCGGTGGGCGATGACCAGCGACGTGCGTCCTTCCACCAGGCGCGTGAGGGCCTCGCGGACGCGCAGCTCGGTCTCGGTGTCCACGCTGGAGGTAGCCTCGTCGAGCACCAGGATTTTTGGGTTATGGGCGAGCGCGCGCGCGAACGAGATGAGCTGCTTCTGGCCCGTGGACAGCGTGCTGCCGCGCTCGTGCACCGGTTCCTTGAATCCGCCGGGAAGCGAGCGAATGAACTCGCCGAGGTTGACGTCTTCGGCGGCGCGCTCGACCTGCTGGTCGGTTATGTACTCGGACCCGAGGCGGATGTTTTGCTCCACCGTGCCGGTAAACAGGAACGGATCCTGCAATACCACGCCGAAGCGCCGGCGCAGGTCGGTGAGATCGAGCTCGCGCACGTCCACGCCGTCAATGCGGATGGCGCCCTGCTGCACGTCATAGAAGCGCAGCAGGAGCGAAATCATGGTGGTCTTGCCGGCGCCGGTGTGTCCGACGATGGCGGCGGTCTCGCCGGGTTCGACCGCGAAGCTGACGTCCTTCAGCACCCAGTCGGGTTCGCCGGCGTTGGGGTTGAGGCCGCCCTCGGCATTCCGCTCCGGGACGGTGCGGTAGTAGAACCAGACATGGTCGAACTCGATGCGTCCCGGGCCGGTGACCTGCTTGGCAACCGCCGGTGACTCCACATCCACCGTGGTATCCAGCAGCTTGAAGATGCGCTCGCTGGAGGCCATGGCGGATTGCAGGATGTTGTACTTCTCGCTCAGGTCCTGGATGGGCCGGAAAAAGCGCTGCGCGTACTGCATGAAGGCGACCAGCACGCCGAGCGTGGCCACGCCGCGCACCACCTGGCCGCCGCCGAACCAGATGACGGCCGCGATCGCAATCGACGACAGCACTTCCACCACCGGGTAGTAGAAGGCGTAGGCGAGGATGGCGTCCTTGAACGCCTCCATGTGGCTGG
Source organism: Terriglobia bacterium (assembly GCA_963760215.1). Taxonomy (GTDB): domain Bacteria; phylum Acidobacteriota; class Terriglobia; order Terriglobales; family Acidobacteriaceae; genus JAIQGF01. Next base: position 267,614 of record CAVXCJ010000002.1, read on the forward strand.
CGTTGATTTTTTCGAAGCGGTCGTAGGCGCGCTTCTCGCGGTTGAAGAGCTGCAGTACCAGCATGCCGCTGACGTGCTCCTGCATGTAAGCGTTGATGCGCGCGATGGCAGTGCGGATGCGGCGATAGCTGTCGCGCACATGCCGGCGGAAAATCATGGTGGCGACCATGATCAGCGGCAGCACGGAGAAGGTGATCAGCGCCAGGCGCCAGTCCATCTTGAGCATGATCACCACGATCCCGGCGAGCACGAAGACGTCTTCGAAGATCGCCACCACGCCGGAGGTGAACATTTCGTTGAGCGCGTCCACGTCGGTGGTGACGCGGGTGACCAGGCGGCCGACCGGATTGCGGTCGAAGAAGCCGATGTGCATGCGTTGCAGGTAGCGAAAGATCTGGCTGCGCAAGTCAAACATGACCTTCTGCCCGGTCCACTGCATGAAGTAGGTCTGGAGGAATTCCAGGAAGAATCCGAAAACCAGCAGGGAGACGTACATGGCGCCGATCTGCGCGATGCCGACCAGCGGCTGTGAGCTCAGGAAGCGGTCGAGAAAACCGTGGCCGCCGCGCGCGACGGTGGGCGCCAGGTACTTGTCGATGGCGGTTTTGGTGAGGTAGGGGCCGACCACGTCGGCGGCGGACTTCAGCACGATGGCCGCGAGCGCAAGCGCCACCTGCCATTTGTACGGGCTCAGGTAGCCCAGCAGCCGCTTCATCAGCCGGCTGTCATAGGCCTTTCCCAGGACCTCTTCTTCGTGGATGTTGGCCGCCATCTCTCTCTAGATTATCAGACGAGATGGGGGCAGCTCAGGATGGAAAATCTGCACGCAGAGTAGTCCGTAGTCGGTAGTCGGTAGCCCGTGCCTGCCAATCCGGACTACCGACTACGGACTACCGACTACCGCGTCTGGGATAATGAATCCAGTGGCGCTGGGCATTTACATCTCGGTTCCGTTCTGCCGGACGAAATGTAGCTTCTGCAACTTCGCCTCGGGGGTTGTCACGCGCGCCGTGTTTGCGCGCTATGTTGACGGGGTGTGTGCGGATATCGAGTCGTCGGACCGGCTGGCGGCGGAGATGGGCGCGAAATTCGAGCGCGAGGTGGATTCCATTTACCTCGGCGGCGGCACGCCCACGGTGCTCGATGCAGCGGAGCTGGAACGGATTTTTGCGGCGGTGCACGCGAAATTTCGCGTGCGTGGCAATGCCGAGATCACGGTGGAGTGCGCTCCCGGCACGCTGACGCCGCCCATGCTGGAGTCGCTCGGGCGCTGCGGCGTGAACCGCGCCAGCCTGGGCGTGCAGTCGTTCGTGGATGAGGAGGCGGCGAGCGTGGGTCGGCTGCACACGCGCGCCATCGTGCTCGACGACCTGGCGCGTCTGCGCGCCGCCGGAATCGCCAACATCAGCATTGACCTGATTGCCGGATTGCCGCACCAGACACCTGAGAGCTGGGAGTTTTCCCTGGCGGAGACGATTGCTTCCGGCGTTCCGCACGTCAGCGTGTACATGCTGGAAGTGGACGAGGACTCGCGCCTGGGGCGGGAGCTGATCGCCGGCGGAACGCGGTATCACGCGCACTTTGTCCCCAATGACGACGCGACCGCCGACTATTATCTGCAAGCATGCGAGCGCCTCAGCTCCGCCGGCGTTCAGCAATACGAGATTTCAAATTTTGCAAGGGACGCCCACGTCGGCGCAGCCGATCACCCGATCACCCGATCACCCGATCCCCCGATGTATTCGTCGCGCCACAACTTGAAGTACTGGACGCGGCAACCGTATCTCGGCTTCGGGGTGGACGCGCATTCCATGCTGGCGGCGGATTCGCGGCAGGCGCGTGCCGCGATGGAGCGTGAGATCAGCGACTATCTGGAGCATGCGCCGAATTTCGGTGGCGCGCGCGAATCGCACGATTCCAATTTCTACGCTCGCATGGGAGTGGAGTCGGTGCGGCTGGCCACGCCGGATTCGCTGGAAGCGTACCTCGCGGGCAAGCCGCACGAGCGCACCCCGGTGCCATATCCGGCGGCGCTGGAGGAGGCGCATTTCCTCGGGCTGCGGCTAAATCGCGGTTTGCAGACGCGCGAGTTGGCGGAGCACTATGGGCCGGAGGCGGCGACGGTTTTCCGCGAGCAGATCGCGGAGTTGCGTGAGTTGGGCCTGGTTGAGATCTGCGAGGGGGCGACCCGGCTGACGTCGCGCGGGCGCTTGCTGTCGAATGAAGTGTTTCAGAAATTCCTGGTCGATCGGTCTATCGGTCAATCGGTCTTTCGGCGGTAATGACCGCCTTCTTTGCACGAACAGCTGCGAATTCATTACACTGGCCGATCAATTCTTGCAGGTTCCAGCAGCGAGAACTTCTATGAGCAGTGTAGCGTCCCGCGGAACCGCGCAGAACACCGGGCAGCGCACGGGCGTCACCACGGTTGACCTGCGCAGCGACACCGTCACCAAGCCGACACCGGAGATGCGGCGCGCCATGGCGGAGGCGGAGGTCGGTGACGACGTTTACGGCGAGGACCCGACCATCAACCGCCTGGAGCAGCGCGCGGCGGAAATCTTCGGACGCGAAGCCGCGATTTTCGTCCCCAGCGGCACCATGGGCAACCAGGTGGCGATCAAGATCCACACCCGGCCCGGCCAGGAAATTATTTGCGAGGAGCGCTGCCACGTCTTCAACTACGAGATGGCGATGATGGCGCACTTCTCCGGCTGCGTGCCGCGTCCCATCCACGGCGAGGACGGCATCCTGCGCTGGGCGCAGGTGGAGCGCAAGATCTCGCCCAAAACTTATTACTACGCGCAGACCGGGCTGGTGTCGTTGGAGAACACGCACAACATGGCCGGGGGCACCGTGTACCCGCAAGATGTCGCGGACGAGATTTGCGACGGTGCGCACGCCGCCGGGTTGCCGGTGCACCTGGACGGGGCGCGTGTCTTCAACGCGTCGGTAACCCTGGGCAAGCCGGTGGCGGAGATCACGCGCAAGTTCGACTCCGTCATGTTCTGCCTGTCCAAGGGGCTGGGCGCGCCGGTGGGTTCGCTGCTGGTGGGAAGCCGGCAATTCATCACGCAAGCGCGCGTCTATCGCAAATCGCTCGGCGGCGGCATGCGGCAGGCGGGCGTGCTCGCCGCCGCCGGACTGATCGCCCTGGAGCAGATGCCCAAGCGCCTGCACGTTGACCACGAAAACGCACAATTCCTGGCGCAAGGGTTGGCGCGCGTGCCCGGGCTCAAGTTGGATGCGGCCAAGGTGGCGACCAACATCCTGATCTGCGACATCAGCGGAACCGGGATGTTGTCCGCCGATTTCGCGCGCAGGCTCGGCGAAAAGAGCGTCCTCTGCGGCACGGTGAACAACGAGCTGGTGCGGTTCGTGACCCACATGGACGTTGATCGTGCCGGCTGCGAACAGGCGCTGGAGGCCGTGCGCGCGGTGTGCGCGAAATAAAGATCTAATTCACCAGGGAGGCACGGAACAGAAATCGGGTGATCTGGTGATCCGGTGATCTGGTGATCTACTGATCTGGCGAGGGCGGGCGATCACCCGATCATCAGATCGCCCGATCACCAGATTCCTGTCTCGATTTCTTGGGCTGAAAGTAAGAGGGTGAGGATGGCGACCAGGCTGGAATACTCCGTCACGGCGAAGTGCAAGCCGGAACACGTGTGGCAGAAATTCCACAAGCTGGAAGAGTGGCCGTGGTGGAACCGCGTGGTCGGGCGGGCCAAGTGGCTGAGCGGAAAGCCGTGGGAAAAGGGAAGCCAGTTCCTGATGGACCTGGTGTATCCGCGAAAAATTTCTTTCCGTCCCACCATCATCGAAGCGGTTCCGCCGAACCGGATCGGTTGGGTGGGTAAGACGACCGGCTTTACCGGCGAGCATTGGTTCAGCTTCGAGGCGCAGCCCGATGGGACCACGCTGATCAAGACCTGGGAAGACATTTCGGGATTAGTGGCGGCGTTGTTCGGACGCGGCATGAAGCAATCGCTGGCGGCGATGCACAAGGATTGGCTGGAAGCGCTGAAGACGGAGGCGGAGAAGATCGCGCGCGAAGAGGTGGCGCGCTCGTGAACGCTTCTTAACCACAGAGTACGCAGAGGATCGCAGAGGAAAAACGGGCCACAGATTTGCACGGATGCACACGGATTTTTTTTATCCGTGCCGATCCGCGGAAATCCGTGGCCTTCTTTCTTACGCGATGAACTTCGGGAAGCGCAGCGCGATGTTCATGAACACGCTGCCGCTCGGCGTATCGAAGCACATGACCAGCGCCTCGGTGTCCTCGCTGCTGCCGAGACCGTGTTCGGCGGTGTGGATTTCGGGCGGCTGGATGCGGAAGTGGAAGCCCTGATCGTTGAGGCTGGTGATGGCGTTGCCGATCACCTGGTTGGCCAGCTCGCAGATGGTTTCATTGACGAAGCCGTCGGAATCCGACAGTTCGCTGCCGGCCATCGCCGAGGCAACGCGGATGGCAATCCTGCGGTCGAGATCGAATACGATTCGCCCCTCGATGTCCCCCTTCATGGTCACGATCGCGGCCAGACCATGCGTGCGATAAACCTCCGGTTCCATGGTGACGTTGGAAACGCGCGTGTTGCACGCCAAGCTCTGCGCCAGCACCGCGTCGGCGGCGTTGATGAACGGCTGGATCAGTTCCAGTCTCATCGCGCCGCTCCTGCCGCCGCATCCACCGCGGTGGTCGCGTCTTCGTCCATCACGTACTTGACCACTTCGTAGAGGATTTCGGGCTTGACCGGCTTCTGCACGAAATGGCGCGCGCCTTTCTGCAGCGCGGCGATGATGTTTTCCTGGTAGCCGACCGACGACACCATGACCACGCGCGCCTGCGGGTGCAAGCGGAGAATCTTCTCCGCCGCCTCGATGCCTTCCATCTGCGGCATGATGATGTCCATCAGCACGACATCGGGCAGGGTGCGGGAGTATTCGGTAATGGCGGTGCAGCCGTCGCCGGCTTCGCCCGCCACGCGTCCGCCGAAAGACTCCACCATGCGCGCCAGGTTCTTGCGCGCGAAGATGGAATCGTCCACCACCAGGTAACGGATCGGCTGCTTGTCCTTGGTGCGCAGCAGCGCCGCGAATTGTTCCATGACCCACCTCACTTGGTCGTTGGCCATTGGTCGTTGGCCGTTGGCCAAAACCAATCTGCGAACGACTAACAACCAACGACTAACGACCGAATTTCCTCACAACGCCGGCAGCGGCACGGTATTGCCCGCCGGCGCCGCATGCACCAGGCCGCATTGCGCCTGGAGCGTATTCGCCAGCGCGTCGAGCGAGAGCACGCGGGCGGCATGGCCGCGCTCGATGGCGGCTTTCGGCATGCCAAACACGACGCACGACTCCGCGTTCTGCGCGATCGTCAACCCGCCAGCCTCCTTGACCGCGCCCATGGCGTCGGCGCCGTCGTCGCCCATTCCGGTCATGAGCACCGCGATCGCCCTGGGACCGAATTCCTGCGCGACGGAGCGGAACAGCACATCCACCGACGGGCGGTGTCCGTTCACGCGATCTTCATCCGACAAAACCGCGACCGGCCCGAGCGGCATCCGTCGCACGCGCAGGTGCCGGTTGCCGGGGCAGATCAGCGCCCGGCCCGCGGCCAGCAGGTCGCCCGAGCGTGCTTCCTTGACCTCGATCGCACACGTGTCGTTCAGCCGCCGGGCAAACATCTCGGTGAAGCCCTCGGGCATGTGCTGCACAACGAGAATTGCGCCGGGGAAGTCAGCCGGGAGCTGCGCCAGGACGTAGTGCAGCGTATTCGGTCCTCCGGTCGAAATTCCAATCGCAACCGTCCTGCTGGGCGCGGTGCGGGGCCGCGGCTGCTTGGCGGGCTGCGGCAGGTGCGTCATCGCGGGCACGGCGCCGACTTTGCCGCTGGCGGCGACCTTGATCTTCGCAATCAGCTCGGCGGCGATCTCGTCCATGTGCGCGGCGGCGGCGTCGGCCGGCTTGGCGATGAAATCGAGCGCGCCCAAAGCCAGGGCTTTGAAGGTCGCGGACGCGCCCGCAGTCGTGTGGGCGCTGACCACAATCACGGGAATGCGGTGTTTGCGCGTGATCTCGCGCAAGGTTTCACTGCCATCCATGCGCGGCATTTCCAAGTCGAGGGTGATAACGTCCGGTTTCAGTTCTTCGATCTTCGCCAGCGCGAACGAGCCGTCCATGGCGGTGCCGACGACCTGGATGGAGCCGTCCCGCTCCAGCATCCTCGGGATGAGCTTCCGCATCAGGGCGGAATCGTCGACCACCAGCACTCGGATGGGATGGCTCACGCCGTGGCCTCCATGGACCGTCCGTTGCCGGCAGCAGGAATCGCAGCGGGATTGAGGCGCGCGCGCGCGAACTTGCGCAGGACTTCGCCGACGTTGAGGATCAGCACCACCGTCCCGTCGCCCAGAATGGAGGCGCCGCTGACCAGTTCGCTGGCGACGATGGTCTCGTCCAGCGGCTTGATCACCAGTTCTTCCTCGCCCACCAGTTTGTCCACCACCAGTCCGAACTTGCGCTCGCCGCTGCCGATCACGATGACGAAGACGCGCCCGTTTTCGTGGCCGGTGGCCGCGGGCGCCAGCCGGTTCAGGCGGACCAGCGTAAGCACCTCGTTGCGGAGTTGCAGCACCTCGTGGCTGTCCACGCGGTGAATGTCGGCCTCACTGGCGCGTGCGATCTCCAGCACCGACTCGAGCGGGATGGCATACAGGCGCTCGGCAACGCGGAAGAGCATGGCGCGGATAATGGCCAGGGTCAGCGGCAGGCGCAACTGGAAGGTGGTGCCGCGGCCGGGATGCGTCTCGATGCCGATGTTGCCCTTCAGCTTCTGCAGGGCGGTTTTCACCACGTCCATGCCGACGCCGCGCCCGGAAATTTCGCTGATGCGCTCGGCAGTGCTGAAGCCGGGCTCGAATATGAATTCGACGGCGTCGGTTTCGCTCATCCGCGCCGCCTGTTCGGGGGTCGCCAGCCCGCGCGACACCGCCTTGGCCAGCACGGCGGCGGCGTCAATTCCGCGACCGTCGTCGCTGATCTCGATCACCACCTGGTTGCCCTGATGGCAGGCATGCAGGCGGATGGTGCCCTGCTCAGGTTTGCGCGCGGCGCTTCGCTCCGACGGCGTCTCGATTCCGTGATCCACGGCATTACGGATCAGGTGAACCAGCGGTTCGGCAAGCGCATCGAGCAGCCCCTTATCGAGATCGGTTTCCTGGCCGCTCACCTCGAGGGTGACGTCCTTGCCGCATAGCTTCGCGACATCGCGCACCAGGCGCGGGAAGCGGCGGAACAGTTGGTCAACCGGTACCATGCGGATTTTCATCGCCGAGCGCTGCAGCGCGTTCAGGACCTGCGACTGGAAGGCCAGGGCATCGGCGAACTTGGCGCGCAGCGGATCTTTCGGCGACCGGGTCGCAAATTCGTGCAGCAACTGGTGCAGCATGGATTTGCCGATCACCAGCTCGCCCACCAGGTTGAGCAGGTTATCAATGCGCTCGGCATCCACGCGCAGCGTGTTTTCCGCGTAGGCGGCGATGCGGTTCACGGCGGCGTCGGGAGCGCCGTGGTGGTTGGGCGGCGCCGCAGCGGCCTGGGTTGAGCCCACCGCAGAGGGCGCGGCCGCAGTGGTTGCCGCCGCCGCGTCCTCATGGGTGAGTTCCAGCGCTGGTACAAACTTATCGACCGCAACTTGCGCCACCACGCCCGGAAGGCGGCACTTGTTGCTCAGCCACTGCTGATCGCGATCGCTGGCGATGGCGAATTCCACCTGGCCGGCGTCCGCCCATCGCGGTTCCTCGGGCGAGCTGGCCAGCAGGGTTCCCGCTTCCTGCAGAACTTTCTTGAGCAGCGCGATGCCGGCGGCGCGCAGGGGACACGCGGCCTCGATGGAGACGGCGATTTCGTAAACGTGCAGCCCGCGGCCCGCCGCTTCCGCCATGGCGAGTTGCTCGTACTCGGTCCAGGCGAAATGGGGCTTCATCTTTCCCAGGACTTTGGGCGCGGATGGCTGCTGGGCCATGCGCCAGATCATGGCGCGCAGCGGATCGCCGTTGGGCGGGTCCAGCCGGGCGCGGTAGGCGGCGCACATGGCGTCGAACATGTCGGCGGCACTGAGCACGATTTCCGGCAACGATGCGGCGCTGGAGGCGGCGATGTCGGGCGACAAAACGTCTTCCAATTCGTGCGCCAGATCGCTGAGCTCACGGAAACCGCAGGCGGCCGAATCGCCCTTCAGGGTGTGCACCACGCGGCGGATTTCGCGCACCGCCTCCCGGTTGGCCGCATCCTGTTCCAGGGCGAGACCCTGCTCGTTGAGCGCCTGCAACAACTCCTGGGCGCTCTGGAAGAACAAGTCCCGCATCTCGGTCGCGCGTTCGTCGGAATGAGAGCTCACGCTTGCACCTCGTTGCGCTGGTAGGCGGTCCCGTTGTTCTGGTGGATCATGCGGAACTTGTCGCTCAGCCCAAACAGCGTTTCCGCGTGGCCCACGAATAGATACCCGCCGGGACGCAGGCAGCGGTAGAGCTTTTCCACCAGCCGTTTCTGCTCCGGCTCGTCGAAATAGATCATCACGTTGCGGCAGAAAATAATGTCCATGCCCTGCGGCAGGTATTCGGTCTTGAGGTTGTGAAAATCGAACTTCACCACTTGTTTCACCGGGTTCTTGACCGTGTAATGCGCGCCGATCTTGTCGAAGTAACGCAGGCGGTACATGAAATCCACCGGCTCCATCTGCTGCTCGCTGTAACTGCCCTCCTGCGCCGTTCGCAGGGCGGAATAACTGATGTCCGACGCCAGGATTTCCACCTTCCACGGGTGCGGAACCAGCGGCTTGGGTGAGGGAAGATCAAAGCCGGCCGGGGGCGCGTTGCGCAGCGTGTAATACGCCAGCCCGTCGCACAGCAGCATGGCGATGGTGAACGGCTCCTGGCCGGTGGAGCAGCCCGCGCTCCAGATGCGGATGGAGAAGTCGCGCGCGGAATGTTTCTTGCGCATCAGCTCTTCCATCGTCACCTTGTGAAACAGGTCGAGTTGGGGCTTGTTGCGGAAGAAGCTGGTCTCGTTGATGGTCAGGTTTTCCAGCAACGCCGCCAGTTCGGTGCGTCCCTCGCGGCTGGTCAGCAGCCGGTAATAGCTGTAGAACGACTCCAGGCGGCAGGCGCGCAGCCGACGCTGCAGGCGGTCCTGGAGAAAATGGGCGCGGCGCTCGTCGAAGAACATGCCGCATTCCTGGTAGACCAGGGTCTGCAGCAGCTTCAACTCGGGTTCGGACAACGGGATTGCCGCGCTCGCCATAATGGTTTACTTACGCGCCCGTGGCCGCGGGCAGGCGCAACTCGCCGCTTTGCAAAATCCGCCTCAGGTCCACCAGGATGATGATCCGTCCCTGGTACTTGGCCACGCCGGTCACGTAGCTGGTGGCGGCATCGGTGAAAACATTGGGCGGCGGCTCGATTTGCGCGTCGCTGATCTTCAGCACTTCCGAGGCGCTGTCCACGATCAGTCCCACGGCCCTCGACTCTACGTCCACCACCAGCACGCGATTTTTCCTGCTGTTCTCGGTGGCGGCGCCGCCGAACCGACGACGCAGGTCAATGACCGGCACGATGCGCCCGCGCAGGTTCATCACGCCTTCCACGTACTCCGGCGCATGCGGGACGTTGGTAATCTCCGGCGGGCGCACGATTTCGTGCACCAGCGAGATCGGCAGTCCGAAGGTCTCGCGCCCGATGCGGAAGCCGACGATCTGTAGGTCCTTTGCCATAGCCTCTACGAATGCGCCACGGCCGCGTAGCTCTCCGGCGACACGCGTTTCCGCTCCGGCGCCGGCGTCCGCGGTGCGCTGCGGCCGTTGCCGTTGCCGTTGTAGCCATCGAGCACGAAGCGGTCCATGGCTTCCAGCAAACTGCGCGACATCTTCGACATCTGCTCGGAGGAGGCCGCCAGCTCGGTGGAGCCCGAGGTGGAGCGCTGCACCAGTTCGCGCATGCGGTCCATGGCCTTCACCACCGCTAGCGCGCCGGAAGCCTGTTCCTCCACGGCGGAGTTGATCTCGTGGGTGATCTCGTTGAGGCGCGTGGTCGCGCGGGCAATCTGCGACGAACCGTGGGACTGCTCGTTGGTGGCGGCGCCGATCTCCTGCGCGAATTTGTAAACCTCGGTGACCACGGTGGAGATTTTGCGCAGCGCCAGGTTCAGGTCGTTGCCGAGGCTGATGCCTTCGTTGACGATGCCGGTGCTCTTCTCCATGTTGTCCACCGCTTTGCGCGCTTCCTTCTGAATGCTGGCGATGAGTTCGGCGATTTCCTTGGTGGACTGCGCCGATTTTTCCGCCAGCTTGCGCACTTCATCGGCAACCACGGCAAATCCCAGCCCGTGTTCGCCGGCGCGCGCCGCTTCGATGGCCGCGTTCAGCGCCAGCAGGTTGGTCTGCTCGGCCAGATCGTCAATCACCTCCACGATCTTGCCGATATCGTCGGCGCGCAGTCCAAGCACGCCGATGATTTCGCCGGATGACGAAATGGAGCGGTTGATGCGCGTCAGGCCTTCGGTCGCCTTTTCCATGGTGCTGATGCCGTTCTGCACTTCTTCCCGTGACCGCTGGCTGATGTCGAGCAACACCTTGGCGGTGTCGGCCACGCGCTGAATCGAGGTGACCATCTGGTCGATCGAGGCCGAGGTTTCGCTCACGCTCGACGCCTGCACCTGCGTGTTCTTCACCATGTTCTGCACGTTGATCGTCATCTCGTGCATGGTGCTGGTGACTTCATCAATCGCCGAGGCCGCGTTGAGACTGATCTTGGCCGACTCGTCGGAGGCCCCCGCTACCTGGTTGGACCCGCTGGCGACTTGCGCCGCGCTGTCGCGGACGCTGCTCACCAGCGCGCGCAGACCTTCGATCATCTTGACGAAAGCATTGCCCAGAGTGTCGCGCGGTGACCGCGGGCTCACTTCCACCGCCAGGTCGCCGCCGGCGATGGATTCGGAAACCGCGGCCATCTCGCGCAGGTAAGTCACCATCGAGCTGAAGGTCCGCGCCAGCTCTCCGATCTCGTCTTTGCGGTTGCTGTCCACCTCATGGTCCAGGTCGCCGGACTTGCCGATATCGCGGGCCACGCCCATCAACTGCTGCAGCGGATCGGTGATGGACTTCGCCGTTTTGTACGAAATCACGATGCCCAGCAGGATTGCCAGCAACGTGCCGACGATGCTGAAGACAATCGTGGCCGAGGTTGCGGCTTCGCCTTTCTTCCGTTCCGATTCCAGCAGGGTGGTGTTGGCGGCTTCGCCCTCGTCCAGGAACCCGGTGGAGGTTTTCATCCACAAGCTGGGATTGAGCTGGAGGTAGTAAATCTGGAGTTCGGCCACGGTGGTTGCGCCGGTGTCCACCAGCTTGCGCTTTTCCACCAGCGGGCGCGCGAAGCCGGATTCCCATTGCCGCTCGGCCTCGCTCAGGCGCTGCAAGGCGGTGCGATGGCCCTCGGAATTCACCTTGGACATCAGGTCTTTGAGCATCGCATGCAGGCGCGCGATGCCTTCCTCCATCCGGTCCACTTCCCGCGAGTCGCCGCTAAGCAGGTAATTGCGCAGGTACAGCCGGTTCTGCATCATCTGGAAGCGGACCGACTCGCCTTCCTGCGCCAGTTCCAGCGCGCGCGATGCCGAGGCGCGGGCCGCGTGCTCGCGCTGCACCGCAGTGAGGTTGACGATGAACAGGACCAGCAGCAGTGCCAGGATCGCCCCGAAATTCAGGTACAGCTTTCTACTGATCGTCATGGCTGCTCCTTCGCAGTCGGGGACCGTCAGTCGCCGGGGTGGAAGTGGAATTCCACGACGGTTGTCGTCTCCGGGCCGGGCGCAAATCGCCATTTCTTCAGCGCTTCGCTGGCCGACTGGATCAACAGCGGGTGACCACCGATCGGCTTCAGGCTCTTGACGCTTCCGTTGGCCGCGATCACCACCTCGATCTTCACCGTCCCGGTTACATTCATTTGCCTTGCGAGTGTGGGATACGCAGGCTGCACCCGGATCACCACCTTGCGGTCTGGTCCCGCCGCGGTGGACGCCCGGCACATTGCGGCGCCAAGAACCACCGCCAAGAGCCAACGTGGCTTCACCTTCCCGAACATGGCTATCTCCAGGGAAAACTCCAGTGCCAGCAATTGCACGGTGGCTGCCAGCCCCGTCCAAGTCCTATCGCGGTTTGCGATTACTAAGGTAAGTAGCTGAATTGATGGGTGATATTTGTTTCCAGCGGGCTAACTCCATGACCCGGTCATGTCCCAACGTGCGAGATTCTGTCTCAACTCAAACGCATTGGCGACTCCAAACGATCTCAGCGTGAGATTGCGATTGCTCGCAAGCAGGTTAGCGAGTTGGTAACCGCACTTGCATTTGTCTTGACTCAAATTGAGATACCGTGGTTCTCTCTCAGCGAGACAAGCAAAATTAGCCCTGTCCATGCAGACTGGAGAAAATCCGGTAGCGCTGTCCTCTGCGGGCGCCGAGAGCGCGGTCGCGCTGGAGCGCCGGCGCACGGAAATGCTGGACGAGTATCTGGAGAGCTTCGTCCTGCGGGCGGCGGAATTTCTCCGCTTTCACCGGGCCTTCATTGCCTTGGCCGAATCCGGCTCCTATGAAATCCGCTACGTTGCGGAACACGGCCGTGCGCGTCCGGTCCGCGCCCGGCTTCCCGTCATGCTCGAGCGCCGAGCCCAGGCGGTGGATGAGCCGTTCTGGACCACCGAAATCAGCCAGTGGGCCGAGGGCATCGCCGAGCCATTCTCCGCGCTGACCTCGCTGCAGTGCCTGGTGATTCCGCTGCTGGGTTCCAACCGCCAGCCGCTGGGGATTGTCGGCCTGTTGGAGCGCAGCGATGGCGGCAATGTCGCCGCCGAAGATCTGCACCGCGCCACGACGCTGGCCGCCGAAGCGGCCGTGGTCCTGGAAGCGACGCAGAACCTGTACGCCGCCGATCAGCATCGCCGGCGCTCGGAAAACCTGATGGCGGCCGCGCTGGAACTGAACTCCACCGTGCGCTTGCCGCAGTTCATGGAAGGGTTCACCGTCCGCGCCGCCGCCATGCTCGGGGCGCGCGCGGCCGCGCTTGCCCTGATGCAAGGCAAGCTTCTCGACACCGTGGTGCTTTACGATCCGGGCGCGCGCCATGACTCGAGCGCGCACCGCCGGCTGGACGTTGCGCTCTCCGACGTTGTCGCCCAGCGCTCCGAAGCCGTCATCTCCGGCACCGCCGCCGAACTGCTCGGTGACCCACTGGCGGCCAAGCTGGGGTGGAAGGACCTCAGCATTGCCCGTCTCAGCGGCGGCGACGGCGAATTCATCGGGCTGCTCTGCCTTGCCGACTGCGGCGGCGCGCTGCCCCACGATTCCCGTCATCTGCTGCAGGCGCTGGTCGCGCACGCCGCCGTGGCCCTGGAAAACGCGCGCTGGTTCACGCGCATGGACCAGGCCAACCGCCACTGGATGGAAATTTTTGACGCCATCACCGACCTGATCGTGGTGCACGACGAGTCCTACCGCGTGCTGCGCGTCAACCGCTCGCTGGCCGACTTTATCGGGGTGCGCCCGTCGGAGTTGATCGGGGTCAGCGTGCGCGCGCTGATCGCCATGGCCAGCGACCAGAGCGCGCAGTCGTGTCCCTTCTGCCGCGGCGGCCCCGACCTCACCGACGAATACGTTCACCCGGTGCTGGACCGCACCTACCTGGTCTCGACCTCGCGCATTCACGGCGCCGCCAACGAGGGCATGCAGACCATCCACGTGCTCAAGGACATCACCGACCGGCGCGAGGCCGAGCGCCGCTATCGCGAGCTCTTCGATACCATCCAGGAGGGCCTGTTCTTCTCCACGCCCGATGGCCGTTTCATCGAGGTGAACGACGCCCTGGTGCGCATGCTCGGCTACGACAGCCGGGAAGACCTCCTGCAGGTGGACATTGGCAGCCAGATTTACGTCTCGGCGGACCAGCGCCGCCATTTCGTGGAGGAGATCAACGCCAAGGGAGTGGTGCGCAATTACGAGGAGACGCTGCGCCGCAAGGACGGCGCGCTCATCTACAGCCTGCAGAATGCCTTCGCCGTTCGCGACAGCCAGGGCAAGGTGGTGCAGTACCGCGGCCTGATGCTCGACATCACCGAGCTGAAAAACTTCCAGGCCGAATTGCAGCGCCAGCGCGACTTCAACAACAAGATCCTCAACAACACCCAGAGCATGATCCTGGTGGTGGACACCGCCGGGCTCATCAGCTACGCCAACAAGCGCTGCTTCGAAGCCGGCGGCTACACCCAGGAAGACCTGCTCGGCCGCAAGCTGGTGGAACTGGTTCCGCCCGGAAGGCGGCAGGCGCTGGTGGACGGATTGGCGGAAACCCTCGCCGGCCGCCAGGTGGATAACCTGGAATTGCCGGTGCTGCTGGGACAGGGCCGCGGCGGGCAGTTTTCCATCAACCTCAGCCCCATGCGCGACGAGCCCGGCCACGTGAACAGTGTGGTGGTGGTGATGACCGACATCACCGACGCCGCCATGCTGCAGGCCAAGCTAATGCACACCGAGAAGATGGCGGCCGTCGGCCAGCTCGTCTCCGGCGTGGCGCACGAACTCAATAATCCGCTGACGGCGGTTCTGGGCTTTACCGACCTGCTGCTGGAAAGCGGGGAAATTCCCGCGCCCGCCAAGGAAGACCTTCGCGTCATCCTGCAGGAGGCGCAGCGCTCCAAGCAGATCGTGCAGAACCTGCTGAGCTTCGCGCGCCAGATGCCGCCGCAGCGCGACTCGGTGCAATTGAACACCATCGTGCGCCGCACCCTCGCGCTGCGCTCCTACGATTTTGCCAGCCACGGCGTGGAAGTCATCGAGCGGCTCAACGAGCGCGTGCCCGACATCGTCGGCGATGCGCACCAGTTGCAGCAGGTCTTCCTCAACATTCTGAACAACGCCTACGACGCGGTGCGCGAGACCGAGCGCCAGGGGCGCATCGAAATCTCCACCGCCTTGGACGGGGGTTCCGCCGAGGTAGTGTTCCGCGACAACGGCCACGGGATAGCCTTTCCCGACCGCATCTTCGATCCCTTCTTCACCACCAAGGAAGTGGGCAAGGGGACCGGCCTGGGCCTCAGCATCTGCTACGGCATCGTGCGCGAGCACGGCGGCGAAATCCTGTGCCAGAACAACGACGATGGATCCGGCGCCACCTTCCGGGTTCGCCTGCCCGTCGCCGCCGCTGGCACCGGCCCTGGCGCGGGAGGGAAACGATGATGCCCGCGGCGTGCAAGTATCCCGTGCTGGTGATCGAAGACGAGCCGGCCGTGCTTTCGTTTGTGAAAGCCGCTCTGGAACGCGCCGGCTACAACGTCGTGCCCGTGGCCTGCGGCGCCGATGCGCTCACCATGCTCGCCCGCGACAACTTTCTCGGCGTGGTTTCCGATATGCGCACGCCCGGCGGCGTGGATGGCGCCGATGTTCACGCCTGGATCTCGGCCCACAAACCCGAGCTGGTGGCGCGCGTCATCTTCATCACCGGCGACATCGTCAACGAGGAGACCGCCGCCACGCTGCGCCGCACCGGCGCCCCCTGCGTCGAAAAGCCGTTTCGCGTGCAGCAGCTTCTCGGAGTGGTGGAAAAAGTTTTCGGGGGCCCGAAATGAACGACGACTTTCGTGTCCGTTTTCTGATCGTGGATGACGAGCAGAGCATCTGCAAGTTGTGCATGGCGATCGGCGCCTCGCTCGGCTTTGACTGCGCCGAGGCGGAGAGCGCCGAAGCCGCGCTCGCCTATCTGGAAACCGAATCGCCCGACATCGTCGTGCTGGACCGCCAGCTCGGCGCCATGAGCGGCGACGACCTGCTGCGCCAGATCAAGTCCATGCTGCCGCGCACGGAAGTGGCCATCATCACCGGCCACGGCTCCATCGAGTCCGCCGTCGAGGCCATGAAGATGGGCGCCTACGACTACATCACCAAACCTTTCGGCGCGGGACAGTTGAAGCTGGTGCTGCAGCGCATGAAGGAAAAAGTGCGCCTCGTCGCCGAAAACGAGTACCTGCGCGACCGCGTCACCAACGAGCAGGAGCTGAACGTCATTGACGGCTCGTCGGCAAAAATCCAGGATGTGCTCCGCATGGTCTCGCGGCTGAAAGACACGCGCACCCCGGTGCTGATCACCGGGGAAAGCGGAACCGGAAAAGAGCTGGTGGCGCGCGCCATTCATTTCCGCGGCTCGATGCAGAAGCGCCCGTTCGTCGCCGTGGATTGCGGGTCGCTGGTGCCGACGCTGATCGAGAGCGAGCTCTTCGGCTACGAAAAAGGCGCCTTTACCGGCGCCATGAAAACCAAGCAGGGCCTCTTCCAATCGGCCAATACGGGCACGATTTTCCTGGACGAAATTGGCGAGCTGCCGCTGGAGTTGCAAGCCAAGCTGCTGCGCGTGCTGCAGGAAAAAGAGGTTCGTCCGGTCGGCAGCAACGACAAGGTCAAAGTGGACGTACGCATCATCGCCGCCACCAACCGCGATCTGGAATCGTCGTATCGCGCCGGCACCTTCCGCAAGGACCTCTATTTCCGGCTCAACGTGGTCACCGTTCACCTGCCGGCGCTGCGCGAGCGCAAGACCGACATGGTGGTGCTGGTGCGCTCGTTCCTGGCGCGCTACGCGCCGGAGGAAAACGTGCAGGTCACGCCCGCGGCCATGCACAGCCTGTTCCAGTACGACTGGCCGGGCAACGTGCGCGAACTGGAAAACTGCATCGAGCGCGCCATCGCCCTGGGCAATCACAAGACGATTGACGTGCAGGATCTGCCCGCGGCGATTCGCATGGCCGGTCCGGCCCTGCCGGTTTCGGCGGAAGCGCCCGCCGCTGCAGCGCCTGCGCCGACTCCGAATTCCACCGACCTGGAGGACATCGAGCGGCAGACCATCGAGCGCGTCTTCCAGCAGGTGGGAGGCGATAAAGCGCTCGCCGGCAAGATGCTGGGCATCAGCCGCGCGACCTTGTATCGCAAACTGAAGCGCTACCACATTGACGCCGGTCCAGGCGGCATGGGGAGTACAACCAGCGCGGCGCAGAACAACTAGCGGTCACGAAACAAAGCTACTGCGCCACCTTGATCGGAGCGGTCACGGTGCCCATTCTGCCGCTAAGGTCGTCGCGGATGACGAAGCGGACGCTGTAATCACCCGGTGGCAGGTCGAGATCTCCCGTGTAGGTGATGCCTTCGTTGTTGACCAGCTGCAAGGATTCGGGCTTGAGATGTGCGTCCACGGTCTTGCCGAAGCTGCCGGCTGCGTTGCCGGTCGCGGTGCGGGCGACGGCATCCAGTTCCAATTGCAAGTGGTTGTTGTTGGCAGCGTCCACCAGGTTCAAGCGCGGCGGCAGCACCAGTTGGAATCTCACCCGCTTCTTGCCCGCCGCCGTGGCGACCACGCCGGCCCACCTGCCGGAGAAGGGAAGCGCGGTGAATTCCAGCGGAGAACTGAGCGCCATGGCAAGGTCCGTTTTCTTGCTGAGGCTGGCGTCCTGGGTTGCGGCGGTGACGTAGAAACCGTGCCGCGCCCGGAGATGCGCGTCCGGCTGCCGCACCTTCACCTGCAGCTTGTGCCAGCCGGCCTTGCTCGTCTTGGGGTCGAGGTAGAAGCCGAGCATGTAGTACGCCGAGGAGTCTTCCGCCGCCTGCCGAAAAGCTCCGACCAGGTCGTTGGTGTTGTAGTACGCCTTGCCGCCGGTCATGTCGGCAAAGCGGTTGAAGGTGGCCAGCGTGTCCTGGTGGGCCATGCTCTGCCGCATGGGAAAGCCGGCGTTGGGATTGCGCGAGATCATGGGACCGCGCACCGAGGATGGAATGAAGGCGGAGTTAACCAGTCCGCGCACGTCCACCGGATAGAGCGCGATGTTGGCGTCGTTCAAGAGCTGCCATGTGCGCTCGTAGAGGGGAAGCACGTCGCTGAGCGACTCGCGGGGAAAGCCACGGCCTTCCATCGGGTAACTGGGATCGATGGAGAAGGGAAATCCCGCGCTGGCCCAGATGAGGGATTTGCGTCCGGGCACGCCGGCGAACGCGTTGGCCACCTGCTGCAAGGCTTCCATGGTGGCGATGATCGTCAGCTTTTTCTGGAAGCCGGCGGCCTGACGCATGAAATCGGCCAAGCTCGCGAAACCGGCCAATTCGGTTTGTTCCTCCTCCATTGCTTCCTGCATGTCGGCGGTTATGTCGTTAGCCGCGCCCGGCAAATTCGCTCCTGTGATCTTGCCGAGCGCCGCCTTCAAAACCTTCGGATCGGTGGTGAACGTGTGGATGATCTTCAGGCCACGGCCGGTGAGCACGATCAGCGCGATTGTTTCATCCTGTTCCACCGCCTTGTCGAGGTACTTGAGCACCGCCTGGCGGGCGTAAAGCTGATCGAAGATGGAAGTATTAATGCCGTCGAGCGCGATGATGGTGACGCGCGTTGGGGTTTGCGGCCCGGCCACCATGTTGCTGAACTCGCCCTCTGCCAGCTTCACCTTCTGCGGGCGGATCCTGCTGGTGTTTACTTCCTCAAAGACCGCGAGTTTCTGTTCGGCGCCATTCTGGAAGACGGAGAAATCGTCCTTCTTGAGACCCGCAATGTGCGCGCCTGATTTGTCGCGGGCAATAACCGGCACCAGCACCAGCTCGGAACGGGCGGTGAAGGTGGGAACCGGAGGCTTCTGGTCAGCGGCCGATACAGAGCTGACGAAAATGGCGAGCGTAGCCAAGAGCGACAGGACGGCGGCGGTGCGTGTTGTCATCGGCGGACCCTCCGGAGGCGATGTCAACGGTCGAAGCAAACCATTATCGCCGGGATTCGGTTTTCGGTTTTGAAAACCAGCCTCGCGACGTGAGTCTTGAGACTGCGTTTCAGGGTGAGACGGAGACTGCGCTCCACCATCCTAGCGCTAGTCCAGTGCCATCAATAACTTACAGCCAACATCAGTTTGGAGTTGTCCGTGCATTGTGAAGTGCGGGACGCAACGGAGCGTCCTTGGAGCTGCAACGTGTCGCAACCATCGGTATTGATCATCTCCGACGAACCGGAATTCACGTCCACCATGATGGCGCGCTGGCAAACCGAACGCAGCGTGCCGACGTTTCTCCTGATGACGACGCCGGCGTGGAGCGAGTCGCTGGTGGCATCGTGCGACCTGGCGGTCATCGCCGGGGTCAAGGAAGTTGTAGTGCCGCTGTTCAAGAAGGTGGATGAATCGGGCAAGCCGGCGATTCTGCTGGCCCCGGATGGCCTTGACTTACAGCGCGTGCGCAGCCAGTATCCGCGATTCATGCTGGTGCGGGAACACGAAGGCTGGGTGGACGTAGTGGTGGCGCTGGCCGCCGAAAGCCTGCGCCGCCTGGACGCCAATGCGCGCGCGCGCCGCGCCGAGCAGGCGCTGACCCAGGCGGAAGGCCATGCCATGCTGGGGAAATACATGCTCGAGCAGCGTCACAGCCTGAACAACGCGCTGACCTCGGTGCTGGGCAATGCCGAACTGATGCTGCTGGAGCCGGGCGCATTTTCCGCCGAGGTCCGCGATCAGCTGGCAACCATTCACACCATGGCGCTTCGCATCCACGACATCGTGCAGCGCTTCAGCTCGATGGAGTCGGAAATGAAGTTTGCCGCCAAATCTCACTCTGAGACGAATCCGCCCTCCCCCACCCTCGCTGCCGTACGCTGAAGTGCATGTCCGAATTTCCGATGTTCGCGGACGCATTTCTTGAGTACAGTGGGGCTGACGACCCTCCCGCAGCCGTCTACGTTCTTGCTGAAATCCTAATCCGGAGAGTTTTGTGAAGGACCGAGTGAAGTCGCGTGTGTGGACGTTGGTTGGCCTGAATGCTTTAGTGCTGATCGTGGTATTGCTACTGTCTTATGCCGCCGGTTCGCGATCGGGCGGGCTGTCGCTGCTGGATTTCGGCGCGCTGCCGCAGGTGGCGGGCCTGGAGTTCCTGGCGGCCTTGTTTCTGGTGCTGGCAGCCAGCCTGGCGCTGCTGTTGCAACTCGGCGGCAAGGTGGTGAAGCCGACCCGCGAATTGGTGGAATTTTCCGAGAAACTCATGGCGGGCGACTACGAGACGCGCGCCAATGTCACGCCCGACGACTACGGCGTGATTGCCGAGAACTGGAACCGCGCAGCGGAAATGGTGGCGCAGGCGGCGGCGATCAAGACGGGCGAAGAATTGCTGCGGTCCGACCTGGCGGAACTGGAAAAGATCATCAACCAAGTATCGCGCGGCGACCTGGTGGGCCGAGCCCAGGCCCCGGCTCATCCCTGTCTGACCGCGGTGACCGAATCGTTCAACGTGTTGGCCGACAACTATGCGCGCCGCATGGAGCGCGCCCGCGCGGCCAGCGCCGAGATCGCGGCCTCGGCCACGCAGGTGATCGCGGCGGCCTCCGAGATGGCCAACGGGGCGTCGCAGCAGGAGCAGGCGACGCTGGACGCCGCCGCTGCCATCGCGCAGCTTACCGAGAGCACGCAAAAGGTTTCCGGCCATGCCATGGCGGCCCACGAAGCGGCCCGGCGCGCGCTCGACCTCTCCGACCAGGGCAGCCGGGCGGTGCGTGAAAGTGCCGAAGGCATGCAGCGCATCTGCGCCGCCATGCAGGCGACGGCGGAAAAGATCAAGTCGCTGGCCAGCCGGTCGCTGGAGGTCTACGACGTCATTAACCTGATCCACGAAACCAACCTGCTGGCGCAGAACGCGATCCTGGAATCGTCGCGCGGCGGGCAGGGCGGCCAGACAGCGGACGTGGTGTCGGCCGAACTGAAAAAGCTGGCAGACCACTCGCGCTCGGCGACGCGCGACATCGTGACCCTGCTGAAATCCATCCAGGCGGAGAGCAACGAAGCGGTGGCGGTGATGGAGCAGGGAAACCGCGTCGCGGGAAACGGGGCGCAGCTTATGGAGCAGGCCAACCGCGCCTTCACCGGCATTGCCACCGTTCTGCACCAGACCGCCGATTTTGCCGAAGCGATTGCGGCGGCATCGTCGCAACAGGTGCAAGGCACGGAAAGTGTCGCCGCCGCGGTGCAGGAGATCGCCGCCAACCTGCGCCAAAACTCGACCAAGGCGCGGCAGAGCGCAAAAATCGTGGAGCAGGTTGCGCGCTCCTCCGAGCAACTCACGCAGGCGGTCGCGCAGATCCGGCCGGCGCAGGGACCCCCGGCGGTCAAGATGGAGCAACCGGAAGCTGCCTCGGCGGCGGTGATCGGGCGAGCGTGATGCCGAGTTGCCAAGTCCGCGGACGCTAGTAAGGACACATAGCCACAGAGGTCACAGAGGAACATCACGGAGGGCGTGTTGACTGGTTTCCTCGGTGTCCTCTGTGGCTAGACCTATTCAGGCGAAAAGAAATTCCTTGGTGCGCAGGTCGCGGACAGTGTCGCGCAGCTTGGCGGCCTTTTCGAACTCGAAGCGCTTGGCCGCCTCGCGCATGTCGATCTCCAGCTTGGCGATATAGGCGTTGAGCTCTTCCTGCGACTTGAATTCCGGGATGCCCTCGGCCTGCTCGGTTATATCCACGTAATCGGCTTCCACGATGTGCGCCAGCGACATTTCCAGCGGCCGCACGATGGACTCGGGCGTGATGCCGTGTTCCTCGTTGTAGGCCCGCTGGATGGCGCGGCGGCGCGTGGTTTCGTCGATCGCCTTTTTCATGGAATCGGTCATGCGGTCGGCATAAAGGACCGCGCGGCCATGCAGGTGGCGGGCGCAGCGGCCCATGGTCTGGATCAGCGATCCGGCGGAGCGCAGGAAGCCTTCCTTGTCGGCGTCAAGAATGGCCACCAGCGAGACTTCCGGCAGGTCCAGGCCTTCGCGCAGCAGGTTGATGCCGATGAGCACGTCGAACTCGCCTTTGCGCAGGTCGCGCAGGATTTTCACCCGCTCCAGGGTTTCGATCTCGGAGTGCATGTAGCGGCAGCGCACCCCAACCTCGCTGTAGTACTCCGCCAGGTCTTCGGCCATGCGCTTGGTGAGCGTGGTTACCAGCACGCGTTCGCCGTGTTCGACGCGGGCGCGGATTTCGTGCAGCAAATCATCGATCTGGCCCTTGACCGGACGGACTTCGACCTCCGGATCAATCAGCCCGGTCGGACGGATGATCTGCTCGACGACCACGCCGGCCGATTTGGTCAGCTCGTAAGGTCCGGGTGTGGCGGAGACGTAGACGACCTGGTTGACGCGGTGCTCGAACTCCTCGAAGGTGAGCGGGCGATTGTCGAGCGCGGAGGGCAGGCGGAAGCCGTACTCGATGAGGGTTTGCTTGCGCGAGCGGTCGCCGTGCCACATGCCGTGGAGTTGCGGGACGGTCTGGTGCGATTCGTCAATGAAAAGCAGGAAATCGCGCGCGACGTAATCCAGCAGCGTGGGCGGAGGCTCCCCCGGCAGGCGCCCGGTGAAATGGCGGGAATAATTTTCGATGCCGTGACAGTAGCCGACTTCCTTCATCATCTCGACATCGAAGCGGGTGCGCTGGTGAACGCGCTGTGATTCCACCAGGCGTCCCTGCTTTTCCAGTTCGGCTTCCCACCAGGCCAGCTCTTTCAGGATTGAGTCAACCGCCGCGCTCTTGGTCTCCGGCTTCATCACGTAGTGCGTCTTGGGGTAGATGGGGAGGCGCGCGTACTTTTGCTTGACGGTGCCGAAGAGAGGGTCAATCTGGCTGAGCGATTCCACTTGATCGCCCCAAAGCTCGATGCGGAAGGCGTTGTCGTCGTAGGGGGGGAAGATTTCAATGACGTCGCCGCGGACGCGAAAGGTGCCGCGGCGGAAATCGGTGTCGTTGCGCTCGTAAAGAATTTCAACCAGCTTGCGCAGGATGTCCTGGCGCTTGATCTTCTGGCCCTTTTCCAGGAAGAGCAGCATTCCGTAGTAGGCCTCGGGCGAGCCCAGGCCGTAGATGCAGCTCACCGAGGCGACGATGATGCAGTCGCGGCGCTCGAACAGCGACTTGGTGGCGGAGAGCCGCAGCTTGTCGAGCTCGTCATTGATGGTCGCTTCTTTCTCGATATAGATGTCGCCGGCGGGAATGTAGGCTTCCGGCTGATAATAGTCGTAATACGATACAAAGTACTCGACCGCGTTGTGCGGGAAGAAGCTCTTGAACTCGTGGTAGAGCTGGGCCGCCAGGGTCTTGTTGTGGGCCAGAACCAGCGTGGAGCGGTTGATCTGCTCGATCACCTTCGCCATGGTGTAGGTCTTGCCCGAACCGGTGACGCCCAGCAGGACCTGGTGCTTGTCGCCGTCCAAGACACCGCGGTTGAGCGACGCGATGGCTTTCTCCTGGTCGCCGCGGGGAGTGTAGTCGGAAACGAGCTTAAAGTCGGGCATGAAGAAGAAGCTCTTAGCTTTTAGCTATTAGCCCTTGGCCCTTGGCCATTGGCCTTTAACACCGTAGGGGAGAATATTCCGCCCCGTGCACAGAACCGAATTCCGGCGGGTGAACAATCCCTGATTATATCCCGCCGCTCCGTCCCATCTTGGGAGTTACCAAGGTAGTGGCCCCCGCCGCATTCGGCCTGCACCGGCACGCCTTCGTCTTATGCTGGGAGGTGCCATGAAGTACCTGCGCAAGTATGCGGTGGTGATTGGCTCGGTGGCGGCCGCCGCGGCTATCACGTGGCTGCTGCGGCCGCACATGCAGACCGCCGTGTCCATCGTGTTCCTGGGCGCGGTGATCATTAGCGCGTGGTACGGCGGAACCAAGGCCGGGCTGGTAGCCGCCGCGTTTTCCATTCTCTCGTTTGAGCTGCTGTTCCACCACACGCCGGAGACGATCGAGAACCCCACCGCGTGGGTGGTCCGTACCATCCTGTTTGTCGCCGTGTCGCTGCTGATCAGCTACTTCGAAGGGCAGTTACGGGATGCCCTGGAGCAGGTCGAGGCGGCCAACGGAAAGCTGCAGGACACCCTGGACCACATTCGGCGACTGGAATCGCTGCTGCCCATCTGTGCCGGGTGCAAGCGTATCCGCAATAAAGAAGGCCAATGGCTGGTGTTCGAGCGGTACTTGAACGACACGACGGGTACCAAATTCACCCACGGGTTGTGCCCGGCCTGCTACCGCAAGTACGGCGGCGAAGACATGAAGAGCGCGGCGAGCTAAACGTCGAGTCCGATGCTGCGCATCAGTTCCAGGGCGTTGCTCTTGGTGACGACGCCATCGCGCAGCCGGTAGTCGAAGCGCATGGCGCCGTCTTCGACGTGATCTTCGAAATGCGCGTTGCGGACGCGGCCGTCCACGGCGGTGGTGCCGATCGCGGTGAGCGCGAGATCGTGGGTGGTCACGATTCCGATGGCGGCGCGCTCCAGCAGCGCGCGCACGATGCCTTCAGCGCCGATTTTCCGGTCGTAGGAGTTGGTTCCGTGCAGAAGCTCGTCGAGCAGGAAGAGCACGGGCTGGCCGCCGTCGGTGAGCGACATGACCTGGCGGAGGCGCACGATTTCAGCGTAAAAGCCGGAGCGGCCGGCCTGGAGCGAGTCGGTGACGCGAATCGAGGTTCCCAGCCGCACCGGTGACATGGCCAGGCGCGCGGCACGAACCGGGGCACCCGCCTGCGCCAGCATCACGTTCACGCCGATGGCGCGCAGCAGCGTGCTCTTGCCGCTCATATTCGAGCCGCTGACCAAGAGCAGTTGCGCGGGGTCGCCGAGGCGCACGCTATTGCGAATGCAGTGCGCGGCGGGCAGAAGCGGATGTCCGATCCGTTCGGCGTCGAAGATGGCGGGCACGCGCTCGGGAAGAAATTCGGGGAAAGGGTCGTCGGGGTGCTCAAACGCGTACGCCGACAACGAGACCAGCGCTTCCAGGTCGCCGAGCGCGTCCAGCCACTGCCGCACCGAATGGCCGTGCTGGCGGCGCCATGACTCGGCCGCGAAGGCGACCTGCACCGAATACAGCAGCGGCACGTCAATCAACTTCACGAATAGATTGTTACGGGCATTGGCGAGATCGGCGAGATAGCGCAGGCGCGCCAGACTGCGCGACGGAGTCGAAGCGGAGGATTCCAGGCCGGCGGCACGGGCGCGCAGCCAGGCCGCGGTGAACGGCTCGCGCTCGATGCGCGCCAACAGCGCGGAAACCAGCGCGAGTTCATCGGCGGCGGCACTGATGGCGTCCAGCAGCGAGTGCACGCGGTCGCGCAGCCTGGAGGCGATGAGAGAGGCTGCGCCGATGATCACCAGCAGCGGGATCCAATCACCGCCGAGGCCGCGATAGACGAGCGCGGCAACGGCGGCGAGCGCCACCAGGGTTGCGAGGACGCGGAGCGCCGGGTTTTTCAGGACAGCGGGTGATTCCGCCCATTCGACCAGCCAGTCGGGCTGGCGTGGCGAGCGCAGATCGTCCCCGGTGATAGCGAGGTCTTCGCGGAGGTCGAGGCGGGAGCGGAGTTCGTCAATCGCCTGCTGCCGCTCGCGGATTTCATCAACCGGCGCCGGGGCGAGCAGCCAGCGCGCCAGCGTCTGCCGGCCCATGGGCGTACGGGCGCAGCACAGCAGTTCGAAAACGCCGCCCTTGCCGAAGAGGTCGAGATCGTCGGCGTAAACGTGGTCCGCAACCCGGAACTGCTCGCCGGTGTCGCCGGCGCCCCGGTCCTCAATGCGTGCGATTCCGCGGCGATAGAACTCGGCAGCTTTTTCAGCGGCATGCCTGGCGTCGATCACGCGGTCGTGAACCACGGCCAGCGCGAGAAATGCGATGACCGGGATGAGCAGCCAGTAGGGCGAGAAGGCGTGCTGCTTGACGTAGAAGGCGCCGGCGACGAAGAACACGATCACCGCGGCGAGTTTCAGGTTGCCGAGCCAGAGGGAGCGGCGGTCCAGGCGCTTCGATTCGGCGTCGCGCGAATCGGCGCGTTGCGAATACTCCGCGGCTGGCGTAGTGTGCGGCATTCATTCCCACCGATGCCCGTGCAGGCCGGAGTCGTAGGACCGGCGATCGAGGCGGTTCAGGTTCTTTTCCTGGCGGGGCGTCAGCAGGCGGTGATGGCCAATTTCGAGCAGGTACTCGGGAATGAACCACACGTCCTTTTCGGAGGTCATCCAGTGTTGCGAATCGAAGCGCGCCAGGTTGACGGGGCGCGAAAACCTTCGCAGCGTGCGTTCGCCGCGCAGGTTGAAGTAGTCCTCGAAATAGCTGATGGTCAGCTCGCGCAGGCTGCGGTAGACGGGCTCGCGGTAGCGGCAACCGGCGTAATTGGAGTTGGCGACCGAGCCCCAATGGCCGTGGTGGCGGAAGACGGCGATGACGTGGTCGGTGTCCTGCTCGGCTTCGAGATCGATGACCAGCGGCGGATAGCCGAGCACGCGCAGCGCCGCAGCCGCGAACAGCGCGCCTTCCAGGCAATGCGAGGTGCGCTCGCGCAGCACGCGGCGCGGCGACCAGGCGCTGGTGGCGAGGTGGTACGGCATGTCGTTGAGAAATTTCTGGATGCCGTAGGGAGTTTTCAGCGAGCGGACCTTGCGCAGCTCCGCGGGAGTGAATTCAAGATGCGAGTTGTTTGGCATTGAGAGTTTCAGTTTCAGTTTCGGTTTCAGCGGCGTCGCAGCGCGGACACAGGAGCCGCACTCCGGCAGTAACTCGAAACTGAGACTTGAAACTGCAATAATGCGGTGCTGGGCGCGAATGCGCAAGCGCGGACGCGCCGACACCCATGGACCCAACTCGTCGCTTCTCGAATCGCGTGCAAGATTACGCCCGGTATCGGCCCGGGTACCCGCCGCAGGTGCTGGAAACCATGCGCCGGGAATGTGGGCTGACAGCGGAGTCGGTGATTGCCGACGTGGGCTGCGGCACCGGCATCTTGTCGCGCCTGTTGTGCGACGCCGGCAATCGCGTGTTCGGGGTCGAGCCGAATGCGGCGATGCTGGATGCCGCGCGCAAATCGCTGCGTGACTGCGCCCATTTTGTTGCCGTGCTCGGTAAGGCAGAAGCGACTACCCTGAAATCGGGGTTGGTGGACTTGGTCGCCGCGGCACAATCTTTTCACTGGTTCGAGCCGCGGGAAGCGCGCCGCGAGTTCGTCCGCATCCTGAAGCCGGGCGGGTGGGTAGTGCTGCTGTGGAACGAGCGCCGCACGGATGCTACTCCGTTCATGACCGCATACGAACAGCTCCTGGTGCGCTTCGGCGTTGACTATGACAAGGTGAAGCCGCTGTGGAACAAGAACTCGCTGCCCGAATTCTTCGGCAAAGCGGGGTTCCAAAAGGCGGAGTTCGACAACCCGCAAACCCTGGACCGTCACGGGCTGACAGGCAGAGTTCTTTCGGCGTCGTACATGCCGCACCGGGGACATCCGTCGTTTCCGCCGATGCTGGGCGTGATTGATAATTTGTATGACCAACACCAGAGCGGAGGCGTGGTGAGGCTGGAGCAGGAGACCAGGATGTTTTACGGGCAGTTGTGAGTCGCGAGTCCCGAGTCGCGAGTAGAAATCAAAAAACTCGGAACTCAGAACTCACAACTCTTTCAAGACCAACGGCAGCTCGTGCGGCGAATCCACCAAAACATCGGGCGGCGCCTGCTCCAGGGAATGGGGCGCGAAGCCGTAGCTGACCCCGCAACTCCACATGCCGGCATTGCGCGCGGTGAGGACGTCAATGTCGGAATCGCCGACGATCAGCGCCTGGCCGGGCTCCACCCCGTTTTCCCGGGCCAGCGTAAGCGCGCCCAGCGGATCGGGCTTCTTGGTGGGAAAACTGTTGCCGCCGTACACCTGGACAAAAAATTCACCGAGCCCGAGCGCCTCGACAATCGCGCGCGACGGGTTCACCGGCTTGTTGGAAAGCACCGCCATGCGGCGCTCGACTCCGGCGCCGTTGGCCGGCGATCGCAGGGCTCGCAAGGCGTCCACGATTCCGGGATAAACCACCGTGGTGTCCAGCTTGTGCTCGCGGTAGTAGGCGAGAAAAAAATCCAGCGCCTCCTGCAAAAACATCTCATCGTCCGGATCGCCCAGCGCGCGGCGGACCAGCATGGGTGCGCCGTCGCCGACATAGCTGGCGATCACCTCCAGCGGCAGTTCGGGACGGCCGTAGTGGCGGAGCATGCCGTTGACGGAGTTGGCCAGGTCGACGCGCGAATCCACCAGCGTGCCGTCCAGATCAAAAAGGATCAGCCGGATAGCGTCTCGGGGAACGGGTTTGTTGATTTTGAGCATCGCACCAAAGTAACCGGCCAGGTGCCGCGCGGTACCAGTTGAGTATATCCGCTGTTTTGCGGGTGCATTTACAATGGCGTGGGCACATCGACACGGGTTGAGGATAGCGAATGGCGACCACCAGGACCGAGCCGAAACCGGCGCGGCGCGAGACCAAGCCCGAGCGCAGCTATGAAGGGCTGACGGCGGAGCAGCTCGTCCGGATGTACCGCCTGATGTTTGTTTCGCGGCGGGTGGACGATCGCGAAATCCTGCTGAAGCGGCAGCAGAAAATCTTCTTCCAGATTTCGGGTGCGGGACACGAAGCGCTGGGCGTTGCCGCCGGGATGGCGCTGAAGCCCGGCTACGACTGGTTTTACCCCTACTATCGCGATCGCACGCTGTGCCTGACGCTGGGAATGACGGCGTACGAGCAGTTGCTGCAGGCGGTGGGCGCCGCCGACGATCCGGCTTCCGGCGGGCGGCAGATGCCCTCGCACTGGGGCAACAAAAAGCTGAACGTGGTTACGCAGTCGTCGCCAACCGGGACGCAGCTTCTCCAGGCGGTGGGTTGCGCCCAGGCCGGACGTTACTTCAGCCGGCATGCCAATGCAGCGCAGAAAGCGTCCGGCGATTACCGCGAATTCAAGGACGTCGTCTTCCACGCCGATGAAGTGGTGTACGTCTCGTGCGGTGAGGGAACTACCAGCGAAGGCGAATTCTGGGAGGCGATGAATACCGCCTCGAACGGCAAGCTGCCGGTGCTGTTTGTCATCGAGGACAACGAGTACGCGATTTCCGTGCCGGTGGAGGTGCAGACGCCGGGCGGCAACATCTCGCGGCTGGTGGCGAACTTCCCGAATTTCCATTTTGCCGAGGTTGATGGTACGGACGCGATCGCCAGCTACGCGGCGATATCGAAGGCAGTGGCGCACATTCGCGCCGGCCACGGTCCGGCGTTCGTGCACGGGCACGTGGTGAGGCCGTATTCCCATTCGCTGTCGGATGACGAGCGCCTGTATCGTCCGGTGGCGGAGCGCGAGGACGAAGCCAAGCGCGATCCGATCACCCGGCTGCAATTGTTGCTGCTGCGCGAGGGCATCCTCGACGAAGAGGAAATTAACAAGCTGGAGAAGGAAGTCGAGGAGGAAGTGCAGGAAGCCAGCGATCGCGCCGCCGCCGCCGCATTTCCCAAGCCGAGCAGCGTGGCCGAGTTCGTCTATTCGCCGGACCTGGACCCGCGCTCCGAAGCGTTCCACACCCAGCCGCAGTTCCCGCACGCCGAGCCGGGCAAGCCGTCAGCGGGTGAAAAAACGATGGCGGACCTGGTCAACGCCACGCTGCGCGACGAGATGCGCCGCGACGAGCGCATTGTCATGTTCGGCGAGGACGTGGCCGACTGCTCGCGCGATCAGTACCTGGAAGAGAAGCTGATCAAGGGCAAAGGCGGGGTATTCAAGTTGACGGCCGGGCTGCAACGCGAGTACGGCTCCGACCGCGTCTTCAACTCGCCGCTGGCCGAGGCCAATATCGTGGGACGAGCCATCGGCATGGCCACGCGCGGCCTGAAGCCGGTGGTGGAGATCCAGTTCTTCGACTATATCTGGCCGGCGATGCACCAACTGCGGAACGAAATGCCGCTGATCCGCTGGCGCTCCAACAATGCTTTCTCCTGCCCGCTGGTGGTGCGGGTGGCGATCGGCGGATACCTGACCGGCGGCTCGATTTATCACTCGCAGTGCGGCGAGAGCATCTTCACCCACATTCCCGGCCTGCGCGTGGTGTTTCCGTCGAACGCGCTCGACGCCGCGGGCCTGCTGCGCACCGCCATCCGCAGCGACGACCCGGTGCTGTTCCTGGAACACAAGCGGCTGTACCGTGAAACCTTCGGCCGCGCGCCCTATCCCGGGCCGGAGTTCATGCTGCCGTTCGGCAAAGCGCGCGTGGTGCAGCATGGGGAGGACTTGACGGTCGTCACCTATGGCGCCCTGGTGCCGCGGGCCCTGCAAGCGGCGCAGCGGCTGGAGCGCGAGCACGGAATCAAGGCTGAGCTGCTCGACCTGCGGACGATCAATCCCTACGACTGGGAGGCGATTGCCGAATCGGTGCGCAAGACCAGCCGGGTGATCGTGGCGCACGAAGATATGCAGAGTTGGGGTTATGGCGCCGAGATCGCGGCGCGCATTGCCGACGAGCTATTTGAGCATCTGGACGCGCCCGTGAAGCGCGTGGGAGCGATGGACACCTTTGTCGCTTACCAACCCATCCTGGAAGACGCGATCCTGCCCCAAGCCGACGATCTCTACCGGGCCATGCTGAAGCTGAGCGAATACTGAGTTTCAGTTTCGGTTTCAGTGCCGCGGTCGGAGATTTCGCTGAAACCGAGCCTCAAACTCCGCGATGATTTTTCCGTCCTAAAGCAGCTTCACGATTGGTGTAACCGAGAGAGAAAAACCGAGATCCCTCGACTCGGGTTTCCCGCGCTGGAAAAAACGCGCGGGAGCCCTCCCTCGCTCGGGATGACATCGGCTACATAAAAAGTGAAAACGGGTTAGCGCCCGCGGTCCACGGTGGTGCGACCTCTGAAAATGGTATCGAGGGCGATCGGCCCCGCGCCGAAAAAGATGAGCGCGAACGCAATCGCGACCACCGACATGGGGAACTCGAAGCCGCCGGGCCCGCGCAGGCCTGCTTTGAAATGAATTCTGACGATGGCAACCATCAGGTCAATGGTGATGGCGAGGGCGGCAAAGCGCGTCAGCACGCCGAACAGCACCAGGATCCCGCCTCCGAATTCGGCGGCTGCCGACAGGTAAGCCAGCCATGCCGGAAGCCCAATGCTGGAAACCAGCAACGCGTGACGCGGCATGCCGCCGAAGACCTTTTGCGAGCCGTGCGCGATCATGACGGCGGCCAGGACCAGGCGCAGGACCAACAAGGCCAGGGGCTGCAGGCGGTCAAGAAATTTCGTCACCGGTTCATCTCTCTTCGTAATGAACTTGAATGCCGCGGCGCGCCATGGCACTCAAGAATGCTTCCGCCGGGACGTCCAGCTCCTGGCGCACGGCGCCGCGCTTGGCGATGTCTCCGGCGGCGAGCATCTGCACGATGATGGAAGCCGGCCAGGCGGTGGTGCGCATCATGGAGGTCATTCCGGTGCGCGCATCGGAGCGATCCACCAGGGTGAAGGAGAGCACGCGGGCCGGGCGCTTTTCCGCCAGCAACGCGCGCAATCCGCCGGGACGCTTCTCGTGCGCCTCGACGCGCATGATGGTGACGTCGGGTTCCGTTCCGGCGAAGCGCTCCTCGAACAGCCGGGCGGTCAGCTCGCGCGGGCTGACCTCCACCTGTCCCAGCTTTTTCTTTTCCTTGGAAAAAAGGCCCAGGTCATAGAGCCCGCGGAGCATCGCCAGGTGACCGCCGTAGCGCAGGGTCTTTTCGAAGCACTCGCCCACCTTGCCGCGAAACGTTTCCGGCAGGGTGGAGGTGCCGCCGGAGGTGTGAAACGCTTCCAACGGCGGGAAGTCCTGCAGGCGGAAGACTTCGGGTTCGGTAAGCGGTTCGATTTCGATTATCTTGCCGTGGCGCAGGATTTTGGCGGGCTCGGCGTACTCGTTGATGAGGCCTTCCACGGAAAACGCGAGCTGGTAATTGAACGGCGGCTTGGGATCCTGCGGCAGTCCGCCGACATAGATTTTCAGCGCGCCGGCTTCGCCGCCGATGCGCCGCATCAACTCGCCCGCCAGGACCGAGGCCATGCCGGGAGAGAGGCCGCAGTCGGGGACGATGGCGACGCCACGCTTGGCGGCCTTCTTGTCGAGTGCCAATTCCTCGCGGACAACGGTGTTGTTGCCGCCGAGATCGGCAAAGTGGCAGCGCGCTTCGACCGCAGCGCGGGCCAGGCCGAGATTAAAGAAGTAGGGAACGGCGGAGAGCGCGGCATCGTGGCCGCGCATCAGCTTGGCCGCCGCTTTTTCACTGCGCGCGTCTACCTCGACGGCGCGGACCTTGTTGGTGCGCGCCAGCTTGTTGATGCGCGACGCCGTATCCCGGGCGCGCTTGCGGTCGGTATCGGCCAGAGTGACCAAATCGACTGCCTCGGCGCGCGCCATGTCGTAGGCTGCCGCCGAACCCATCATGCCTGCACCAATCACCAACAGTTTCACCGTTCGCACCTCCGTGCTGTGCAAGCGGTCAGGTTACCGAACCTTCGGCAGGCAAAGCAATGTCTGGGCTCATTAGTGATTTAGTGATTTGTGATTTAGTGATTTGCGGGAGCGTGGCGGCCCGTGCGGCAGTGCAGGTTCAAGAAACCTAGATTCCTCGCTGCGCTCGGAATGACAAGCGTTGGAAATAACAAGTCACAAATGATCTCATTCCTGCCATCCGCCGATGGCGGCGCGCAGTGGTTCCAGGCGCAGGCCGCGTTCGCGGAGGATCAGGGCGGCGAGCGAAGTGTCGGAGTGCAGCAGGCCGAGCAGCAGGTGTTCGGCGCCGATCCGGCGCGAACTGAGGCCGCGAGCTTCGCGGGCTGCCGCGACCAGCGCGAGGCGCGCGTCGTCGCCGAAGGGCAGGTCATCGCGGTAATCCACGATGGCGCCGCCGCCGACGTGGTCCTTGACCTCATCGCGGATAGCCTGGTGGGAGTCGAGTGGCAGGTGGCAAACGATGGCCGGCACGGGCATGTGCAGCAGGCCGAGCAGCAGGTGGACAGGTTCGATGGTCGGCGACTGCAGGCGCTCGGCTTCCACGCGCGCAAAGGCGATGGCGCGTTGCGCCTCGCTGGTGAAGCGAGGTTCGCGGCGGCGGGCTGAGCGCAAGATCCAGAGATAGGCGACCAGCAGGAGAAGCACCGCCAAGGTTGCCGATACCAGCTTGAACCAGCCGAGCATGCGCTTCTAGTTTAGCGGTAGG
Source organism: Terriglobia bacterium (assembly GCA_963760215.1). GTDB lineage: Bacteria > Acidobacteriota > Terriglobia > Terriglobales > Acidobacteriaceae > JAIQGF01. The sequence goes on from CAVXCJ010000002.1 coordinate 300,718, forward strand.
GCGGTGGTTCGGTCGATGCGATCAGCCGATGCCGAGTTCATCCGGGGATTCCAGGGGTGTGCCGCAGACGCGGCAAATGACCGCCGAGCAGTCGCCGCAGGTGAGCGGATCGGAGACCTCGCAGGCGCATTGCGGGCAGTAGAGGAGCAGAGGCTGGGGCTGTGGTGATGGTCCTTGAGACATCGGCCAGAAGTCTATCGGTCGATCGGTCTGTCGGTCTATCGGTACTTGGGCGTACGTAAGGATGGACAGAGCGATAGACCGAAAGACCGAGAGACCGAGAGACCCACAGGGCCGACTAATTACAATAGGACCATGACCCCCGAGCAACAGCTTCGAGACGAGTTCAACCGCTGGGCCGAGACCGGCCGCGGTGCGGAGATGGAGAAGCACCATCTCGACATCACGGAAAAGACCATCCGGTTAATGGACCTGCGTGCCGGCGAGCGCGTGCTCGACCTGAGCTGCGGCACCGGCTGGGCGACACGCCTGCTGGCGCGCCTGGTGGGCGAGGGGCCGCAAGGGTTCGGCCAGGTGGTCGGCGTGGACCTTTCCGACGAAATGATCCGGCAGGCACGCGCCGCGTCGCGGGACTTCGACAACGTCATGTTCGTCTGGGGCTCGGCGCAGCAGATTCCGTGGGAGGAGAACTTCTTCGACAAGGCGCTTTCCGTCGAGGCGTTCTATTACTACCCCGACCAGGAGCGCACGCTGGCAGAGCTGTTCCGCGTGCTGGCGCCCCACGGACGCTTTTTCCTGCTGATCAACCTCTACCGGGACAATCCCTATTCGCTGCGCTGGGTGGACGAGCTGAAAGTGCCGGTGCACGTGCGTTCCGAGGCGGAGTACGTGCAGCTCTTGAAGGCGCATGCCTTCGAGGACGTGCAGGCAATGCGCATTCCCGACGATACTCCCACGCCCGACGAGTACAGCGGCAAGTGGTTCCGCAACGCGGAAGAGCTGCGCGACTTCAAGCGCATCGGGGCGCTGCTGCTGACCGGGCGCAAGCCGGACGTTCGTTCCATGGCGCCGGCGTACCAGATTTACTGAATTTACTGATTCCCACGAATGTAGGACACTGACGCCACGGCCTCCGAAACCCCAAAACGCAAGCCTGTTCACCTGACCGAATCGTTCCGTCCGCTTCCCGTACTCTTTCTGGAGCTGTGGGAGCATCGGGGATGGCGGCTGAAGGTGTACGGAATCTCGCGGCACCACCAGCGGCCCCCAGCCGCACTGATCGCGGCCGCCAAGCACATCGCGGCGCAGCGGTTGCCGTCGGCCTGCGATCACGATGACGCTCACGGCGTGGGCTTTCTCGCTATCCACGAAGGCCGCGACGCGAATTTCGTCTTCGTAAACTGGTGGAACAGGGAAAGCGAGCTGCAGCGACATGTGTATCGCTCCGCACGGGAAAGTCCCGACGCGCTTCACGACGTGACGGCTACGGGAAGCTCCGGCACGGTTTGGGACTTGCAGATCCTGTGGTTCGAGCGCAACGCGTGGGTGGAAAAAGTGCTCGCCAACCCGCGCGGCCCGGACATCGAGATGTATCTGAAGAAGCGTCTGAGCGATCAGGCGTAGCCGGCGGATTGTTTTGCCTCATCTGTCCCGCCGGATTAGCATGGGGGGCCACAGGGGTTGCACACCATGACAGGCACAGATCTGATGGCGGCCATCAAAGGCAACGACATGGCTCGCGCCAAGGAATTGCTGCGGGCGAATCCCGCGCTGGCGAAGGAACGCGACGAGAACGGCGTTTCGGCAACCATGAACGCGCGCTATCGCGGGCAAACGGAATTGGTGGAACTGCTGCTGGCTTGTGGCGTCGCGCTCGACGTGTTCGAGGCGGCAACGCTGGGCAACACCGCGCGGATCACGGAGCTTCTTAACGGAGATCCGAAGCAGGTGAATGCTTGCTCGCCCGACGGCTTTACGCCCCTGCACCTGGCCTGCTTCTTCGGGCAGGAAGCGGTGGCGCGACTGCTGTTGGAACGCGGGGCGGACCCCGGCGCCGCAGCCCGGAATCCGATGCGCGTGCAGCCGCTGCACAGCGCCGCCGCGGGACGCCAGTTGGGGATCGTCCGTGTGTTGCTGGAACGAGGCGCGCCGGTCAATGCGCGCCAGCACCTGGGTTGGACCGCGCTGCACGAGGCGGCGAACCAGGGCAATCGCGAGATGGCGGAAGCATTGCTGCGCCACGGGGCCGATCCGGCCGCCGGCAATGATGACGGAAAAACGCCGGCCGATGTCGCTGCCGAGCGCGGGCACACTGAATTGGCGCGATTATTGCAACAGGGGTCGCGTGCCGCCGGCTAGTCTTCCGCGTTGACCGCGGGATCGAACGGGGACTCTACCTCTAGGACGTCCGCGTGGCTGTGGTAGCCCGCCTGGATGTCTTCCAGCGTCGTTCTTTTGTGACACTCGAAGCAGATGATGATCGGTTCCATGATCTCACCCCCCATTGTCCGCGACTCTACCCGCATTGCCATGGCGTGGAAAGATGGCTTGGGTAACCAGCTTGAGTCACCGGGGTAATTGACAGTGGGAGCTAGCAGCCAGGGGCCAGGGGCCAGGCACTAGTACTGCTTTCAAAATTACATTTTCGCCTCGGGAAAAATGTCCCTCAGGGGCTAAAGCCCAGTATTTTTGCGGCCTCGAGCGGCACGGCTGAAGCCGTGCCCTGCCCAAGAACCGATTCTTGAAACCAGTTCTAGTTAGTGGCGATTGAAGCCTGACGCCTAAAACCTAAAACCTAAAACCTAAAACCTAAAACCTAAGTTCCTACTTCCCGCTCGCCGGAGGCGGAGTGCGCGGCGGCAGCGGCACCGCACTTTCTTCCCACGCCGTGTACCACATGTCGAGCAGCATCTGTGAGCCGGCGGCAAGGCGCTGCCGCAGGAACTCGCGTGACTCCGGCGTGCCCGTGTCCTTGAATTCGCCGGCCTTCTCCATCTGGTAGATCTTCTCGACCAGCTTGTTGGAGTCGCGGAGATACTGCAGGTAGCTGTGCCAGGGATCCTGCAGCCGGACGGGATCGTGGACCAGGCTGGCGACATCGATCTTATCCAGGACGCGCAGTGGAAACCGGCCTTCGAATTCGGCGTGCAGGCCTTTTTGCGTGGTGTAGCCGTTGGGATTGGGGCCGACCCAGCCGTCGTAGCTGATGGTGGTGTGCATGGGATTGGAACCGTCGCCGACGTAATGACCGAGCCAGCCGGCGTAGAACACGGCATTTTGTTCCACCGCTTCCGTCGGCAAGTTTTGCTGTTTCATGCGCCGGTAATCGCGGAACGCAACCTTCAGGCGGTCATAGATTTCGATGGTGATATAGGGCTGGGTGCCGACTTTCTCGGGCAGAAAGTCGTCGCCATGTTCCTTGGCAGCTACGCGCTTGGCGTACAGCAGGCGGTAGTAATCGTAGCGGCCCTTGGGAAGTTCGGGGATGTCGGCAACCATTTCCATGTTGATGTAGTGGTCGGGCTCCTGCGCCTCTTTCAGGGAGTATTCAGTGCGCTCGCGCCAGCGGTCGGGCTCCGGGCCCAGGTAGGCGATGCGATCGGTAGCGGCGCGCATGAAGGGAGGCATGCTGTTCGGGACTTTCAGCGCCGCTGTGCGGTTGATGAGGATGTGCCCGGTGTCCCACCAGGCAAAAGCAGGCTGGATTACCAGAGCGACCAGGATGATAGCGGCGGTGATGCGAAGCAGAGCCGAGCGCATGAATTCTCCGTGTGACGCGCGCCCCAGCACGTGCTCCACAGCAGCTCGGGCTCGGGACTCGCGACTCGCTACTTTTCTGGAACCGCATACTCTAGCAGAGGCGCGCGCGGGCGGCGCGATAGAATCTGGTTGCAGCCATGGATAACCACCGCAAACAGGCGCGCCTGGTGGAACTCGGCGCGGGCGCACGGCCTTTCCTGGTGCCACGCGGCGAACTCGGCGGGCGCTCGCGCCTGAGCGCCGGCGCCTGGATACTGGCGGTGGTCTCCGGCGTCTTGCAGAGCTTGATCTACCCGCTCCCCGGTCTGACGTTTCTGTGTTGGGTCGCGCTGGCGCCGTTGTTGGTCGCAATCCTGCGCGGGCGCAAGCCGGTGGGCGGAGGCGACGCGCAACCGGTCAGCGCCGGGCAGGGGTTTCTGCTCGCCTACGTCGGCGGAGTCATGTGGTCATTCGGGACCACGTACTGGATTTACCACGTCATGCACATCTACGGCGGGCTGAGCGGCCCAACGTCGCTCGGCCTGCTGGTGCTGTTCTGTTTTGCCCTGGGCGTGATCTGGGGCGTATTCGGTTTGCTGCTGGCGATTCTTGCCAATGGTCTGCTGCGCGAAAAAGCCCTGTTCCTGGCGCCGTTCCTGTGGGTGCCGCTGGAAATCGTGCGCGGTTTCCCTTTCGATTTCCCCTGGAACCCGCTCGGCACGGTGCTGGTGAACAACATTCCCCTGACGCGGATCGCGACCGCCACCGGGGTTTACGGCCTGACGTTCGAGATTGTGCTGGTGAACACGGCGTTCGCGGCGGCGTTCCTGGTGGACTCGAAACGGCGGAAGCTGGTGCTGCTGGCTGCCATAGTTGTCGCCGGGCTGCTGCAAGCGGGCGAACTGGTCGAACCGCCGCGGCTGGCCGCGGACCGCACCGCACGCCTGGTGCAGGCGAACATCCCCATCCTCAACGCCGACCAGTGGACGCCCGAGTACTTTCAATCCACCTTGCGTGAATTGAGCGATTTGAGCGTGCCGCGCCGGGGCGAGCTGGGCCCGACCGAACCGGCTCCAGACCTGGTGGTGTGGCCGGAGTCGCCGGCGCCGTTCTTCACAACAAGTCCGGAATTCCGCGCCGCGGTCAGCGAGGTCGCGCGGCGGGCGCACGCGACCATGGTGGTGGGCGGCCTGGGCGTGTCCAACCCCGGGCAGCCGGCGTCGCAACTCTACAACTCGGCGGCGGTGATCGCGCCCAATGGCGACTGGATCGCGCGCTACGACAAGATCCACCTCGTCCCGTTTGGCGAGTTCGTTCCGTTTAAACGGCTGCTGACCTTTGCCGGCAAGCTCACGCGCGAGGTCGGTGATTTCCTTCCCGGTGAATCGCGCCAGCCGCTGGCGCTGGGAAACTACAAGATGGGCGTGTTCATCTGCTACGAGGCGGTGTACCCGGCGGAGATTCGCGAGTTCGCCAACAACGGGGCGCAGGTTTTCGTCAACATCTCCGACGACGCCTGGTTCGGCCAGACCGCCGCGCCGGTACAGCACCTGAACCAGGCGCGCATGCGCGCCATCGAGAACCATCGCTGGCTGGTGCGCGCCACCGACACCGGCATCACGGTGGCAATCGATCCGTTTGGACGCGTGGTGGCGCAGGCGCCGCGCAACGTGCGCACCTCGCTGGACGTGCCCTACAGCGTGGTGAGCGGCACCACGTTTTACACCCGTCATGGGAACTGGTTCGTGTGGCTGTGTGCGATAATTTCATTGATTGCGCTCGCGGTGGGCGTTGGCCTGAAGGCGCGAGCGATTGAGTGATTTAGTAATTGAGTGATTTAGTGATTTTTCTGCTGCGCCGCGACCAAAATCACTAAATCACAAATCACTAAATCGCTAAATGGTTCAATAACTCACATGCTGGAAGAACTGGAACAGGAATATCTCCCGTTGCGCGACAAGGTGCGCGAGCTGCGGGAGTATCTTTGACGTACCCCGGCTGCGCGAGCAGATGCAGCGGGTGGAAAAAGAAGCCTCCGACCCGAACCTCTGGTCGAATCCCGCAAAATCGCAGACCGTAATGCGCGAGCGCAAGCGCCTGGAGGACATGCTGTCCACCGAGGCCGAGCTGGCGCGGCGCATCAGCGACCTCGACGCCTATTTCGAGCTGGGGCGCGAGGGCGAAAACGTTTCGGCCGACCTGCGGCGCGAGATCGGCTCCTTGCGCGAGCGCGTCGAGAAGCTCGAGACCGAAACGCTGCTTTCCGGCGAGAACGACGCGCGCAACGCCATCGTCACCATTCATCCTGGCGCCGGCGGTACCGAATCGCAGGATTGGGCGGAGATGCTGCTGCGCATGTACATGCGATGGGCGGAGCGCCAGGGCTTCCAGACCGTGCTCAACGATTATCAGCCCGGTGAAGAGGCGGGGATCAAGTCGGCGACGTTCACGGTTACCGGCGATTACGCCTACGGTCTGCTGATCAGCGAGATCGGCGTGCACCGCTTGGTGCGCATGTCGCCCTTCGACCAGGCAAAGCGGCGGCACACCTCGTTCGCCAGCGTGTTCGTCTCGCCGGAAATTGACGAGTCCATCCAGGTGGACATCAAGCCGGAAGACCTGCGGGTGGATACCTATCGTTCCGGCGGCAAGGGCGGGCAGCACGTCAACACCACGGATTCAGCGGTGCGCATCACTCACCTGCCCACCAACATCGTGGTGAGTTGCCAGAACGAGCGCTCGCAGCACAAGAACCGCGAACGGGCCATGAGCATGCTGCGCTCGCGGATTTACGAATTCGAGCTGGAGAAAAAGCGGGCTGCTTCGAAGAAGATCGAGGACTCCAAGCTCGACATCGATTTCGGCTCGCAAATCCGCTCCTACGTGTTGGCGCCCTATCGCATGGTGAAGGACCTGCGCACGCGCATGGAGATGGGCGACGTGGACCGCGTTATCGATGGCGATCTGCAGCCCTTCATCCGGGCGTACCTGATGATGCGGCGGCAGGAGCAGCAGGCGGCGAAATAATCCGGTGATCTGGTGATCGGGCGATCTGGTGCGTTCAGGCTCCATGAGTTCTGATTTGTCCAATACGGTTCTGCGATCCCCGATCACCCGATCCTCCGATCGCCCGATGCGGTCCAGCGTGGTCGTCGGTTGGAGTACCTCACCCTCGCCTGGAACTCGCTCGAAGCTGTGGCCGCTATCGCGGCGGGGCTGATCGCCGGGTCGATTGCGCTGGTCGGGTTCGGGTTGGATTCGGTGATCGAGTGCTTTTCCGGTGGCGTGCTGCTGTGGCGGCTGCGCGCGGGAGAAGAGGGTGAGCGGCGCGAACGAATGGCGTTGCGGCTGGTGGGAGTGAGCTTCCTCGTGCTCGCGATCTACGTCGCCTATGACGCGATCAGTTCGCTGGCGCGGCACGAGACACCGGAGAAAAGCTGGTTCGGCGTCGCGGTGGCGATGGCGTCTTTGATTGCGATGCCGCTTCTGGCAAGAGCAAAGCGACGGGTGGCGTCGCAGTTGAACAGCGGCGCGCTGCACGCGGATTCTCGGCAAACCGACATCTGCGCTTATTTATCGGCCATACTGCTCGGGGGATTGCTGTTGAACGCGTTGCTGCACTGGTGGTGGGCCGATCCGCTGGCGGGGCTCATCATGGTCCCGATCATCGGGCGCGAAGGCGTTGAGGCCCTGCGAGGAAAAACTTGCTGTGAGTCCCCCACATGCGATAAGTAATCGGCGAAGCCATGCCCGATAGTCACAAGCACAAGAAGCGCGTTCTTTCGCGCCCGCTGAGCGACAAGTTCAACGACGCGCTGGTGTACGCCGCCCGGCTTCACCGCGAGCAGCCGCGCAAGGGCAGGGACATTCCCTATGTCGGGCACCTGCTCGGGGTGGCGTCGCTGGTGCTGGAATCGGGCGGCGACGAGGAGATGGCGATTGCGGCGCTTCTGCATGACGCGGTCGAAGACCAGGGCGGGCAGCCGAGGTTGGAGGAGATCCGCAAGCTATTCGGCGCGAAGGTGGCGCGCATCGTGCACGGCTGCACCGATTCCGACGAGATCGATCCCGACTGCAAAGCGCCGTGGTGCGAGCGCAAGGAGAAGTACATCGCGCACGTCGAGCACAAGGCGGATCCCGAAGTGCGGCTGGTGTCGGCCGCCGACAAGGTCCACAACGCGCGCGCGGTTTTGTCGGACCACTACGAAATCGGAGATGGTGTCTTCGACCGTTTCAGCGGCAAGAAGCAGGGCACGCTGTGGTATTACCGCGCGCTGGTGGATGCATTCCGCGCGGCCGAGGCGCGAGACCATCATCCCGAGGACGCGGCAGCGCACGGCCGCAAGCGCCTGATGGACGAGCTTTCGCGGGTGGTGGATGAACTGGAGCGCCGCTCCGGCGGAAGGGGAGTGAACCCATGCCGCGGATGATCGAACTGATCAAGCAATCGGCGGTGCCGGCGAATGTGATGCGCTCGGCGTCCAAGGGATCGCTCGCGCTGCCGGCGGCGGAAATGATCGAGATCCTGGTGTACCTGACCTCGACGCCGCTGTTCGGTGAAGACGCTCAGATGGCCCTCGCCAGTTGGGATGAGGCAGCGTGCCGCGCGGTGTGTTCCGATCCCGCCAGTCCTAACGATGTCCTCGAATACTTCCTGCACAACCGCCGCCCGCGCCTGATGCCGGCGCTGCTCGACAATCCCGCCATTCCGGAATCCGTGCTATTGGACATCGCGCAGGAACAATCGGCGGAATCGGTGCAGTTGCTGCTGGCCACCGGGCGCGCCAAGGCGTCGGCGAACGTGCTGCAAGCGCTCACTTCGAACCCGGTGCTGATGCCGTCACAGGTGCAGCAGGTGCGCGACGCGCTGGAGAGGATTGCAACCACCGAGCCAGCGTCCGGGCCAGCCGAAGACGCCGAATACGAGGAGGCGGTCGCGCAATACGTGGCCGAGCACGCGGCGGAAATCGCGGCCGAGGAAGGGAAACGCTTTCAGCTTGTGGTTGACGCGGAAGCGGAGCCGCAACCCGTGGAACCAGCGCCGGGTGCAACTGTGTCCTCGGCCGCGGTCCCGGCGGCCGCCGCCGTGGCGGTGAAGAAAGCGGAGAAACGAGAAGACGATGAGCGCATCTCGCCGTTGCAGAAAATTTCGCGCCTCACCGTCGGCGAGCGCGTGCAGTTGTCGATGAGGGGCAACAAGGAAGAGCGCTTCATCCTGATTCGCGACGGCTCCAAGGTGGTGTCGTCGGCGGTGCTGGAGTCGCCCAAGATCAACGACCAGGAAGTGGAGATGTTCGCCTCGATGAAGAACGTACAGGAAAGCGTGCTGCGCGGCATCGCCGGCAAACGTAAGTTCATGAAGACCTACGCCATCGTGCGGGCCCTGGCCAACAACCCGCGCTGCCCGTTGGACGTGCAACTCACCATCGTCAAGAATTTGCTGAATATGGATCTCCGCACGCTCTCCATGAACAAGAATATCTCCGAGACCGTGCGCAAGGTCGCGCTCAAGATGTTCCACGAGCGGACGGAGAAGAAGAGCGGCTTCGGCGACTAGGCCGTCGGCAATCGGCTATCGGCGCTCGGGTGTGAACTTTCCGTATTCCGCTGATCCGGAGTGCATCCGACAAACATCGCAATCCGATGTAATAGCCGCTCGACAGCCGGCAGCCGATTGCCGGCCGGCGAACTGGCGGCCGCCAACTCGCGTCTACTACAATGGTGCGCCAGCCAGGAGAACCGGCGTGCCGATCAGCAAGGCCGATCCGATCGGAGAACTGCTCAAGAACGCGCGTACCATCGCCGTGGTCGGGCTTTCCGATAGTCCGTTGCGCCCGAGTCACGGAGTCGCCGCGTACATGCAGTCGCAGGGATACCGCATCCTTCCCGTCAATCCGACCATCACCGACGCGCTCGGCGAGCCGTCATATGGCTCGCTCCTCGACGTGAAAGAGAAGATTGACGTCGTCAACATTTTTCGGCGGCCGGAATTTGTGCCCGCAGTCGTGGACCAGGCCATCCTGTTAAAAGTCCCCGCCATCTGGATGCAGGAGGGCGTCATTCACGAGCAGGCGGCTGAAAAGGCGCGCCGCGCCGGCATCTTCGTCGTCATGGACCACTGCATCCTGAAGGAGCACCGCGCGCGTTTCGGATGAACTTGTCGGGTGATCGGGCGATCCGGTGATCGGGTGATCTGAGCCGCAAGGGTCCATCTTCTATTCTGTTTCTTTCGCATTTGCGTCCTTCGCGGTTCGCTTTTGGGCGCGCTTGCGCTTGATCTCGTCCAGTCGTTCGCGGATGCGCTTCTCCACTCCCTCCACCGTGGGATGGTAGTAGGTGCGGTTGCGAAGATTGTCCGGCAAGCACTGCATGTCCGCGACTTTCCCGTCGAGATCGTGGGCGTACTGGTAGCCGGCGCCGTAGCCGAGGTTCTTCATCAGCGCGGTCGGCGCATTGCGCAGGTGGAGCGGCACCGGTTCGGCGGCGGTTGTCTCGACGTCGGCTCGCACCGAGCCGTACGCCGTGTACAGCGCATTCGATTTGGGCGCGATCGAGAGATACACCACCGCCTCGGCGAGCGCGAGATTCCCCTCCGGCATGCCGATGAAGTCCACCGCATCGCGCGCCGCCATGCACAGCGTGAGCGCGTTGGGGTCGGCCAGTCCGATGTCCTCCACCGCCATGCGCACCACGCGGCGCGCAACGTAGAGCGGGTCTTCGCCGGCTTCGAGCATGCGTCCCAGCCAGTAGAGCGCGGCATCGGGATCGCTGTTGCGCACCGACTTATGCAGCGCCGAGATGAGGTTGTAGTGCTCTTCGCCCGTCTTGTCGTAGAGCAGCACGCGGCGCTGCAGCGCGTCCCGCACCATCGGGTCGGTGATCTCGGCGTTTTCGCCCGCGATGCCGGCGGCCACCTGCAGCACGTTATAGGCGGAACGCGCGTCGCCGCTGGAATAGGCCGCGATGCGCTGCAGCACGGCATCTTCGGCGCGTACCTTCATTTCGCCCAGCCCGCGTTCGCGATCTTCCAGGGCACGGCGCAGCAGGACGACGATCTCCTCCCCGGTGAGCGGATGCAGCACGTACACGCGGGTCCGCGAGAGCAGCGCGCCGATGATTTCGAATGACGGGTTTTCCGTCGTCGCGCCGATCAGCCGGATATTGCCCTTCTCCACGTGCGGCAAGAACGCATCCTGCTGCGCCTTGTTGAAGCGGTGGATTTCGTCAATGAAAACGATGGTGCGCGTGCCGAACTGGCGGGCTTTTTCCGCGTCGGCCATCACCTGCTTGATTTCCTTGATGCCGGAAAGCACCGCGGAAAACTCGATGAAATCCGCCTTGGTGACGCGGGCAATGATTTTGGCCAGCGTGGTTTTGCCCACTCCCGGCGGGCCCCAGAAGATGATCGAGCCGGGATCGTCGCGCTCGATCTCCAGCCGCAGCGGCTTGCCGGGCCCGAGCAGGTGCTGCTGACCGACGAATTCGTCGAGCGACCGCGGGCGCATGCGGTCGGCCAGCGGCGTGGACCGGTCCGGCGGCTCATCCGGGCGACGAATTGGATTGAACAGGCTCACGATTACTGTTTCACCACCGAGTCACCGAGGCCACCGAGGCGCACCGAGAAATCAAAGAACGCGACGGCGAATGCCGTTCTTCAGTATCGGAACATTGAAGTTGATCAGAAGCCCTACTCGTTTTCCGGTGTGGCGCAGATACGTCAAGAGCTGCGCTTCGTGCAATGGCAGGATCTGTTCGACTGCCTTGAGTTCAACGATTACGAAGTCATTCACGACCAGATCGATGCGATAGGCCGAAGCAAGGCGAATACCTTTGTAAACAATGGGCAGATGAACCTGGCGTTGGAAAGCGACATCACGAAGATGTAACTCGTGGCAGAGGCAGCTTTCGTAAGTCTCTTCCAGGAGGCCCGGCCCAAGCACCCGGTGCACTTCGATGGCTGCTCCAATAACTGGGTCGGTTTGATCGCGAAAAAATCGTTCGCCCGACCTTGCCGATCTCACTGCCATGGTGCCTGTGCTCATGTGCCCCCCCCAACCCTCCGAAATTATTCTTCTCGGTGTTTCTCGGTGGCCTCGGTGTCTCGGTGGTGAATCGGCGACTTTCTTTGGCGCGAAGCTTCATACAGCACGATGGACGCCGCCATACCGGCATTCAGAGATTCGACACCCGGTGCGTGCGGAATCGATATCTGCCCGTCCACCTGCCGCATGATCTCCTTCGGCAAACCGGCGCCCTCGTTCCCGATCAACACCACCACGCCACCGGTGAGATCCGCTTCCTCCACCGCCGTGCCCTTGTGCGACGAGGTGGCCAGCAACTTCAGGCCGCGATCGCGAAGCGCGGCCAGCACCGCCGGAAATTCCACTCCCACCACCGGCAAGCGAAACAGCGAACCCGCCGACGCGCGCACGACCTTGGGATTGTAGGGCGACACCGTCCCCGCTCCCACCAGCACACCCGCGGCGCCAAATGCTTCGGCGGAACGGATGATCGTGCCCAGGTTTCCGGGGTCCTGCACGCCGGCAGCGGCCACGATCAGCGGTTCGGGCGCGGCCAGCAGATCATCGAGCTTGTGGACCTTCAGGCGCACCAGCGCGGCCACGCCCTGCGGCGTTTCCGTGGCAACCACGCCTTGGAACACGTCGTCGGGGAGGAGCAGGATTTCGACATTGGCCGAGAATTGCGGCAACAGGCGGCCGGCGCGGGGCTGCGCGGATTCGGCGAAGAACACGGCGCGAAAGCGCAGCCCGCTGCGGATTGCCTCCTCGATGGTGCGGACGCTCTCGATGGCGATGGAGCCGTCCGCGGCCGGTTCGCCGTCGTGAAAAGCGCGCCGGAGCTCCTTGACCAGCGAATTCTGGCGGCTGGAAACGCGGCGCAGGCGATCGTATTCGGCCATCGGCACGATGATACGCCGCCCCGCTGTTCCGGTATCACCCAGGTCCAATTTGGGCCTGCGCAGGCGCGATTCGGCGCGCGACCACGCTCCGGGTTGCTTCCCTTGCGGTTCGCGCCGATGGTAAGTTAGTATTCGCGGTCTGCCGAGATGAGTTCTACAGGTATGAGCGTGCGCGCCGAAATCCTCAAGATCAACAGCAACACGCCCGAGTCTTCGCTGGTGGCCTATGCGGCGGAGCAGATCAAGTCCGGCCAGGTGCTGGGTATGCCGACCGACACCTTCTATGGCCTGGCGGCAGATCCCTTCAACCTGCGCGCGGTGGAGCGGGTGTACGAAATCAAGTCGCGCTCGCGCCACAAGCCGTTGTCGCTGCTGATTGAGAGCGAGGAGCAGGCGGAGATGCTGGCGCGCGATCCGCTGCCGGACGAATTTTATGAGCTGGCGCGGAAATTCTGGCCGGGGCCGCTGACCATCATCGTTCCGGCGGCGTCGCGCCTGCCGTTGAAAGTGACCGCCAACACCGGCAACGTGGCGCTGCGTATTCCCTCGGCCAACATTCCGCTTTCCGTAATCCGCGCTGCCGGGGTGCCGATCACCGCCACCTCGGCCAACCTTAGCGGGGCGAGCGAGTGCACCACGGCCTCTGCCGTGCGCGACCAACTGCAGGAAAGGATTGCGATCATCGTGGATGGCGGACCGTCGCCGCGCGACGTCTCCTCGACCATCGTGGACCTCAGCGAGGGCGGCTGGCGCGTCCTGCGCGAAGGCGCAGTCCCCCGGCAGGCGATCGCCGACACCCTCGGCGGAGAATGAAGCCGCCGGATATTGGGCCTGCTGTGAACCCATCCGCCGCATCCGCTCTGCAACGATCCGCTCGCAACACAAGCGCCATCGTGCGCCAACTCGCGGCGTGGTGCGTCGCTGTTGTGCTGGCGGCGTTCGCAGTCGCGGCTTTCTTCATTGTGCGGCAGGGAAATCGTGATGAAGCGCGGCCTGCGGACGCCATCGTCGTCTTTGGCGCGGCGGAATACGCCGGCCGGCCATCGCCCGTGTATCGCGCGCGCCTCGATCATGCCTACGAGCTTTTCGAGCGCGGTTTGGCGCCCATGGTGATCACCACCGGAGGCGCCGGCGCCGACCCCAAGTTCAACGAGGGCGGAGTCGGCCGCGACTACCTGTCACGCCGCGGCATTCCCGACCGCTCCCTCATAGCCGAGACCCAAAGTGAGGACACCGCCGAATCGGCGCAGCGCGTCAGCGCCATCCTCCGCGCCAACGGCATGCACAACGTGGTCGCGGTCAGCGACGCCTACCACATCTTTCGCATCAAGCGGCTGATGGGCCGCTATGGCATTGTCGCTTACGGCTCGCCGCGGCCGGGTTCGGTGCCGCACGCGGCCAGCGCGAAAATCTCGGCCGTGCTTCGCGAATCGGCCAGCTACATCTTCTGGCGGCTGTACCCTTCGTGGTTTCCGCAGTGAAGCTGTGGTGAGTTCCGAGCATGGGGTATTGAGGAGCCTGCTATTTCCCGGGGCGATACACCAGCACCACCGAACGCCCGTTGGCCGGCGTCTCGGTGCCCAGGCCGTACGCGTAGCGCGCTTCCACCAGGAAACGAATCGCGTCCTCGCTGAATCCGGGAAAGCGTCCGGCGTTGCCGTCGGCGTGTCCGCGCCTCTCGGGCTGCGAGCGCCACAGGACCGGCACCTCACTGCGCGCCATCACCACGGCGTAGGGAGGCACGTGGCCGTGCAGTTCTTCCCAGCGCGCAATGTCTTCCATGCTGAGCAGGTAGTTGGCGTCGGCACGCATCCGCGGAGTGACATCCAACTCGACCAGCGGCGCCACGATGCGCGGCGCATGCCCGACATTGGCGTTCCACTGCCGGTTGGCCGACGAGTTCGGTGGGGCAGCGTAGGTGAGTTCAACCACCGCGGTGCCCACGTCTTGGTTTCCGGCCGGAGGCTTGGGATGGGCGATCAACAGCACCCCCAGCGCCATCGTCCAGCCGATCATGAAGGTCCGCCACCGCATGGTGAGAACTGCCTCCCAATTAGACGCGGATGTTAGCGCAGATGTTGCGCCCAAAAAACAGGACTTTGGAGATAGCACTTTGGAGTTAAAGGGACGAGCGGTCGAGCACGCCCTCGGACCGGAGCAGGTCCAAAACGCGCACTTGGATCTCGTCGCGGATCCGGCGCACCACCTCAAGGGGCTGCCCGCGCGTGTCGGTGATGGGCCAATCGAGGCGTTTCACGCCAGGAATCACCGGGCAGGACTCGCCACAGCCCATGGTGACGATATAGTCCGCCCCTCGCACCAGTTCCGGCGTGAGCAATTGGGGCTGGACGCCGCTCAGGTCAATGCCGGCCTCATGCATCGCTGCCACCACCTGCACATTGAGGTGCGGACCGGGTTGGGTTCCCGCGGAAACGACTTCCAGGCGGCCTCCGGCCAGGCGCCGCGCCCATCCGGCGGCGATTTGCGACCGGCCCGCATTGTGCACGCATGCGAATACGATTTTCTTCATGACCCGAGCTTCCCGAGCAGTAGCGCGATGCCCCCGGCCGCGATTGTACTGGCGAAATTCACGCCGTTATTGCCGATGACGCCACGTTCCTCCAGAGTGGCGCCGAGCACGCTGTCGATGACCGTCGCCACTACTCCCGCCCCGATGACGATCGGCAGCGCCGACCACGGCACCACGCGTGTTGCCGTCGCTACGGCGCCGATCATCGCCGCAGCCGCTACTCCGGCGACCGTTCCCGGGACGCTCACGCCGCCATTGGTGCCGGCCGGCACGGCGCGCATCGTGGTAATCAGGTACGCGCGCTCCGTGAGCGCTTCGCCACATTCGCTGGCAGCCGTATCGGCAGCCGCTTCGGCGAGGGCAGCCATCGCTGCCGTCAGCAGCGCGGGATAACCCGTGACATTGGCAGCGACTGAGAACCCGGCGGCAGCTCCCAGGTTGGCGAGCACCTGCGCGGCGGAGCGGCCCCGCGCGCTCTCCGCGATGCCCAGCACTTGCTTGCGCCGGTAGCCAAGCCGCGTCGTCAACCATGCCACGGAGAATACGCTTACCAGCGCCGCGAACCCGCCCGGTCCGGCGGTCACGAATAACGCCAGCGCGACCGCAAATCCCGCCAGCGCTCCTCCCGCCGTCGCTCCGCGCAGCAGCCATGCGCCCGCGGCAAACGCCGCGGTGACGGCTACGGCGACCAGAACGTGCTGGGTTAGCAGGGCGTGCAAGATGGCTGGCGGCACCAGGTTCGCTGCCCAGCATCGTACCAAAGGCAGGTTCTAGGTTTTGGGCGTTAGGTTTTAGGCGTTCGGCCGCGGCATGATCCGGAACGGTTTAACCTCGGCCCTGAAACCCTGATGCCCGTAACTTAACGCCTAGCTTGCGCCAAGAACTAGCGCCTAAGCTGCCCGCCGATTACAATAGAAATTTCCTCATGGGCAAATACGTCGAACACTCCCTGCCGCCGGTGCAATCATCCGTAACTTTTCGGAAACCACGTCGCAGTGTGCCCGCTGGCATTGCGGCTGCGTTGGCGTGGGTGTTGCTGAGCGGCTGCGGCGATGTCTACCGTCCGGTAGCCACTCCCGTTCTCAAGCCCGGCGGCGACCCGCAAGTCACCCGCGTTGCCGTGGTCCTTAGCAACAACAATGGTTCTCCGGGCATGTCCACTTCCATTGATGTCTCCGGAGACACCAACATCGGCAACTTCGTAGTCGGACGCAGCCCGGTTCACGCTGCCTTCATACCCTTCTCGGCCCTGGTGCTGGTCGCCAACAAGAATGACGATTCCTTGGCATTCTTCTCGCCGTTGTTGCAGGGGTCCACGGTGACGTTCGTCACGCTTCCGGCGGGATCGGCGCCGGTTTACCTCGCCAGCACCGAGCCCGGTTTCATGTACGTTGCCAACTCGGGGACCAACTCGGTGGGCGTCGTTACGACTATCAACAATGTCCTGGAGACCTCGATCCCGGTGGGACGCACGCCGGTGGCGTTGGTCCAGACGCCCGACACCACCCTGCTGTACAGCGTCAATAAGGGCGACGGCACCGTGAGCGCGATTTCTCCGCCCAGCAATTCCGTGGTCGCCACGGTTCCGGTGGGCAGTTCTCCCGTGGCCGCCGCCATCAACTCTGATGGCAAGACCTTGTATGTGGCGAATCAGGGTAGCGGGACAGTTTCGGCGATCAACATCGCCAGCAACACCGTGGTCGCGACCGTGGCCGCGGGTGCCTCTCCCACGTTCCTGATTTTCGAACCCGGCCGGCGGCGCCTGTACGTCGCCAATACCGGGTCCAACACCATTTCCGTTTTCGACGCCGATATCGGCCTCACCCTGATCAAGACGGTCGCCGTCGGCGCCGGTCCTGCTTCCATTGCTGCCTTGCCCGATGGCACGCGCCTCTATGTGGCCAATGCCGGGTGCAGCGATGCCGTCAACCTGGCGGGGTGCTCGGGGACGACCGTGACCGTTCTCGATGCCGTCAGCCTGGCCGTCCGAAAGACCATCACCGTGGGCAGCACGCCGGTCTCGTTGGCCGCCGATGCCGCCTCGACCAAGGTGGTGGTCGCCAACCGCGATTCCAACACCATTTCCTCCATCCGCACTTCCGACGACACCGTCATCAACACCATTGCTTCAGGCTCGCCGCAGCCCACCTTCGTGGTCATCAGCCAGTAGGACCATTTGTGATTTAGCGATTTAGTGATTTGGTGATTGGTGATTGCTGGAGAGCGGACGAACCGCGGATGAACTCCAGAAAATCACTAAATCACAAATCACTAAATCACCCAATCCCAAATGCGTTACACTCTCCCGCACCGGGGAGGGTGGCGCGATGAAACTGCTGTCGCTCTACGACGATCAGCACACGCATCCCGTCAATCGGGCGCTGCACATGATTGCCATTCCGCTGGGATTTTCGTCCATCGTGGTGGTGTGGTGGCACCCGATTATCGGCTTGCTGCTTATCCCCGCCGCGCTCGGGCTCGCGACCCTGGGACACGTCATCGAGGGCAATCAGCCCGCCTTCACCAAGAACCCCGCTGCCATCTTCATCGCGCCCGTATGGCTGTTCAAGTTCCTGGCCGGCAAGGCACGCAAGAACGAAACCGCAACCGCGGGGAAGTGAATGGGCTTTGGGCTATAGGTCTTAGGCGTCAGGCCCAAGCGGCACATACAAACTCAACCCAAAGCCTGGAGCCCAAGACCTAACGCCTAAAGACCGATCTGCCGAATTCCTGACAAGCCCGTCCCCTAAGTTACTGACGTACCTCACCTCTCCATAAGCTGCGCTTTGCCCTGCCCCCAGCGTATGTTATATGTGTCTGTTCTGATGGTGCCCCACATCTGCCCGCTTTTGGCAGATGTGGGTCTTCGCAACCACCCGCACCGGAGGCTGGTTTTGGATTTTCAACTCAACGATGAGCAACTGCAACTCCGCAAGAGCGTGCGCGAGTTTGCCGAGCGCGAAATCCGTCCTCACGTCATGGAGTGGGACGAGGCATCGCGCTTCCCCCTGGAGACCGTCAAGGAACTGGGCCGCCTCGGCCTGATGGGCGTCATCTTCCCACCCGAATACGGCGGCGCCGGCATGGGCTATATCGAGTACGTGCTCGCCATCGAGGAACTCTCGCGCGTGGACGGGTCCATCGGCATCACTGTGGCCGCCCACACCTCGCTGTGCGCCAACCACATTTTTGTTGCCGGCAGCGAAGAGCAGAAGCGCAAGTACGTCCCCAAGCTCGCCACCGGCGAATACATCGGCGCTTGGGGGCTTACCGAACCGGGCAGCGGATCGGATGCCGGCAGCGCCCGCATGTCGGCGGTTCGTCGCGGCAATTGCTGGCTGCTGAACGGCACGAAAACGTTTATCACCAACGGCCACTACGCCGATGTCGTGGTCGTCCTCGCCGTCACCGACAAGGCGGCGCACACCCACGGGCTGTCGGCGTTCATCGTCGAGAAAGGCGCCCAGGGGTTCAGGCCGGGCAAGAAAGAGAACAAGCTCGGCTTGCGCGCCAGCGACACTGCCGAACTCATCTTCGAGGATTGCTGCATTCCCGCCGAAAACCTGCTCGGCAAGGAAGGCGGCGGCTTCATTGATGCCATGCGGATTCTCGATGGAGGGCGCATCTCCATCGCCGCCCTCGGCCTCGGCATGGCCCAGGGCGCCTTCGAGGCGGCGCTGAAGTATTCCAAGGAGCGCGAGCAGTTCGGCAAAGCAATCTGCGAATTCCAGGCAATCCAGTGGAAGCTGGCCGACATGGCCACCGAAATTGACGCCGCCCGCCTGCTCACCATGCGCGCCGCCGATCTGAAGGACAAAGGCATGAAGTCCACTCAGGAATCCTCCATGGCGAAGCTCTACACCAGCGAGGTTGCGGTGCGCTGCGCCAACGAGGGCGTCCAGATCCATGGCGGTTACGGCTTCATCAAGGATTACCCCGCGGAGAAGTTCTATCGCGACGTCAAGCTGTGTACCATCGGGGAAGGGACCAGCGAAATTCAAAGGCTGGTCATTGCGCGGCAGTTGCTAAAGGATTAGCTGCCGGCGAGGGGCGCATCATCGCCAGTGCCACCAGATCAGCGCCCAGTTGATAGCCGCCAGAAGGACGAACAGCGAAACCAGCAGGCCGTGCCCCACGACGAGGACGCGGCCCTGAGGCCAATCGTGATGCGAGAAGTAGAACGCGTCGACCAGGATGCGCACAGTCCAGTAGGACGCGATAAAGGCGGCAAGCGCCAGGGCGGCGCGGTCGCCCCGCAGCAGTTCCCGGTGGAGCACCAGCGTCAGAGTGCCAAACGCAATGATGGTAAGAACCGTGAAGCCGCTCTGGACCCATAACAGCTTGCGGTTGAAAGGCGTTAGTTGGGCCAGGTCGGTCTTCCAGCGCAGTTGCCGCGGTACCTGGAAGCTGGCCACCAGTATGATGAAGTGGCCCACACCGGCAGTCCACAAGGCGAAGTCGAAAAAGTCGCGAGCATTCATAATGCGTGAATGGCTACCAGGAATGGCAAGATGACCCGCGCCACAAACCAGGGATGAAACAACCAGTACGCGGGCCCAGCCGTCACCAACACGGTCCAAAGCCAGCCGCGTATGCCGGATTGCAGTCCTAGCATACGTCCTGCCGCGGAACGCTCTGCCAGTGCCGCCAGCCCTTGCAGCAGAAAATAAGCTGTGGGCAGTCCGTAGCCTGCGCGTGCCGGCACCGAGATGACCAAGTCGTGAATGATGCCGGAGGCGAGGAAGACCAGCATGGTCGCACCGGCCAGGCCCAGCTTGGGCAGTGCCGGACGGAAGAGGAAGTCATGCGAGAGCTGGCGAAAGCCCAGGTTCCAGCGCTTACCCCAGAATTCGCCCAGTGATTGCGAGCGGATAGGAGAGCGCATGATGGGCTCGGCGCAAATCCCAGCCGCCTGCCAGGCGCGGGCCAGCAGATCAAACGAACCAAAATGTAGCAGGAAGATAAGTCCCAGCATCCCTGCCCAGCCGCGCAGGAACGGGTGCTGAGATGGTACGAGCCGCACGCCGATCCAAAGGAGGGCTGCTCCCAACGCGGTCTTCAGTCCACCTAAGACCCAGGCCGAGGCTGAAGGCGGATGTACGACCGTTCGACAGTCTAAGAACGCTTCGGCATCCATTCCCGGCCAGAGCAGCAGGAACGCCAGCGAGCGCGCGGCCGAGTGTGGCACCATGCGGCCTCGCCACCAACTCAGCCATTTGACGGCGGCGTAGATGGCCACGGCCAGGGTCCACATGTAAGCCCATCCGGGCAGGCGGCGTCCCAACACGAGCGCCAGCATGGGAAGCACGGGCAGAGGAAGCCATGCGGGCCACTGGCGGAGAGAGTTGGAGTTGGCGTCGCGCTGTCCGGCGGGATGTATGGAGTCTGGGATGGGTCTAATCTATAACAGACAAACTGAGAGGACTATGCCGGACGAGAGCAACCTCGTGGCGACCGCAATCCTCGATTTTGCCGACAGAGATGTAGCTGCATTGGCGCGCGAACTGCGCGCCGCGCACCCCGTCGACCGCGACTTCGTACGTGCTGCCCACGCAGAAATCACGCGCCGCGTGCGCCCGGTCTATTCCCTCGACGAGTTGCAGCCTGCCTCGTTAACCCTGCGCAAAGGCAGCGGTTCGTGCAGCCAGCGGATGGCGGTCCTGGAAGCCTTGGCGCGGGCCGCTGGAATCGCCACACGCGTCCGCGTTCTCTGGGTTGCCGGACGGTTTTGGTATCCGCGGTTCGTTCCGATCTTCTCCGTTTTCATGCCGCGGCGCATTTTGCTGGTCTGGCCGGAATTCTGGATGGAGGGCGACTGGCTCGGGCTGGAAGAGATTTACCTCACGCTCGACCAGCTTGCCGCGCTTGGCCCGGAGGCGTTCGCCAACGACAGCGAGTCACTGTTCGACGCGGTTACCCGAACGCCCGTTGATTTCCGGGGCCGGACCTGCGCGAGTTGCGGTGGCAAATACGACCTGTCACGCTTTGTGGTTCGGGATGGTGGGGCCTTCGCCTCACGCGACGACGTATTCACACTCCACCGCCCATTTCAGCGCACCGTGCGTGGCTGGGCCTTCGAGCGAGTCTTCGGCGGGCACAAGTCATCGTGAGCTTCAGGTTCAGTGCGGTGCTGTAAACTAGCTTGTTTCGATACCGTGACGGCAGACCCACAATCCTTCATCGAGCGCGTGCTTGCGGGCGATCCGCGCGCCCTGGCGCGCGCCATCACCACGGTCGAGAACCGCGCGCCCGAATCCATTGATCTGCTCAAGGCGCTGTTTCCGCACACCGGGCACGCGCGCATCATCGGCCTGACCGGCGCTCCCGGAGCAGGCAAGAGCACCCTGGTTGACCAGCTCGCGAAGGAATATCGCAAGGAAAACAAAACCATCGGCATCATCGCCGTCGATCCCACCAGCCCCTACACCGGCGGCGCGATTCTTGGCGACCGCATCCGCATGGGCTCGCACTACGCCGACCCCGGCATCTACATCCGCAGCATGGCGACACGCGGCTCGCTCGGCGGCCTGGCCGGTACCACCTCCGACGTCGCCGCCGTGCTCGATGCCAGCGGGCGCGACCTGGTGCTGATCGAAACCGTCGGCGTCGGACAGGACGAGGTGGACATCGTGCGCCTGGCCGAGATCACCGTCGTCATGCTCGTGCCGGGCATGGGCGACGACGTGCAGACCATCAAGGCCGGCATCATGGAAATTGCGGACGTGTTTGTCATCAACAAGAGCGATCGCGAAGGCGCCGAGCGCGTGGAGCGGGAGGTCCGCGCCATGCAGTCGCTCTCCACGCGCTCCGATGGCTGGACGCCGCCGATCGTCAAGACCGTCGCCAGCGACGGCCAGGGCGTCCCGGAACTGGCGAAGGCAATCGCCTCCTACGAAGATTTCCTGCGGACGCACAATCTCAGCCTGCAGAAAAAGGTGCAGAACTGGCAGGAGCGCCTGGTAGAAATGCTGCGTGAGTCGCTGTTGGAGCGCGTTCTGCGCGATGAAATGGGAGATGGCGCGATCTCCCGCTACGCCGCCGAAATCGCCGAGCACAAGCGCGACCCGTACTCGCTGGTGGAAGAGATTGTTTCCAAGTTGGGCCGGTCGTGATCCATTCGTGATTTAGTGATTTGTGATTGAGTGATTGCGCAACCCGCACGCAACGCTATTAATCGCTAAATCACAAATCGCTAAATCACAAATCCCGCGAGGAACTCGCAATGTTTGAAATTGATCATCTCGGAATCGCGGTCAAGTCGCTTGCCCAGGCGAAAACCTTCTACCAGAACCTCGGCATGCAGGTGATGCCGGAAGAAACCGTCACCCAGGAGAAGGTCCGCCTCGCCATGGTGCCCCTCGGCAAGAGCCGCATCGAACTGCTGGAGCCGCTCTCGGACGACTCGCCCATCGCCAAATTCCTCGCAAAACGCGGCGAGGGCCTGCACCACGTCTCGCTGCGTGTGGACAACCTGGCGAGCACGGTGGAGAACCTGAAAAAATCCGGCGTGCGCCTCATCAACGAGCAAATCCAGGTCGGCGCCGGCGGGCACCTCTACGTCTTCGTGCATCCTTCCAGCGCCGGCGGCGTGCTGCTGGAGTTGTGCGAAGAGCGGACTAAAGGAGTCTGATCATCGGGTGATCGGGCGATCTGGTGATCGGGTGATCTCAAACCATGAGTTCCGATCACCGGATCACCCGATCACCGGATCACCCGATCGATGTTGATTCTTGCCATAGATACCGCCGGCGTTAACGGCAGCATCGCCTTGTGCGAATGTGGCGCGGGCGCCCTCGCCCGCGATCTTGAAATTCTCGAACTCGTTCCTCTCGCCGGCCGCACCTATTCCGAGCAACTGATGCCGCAAATTTCG
The DNA here is from genome assembly GCA_963760215.1 of Terriglobia bacterium. Taxonomy (GTDB): domain Bacteria; phylum Acidobacteriota; class Terriglobia; order Terriglobales; family Acidobacteriaceae; genus JAIQGF01. The sequence goes on from CAVXCJ010000002.1 coordinate 323,740, forward strand.
GCGCTCCTGGCGCGCCACAACTTAGATAAAAGCGCCATTGACGCCTACGCCGCCGCCACCGGGCCCGGTTCATTCACCGGTCTGCGTGTGGGACTCTCAACCGTGAAGGCTCTGGCTGAAATCACGCACAAGCCCATCGCCGCCGTTTCGCTGCTGGAAGCGCTGGCATGGGCGGGCGCCAGAGGTGTGGCCCGGCTCTCCGAGCCCGGAACTGTCGATCAACATTTCGAAGCCCAGGTGATCGCCGCTCTGGACGCCATGCGCGGCGAGGTCTATGTCGGTGAGTACGTGGTCCGCGAAAACGCGGTACCCAAGCTGGTGCGTGAGGTCCTGATGCCGATGCAGGAATTCGCTGCCGAGGCGCAACTGGCGCCGCAGTTGCCGGTCATCACTCCCGACGAATCCGTCGCCTCCCTGCTGCGCGCCCGAGCACAACCGGTGCAGGTTGTGCCCCGCCCGCAGAGCGACGTAATCGCCCGCATCGGCGCGCTCAAGATTGCCGCCGGCCAGGTCATTTTGCCCGAAGCGCTGGACGCCAACTACATCCGCCGCTCCGACGCGGAAATCTTTTCGAAAGGAAGCTCTTAGCCATTGGCCATTAGCCATTGGCCCGTCAGTTTTTCGTTCGGTTCTATACCAGGCTGCACAGCCAACGGCCAATGGCCAACAGCTAACGGCTATGCTCATCCGTCCCGCCACCTCCGCCGACCTTCCCGCCATGCGCCGGATTGAAGCGCAGGCCCCCACCGCCGCGCATTGGAACGAAAGCGAATACGAGCGAGTTTTTGCCGGCGATCCGCCCCGCCTCGCGCTCGTGATCCACGACGGCGACACGGTGCGGGGCTTCCTGATTGCGAATCAAATCGGCCCGGAATGGGAACTGGAAAACATTGCTGTCGCTGCCGGTACGCGGCGGCGCGGCTTGGCCTCCGCTCTGCTCAAACACTTCCTCGACGTGGTGAAGCAGCAGGGCGGGGAAGTCGTTTTCCTGGAAGTGCGCGCCTCGAACGCAGCCGCGCGCGCTCTTTACGCCAAGTACGGTTTCGCCGAGACGGGACGCCGACGCCACTACTACCAGCACCCCGACGAAGACGCGGTCCTGTACCGCAGGGTCACCGGTAGCCATCAGTAACCCGCTTCGCGGTTACCGGGGTACCCACCCCCTGGCCACCGGCCACTTTCTCAAATTGCACCACCCGCAGGGCAGTTACGAAATTCAGGGCATCGGCTGAAAACCGATTGAAGCGAACTTGACCCTGTGCTAGGTTAAAGTCCTTGCCAGACTGTTGGTAGGAGGTCTGCTGGATGGCAGCTCAGGTACGCGACGTGCTCATCGCCAGCAATGAAGAGTTTCGGCGCCTTGTTTCTGAACATTCCCAATATTCCCAGCGGCTCGACAGCCTTGTCCAAAAGAGATTTCTCTCTGAGGATGAGAAGATCGAAGAGGTCCGCCTGAAAAAATTGAAATTGCGCCTCAAGGACCAGATGGAGTCCTTGGAGCAGCAGTTCCGGCATCGCGAAAACAACGTAGCGTAATCGCCTACCAGCCCCCATTGACGGGGTCCTTGCCGCCACCACGGCAAACAAGTTCGGTATGTCCTGCCACGCGGTTTCGGCCGCGTTTTTCTTTTAGGTCCATCGGTCAGTCGGTCTATCGGTCTCCTGGCGGGAAACTGCTGGGAAGCGTGCGGCTCAGCCCAACCGAAAACCGACAGACCGATGGACCGACAGACCCAACGTCCCCGCCGCGTCTATAATTGCCTCTTACCTCATGGTTCGTGACGGCTACTATTACGCGCTCGGGTCCCTGGTAGCTGCCGGGCTTCTTGCCTGGCTGGCTGCCCCGCCGTGGGCAATCGTCCCGCTCGCATTCGGCGCGTTCTGTGCCTGGTTCTTTCGGGACCCCGACCGCCAGGTTCCGGCGGCGGCGGGCGCGATCGTATCTCCCGGCGATGGCCGCGTCACCGATATCATGGCCATCGAAGTGGAGGGCCGTGGGCGCACTCGCATCAGCATTTTTCTCAGTGTTTTTGACGTCCACGTGAACCGCTCGCCCATCGGCGGCGTTGTCCGGGACGTGCAGTACCGCAAGGGCCAGTTCAAGAACGCCATGGGCGCGGCCAGCGCCGAGGGCAACGAGCAGAACATCGTGACCGTGGATGACGGCGCCCAGACAGTCGTCTTCAAGCAGATCGCCGGCCTCATCGCGCGCCGTATCATCTTCACCAAGCGCGTCGGCGATACGGTCGCGCGCGGCGAGCGCATCGGCCTGATCAAGTTCGGCTCCCGCTGCGACGTCATCTTCGACGCTGCCGCCTCGGTGCAGGTGAAAATCGGACAACACGTCGCCGGCGGTTCCAGTATCCTTGCCCTCGCGCCGGTCACGCAGCCGGCAGACCGCCGCATCGAACTGACCGGCGCACAGCGCGAACAGGGAGCTCGCCGATGAACTGGCCGCCACTTCGTCGTGCTGACGATAACCGGCGCCGCCGCCGCTTCCGCAAGGGCATGTACCTGCTGCCGTCGCTGTTCACCACCTTGAACATGGCGCTCGGCTACTACGCCCTGTATCACGCCATCCAGGGTTCGGCGGCCGAGCCTTGGCATTACGACAATGCCGCCAAGGCCATCGGCTTCGCCATCATCTTCGACGGCCTCGACGGCAAAATCGCGCGCTTGACCAATACGGAAAGCGCCTTCGGCCGCGAGTTCGACTCTCTGGCCGACGTCATCACCTTTGGCGTTGCGCCCGCCATCCTCGCCTGGATGTGGGGATTCCGCATTCTCGCCCCGCTCAACGGCAGCGATGTCCTGGCGCGGGTGGTGCAACTGGGAGCCATTTCGACGTTCGCATTCCTGATTGCCGGGGCCAGCCGCCTCGCCCGCTTCAACATCCAGGTGAACCCGCAACCCTCGAATCCCGGCCGCCCGGGCAAGAAATATTTTGTCGGCATGCCGATTCCTGGCGGCGCCGGCGTCCTCGCCGCCATCGTGCACTTCACCAACGGCGCTCCCATCCTGACCTGGTGGATGGGCCTGATCTGGGCCGCCCTGGTCTTCGCCACCAGCTATCTCATGGTCAGCACCTGGCGCTTCTACAGTTTCAAGGACATTGATTTCCGCAGCCGGCATCCCTTCTGGCTGGTGGTGGTCATCGGCGTCGTCATTGCCTGCATCCGCTACTTCTCGGAGTATTTCCTGTTTTTCCTGGCGCTGTTCTACATGCTCTCCGGGGTTGTCGCGCGCCTGATGTACATCTTGCGGCGCCGCGGCAGCCCGCCGCCACCGCCGTTGGAGGCCACGACCGCACCATGAACCGCGCACACCAACCCGGCAGATCGGGCTCGGAGAATGGTCTCTACCGCGTCGCCATCGTCGGCGCCGGCAGCCTGAAGGGCAAGGAACTCGCCGAGGTCCTGCCTGAAACCGCCTTTCCCGCGGTGGACATCAAGCTGCTCGACGACGACGAATCCCTCGGCCAGCTCGAGTCGGTTGGCGAAGAAGTGACGTTTGTGCAGAGCGTGCGCGCGGAAAACTTCGAGCACGTGGACTTTACCTTCTTTGCCTCGCAGCCGGATTTCACCCGCAAGAACTGGCGCATCGCGCAGCAGGCCGGAAGCCTGATCGTTGACCTCTCGCACGCTCTGGAAGACACGCCCGGCGCCCGCGTCCGCTCCCCGTGGCTGGAACGCGAGCTGCGCCACTCGCAAATACCGGAACTCGAGCCCGCGCCCGTGGTCACGGCACATCCCGCCGCGGTCGTGCTGGCGCTACTGATCGCTCGCGCGCAGAAGGTCGCCAACCTGCGCTCCGCCGTTGCCACCGTCTTCGAGCCCGCCTCCGAACACGGCCGCGCCGGCATGGACGAACTTCACGAGCAGACTGTGAACCTGCTCTCCTTCCAGGAAATGCCCAAGGCGGTTTTCGACGCGCAGGTCGCCTTCAATGTCCTGGCGCGTTACGGCGAGAATTCCTCGCCCACGCTGGAAAGCGCCGAGCGCCGCATCCTCAGCCACTACCGCCAGATCACCGGACAAGTTCCGCAGCCGGGGTTCCCGCCGCACGCCGATGTGCCGGTGCCTTCGCTGATGCTGGTGCAGGCGCCGATCTTTCATGGACACGTCTTTTCGCTCTACATTGAGTTGGAGCAGGCACATTCGATCGGCGATTTTTCGCAGGCCATCGCCGGCGAGCACGTTGAACTCACCCGCGGCTCCGAGGAGTCGCCCAGCAACGTTGCCGCCGCGGGGTCGGAGGATGTGTTGGTGTGGATCCGCGCCGATGCCCAGCGCGAGACCGGCTTTTGGATCTGGGCCGCCGCCGACAACCTGCGCGTGCTGGCATTGAACGCCATTGACGCCGCCCAGCAAATGGCGGTCGCCATGCCGAAAGGGAAATTGCAGTAGAAGTACTGAGTACTGAGTACCTAGTACCGAGTGCCGCATTACGAGTACCACGCTCGGTACTCGGTACTAGGTACTCGGTACTCCTCAACACGTGACCAAACGCTTCCCTATCGCCGCGATCTTCTGCTGCATGCTGCTGACGGTGAGCTGCGGCTACCACACCACCGCGCACTACGTCCGCCTGCCTGACTCGGTCCACACCATCGCCGTCCCTGCATTTACCAATCAAACGCAAAACTACCGGGTTGAGCAGGTGCTGACCTCCGCCGTGGTTCGCGAATTCGTCACCCGCACAAAATTCCGCATCATCAGCGAACCGGCGGACGATGCCGACGCCACCCTGCGCGGCACGGTCACCACCATGCAACTGGCGCCGCTCACCTATGACTCGCAGACCGGCCGCGCCTCCAGCGCCCTGGTCACGGTCACCATGCGCGTCTCGCTGGTGGACCGCAAGGGCACGGTGCTGTTCGACCAGCCGAACTACACTTTCCGCGAGCAGTACCAGGTCTCGCGCGAGCTCACCAGCTTCTTCGAGGAAGACTCGCCCGCCGTGGACCGCCTGTCGCGCGACTTCGCACGCACCCTGGTCTCCAATATCCTGGAGGCCTACTGAATGCGCGCCTTCGCTGCCGCGGAAAAATTCGTTACCGACATCGTGCAGCGCAAGTTGAAGCCCTGTTACGTGCTCGCCGGTGATGAAGCCTTTTTCCGCCGCCAGTGCCGCGAAGCCGTGCTCCAGCATCTGGTTTCGCCCGATCTGCGCGACTTCTCGCTCCACGAATTCGATCTCGCCGAAACCCCGCTCATCGAAGTCCTCGATGCCGCCCGCACGCCTTCGCTCATGGCGCCGTTCCAGGTCTTCTTCATTCGCGGCGTGAAAGCGCTCTATACCCGCGGTTCGCACGATGCCGAGTTCAAGGCGATCGAAGACTACGCCGCCAATCCCAATCCCGACGCGCTGCTCATCTTCGTCGCCGATTTCATCAGCATTCCCGCCGACGTCCGCCGCATGGAGCTCACCGACCGCGACCGCTACCAGCGCCTGCGCGAAACCCTCGGCCAGTATTGCGGGATTGTCGAGCTGGCGCGCGTCGAGGAAGGCGAGGCCGTGCGCTGGGCCATCGAGACCGGCGCCGCGGAAGGCGTCAAGGTCGATAATGACGCCGCGCGCGAACTGGTGGACGCGCTGGGCGGCGACATGATGCTGGTGGCCAACGAACTGGAAAAGCTCATCCTCTACGTCGGCGAGAAAAAGCGGATCGCGCTCGGCGACGTCGAAACCATGGTCCTCGCCGCCAAGCAGCGCTCCCTCTACGAACTCACCGACGCCATTTCCGCCAAGGACCGCGTGCGCGCGCTTGGGGTGCTGGAAGCGATCCTCACCAGCGGCGAAGGCGAGGAAGCCGCCATCGGCCACCTCTACATGCTGGCGAAAACCTTCCGCCAGATGCTGGTGATTTTCGAGAAGCGCGTCCGCGACTCGCGCGCGCTCTGGGCCGCCTTGTGGCAGGGCTTCCGCGTTCCGCCCTTTGCCGCCGAAGACATCCTTCGCCAGGCACGCCGCTACAAGTCGCGGCGCGAACTGACGCGCGCCCTGCGCCTGATCGCCCGCGCCGACCTCGACCTCCGCTCCAACCCGCCCAGCAAACGACTCATCCTCGAGCGGTTGGTGCTCGATCTCTGCGCCGAACCCCACCTGGGCGAATCGGGCTGGGAGCAGCAGCAACTGCCGGTGTAGCTTGAACCTCGATGCTTATCTCGCCCGCATCTCCTACTCCGGCCCGCTCGCGCCGACACTGGAAACCCTGCGCGCCTTGCACTATGCCCACCTGCTCGCCGTACCTTTCGAGAACCTCGACATCCACCGCGGCGTGCCCATTGCGCTCGACCAGGAGCACCTGTTCGACAAGATTGTGCTCCATCGCCGCGGCGGCTTCTGCTACGAGCTGAACAGCCTGTTCGCGGCGCTGTTGGGCGAACTCGGTTTCCGCGTAACCCTGCTCTCCGCGCGCGTTCCCATCGCGGAGAACCGCGTCGGCCCGGAATTTGATCACCTCATTCTCCGCGTGGATTTGGATACGCCCTGGCTCGCCGACGTGGGATTCGGCGAGTCCTTCATCGAGCCGCTTCCACTGTTGCCCAACGCGGAGCAGTTTCAGCGCAATGTTTTTTACTGCCTCGATACCCGGGAGGAGCGCTGGCGCGTACTGCGCTATTCTCCCGACCCCGGCAACCGGCGCGGTGTGCCGGTGCTGGCCGATTCGGCCTCGGAGTGGCGCATGCTTTACGACTTCACGCTCGTGCCCCGGCGCCTCTCCGAATTTGAGGGCATGTGCCGTCATCACCAGACTTCGCCGGAATCTCATTTCACGCGCAATCGCGTATGCAGCATTCTGACCACCAGCGGGCGCGTTACCTTGACCGGCGCGCGTCTGGTGATCACCGAAGGCGGCGAGCGCCGGGAATCCGCTCTCGCTACTACCCAGGAATACGACACCGCGCTGGAAGAATTTTTCGGGATCCGGCTGGATGCGGTGCAAAGCGCCGGCACGTGACCAACGGTTCTGTCGCCCGCTAAAGCGGGCTCTTGTTCAGGCAGGCAGCTAACCCCGGGCTCACGCCCGGGGCTACGTTCTGCCGCGCGCTGCGCGCGCTGGGCGTCCTCGCCATGGCAGCAAAAGCAAAACTACGCGCGCTGGGCGTCCTCGCCATGGCAGCAAAAGCAAAACTACGCGCGCTGGGCGTCCTCGCCATGGCAGCAAAAGCAAACCTACGCGCGCTGGGCGTCCTCGCCATGGCAGCAAAAGCAAACTACGTGCGCTGGGCGTCCTCGCCATGCGCAGCGGGCGTAGCGCACGGCAAACAGAATCTCATGCCAGCAAAACGAAAACGGCAGGCCGCAGCCTGCCGTCCGAAAGCTAAGTGCCAAAAGCTGAAAGCTAAGAGCTAATTGCTAAGAGCTAATTGCTAAGAGCTAATCGCTAAGAGCTAAAAGCTAATCGCTAAGAGCTGGTTTTCCCCACCGCGTTCAGCCGCTTGCCGAGCCGCGACTTATACCGCGACGCCGTATTCTTGTGCAGTATGCCCTTCTGTACTGCCTTGTCGAGCACCGAGGTGGTCTCGCGATATCCGACGCCTGCCTCGTCCTTGTTGCCGCCGGCGAGCGCCGTCCGGAACTTGCGCAGGGCGCTGCGCAGGCGCGACTTGTTGGCGCGATTGGCGGCGGTGCGCTTTTCCGTCTGCCGGGCGCGTTTCAGGGCCGAAAAGTGATTTGCCATATTCGACTGATTGTCCTCTGAGAATTTTTCCTGTGGGCCAAACCTGTATTCTACGGGCTGCCGCCCCTGCGGTCAATCGCGCTCTGCTTCCGCCCAGGGGCGAATCTCCTGAAAACGCGCCATTTACGTCCTCGTCCCGGCTTTGCCTTGGCTCGCCCGTGCGGCGGTCCGAGTGCTTCGTTGCAACGTAATCCGGCATCTAATAACCGTGGAAGTAAATGCTATTCAGCCGTTCGGCTGGTCGTTTTGCCTGGTGGCTGGAGACTGACGACTGGGGACTGTTTGTGACATTGACTCTGTCCCGAACACGTCGTACTCTAGGCGCAATGGTAGTTGCTTCCACTTGGTGGCGAGCATCGGCCCATCTCTCCACTCCAGACATGTCCATGTCCGTACGCGCGCGCGCCGGCGTTCCCGGTGCCGCGGCGGGAGGCTAACGCTCAGCATTAAATGAAGAAGAATATCGACATCACCAAAAACATCGAGACCCTGTTCGGAACCCGCGACGAAAACCTCCACCTCCTCGAAGAAGGCCTGAACGTCACCATTGACCTGAAGGCGGAATCCGTCGAAATCGAAGGCGCGGCGCGCGACGTCGCCCGCGCCGAGCAGGTCTTCTCCGACTACGCTCATCTCCAGCGCACCGGCTTCGTCTTCAACAACGGCGACCTTGGCTCCATTCTGCGCATCCTTGCCTCCGACCCGGCGGCGACCCTGCGCGGTCTCGCCGAAGCCGGACGCCAGCGCTCCTTCGGGAAACGCCCGGTGCAGCCCAAGAGCGCCAACCAGCGCCGCTACGTCGAGGCCATCGAGAAGAACGACATGGTCTTCGGCATCGGGCCGGCGGGCACGGGGAAAACCTACCTCGCGGTGGCCATGGCCATCTCCGCGCTGCTCGCCAAGAAGGTGAACCGCATCATCCTGGCGCGGCCCGCGGTCGAGGCCGGCGAACGCCTCGGCTTTTTGCCCGGAACCTTGCAGGAGAAGGTCGATCCCTACCTCCGGCCGCTGTACGACGCGCTCTACGACATGATGGACCCGGAGAAGATCGATCGTTACCTGGAAAAGAACATCATCGAGATCGCGCCCATTGCCTTCATGCGCGGGCGCACGCTCAACGATTCCTTCATCATCCTCGACGAGGCACAGAACACCACTTCCGAGCAGATGAAGATGTTTGTCACCCGTCTCGGCTTCAACTCCAAGGCGGTCATCACCGGCGACATCACCCAGATTGACCTGCCCACCACCAAGCGCTGCGGCATGCTGGAAGCGATGGACATCCTGGGCAACGTCAACGGAATTTCGTTTGTGCACTTCGACGAGAGCGACGTCGTCCGCCACCACCTGGTGCAGCGCATCATCCGCGCCTACGACGATTACAAGTCGCGCATGAGCGGCGACCAGATGGTGCTGCTGCCGATCAACGGCAAGTCCGGCCGCAACGGCTCGCAGCCGCCGGTCGAGCCCGTCGCGCCCGAGATGGAAACGGCCCCGAAGCACGTCGAAGAGTAAGATTGACGGCGGTCACGGGAGGGCTGCACGTGCCCTCCCGTTCGCTTTTATGATCATCATCAGGAAAGCGGCGCCGGGAATTTCCGAGCAGGCGCTGGCCCGTTTCGCGCAGCGCGCGCGCAAGGCCGCGGGCCTTCGCGGCCAGGTCAATGTTGTGCTGACCTCCAGCCGCGACATGCGCGCCCTCAATCGCCGCTTCCGCGGAAAAGATAAGCCGACCGACGTGCTTTCGTTTCCTCCCGTTCCGGTTGTCGCCGATGCGTTCTCCGGCGACATCGTGATTTCCACCGATATCGCCTGCCGTAACGCGCGCCTCTACCAGCACGCGCCCGCGCAAGAGCTGAAAATTCTGATCCTGCACGGCATGCTCCATCTCGCAGGTTACGATCACGAATCCGACGGCGGCGAGATGGCGCGCCAGGAAGAACGTCTCCGCCGCGAACTCGGCCTCAGCAACGGTCTGCTCCGCCGAACGCAACGTGTGGCACACGCGCCCTCGCGTGTGCCGAGGCGAGCCCGATGAACCTCGCCCTCGCCATCGCCTTCATCGTTCTGCTTTTCATTCTCGGGCTCGTATCCTATGTCGAGCGCGTGTACACCGAGCGCGGCAAGTTTCTCTCGCGCGAATTCGAGGAAAACATCGAGGCCTTTGAGCAGGCGGTCGAACCGCGCTTGAAGATGGGCCGCGAACGCGCCGCGCTCTCCGTGGCCGTGCTCGAACAGCTCGCCACCGCCGCGTTCGCCATGCTGGTCGCGTACAGCGTCTTCCACACGGGCAACTGGAGCGGCGCCGAGCTGGCGCAGGCCGCGCTCGCCATGGTGCTGAGCGTGGTGGTGTGCAACCGCCTGCTCCCGTTTGTGCTCTTCTCGCGCACCCGCGGCATGTGGCTCGCCAGATTTACCATTCCGCTGCGCGCCTTGCTCTACCTCGCCATGCCGGTGACGCTTGCGATCGGGTTCTGCATCTCCGTCTTCGCGCTCACCCGCGAGCACGCCGAGCCGGAACCCGAGCGGCCGTCGGAAGCCGTGGACGCGCTCATCGAGGCCGGCCAGGAGGAAGGCATTCTCGAGGAGAGCGACCGCGAGCTCATCCAGTCGGTGGTCGAGTTCGGCGACAAGACGGTGCGTGAAGTGATCAAGCCGCGTCCGGAGATGTTCGCCGTGCCCGCCGACACCACCGTCGAGAAGCTCACCGACATGCTGCGCACGCGGCCGTACTCGCGCGTGCCGGTGTATGAAGGTTCCATCGACAAGATCGTCGGCATCGTGCACGCCCGCGACCTGCTCCAGGTTGCCGACACCGAGGCGCGCACCCGGACCGTCCGCGAGCTGATGAGCACCGACATCAAGTTTGTGCCCGAGAGCAAGCGCGTCAGCGACCTGCTGCGCGAGATGCAGCGCGACAACCTCCGCATGGAGATCGTGGTGGACGAATACGGCGCCGTCGCGGGGCTGGTCACCATTGAGGACATGGTCGAGGAGATCGTGGGCGAGATCCGCGACGAGCGCGAGAAGGACATCATCCGCGAAAACGAATTTTCCTACATCGTTCCCGGCAGTATGGACGTGGACCGCCTCGATAACCTGTTCGGCATACGGCCGGAGGGGCACGAGGCCACGACCGTAGCGGGCCTGGTGAGCGAGATTGCCGGGCGCATCCCGCAGCAGGGCGAGGTCATCAATGCCGAGGGCCTGCGCTTCGAGGTCCTGCAGTCCACCGACCGCCGCGTCGAGCGCCTGCGCATCTCGACCTTGCAGCACGCGAAGACGGGAACGAGTGGCACTTAATTCCAATGAAGAAGTCACGATTACTCATCGGTCTTGCACTCATAGCTGCAGCGGCAGTCATGTGGCGATTCGTGCCGGAGTGGATCACCAGTGGTTTTCATTGGAACAGATAATGTTGGTGCGCAGGCGAGCTGAGAGCTAGAAGCTGATAGCTGAGAGCTAATTTATGAAGTCGGGTTTCGTCACCATTCTCGGGCGTCCCAACGCCGGCAAGTCCACGCTGCTGAACGCGCTCGTCGGCGAGAAGCTCGCCATCGTGACCCACAAGCCGCAGACCACGCGCAACCGCATCCAGGGCATCCTCAATCTTCCGGCGAAAAAGGGAAGGCCGAAAGCGCAGGTAATCCTGATTGATACGCCCGGCGTGCATCGGCCGGAAAATCGCCTGGACAAGAAAATGATGCAGGAGGTGCGCGACGCCCTCGAGGGCAGCGGCCTGGTGCTGCTCATCACCGACATCACGCAGAGGTTCGGGACGGGCGAGCAGTTCATCATTGACCTGGCCAAGCGCGCCAACACGCCGGTGATCCTGCTGCTCAACAAGATCGATCTGATTGATAAGCGCAAGTTGCTGCCGCTGATCGAGCAGTGGTCGAAGCTGCACGACTTCCGCGAGATTATTCCCATCTCGGCGCGCAAAAAGCTTGGCCTCGAAGAGCTGCTCGACGCGATCGTGCGCTCGTTGCCGGAAGCACCGGCATATTTTCCCAGTGACCAGCTCACCGATCAGCCGATGCGTTTTCTGGCCGCTGAAATCATCCGCGAACAGGTGCTGATCTCGACGCACCAGGAAATTCCATACGCAACCACGGTGCTCATCGAACGCTTCGAAGAGGACAAGAGCCTGGTACGCATCGCCGCGGCCATCTACTGCGAGCGCGAAGGGCAGAAGGGAATCCTGATCGGCAAGGGCGGCGCCATGCTGAAGAAGATCGGGACCGAAGCGCGCCACCAGATCGAGCGCGCGCAGGGCAAGAAAGTTTTTCTCGAAATGTTCGTCAAGGTGCGTCCTGGCTGGCGCGATTCCAGCGACTTCGTCGAAGGGCTCGACTGGCGCCGGCAACTGGAAGACATCGCCGCGCGCGAGCAATTCGAAAAAAATCTGGAGTGACCATGTCCATCGGCTCGGCACAACAACTGCGCGGCGCGCACACCATCCTAACTGTGTAGGCCGTTGCAGGCATCTGCGGCAATCGGTAGACAGGCAACCATCCTCTCCTTACCCCGATTTGCATCCCATAATGAATCCCGTCCGGTGCGGACGAATGACAATAGCCCGGCGCTGAAGCGCCGGGCTATTGTCATTCGCCCCTGCGGGGCTGGGGCGATCCGGTTTCAAACTTGGGTATTCGATGAAGGCCGCGGAAGGTGCAGAGGGCAACCGCGTGCCGGCAGATTGACATTGCTGGAGTCGCCACGGCATGCTTGCGGCCACGGCTTTTTGGGGGGCGGATGGTCGGCAGAACGATTTCTCACTATCAAATACTGGAGAAGCTCGGCGGCGGCGGCATGGGCGTTGTCTACAAGGCACAGGACACGCGCCTGGGCCGCTTTGTAGCCCTTAAGTTCCTGCCGGCGCAGGTGGCCGGGGACGCGCAGGCGTTGGAACGCTTCCAGCGCGAAGCGCGGGCCGCTTCCGCCCTCAACCACCCTCACATTTGCACGGTCTACGACATCGGCAGCGAGGGCGGCGAACACTTCATCGCCATGGAGCTGCTGGAAGGCGCCACGCTGAAGCACCGCATCGAACGGCAGCCGCTGGCGACGGAACGGATTGTGGAGTTGGGCATCCAGATCGCGGATGCGCTGGAGGCGGCGCACAGTCGCGGCATCGTGCACCGCGATATCAAGCCGGCCAACATCTTCGTCAGCGACCGCTGGCAGGCGAAGATCCTGGATTTTGGGCTGGCCAAGGTATCGACGAAGCAACATCGCGTGGAAGCGATGGCGGCCGCGGTGACGGCGGGGCCGAGCGTGGCCGAAGAGCACCTGACCAGCCCGGGCACGGCACTGGGCACGATCGCCTACATGTCGCCGGAGCAGGCGCTGGGCGAAGACCTGGATGCGCGCACCGACCTGTTCTCCTTCGGGGTGGTGCTGTACGAAATGGCCACCGGCGATTTGCCGTTTCAGGGGACGACCTCGGCGGCGCTGTTCGACTCAATCCTGCACAAGCAGGCCGCCGGAGTGGCCAGCCTGAATGCGGACTTGCCGGCCGAGTTGGAACACATCGTCGGCAAGTGCCTGGAAAAAGATCGCGAGCTGCGCTACCAGACGGCGGCGGAAATCCGCGGCGATTTGCGCCGCTTGCAGCGCGACGGCAGTTCCAGCCGTTCTACGGCCGTGCCGGCAACCCCGGCCGCGACCCCGGCTGTGCCGATCGCAGCGGGGTCCTCCGGGAGCGCCAAACGGATGCTCCCGCTGGTTGCCGCTGGGGCCGCGGTTGTGGCGCTGGTCATTGGCATCTATATCGGCCGGCTCTTATTCGTGCAGCCCCCGCCGCCACCCCCGCTCTACCACCAGCTTACGTTCCGGCGCGGCAGCATTCGCGCGGCCCGCTTCGGACCGGACGGCCAGACCATCCTGTACAGCGCCGCCTGGCAGGGCAATCCCAGCGACGTCTACACCGCACGGCCGGAGGCGCCGGAGTCGCGTTCGATGGGATTGCCGCGCACGCAACTATTGTCGGTCTCCTCCAACGGCGAGATGGCGGTGCTGTTGAATGCGCATGCCATCGGGACGTGGGTGACGACCGGCACGCTGGCGCGAGCGCCTTTGATTGGCGGCGCGCCGCGCGAGATTCTCGCCAATGTGCAATGGGCCGATTGGAGCCCGGACGGAAAAGAACTGGCCATCGTGCGCGACGTGAACGGCCGCAATCGCCTGGAGTATCCCGCCGGAAAAGTGCTCTACCAATCGGGAGGATGGATCGGGAGCCCGCGGGTTTCGCCCAAGGGCGATCGCATTGCCTTCATTGACCATCCTCTGCAAGGCGACGACGGAGGTGTAATCGCCACAGTGGACCTGCAGGGCAACAAGACGGTGCTTTCCTCCGACTGGTACACGGTGCAGGGCTTGGCGTGGTCGCCGGACGGAAAAGAGGTCTGGTTTACTTCCAGCAAATCGGGGATCGACCGGACGCTGTGGGCGGTCTCGCTTGACGGCAAGCAGCGCCTGGTGACGCGCATGCCGGGCACGCTGATGCTGCTCGACATCTTTAAGGACGGCCGGGTGCTGCTGACGAGGGCCAGTTGGCGCCGCGAACTGATGGCCATCGTCGGCAAGGATGCCAAGGAGCAGGACCTGTCCTGGTTCGATTACTCCTACCCCGGCGATTTGTCGGGCGACGGCAAGACACTGCTGTTCGATGAAGAAGGCAGCGGCGGTGGCCTGGCGTATTCGAAGTCGGGCGGGCTCACCTATGCGGTGTACGTGCGCAAGACGGATGGCTCGCCGGCGGTGCTGCTGGGAGAAGGCGCGGCGGTAGCGCTGTCGCCCGACGGTAAGTGGGCGGTTGCGCAGTCGCCTGGTTCTCCGGCGCAGTTGCGGCTGTTGCCGACCGGCGTTGGTGATGCCCGGGAACTCACCCACGACAACATCAACCACACCTGGGCGCGCTGGTTCCCTGACGGCAAGCGCATCCTGTTCTCAGGAAATGAGCCCAGCAAAGGCACACGCCTGTTCGTGCTCGACGTAGGCTCGGGCAAGTCGCACGCAATTACTCCCGAGGGCCTGGTGAGTACCTCGTTTGCCATCGCGCCCGATGCAAAATTCGTTGCCGCCGTTGCCGGAGACGAAAAAGGCTACCTGTATCCGATCGACGGAGGAGATGCCAAGCCAATTCCGGGATTCGAAGCCGGGGAGCAGCCGATCACCTTCAGCAATGATGGCGGGTTGTACGTTTACCAACCGGGAGAATTGCCGGCGCGCGTGTTCCGCCTGGATATCGGAACCGGCCGGCGCTCGGCGTGGAAGCAGTTGATGCCGTCCGATCCGGCGGGCGTGGTGACCATTGGCCCGATTCTGCTGACGCCCGACGCGAAAACTGCGGTGTATGGGTACCATCGGACGCTGTCGGATCTGTACTTGGTGGATGGGATGAGGTAGGGGGAAGCTGTCAGCTGTTAGCTCATAACTCCTGGCGAAAACCGCGTTGGGTGGGGCCCCCGGCTCTAGCGTCGCAATCCACACCAAAATGAAACCCGTCCGGCATGATTTCGGCCCGCATTATGTGTCGGGATAATCTCAGCCGTCCCTACGGGACTCGGAGAGTTCTTTGCAGCTCTAACCCAGGGCTGGCGCCCTGGGCTACCAACGTGCGCGCCTACGGCGCTGATTGGCGACCGTCAATTTCCGAAAGCCGAAAGCCGAGCTCCGGTGCTGATTGGCGACCGTCAATTTCCGAAAGCCGAAAGCCGAGCTCCGACAGCCGATTGGCGACCGTCGATTTCCGAGAGCCGAGAGCCGAGAGCCGACAGCCGAAGGCCGATTGCCGACAGCCGAAAGACCGACTGACCGATAGACCGAAATACGCGGCCCGCAGTATTATGTGAGCCATGAACCTCGGCTTACCCGAAATGATTTTCATCTTCCTGCTGGCCCTGATTATTTTCGGGCCGCGGAAGCTGCCCGAGATCGGACGGCAGATCGGGAAAGCCATGGGCGAATTCAAGAAGGCCAGCAACGAGTTCAAGTCGCAAATCGAAGGCGAGATCAGGAATTTGGAACTGGAAGAGACCGTGAAGCGCGCGTCCGAGCCGCAGATCCTGCCGCCGCAAGGAAGCGTCGCCAACAGCGCGCCCACAGCAGCCGCGGTCGCTATGCACGATCCCGCCGCCGCGCCCGATGCCGCTTCTGCGCACGATGCTGCGACTGCGCCCGACGCCGCTCCTGCGCCCGTCGATCATCCCGCACCGGCCAAGGCTGCCGATGCCTGAGTTCGATCCCGCCGCCGCGGCGCGCAAGGCCGTCTCCGAAAAAATGGCGAGCATGAGCTTCCTCGATCACCTCGAGGAGTTGCGCCGGCGCATCATCTGGTCGCTGGTGTTCGTGGCCGCCGGTTTCGGCATCTGCTTCGGCTACGCGGAAAAGATTTACGGCTACATGCAGGTGCCGATCATGGAGGCCCTGCGCAACCATCATCTCGATCAGAAGCTGGTGTACCTGAACCCGACCGAGCCCTTCAACATGTACCTGAAGGTCGGGTTCATTGCCGGCGTTTTCCTCGCCTCGCCGTTCGTGCTCTACCAGGTGTGGGCATTCATCGCGCCCGGCCTGTACCGGCACGAAAAGAGCTACGTGACGCCCTTCATGGTTTCGTCGGTGGGTCTGTTCATCGCCGGCGGGGTGTTCGGATACAAGATGGTGTACCCGGCGGCGCTGGATTTCCTGATCGGCTACGGCGCGCAATTCCAGCCGATGATCACGATCGGCGAATATACCGACCTGTTCCTGACCATCATCCTCGGGCTGGGCATCATTTTCGAGATGCCGATCCTGGTGTTCTTCCTCTCGCTGATGGGCGTGATCAGCGCGGGGTGGATGTGGCGCAACCTGCGCTACTCGATCCTGGTGATCTTTATCATCGCGGCCATCGTGACGCCGACCACCGACATCCTGAACATGTGCCTGTTCGCGGCGCCCATGGTGGTGCTCTATATCGTGAGCATCTTGATCGCCTGGCTGGTGAGTCCGGCGCGGCGGAAAGCCCGCAAAGAAAAAGACGCGGAAGCTGCCGGCAGCGAGTAGGCAGAAACAAGGCACAAGGCACAAGGCGCAAGGAAAAGCTAGAGCACTTTGTGGCTGAAGCCAGGAGGTCATTGATAATGACCGTCCAATGTCCTACTCTGAGCCGCATGGAAGCAGGTGGCGCCAAGGCGGCGGCCGCGGAAAGCTTGCAGGCCGAGCAAGACCGCAAGACATTGCAGCTGATGCTGGAATACGTGTGTACGGCGACCCGTGCCGACGGATGTGCCGTCACCCTGAACCAAGGCAGCGCCCGCGCGATGCAGGCCAGCGTCGGGACGACGCCACCACCCGACAGCGCTCCTCACCCCGCTGCCGCCATGCGCGCGGAGTGTCTGCGCACCGGAGCGGTGGTGGATTGCGTAGACACGGCTTCTGATGCGCGCGGCATCATCAACGCCGAAGCCTGCGGGCGGATGGGAATCGGTGCCGTGGTGGCCGCTCCGGTACGCGTCGAAAGCAGAACGGTGGGCGTTCTGGAAATACACTCCGCCCTGGCCTACAACTTCATGGAAGACGATGTTGAAGTGCTGAAACGCGTGGCCGATGTTATCGGCGCCCTGATTTGCCGTTAGGGACGGGCGTATAGACCCACATCTGCCAAATGCGGGCAGATGTGGGGCACCGCAGGTTTTCTACTGCAATTCCGGCGGCAGGACGCAGATGTCGGGCAGGTTGCGGTAGCGCTCGGCGTAGTCCATGCCGTATCCCACCACGAACTCATCGGGAATGACGAAACCGACGTAGTCGGCCTTGACCGGCTCGATGCGGCGGCAGGCCTTGTCGAGCAGCACAGCTACCTTCAGCGCGCGCGGCTGGTGGGCGAGGAAGAGCTTGCGCAGGTATCCCATGGTGAGGCCGGTGTCGAGAATGTCTTCGACGATGATCACGTTCTTGTCGGCCATGGATGAATCCACGTCCTTGTTCATCTTCACTTCACCGCTGGTCCTGGTGCCGTTGCCGTAGCTGGCAACGCTGATGAAGTCGAAGGTCGCGTCCAGCTTGACCTGCCGCGCCAGATCGCCGAGAAAAATGGACGCGCCCTTCAGCACGCCCACGAAGATGATGGATTGGCCGGCGAAGTCGCGGCTGATCTGGTCCGCCATCTCGCGGACGCGGCGCGCGATCTGATCCCGGGTGAACAGGACTCGGAGTTGAAAACCCACGGCAGGAGTGGAGTGCATGGCCCGCTATGGTAGCCGAAGTCTTGGGTTTTGACACCCCCGGGGTTTGTCGCAGAGGACGCAGAGGAGCAATAGCAACAAAAAGCAAAAGCATTTCCGATTGTCGATTGACGATTGACGATTGAAAAACCAGGATGGCACCGGCGGCGCGGCTGCTAGTATCCTTGGGCCTAGATTGCATCAGACATGGCAGAAAGGCGGCCATTATGGACTTGAAAGGCGCGAAACTCACCTGGCTGGGGCACTCCACATTTCGGCTGGAAACCGGCGGCAGAACCATCCTGATTGATCCCTGGGTGATGGGGAACCCGTCGTGCCCGGACAGCGAAAAGAAATTGAAGAAAGTGGATGCGATGCTGTGCACGCACGGCCACTTCGACCACATCGGCGACGCGGTGGCGATCGCCAAGCAGCACAACCCGGTGGTGGTGGGGATCTTCGAACTGGCGATGTGGCTGCAGAAAAAGGGCGCCAAGCAGATTGCGCCGATGAACAAGGGCGGCTCGCAGGAGGTCGCCGGCATCAAGGTCACCATGGTGCACGCCGACCACTCCTGCGGAATCCAGGAAGACGATGGGTCGATCATCTATGGCGGCGAGGCGTGCGGTTACGTCATCGAACTGGACAGCGGCGTGAAGCTGTACCACGCCGGCGACACCAACGTCTTCGGCGACATGCACATCATCCACGAGCTGTATCACCCGGAGATCGTGATGCTGCCGATTGGCGATCTGTTTACCATGTCGCCGCGCGAGGCGACCTACGCGTGCCAGTTGCTGCGGCCTCAAACGGTGATCCCCATGCACTGGGGCACGTTTCCGGCGCTGACCGGCACACCGGCGCAGTTGAAGAAGATGGTCGGCGACGTAGGATGCGACGTGCTGGAACTGAAACCCGGGCAGACGGTGGGATGAATGGGATCGGGTGATCGGGTGATCGGATGATCGGGTGATCTGCTTGTGAACACGAGCCGGGACACCGAACGAGGGCAGTCCCGAGTCGCGAGTCCCGAGGCTAGATACCGCGAGTGCGTTAATTGCAGAGCGCAGGTATTCGAAGGAAAACTATGGCGAAGGCAGAGCGGCCCTCCTGGGCGATGGGCGGCATCACCGGCGAATCGGTGGACAACTATCTCTACTCGTTGCTGCCGGAGAGCGATCCGGTGCTGCGCGAGATGGAAGAAGAGGCGGCGAAGCGCAAGATCCCGATCGTGGGACCGGCGGTGGGGAGGCTCCTTTACATGCTGGCGCGGCTGAGCGGAGCGCGGCGCGTGTTCGAGATGGGCTCGGCGATCGGATATTCGACCATCTGGTGGGCGCGCGGCGTTGGCGAAGACGGGCAGGTGATCTATACCGACGGCGATTCCAAGAAAGCCATGGAAGCGTACAAGAATTTCGAGCGCGCCGGGGTGGAGAAGCGGATCGAGATCAAGGTGGGCGACGCGCTGGAACTGCTGTCGGAGCAGAACCGGGAGCCGTTCGACATCATCTTCAACGACGTGGACAAGGAAGATTATCCCAAGGTCTTCCGCCTGGCGGTGCCGCGCATACGCCGAGGCGGGCTGTTCGTCACCGACAACGTGCTGTGGAGCGGGCGGGTAGCGGAAGCCGCTGCGGGCGGAAAGAACGTGGCGGAGTCCACGCGCGCGATTGTCCAGTTCAATCGCATGCTGTACGATTCGCGCGACCTGTTTCCCACCATTTTGCCGCTGCGCGACGGGGTGGCGGTAGCATTGAAACAGTAGGAGGTCTAAGTATGCCGGCCTCAACTTTGCGCACAGTAGCCCGCTGGACGGTGATCGCTCTCGCTTTCACTCTCACCTGCGTGGCGCAGGACTCCAAGCCGAAACCCTCCGACAACGACCGCAAATTTTCCAGCACAACCGAACTGGTGCTGGTTCCGGTGGTGGTGCGCGACAAGGCAGGAGCGCACGTTGCGGGGCTTACCGAGGACGACTTCCAGGTGACCGAGGCCGGCAAGGCGCAGAGCGTCGCCGTCTTCGAGGAGGTGAAAGCCAGCACTGCTCCGGCCCGCCGTCCGGGGGCGAGCAACGGTGTGTACAGCAACATGCTTCGCCAGGACACCTCCACGAAACGTGTCGTAGTGATCGCGCTCGACCAGGTCAACTCCGCGTATCTCGACCAAGCGCGCGCCCGCCAGCAGTTGACCGAGCACCTGGTAGAAGCGGTGGGAGACGGCGCGCTGACGGCCCTGGTGAGAATCCACTCCGGCGGGATCACGGTAATTCACGATTTCGCTTCTGATCCGAACGTTCTCGTGGCCGGCCTGAAGGCGGCGCTTGCGGTCCAAAAAGGACAACTCTCGATTACCGAATTCGACAAACTCAATCCTGTGACGCCGGATGCTGGAGGGGAAAAGAAAGGCGCGATAGTGTCAGAGTTCCTGAACCCGAACAGCCGCGCGAGCATTCGCGAATTTTTCGACGCCTACAATGAGGAGTTGCAGCAAAAGGTCAATTATGCAAGCCAGTCAGTCGCCATCCGAACGACGCTGGATGCGATGGAGCACATCGCCCACGCTCTGGCTGGAATTCCGGGACGCAAGTCGCTGATCTGGCTGACCGGGTCATTCCCCCTTTCGCTGAATCCATTTTCCGAAATTCTTGACGGCCAGGGCGCAGCATATTTCCGCCGTACCATTCAAGCCCTGAACGACGCGAATGTTTCCGTTTATCCGGTGGACATCCGCGGAGTGATCAACACCGAAGTCAGCGGCTTGGATGCGGGTTACCCGACGCAGTTGGCAGGGCAACGACGAAATGCACAAAACCCGAACGAGATCGCAGAGGATCCGACCAAGCTGCGCTTCGAAGCCATGCGCTCGTTCGCGGCCTCGACGGGAGGCGTGCCGTTCTACAACAACAATAGCGTGCCGAACGGAATCCGCAACGCTATCGAGGACTCGTCGGCCTATTACATGCTGGGGTATTACCGCGCGGACAAGAACACCGACCTGAAGTGGAAGGCGCTGAACGTCAAAGTGCGCGGGGCGGGACTGCAGGTGAGGAGTCGGAGTGGGTTCTACGCGGGCCAGAGCAACGACAAGACCAACACGGCCGAGCTGGTCAATGCCATGGATTCGCCCTGGGACTACACCGGCATCCCCGTTTCGGTCCGGTGGAGCAGCGCGCCGGCCGGCAATGGGCAACAGAAGAACGCGCCCTTCGAAATCCTGGTCAATGGCAAGGCAGTTGACCTGAGCCGCCACCATCTGCAATTGCAATACGCGGCGGCGGTGAAGGCACTGGACGGGAAGATTGTCACGCGTTGGGGCCAGAGCTTGGAAGGTCCCCTCAGCCCGGAACAGGAAAAACAAATCGTTAGCAGCGGGATTACCTATCGCAACGCGCTGTTGGTGCCGGCCGGGAAATACCTGGTGCGATTTGTGGTGCGCGACGACGTCACCGGCCACATTGGCAGCGTGCTGGCGCCGCTCGACCTGAACTGAGCTGAGTAACGGGGGCGGGTTAGATATGATCCGAGTGCGCCTGGGAGTCCGTTAGCCAAGAAAGCGCCACGCTGACCGGATCGTCGGCGATCGTATCCACCAGCCCAATCCTCAGCGCTTCGCGCGCGTGGACTTTCTCCGCTTCGATCATCATCTGCAAGGCGCGCGTTTTGCCGACCAGGCGCGGCAGGCGCTGTGTTCCTCCCCATCCGGTGATCAAGCCTAAGGCGGCGCCGCGATGCCCGAAAACGGCGTGCGGCGAGGCGATGCGGCGATGGCAGGCGAGCGCCAGGTCGAGTCCGCCGCCCATGCAGTAGCCGCCGACGGCGGCGACGACGGGAGCGGGGAAGCAGCCGATTTCGTTCATCAGCGCCTGGCCCATGTGCGAAAAGTCATACGCCGTGGGGCCGGTGAGGGCGACGATTTCCGACAACTCAGCCCCGGCGGAAAAGAATTTGTGGTTGCCGGTGATGATGAGCGGCCGTGGGGCGCGCGCGAGTTCGCGCACGGCATCGGTGAGCGCGAGCACGCAGGCGCGGCTGAGGCGGTTGGTGCCGTCGGGCGAAGTGAGACGCAGGATGGTGGCGCCGCTGTGGTTTTCGAGTTCGTAGAAGTGGTCGGGCAAGCGATTAGCAATTAGCGATTAGCAATTAGCGATTAAATTAGCGCGCTCGGATACCAGGTGGAGTGTAGACGGTATCAGAAAATTCCGCAGCGGGCGAAACATGTACCTCAGCGGCTAAAGCCGACAAACATTGAGGCATCCTACGGCACGGCTGAAGCCGTGCCCCTCCGAAAACG
The DNA here is from genome assembly GCA_963760215.1 of Terriglobia bacterium. Taxonomy (GTDB): domain Bacteria; phylum Acidobacteriota; class Terriglobia; order Terriglobales; family Acidobacteriaceae; genus JAIQGF01. The sequence goes on from CAVXCJ010000002.1 coordinate 345,928, forward strand.
ATTCTTGTATCCAGTTGCAGAAAACAACGGCGAGTTTAGACACTTCACCGGCTAATTGCTAACAGCTAATTGCTAATTGCTGGTTTATGTACTGGCGGGGATGCCGCGCGGTTTCACGTTGTGGCGGATGAACTGGATGATCTCGTCCATGGCGGTGCCCGGCTGAAAAATTCCCGCAACGCCTTGCTGCTTAAGCTGCGCCACATCCTGGTCGGGAATGATGCCGCCCACCAGCACCAGCACGTCGTCCATGTTGTTGTGCTTGAGCAGATCCATGACGCGCGGCACGATGGCGTTGTGCGCGCCGGAGAGAATGGAAAGGCCGATCACGTCCACGTCTTCCTGGAGGGACGCGTTAACGATCATCTCCGGGGTCTGGCGCAGGCCGGTGTAGATAACCTCCATGCCGGCGTCGCGCAGGGCACGCGCGATCACCTTGGCGCCGCGGTCGTGGCCGTCCAGACCGGGTTTGGCGACAAGCACACGGATTTTGCGTTCGCCGGGCATCGCAGGCCACTATTTAACCACAGAGGACACGGGGAAAAACAGTCAACCGCGGATTTACGCGGATGAACGCGGATCGGAACAACAAGACGGGAATCCCAAGAAAGAATTTAGCCACAGAGGACACGGAGGAAAACAGCTAACCACGGATTTACGCGGATGAACGCGGATTTACTTCTTTGCCTTCGTGTTCCTCCGTGCCCTCTGTGGCTGAGTTTTCTTCGCGGGCTTGTCCACCGAACGCCACAGGTACCAGCAGGCCAGCGAGCGGTAGGGCTTCCATTTTTCCGAGAACTTCAAAATCTGCTTGGGCTTGGGGATTTTGCGCTTGCCGTAGGCTTTGCAGATCGCCATGTTGATGCCGAGGTCGGCGGTGGGCATCACGTCGAGGCGGCCGAGCGCGAAAATGAGGAACATCTGCGCCGACCACACACCGACGCCTTTCACGCGCGTGAGGTGCGCGATGACGTCGTCGTCGGACATGCTGGGCAGGCTGGCAAAGTCCACGTCGCGCGCAATGGTTTTGTGCGCCAGGTCGCGAATGTAGCTGAGCTTCTGGCGGGAGAGGCCGCAGGCGCGCATCTGGTCTTCGCTGAGCGCGAGCACGGATTCGGGCGTGATTCCGAAGCCGCCGTAGAGAGAGCGCTCGGTGTCCTGCCCGCCGACCGCCTGTTCGCAGGCGTTTTGCAGGCGCTGGTGGATGGTGCGGGCAGCGGCGCCGGCGAGTTGTTGGAAGACGATGGCGCGGACCATGGCTTCAAAGGTTGCCGGCCGGCGGTCGAGGCGGAAAGGGCCGACGCGGGCAATGATCGAGGCCATGACGGGATCGGATTTCTTCAGGTGGTTGATGGCGCGGCGCATGGGAGTTTCAGTTTCGAGTTTCAGTATCAGGTTGTCAATGTGCTGGGATGAAATCGGCTCACCACGGAGGCACGGAGACACGGAGTATCGAGCCTCAAAGCAGATTCCTCGCTGCGCTCGGAATGACAAGTTCGAGGCCAGTGACAATTCGAGGTGAAGCTAGGTGATGCTCGCCTCTTCGTACGTCCCGTAGACCTCGCGCAGGGCGTCGCAGATTTCGCCCACGGTGGCGTAGGCGCGGACGGCTTCGATGATGTAGGGCATGGTATTGGCGTCGGAGACTGAGCCGTCGGCTTTGACTTGCGGTTCCTGCGCTGCGGCCTTCTTCAAGGCGTCAAGGCAGCGGCGGACTTCGTCGTTGCTGCGGCGAGCGCGCAGCTTTTTCAGTTTTTCCGTCTGCTGGCGCGCGACGGAGTCGCCAATGTGCAATATCTCAGGCGATTCTTCCTCGATGGTGAACTCGTTGACACCGACAACGACCTTCTCGCGGTTTTCCACCGCGCGCTGGTACTGGTAGCTGGCCTCGGCAATTTCTTTTTGCGGATAGCCGCGCTCGATGGCCTTGACCATGCCGCCCATGGCGTCCAGCTTGCCGAAGTAATCGAAGGCGCCTCTTTCCATGTCGAGCGTCAGGCGCTCCAGGAAGTACGAGCCGCCGAGGGGATCAATGGTCTGGGTAACGCCGGATTCGTAGGCGATGATCTGCTGCGTGCGCAGCGCGATGCGGGCCGCTTCGGCGGTGGGCAGCGCGAGGGCTTCGTCGTGAGCATCGGTATGCAGCGACTGCGTGCCACCCAAGACAGCCGCCAGCGCCTGGATGGCAACGCGGGCGATATTGTTCAACGGCTGCTGCGCGGTGAGCGAAACGCCCGCCGTCTGGGAATGGAAGCGCATCAGGCGTGTGCGTTCGTTTTTGGCGCCGAAGCGGTCCAGCATCAGCCGGTGCCAGATTTTGCGGGCGGCGCGGTACTTGGCGATCTCCTCGAAGAAATCACTGTGCGCGTTGAAGAAGAAGCTGAGACGCGGACCGAACTCGTCCACGTCGAGGCCGCGACGGCGCGCCCACTCGACGTACTCGACGCCGTCATACACGGTGAATGCCAACTCCTGGAGCGCGGTGGAGCCGGCCTCGCGGATGTGGTAACCGCTGATCGAAATCGTGTTAAAGCGCGGGGTGAACTTGCTGCCGAATTCGAAGGTGTCAATCACCAGGCGCATGCTGGGCGCCGGCGGGTAGATGTACTCCTTCTGCGCGATGTATTCCTTGAGGATGTCGTTCTGAATGGTGCCGGAAATTTTCTTCCAGTCGGCTTTCTGTTTTTCGGCCACGACCAGGTACATCGCCCACAGCACCGAGGCGCCAGAGTTGATGGTCATGGAAGTGGTGACGTTTTCCAGGTCGATGCCGTTGAAGAGGATTTCCATGTCCTCCAGCGAATCGATGGCGACGCCGCACTTGCCGACTTCGCCCTCGCTGCATGGGTGGTCGCTGTCGTAGCCCATCAGCGTGGGCAGGTCGAAGGCGACCGACAATCCAGTGCCGCCGGAGGTGAGCAGGTACTTGTAGCGCTCGTTGGTTTCCTCCGGCGAAGCGAAGCCGGAGAACTGGCGCATGGTGAAAAGCTTGCCGCGATAACCACTGGCGTGAATGCCGCGCGTGTAAGGAGGCTGGCCGGGGTAGCCGAGGTAATCGTCGTACTTCCAGTCCTCGGGCAGGTCGGCCTGGGAATAGAAGCGCCGCACCGGGTAGCCGGAAATGGTGGTGTAGCGGGCGCGGCCGTGCTCGTCGAGATTGGTGCCGGTGGGTGCGCCGATCGGCTTCTCCGGCGCCTTCTCTAGAGACTTGGCCAGTATTTCCTCGGCCCACTGCTTTTCCGACTCGGAGGGATGGCGTCCTTCAAAGAGGTCGGCTACCGGGGATTCGGCTACTGGATTGTTCGGGCGCTTTTGGTCGGCCATGATGGTTGTCGAAGCAAACCCCTCATCATAAGAGATGCACGGAGTGGGAGCAAGAACGGTTCCTTTTGCAGAAAGGTCAAAGGCTTTCCTGAAAACCGCAAAGGTTTGCGGTAACCGCCCGTCGGGTACCGTCGTCACGCAGCGCTAGGTTGCTTAATGTCAGCGACTTGCAAAGGGAAGGTGTGGCAAGGTGTGGCGCTCCGGTTGCGATGTAGCAATGTGCTTGCAATCGGAGCGAGGCCAAACATGGACAGTTTCCTGCATCGTGAACGGGAAGAGTTGAGAACGCGGTGGTCCTGCGTGCTCGTGTTGTTGACTTGCCTGGCCATGATCCTGGTGGTCACACAACAGGGCGGCACCATTGATACCCAAAAGAACCTCATCCGATTGCTGTGGGACGATAGCAAGCAACTGAACAAAATCCGCATCCAGGATCTCGTCAAACAGCGCGAGAAAATGTACCTCTCGGATCCACACTTTGCCGCGCCGCAAGAGAAAGACAAAGCCCCGGCTGAAAGGGCTGCGCCGGCGCCGCAACGTCCGCCGGCGCTGCCAGCCAAGCCGATGCGGGTGCTGCACCAGATTTGAAGGTAGCTGGTAGTTGGTCGCTGGGATTATTCCGCACTAATTGAACACACTTACAAGAACTGGTTTCAAAAGTACATTTTCGCCTTAGGAAAAATGTCCCTCAGGGGCTAAAGCCCACCATTCTTGCGGCCTTGAGCGGCACGGCTGAAGCCGTGCCCTACCCAAAAACTCATTTTTGAAACCAGTTCTAGTCAGCAGAGTGCTATTCGGTCCTGTGCCTTGCGCCTAACGCCGGTTCTGGCGTGAGAGTTCCCACGCCTTGGCGTATTTCCAGCTCACATACGCGGAGTGATACAGGTGCAGCAGCAAGCCCTCGCGCCCATCGAGGAAGCCGAGGCGCACAACATAGTTGTAGAAAAACGTCGCCACCGGGTTGACGACGATGTTGACCAGGTGGAAGCCGCGACGGCGCGCCGCGTCCAGGTGCTCGGCCTGCATGGAGGAATAGCTGTTCATGTGGACGATGTAGCCGCGCAACGTGGGATAGGCGTAGTGCAAGATGGCGTGGCGCAGGTTGGCGGTGGCGCCGGTGATGGCCATGGTGGGATGAGCGCCGTGCTCCACCCAACGCGCGCTGCCGCGGCGGACCAGGCGCAACTTGCGGTCGGGATAGAAGCCGCCGTGGCGAATCCAGCGGCCCAGAAAAAAATTCTTGCGCGGAATCCAGTAGCCGTTCACCGGCGGATCGCTCGCCAGCAGAGTGCGGATCTCGCCGGCCGCCGCCGGTTCCAGGGGCTCGTCGGCATCGAGCGACAGCACCCAATCGCATGCCGCCTTGTCGAGCGCCGAATTTTTCTGCCCGGCAAAGCCCTTCCACGGTTCGTGAAAAATTCGTGCCCCGGCAGCCGCCGCGATCGCAAGCGTGCGATCGGTGGAGCCGGAATCGACAAGGATGATTTCGCCGCCGAGCTCGCGCAGCAGCCCCTCGACGCTCGCGAGCGTCCGCGGAAGGCTTTCCTCTTCATCCTTCGTGATGATGGCGACCGAGAGGGTCACGGGGGAATTGTAGATTGATGATTGAAGATTGACGATTGCAAGACGAGTACCGAGTCGCGAGTCGCGAGTCCCGAGCGAAAAAGAAGAAGGCCGGGTTAGTCACCCGGCCTTCACATGTCGAAATCTTTCCCTCAGGGGCTAAAGCCCAGCTTTTGGTGGCCTCGGGCGGCACGGCTGAAGCCGTGCCCTTCCCAAGCTGAAGCCGTGCCCTTCCCAAGCTGAAGCCGTGCCCTTCCCAAGCTGAAGCCGTGCCCTTCCCAAGCTGAAGCCGTGCCCTTCCCAAGCGAGTTCTCGAAACCAGTTACCAGTTCTAACCACTGACCAGTATCTCCTGCCTTATTTCAATTCCGGCGGGGCTTGGGTCTGGGGTGGTGTTGATGGCGCCGGAGGCTGGCCGACCGGGCCGGTGGGCGAGGGCGGCAGCGGTTGGCTGGTTGGGCCCGGCTGCTGCGGCGTGATCGGCACCGCCTGCGGATTCTGGCTGCGCGGAATGACGCCCGGGACAGAGGGGGGCTTCTTCACCTGCGCGTTTTCCGCATCGTTGACATCAATGCCGAGACGGGTGAGAGTGAGGCCGGTGGCGCGGTCGACTTCCACGCGCGATTTCTCGTAGGCCGCGCGCGCCGCCACCAGGTTCGATTCCGCCTGCGTCAGGTCGCGCTGAGACTGCAGCACGTTGTAATTGGTGGACGCGCCCAGCAGGTATTTCTTCTGCTCGGCATCCAGGCTTTCGGCGGCCAGCTTGGCGCCGGCTTGGGCGGCGTCGACCCGGGCCCGGTTCTGCTCCAGCGCGTATTGTGCGTTGCGCACCTCGATGCGAATCTGGTTCTGAAGCTGCTGCAAACGCATCTGCGCCTGGCTGTATTCCAGCTCGGAGCGGACCTGGTCGGCCTGGGCGCTGCGGTTGCGAATCGGAATGGTCAGCGACAGCCCCACACCTTTGTCCGGAGCGGTGGAGTCGAACAAACTGCCGAAGGTCGAGCCGTAGCCCACCGTCGGGACGCTTCCCGCGGGGAGACCGAGGAGCGGATTCTGCAACCCACCCAGGGCGGAGGAGCCGTAGAACGCAAACAGATCGAGGGTGGGCAGCAGCGCGCTGCGCGCCGCTTTCTTGTTGATGTCGCGGTTGGTCAGGTCAATGCGCGACTGCGCCAGCTCCCAGCGGTGGGAGAGCGCGTCGTTCTCCATATCCTGGATCGGTGTGACCGGCTCGGCGGAGGGCATCGACATGGTGTCGGTCGGTATCACCACGGCGGCCGCGAGCGCCGGGTCCTGCAGGTTGCGCGCCAGCGCATTCTTGGTGAGCAATTGCTGCAACTGGAGCGCCGTCTGGCTGATAATCAGGTCCTGGCGGGCGGAAGCGACCGCACTTTGCGAGCGCACTACCTCGATCGGCGCCAGGGTGCCGATCTGCACCTGCTTCTGGGTGTCGGTCAGCAACTGGTTGGCCAGCCCCAGCGAGCGCTCTTTCACCCGCACGTCCTCGTAGGCGTTGACCAAGTCCCAATAGATGTTCTGAATCTGGGTGACGGTGGAGATCACCTGGCCGCGGAAGGCGACGTCGGCAATCTCGCGGCTGTTCTTCGCCATGCGGATGAAGCGCATATTGGGCGCGATGCCGAAGCCTTGCAGCAGGTGCTGGCTGACGGTCAGACGGAAGCTGCTGTTGAGCACCGGGTTCAGGGTGGTGCGGATGCTGTTGGTGGTGGTGCGGGAATTATTGAAGCCCACGCTCATGTTGGTTCCGGTAGCGAAGCCCTGGTTATAGGCGAAATTCGCGGTGCCGGTGTTTTGCGTCAGAGTGGGCACGCCGGCCAGGACGGGGCTCGATTGCGGGAAGACCGCATGTTCGATCTGCATCGTGCCGCTCAAGAAAGGATCGAAGGAAGGCACGGTAGGCCCAACGCCGGTGGTGGAGGTGACCTGTCCGCCGGTGCCGGTGCCGGCGCCGCCGGCTGCGCTCGAGGTGCCGCCGGCGCTGGCGCCCGATGCGCCCGTGCCGAACCCGTTGACACCGCCGCCGGGGGTGCCGCTGACGATGCCGGTGGCCACGCCGCGCGCCGCTGCGCCCGCCTTGGTGCGCAGGATGTCGGTGTCGGCAATGTCGAGGTTGTAGCGGGCAATCGCCAGGTCGAGGTTATTTTCCAGCGCCAGCGCGATGGCATCGTCCAGCGAGAGCATCAACTTGCCGTCCTTGATCAGCGTGCCGATGCGGGGGCTGTTCGAAAAGTTCGGCGGAGACACGTTCCGCGCCTGGTAGGGCGCGATGGGATTCGGAAACTGCGATTGGCCCTTGGAATAATCGGTGCGCTGAGCCCAGGCGGACGAAGCCAGGCAGGCCACCAAAGCCAGGATGATCAGACTGCCGCGAAACACAAAAAAAGACCTCGAAGACATGCGCTTCTCTCCCGTACGTCGTACAACGTGCAATGCGATAGACTGCCGCGGGCCGCGATCGTCACCAGATACTACGCAAATGCCCTCCGGCAGGTTCAAAAAACCGGCAGGCGGGATAGGGCCACCGCTGCTTGGATGCGGAAACCCACTAGTATAGCCGACGCGGCACGGCCCACCGCGGTTCCATTGAGTAAGATTTTGTAAACACCGGCGCGGCACCCTGGTTGCGGGCGCGGTCGCTTTAAATGCGCAATTTCAAATTCACGATCGCCTACGACGGCACCGACTTTCATGGCTGGCAGGTGCAGCCCGGCCGGCCGACCATCCAGGCTGCGCTCGGCGACGCGCTGCGGCGGATTACCGGCGAAACCGTCCTGCCGCAGGGTTCCGGCCGGACCGACGCCGGGGTGCACGCGCTGGCGCAGGTGGCGTCGTGCGCGCTTGCCTCTTCCATCCCGGCGGCGAACCTGGTGGTGGCGCTCAACGACAATCTTCCGCCTGCGATCCGCATCATGCAGGTGGAGGAAGCGCCGCAGGAGTTCCATGCCCGCAAGTCGGCTCGGGCAAAGACCTACCAATATCGCATCTATCGCGGCGACATCTGCCCGCCGTGGCTGGCGCGCTACGTTTATCATCATCCGTATCCGCTGGATGAAAACGCGATTTGCGCCGCCGCCGACGGGGTCACCGGCGAGCACGATTTCACCTCGTTTGCGGCCGTGGATGCGGAGAAGCGCGAGGCAGAGGGCGGACACTCTAACGTGCGCACGATTTTTGTTTCGCAATGGCAGCGCGCCGGTGAAGAGCTCATCTATACCGTCCGCGGCAGCGGTTTCCTGCACCACATGGTGCGCAACCTGGTGGGGACGTTTCTGCTGGTGGGGAAGGGAAGCCTGCAACCGGCCGATCTGGCGCGCATTTTGCAGGCGCGCAACCGCTCGGCGAATCCGGGGGCAACAGCGCCGGCGAGCGGGCTGTACCTGGTCTCCGTTGAATATTAGCCGCAGATGAACGCTGATCGACGCAGATGGTTCCTGTTCTCTGTCGTTTTCGGGTTTTCTTTTCTGCGTTTATCTGCGTTAATCTGCGGCTAACGAATGGCAACTGAACCACAAGTTGTTACCCGCCGCATCGTCGCCGTGAATCCGGCCACCGGGGAGACTCTGCGCGAATTTGAATGTGCCGGCGACTCCGAGGTCACGGCTGCGGTGGAGCACGCCCACGCCGCGCAGCCGGCTTGGGAGGCGGCCGGGGTTCACCAGCGGATCGAGGTCGTGCGCCGCTTTCAGCGGCTCCTGCACGCCAAGAAGGAGGAAGTGGCGCGGCTGATCACGCGCGAAGCCGGCAAGCCTTACGTCGAGGCGTTATTGAATGAGGTTTTGGTCGCGCTCGACGCGACGCGATTCTGTGCCGAGCAGGCGCCCGGATTGCTGCTCCCCGAGCCGGTGCCGCACGGCAATCCGATCATGAAGGCCAAGGCCGGACGCCTGCTGCGGCGGGCGCACGGCGTGGTCGGCATCATCTCGCCGTGGAACTTTCCGTTTTCGACGCCCGCGGGCGAGGTAGTCGCCGCCCTGGTGATGGGCAACGCGGTTGTGCTCAAGCCCTCGGAATTCACCCCGCTGAGCGCGCTGGAACTGAAATCGCTGTTCGCCGCGGCAGCTCTGCCGGAGGACATTTTCCAGGTGGTGCTCGGCGACGGCGCGACCGGCGCGGCGCTGATTGCTTCGCCCATAGAAAAGTTGGTCTTCACCGGAAGCGTAGCCACCGGGCGCCGCGTCGCGCAGGCCTGCGGCGCGCGCTTGCTGCCGGTGGTGCTGGAACTCGGCGGCAAAGATCCGATGCTGGTTCTCGACGATGCCGACGTGGACGTCGCCTCCAGCGCCGCGGTGTGGGGTGCATTCGTCAACGCCGGGCAGGCGTGCCTCTCCGTGGAACGCTGTTACGTGCATCGCAGCCTGCACGACCGGTTCGTCGAGCTGTGCGTAGAGAAGACGCGCAAGCTGAAAATCGGCAACGGCGCCGATGCGGAAACCGACATCGGCCCCATGATCCACGAGCGGCAGTTGCGCATCGTCGAAGAGCAGGTGAATGACGCCGTTGCCGGCGGCGCACGCGTGCTGGCCGGCGGCCGGCGCATGCCGGAACTCGGCCCGAACTTCTACGCGCCGACGGTCGTCGCCGGCGTTGACCACTCAATGCGCATCATGCGCGAGGAGACTTTTGGGCCGGTGCTGGCAATCATGGCCTTCGACACCGACGAGGAAGCCATCAGCCTCGCCAACGACTCCGAGTTCGGGCTAGCGGCCAGCGTGTGGACGCGCGATCGAGACCGCGGCGAGGAACTGGCGACGCTGATTTCGGCGGGAACCGTGCTGGTGAACGATGCGGTGATCGGCTATGGCATCAGCGAGGCTCCGCACGGCGGCGTCAAGTGCAGCGGCATCGGGCGCACCCATGGGAAACTGGGCCTGGAGGAGATGGCCTGGGTGCAATACCTCGACTCCGACCGCCTGCCACGGTTGAAAAAAACCTGGTGGTACGGCTACGGTCCCGATTTTGCGCGGCAGATGGAAGGCTATGCCGACTGGCTGTTCGCGCCGGGCCTGTTCGCCCGGGTGCGTGGCGCCGTGCGGTCTTCCGCAGCGTTGTGGCGACGGCGGCTGTGAAGAGTCCCGAGTCGCGAGTCGCGAGTCACGAGTCGTGCGCAGGCTTGTGGGCTAAAACAGTTTCAGGATTGGTGTAGCCGAGAGAGGAAAACCGAGATCCCTCGACTCGGGTTTCCCGCGCTGGAAAAAACGCGCGGGAGCCCTCCCTCGCTCGGGATGACATCGGCTACATAATAAAGTGACAACGGCTTAACGAAGACCGCGCCTCCGGCGCTGCCGGACGGAGTTCCTCGTCAAGAAGAACTCACAGCGCGCCTCCGGCGCTGAGACCACAGCCAAGTCAGGCATCCAATCAATAACGTGACTGCCAGCACCAGACCTGCGCTGCGCTGCATCCGCGTCGCCAGCACGCCCATGAAGACCAACGCCAGGGCCGCGAAGACATGGCCCGCGGGCAGACGAAAGGCGTCGGCGTGCGGCTGTTTTCTGCGCAGTGCCGGAAGGGCGGCAGCGACCGCGCCATAGACGAAAATCCGCGCCAGTACGGAAAGGATCGCGTTCCAGCGAAAGCTTCCGGCAACGGAAAAACCGATCACCAGCAACGCGAAGAGCAGGATGGAGATGTAAGGGGTGCGGAAGCGCGGATGCACGGCGGCAAACCATCCCGGGAAGTCGCCTTGTTCTCCCATGGCAAAGGTGAGTCGCGGCGCGTGCAGCAGGTTGGCGCTGAGGTATCCGTAAATCGAGACCAGCGCCCCGCCGGCCACCAGCGAGGCGCCGAGCGGCCCGAGAAAGCGCCGCGCCGCATCGGCGGCAGGCTTGGCGCTGGCGGCAGCGTCCGGCAGAATGTGAATCACCACGTATTGCAGGCTGACAAATACCAGGGTTGCAGTCGCAATGGAAACCAGCAGCGCGAAGGGCGCATCCTTGCGCGGATCGCGGGTCTCTCCTGAAACCAGGAACGCCGCCTCGAATCCGGCGTAGGCGTACACCATCAGGGTCAGGCTGTCGAACCAGTCGTTGGCGCTGGGAGTGACCCTTGGCGGGATGACGCGGAGCGCCGGATGCAGCCAGAGCGCCGCCAGACCGCCGGCAATCAGAAACGTCAGCAGGCCGAGTTTCGCGACGGTGAATACGTTGCTCACCGCCGTGCCGCCGCTGACCCCGCGGTAGTTCACGGCGGCCAGCAATGAGATCAGCACCGCCAGTACGAGCGCGCGCGCCAGCGGAGCCTCGACCTGGGGGAAAAACTGCGCGCCGTAGGAGATGAACAGGTTGGCGACGGCTGAGGTCGCGGTGATGCGCGACAGCCACATCATCCAACCGATCTGGATGGCAACGAACGGCCCAAAAGCGGTGCGGGCGTAAAGATAAGGCCCGCCGGCCTCGCGGAATTGCGAAGCGACCTCCGCCAGACACGCGGCGATGACGGCCACGCCCGCGGCGGCGATCAGGTACCCCGGCACACTCAGCGCTCCCAGGCGCGCCGCCAGCAGGGATGGGACGCCAAATACGCTGGCGCCGATGATGGTGTTGAACATGAGCGCCGCCAGGCTCCAGCGCCCGATGGCGCGCACCAGGTGTTTGTCATGTCCAGAGAGTGCGTGCATAGCCTGTTTCAGGTGGTCCGTGGCCGGTATCTTCGATCCCACTACCGACTAGGAGCGCGCTTATGTGACTGCGGTAACTACAACAATCTTCCTTCTCCGCTGAGTTATCCAGTAAAATAGCGTGTTTTCATCGATAATCTGCGGCAGGCCACGAGGTCATCGTCCTTGGCGACTACGGGTATGAAACCAGAACCGGTGCAAGCGGGAAACCTTCCCCAGCTTGCCAAACACAAAATCAAAGTGAAGAAGCCCGGGCAGCGTGCCTGCAACCAGAAGGACGAGAAGAACAAGCTGTGCGGCGGACACCTGAAGCGCTGGTTCTACGCCAGCGACGTGCTGGAAAAGGCCTGCGGCGATGTGGAGCAGGCTCTGGGCCCCGATGCCGAGATTTACCGGTGCGAACATTGCCGCACGCTCTACCTGCCCAATCCGCAGGATCCCAGCGGCATCAATGTCGCCGGCCGCGGCCAGATTTCGACGTTCGGGTTAACCCTACCGCCGAAGGATACGAAGTAGGAAGAGCGATTAGCGATTAGCAATTAGCGATTAGCTGTGGGGATTTGGCACGTCGTTGCTTGCGGGGTGGCAGCGCGCATCCAAGCTCATGAGCGTGAATTGTTCTGACCTGATTTACGACTGGAATAACATGCCCGGGCCGGACTCCAAGCCCAGCGGCCCGGTGCTGCTCAACGATGAGTCGCTGCGCGACGGCCTGCAGTCGCCCTCGGTGCGCGATCCCTCCGTTCCGGAAAAAATCGAAATCCTCCACCTGATGGAGGCGCTCGGCATCAACTCGCTGGACATCGGACTGCCCGGCGCCGGACCGCGCGCGGTGGAGCACGCCACGGCGCTGGCGCGCGAGATCGTCAGTCACAAGATGAAGATCAAGGCGAACTGCGCGGCGCGTACGCACGAGAACGACATCCGCCCCATCGCCGAGATTACGCAGAAGACCGGCCTGGAAATCGAGGCCGCCACCTTTATCGGCTCCAGCCCCATCCGCCGCTACACCGAGGGCTGGACGGACGACTTCCTGCTCAAGACCACGGAAAAAGCGGTGAAATACGCGGTGTCGCTCGGCTTGCCCGTCATGTACGTGACCGAGGACACCACCCGGTGTGATCCCGAGACGGTGAAGAGGCTGTACTCGGCGGCCATCAACTGCGGGGCGCGCGCCATCGTCATCTGCGACACCTGCGGCCACGCCACGCCCATGGGCGCGCTCCACCTGGTGCGCTACATCATCAAGGAAGTGGTGGTCCCGTCGGGGATGATGATCCGGGTGGATTGGCACGGCCACTGCGATCGCGGCATGGCGCTCGCCAATTCGCTGGCCGCGCTGATGGGCGGCGTGCACTGCGTGCATGCCTGCGGGCTGGGCATCGGCGAGCGCGTCGGCAATACGCAGATGGACCAGATGCTGGTCAACCTCAAGCTGATGGGCATCACGCCGTGGAAGGACCAGGACCTTTCGAAGTTGAAAGACTATTGCGTCGCCATCGCACGCGCCACCGGATTGCCCATCCCGCGCAACTACCCGGTGGTGGGCGACGACGCCTACCGCACCGGCACCGGCGTGCACGCCGCGGCGGTGATCAAGGCGTACAAGAAAAACGACATCGAGCTGGCCAACAACGTCTATTCCGGCGTGCCCGCGCATTACTTCGGGCTGGAGCAGATCATCGAGATCGGGCCCATGAGCGGCAAATCCAATGTCGTTTTCTGGCTGGAGCGCCACGGCCTGGAGCCGGCCCATGATGTCGTGGAGCGCATCTACCGGCGCGCCAAGACGTCGGAGCGGATGCTGACCGAGAACGAAATCCTGGAATGCTGCCAATCGTCGGCGCCAACGACGGGCTAACCGACACCTGAAAATTGCAGATCGCAGATTGCAGAATGAAGATTGCCGGAGGGCGACCGTCTGTGTGAGCCCAATCTTCAATCTGCACTCTTCAATCTGAAATCTGAAATCCCAGCCGCGCGTTTAAGGTAATATCCAGTTTTTGCCCATGGCCAATATCCCTTCAGCCGCGGAGTCCCAGCCCCCGGCGCAAGCTGCCGCCGCGCAACAAGTGGCGCGCATCGCGGCGCTGGCTCCGGTGGAAGCCGCCGCGGCCTGGTTTCTGGCGCACGAGGAGCACCTGCTGGAGCGCCAGATGGAGGTGACGCGCATCGCCGCTCCCCCGTTTGGGGAGACGGCGCGCGCCGAGTGGCTGGCAGCGCGTTTCCGCGAGCTCGGCCTCAGCGACGTGCACATTGACGGCATTGGCAACGTCATCGGCATCCGCCCCGGCCTGGCCGCGGAGCGTGAGCCCAAGTACCTGGCGATCAGCGCGCACATTGATACCGTGTTTCCGGCCGGAACCGGGGTCAACGTCCGGCGCGAAGGCAATCGCCTCTACGGGCCGGGGATTTCCGACAACGGCGCCGGCATCACGGCGCTGCTGGCGCTGGCCGGGGCGATGGGCCACGCCGACATCCATACGGAGTGGTCGCTGGTGTTCGTCGGCAATGTCGGCGAAGAGGGCGAAGGCGACGTGCGCGGCATGCGCTACATCTTCGCCGAGCCGTGCTGGCGCGATGCCATCGAGGCCACCATCGTGCTCGACGGCGCCGGCACCGATACCATTGTCACCGAAGCGCTGGGCAGCAAGCGTTTCCTGGTGACGATCTTCGGTCCCGGCGGCCATTCCTGGAGCGATTTCGGCACCGCCAATCCGATTGTCGTGCTGGCGCGCGCCATTGACCTGTTCGCGCGCACGCCGGTGCCCGCTTCCCCGAAGACCACCTTCAATGTCGGCGTGATCACCGGCGGCACTTCGGTGAATTCGATTCCCGAGTCGGCGGCCATCAAGGTGGACATCCGCTCCGCCGCCGGCGAGCAGGTGGAGCGGATGGAGCGCGCGCTGCGCGACGCGGTGGAGCGCGCGGTGGCGCAGGATGGGCGCACCTCGTTTGGCGGGCGCGCGCTGAGCGGACTGGCGGCCGACATCAAGTTGATCGGCAGCCGTCCTGCCGCGCGCCTCAGCGCCGACAGCCGCATGCTCGCTTTTATCCAGGCCGTGGACCTGCTGCTGGACAACAACGCCCGCCTGCAACGCGCCTCCACCGACGCCAACATCCCGCTTTCGCAGGGACGCGATGCCGTGGCGATCGGCGCCGGCGGCGCGGGCGGCGGCGCGCACACGCTGCACGAGTGGTACGACCCCACCGGGCGCGACCTTGGCTTGCGGCGCATCCTGCTCACCGTGCTCGCCGTGGCCGGAGTCCAGGAATGAAAATTATCGCCGCACTAGTGCTTCTTTTCGCCATGAACCTGAACGCGCAAAACACCAAGCTCGAACCTCCCGAACAGATCTTCATCCATGGCGACATTTACACCGGCGCGGAAGAGGGTTTCGGCGGCGCGCCCGCCAGAGTCTACCCGCGCGCCCAGGCAATCGCGGTGCGCAACGGGCGCATCACGGCGGTCGGCGCCAGCGATGAAATCCGCAAAATCAAAGGCCCGCACACGCAGGTGGTGGACCTGGGCGGGCGCTTCGCGATGCCCGGCTTCAACGACGCGCACCTGCACCTGGCCAACGGCGGCTTCGAGATGCTGAATGTCGAACTGTCGAACACGAAATCGTTCGATGAGATGAAGGCGCGCATTGCCGAGCGCGTGAAGACTGCCGCGCCCGGCGAATGGATACTGGGACGCGGCTGGGACGACACCAAGTGGCCGGTGCAGAAAATTCCCACGCGCCAGGACTTGGATGCGATCACCGGCGATCATCCCGCGCTCTTCATCCGCACCGACGGGCACATGCTGGTGGCGAACTCGGCGGCGCTGCGCGTTGCCGGCGTCACCAAGCAAACCACCGATCCGCCGGGCGGCCGCATTGATCGCGAAGCGGATGGCGAGCCGGCGGGCGGCCTGCGCGAGACCGCACAAGATCTGGTACGCAAGAAAGTTCCGCCGCCCACCATGGCGCAACGCCGGCGCGGCGCGGAGTTGGTCTTGCAGGAAGCGGCGCGTTACGGGCTCACCTCGGCGCAGGACAATTCGCAGTGGGATGACTTCCTCACCTACGCCGAACTGGAAAAAGAAGGCAAGCTGACGCTGCGCATCACCGAATGGCTGCCGTTTCCGCAGCCGGTGAACGTCCTGGAGCAGCGCCGCGTGTTCCACGCGCCACAGGACCCGATGCTGCACAGCGGCATGCTCAAGGGCTTCATGGATGGCTCGATCGGCTCGCACACGGCGGCCATGCTCGCGCCCTACACCGACGAGCCGAAAAATTCCGGCCTGCCGCAATTCGAGCAGGCGAAACTCGACCAGATGGCCGCGCGAGCGCGCCGCTGCCGGCTTCCAGATGGGCTTTCATGCGATCGGCGACCGCGGCGTCGCCATGGCGCTGGAGGCATTCGCGACGGCCGAGCGTTACGTCGAGGAAAAAAATCCCAAAGCGCCGCAACTGCGCCAGCCGGGCGGATTCCGCTTCCGCATCGAGCACGCGCAGGTGGTCGCGCCCACCGACTTCGCGCGCTTCCGCCAGTTGCAGGTCATCGCCTCCATGCAGCCCAACCATTTGTTGACGGACATGAATTGGGCGATCACGCGCATCGGAGGGGAGCGCGCGAAATATTCCTATGCCTGGGCGGAATTTCTGAAGAACAGCGTGGTGCTGGCGTTCGGCACCGACTATCCGGTGGAGCCGATCACGCCCTTCCGCGGCCTGTACGCGGCGGTCACGCGAAAAAACGAAGCGGGCACGAAGGAGTATGTGCCGGAGCAGAAGATCTCGATCGACCAGGCCATCGCCGCCTACACCACCGGCGCCGCCTACGCCGAATTCGCCGAGTCGAAGAAGGGAAGACTCGCGCCGGGATTTCTGGCCGACTTCATCGTGCTCGACCGCGACATCACCAAGGTCGCGCCCGCGGAAATATTGCAGACCAAGGTGCTGCGGACGGTGGTGGGCGGGAAGACGGTGTACGAGGCGAAGTAATGACAGGTATGTAGGGAATCCCGGCGCTCATTCGAATTGTCGTTGTTCACTGCCGCAATTGGTGGCAACATTCCCTCCAAATTACTTTTGCAGAATACGAGCAATGGCAAACAACGTCTTTATTCTCGGAGCGGGAGCATCGGCGAGAGCTGGAGCTCCGCTCATGAATGGCTTTATTCCCGCCGCACAGCAACTCAAGCGCAACAAGCAGCTGGACCCGTGAAGATGAAACGGCGTTTGACCTCGTGCTAAAGGCGCGAACCCAGTTGCGGTCCGTGATTTTCCAAGTCAAGACTGGATTTGGATAATGTCGAAGAATTATTCGGCGCGTTTGAGATGGCCACTCTGCTTGGTCGCCTTGGAAGCCTCACGCAGGCTGAAATATGACAACCTCCCCACCGCGATGGTTCGACTCATGTAGCGGTACTATCGAGAAAAACGTCCTTTTTCCTACCAGCCGGGCCAAGCCTTTTCTGACAGCTAGCCAGCGCGATTTTCCGCCGCCACCATATCCGAGGCTCGTCGATGTCATTCGCAAGTGACTTAAACGCGGTGAATCCGTTGCAGTGATTTCCTTTAATTGCGATCTGGCACAGGATTACGCGCTGTACTTTGGCAGCGTTCCGATCGAGTATTGCCTCTGCCAACGACCTCAAATCGGGAACGCTCCATGTTCTGAAGCTTCACGGTTCACTTAATCGGGGGCGCTGCCAAAAGGTAATACCGTGGTGCCCTGGCATCTCTCGGAATTCCTTGGAAAGTACCAATGGGGGTACGACCTTCAGAGTACAGTCGGGTTGGATGTTTCCGCAAAGCCTACCGTCGCTCGTCCACTGCGACAACGTTCCGATAAGATCGGGTGCCGTGATCGTCCCCCGACTTGGAACAAGGGCCGGTAGATGACCGCGTTTCGTTGGTATGGCGTGCAGCGGCTAGTCACCTTAGCGAAGCTGAGCGAATCTTCATAATCGGCTGGGAATTCCTTGCCACGCACGGATAAATTCTTCAGATACTTCTATGCTCTTGGTAGTGTTGGGCCGTCAATTCCCACTATTTCTGCATCATCAACCCTGATGCCGAAGTTGCCGGATCGATTCCAAGGCATTCTCGGGCCCATGGCCGCGGGCCCGAATTGCTTTCGCACAATCCAAACTAAGTTTGAAGATGCAATAGACACGATCGCTGCACAGCTCAACTGTAATAGATCCACGTTCCTCGGCAGAGATTGCCTTGCCTCGCTACTCAACACTCCGTCGCCTCCGACAGCTGCGCTGCGCCTCTATATCTTTCGCCACTTCATTGACCGCGGACGCGCCCCCACGGTTGCCGAAATGGCCGCCGCGCTGCGTGCATCAACGCGCACCATCCGCGCCGGACTGCGACGCCTGGTCCAAACCCATGCATTCTGTCTTCAGGACAATGGCGAACTCTGGCGCGCCGCTCCCTTCTCCGCCGTGCCCACCGCTTTTCCGGTGCAGGCCGGCAATCGCCGATGGTGGGGCAACTGCATCTGGGACGCACTCGGCATTCCCGCCATGCTGGGGCGCGACGCCCGCATCGATGCCGCCTGCGGATGCTGCAATCACCGCATGTTGCTGGAGATCAGCAACGGGAAGCTGCGCGCGCCGGCGGGCACGATCCACATCGCCGTTCCCGCCTGCCACTGGTACGACGACATCGCTTTCACCTGAAAGACCATGCTTCTGTTCCGGTCGGAACAGCATGTGGAGCGCTGGTGCGCGCAGTGGAAGCGGCCGCGTGGCGGGACGCTCTCGCTGCCTCAGGGATGGAGGCTCGCCCAGGAATGGTACCGCGACCGGCTCAGCCCCGACTGGCGTCCGAAAACCGTGCCGGAAGCGCAGGCGACGTTCGCGAGCATCGGCATGGTCGGCGAATTCTGGAGGCTGGCAGAGGCGAAAGAGAAGAATTCTGAGGTGATCAATGCCGCCAGATTCCGCGTATCGCAAAGCCACCGCTTTCGAAGCCTTCTTCAACCGCATGTTCGGCGTGCTGGTCGGGCTGGGCTTGGGCATGCGGCACAACTTTCTGTTACAGGTGCGCGGGCGCAAAAGCGGGAAGGTTTATTCCACGCCGATTGATCTTCTCGAATTACGGGGAAAGCGATTCCTGGTGGCGCCGCGCGGGCAAACCCAGTGGGTACGTAACGCCGAAGCCGCGGGCGAGGTCACGCTGAAGCGAGGCAGTTTCCGGCAGACATTTCAAATTCGTCCTCTGGCCGACGCCGAGAAACCGGAAATTCTGAAAGCCTACCTGGATTCCTTCAAGACCACGGTGCAGCGCTATTTTCCGGTTGCAGCCGGGTCGCCGGCGGAAGCGTTGGCCGATGTAGCGCCCAAGTACCCGGTCTTCGAACTGACCGCGCGACACTAACGGGCAGTCGCCCAATCAAGTCCGGGCGGAATGAGACGGCACACGCGAGGGCGCGTGTGCCACACAGTCACTCGCATGGCGCGCTCGAGGGCGCGTGTGCTCCAACATCAGCCGCGGGCGAGGGCACCCGCGGCAGTCGAAATTCCCGTAAGTGAAAGGACAGCCTCGGCGAGGGCGCCGGGGCCAGCACACCGGAATCAATTGCGATTGCAAATTGAAAAGCCTCGTAAACGGCGAGTGCATTGCTGAAGCGCGTAGGGGTCCTTCGACTCGGCCCAACACGCCCAAAAGCGGGGCGTGTTGGACCTCGCTCAGGATGACAGCCGCGAAATGTTGCAGTCGCGCTCGAGGGCGAGCGCGCTCCAACCAACCATCAGGGTTTTGGCTGGTAATACTTGCCGTTGACCTCGGTGCCCATCACCGCGAAATCGCACTTCGAGGTTTCCAGCGGATCGGTTTTGTAGGTGAACCCGCTCGAGGGCACGCGCATGGAGGCTTCCAATTGCGCATTGGCCTTGAAGCCCTCGAACCGGTACTGGCGCAACGGGTCCTCGTACTTCACCGGTTCATCCGTCGCTTTAAGCACCAGCTTGAAGTCCATAAAAGCAGGCGTGGTTTCGGCATCCATGGCCGGCCAGCGTGGCTGGTCGATAATGGCAACGTTGGTCATCTGCAGGGTGGCGATTCTGCCGTCAGGGCTGAAAACGAGCCCGCTGGCGGGTACAGGCGTCACCCAGTAGAGTCCTTCCGGGGAAATGGGCGGATGAAAATCGTGGAACTGGTTGGCAGGGACCGCCGGTCCCTTGAAGACGGTGAGTCAGGTGTGGGTGAAGATGCCAGGCTGGGCTTTGCGCGCCGCCCAGTACTCGCCCGCCATGTAGCTGTAGTCGGTGGTGGGATTGCCCCAGGCGAAGCGGTTGCCCTGATTGTCGGTGCCCATGCCGTGAAAGCCGTTGCAACGTGCCAGCTTGCCACTGAAGTGAAAGATGTTCGACAGTTCGACATTCGGCATCGGGATCTGGTTGTGATTGCCGTTCTTGTCGAGCCACGGGATAGGGTAGGGACACGACCCGCCGTTGGACACCCCATGGTTCTGAGGGATTGGCGGCGCGCAACTTTCAGGTGTGGACTGCGCTTGCAGCAGAACGCCGGATACGGAAGCGGCTGCCGCGGAGGCGATGCCGAGCTTGAGCAAGCTCCGCCGGTTGATTCCCGACGAGTGACGGTGATCCATGCGAACTCCTTTCTGGGATCCTTAAATCTGTTGTATTCAGAATGGCGCAGCGCTCCCAGAGTTGCCCGGGACGTGCTGCGGGAGTGTAACGCTGTTTGAGGTCTAGCGCGCTCCGTCGGCGAAGTCGCGCACGAATTCCACCAGCGAGCGTACGGCGATTCCCGAAGGGCCCTTGGCGATCCAGGCCTTGCTCTCCTCTTCCCACGCGGTGCCGGCGATGTCGAGGTGCATCCACGGCGTGTCGTCGACGAATTCCTTGAGGAACATGGCTGCCGAAATCGCGCCGCCCCAGCGCCCGCCGGTGTTCTTGATGTCGGCAATGCTCGATTTGATGAGTTCCTGGTATTCGGCGTCCACCGGCAGCCGCCACATTTTTTCGCCGGAGCGCTCCAAGGCGCCCCGAAAGCGTTCCCACATTCCTTCATCGTTGGTGAAGACGCCGGCGTTGACGTAGCCGAGCGCGACCACGCAGGCGCCGGTGAGGGTGGCGGCGTCCACCAGGTGGGTGGCGCCGAGCTGGCGCGCGTAGTAGAGGCCGTCGGCGAGCACGAGGCGGCCTTCGGCATCGGTGTTGATGATCTCGATGGACTTGCCGGACATGGCGATCTGCACGTCGCCCGGTTTTTGCGCTTTGCCGGAAGGCATGTTTTCCGAGGCGCAGACGACGGCGATGACGCGGACCTTCGGCTTCAGCAGCGCGATGGCGCGAATCGCGCCCAGCATGGCAGCGCCGCCGGCCATGTCGTACTTCATTTTTTCCATGCCATCGGCGGGCTTGATGGAGATGCCGCCGGTGTCGAAGGTAATGCCCTTGCCGACCAGCCCGATGACGGGCGTGGCGGGCGCTTCGCTGGGTTCATAGCGCGCCACGATCAGTGCGGGCGGTTCATCGGAGCCTTGCGCGACGCTCCAGAAGGCGCCCATCTTCAGCTCCTTGATCTTGTCGGCGCCGTAGGTTTCGATCTTGAGCTCGGCCACGTTGACGGATTCGACCATGCGGCGCGCATGCTCGGCCATCATGGTGGGCGTCATGCGATTGCCGGGCTCGTTGACCAGTTCGCGGGTGAAGTTCTGGGACTCGCCCATGACCCGGCCTTGCTCCATGGCGGCGCGCAAGTTCCCCTCGCCTTGTCCGGAGACAACCACGGTGAGGTCGTCAATGCGCTGGTCCTTGCGGTCGCTGCGGTATTTGTCAGGATCAAAGTTGCCGACGAAGGCGCCTTCGACCACCGACTTGACGGCATCGGCAGCGCCGCAGGGAAGCTCCGGCAGGACGAAGGCGAAGCTGCGGATGGACTTCGGCTTGAGAAAGCGAACGGCGGTGCCGGCGAGCCTGCGCAATTCGAACGCGGAAAAAGTTTTCGCTTTACCGCCGCCGACCAAAAGCAGGCGCTTCGCCCTGATGCCGCTGGGACGGTGGAGCATCACGCATTCGAAAATTTTGCCGGTGGCCTCGCCGGTGGAGATGAGCTCGGCAGCGGCATCCTGGAGCGCCTTGTCAGCCGAGGCGACGCGGGCGTCGGGTTTGTCCTTGTCGCCGTGGTCGAGGACGGGCAGGACAAGACATTCGGTTTCAAGCTGCGCGGGAGAGGAGAAAGAGAGGTTCGTATTCATCTCACGATCCTTGTTGCGTTCAAGATCTTACCTTCAAAATCATTCTTGATTGCCGATTGCCGATTGAAGATTGATGAATAACTCGGACGCCCTCGAAATACAGGGGTCCTTCGACTCGGTCACAACGCGCCCAAAACCGGGGCGCACGGGCCTGCCAGCGCGTCCTCGCTCAGGATGACAGGTGTTAAGAATTTGTAAGAACTGCTCAAATCCGTGTTCATCCGTGAAAATCCGTGGCTAGGTTTTCCTTGAGCGGGCGATGGCCTCGCGGGCTTCGCGGTCGGCCGTGCGGCGGCGCTCGGTTTCGCGCTTGTCCCAGAGCTGTTTGCCTTTGGCGAGCGCCAGCTCCACCTTGATGCGGCCGCCCTTGAAGTACATGCGAGTGGGAATCAGGGTCATGCCCTTTTGCTGGGTTTTCCCGATCAGCTTGCGCAACTCGGAGGCATGGACCAGCAATTTACGGGTGCGCAGGGGCTCGTGATTAAAGATATTACCGTGTTCGTAGTGGCCGATATGAGCATTCAACAACCAAAGCTCGCCATCCTTCACCAGGCCATAGGCATCCTTCAGATTGGCCCGCCCGGCGCGGACGGATTTGACTTCGGTGCCGGTGAGGACGATGCCGGCCTCGAACTTATCGGAAAGGAAGTAGTTATGAGCGGCGGCGCGGTTGACGGTGGCGTCGCGCTGGCCGGCGGCAACGGGTTCGCGGCGCGGATTTTTTTCCGGACTGGGCCGGGTCTGATGTGTCGCCTGCCGCGCCATGGGAATCGCGCCCTCCAGAACGAAACTTTTATGCTAGCACGGCGTTAGCATCCGAGGTGCCCCGCCTTTCCATCGCGTCGCGACGCACGGCGGATGCTATAATTTGCCTTCTCATGCATCTGCTTCAGCCACAAAGCCTCCGGCAGGCATGGAGGGTGGGCGCTCGGTTCCGGCGCATCGCCACCGCAGGATTGCTGGTGCTGACCCTCGCACTCCCCGCCGCCGCCGATAAAGCCAAGAGTTTCTACGAAAAAGGACGCGACGCCGAGGCGCGCCAGCATTGGGAACAGGCCTACGAGTTCTTCAAGCAGGCCTACGACCTGAAGCCCAAGGAGCTGCGCTACCGGACGGCGTTCGAGCGCACGCGCTTCGAAGCAGCGGCGTCGCACGTGCACCGCGGGCAGCAACTCCGGGACAGCGGGGACTTGCAGCAGGCGCTGGCCGAGTTCCTGCGGGCGGCGCAGATCGATCCCGCGCTGGACGTCGCGCAGCAGGAGATCCGGCGCACGCGCCAGATGATCGAGCACGCGCCGCCGCCGCCGGGGCCGTCGTCGCGGGTGACGGACCTGGGCCGCATGGCGGCGGAGGCGGAGGGACCGGCGGAACTGAAGACGATCTCCAACGTCCCCATCACCATGCGCATGACCGACGACACCAAGATCGTATATACGGCCATCGGAAAACTAGCCGGGATCAACGTGCTGTTCGATCCGGATTATGTGTCGCGGAAAATCACCATCGACCTGAACAACGTTTCGCTGAACCAGGCGCTGGAGATCGTGGCGCTGCAGTCCAAGACATTTTGGCGGGCGGTGACGCCGAACACGATTTTCGTGGCCGCCGACACCAAGGCGAAGCGCACCGAGATCGAGCAGAACGTGGTGAAGACGTTCTACCTGTCCAACCTGGCGCAGACCACGGAAATGCAGGACATCGTGAATACGCTGCGCACGGTGGTGGAGATCACGCGCGTGATCTCGCTGGCGTCGCAAAACGCGATCGTGATCCGCGGCACGCCCGACCAGGTGGCGCTGGCGGAAAAGCTGGTGAACGATCTGGACAAGGCGCGGCCCGAGGTGCTGATCGACATCGCGGTCATGCAGGTGAGCCGCGACAAGCTGCGCAACCTGGGAGTGTCGCCGCCGACGACGGCGTCAATCCAACTGCAGCCGAATGCGTCGACAAGCACGACGAGCACCACCACGACTAGCACCACTACCAGCACGACAAATAATGCGCTTACGCTGAACAAGCTGGCGAATTTAACGTCCAATGATTTCCTGGTCACGATCCCGGGCGCGACGGCGAATTTTCTGTTTACCGACAGCGATACTAAAATCATCCAGAATCCGCAGATCCGCGCGCTCGACGGGCAGAAGGCCTCCCTGAAGATCGGCGACCGCGTGCCGGTGGCGACCGGTTCGTTCCAGCCGGGCATCGGCGGCGTGGGCATCAACCCGCTGGTCAACACGCAATTCCAGTACATTGACGTGGGCGTAAACATTGACGTGCAGCCGACGGTGCACGCGGGGCGCGAGGTCACGCTGAAGCTCACCATGGAAGTTTCGTCGGTGAGTTCCCACGTCAGCATCGGCGGCATCGACCAGCCGGTGATCGGGCAACGGAGGGTGGAGCACACCATTCGGCTGAAAGATGGCGAGGCCAGCCTGATGGGCGGAATGCTGGAGGAAGACACGCTGAAGAGCGTCAGTGGCTACCCGTTTCTCTCGCAGGTGCCGCTGCTGAAATACCTGTTCTCGGCGCAGAACACGGAGACCCGGACGAACGAAATCGTGTTTGTGCTGGTGCCGCACATCATCCGCTCGCAGGACGTCACCGACGTGAATCTGAGGCCGATTGACGTGGGCACGGCGAACGCAATCGAACTGCGGCGCAAGTCGTCCGCGCCTTCTCCCGGCGGGAATGGCGGTTCGGCAGCCGTTCCGAAACCGGCAGCGGCGCAGGCGCAAGCGCCACCTCCGGCACAGGCGCCCGGCGCGGCCGTGGTTCCGCCACCATCGCAAGCTGGGCAAGGTCCTCCAGCGCAGCCGTCCCAGGGCACAACCGGAGCGGCGATCATGAGCTTCGATCCGCCGCAGTTGAACCAGGCGGTGGGATCCACGTTCGCGGTGAATGTGACCGTCAGCGGCGCGCAAAACCTCTATTCGGTGCCGGTGCAGGTCAGCTACGATCCGCGGTCGCTGCAATTGATTAATGTGTCGAACGGGAATTTCCTGTCGCGCGACGGGCAGCCGGTGGTGATTGTGCACCGCGAGGACGCGCCCGGCCTGGAGCAGATATCGGCAACCCGGCCGCCGGGATCGGGAGGGGTGTCGGGACAGGGCGCGGTGTTCACCCTGACCTTCATGGCCAAGGCCCCGGGACAATCCACGCTGAGCATCACCAAGGCCGGCGCGCGCGATCCTGCCATGCAGCCGGTGCAGGTGACGCCAGGCCAGGCGATGGTAACGGTGAAGTAGATCGGGTGATCCGGCGATCGGGTGATCTGCGCAGGTCGCGGGCCGCGCCGCTCTCCTTTACAATATCCGGAACAGAACACATTCCTCGAGAGTTGTACCTTTTGCATATTCCCGAACAGAACGTAAAGCCGCGTGTGGGGCGGTGGTGCGGCCAGCGCGGGCTAACCCTGGTGGAACTGATTGTCGCGATCACCATCCTGGCGATCCTGACGGGCGCGGCAATCCCGATTGCGCGGGTGCGAATCCGGCGCGACAAGGAGCGCGATTTGCGCCGGGCGCTGTGGGAGATGCGGGACGCCATCGACCGCTACAAAGATGCGGCCGATCGGGGCGCGTTTCAGATCAAGCTGGGAACGGAAGGTTATCCGCCGGATTTGGACACCCTGGTGAAAGGCGTGGACGTGGCCGGGAAGAAGGTCCGGTTCCTGCGCAAGATTCCGATCGATCCCATGACCGGCAAGACGGAGTGGGGCATGCGCTGCATGAAGGACGATCCGGATTCGACGTCGTGGTGCGGCGACAATGTGTTTGACGTGTTTACGCAGGCGACCGGCACGGCGCTGGATGGGACCAAGTACAGCGACTGGTAAATGGGGCGATCCGGTGGTCCCGTCATCGGGTGATCTGATGATCGGGTGATCTGGCGATCTGAGGAACAAACACAGCATGTTGGCTGGCCGCAAAAAGTCGGGCGGGTTCACGATTATTGAATTGATGGTGGTGATTAGCATCATCCTGATCCTGGTCTCGATCGCCGTCCCGATCTATAACCAGTCCATCCTGCGCGCCAGGGAAGCAGTGCTGCGGCAGGACCTGTTCGCCATGCGTTCGGCGATTGACCAGTACACGATGGACAAGTCGAAAGCGCCGCAGTCACTGCACGACCTGCAGCAGGAAGGCTATTTACGCGAGATCCCCAAGGATCCGTTCACCGATTCGCGCGACACCTGGCAGGTGGCGCAGGAAGATGTGCTGCTCAGCGTCGACCAGAACCAGCCCGGGATCACCGACGTGCACAGCGGATCGAACCGGATGGGCTCGGACGGGACGGCGTATAACACTTGGTGAGCTGCTGGTTTTCGATTTGGTGATTTAGTGATTGGTGATTTAGCGATTGGAAGAGTTACCGCGGAACGCGAAATCACTAAATCACCAATCACTAAATCGCTAAATGACACGTGCTTCCACACGCCACCGGACCCATGCCAGTTGAACGCTGAAGCCACCCAGGACTAACATTCTCGAGTCATGCCGGTGGAAACAGAAATCACGCGCAGCACGTACGTTCCGGTGAAGGCGCCGCGCGGAACGCAACTTTCCTGCAAGGGCTGGCAGCAGGAAGCCGCGATGCGCATGCTGATGAACAACCTCGACGAGGAGGTCGGCGAGCGCCCGCGCGACCTGGTGGTGTACGGCGGCACGGGGCGGGCGGCGCGGAGCTGGGAGTGCTTTCATGCCATCGTGCGCGCGCTGAAGTCGCTGGAGAACGACGAGACCCTGCTAGTGCAGTCAGGAAAGCCGGTGGGCGTGTTCAAGACGCACGAGTACGCGCCGCGGGTGCTGATCGCGAATTCCAACCTGGTGGGGCACTGGTCGAACTGGGAAAAGTTTCGCGAGCTGGAGCGCGCCGGCCTGATGATGTACGGCCAGATGACGGCGGGGTCGTGGATTTATATCGGGTCGCAGGGCATTATCCAGGGAACGTTCGAGACGTTTGCGGCGGCGGGCGAGAAAAGTTTCGGCGGCGAGTTGGAAGGGAAGCTGATCGTTTCCGGCGGCATGGGCGGCATGGGCGGGGCGCAGCCTCTGGCCGCCACCATGACCGGCGCGGCGTTTCTGGGGATTGATGTTGATCCGGAGCGGATCAAGAAGCGTTTGAAGACCGGGTACTGCGATTTCATGGTCACCTCGCTCGACGAGGCGCTCCGAATCCTGAAAAACGCGGTGCGCAAGAAAGAGAACGTGTCGGTCGGCCTGGTGGGAAATTGTGCCGACATCATTCCCGAGCTGGCGGCGCGCGGCGTGGTGCCGGACATCCTGACCGATCAGACGAGTGCGCACGATCCGCTGAACGGATATATTCCGCAGGCGCTGACGGTGGCGCAGGCGGCGGAGTTGCGCGCGCGCGACCCGAACGGGTACCAGGAGCGCTCGCTGGATTCGATCGCACGGCACGTCGAAGGCATGCTGGCGCTGCAGAAGATGGGCGCGGTGACCTTCGACTACGGCAACAACATTCGGACGTTTGCCTTTGAGCGAGGCGTCAAGAACGCCTACGACTTTCCGGGATTCGTGCCGGCGTACATCCGTCCGCTGTTCTGCGAAGGTCGCGGGCCATTCCGCTGGGTGGCGCTGAGCGGAGAAGCCAGCGACATTCACGTGACCGACGACCTGGTGCTGGAACTTTTTCCCGACAACCGGATCTTGTCGCGCTGGATCAACCTGGCGCGGAAGCGGATCAAGTTCCAGGGGCTGCCGGCGCGGATTTGCTGGCTTGGATACGGCGAGCGGGCGCAGTTCGGGCTGGCGATGAACGAGCTGGTGAAAAAAGGCAAGATCAAGGCGCCGATCGTGATCGGGCGCGATCACCTGGACACCGGCTCGGTGGCATCGCCATTCCGCGAGACCGAGGGCATGAAGGACGGGAGTGACGCGGTCGCCGATTGGCCGCTGCTGAATGCGATGCTGAACACGGCGAGCGGCGCGAGTTGGGTTTCGATTCACAACGGCGGCGGCGTGGGCATCGGGTATTCGCAGCACGCGGGCCAGGTGACGGTCGCCGATGGAACCGATGCGATGGCGAAGCGGATTGAGCGCGTGCTGACCAACGATCCGGGGATCGGCGTGGCGCGGCACGTGGATGCCGGATACCAAGAGGCGATTGATTTCGCGAAGCGCAACGACGTCAGGATTCCCATGCGCGAGGAAGGGAAGTAGGGCACGCATGACAGCAAAGGCAGGTACGGTAACGGAGTCGGCTGCGCTGACCTACGCTGAGCTTCTCAACCATGACGAGCAGGAAACCGAGCAGTGGCACGAGTGGTTTCGGCGGCATCCGGAGGCACTGGACATCAAGATGGAATTGGCGATGCAGCATGACGTTCGCGGCGTGCTGTTCCACATCTTCGTAGTCGAGTGGCGATACGGGGAGCGGTTGCTGGAGCAGCCGGAGACGCCCAACGAAGCGCTGCCGAAGGGGTCGGTGGACGAGTTGTTCGCCATCGGGGCGACGGCGCGCAAGAAATTTCGCGAGTTCATGGCGCGCGCGACGGACGCGGATTGGAACAAAACGATCAGCTTCAGGACGCTATCCATCGGACAGATGTCGGCGAGCAAGAGGAAATGTTTCGTGCACGCGCTGCTGCACGGGATGCGTCACTGGGCGCAACTGGCGACGGCGCTGCGGCAGCAGGGCACCAAGGCGGAGTGGCATCACGATTTCATGTTCACGAAGGCGATGGAATAGATGCCCGCGCTGCTGCTGACCAACATCGGCCAGCTCCTCACAATGCAAGGGCCGCCGGGACCGCGGCGCGGGCGCGAGCTGGGCGAAGTTGGATTGCTGGAAGACGCCGCGGTGCTCTGCCACGGCGGAAAAATTGTTTCGGTCGGCAGGCGGCGCGATGCGCAGCGCGATTCGTGGCTGAAATCCCACAAGAAAAAGATTGAAGAGATTGATTGCCGCGGGGGCGTGGTGCTGCCGGGGTTCGTGGATTCGCACACTCATCCGGCATTCGCGGCGCCGCGGCTGGTGGATTTTGAAAAACGCATCGGCGGCGCGACCTATGAGCAGATCGCCGAGGCGGGCGGCGGGATTCGTTTCAGCGTGGAAGGCGTGCGGAAATCGGGCCGGGCGGCGCTGGCGGAGAAGATCCTGTCGGCGCTGAAGGAGATGGCAGCGCAGGGCACCACCACGGTGGAAGCGAAGTCAGGGTACGGGCTGAGCTTCGCGGCGGAAATGAAGTCGCTGGAAGCGATCCGCGAGGCGGCGCGGCGATGGCCGGGGACGGTGGTGCCGACGCTGCTGGGAGCGCATGTGGTCCCGCGTGAGTATCTCGGCCGCCGCGAGGAATACGTGCGCGCCGTTTGTGAGGAGATGATTCCGCAGGCGGCGCGGCGCAAGCTGGCACGGTTTGTGGACGTGTTTATCGAGCGCGGCGCATTCACGGAAACGGAAGCCACGTTGATTTTCAAGGCGGCGCTGGAGAACGGGCTGGACACGCGCGCGCACGTCGGCCAGTTGTCAGCACCCGCCGACGGGTTTCTGCCGTCGCTGGTGAATACGGTTGAACCGGCATCGCTCGACCACATGGATCATGTCTCGGACAGCGACATCAAGGAACTGGCAAAGCGCGATACGGTGGCGACACTGGTGCCGGGCGCGAATTATTTCCTCGGCGTGGACGGCTACCCGCCGGCGCGGAAGCTGATTGATGCGGGCGTGCCGGTGGCGGTGGCGACGGATTACAACCCCGGCAGTTCGCCGACGAGCAACATGCAATTCGTGCTCTCGCTGGCGTGCACGCAGATGAAGATGACACCGGCCGAGGCGATCGCGGCGGCGACCATCAATGGCGCGCACGCGCTCCGGCTGGCGGACCGCAAGGGAAGCGTGGAGGCCGGTAAAGATGCGGACCTGGCGGTGTTCGGAGTCCGGGATTATCGCGAGATCGCGTACTGGTTCGGGTCGAACTTGTGTGGGATGACGGTGATGCAGGGCCGCATCGGGGAACTTTAACCGGGGTACATCGTATAAACAATCATGCGCAGCTAACGCCCGCGCAGCGGGGCCGTCTATTCCTGTTTACAGCACTCTTTTGAGGTGGGTCTTCCCTGGAGGCGAAATGAAGCGGTTGCTGAGTGTGGTTGCGGTGTTGCTGTTTATCGCGGGGTTGGGAAACGCGCAAAGGCTGCCCGGCGACGTGGTTCCGAGCCATTACCAGATCACGCTGGCGCCGGACCTGAAGGGCGCGACGTTCGAGGGCGAGGAGACGATTGAGGTCCGGGTGATGAAGCCGACGTCGAACATCGTGCTGAATGCGGCCGAGATCAAGTTCGGAGACGTGACCGTCACCTCGGGCTCGGCGACGCAGACGGCGAAGGTGACCGCCGATGCAAAGTCGGAGATGGCAACGCTGGCGCTGGGCAATGCGGTTCCGGCCGGTCCGGCGAC
This sequence comes from Terriglobia bacterium, assembly GCA_963760215.1. GTDB lineage: Bacteria > Acidobacteriota > Terriglobia > Terriglobales > Acidobacteriaceae > JAIQGF01. The sequence continues at coordinate 376,100 of CAVXCJ010000002.1, forward strand.
GATTCATATCAAGTTCGCCGGCACACTGAACAATGATCTCAGAGGCTTTTACCTGAGCAAGACCAAGCAGCGCAACTACGCCGTCACGCAGTTTGAAGCCACGGATGCGCGGCGGGCGTTTCCGTCCTTTGATGAACCGGCGATGAAGGCGACATTCGACCTCAGCGTCGTGGTGGACAAGGGCGATACGGCGATTTCCAACAGCAAGATTGTTGCCGATACGCCGGGTCCGGGCGAGGGCAAGCACACGCTGAAATTCGCCACCACTCCGAAGATGTCCACCTACCTGGTGGCGCTCGAAGTGGGCGACTTCCAGTGCCTGGAAGGCGGCGCCGACGGGGTCCCGATTCGCGTCTGCGCCACGCCTGACAAGAAGGAGCTGGGCAAGTTCGCGCTCGAATCGGCGGAGCACATCCTGAAGTTCTACAACCAGTACTACGGGATCAAGTATCCGTTCCAGAAGCTCGACTTGGTCGCGCTGCCCGATTTTGGCGCGGGCGCGATGGAAAACACCGGCGACATCACGTATCGCGAGGAGGCGCTGCTGGCCGATGACCGCACCGCCAGCATCGGCCAGCTCAAGGGAATCGGGGCCGTGACCGCGCACGAGATCGCGCACCAGTGGTTCGGCGACCTGGTGACCATGCAATGGTGGGACGACATCTGGCTCAACGAAGGCTTTGCGACGTGGATGACGAACAAGCCGCTGGCCGCGTGGAAGCCGGAATGGAATATCTGGCCGGCACAGGGGCCGCTAGCGGTGGACGCGCTGAAATCCACGCGGCCGATTCACGCCTCCGCGAAGGAAGTCAATACGCCGGCGCAGATCGGGACGCTGTTCGACGGCATCGCGTATGGAAAAACCGCGGCGGTGCTGCGCATGCTGGAAAGCTGGCTGGGCGAGGAACCGTTCCGCAAAGGCGTGAATTCGTATCTTGAGAAGCATGCTTACGGCAACACAACCGCCGCCGATTTCTGGAATGCGATGGCGAAGGCTTCCGGCAAGCCGGTGGACAAGGTGATGGCGACGTGGGTGGAACAGGCGGGCGCGCCCATGCTGAGCGTGCAGGCGCAATGCACGGGGAACCAGACTACGGTCGAACTCTCGCAGACGCGGTTCTTCAACGATCCGGAGCTGCTGAAAGCCGGGAGTCCCGAGTTATGGCAGATCCCGGTGTGCATCAAGACGGCCGCAGGGGCAAACGCGCACTGCGAGTTGATGACGCAGAAGCAGCAGGCGTTCAAAGTGAATGGGTGCTCGGCTTGGGCATTCGTGAATGCGGGTGGCCGCGGATACTACTGGTCGGCATACAGCCCGGAATTGACGTCCAAGCTGGCGGAAGTGGCCGAGCAGTCGCTGACGCCGCAGGAGCGCGTGTCGCTGCTGAACGATGAATGGGCGCTGGCACGCGCCGGGCAACATCCGATCGCACAATACCTGAGTCTTGCGCAGGGCATGCGCAGCGACCACACGCGACAAGTGGTGCAACAGATCGCGGACCGCGTGGCGTTCATGTCTGACAACCTGGTGGAGTCCGCCGACCGAAACGCATTCCGCGCGTGGGTCCGAAATCAGTTCCGGCCGATGCTCAATGAAATCGGCTGGAATGCGAAGCCGGGCGAGAGCGACGACGTCAAAAGCGTGCGCGCCACCATCATCGGCGCGCTCGGCGACTACGGCCGTGACCCGGAAGTCCTGCGCCACGTATCCGAGCTGGCGCGGCAGTACGGGAAGGACCCGGCTACGGTGGATCCCAACCTCGGGGGACTTGCGGTGGAATTGGCCGCACTGAACGGCGATGCGAAGCTCTATGACGAGTACGCGCAACGCATGTCGCAGGCCAAGACGCCGCAGGAGTTGTACACGTATATGGAAGCGCTCGCGCGTTTTCCGCAACCGGAGCTGGCGCAACGGACGCTGGACATGATGATGTCGCCGGAGATCAAGGCGCAGGACATGTTCCGCGGATTCTTCGGACTGTTCGAAAATCCGGAGACACGCGATCTGGCGTGGACCTACTACAAAACGCACTGGCCGGAGATTCAGAAAAAGGTTGGCGCCTCGCTGGGTTTCGGATTCGGCGGTCTGGCAGGCGTGTTCTGCAGCGAGCAAGCCAAGCAGGACGTGCAGCAATGGTTCGCGCAACATCCCGATCCGGGCGGGCCACGGGCGCTGCGGCAGGGACTGGAACGGCTGGACACGTGCGTGCGCATCCGCAACACACAGGGTCCGAACCTCGCATCGTGGCTGAAGGGGCACGCCGGCGCGGCGGCGCAATAAGAAATCTGGATTTGATTGCGAACCGCAGATGGCGCGCGGAAGCGTCGTGGCGCCAGTTGCGATTCTTGTTGTTGGGATGGATTTGAGGGATTCGGGCGCAGATTGTTACAATAAGAATTCCGGACGCTAACCTGTCGCGGCCTGAGCGCCGCCTCTCCTGTGAACTCCGGATACGAGCGTGGCCAGGTAGCTCAGATGGTAGAGCGCAGCCCTGAAAAGGCTGGCGTCGGCGGTTCGATTCCGTCCCTGGCCACCATCATTCCCAAGAGCTTGGCGGCACAGCGCCGAAATTTCCCACCCACGATCCCACCCATGATTCTCACTGAACTCGCTCCGTGAGCAGGTGGATCTTGTCTCGTACGGTGCCACGGATGAACGAACTCTGTAGCGTGAAAATATCGCACGAACGAGGTTGCGCGACCACCCGGCGACGGCGCGAGAAATATCGCGCGATGGACCCTGTCCCGAAATGGACGGCGTCCCAGCGAGGGAACGAGGAGATCAGTTGAGGAGGCTTTGCCATTGACCTTGCCGGGCGCTCGCACCTAAGCTGCATTCATGTCCGGTGTAAAAGTAAGCGCTTGCTTTGTGACCCCTTCCGCTCAGGCCCGCGGCACGAGCAACGGCCGCGCGCACGCGACGCCACCAGGCAAGCTGGGAAGGTCCCGACAATTCCAGCCCGGGCACACTCGAGTCGGCGGCCTGGACCCGTTCTGACAGTTTCAACTGGTAATTAGAGCTGTTGAAAAGCACGTCCTAAGTGGCGGAGGCGAAGCCATGTCCATTGTTCCGGCAGTAACGCCGCTGGCCAGCATCGAACCCCGTCTTTGCGGCGATCCATCCCGTTGGTTTGCGGTGTACACGACCCCGAACCACGAGAAACGGGTGACCGCCCATTTCGGGCTACGAGGGATCGAATCGTATCTGCCCCTGTACCGTGCGAAACGGCGCTGGAAGAACGGGTGCACGGTTACGCTCGAACTGCCATTGTTTCCCGGCTACGTGTTTGTCCACATTGCTCCTGGCGAGCGGGTGCGAGTGCTGGAGGTTCCCAGCGTGCTGTGGATCGTGGGGAACGGCCGGGAGCCATTGCCGTTGCCGGATGTGGATATCGAATCGCTACGCGCCGGGCTGGGTGCTCGCGGGGCGCAACCGCACCCCTATCTCACCCAAGGGCACCGGGCGCGGATCTGCTGCGGCCCGCTGCTGGGATGGGAGGGCGTGGTGCTGTGGACGAAAGGCGAATCGCGCAGTGTGCGAGTGGTGCTGGCGCTGGACGCGATCATGAAAAGCGTAGCGGTCGAGGTCGGCGCCGACGAACTGGAACTGCTCGGCGCGGCGGCTTAGCCAAGCGCAGGTGCACTCTGTCGTACTCCGGTGCAAAAGGCGCGACCACGGAAGGACGCATCCTGGATGCCGCCGTCGATATCTTCGCCAAGCTCGGGTTCAGCGGCGCCAGCACGCGCGCGATCGCGCGGCGCGCCGGGGTCAATGAAGCCACCCTCTATCGCTGCTTCGGCCGCAAGCGCGACTTGTTCACGGCCGCGCTGGAGAGAGAACTGGGGCGGTTGCGCAGCCAACTCGATGGCGTGCGCGCTGCCGCGGCCGAAAATCCGCAGCAGGCAATCAGCCTCCTGTTCCAAGGATTAGCGCGAGTCGTGGCAGGCGAGCCTGAGTTGATGCGCTTGCTGCAATTCGGTGTGCTGGAATTGGGACCGGCCTTGAAGCCGCTCTTTCGCAAGCACGTGGGAACAGCGATCCAGGAGACAGCTCAATCGCTACTGCACGGGTCAGAACAGGCAATGCTGCCTTGTCTTCATGCCGAATTGACGGTGCTGTCTTTCCTGGCCACGATCCTGGTGGTGCAGAACTTTTATGCCCTGTTTGCCGTCATACCGCCGACTTCTGCTTCCACGGAAGCAATCACGGCAGACTGCGCGGATGTGTGGGGCTCCGTCCTGGTCCATGGCGGACGCGCGCGCAACATTAATCCCACCGAGAGTTCCATGCGTAACGCATCATGAGACGACAGGTTGCCATAGTTCTGCTGCTCCTCGTGGCTCTAACCGTCGGGTTGCAGGGGCAGGCGCCAGTGGGCAGCCCGCCACCGGTCAGCGCGCCGAAGCCGACTGGCAGCGATAAAGCGCGATCGGAACAGCCGCCTCCAGCGTCGCGTGTGAATCCGTACCCCGACCTTCAGGCGCTGCGCGACTTGTACCAGCAAGTCATTCCCCCACGCATTCCTCTGGCGCGCTTCGGCGCGGATGTGTTTCACACCGGGACCGGCAATGTGGACAACCTTCCCATGGACCTTCCGGTCGGACCTGACTACGTGCTCGGCACCGGGGATAACCTGAACATAGAAATATGGGGTGGTGTTTCGCAGACGCTGGTGCGGGTGGTAGACCGGCAGGGGCGCATCGCTCTACCCGAAGCCGGTACGGTAGCTGTCTCCGGTAAGACCTTGGCTGAGGCCAAGGAACTGATCCAACAAACCTTGGCGCCGCAGTTTCACCAGGCTCGAGTGGACATTTCGTTAGCGCGGGTGCGCACGGTACGGGTCTATGTGGTCGGCGACGTCGAGCGCCCGGGGGCCTACGACCTGAGCGCACTGTCAACGCCGCTGAACGGCCTGTACGCGGCCGGTGGTCCCACGGCGCAGGGATCGCTGCGCGTCCTGCAGCACCGTCGCGGCAGCCGCTTGATCAGCGAATTAGACCTCTATGATTTCCTGCTGCATGGCATCCGTGGCGACGTGGAGCGGTTGCAGCCTGGAGACACGCTTCTGGTGCCGCCCGCCGGAGCGGAGATCACCGTTGCGGGCATGGTTCGCCGGCCCGCGGTTTACGAACTGAAAAACGAAACGAAGATCTCCGAGGCACTCGAGTTGGCCGGCGGAGCGCTGGTATCCGCCAGCTTCCGCCAGGTCAGTGTGGAGCGGATCGTGGCCCACGAACGCCGCGTTCTGCTTAGTGTTACGCTGTCCGACACGAGCGTGACGGTGGAAGAGTTGCGTTCGCTGCTCGACCATTTTGCGGTGCAGGACGGCGATCGCATCCTGATTTCCCCCATCCTGCCTTACAGCGAACAAACGGTATACCTGGAGGGACACGTATTTCGTCCCGGCAAAATTCCTTATCGGGACGGAATGCAGTTGTTGGACGTGATTCGCTCCCCGCAGGATTTGCTGCCCGAACCGGCCAAGCAGGGCGAGATCATCCGATTGGTTCCCCCCGACTTCCATCCCGAGGCAGTACCGTTCCAACTTCGCGAGGTGCTGGCGGCGGACGACCCGATCCCGTTGCAGCCGTTCGACACCATACGCATCTTTGGCCGTTACGAGGCCGACCCGCCCAAAGTCACGATCACCGGCGAAATCCTGCGCCCGGGCGAGTTCCCGTTGGCGGCCAACATGACCGCAGCATCCCTCCTGCGTTTGGCCGGCGGTTTCAAGCGAAGCGCGTATAAGGACGAGGCGGACATTGCCAGCTACGTAGTCGAAAACGGCAAACAAGTGCTGACCAAGCACACGACGGTGGCCATGGCCAAGGCCCTGGCGGACCCGTCGGCGGATGTGTCGCTCAAACCGGGCGATGTGGTGAGCGTCCGGCAACTGACGCGCTGGAAAGATGTCGGTTCGGCGGTCACGATTGACGGGGAGGTACAGCATCCCGGCGGCTACGGGATTGAGTCAGGCGAACGGCTCAGCTCCGTCCTCCGGCGCGCCGGCGGATTTCTGGACACGGCCTATGCGCCGGCGGTGGTCTTGCAACGGCTCGAGGTTCGGCAATTGGAAGAGAAGAGCCGGGCGGAACTGATTCAGAGAATCGAGTTGGCCGGCGCCACCACGCAGCTGTCGGCTACCGCCCCGCGCGAGGAGCAGCAAGCATTACAACAAGCTGCGCTGCAGCAGCAGCAGTACGTATTGAAAGCGTTGCGCGAGCAACCCACCACGGGACGGCTGCTGGTACGGATCAGCACCGACATCGCCCAGTGGGAGCGCACTCCTGCCGATGTTGAGCTGCGAGCCGGCGACTTGATCACCATTCCCAAACGGCCGACCTCGGTGCTGGTCAGCGGCCAGGTGTACAACGCGGCGGCGATCAGCTATGCCCCGCGCAAAACGGCGGCATGGTACCTGGAGCAGGCCGGTGGCACGACCGAACTGGCGAACCAACGAGACATCTTTGTTGTGCGGGCCAACGGTTCCGTGGTGGCAACCGGGGGCGGGTCGCACTGGTGGAAGGGTAACGTGATGAGCGCGCGCATCGAGCCCGGCGATGTGATCGTGGTCCCCAACAAAATGATCGGCGGCAGCAGTACCTGGCGCAACCTGCTCAACACCGCTCAGGTGGTTTCGTCGCTGGCCATCGCCGCGCGCGTGGCCACCAGCTTCTAATGCATCGCTTGGCGAGCACACTGCTGTTGTGGACGTTGTTGGCCGGCCACACCACCGCGCAGAACGCGGCAGGGCCCAACCACGACGCCGGGCGGATGGCGGCTGCGCCGCGCAGCGCGGAGCTCGATCGCGGAGGCGTGCCGGAGCACATGGGATCGCCGTACGTCCCGCTCGACAGCTGGGTCTACGGGGCATTCGAGCGGTTGGCTGCCCTCGGCCATGTGCAGACTGCTTTCCTGGGCCTGCGTCCCTGGACGCGTTTGGAGTGCGCACGTCTGCTGCAAGAAGCTGCCGACAGCCTGGAAAAAGAGGGTGTGCCGCCCACGGATGACGCTGGAGCCCTGTATCGGTCGTTAAGCGGGGAATTTGCGGCCGAATCACGCAAGCTGCTGGGCGGCCGGAACCGGGATGTGGAATTGGAGTCGCTGTACGCGCGCTGGCTGCAAATCAGCGGGCCGCCGCTGGCCGACAGCTATCATTTTGGGCAGACGGTGATCAACGATTACGGCCGGCCGTATGGTCGATCGGCGAACTTGCAGGGCGGATTCAGCGGCCACGGCGAAGCTGGACCGGTCACGGTTTATGTACGCGGCGAGTACCAACAAGCACCGCGTACGCCGCCCTTGTCGGCGGCGGTACGGCAGTTGATCGCGAACCTGGACGCTGCCGAACCGCTGCCGGCAATGGCGATTCCCGCCCGGCAGCAGTTTCGCTTGCTGGAGGCCTATGTCGCCCTGAACCTTGGGGACACCCAGATCGTGTTCGGCAAGCAGTCCCTATGGTGGAGTTCCGTCCGCGGTGGACCGCTCATGTTCAGCAACAACGCAGAACCTTTTTATATGCTGCGCCTCAGCCGGGTCTCCCCGATGTTGCTGCCCGGCCCACTGCGTCGCCTGGGGCCGGTTCGTTGGGAGAGTTTTCTCGGTCGCCTGCAGGGCCACCGCTACCCCGCACACCCGTATATCGCCGGACAAAAGATCAGCCTCAAGCCGACGCCGAACCTGGAGCTTGGGTTCTCCAAAATCACCATCTTCGGCGGCGGAAATGTGCCCATCAGCTGGCGGGGTTACTACCGCAGCGTGTTCAGTGCCGGCGATTATCCGGGACAAACGCAGGACCCGGGCGACCGGCGCGGCGGCTTCGACTTCAGCTACCGGCTGCCGAAGCTCCGCAACTGGCTGGTTCTGTACAGCGATTCCTTAGTCGACGACGATCCTTCTCCGCTGGCAGCTCCGCGCCGGGCAGCGATGAACCCCGGTATCTACCTGGTACGCGTGCCGGGACTGCGCCGCTTGGACTTCCGCATCGAAGCGCCGTACACCGATGTGCCCACCGGCCGCAGCTTGGGTGGCAGGTTTATCTATTGGAACGGCGCGTTTCGCGACTCCCACCAAAACAAAGGAAACCTCATGGGCAACTGGGTTGGCCGCGAGGGACGAGGTCTGCAGGTGTGGAGCACATACTGGATTTCCGGGGAAAGTACGGTTCAGTTCGGCTACCGGCGCGGGCGGGTGGCGAGCGATTTTGTGCCCGGTGGCGGGAAGCTGCAGGATTTATCCATGCGCGCGACGATTTCCCGCGGCCGCAATCTTCTCCTCGATGCGTGGCTGCAACACGAGACTTGGACCTATCCGGCGCTGGCCCCGGGCCGGCAAACCAACATCGCATTCTCTTTGCAGCTGACTTACCGGCCCCACTGGCGACTCAGCCGGTAAACGACCTTGTATCTTCCTGACGAAACCGTGACGCGGCATTCATGTTGAGCGCTGCGGTGTCACCGCCGGCCGTGGAGACCGAGGCGCTGGCGCCCTCCGCCGCGGCGCCGGCGCGCCTGGCGGCGTGGCTGCGGATCCTGTGGCAGGACCGGCGATACCTGTGGCGTGGCGCCGTGGCTGGCGTAGTCGCCGGAGTCTCGTTGGCATTCCTGGTGCCGGTGCGCTATCGAGCCGAGGTGAGGTTCGTCCCGGAACAGGGAGGCGTACTGGCGAAATCCACGCTCGCCGGCCTGGCGGCGAGCCGCGAGCTGCCCGGCAATAGTGTCTCCGATCTGGTTGGCATCGCCACCGCCGCGGGATATTTCGTGGGCCTGGCGCGCAGCCACACCATCGAAAACCGCATTATCAACCGCTTCGATTTGCGGCGTGTTTACCGCCAGCGCTTCTGGGCAGGAGCGCGCCGCGTGCTGGAGAAAAACACCGACCTGGCGGAGGAAAAGAAAAGCGGCATCGTCACCCTCAGCGTGGTGGACGGCGACCGGCGGCGCGCCGCCGATATCGCCACCGCCTACGCCGAGGAACTCAACCGGAGGTCCTCGGAGCTGAACGTTGGGGCGGCGCACCGGGAGCGGGTTTTCATCGAGGGACGTCTGCGGGAAGTGCGCGTGGAACTGGCGGCGGCGGAGCTATCCCTCAGCCAGTTCTCCAGTAGCAACGTGACCCTCGACATCTCCGAGCAGGCCAAGGCGATGCTCACTGCGACCGCAGCCGTGCAGGGACAACTGATTGTGGCGGAATCCGAACTGCAGGCCCTCAAGCAGATCTATGGCGCGGAAAACAGTCGCGTGCTGGCCGCCACTGCCAAAGTCACGGAATATCGCCGGCAACTCGGGCGCCTGGAAAACGCCGGCCGCAGCCATACGCATGAGCTCCCTTCGCTGCGGCAACTGCCGCTGATCGGATTGCGGTACGCCGAGCTTTACCGTCAGGCCAAGACTCAGCAAACGGTTTTCGAGCTGCTCACGCACCAGTACGAGCTGGCCAAGATCGAAGAGGCGAGGGAGACGGTCAGCCTGCGGATGGTGGACCCGGCGGAGACGCCGGAAAGCAAATCGTTCCCACCGCGAGCGGTCATCGGTGTCCTCACTTTCGCTCTCACGGTCATGGCCGTCCTGAGCTGGCGCCTGGCACGCCGGGCTTGGGCGGCACGGGTAGCCACCGATCCTTACAAATTGCTCGCTGACGAGGTGTGGCGCAGCGTGCAGCCGAGGCGAGCTCCTGCGCCATAAGCGCTGTCCAGTTGCCGGAAAGAGGAACGCATGATCATCACGCAGACACCATTTCGCCTGACGCTGGGCGGCGGCGGCACCGATCTTCCCAGCTACTACAGCAAGTACGGCGGTTTCATTCTCAGCATGGCCATTGACAAGTACATGTACATCAGCCTGAACACGCCGCTGCTGAGCGACTGCATTCAGGTTCGGTACTCCCAGAATGAGGTCTGCCGAGGGCCCTCGGAAGTGCGCCACACGCTGGCCCGCGCCGCCCTGGAATTTCTGGGCGTCGCGCAGCAGATCGAGATTGTGTCCATCGCCGACATCCCCTCCGGCACGGGCCTGGGTTCCTCGGGCTGTTATCTCATCGGTTTGCTCAACGGCCTGCACACGCTGCTCGGGCGCCCCGTCGGGCCCGACCAACTGGCCGAAGAGGCATGCCACATTGAACTGGACCTGCTGCGCAAGCCGGTCGGCAAGCAGGACCAGTACATGGCGGCGTTCGGCGGGTTGACGACGCTCAACATTGACGCGAGCGGGAAGGTGCAGGTGGACGCTCTCCGCGTGCATCCAGAAACTTTGGAGGCGCTCGAGTCCAACACTTTGCTCTTCTACACCGGGGTTTCGCGTGACGCTCTCGCCATCCTCGGCCAGCAGAGCCGTGAAGTTCGGCGGGACAATGCGGTGGTGGTCGAGAGCCTGCACCGGATCAAGGCGATCGGGCTGGAAATCCAGAGCGCGCTGGTGCGCGGCGACGTGCACCGCTTCGGGGAGTTGCTCGACGTTCACTGGCAATCGAAGAAGCACCTGTCGAACGGCATCTCCAACCCGCAAATCGACACCTGGTACGAATTGGCGCGAAAGAACGGGGCTGTCGGCGGGAAGATTTCCGGCGCTGGCGGCGGCGGCTTTCTCATGGTGTATTGCGACAACGGCAAGGCGCGACTGCGTGAGGCGATGAGCGCTGCCGGCCTCGTCGAGCTGCGCTTCCGTCTCGACTACGAGGGTAGCAAGGTGCTGGTGAACTGCATGCCCATCGACAAGTGCTGGCAGCACGTCATGCGGCTGAAGGAAGTCATCGTTCGCGTACCGGTAAAAGTCGACCTGCCCGTCGCCACGCCCGAGGTTGCGGCAGCTCCCTTGGGATTGCCGGCAGCGGGCGCTAACCAGCCCTACGTGCGGCCATGAGCGTGCTGGCGAAAGCCGTGTTTCTCGACCGAGACGGCGTCATCAACGAGATTGTCTATTACCGCGAGCTCGGCCTGATTGACTCACCCCGTTGCGCACGCCAATTCCGCCTGTTGCCGCGCGCCGCCGAAGGCATCCGCCTGCTCAACCAGGCTGGGTTCAAAGTCATTGTGGTGACCAACCAGCCTGGAATCGCGAAGAAAAGCCTCACCCGCCGGGCGTTGCGCGAAATCCATGGCCGCATGACGCGAATGTTGCGAGCCCGCGGGGCTCGCCTGGACGCGATCTATTGTTGCCTGCACCATCCCGAAGCGAAGATCCAAGCTCTGCGCCAGGTGTGCGAGTGCCGCAAGCCCGGTTGCGGCCTGCTTCGCGCGGCGGCGCGCGACTGGTCGCTGGATTTGCCCAGATCGTTCATGGTCGGCGACAGCTTTACCGACATCGAGGCCGGGCATGCGGCGGGCTGCCGCACCATCTTCGTCGGGCGATGGAAGTGCGAAGCCTGCCAGCTGATGGCCAAGGATGGTGCCCGTCCTGACATTCAGGTTCGCGACCTGTCGGAAGCTGCGCAATTGATTCTCCGGGGGGCAGCATGAGCAGTCGACTGCACCCGGTCGCCGGCGTCGAGCCAGCGCCGGCACTGGTACGGGCACACCCCTGGCGCAGCGTCGCGCTGGACGGCAAAGCGCACCGACGACTCGGCTCACTGGTGGCGAGTGCCAGGCTCAAGACGGCACTGATGATCGCCATCGATGCCGCCGCGGTACTGGCGGTGATGCTGATGTTGAACCGGGGACGATGGAGTTGGCTGGCGGCAGTGTTTCAGGTCAGCATCCTGGCCGGTGGAGGGTATAAGCCGTTGGATCGGCTGCGCCCGGAGCGGGAGTTCGAAATCCTGTTCAAGTCTCTGCTGATAACTCTGTTGCTGGGTAGCGCAATCGTTGTCATCGGATTTCCCGTACGTACTTTGCTAGCGCTGGCGGTCGCCATGCTGGCGGCGGCAACCTGCCGCGCACTCCTGCGCGGCGGATTCCAATACCTGTGGAAACACGATCGGGGACGGCAACGCGCGATTGTGGTCGGTGGCCGCGCCGCCCTCGAGGTGCAAAACCTGCTGCGGACGCAGCGCCATTTCGGTCTGCACCTGCTCGGGTATGTCGACAGCTCCCGCGCCCCAGCGACGGCGGGCGCGCTGCCCTGCCTGGGCAGCGTTTCCGATCTGCCCAGGTTGGTGCGGCGCCTCCGCCCGGACGTGGCGATCGTTCCCGCAGGGCGACTCGACGAGGAAGTTGCGGCCGAGCTTGCCCGCGGCGTGGAATTGATCACCTACGGCAAGCCACTTCCATCGTTTTGGCGAAGCCGCGGTCAACATGATTTTCTGGGCCCGCGGCCCGCTTGTGCCTCGCCGAGAGTTGCCGCCCTGCAGGGCGTGAGCAAGCGGCTGATGGACATCGCGCTGGGCTCGATGGGCTGTCTGGTGACCCTGCTGCTGTGGCCGCTGATCGCCTTGGCCATCAAACTCGATGATGGCGGGCCGGTGCACTATTGCCAGCAGTACCTGGCGGCTCCGGGAAAAGTGGCCACGTACTGGAAATTCCGCAGCATGCAGATCGATGCCGCCGCACAGCTGGAGCGCGACGCCGCGCTACGCCGGGCATTCGAACGAAATTTCAAGCTGATGAACGACCCTCGCATCACGCGCGTCGGCAGGTTTCTGCGCCGCTACAGTCTGGACGAGTTGCCGGAAATGGCGAGCGTGGTACGCGGCACGCTGAGCCTGGTTGGCCCGCGGACGTTGTCGCCCGTGGAAGCTGCGCGCTACGGTCCGGCCTTGGAGAAAGTTCTGTCCGTCAAGCCCGGAGTCAGCGGTTTGTGGCAGGTGATGGGACGTCAAACCACGACGCGGGAGGAGCGCATTGCCATGGATCTGTTCTATGTCAACCATCGCTCGCCCGGGATGGACTGGTGGATTGTCGCGCGTACGGTTTGGAAGGTCATCGCCGCTGAAGGAGCCTACTAGCAGTGCAAGCTGCGATCCTGGCGGGAGGGTTGGCGATGCGGCTGCGGCCGCTGACGGCGAACCTGGCCAAAGCGATGCTGCCCATCGCCGGCAAACCGTTTCTCGAGCACCAGCTAGGTTTGCTCCGGGGCTGCGGGATCCGCGACATCGTGGTGTGCGTCGGCTACCTGGGCGGCCAGCTCGAAAGTTACTTCGGCGATGGCGCCAACTTCGGTGTGCACCTCGCCTACAGCCGCGAGGGCGACACCTTGCGGGGAACCGGCGGTGCGCTCCGCCAGGCCGAACCGCTGCTGGCGGAGGACTTCGTCGTGCTGTACGGCGATTCCTACCTGCCGCTGGATTACGCCGATCTCTTCCGCCATGCCCGCCGCTCAAGCCTGCCGGCGACCATGGTGGTCTACCGCAACCAGGATCGCTGGGACCGCAGCAACGTGCTCGTCATCCACGACCGCGTCGCCGCCTACAGCAAGACCGCGCGTTGTCCCGGCATGGCGTACATCGATGCCGGCGCGACCGTGCTGCGCAAATCGACGCTGGCGATGCTTCCCGAGCAGAGCCCGGTTGGGCTCAACGTGCTCCAGCAAGAGCTGGCGACGAAGGGCCTGCTGGGCGCCTATCCAAGTCCCGAGCGGTTCTATGAGATCGGATCGTTCTCCGGTCTGGCGGAACTCGAACAGATGCTCGCCCGGCGATGGAAAGCGGTTGTCGCCCATGCCGGCTAGCTTGCTTGAGCCGGCTGAGATCGCCATGGCAGAGCGCAAGTATCGCCACGTCATTACCGGCGGCGCCGGCTTCATCGGAAGCCATTTGACGGAGACCCTGCTGGCCCGCGGCGAGCATGTCGCCATCGTCGACAACCTGCGCCACAGCCAGACCGAATGGCTGCGCCGGATTCGGTCGCACCCGCGCCTGCAGTTCCATGAACTCGATGTGCGTCGCAGCGCTCGGCTGCGGCGGATTCTCGCGGAAGACGACATTGTCTGGCACCTGGCGGCCAACACCGACATGGAAATCGGCGCGCAATCGACGCGCGTCGACGTGCAACACGGCATTTTGGCGACGCACGGCGTCCTGGAAGCCATGCTCGCCAGCGGCGCCCGGAAACTGCTGTTTGCCTCCAGCGGCGCTGTCTATGGCGACATCGTCCGGCCGCCGGCCGGCGAGCACTACGGTCCGCTGCTTCCGGTTTCACTTTACGGCGCCTGCAAAGTCGCGGCCGAAGCCCTGATCAGTGCCTATTGCCAAACGTTCGAACTGCAGGCGTGGATGTTTCGCTTCGGCAACGTACTGGGCGCGCGCATGAGCCACGGCGTGATTTACGACTTCATCCACAAGCTGCAGCGCGATGCCACGGAGCTGGAAATCCTGGGCGATGGCACGGCGGAGAAGAACTACATTCTGGTGGAAGAAGTCATCGACGGCATGCTCTTCGCCTGGCAACACTGCACGCCGTGCTGCGAGGTGTTCAACTTGGGGACCGGCAGCACCACACGCGTCACCGACATCGCCAACATTGTCTGCCAGGAGATGCAACTGCCGCACGTGCGCCGGCGCTTCACCGGCGGAAGGCGCGGCTGGCCGGGGGATCAGCCCCAGGTTTTCATGGACGTCGCGAAGATGCGCCGCCTCGGCTGGAGCGCCCGCCATACGGCCACCGAAGCGGTGCGGATTGCCACCCGCCGCTACTTGGGCAAAGCGGACCAACAAGAAATCATCCATGAGGAGGCCGCCAGCCGCCATGCCTAACCGCGTATGCGTTATCGGTTTGTGGCATCTGGGGACCGTCTCGGCGGTCGGATTCGCTGAGTTGGGTCTCGAGGTTATCGGGGTCGACGACGATGCCCAGCGCATCGAGCGCCTGAGAGCCGGGAACCCGCCGCTGTTCGAGCCCGGGCTGGAAGATGCGCTCCGGGAGCAGTTGGCCGCCGGACACCTGCACTTCACCACCGATTATGCGGAGGCCCTGCACGGCGCCCGCTACGTCGTGCTCGCTTTCGACACCCCGGTGAACGATCAGGACGAGGTGGATCTGACTACCGTATTCCGGGCAGCCGAAACCATGGCGGCTTGGCTAAAACCCGAGGCGGTCGTCATCGTCAGCAGCCAGGTGCCGGTGGGCACTTGCGAGCGGCTGGACCGCATGATCGGGGCCGCCGACCCGGCGCGCCCTTTCGGACTGGCCTGCGTCCCGGAAAATCTTCGCCTGGGAAGCGCGCTGGACTGCTTCCGGCACCCCAGCATGGTGGTGATCGGCGCGGAGCAGCGGCGCACCCAGGATCGCGTCGAGGCTCTCTACGAGCCGCTGCCGGCGCCGAAGATCCGGATGAGCTTGCGCAGCGCCGAGATGACCAAGCACGCGATCAACGCCTATCTCGCCACCTGCGTGAGCTACATCAACGAGCTGGCGAACCTGTGCGATGCAGCCGGCGCCAATGCCGAGCAGGTCGCGGCGGCGCTGCAACTGGACGGGCGTGTCAGCCCGCGTGCTCCGCTGCGTCCCGGCGGTGTCGGTTTCGCGGGAGCAACCTTGGCGCGCGATCTGCGCGTCCTGCAGGCAGTCGGCCGGTCCGCCCGGCATCCGACCCATTTGGTGGACGCGGTGCTGGCGGTGAACCAAGAGCAGCGGCGGCTGGTGGCGCGGCGGCTGGGAAGCATCTTCGGCTCGCTCGCCGGCTTGACGATCGGCATCTTGGGACTGACCTACAAGCCCGGCACCAGCACGCTGCGGCGTTCCGCCGCGCTGGAGATCGCGCAGGCCCTGCATGCCGGCGGCGCCCGCGTGAAAGGCTACGATCCCAAGGCTGACGCCGAAGAACTGCGCGGCGAAGAGGCCATCGAGGTCTGCGCCCGGCCGGAAGACGCGGCCAGCCATAGCGACGCGCTGGTGATCGTCACCGGCTGGCCCGAGTTCCGGCAACTGGATTTCAGCGGCATGGGAAAGCTGATGCGGAACCGGATCGTGATTGATGCCAGCAACCTGCTGGATGGAGAGCAGATGCGCGCGCTGGGATTTACCTATTGCGATGTGGGGCGCGGATCCAAGTTGCCGCCAGCGATTGGCGGCCGTGCCCAGAAGGAGGTGGCGCTATGCGAGTAGCCATCATCGGCGCCGGCTTGCAGGGCACACGGCGAGCCCAGGCGCTGCAAGCAGTGCGCGGTGCGGAGCTGGCCGTCATTACGGCGCGGGAGTTGCCCGCCGCCGAGCCGCTGGCGGCGCGCATGGGATGCGCTGCGGGCGCCGGCTGGGACCAGGCAGTGCGCCGGCGGGACGTTGATGTCGTGGTCATCTGCACGCCGCCGGACCTGCATGCGCCGATCGCCCTGGCCGCTCTCGGCGAAGGCAAGCACGTGCTCTGCGAAAAGCCGCTGGCGCGCACGGTAGCGGAAGGCGAGGCGATGGTCGCGGCGGCCGCGCAACGCGGCCTGGTGCTGAAGTGCGGATTCAATCACCGGCACCATCCCGCCGTCGCCGCGGCCAAGCAACATCTCGACCAGGGCACGATTGGCCGGCCGGTGTTTCTGCGGGCCGCTTACGGCATCTGCGGACGGCCGGGGTACGAGAAGGAATGGCGCGCCGATCCCGCCGTCGTCAGCGGCGGCCACTTGATGGAGCAGGGAATCCACGTCATCGATCTCTTTCGCTGGTTCCTCGGTGAACTGCAGGACGTCACCGCGGTGGTCCAAACCCGCTACTGGCCGATCGCGCCGCTGGAAGACAACGCTTTTGTGACCTGCCGAGGCGCCGACGGCACTCCCGCCAGCCTGCACTCCAGCCTGACGCAGTGGAAGAACTTGTTCAGGTTTGAAGTCTATGGAGAAGACGGTTACGTTGCGGTCGAAGGACTCGGCGGCGGCTACGGAACCGAGAAGTTGATGGCCGGGCAAACTGCCTTCCACCGCCCCTTCGCCTGCAACGTAACGGAATTTCGCGGTGGCGACGTGTCCTGGCAGGAAGAGTGGAAGGTATTCACGGAAGCCATCATGACCGGCAAGGCACCCATCGGCGACGGACGCGATGGAGTCCAAGCCTTGCGCGTTGTGTTTGCGGCCTACGAGTCGGCGCAGCGCGGGGAGCGCGTCTCGCTCGCCTGCGAATTAGCGGAGACGGTGGGCGGATGAAGTCGCTGATCACGGGCTGCAGCGGCCTCATCGGTCCGCACCTTGCCGAGCACCTGCTGGCTCGCGGCGATCAGGTCCACGGCACCTACGCGTGCTCGGCGGAAAACCTGCGGCCTCTGCACGGCAGGATGAGTGTATCGCATTGCGATATTAGTGAGGCTGCCGCCGTGAGCACGACGGTCGAGGCGGCACGCCCGGAGCGGATCTTCCATCTGGCCGCACAGAGCCTGCCGCTCCGGTCCTGGGAAGATCCGGAAAGCGCTTTCCGCGTCAATGTCCTGGGCACGCTTCACCTGCTCGAAGCCGTGCGCCGTCGATGTCCCGAGGCGCTGGTTGTGGTCTTCGGCTCCAGTGCCGAGTACGGGCAATCTCTGGATCGGCCGCTGGACGAAGCCAGCCCGCTGCGGCCCGACAGCCCTTACGGGGCGAGCAAGGCCGCCGCCGAAATGCTCGCCGACGTTTATGGCCGTGCCTACAAGATCAAGGTGATTCGCCTGCGGCCGTTCTTTGTCGTGGGTCCGGGCCGCGCGCACAACGTTTTTGTAGATTTTGCGCAGCGCATCGTGGCGGCGGAGAACGGCCTTGCCGATGGCCTCGATGTGGGGCGGCAGTCCACGGTGCGCGACATCCTGGACGTGCGCGACGCCGCTTCGGCCATCGCGCTCATCGCGGAGCGCGGCAGCCCGGGCGAGGTCTACAACGTGTGCACCGGGAAAGGCGTTGGCATCGCTGCCGCCCTGATGGGCATGGCCAAGCTTTCGTCCAAGCCGTTGCGCCTCCGTTTCGAAGCCACCGGCGCACGGCCGCTGGACGCTGCCGTGCTGGTGGGCGACAACACGCGGCTGCGCCAGCTGGGCTGGGAACCGCGCATCGCTCTGGAACAGACGCTGGCGGATATTCTGGACTTCTGGCGCGCCGAGTTTCTCCAGCGGCAGAGCCACCACCGCAACCAGCCGGTTGTCGTCCCTGACGATCGCTCCCGACGAGCATCGGATTCATGAAAGCAGCTGGGCTGAGTGGTGATGAATCAATCCTCCAGGAGGCAGACATGAAAGCACTGGTGACCGGCGGCGCCGGATTCATTGCGTCGCACATCGTCGACGCTTACGTCGAGCTTGGCATGGAAGTCGTGGTGGTGGATAACCTGTCGCGCGGATGCAGGGCGAACCTGAACCCGCGAGCGCGATTCTACGAGGCGGACATCCGCGACTCCGCCGCCATGCGCTCCATCTTCCAGGCGGAAGAGCCGGACTACATCAATCACCATGCCGCCCAGATGGACCTGCGCCGCGCGGTCCATGAGCCGGTGTTCGACGCCGAGGTCAACATCCTGGGCTCGCTCCACCTGCTGAACCTGGCGGTGGAGTTCGGCATCCGCCGCTTCATCTACGCCTCGACCGGCGGCGCGGCCTACGGCGAGCCGCTCTCGGTGCCGATCGCGGAGGAGCACCCGATCCGGCCCATCACTCCGTACGGCATCAGCAAGCACACGGTGGAGCACTACCTCTTCAATTACCGGGTCCTCTACGGATTGGACTATGTCGTACTGCGATACGGCAATGTCTATGGCCCGCGGCAGAGTTCGCAAGGGGAAGCGGGCGTGGCGGCGATCTTCTGCGAGCAGATGCTGGCGGGCGAGACGCCCAGGATTTTCGGCAATGGCGCCAAGACGCGGGATTACATCTACGTGAGCGATGTGGCGAGGGCCAACGTGCAGGCGTTGCGGCTCGGCAATGGCGAGATGTTCAACATCGCCACCGGAGTGCCGACCACGGACGAGGAGGTCTTCCAGGCCGTGCGCGCGGCGATCGGGATCTCTCCATTCACGCCGCGCTACCTGGACAAGCGCCCGGGAGAGATCGATCACTGCTACCTGAACGTCGACAAGGCGGCGCGCCAACTGCAGTGGCATTCCGAGGTCAAGCTGGCGGACGGGCTGCGGGAAACCGCCGCCTATTTTCAGGAGCGCCACGCCGGCGCGGCGGCGCGGTGAGGATGATGAAAGCGATGTTGCTGGCTGCCGGATGCGGTGAGCGACTGCGGCCCCTGACCCGCCGGACGCCGAAATGCATGTTGAAATTTGCCGGCAAGCCCTTGCTGGAACATTGGATCGACAAACTCAGCGCCCGCGGAATCCGGGACGTGGTGATCAACGTGTCGCATCTGGCGGAGAAGGTGACCGGCTATTTCGGCTCGGGCGACCGCTGGGGCGTCCGCATCGAGTACGCGCGCGAGCCGGCCCTGCTGGGGACTGCCGGCGCGGTGCGGCAAATGCGCCCCGTGCTGGGCGATGCTCGCTTCCTGGTGATCTATGCCGACAACCAGAGCGACTGCGGGCTGCGGGAGATCGTGGACTTCCACGCGGCGCGCCGGGCCGTGGCCACCATGGCGGTGTGCCGCATTGAGGATCCCAGCTCGTGCGGAATTGTCGGCCTGGCCGAAGACGGACGCGTCACCCGCTTCTTGGAGAAGCCCACGCCGGAGCAAACCTTCAGCCACTACATCAATGCCGGGATCTACGTCTTGGAGCCGGACATCTTCGAACACATTCCCGCCGGCGGGACGCCGGATTTCAGCCGCGACGTGTTTCCCCGCATGCTGCGGACGGAGGCGCCGCTGTACGCATTCTGCTACGGCGGTCATGTGCTGAAGTTCGACACCTTCGCCGACTGGCAACAGTCGGAGATGTGGGCGCGGCAAAGGCAAGCCGCCTCGGCATCGAATTCGGCGGTGCATTCCTGAACGGAACCGGTGGTCACAGCAGCCACAGCCATCGGCGATGAGGTTGGTTTCGGCGCCGAACCCCTCGCCGTGTCGGTGATCATTGCCACCTACCGCCGCCGCGAACTCCTGTGCGATACACTCCGGCACATCCTGAACCAGGGCTACCCCAACCTGGAAGTAATCGTGGTGGACCAGACGGAGCCCGGCTGGGGCGAGGGGATTGACCACGAGTTGCTGGCGTGCGTGCAGTATGTGCGGGCGGCGCAGCCCAATCTTTCTTCCGCCCGCAACCTCGGCCTCGACCGCAGTCATGGCGCCATGATTCTGTTCTGCGACGATGACATCGTTCCCTGCCAGGACTGGATCGCCGCGCACGCGCGCCGCTACTGCGATCCCCAGGTGATGGCCGTCGCCGGCGGAGAACGCGTGTGCGGTTCCAGCCTGGCAGATAAAAGCGTGCAGCGCGCCCGGTGGAAGAGGCTGATTTTTCGCTTGCTGGTGCTCGGTCAGAACCTGAAAACCAGGTTGACAGGCCGGGCCGTGAGCGGTCGCGTCGGCAACCGCATTGTCGCCCAGTTCAGCGCCAGCGGGGCGATCTGGCACGACTGGACGGTGGAGGGGACCGGCTATGTGGACTTTGCCAAGGGCTGCAACATGTCGTTCCGCCGGCAGGTTTTTGAAGTCGTCGGCCGATTCGACCCGCGTTGCACCGGGCGCGAGGAGACGGACCTCTTCCTGCGCATGAAGCGTGCCGGGCTGCGCGTCCTGTACGACTCTTCCGCCGCCGTCGTGCACCTGAAATCCGAGGCGGGCGGAACGCGCGTGTCGGACCCGGCGGCGCATTACCGGTGGCTCTTCTATTACGAGGCCTACTTCTTCCTGAAGAATTTTCCGTGGCGGTACTTTCCCCTGTTTCTCGCGCGACTGTTGCCGGAAATTGCCGGTTGCGGCAAAGCGGTCGGGCTGCGCGGGGCGAAACTCTTGTGGACGAGTCTCAGGCAGGCTGGGGCAGCGGCGCGACAGGCGAGAACGAACCCCGAGCTTGCTGCGACCGATCCAATCTGCCGGAGGAGCTCGCTGGCGCCTCACTCCAGGCAGCATCGGTGAACCCGGCATTGAGCAGCGCCACTGAAACCGTTCCCGCCAGCTCGGTTCTTCTGCTGCTGGCCGTTACCGTATGGATGGCGGTCGTGCTGGCCTCGATCGTGATCTCCCCCGTGGTTCTGATCTCCAGCGTGCTGGTGGTGCCTGCGATCTGCTTTCTCCGGCCGGCCGCTCTGCCCTATCTTCTATTGCTTGCGATCTGCGCCACCGGCCTGTTGGTAGTCAGCCACTCCGAACTGGGAGCAGGCCTGGCCAGCGCAGGCTGGTTTCACGTCACCTTTGCCGACGCCGTATTCGTAGCGGCGCTGGTTGCCGAGGTCGCGCGCAAGCTGTTGTGGCGTTCGCCGTGGCTGCCGTGGTCGCGCATCGACACCGGCCTGTGCGTTGTAACTGCGGCCACCCTGATCAGTGCGGTCTTCGCGCTCGACCGCGGCACCGGCTTCGTCGCGGTCGTGCAGACGCTAGAATTCTGGATCCTTGCCCGCATTGTCGCCCAAGGCCTGGAGCGGCTGGAGAGCGCGCTCGCCTTTTACCGCTTCTTCGTCGCCGTGGCGCTGGGCGAGCTGGCGCTGGGCCTGGTGCAATACCTTGTCGCCGATGCCGCCGCCAGACGTGAGCCGCTGATGGCAGGAACCCTGAGCAGTCCGTATCTGTTCGGCCTGTTGCTCGGATGGGCAGCGATGATTGCCTATACGCAGCTCCTCGCCAAACCCCGCCCCCTGCACCAGTCGGCGTGGTTGGCTGCCTTCATTGGCCTGATTGCCGGCTTGCTACTTTCCGGCAAGCGGAGCCAATGGCTGGCGCTGACGGCGACCATCCTGGTTCTGACGGCGACACGCTGGAGCCGGCGAGCGGCGGCTGCGGTCCTGTTGTTTATCGCGATCGCCGCTGCGTCCCTCAGCCTTCCGCCAGTGCGGGAGATCGCCGCCGGCAAGATTGAGCAGGCGCTGCGCTACGAGGAGCTCGGTACGCAGGGCTACGCGCGGTACCGGCTGGTGCAGACCTGCTGGCAGCTGTTCGTTGCTAATCCATGGTTGGGGATCGGCCCCAAGAACTTCCGCGCCGTGTCGGAACGCTACATTGCCAGCCGGGAAACCGGAGGCTACAGCGCACTGGCGACGGAGCAGTGGCCGCTCGGCAAGCTGGCGGAGCAGGGCGTGGTTGGCTACGCCGCCTTCCTCTATCTCATGTACGTCCTGCTGCAACAATCGTTCCAGGTCATGCGCCGGCAGCCGCTGGACCGCGTCACCGTCACGCTGTTTGCCTTCTTCGTATACATCACGGCCGAACTGGGCGAGTGGTTCGCCACCGAACGCGGGCACATCAACTTCATTTTCATCGGACTCCTGATGGCAGCGACCTATCGAGGCTCGCCCAGCGCACGGCCGCAAGCGGTTGACGGTGATCTGGCGTGAGCGACGATCGCGCCCCGGCCGCGGCGGCGCTCGAGCCCGGCAGGCCCTGGCCAACCTTTGCCAGCGTGGCGCGCCAGAGCGTGGCGCTGATGCCTGTCCTGCTGCTGGCGCGCGTGGCGGACCTGGCGAAATTCATGGTGATTGCCCGCGCCTTTGGCGCCTCTGCCGTCATGGATGCCTTCTTTGTGGCGTCGAGCATCCCCTTCGGCCTCAGCAGTCTGGTAGAAAACACCGCGGAGCAGGGCTTCGTGGCCCTGGGCACGGGTGCGCGCGCGGAGAAGGAGGGCAGCGATTGGACGCTGCAAGCGGTTCTGCTGCAACTCGCCGTGCTGACGTTCTGCCTGATCGCGGCCCTTTACCTGTTGTGCGCCGACTCCGTCGTTGCCCTGGTCGGGCGCGGCCTCTCCCCGGCGGCGCGCGTGGCGGCGGCGCGGCTGACGCAACTGCTGGCGCCAATCCTGCTGCTCAGCCCGGTCTTCGGATTGCTCACCGGCTTCCACTACGCGCGCGGCCATTATGTTTGCCGCACGCTGACGCCGGCGATCGGCGCGGTGGTTTTGGCGCTCTGCCTGTGGTGGCTGCGCGGCCGGATGGGCATCCACGGCCTCGCCATCGCTTACAGCGCCGCCTACGTGGTGCAGGTGGGCCTGTTGCTGCCGCTGTTCTGGAATTTGCGGCGACACCGGACCCCTCTGCCGCACCCTCTTTCCTACTACGGCGGGACGGCGATCCGCTTCCTGCTTCCGATGTTGGCGGTTTCGTCGATTACCAGCTTGAACCCGATTGTGGACCGCGCTGTCGCCTCTTATCTTCCGCCGGGCGCGATCTCCTATGTCGATTACGCGAACCGGCTGGGAAACATGTTCTGCAACCTGGTGGTGGGCGCCTTCGTGATGGTGTTCTACCCGTTCCTGGCGCGCCAGGCGGCGGTGTTCGATGCGACGGTGGTCGCCGGAGGAACGGAAAAGGCCTTGCGCGCGGTGTCGCTGGTGATGGTTCCCACACTCGCCATCGCCGCCTGGATGCGTGTTCCCACGGTGCGGCTTCTGTTCGAGCGCGGCGCGTTTACCCACGCCGATTCGCTGGCGACCGGCGCCGCCTTTGCCGCGCTCGCGCCCGGCCTGCTGTTCCTGTCTTTAAACACGGTGCTGATTCGAGGCTTCTACAGCCTGCACGACTCTCACATGCCGATGCTGGCCGCCACCGCCAGCGTGGTGCCCAACTTTCTCTTGGACGTCCTGCTGGCCCGCTATTGGAGCTTCGTGGGAATTGCCGCGGCGACGTCGGCCGTGCAGGCGCTCATGTTCCTGATGCTGGCGTGGTTGTTTCAGCGGCAGCACGCGCCTCTGCGGCTGCGACCGCTGGCGTGCGGCGGAGCGAGGATGATGCTGGCCGCTGCCGTCTCCATCGCGTCGGTGCAGGGCTTGTTGTGGTGCGTGCGCGACTCGGCTGCGGCTGAGGAAGCCGGACTGGCGACCGTCGCAGCCGTCCTGCTCGCGGCCCTCATCTATGTCACGGCCTCGAGTGCGCTGGGCGTGCGCGAGTGCCGGCGCCTGCTGGCGTGGTGCATGGCGCTGGCCACCGGGCCGGCCATGGGCACAACCCGCCAATGACGCATCTCGTGCAACAAACGGTCCACGAGCCGGCGTAAGAGAATCATCATGCGTGCCGGGCAATGGCTGGGCTGCTCAGCACCCGCTTAACTCCACGGTCTGGTTGGTGCGCATCGCCATCGTTCATCCCGATCTGAGCAGCGGCAAGGGCGTGGAAAGTTACACGCTGGAGCTGGCGCGATCGCTGGCCACCGAGCACGAGGTGCACGTGTTCGCCAACCGCTGGGAGGCCCTGCCCGCCAACGTGCGGCTGCACAAGGTGTGGGCGATGCCCGGCCCATATTTTCTCCGCCTGCTCACCTTCGCGGTGAACGTCACGCGCCAACTGCGCCGGCAATCCTTCGACCTGGTCAACGTGCAGGGCTGTTGCGCGCTGGCGGGCGACGTGGTGACCGCGCACAGCTGCCATCGTTCTTACTGGCAGTTGCCCAGGAAACTGCCGGCTCGCCTGCGGAAGTGGCTGAACCCGTTTCATTATGTCGCCCTCGGCCTCTCGGACCGGCTGTTCACCAGCCGCCATACGCGCTGGGTGATTGCGCTTTCCCAGGGCAACGAGCAGGATATCTGCGACGTTTACGGTTTTCCGCCCCGGCGCATCCTGGTGAGAACCCCGGGAGTGGATCGCGACAAATTTCATCCTGCCAACCGCGTCCGCTACCGCCATGAGGTTCGTGCGGAATTTGCTCTCCGCGAGGACGACTTCGTCCTGCTGTTCGCCGGCAACGAGTTTCACCGCAAGGGGCTCGATCTGGTGCTGCAAGCGATGGCCCGCATCAGCCAGCCTCGGTTGAAGCTGCTGGTCGCGGGCGCGACGCAGCCGGCAGTCCAGTGGCAGTACCGGCGCCTGGCACGGAAGCTGGGAGTGCAGGTACGTTTTGCCGGCCGGCAGCGGAACATGGATCGAATCTACGCCGCCGCCGACGTTTTCGTTTTGCCGTCGCGGTACGAAGCTTTTCCTGCCGTAGTACTGGAGGCGGCAGCCTCCGGCCTGCCGCTGCTCGTCTCGCGTACCGACGGCATCCGCGATGTCCTGATCCACGATCGCAACGGCTGGTACGTCGAACGCGATCCTGCCGACATTGCGGCCCGGATCACCGCGCTGATGGACCACCCGCAGCAGTTGTTGCGCGTGGGCATGGCGGCGCGCGCCAGCACAGAAGACTTTGACGCTAAGCGGGCCAGGGCCTCGCTGCTCGCCACCTACACCAGCCTGGCGAAGAACGGTTTGCCTTCGACGGCGCAGACCAGCCAGGAATACGAACCGCAGCAGCCGGAGCAGCCGCATGCGCTCTTCTGACCTGCCAACCGGACTGAGGCTGGCGGACAACACCGTCCACCTCGGCGACTTGCGTGTTGCCATTGTTCATTACTGGTTGCTGAACCGGCGCGGTGGAGAGCGCGTCGTCGATGCTCTGCTCGACATTTTTCCCCAGGCTGATTTGTTCACGCTGGTGCTGGATCGGCGCTCGCTGCCTCCGGCCTACTCGTCGCATCGCGTGTACGCTTCCTGGCTGCAGCACCTTCCCGGTATCCGTCGCCACTACCAGAAACTGGTATTTCTCGCGCCGCACGCGCTGGAGCAGTTCAACCTCGGAGCCTACGACCTGGTGATCAGTTCGGAGGCGGGGCCAGCCAAGGGCGTCCTGACACGCTCCGACGCCTGCCATATCTGCTACTGCCTCTCACCCATGCGGTACATCTGGGACCTGTACCACGATTACCTTCACGAGGCGCCATTTGGGGCAGTAGGGCGCGTATTCTATTCGGCCGTTGCCCACTACCTGCGCCAGTGGGACTACGCCACGGCGGCGCGCGTCGACTACTTCGTCGCCATTTCGCAGGCCGTGGCCGCCCGCATTCGCAAGGCTTATCGCCGTGGGGCGACGGTCATTCCTCCGCCGGTCGATATCGCAGCTTTCCCGTTGGCGAACGGGCCCGGCGAGTTCTACCTGGTGATCGGCGCTTTATCTCCGTACAAGCGAGTCGACCTCGCGGTCAGCGCCTGCACCCGCCTGAATCGCAAGCTGGTCGTCATTGGCGAAGGCAAGGAGTTCAAAGCTCTCCGCCGGCTCGCGGGCAGCTCGGTAACATTCCTCGGCTACCAACCGGATGCTGTCGTCCGCGATCATTACCGGCGTTGCCGCGCGTTGCTGTTCCCCGGGGAAGAGGATTTCGGCATTACCGTGGTCGAAGCGCAGGCGTGCGGCCGGCCGGTCATCGCCTACGGCCGTGGTGGCGCGCTCGACACCGTCCAGGGTGTCTTTCCTGGGGAGGCGTGGCGGCCGGGCACGACCGGCGTGTTTTTCCCGCGGCAGGAGGTGCACGACCTGATGGAAGCACTGCTCAGGTTTGAGCAATCGGAGCCGCAATTTGATGCCTTCGGCATCCGCCGCCATGCAGAGCAGTTCGATGTGCAGCGTTTCAAGCAGCGACTCGCCGCGTTTGTCGCCAGCAGGCTCGCTGAATTTCGGGCGCAGTTGCACTCGCATCCGGCGGCGGGCAGCACCATCGCCGAAGCTGCGCGAGCGCCGATGGCGGGCACACCGGTCGAACTGCTTCCGACAGGGGAGAATGGCCGTTGACGGACCATGATCGGAGTCTGCGCCCAGCCTGAACATCCCATGCAGTCCCAAGCACAGCGGCAGCGAGCCGCAGTGGAGGAATCATGCCCAAAAACTACACCTCGCAATACGTGAAGGAAGCGGCCGAGATCCTGCAGGCGCTGGATCAAGCCTCGGTGGAAGAAATGGTTCGCCTGCTGGTGCAGGTGCGCCGCGGTGGAGGCCGTCTCTTCTTTGTCGGCGTCGGCGGCGGCGCCGGCCATGCCTCGCACGCGGTGTGCGACTTTCGCAAGATCGCCGGCATGGAGGCTTACAGCGTCACCGACAACGTTTCGGAGCTGACGGCGCGCATCAACGACGACGGCTGGGACAGCGCTTATGAACAGTGGCTGCGCGGCAGCCGCTTGCGTGCCGGCGACATGGTGTTTGTCTTTTCCGTGGGGGGTGGAGACCTGGAGCGCCGCATCAGTTCCAACCTGGTGCACGCCGTGCGCTACGCCAAGCAGGTGGGCGCCTTGGTCTGCGCCATCGTCGGCCGCGACGGCGGATACGCGGCCAGGGCGGCCGACGTCGCCATCGTCGTGCGCACCGTCAATCCGGACACGGTCACGCCGCATACGGAGTCGTTCCAGGCGTTGCTGTGGCACCTGCTGGTATCGCATCCCGAATTGAAGTGCAACCCGATGAAGTGGGAATCCGTCCGCTGACCGAACTCGACCCAGTTTGCCCATCTCGTGGAGCGGACCATCGTTGCGGGTAGCCAACCGGCCCGCCGGTGGCCTGCTGCCATCCCCAATCACCGAACAACTTGCTTGCGCGTGCGCGGGCCTGCGCTGCCGGCTTGGCGCATGCGGAATGGAGGTCTACCTTGCATCCCAACTTAGAAAAACTGCAGGTGCAAATCTTTGCCGACGGCGCTGATCTTGCCGGCGCACTGGAGCTGTACAAGAACCCCCTGATCCGCGGCTTCACCACCAATCCGACGCTCATGCGCGCCGCCGGCCTCACCGACTATGAGCAGTTTGCCCGCACCTTGCTGTGCGCCATCCCCGATCGGCCGATTTCGTTCGAAGTGATTGCCGATGACTTCGAAGAAATGGAGTGGCAGGCGATGGAAATCGCGTCGTGGGGTGGACAGGTCAACGTCAAGATTCCCGTCACCAATACGCGCGGAGAGAGTTCCGTGCACCTGATTCGGCGCCTGGCCCGTGCCCGGGTGCGGCTGAACGTGACCGCACTCCTGACTCTGGACCAGGTGCGCGAAGTGGCGGAGTCCCTGGGGGATGGTCCGTCGTACGTATCGGTGTTTGCCGGCCGCATCGCCGACACCGGCCGCGACCCGGTGCCGCTCATGACCGAGGCGGTCAAGATTTTGGAACCCTATCAGCGCCTGCAACTGATCTGGGCCAGCCCGCGCGAACTCCTCAACATCTTCCAAGCCGACGCCATCGGGTGCCACGTCATTACCGTCACTCACGACGTCTTAAGGAAACTGGCACTGGTGGGCAAAAACCTCGACGAATATTCACTGGCGACGGTGAAAATGTTCCACGACGATGCGCAGAAGGCAGGATTCCGCCTGGCAAAGCCGGGTCTGGAACAAGTCGCCTGACCGCGCCGAGGCGTTTCAGTCAAGCAACACGGGAAATGGGGTGTAATGATCCGGCGGGTTTTCAGGTTCCTGGGAATTTCCCGCATTCCTGATTAACACGCTGCTCCGGCCTCTTGCAGCCGCTCGGACCCAGGTAGTGGGTCGAGCGGCTTTCTTGTCTGGCTCAGCACCGCGTGTCCAACCGGGTCTGTTTTTCTTAGCTTCTCGAAGATGGGGAACGCGACGGGTACCAGTTGGTTTAATTGTCTTGCACTGTATCGCGCGATCTAGACCTGCACACACTTTGGCGCGCTCTTGCTCACGGTCGTGATCGTCCTCGGCATCGCCGTTGTTTTATACTCGGGAGCAGTCAGGCGATGAACAGCAAAGGTAGCGATGGCACGCTGTTTGTGTAAGACATCATGAAGACCGTCAACGAGAGGGCCATGCAGAAAGCTGTGGGGCAGTAAGTCTGTTCAATTAACCGAGGAGACCACGAACCATGAGTCAATACGCGTTACGTATCACTGCCGTAGTGCTGGTACTGATGGTGGTTGCAATCACGCCCGCGCTGGCCGCTGATGCCGCTGCCGGGCACGCCGTCTACGACAAAAAGTGCAAGATGTGCCACGGCGCCACCGGCGAAGGGAACCCGGGTATGGCCAAGGCGCTCAATACGACCATTCAACCGCTGGGTTCGCCTGAGGTCCAGAAAATGGGCGACGCCGACCTGAAAAAGATCATCACACAGGGCAAGGGCAAGATGAAACCGCCCGCGGGTTTGAGCGACGCCGATGTTGGCAACGTGATCGCGTTCGTTCGCACGCTGAAGAAGTAGGTTTGATGTCCGTTGTTTTATGTGGAAGCAGTGTAATCTCCGGCTGCCAATTGGGTCGCCCCGCGACCCAATTCACCGGAGAGGAATTCCACATAGCCTGATTGACGCAGTCCACGTGGGGTCGGCTGCGTCGCTACAATCAGTGGCCGCGTAGGGAACGTGTGGGGACCATGCGCACTGAGGATAAACGCGTTTTGGTTTTGGGCGGTGGCTTCGGCGGCGTCTAGTTCTTTAGCCATTTTTCTGTAGGGGAAGTATGGCAAATGTAGCCGTCACTGCCGTTAACGTTGACGAGTTGTGCGTCAATACCATCCGCACGCTGGCGATTGATGCCATCCAGCAAGCCAACTCGGGTCATCCCGGCACGCCCATGGGGATGGCGCCCACCGTCTACACATTGTGGCAACGCGTGCTGCGCTTCGATCCCGAAGACCCCATCTGGCCCAACCGCGACCGCTTTGTGCTCTCCGCCGGCCATGCCTCCATGCTGCTGTATGCGGTCCTCCACCTGACGGGTACCAAGGCGGTCGATCCTGATTACGAAATCCTCGGCGGGCCCAGCGTGTCGCTGGACGACATACGGAACTTCCGCCAGTTTGGCAGCCGGGCCGCCGGCCATCCGGAATACCGCTGGACCTCGGGCGTGGAAACGACCACCGGCCCGCTCGGCCAGGGCGTGGCGACCAGCGTCGGCATGGCGATCGCGGCCAAGTGGCTGGCCGCCCGCTACAACCGCCAGGGCTTCGACATCTTTGACTACTCCATTTACAGCCTGTGCGGAGACGGCTGCATGATGGAAGGCGTCTCCAGCGAGGCCGCTTCGCTCGCCGGCCACCTGAAGCTGAACAATCTTTGCTGGATTTACGACAACAACCACATCACCATCGAAGGCCCGACCAGCATTACCTTCACCGAAGACGTGGGCGCGCGCTTTGCCGCCTACGGCTGGAATGTGCTGCGGGTCGGCGATGCCAACAACCTCGCGGCCATCGAGGGTGCTTTCCAGGCGGCCAAGACCACCAAAGACCGGCCCACGCTGATCATTGTGGATAGCCACATCGGATACGGTTCTCCCAACCGGCAGGACACGCCGGCGGCGCACGGGGAACCGCTGGGGGAAGAGGAAATCAAGCTCACCAAGCGCGCCTACGGATGGCCGGAGGACGCCAAGTTCCTGGTTCCCGACGGCGTTTATGACCACTTCCATCAAGGCATCGGGAAGCGCGGACGTGAACTGCGCCAGAAGTGGGAAGGCGAGTGCAAGGAATACGAAAGCGCTCATCCCCAGCTTGCCGAGGAAGTCCAGCAGATGCAGCGGCGCGACTTGCCCGCGGACTGGGAGAAGAGCGTACCGGCGTTTCCTGCCGATGCGAAGGGACTAGCCGGGCGCGATTCCTCGGCCAAGGTGCTCAATGCGGTCGCGCAGAAGATTCCGTGGCTGATCGGCGGATCTGCCGATCTGTCGCCGTCCACCAAGACTCGCCTCACCTTCGAAGGCGCGGCGGACTTTCAGGCCGGCAGCTACGCGGGCCGCAACCTGCACTTCGGAGTGCGCGAGCATGCCATGGCGGCCATTCTCAACGGCCTGGCGCTTTCGAAATTGCGTCCCTTCGGATCCGGTTTCCTGATCTTCAGCGACTACGGGCGCGGCGCCATCCGGCTCAGCGCTCTGATGGAAATTCCGGTCACGCACATCTTCACCCACGATTCCATCGGCGTCGGCGAAGACGGGCCGACGCACCAGCCGATTGAGCAACTGATCTCGTTGCGCGCCATTCCGCACCTGGTCGTGCTTCGACCCTGCGACGCCAACGAGGTTGCCGAGGCATGGAAGGTAATCCTGCGCATGAAGCGTCAGCCGGTGGCGCTGATTCTTTCGCGCCAGGCTCCGCCCACGCTGGACCGCACGAAATATGCGCCGGCTTCGGGCTTGGCCAAGGGCGCATACGTACTGGCCGATGCGGACGGCGGCAAGCCGGAAGTGATCCTCATGGGCACCGGCACCGAGGTCTCGCTTTGCGTATCGGCTTTTGAGCAGCTCAAGGCGGAAGGCATTCGCGCCCGCGTGGTGAGCATGCCTTCGTGGGAGTTGTTTGAGCAGCAGGCGCAGGCGTACCGCGACAGCGTTCTGCCGCCATCGATAACGGCGCGCGTCGCGGTCGAGCTGGCGTCTACCCTGGGCTGGGCGCGCTACACGGGTACCACCGGAGAAATCCTCGGCATGAAGACCTTCGGTGCGTCGGCCCCGTTGAAGGTCTTGCAGCAGGAGTTTGGATTCACCAAAGAGCACGTCGTCGCGGCCGCCAAGGCGCAACTGGGAAAGAGGAGCTAACCAATGCGCATCTGCGTCGGATCGGACCATGCCGGCTTTCTCCTGAAGGAAATCGTCCGCAAGTTCCTGGCCGAACTCGGCCATGAAGTGGAGGACCTCGGAACGCACAGCACCGATCCGGTAGATTATCCGGACTATGCCGAGAAGGTCGTGAACTCGGTGCTGCAAGGCAAGAGCGAGCGTGGCGTCCTGATTTGCGGCAGTGGCGTCGGCGCAGCGGTGGCCGCCAACAAGATTCCCGGCGCTCGTGCCGGTTTGTGTCATGACACCTACTCCGCTCATCAGGGCGTGGAGCACGATCACATGAACGTGCTCGTCCTGGGAGCCAGAGTGATCGGCGAAGAAATGGCCCGCGAATTGGTCCGCGCTTTCGTGAATGCGAAATGCAGCCACGAGGAGCGTCACCTTCGGCGCCTCGACAAAGTCGCCGCCATCGAGAGGCGGTATAGCGGCCAGCCATCCGGGTTGGCGGGAAAGAGCAAAGCATCATGACAAGCGCAGCAAGCGCAAAAGAGTTTTCCACCAATCCGCTTAAAGGACTGCTGGGCTACGGCCAGTCGGTGTGGTTGGACTTCATCCGCCGCAGCCTGATTACCAGCGGCGAGTTGGGGCGCCGGTGAAGATCAACCGCCAGACTTTCAAGATGCCGGCCGACCTCACCAACGCCGTCCGCGCCACCCTCGATGACTGGAAAAAGCAGGAGAAGGCGCGGCGGCTGTGGCGAGGTGACGCCTCGCTGTGGACCGGCGCCGACGAAGCCAACTGGCTGGGGTGGATGAGCATCAGCGACGACCAACTGGCGCAGATCCAGCACCTGAAGGGAATCGCCGAAGAGGTAAAGGCCGCCGGATTCAAACATGCGCTGCTGTTGGGGATGGGCGGATCCAGCCTTTGTCCCGAAGTCATGCGTCTGACCTTCGGCAAGATCGTGGGCTACCCGGAGCTGCACGTACTCGATTCCACCGATCCGGCGCAGATCAAGGCCATCGAAAGCCGGATTGATTACAAGAGCGCGGTCTTCATCGTGTCGAGCAAGTCCGGCAGCACCCTGGAACCCAACATCTTCAAGCAGTACTTCTTCGAGCGCGCCAAGCAGGAATTGGGCGCCGCCGAAGCCGGCAATCGGTTCATCGCCATTACCGATCCGGGATCCAACATGCAGCACGTGGCCGAGAGCGACCGCTTCCGCCACATTTTCTACGGACTGAAGAGCATCGGCGGGCGCTACTCGGCGCTTTCCGACTTCGGCATGGTTCCGGCGGCGGTGATGGGCGTTGATCTGCCCCGTTTCCTCAGCGCGACCAAGGAGATGGTGCACGCCTGCGGTGCGACCGTGCCGGTGGAAGAGAATCCCGGCGTCGTGCTGGGCGCGATCCTGGGCACGCTCGGTGTTCGCGGCCGCGACAAGGTCACCATCATCACCTCGCCGGGCATTTTCGATCTCGGCGCGTGGCTCGAGCAGTTGATTGCCGAGTCCACCGGCAAAATCGGCAAAGGCCTGGTCCCGGTGGAT
The DNA here is from genome assembly GCA_963760215.1 of Terriglobia bacterium. GTDB lineage: Bacteria > Acidobacteriota > Terriglobia > Terriglobales > Acidobacteriaceae > JAIQGF01. The sequence goes on from CAVXCJ010000002.1 coordinate 408,787, forward strand.
CGCGAACATCTCGGCAAGCCCGAGGTGTACGGCAATGACCGTGTGTTCGCCTACTTGCGGCTTGACTCGGCGCCGGACAAGGCACAAGACACGGCCATCGAAGCGCTGGAAAAGGCCGGGCAGCCGGTGGTTCGCATCGCGGTCGCACAGGAGTACAGCCTGGGAGAGGAATTGTTTCGCTGGGAGATTGCGACGACGGTGGCGGGCTCCGTCATCGGGATCAATCCGTTCGATCAGCCCGACGTCGAAGCCGCCAAGATCGCGACCCGGAAGCTGACGTCGGAATACGAGCAGCAAGGCAGCCTGCCGGCGGAGACTCCGCTGTTTGAGGCGGACGGCATTCGCCTGTTTACCGACCCGAAGAATGCGGAAGCGCTGAAGAAATCCGCCAAGCAGCCATCGCTGGCGGGATATCTCAAGGCGCATCTCGACCGCGCAAAAGCCGGGGATTACTTCGCGGTGCTGGCGTTCATCGAGATGAACGACGCGCACGAATCCGCCCTCCAGGGCATCCGGCACGAGGTTCGCGATGCCAAGCGGGTTGCCACCTGCTTTGGTTTCGGACCGCGATTCCTGCATTCCACCGGCCAGGCTTACAAAGGCGGTCCCAACAGCGGCGTGTTCCTGCAGATCACCTGTGACGACGCCCAGGACCTGCCCGTTCCCGGACAGAAGTACACCTTCGGGGTGGTGAAGGCGGCGCAAGCGCGCGGCGACTTCCAGGTGCTGGCCGATCGCGGCCGGCGCGCGCTGCGCGTCCATCTCGGCCCCAATGTCGGCGCCGGGCTTGCCACTCTGGCGGCGGCGGTGAAGCAGGCGCTCCAGTAAGCGCAACCTAGCGAAATTTCAAGAAGGGGGCAACGGGACCTTTGCCAACAAGCTGCTCTCCGCCATGCGATTCCAGTTTGGCGGGCACCTGGAGAAGGAAAAGGACAAGACGGCGGTCGCGTAGCCAATTGAGTTGTGCACCTGTGGTTGGAAGGAAATCACTAACATGGACCAGAATCTTTCGCAACACGGGCGGTGTGCTGATCCCTGCGTCATGGTGATCTTTGGCGCCAGCGGCGATCTCACCAAGCGCATGCTGTTGCCCGCACTCTGCAACCTGGCGGCAGTGAACCTGCTGCCGCGCCAGTTTGCCATCGTCGGCTACGCGCACGCCAACCACACCGACGATAGCTTTCGCGATCAGCTCACCCAGGACGTGAAAGCGCTCGCCACCAATCCCATTGACCCGCACGTCTGGGATTGGTTCCGGGAGCGCATTCACTATGTGCAGGGCGATTTCCAGGATGCTGCGGGCTACCAGCGGCTGGCGGCGAAACTGGCGGAAGTGGAGAAGGACCACGGCACCCAGGGGAGTCGTTTTTTCTACCTTGCCGTGGGCCCGAAGTTCTTCGGGGAAGTGGTCCGGCAGTTGGGCGCCGCCGGGTTGGCAAAAGAAGACAAGGGCCGCTACGCCCGCGTGGTGATTGAAAAACCATTCGGCCGCGATCTGCAATCGGCCCGCCAGCTCAATCACGATATCAAAGAGGTCCTGGAGGAAAAACAGATCTATCGCATTGACCACTACCTCGGCAAGGAAACGGTCCAGAACTTGTTGGTATTCCGCTTCAGCAACAGCATTGCCGAGCCGCTGTGGAACCGCAACCTGATCGACCATGTTCAGATCACCGCGGCGGAAACCGTCGGTGTCGAGCGCCGCGGCGGGTATTACGAAACCTCCGGCGCGCTGCGCGACATGGTCCCCAACCATCTTTTCCAGCTCCTGTCCCTGGTCGCGATGGAACCCCCGATCTCCTTTGAAGCGGACGCCGTCCGCGACAAGCAGGCGGAGGTGCTTCGCGCCATCCAGCCGCCAACGCCGGAGGAAGTGCTGACCAAGATGGTCCGAGGGCAATACGGCCCCTCCGTCCGCGGACCGCAGATGCCCGGGTATCACGAAGAGCCCGACGTTGCTCCCGATTCCAACGTGGAAACATTTGTCGCGCTCAAGTTCATGATCGATAACTGGCGATGGGCCGACGTTCCGTTTTACCTGCGGACCGGCAAACGCATGCCCCGGCGCGTCACCGAAATCGCCATCCATTTCCGGCGCCCGCCGTTTGTGTTGTTCCGCAACACCGCGGTGAAGGACCTGCAGGCCAACAATCTGGTCGTCCATATCCAACCCAGGGAAGCGATTACCATTCAGATAGGCGCCAAGATTCCCGGCCCGATCATGAACATCGGCCAGGTCAACATGGACTTTGACTACGCGCGCGAGTTCCACAGTGCGCCGGCGACGGGCTATGAACGGCTTCTCCACGATTGCATGCTGGGCGACCAGACGCTGTTCCAGCGCGCCGACATGGTCGAAACCGGATGGGGAGTCATTGAACCGATCCAGGAAGTTTGGGGAGCATTGCCGGGGCATTTCCCCAACTATGCCGCCGGCACGTGGGGTCCCGATGCAGCCGATGTGCTGATTGGCCGCGATGGACGTGAATGGAGGCAGATTGAAGAATCCACCGCAGCGGCCGCATGAGGATGGGTTGGCGGAATCCTTGCGCCTGGCGCAGGACCACCGGACCAGAAGATTTGGCAGGTAAGGTATGAAAATCCTCGTGATTGATATCGGCGGTACCCACGTCAAGATCTATGCCACCGGGCATCTGGAGGCGATCAAGGTTCCATCCGGTTCCACGCTCACTCCCAATAAAATGGTGAAGGCGGTGCGCGCAGCGACGGCCGGCTGGAATTATTCGGCCATCTCCATTGGCTATCCCGGCCCGGTGGTGCACGGAAAACCGCTGCACGACCCCGCCAATCTCGGCAAGGGCTGGGTCGGTTTCGATTTCGCGAAAGCCTTCGGCTATCCGGTCAAGATCATCAACGACGCTGCCATGCAGGCGCTCGGCAGCTACCGCGGCGGCCGTATGCTGTTTCTCGGCCTAGGCACCGGCCTGGGCTCCGCGCTGATTGTGGACGGCGTCCTCGAACCCATGGAACTCGCCCACCTGCCCTTCAAGCACGGGCGCACGTTCGAGGAGTACGTTGGAGCTGCGGCCCTGAAGCGCCGGGGAGAAAAGAAATGGATCAAGGCCGTGTATGAGGTTGTTGCCGAGTTGAAGAACGCGTTGCAGGCTGACTACGTCGTGCTGGGCGGAGGGAACGCCAAACGGCTCACGAGCCTGCCACCGGGCACATTCGCCGGTGATAACGAAAATGCGTGCCAGGGCGGGTTCCGCCTCTGGCATTCGGAGAGGCAGCGCAAGGCGCTGGCTGCCGCCGCCGATTAACAGGACACCAATCGTGGAACGCAAAGTACAAATCGTTTCCGACGCGGCCGCCCTTTCCCGGGCCGCGGCCGACGTGTTCATCGCCGCCGCCAATCACGCCGTCGAAAAGAAAGGTGCGTTCACCGTAGCCCTGTCGGGAGGTTCCACTCCGAAGGCGCTCTACTCGCTGCTCACCACCGACCGCGATCTGAACGCGCGCGTCCCCTGGCAGAAGATCGATTTCTTTTTCGGCGACGAACGCCACGTCCCCCCGGACCACGCGGACAGCAACTACCGCGCGGCACACGAGGCCATGCTATCCAAGGCGCCGGTCAATCCGGCCCGGGTGTTTCGCATGCGTGGCGAATACCAGGAAACCGAAAAAGCAGCGGCTGAATACGAACAGGCGCTGCGCGAATTCTTCCATCTCTCGGCAGGCCAGCTTCCCCGGTTTGACCTGGTCATGCTCGGCATGGGGCCGGACGGCCACACCGCCTCGCTGTTTCCCGGCACCAAGGCCCTTGAAGAACACAAACGGCTGGTCACCTCCAATTGGGTGGGGAAGTTCTACACCCACCGAATCACCATGACCGCACCGGTGCTGAACAACGCCGCCTGCGTGATGTTCATGGCGCATGGCCAGGACAAGGCCCAAGCTCTGAAGGCAGTTCTGGAAGGGCCCCATGAACCAGCGCAATTGCCGTCGCAGTTGATCCGCCCGGCGCATGGAACGCTATGGTGGCTGGTGGACCAATCCGCCGCCGCCTTGCTGGACCCCAGCACAATCATTCCCACAAAGATTGCAGCCACAGGATAGGAGTTGCGCGGACCGCAGTATGCGAAAGAGTGTGGTTTTCCTGTTCGATGTGGACAACACGCTGCTCGACAACGACCGTGTTTGCGCCGACCTCCAGCGCCATCTCGAACGCGAGGTCGGGCATGAGCGGCAACAGCGCTACTGGGCGATCTTCGAGCAGTTGCGCGCCGAACTCGGCTATGCCGATTACCTCGGCGCCCTGCAGCACTACCGCGGAACCTATCCTCGCGATCCCCATCTGTTGACCGTGTCGCAGTTTCTTATCGACTATCCGTTCGCCAACCGCCTGTACCCGAACTCGCTCGATGCCGTGGAGTACGTCAAGCAGTTCGGCAAGCCGGTCATCCTTTCCGACGGTGACGTCGTCTTCCAGCCGCAGAAGATCCGGCGCTCCGGCCTGTTCGACGCCTTTGACGGCGCCGTCCTGATTTATGTTCACAAGGAGTACGAACTGGACGACGTCGCGCAGCGCTATCCCGCCGACCACTATGTCCTGGTGGACGACAAGCTGCGCATTCTTACGGCCGTCAAGACAATCTGGGGCGACCGCGTCACCACCGTCTTCCCACGGCAAGGCCACTACGCGCTCGACGAAAAACTGGTCGGCTCATTCCCTCCGGCTGACCGTACCATCAACCGCATCGGAGAGCTTGTGGACCTCGATTTCCAGGCCCTTGCAGAAGGCGGCGCCATGCAGGCGGGCGCCGCGGATTGAGGCATTGCCTTCGGCCACTCCTGCGCGCCCTGCAGCAACTGCAAGGGCCAGCTCCGCGACATGCTGGCGTACTACAAGCTGGGGGAACAGAACCGGATTCTCTACGGCGGTCTGGTGGAGCTGATCGTGAATGCGATGGTGGAAGTGAAGGCCGGCTTCATCGAGTGGGAGTGGCGCTGAGCTGCGAGCTCAGCGGCCGGCGGGGGTCGTGCCAGCCTTCTCCGCAGCGACCGCGCGGCGGCGAACAAAATCCTCGTACGCTTCGCGGCTTGCAATCTGCTCCAGCAGCTCGCGACGGTGGGCCTCCGGCAGGCCGCGAGCCATGATCTCGCGGCGGCGCCGGCCGACTTCCTCGACCCACGCTTCGTATTCCGGACCAAACTGCTGTTCCAGTTCCACGCGCAGCCGGTGCGCCAGGGCGGGGCTGTGCGCGCCGGTGGAAATGGCGATCTGCAATGCTCCGCGGTGCACGACAGCGGGATAATAAAAATCGCAGTGCTCGGGATCATCCACCACGTTGCACAGCACTCCGCGTTGCTTGCCGGCGCGAAAAACTTCTTCGTTGACCGCCGGCGAATTGGCGGCGGCAATCACCAGGAACGCGCCCTCGAGGTCGGCAGGAACAAATTCGCGACAGCGCCAGGTCAATGTTCCCGCGCGCGCCTGCTGCTGGATCGAGTCCGTGGCGTCAGGAGCGATCACCGTGACTTGCGCGCCGCAACCGAGGAGCGTGGCCGTTTTTGCCGCTGCGATCTCGCCGGCGCCGACAACGATGCATCTCCTTGATTCCAGCCTGACCATAATGGGAAACAGGTCCATCGCATTCCTCGGCGCGAATCATCGTGCCGGCACCATGGTACCCGAGTGGGAGCCGCATCAACAGCGGTTTTGGCGGTGTCTTGGACCCGACCGCGGCAGCGCCGGAATGGGCCGCCGGAATGCTGCGAGCCGCGCGGCAATTCGATTCCCGGCGATCACCGCTAGGTTGATTTCGGTCAGCAATGCGGGCGTGCGCATCGGCACAGGGATCTCGACGGCGCGCCGAATCCTGCGGGCAGCAACGGTTCTGAATCGGGACGGATACCCACTTACGAAAGATCGCTTGTCATGATGAAGAGGGGCTTCATCTCGAAGCTCTTGTAGTGCGGCCGCAGTCGTTCGGTGTTGTAGTGTTCTTTCACGTTCACGACTTTTTTCGAGGCGGTCACAGCGTCGATCGGCATGTTGTCGTAGCGGCCGTTTTTGAGAACAACAAGCCTGCCGTGAACCTTGTTCAGAATCAGGTCGAGGGCAAGATTGCCGTAGGCCATGGGGACGATCGAGTCGATCGCGTCGGGATCGCCACCGCGGACCAAATAGCCCAGCTTTTGGTTGATGACGTGGATGAGCTCGCCGTTGTTGTATTTCGGGGAGAGTTCCTGCAGCTTTTCCGAGACCAGATCACCGATTCCGCCCAGTTTCTTATGCCCGAAAGCGTCCGTCGTCTCACGCTCAAAGACCATTTCCCCACCTTCGAACATCGCTCCTTCGGACAGCAGCAGGACGGAATACCGGCTTGGGTTCTTGCGGCGGTCGGCCACCAGCAGTTCCGTCAACCGCTCGATATTGAACTGGTGCTCCGGGATGACGCAGCGGTTCGCTGCCCCCGCCATGGTCGGCAGCATGGCGGTGAAGCCGGCATAACGGCCGAACACCTCGACCACCAGGAAGCGTTCATGCGAACCGGCGGAAGTCCGCAGGCTGTTGATCATCTGAATCGTGCGCGTCACGCAGGTGCTGAACCCGATGCAGTAATCGGTTCCCGGAACATCGTTATCCATGGTCTTGGGAATCCCTACCACGTTCACGCCTTCGTGATACAGGCGAACCCCATAGCTCAGCGTGTCATCGCCGCCGATCGGGATCAAATAGTCGATCCCGAGCCAGTCAAGATTCTTGAGCACTTCCGGCGTCAAGTCGTTCCTCTCGGCTTGGTACGTGCCCTGCAAGTGAGCGGGGATATGGGATTTCTTTACCTGACTCGGATTCGTACGGGACGTATGCAGGAAGGTCCCCCCGGTGCGGCCTGCCCGATTGACGAGCTCTTCGGAGAGGGTCTGGAAATTGTCGCGATTGTCGTAGTTCTTTTCGCGGATGATGTCGATCAGGCCCGCCCATCCGCGCCGCAGCCCGATCACCTGGTAGCCCTCCCGCAGCGCCCTGATGGTGACCGCCCGGATCGCCGGGTTTAAACCGGGCACGTCGCCGCCGCCGGTGAGGATTCCGATTACGCCTTTGGTTGTGTTGATATTGGACATGGTGCGTCGTGTAGTCTCCTCATACACTACACCACGTAATCACCCCAAGCGTGTTATTCGCGTGAGTCAACGTGTCCGCGTTACTCAGTCAACCGGATTATGGGGTTAGCCAACAGTGCTCCGATCGGCTCATCATAATCGGCAGGGTCCTGCGCGTGCTTCTGTCTCACGCCGGCGCGCGAGCCGGCGGGCGGACCGGCGAATCAATCTTACGAGATGCTGCCAGCTCTTTCCTGCCGGCGTTGGCCTCTTGCGCCTCGTGATGTGCCTCCGCAGTCAGGTCGCGGCTGCCCAGTTGCACCCCAATTTTCTTCAGGAAATCATTAGGCGGAGTGCCGCCGGCAAAGATCCACACGAAATCGTTGGTGATTTCGTGGCGCTCGCCCTTGACGTCGAGTATCACGGCGTCCTGCCGGAACTCGACAGGCTTGGAATTGAATATCACCTTGACCTTGCCGGAGCGCATGCAAGCCTCGATGCGCTCCTGGTTCCGGGCCTTGATGCGGGCAAAGGCGTCCTGACGGTAGGAGAGCGTGACCAGGTTGCCGACCTGGCTGGCCAGTCCCATCGCCGCCTCGACCGCGCTGTCGCCACCGCCGACGATCAGGATCTTCTTGTAGACGTAGTGATCGGCCTCGATCAGCCGGTACATGACCTTCGGCAGATCCTCGCCCGGGACGCCGAGTTTGCGGGGAGTGCCGGATTTGCCGAGCGCCAGCACGACGGCCCGCGAGCGGTACTGGGCTTTCGCGGTGGCGATCGAAAACAGGCCGTCAGGCCCCTTTTGAATGTCCTCGACCTTCTCTCCGCTGCGGACCCGGAAATCGGCGCGCTGCATGACCTTCTGCCAAAATGCCAGCAGGTTTTCCTTGGAGAGTTCCATCTTCTTGAACTTCCCGTACATGGGAAATTCGACCGGGGTGGTCATCACCAATTTTTGGCGGGGATATTTCGCCACCGTGCCTCCCACCTCGTCCTGCTCAATGGTGACGTACTTCAACTTATTCTCAATCGCTCGCAGCGAGGCGCTGATACCGGCGGGGCCGGCTCCCACGATGAGAACGTCGCAGACGCCGGCAATTTCGGGGCCAGCGGGTGCGCTCGCGAGGCGACCGGTTATGGTGTCGATGCAGTCGCGACCCTGGTTCACCGCATTCTTGATCAACGCCAGCCCGCCCAGTTCACCCACGATAAAAAGATTCCGAACGTTGGTTTCATACTCGGGAGTCAAGGCAGGCATCTCGGCGCCCATGCTCGGGGTGGCCATGACCATGGTGATGGCGCCCACGGGACAGACTTCCGCGCACAAGCTGTGGCCGATGCACTTGTATCCGTTGATGATGGCGGCCTTGCCCCCAACCATCCCCAGCACGTCACCCTCGGGACAGACCGTGGTGCAACTCTGACAGCCAATGCAATAGGTGAGGTCAATGTGCGGATGCTGGGCCTTGGGCCCTCCGGAGAATAGCTTTCCTTTTTCCGCGGCCGCGTGCCACCGCGCTTCCTTTTTCTTCAGTCCCTTCAGGTAGCCGCGCACGAAGAACAGCAGCACTCCGCCGGCGATCGAATACGATACGAGCGAATCCAAGCCCCACCCCATTAGAGGTATCCCAACATCCACACCACGCCGATGTGGAAAATGGCCAGGACCGCAAACGAGTAGCTGAAGGGCTTGTGGACCACGTGCCAGAGGTGAAACACCCGCTGCGCGCGCGAGAGAAACGCCAGGCGCTTGGACAGCGAAGAGTAATCGCGGGCAACGGTGACCACTTTTTCCAACTCCACGTGTGAGCTTTGAAACAGGCCGCCCAGCGTGGTCAGCCATTCCATGCCGCTCAAGGTCCGGCGGCGCAGGCGAGCGATGCGGAAGGGTCGAATGAGGTCCAGAAAAATCATGTATCCAAGTGCCGCAACCACGGGCATGCGCGCCACCTGGGCTTCCGTGGGGACGTCAAACAGGGCCCACAGGTCGGTTTGCCGGATCAGGTGCTGCGACGCAATCGCATCGGCGTACTGCTCCTGCAAATCGCGCGTTTCGCTGAGCGACAACTCCGCCGCGGTCACGCGCCGCGGTATCTGGCCGTAGAGATAACGGCCAACCACGCCGCTCAGCGCGACCGCGGTCATGATCCAGAACGCCATGCCGGCAAAACCGCGGAACTTGAACGACCCGTGGAAGGCGATTACGAAAGGCGCAAAGACTCCGAGCAGAACGTGGAAATCCATCCAGTGCTTGGTGCTTCCCTGGCGCGACAGCCACGCCCAGCGCTTGCGCAGCGGGTACAGGAAGATCACGAGGAACATCAGCAAGCCGATCACACCGAGCTTGATCCCGATGGCGCCGCTCGGCTTGAGCAGCACGTGCTTGGGAGAATACGGGCGCTGCGCCGCGTCGAGGGTGTAGTAGTCGAATCCGTAAATGGCCACGCTGAAAATGACGGTCAGGGCGGCGGCATACCCGACGATAAGGCGAACGGCATGGCCGCTGAGCGAAAATCGGGGCAGTGCGGGTTGTGCGATGGAGGTGGTGCTCATGGTTTGGCCTTCACAGTTTCCTCGACGCTGACGTCGAAATGCTGGTAGCCGCGGAAGCGGTGGACGTTGCGCCAGTGCTGGCGCGCGGTTTCAACCTCCACGGTGGCCAGCGACGGCAAGCGCAGGGTCGCATCCACGCCGCGCAAGGTGACCGGAGCGTACTCCACATCGGTGCGCAGCACGCGCAGTCCGATGTCGTCCATGCTCTGGGCCAGCTCGGCCTCGATGCGGACAATGCTGCCGGACTCGGGATCAATCCATGCCGTGCCGGTCAGGTCGAGGGGATATTCCCGGCCGCGGAGAACAAGCTCCGTGGTGGACGGCTTGTTCGGGCGATGGCGGAACCGGACCTTGGCGAGGGTCTGCCCGTTCGCGACGTCCATCTCGGGCGGCGAAAAATCAAAGCTGTCCTGATAGGACGGATGAAATACCAGCAGCAGGGTGGCGAACCCGTTGGTCACCAGCATCGGGACACTGGTTTTCCTGGCCGCACCCTGCTGTACGAGGCGCGATTCCTGCAAGCTCAGGTCCGACCCTGATTCCTGCGCGATGACCAGGTAATCGTAGACCGATTTTTCCTGGTGCTCGACTTTGCCGCGTTTCGTGAGCTTGATTTGCGAGACCTCTTCCGTGCAACGCACTTCTGAAAACAGCTTGATGAAGTTCCCAACCTGCGCGCGCGCGCGATCAACAATGTCGGCGGGCTGCTTGTCGGCAGCGGGCGCGGCCAGCGCACAGAGCAACAGCGGGCATAGGAGCAGACGGACCAGTCTCATGGAGCCACTCCTATCCGGGAGCGATTGTCGAAGCGGTAGCCGAGGGTGAGGATCCACTGGTCGTAATCGAGAACGCCGCCCCGCTGCATGGTGAAGTCGCCCTGGAGGAAGTAGTGGCGGGCGAACGAAGCATCGACCGACGAATTGATGAACCGGGATGCGCCCTGGGCGCTATAGGTAGATACCAGCGTCTGCCGGCCTGCCTGGATCTGCCAGTGCAGGGAGTCGCCAAAGTTCCGCGACAACGCCAGCGACCGGTAGCTGCCCGAGCCGAATGAGCTGTCGAACTTGGAGGCGCGCACGTCAGCCCGCAGGCCGGTCTTCCAGATGTGGTCCCAACTGACGCCGTACAACTGGTTGATCGAGGTCTTCTGGTCTCCCGTGCGCTCGCTGCGGCCGATGTCGGTGTACACCGAGACGTGCCGCACCGGTTCGACGCGCACGCCTGCGCTCAGGCCCTGGAAAAGATACTTGTCCACCAGCCCGGTGCTGATCAGTTGCACCGAAAAACTGGGAACATCGCGGAAGTAGTTGTGGTTCAGGTCGAAGGAAATGCGCGGGTGCGGCTGGAAACGCAACGTAGTGTAGCTGCGGCTCAGGCCGGCGCCTGCCCGGGTGAGGCCCGGCGCAGGACGCGGATCATCAGCCTGGGCCGATTGATAGATGGAGAAGTAGCGTTTGAAAAAGATTCCGTTCTCGAAAAAAATGAAGGGGCGATCGAGTACCCAGCCCAAGCTGCTCAGCGCCACGCCCGACGTGCTGGTGTAATGCACCGAGTCGAAGCTGCCGCCTTCGAAGTTGACGAACACGCCTGCGATGCGGCGGTCGGGGTTGTAGTCCCATGAAGTCGGATCGGGTGTGGACCCGGCAAACATGCCGGCCGTCGCTCCGTGCCCGAGTTTGCGGCCGACGTAGCCGCCATCGATCGTGTCGAGGCTGCTGGCCCACGGCAGGTACAGGCGGCCGAAACCTGCCACCCAATTTGATTTTGGGTTGTCGTAGCTGACGCTGAGGTGATACGTGCGGTTGATCAGGTCTTGCAGCGTTTGCTGGCCGGCGTACGAGCTGCTGGTGAGACGGCCACGCCAGTATCCGCTCATGTTCCAGTAGGTGCCGCCGATGCGCGTAATATCCGCCCGCAGCACGCCGCCGATCTGATAGCTGCTGGATGCGGCTGAGCCGTGGCTGCTGATGCCGCTGTAATCGAGCCCGACCCGTCCGCGCGCCCGGTTCACCTCCGGCAGCGGCGGGCGCGGGATTTCCTCGCGCGCCTCTTCGTCCAGCGGGTCGCCTTCGGTGAACGTTACCACTTGCGGATACTTGCGCTGACCGCCGGTGGCGCGCGCTTGCGCGAGGGTTTCCGCGTCAAACTGCGAAAGGTAAGCGATGTCGCCGGCGCGGATTTCGCCGGAAACGCTCTTCACGTCACACACTGCCGAAGTCGCCGCAACCGAGGCGACTTCCAGCTCGGCAACCACCACCATGTCATTCGCCGCTCCGGCATCTGCGCGCCGCTTAATGGTGAGCTTGGTTCCCTGTGTGAGTCCGGCAGCGCGGCCGCCGATGAGGTAGACGGCATCCTGGCCGACGTACTTCACTTTGAAGTCGGTCTGGATATTGAGCGCGGGCGGCAGCAGCGTGGCATCAACCTGCACCGGTTGCGCAGATTGCGCTGGAGAAACCGGCGACGGCTGCGGCTGTACCTGCGGTTTAGACGCTGGCTGTGGCCCTGCATTTGGCACGGGCGCCGGCTTTGCCGGTTGAGGCGGCGGCAGCAGCACGGCATCAAGAGATTGCGCAGGTTGCGCCGCAGGAGCTTGCGCAGGCGGCTTCGGAACTGGCTTTGCCTCGGGCGCCGGCTTTGCCGCTGGCGTCGCCGGCTGGTTTGATTTCGTTGCTGGTTCCAATGGCGGTGCTACCGTTGGCGGCTGTTTTGCAACGGGCGAGGATTTCGGCAGCGGCTCCTCTGCGGGCGCCTGCGCGGCGCGTGAATGAAGGATCTGCGACAACGAGAATTGCTGGCTGGCCGGTGTTGCCCCTCGCGATGGGCGTGCAACCGGAGCGGCCTGCGCTATCGTTTGCCCGGACCGCTGCGCTGGCGCTTGCACCGTGAGTTCCAGGTGAAACGGCGGTCGTCGCGGCAATGCGTGCAGCGCGCGCAGCAAGTTGCGCTCCTGAACGATTCGCCTTGCCTGCTCGCCCAGGGAGTTGCTGTCGGCGTCGGTGGTCTGCGGTTGGTCCATTGGCTGCGGCTGCAGCGCTTTCCGTGCTTGCTCCGCCAACGAATCCTGGCCTGACGCCTGCGATTGGTTTTGTAATTGTTTTGCCTGCAGCGCCTTCTTGGCCTGTTCCGCTAAGGACTGTTCCTGTTGGGCGGCACCCACTCCGGCACTCGCAAGCAGAACACACATCACTTGTGCCAGCTTCGCGGTGCCATGACGCGCCCGCAACCCTTGCTTTGCAGATTGAATTCTTGTCCACATGTTTCGCCGTACTTGCCCCATTAGCCGCCGCCACCGTTCTTATGGCAGGAGTAGCAGTTCGTGCTGTTCCAGACGAAGCCCTTGACGCCCGAGTGCTGCGAGGTGGTTTGCGCTTGCGTGTGACAGTTGGTGCACAGGAACACGGTGTAATTCGACGGGTTGGTGTGACAGTCGCTGCACAACTTCGCCGAGTGGTGCGGAATCTTGAACCAGGTGTGATTGAACGTTGCGCCCGTCCACGTGGTCGTGGTGTGGCACGTCAGGCAGGTGGTGGGGAATCCCGCCGCGATGTGGTTCGGGTTGGTGACGGTCTGGTATTCGGTCTTATGGCACGAATAGCAATCCGTCGGCGTGCCGGCATATTTGCCCCCGATATGACAACTGGCGCAGGCCACTTTGGTGTGCGCGCCGGTCAGCGGGAAGGCCGTCTGGCTGTGATTGAAGGTTGAGGGCTGCCAGGCAACGGCGGTGTGGCAGACCTCGCACTGCTGCGGGAACGCGGCCGTGACGTGATTCGGATTCGTGGTCGCGTTGTAGTTCTTCAGGTGGCAGGACACGCAGGCGGTATTGGCCGCCGTCAGCATTACCGCGCCATGGCAAGACGAGCAGTTCAGGGTGGTATGCGCGCCGGTCAGCGCCCACCCCGTGGTCGAATGATCGAATTTTGCACCCAACCAGTTGGTGGTGCCGTGGCACAGGGAGCAATCCGTCGGGAAGCCGACCGCGATGTGATTCGGATTGGTCGTCTTCTGGTACGTCGACATGTGGCACGACGAGCAGGCCGCGTTGGCGGCGGTGAGCGGAGTGCCTGCGTGACACGCGGAACAAGGTTGGGTGGCATGCGCGCCGGTCAGCGCAAAACCCGTCGTCGCGTGATTGAAAGTCGCGCTCAGCCAGTCGTTGGTGCTGTGGCACGTCTGGCAGGTCGTCGGGAAAGCGACCATGGTGTGATTCGGGTTCGTGGTTTTCTGGTAATCGGTCAGGTGACAGGACGAGCAGGCCGTGTTGGCGGCGGTGAGCGGAGTGCCCGCGTGGCACGCGGAACAAGGTTGGGTGGCATGCGCACCGGTCAGCGCAAAACCCGTCGTCGCGTGATTGAAAGTCGCGCTCAGCCAGTCAGTGGTGCTGTGGCACGTCGAGCAGGTTGTCGGGAAAGCGACCACCGTGTGATTCGGGTTCGTGGTCTTCTGGTAATCGGGCAGGTGACAGGACACGCAGGCTGTGTTGGCGGCGGTGAGCGGAGTGCCCGCGTGGCACGCGGAACAAGGTTGGGTGGCGTGCGCGCCGGTCAGCGCAAAACCCGTCGTCGCGTGATCGAACTTCGCGCTCAGCCAGTCGGTGGTGCTGTGGCAGGTCGAGCAGGTTGTCGGGAAAGCGACCACCGTGTGATTCGGGTTTGTGGTCTTCTGGTAGTCCGCCAAGTGGCACGAGGAACAGGCCGTCGGCGTGCCGGCATATTTCCCGCCGACGTGGCAAGTCGTGCACGGCACGGTGCTATGCGCTCCGGTCAGCGGGAAGATCGTCTTGCTGTGGTCGAACATGGCCGGTTGCCATGCCGTCGTCGTGTGACAGGTGTTGCACTGCTGCGAGAACCCGCCCGTTACGTGGTTTGGATTGGTGGTTTTGTTGAAATCGTTCAGGTGACAGGACACGCAGGCCGTGTTGGCGGCGGTGAGCGGAGTGCCCGCGTGGCACGACGAACAAGCTAGGGTGGCGTGGGCACCGGTCAGCGTAAAACCCGTCGTCGCGTGATCGAACGTCGCGCTCAGCCAGTCGGTGGTGCTGTGGCAGGTCGAGCAGGTTGTCGGGAAAGCGACCACCGTGTGATTCGGGTTCGTGGTTTTCTGGTAATCGGTCAGGTGACACGCGGAACAGGCCGTCGGGGTGCCGGCATATTTCCCGCCGACGTGGCAATTCGTGCACGGCACGGTGGTATGCGCTCCGGTCAGCGGGAAGATCGTCTTGCTGTGGTCGAACATGGCCGGTTGCCATGCCGTCGTCGTGTGACAGGTGTTGCACTGCTGCGAGAATCCGCCGGTTACGTGGTTTGGATTGGTGGTTTTGTTGAAATCGTTCAAGTGGCACGACACGCAGGTGGTATTCGCCGCGGTCAGTGTCCCGCCGGTATGGCATGACGAGCAATTCAGGGTGGCGTGGGCGCCGGTGAGGACGAAACCGGTGCTCGCATGATCAAATGTCGCGCCCAGCCAGGTGGTCGTGCTGTGGCACTGTGAGCACGCCTGCGGGAAGCCGATCTTGACGTGGTCGGGGTCCTTGGCGCCAGTAAAGTCCTTCAGGTGGCAGCCGACGCAGTTGGTCGGAGTCCCCTGATACTTGCCGCCGACGTGGCACGCGGTGCAGTCCAACTGGGCGTGCGCGCCGGTCAGGGCGAAACCGGTAAAGGCCGCATGATCAA
Organism: Terriglobia bacterium; assembly: GCA_963760215.1. GTDB lineage: Bacteria > Acidobacteriota > Terriglobia > Terriglobales > Acidobacteriaceae > JAIQGF01. The sequence goes on from CAVXCJ010000002.1 coordinate 424,086, forward strand.
ACCGCGCGCCCGCCCACGAGTCCATCGTGGTGTGGCACTGTTGGCACTGGGTCGGAAATCCCAGGGCGGTGTGGCTGGGCGATTTCGTGCTGAGGTACGAATTCATGTGACAGCCGACGCAATCGGTGGACAGTCCCTGGTACTGGCCGACGGCGGCGCCTTTGTGGCAGGACTCGCAATCGGCGACCGCGTGCGCGCCGATCAGCGGGAAGCGGTTCTGGTGCTCGCGAATGGATTTCAGCGAGATGGTCCAGCCGTTGACGCTGTGGCATTGCTCGCACTGCGCTCCCATCTGGCGGCGGTGAATGTCGGCATGGCAATCGGCGCACTTGTTGCCCACGTTGGTAAACACCGCATTGGTATGGCACTGCTGGCAGGCGACGTTCTTGTGCAGGCCGCGCAACGGGTACCGCGTCTTGTTGTGATCGAACTCCGGCACGGCGCGGATCGGCTTCCAACCGGTAAACGTGTGGCAGTTCTGGCAGGGGATTTCGAGCTTGCCGTGGGGGCTGCGCGTGGTTTCAGGCCCGCGCGGTTGCTGCGCTGGTGCGCCACCAAGCGAGGTCAGCAGCAACAGAACGAATTGGATTGCCAGTGTCGAGACCAAGCGTCTTCCACTTTCCCGATGGAATCAACTTCCCAGGTTCGGTCCCTTGGTCGGCTGTGAACCCCACGACAGCGGCTGCGGAACACTTCTGCGCGGCTCGCTGGCATCCCTGGCGCGCTCATCCCTAAACGCGCGATAGGAGAGGGTGTTGTTGAAGCACTACGAGCAATTCCCTCGCCGTTGACAGTACCGTTTTGGTATGGGGCGGGGAAGATTACGAAATCCCGTGTACCAGCGGCCATCGCGAATGCCAGAGGGTAACCGTCCTGCCGATCGATTGAGGAGGTTGGATACGAGAAGGCGTGAAAAATTCACCTGATTCCTGCAAATCTTGCATGCTGTTGAAAACATTCACCTGCGGCTTGCGGCACGACACGATTGCCGGGTGGTTGCTAGCTGCCGGCGCGAGGCGCGGCCGGCGAGGTTACTGCCGGCCCGTGACAAGCCTCGCATGGCACGGGAGTGGGCTTGTAGTACAACACGTCGCTTCCGTTCACGGTTTTGATATTGCTGTGGCAACGGACGCAGCGGACGTTCTTGTGCACGCCCTCGAGCGGCAATCGGGTGCGGCTGTGGTCAAAAAGGGAAGGCTTCCACTTGTTGCTGTTGTGACAGCTTTCGCATTTTGGGGACGTCGCGGCAGTGGCGAACTGGCCGGCGTGGATATCCCGGTGGCAGCCCTCGCAGGTATTCGGCGCCGTTCGGAAATCAACGTTCAAAAGGTTGGTTTCGAGATTTGGCGGCTTGTGGCAATCCGCACAGGCGACCCCGCGGTGAGAGCCGATCAGGACGAATTTTGTGGAAGAGTGGTCGAAGCGCGACAACTCCTTCCACGACGATTGCGAGTGGCAAGCTTCACAGCCTCCTGGCCCACCCGCGCTGGTCTGCCGCATGCGTTCCGCGAATTGGCCCCGATGCGGGTCGCGGTGGCAAGCGGTGCAGGAGCGGTCTGCAAAGCGGTAGCGCGCCACCTTTTCGAAGCTGCCTTCTCCGGTTGGTTTATGACAATCGCCGCAAGCGACCGCCAGGTGACTGCCGGCGAGCGTGAAACGCGAGGTCTTGTGCCGCTCCAGGGTGAAGGTTGAGGGCCGGAATCTCTGCACCGTGTGGCACGACTCACACCGGTTCAGGGTAGGAGCGGCGGCGAACTGCCGGTCATGCACGTCTTTATGGCAGTCGGTGCACAGGCCGAACTTGATGCGATAGAGAGTCGCCTTGCCGGCGGGAAGATGGCATTTTTCGCAGCCGACTGAGGCGTGCTTGCCCTCGAGCGGGTACGCAGTCGCTTTGTGCTCCACCAGCCCGAACTTCGCCGGCTTGAAGCCCTCGACGGTGTGGCAGCCGTCGCATTCCCCTTTGTCAGCACGCTTGGCGAATTGCCCGGAGTGGGGATCGGGCCGATGGCAATTGGAGCACTTCTGGAAAGCAATCTCCTTCTTGAAATCGCCGCCGGCATGGCACTTCGCGCAGCCCACTTCCGCATGTTTCCCCAGCAACGGGTACTTGGTTTTGCTGTGGTCGAACTTGGCGGACAGCAGCGCGGCCGGCACCGACTTCCAGTTGGCGGTGTTATGGCACGACTGGCACGATGCTGCGAACGTGCCGCGGTGCGGGTCGGCGTGACATCCGGTGCAGCGGTCGAAAACCAGGCCGGTCCAGCGTGGCGGGCCGCCGGGTGCGGCGGGCGTGTGGCACTTCTCACAACCGACTTTGATGTGCGCCCCGGTCAGCGCGTAGCGGGTGCGCGAATGGTCGAAGCTGGGGACCTTCCAGTCATTGGCGCTGTGACACTGTTCGCAGGTGCGCCCCAGTTTCCCGCTGTGCGGATCCTTGTGGCAGGTGACACATTCGCGGGAAAGTCCAAGATAGGTCCGGTTCAGATCTTTGACGCGAATTTGCTGCTTCTCGCCGGCAACCACATTCGCCACGGTGTGGCACTTATTGCAGGCCAGCGGGGCATGCTTGCCCGTCAGCACCCACCCGGTCTTGGCATGATCGAACTGCGCCAGCGAAGGCTCCCACTTGATGAGCGCGAATCGTTCCCCGTTGTGATCGGAATGGCACTTGGCGCAGGTTTGACTCCCCGAGCTCTTTTCCACGACGCGGGCGTGGAAGCCGCGCCCGGCGGCGATCCTGCCGGCGATTTCGCTGTGACAGTCCAGGCACCTGAACGTGGCCTGCCCGCCGAGGCGATGACAGCTGGTGCAGTTCGTCGCGCCCTCCAGGAAACGGTGAGGGCTGGAGAGCGGGCCGGGAGAGATTTGCGCCAAAGCGGAAGCGGCGCACAGCATGAGGGCAGGTATACCGGCCAGGCGCAGCACGGCCAGGATGCGACGGAACGAGCAGCGCAGGACGGAAGTGGCGCTCCATGGTTCGTGCCGCTGTGGCAATCGATCGCCTCGCGATGGAAATCCGCCTATGGACTGCGTTTTGGGGAAACTACTACATCAGCCCGGCAAGCGCATATTGAATTGTGTGGCACCGATGGCCATGGCCAGACGGTAAAAGGACTTCCCGTGTGCGAGGTTCAGCGGAGCTCGCCGGTGGCAAGAGAGTGCCGCGAGCCGATCAGCGGTTCGATTCCCCGCCGAAGTGGTGGCGGACGTCGGCCCCGCGCACCCAAAAGATCACGTCCTCGGCGATATTGGTGGCGTGGTCGCCGACGCGCTCCAAGTTGCGCGCGATGATGATCGCATCCATCGCCTGCTCGGTCACCTCCGGCGACTTCTTCATCAGCTCCATCATCACGTCGGCGATCTCGTAGTTCATGCGGTCCACGGTGTCGTCCATGGTGAGCACCCGCTCGGCAAGATCGGCATCGCCGAGCACGAACGCTTCCAGGGCCATCCGGATCATCTTTGCGGAGGTTGCGGCCATCAGCGGGATGTCAATCGGCAAGTCCACCGCGGGCACGGTCAGCAATCGTTCGACCCGTTCGGCGATGTTGACTGCCTGGTCGCCCACGCGCTCCAGATCGGCGTTGATCTTGATCACGGCGACGATGAAGCGCAGGTCGATCGCCATCGGCTGCTGCATGGCGAGCAGGTCGAGCGCCAGTTCGTCGATTTCGCGCTCGTCGGCGTTGATGGCGGACTCGCTGGCGAACACCAGCCGGCACTGGGCCCCGTCGCGCTCGCGGAAAGCATTGATCGCGCGCGTAATCGACAGCTCCGCCATGCCTGCCATGCGCAGCAGCCGGTCCTTCAATTCGTCCAGGCCTTCATGAAAGCGAGTGCGCGTCATCCGAACCTGCCGGTAATGTAGTCCTCGGTCCTCTTGTCCCCGGGCGTGGTGAAGATTTTCTGGGTTTTGTCGAACTCGATCAGATCGCCGAGGAGGAAAAACCCCGTCCACTCCGCCACCCGGGCCGCCTGCTGCATGTTGTGGGTGACAATCACGACCGTGAACCGCTCCTTCAACTGGTAGATCAGGTCTTCAATTTTCGCGGTGGAGATCGGGTCCAGCGCCGACGCCGGCTCATCCATCAGCAGCACTTCCGGCTGTACCGCCAAAGCGCGCGCGATGCACAACCGCTGCTGCTGCCCGCCGGAAAGGCTCGCTCCCGATTGTTTCTTGAGCCCGTCCTTGACCTCGTCCCACAATGCAGCCATGCGCAGCGACCGCTCCACGGTTTCATCCAACTCGCGGCGGTTGCGGAATCCGTTGAGCTTGAGTCCCGCGGCCACGTTGTCATAGATCGTCATTGTCGGAAAAGGATTCGGCTTTTGAAAAACCATTCCCACGCGCCGGCGCACTTCCACCGCCGGGGTTCCGTTTCCGTAGACGTCGGTGTTGCCGATCAGCAGCGTACCCTCGACCCGAGCTCCCGGAATGGTCTCATGCATGCGGTTAATGCAGCGGACGAAGGTGGACTTGCCGCAACCCGACGGCCCGATGATCGCGGTTACCGTGTTGGCCTGCATTTGCACGCTGATTCCGTGCAGCGCCTCTAGTTTGCCAAACCAGGCGCGTAGCTCGCGGACTTCGATGGCCACGCCCACGTTAAGCCACTCCCTTCAGCAAGCCGCGGCTGGCAATAATGCGCACGACCGAGATCGTCCCGATGATCATCACGATCAACACCAGCGCCCCCGCCCACGCCATCCGGTGCCAGTCCTCGTACGGCGAGATCGCGTAGGTGTACACCTGCAGGGATAGCGCGGCAGTCGGCTGGTTGAGACTCAAGTTCCAAAACTGGTTTCCGAACGCGGTGAACAGAAGCGGTGCGGTCTCGCCCGCCACGCGCGCAAACGCCAGCATGATGCCGGTAATGACCCCCGATGTGGCCGTGCGCAAGGTCACCGACAGAGTGGTCCGCCACTGCGAGACACCCAGCCCGAGCGACGCCTCGCGGATCGTCTGCGGCACCATCAGCAACATCTCCTCCGTTGCGCGGATGATGATGGGGATCATCATGATGCCCAGCGCGATGCCCCCGGCCAGCGCGGAAAAATGCTTTTGCGTGACCACCACCAGCCCATACACTGCGATTCCGGTAACGATCGAGGGCACGCCGTTGAGCACGTCGGCGGTAAAGCGGATGACATTGCCGAATGCATTGCGGCCGTATTCGGACAGGTAGATTCCGCCGGCAATGCCCCACGGAATGCCGATCAGGCTGGCAATGCCGAGGATCATGAACGTGCCCACGATGGCATTCGCCATTCCGCCGCCCAGCTCCCCTACCGGCACCGGCGTGTGGGTCAGAAACGCCCAGTTCAACGAGCCGATTCCCTTGGCGCCGAGGAATCCGAGAATCAGGAACAGCGGCACCAACACCAGTAAGGCAGCCACGCCGGTGGCGGCCATCACGGCGCGATTCACCAGCCGCCGGCGCAAGCTCAACCGGACCGGCATCCCGGATTGCAGCTCCTCAGCCATATACCCTCGAGGGCGAGCCCCGCGTCGTCATCCACACCAGCAGCCGGGCCAAGGCGTTTACCACCAGCGTCAACAGGAACAGCGCCAGCCCGATCTCAATAATCGCGCTGAGATAAAGACGGCCGGTGGCCTCGGTGAATTCGTTGGCGATCATGCTGGCCATCGTGTATCCGGGCGCGAACAGCGATTTCGCGATTTCCGGTCGGTTCCCGATCACCATCGTCACCGCCATGGTCTCGCCCAATGCCCGCCCGAGTCCGAGAATGATTCCGCCGATGATCCCCGCCCGCGCGTTGCGCAGGATGCCGGTGCGAATCATCTCCCACTGCGTCGCGCCCAGCGCCAGCACGCCTTCCCGCTGGTGCTGTGGCACCGTCAGCATCACCTCGCGCGTGATGGACGAAATGAACGGCACCACCATGATTGCCAGGATTACTCCCGCCGCCAGCATGCCAATACCGTAGATCGGGCCGGTGAACAGGCTCGTCCACCCGAAATACTTTTTGAGGAACGGGTCAATGTGCACGCGCAAGAAAGGCACCAGAACGAAAATGCTCCACAAGCCGTAAATCACGCTCGGAATCGCGGCCAGCAGCTCCACGGTGAACGACAACAGCCCACGCAGAGAACGTGGACACATCTCGTTGATAAAGACCGCCACCCCGATTCCGAGCGGCACGGCGATGATCAACGCAATCAGCGAGGAAACCAAGGTGCCGTAGATGAACGGAAAAGCTCCAAACTCGCCGCTTACCGGGTCCCAGTTGCTGCCAGCGAAGAAACCGAATCCGAACTTCGAGATCGCCAGACGGGAGTGCCAGACCAGTTCGAAAACGATGAGCAGCACGACTGCGACAACCGACAGCGCGGCTGCCACCGTCAAGTACTTGAAAATCCTGTCGGGGGCGGTACGCGCAGGTGGACGCCGAAGCTGCGGCGCCGGCCCAGACGCCGCGCTCGCCACAACCTCCAGCTTGGTGAGATTCGGCTGTGGGTCGGCCACGGGAGACTCCGGCTTGGTTCGCGCGCTCAAAGGTGCGACTCCACGCTAACAAACATTTGTTACAGGATTGTTAAACCCGCCCTTGCTCATGAGCGCCCTGGAAGCGGAGCCTGCCCTGAGCGAAGTCGAAGGGGGCTTTAGCCGCTGCGGTTCACGGGCAAAACAAAAGGCGCCGGCTGGTTGGCCGTCGCCCTCGCGTTCTTACCTCACCGCCAATTCGACTAGCGGATCTCCTTGATCTTTGCCCGTTCCATCTCCGCCACCTGCTTGGGCAGGGGGGCGTAATCGAGCGCGGTCACCATCGGCTCACCGTGATCGAGCATCCAGGTGAGGAACTTCACCATGGCATCTTTCTTGCCTTGGTCCTGCCACTGCGTCGGCACCAACAGGTAAGTGAAGGTCGCAATTGGATACGCGTCCTTGCCGGAAGCATTGGTGATGGATACGCGGAAATCCGGGGGTACTTTCGTGCCCGCGGCTGCCTTGGTCGTGGAATCAAGGCTGGCTTTCATGAAGATCCCGGCCGCGTTCTTCACGGAACCATAAAGGATCTTGTTCTGGAGCGCGTAAATCAGTTCCACGTACCCGAGTGCGCCCGGCTGCTGCGAGATGACTCCTGCCACGCCTTCGTTTCCCTTCCCCCCGAGTCCCACCGGCCACTTCACCGAGGTGTTGGATCCGACCTTCGATTTCCATTCCGGGCTGACCTTGCAGAGATAGTCTGTCCAAACAAATGTCGTTCCGCTGCCGTCCGACCTGTGGACTACGACGATGTCCGTATCCGGGAACTTGACGCCCGGATTCACGCTGGTCAGCGCTTTGTCGTTCCACTTGGTGATGTGCCCCAGATAAATTCCCGCCAGCGCCTCGGGAGTGAATTTGATCTCCCCTGAGACCCCGGGCACGTTGTACGCCGGCACCACGCTGCCCAGCACGGTGGGAAACTGAATGATCGACTTGCCCAGGTCCTTGAGCTGTTGGTCATTCAGCGGCATGTCGCTGGCGCCGAAATCCACCGTGCCGGAGTGCAACTGTTGGATGCCGCCGCCGCTGCCGATGGACTGGTAGTTGATCTGCACGCCATGCGTTTTGGCGAACTCGTTGAACCACTTCGAATAGATGGGATACGGGAAGGTCGCGCCCGCAGCGTTCAGGTTTGTTTGCGCCATGGCCGCAGTTGCGAGCATGACCAGCACCGCGCAAATCAGCATTCGTCGAATCAAGGTTAAATCCCTCCTGTTGCTCCCACTTTCATCGCAAACTGTTACAGCCGTGTTACAGCCCGATGAATTCTCAGTGAAACAACCGTGCAGGATGGAATCGCATGCACCTGCCCGGCTACACTAGGGTGAGTGAAACAGCAGATATTTCTGGTTGAAGACGACGCCGACATCACGCGCCTGGTGCGCCATCATCTCGAGGCTGCCGGCTACCTGGTGCGCACCTACTCCACGATCGGGGGCGTGCTGCCCGACGCCCTCAAGCACCGCCCCGCCCTGTTTTTGCTCGACATCATGGTTCCCGGCGGCAGCGGCCTGGCCCTGTGCGAGCAGGTGCGAGCATCGGAGATTCTGGCCCCCACGCCCATCATCTTTCTTACCGCCAAAACGTCGGAAACCGACCGCGTTCTCGGCTTCGAGGTTGGCGCCGACGATTACATCTCCAAGCCCTTCAGCCCGCGCGAGTTGGTGGCGCGCATCAAGGCCGTGCTGCGCCGCTTCGAACCCCCGCTGCCGTCCACCGTCCGCGAGCTCGGCGACCTCCGCATTGACACCGGCGCCATGACGCTCACCGTCCGCGGCAACAACGTCTCGACCACCGCCACCGAGTTTCGCCTGCTCGACTATTTTGCCCGCCACACCGGCCGCGTCTTCACCCGCGACCAATTGCTCGACGCGGTCTGGCGCGACACCGCCTTTGTCACCCCGCGTTCGGTGGATGTCTATGTCCGCCGCCTGCGCGAGAAAATCGAAAGCAATCCCGAAGACCCGCGTTATTTAAAGACCGTCCGCGGCACCGGCTACCGTTTCGAGGTGCCGCGATGACGAATCGCATCTTCTTTAAGCTGCTCGGCGCCTTCCTGCTGGTGATCGCGGTCGCCACTCTCACTCTCGACTTTTCCGTCCGCAAGGCGTGGGAAGAATCTCTCTACAAGGAAATCCGCACCTCGCTGGAGCAGAAGGCGACGCTGTTTGCCCAGGCGGTGGAGCAGGACCGTGAACGCCGAAGCCTGCAAGCCATTGCCGACGATGTCTCCCGCGCCGCCGACGCCCGCGCCACCATCATCACGACTGACGGCCGCGTGCTCGCCGACACTCGCGCCAATCCCGCCGAGATGGAAAACCACGCGACCCGGCCGGAGTTCATCGCCGCGCTTCACGGCAGCATCGGCAGCGCTACGCGCACCAGCCATACCGTCGGCATTCCATTTCTTTACGTCGCTGCGCCCATCCAGGGGGGCGCCGTGCGCCTCGCCTATCCGCTCTCCTTCATCCAGCAGACGACCCGCAACATCCGCCTGCACCTGCTTTGGGCGTCGCTGGCGGCGTTGTTGCTTGCGACCATCATCTCGGCTGTGGTGGCGCGCCTCGTCTCGGGCCGCCTCCAGCGCATCGTCACCTTCGCGGATCGCATCGCCGCCGGTGACCTCAGTGCGCGAATCGAGGAATCCTCCAGCGACGAGATCGCCCACGTTGCCTCCGCCCTTGACCGCACGGCGCGCCAGTTGGAGGGGAGCTTTGCTGCCGTCGAAACCGGCCGCAAGCAGCTTGAAGCGCTGCTCAACAGCATGCAGGACGCCGTGCTCGCCATCTCCCACGACCGCCGCATCCAGTGGTCGAACGGCCCCATGAATGCCATCGCGCACGTCTCCATTGGCTCGCCGCTGGTCAGCGCGGTCCGCGATCCCGACGTCCTCGCCGCGGTCGAGGGCGCGCTGGAGAACAACGAACCTCGAACCGCGCGCGCCAGCGCCCTGGTTCCCGGCCGCACTTTTGGCGTGACCGCCGCCCCCCTGCCGGGCGGCGGAGCGGTCGCCGTGCTGCACGACCATACCAACATCGAGCGCGTGGAAAAAACCCGCCGCGATTTCATCGCCAACGTCTCGCACGAACTCCGCACACCGCTGACCTCGATCCAGGGATTCGCCGAAACCCTGCTCGATCTGGAGTCCTCCGGCAACGCCGACGCGGCGACCAAGCAAGACTTCCTCGAGGTGATCCGCAAGAACGCCGCCCGCATGGCCCGGCTGACCGAAGACCTGCTGGTGCTGGCGCGCGTCGAATCGGGCGAGCGCGCCTTCAGTCTCCGCCCCACGTCGCCCGCCGCGCTGCTCGACGACGCCGTCGAAACCTTTCTTGCCGCCGCCAAGGCCGGCGGCATCGAAATCGAAGTCGAGAACACGGCCACGCAGATGGTGCAGGCCGACAAGGATGCCATCCACCAGGTGTTCACCAACCTGATTGACAACGCGATCAAGTACGCAGGGTCGGGTGCGCGCATCGCGGTCGGTGCGCAGGATGACGAGAACGGGGTGGAGTTCTACGTGCGCGACTACGGTCCCGGCATCGCCTCCGAACATCTGCCGCGCCTGTTCGAGCGCTTTTACCGGGTGGACAAAGCGCGCTCGCGCGAATCCGGCGGCACCGGCCTCGGTCTCGCCATTGCCAAGCACATCGTGCGCGCCCACGGCGGAAACATTCGCGTGGCCAGCCAGCTCAACCACGGTTGTACCTTCGCGTTTGTCCTGCAACAAGCGGCCGGAACATCCAGCAACGTAGCGGCGGTTCAGGGTCACTAAGTCACCGGTACTGGCTCATGAGTATTCGGCGATTCACGCGACTCACGAATGGCTTTTCGAAGAAGGTCGAGAATCACGCGGCAGCCGTGGCGCTCTGGTTCATGTATTACAACTTCTGCCGCGTGCATCAGACGCTTCGCGTTACCCCCGCGATGGAAGCGGGCCTCGCAGACCATATTTGGAGCCTTGACGAACCTCGTAGAGTTATTGAAAACAAAGGAACTTTCCGCGACGGTGTGACGAGTAACCTTGACGGTTGTGCAACTCTTGCGTAGGCTGAGCGTCTAATAATCAGGGAAAACACCGATGCCAGCCAATACAATTGACGCGAGATTAGAGGCGCTGAGATCAGCCCCGCTCAATTCTTGGATAGCCTTTTCGCCGGACGAAACCAAGATCGTCGCGGTCGGGTCTAGCTACAGTGAAGCAGTGGCGAAGAGTGAGCAAGCTGGAGTAGAGGAGCCGCTCATCGTGAAGACGCCACCGGATTGGTCGCCACTGTCCATTTGATCTGAATGTGAAATTTCCTTACAAGAAATTCCCGCGCGCTTCGGGTGGAGGATTCGCTTATCACGCCATTCTGCCGGTCTACATTGCTCGGCCGGAGGAGAACGCGCCACGGTCGAAGAAGCTTGAGGCGTTCATCGATTCAGGCGCGTCCCGCACAACCTTTCACGCGAGCATAGCTGAAGCGCTTGGGTTTGAGGTAAAGAAAGGTGAACAAGAGAGCACCATAGGCGTAAACGGGAAGCAGTCAATGACATACATTCATGACGTGGCATTTTACGCGCCCGGGGGAGTGATTCAGATTCGCGCGGCGCTCAGCTACGAACTCCCTGTAGCAGCGATCTTGGGCATGGATGGCTTTTTCGAGCACTTCAAGGTGACATTCGATCCCACCGGAAAATTCGTCGATGTTGAGCGCCTATTCCAAGCCTGAATCTGTGGGCAGTTCAAACTGAGCCACTACTAAATCACCAGCTCAAAGGATCACCCCATACTTCGCATCGTATAATCAAGGATTAGTCCTAACCACGAGGTTTTCCCTTGAGTCACATGCACGCACAACCGCCGATGGGGCCGCAGCCGTTGCCCGGAGTGGACGCGATCATCGCCGTAGGATCGGGCAAGGGCGGTGTCGGCAAAACCACGCTCGCCGTCAACCTGGCGCTGGCGCTTTCCAAGCTCGGTCACAAGGTTGGCCTGCTCGATGCCGACGTATACGGTCCCAACGTGCCGCTGATGCTGGGCGCCAACTCAACGCCGCGCATCGTCGGCGACAACCGCATCGAGCCGCTGCAGCGCTACGGCATCAAGGTGATCTCCGTGGGCTTTCTCAATCCCGGCGACAAGCCGCTGATCTGGCGCGGGCCCATGCTGCACCAGATGATCCGCGAATTCGTGCAGCGCGTGGAGTGGGGCACGCTCGACTATCTGGTCGTGGACCTGCCGCCGGGTACAGGCGACGTCGCCATCTCGCTCATTCAGACGGTGCCGGTCACAGGTTCGATCGTGGTCTCCACCCCGTCCGATGTCTCGTTGCAGGACGCGCGCAAGGCCATCGAGATGTTTCGGCAGGTGAAAGTGGACATCGTCGGGCTGGTGGAGAATATGAGCTACTTCCTGTGTCCGCATTGCCACCAGGAGATTGACATCTTCTCCAAGGGCGGAGGCGCGCGCACCGCCGAACAGTTCGGGCTCGCGTTCCTCGGACAGATCGAGATTGATCCTGATATCCGCAAGGGCGGTGATAGCGGCCATCCGGTTGCGCTCGAAGGGCCTGGTTCGCCGCACGCGAAATCCATCTACGCCTTCACGCAGCGGGTGAAGGAGCGCGTCCAGGAAATCCGCGCCGCCAGTCCGGAGGATGTGATCCAGATAATGTAGTTTCTAGTTTCTAGTTTCGGGTTTGTAGTTCCGAGTATCAGTCATGGGCGCAACCAAATTCTCCCTCCGGGCGGAATCACCAACCATCAACTGCTCGGCGATAGCTGAAACTGGGAACCTGAAACTGAAACTCGAAACTGAAACTTGCGCCGCGGCAGCCCGCATTTAGCACTCCGGCGTAGCGACTGCCAACCTTGACTTCCCACCCCTCTGTTCCTACAATCAGAGAAGACGCGAATCGAATCCTAAGTTTTTGCATCTAAAGGTACTTAGGGCTAGGCCCTTAACAATACTATGCCGCCCGGTGGACAAATCGGCCCGCGCGAACACGAGATCCTGACGGCCATCGTGGAGAGCTACATTGCGACCGGGGAGCCGATCGGCTCGCGCACGCTGGCGCGCACGAACCGCGAGGGGCTCAGTCCGGCTACCATCCGCAACGTCATGAGCGACCTCTCCGAGGCCGGATTACTGGAGCAGCCCCACACCTCCGCGGGACGCATTCCTACCGCCGACGCTTACCGCTACTACGTGGACCAGATCAGCGGCCAGGCGCAGCTCTCGCCCGAAGACAAGGGCGTGATCGAGACCACGCTGCACGGCGCCAGCGACGTGCAGGAATTCATGGAACGAACCTCGCACGTGCTGTCGCTGATTTCGCACGGCGTGGGTATCACCATGGCGAGCGGTGGGCCGAAGAACGCTCTCGACCACATCTACTTCTCGCGGCTGGGTGACAAGAAGATCCTGGCGGTCGTGGTCATGAAGTCGGGGGTGGTGCGCGACCGCGTGCTGCGCATGGGCGCCGACCTGCCGCAGTCCGACCTGGAAATTGCCGCGCGCTACATCAACGACAATTACCGGGGTTGGACGTTGACGGCGATCCAGTCTGAGCTGGAGCAGCTCATCCAGCGCGAGCGCAGCGAGTATGACCGGCTGATGCAGTCCCTCGAGCAACTCTGCCGCCAGGGGGCGCTTGGAGCCGAAGAGGCCGCGCCCGGCATCTATCTGGATGGCGCCTCCAACCTGGTCGCCAGCGAGGAAGACAAGGAGCGCCTGCAGCAGCTTCTGCATACGCTGGAGGAAAAGCAGCGTGTCGTGCAGTTGCTGAATGCCTACCTGGATGCCAAGCAGGAGGCGGTGCGGGTGGTGATCGGGCTGGAGGAAGCGGCGCCGTACCTGCGGAATTTTGTGCTCATCGGCGCGCCGGCGCGTGTCGGAGGAGAAGTGATGGGATCGCTGGCGGTGATTGGCCCGACGCGGATTGACTATCAGCACACCATCACCGCGGTTTCCTACATCGCGCGGTTGTTCGACAAGATTTTGAACGAATCGGAATAGGAGTTATGGCACCAGGAAACGGAAAGGCCGACGGCGATCCTCAGGCCCTCGATCTGGAGCACGAGCTGCCGGCGGCGGATGAAAGCGAATCCGAAGCGGCCGGCACCGCCACGGCGCAGCCGGAAGAGCTGGAACGGTTGTGCCAGGAGCGCGACACGCTTCTCGACCGGCTGGCGCGCCTGCAGGCGGAATTCGATAACTTCCGCAAGCGCAATGCGCGCGAGCAGCAGGATTTCCGCGATTACGCGCTCGCCGACGCCATCCAGTCGCTGCTGCCGATCGTGGACAGCTTTGATCGTGCGCTGCACAGCCCGGCGCGCGACAGCGATGAATTTCACGCCGGGATTGAGCTGATCAACCGGCAATTTCATGACGCGCTCGCCAAGCTCGGCGTGCAACCCATCGCAGCGCGCGGCGAACCGTTCGATCCCAACCTGCACCAGGCGGTGCAGATGGTGGAGACCGACGAGGCGGAACATCACCACGTGCTGGACGAACTCCAGCGCGGCTACAAGTTGAAGAACCGGCTGCTGCGGCCCGCGATGGTGCGCGTCGCTACCAAACCCAACAAATAAAGTTTCAGTTTCAGTTTCAGTCAAGATGGACTGACTCTGAAACCGAAACTGAAACTGAAACTTACTGTGGCTAACAACGGCAAACGCGATTATTACGAAGTCCTGGGTGTGGCCCGCTCCGCGACCGAGCAGGAGATCAAGAGCGCCTACCGCAAGCTCGCGCTGCAGTATCATCCCGACCGCAATCCCAACAATCCCGATTCCGAGGAGCGCTTCAAGGAGTGCACCGAGGCCTACACCGTGCTCGCCGACACCGATAAGCGCGCCAATTACGACCGCTTCGGGCACGCCGGGGTCAACGCGATGGGCGCGGGCGGATTCGATCCCTCCATCTTCCAGGACTTCGGCGATCTCGGCGACATTCTCGGCAGCATCTTCGGCATGGGCGACATGTTCGGCGGCGCGGGCGGCCGCCGCCGCAGTTGGGCGCAGCGCGGCGGCGACCTGCGCCACGACCTGACCCTGGAATTCGAGCAGGCGGTGTTCGGGACGGAAAAGAAAGTTCAAGTCCGGCGTCACGAATCGTGCGTAACCTGCGACGGTTCGGGGATTGCGCCCGGCCACGAGCCGGTCAACTGCCGCACCTGCGGCGGCCGCGGACAAGTCCGGTACCAGCAAGGGTTCTTCAGCATTGCGCGCACCTGCTCCGCCTGCCAGGGACGCGGCACCGTCATCACCCATCCCTGCCGATCCTGCCGCGGAGAAGGCCGCCAGGTGGGCGAGCGCACCATCGAGGTCAAAGTCCCTGCCGGGGTCGAAGACGGAACCCGCATCCGCTACGCGTCGCAGGGCGAGGCGGGAGTGCACGGCGGGCCCGCGGGCGACCTCTACATCGTGCTCCATGTCAAAGAGCATGCCATGTTCGAGCGCGATGGCCACGACCTGCATTGCGCCGTCCCGGTCTCCTTCGCCCAGGCGGCGCTCGGCGCGGAACTGGAAATCCCGACGCTGGAAGGCCCGGAGAGGCTCAAAGTTCCGGAAGGCACCCAGAGCGGGACGGTATTCAAGATCCGCAATCGCGGCGTGCCGGTGCTGAACGGGCGCGGCAAGGGCGACCTCTACGTCGAGGTGAAGGTGCACACGCCCGCGAAACTCAGCAAGCGCCAGCGCGAGCTGCTGGAAGAATTCGCCGCCACCGACGGGGTTGAAAACAGGCCGGTGCGCAGTACTATTCTCAGCAAGGTCAAGGACATCTTTGGATAAGTTCGCACGCTATTACTCGTGGTTCTTGTTGATTGCGACGGCGCTCCCGGCGTTCGTCAGGCTCACGCAGGCGGATAAGTTCGCGCACCTGACCAGCGCGCGAATTGCCCAAGCCAGGACGCGCGCCCGGCACCGGATGTGGGGATGGGTCTCGCTGATCGGAACCTTCGTTCTGGTCCCCGTATATTTCTTCTATTCGCACCCGCGGTGGATGATCATCGCCTTTTTCATCGGCGTCCTTACCGGCGTTGAAATGATCGGCAGCGCCAACGCGCCGGGAGAACCCAGCCTAGCTCGCCAGAACCACCGCTTCGGCGTGGCGTACGCGGTCGCCGCCGCGGCCACCTGGTTTTTTCTCATCCGCATATGACCCGCCGCCGCTGGATCGCCGACGAGTTCTCTGACACGCGCGCGTCCCTGCTGGGCCGCAACGCCGCGCACCTGGCCCGCTCGCTTCGCGTTCGCGTCGGGCAGGAGTTCGAAGTCTCCTGCGGCGACGCGGTGCGCGTGGGCCGCGTGGTCCACGTCTCCGACGACCGGGTGGAGTTCGAACTCGGCGAGTCCGTGCCGCAGAAGGAACCGGCGCGCATCACGCTGCTGCTGGCGATTTTCAAGTTCGATCGCATGGAGTGGGCGATCGAAAAGGCGACCGAGCTCGGAACGGCCGCCATCGTGCCCGTGATCGCGCGCCGCACCGATCCGCGCCTTGCATCGGCGGCAGGGAAGCGGCTGGAACGCTGGCGGCGCATCGCGCATGAGGCGGCGCAGCAGTCGCGGCGCGTGTCGCCGCCCGAGATCGCCGCGCCGCAGCCGCTGGAATCCGCCCTCGCAGTCCCGTCGGAGCTCAAGATCCTGCTCTCCGAAAGCGAGCGCGGCCTCACCCTGAAACAAGCGATTGACGGCAACTGGAAACTTGAATTTGGCAGCTCCATCATCCTCGGGATCGGCCCCGAGGGTGGCTGGACGGCCGAGGAACTCGCCGCTTTCGATGCCGCGGGCTGGACATCGGCCTCGCTCGGCAACGCCATCCTGCGCGCGGAGACGGCGGCGATTGCCGCGCTCGCCATCGCCATCTCCGAGGTGAGTTAGCGCCATCACCACCGAGGCACCGAGACTCACCGAGGCTTCCTTTCTCTATTCCGCTCGGTGGATCTCGGTGGCCTCGGTGTCTCGGTGGTGAGCAATGCCGCCTAAGGCAAATTCAGAGTTGCTGACCTTCCTCTACTCACACATAATGGCCCGTTCCCCCAAAAGCAGGCGATGAGCGGCTTCGTACCCAATCCTCGGCAGAAGGAAGCGATCGAGCACGTCCACGGACCGATGCTGGTCATCGCCGGCGCGGGCACCGGAAAAACCAAGGTGTTGGTGGAGCGCGTGGCACGCCTGGTGGCAACCGGCGAAGCCCGTCCGGAAGAAATCCTTGCGGTCACGTACACCGACAAAGCCGCCACCGAACTGGTGGAGAGGCTCGCAGCGCGCGTCGGCGAGCGACTGCACGCGTGCACGTTTCATTCCTTGTGTTACGGCATTCTGCAGCGGGCGGGGCAGGAATTCCGCCTGCTCGAAGAAAAAGACCTGTGGATTCTGCTGAAGCGCCGCCTCCACGAACTCGGCCTCCAGTACTACATCAAGGCAGCGAAACCGCACGAGTTTCTCGACGCGCTGCTGGATTTCTTCAGCCGCTGCCAGGATGAACTGGTGGACGCCGCGCGCTTCAGCCGGTACGTGGAAGAGCTGCGTGCCGGCCAGCACACGCCGCCGCGGGTGACGAAGTCAAAGAAGTCCGCCGGCATCACGCCCGCCGAGCACCTGGAGCGCTGCGAGGAGATTGCGCGTGTCTTTGCCCGTGTCGAAGCCATGCTGCGCGAACGGAATCTTGGCACCTACGGTGACATGATCACGGGCGCGGTCCGCCTGTTGAGCGCCGATCCGAGCGTGCTGCGCCGTGAACAGCAACGCGCGCGCTTCCTGCTGATTGATGAGTTCCAGGACGCCAACGTGGCGCAGATCCAAGTGGCGCACCTGCTCGCGGGCGAGGAGCGCAACGTATTCGCGGTCGGCGATCCCGACCAGGCGATCTTCCGCTTCCGCGGCGCCTCCAGCGCCGCCTTCCAGGAATTCCAGCGCCACTTTCCAGGAACGAATGCGGTGGTGCTCGACGAAAACCAGCGCTCGACCTCCAACATTCTCGCTTGCGCCTTTTCCGTGATCGACGGCAACGCCGCCGTGGACTGCCGGTTGCCGGACGGCACCGAGTACGAGCGCCACGCACTGCGTTCCGCCCGCGAACAGCGCGCGGTGAAGGAAGGGAAGCCGCTCACCCCCGCCAGGGTCGAAGTTGTTCTGCATGGCGGGAAAGAGGAGGAGGCCGCCGATATTGCCGCCGAGATCGAAGAACTGCGCAGCGCGGGGCAAGACGGGGACATTGCCATCATTTACCGCGCGCATTTGCATAGCGAGGAGATGGCCAGGGCCCTGGCGGAACGCGGCATACCGTTCGTGGTGAAGGGTCTCGACGTGTTCGAGACCGCCGTCATTCGCGATCTTGTCGCGTGCCTGGCCGCGGTAGCGTCGCTGTCGAATTCGGAAGCGCTCTTCCGCGTCGCCGCGCTCCCCATGTTCGGCGTGGATGGCGATGCCATGCGTGCGGCGCTCGCCGCCGCGTCCCGGGAAGCCTCGTTCGCCTCGCTGCTGCCTAGAATTCCCGGCGGCGGGCGCGTGCTGGCGGCGGTGGAAAAGGCGCGGGGTTACGCCGCGTCAGTGAACTGGGAAGCGGCGCCGGTGTGTGCGTTCGTGGTCCGCGCCTTCGGCTTTAGCGAGTCCGACGAGCCGGTGCGGATCGTGCGCGAGTTCGTCGAGAAATGGCATACCAGGCCGATCACCGAATCCGGTTCGCTCGAGGAATTCATCGCCTACGTTGATCTGTTCCAGGAGGCCGGGGGCACGCTCGAACTTCCCGTACCCGCCGCTGAGGGCGCGGTGCAACTGATGACCGCACACTCCGCCAAGGGCCTGGAATTCAACACCGTGTTCGTGCTGCGCGCCAACCCCCCGTCGTTCCCCACGGGCTACCGCGAAGCGGTCTTCGAATTCCCCCAGGCGCTGCGCGAAATGCCGCTGCCGGACGACAGCAAGCAGATTCACGCCGAAGAAGAGCGGCGCCTGTTCTACGTTGCGCTGACGCGGGCGCGCGATTCGCTCCGCGTCTATGCGCGTCCGGGAAAAGGCAAGGACACCACGCCCGCCGGCCTGCTCCGCGGCATCATGAGCAGCGTCCTGGCCGAGGACTGCTGGCGGCAGCGCCCGGCGCGTCCGTTCACCGCCACGATCGAGGCAGGCGCGGCGCCGGCCTCGGGGGTCGCGACGTGGCTGCTGATGAAGCCGCGTCCCGAAATCGCGCAGCGGGGTTTGAGCGCCACCTCCATCGACGCCTACGACACCTGTCCGATGAAATACAAGCTGATGCAGGACTGGCACATTCCCGGCCCAGCCTCCGCTGCAATGCGGTACGGCAAGATCGTGCACGACGTGCTGCGCGACATCCACCAGGGAATCCTGGCAGGACGCGCACGCACCGAGGGCGAGGTGCTGCTACGCTTTCACGAACTCATTGCCGCCGCCGCTTTCGATGACGACTACCAGCGCACGCTCTTCGAGCAGCAGGGCGCGCGACAGCTCGGCGGCTACGTCAGCGCTCTCGCTCGGCAGCCCGTGCCGCCCGTCCTGCACGCGGAACGAAGTTTTCAGATGAAAGTGGACGGCGTCCCGGTTGGCGGGCGCATGGATCGCGTGGACCAACTCGCGGGCGGTCGGGTGCGCGTCATCGATTTCAAGACCGGTTCGGTGTTCGACCAGGACAAGGCCGACAAGAGCCTGCAACTTTCCATCTATGCCATCGCCGCGCGCGAGACCCTGGCCGCCAAACCCGAAGAACTGGTCATCCACAACCTGGAAGACAACTCCGAGGTGCTCACCACGCGCGATGAAGAAGCGCTGCAGCAGACGCGCGCCAAGATCGCGGAGGTAGCGGAGGGAATCGCCGCCGAACGGTTCGACCCGAGACCAGGCTTCCATTGCGGCTGGTGCGAGTTTCGCAACCTGTGTCCGGCGACCGAGCAGAAGTTGTACGTGATTGCGACTGCGGCGGGAGCGAGTTAAGAAATCATCCCCCAAAAACTTAGGGGACGCTTCCCGCGTCCCCCTTGCTTTTTCAACGTGAAGGCTTAGTGCTTCTTCGTTTTCTTTGCAGCCTTCTTGCCACCCTTTTTCGTTGCCATGGTTCTATTCTCCCTTCCATTGTTCATGGTTCGCAACGATGTTCCGTTGCAATTGCTTGAATGTATAGAGTCATTCAAAATCGAAGTCAAGCAAAAAATCCACGGAACCAGAGAACACACGCACGCATGTGAAGAAATTTCGCGCGCCCTCGCAAAGAAATCGCGAGCCCACTCACTTCAGTAACCGGAACGCGATGCCGCTGAAGGAATCCTGCATGGCATGGCCGATCATTCCCGGCCGCAGGCTCTTGCGCCATGCCGCCAGCATGCCGAAAAGCGCGCCGTACACGGCGATCAGGATGATGCGCCGTCCGCCCTGGTAGGCGTGCGCGATGCCGAACACCACCGCCTGAAGAACGATGGCCGCCGCGGTGCTGTGCGTCGCCGCCCGGAATTGTCGCTGCAGATATCCGCGGAACATGATCTCTTCGCAGAAGCCGGCGGTGGCGCTGAGCACCAGCCAGAGCGCCAACTCCAATCCGCTCTTCGGCAGCAGCGGCCCGATCTGCTTCTTCGCTTGCGCAACTTGCGAGGGCGACGCCAGCCCCAGGGCAAACGACAGCGCCGCCAGCGTGCCCGCGGCGACCATCCAGAACGCGAAGGCGATGGCGACGTCGATCAGCAAGTTTTCCGGAGACTTCCATCTCCCGCCGACAATTTCCCGCAGCGTGACATTCCTCTTGCGTGCACCCCACAGGATGTATCCCACCAGCAGGTACTCCCATGCCAGCGTGAGCAGATAGACGGTGACGCGCCCGCGATGCGCGATCAGCTGCCCTTGGGTGCGGGCCGACAGCGCCGCGAAGGAGACAATCACGATCACGAACAGCGCCGTGTGCCAGGCGGGCGCGACCAGCGCCGGCGAGGTCGCTGTGGGCGCCTCGGTCGGTGAAGGTTCCGGTGCGACAGGCGGGTTGGTGGACAATGCATCCTCCCGGAATTGTTGTGGGCCGCTTCCTGCCGCATCTTATAATGAAGAGTTTGGAATTCACACAGGAGCACTTTTATGCCTAGCGGATACGATGTGGTCATCATCGCCGGAGTTCGCACTCCGATCGGAAAATTCCAGGGCTCGCTCGCCGATTTGTCGGCCCCCAAACTGGGCGCGATCGTGGTACGCGAAGTGGTGAAGCGCGCCAATCTCGATCCTGCCTCAGTGGACGAATGCATCATGGGCAACGTTGTCTCCGCCGGGCTGGGACAGAACCCAGCGCGCCAGGCGGCGATTTATGGCGGACTGGCGCCCTCGGTCAGCGCCATGACCATCAACAAGGTTTGCGGATCGGGACTGAAGTCGGTGGCGCTCGGGGCGCAGGCCATCCAGACCGGCAACAGCGAGATCGTGGTGGCCGGCGGCATGGAGTCCATGACCAACGCGCCCTACCTGCTGCCCAACGCGCGCAAGGGCTTCCGCCTGGGCAATGTCACTATGCTCGACTCCATGATCAGCGACGGCCTGTGGGACGCCTTCAACGACTACCACATGGGCAACACCGGCGAGAATGTGGCCGAGAAATATCACATCTCGCGCGAGGAGCAGGACGAGTACGCCGCGAACTCGCATCGCAAGGCGATGTCGGCGATCAAGGAGTGCCGCTTCCAGTCGCAGATCGTGCCCGTCGAAGTGCCCGGCAAGAAGAAAGGCGAGACCGTTCTGTTCGAGAAGGACGAAGGCCCGCGCGAGGACACCTCGGTCGAAGCGCTGCGCGCGCTCAAGCCCGCCTTCAAGAAGGATGGCACCGTGACCGCCGGCAACGCGCCCAGCGTCAACGACGGAGCGGCGGCCGTGGTGGTCACCAGCGCGCAAACGGCGGAACGGCTCGGGGCCAAGCCGATGGCCCGCATCGTGGCGCAGGCCACCAGCGGCCTCGACCCCAAGTGGGTGATGATGGCGCCGGTGGACGCCGTCCGCCTGCTTTGGAAAAAGACCGGCTGGGACAAGGACGAAGTTGGCCTGTACGAGATCAACGAAGCGTTCTCCGTGGCTGCCATCGCGGTCACCCGCGAACTCGGCCTGAACCTGGACAAGGTGAACGTGAACGGCGGGGCGGTCGCGCTCGGGCATCCCATCGGCGCCAGCGGCGCGCGCATCCTGGTCACCCTGCTGTACGAGATGATCCGCCGCGACGTGAAGAAGGGAATCGCCGCGCTCTGTCTCGGGGGCGGCAACGCCGTCGGCGTGGCGATCGAGCGGTAACGATCAACGCAGAATCCGCTGGGCGACTTCGCAGAGGACGGAAAAAAAACCACGGATCGCCACGGATTCACGCGGATAAGGAAATCTGGTTTTTCTGATCCGTGTGCATCCGCGGGAATCCGTGGTTCAGCTTTTTTCTGCATACTCTCGAACCGGCTCTTCCGCTTTGCCGACGGCGATGCACGGGACGTTGATTATGCCGATTACCACTGACGGAGGTTAACCATGCCGATGAAGAATCCGCCACATCCCGGAGGCGTTGTGTTTCGCCAGTGCATCGAGCCTTTGGGCGGTTTTCTTCGTGCGTTAGTTGTACCTTATGTGGTACAGTGATTTGTGGCGGATAAGCGCGAGCAGTCCCAAGCTGAAGAGGGCGAAGAAGCAGCCGGCCTCAGACACGGCAAACGGGTCCAAGCCGTCTTCTATCGAACTGAGGCGGGCGGGGAGCCGGTTCGGGAATGGCTGAAAAGCCTCCCCTCCCGTGAGGACCGCAAGCGGATCGGTGAAGACATCAGGACCGTCGAGTTTGGCTGGCCGGTGGGCATGCCAGCATGTCGCTCTGTAGGCGGCGGCATTTACGAGGTGCGGTCCGACCTGGCGCAAAACCGCATTGCGCGTGTGCTGTTCTATTTTGATAAGAATCGCCGAATGGTGCTCTTACATGGGTTCATCAAAAAGACGCAGAAGACGCCTGAAGAAGATTTGCAGCTGGCCCGGCGGAACAAGAAGAAGCATGAGAGGTCGCAATGAAGGCGAAGAAAAAAAATGAAATGGTCGAGCACACGGGCTCAACTTTCGACAGTTTCTTGGAAGAGGAAGGCATTCGAGAGGAAGTCGAGGCGGTTGCAGTCAAGCGTGTGATCTCATGGCAGCTTGCAGAAGCAATGCGGAAGCAGAAAAAAACAAAACAGGCCCTTGCCAAGGAACTTAATACCAGCCGCTCCCAACTTGACCGCCTGCTTGATCCCCAGAATGTTGCCGTTTCTCTGGACACAATTACCCGCGCTGCCAGGGCCCTCGGCAAAAAGGTGATTATTCGGATTGCTGACGCCAAGGCGGGGTAAGCTCCGCGCCACCCTGCGCTTCAGTTCGCCACAGAGACATCCTCGGCGTCGAGCGCGGAAGCTCTGAATTTAACAACCACGAGCGCAGCGGAAGTCAGCGCCCGGCACGCATTACGGTCGCAACGGGTTTCGCATTCGAGGACTTTAGCGTCGGCAGAGTGACCGTGAACACCGAGCCTCCGCCCGGCGCGGACTGCGCCTCGATCGTGCCGTCGTATTTCTTCAGGATCGCCATGGCCACGCTGAGTCCGAGTCCGGTGCCGCGGCCCGGCCGTTTGGTGGTGAAGAACGGATCGAAGATTTTCGGCAGCAATTCCGGGCTGATGCCGGGACCGTCGTCCTGGAAGCTGGCCCACACGCGGTCGCCGTTTTTTCCCAGCCGCACGCGCAAGGTGCCGCGCGGCCGGATTTCACGGACCGCCTGCTCCGCGTTGATGATCAAGTTCAGGAACACCTGCATGATTTGATGGGGATCTCCGACCACGTTCGGCAGACCCGGGTCGCCGATGAAGTCCACCGCGATGTTGTTAACCCGCAGCGAATGCTCGTGCAGTTGCAGCGAGCGCTGCACCATGTCGGTGAGATTGAGCGGCGCCTTGCCGGGCGCGGGCGGGCGCGCGAAGAACAGCAGGTTCTGCACCACCTCCGCCGCGCGCTTGGCCTGTTGCTTCAGCAGTTCGAACTTGCGGCTGGAGGCCGGGTCGGGCGTGGTTCCCTCCAGCAATTCGATCGCGCCCAGGATGGCGGTGAGCGGGTTGTTCAGTTCGTGCGCGAAGCCGTCAATCATCTGCCCCATCGCCGCCAGGCGCTCGGTCTGGATCAACTGCTGCTCCATCTGCTTCACCGTGGTCACATCGCGCACCGACGCCACCACTCCCGTCAGCTTTCCCTTCGCATCGAACAGCGGGCTGGCGGTCGCGCGCAGCGCTCGCCAGGTGCCATCGCGATGTTGCGCTCCGTACTCGGCCGTCTGGAAGACTTCCTTGCCGGTGATCAGTTCGCGGAACAGCGCTTGCAACTCCATAGCCGCCACCGGCGCCTGGTCGCTGATCATGCTGCGCCCAATGAACATCTCCGGCTCGTAACCCAGGATTTCGCGCACCCGCGGGCTGACGAACGTGTACCGTCCTTCCTTATCGAGCGCCAGGATCAGGTCAGGGAAGCTCTCCACCAGCCGCCGTCCGAATTCCTCCTGCTGCTGCAGCCGGTCTTCCACCTTGCGCCGCTCCGTGATGTCGAAGAGCGCGCCCTGCAGCCGCACCAGCTTCCCGCTGTCGTCGCAGATGGCGCGCGCCGTGTCGAGGCAGATGACGACGCTGCCGTCCTTGCGCCGCAGCCGCACTTCCTGGCAGCGGATGGCCGCGCTCTGTTGCAGGGTTCTCACCTGTTGGCGGCGTTCCGCCGAATCCACGAACAACTGCGGCACGGCGATTTGCAGCAACTCTTCCTTGCTCTCGTACCCCAGCATGCGCACCAGCGCGATGTTGCAATCCATCAGCCCGCCGTCAGGCGTGGTGAAATACACGCCCTCCTGCAAGGTCTCGAACAACTCGGTAAACCGCGTCTCGCGTTCCCGCGCCGCGGTAATGTCCTTGGCCAGCACCCCGATTCCGACCACCTCGCCGGCGGCGACGATGGGATGCAGCACGGTGTCGAAGTAGCGCACCCCGGCTTCATGCTTGAAGCGCACGCGCAGCACGCCCGACCACTGCCGCTGCTGCAGGAACCGCGCCACCTGATTTTCCGCCTGCTCGCGCGTCGGCTCGGCGAGGAACTCTTCCAGGTTATGCCCGGCGATGTCCGCAAACGCCTTACCCATCAGATCGGTGAACGCACGGTTGGTGGTGCGGATGGTCCCTTGCAGCGACAATCCCAGCACCATCTCTTCCATGCTGTCGATCAGTTCGCGGTAATTGCGCTGCGAGTTGCTGACCGCCTCCAGCAGCTTGTTGAGCTGTTGCTCGCTGGGCGGCGTTTTTTCGCGCTCCTGCATGCCCCTGAGCACGCCCTGGAGTTCGGCGATTTCCTTGCGCTTCAGCGTGACGTAGACGGCGAACAACACCGCCACCACCACCGTGCCCAGCGGGATGGCTTCCAAGTGGCGTGGGATGCCGGCCAGGCTCTGCCAGGAAGTTGCTCCCACACCTGCCGCCAGGATGGTCAGGAATAACAGCGCCGTGCGCCACAGCCGGCTCTCTTCTTGCTGGAGCCGCTGCAGCTTTTTCGATTGCTCTTCCACCGGGTTTTGCTTGAGGTCTACCGTGCTCGTCATCGGGTCGTATGTGATCGTATGTTGCCCGATTGCCGCCCGCAATAGGGGGGAACTGATATGTGACCCCTCGCGCGCAGACTTTGGAACATGGCCCAAATCCGTTTTTGGGCTAGATTTCCTCTCGCGGTGACCTCCCGAGGCGGGAAATCACCGCTTTTGCCGGTTCCCCTTTGCTATACTCCGCCCTTGATTTTGCGGGACTTGGGCGTTCTCTGCGCCTAATGGAATGCTTTACAAGACCCTCAGCGCCGCGGTCTACGGCATTGACGCCAGCATCATCGAGGTTGAGGTTGACGTCTCCGGCATCCGCTGCGACAAAGATAATTTCATGACCGTCGGCCTGCCCGACGCGGCGGTGCGCGAGAGCCGCGAGCGCATCCGCTCCGCCCTGCGCAACTGCGGTTACGACATCCCGCTCACTCACATCACGGTCAACCTCGCCCCCGCCGACATAAAGAAGGAGGGCTCGGGCTACGATCTCCCCATGGCGCTCGGCATCCTGGGCGCCTATGGCGGAATCTCGCGCAAGGAAGTGCCGGATTATGTTTTTGTCGGCGAACTCTCGCTCGATGGCGGGGTGCGCGGCATCCGCGGCGCGCTGCCCATTGCCGTCGCCGCCCGCGCCGGCAAGATCCCCAACCTGATCGTCCCGGTCATCAACGCCAGGGAAGCCGCCGTGGTCAGCGGCGTTAATGTCTACCCGGTCACATCGCTGGTGGAAGTGGTCCACATGCTGAACGGCGGCAACAGTATCGCCCCCATCCAGGTGGACACCGACGCACTGTTGAGCGAAGCCCAGCAGTTCACCGTGGACTTCAAGGATGTCCGCGGCCAGTACACCGCCAAGCGCGCCCTCGAGGTCGCCTGCGCCGGCGGTCACAACATTTTGATGATTGGCCCGCCCGGATCCGGCAAGACCATGCTTGCCAAGCGGATGCCAACCATCCTGCCGCCGCTGACCTTTGAAGAAGCGCTGGAGACTACGAAAATTCATAGCGTCGCCGGCGTGCTCGACGCCAAGGCGGGCCTGGTTGGGACACGCCCCTTTCGCGCGCCGCACCACACCATCTCTGACGCCGGCCTGATCGGCGGTGGGGTGGTTCCGCGCCCCGGCGAGGTCTCCCTTGCCCACCACGGTGTCCTGTTCCTGGACGAACTGCCGGAGTTCCCGCGCAACGTACTGGAGGTGATGCGCCAACCGCTGGAAGACGGCACCGTCTGCATCGCGCGCGCTTCCATGTCGCTCACTTTTCCGGCGCGCTTCATGCTGGCCGCCGCCATGAACCCCTGCCCCTGCGGTTACTTCAACGACCGCAGCCGCGAGTGCCACTGCACGCAGCCCATGATCCAGCGCTATGTCGCCAAGATCAGCGGCCCGCTGCTCGACCGCATTGATATCCACATCGACGTTCCGGCGGTGAACTACAAGGAACTGCGCAGCGCCGCCAGCCCGGAAACCTCGGCTCACATCCGCGAGCGCGTGGTCCGCGCCCGCGAGGTCCAACTGCGCCGCTTTGCCGCCGCCCGCCCGCGCACCTTCTGTAACGCGCAGATGCAAACCGGCCAGATCCGCACCCACTGCGAGCTTTCCCCCGACTGCGAGCGCCTGCTGGAGCGCGCCATCAACCAGCAGGGACTCAGCGCCCGCGCCCATGACCGCATCCTCAAGGTCGCCCGCACCATCGCCGACCTGGAGGGCGCCGCCCAGCTCGACTCCAAGCACATTGCCGAGGCCATCCAGTACCGCACGCTCGACCGCAACTATTGGGCGTAGCCGCTCCTCGGTAAAGGCCTGGGTTGCGGGTGCATCCGCCGATCACCGTACCCGGGACGGCCCTTCTTGGGCATAATGGTGACGACGTCACAAACCCCTGAGACCGGCGTCACAGTCCTCTGGTACCTTGTCCCGGTACCCTGTCCGGGATGTAATTGATGGCAGGAGGCAGCACGGAATGAAAACTGTTTTCGTCGTTGGCGCGGGTCCGGCAGGAATGTTTGCGGCCCAGAAGATCGCCCTTGCCGGCCACCAGGTGGTTATCTTTAACCGTGACATCAAGCACGGCGGCCTGGCCGAGTACGGCATCTATCTGGTCAAGGACAAGATGAAGAGCGGCCTGCGCAAGCAGTTCGCCAAGGTGCTCTCCCTCCCCAATGTCCACTACTTCGGCCACGTGCCGGTCGGAACCAAGCAGGCGATCACGGTGGACGACCTGCGCGCCTTCCATCCCGACGCGATCGTCTTCTCCGTCGGCGCCCAGGGCACCAAGAAACTCGGTCTCCCCGGCGAGGACGCCAAGGGCGTCTATTCCGCCAAGGACTTCGTGTACTTCTACAACTCGCTGCCGCCGTTCGCCAGCCGGGATTTCTCCACCGGCAAGAAGATCGCCATCGTCGGCATGGGCAACGTCATGGTGGACATCGCCCGCTGGGTCTTGCTGGACGATCCCAACCGCACGACTGAGGAACTCACCATCGTCGCCCGCCGCGGTCCGTTCGAGGCCAAGTTCGACGAAAAGGAAATCAAGTACGTGGAAACGAACCTCCATCGCGACGCGCTCAACGCCGAGATGCAGCGCTGTGCCGAGCGCGTCGCCGCCGTCGGCCAGGACATCACCAAGGTCGAGGAAATCTTCACCATGCTCAAGAAGACCGACCTGCCCCAGGTCAAGCCGGTGATGAAATTCCGCTTCCTGTGCTCGCCCAAGGAAATCGTAAAGGGTCCCGACGGCCGCATCTGCAAGCTGGTCGTCACGGAAAACAATCTGGTCAAGAAGGGCGAGGGCACCGCCGCCAAAGCTACCGACCAGACTGCCGCGCTCGACATCGACACCATGATCTTCGCCATCGGCGACGTGCACGATCCCGACTTCGGCCTGCCCATGGGTCCGGAGGGCTACAGCACCAAGCCGGTGCAGGGCGACGAGCGCTCGCTCTACCAGGTCGCCGATCCGCAGACCGGCGCCGAGATGGAAGGCCACTTCGTTGTCGGCTGGGCCCGCCGCGCCAGCGACGGCCTGGTCGGCATCGCGCGTCATGACGCCGAGGTCGGCGCCACCTACGTTCTGAATTACCTCCAGGGCAAGCCGGAGAAGGGAACCGCGCCGGTGGAGACGATGGAGAACACCCTCCGCACCCGCGGCGTCCTTCCGGTCAACAAAGCCGAGCTGGCCCTGCTCGCCAAGGCCGAGGAGAAGGAAGCGCAGTCCCGCAATCTCACCTACTTCAAGTACTCCGACGACACCACCATGCTGCGGGCGATCACGCGCGAAAAAAACTCGACGAGCGCCCCCGCCATGGCCGGCGCCGGCGACTAAACCCGTTTCCAACGATGAATAGAAAGGCACGGTTCACGCCGTGCCTTTTAACATCACCGAACGGGAAGGGCACGGATTCAAGCGTACTGCATTGCTTGATCAGAACGGGAAGGGCACGGCTTCAAGCGTACTGTATTGCTGATCGGAACGGGAAGGGCACGGCTTCAGCCGTGCCGCCCAGCTGCCATCAGCTGTGCGGCTTTAGCCGCCGAGGTGAGATCTGAAACCGACGCGCCGCATCTCGCCGCCGGGCACCTACTTCGTCACGACATCGACTCAGTCCGGCCGAGCCATCCTGCAACGCGACATCATCGCCGAACTATTCGTCAACACCCTTTACGAATACCGTTCTCAACATCGCTTTCAACTGCACGCGTTCGTCGTAATGCCGGATCACGTGCACTTGATCATCACCCCCGCCGAAAGTCTCGAGCGCGCTATGCAATTCATCAAGGGCGGATTCTCGTTCAGATTAGCGCGGCAGCTAGGTTCGAAATCGGAAGTATGGGCGCGGGGATTCACGGATCACCGTATTCGCGATGAAAGTGACTTCGTGATCCATCGCAATTACGTTCACTTAAATCCTGTTCGCCGACACCTGGTTGAGCGCCCGGAGCAATATCGCTTCTCTTCCGCACACGGTTCTTACGATCTCGATCTCTTTCCCTCGGCGGCTAAAGCCGCAGAAGGCGTCAGCCCTGATCGGCACGGCTACGGTAAAGCCGTGCCCTTCCCATTGCCCGCACGCGGCACTCTAGAACGGCGCCTTTCCCTCGGCGCGGCTAAAGCCGTGCCCTTCCCGTTAAAGCCGTGCCCTTCCATGTTCCTTCCTACACTCTGATCGGATCGGGTAAACCCGGGGTTTTTTCATATCCGCCGCGCGCATAAATATTCATATCGCGCCACGATATTGCCCGATTCGGGACGCCGCCACCCCGCATTGTGACAGGCCTCACTTCCCACCCGCCCGCCGCGGGTCACACTACATGGTTAAGGGGGAGGAAGCCATGAAGCGCGTTGTCATCCTCGGTGCAGCCGGCCGTGATTTTCACGATTTCAACACCCTGTTCCGCAACAATCCCGAGTACCAGGTGGTGGCTTTTACCGCCACCCAGATCCCCGACATCGCCGGACGCCGCTACCCGGCCGAACTTGCCGGGCCGCTCTATCCCGACGGCATTCCCATCGTGGAGGAAAAGGAACTCGAGTCCCTGGTGGCCGATCGCGCCATCGACATCGTGGTTTTTTCCTACAGCGACATCGCGCACACCGCGCTCATGCACGTGGCATCGCGCGCGCTCGCCGCCGGCGCCGACTTCTGGCTTCCCGGCGGACGCCATACCGAACTGAAGGCCAACGTTCCGGTTATCTCCGTCTGCGCCGTGCGCACCGGATGCGGCAAGAGTCCGGTGGCGCGCCGCGTTCTCGCCGAATTGCGCAACCTCGGCTGGAACCCCGTCGTCGTACGCCATCCCATGCCCTACGGCGACCTTGCCCGCCAGGCGGTGCAGCGCTTCGCCACTCTCGACGACCTCCAGCGCCACGAATGTACGATCGAAGAATGTGAGGAATACGAGCCTCACATTGTTAACGGCACCGTCGTGTACGCCGGCGTGGACTACGAGGCCATCCTCCGCCGCGCCGAGAAGGAAGCCGACCTCGTGCTCTGGGACGGCGGCAACAACGACACGCCCTTCTTCCACTCCGACCTCGAGATCGTGGTCGCTGACCCGCTTCGCGCCGGTCACGAAATGAGCTACTTTCCGGGCGAGGTCAATCTCCGCCGCGCCCAGGTCGTCGTCATCAACAAGGTCAACACCGCGCCGGCGCCGGCGGTGGAAATCGTCCGCCGGAACATCAGCCTCGCCAATCCCAACGCTACTGTCATTGAGGCCGCCTGCCGCGTCTCGGTGGACAATCCCGACGCCATCAAGGGCAAGTACGTGCTCGTCGTCGAGGACGGTCCCACTCTCACCCACGGCGAGATGCCCTATGGCGCCGGCGTCGTCGCCTCCGGCCAGTACTGGGCGGCGCAGCGCGTGGATCCGCGCCCGCACGCCGTCGGATCCATTCGCCGGACATTTGAAAAATATCCGCACCTGCACGACCTGCTGCCCGCCATGGGTTACAGCGAAGCGCAGCGGCACGAACTGGAGGAGACCATCAACCGCACGCCGTGCGACGTGGTGGTGCTGGCGACGCCCGTGGACCTGCGCCGCATCCTGCACCTGAACAAGCCCTGCGTGCGCGTGGGATACGAAGTCGAAGAACTCACCAAGCCGAACCTGGCGGATGTGCTCTCCGACTTCACTACCCAGCACCAGGAGCAGTGCGCCGCCGCGGCGCATTGAAAGGATTGAGTGATTGAGTGATTTAGCGATTGAGTGATTTAGGGATTGAGGCGTTTACCGACGAGGCACTCAATCACTAAATCACAAATTACTAAATCACCAAATTGCCGGAAGGCAGGACAACATGACTCCCATTGCTAAGGATTTCCTCTCCATTCGCGATTTCACGCCCTTCAAAATTCGCGAACTCCTCGACCTTGCCGCCGACATCAAGGCCAGCCCGAAAACCTATGCAGAAAGTTTGAAGGGCAAGACCCTGGCCATGATCTTCGAGAAGCCCTCACTGCGAACGCGAGTGACGTTTGATGTCGGCATCCAGCAGCTTGGCGGTTTTTCCATCTATCTATCGCCGGCGGAGATCAGCCTCGGCAAGCGCGAGTCGGTGTACGACATCGCCAGGAATCTGGAACGCATGGTGCAGGGCATCATGATCCGCACCTTTGCACACGAGATCGTGGAGCGCATGGCCGAATACGCCGCCATTCCCGTCATCAACGGTCTCACCGACTTCAGCCATCCCTGCCAGGCCATGGCCGACTACCTCACCATCCGCGAAGTCAAAGGCCGCATCTCCGGCCTGAAGATCGCCTATGTCGGTGACGGCAACAATGTCGCGCATTCCTTGATGTTCGCCGGTGCGCAACTGGGCGCGCGCGTCTGGATCGCAACCCCTGCCGATTATGAACCCAGCGGCCAGGCGGAGACATGGGCGCGCGAGCGCGGCGCAGAGACCGGCGCCACCATCACCCTGACCAACGATCCCGTCGAAGCCGCTTTTGATGCGGACGTTATCTACACCGACGTCTGGGCCAGCATGGGCCAGGAAGCCGAAGCCGAAAAACGTGACCGTATCTTTCGTCCGTTCCAGGTGAATTCCGAGCTGTTTGCCAACGCCAAACGCGACGCCATCTTCCTCCAC
Organism: Terriglobia bacterium; assembly: GCA_963760215.1. GTDB lineage: Bacteria > Acidobacteriota > Terriglobia > Terriglobales > Acidobacteriaceae > JAIQGF01. Next base: position 455,776 of record CAVXCJ010000002.1, read on the forward strand.
TGTCTGCCCGCGCACCGTGGCTGCGAAGTGACCGACCAGGTCATGGACTCGCCCAATTCCGTCGTCTTCCAGCAAGCCGAAAACCGGCTGCACGTCCAAAAGGCAATCATGCTGGAACTGATGAAAGGCGAGGTGGTCCTTCGCCCGCACAGAGTGGTTGCCGAACAACCGGTACACGCATAGGGGGCTGAAATGCCGACACTGACAGAACAGAATCTCGCGTGCGAGCTGATTGACCTTGAGAATCAGTACGGAGCTAACAATTACCGTCCTCTCGATGTTGTCATTCACAAAGCCGAAGGTGTCTGGGTGTATGACGTGGAAGGGAATCGCTATCTCGACTGCCTGGCGTCGTATTCAGCCGTCAATCAGGGCCACTGCCATCCGCGCATCCTGGAAACACTGATCGAGCAGGCGCACAAAGTCACGCTCACTTCGCGCGCCTTCCGCAACGATCAGCTTCCGCTGCTCTATCGCGATCTGCACGCGCTTACCGGCTATGACATGGCGCTGCCCATGAACTCCGGCGCTGAAGCTGTCGAGACCGCCATCAAAGCCGCGCGCAAGTGGGGCTACACCGTCAAGGGCATCCCCGATGGCCAGGCCGAAATCATCGTCTGCGCCAACAATTTTCACGGCCGCACCACCACCATCGTGGGCTTCTCCAGCGACGAGCAGTACCGCCGCGGATTCGGCCCGTTTACGCCCGGATTCAAGATGATTCCATTCGGTGATGCGCGCGCCTTGCAAGCGGCCATCACTCCCCACACCTGCGCGTTCCTGGTCGAGCCCATCCAGGGCGAGGCCGGCATCATCATTCCGCCGGAAGGCTTCCTGCGCGACGCGGCGCGGCTCTGCCGCCTCAATCGCGTTCTCCTGATGTGCGACGAAATCCAGTCCGGCCTCGGCCGCACCGGCAAGCTGTTCGCGTACATGCACGAGGGCCTTACGCCCGACGTGCTCATTATCGGCAAGGCGCTCGCCGGCGGCTTCTATCCCGTTTCCGCCGTGCTGGCCGCGCGCGAAGTTCTCGGTGTCTTCCAGCCCGGTGACCACGGCAGCACCTTCGGCGGAAACCCGCTCGCTTGTGCCGTCGCCCGCTCCGCGCTCCGCGTCCTGGTCGAGGAGAAGCTGGTGGAGCGCTCCGCCGAACTGGGCGCCTACTTTCTGGATCGCCTGAAAACCCTCCGCAGCCCCGACATCCGGGAAGTCCGCGGACGGGGCCTTTGGATCGGCATCGAGCTGCTGAGTCCCGCGCGGCCCTACTGCGAGGCCCTGAAAGAGCAGGGAATTCTCTGCAAGGAGACGCACGAGAAGGTCATCCGCCTGGCGCCGCCGCTGGTCATCACCCGCGACGAAATTGACTGGGCCTTCACCCGCATCAAAAAGGTAATCGAGCACTGATTCCGAGCCCGCGGCGGCGCGGTAGCTGGCCGCCCGCAGGGGGTGGCCTTGCCCCAGCTACCACCGGCTCGCAGCCATTGGCTGGCGACTTCCGGCAGCCCGCGAAATATTTGTTTGCCACCCGGGTTGGCGGCGGCTAATCTGGGTTATCCAGGCAACCGGACCCTCGATTTGTCAGCAACCTTGGAGGCCGGTGCGGCATCTATACTGCAAGCAGCAGATCCGCACCGTTTCCCGCGTCCCTAAAATTTACGAGGATGGCATTCGGACCGGAACTCATGGTTCCGCCGCGGGTCTCAATACAAGAGGAGATTTGGAATGAAGCGCTCGGATCTGGTATTCGAAGCTTTACACACCTTCCGGAACCGGTATATGCTTTGTCAGCTTGCCTCCAAGGCCACCCGCAGGTTTCACCGGCCCAATACCCGCATCCAGGAAACCATGAACGAGGTATTGAACCGCATTGGGGTCGCCGACCGGGAGCAAGTCCTGGCGGAACCGGAAAAGGTTGCAGAAGCGCAGCGTCGGGCTGCATAATAGTAGTTCTCAGAGCGCGCCTTCGTATCGCGCAGCACGTCTTCTGACCCCCCTTGAAAATCTCTCCGTAGGTGAACATGACCATCGCTGAACTAAAAGAAAAAAACATTACCGAGCTGACCCGCATTGCGCGGACGCTCGATCTGCCCGGGGCCAGCGGCCTCCGCAAGCAGGACCTCATCTTCAAAATCCTGCAGGCCCAGAGCGAAAAAGAGGGGCATATCTTCGCCGAGGGTGTCCTGGAAATCCTGCCCGACGGCTACGGCTTTCTGCGCTCGCCGGACTACAACTATTTGCCCGGCCCCGACGATATCTACGTCTCGCCCTCGCAGATCCGCAAATTCGACCTCAAGACCGGCGACACCATCTCCGGCCAGGTCCGTCCTCCGCATGAGGGCGAAAAATATTTCGCGCTGGTCAAGATCGAAGCTGTCAACTTCGAGTCGCCCGAGGAAGCGCGCAACAAGATCCTGTTCGACAACCTGACGCCGCTCTACCCGCAGGAGCGCCTCAAGCTGGAGACCATCAAGGACAATGTCTCGGCGCGCGTCATGGACCTGTTGACGCCGCTCGGCAAGGGCCAGCGCGGCCTGATCGTGTCGCCGCCGCGCACCGGCAAGACCATGCTGTTGCAGAACGTCGCCAACAGCATCACCACCAATCATCCCGAAGTCGTGCTCATCGTCCTGCTGATTGACGAGCGCCCGGAAGAAGTCACCGACATGCAGCGCTCGGTGAAGGGCGAGGTCATCAGTTCGACCTTCGATGAGCCCGCCGCCCGCCACGTGCAAGTGGCGGAAATGGTGATCGAGAAGGCCAAGCGGCTGGTCGAGCACAAGCGCGACGTCGTCATCCTGCTCGACTCCATCACGCGCCTGGCGCGCGCTTACAACACCATCGTTCCGCCTTCCGGCAAGGTGCTCTCCGGCGGCGTGGACTCCAACGCCCTGCAGCGGCCGAAGCGCTTCTTCGGCGCCGCCCGCAACATCGAGGAAGGCGGCTCGCTGACCATCATCGCCACCGCGCTGGTGGATACCGGCTCGCGCATGGACGACGTGATCTTTGAAGAGTTCAAAGGCACCGGCAACTGCGAAATCATTCTCGACCGCAAGCTGGTGGACAAGCGCGTCTTCCCCGCCATCGATATCCAGCGCTCCGGCACGCGCAAGGAAGAGTTGCTCATTCCGAAGGAAGACCTGGCGCGCATCTGGGTGCTGCGCAAGGTGCTCAACCCGCTGTCGCCGGTGGAAGCCATGGAGCTTTTGATCGACAAGCTGACGAAGACCCAGAACAACGGCATGTTCCTCTCGAACATGAGCTCGCTGTAAATAGCTACCAGCGATCAGCTCTCAGCTAAGAGGCTCGAGCTTCGGCTCGGGCCTTTCGTTCAAAAACACAGCAGCTGATAAACGCGGATGACCCCAACCAGCGAGTCGTAACAGGTCTCCACACCCAATTGTTATGGTAAAATCTCTACCATGATTACTACCATGGACCAGGCAGGCCGGCTGGTCATCCCCAGCGAGATTCGCCGGGAAGCCGCACTCGAGCCGGGTACGCTTCTTGAAGTCCGCTGGCATGACGGCAGAATCGAGATCGAGCCGCAGCCGCTGCCAATAAAGCTTGAGCGAAAGGGACGGTTGCTCGTTGCCCAAGCTGCAGTGAAGGTGCCACCGCTCCGGACGGAAACGGTGGAACGCACCCGGCGTCAGCTCCGGGCCCGAAACCGTCCGCGGAAATGAGGCCCGTATTCGCTCTCGATACGAGCTGCATGATAGCGGCTGTGTGCGGCTGGCACGAACATAACACGGCGGCAGTTGGGGAAATCGAGCGTCGTCTCGGGCGAGGCGAGCGTCTGGCGGTCTCGGCGCCGGCACTGGTGGAGTCCTATGCGGTGCTGACACGACTTCCCGCCCCATACCGTTTATCCGCTGCCGAAGCATGGGCGTTAGTCGAGGCGAACTTCGTCGAGGGCCACACCATCTTCGCTCTGGACAGCGCCGCTTATGTCGCCCACCTTCGCCAACTGGCGACGCAAGGTGTGGGCGGCGGCCGTACTTACGACGCGGTGATTGCCGCGTGCGCGCGCCAATCGAAGGCCACCACGTTGCTGACATTTAATCGACGACATTTCGACCCGCCCCCGGAGGGGGTCACCGTCGTCGAACCGGCGTGACACACTATCGAGGTTCCTGACGGCGTCCTCAACCCCGGGTGTCACGCGTCCGCACCTGTTCCCTTCGGCCTCACCCAGCAGAACACTCCGCCGCCGGTGGCCGCATGAATATCCGCATCAGCAATTCCCTGCCGCTGAGAATCATCACCAGGCCGCCGATGGCCAGCAACGCCGAAACAACTGCCAGGAAAATCCGCGTTCCGCGATAGTTCTGCCGCGCCATTGCTTCTCCTCCATGGCGCGAGATAGTAACGGACCAGGTTCCGCCGATGGACTTCGCGCGGCTTCCAGGCTAATTTTTCAGCGACAGCTATTTTCAGATCATGAGGGCAGAATCATGACCACGGGCGTTGAACGCCGGCGGGCCCCGCGGTATTCAGCCTTCCTGCCTGTGCGTATGCCAACTAGCGGAACGGGAGAGATGTTCGGTGTAACCCGGGACGTCAGTTCTGGCGGCTTGTTCTTCTACACCGAATTAGAGTACTTGGAAGCGGGCAACCGCATCGAATTCGTCTTCCAATTTCCGCCGCAAGTCAGCAGTCACGCCGCGACCACGCGGTGCCGCGGCACCGTGGTGCGCGCCGAAGCCGCCGAAAACGCGCGCGGCATCGCCATCCGCATCGACCGCATTTCCTTCGTGGACAGTTAGCTCGCCAGGTCATGGTCGTTGGTAATTTGTGCATCCGGCCAGGCACGCTCACACTAGCAGTATTCAAGGTCCAAGAGGTTTGCATGCAGCAGGTTACGCTCCCGACCGAACCCAATACGAGGTTAACCGTTCAGACCCGATCGCTGGTGCATCGCAGGCCCGAACACCAGGCTGAAAGCGTCGCCGAGGCGCGCGCCAAGCAGGTTCCGGCCACCGAAATTGAGGTGGCGGAGGGCTTCAACCTGGCAGCGAAATTCCTGTTGGCGACAACCCGCGCCAGCGGCGTGGCCATCGCCATCCTCGATGAAACCGGGCTTCACTGCCGGGCCAGCGCCGGGGAAGCGCCGCAGCCCGGCACCGCGATTCGCCTGGAGAACACCATTTCCGGAGAATGCATCCGCAGCGGAGCCTCCTTCCACTGCGAGGACACGCTGACCAAGTGCCCCAACGCGCTGCCGGCCAGATCCATCCTGCTATTACCGATCGTGTGGGGACGCAACACGCGCGGTCTGGTGGCGCTGTTCTCGCGCCAGCCGCAGGCGTTCGGGCCGGCCAGCGTCGCGATTGCGCGCTCGGCCGCGGCGATGGTGGCGATCGCACTCAGTGCCTGGTCGCCCCAGCTTGACTGCCCCATCGACGGCCAGGTGCTGGAAGCGGACCTCGTTGAGCCCGCACCCCCGTCGCCTGCGCTGGCTGCTGCGCCGTCTGCTGCTCCGGTCAAAATTGCTGCGCCCGCGGTCTCCGACGAAACTGATTCACCGCTTGCGCCCGAGTGGCGCGGCCGGCTGAGTCCTAGCAAAGTGTTGTGCGGCCTGCCTTGCGCGAAATGCGGCTCCTATTTCGCCGCCACCGAGCCGCGCTGCCCGGTGTGCAAAGCGGCGCTGTAGGCGCGGTAGACGCTTACCCATCATCTATTAGCACAGCCTCGCACGTGGTTGCCGCCAAGATTTAGAAGCCTGCGTGCTACACAGGAAATGCATGAGTGTGCGTCGGAAAAGAGCACTTCCTGCGTGGGCGAAGAATCGCGCCCATGCCGGATGACGCCACATTTGAAGTTGGTGGCGTCAAGAGCGCAAGGCTACGGTGCCAGAGAAGAGAGGTCTCCGGGCGCGTGGGTGGCGGCGATTTCGTAGTGCAGCGACTTGGGGTCGTAGCGGGAGAGATATTTCTTCCGTTCCTCGGGGATGACAGCAGTCTCGTAGTCGGGCCCGGTGACGGCGCGGATGGCGTCGATGGAGTCCCAGAGCATGATGGTGACGAACTCGATTTCGGCGCCGACGTTTCTGCGCAGCAAGTAGCTGCCCCGATACCCTTTCACTTGGCTGATTCCCGGCAGAAGTTCCGGTTTCAACATGGACTCATAGGCCTCGGCGTGCTCAGGCCTGGTGTAACCGTGCCAGATTCTTGCGATCATCATGGTAGCTCCGCGGCAGAAAAAGGCCGGCAGAATGCTGCTGCCGGCCGGAGAGGAAAGGGACAGGGAGATTCCTGAGATCAACTCAGTGTTTCATCTAGTCCTTCTTCTTGCCGTCGCCGGTGTTTATGGACAGGGACATGACGTGCGCTTCGCCCTTGTCGGGATAGAAATGGGCGTTCAGCTGGACATGGTGTCCCTCGTGTCCCTTCACGGCTTCGGGGTTCACGAGTTTCCAGCTCTTCTCGTCCTTGTCGCTGGTGAAGGTCTTGCCATCCTTGCCGATGGTGCCTACGACGTCCTTGGCCGCCGGGCCCGCGCTGGTCTTGGCCGAGCTGTCCTTTTTGCCCGTGCTGTCCTGCTTGTCCGAACCGTACTGGGCAAGCGCGGACAGGGAAATCAGGACTACAAGCGCCAGCAGAGCCACCGATAGTCTCTTCATTGCCATCCTCCTTGTGTCGTTAATCCCCTTGGTGGGCGCGGGCCATTGTAGGTGTCGGGCGTGGGGAATGACAAGGGAAAGGGACGTACGGAGTGCGTATTGCGCCGCCCAGAAGACTGCCCGAGCCGGCTGCCGGCAGCGCTGATTGGCGGAAAAGCATCGATCCTGCGTGGGCGAGCACCGCGCCCACGCAGGATGACGCCACGTTCAGGACCTATTGCTTCGGCGCATTGGCGGCTGCGACCTTGGCTTTGTCGTCCGTGCCCAAGCGCGTTACGTACGGAAACACGGGCGTGACTTCAAAGGACATCTTCTCGCGGGGCGAGATCAGCGGTACGCGGCTGGTCTTGCTCATTTCGATCTTGTCCGACCAGGCGTCCATGTGGATGCGCGCGCCCAGCGGCAGGGCGGCGATCTGGTCCACGTTGCGCTGTTGCAATTGCGGCGCCCCGTTCTTGAGCGCCGACATGCGCACGCCGCCTTTCTCTGCCAAGCTGTTGCCGAGATGGGCGCGCAGCAGGTTGGGCAGCTCCTTCTCGCGAGCCTGGAGGGCTTGCAGGAAGAGGCCGGCATTGCCGAGTTTGTCCTTGTAAGGAGAGTTCTGCAGCAAGGCGATCGCTTTCTGATCGGCCTCGGCTTGGGCGTGCTCGTCGCGGGTCATGCGGAGGCGGCGGAACGCCTGCTCGTCGGGGAAGATCATGCGGTCGTTGAATGCGAACTGGCTGTCGAGATTCTGGCCGAGGGTAATGTGCGCCAGTTCGTGGGCAATGACGGCGGCCAGCGTGGCTTCGTCGGGCAGGACGTCAATCAGGCCGCGGCTGAGCACAATGGTGTGGCCGATGGTGAAGGACTCCAGCGGGGCGGTGAGCAGCACGCGGGCGTGCACTTCCGGCTGAAGGCTGAGGTTGTTGGTGACTTCCAGGTTGTTGATGACGGTCTCCAGGACCTTGTCCACTTCGCCGGCGGGCGCGAGCAGTCCGGCAACTTCGAGGCGCTCGACAACGTTGCTTTCGGCCAGGCGTTCCCAGGCGCGCTGCGCCTGCACGGGCGAGGCATCCTGCGCGGACTCGCTCTGGTCCTGCACCTTGGGCGAGTCCACCGTAATGGCGGAGTACTCGTCGTGGTGGCCAATGTGCGCCTGGTCATAGCCCCAGAGACGGGTCTGCGACTTGAAGCGCACGGTGCTGAACAGGTGGTTGGGCACGGCGGATTCCTCGCTGTAAACGTAGGCGGGGAGCCACAGGCCCGGACGCATGTTCAGGCGCCAGCTGTCGAAGTGCAGATAACTGGCGAAGCGCGGCGCGGGCGCGTAAGTGCCGTTGAAGCGGATGATGTTGTAATCCTGGTCTTCCACCCAGATACGGCCGAGGAAGCGCCCGTTGCCGGTGTTCTTCTTGGGCGAGACGTCAATGACGAGGCAGCGCACGTTGCCGAGGAACTCGCGGCGGACGAACTTGAAGTTATAGTGGGCGCGGTCGAAGCTGCTGTCGTCCATCACGATCATCTGCATGAAGCCGAGCGGCAGGTACTTCATCGAATAGAAGGAGGTCAGCTTGTCCGCGAAAGCGCGCAGGAACCCCGGCTGCGGCATAAAGGAGCGGCTGTGGCGGGCGCCGTTGCTCATATCCATGCGGCCGAGGAAGTAAGTGTCCTTGTCGGGAACGAAGCCAAGGTCGTTATCGGGCCGCATATTCTGGATGTAGGTTTCCACCACGGGCGAGTACTTGCGCAATTCCTGCAAGGTCGCCTTCTCGCGCTCGGTGGCGCGGTCCACGACCTGCTCGAAGGAATTCTGCGCCACGCTGTCGGGCGCCTGGACCAGGGTGGTCTTGGGTTCGTCGTTGCCGGCCATCAGCGGCAGGCTGAGGCACAGGACCAAAGCTGGGAACAGTAACTTGGCAATCCGCATGGTGCTCCTCCCCGGCTTCCGTCGCGTGGGGATGCGCGGAAGCTAACGGGTTCAATAGGTTCAAGCCATCTGAAAAACAATGTGCAACGTTGCGGTGGAGTCAATGGGCGCTCCCCCGCGAGTTGCAGGTTTATAGCGAATCTGTTCGGCGGCGCGGATGGCGGACTCGTCCAGACCATGACCTAGTCCGCGCACAATGCGCAGCACGTGCAACTTGCCGGAGGCGCTGAACTCCACCTCGAGCAAAACTTCTCCTTCCACGCGGGCGGCGCGAGCGTCGGCCGTATAGCTGGGCGTGGGCTTGGAGAGAATCTGTACCGGGAGCGCGTCGGCCTTCGGCGCTTCCTCACGACGCGTGACCTGCTTGACCGGTTCGCTGTTGGTGAAGCCGGCCTGCTTGATGGTGCCGCCGCGCCTTCCGCCACCGGTGCCGGTGGCGACGCCATTGCCAAAGCCGGTGCTGGTCACCACGGCGCGGATGCCACGGCTGCCGCCAGTGCCGTTGCCATAACCGGAGCCCTGCGGCAGATCAAATGAACCGAGAGCGGCGATATTCACCCGCCCGCTGGTGTTATTGCCGGCGGGAACCCCGTTGGGATCGCCGAAGCCGCCGGTCTGGACCTTGCGCGCGTCGAGAACGGCGGTGGGAGTGGCGGAGCTTCCGGTGGAGAACTCACCCGTCTTCACCTGCGGCGAAGGCTTGGGCGAAGGACGCTGGGCGGCGACCGTCGGGAAAGTGGGCTTCGCAACCTGCGGCTTCACTTCCGGGAGATCAGGCTTGCGGGCCGGAACTTCGATTTCCGGCGGTTCGAGTTTCGCGACTTCAGGTCTTTCGACCGGTTTCGGTCTGACCGCCGCGAGCAGTTTCGGCGGAATGCGCTGCGGCGCATGGTTCACCGGCGGCGGCGGCGCAAGCGAAATGTATACGTACTGATGCTGGGGAAGGATGGCGGCAGGCTGGATCAGGCCGAGGCTGGCCAGTACAGCCAGGCCGGCCGCCTGGACCAAAAATCCGGCGGTGAAGGCCTTCCGCCGCTTCGGCCCCGTCGGAATCCCGGCGAACATGGGAACGATTCTCGGTTTCACACTGCTCATGGTTAATGGGCGTGGCGGCTTTTCGTTTTGAGGGAGAATAGCTGCCACCCCTGTGCAAGCCGCACATTACCAACTGCGCTCCGGCACGACAATGGCCACAGCCGTAACGAAAGTGCTTGTACCAGGTAGCTGCAGGCTAGGGGTTGGTTAAGGTTGTTCATTACTAAGTTACAGGTGGTTCGTCTCTCTTGTACCGGCAGGGGGAGGCAAATTCCTTGAATATCGCCGGAAAGCGAGCTTCTAGATTAACTACTTAATAAACAGAAAGCAGGGGGCGAGCAGGGGTATGAAAGGCGGGAGGGAGGCACTATGAAACCGGAGTCGTGGGCCGATAGTGCGGATCATTTTGGACACGCCAAGGCCGCAGACTATGTAAGGACAACCCAAGCGAGGAATTATCTCCATGGGAGACTGTCTATACAGGGGGCGACTGTAAGGGAGCGGTGAACTGTTCGAGCGTGATGGAGGGCGAAAGTCGCTGGACGCGGGCGAAAACATGGTCGCGATCGGCATCGGACTTGGCGGTGGCATAACGCCGGCGCAGGACGGAAATTTTTTCCTTGCGCGTACGACGGCGGCGGATTTCGGGGCGGCGGCTGGGAGCGGACATGGAAACCTCGCGGGAGTTGCGATTAAGTGCCAGAGATTTCTATACACGGAGGCGGGACGGTAAAGCAAGCGCCCGATCCAATGGGCTCAACTCAAGCCGTGCGGTGCTGGCCGGAACGGCAGACTCTTGACTGATTTTCAGGACCGGCGGGTGGTTCAGCGCGAGGGGAAATTCTGCATCAGAGAGCGGTACAGCTCCATGACGGTGTCATGGATCTCTGCGAGGAGAGTGGGGTCGGGTTTGCCGCGGGACCGCTTCTGGAGGCGGACGACGGTATCGCGGAGAGTCTGGAGAAATTCATCGCAGGCCGCGGTTTGATCGAGGTGGCGGCCGAGATCGGTGCAAATCTGCTTCTGGAGGCTGATGTCAATGTATCCGGATAAGGGCGCCAACACTTTCAGGCAGGCGGCGCCAGCTTGGTTGGAAGTTGCAGGCTTCGCGGAAGAGACTCGCGGCTTACCGGGTTGTTTGCTTCGCGGCATGGTCGCACCGCAATACCGTAACAATCGATAGATTACTAAATGATTGTTACACAACACGTGTCTCGGGTACACGTGGCGTTAATCACCCAAGATCTTGACGATGACGCGCTTGGAGCGCCGGCCGTCGAATTCGGCGTAGAAGACCCGCTGCCAGGTGCCGAGGTCGAGGCGTCCGGCGGTAATCGGCAGAATCACCTGGTGGTGGACCAGAATTGCCTTGAGGTGAGAGTCACCATTGTCCTCACCGGTTTCGTGATGGCGATAGTCGGGGCGGAAGGGGGCGAGCGTCTCCAGCCACTGGTCAATGTCGTTGATGAGGCCGGGCTCGTTGTCGTTGACGTAGACCCCGGCGGTGATGTGCATGGCGGAGACCAGCGCGAGGCCTTCCCGCACGCCGCTCTTGTTGACGGCTGCTTCGACCTGCGGCGTGATGTGGACGTACTCGCGGTGCTTTTTGGTGTTGAAGGTGAGGTACTCGGTGTGGGATTTCATGGCGGCTCCTGAGACATTCAAGGCGCGGAAAGAACAAAGAAACGCAATGCTGGACTGGTCCCAACGCGGCCTATGCGATCGGCGTGCAGCAGGATTTCATTCCAGCGCGCGCAACCATACAGCTATTTCCGTGTTGATACAACGGTAGCGCGCGCCTTCGTCAAAGTGGGTCTTCGAAGGAGCCACAATTTGGTGAGACAAGGGAGGTAAGAAGAGATGAAGAAGCTGTTACGAATGGCAGTCGTGCTCATGGTGGTGTCGGTCCCGGTTTTATGCCAGGACTATCCCAAGGCGGAGGTGTTTGGGGGGTACCAGTACACGCGCATTAATCCGGGCAGCGGGATCAGCGGCGAGAACTTCAACGGGTGGAACGCGGCCGCGACCGGAAACATCAACCACTGGCTGGGAGCGACGGCGGATGTCAGTGGGGCGTACAAGGACATCAGCGGAGTCAGCCTGAAGCAGCACACCTTCTTATTCGGCCCTACGATCGCGTCGCACAGTTCGGAAAAATTTACGCCATTTGCGCACGCGTTGTTCGGCGTGGCGCATGCGACGGGAAGCGGCTTCGGCGGTAGCTCGAGCGATAATGCATTCGCGACGGCGTTGGGCGGCGGCGTGGATGTGGGAGTGAAGAACTTCGCGATTCGCCTTGGGCAATTCGATTACCTGCTGACACGGTTCGGCGGCACGTCGCAGAACAATTTCCGGTATTCGGCGGGAATTGTGTTCCGGTTCGGCAGGTAGTTTTACGTTTGCGAAATGACGGCGGCCGGGGAGGCCGCCGTTTTGTTTGTCAATCAGCGCAGGGACTGTTCGACTTCGTCGATCCAGTCGGGACGCTTGAGGACTTCGCGGGGCTTGGGTCCGTCGGCGGCGCCGACGATGCCGTCGCGCTCCATGAGGTCAATGAGGTGAGCGGCGCGGCCGTAACCGACACGCAAACGGCGCTGCAGTAGGGAAGTGGACGCCTTCCCGAACTCCAGGACAAGTCGCACGGCATCTTCGAAGAGCTCATCGTTTTCCTCCTCGCCATTTTCTAAACTACCTGCGCTGCCGGCTTCCGCTCTGCCGTTTTCGTCCTTGGGCGCCTCGAGGAATTTTTCCTGATACTGGGCCAGGGCTTGCGACTTCCAGAACTCGACCACGGCGGCGATTTCCTTTTCCGTGACCAACGGGGCGTGCAGGCGATGGACGCGCGCCGAACCGGAGGGGAGATAGAGCATGTCGCCGCGTCCGAGCAGGGCCTCGGCGCCGTTGGCGTCGAGGATGGTGCGCGAATCCACTTTGGTGGCGACGCGGAATGAAATGCGGGCCGGGAAGTTGGCCTTGATCAAGCCGGTGATCACGTCCACCGACGGCCGCTGCGTCGCCAACACAAGGTGGATGCCGACGGCGCGCGCCATCTGCGCCAGGCGGGTGACGGATTCCTCGACGTTGTTGCCGTCGAGCATCATCAGGTCGGCGAGTTCGTCGATGATGATGATGATGTAGGGGAGGGGGCCTTCGCGTTCTTCGTCGCCGAACAGGCTGAGCGTGTTGTCGCCTTCGTACAGTTTGTTGAACTGGTCAATGTTGCGCACGCCTTTTTCGGCCAGCAGCTTGAGGCGGCGCTCCATCTCGCGCACGGCATTGCGCAGGGCGTTGGCGGCGAGCTTGGGCTCGGTGATGATCGGGGTGTAGAGGTGCGGCACGCCTTCGTAGACGCCGAGTTCGAGGCGCTTGGGGTCCACCAGAATGAGGCGAACCTGCTCGGGCGTGGCTTTGTACAGCATGGACATGATCATGGCGTTGATGGCCACGCTCTTGCCGGAGCCGGTGGAGCCGGCGATGAGCAGGTGCGGCATGGAGGCGAGGTCGGCGACCACGATGCGGCCGTTGATGTCCTTGCCGAGGGAAATCGTCAGCTTGGATTTGTGGCCAAGAAACTCCTGCGATTCCACACACTCGCGCAGCCAGATGGTCTCGCGCTCGCGGTTGGGGACTTGAATGCCGACGGTGGACTTGCCGGCCATGCGCTCGATGAGGATGCTTTCGGCGCGCAGGGCGAGACAGAGGTCGTCACAAAGGCTGGTGATGCGGCTGTACTTGATGCCGGCCTCGGGCTTGAGCTCGAAGGTGGTGACCACGGGGCCGGGGTTGATCTGGGTCACCGAGCCGTGCACTTCGAACTCGGAACACTTGGCGGTGAGCACGGTGGCCAGGGTTTTGAGCTCATCTTCGTTGATCGTCCCCTGCTCGTCGGGACGATGCAGCAGGGCGCTGGACGGGAGCTTGAAGCCGCCGGCGATGCGCGGCAGGGTGGTCTTCGCTTTTTGATTGCTGTCGGCGCGCGTGGTGACTTCGGGGACGAGCGCGAGGTCGCCGGGGGCCAAGGTCGTGGGCGGCTCGGCGGCAGACCGCGGAGACGGCGCGTAGGCTGCGAGTTCTTTCTCGATGCCGGTCTGAACCGGCTCTGCCGTGCGCTGGGCTTGCACCAGTTGCGTGCTGACCACCGCCTTCTGCTGGGCGCGGCGCTTCTCCAGTTGCTTTTGAGCTTGCGCCTTGGCGCGCGCCGCACGCCAATCCTGGAAGCGATCCCGCAGGGCGAAGGCGAAAGCGAAGCGCGTTTCCAGCCACAGGCGGAGCGCCCCGAAGGAGAAGGCGGTCGACAGATAGAGGGCAACAGCGATGGCGCTGGCACAAACCAGATAGGCGCCGATCAGGTTGAAGAAGTGAATCAGGACATCGGCGGCGACACGTCCGAGCAGGCCCTCGATGGGGATGGCGTGCAACCAGCGCCAGTGCCAGGGAAGCAGTCCCAGGAAGGCGGCGGTAAAGACGAGCAGCGAGCCGGCGCCGAGGACGCGCGCTACCGGCGATTCGACTTTGCGCGAGCGAAACCAGCGCCCGCCGAGCAGGCCGAGAAACACCGGCATCAGGAAAGCAGCGATCCCGGCGAATTGCAGCGACAGGTCGCTGCCGTAGGCTCCGACGATGCCGATCCAATTGCGCGACGGACGCGAAGGCAGCGGCGCGGAGGCGGTGTTGAACGACGGGTCAAGCGGAGAATAGGACGCAATGGCGAGGAAAAGGAGGAGCGCGGAGACGAGCAATAGGAAGCCGACAAGCTCGTTCAGTCGGCGATTGTTCGTCGGGGTGAAGACCTGAGAGAAAACCTTCATGTGGCGTATCGCGAGGTGCGACAGCCAGAGCAGGGTGATTATGGCAGGTTTCTCGGGGATTTGGGATGAAATTTCGGTTGGGTAACCGATCAGGCACAAGGCGGAAGGCGGAAAGCTTCAAGATTCACGCGACTATCCTCAGCCGCCTGATTTTAGGATCCAGGCGAAGACGGCGAGGCCGAGGAGGATGCGGTAGATGGCGAAGGGGGCGAAGCCGCGCTGGCGGACCCATCGCATGAACCAGGCGACGACGACATAGGCGACGAGGAAGGAGACGACGAAGCCGATGATGAGCACGATCCATTCGTGCAGGTCGCGTGGGGCGATGCCGATTTCGCCGCCCGCGCCCGGCTTGTGGCGCAGGGATTTCAGCAGGTCGTAACCGGTGGCGGCGATCATGGTGGGAATCGAGACCAGGAAGGAGAATTCGAGCGCGGCGGGCCGCGACATGCCGGCGGTTTGTCCGGCGGCGATGGTGGCCATGGAACGCGAAGTGCCAGGGAAAACCGCGGAAAGGATCTGGCAGGCGCCGATCCAGATGGATTGCGGCAGGGTCATCTGATAAACGCTCTCCGTCCGGTAGCCTGCGGCAGCGGCGCCGAGGGAGCGCGCGCTGCCCGAGTTGGCGGGAACGATGCGAGGCGCGCCGTACATTGCGTCCACGATCCACATGACGATGCCACCGACGATCAGGGAAGTCGCCATGACGTAGAGGCTCTCGAGATTTTTGCCGATGACATGAGTCAGCAGGTAAGCCGGACCGGCGGTCACGACAAAGGCGACGCCAGTCAGAGTAAGGGGATGGTTCCACAGGTCGTGGCGGCCGTCCGGACCTTGGGGAAAAGTCTTGATGAATTCCTTGAGGCGGGCGCGGAAGTAGATGGGCAGGCACAGAATGGCGCCGAGCTGGATGACGATGGAGTACATCTTCCAGTAGCCGCTGGCGAGGTCGAGCCCCATGGCTCGTTCGACGATGCGCAGGTGCGCCGTGGAGCTGACAGGAAGAAATTCGGTGAGGCCTTCGACGATGCCGAGGAGGACGGACAGTAAGTAGGGGTTCAAAAGATCACCTGAGAGTACCGAGTACCGAGTACCGAGCGGCTGGTTCCAAGTATGTTTGCAACCCGAAAATTTCCCTCCGGGGCTAAAGCCCCAGTGTTCTTGCGGCATTGAGCGGCACGGCTGAAGCCGTGCCCTTCCCAAGCGGTAGCCATTCACTCTACTGCAGTCCCGTAGGTGGGGATTCCCTGGTCCAATTTATACAACAGAGTTTGAGCGCGGTCGGCCCAGTCGCTTTGTGGAAAATTGGCGATGACGCGCTGGGCCAGGGCAACGGCCTTGGCTTTGGCGTCGCCGATGCGGTTCGACTTGCCGTCGTTCTTGTAGAGCTCGATGAGGGCAGAGCGGCGGTAGGCGGCGTTGTACAGGGCCTCGGCGGCGACCGGCGACTGGGGATGCTCGTCGGCGTATTTCTCGTAAACCTCGGCTTCCTTTTCGGGGCACTTGGATTCGCCCTGCCAGTCACCGCAAAGTTTGTTGTCAAGCAGGTCGAAGGCGGCGAGGTCGGCCCACTTGGTGTGGGGAAATTTCTTGATCACCTGTTTCATCAGGTCTTCGTTGATGCCGTAAAGACGGCTGCTGGGGGCTCCGCGGCCGGAAGGGCGTCCGAAAATGTCGGCGCGATCGATTTGCCAGCGAATGTCGGCGGCGCGGTACAGCGCTTCGCCCGCCACCGGCGACTGCGGGAAGTATTCGGCGGCGCGGTAGTAGAGGCGGAGCGCATCCTTATCGGCGCCTTTGCGCCCGCCGCGGCGGCTGGCTTCCTGCTCGCTGGCGACGGCTTCCCCGAACAGCACCTTGTCGCCGTTGGGCGTGGCGGCGCGCACCACACCTTTGTCGAGGATCCAGCCGCTGATGTCGCGGCCTTCGCTGAGTTCGGTGGGTTCGGAGAGAGTGGCGAGCACGTGGAGCCAGTCGCGGGATTTCTCGATGACGGCGACCTCACGGCCGCGATCGATGGTGGCGATCCTGGGAGAGCTGGTGTCGGGCGAAAGGTAGATTTGCGCGACGCGCACCATGACGCCGCGCTCGGTGGCGGCAAAAGAGAGAGGCGCGGCGAGAAGCAGCGTTGCGATCAGGAGATGATGCCGGAATCGCATGATCGGTGAACTCCTGCGGTGATGTGATTCTAGCAGCAGGGAAGAATCACTCCAGCGTCGAGGCGGTTTGGGACAAAACGCTGGCGAGCAGGGCGGGATCGATGTTGCCGCCGCTGATGACGGCGACGGCCTTGCGCGCCGGGGGGAGTTGGCCGGAGCGAAACAGGAAGGCGGCAAAGGTGACGGCGCCGCTGGGTTCGGCGACCAGCTTGGCATCGAGCGCGAGGGTGCGGATGGCCGCAAGGATTTCCGATTCGGAGACGGTGACCATGTCGTCCACGAAGCGGCGGATGTGCTCGAAATTGATTTCGCCGACGGACTGGGTGCGGAGGCCGTCGGCGAGAGTGCGTGCAGTCTGGTCGGCGGAAAACTCGACGATGCGGCCGGTACGGAAGCTGGCCTGCGCGTCGGAGGCGAGTTCGGGTTCGACGCCGATGACCTTCGCTCGCGAGCCGCTGAGCTTGAAGGCGGAGGCGATGCCGCTGATGAGGCCACCGCCGCCGACCGGGACCAGGACGAGGTCGGCATCGGGCAGGTCGGCGAGGATTTCCAAACCGGCGGTGGCAGCCCCGGCGATGATTTTTTCGTCGTTGTAAGGCGGAATGATGGCGTAGCCGCGCTCGCGGGCGAGATTCTCGGCGCGGGCTTTGCGTTCGGAGCTAGCAGGACCGACGAAGACGACTTCGGCGCCGAGCGCACGCGTGCTGTCAATCTTGATCTGCGGCGCGTTGTCGGGCATGACGATGACTGCTCTCACGCCCAGGGCGCGGGCGGCGTAGGCGACGCCTTGCGCGTGGTTGCCGCTGGAATAGCTGATGACGCCGTTGCGGCGTTCGGCGTCGGCGAGCGAGGCGATTTTGTTGTAAGCGCCGCGCAGTTTGAAGGAGCCGATGGGCTGCAGGCTCTCGGGCTTCAGGTAGAGTTCACGGCCGGGCTGCTGGTGCGGGTAGGGGATGAGCGGCGTGCGGACGGCAATTCCGCACAGGCGCGAGGCGGCGAGAGTGATGTCGTCGAGGCTGACCATGGAAACGAATGATTATATTTACGTCCCAGGGAAAAAACATTGAACCGCAGAGGACGCGAAGGACGCAAGGGACTGCCAAAGTAACCTTGGAAAGTGCGCGCGGAGTAGGGGTCCTTCGACTCGGCGGCGCAACATCGGCGCCGCCTCGCTCAGGATGACATCTCATCGGGATTCTGTTGTGGAATTGACAACTGAAACCCGAAAAAGCTAATCTAGCACAGCGAAGAAAAGGCGAATATCTTCCGCTCCGGATTTTCACATGAGTTCACTCCTCCTGCTCGAACCGTGCGAGCCCTCATCGTCTTTAGTGGGAATCGCGCGGCTGGCGGCGGAGGGCGAGTCGATTTCGGAGGGCCACGACGTCGAGTTTTTCACGCTGGCGTCGCGCTCGCTGCTGAACCGCTGCACACGGATGCCGTTCACCTGGACGATCAACCCGTATCGCGGGTGCGAGTTTGCCTGCAAGTACTGTTACGCGCGCTACACACATGAGTTCATGGAGATGCGCGACGGCGTGGATTTCGAACGCAAGATTTATGTGAAGCAGCGGGCGGGGGAATTGTTGCGGCGCGATTTGCGCAAGGTGAAGCCGGGTGAGCAGATAGCGATCGGCACGGCGACCGATCCGTACCAACCGGCGGAGCGGCGGTTCGAGGTGACGCGAACCGTCCTCGAAGTGTTTGCCGAGCAGCGCGGATTGGATATCGGGATTGTGACCAAGTCAGACCTGGTGCTTCGCGATTCGGAGTTGCTGCGCAAGGTGGCGCGGCAGAACAAACTGTTTGTCAATTTGACGATCACGACACTGCATACAGACCTGGCACGAATTCTCGAGCCCAGGGCGCCGCGTCCCGACCTGCGCATGACAGCGGTGCAGAAGTTGAACCAGGCGGGCGTGCCGGCGGGCGTGATCTGCGCGCCGGTGATTCCGGGGATCACGGATTCGGCGCGCGACCTGGATGCGCTGGTGAAGGCGACAAAAGAGGCGGGCGGGCGCTACATCTTCGCCAATGCGCTTTTTCTGAAGCCGTGCTCGGCGGCGATTTTTCTGCCTTGGCTGGAGAAGGAATTTCCGCACCTGGTGCAGAACTATCGCGAGCGTTATGGAGAGCGCGCGCACCTGGGTCCGGCATATCGCAAGCGGATTTCGCAACTGATGGCACACTTGCGGCACAAGCATGGCCTTGGGACGCGGGCTGACCGGGAACGGCTGGAGAGGGAAGCGTCGGCGGGTGAGCAGTGCGCGGCGCCGAGGGCGAAGACGGCAAAATACCAAGAGCCCGCGGTCGAGATGCCGCTGCTTGAGGATCAGCTCCGGCTGTTCTGAGTCGCCAGTCAAGCAAGCAAAAAGTTCTTCAACTCTGAATCTTTTACTCTCAATTGGCGAGCGAATGCGTGTCCACAGCCGGGTTTTTTCGGATTGCGGCAGTGCGCGCCACCGAGGGCGAAGGGGACGCGTTCTGTCCACTTGGCGTACGAGCCGTTGTTCGGAGCAGCAGATGCGACTGTTCTAATGGCGTTGCGAGATAATTATCATTACAGTCTGTTAACTGTCCGAGGCCCGAATGGTCAAAATTGCTGACGCGACGACGAATGCCGCGAATTCCGACCCGCTGCTGTCGTTGGTGGGGTCAGGAAAAGACCTGTGGGCCACTGAGCCTGCGGATGATTACGTGCGACGTCTGCGCGAAAGTTGGCATCAGCCATTCACGGTCCAGGAGGCAGAGCGCTGAGCGTGATCGGCTGCGAGAGCACGAAGCTGGCGCGGCGAGCGTCGTGTTTTTGCCGGAAGTGGGTCATGGCGCGGCGTCCCCAGGAGCGCACGAAATAATAGTTGAGGGTAGCGCCGATGGCGGAGCTAAGGACGGGAATAAGGCGTCCGGCCCAACGCTCGACCACGTCGCTGCTGGCCTGCACCGCGATGCGCTGGATGACGCGCGGCACAAACCGGTTCACCACTTCCTTTTCCA
The DNA here is from genome assembly GCA_963760215.1 of Terriglobia bacterium. Lineage (GTDB taxonomy): Bacteria > Acidobacteriota > Terriglobia > Terriglobales > Acidobacteriaceae > JAIQGF01. The sequence continues at coordinate 475,303 of CAVXCJ010000002.1, forward strand.
ATAATTCGCGGCTGATATCCACGCCGGCGGCGCTGGCGGCGGCCACCCAGAGATCCGCCACTTCGGCATCGGTGGAAAATTGAAAGCCGTAGATCAGGCTGAGCTTCTGGATGGTTCGGATGGTTATCCCGGCGAGGATGCTGAGGTCGGGAACGATGGTGAGCAGGCCGCCGAGGCCGAACCCGGCGCCTTCGACGGCGGCCACTTTCATGCCGGAGCGGATCACGTCAGCCGCAACCAGGTCGAGTTGCTCCTGGGAGACGGAGAACACGCCGTCATAGGTGCTGATCGGCAGTCCGTAGCCGGTGCGGAGCTGGAGAAGGAATTTCTGAGGGTCCACCTTGACGGTTTCGTAGGCCTGGGTGAGGCCGCGGAGCAGGCCATCTTCGACGCGCAGGCGGAGCCAGGATGGTTTCTCTTCCGGCATCAATTGTCAGCATACACCGGCCGTCCTGCCGCGTTCGAGGGCGAACGCGCTCCACTCCACGGGCTGCTGCGCGACCTGCTGTGCTAGCATCAAGGTTTACCTATGCCTACTGGAAAGCTCCATGTCGTGCCGCTGGGCGGACTCGGCGAGTTCGGGATGAACTGCATGGCCGTGCGCTGGGGCGACGACATCATCGTCATTGACGCCGGCCTGATGTTCCCCGAGACGGAATTGCTCGGGGTGGACATCGTTGTTCCCGACATCGCCTACCTGATCGAGAACCGCAAACACGTGCGCGCGATCGTGCTGACGCACGGTCACGAGGACCACATCGGCGCGTTGCCGTGGATCCTGGCGGAGCTGAACGTGCCGGTGTACGGCACCGAGTTCACGCTGGCGTACGTGGAAGACAAACTCGACGAGCACGAGCTTTTGGACAACGCGACTCTGATCGAGATGCGTCCCGGCGAGATGGTCACCATCGGGCCGTTCAAGATCAAGCCGATCCACGTGACGCACTCGCTGGTGGACTGCGTTTCGCTGGCAATCCACACGCCGCTGGGCGTGATCATCCACACCGGCGATTTCAAAGTTGATCCCACGCCCACCGACAACAAGCTGTTTGACCTGCATACCTTCGCGGAGTACGGCAAGGAAGGCGTGCTGGCGCTGTTCCAGGATTCGACCAACGTCGAGCGCACCGGGTACACGCCGAGCGAGCGGGCGGTGGGGCGCAAGTTTGACGAGGTGTTTGCGCGCGCGCCGCGGCGGCTGTTCATCTCGTGTTTTTCTTCGTCCATCCACCGCATCAAGCTGGCGATTGACATGGCGTACCAGCACCGGCGCAAGGTGGCGCTGGTGGGGCGCAGCATGAACGACTCCACCGAGATCGCGCAGGATCTCGGATACATCGAAGTGCCGGACGGGCTGCTGATCCATCCGGGGGAGATCAAGAATTTCCCGCCGGAGCGGGTGATGGTGCTGATCAGCGGAACGCAGGGCGAGCCGATGTCGGGACTGTCGCGCGCGGCGGTGGACAATCACAAGCACGCGAAAATCGAACCGGGCGACACGGTGGTGATGTCGTCGCGCATCATTCCGGGAAACGAAAAGTCCATCTACCGGATGATCGATCACCTGTACCGGCGCGGCGCCAGCGTGATTTACGAGGACGGATCGCAGCCGCCGGTGCACGTCAGCGGGCACGCCAGCCAGGAGGAACTGAAGCTGCTGATCAACCTGGTGAAGCCGCGGTATTTCATTCCCATCCACGGCGAGTACCGGCAGCTCAAGCGGCACGCGGATTTGGCGGGCAGCATGCTGGGCGCGGTCGGATCGGTGATGATGATCGAGAGCGGCGACGTGCTGGAATTCGACGAACTGGGCGCGCGCAAAGCGGGGCGCGTTGCGGTGGGGCGTGTGTGCATTGATTCGGGATCGCGCGGGGACGTGGTGGAAGACCTCATCATCAAAGACCGGCGGCATCTCAGCGAGGACGGGATCGTGCTGCCCATCATCGCCATCAACAAGCTGACGGGGCAGATCGAGTCGGCGCCGGAGATCGTGATGCGCGGCTTCGCGGCGGCGGGCGCCGACAACGGCCTGATGACCGAGGCACGGCAGATCATCATGGACACGCTGGAGCACTCCACCGAAGAAGAGAAGCGCGACTGGGGCGTGATCAAGGAAAAGATCCGGCAGGACCTGAAGCGGTTCATCGTGAAGAGCACGTCACGGCGGCCGCTGATCATGCCGGTCATCCTGGAGATTTGAGGCGGTCGTCCGGGGGCGATGCAAGGGTAGTTACTTCAGGCACATCCGCGGCCCCAGAGTTGTTGACACCCGACTCCGATACAGATTACTGTAGGGCATAATTGGATGACTAAGTTGAAGGACGACAGGCCAATCCGCACCGCGTGGTCGGCACCAACGCCGGCCAGTGTCGTCGTCCGCACAATCACAACAACAACAACAGCTATCACAGGAGCGCACGGCGGATGAGGTAGTTCAGCCAGAATCAGGATTTGAAAGCCACCTCCGCCGCCGGCGCAGGTGGCTTTTCTGTTCTTGCACACTTTTGAGAAACGGGGAAGGTGATGAGTTCGTTAGTGATGAAATTCGGAGGGACGTCGGTCGGGTCGGCGGAAAGAATTCGGCAGTCGGCGCAAATCGTTCGTGACGAGCGCCGTGAGCATTCCGTGGTGGTCGTGGTCTCGGCGCTGGGCGGGATCACCGACTTGATCATTGAGACGGTAAATGCGGCTTGCGCCGGGGATCGCGACGGCTCGGAGACAAAACTCGAGCGCATTGAGCAGCGCCACCGCGAGGTGGTCGAGGAGCTATTTGGCGGCGCCAGGCGCGAATTGGTCATGGCCGCGATTGGTGAAGTGGTGCGGGAACTGCGGGAAGTGTGCGGCGCGCTCCTCATGCTGCGGGCGGCCACGCCGCAGGTTCTGGATGTTGCGCTGGCGATGGGAGAGCGGATGTCGGCGCCGATCTTTGCCGCGCAACTCTGCGAACTCGGAATGGATGGGCGAGCGTTCGACTCGATCCGTCTCCTGATTACCAATGACAATTTCGGAGAAGCCAGTCCCGACATGGAGGCGACAACTCACCTCAGCTGCGAATGCCTGTTGCCCGTCTTGCGCGAAGGCGCTGTTCCCGTCGTCACGGGCTACCGCGGAGGCACGGCCGCCGGGCAGCCGACGACGCTGGGCCGTGGAGGCTCGGATTACTCGGCCACGATCCTGGGCGCGGCGCTGAGCTGCGACGAGATTTGGATCTGGACCGACGTGGACGGCGTCATGAGCGCCGACCCGCGCATCTGCCCCGGCGCCAGCATTCTGCCGGAGATCACCTTCGCAGAAGCGATCGAGATGTCGTACTACGGCGCGAAGGTGATCCACCGCAAAGCGGTTCGCCCGGCGTTGGAGCACGGGATCCCCGTCCTGATCAAGAACTCGTTTTGCCGCGAGGCCCAGGGGACGCGGATCGCTGCCAAGGCGCAACGGAACGGGCACGTGGTGAAGGCGGTCACCGCGGTCAGTCCGGCGGCATTGATCACGCTGAATATGCCCAACGGGGCCCACTTCGGGGACCTGTTCGGGCGGCTGTTCCTGGGGCTGGGACACGAGCGCATCGACGTGCTGTTCTCGACGCAATCGTCGTCGGAAAACGCCATCGGCCTGGTGTTTCGCGAGCACGATCTGGAACGCGCGTTGACCGTGACCGAGCGGGTGTTCCGCACCGAGATCAAGCACAGCATGATGGCGCCCATCGCGGTACAGCGCGATGTGGCGGTGATCGCGGTGTTGGGAGAGACGATGAAAGGCAAGTGCGGCGTGCTGGCGCGCCTGTTCTCGGCGGTGGCGCGCTGCCAGGTCAGCGTGATCGCGGTGGCGCAGGGCGCCAGCGAAATCAACATTTGCTTCGCAGTGCCGGCGGTTTCTGCGCCGGTGGTGATGCGCGCCGTGCACGATGAATTCCTGGGCGCAGCGGGGCAGCCATTCCACGCCTACGAATCCGGAGATGACGATGAACAGACCCATGCCAGCCGCTGCTGCTAAGGGAAGCGCGGATGCGCAACTGCAGTGTTGCGGCTGCCAAGCGATTCAGAATGACCCGCAGCCGGATTTCCGATGCGCCGAATGCGGCGAGCTGCTGGAAGTGATTTATCCGGCATGGGAATCGGACGCGGGTCGTTCTTCTGCGGAAGGATTCAAGACGAAGTGGCGCGAACGAAGAATGTCGGGCTCCGACGTGGACCGTAGCGGAGTTTGGCGTTTCAGGGAGTTGCTGCCAATTCTTCAAGCGCTGGATGAGGTAGTCACGCTGGCGGAGGGCAATACGCCGCTGTATGCGATGCCGCAAACGGCGCGCCGGCTGGGAATGCGGGCGCTGCTGGCGAAGCACCAGGGCATGAATCCGACGGGTTCTTTCAAGGACACGGGGATGACGGCGGCGGTATCGGTGGCGCACGCGCGGGGGTACCAGTGGGTGGTGTGCGCGTCGACGGGGAACACTTCGGCGTCGATGGCGGCGTATGCGGCGCGCGCCGGGCTGAAGGCTCTGGTGCTGCTCCCGGAAGGACAGATTGCGTGGGGAAAATTATCGCAGGCGGTGGAATACGGGGCGATCACGCTGCAACTGCGGACGGACTTCGACGGTTGCATGAGGATTGCGACGGAACTCGTGCGCAGGATGCCGATGTACATGCTGAACTCGATCAATCCGTACCGCATTGAAGGGCAGAAAACCGCGGCCATCGAACTCATGGAGCAACTGGATTGGAACCCGCCGCAGCACATCATCGTGCCCGGCGGCAATTTGGGGAATTCTTCCGCACTGGGCAAAGGACTGTTGGAGATGCACCGGCTGGGGCTGATCGCGCGGCTGCCGAAGCTTTCGGTGGTGCAGGCCAAGGGCGCCAATCCGCTGTACACGGCGGTCCACGAGCGCGGCGGCCGAAGTCTTGTGCCAGTGAAGGCGGAGACGATGGCAACCGCGATCCGCATTGGAAACCCCGTGTCGTGGCGAAAAGCGATACGGGTGTTGGAGGCAACCGGCGGAACCTGCGAGCAGGTGAGCGAAGAAGAAATTGCGCTGGCGAAGGCGGAGATCGGCGCCGAAGGGCTGGGTTGCGAACCGGCATCGGCGGTCACGCTGGCGGGACTGAAGAAACTGCTGCGCAGCGGGTTCGTCGCTGCCGATGAAAAAGTGGTGCTGGTGCTCACCGGCCATGTCCTCAAGGATCCCGACTACATCATGAAATTCCACGCGGGCCAGTTGTTTGAGAACGCGACCGAGCTGGGGAGTGAACTGGATCGCCGGCGCCGTCCTCCGATTCAGGTCGAGGCGGATTTGGAGAAAGTCATGGCGGTGCTGGAGAAGTTGCAGGGGGAAGCATGAGTGCGGCTGGGAGCCACCATGATCGCGGGATGCGCGGCATCGAGCTGAAGCTGCCGGCGAGTTCCGCGAACCTGGGCCCGGCTTTCGATTCGGCGGCGATGGCCCTTGATCTCTACCTGCGCGTGCGGGCCGAGGCGGCGGCGTCATTTACGGTGACCGCGAGCGGACGTGATGCGGAAGTGTGTGGCAAGGTCGAGCGCAACTTGATCCTGGACTCCTATCGCGAGGTGCTGAAAAACGCGAAGGCGCGGTGTGTGCCGCTGGCGCTGAAGATCGACAACCAGATTCCGGTAGGGAAGGGCTGCGGGTCCTCCGCCGCGGCGCGGTTGGCGGGAGTGGCGCTCGCGGTCCACTTCGGCGGACTGGCGTGGACGGACGAGCAGATCCTCGACGAAGCGGTCCGCCTCGAGGGCCACGCCGACAATGTGGCTGCGTGCTGGCTGGGCGGGTTCGTGATCGTGCAGGCGAACCGGAACGAACACGGAAAGCGCGTGCAGGCGAGCCGGATTGAGGTGGCACGCGAGCGACCGATGCTGTTGGTTCTTTCCGGCGACGACCTGGCCACGGGAAAGTCGCGCGCGCTGGTGCCGACCCTGTACGGCCGGGAAGTGGTGGTTGCCAATCTGCAAAGCGCCATGGCACTGGTGGCGGCGCATGTGCTCGGGCGCGACGAATTGTTCAGCACGGCGCAGCACGACGCGCTTCATCAGCCGTATCGCGCGAAAGTGTGTCCGCTGCTGCCATGCTTGCAACCGCTGGCGGGGCAGGCCGGAATCCTGGCGGTAACGCTGAGCGGCGCGGGAAGTTCGGTGCTGCTCACCTTGCGGCATGACGCGTCGCAGCCCGAGGTAGGCGACGCGGTCTCGGAGCGGCTGCGCACCGCGGGCCTTGCCGGCGAACTGGTTTTCACCAAGATGGCGAAGCAGGGTACTTGCCGGACCCAACTGCCGGCACGGGCCATGGCCGGGGAGGGTGTGTGAAGGAAGTCAGGGTAGGAATCGTCGGGTTTGGCACGGTCGGGCAGGCGACGGCGCAGTTGCTGGTGGCCAACGCCGATCTCATCGAGGAGCGCAGTGGAGTGCGGCTGGCGGTTTCGGTGGTCTGCCGCCGAACCCCAATCCCTGCCGAAGCAATTCCGGCGGGGGCGCGCGCTTGCGCGTCGTGGACCGACGTGGTGTCCGCACCGGATGTCGATATCGTGGTGGAAACCATCGGCGGCAACGGCATTCCCCGCGAGGTCGTCAACCGGGCTTTGATGTCAGGAAAGCCGGTAGTGACGGCGAACAAGGCCCTGATCGCCAAGTACGGCGACGAGATCCTGGCACTGGCTGGCGAGCGCCGCCTGCCGGTTGGGATCGAGGCGACGACGGCGGGAGGAATCCCGATTGTGCGCGCGCTGCGCCGCTCGGCCACCAGCGATCAAGTGATCAAGATATACGGAGTGCTGAACGGTACGGTGAACTACATCCTGAGCCGCATGGAAACGGAAGGCCTGGAGTTCCAGGCAGCGTTGGCAGCGGCGCAGCAGGCCGGCTACGCCGAAGCGGACCCGAGTCTCGACATTGATGGCATTGATGCGCGCGACAAGCTGTGCATCCTGGCGAGGATGGCGTTCAATCTGCGGCTGCATCCGGAGGACATCCCGGTCACCGGCGTTCGGCAAGTTTCGCAGGTGGACCTGCAATATGCACGGCGCCTGGGCGGGCGCATCCGGCTGGTCGGAGCAGCGGAACGCCAGGACGATGGAATTGCCGTCACGGTACGGCCGTGGCTGGTGCCGCAAAATTCCATGCTCGGCAAAGTGGAAGGCGTGTTCAACGCTATCTTCGTGGAAGGCGAGCGCAGCGGCACACAGATGTTCTATGGCCGCGGCGCGGGCGGGCCGGCGACCAGCACCGCTGTGGTCGCGGACCTGATCGGGATTGCGCAAGGACTGGCGTCGAAAACTCCGGGACGGAACCCGATGCCCGGCTTCGGGCCGATCTCGGCGCTTCCCCTGACCACGTGCGGAACCTCGTGCGAGTGGTATCTCCGGCTGAGCGTGCGCGACCATCCCGGCATTTTGGCGCGGGTGGCCTCCGTACTTGCGGAGTTGGAGATCAACATCGATTCGGTGCTGCAGGAGCCGCACTTGCCGAAGGAGCGGCTGTCGTTTGTGATCACCGTGGAAACCGTATCGGAGCGCACCATCAGGACGGCGCTTGAGCGCATCAACCAGTTCGAATTCCTCACCGAACCGGCCTTGCTGGTGCGCATGTTTGCGGGCTAGCTGGATGCGGCGCGTTCTACGCACGCCCATCAAGGACATTCCGGAAGAACTCTACATACTGCGGCGTCAAAGCCTGGGGGAGGTAGCGCCTGCCTGCCACCCGCGCTTTGTGGCACTCGGCCTGATAAAAATCTTCGTCATCAAAGAGACGTATCACCAGGTCCACCCATGGGCGCACGACCTCGGGAGCGACGGGAATTTTCTCGTACAGAGTCAGCGATTCCGGCAGCTTCATGACAAACCCTGCTCCTGCGCAGCTCTCGGCCAGACCGCCACGGTCGCTCACGATCGGCGGGATGCCGTTGAGCAGCGCTTCCTGCACCACCCGGCCCGCGGCTTCGCGCCAGAGTGAAGGCACCACCAGGATTCGTGTCGGGGTGTAGATGTCCCTTGGCTGAGGCACGGAGGATGAAACCATGATATTTTCGTGCCGCCTAAGGTCGAAGCCTCCCGCCAGCGCCACCGACCCCAGCAACCCGGCGGTGCCGCGCGACTCGATCACCAGAATCGGAAGGTCCGGCCGCTGTCTGCTTAGCTCCTCCGCCAGGCGCGCGAACACTGTCACTCCCTTCTCTGGAGACGGGTTGACCATGGTCAGAAAGATTGGCTCGTGGTTCTCGGCAAGGACCTGCTCCAGTTCCATTGGCGGCGGCAGCGGTGTGCTCTCAATACCTAGAGCTTCACGGTACAGATTGGAAAGATAGCGGCTGGGGGTAAGGAAGGCGTCGATGTCGTCCAAATGGCCAGGGAACAGGTAAGCATCATTGCGCAACCCGAAAACCAGCTTAGCGCCGTGCTCGCGGGCCCGCCTGCGTCGTTGGCGTTCCCGATCCGAGCCGCCGTAGGTGAAGACGATGTCAGGCTGGAAGCTCTTCAGCTCCTGGTCGAACAGCCGGTCGAAGCGCGCGCCATGCGCTCGGTCCCAAGTGGCAGGAGTGTGTTTGCCAACGTCGAGCAAGCGGAAGTCTATGCCCTTGCTGGTAAAGACCAATTGGCGGTGAGGAGGGCTCGGCATTGGCTCGCCAATGCCGAGCGTCTTAAGGTGTTTGCGGACGTTGAGTTTGCCGGCAAGCTCGGTTGCCGTGACCGCCAGACATCGGACTACGAAGCCGGCGGCAGCCAGTATTTCGCAGATGCTGGTGAGCGAACGAGCAGCCCCCGAGGCCGGGTTCTGCGGAAGCTCCGGCAAAACCAGGAGAACTCGGGACGACTGGTGAGGCATGAGCTGCTCGGATTACTTCTCCTTCTTGCGCCCTTTCAGCACCTTGTAGGCCGCTGTACCCGCCACGCCGGCAGTCAGCAACATGATGCTAGCTGGTTCGGGCACTGCGGTACCACCGCCACCCGAAGACTGAAACATGGCGAGGTTGGAGGTTGCGACGGTGCTCGCACTCGCCGTGGCGGCTGCCAGGGCGAAGGGCAGGATCTTCAGCGCGGTTCTGGTCTTGCTTGACTTCAAGAACGATTTGGCCTTCTCGAGAGCAGTCATGGATTCTCCTCAGAAGTGGCTGAGTACGCGGAGATGGAACCTCATCCCCCCGGCAGATGGGAGCAATTCACTGGCCGCTCCGGCTGGTTGTAAACAGTTGGAAAAAAAGGCAAACAGATTCGTTGGCCGAACAAGGCCCCGCGGAAACTGCAAGACTTTGCACAAATATGAGAAAGGAACTTGCAAGAAACAGGGGCTTGAACCGGTCTATTTCGGCGGGGTGTCCGCCGGTTTTTCGAACAGCTTGGCGTCAACCGGCGGGTTGATTTCGTAGGTTTGGATCTGCTCGCTCGCGCTGGGCTGGCCATCATCGGTGACACTGCGTTGGAAGGGAACGGTGAGCCCATTAACCGGGCGCCAGTCCGAGTATTCGATGACGCGCTGCATCGGCCCGCGCTGCCCGACGTCCTGGTAGGAGACCTGCAGTAAGCGTGCGCTCTGCGCGTCGAGCGCCCACTTGACGGAAATGCCGTTGCCGGTGACGTTGACAATCTGCGCCTCGGTGTTGCCCACCTTCTCGGTCCCGCCGAGGGTGAAAACGTAAGCCGGATCGGCGGTGCGTTGCGCGATGGCGATCCAGTCGCGCTTCAGAGTGTTCAACCGGTCCTGCTTCATCGACGACGGCATGTCGCGCGTGCCCGCCCCCGGCATGCTCATGAACGCTGAAATTGGAGAAACCACGATCAGCATCTCGCCCGGAATCTGTCCGGCAGTGACAGCGGCGCGGAGTTTGTCGGGGAATTGTACGGTCAGGTCGTTGTTGAACGTGATGGAGCCCTGGGGCGTGAGCTGCGTGCTGACCAGCTTTTGATGCAGGGCTTTGACGCTGTCGAGTTTTGCAGCGCCGCCGATGGAGCTGACGAATTTTTCCACCAGCGCGCGCGCTTTCGGGTCGGACTGGGTGGGCTGCGGAGCATTCGCCGCCGCTGCTGGAGCGCCGAGCGGCGGGATCGAGATATCAATCGGCGTCACCGGTCCGAGCGAGGACAGCGGCTTGCCGAACTCCGCCGAATTGCCGACAACGAGCACGGCGAACTGCTGCGGGTGAACGTACTTGCGGGCGACGCGGTTGGTATCGTCGGGGGTCGACTTCTCGATCCCGGCACGGAAGCGCTCGAGGTAATCGGCAGGGTAGCCGTAATACTCGTACAGCATGCGTTCGCCGAGGACCTTGTCCTTGGAATCGAAATTAAAGATGAAGCGATTGAGGATGGAGTCCTTGGCTTCTCGCACTTCCTCCGGGGTGATCGGTTTGGCGGCGAGCATGCCGTTCAACTCAGCATAGAGCGCCTGGATGGCGTCCACCGTGGTGGGACTCTTCGTCCCCATCGCGATGCGGAAGATGCCCGGATGATTGAAAGATGCGCCGATGCCGCCGCCCACGGAATACGCCAGGCCCTTTTCGGTGCGGATGGTCTTGAACAGCCGTGAGGCAAAGCCGCCGCCGAGCACATCGTTCATCACGTCCACGGAAAAGTAGTCGGGATTGTTGCGCTGGATGCCGAGCGTGACCATGCGGATTTCGCTCTGGGTGACGTCGGATTTTTCGATGAAGTACAGCCCGGGCTTGGGATCGTGAAAGACAATGGTTGGCTGGGGCGGGACGGGCGCCTGTGGCCACGATTCAAAAGCCTGGCGCAGGCGGCGTTCCATGGCGGCGGGATCGAAATCGCCGTACACGCCCAGGATGATGTTATTGGGGTGAACAAAAGTCTCATGCCACTTCACGAGATCGTCGCGGGTGAGGGCGGCGACGGTGGAATACTCGGGGACGCGGGCGTAGGGATTGTCCCGGCCGTAGGCGAGGCGGACGGCTTCGCGTCCGGCGATTTCGCCGATGTCGTCGTTGCGCCGGGCGATGTCGGTGTTCATCTGGGTTTTCGCCAGCTCGAGCTTGTCGGCACGAAAAGCAGGTTCACGTAACACTTCAAGAAATACCGGAAAAACCTCGTCCAGCTTGTCTTTCAGGCAATTGAAGCTGATGGTGGTGGAGTCGGCGCCGCCGCCCGTTTCGACCTTGGCGGCGCGAGTTTCCAGGAAGTCATCGAGCTCATCGCCGGACCGCTTGGTGGTGCCGCCGGTGCGCCAGACGGCGCCGTACGCATCGACCAGACCGGCTTTGCTCGCGGGCTCCTGGATGGAGCCGCCACGGATGCGCATCGTGCCGCCGACCACCGGCAGTTCGTGGTCTTCCTGGAGAAAGATGACCATGCCGTTGGCGAGCTGAATGCGCCGGGGTTCCTGCGGGTGAAACGGCGGCAGCGGCGGGATGGGGACCTGCTTCCATCCAGCGGCCGGCGCGCCGGTAGCGGGCTTGGCAGTTTTTGTGTCCGTCGCAGGATGCGTGGGTTGCGCCGGTGCGTTTTTTTGTGGCGGCGCTTGCGCCCAGACCGCGGACGTCACCAGGAAGAGAAGCGAAAGAGCTGTCGTACTGCGGAGGAACGTGCGCGTCATTGTTTCTCCTCCGGCTGCTGGGCGGGCGCGGCGCCGGCCATCTTCGTGCTCTCGATGATGCCGACGGTGCGGTTGGCGGGCACGAAAGTCTTGTTGGCAACGCGGCGGATATCCGCCTTGGTCACCTTGTCATAGCGATCGAGCTGGCGGAAGAGTTCGCGCCAGTCGCCGAAGCGTGCCTGGAAGGTGGCGAGCTGCGCCGCCAGTCCCGCATTGTTGCCGAGGCCGCGGATGAGGTCCGCCTTGGCGCGGGTCTTGAACATGGCGAGTTCGTCGTCGGTGACATCGGAGGTCTTCAGCCGCTCGATCTCGGCGCGAATGGCGTCGCGGACTTCGTCGTTGGTATGGCCGGGTGTGGGCACGGCATAAAACGCGAACAGATGCGGATACTTGCTTCCGGGCCAGCCGCTGAACCCGGCCGAGTCGGCGGCGATCTTCTTGTCGCGCACCAGCGAGCGGTAGAGGCGGGAGGTACGGCCATTCGACATGATGTCGGAGATGGCGTCATACACGGAATCATCGGGATCGCGGTAGTCGGGACGATGGTAGCCCTCGATGTAGAGCGGCTGCGCGGTTTGGGTAAGCACGACGCGACGCTCGGCCTGCTGCGGCGGTTCGAGCGTGGGATCTTCCACGGGCTGCGGCGCCTTGGGCAGGCGGCCGAAATACTTTTCCATGACGGGCAGGGCCTGCGCCACCTTGATGTCGCCGACAGCGGCCACCACCATGTTGGGCGGCACATAATAGGTGTGGAAGAAGCGTTCGGCGTCGGTGGCGGAGAAGCGGCGGAGATCGGAGGCCCAGCCGATGGTCGGGCGATGGTATGGATGCGCCATGAAGGCGATGGCAATGAATTGTTCGATGAGGCGGCCGATGGGATTGCTTTCGGTGCTCATGCGGCGCTCTTCAAACACCACGTCGCGCTCCTTGTAGAACTCGCGCATGACGGGCTCGAGGAAGCGCTCCGATTCCAGGTATGCCCAAAGTTGCAGCCGGTTCGACGGGAAGGAATAATAATAGATGGTCTGGTCGTCGCTGGTCTGCGCGTTCATGCCGACGCCGCCGTTCTCCTCGATGATTTTGGGATAGGCGTTGCGCACGACGTACTGGTCGGCTTCCTTGATGGCGTCCTGCCACGCTTTTTCCAGTTGGGCCACCTTCTTGTCGTCGCGGCCAACTCGTTTCTCGGCTTCATGAATGTAGGCGGCATAGGCCTGCTCGACTTTTTGCAGCGCAACTTTTTCCGCCGGCCAGTTGGTGGTCCCGATGGTCTTCGTTCCCTTGAAAGCCATGTGCTCGAACATGTGAGCCAGGCCGGTTTCGTTCTTCGGGTCCTGCACCGAGCCGGCGTCCACGAAGGTGTAGCCGGAGAAGACGGGGGCTTCGGGGCGCTCCATCACCAGCAGGGTAAGGCCGTTGGGCAGCTTGCGGACGGTGACGCGTTTTTCCAACGATGCTATGTCCTGGCCGAGGAGCGGAACAGAAGCAAAGAAGAAGAAGGCGAGCAGGAACGAAAGCAGCCTTCGCATGCGACCTCCGTGGGGCGAATTCAAACCTAAAACGTTACGCTGCTGCGGAAATGCCTGTCAAACGCGGGAAGCCGCGAACGGCGAGCTCCGAAGTGCGAGCTAAGCCCGGCGCAGTGCGGTCACGGAGAAAGCCCGCTCTCTCCAAGCCAGACCGAAACTACGCGCGCACTCGCCACCGCGGGGAACTGGCGTCCTGTTTACTTTGCGGTTAACAGTGGGGCTGTGATTGGAGTCACAGGCAAATGTGAAACCAGCCCTGTATGCTCGCGGGCGGGCATGGTATAAACCCAAGGCAAAATTTAAGGTCTTTGGAGGTCATTATTGTGAAGCGCATCGGTGTTTGCTTCTTTGTCATTTTGTTCTTCTTCTGCCTTGCCGCTCAGGCGCAAACCATTACTGTCGGGTTCACCGTATCGAAGACGGGAGCCCTTAACGTCGATTCCCTGGAGCAGTCCAACGGGTTCGAGCTCTGGCGCGACCAGGTGAATGCCAAGGGCGGCATCAAAGCGGGCGGGAAGAGTTACCAAATCAAGTTCGCCTCTTACGATGACGAATCACAGGCAAAGCGAGTCCAGCAGCTGTACTCGCGTTTGATCCTGGAGGACAAGGCCGACTTTCTGTTCAGTCCCTATTCCTCCCCGTTGACCACCAGCGCGTCGATCGTTTCGGAGCAGTACGGGAAAGTGATGCTCACGACGGGCGCAGCCGACGAGAAAACCTATAAACAGGGAAACAAGTACCTATTCCAGATGTTTGCGACAGCGACGCAATACCTGGAGACGGCGATTGATGCCCTCAAGGCCAAAGATCCGAAAGCAATGATCGCGTTCGTCTATGAAGACGCGGCGTTTTCTGTGGCGGTCGTGAATCCGGCGAAGGCATATGCGGAGAAGCAGGGATTCAAGGTGGCGTTCAGCGAAGCCTACGCTCCCAATACCACCGACTTCAGCGCCATCCTGGACAAGGTCACGGCATCGAAGGCGACGGTTCTGATGGGCGGAGGGCACTACGCCGACGGTTCCACGCTGGCGCGGCAACTGTTCGCCCGCAAGGCGAAGATCAACATGGTCACGCTGCTGGTGGCGCCGGACAGCCCGAAATGGACGGAATTGGGCGATGCCGCCGTCGGCATCTGCGTGCCTTCGCAGTGGGAACCGCAGGTCAGCGTCAAGCCGCAGTTCGGGCCGACGGTGGCGGAGTTCAATAAGGCGTACACGGCGAAGTATGGCGAGCCCAGCTACGAGTCGGCCGGTGGCTATGCGGCTGGCCTGATCCTGCAGCACGCCATCGAGCAAGCCGGGAGCATTGATTCGGCCAAAGTAGCCGGAGCGCTGAACGCGCTGGATGCGACCACGTTCTACGGGCAGACCAAGTTTTCCACTACGCCCAGCGAGCATGGCCTGCAAATCGGCCACACTATGGTGATCGCGCAATGGCAGAAGGACAAGGCCGGTAAGCTGGCGAAGCAAGTGATCTGGCCGCTGGCCAACAAGAGCGCTAACCTGGTGTACCCGATCCACTGAAGCAACCGGCCGGCAGAACATGGCGAATTCGGCGCCTGCTGCCGGCCCAATCTTGTATTCGAGGTAAAGCATGGGCGGCATTCTGGCCTCGATGATCGACGGCCTGCTGATCGGCGCAGTGTATGGCCTGGCGGCCATGGGCCTGAGTCTCATCTGGGGCGTCATGGACGTGATCAATCTTACCCATGGCTCCATGATCGCGCTGGGCATGTTCGGCATGTACATGCTGTTTGCCGCGTTCTCCACCAATGCCTACGTCCTGCTATTGCCGATCATCGTCGGTGGACTGATCCTGGGAGTGATCGTGTATTGGATGTCGGTGCACTGGGTAGTGGGCCGGCCGCCTCTGATGAGCCTGCTGTCCACCTTCGCCGTCAACATGATGGTGATCGGCATCGGCACCATCATCTGGAGCACCAGCCCGTACAACGTTAATTTCAGCCTGCCGGGTATCACCATCGGCGCGTATACGTTCACCGGGAACAACATCGCGGCGGCGATTTCGGCGGTCGTGGTGGCGTTGGCGTTAGAGCTGTTCCTGTTCCGCACTCGAATCGGGAAAGCCATTCGCGCTGTCGCCCAAAATCGTGATGCCGCCGAGTTGATGGGCATCTCCTCCACCGCGGTGCTGGCCACCGCGTTCGGCATCGGGATCGCGTTGGCGGCAAGCTCGGGTGCGCTGGTATCCACGCTTTTCCCTTTCACCATTCTTTCCGGCGGGGTTTACGAGCTGAAAAGCTTCGTGGTGACGGTGCTGGCCGGACTGGGCAAACCGCTCGGGGCGCTGGTGGCGGGGTTGTTGCTGGGCTTGCTGGAAGGGCTGGTGACGCCGTTCATCGCGGTCAGTTGGGTCCCGCTGATTGAATTCGGCCTGTTTGTCGTGGTGCTTGTCTTCTTCCCCAAAGGCATCTTCGCGAGGGCAAACGCGTGATTGTCCGCCGGCCGGTGCTGTGGTTAATCCTGATTGCTTCGGCGCTGTTCATCGCCATTCCGGTGCGAACGAACAACGTTCCACTGCGCGAGGACCTGCTTCTCGTGGCGGTGGCCGTCATCCTGGCCAGCAACCTCAACCTGATGATCGGGTACACCGGGTACGTCAACTTCGGCAACATCGTTTTTTACGGTCTGGGCGGATACGTCGGGCTGTACCTGGCAACGGTGCAGCACTGGAACCTGGTGGTGGCGGCGCTGGTGGCCGGCGTGGTGGTGATGATCTTTGCCCTGCTGTTCGGGCTGGCGATCCTGCGATTACGAGGGGCGTACTTTGCGCTGGCCACCATCGGCATTCTGCAGGCGGTGCAGTCGTTCGTCTCCAATTTCGATCCCTGGGGCCGTTCCACCGGGATGTACGTTTCCTTTGAATCGTACGCACCGCTGGGCGGCGCCATGCGCGCGCTGTGGATCACGTATTACCTGGTCATCGGGGTGATGGCGTTGTCGCTGATCCTAAGCCTGGGGATCAAGATTTCGAAATTCGGCCTCGGGCTGTTTGCCATCCGCGAAGATGAAGACGCGGCGGTGGTACTCGGAGTGAACACCACCGCGTACAAGGCGATCATCTACAGCGTTTCCGCGTTCCTGCCGGCGGTGGCCGGCGCACTGATGTTCTTTAAGAACGGCATGATCGATCCCCAGATCGCATTCGAGCTGATTGCCTCGATCGAGGGCATCGTGATGCTGATGCTGGGAGGGCAGGGGACGGTGGTGGGCGCGGCGCTGGGCGCGGGACTGTACGAGCGATTACGATCGTCGTTGCTAACGTCCCCGAAACTCTCCAACTTCCATCTGGTGATTGCCGGCGGACTGCTGCTGCTGGTTATCCTGTTTGCGCCCGGCGGGTTGATCGGGTGGCTGTACAAACTGGTGCCGCGTGCGCGGAAGGTGATTGAATGAACGTCCTGCTGGAAGGGCGCGGAGTCAGCAAGCGGTTCGGAGGACTGCTGGCCGTCTCCGACGTCAGCTTTATCCTGCACGAAGGCGAGATTCTCGGCCTGATCGGGCCCAACGGCGCGGGAAAAACCACGCTGTTCAACATCATCAATGGCGTGTACAAGAACGACGGCGGGAGCTTCATCTTTGCCGGAAAGGACATCACGGGATGGCCGTCCAATCAATTGGTCCACGCCGGTATGGCGCGCACCCACCAGATTGTGAAGCCGCTGAACGAAATGACGGTGCTGGACAACGTAACCGTCGGCGCTTGCTTCGGCCGCGAGTACCTGGGCCTGCGCGCGGCGCACGAAGTGGCGATGCAGGTGCTGGACCGAGTGCACATGGCCGATCGCGCCGACGTGCTGGCAAAGCATCTCACCATCGCGCTCAAGAAGCGGTTGGAAGTCGCTCGCGCCCTGGCCGCCAAACCCAAGCTGCTGCTGCTGGATGAAGTGCTCGCCGGCTTGAATCCGACCGAAGTGGCTAAGATGCTGGAGCTCATCCGCGCCATCCGCGACGAGGGAGTTTCCATCATCATGATCGAGCACCTGATGCACGCGGTGATGAACGTGTCGGACCGGGTGATGGTGCTGAACTTCGGAATCAGAATCGCGGAAGGCAAGCCGGACGAAGTAGTCCGGGATCCGGCGGTTATCGAGGCCTACCTGGGCAGTGCGGACATTGCCGACAAATTGCGGGAGGGGCAATGAAGGAACTTGCCCTCGAGGTCGAGAACATCGAATCCGGGTACGGCGAAGTGCAGGTGCTGTGGGGTGTCTCGCTCAAGGTACGCGCCGGAAAACTGACCACCATCCTGGGCGCCAACGGGGCGGGCAAATCGACGACCCTGCGCACCATCATGCACTGGCTGAAGCCGTGGAAGGGCCGTGTACTGCTGGATGGAAACGATGTCACGCATCTTTCGGTGCATGGCAAGGCACAGCGCGGGCTGGTGCTGGTACCGGAAGGCCGGCAGTTGTTCAGCGACATGACGGTCGAGGAAAACCTGCAGATGGGCGCGTATGCCCCGCGCACCAGGAAGAATGTCGTCAGCAATCTGGAGCGCGTCTATACGCTGTTTCCACGGCTCAAGGAACGGAACACCCAGCAAGCCGGGACGCTGTCCGGCGGCGAACAGCAGATGCTGGCGGTGGGGCGCGGACTGATGCAGGAGCCGCATGTGCTGATGATTGACGAGTTGTCGCTCGGCCTTTCTCCACTGCTCGCACAGCAGCTCTTTCTGACGCTGAAAAAGCTGAAGGAGGAAGGCATCACCATCGTCCTGGTTGAACAGAACGTGCACCTGGCCCTGGCACTGGCCGACTATGCCTACGTCATGGCAGAAGGGCGCGTGCGGCTGGAAGGTCCGGCGCAAGAAGTGGCCAACATGGACGAGGTGCGGACCGCTTACCTGGGGCTGTAGCTTCTGCGTTCGTGGCGCATCCAACCGGGGAAGCGCAGCAAGGATTCCTCGAAGTGAGCCAGCCGGAGCAAACCCGTTCCACTACGTTCTATGCAGGCACCTCCGGGTGGGCGTACGCGGCATGGAAGCCGGAGTTTTATCCCGCCAAGCTGCCGCAGAAGGACTTCCTGAAGTTCTATGCCACGCAACTGAACGCCGTCGAAGTGAATTACACCTTCCGCCGCTTGATCAACGAAAAGACAATTGCGGCATGGGTGGCTCAAACTCCGGAGCATTTCCGGTTTGCGCTCAAAGCACACCAGGCAATCACCCATTTCCGGCGGTTGAAAAACGCGGAGGAACCGCTGCAACGATTTGTTGATTCCATCCAGCCGCTGGCGCAGGCCGGGCGCCTGGGTCCGGTGCTGTTTCAGTTGCCACCGAACTTGAAAGCGGATCTGGGCCTGCTGAATTCCTTCCTTGAGCTGGTGCCGCGAAAATTGCGCGCGGCGTTCGAGTTTCGCCACGCTTCCTGGTTCACGGAGGACGTGTTCGCCATCCTGAAGCGGCACCAGGCGGCGCTGTGCGTTGCCGAGACCGACGAGCTGCAAACCCCTGAGATGTTGACCGCGGACTTCGGTTATTGCCGGTTTCGGCGCTCCGAGTACTCGGCGGAGGAGCGGCGCCGGATCGCCGGCAGGATGCGCCAGCGGCTGCCGGAAGCCGGTGAGATCTACGCGTTTTTCAAGCACGAGGAGCAGCCGGAAAGTCCGCTGCATGCGCGCGAACTGCTGCAGGCGGTGAGCGGAGGTTCCAAGGCCGCCGCTTAGGGTGTTAATCCTGCCCCGTGGGAACCCATCTTAGTAATTACGACCTGCGCACGTTATCGGACATAATCGCGGCGTGGGAATTTCTGTGCCCAACCAGGGCGTGCTCGACGGTTTTATCGACTACTTGAAGGTCGAAAGAGGACTGGCGCCGCTTTCGGTGGAGGCCTATACCCGCGACTTGACTCAGTTCGCCAGTTTTCTTCAACAACAAAAACCGGCGCGGGCCTTGCTGCGCGCGCGCCGCGAGGACGTGCGCAATTTCCTCGACCATTGGTTTTCCCAGCAGGCCGACGGGCGCTCGGTGGCGCGCCGACTCTCCGCCCTGCGGCAGTTCTACAAATACCTGCTGCTGGACAGGATGATCGAGCAGGATCCGACGTTGAACATCGACACCCCGCGGCAATGGAAGGTGTTGCCCAAGTCGCTGTCGCGGAGTGAAACGGAAAGCTTGCTGCAAGCGCGGGCGCCTCGGAGGGAAGACGCGTGGCACCTGGCGATTGCGGCGCGCGATCGGGCCATGTTGGAGGTGCTCTACGGCGGAGCGCTGCGCGTCAGCGAATTGGTCGGAATTGCGCTCAACGACCTGAAGATCGAGCAAGGATACGTGCTGGTACGCGGCAAGGGAGACAAGGAGCGGATTGTGCCGCTGGGACGCGCCGCCGTCGAGGCCGTGCTGGCGTATGTTTCCGGACCGAGATCGGTGCTGGCGGGGCAGCGCAGTTCACCGCTGGTGTTTATCGCGCGCGGGGCGCGGCGCCTGACTCGGCAGCGGGTATGGCAGATGGTGCGCGCGGCTTCGCAGGCGGGCGGGCGACCGGCATCACCGCACATGCTGCGGCACAGTTGCGCCACCCACATGGTGGAGAACGGCGCCGACCTGCGCACCGTGCAAACCATTCTCGGCCACTCCGACATTTCGACCACGCAGGTGTATACGCACGTGGCGATGGAGCGCTTGAAGACGGTGTTCATGAAGCATCATCCGAGGGCAAAAAGAAGGAGTTAGTAGTTAGGAGTTAGCGCGTTGGGTGAGCAGGACCGACAAATCGGACGCACGGCGAGGACGCCGGTCGAGAAGGGCATGGCGAATTTTCTCCGCAGCTTGCGCGAGCGCAATGCCTCGCGACATACCATCCATGCCTACGCGCATGACTTGGGCGAGTTCGCAAAGTATGTCGGGGAGCAGAAGTGGGAGAGCATTGACCACTTGCGCGTCCGCGGGTTCCTGTCGCACCTCTACGAGCAGGGGCTGAGCAAGACGTCGGTGGCGCGGGCGCTGGCGGCCGTGCGGTCCCTGTATCGCTGGCTGGCGCGGGAAGGCATCGTGGAGCAGAATCCGGCAGCGCTGGTGGCGACGCCGCGCCTGCCGAAAAAACTTCCGCGCGTGCCGACGATTGAGGAAATCAACTCCGTGCTCGACGCCGCCATGCCGGAAAACGCCGCCTTTCCGGAGCGCGACCGGGTAATTCTGGAACTGCTCTACGGCTGCGGCCTGCGCAACTCGGAACTGGTGGGGATCAATCTTGCGGACATTCATTGGTCCAACGGCGCCATCCTGGTCCGGGGTAAGGGCAGCAAGCAAAGGGTGGTGCCGTTTGGCGAATCGGCAAGCGCGGCGCTTTCGACGTACTTGCCGAAACGCGAGAGGGAATTGAAGCAGCGGAAGAAATCGTCGCCGGCGCTGCTGCTGAACTGCCGTGGCGGACGGCTGACCACGCGGAGCGTCGGCCGGATTGTGAAGAGCATCGCGATCGCGCATGGATTGCCGCCCGACCTGCACCCGCACACCTTGCGGCACGCGTTCGGCACGCACATGTTGGAAGAAGGCGCGGACTTGAGGGCGATCCAGGAGATGCTGGGACATGAGCGGCTGGCGACGACGCAGCGCTACACGCAATTGTCCATCCGGCACGTTATCCAGGTGTATGACGCCACGCACCCCAGGGCGAAATAGGACGGTCAGCGGAGGAGTAAGAACATGTCTTCGAGTACTAGAGTAAGCACCGTGGCAGGAAACGTGTCCAAATCGTCCGGCGCGAAGTGGAGCGCGATGAGCAGGCTGGGAGCGGTGAACCGCGAACTCTGGCTATTGCTGGGCATGTTTGCCATCGCGCTGCTGCTGAATTCGCTGGTGGCGGAGCGTCGCATGCTGCTCGGCCTCTATGTGCTGCCCACGATCTTTTCGGCGTACTTTTACGGCCGTCGGCACGCGGTGATGACCGCGTTCGCAAGCGTGTTTCTCATCCTGGCGATCTCCTTTTTCAATCCCGCGGTTCGGGGCAGGAATTTTGAGTTTATCGCCGAGGAGCCATGGTTCGATTTCATGGTATGGGGCGGAACGCTGGTGGTGATCGCGTACCTGATGGGGACGCTGTACGAAAGCAAGGAAGCCCACTTGCGCGAACTGCGGCAAAGCTATGAAGGGATCCTGATGATGCTGCAGCACATCGCCTCCGACAACAAGTACAGCCAGAATCACCCTTACCGCGTCTCGCTCACCGCCAGCAAGATCGCCGAGCAGATGGAACTGGGGTCGCAGCGAGTCGAAGACGTGCGCGCGGCGGCGCTGCTCCACGAAATTGACAAGGTTGGGATCACGAATGAGATGCTGTACCAGGCCGCCAACATGTCGGTACAGGAACTGCACGAGCTGCAGTCGAACCTGGAGCAGGGGCGGGAAATGCCGCAAGCGCAGGGCAGCGCGCTGCGGCGCGTGATTCCCACGCTCCTTGCCCACCACGTGCTCATGGACAAGGCCGAACACTCGCAGAAACTCCCGAATGCGCCGCTGGAAGCGCGCATTCTGCTGGTTGCCGACGTGTACGATTCGCTGACCAGCGCCAAGGACTCGCACATTTCGCCTTCCGAAGCCGTGGAAAGAATCTCGCAGCGGGCGGGAATCGAGTACGACGCCGATGTCGTGGACGCCATGGTGAAGGTCTTCCGCAAGCGCGGCATGGGACCCGGCGAGCTGGCAAGCTCCTCGTGGTTGAGCGGCTAGTCGGCCGCCTGGCGCTGTCCGCCGTCGCGCATCTCCAGCCACATGTCCATCACGCGCGCCTTCAGTTCTGCCGTCAATAATTCGTAAGTTCGCTCCGGATTGTCCACCTGCTGCGGCGGATCTATGGGGTCGCCAAAGGCGACGTGCAGGCGGGTGAATTTCTGGAATCCCTTGCCGCGCGGCCAGGCTTCGAAAAATCCATCCATGGCCACGGGGTAGATCGGCACTTTCAGGTGCGTCGCCAGAATGGCCGCGCCTTTCTTGAATACCTTGGGCGCGCCGTCAATGCTGCGCTCGCCTTCCGGATAGAGGATCAGGACCTTGCCATGACGCAGTCCGTAGGCGCCGGCGCGCATGGCGGGAACCAGGTTGGCGTCGGGATCAACCGGAATGAGCTTCAGCGAACGGGCCAGGGCGCGCAGGATGCCATTGCCAAAGATCTCGCTGGTGCCGACGTAAAACGCGTCGCGCAGGATTGCATAAGGAAGCACGCTGACCAGCACCGCTGGATCGAGGAAGCTCTGGTGGTTGGGGGAGATGATGCACGGCCCGTGCCGGGGCAGTTTCTCGACGCCGGTAACGGTGAGGCCGAATCGGTCGCGCACAAAGAGCTGGAAGAGCCGGCCAAACAGAAACCAGGCGCGCTCGGTGACCGGCTTGCGGCGCGCGACGGCGAGCACTTCAGGATCGGTCGGATCGATGTTGAGAATGGAATCCCAGGCGGCGCGCTCCTGAACGCGCCCGCTGCGGCCGACGCTCTGGCGCACGACATCCACCAGCTCGCGGACGGTGTAGACCTCGGAAACCACCGCATCGGGCACGCTGGCGCCGAGCTCGCGCTCCAGCGCAACCAGCAATTCGACGCGCTCCATGGAGTCGAGGCCGAGGTCGAGTTCAAGATTGTCGCGCGGATGAAGCTGCCGCCGGGCCCCATCGGCGGCGCGGGTGATGACGGCAACGGCGCGGGCGACGTCCGGGGTGGCAAGCCACTGCCGCTCATCCTCGGTCAGAGTGCGGGCCAGTTCTTCACCTTCGACCTGGGCGGCGGCTTGCTCCTCCTTGACGCGACGTTCGACTTCAAAGCGTTTGATTTTGCGCGTGGTGGTGCGCGGCAGGTCTTCCTGCCAGATGTCGAAGCCGAGAATGCGTTTGGTGCTCGGCAACTGCGCCGACAGCGTCTCGATATCGAACCGGATCACCTGGCGTGCATTCACGATCTTGCGCTCACGAAGCACTTCGAAATTAGGCACGACGACGGCGTGCAGGCGCTCGGCAAACGGCTCGCCCACCCGCCCCTGCAGGCCGAGAACGCAGATTTCCTTGATGAAGGGGCTCTTCAGGTAGTGCGCTTCGATTTCGTCGGGATGGATGTTCTTGCCGTTGCTGAGGACGATGACTTCTTTTTCGCGCCCGGTGATGAATACGTTGCCGTGACTGTCGACATAGCCGAGATCGCCGGTGTGCAGCCAGCCGTCGCGGATGACTTCGGCAGTGGCTTCCGGGCGCGCGTAGTAACCCTTCATGACGAGCGGCCCGCGGAGCAGGATTTCGCCGATGGCGGGTCCGCTGCCGTCCTCCAGCGGCTTGGCATCGCGCAGCTTGAGCTCCATACCTTGCAGGGGCTTGCCGACGGAGCCGATCACGTTGTCGCAGGGCGGAGTGCCGACCGCGCCGCCGGTAGTTTCGGTGAGGCCGTAACCCTGGAGCAACTCGAAGCCCATGGCATAAAAATCACGGGCAATACCGGCATCGAGCTTGGAGCCGCCGGAGATGAGGTAATGCATCTTCGGTCCCAGTGTCGCGTGTACGGGACGGAACAGCAGCTTTCCCAAATTCAATCCGAAGCCGCGAGCGACGCGCGAGACTTGCAGCATCCAGCCGAACGCGCTCTCCGCAAGCCGGCCACGCGCGCCGGCTTGCTTCCGGATGCGCTCGTGAATGAGGTAGAAAAACTGCGGGACGCAGCAGAACAGGGTAATGTCGCGCTCGCGAAGGGCGCGCAGCAGCTCCGTGGTGTTGAGCGACTCCAGAAATACGATGCGGGCGCCTCCGGCCAGCGGCAGCAGCAGGTTGGCCATCTGCGCCAGGGCGTGAAACAGCGGCAGCACCCCGAGAATGGCGTCGCGCGGGGTGATGTCAATCAGCCGAAATACGCCTTCGGTTTCGGCGTGGAAGTTGTCGTGGGTGAGCATCACGCCCTTGGGATCGCTGGTCGTGCCGGAGGTGTAGAGAATCGCGGCTGTCTCATCGCCGGCAGCGTCAACCGGAGTGAATCCATCGCAGCTGGCTTTCACGATGGCGTCGAAGTCCGGTCCAGGCAGCGGAGATTCGGCCGGTTCCAGCAGCAGCAGGCGGATCGGGCTGTCCGCGACAGCGCGCTGGGCGACGGGCAGGTGCTTGGCGTCCACGAACAGCAGGGAAGAGCCGCTGGCTTGGAGCAGCTTGGCAACCTGCTCGGCGTTAAACGCGGTATCCAGCGGAACCGTAACCATGCCCGCAGCGACCGTACCGAGATAACACGCAATCCAGCGCGGGCTATTGGCGGCGAGAATGGCGCAACGCGTGCCGCGGGCAAAACCGCTGGTGACCAGCCACGAACCGAGGGCTTCGGCCACGGTGCGCAATTGGGAGTAGGTGAGGCGCTCGATGTCACCAGCATGGCGCTGGATCTCGACCGCGACTGATTCGGGCCAGCGTTCTACCGACTGGAGAAACCCTTTGTAGAAGTTTGCCATGAGCGGAAGGTCAAGTTTATCGGACATCGCACCGAGAGCGCAGCAGGAAAGGCGCTGCGGTGGCGGTTCGAGCCCCGGTGCCGCGTGATGGAGCGCAGCGGGCTAGTTCTTGCCGCGCCGATTGCACTGGTCGCGGACGCGATCGAGTTCTTGCCGGCGCTTCTCGGCCTGCTGGCTGTGACGCCCATGTTTGCGAACCGCGTTGTCGAGTTGCGCCTCGGCCTTGCGGATTTTCTGTGCACACTTGTCATCCCGGTCACGAGCCTGGGCAGGAACCACGCCCAGCAGGAGCGCGCCCAGCAGCGCTGCTTGCCCGATTCTGCGGAACCATTGATTGCAGGACATGAATTCATCCTCGAACGACGCGGCATTTTACACCAGGGCCATCGGGCAGAACGGTGAATTCGCTGTCAGCATAACGCCGTCGATACGCGTTGAAATGTCGATGAGGCCTTTCATCTGGGCGCGGCGACGAAGGTGGAGCGCTACGAGATCGGCGCCTGCCCGCGCCGTGGCGGCGCTCGCGCCGAGCAGCATAGGAAAGGGCCGGGCCCCACCTTGTCGCAGTGCAGTCGGCCGCATTACTAAAGTAATGTTACCTGGAGGCGGCTTGGTTTCTTCTTGGGATTCCCCTTGACCGTGGTTTTTGCGAACCTCATAATTGCGCGATGCATGGGCGCTTTCAATTCGCTGTTGCGTCCGCCATAGCTTGTGTAGTGCTGGTGACCCTCGTATCGCCTGCGGTGCCGTCGCCGCCGGCCAAGGAACCGAGCAGCCACACGGTTCAGCGCCCCAACGTCTCTGTCCATATCACAGCCATACCTTCCACTACCGGTGTGTTCGACCCCGGCGTCGTGCATGAGATGGTGCTGATGCGATCGGGACACCCGACTGCCAGCGGCTGCGATATTGTAGACGCGACCGCCGCCCGGCTCTGCTGACCGCCCATTTCCGATCCTGCCCGGCAATTTGAGTTCTCCTGCGACTGGGAGGACGAGCAACTCCACAGAACTTCGAGACCGCGCGAGTGCCGGAGTCCAATAGGCATGACGAATCCTGTATTGAAATACTTCAAGTACGCGTCCGAAGCTCCTCTGCGCTTCCGACCAGCCGGCTCTTTGTCCGCGGATTCGGGTTACTTTGCTTTTGGACCGCGAATCACCTGCTACGGCAGGACAGGGGCCGGATACCGCTCCAAACGAGCGGATCAGTCGCTCTATGATGCTTCGAAGCATTCTTCGGCTGAGGGAAGCACACTATGCTTGCCGTTCGATCCTGCCGAAGTAGTCGCCAACCTCACCCATGAGCGATATCTGCGCGCTACTGCAAGTGCGTATACCACGGGGGAAGAACAGCTCGCGCGGCGGCTGTATTATCTCGTCAGACCTATGTTGCGATTAGGACTGCGCAGCCAGCTGCAAAAGTGCTACTTGCGCAATTGGCGCAGGCTTCGTTTCCCGAACTGGCCGGTGGATACGACCGTCGACATGCTGATGAAGAAGCTGCTGGCGCTCGCCGCAAAGGCGGCGGGAGTGGACAGCGTACCGTTTATCTGGTTTTGGCCGAACGGTCATAGCGCTTGCTCGATCATGACCCATGACGTAGAAGCCGAGTCGGGAAAACAGTTTTGCTCGACCATCATGGACATCGACGAGGAATTCAATATTCCGGCATCGTTTCAGATCGTGCCCGAGCGACGATATGACGTCTCGGATGGTTATATCGCTGGCTTGAAGGCGAGAGGGTTTGAGGTGAACGTGCAGGATCTGTACCACGATGGCCGGCTGTTTTCGCACTACAAGAAATTCAAGGAGAATGCTGAAAAAATCAATCATTACGGGCGCAAGTTCGGTGCACATGGATTCCGGTCCGCGGTCCTTTATCGGAATCAGGACTGGTTTGACCATTTGGATTTCGAATATGACATGTCGGTTCCGAACGTGGCCCACCTGGATCCTCAGCGTGGCGGTTGCTGCACGGTGATGCCGTACTTCATTGGCCGTATGCTCGAGTTGCCGGTAACCACCACCCAGGATCATTCCCTGTGGCACATCCTGAAGGACTACTCGATCGATCTCTGGCGTCGTCAGATGGATCTGATACGAGAGCAAAACGGGCTGATCAGCTTCATTATCCATCCCGACTACCTGTTCGATACGCGTGCCCGGGCGGCGTACAGGTGTTTGTTGGCGGCGCTCAACCGGTTACGATCCGAAAAAAACGTCTGGATCGCCCGTCCCGGCGAGGTGAATCGGTGGTGGCGGCAAAGAAGCGAGATGAAACTCGTTTCGAGAAGTGGACAGTTGGTCATTGAAGGCGCGGGAAGCCATCGGGCGCGTATTGCATTCGCCAAGATTCAGGGCGATGACATTGTCTACTCCCTGCCGGAAAATGCTGATTATGGACACGACACAAGTTGCGACAATTTGCGTTTGCCGCACGGCCTTGGCAGTGTCATCGCGAACGCGAACACTTCGGATGCTGCTGATTAGCTGACGGCCGTGAACTCGCGCTGCTCCGGACTCGAGCGTAACGCGGTAACGTCATGGCATTACTGTCACAGTCGTAGAGAGTAAGCGCCCGGGTACTTTGATGTAAAGCAATCGTGAGGGGTTCGAGAGGCCGAAGCTAGTAGGCGCCGAAGAAGACAGCACGCGGTGTTTGCAAGATGATCTTCAGATCCAACGCGAGCGAAGCCGTTTCCACGTACTTGAGATCCAGCCGGACCATCTCGTCGAAGCTGGTGCGGCTGCGGCCGTGCACCTGCCAGAGTCCGGTGATGCCGGGCTTGGCGGCGAGCATGCGACGGCGGTGCCAAGTCTCGTAGCGATCAACTTCATAAGGCATCGCCGGCCGTGGTCCCACCAGTGACATTTCTCCCCGCAACACATTGAAGAACTGAGGGATCTCATCCAAACTCGTCTTCCGCAGCAAGTGGCCGAACGGCGTTACTCGTGGGTCCTTGGTGAGCTTGTAAACGCCGTTGCCGTTGCTGTCGGTATGGAGGACGTCGTCAGCGCCGGCGATGAATCGAGTGACATATTCCTTGTGAATGTTGTGGTCGCAGTTGGCGTACATTGATCGGAACTTCAAGAGCGTGAAGTTGCGGCCAAACTGCCCGACTCGGGTCTGCCGGATAAACGCCGGTCCTTTGGAAGTGAGCTTGACCGCGACCGCAACCAGCAGAATAACCGGCGAGAGCAGCAACAGGGCGATCGCGCTTCCGACCAGATCGATGGCCCGTTTTAACCAAGAACTGGTCGCGTCCGATTGCATGGGGCGGGTAATATCGGGATAGAACGTCAGGTCCGCTTTCCTGGCCGAATCGCCGTTGGGAGGCTCCGGAAACACGTGGATCGAAATCTTGACGTGACTTTCCTGCTCGGCTGGGATCAGTTCGCCCACCAGGCCGGTGAATTTCGCAAGCAGGACGTTCATAGCCACCGAGGGCTCATCCGCAATCTCGGTGAATAGGACCGCCATTATCGAGCCCGTCTTGTACCAGCCGACAAGGTCGGTGTCGCGGGTGGACGACAGCAAAGCTTCGGCAAGGCACGCCGGGACGCTATCGCGTCCGCCGGCCGCGAACCGTGCGCCGCCTTCCACCAGCATGACCAGAAACGGTTTGCCCGAACGCTCACTCCGCTTGCGTTCCAGACAGAGAAAGCGAAGGAACTCGTCTTCGCTCACAAAGGACCGCTTGCTGAGAGCCGCATTCTGATTGCCGTTGTAGGTGGCGGAAAATAACTCGTCCGTAGGATATTGCCGCGGCTGCTCCAAGCTGCCGGATACGCGACCTTCGTCTTGCGTGCCCTGGTCAGGATTCACACCTGTGCTCTCACCCTTTGTCGCTTCTGACTGTGACACTGCCGACAGCCCCTGCTTCCGGCTGCGCGCCATCCCGCGGGCATTGCGCCCTGTCGTCGCCAAGCTGCTTCCTCCCCTGTTGTCCCAAAAACTTCCGTCTCAGATTGCAACTACTTGGCCTGCTACCAGTGCTAGAGCAACTTCGTTACCATGTGTCCGCCTGACAACCTCCAACGCAAGTTGCTGATTCAATGATCTTTCCCTGCGCCGAATGCGGACATCAACTGTGGTACGACAATTTGCCGGAGTGAAAAACGTTGCACTAGGGGAGGAACATGCTCCGGCAGCGCGTAACTTCACTGCCAACAATCAGATTCATAGCTCAAGCAAGATCGAGATCGCATAAACAGCGCACTTTTTCTGGCTAAGTGCTTGATTCCTCGCACTCCACCTTCGTGCCATGCGACCTGCTGGTTCAGGACCATGGGCCTAGGGCTTGGCGGCTCTTCCATGGGGCTGTCCATAGCCGCTGTATCCCTTGTAGTAGGAACCGTTGTAGCCCGAAGCCGAGGTAGCCTGGTTCAGAACCACCCCGAGGATCGCCTTGTCACGGAATTCCCGAGCCGCTCGCTGCGCCTGTTCAAAAGGAGTGCTGCCGGAGCGCACGACGAGCAGTACACCGTCGCAATGTTCCGCCAACATGCTGGCATCCGCCACCGGAACCGCGGGAGGCGAGTCAAGTACGATCCAATCGAAGTGCGGCGCCAGCTTCTGCAGCAGGGTTTTGCAGCGGCCGTTGGCAATCAACTCCGCCGGGTTCGCTACCTCCGTGCCCCTGGGGATAAAGAACAGCCCGTCCAGGGGGCCGCGTTGCAGAACCGTGTACTCATCGGCCGTTCCATGAAGGTAGTCAGTCATTCCCGGGGTCACCCGCGCTCCCAGGCATTCGTGCAAGGATGCCCGGCGAAGATCGCCGTCAATCAGCAATACCCGGCGACCGTGCTGCCGGGCGATGGCTTGGGCGAGGTTGGCGGCGACAAACGACTTGCCTTCACCGGGCAGAGCGCTACCCACCAGAACGACTTTGAGCGGGCGTTTCTCACGGATCTGGAACAAGCGCGAACGAAGGGTTCGGAATTCCTCCATTCCAACTTCGTAGTGCCTGGAAGAATCAAAGAACAGCATCGACTTCGAGTCAGGCTTCCATTGCACCGGGACACAACCGGCGATGCCGGATTCCATCTTGCTCGGTATCGAAGTGGAAAGTTGAGGTTCGACGGCGGCAGGAATTGAGGCGGCCGGCACCTCCTTGGCCGGGATCTCGCCGGCCAGCACTGGAATCGCCAATTCACTAGCCGACAGTTCCCCCGGCTGGGCCGACTTGCGCTCCTGCTCCGCTTTCTGCAATGCCTCGTGAATGCGGCTCATCTCGTTTTCCTGTCAATCGCGTGAATCGCCGCGTCACGCACTATCTCCGTGGAACCGAGCGAAGTCCGCAGCGCCTCGATGAGGCGCCGCGTCTCGCCATCGCCATCGGACCGGATGGGAGGTATGGGCGAAACTACATCCAGCTCAAACTCGCGCGCGACGGTGTTGATCGTCTCGGGAACAATCGGCTCCTGGCGGTCCACGAAACCGCTAATGAGAGCGTGCTCGCAGAGCAAATTGATGACTCGCGGGATACCTTGCGAATACTCGAAGATCTTACTCACCGCTTCCGGACTGAAGATCGGCTCGCCATTCGCGCCGGCGATCCGTAAGCGTTGCGCGATGTAAGCACCGGTGTCGGTCAAGTTCAGCGGATGCGTACGGCAACGAAGGGTAATGCGCTGCCGCAGCTGGCGCAGATTAGGGTCGCGCAGCTTCTGTTCGAGCTCCGGCTGCCCGGAAAGAATGATCTGCAGCAGCTTTTCCGTGGAGGTCTCCAGATTGGTCAGCAGCCGGATCTCTTCCAGCAGCTCCAAGGAAAGGTTCTGGGCTTCATCGATGACCAGAACGGCGGTTTCGCCGTCCCGGAAACGATCGAGCAGCCAGTGGTTCAGGCGCTGCAGCATCTGACCCTTGTCGCGCGATTCGGTGGTCAGGCCAAAATCGTTCAGCATGAACTCGAAGAACTGGGGAACATCGAGCCGAGGATTGAACATGAACGCGGTCGAGATCCGGTTGGTGCGCAGCCAGTCCATGAGCCGGTTCAAGAGCGTGGTCTTGCCGGTCCCGACTTCACCTGTCAGCAGAATGAATCCCTTGCGCCTCTGCACTCCGTACGCCAAGGCCGAGAGCGCCTCATGAACTTGCCGCGTTGGGTAGAGGAATCGCGGGTCAGGGTTGACGTTAAACGGATTGGCGCGAAGCCGATAAAATGACTTGTACATTGGTTAAGCCCCCATCACCTGTGGCGCGCTACTTGGTTCGCGACTCGATCGCGGATTTCCATTCAGAGCACGGCGCGCGGCAGCGCCCCCGACCGGCGGCACCATGGCCAGCGTCGGAAGCTTCAAGTAATATTCGACATCGCTCTCGGTGCGCACGGACTTATCGCGGAATTCGAGAATCGCAACGGCAGCGAGACCGAATCCGAACCCTCCCAGAACGCCGAAGGCGGCGAACTGCCATCGCTTAGGAAAGGCCGGCGTTTCAGGAAGATTCGGTGGATCCATGACGCGAAACTGCTCGCCCTGTTGACGGCGTTCGAGATTGGTCGCCATTTCGGATTGGGTCTTCTTTTGCAGAAGGTCGTCATAGAATTTCTGGGCGGTGGTGTAATCGCGCGTCAGCTGTTTGTATTCCTCCTCAACTCTTGGACTCAACTGCACGCGGGATTGATAGATCCCGATTTGCTGGCGGAGGAGTTGTTGCTCCGCGGCGCGCTCTTTCACAACGCTTTCCAACTGGTGGATCTGCAGCCGCAACTGCTGCAGCTCGGGAGGTTCGTTCACCCCGACTTTCTTGACATCTTTGGACAAGGACATCGCTGGCGGAAGCGTTCTCGCTGAGCGCCTTCTTGAGTTTCGCAATCTCCCGTTTCAGCTTGATAATGTCAGGATGATCTTCGGTGTACCGGCTCTGCAGGGTGACCAACTGGGATTGCAACGCAGACAACTGGTGGTCCAGCGTGTCCGGGTTCGTACCGGCCCGGGAGGCTTGCCAGGCAGCGGACTGCTGGGCCAGCAGTGACTCGGAATAGGTCTTGTCCTGCTGGGCGCGAGCCAGCGTCTGCGTGGTCGCTTGGAGTTGGGTGTTGAGCGTGGCCAGCATGCCCAGGTTGGTTTGCTCCTGATCCGGAAGCTGGCCGGTATATTTCATCTTGAACTGGGCCAGCTTGGAATCTTGACTATCAAGCTCGCGCTTGGCCGCGTCGAGCTGGCTGCTCAGGAAGTCGGTCGTCCCCTCCGCGCTCTGCGCGCGCGCCTTAAGGTTTTCCGTTACGAACATGGAGGTGATCTCGTTGCAAACCTGCTGCGCAAGGCGGGCATTCTCGGCGGTGAAGCTGATGGAAAAACCGGGCATATCGCCACGCCGCACGCCGTCGTTGGCGCGAATTGGCGTAACCGTGATCAGCTTGCGCATGCGGTCCACCAACTCTTCCATTGGCACCTTGCGCTGGTCGTCTTTGAACAGCCCAAACCGCTCGATCATCGGTTGCAGGCGCGTGCGGCTGAGGATCTGCTCTTGCATGGTCGCCAGGCGGCCATTCAAATCCTCGGTCACCACCGGTTTCACGAAGGTGTCTGGTACTTTTTGCTGATCCACTAACACAGTTGTCTGCGACGTGTAGCGGTTCGGAATTATGAGCGATACCAGAAACCCGAGAAGAGGGCCGATCACGGTCGGAAGAACAAGCCACCACACCCGCCGGCGGGCTATCGCTAGGTAGTCGTGCAGGTTGAATTCGCGATCACCTAACATTCCATTCCTCACGTTCATGCATGGGCAGCCTTCATTCCATCCGGATGGGCCGGAATCCCCAGTCGAAGCCTACGGTGAAGAGGTGTCGAATGCTTTGGTCGCCGCACGTTGGGCACAACAACAGTCCGGCCTGCCGCTGGAACGAATAGCTGGCGAACACGCCACTGTACAAACCCAGGCGGCGTTCCAAACCGGCGTTGGCGAAGAAAGTCGAGTAGGTATCGCCAGCGATCAGACCCGAGTTGCGCGAGTAGCCGACGGTGGTGGTGGTGAGCCAGCGGCGCAGGAACGGCCGAGAGAACCCGCCGGATAAGACATCGCTATTGGCGCCAAGCTGGACACCAGAGCCGGCCGTGACGTTGCGTGCATAGGCCGCCGTGAAATCCATGTGATGGACCAGGTAGTGCAGGTTCGCCTGTGCATTCCATAACGTAAGATTTTGCGACAGGACGGCAGAATGAACCTGCGTGATACCGCCGCCCGCACCCAGCTGCAAGCTCAAACGACCGGTAACACGCCGTCCGTACAGCAATTGAGCAATGTGGTTGCGCGTCCGGGTATCCAGGTCCTCGTACCCAATTTGCGTGAAACCATAGCTAATGCCGACGGTGTCGCGGGCGGTGAGTTTGCGGTTGTAGCCAAAACTGACTCCCTCCTGGTTGCTGCCAATCAGGTTCCCGTCGGGCGATTTAAGAATGATGTAGTTTCCGGTGACGGTCACGGTGCTGCGCGCGTTGAGAATGTAATCCGTTTCGACAACGGCGCTGTTGGTGACCTGCGATCCCACCTGCGTCAGCAGATTCTGCGCCGGCACCAGGGTGGGATTCAGGCCAGCGAGGTTGGCGCCACCGGCGAGGCCGGCGGGACCGATAAGGGCGGCGCCCGCATTCGCACCCCCGCCGAAGGCGGAACTCGAGGTATAACCGGCTTCATCGCTGAAGAACAGCGACCAGCGGCCGAAATCCAATTTCTGCGTTAGGCCAAGGCGCTGGAAGTTAGAGGATCGCCCGCCGAGTATGGCGACGTTGCTCCCATAGGCATTGAACATTCCGCCGCCCTGGTACCGCATGGTAAACAACCGACTGCGGGAAACGCGCCGCAACTCAAGTTCGCCTATTATGCTGCTTACTGTGCCCACGTCGGAGTCAGGCACAAAGACGTTGGGATTGGAATCCACGGTTTGCGCGAAATGCAGTTTCGGCACAAAGAAACTGGGCAGATCGGGCTTACCGAGGGTCAGCGCCTGTGCACCGGTCAGCGGACGTGTGTCGGGCGCCATGTTCCCGCCCTCTTGATCAGGCGCGGCATTTGCAGCGGGTAGTTCCGGAGCGGCCGGGGCGCCGGCTTGGTTCTGCGCGGCTGCGCCCGCTACCAAAGCCAGCCACAACAGACAACCGACATGCCATCGAGTGGGAGACATCATCTTCGTCCTTTCACGGCACCACGATCGTGTCACCGGGTTTCAGAAGAATGTTCTGCTCCGAATTCCGGCCTTTCACGACGTCACGGTAATTGAACGGCAACTTGTTCTGCTTGCCGTTTTCGACTCGTAGGACATAAATGTTCTTGGAGTTTGCGAACTGCGTAAATCCACCCGCGCTGGACAAGGCCTGGAGCACAGTCATGTTCGGCACCAGAGGATACGCACCGGCCTTAGTCACCTCTCCGAGTACGAAAAAGCGGCGACTGTTCACCTGAGTAACGACCACCGTGACGCGGGGCTGTTCCAAGTACTTCTTCAGCTTGTCCGTAACCTGCGCTGCGAGTTGGGTCGCAGTCAACCCGGCTGCCTGGACGTCGTTCAGCAGAGGCAGGGAGATCTTTCCATCGGGGCGGACCGGGACGGTAGCCGACATCTCGGCTTCTTTCCAGACGTTTACGTTCAACATATCTTCCGGACCAATGATGTAGTCAGAATCATGGGTGGCCGCTACGGCAGCCGCCGGCGGCTTGTCATCTCCAGGCTTGCCAGCCCAGGCCTGTCCAGCGGCGGCAAGTAGCAGCGCCAAGACTAACGTCGCGGGGAAAACTCGGTACTTCATGGATGCGTCTCCTCAGAACTCGAATATTCGTCGTCGAGGCCGATCTGTTTCAGTTTGTAAAGCAAAGCTTTGTAGCTGATCTGCAGTTCCTGGGCGGCTCGCTTGCGGTTCCATCGAGTGCGTGACAGCACCTTCAGGATGAGTTCGCGCTCTGCCTGGCGTGAAGCGGCACGAGCAGCCTGTTTCAGGGAAAGACCTTCGGAATCGGCGTCGCCGTGCGCCAACCCCTCGGAATGGCCGGAGCGCAAAACCATCATGGCCACATGTTCATCATCAACGGCAACGACGGTTTTGACCGCATTCTTGAGCTCGCGAACGTTACCCGGCCAAGCGTACTCAACAAAATGCTGTTGCAAACGAGCGCTCAGGTCGTGCTTGGGTCGGGCGAACACCTGAGAGTAAACACCCAGAAAATGGTCTGCCAGGAGCAAGATGTCCTCCCGGCGGTGGCGTAAGGGTGGCACTTGGAGGCAAACACCGCTGATCAAGTAATAGAGATCTTCGCGAAATCGACCGTTGCGGATTTCCTGGTCGAGACTGCTTGTGCAGGAGGCGATCAGACGGGGACGCGTCGAGGATTCTGGCGACCGCCCGAAAAAGAATGACAGCATGTTGGCCTGCCGCGCTGACGGGAGATCGGAAATGTGCCGCACAAAGACAGTCCCGGTGGGAGCACCGGCGCCATCGCGACCTTTGCCGTCGAACGGCAAAAAGGAATCATTCGCATCATCGAGGCAAGCGACCTCAGCAAAACGACCATGCTGCCGTCCGGACATCGCATGGATTTGCTGTGCCAAGCAGCGTTTGCCCACCCCGTCTTCACCTATGATCAAGACCGGAGAGCGGCTCATTGCGACTTTCTCTGCCGCGGTCTCCAGCGCCCTCATAGCCGGGCTTGCACTGTGGACGAAAACCTCGCCGCCGTCAGCACGGGCGCTGTGAGATCGGGGAGAGTCGCTAGGCATTCATCCTCCGGGGAGGCTCTGGCGCTTTGAAGCGCAGGGGAGCCACACTTTGCGTAAGCAACTGCAGGACCAACGTGGTAGCTGCGGAAAGTACCAGAATATACGCGGAAGGCGAGGGGGAAAGAGATCGACCTGTAACAGCAGACCAGGGTAAGTCCCCCCGTTTTCTGGTGGCAGATGGTGCTTGCTCGGCGATGTGTCCGTGGCGCTTGCTACGCTGTAACTGATTACATTTAAAATAACTTAGGTATTGCAAGCCGTTGAACACTAATCGATCTTCCTGCCGGCAAATCTGTCTTTCCAGAAGCTTAGGGTGGGCAACACGCCCACAGGCTGATGGTCTATCAGATTACCAAAGTTTCTCACAAGGTCTGCGGAATTGTCGCAATTGGCGGAGAAATCGGCCCTTGCGAGGGAAATTGTTTTCCACTCCGCTCTAATAATCTTCCACCTGTGAAACTAGCCAATATTCCTTATAAAACAAGGAGATAACCATTTCTCGATCATATGTGGCGCCGAGGAGGGAGGGGAAAAAGGGAAAATGTTTTCCATCGTGTCCTGATGAGGTAAGGGGCGCTTATTGTCTGCGGCCAAAACCGGGGACGTGTAATGTTATTGATAGCGCAAGTCGTCTCTGTTTGAGATTCGGGTCTTCTCTTGAGACAGCCCACTCATGCCGACAGGTTATTGATTTGGCACATGCATCGTGATCACTGTGAAAACTTTTGCGTTGCCCATTGATTTCGACTAAAGATGTGAGGACACACACTATGTCACCGGAGAATTCCATGGTAATTCCGGGGATTCGGCAGTCAAGCGCGTTGCCCTGGACGGTGGAACCAGACTTGCTGGTAAGTCATGCGAAGGCAGGAGTTACCAAGAGTGAGATGTGACTCAGAGGGCGGAGCTACGTACAGCGGCACCAATGAGGTGAGTCACATGCTCGAGCTGCCATGGCACACTCTGCTCCCACAATGGTATGCCGTGCAGACGCGTCCGCGGCATGAGAAAAAAGTCGCTGCCGAATTGGCGCGAAAAGGCATTGAAAATTACGTTCCGCTGCTGGGTCAGATCCATCGTTGGAGTGACCGGCGAAAGAAAGTCGAAGTACCCCTCTTCCCGGGTTACGCGTTTGTGCATGCAAACCTGTCACCAGAAACGCGGATATCGATCCTAAGGGTCTGGGGAGTGTTGAACTTCGTCGGTTCGCAAAACCTGGGCACACCGATTCCGGAGAAACAGATCGTTTCCATCCG
The DNA here is from genome assembly GCA_963760215.1 of Terriglobia bacterium. GTDB lineage: Bacteria > Acidobacteriota > Terriglobia > Terriglobales > Acidobacteriaceae > JAIQGF01. The sequence continues at coordinate 511,778 of CAVXCJ010000002.1, forward strand.
TATGCTGATGGCCCAAAATCTCCAAGCCACACCGTATCCGTTCCTCAGGAGCGGTCAACGTGTGGTGGTGCGCAGCGGAGCACTGGCGGGACTGGAAGGCATTTTCTTGGGAACTGCGGGGAGGAAGCGATTGGTGATTTCAATCGAATCCATCCAGCAATCCGTCGCTCTCACGATTGAGGGCTACGACATCCAGCCACTTTAACTGGCGAAGCTTTTGCTGCGGCATGCCTGCTGGATTCACCCAGCATCATGCTGACGCAACCCGGACAATGCGACGGCATTGTCGATCGGGGAATTCACAAAAGACATGAGGCATCACAGATGACAAATACGGACGCATCGATTCCTTTCCTCGACTTGATTACGCCGCATCGCGAACTGGAAAGCGAACTCCTCGCCGTCGTGCAACAAGCCTTTCGTACTGCCGGCTTTATCGGCGGCCGAATGTTGGAAGCGTTCGAGCAGGACTACGCGCGCTTCTGCCAAGTGGGCTACTGCGTGGGCGTCAATAGCGGTACCGACGCTCTACGATTTGCGCTGATCGCCGCCGGCATTGGTCCGGGCGATGCCGTGATTACCGTCGCCAACACTTTTATCGCTACCACGGAAGCGATTTCCCAGGCCGGTGCACTGCCGGAGTTTATCGACGTTGACCCGCAAACCTGCAACATGGACGCGGGCAAGCTCCAGGAATATTTGGAGCTACGCTGCACGCTCGACAGCCACACCGGAAAGTTGATCAGCCGCCGAACAGGAAAACGAGTGGCGGCAATTCTCCCGGTTCACCTTTATGGCCAGATGGCCGACATGGATCCGATCTTGGAGTTGTCGGATCGTTACAACCTGGTCGTGATCGAGGACGCTTGCCAGGCCCACGGGGCTGAGTACTTTTCCAAGAAACAGAATCGCTGGTGTAAGGCCGGATCCATGGGGCTCGCCGGCGCCTTCAGCTTCTATCCCGGTAAGAACCTTGGAGCATGCGGCGAGGCCGGTGCGGTGACGACCGGCGACGAAACGCTGGCTCGCAAGGTCCGCGTCATCCGCGACCATGGTCAAGCGGAGAAGTACTACCACGATGTGGAGGGTTACAACGGACGCCTGGACTCGATCCAAGCGGGCATTCTCGGAGTCAAACTGCAGCATCTTGCGAAATGGAATGCCAGCCGGGTGGAAGCTGCCCAGCGCTATGGCGATCTATTTGGGAGCGCCGCCGCGCCGGTGATATTGCCGTCGCAGCCGGCATGGTCCAAGCCTGTCTACCACCTCTATGTCGTTCAGGCGGATAACCGGGAAGCCCTGCGGCAGGACCTGGGGGCGGAAACAATCGGGACGGGCATTCACTATCCGATTCCATTGCATCTGCAGAAGGCCTACTTGGGCCTGGGGGTTCGCCCGGGCGAGTTACCGGTGACCGAAGCCGCGGCCACCAGAATCCTGTCGCTGCCCATGTTCCCGACCCTCTCGGAAGCACAGCAGAGGCGGGTAGTCGATGCCGTGGTTCGCAGCGTGAGGGGTGCGCCGGCGAAACGTGCTGCCACGGTGTCGTCGTAGTGCCTGGAAGGCGAGTTCGTGGACTCGCAGAATTTCAAAGGTTTGTCAGGAGGCGGAATCGCCATGAGCGAGCGCTGCAATGTAGTCGTCGTCGGACTGGGAGAGGTTGGCAATCCACTGTTCCAGCTCATTTCCCGGCACCACAACACGGTCGGAGTGGACATCGTGCCCGTCGCCGAGCCGATCAAAAGCGTCGATTTCCTGCACATCTGTTATCCGTTCGAGATCAAGGACTTTGTCGGTGAGACCGCCCGGTACATCGAACGCTTTCAGCCGAAAGTGACTATCATCAACAGCACGGTCGGGATCGGAACGACGAGGTCGGTGGCCGAACGAGCGTCCGCCGCCGTGGTGCACAGTCCGGTGCGCGGCAAGCATGTCCGCATGCTGGATGATTTGGGCAAGTACATGAAATTCGTTGGAGGCATTGATTCCGCATGCGCGCGGCAAGCCGCCCGGCATTTCGAGTCGGTCGGTCTGAAGACGCGAATCCTCTCATCGCCGGAGGCGTGCGAAGTCGCGAAGTTAACGGAAACGACCTATTTCGGGCTGATGATCGCTTGGGCTCAAGAGGTGGAGAGGTACTGCGACCAGGTGGGGGCCGATTACAACGAAGTCGTGTCCTTCTACGAGGAGATCAAATTCTTCCCCCCGGTCAAATACGTGCCGGGAATCATCGGGGGACATTGCGTGATGCCCAATATTGAAATCTTAAGCAAGTTTGACCACTCGGCGATCCTCAAGGCGATTCAGTCCTCAAACAAGATGAAAATCGAGCGCGAGGCGCGTAACTCCGCAGCCGACGCCGGCAAATCGCTGGCTGCGTCTGCCAACAAGAATGGAAGGTAACGTACGCTGCGACACGGTGCCCTAGCGCAACCCCAGTGCACCTTCGCCCTATGAAGTTGATATATTCCATGGCTATCGAAGGCACGAATTCAGTCACGCGATCTTCTGCCATCTCAGACCACGCTGACACCTCTGCGGGGATGTCCTCCCAAGGCAAGAAGCTGATCACCTCGAGGAACCGGCGCCTGGAAGGAAAACGTGTGGCCATGGTGGTCCTGTCCGGTTATCCGGCGGACCCACGGCCGCGCCGCGCCGCAGAGGCGCTCAGGAACGAAGGGATGGAGGTAGAACTGGTATGCGTGGCGAATCATACCAAGGCGACCGGAGCGTGCAGCAACGGCATCGACGTGGTCCGTTTACCCATCAAGCATGCACGGGGCGGCAAATTATCCTACATGTATGAGTATTCCGCGTTCCTGGCGGCCGCATCCGCCATCTTGGCCGTTCGTTCACTGACTCGACACTACGATCTGGTGTACATCCACAATATGCCGGACGTTCTCGTCATGAGTTCGCTGGTGCCCAAAGCGTTGGGGGCGAAGGTTATCCTTGACATGCACGATCCTATGCCCGAACTCATGATGACCATCTTCCAACTGGACCAGGAGAGCCGGGGTGTCCAGCTGATTCGACGATTCGAGAGATGGAGCCTGGGGCTGGCGGATCTGGTGGTCACCGTCAATATCGCATGTAAGCGGATGTTTGGGGCGCGGAGCTGTCCTCCCGAAAAAATCGGGGTGGTCATGAATTCTCCCGATGGTCAGATCTTCCCGTTTCGCGCGCCGCGCCTACGCGCTGCGGTCAAGAACGGTCAAGCAAAGCCATTCGTGATCATGTATCACGGGTCGCTCCTGGAGCGGAATGGCTTAGACCTCGCCGTCGACGCACTCGCGAAGATCCAAGAGTCGGTTCCCGCCGTGGAACTCAGGATTTATGGCGCCACAACTCCGTTTCTGGAACGTGTGCTGGATTCGGTGCGCAGCCGGGGCCTGCAGGAGAGGGTTCACTATTTCGGTCCCAAGCGGCTGGAGGAGCTTGTCCCGGCGATCGAAGATTGCGATGTGGGTGTAATTCCGAACCATTGCAACGCATTTACCGAGATCAATACTCCCACAAGAATTTTTGAATATCTGGCACTCGGCAAGCCCGTCATTGCACCCTCCACGCCCGGCATACAGGATTATTTCAACAAGGATTCTCTCTATTTCTTTACGCCAGGAAACTCCGACGACCTTGCTAAACAAATTGAATACGTGTTTCTCAATCCCACGGACGCTTTGGAGACCGTGGCGCGAGGTCAAAAGGTTTACCTGGCACACACGTGGGAGCAGGAGAGGGAGACACTGGTGAATCTCGTTAGCGAACTGCTACATGGGAGTAACTCGCATTAATGGCACACACAACGACATTGGTCGGAAGCACCGTAGTCCCAAGCCGCCGGAGTTCCCAAGCACTCCATGTTGAGGACGTCCAGCGTTCGCTCGAGCGCGTTCAATCCTGGGTCGAGCAGCACAACTACCGCGGCTACGAGCCATTTGACGGGCTGTCGTCTTGGGCGCGTCCGTTAGCCTTCGGAAACATCTTTGCCGAGCGCCTGCTGATGCAAGCCATCCGGCAATGCCCGTTCAATCTTCGGCCCCTGTTCGGCATTCGGCCTCAGGATTCGACCAAAGGGCAAGGCTACATGGCAGCGGGATATTTGTTGCTCTACCGCGCCACCCACGAGCAACAGTATCTCGATAAGGCCATCCGCTGCCTCGAGTGGCTCGACAAACACAAAGTGCCTCGGTTTCAGCATCACAGTTGGAGCAATCACTACGACTTTTCTTCTCGTGGCGGAACATATACCAAGGACGACCCCATCATTGTGTGGACCGCCTTGATCGGCCAAGCCTATGTCGATGCTTTCGAGATTACCGGGCAGGAACGGTACCTTCGGATTGCGGAGAGTGCGTGCAACTGGATCCTCGACCTGCCCCGTGAACAGACTCCCCATGGTGCTTGTATCAGTTATTTCGCGCACGTGCAGAGTTCTGTGCACAACTCCAACATGCTGGGCGCTGCTCTGCTGGCGCGGACGGCGAAGCACAACGGCAGTGACCCGTATCTGCGCGTGGCGCGCTCAGCGATGATCTATAGCTGCTTTCACCAACGTGCCGAGGGATCGTGGTGGTACGGAGAGGAACCGAAGTACCAGTGGGTCGACAATTTCCACACTGGCTACAATCTCGAGAGCTTGAACTCTTATATGCAGGCAAGCGGAGATCACGAGTTTCGCCCTAGTCTAGACCAAGGTCTGAAATTCTATAAGGCGCACTTCTTCGAAGACACAGGCCGGCCGAAGTACTACCACAACCGAACCTACCCCGTGGATATCCAGTGCGCGGCGCAATCGATCGACACGCTTGCCCTCTTCGCCGACCGCGACCTCGAGTGTCTCGAGCTTGCCCAGAAGGTTGCTGCCTGGACAATCGGCAACATGCAGGATTCGGAAGGATACTTTTATTACCGGCAGTATCCGCTGGTTAAGGCGAAGATTCCGATGCTCCATTGGGGGCAGGGCACAATGTTCAAGGCTCTCGCTCATTTGTTGCTCGAAATGAAGTCCAAGGAATGTGCGCAGCTGCGTGCCTCCCGGCGGGATCTGTCATCCGCTCACATATAGCCATGATTGGTGTCATTGCAGACCCGTCGGATTTCTCCGTCGTTCAAGAATTTTTCGAGTTGTTCAAGACGCCATGGGAATTTTATCGTGAAGGACAACATTACAACGTTCTGCTGTGTTCCGGCGATTTCGACCTCAGGGAACAAGACGCGCAGCTTGTGGTTATTTATGGTGGCGCAAAGGCACGTTCCGATGCTGCGATTGCTGGCAGTCGACCTTCAGGCAAGGTAAGCAGCCGCCTTCTGTCATATAAAGGAGCTCGCCTACCACTCTACTTCGAGAGCTTCACATTCGACGACCAGAGCGCTGGCCTCCTCGTCGATGCAGAATCGCTTCGGCCAGCAGTACATGAAACTCGTCGCAACGGCGCCATAGTGGTATGGGTTGGGTACGACCTTTTTCGCGAAGTCCGCCATTTGCTGACGATCGGCCAACCAGCCGCTAGTGCGTCGAGTCCGACACTGGATCTGCACATTGCTTTCTTGCGGGACGTGATCCGTTCAGCGGGCATCTCCCTGATCGAAATTCCACCGGTCCCATTTGGATACCGGTTCATCGCCTGCCTGACGCACGACGTCGATCACCCGTTTGTCCGCCGCCACAAGTTTGATCACACGATGTTCGGCTTTCTTTATCGCGCCTTAATCGGTTCGGCTATCGACCTGATCCGGGGACGGACTTCGGCCTTAAACCTGCTGCATAACTGGCTCGCGGCGTTGAAGCTGCCGTTTGTTCATCTCGGTCTGGCGAAAGACTTCTGGAGTAGCTTTGAGCGCTATAACGAAATCGAGGGCGGCAGCCCGTCGTCGTTTTTCATTATTCCGTTCAGGAACACTCCAGGTCGGACCTCCGACGGACTCGCGCCGCAGATTCGGGGTGCGACTTATGGTGCCTCCGACGTTGCCGATCAGGTTCGCAGACTGCTGGCGGCGGATTGCGAAGTCGGGCTTCATGGAATCGACGCGTGGGTTGACGGTGGGAAGGGACGTGAAGAGCTGAACGAAATTCGTTTGATCACTGGCGCACGCAATATTGGAGTTCGCATGCACTGGCTCTACTTCGACGAGCGGTCGCCAGTCGCGCTTGAGAGCGCGGGTGCAAGCTACGATTCTACTGTGGGCTACAACGAGACGATCGGTTACCGTGCTGGAACTAGCCAGGTATACAAGCCGCTCAATGCCACCACGATCCTCGAACTTCCTCTGCACGTCATGGACACAGCACTGTTCTATCCCTCGCACCTGCATTTGTCACCCAAGGATGCCAAAGCCAGGATCAGTGAAATTATCAAGAACGCTGTGCGGCATGGTGGGTGCGTTACTGTGAACTGGCACGACCGCAGCATTGCACCGGAGAGGTTGTGGACCGTTACGTATGCGAGCCTTGTTAAGGAGCTCAGGGACAATGGGGCCTGGTTCGCGACCGCGTCGCAGGCAACCGCCTGGTTTCGGATGCGAAGATCCGTGACGTTCGCAATGAACAGCGATCGCAGTGTACGGGCAACACTACCGACTAGCTCTGATGAGAGATTACCGGGACTGACGCTGCGCAAGTACCGGGGTGGGTCTGGCGAGCCAAACGATGTTGTTCTCACGGGGGAGCTTCGACGTCCCCTGCTCGCATGCGGTCGAATTGAATTGCCGTTGACTGGCGCTTGATGCCCTCCTTTAGTTTGCGCAGGCTAGTTTCGGATTGTTACTGTTAGTGCACGACGGGGACCCACTTCACGGAAGTAATTCGCTTGCCATGAATTCGCTATCTGCAATCTCGCACTCAAATCACTGTTCCGCAGGTCCTGACAAAGGGGCGGCGCCACAGAGAACTGATGACTTTGGTGAAGTGGGCGTTTCCAGGAAACGTCCAGCAAATATCTTGTTGATTTCCAATCGGGTGATGCACTACAGGGTGTCAGTTTACAACTACTTCCACAGGAGATTTCGCGAGTGCGGTTTCGAATTCTCAGTGATTGCGGACTGCCTTCAGAAGCAGAATCAAAAGCCTCTTGAGTTTGCATTGCGCGAACTGCCATTCGATTTCTTCGACTACAAGCGGGTCATCAGCGCTGAGCAGCCGGCTGCTGTGATTTTGTTTCTTCACCTAAAAGACAGGATTATTTGGCCGCTCATACATTGGCTGAAGTTCCGCAGGATTCCCTTCGCCTTCTGGACCAAAGGTGGAAACTGGGACGCGAGAAACAGCAAGCTGCGCTACCAGATGTTCAATTACGTCCATGGGATGAGCGATGCCCTGATTCTTTACGCCGAGTCTTGCAGGGAGTTCATTAAGCCTCGCTTTTACTCCAAGGCTTTCGTGGCAAATAACACCGTCAACTTTGAGGACTTTCCGCCGGTTCATGAGAGCAAAGCGGAAATTAAGCGGGAATTTGGCATTCCCTTCGAGAAGACTGTCATCTTCATGGGAAGGATGGGTGCGGGAAGCGGCCGGAAACGAGTCGACCACCTCATCGATCTTTTTCGCGGCCTCGATCGCAGGGAGATCGGCCTAGTGCTGGTGGGATCCGGCTTGAGTGAAGAGTTGAAAGCACGCATGAATGCACGGAACACGGTCTATCTCGGTGAGGTCCACGATCCACTAGACCTGCAAATCAGCAAATTGTGCAAGATGGCCGACATTTGTGTCATCCCGGGCCACGTTGGCCTGGGACTCAACCAGGCCTTTTACTGGGGACTGCCGGTGATTACCGAGGAAGGCGATCATCCGCCGGAGATATTCTATTTGAAACCGGGTCGCAACGGACTTGTCGTTCCTCGGAACGACATAGCGTCCCTCCGTGACCGCATTCTTTGGTTGCTGGACAACGACCATTTGAGGTCGGAATTTTCGACGAATGCTCGCCAAGACATCTTGCGGGAGGCATCCGTTGAAGGAATGTTTTCGGGATTCAAGGCTTGTGTGGACTTCTTGACATCCCGGGATTGCAGGGGAGCTAGGGAGGTATTGTGAGGATCAGTGTCTTTGGTATGGGTTACGTGGGCTGCGTGAGCGCGGCTTGCCTGGCGGAGCTGGGCCACCAGATTGTGGCCGTTGAGACCAACCCAACGAAAGTGGAGATGATTAATGCGGGCAGAAGCCCGATTATCGAAGCGCGGTTGGATGAGCTCATGGCAGCAGCGGTGTCCAGCGGGCGGCTACGCGCCTCTTCCGATTCGTCAGTCGGGGTGAAAGAAAGCGAGCTGGCCATCGTGTGTGTAGGCACACCTAGCCAGGATAACGGCAATATCGATCTCAGCGCTGTCTTGCGGGTCTGTGAGCAAATCGGCCAGGCTCTCAGCTCCAAACAGGAATACTTCAGCGTAGTCATCCGCAGCACGGTTATTCCCGGCACGATGCGGGGGACCGTGATACCCACGCTGCAAAGCAGCTCCGGAAAGAAGGCCGGGGTTGATTTTGGGGTATGCATGAACCCCGAGTTTCTACGCGAAGGCACCTCGGTGGATGACTTCTATAATCCTCCGAAGACCGTGATCGGCGAACTGGACAGGAAATCCGGAGATAAATTGGCGCAACTGTACAAAGACTTCCCGGGTCCCCACGTTCGAACGGAATTGGGAGTCGCGGAGATGGTGAAATACGCCGACAATGCTTTCCATGCGTTGAAGATTACTTTCGCAAATGAGATGGGGAACATTGCGCAGGCTGTTGGCGTCGACAGCCACAGGCTGATGGAGATCTTTTGCCTGGACACAAAACTGAACCTCTCGCCTTACTACCTGAAGCCAGGGTTCGCGTTCGGAGGCTCTTGTCTGCCGAAGGATTTGCGGTCCCTTACATATCTGGCGAAGACGCAAGATGTCGTCGTGCCGGTCTTGAATTCCATTCTTGAGAGCAACGATTATCAAATCAAGAAGGTCGTCAAGAAACTACTTTCTTTTAAGGGGCAGTCGTTAGGCTTCCTGGGGCTGACCTTCAAAGAAGGCACGGACGACTTACGGGAGAGCCCGATCGTGGAGCTAGTCGAGACTATGATCGGCAAAGGCTACGCGGTAAGGATCTATGATCCGAATGTCTCTCTCGCACAACTGATTGGAGCGAACAAGATATATATTGAGAAGGAGATACCCCACATCTCACAGCTGCTGTGTTCCTCGGCGGAAGAGCTCGTCGCCCACAGCGACGTTCTGGTGCTCGCCAGCAAGGAAAAGGCTTATGTCAAAACGCTGCAGGACGTAAACGGGAACAAGCCCATTGTTGACCTGGTGAGGTTCTTTACTCCCGAGCACCATCCCTCGTCGGAATATTACGGAATTTGCTGGTAATCGCGGTCGGTCGCGCGACATCGTCTACAGCTCGAAGATCTCCTAGACTATGACCAAAGAAGTAGCGCACATTTCTGTTTGCATTTGCACCTTCAGGCGGCCGGATCTGCTCCAGCGCCTGTTGCGCGGACTGGACGAACAGGAGACGGGCGGATTCTTCACCTATTCCATCGTGGTTGTGGACAACGACGAATTGCAGTCTGCAGAGGCCGTGGTTTCCAATTTTGCAGCCAGGTCAAGGACCGCGGTCAGATATTGCGTGGAGCCGCAGCAGAATATTGCGCTCGCCCGAAACAAAGCGGTGGCAAACGCGGCCGGCGATTTCGTCGCCTTCATCGATGATGACGAATTTCCCACCAAGAATTGGTTACTGACATTATTTACGGCCTGTGGGAAATACGAAGTGGATGGAGTGCTCGGACCGGTGAAGCCGCACTTTGACGAGAAACCGCCGCAGTGGGTACTGAAGGGCAAATTTTACGACCGGCCGAGCTATCCCACGGGATTGATCATCGACGGCAAGAAAGGACGGACCGGGAATGTGCTGCTGAAGAGGGAACTCTTCGCCGCCGCTGGTGCACAGCCCTTCCGGCCGCAGTTTCGCACCGGTGAGGACCAGGACTTTTTCACCCGCATGATCGAGCTTGGACATCGATTTATCTGGTGCCACGAAGCCATGGCCTACGAAGTTGTACCCCCCCTACGCTGGAAACGTAGTTTCATGTTGCGGCGGGCCCTGCTGAATGGTGGGGCAGCTGTGCTGCGCAAAAGCTTCGGACCTGCGGAGATTGCGAAGTCGTTCATTGCTGTCCCCACGTACACGGTGGTCCTGCCCTTTGCCCTGCTGTTAGGACATCACCGCTTTATGAGCATCTTGATCAAACTCTGTGACCACCTCGGGAAGCTCCTTGCTCTTCCGAAGTTAAACCCGATGCGGGAGCCCTACATTACCGACTGAGGCCGCTATGAACCATACAGAACGAGAGTCCTTGATCCTCGAGTACGACGATCCGATCCTGATCACCGGTGCTGCCGGGTTCATTGGATCGTCCGTCGTCGAAAATCTGCTGGAGCGTGGATTTCGTAACCTGCGGTGTTTCACCAGATCCTCCACGGGAGCCATCCGACTGACGACTGTTGCTGCGCGCTATCCCCGATCGCGAGTTGAAATCATCCAGGGGAACCTGCTCTCGCGTGATGATTGCAGAACAGCAGCGGAAGGCGCGGCCGTCATCTTCCATCTGGCCGCCGGGCGAGGGGAGAAGCTCGTGCCCGATGCCTTTCTTAACTCCGTGGTCACAACGCGCAACCTGTTGGAGGCCTGTGTCCAGCAGAAGTGTTTGCGGCGTTTTGTGAACATCAGTTCTTTCACCGTGTATACGAACTCCGGGAAAACGCGGTGGAGAGCGCTGGATGAATCTTGTCCGGTCGAGTCGCATCCCGAGTTGCGGGGAGATGCCTACACCTATGCCAAGGTCAAGCAGGACGAGATGGTTGCTTACTATGGAAAAGAGTTTGGGATTCCCTACATCCTGGTCAGGCCCGGCTACGTGTATGGCACCGATGGAAAGGGAGCACTCACCAATCGCGTCGGCATTGGCACCTTCGGCCTCTTCCTGCACTTGGGCGGTTCGACTCAGATACCGCTGAGCTACGTAGACAATTGCGCCGAGGCCATTGTGCTGGCCGGCTTGACGCCGGGAGTGGATGGCGAGGTGTTCAACGTCGTCGATGACGACCTGCCCTCGAGTCGCAAGCTTTTGCGCTTGTACAAGAGAAATGTAAAGCGGTTTAAGTCTCTCTACGTACCGAAAGCTGTCAGTTATCTGCTCTGCTACATGTGGGAACGTTATTCCGGTTGGTCGGAGGGACAGGTGCCGCTGGCTTTCAATCGCAAGGCGTGGCATGCATTCTGGAAGACGACGAGTTACAGCAACCAGAAGCTTAAGACCCGCGTCGGATGGTCGCAGATTGTCCCGACAAAAGAAGCCTTACGGCGATACTTCGAAGCCTGCCGCATGGGAGGCGTCAATGCTTAAGATCGGCATCGTCGGATGCGGCAAGATTGCTGATTCCCACGCCTCTCAGATCCAGCGGATCAAGGGTACCGAGATCGTCGGAGTCTGCGACCGTGAACCGCTGATGGCGCAGCAACTGTGCGATCGCTTTTCGGTCAAGCAGTCCTTCATGGAGTTGCCGGAACTGCTCGAACGTGCCAAGCCCGACGTGGTCCACATCACCACCCCTCCGCAGATTCACTTTGAGGCGGCCAAGCTTTGTTTGCAGGCCGGCTGCCACGTTTACGTCGAGAAGCCATTCACGGTCAACGAAAGGGAAGCCCGCGAACTGATCGCGCTCGCCAATGAGCGAGGGCTCAAACTCACCGCCGGCCACGATAACCAGTTCCGCCGTGCCGCCATTCAAGCGCGAGAACTTGTGCGTGCGGGGTACCTCGGCGGAAATCCCGTGCACATGGAGAGTTATTTTTGTTATGAGCTGGGACCCGGCGGCTACGCCGGAGTGCTGCTCTCCGACAAACAGCATTGGGTACGCCGGCTGCCCGGACAATTACTGCACAACGTCATCAGTCACGGCATTGCCAGAATTGCTGAATTCCTCCCAACCGAATCGCCCCAGGTCATCGCGTATGGGTTTGTTAGCCCCTTCCTGCGCAGCCTGGGGGAACGCGAAATCGTTGACGAGCTGCGGGTCATCATTTCGGAGGAGTGCGGGACCACGGCTTACTTTACGTTCTCTTCGCAGATGCGTCCTTCTCTCCATCAGTTTCGTCTTTATGGACCAAAAAACGGTCTGATGGTGGATCAGGATCAGGACATCCTGATCAAATTGCCGGGCTTAATGCGCACCAGTTATCTGGAACAGTTCGTAAGCCCGGCGGCAACCGGCTGGCAGTATTTTGGGAACACCTGGAGCAACGTGAGGACCTTCTTGCACAGGGATTTCCACTCCAAGGCGGGGATGAAGCACCTGATCGAGAACTTCTACCGCTCGATCCTGGAAGACACTCCGGTGCCGATTCCCTACCGCGAGATCATTCTGACCGCCCGGATTATGGACGCGATCTTCACCCAGCTGGCGCAAGGCTCCGAGCGCCAGCTAATCAGCCGGCAGGAGGGCGAAGAGGCGCCGCTGGCGTGTTCCGTTGGGGCAATGGCCGACGATGAGCATCCTGGTAAGTAACTTTGGCCTGCCATTGCCTGGACCGATAGCGCACCTCTGAAGAGACCCGAATGTCCCCGACAATTGCCACCCTGCTATGTTGTGCCGGCATACTCGGCGTTTTCTGGCTCGACCGCGACTCTAAGTCCCGGACTTCGCCAGCTCTGTGGATTGCCGTGCTCTGGTTCCTGCTGGCGTGCTCGCGCACGCCGTCCAGGTGGGTTTACCTGGGCCAAGCAGGGCCGATAGCTGACGAGTTGATGGAGGGAGACCCGATAAACAGACTGGTTTATACAAGTCTCATCATCCTCGCATTGTTCGTGGTCCTGAAGAGAAGCAAGCAAATCGTGAGTGGGTTACGTCACACCTGGCCAATTCTGTTGTTCTTTATCTACTGTCTGGTGAGTCTCATGTGGTCCGACTATCCGGCGGTCGGGTTCAGGCGCTGGAACAAGGGCATTGCAGACTGGCTGATGGTTCTGATCGTTTGGACCGATCCGCAGCCGATTACGGCCCTAAAACGGGTCCTTGCGAGAACGGGCTACACTCTAATTCCTCTGTCGATTTTGTTTATCAGGTACTACCCTGAGATCGGCCGATACTATCACCGCTATTTGGGTACTACCTTCTTTTCTGGCGTTGCACTGGAGAAGAATGGGCTGGGAGCAATTTGCCTGCTTTTTGGGCTAGGTTCGGTATGGCGCCTTTTGAACCTGTTTGCCGACGATCCTCCGGACAAGCAGCGCAGCCGGCGCCTGATTGCTCAGGGCGTAATTCTCGCCATGATCTTGTGGCTGTTCTCAGTTACCGATTCCGTGACCTCGCTCGTCTGCTTTCTATTGGCCAGCTTCCTGCTAGTGGCGACCCGTTTTCGAGCGTTTGCCAGAAACCGGTTTATGGTCCACTGCTTGGTTCTCTTGATAATAGTGATTCCCGCCTCGATTGCCCTTCTTGATTTTAGTCCGGGCGCCCTGCATGCAATGGGAAGAAATTCGACACTGACCGAGCGCACCGATATATGGGCCGAGGTGGTTAAGCTGAATCCGAACGCGTGGGTCGGCGCAGGTTACGAAAGCTTCTGGCTTGGCCCGCGATTGGAGACGATGGTCTCCGAGGTTACGAGGTTTTGGGTGCCGAACCAAAGCCACAACGGGTACCTGGAGATCTACGCGAATCTTGGGTGGGTTGGGGTCGGAGGCCTGGCCGTAGTGTTGGCGTACGGGTATAAGAGAGTGATTCTGGCCTGGCGGCAGAATCTGCCGGCAGGCGATCTCATGGTGGCATACTTCGTAACGGGTGTGGTCTATAACATCACCGAGGCAGCGTTCTTCAGAAATACCTATCCGATCTGGCTGTTCTTGCTCCTCGCCATCACTGTCTCGCAAGATACAGGGAAACAATCGTCCAGAGAATCGATCACCTCTTATGGATCTCGCGCAGAGTGCGGCGGTGTGCCGGCGAGCGATCCGGGTAAAGCTGTACTTCAGTACAGGTGACGTACAGGCGCACGCCACTGTCCTTTTTTCAACCCTCCGTCCAGTAGTTTCACAGGTTCGTATCTCCTACTCTTGCTGCGACAGAAGTCGAGTCCATCCCGCTGGCCGCAGAGTGAGTAAATCACTTCTGCCACGGACTACGGGCGGGGAAAGCAACCATTCTACGGAAGCCCGTGGGCGGTTCCCGTAACACAGAGAGGCGGACGCAAATGTCAAGAAAGATTTTCCTATTCGCAGTCGTAGCCCTGATCGCTCTCATTGGACAGTGCCTCTGGGCCCAGAGCCCGTATGACCTTCCCAATGACGATGCGGGCTGCCCGGGGAACTGCCGCCAGATTCCATGGCTCGCCGGATCGGACATTTGGAATGGTGGGACGCTTCCGGTCTATGCCGCCGTCGCTTGCACTGCGGGACTGACAGAGGGAAACGGCACCACCGACAACACCAGCGCCATCAACGCCTGTATTAGCGCGCTCGCGGCCAATCGCGCGGCGGTGCTTCCGCCGGGAATCTACTATGTCAACGGAGCCATCACCATCCCGTCTGGAAAGGTGCTACGAGGTTCCGGCTCGAATAACTGCACACAGGGAAGATGGCTCTCCGCATCATTCCCAGGAGATACGGGAGCCGGGGCGGCTTGCACCACGCTGAAGTTGGGCAACAACGGGGCGGTCAGGTTCAACGGTTCCTCAAGTCCAAACAGAGGGTCGAATGTAGCTATTTTGAGCGGCTACACCAAGGGGAGCAGGACTCTCACGGTGGGCGCGGGTCACGGGTTGGTCACGGGGGATTGGGTGGCCATGTATGAACTGCCCGACACTGCCATTCCGGTAACGGCTGTCGGAACCAATGGTACCTGTGATTGGTGCGGCGAGGCAGACGCTCCCCCGTACCACCTGATGTCGCAGATCGCTCAGGTCACAGTCAGCGGAAATACTCTGACGCTCAGCCGCCCCATGTACTACACCTTCCAGGCCGGGCTCAGCCCGGGGTTGCGCAAGTACTCGTTTGGCACGACGAAAGCAGGTCTTGAAAACATCAAACTGAACGGCTGGGGTAATCGATCCGCGCCGATCATTGAGATGTCCAACTCGCTGTTCAGTTGGGTGAAAAGCGTGGAAGCCTATCGGGACACGAACACCGCCAAGGGATACCCGATTTACCTGCAGTACGTCTACGGCAATGAGATTCGTGACTCGTACCTTCACTTCCAGACGGCGCAAAGCTCTGACCGCGCCTACGGCATAGGCTTCATGTTCGCGACCTCGGACAACAAGGTCGAGAACAACATCATCCGCGAGCAGCGGCACGGCGGCGGGCAGGAGGGCGGCGGGTCGGGAAACGCGTGGCTCTACAACTACATCGACGACCTGTTCTACCTCTACGATACATCGTGGATGGAAGCCACGCGGATGAACCACGGGGCGCACCCATACTTCACCTTGATCGAAGGGAGCATAGCGCCCAAGTTCGGTGCAGATTTTACTTGGGGTTCTTCCTCGCATGGCGTGCTGTTTCGCAACTGGTTCTGGGGGGATGTGACGGGCAACTACGCCCAGTACAACTCCAACAACCCCAACTGGGGCTTTGATGCCATCAGCATCGACCGCAACAACACCTACTTCGCGCTTGTGGGGAACATCTTGGGCAACCCCAATCTCCACACCAATTGGGCGAACGCCATTATGTACCCAGGAAATGCTTGTACCTACGGAAGTCGTAGCAAACCCGTCGTGTATCAGGTTGGCTGTGATGATGACCAGAAATTCAATGCCAACACCTGGGACACGATGATTCGGCATGGCAACTACGACTACAAAACGCAGGGCGTAGCCGAGTGGGGCGGTGGCTCCAATCACACGCTGAAAAACTCGATGTACTATACATCGAAGCCCGCATTTTTCGGTAGCTGCGCGTGGCCGCCCTTCGGCCCAGAACCGACCATTGGTACGCTGCCAGCGAAAGCGCGGTATGAGGGTGACACATCCTGCTCCGGTGGTGCGGCGCCTCCCAACCCTCCGACGGGATTGACGGTTGTAGTGAATTAGGATGAAGAAATGTGTGGGCTGGTGGGGGTTCGGTTGCCGTGGCACCTGGCTAGGGCTTGACACTCACGGTGAAATAACATGGCACCGCCTACATTAGTCGCACACGCCGATAACGGGCACTACAGGGCTGGCGTTGGCTTCGATGCACCGCCTACATTAGTCGCATGTAGGCAATGTGCCGGGTGATACGACCTGTGCAACGAATTTGTACAGCAGCACGACCTCTTGGACGGCGTGCTATGCGCCCGACACCTAGCCGCGCTGGCTGCAAGGTGTCACTGTTGGGAGTGATCCGACACCTGCGACCGGTCTGATCGCAACCTCGAAAGTGAGCGAACCTATAATTAGGTCGCGCCGGTTCTCACATTCAAAGAATATTCTGGAAAGAGGTTCACCTTGGGCGAATCGCAGTCACCCTCGACTTTCCAGCGCCGCACGCAGCTATGATTCGTCTCGCTTCTATCGTCTCTCCATGACAGAAGCTCCCAAGCAGCCTGCCTCACGCATAAGTACGTGATAGTGGTTAAACCTGTTCATGAAATTCACCTAACCAACAGTTAGGGGCCAAACCAGAGTTGCCCAACATGCGTCTGCGCGCAGGCGGGCGACGATCTGGAGCCCGATCAATATGAGGTTGCAGTCGCGAGCGACACTCGCTTCTGTCAGCGACATGAGAGATTACAGAGATTACAGGATACGATTTCAGAAGCTCCTGGCAGGGTGCTTTTCGCGGAAACGTGCGCGGCGAGCCTCCCCCGAGCCGATGATCTCCTTCACATTCGACGATTTTCCCAGGTCGGCTCTGACCGTCGGCGGCAAAATACTGATGGATTACGGCCGGAGAGGCACCTACTACGGTTCCATGGGATTGATTGGGAAAACCAGCAGCGCGGGGCCAATGTTCACGCGCGCCGATCTGGACGATCTGCTGACAGCCGGTCATGAACTGGCGTGTCACACGTTCGACCATACTTCGTGCCACGCAGTTGGCGCCGCAGAGTTCGTAGATCGATGTACAGAGAACCGCCGGCAAGTAGCTGCAATGTTGAGCGACTACCAGCTACGGAACCTGTCCTTCCCGCATGGACATATCACATTAGCTGCGAAACAGTTGTTGCGGTCCGACTACGACACGTGTCGATCCATAGAATCTGGCATTAACGTCGACCCTGTGGACCTTTGCTTCCTTCGTGCAAACCCGGTTTATTTGCGGTCGGAAATCGAGACGCTTAAGCAACTCATTCATACCAACAGCCGAGCAAAGGGCTGGTTGGTTCTATACACACATGATGTGGCGAGAAATCCATCCCCGTACGGCTGCACGCCCCAGTACTTTGAAGAAGTGCTCCGCTTTGCACTCGAATCGGGAGCAGACGTTTTGCCAATCCGTGAGGCGGCCTGCCGATATCCTACCGCTTCTGTGCGCTGAGCAAGAACCTATCCGCACGAAACCGACAGCGGCCAATGCGATCAAGATCAAGCTTCTGGCGAGGACAATAACGTGCCGTCGCGGACCCGCAACGGACGCGGTTTCCATGGACACCCTACCGACCAGACGTGCTTTCATGAACACCACAGACATCTCCGATTTGAGCGAGCTTGGCCTCCCCATACAACTGCCAGGGCGTGTCCGGTTCAATGTTGGACCCGCAGTCGCGGAAGGAATCGTCGAGGCGGTGATCCCTTCCCAAGACTTGGCAGAGGAGTTCGCACACTTGGCCGGTGCGGCCCCCGAGGCCTTTCCGCTCTCGACCCGCGTCTTCGCCTTCCACGTGCGGGAGGGTGACGAGGTGGTAGTGCGTACCGCGGATGGAGGTCTGCCCCTGGTCGTCCGCCGCGACGGGGAAGTAATCGTCAACTTCGACATTCGGGCCACTCAGGCATTCCGGTTTTCAGACTCGAAAAGGCCGATCTATACCTATATCCCGGGCTTCAACATTCAATCGGTCCCGGAAGGGATCCGTCGGCCCGTGTCAAACCTGGTCGAATCACTCCGTGGTCCCAGGCGTGTCGATATGTCGGGCAACTGGCGGCGCCTGCCGTTGACCGATTTCGATTTTACCGTTCTCCTCCTGAACACGATTCTGGCGCACGGGCTTCCGCAGCGGACCCAACCGTTTCACTGGCCTGCGGGTAAACGCGCGGTATTCGTATCGCTCCACGATGTGGATACAACAGGGTTGCTGCGGCGACGCGACCGCGATCCTCTGCTCCGCATTGAGGCGGAGCACCAGATTCGGTCGACGTGGTTCGTACCAACAGCGCTTCTGAATCGGCCGAATCATAGCGTCGATTTTCTCCTGGAATCCGGCCACGATGTGGGTTGGCATGGCCACAAACATGATCACAGAGATCACGTCAAGCCCTTCGCCGACCGCGCAGTCGACGCCTTCAACCATTCCCGTTTGGGAGATCCCGCGAACCATCCCGTCGGCATGCGACTTCCCAAGCTACTGAAGAGTAACTATATTTTCCAGCTTCTGGAACGGTCATCCCCGACCTTGTGCTACGACACTTCCTTTCTTCGAGGAATTGTTCCGTACAACTTGCCGTTGAACGGCAAACCATCGAGGATTCTCGAGATTCCTTGCACGGTGCCGACTGATATCCTTGTGTACAACCAGTTGGGCGGTCTTGGCGGTGCCAGCAAGGCCGATGCCATCCTCAAAGCGCAGATTGCAAGGACGGAAAGGCTGATCGAGGTGGGTGCACTCATCTCGATCGTCACCCACCCGGAACCCGGACTGTCAGAACGGCCCGATTTTCTCGAGGTTTACTCTCAATATCTAGATTACATCTGCAATTGCCGCGATATCTGGTTCGCGACTGCAGGTGAACTTTTCAAGTACTGGTCCCAAAACAACGACGGTTCGGGTCCTCGCATAACAAATCCATCGCAGCCGCCTGAGGTGGCGACCCAATGAAATCCGCTCTGAAGTACCCAGGCCTCGACAGCCAACCCGATCAGGGGCAGAGCAGTGGTGTGTTGCCTCAGTTCTTGAAGCGGTTCTTGCGCGCGCAGTTCGGGCGCCCCACGGGGCTATGTGGATATCTGGCGGGCATGATAATGGCCCGAACCCCCTCGAACCTGGATCGCATCCGTTGGACGCTGTCGTTGTTGGACGTCAGACCCAACCATCGCATTTTAGAAATAGGCTTCGGTCCGGGAATTGCCCTCCAGTTCCTGAGCAAGGTTGTCTCAGACGGATCGATCGTCGGCATTGACCATTCCGAAGTGATGTTGGAGCAGGCGCGCAAGCGCAACGCGAGAGCGGTGCGGAATGGCCGTGTCAGCTTGCATCTTGGATCAGTTTTGACGGTACCACCTTTTCCCGAGCCTTTTGACCGAATCTTCACCATCAATTCGATTCACTTCTGGGACAAACCCGTCGACTGTTTGAAAACCTTACATACCTGGCTGCGGCCAGGCGGCTTGATAGCCGTGACCATCCAGCCGAGATCCCGAAACGCGACCGACGCAACGACCAGGGTCATGGGGAATGAACTGGCGGCGAATCTGGAGCGTGCAGGGTTCTCACAATGCCGGTTGGAGATACGGCAGGCCAAGCCAGTGGCTGTGGCGTGTGCCTTGGGCACCAAATAGGCACGGTAGTACTCCTAGATCAACAGACATGTCCTACGCACCGCGCGAGAAAGTCGCCAAATGATATCCTCTCCGGAAAAAGCAAAACCGTACCAGCAAACTGTAGCGCCAACGCTACATCAACTCTTGAGCTGCCGAGCTCGCACCGCCCCTGGGTTGTTCGCAATCGCGGCTCCCGGACGACCCCCTCTCACGTACTCGTGCCTGCTCCGGCAAGTTGAGCGGACGGTGGAAGCGCTGCGCGCACTCGGGTTGAATCGGAATGATCGGGTGGCATTGGTATTGCCGAACGGGCCAGAGATGGCAGTGGCGTTTCTCGCAGTGGCGGCCGGTGCAACGTGCGCTCCTCTCAATCCAGGGTACCGTGAAAGCGAATTCGACTTCTACCTGTCCGACCTGAATGCGCGTGCCTTGATCATTGGGTCGAACCAGGACTCTCCTGCGACGAACGTAGCCCAGGCCCGTGGCATTCCTATCATCGAACTGACGCCGGACGTCGCCGCACCAGCAGGCGTGTTTGCCCTGACCGGTGCGACACCGGGAACCGCTGCCCAGGATGGATTCGCCGAACCCGACGACATCGCCCTGGTTCTGCACACATCTGGGACTACTGCGCGGCCGAAAATGGTCCCGCTGACGCACTCCAACATCTGCAACTCCGGCCACAGCATCGCGCTGACACTCGAACTGAACGAGAAGGACCGCTGCCTTAACATCATGCCTTTATTTCACATTCATGGCTTAATCGGAGCGGTCGTTTCCTCCATGACAGCAGGCGCAAGTGTGGTCTGCACCCCGGGCTTCGACGCCGAACGATTCTTTGAGTGGACAAATGACCTGGAGCCGACGTGGTACACCGCGGTTCCTACCATGCATTCGGCAGTCCTCCCTCGTACCCCGGCCCATCGAGAGATCATCGCACGCCGCCCTTTGCGTTTCATTCGTTCCTGTTCCGCCGCGATGCCGCAACGGCTGCTGACAGAACTGGAGGAGGCATATGGAACAAGAGTCATCGAGTCTTATGGCATGACCGAAGCGGCCCATGCCATATCGAGCAACCCCCTTCCGCCGTTACCCCGAAAGCTCAATTCGGTCGGCATGGCTGCCGGACCCGATATCGCCATTATGGATGCGGTCGGAAACCTGCTCCCGGTTGGTGAAGTCGGCGAGGTCGTCCTCCGCGGATCGAATGTCATGCGGGGCTATGAAAACAACCCGGCGGCAAACCAGAGCAATTTCCACGATGGCTGGTTTCGTACCGGTGACCAAGGACGGTTTGACACTGACGGCTATCTGTACCTCATCGGCCGCCTCAAGGAGATCATCAATCGCGGCGGGGAGAAGATCGCCCCGAGGGAGGTGGACGACATCCTGTGTCAGCACCCCGCAGTGTCGCAAGCCGTTGCCTTTGCGGTGCCCCATCCTACGCTTGGCGAAGATGTCGCCGCTGCCGTCGTCCTGAAGCCGAATGCGGTCGTATCGGAAAGCGAAATTCTTCAGTTTGTCTCCGAGCGACTGGCGGACTTCAAGACCCCGAAACGCTTGCTAATCGTTGATCAAATTCCCAAGGGCCCTACCGGAAAAATTCAGCGCATTGGCCTGGCGGACAAGCTGGCTGATAAGCTCGCTTTGAAACTGCAGGCTAACTTCCTCGCGCCGCAGACCTCGATCGAGATGCAACTGAGTGACATCTGGAAGGACATACTGAAACTGGATCGCGTGGGTGTGCGTGACAGCTTCTATGCACTCGGAGGAGATTCGCTTGCATTAGCGATTATGGTGACCGCGGTTGAGGATCGTTTTCAAATCCCGCTTCCCATGGACAATGTTCTCCAGGGACCGACGATCGAGAATATTGCCGGCCTGCTTCAACAGGGAACGTCGTCATCGGTCTCCGCCGGTTCATCGGCCGCAGCGGCGCCGGCCCGCGGAAAGCCGATCCGAGACTCGCTCCTGTCGGGCATAAAGAACCGTCTTCTACAAGCTCTAGCGCTCTACATGCCTGGCTATAAAACTACGCGCGTTTGGCTTCACCGCCTGCGCGGCGTGTCCATTGGCAGCAATGTGTCCATTGGTACAGGGGCATTGATCGAGACTGCATATCCCCAATTGGTCCGCCTAGGAAACAATGTTTCGATTGGGATGCGCGTTATGATCATCGCGCATCTTCGAGACGCCACCGCGGAAGCCAGGGCCAGCCACAGGCATACGGTTCAGATCGAGCAAGACGCCTATATCGGACCGGGCGTGATCATCCTGCCCAACGTGAACATTGGTCAGGGCGCCGTCGTCAGCGCCGGAAGTGTTGTATCTCGATCCGTTCCGGCCCACACTCTGGTGCGGGGAAATCCTGCGGTGCCGATTGCGCATTGCGGCATATCGCTGGGCGGCGGTGTCCCTTATGAAGAATTTCTGCGCAGCCTCACACCGATCAAGGATGATAAGTCGCAAGACGAACTTGTGCGCAACCCGTTGACGGCGTCAGGGACCCGGGCTTAGCTCGGCGCATCACGCACGATCGTGAGGCAAGGTCGATGATGGACCGCGAATCAATAGCGGTAGGGGGTGAGGAGGCCACTTCGCTGAAGTGTCTGCTCTGTGGAAGTCTGCGGCATCGGGTTGTTTTCAGGGAGTTTGCTGTAGACATTCTGCGATGCCTGGACTGCGATCATGTATTCTCGTCGTTCGCCGCGGATCCTTACTATGATGGATTCTGGGGCGACGAGATCGCGGACGATGGCCACGCTTATTGGAGCGAGGCCCGCGACAGGATGTATCAGGACTTCCTCACGAAGTTTGTTGCGAACCGATCGGGACGGCTGCTCGACATGGGATGTGGTCTCGGGTTTTTCGTGAGGAGCGTCGCAATGTTTGCGAACTGGGAGGCGTACGGTTCTGAGATTTCGCCAGCCGCTGTCCGATACGCTCGCGAAAAACTCAAGCTGGACAACATTATCTGTGGCCGACCCGAAGATCTTGAACTGCCGGAGGGTTCCTTCGACGTGATCACGATGTGGGATGTGATCGATCACATCCTCCACCCCGATCCGCTGCTCCACCGCTGTCACGCGCTGTTGCGGGACGGGGGAATCTGCTTCCTGCGAACCCCGAACGTGCGCGTCCAGTTCCTCAAGGCACGTATCGGCAAATTGGTGAGATGCACACAACCGAGTGGCTCGTACCTGCAGGCTCGCGATCACCTCCACCAATACTCCATGTCCACGATCCAGAAGCTGCTGGTACGCAACGGATTTACGCGGGTTGAATTCATACACCTGCACCCTGTCCAGAACCCCGATAGCTCGGGTGTCCTGAGAGCAGCCAAGAACATGTGTTTCGAAGTCGCGCGAGCGGGTGCCGTCATTAGCAGGGGGTACCTGAATTTCGACAATCTGTTCGTTGTTGCTCGCAAGTGATTTGTTGATTCTGAACCGCGGCCGACCGCGGAGAAGATAGCGATCTACTGGGATATTCCGTGGACTCGACCGTAGTACTTAATAAGCAGTGTCAAACCGAAGGGATGCCAATGGCTATTGATGAAGTGGGAACGCAGCCTCCGACCACACCTCGTGTGCTGCTGTTCTCCAATAGGAACATCTACGAGCGGAAGGTCTGGCGCTGCTCGTTTAACGAGTTCGAGGGCATCTTGCAGCAGATTGATGCGGTGGAGGTCGTTGCCCCGAAGCCGACCAGATGGTATCGCAACGGCAAACGGCTGGCTTCAAGGCTAGGAGAGCATCTCAGTATTCCTCTGAACCCCGGCGTTCAGAAAGTCATGCTGGACAGGGAGTACGACATCTTCGTTGCCAACATCGAGGTACCGTCCGAGCTTTTCCACCTCAACGCCGTCCACGACTGGAAACGCCGTTGTAAGACCTCCATCTGCTGGGTGATTGAGTTCTACGTCAAAGACATTCCGATGTTCAAGAGCGCGCTGGAAGTGCTCTCGCGCTTTGACCATGTCGTCTTCATGGCGCAGGCGATCGAGCCCTTTCGAAAATGGGTCGGAGAGGCTGCCGGGTATTTGCCTCCCGGTGTTGATGCCATACGATTCTGCCCTTTTCCAGACCCGCCGCGGAGAAGCATTGACGTCCTCAGCATCGGCCGCAGATCGCCGGAAACCCATCATGCGCTGCTCCAACTGGCCCGCCACAACGGGTTTTTTTATATGTATGACACCATCAACAGCCTGGACGGTTACGATCTCGAAGAGCACCGGCAGCTATTCGCCAATATGGCCAAGCGTGCCCGCTATTTCCTGGTCAATCCGGGAAAGATCAACAAAGCCAAAGAGACCGGCGGACAGCACGAGTTCGGGTACCGTTATTTCGAGGCGGCCGCGGCGGGCACTCTCATGATCGGCGAGCGGGCGCATAACAACAAAGAGTTTGATCGGATTTTCCACTGGGACGGCGCCGTAACTGATCTGCCCTTCGGCTCAGACCGCGTTGGGGACATCATCCGGGAAGTGGAAATGGACCCAGAGCGGCGGAGCCAAATTCGTAAACGGAACATCACCGAATGCCTCTTGCACCATGACTGGGCCTATCGCTGGGAATTCATGCTCCAGTTGGCCGGGCTTGCTCCGTTGCCGGGTCTGGTGCAGCGCAAAGAGCGATTGCGGCAGCTCGCGAAACAGGTCCAGGAAGCGCGCGTCGAGCCCTGACGGTGTCGGCCACAGCCTTGGCAGCCGGCTAACCACCATGATGATGACGTGAGCTGGACGATTCGGTCCTCATTCGCTGGGCATTATCAGCCGCGCTGAGACTGTCGTATGACTGGACGAGCACAGGGGCAGGTGACGGGCTCACTCGTCGACTTGCTTGGCCGCTGCTGCCCGCTCGCAACAGAATCCGAGAGCGCCATCCTTGAGAAGGCTGGCGCATCATCCGCACTCTGTAGTTCGCTATTTTTTCACCGAGGGTTAAATCTATGAAGGTCGTTATTTTTTGTGGGGGATTGGGTCTGAGGTTGAGGGAGTATTCTGAAAACGTACCCAAGCCTCTGGTTCCAATTGGAGACCATCCGATCGTCTGGCACCTGATGAAGTACTATTCCCACTACGGTCACAAGGATTTCGTCCTCTGCCTCGGCCACAAGGGAGAGGCGATCAAGAAGTTCTTCCTCGACTACAACGAAGCCCTCTCCAACGACTTTGTCCTATCAAAGGCCGGTCGAAATGTGCAGCTCCTAAGCACCGACTTTGCGGACTGGCGGATCGCGTTCGTGGACACAGGCGCCAAGTCATTGGTCGGCGAACGCCTCTTGACCGTTCGCGAGTATGTCGGGAACGAGGAAGTGTTCTTGGCGAATTACGTGGACGGGTTGACTGACATTGACCTGAACATGGTTATCGAGCGCTTCCTCCAGTCCAAGAAGACAGCGTGCTTCGTATCCGTACCGCCAACATCAACATTCCATCTGGTCGAAACCGAGGGAGACTCGCAGGTGACGAGCATTAGCCATGCCGGCACTTCGAATACCTGGATCAATGGCGGCTATTTTGTTTTTAAGCAGGGAATTTTTGACTACATTAGGCCTGGCGAGGATCTGGTCGACCAACCGTTCCAGCGGCTGATCGCGGCGCGGGAGCTCATGACCATTAAGCATAGAGGTTTTTGGGCGTGTATGGATACCTTCAAGGAGCGGCAGCAGTTGGAAGACTTTTGGTCGAAGGGCGCCGCCCCCTGGCAGGTGTGGTCAAGCAATGGCAAGAAAACAGATGCAGAAACAGCTCCTGGCACCGGAGAACCACAAAAAGCGGGCGTAGTGGCCGGCTCGAAGGGCTTGTGATGCCGGCTGCTGAAGCGCGTGCGAGTGGAAGAATGGTTTCGGCGACGGTTGAGAGCAGAGCTTCTTGTGCCCAGCAGGAGGTTGCGTGAGCAGTAGTTTGGGAATCACGACGGACAAGGATTCCGCAGCGGTGTTGGAGTCAGGGCATCTCCGCACCGATCATTTGCTCCACAACATTGGGCACCGTGCGGTTTCCGGCGGCTTCGTGACCGTTGGCGCACAGGCGGCTAAGTTTGTCCTCAACTTCACTGCGGCCGCCGTTCTGGCTCGCCTGCTGAGTCCAAAAGATTTTGGACTGGTGGGCATGGTCCTCGGTGTCACCGCTCTGGTGGGGATATTCAACGTACTCGGTCTTTCAACAGCCACGGTGCAGCGAGAGACGATTACGCAGCAACAGGTCTCGAACCTATTTTGGGTCAACGTCTCTGTCAGCGGGATCTTGGCTGTCATCTGCATCGGCCTGGCGCCCTTGATTGCGTGGTTTTATCGCGATCCGCGGGTCGCGGCGATCATGCTGGCGCTGTCGCTGACCTTTCTTTTGACCGGCTCAACCGTCCAACATCAAGCTCTGCTGACTCGGCAAATGCGCTTTCGAGCGCTCGCCATCATTGATGTGACCTCGATGCTGGTCGGTTTTACGACGGCATGCTGCTTAGCCTGGTTTGGGTTTGCGTATTGGGCTTTGGTGGCCCAGCAGTTGGTCAATGCAGCTACCAGTCTCGTGCTCACGTGGTGCACATCCGGGTGGCGCCCGAACATGCCAAGTCGGAACAGCGGGGTGCGGCCCATGGTGAGCTTCGGGGCGCACCTCACCATAGCCGACTTTGTCGGCCGCTTTTCGGTCAACAGCGACAACATCTTGATTGGACGTTTTTTCGGAGCGGGACCCCTCGGCCTCTACACGCGAGCGAACGTGCTGCTGGCACGTCCCTTAGAGCAAGTTCTCCTTCCCATCGCCTCTGTTCTGGTACCTGTACTCTCGCGGCTCCAGTCTGATTCGGAACGGTATCGGCGGACTTTCATGCGCGCCTTTGACACGCTGGCACTCATCGTTTTGCCGTTCGCGGCGATGTGCCTCGCATTAGCAAGGCCGCTGGTTCTGCTAATCCTCGGTCCGAAGTGGACGGATGCGATTCCCTTGTTTTCCGCCTTCGCGCTGGTCGCCGTGTCGTCGCCACTGTCCGTCGTCGTTAGCTGGTTATTTGAGAGTCAGGGGCGAGGTCGGGACCAGTTGCGCAACCACACATTGGCCGGTGCCGTGACCGTCGGCGCCTTTCTGATAGGGTTGCGATGGGGGCCTCTCGGCATGGTCCTGTCGCTTGCGTTCACGAGCCTGGCGATCCGTTTGCCGATTGTCTACTACTTGGCTGGGCGACGTGGTCCCGTGACTACTGGCGATCTGTGGATTGGCTTCTTGTCCCATTTGCCCTGCTGGGGAGCAGTTTATCTTACGACGACCCTGGCGTATAAGACGGTCGAACATGCCGCTCCCATCGTGCAGTTGCTTGTGTGTGGTCCCGTCGGATTAGCAACGGGAGCTGCGCTGATTTTCATGTTTCGTCGACCACGCCAGAGCGCCTTCTATGCCTGGAACACGGTCAAAAGTATGTTGGTACGACAGAGGAGTGGTGCAATATCATGAGCATTCCAGTGAACACTGAGACGGCGCCGCCTCGCCAAAGCAAACTGCTTTCGCCGGCTGCAAGCAAGAAGTCGAAAATCGCCTTCTTTGGGATCTTTGGAATGCAGAACCTCGGTAACGAGTGCACGCTGCAGGCAATACTGCACAACGCTCGCGAACAGCTGCCCGGTCGAGAGATCTACGGCATCTCCTATGGGCCTGATGACACTTCGCGCCGGCACAACATCACCTCGGTTGCCGTGTCCCAACAGAATTTCGATGGGGTCGTACGCCGGAGTGGTCTCGCAAGGTTGCTACGGATAGGCCGGCGGATACCGGGCGAGCTGTTGGATTGGTTTCATGCCATCAGAATCCTAAGGGGCACGGATCTGGTTGTCATGACGGGAACAGGGATGCTGACCGACTACAGCACCAACGCAGTCGGTTTTCCCTATAGTGTCTTCAGATGGACCGTTGCCGCACGGCTCGCGGGGTGCAAAGTACGGTTCGTCGGCGTTGGCGTGGGCCCGATTTACGAGCGGCTGAGCCGGTTCTTTATCCGGTACGCTCTGTCCCTAGCTGACTATAGGAGCTTTCGAGATCAATTTTCCAAGAACAGAATCGCGAAACTTTGTTTCGATAGTGGCAGGGATCCTGTGTTCCCGGACTTGGCATTCAGCCTGCCAACGAACCTTTTCCCGCAGCGCCCCAACCGAACACGCCGAACGCGGCAGGTGGGTCTTGGAGTCATGGACCACCGGGATGTACACCTTTCGAACCCAAATGAGCATCAGGCCGAATATTCCGCCTACCTTGAGAAGATGTGCGACTTCGTATCGTGGCTGGTTAAGCACGGTTACGCAGTTCGTATCCTTCAAGGCGATGCGAAACATGACAGGGGCACAAGGGCCGAGCTCAAGGCGAGACTGGAACAGCGAGGAATCCGCTACGATCAAGCCGGAATCGTCGATGAGGACACTACTACGGTGGAAGAACTGGTGGCGCAGCTTGCAAAGGTCGACATCATAGTATCTCCACGGTTCCACAACCTTCTCCTAGGATTGATGCTCAATATCCCGGTTGTTTCCATCTCGTACGATCCGAAAAACGATGCCCTGTTGGAAGGTTTTGGCTTAGGTAAATACCGCCAGGCACTGACCGATTTAGATGTGCAGAAACTCATCGACCAGTTCATTGATCTTGAGGCGCGAACTGACGAACTCACACCGACGTTTAGTAAGAAGGCAACCGAATATCGCAGCCTCTTAGAGGAGCAGTATCACTCCATCTTCGGTGACATGTGACCGAACCGGAAAATACCTGTTGGCCTTATCCGTTGCAGTTGAGCATAGTTTCGATCGAAAGTCCCAGAGGTGTACATGACGGAAGCGACTGAGAATTACAGGACGAAAGATTACTGGATTGTCGAAAACGCCCAATATGCCGAACCGAGTTTCCGTCTCCAGAAATGCGCCCGAATCGTCAATGAGATAGCGCGAGGCAGGGCGTGCAACCTGCTCGACGTTGGATGCGGACCGGCTGCTCTCCGCGGGTTGCTCAGTTCCAACGTTAGTTATTACGGTCTCGACATAGCGATCCAAGAACCGGCCAGCTACTTGCGGGAAGTTGATTTTGGTCGCAATGAGATCTCTTACGGCGAAAAGCGATTCGACGTCGTCGTGGCCTTGGGTGTTTTCGAATATATGGGGCAGTACCAGAACAGGAAATTCGGGGAAATTAGGGACATTCTGAACAAGGATGGCAAGTTCATAATGTCCTATATTAACTTCGGGCATTTGCGACGAAGGGTATGGTCCAACTACAACAACGTACAGTCGATCGCCAAGATGGCGAAGAGCTTGAACGAGATATTTCAATTAGAAAAGTGCTTCCCGGCATCTCATCATTGGCGCCAAAAACAGCCAGGAAAGTACGCCATTCCAGCAGTACAGATGCACCTGAACTTTAACATTCCCATGGTTAGCCCGTGGCTCGCCGTGGAGTATTTTTTCATTTGCTCTCATCGCAAATGAATCGGAAGCGACCTGCCGCCCTAAATCCGCTCCTATGATGTCGGATACAGGAGAAGGGTGTCGCGAAGCAACGCCACGAAAAGGATAGGCAGATGAGCAAATGTCTTGATGAATTGCTGCTGACGGAGAAGGATAGTGCAACTCAAACCCCGCGTGAGCACGATGATTGTCACCTCACGCCGCCGCCTGTTATTATCGTTCGCGACAGCAATGCCGCAGTATCGGCAACGAAGCAAGGGGCCTGCATGCGTTTGACGCCGACGGACGTCCTCGGTGCAACGGTGATCGATCCGATTCTGCGCGAAGATGATCGCGGATACTTCGCCCGAGCGTGGTGCTTTCGGGAATTTGCGGAGCATGGCATTGATTTCGTGCCGGTGCAGGCGAATATCGGTTTTAGTGTAGCGAAGGGAACCCTGCGGGGCATGCACTTCCAAACGACGCCCGCACTCGAGGCCAAACTGGTGTGTTGTACCAGGGGCACTATTTTCGACGTGGTGCTCGACCTCCGACCCAAATCCCAATCTTATCGTAAATGGTACGGCGTGGAGTTGAGCGCGGCGAACCATAGAATGTTGTACATCCCCGAGCGTTGTGCGCATGGATACCAGACTCTGGAGGGATGCACGGACGTGTACTATATGACCTCGCAGTACTACGCCCCAAAGTCAGCTCACGGCGTGCGATTCGATGACCCGGCGTTCAACATTCAATGGCCTTTGGCGGTTACGGCAATATCGGAGCAGGATCGCAATTGGCCGCTGGTGAGCGCTGCGAGCCGCCCATGATTGTAGATACCGCCCTTCGAGAGCGGGAGGCCGCTGGTCAGCCGATCCGCGTCGGAATCATCGGAGCAGGTGCGGCGGCGCGCGCCATCGCCCTGCAGCTCGGAACACCAGCACCAGGGATCCGCTTGGTGGCAATCGCGAACCGGACGCCGGAGCATGGCGAACGGGCATTCCGCGAAGCCGGTATCACGGAGTGGCGTCGTCCACAGTCTGCTCGGGATGCTGCGACGGCAATCGCGCGTGGGATCCCGGTGCTGACTGACGACCCCTCGGTGCTTGCCACCTGCGATGCCATCGATGTGCTCGTGGAAGCAACCGGTACCATCGAGCCCGCTGCCGGTGTGGTTGTCGACGCGATTGACCACGGCAAGCATGTGGTCTTGGTGAATGCCGAACTCGATTCGCTCCTCGGCCCGATTCTGAAGGCGAAGGCAGACCGGGCGGGCGTGGTCATCACGCACACCGACGGAGAGGAGCCGGGAGTGGCCATGACCCTCCTCCGTTATCTCCGATCTCTGGGACTCCGTCCCGTCGCGGCGGGCAACCTCAAAGGCATGGTCGACTACTATCGAACTCCGGAAACCCAGCGGGGATTTGCCGAGAAGTATGGCCAGGAAGTCAGGAAGGTCACCTCGTTTGCGGATGCCACGAAATTATCCATGGAGACGACCCTCCTCGCCAACGCCACCGGGTTCCATGCCGGCCGCCGCGGCATGTACGGGCCTGCCTGCGCGCACGTCCAGGAGATGTCCCGCCTGCTACCCGCCGACCAGATGCTCGACACCGGCCTTGTCGACTATGCGCTCGGTGCTGCGCCGCATACGGGCGCCTTTGTCATCGTTTACGAGGACGCGCCGCTCAAGAAGGCTCAGTTTTGGTACTACAAACTCGGCGATGGTCCGTTCTACGTCTTTTACACGCCGTATCATTTGCCGTGCATCCAGATCGCCTCGACCATCGGCCGCGCGGCCATTTATCGTGATCCGACCGTCGCTCCGATCGAGGGGCCGGTTTGCGAAGTGGTCGCGGTTGCCAAGCGCGATCTGAAAGCCGGTGAGCGTCTCGACGGTATTGGTGGGTTCTGCACGTATGGCCTGATTGACAACACCACGACAGCTCGTGGCATGGCTGCCCTGCCAATCAGCCTCTCAGAAGATTGCGTCCTGCGTCGAGATGTTGCCAAGGACAAGGTGCTTTCCTTCGAGGATGTGGATCAACCCACTCGCAGCGTCGTCGACGGGCTCTGGCGCGAACAGATGGCACGCTGGCCACAGGCGAGGCGAGCAGCAGAGCAGTAGCCTCGCGTTCGGGGTTATCCTCAGCGTCGGACAACATCATGATGCCTAACCGTGCATACTGGAAAGGCCGCCGTGTGTTCCTCACCGGACACACCGGTTTTAAAGGTAGCTGGCTCTCACTGTGGCTGGAAGCACTCGGGGCCGACGTCACAGGATACGCGCTCGCCCCCCCGACCGAGCCGAGCCTTTTCGTGCAGGCAGGCGTCGCCGGCGCAGTGCACTCGATTTGCGCTGACATTCGCGATTTCGCGCGGCTCAAATCAGCGGTCGATGACTGCCATCCTGACGTCGTCATTCACATGGCTGCGCAATCCGTTGTGCGTCGTGGCTACGAGGATCCGATCGAGACGTATTCGTCCAATGTCATGGGGACCGTCCATCTCCTGGAGGCACTACGACAGCTAAAACACCGGTGCGTAGTGGTCAACGTCACCAGCGATAAGTGCTACGACAACCGCGAGTGGGTCTGGGCATATCGCGAGAACGATCCCATGGGCGGGCATGATCCCTACTCGAACTCAAAAGGTTGCGCGGAGCTTGTGACCTCCGCCTACCGGGAATCGTTTTTCCCTCCGGGCTCGCTCGATCGCCACGGCGTGGCCATTGCGAGCGCTCGCGCCGGCAACGTCATCGGAGGCGGCGACTGGACGGCGAACCAGCTCATTCCCGACCTGATGAGGGCTTTCCTTGCGGGGCAACCCTGCCTTATCCGAAACCCTTCCGCGATCCGACCATGGGAATTCGTTCTGGAGCCGCTGCGTGGATACCTCATGTTGGCTGAGCGGCTGACGGAGGACGGCGCTCGCTTCGCCACCGCCTGGAATTTCGGTCCTTCCGAGGAAGACGCCAAGCCGGTGTCTTGGATTGCAGACCGATTGTCATGCTCGTGGGGGGACCACGCCTCGTGGACTCACGACGGAGCCATGCACCCACAGGAGGCGCACACTCTCAAGTTGGATACCTCCAAAGCGAGGGCCTCCCTGGATTGGCGTCCCATGCTTCCGTTGAGCCCGGCGCTCGACTGGATCGTCACCTGGTACCGTGCTTTTAAGGAAGGCGCAGATCTTCAAAGCCTCACCCGAGCACAGATCGAGCAGTATGAGGCGCTCTGGGAGAAGTGACGCCGACCGGTCGTCGCCACTCCAGGTGGGAAGCGGTGCTCAGCCTCGTCGGAATGCAGCCTTTGCCCATGCTCGTGAAAAGAAAACAGGCGCTAAAAGATCTTGCCGATAAAGTTGAGGAAGCTCACGCCGAGCGCCACGGCTCCCAGGTCCGATGACCCCAATCCCAATGTTAAACCAGAAACCTGAAGCCGACGCCGCCCGCGCGTTCTTGGATTACTTCTGCTGCCCACCTGAATGCGCTCCGTTTCGGGTGGTCGGCAACTTGCCTGTTAAGGAAGGATTTTTTCGTTTCGGGCCGGCTCTTTGTTTCGGCAAAACGGCTGCCGCTTCCTGTAACACTCCGGCGAAAACGCTATTCGATGCCTTTTCGGCCGTCGAAACGTCGGCGGCGGGAGAGGTTCGTTTATGCTTCGACCCCACGCAGGTGGTCGAGAATCTTCGGCGAGAGCGGTACCAGTTTGACAGCAACCGAGAGCGCCTGCTGCACATCGCGTATTATCGGATTCGGTCGCTTCTTCCGTCCTTCGTTCGCCAGTTGCTGCAGCGATATGTGGCTCGCCAGAGGCGGGAGAGCGTATTTCCAGCGTGGCCGGTCGACTGCTCCGTCGAACAGATCTTCGAGACATTGATGGCATTGGCGATTCAGGTGACGGGCGAGCGCGAAATTCCGTTCATCTGGTTCTGGCCGGACGGGAATGAAGCAGCGCTCATGATGACGCACGACGTGGAGGAGAAGAGAGGAATAGAACACTGCCAGATGCTGATGGACCTGGACGGCTCCTTCGGTATCAATGCGTCGTTTCAGTTGATTCCACAGGGCCGGTACCAGGAATTTGAGGAGATGGTCGCATGCATTCGCGCCCGCGGCTTTGAGACGAACATCCACGACCTGGATCATGACGGCAGGCTGTATGAGCATGCGGAGCTGTTTCAGGAGCGCGCGCGGAAGATTAATGAATATGCGCGGAAGTACGGTATGACGGGCTTTCGAGCCGGCTCGATGCATCGCAACCAGGACTGGTTCGACATGCTGGATTTCCAGTACGAAATGTCTGTGCCTACCGTCTCGCACCTGGAGCCACAAAAAGGTGGCTGCTGCACCGTGACTCCCTACTTTGTGGGCGGTGTGCTGGAGTTGCCCCTCACGACGATACAAGACCACGGCGTGTTCTATATCCTGGGTGAACGTTCCATTGACTTGTGGAAGCAGCAGATCGAAATCATCTCGGCCCATCACGGGTTAATCAGCTTCATCATCCATCCGGACTACATCGTCCACACAAGGGAGAGGGCCCTCTATCGCGAGCTTCTGGAATACATTTCGCGTCTGAGGCAGGAACGCAACATTTGGCTGGCGGTTCCGGGCGACATTAATCGTTGGTGGCGCGAGCGAAGCCAGATGCGACTGGTGCAAGCAGACGCCGGCTGGGAAATCCGCGGGAAGGGAAGTGAGCGGGCGCAACTGGCGTATGCAGGAATCGTCGATGGCAGAGTGACCTATCGGATTGCGGACAAGCGCTTTAAGTGCTCGTCTGAAGGCCTACCGGCGCGGGAAAAACTATCTCAGGCGTTCAATCGCGATCGCAGGAAATGAGCGACCGTCAACGATCGCCATCGGCGAGCGGCGCCGCCGTGATGCCCGTTTACCAAATTGACCCGCTTCAGGATCCTCGCTGGGAACCGTTTCTTCAAACCCATCCGCGCGCCTCGATATTCCATACGGCCGGCTGGCTTGAAGCGTTGCGTCGCACTTACGGATACGAACCGGTTGTATTTACAACTTCTCCTCCGAGCCAGCAGCTTGCCAATGGGATTGTCTTCTGCCGGATCAGGAGCTGGCTGACGGGATCGCGGCTGGTTTCGGTCGCGTTTGCCGATCACTGCCAGCCGCTCGTGCGAACCGCAGATGAATTGGCAGAGCTGGTTGCGCATTTGCAGCGTGCTTTTCCCAGCGAGAATTGCAAATACTTCGAGTTGCGATGCTTGAGCGCCGACGCACTGGACTTGGAAGCACACACTGGTCTCACCAAGAGTGCCTCCTTTTCCTTCCATTCGCTTGACCTCCGTCCCGATTTGGAGAGTTTGTTTCACGGCTTTCACCCAAGCTGTGTACAACGGAAGATCCGCCGCGCGAAACGAGAGGGCTTGACGTACGATGAGGGGACGTCAGATCTGTTTCTAGAACAGTTCTACTCTCTGCTGGTGATGACCCGGCGACGGCACGGGCTGCCTCCACAGCCACTCGCCTGGTTTCGGAATTTGCGGGATTGCCTCGGGAGCGGACTCAAAATCCGGGTCGTCTCCAACCATGGCCAGCCGATCGCAAGTATTGTCACGGTTCAATACAAGGAAGCAATCGTGTACAAGTACGGGTGCTCCGACGCCCGCTTCCACAACCTGGGGGGCATGCCGCTTCTGTTTTGGCGCACCATCCAGGAGGGAAAAAAGCAGGGAATGAAGGAATTGGATCTCGGCCGCTCCGATGCGGAGGACACAGGCCTGATTACATTCAAGGGCCATTTAGGCGCAGCCTCTTCTACGTTGAACTATTACCGCTACCCATCGCAATCTGTGGGAAGCGGTATCCTCGGCGGAATGGCATTTGTCCCGAGACTTTGCGCGCGCTTGCCGAATTCATGGTTGAGGGCGGCAGGAAATTTTCTCTACCGGCACGTCGGCTAGGGCTCATTATGATTCGAGAACAAATCACCTTGGGGCTTGGAATGACCAGGAACCAGGACACACCGGACTCCAAGAGCGCCAAGCGGGAGGGTCGTGGATGATCAACGTTGCCCTTAACGGCGGCGCCTCCAGGCCGTTAAACGTACTGTGCCTGGGCTGCCATTCCGACGACATCGAAATCGGCTGCGGGGGCACAATCCTCCGCCTGGCGGAGCAATATCCCGGATCTACGTTCCACTGGGTCGTATTGAGTGCCGTCGGCGTCCGCGAGGCTGAGGCGCAGCGTGCAGCCAGCATGTTCGTCGGCTCCGGCAATCTCCGAGGTCCGCTGCTGAAGGCGTTTCGCGACAGCTTTATGCCCTTCGAAGGGGCTGAAATCAAAGCCGTCTTTGAAGAGTTGAAGGCGGCCGTTTCGCCCGATTTGGTGCTCACGCATTATCGCAACGATGCACATCAGGACCACCGGCTCATTGCGGAGTTAACTTGGAATACATATCGGGACCATTTGATCCTGGAGTACGAGATTCCGAAGTATGACGGCGACTTCGGCCAGCCAAGCTTGTACATTCCGCTCTCCGCCGAGGTGTGCCAGAAAAAGGTGCGCTACCTCCTGGATGCCTTTCCGTCTCAGCGGACCAAACGCTGGTTTGAGGAGAGCACCTTCCTGGGACTCATGCGGCTGCGGGGCATGGAATGCAACTCTCCGAGCGGCTATGCCGAAGCCTTCTACTGTCGAAAGCTAGTGCTGTGAACCGGCCAAGGATGCAGTTCCGCGTACGACATTTTTTCTCCTCTGGGCCGCCGTTGTTGTCGCGTTCTGCTGGGGTGTGCTGCGCGAAATTGTGAAGGCATCCCTGGAAAATGGGTTTAGCTCGCACATCGTGCTAATTCCGTTCATCACTGCCTACTTTATCTGGTCCGGACGAAAAACGATTTTTTCCAAGGCGGGCTATGGGGCAGGACCCGGCGCGCTGGTTGCCGCTATCGGGATCCTCGGCTTCGTGTTGCTGGTGAATTTCTCGCCATTGGCCTCCGGACATACGCTGGTAGCGGCCAAGCTGATCGCCGTGTTCGCCATGATCATCGGCGGCTTCATTGGCTTCTACGGCGCGCATGCGTTCCAAGCCGCCCTGTTTCCCTTCGCGCTGCTTCTGTTGATGTTGCCGCTGCCGAGTATTTTGATCGAGAAGGTTGTGTACTTTCTTCAGAAGGGATCGGCAGACCTCGCGTACGGTTTGTTTTCGGTCCTCGGAGTTCCCGTTCACCGCGAAGGCTTTCTACTGCACGTTCCCGGCCTGACGATCGAGGTGGCGAAAGAATGCAGTGGGATCAATTCCAGTGTCGCACTTCTGATCACGATGCTCCTGGTCGCCGTTGAAACCCTCCAGACGACGTCCCGGCGGGTAATCATCCTCTTGCTAACCATTCCGCTGTCGCTGGTAAAGAACGCGGTCCGAATCGTGACCCTCACCCTGCTGGCGCTGCATGTGGACCGGAGTTTCCTAACTGGCAGACTTCATCATGAGGGTGGGTTCGTCTTTTTCGTGGTTGCGCTGGTGATTATGTACCCCGTTTGGAAACTACTGCACAAATCCGAACAGAAGACAGGCAGTCGAACCATCAGCCAGCCTCCTGCCTTACAGCACGCGTCGGGCGTGTCAGAGCAGTGAGCTGACCAAGCTCGCATCCAAGCCGCACGGATTCTCGCCGTTAGAGGAGTAGCGGCGCCTTAGATCTGTTTTGCCAGGAGTGCTGTCCAGGACTGAGCCGTGTGGCTCGGCCCTTTTTTTTGTCTTCAAGCAGCGGATTACGCTCGGCGAGATGCCGAGCTTGCGGCTGACCTCGGCCGGTTTCGTCCTCGCCGGTCAAAGTCCGCTGGACCAATCCCGTCAACACCGCCGAGTTACTGAACAACCTGCGTGACGCTGGTTGAAGTAACCCCCAAGAAATTCGTTGTCGCTCCATACACTGCCGTGATTGCATGCGATCCCGCTGTCAGTGTGGAGGTGCTGAAAGTTGCAGTACCTGTCGCATTAAGCGTGCCTGTCCCCAGAGTAGTTCCGCCTTGCTTGAACGACACACTGCCGGTGGGAATTGCTCCCGTTGATGACGTCAGCGTCGCCGTGAAGGTCACCAATTGACCCACGGCGGATGGATCGGGAGCTGACACAAGACTTGCGGTGGTCGCCGCTTTGCTAACGGTCTGAGTGATTGCGGCTGAGGTACTGGCGAGGAACTTAGAATCCGCCGCGTATTGGGCCGTGATCGACGGTGTCCCCGCACTGAGGGCGTTGGTGCTGAAAGTCGCGATACCGCCGGAAAGTGTGCCGGTTCCGAGCGTTGTTGAACCGCGCTTAAATGTGACGGTTTCACCATCCGGCGGCGCGCCAGCGGTGGAACTAACCGTCGCGGTGAAAACTACAGTCTGACCGTAGGTCGAGGGATTCAGGCTCGAAGTTACGGTTGTGGTGGTCGCGTACTTGTTCACGGTCTGGGAAAGCGCAGTTGACGTGCTGGTCTTGTAGCTGGAATCGCCGCCATACGCAGCTGTGTGCGGATTTAGGGGAGCAGGTCAGGTGAATGGGGTTGCATTCCTGCGGCTCGGTGAAAACTACGCTGCGGGTTGGTTGCAGATCTAGCGGACTTTTACACCTCGCTTGCACCGCGGACACTCTTCATCGGTATAAAGGTACGTTCTGCAAGTCGGGCATGGCAGCCCGATCAACACACGCTTCACGGGCTCCTGCGCAGCAAGCGGCTGCGGGGACGGCTCCGGCATTTGCAGGCGCGCCTGGGAAAGACCGGCGTCGAATCCTTGGCGATAGCCGACTTCTTTGCCGGCGGCGAAGCCGTCCTCGAATCCCGCCTGGAAGAGGATGTCGGAGTCATTCGGAACCTCATGACCGTTGCCATTGTGCCGCGAGATGTCGGAAATCACGATTGGCTGACCCATGATCAATTGCTCCT
Organism: Terriglobia bacterium; assembly: GCA_963760215.1. GTDB lineage: Bacteria > Acidobacteriota > Terriglobia > Terriglobales > Acidobacteriaceae > JAIQGF01. Next base: position 549,757 of record CAVXCJ010000002.1, read on the forward strand.
CAGGTTTGGCCTTTTGCTTAAGTTCAGGCGGGAGGCTGGTAGGCGTCCCGCCTGACGGTTGTTGCGGCAGGACGCCTTTCAGCGCCCCGCCGCAGGGTTAGTTGCCGATACAGATGTAGCCGATCGTATGCATGCCGCTCCCATTAAGCGTGATTGAGGTGGCGGTCGACGTTACCTGTACTGCGCTGGTGCCCGTCTGGTCCGAGGCCGTGCAGACCGGAGCCGTCGTGAAGGCCGTCGCACCTGGGAACGTCACGGTGGCGGTTCCGGAGACAAGTGCCACACTATCCATCACGATGTGCGGATTCGATATTGCCGTAGGACTGTTCGAACCCAGTGACATCGTCGTTATCGTCCCGTTCCAGGCGGCGGTACCCGATTTTGGTCAACTGGACGGCAATGACATCGTTGGCAGCCAAGATCTCCTGGTGACCGCATCAGTGCACGTGGTGAGTGATGCGGTAAGCGTGCAGGTGATCAAGGTTGCTACTCCGTTCTTGACCACCTTTGCAATCACCGCGTTACCGGTGCCGGGCGCCGCCGAGACGGTTAAGGTGAAGTTTTTCACGGTTTGTGCAGCCGCCACGGTGGTGTCGCACGATCCGGGGTAAGGTGGTTGTCGCTAGCGGACAAGCTGCCGATACCGAGCCGTATTCCGGAATGCCTGTCACCAACGTCGTGCCACCGAGTTGGAACCGGTAGTTGCTATTCCAGACGACGGTGCCCGTGCCAGCTCTAACGATTCGCACCGAAACCCTGTCGCCCACAGCGAAGTCCGCGGCATTAGTCGTATCGGTGCACGACGTGCCTGCGGACCCGATCGTACAAGTAATCCCCGTTGCTCCGCCGTTCTTGAACACCGTTGCTTGGGCCGTGACATTGGTGGGAGTGGTGGACGTGAAGACGAAGTTTTGCTGCGTACTGGCCGTCGCCACCGTCGTGTCGCACGATCCAGGGTCCGTGCTCGAGGTCAGTACGCAAGCCCCCGACAGCGAGCCGTAACGGGTGCCTGCTACATCAACAAGCGTAGCAGTGACCGCTGAACGGGTCGTGGCGGTAAAGGCAGCACCAGCGGACCGGTCAATCTTGACTACGATCACATCACCAGGAACCAGGTCCACGGTGTGAGTCGTATCCGTGCATGTGGTGGTGGTGGTAGAAGTGCAAGTTATCGCGGTGGCCGCTCCGTTCTTCATCAGCGTCACCGTGAAACTGGAACCGGCGGGCGGAGCTGCCCCAAAGGTTAACGTGAAGCCCTTCACCGTGCCGCCTGCGGTTACCGTGGTATCGCAAGTTCCCGTGTAGGGCTCTACACCCAGCGTAGTACAGCCGGCAGCCCCGGGAGAGTTGTACTTGACGACCGGACCCGCCGGGAAGCTGACGCTTCCAGTCAAAGTACCCGGGTAAGTGGGATAGGCCGTGTTAACGCCCGAGTCGTAAGCGGCGTTTGCGGTCGTAGCACTTCCCGAAGTCGTACCGCCGCTCAACGAGTACACAACCGAGCCGGGACCCTGCGGACCGGTAGCGCCCTGAGGACCGGTTGCGCCGGTCGGACCGATCGGACCCTGTGGGCCAGATGGGCCGACAGGGCCAGTTGCACCCGTGGCGCCAGTCGGACCCGCGGGACCTGTGGTTCCCCTGAGCCCTGCTCCCGGACCGGAGTACACAATGTCCACAAAAAAGGCGACGATGCCATCGTCCGTGGTGGGGAAGGATCCGGGCCCATCGTACAGGCTTGCGAGCGCGGTCAGGGGGGAACCAGGGTAGTCGCTTGGAAGCATGTTCAGTCCGTCGGTAGTGTATCCAAATACCGCGACGCTGTTGTACGACACCGTGTAGATATCTCCCGCTGTAACCGTCAGCGGCGTAGGCAGATCTTGCACCTGCCATCCGGAATCCGTTTCAGTGCCGAAGGTTACGGTTGCCAGCAGCGTGCCGTTTAGGCTCCAGATGTGCCCGACACGTGGCGAGCCGGTGTCGCCGAGGGACTTGTAAAACCGAATGCTGTTGATCTGCCCCGACGCATTCACACGGAATTTCGTGCCCAACTCGTAGTTGTTGCCGATAAAAGGAGTCTGCGGGACTGTGTTCCCGTACATGTTGGCGGTCGTATTTGGGCCTTGATCCCACGCCCCGCTCGTCTTGGGACCGTACAGATAGCCGCCGTTAAGATCCACATAGACGTCGCCATTCGCGCCAACGCTGCCGTCCGGCGCACCGTGCCCAGAGAGAAGCGTCTTCCCGTCAACGCCGGCTGCTCCTTGCGGACCGGTGGTGCCTGGCACGCCCTGTGGGCCGATCGGACCCTGCGCACCGTCTGCGCCACCAGGTCCCGGTGTTCCTTGCGGACCTTGTGCGCCGGCCGGACCGGTTGTGCCGATGTCGCCGGTGTCGCCCTTCGGACCTTGCGCCGCGAACAGCGCCCAGTTGGTCGGGTCGGCATCCGGAGTCGACGCCGCCAGGTTGGCCAACAACGCCACATAGCTGGCGCCACCAAAGCTGACCACGTCGTTGGCGGCGTAGCTGGTGGTTAAAACGAAGTTGCCCTTGTCAGTGAAGCCCGCGCCCGCGGCGCCGGTGGGACCCTGTGGGCCTTCCGGACCAGTCGCACCGGGTGCGCCCGTCAGACCGATCAGACCTTGCAAACCGGCAGCGCCGGCCGGTCCCTGTGGACCTTCGGGGCCAGCGGAACCTGTTGCGCCAGCCGGACCCGTAGCGCCGTCTGCGCCAGTGGGACCAGCCGGACCTTGCGGACCAGCGGAGCCGGTTGCGCCGGTAGTACCGGCCGGACCCTGCGGACCTTGCGCAGCGAACAGCGCCCAGTTGGTCGGGTCGGCATCCGGAGTCGACGCCGCCAGGTTGGCCAACAACGCCACATAGCTGGCGCCACCAAAGCTGACCACGTCGTTGACGGCGTAGCTGGTGGTTAAAACGAAGTTGCCCTTGTCAGTGAAGCCCGCGCCCGCGGCGCCGGTCGGACCCTGTGGGCCTTCCGGACCAGTCGCACCGGGTGCGCCCGTCAGACCGATCGGACCTTGCAAACCGGCAGCGCCGGCCGGTCCCTGTGGACCTTCGGGGCCAGCGGAACCTGTTGCGCCAGCCGGACCCGTAGCGCCGTCTGCGCCAGTGGGACCAGCCGGACCTTGCGGACCAGCGGAGCCGGTTGCGCCGGTAGTACCGGCCGGACCCTGCGGACCTTGCGCAGCGAACAGCGCCCAGTTGGTCGGGTCGGCATCCGGAGTCGACGCCGCCAGGTTGGCCAACAACGCCACATAGCTGGCGCCACCAAAGCTGACCACGTCGTTGACGGCGTAGCTGGTGGTTAAAACGAAGTTGCCCTTGTCAGTGAAGCCCGCGCCCGCGGCGCCGGTCGGACCCTGTGGGCCTTCCGGACCAGTCGCACCGGGTGCGCCCGTCAGACCGATCAGACCTTGCAAACCGGCAGCGCCGGCCGGTCCCTGTGGACCTTCGGGGCCAGCGGAACCTGTTGCGCCAGCCGGACCCGTAGCGCCGTCTGCGCCAGTGGGACCAGCCGGACCTTGCGGACCAGCGGAGCCGGTTGCGCCGGTAGTACCGGCCGGACCCTGCGGACCTTGCGCAGCGAACAGCGCCCAGTTGGTCGGGTCGGCATCCGGAGTCGACGCCGCCAGGTTGGCCAACAACGCCACATAGCTGGCGCCACCAAAGCTGACCACGTCGTTGACGGCGTAGCTGGTGGTTAAAACGAAGTTGCCCTTGTCAGTGAAGCCCGCGCCCGCGGCGCCGGTCGCACCCTGTGGGCCTTCCGGACCAGTCGCACCGGGTGCGCCCGTCAGACCGATCAGACCTTGCAAACCGGCAGCGCCGGCCGGTCCCTGTGGACCTTCGGGGCCAGCGGAACCTGTTGCGCCAGCCGGACCCGTAGCGCCGTCTGCGCCAGTGGGACCTTGTGCACCAGTTGCACCCGCCGCGCCGTCTGCGCCAGCCGGACCCGGCGCACCAGCCGGACCCGTTGTGCCGATGTCGCCCTTCGGACCTTGCGCCGCGAACAGCGCCCAGTTGGTCGGGTCGGCATCCGGAGTCGACGCCGCCAGGTTGGCCAACAACGCCACATAGCTGGCGCCACCAAAGCTGACCACGTCGTTGGCGGCGTAGCTGGTGGTTAAAACGAAGTTGCCCTTGTCAGTGAAGCCCGCGCCCGCGGCGCCGGTGGGACCCTGTGGGCCTTCCGGACCAGTCGCACCGGGTGCGCCCGTCAGACCGATCAGACCTTGCAAACCGGCAGCGCCGGCCGGTCCCTGTGGACCTTCGGGGCCAGCGGAACCTGTTGCGCCAGCCGGACCCGTAGCGCCGTCTGCGCCAGCCGGACCTTGTGCACCAGTTGCACCCGCCGCGCCGTCTGCGCCAGCCGGACCCGGCGCACCAGCCGGACCCGTTGTGCCGATGTCGCCCTTCGGACCTTGCGCCGCGAACAGCGCCCAGTTGGTCGGGTCGGCATCCGGAGTCGACGCCGCCAGGTTGGCCAACAACGCCACATAGCTGGCGCCACCAAAGCTGACCACGTCGTTGACGGCGTAGCTGGTGGTTAAAACGAAGTTGCCCTTGTCAGTGAAGCCCGCGCCCGCGGCGCCGGTCGGACCCTGTGGGCCTTCCGGACCAGTCGCACCGGGTGCGCCCGTCAGACCGATCGGACCTTGCAAGCCGGCAGCGCCGGCCGGTCCTTGTGGACCTTCGGGGCCAGCGGAACCTGTCGCGCCAGCCGGACCTGTGCGCCGTTGCACCCGCCGCGCCGTCTGCACCAGCCGGACCTTGCGCACCAGCCGGACCCGTTGTGCCGATGTCGCCCTTCGGACCTTGCGCCGCAAACAGCGCCCAGTTGGTCGGGTCGGCATCCGGAGTCGACGCCGCCAGGTTGGCCAACAACGCCACATAGCTGGCGCCACCAAAGCTGACCACGTCGTTGACGGCGTAGCTGGTGGTTAAAACGAAGTTGCCCTTGTCAGTGAAGCCCGCGCCCGCGGCGCCGGTCGGACCCTGTGGGCCTTCCGGACCAGTCGCACCGGGTGCGCCCGTCAGACCGATCGGACCTTGCAAACCGGCAGCGCCGGCCGGTCCCTGTGGACCTTCGGGGCCAGCGGAACCTGTCGCGCCAGCCGGACCTTGTGCACCAGTTGCACCCGCCGCGCCGTCTGCGCCAGCCGGACCCGGCGCACCAGCCGGACCCGTTGTGCCGATGTCGCCCTTCGGACCTTGCGCCGCGAACAGCGCCCAGTTGGTCGGGTCGGCATCCGGAGTCGACGCCGCCAGGTTGGCCAACAACGCCACATAGCTGGCGCCACCAAAGCTGACCACGTCGTTGACGGCGTAGCTGGTGGTTAAAACGAAGTTGCCCTTGTCAGTGAAGCCCGCGCCCGCGGCGCCGGTCGGACCCTGCGGGCCTTCCGGACCAGTCGCACCGGGTGCGCCCGTCAGACCGATCAGACCTTGCAAACCGGCAGCGCCGGCCGGTCCCTGTGGACCTTCGGGGCCAGCGGAACCTGTTGCGCCAGCCGGACCCGTAGCGCCGTCTGCGCCAGTGGGACCTTGTGCACCAGTTGCACCCGCCGCGCCGTCTGCGCCAGCCGGACCCGGCGCACCAGCCGGACCCGTTGTGCCGATGTCGCCCTTCGGACCTTGCGCCGCGAACAGCGCCCAGTTGGTCGGGTCGGCATCCGGAGTCGACGCCGCCAGGTTGGCCAACAACGCCACATAGCTGGCGCCACCAAAGCTGACCACGTCGTTGACGGCGTAGCTGGTGGTTAAAACGAAGTTGCCCTTGTCAGTGAAGCCCGCGCCCGCGGCGCCGGTCGGACCCTGTGGGCCTTCCGGACCAGTCGCACCGGGTGCGCCCGTCAGACCGATCAGACCTTGCAAACCGGCAGCGCCGGCCGGTCCCTGTGGACCTTCGGGGCCAGCGGAACCTGTTGCGCCAGCCGGACCTTGTGCACCAGTTGCACCCGCCGCGCCGTCTGCGCCAGCCGGACCTTGTGCACCAGTTGCACCCGCCGCGCCGTCTGCGCCAGCCGGACCCGGCGCACCAGCCGGACCCGTTGTGCCGATGTCGCCCTTCGGACCTTGCGCCGCGAACAGCGCCCAGTTGGTCGGGTCGGCATCCGGAGTCGACGCCGCCAGGTTGGCCAACAACGCCACATAGCTGGCGCCACCAAAGCTGACCACGTCGTTGACGGCGTAGCTGGTGGTTAAAACGAAGTTGCCCTTGTCAGTGAAGCCCGCGCCAGTGTCACCCTTCGGACCTTGCGCGCCGGTCGCGCCGTCGGTGCCAGCCGGACCTGCCGGTCCCAGCGGACCAACTACGCCCTGCAGACCCTGCAGGCCTTGCGGACCCTGCGCACCAGCCGGACCGGTAGCGCCGTCGGCACCAGCAGGACCCTGCGCACCCTGCGCGCCAGCCGGACCAGCCGCGCCGTCAGCACCAGCAGAACCCTGCGCACCCTGTGGACCAGTTGCGCCCGGTGCGCCAGTTGCTCCAATTGCGCCTGCGGGACCTGCGGCTCCCCTGAGTCCCGCTCCCGGCCCGGAGAGCACAGCATCTGCAAAAAAGGCGGTATTGGCATCGGACAGGTTGGGGAAGACTCCGGGCGCAGCGGACATGCTTTCGAGTACGGTCAGGGGAGAACCAGGGTAGTCGCTTGGCAGCATGCTCAGCCCATTGACAGTGTACCCAAATACTACGGTGTTGTTAAACGACACCGTGTAGATATCTCCCGCTGTAACCGGCAGCGGCGCAGGCAGATCCTGCACCTGCCATCCGGAAGCAGTCTCGTTGGCGAAGGTTGTGCTTGCCACCAGCGTGCCGGCCAGGTTCCAGATGTTACCGACACGTGGCGAGGTGGAGTCGCCGGGGTACTTGTAGAACCGAATGCTTGTGATCTGCCCCGACACATTGACGCGGAATTTCGTGCCCAACTCGTAAGAGGCGCCGCTGAGGGCAACCAACGGTGCTGCGTTGCCGTACATCGTGCTGGTCGTACTTGGGCCGGCAGCCCAGGCCCCGCTCGTCTTGGGACCGTACAGATAACCGCCGTTAAGATCCACGTAGACGTCGCCATCAACGCCAACGCTGGCGTCCGGCGCGCCGTGCCCAGACAGAACCGTCTTGCCGTCAACGCCGGCTGGTCCTTGCGGACCGCTGGCGCCTTGTGCACCGTTTGCACCCGTCAAACCGATCGGACCCTGCGGACCCACGTCGCCTTGCGCGCCGGTCGCGCCGGTCGCGCCGGTGTCGCCCTTGAGACCCTGCGGTCCCTGCGCGCCGTCTGTGCCAGCAGAACCCTGCGGACCCTGCGCACCGGTTGCACCGGCTGCGCCGGCGTCGCCCTTCAAACCTTGCGCGGCAAACAGCGCCCAGTTGGTCGGGTCGGCATCCGGAGTCGACGCCGCCAGGTTGGCCAACAACGCCACATAGCTGGCGCCACCAAAGCTGACCACGTCGTTGACGGCGTAGCTGGTGGTAAGAACGAAAGTGCCTTTGTCGGTGAAGCCCAGACCCGCGGCGCCGGTCGGACCCTGCGGGCCTTCCGGACCAGTCGCACCGGGTGCGCCTGTCAAACCGATCGGACCTTGCAAACCGGCAGCGCCGGCCGGTCCCTGTGGACCTTCGGGGCCAGCGGAACCTGTCGCGCCAGCCGGACCTTGTGCACCAGTTGCACCCGCCGCGCCGTCTGCGCCAGCCGGACCTTGCGCTCCAGCCGGACCCTGTGCGCCGTCTGCGCCAGCAGGACCCGCTGTTCCTTGCGGACCGGCCGTGCCGATGTCGCCCTTCGGACCTTGCGCTGCGAACAGCGCCCAGTTCGTCGGGTCGGCATCCGGAGTCGACGCCGCCAGGTTGGCCAACAGCGCCACATAGCTGGCGCCACCAAAGCTGACCACGTCGTTGACGGCGTAGCTGGTGGTAAGAACGAAAGTGCCTTTGTCGGTGAAGCCCAGGCCAGCGGTGCCGGTCGGACCCTGCGGGCCTTCCGGACCAGTCGCACCGGGTGCGCCTGTCAAACCGATCGGACCTTGCAAACCGGCAGCGCCGGCCGGTCCCTGTGGACCTTCGGGGCCAGCGGAACCTGTCGCGCCAGCCGGACCTTGTGCACCAGTTGCACCCGCCGCGCCGTCTGCGCCAGCCGGACCTTGCGCTCCAGCCGGACCCTGTGCGCCGTCTGCGCCAGCAGGACCCGCTGTTCCTTGCGGACCCGTTGTGCCGATGTCGCCCTTCGGACCTTGCGCTGCGAATACCGCCCAGTTGGTCGGGTCAGTGTCGGGATTTGCGCCGGCGGCGTTGGCCAGCAACGCCACATAGCTGGCGCCTCCAAAGCTGACCACGTCGTTGACGGCGTAGCTGGTGGTAAGAACGAAATTGCCTTTATCGGTGAATCCCTGGCCGGTTGGGCCAGTAGCGCCGGTGTCGCCCTTGGGGCCTTGTGCACCGCTTGCACCCGTCAAACCGATCGGACCCTGCAGACCAACCTCGCCCTGCACACCTTGTAGTCCCTGCGCACCAGTGGCGCCGGTGTCGCCCTTGAGACCCTGCGGACCCACGTCGCCTTGCAGACCAGTTGCACCGGCCGCGCCGATCGGACCCTGGGCGCCATCTGCGCCAGCCGGACCTTGCGGACCAACCGCGCCGACCGCACCGGTATCGCCCTTCAGACCTTGCGCCGCAAACAGCGCCCAGTTCGTGGGGTCAGTGTCGGGATTGGCGACGCCGGCGTTGGCCAGCAAGGCTACGTAACTGGAGCCACCAGAGCTGACCACGTCGTTGACGGCATAGCTGTTGTTCAGAACGAAGCTGCCTTTATCGGCGAAGCCCAGGCCGTTGGCGCCCGCCAGACCTTGCGGGCCTTGCGGCCCCTGCGCGCCGTCTACTCCAGCCGGACCAGCCGAACCTTGCAAACCAGTGGCACCGGATGCGCCTGCCGGACCCTGGGTGCCCGCTGCGCCAGCCGGACCTTGCGGACCAACCGCACCCTGCGCGCCCGCATCGCCCTTGGAGGCGACCAGCGCCCAGTTGGCGGTGTCGATATCTGGAGATGGGTTGCTGCCCGCCAACGACCGGATCACATTAAACTCGGCCGCATTCGTCCACGGCCCACCCTTGATCTCGGTCAATGCTTGGAAACGCACAAACCGGCCAACGACGCCGGCAAAATTCACCTGCTTCTGCGACTTGTCACTGGTGCTGGTCATCAAGGTGCCGGTGGCAACCGCGGTGCCCCAGTTCACCCCGTCGCTGCTCACGTAGAACGCGTAGTTTTTGACGTTGCCGTTATAGTACTGGTCCTGGCGCGGCAAGTATTGAAAACCGGTAATGTTGTAGCTGGCGCCGAGATCGATCTGAATCTCGTGTGGCGTCGGCGGCGGCGTTGTGCACCATACGGTATGCCAAAACGTGTTGGGGTTGCCGTCAATGGCGTTTGTCGCCGGCTGGTTGGTGCAGGTGGTCTCTTGGCTGTCCACATACACAACATGCTGTGCGGGAGGGGGACCGCCGATATTTGCCACGGCAGTGTAGCTCGAACCGCCGTACGTCACTACGTCTCCAATTGCATAGTTGGAGCTGTTAACCCATGCTCCCTTGAATTTGAGGCCGAGGTCACCTTTCGGACCTTGCGCACCGGTGGGGCCAGCCGGGCCGGTTGCGCCGGTGACGCCAATCGGACCCTGGGGACCTTGCGCACCAGTGGGGCCGACCGGGCCTTGAGCTCCGGCGAGAATGATGTCCAAGGCCGGATCATGGCTGGTCGCGCTGCTCTCTTTGCTGTCAAATGCCACCGAGGTCGAGTAGCCGGATGTCGGGACCAAAACGATTCCGTAGTTGGAAGCGGGATTTGTGATCCACGCCTGCACCTGTGAAGTAATGTCGATGATGACGTAGCCATCGACCTGGCCGGTGGTAATGCACAGCGGATGCGTGGGATCGGCAGTCGCGGGAATCGGATTGGCGCAGCCGCCGCCGACCACCAGCGAGCCCGGCCCTGACCCGGGCTGGCTATTCCAGGTCAGAGCGGACTCCGACCACGGCCCGCCTGCCAGGCGAATGTCGAACGCGCCCGGGGTGGTAACGGCGGTGACAAACAACCGCAACGTCGCCTTGGTCACGCTGGAACCCGCCGGCACCTGCGACAGATTGAACCGCAGGTAGGTGTAGGTGGGCTGCGCACCCGCCTGCAGAGCCAATGCGCTCTGGTTGCCGTAGTTATTGCCGGCGCTGGTCTGCGTGACAAACGTATCGTCGGTGACTGGAACCTGGGCCAATGCCACCGTCGGAACGATTGCGAGAACGCCAAGCAATAGAATTACGGCTGAGAAGGACCACGAACGCAGCGATGACATTTCAGTTTCTCTCCGGCGTGCAGAGTCGACACATTTTCGCGATGGCGGATACAGCGATTTCCCAAGTTCTGTGAGCACACTTCACCTTTGGCGTCGCCGGCAATTTTTTGTCGGGCGGCGCGAATCTCTCAATCTCCCGCTTTAAGAACGCTGGCGCGCTGACATCAACCGCGCTAGTGCCAGACCACGGGGGGTATGGTCTGCCTTGCCGCGTTCTCTTGCTCTGGGGAGAGCGATCATGACAGGAGCACGCGGCCTGCCAATCATTTCGGCCATAAAGTGCGTAGAATCAAGGCTGATCGGCATGCTTACTACTGCAAAACTTTGCAACATTGAAGCACGCAGTTTCCTTCCACTTTGGTAACGGTACCCCCGCAGAAGCCGTCCCATATGCCAGCCTTGCTGCTCGCTCAGCGGGCTATCCGGAAAAACCATGGGATGAGCCATAGAAACTATTGCAACCCTAGAATTCTGAGTCACTTACTGCTTGTTTGAAGTTCGGGGGGACCTGTACTGGAATGTGGTGGAATTCTGTGTTCGGTCCGAGGTCGCCCCATGCATGGTTGAAGGTTGATGGGCGGTTCGCAGCCCGACTCATTTGTGCGGCTCGGTGCAACTACGTTGCGGCTTGGTTGCAAATCTAGCGAACCTTTACACCCCGCTTGCACCGCGGACACTCTTCATCGGTGTAAAGGTACGTTGCACAAGTCGGGCATGGCAGCCCGACCACACGCTTCGCAGGCTCCTGCGCCACCAGTTCGTCGTGGTGTCGCAGCGTGATGAAGGGGAAGAAACGGTAGTGGGTCAGTTTGACAAACTGACCCACTACCGAAGGAACCCATTTATTGATTTCTCATTGCAGGTTGTACTCCATCCACGAACCTTCGAGCACGTTCATGGTTCCGGCTGTTCCAACTTCAGCTTCAGCGCGAATTGCAAACGTCCCGGCGGCGGTGAATTTCACGATGCCTTGAATTTCATAAATCACTACCGTTGCCCCTGGGCCAGAGGTTTGCGTGGCAAGTGCGTTGTAAGCCGTTCCCATCGTGGTAGCAACGGCAGTCGCCGAAGTCCATTCCCGTCGCAAGTAAGAAGTAATCGAGGCGGCTGGACCATTGATGGAGGTTAATGCGGCGATCCCGTTCGCACTGGTCGAAACTCGCAGATAAGCATGGAAGCGTAACCGCTGACCGCTGGCAACAGGCACAGTGAGTCCGGAGACATCGACCATGGCTGTTCCGGTGATCCCGGTTTGATCGCTGTCTTTAGTTACAATCAGGTCGGCTCCATTAAGTCCGGCAGGCCCTTGGACGCCCTGAATTCCCTGAATTCCCTGTGGCCCGGTGGCGCCGGTCAGACCGATCGGACCCTGTGGCCCGGTGGCGCCGGTCAGACCGGTGGGACCGATTGCTGCGGTAAACATCGACCAGTTCGTGGTGTCAACATCTGGAGTCGCCGCCGCGGCGTTGGCCAAAATCGCCACGTAGCTGGCGCCACCAAAGCCGACCACATCGTTGGCGGCATAGCCGCCCACGTTGTTGAGCTGGAAATTGCCCTTGGAGACGAGTCCCTTGCCGATCGGACCTTGCGGACCGGTTGCGCCGGTGGCGCCGGTCGGACCGGTCGGACCGGTTGCGCCGGTGGCGCCGGTCAGACCGATCGGACCCTGCGGCCCGGTGGCGCCCTGAGGACCGGTTGCCCCGGTGGCGCCCGTCGGACCCGCCGCTCCCCTGAGCCCGTTCCCCGGCCCAACGAGCACAATGTCCGCATAAAAGGCTGTATCGGCATCGGTGGTGTTGGGGAGGGTTCCTGGCGTACTGAAACCGGTGTCGAGTGCCGTCAAGGGGGAACCAGGGTAGTTGCTTGGCAGCGCGGGCAGCCCGTTCGTGGTGTATCCAAATATTACGTTGACGTTGAACGACACCACGTAGATATCACCCACTGTAACTGCCAGCGGCGAAGCCAGATCTTGCTGCTGCCATCCGGAAGCCGTTTCGTTGGTGAAGGTTACGCTTGCCACCTGCGTGCCGACCGCGTTCCAGATGCGACCGACACGTGGCGAGGTGACGTCGCCGGCGTACTTGTAGAACCGAATGCTCGTGATTTGGCCCGACACATTGACACGGAATTTCGTGCCCAACTCGAAAGCGCCATTGTAGGGAACCACCGGTGCTGTGTTCCCGTACATCGTGCTGGTTATATTTGGGCCTTGACTCCAGGCGCCGGTCGTCTTGGGACCGTACAGATAGCCGCCGCTCACGTCCACATAGACGTCGCCGTCCGCGCCAACGCTACTAGTAGGCGCGCCGTTCCCTGTCACAAGCGTCTTGCCATTGATGCCGGCTGGTCCTTGAGAACCGGTGGCACCCTGCGGACCAGTCGCGCCGGTCAGACCGATCGGACCCTGCACGCCGGTGTCGCCTTTGACGCCCTGCGGACCTTGCGCCGCAAGCAGCGCCCAATTCGTGTTGTCGACATCCGGAGTCGCCGCCGCGTTGTTGGCCTGCAACGCCACGTAGCTGGAGGCGTTGTAGCTCACCACATCGTTGCCGGCATAGCTGTTGTCAAGGACGAAATTGCCCCTTGCGATGAAGCTCAGGCCGGAGTCGCCCGTGTCGCCTTTGATGCCCTGTTGACCCTGCGGACCCTGCGGACCCATGGGGCCGACCAAGCCTAGTGCACCCTGCGGACCTTGCGGACCGGTGGGGCCCGCCGGGCCTGACCCGGCAAACAGCGCCCAATTCGTTGGGTCAGTGTCGGGATTCGCAGCGCCGGCGTTGCCCAGCAATGCTACGTAGCTGGCGCCACCAAAGCCGACTACATCGTTGGCGGCATAGCCGTTGTTAAGAACGAAACCACCTTTCGGGGTGACTCCCTGGCCGTTGAGGCCAGAGTCGCCTGTGTCGCCTTTGATGCCCTGTTGACCCTGCGGACCCTGCGGACCCACGAGTCCGATCACGCCTTGTGGACCCTGCGGACCTTGCGGTCCGGCGGGGCCGGCTGGACCCTGCGGACCCTGCGGTCCCGCCGGACCGCCAGCGGGACCTTGAGGGCCTTGAGAACCCGTCGGACCTGGCGCGCCTTGCGCTGCCACCACCGCCCAGTGGCTGGTGTCGGTATCTGGAGTTGGGTTGTTGCCGCCACCGCCTGTCGACGTATTGATTACATTAAACTCAGCGGCATTCGTCCACGGCCCGCCGTTAATCTCGCTCATCGCACGGAAACGCACATACCGGCCGGCGACGGCGGTAAAATTCACCTGCTTCTGCGACTTGTCACTGGTGCTGGTCATCAGGGTGCCGCTCGCAACCGCAGGTCCCCAATTCACTCCGTCGCTGCTCACGTAGAACTCGTAGTCTTTGACGTTGCCGTTATAGTACTGGTCCTGGCGCGGCAAGTACTGGAAACCGCTAATGTTGTAGGTGGCGCCGAGATCGATCTGGAGCTCGTGCGGCGTCGGCGGCGGCGTTTTGCACCATACGGTATGCCAAAACGTGTTGGAGTTGCCGTCGAAGGCGTTTGTCGCCGCGTTGTTGGCGCAGCTGGTCTCCTGGCTGTCTACATACAAAACCTGCCATCCACTCTGCGGTATGTTTCCGGAAACTTGCTGACCACCGATGGGCGCCAAGGCAGTGTAGGACGAACCGCCGTACGTCACCACGTCGCCAATTCCGTAAGCGGAGGTGCTACCCCATGCTCCCTTGAAATTGAGGCCAGGGTCACCTTTCGGACCTTGCGGACCCGCGGGGCCAGTCGGGCCGGTTGCGCCGGTCAAACCTGCAACACCTTGCGGACCCTGCGGACCCACCGGGCCTTGGGCTCCGGCGAGAATGATGTCCAGGGCCGGATCATGGCTGGTCGCACTGCTCTCCTTGCTGTCAAACGCCACCGAGGTCGAGTAGCCGGATGTCGGGACCAAAACGATTCCGTAGTTGGAAGCGGAATTTGTGATCCACGCCTGCACCTGTGAAGTAATGTCGATGATGACGTAGCCATCGACCTGGCCGGTGGTAATGCACAGCGGATGCGTGGGATCGGCAGTCGCGGGAATCGGATTGGCGCAGCCGCCGCCGACCACCAGCGAGCCCGGCCCTGACCCGGGCTGGCTATTCCAGGTCAGAGCGGACTCCGACCACGGCCCGCCTGCCAGGCGAATGTCGAACGCGCCCGGGGTGGTAACGGCGGTGACAAACAACCGCAACGTCGCCTTGGTCACGGTGGAACCCGCCGGCACCTGCGACAGATTGAACCGCACGTAGGTGTAGGTGGGCTGCGCACCCGCCTGCAGAGCCAACGCGCTCTGGTTGCCGTAGTTACTGTCGCCGCTGGCCTGCGTGACAAACGTATCGTCGGTGACTGGCGCCTGGGCCAATGCCACTGTCGGAATGATCGCGAGAACGCCAAGCAATAGAATTACGGCTGAGAAGAACCACGAACGCAGCGATGACATTTCAGTTTCTCTCCGGCGTGCAGAGTCGACACATTTTCGCGATGACGGATACAGCGATTTCCTGGGTCCTGTCAGCACATCCTGGGAGTGGCGTTTATGAGGAAAGCACGTGGATTGCCAATCATTTCAGCCATAAGGCGTTTAGAATCATTCAAAACCAATCTTTTTCCTTCCTACTGCAAAAGCTTAGCAACATTTTTGCAACATTGAAGCATGCAGTTTCCTTCCACTTTAGGAACGGTACCCTCCAAAGAAGCCGTTCCATATTCCGCTCTTTGCTGCCCGCTCAGCGGGCTATTAGGAAAAGCCATGGGATGAACGATAGAAACCATTGCAACCCTAGAATGCTGAGTCACTTACTGCTTGTTTGAAGTTCGTGGGGCCTGTACCGGAATGTGGTGGAATTCTGGGTTCGGTCCGAGGGCGCCTCATCCATAAGTTAAAGGTTGATGGGTGGTTCGCAGCTCGACTATTGGTAGAATCGGTTGCAAACTTTTGAAAGGAAATGAGAGCCGCCTGGAAGCGTAACTACCGCACGATCATCCAGACCGGGACACCAAACTCACGGAAGCTGACCTCAACCAGTTCTGCGCCGACTCGCCATTCGTTTTCATGAGCACCAGCAAGGTCTACGGGGACTCTCCTAACGAACTTCCTCTCCGGGAACTGGACACACGCTGGGATTACGCACGCCCCGAGCATTTCAATGGTATTTAGAACCGAATCCATCGATCAGAACCGCTTGGGAGACCAAATCTGCTATATCAGCGACCAGCGGCGATTCCGGGCTGATTACCCAAGTTGGACGGCGCAGGTTGCGCTCCCGGAGATCATCCGTCAATTCGTTGGGGAGGATGCCGCAACCACGCGGCGAGGCTAGGGGCGCGCCGAATGGCGATGCACCAGCGGACACAGCACTGACAGCGCTACTTGCTTTAGCGGCGCCGGTCTGGTCCGGCGCGTTCTCGCCAACCACGCAACTTCCCGGGTGAGCATCTCCAGGTACATCACCTTTGTATTATCGTGGCCGCAAGGGGTCCACAAGACAAACCTCTTCCTTTGTGTGCAGATGATTGCACACCTCATCTGCCAGCAACAAAAAGTGCTCCATGGCATGGGCCTTAATTATCAGCAGCTTACATCTTTGGCGCCGTTTTCTGACAAGCGTCTTGGTGGCACGCAGATTGCTCCTACCCATGCAGCGAACAGCTGGGGTAATGGAGGAGCAGGGATTATGTCGACATGGACGGGGCCAACGCCTGAAACGGCCGGCGCGGAAACAGTACAGTCACCGACTGCTGGGGTTCGAGCTGGAGCCAGCGTAGCCCCCTGGGCAGTCCCCCCGGCATCTCTCAAGGCCAACGCTCTTCGTGTAGGCGTCATCGGTTACGGCTATTGGGGACCGAATATCGTTCGCAATTTTGACATCCAAGAGCACTCGCGGGTGACCGTGGTGTGCGACTCGCGTCCGGAAGCGCTTGCCAAGGTCGCCAAAGCACATCCGCGAATGGAAGTAACTACCGATGTCGCCGGGGTGATTCGTTCCCCTCAAATCGACGTTGTCGCCGTGGTCACACCGGTTTGCTCACATTTTGAATTAGCCAAGGCAGCGCTGCTCAATGGCAAGCACGTTTTTGTTGAAAAGCCATTTACAGCCTCGGTTGCCCAGGCCGCGGAGTTGGTCGAAATCGCGGAGCGCAAGAACCTCAAGATCATGGTCGACCACACCTTCCTGTTTACCGGCGCGGTGCGCAAGATCCGCCAGTTGATCGACCAGGGCGTTCTCGGCGAGCTCTACTATTACGATTCCACGCGCGTCAACCTGGGCCTGTTCCAGCACGACGTGAACGTCGTGTGGGACCTGGCGCCGCATGATCTCTCGATCATGGATTACCTGATCGAGTCCAAGCCGGAAGCGATCGTCGCCACCGGCCAGAACCACGTCAATGGCGTGGAGGATGTCGCTTACCTGACGGTGTACTATCCCAACAAAGTTATCGCCCATGTGAACGTCAATTGGCTTTCGCCGGTAAAGGTGCGCACGACTCTGGTCGGCGGCGAAAAGAAGATGCTCGTGTGGAACGACCTGGAAGCCGATGAGAAGATCAAGGTGTACGATAAGGGCGTCCAGATGAAGACCCGCGAAGGCGTATACGACATGCTCGTCAGCTACCGCTGCGGCGACATGTGGGCGCCGCAGATCGAGCAGACCGAAGCCCTGAAGCTTGAGCTTGAGTACTTCCTCGAATGCATTGCCACCGGCAAATCGCCGATTAACGACGGCCATGCCGGATTGCGGATCGTCAAGATGCTGGAAGCGGCTGACGAATCCATCAAGAAACGCGGTAACATAGTCCAGCTATGAGCGAATTCGTTTGTATCGCACCCGACGTCAAGCTCGGCAAAGACGTTAAGCTCTCAAAGTTCATCAACCTGTACGGATGCGAAATCGGCGACAACACCAAGATTGGCGCATTCGTCGAGATCCAGAAAAAAGCCACCGTCGGCCGCAATTGCAAGATCTCCAGCCACACCTTCATCTGCGAAGGTGTGACCGTGGAGGACGATGTCTTTGTCGGCCACAGCGTGACGTTTATCAACGATGCTTACCCGCGCGCGACCGCCGGCGGTCAGTTGCAGACCGAAGCCGACTGGAAGGTTGAGACCACGGTGGTGAAGAAGGGGGCCTCCATCGGCTCCGGATCCACCATCCTCTCCAGAGTTACCATCGGCGAGAATGCGATTGTCGGCGCCGGCAGTGTCGTCACCAAGGACGTGCCGGCGAACGCGATTGTCGCCGGCAACCCCGCGAAACTGCTCCGGTATATCGCGCCTGCAACCAGCCCGGCCGGCCGTTAAACGGCACGGCATTGCTAGTTTGTCAGAGAATGGGATTTGAAGGGCAGTTTCCAACCCGCACGCCTCGCAGGAGTCGCTCTACTCCTTCTCATCGGCATAGCCATCAGTTTTAGAGGCTACTCCCGCCTCAGCTCGCCTAAGAAGGCAGCTTCCGCACATTCGGCCAAGTTGTCGTGGAAACCGAGCACGTCGGCGGTGAAGGGCTACAACATTTATCGGACGAAACCTGGCGGCTCGTACACCCGAATCAACTCCGCGGTTCATCCCGATCCATCGTACGTCGACACCGATGTTGAGGCCGGCGCGACTTACTACTACGTCACGACGGCTGTGACCGCAGCTGGTGTTGAAAGCAAATTTTCGAACCAGGTCGTGGCCGTGATCCCGAACGATTGAACCTTGAAGCTAAGGCGTAGGAATCACCCCCGTCGCTTGGCTCGAGTACCCGCTCTCCATTCCTGAGCTGTCCACCTCCGTGACCACGAAGTAGTAAGTCTGTCCTGAGGCCACGGTGGAGTCCGCGTAACTGGCAGTGGCGTTTAGCGCGCTGTTCAATCGCGTATACGGCCCACCCGTCACCGTTGAGCGATACACGTTGTAGCCAGTCGCTGTCGAGTTGCCTTGCCAGCTCAGCATTGCCGTGTGCTGGACTGGGGTCGTGCCCGAGCCGCTGAGCGCCACCGTTGCGGGCGAGTTCGTCGCATTGCTCACGAACGAGACACTGCCCGAGGCCGTGCCGCTGCTGGACGGCGCGAAGGTCAAACTGCCATTCTTGCTGGCCGCCGCGGCCAGCGTGAACGGGAAGGTAATACCGCTGAGACCGAACCCCGAACCGGTGAAGCTGGCCGATGAGACCGTTACCGCCGAGTTGCCGGTATTGCTAAGCGTCAGCGCGTGGCTGGCCGACCCTCCCACCAGCACCGACCCGAATGCAACCGAGGTCGGGGAAGCTGACAAGAGCACAGTGCCCGGCGCGTTGATGGTTACGTTTGCCAGGGCGCTGGATCTGGGATCGGCCACGCTGGTGGCCAGTACCGTAGCTGTGCCGGCAGTCGACGGCGCCGTATAGAGCCCGCTGGCAGACACCGTCCCGCCACCGCTGGCCACCGACCAGGTCACCGCGGTATTGGTGGTGCCGCTGACGGTGGCGGTGAATTGTCGCGTGCCGCCGGTGGTCAGCGTTGTGCTATTAGGCGAAATACCGACGCTGATCGTCGAGCCGCTGGCCGCAGTGATAGTCACGGTGGCGGTGGCAGTCTTGCTGGGATCCGCGACGCTGGTGGCCATCACCGTAGCTGTGCCGGCCGAAGCCGGGGCAGTGTACACACCGCTGCTGGACACCGTCCCTCCGCCGCTGGCCACGCTCCAACTCACCGCGGTGTTGCTGGTGCCGCCTACCGTGGCGGTGAACTGCACGGTGCCATTGACAGCAAGCGTCGTGCTGGTTGGGGCGACGCTGACGCTAACCGTCCCAGCAGCGCCGCTCGTTTTCGGTGTTGTCGTTGAACCCGCGCCGGCTGCTCCGCCGCAACCTGAATGGATCAGCGTTAGGGTGATGAGCAGCACCACGTGTAGGGCTTTCCATAACAGCTTCATCAACCGACCTCGCGACAACCGATTTGCGCTGCAACCAGCTCGGCTAGGGCCTTACGGCGTGGGAATCACCGCCGTCACCTGACTCGAGTACCCACTCTCCATTCCTGTATTGTCCAATTGGGTAACCACGTAGTAGTAGGTCTGTCCCGATTGCACAGAGGAATCTGCATAACTTGGCGTTGTGCTCGTCGTGCTGTTCATCCGTGTGTATGACCCACCGGTGTTGGTCGATCGGTAGATATTGAAACCGGTGACGGATGAACCGCTGGCCTGCCAATTCAACGTGGCCGTGTGCTGGACCGGGGTCGTGCCCGAGCCGCTGAGCGCCACCGTTGCGGGCGAGTTCGTCGCATTGCTCACGAACGAGACACTGCCCGAGGCCGTGCCGCTGCTGGAGGGCGCAAAGGTCAAACTGCCATTCTTGCTGGCCGCCGCGGCCAGCGTGAACGGGAAGGTAATACCGCTGAGACCGAACCCCGAACCGGTGAAGCTGGCCGATGAGACCGTTACCGCCGAGTTGCCGGTATTGCTAAGCGTCAGCGCGTGGCTGCCCGACCCTCCCACCAGCACCGACCCGAATGCAACCGAGGTCGGGGAAGCTGACAAGAGCACGGTGACCGGTGCGTTGATGGTTATGTTGGCCAGGGCGCTGGATCTGGGATCGGCCACGCTGGTGGCAACCACCGAAGCGGTGCCTGCCGTGGATGGGGCGGTATAAAGGCCGTTGGTCGAGACCGTCCCGCTACCGCTGGCCACCGACCAGGTCACAGCCGTGTTCGTCGAACCCGTTACCGTGGCGGTGAACTGTACCGTGCCGTTGGTGGTCATCGTCGTGTTGTTCGGTGTGAGGCTGACGCTGACTGGCGCAGTAACGGTTGCAGTGGCGCTGGCACTCTTGGTCGGATCGGCGGCACTCGTGGCCTTGACGGTGTAGGTGCCGGCGGTGCTCGGCGCGGTGTAGAGACCGGTCGAGGAAACCGTCCCGGCGGTCGCCGACCAGGTCACTGCGGTATTGGTGGAGCCGCTAACTGTGGCGGCGAACTGTTGCGTGCCGCCGGTGGTCATCGTTGTGCTGGTTGGAGCAACGCTGACGCTGACCGTGACCGCTGCAGAAACGCTCACGCTGGCGCTGGCACTCTTGGTTGTATCGGCAGCGCTCGTGGCCGTGACGGTGTAGGTGCCGGCGGTGCCCGGCGCAGTGTAAAGACCGGTCGAGGAAACCGTCCCGGCGGTCGCCGACCAGGTCACGGCGGTATTGGTGGAGCCGCTAACTGTGGCGGTGAATTGCGCCGTGCCGTTGGTGGTCGTTGTTGTGCTGGTTGGAGCAACGCTGACGCTGACCGTGACCGCTGCAGAAACGCTCACGCTGGCGCTGGCACTCTTGGTCGGATCGGCGGCACTCGTGGCCTTGACGGTGTAGGTGCCGGCGGAGCCCGGCGCGGTATAGAGACCGGTCGAGGAAACCGTCCCAGCGGTCGCCGACCAGGTCACGGCGGTATTGGTGGAACCGCTAACTATGGCGGTGAACTGTTGCGTGCCGCCGGTCGTCACCGTCGCACTCGTGGGTGCAACGCTGACGCTGACCGTGACCGGCGCAGAAACGCTCACGCTGGCGCTGGCACTCTTGGTCGCATCGGCAGCGCTTGTGGCCGTGACCACGTAGTTGCCGGCGGTGTTGGGTGCGGTGTACAGGCCGGCCGAGGAAACCGTTCCACCGGATGCCGACCAAGCTACCGCGGTATTGGTTGTGCCGCTCACATCGGCGGTGAACTGTTGCGTGCCGCCGGTGGTCACCGTCGCGGTGGTGGGCGAGACGCTAACGCTAACCACAGGGGAGGAATCCGTGCTAACAGTCACAACAGCGCTGGCCGACTTGGTCGGATCGGCCACACTGGTAGCTGTGACCGTGTAGGAGTTGGCGCTAGGTGCCGCAGCGGGGGTGTTGGCGCTAGGTGCCGCAGCGGAGGTGTTGGCGCTTGCTGCCGCAGCGATGTCCGCAGCCACCATGCCCCACTGGTCGTTGGCAATCAGGTAGTTCATCCCCACCGAAGCTGCACCAGCGGCTATCGATTGAGCTCCGTTGCTGCCGCCAGTAGAACAATTGATTTGCTTCATCCATGCCAGCGTCTGTGCCGAGCTGCCACCCGAGCATCCATAGTCGATCGTGTTTACGACCATGTCCCCGATAGCGCTGCTGATCGTTATCGAGGGCGTGCTGCTATATCCAGTACTGGTGGCGGTGTGGCGAAGAGGAGTCAATTGATCGACACCGGTAAAGCTCACCGACCCGCACTCCAAGTCCGCCGTCGTTCCCGATAGCGTTACCATCACCGTTTGTTGACCGGTGGGCGGGGCGGCCAGGTAGAACATCTGCACCGCTCCGTCCCCCCTGGCGTTGACCTTCCTCAAGCTGACGGGGTCGCTGAGCATGCTGATGCCGCCGTAGGTCGCCGACAGCGTGAATGGCGGGATGTCGAGTTTGCCAAGCGAACAGCCGACCGTCACAAGGCGGTTGGAGCCAGAAGCCGTGTGCAGCCAGCTCACCGTTGAGCCGTGCCCGACCGAGGCGCCTGCCGGACTCGGTCCAACTGCGTCCGGCAGCACCCGCGCCGTGCTGACGGCGCTGGGGGCGGTGTACAACCCGGTGGACGATATGGTTCCACCGCTCGCCGACCAGGTCACGGCAGTGTTGGTTGTGCCGCTGACGGCGGCGGTGAATTGCTGCGGGCTGCCCGGGCTTAATGCAGAGCTACCCGGTGCAATGCTGACACCGACGGGCGTACCGGCAGTGATCGTGAAGGTCACCGCACTGGAAAACGTACCCGACCGGGAATCCCATATCGCTACGTTGGCATTACCGGCACTGGCCACGTAGTTAGCCGGAACCACTGCCTGGGCCTGCGTCAGCGACACCAGCGTCGTGGTGAGCCGCACGCCGTTCCAGGTAATCTTGTCCCTGCCATTGAAGTATGAGCCCGAAACCGTAAGAGTGAAGCTGCCGGAACCAGCGGGGACCGCACTAGGCGCAATCGACGTGATGGACGGCAAATTATAGGCTGCCAAGGGGAGGGTGACCGCAACGACGACCGCTACGATAAGAATGAGCCGCGTAGCCCGCATGAGCACATCTCCTAATAAGATTGCTTTCCTGCAAGGTTAGGAGAGACCACGCGGCGAAACTACTGGACAGGGTGTCAGAAAAGGGACAGCAACGCGTTGCTGTCCTTCACCTGTACTAAGGTCCAGCTTGCCGCGCATTCCGCTGCCAGGCGATGTTCGATGGGGGTCGAGCGTGGGTGCCAAGGGCCGAACCAGCGAACCGCAGCGTTGTCGCAGTACCGTGGGGACCGGAACCAGTCGAGGAGATGATCCCGAGTTGCGCGGTCGCAACTACCCTGCAAGTGCCCGTTTTGGGTCTTCCTTCTTATGCAATCAGGGCGCCTGCCGAGGATTGCCCACACCACGGTTTTGCGCTATTCTGACGATTCACGACATGCCAATACCGCTGGCATCAACCCGGAAAATCTCCGTCTGCCTGCTGGCGAACCACCCACTCGTGCTGGCAGAGTTTCAGCGGTTGCTCAGCACGATTCCCGCTCGCGTTCAGCCCAAGAGAGTCGAGCCGCAGCTTTCAGACAAAGCTTCGCTTCCACGTGCAAGCGTGTATGTCGTCGATTTCGATGGCAACCGGATGGCGACCGAATCCCTGGTGGCAAAGGTAATGGAACGGTATCCCAACGCCCGCGTGCTCCTGGTCGGTGGCGATTTCAGTGAGGACGTCGCTTTTCCGCTGCTTCGACTGGGTGTGAAGGGTCTTCTGCAGCATGCACAACTTGCGGATCAGCTCCAGCGTGCCCTGCAGTCAATTGATGCGGGCGGATATTGGGTGCCGCGGACGTTGCTGTCCAGGTTTGTCGATTCCGTTCTCGCCAAGACGACACATGGTGCGGCCATGTCCTCCCGCGCGCGGCTGAGTCGGCGCGAAAAGGAAGTCATCCAGGCTCTGCTGGAAAACCTCTCGAATAAGGAAATCGGGAGTCGACTGAACATTTCCGAACGCACCGTCAAGTTCCATGTCTCCAACCTTTTGCGGAAATTCGGTGTGGGTCGCAGAGCTGACCTCATCGTGATGGCCTACCAGGAGGCTTCTCGAACCTCCCCTTCCGTAGCCGGCGCCACACTGGGCGAAACTGGGCGGGTCCATTAGTGATTCTGCTCTAATGCGTGCTCGCGTCCAGCGATGGATTCGGATTCTAGCGGTTGTCGTGCTGTCGAGCTGTATTGCCATTGGTGTACCGGCGATTCGAAGCCACATTCTGCGGTCTGCCGGATGGGCACTTGTTCTGCGCCAGCCTCCCGCCAAGTCCGCCGACATCATCGTGGTTGCGGTTGATGCCGATGGCGCCGGGACGCTGGAGGCGGCCGACCTTGTCCACAATGGCGTGTCGAAGCGCGTCGCGGTTTTTGCCGACCCCCCGAGTCCCATAGTGGACCGGGAGTTTCTCCGCCGGGGAATTCCGTACGAGGATGCTGCCGCGGTTTCCACTCGCCAGCTCCGATCGCTTGGCATCGACAACCTTGAGCAAATCGCAAGAACTGTGGCGGGAAGCGAGGAGGAGGGCGATGTTCTTCCTGCCTGGTGCGACCAGCGCCAGTACCGCTCGGTCGTAGTGGTGACGACATCGGACCACTCGCGACGGCTCGCCCGCGTGCTGCGGCGTTCCATGAAAGGCCACCAGACCAGCGTCACGGTTCAGCCCTCGCACTACTCAGCATTCGATCCCGACCGGTGGTGGCTAACGCGAGGTGGCACTCGAACCGAAATCTTCGAATTGGAAAAACTGTTGCTTGATTTGGTTCGTCATCCCTTTTCGTAACGAAAAAAGCATTTTTGCACCGCGTTTCTTGAACGTGGAACTGAAGCGCAAGCTGAAAACCGCATCGATCAACGCACAATTCCACCCTTCTCGCCCGTTCCCAACCCGTCGCTCGTGGCATTTTTCGCTATTAACGTAACTATTACGTGGAAAACGTTTTCCACTGCTGTCATTTCCTTTTAAAGTCAACGACATTAAGTGGTAATCATCTTGCAAACGCATTCGCGAAGCTCCAACAACCAGTGCAAATGGAGGCAGCGTTGGATCATACCCTGCAGTTTGTCGTTGTCTATGTTGAGCTTCGGGCCCCCGGTCACGAATGCGGCCCGGATTGCCCCTGTTGGGGGCTGGAAGAGTCAGTGCGCGGCAAGTTTCATGTGGAAGGGCCCCAGCCATTAATGGCTCTTATACCCCACCGGTCAAGCGCTTCGTAGCTGGTTGCAAATCGCTATTTTGTCAGTAGTCGGATTACATGTTAGTTCTGATGATTGAGCTGGAGCGCGGCCAGCGCATGAGAACGCCGAGAGCGCTGTCGTTCGCGAAAGTAAGAGAGCGCCGTTGGTCACACTGCTTTTGGTAGATGACCAGTACAGGCTCGGATTGCTTGTGTGTCCATGAACCGGGTGCCGCCGACTCAGACACTATTAGTCGGCGAACACAATCCGGCCGGAATGGTTGACGTTGCTGCGAGCGACCACCGCAGCCGTCTGCCCGGTGCCGTCAATGGCGGGGGCTGGGGCGAATTAGCGCCCAACACGCCGGGCCCGACTCGCGCGAGTAGGGCCCATTCTCAATGCGACGCGATTCACGGTGTGGGAATTGTGGCGAACACCTGAGTTGAGAAGCTGCTTTCGTTTCCACTCCCATCCACTGCCGTCACTACCCAGAAATATGTCTGGCCGCTGGCGAGACTGGAATCGACGAACGTTGTTCCCGTCACCGGCGCAGAGTTGATTTTCTGGAACAGGGATCCCGATGTCGTTGACCGATACACGTTGTAACCGACGACCGTAGGGGTTGTGCTCGCTGTCCAATTGAGAGTCGCCGTGTGGCCGGAGGCAAACCCTCCCGTGCCCGTCAGCAATGCGACGGGTGGCGTTGGAGTGCAAGTAGCATTCGTGTTGAAAGTTACGGTGCCGGAGGATGGACCGGCCCCCGGCGGTGTAAACGATATCGTAATCGGCTGGCTGAAGCCGACCGGGATTGTTATTGGCAGATCGGGGCTGGTGACGCTATACCCGGTGCCTGTCACCGTAGTGCTGGACAGGGTCAGCGGTGTGTTACCTGTGTTGGATAGCGTAACGCTCTGCAGCGACGTGAACCCCAGTATTGCTGTCCCGAACGATACATCCGTGGGAGCCACGGTGAAGCAAGTGATTGGGGTGATGCCGTTGCCGCTCGCAACCAGCGAAACTACCGGGGAAGACGCCGCATTGCTGGTGAATGTCACACCGCCGGTGATCGAACCGATCGATTGCGGCGCGAAGGAAATCGTTACCACCTGATTCGCTCCGGCAGCTAACGCCAGCGGGAAAGTCGGACTGACAATTGCAAATCCAATTCCACTCACTGTGCCAGCGGACACGATGGTACTGGCCGTGCCTGGATTCGAAATGGTGATTGCCAGGGACTGTGTATTTCCGACAGGCACATCTCCGAAAGAGATCTCCGTCGGCGTGACTGCCAGCGCTGAGGACCCAGGAGGCCCGGCTGCGGCGGCGTAGCAACGATCAGCATTGAAATCGATTAGAATCCCATTAGCGTCCTTGGTAGCGTTGTCGTAGCAAAGTTGCGCCGGAAGTTTATAGGCGTGACCATCGATATCCGGGATGTCCCCACCGGTCACATCGGGGCCGACCGCCGGCCAGGGCATGGTGCCCCACCAGCTCGGCTTTGCGTTCAGAAAGAACGACGGCGGCAGGGTGTCGCCGGCCGGAACGGGGTTGGCGTAGGCGCCAATTCCGCTCGGCACTTCCGACGCCAAGAAGCGATTTGCTCGGTTCACGGTGTCGTAGTTTCCCCAGCGCATCATGGTGGAAACGACGATCGAATCGTCGGCAATCACGATGCCGTCGCAACAATCTCCGACGGCCGATGTCGTAGATGGGAACGTCGCTGTTTTGATAGGCAGTCTGCACTCCGGACTGGCCTAGAACGTTGCCGATTAAGTTCTCGTACCTGTTATACGAGTTGATTATGATCGGGTTAAGCGATTGCGTCTTGCCGGATTCCCACCCGTTATATCGGTTGCGGAACAGGGTGTTGAGGCCGCCGGTGCCTTGGATGACGTCAGCCCGGAATCCGTTGCCATTGTTGCCTTCCAAAAGGTTGTAAATCGATCCAGCACCATGCACGTCGGCGCTCGGGCTCAAGAAACTCGGCGCCCCGCTGTAATTATCGTTGATTGAGAAATTGTAGCCGTACACATCCCCTTCGGAGGTACCCGCCAGCAGCGGCGTATCGACGTTGTGGAAGATGTTGTTCATGATCAGGTCATCCGACGCGATGCCAGATTCAACGCCGTAGCTGCTCGTTCCCAGCACTCCGTAGAAATAGCTGTCTTGCACAGTATTGTGCGCCGACTGGAAAAGCCACACGTGATTGCGGTAGTAGCCCGGGGAGATCGAACGTACGCCCTTGATCCAGCAATTCATCGCTCCCGCGAGCATAACCGCTCCTCCCGTGAAGGCTCCATTATTGCTGTTATCGATCGAGAGGTCTTCGAGTCCCGCGGACTGGATCGGCGACATCCACCAAGCGCCAGGATTTTTCGCTGCGCTCCAGTTGCCGGCGTATAGGCCCGGAGTGATAGTGAACGTGCTTCCGCTCGTGCAGGACGGAGTGCAAGCGGTGATCTTGACGATCTGGATCTGGTTGCGGTCTACCCCGCCGACGGTGCGCCCCGGTGAACTGCCTTGAGCGGAGCAGGCGAACGGACTGGTGGCATCGCAAACGAAGAAACTTCCATTGTCGGCAATGTCGTTGGCCTGGTCCAAGAAGATATACTGACCCACAGACAGACCTGAGCTGCCGATGTTGCTTAACGTGATTTGCGTCGTCCCCTTCCCGTACCCCGCGGTCCACGTCGCTGACTTACTGCCCCCCGGCTGAACCTCGTTACTGCCGTAGTCCAGGGGCTGATTTTGGAAGCAAATGTCCGTCGGCATAATCGTGCAGATGGCAACGTCGCTGAGTGTGAAAACCAGGAATGTCTGGTCGGCTCCAGCTCCGCGCAAGGTCACGTTTTCGTGCATCACGATGCCGGTGGAGAGATGGTAGATGCCCGCATTTAGATACACGACTTGACCGCTCGGGCAATTGGCAATGGCGGTGTTGATGGCATCGGCGGACCCAACGTAGGGATTGATCGTCGCACAGACGGTGGTGCGGTTGGGGATGCCGCCGGTGACTCCGGCGCTGCTCCAGTTAATCGCCCGGCTCGGGGCGAGGAGGCCGGACCAGACCGGCGTTCCGAGCACGTTCAGCTCCGCCACGTTCGTCCACGGACCACCATTGACTTCCGTCAGCGCCCGCAGCCGCACGTAGCGTCCCGCCGTGCCGGCGAAGGTCACCTGCTTTTGCGCGTGATCGGAGGCGCTGGTCATCAGCGTGCCACTGGCAACGGCTGTCCCCCAGTTCACCCCGTCCGTGCTGACGTAGAACTCGTAATTGGCGATGTTGCCGTTGCTGTACTGATCCTGCCGCGGCAGGTACTGGAAGCCGCTGATGGTGTAGCTGGCGCCCAGATCAATCTGGATCTCGTGGGGCGTCGGAGGCGACGATTTGCACCATTCCGTGAACCACGCCGTGCCGGGATTGCCGTCGATGGCGTTGGCCGCGCCGCCATTGCCGCAGGTCGCCTCGCTGTCCACGTACAGCACACGCCATCCACTTTGGGGAACAGGGGTCAGCGAAGGCGGGGTGACGGTCAGGATGGCCGTTCCGTTCGATCCGTTGAGGGCAGCGCCAATAACTGAGGTCACCGTCGTGCTCACGTCAGAAGCAGAAGTCACGGGGAAGCTCGCGGTTATTGTGCCTGCGCTCACGGTTGCCGTCGCCGGCACCGTCGCCGCACCCGGGCTGCTACTGGTGAGGGTTATGGAGACATCGGTTAACGGCGCGCTGGTCAGGGTCACCGACCCCGTGCTGGTATTCCCGCCTGCAGCAATCGACGCGGGAGTCAGCATCACACTGGCAACTTGCGGGCCGCTGGCCGCCACGGCCGAGCCGAGCAAATACAATTCCGCCACTGACGTCCACGGCCCGCCCTTGACTTCGCTCAGCGCACGGAAACGCACATAGCGCCCATTGACGCCGGCGAACGTCAC
Source organism: Terriglobia bacterium (assembly GCA_963760215.1). Classification (GTDB taxonomy): domain Bacteria; phylum Acidobacteriota; class Terriglobia; order Terriglobales; family Acidobacteriaceae; genus JAIQGF01. The sequence continues at coordinate 578,226 of CAVXCJ010000002.1, forward strand.
CTGCTTTAGGCTGTGATCGGCGGAATTGGTAATCAGGGTCCCACTCGACGCCGGGTTGCCCCAGTTCACCCCATCGGCGCTGACGTAGAACTCATAATTGGCGATGTCGCCGTTGAAGTACTGATCCTGCCGCGGCAGATACTGGAAGCCGATGATGGAGTAGCTGGCCCCCAGATCAATCTGGATCTCGTGCGGCGTCGCGGGCGCCGAGTGGCACCATTCGGTATGCCACATCGTGGCGGGAATGCCGTCGAAGGCGTTAGTCGCCGCTTCGTTGGCGCAGCTGGTCTCTTGGCTGTCCACGTACAACAGTCGCCAGCCGGCACTTGGAATCGTGCTTGTGGCCGCCGTGCCGAGCACGTTGATCTCCGCCGCATTGGTCCACGGTCCGCCATTGACTTCCGTCAGCGCCCGCAGCCGCACGTACCGCCCCGTCATGCCGGGGAAGGTCACCTGTTTCTGCGTCTTGTCGGCGGTGCTGGTGATCAGCGTCCCGGTCGATACTGGTGTCCCCCAGTTCACCCCGTCGGTGCTGATATAAAACTCATAATTGCGGATATTTCCGTTGGAGTACTGATCCTGCCGCGGCAGGTACTGGAAGCCGCTGATGGTGTAGCTGGCTCCGAGATCGATCTGAATTTCGTGCGGCGTCGCGGGCGCCGAGGTGCACCATTGGGTATGCCACATCGTGCCGGGATTGCCGTCGATAGCGTTGGTCGCCGGTTGGTTGGCGCAGCTGGTCTCTTGGCTGTCCACGTACAGTACACGCCACCCGCTGCGCGGAATCGGCGCCGCCGATGAGGCCCCCGGCGTCACGGTCAGCAGCGCCGCTGCGGTGGAGCCGTTGTAGCTGGCGTTGATCACCGACGACGCTGTCGCATTCACCGACGACGCGCTGGTGACGGTGAAGTTCGCGCTCGTCGCGCCCGCATTCACGGTGACCGTCGCCGGCACCGTCGCCGCCGTGTTGCTGCTGGCCAGTGTGACCGTGGCGTAGGAAAGCGGCGCACTGGTCAGCGTGACCGTGGCCGTGCTGGTCGTGCCGCCACCCGCAATCGAAGCCGGACTCAGCGTCAGACTCCCCACCTGCGGCCCGCTGGTCGTCACCGCCGATCCCAGCACATTCAGCTCCGCCACGTTCGTCCACGGACCACCATTGACTTCCGTCAGCGCCCGCAGCCGCACGTAGCGTCCCGCCGTGCCGGCGAAGGTCACCTGCTTCTGCGTGTGATCGGAGGCGCTGGTCATCAGCGTGCCACTGGCAACGGCTGTCCCCCAGTTCACCCCGTCCATGCTGACGTAAAACTCGTAATTGGCGATGTTGCCCGCAGAGTAGTTGTCCTGCCGCGGCAGGTACTGGAAGCCGCTGATGGTGTAGTTAGCCCCCAGATCAATCTGGATCTCGTGGGGAGTCGGGGGCGCCGAGTTGCACCATTGGGTATGCCACATCGTGGCGGGATTGCCGTCGATAGCGTTGGTCGCCGCTTCGTTGGTGCAGCTGGTCTCTTGGCTGTCCACGTACAACACACGCCACCCGTTCGCTGGCAGCACTCCCGAGGTCAGAATCGAGAACGACCGTGGGACGTCGGCGGCTGGGTTGTAGTTGCTGTCGCCGGCCTGCGAAGCCGTGACGGTGCACGAGCCGGCACCGCTGATGTGCACCGTCGAGCCGGTCACGGAGCAATTGCCGCTGGCCGCAAAAGTCACCGCGAGTCCAGAGGACGCGGTCGCGCTCACGGTGAAATCAGAGTCACCCAGCATCTTGTTAGCAAGAGCGCCAAAAGTGATCGTCTGTGCCGCCTTGGCAATCGAGAACGACTGTTGCACGTTCGCCGCCGGACTGTAAGTGCCGTCGCCGGCCTGCGAGGCTGTAATAGTGCATGAACCTGCACCGGTGATGTGCACCGTCGAGCCGGTCACGCTGCAATTGCCGCCGGCCGCAAAGGTCACTGCGAGTCCGGAGGACGCAGTAGCGCTCACGCCGAAGTCAGGATCACCAAACGTCTTGTTGGCCAATACGCCAAAGGTGATGGTTTGAGCCAGCTTTTGTACGGTTAAGGTGCCTGACCCGCTGCTTGCGCCGTATACCGAGTCGCCCGCAAAAGCGGCGGTCACCGCGCCCGGATAGCTGCCTGCACTGATTCCGGCGAGGCTCACGGCGGCGACCGTCGCATTGCCAGAGGCGTCGGTCATGGCGCTGCCGACGCTGTTTCCATTGAGCTTGAAGCTCAGTGACTTGCCGCTCACACCGGTAGCGCCCGAAGTCAGCGTGGCGGATAAATCAGCCGTGCCGCCGACCGGGCCCGACGCTGCCGCCACCGCCAGCGTGGTTGGGACTAATCCCAGCACATTCAGCTCCGCCACGTTCGTCCACGGACCGCCATTGACTTCCGTCAGCGCCCGCAGCCGCACGTAGCGTCCTGCCGCGCCCGTGAAGGTCACCTGTTTCTGCGTCTTGTCGGAGGTGCTGGCGATCAGCGTCCCGGTCGATACTGGTGTCCCCCAGTTCACACCGTCGGTGCTGACATAAAACTCATAATTGCGGATATTTCCGTTGAAGTACTGATCCTGCCGCGGCAAGTACTGGAAGCCGCTGATGGTGTAGCTGGCTCCGAGATCGATCTGAATCTCGTGCGGCGTCGCGGGCGCCGAGGTGCACCATTCGGTATGCCACATCGTGCCAGGATTGCCGTCGATAGCGTTGGTCGCCGCTTGGTTGGTGCAGCTGGTCTCTTGGCTGTCCACGTACAGTACACGCCACCCGCTCGCTGGCAGCACTCCCGAGGTCAGAATCGAGAACGACCGTGGGAGGTCGGCGGCTGGGTTGTAGTTGCCGTCGCCGGCCTGCGAAGCTGTGATGGTGCACGAGCCAGCAGCGCTGATGTGCACCGTCGAGCCGGTCAATGTGCAATTGCCGCTGGCCGCAAAGGTCACCGCGAGTCCAGAGGACGCGGTCGCGCTCACGACGAAGTCAGGAACACCGAACGTCTTGTTAGCAAGAGCGCCAAAGGTGATCGTCTGTGCCGCCTTGGCAATCGAGAACGACTGTTGCACGTTCGCCGCCGGACTGTAAGTGCCGTCGCCGGCCTGCGAGGCTGTAATGGTGCATGAGCCAGCACCGGTGATGTGCACCGTCGAGCCGGTCACGCTGCAATTGCCGCTGGCCGCAAAGGTCACTGCGAGTCCGGACGACGCGGTAGTGCTCACGCCGAAATCAGGATTCCCAAACGTCTTGCTGGCCAATGCGCCAAAGGTGATGGTTTGAGCCAGCTTTTGTACGGTTAAGGTGCCTGACCCGCTGCTTGCGCCGTATACCGAGTCGCCCGCAAAGGCGGCGGTCACCGCGCCCGGATAGCTACCTGCACTGATTCCAGCGAGGCTCACGGCGGCGACCGTCGCATTGCCAGTGGCGTCGGTCATGGCGCTGCCGGCGCTGTTTCCATTGAGCTTGAAGCTCATTGACTTGCCGCTCACACCGGTAGCGCCCGAAGTCAGCGTGGCGGACAAATCAGCCGTGCCGCCGACCGGGCCCGACGCTGCCGCCACCACCAGCGTGGTTGGGCCTAGGTCGCTGAAGCACACACTCACGTCGTGCAGCGTGGGGGTGCCCGCGCCGCTCGTGGTGCTGAGTGAGGCCTGATACTTCAGGTAGCGTTGGCCGGTGAATTGCGCCAGCGACCCGCCGTTGGTGAAGAACGTCCCCGCCGTGCCGTCGGGTCCGACAAAATTGAATGGCCCATCCGCATTGTTGCTGGACGCCGCCTGGAATTGAATGGCGGTAGCGGCTGGGGTGTCGGCCGTCCATGACAGGGTGGTCCAGTTTACATTCGCGCCTGGCGCCGGATTGGCATCTTTGGTCGAAGAATCAAAGGTGCCGGAGGACGCAAAACCGGCCTGCATGTAGGTCCTGAAGCCCGCATCGGTGGTGACGCCACCCGTCGTTTGAATTGACCAAGCCGTGCCACTGCTGGCCCCCGATACTCGGGCGCCGCCTGCATAGACGTCGGCGCCCGCGGTCGAAGTGCCGCTGCGGGTCAGCGCGTAGGTTCCCGCGGAGGGGTTCGTAGTCGGACGAATCACCAGCGCGTACTGCGTTCCCGACGTCAATGTCGCTGGACTGCTGAAGTTGGCGGTGTAGAAGACCGCAGAGCCGTTTGAGAAACCCGTAGTCGTGGCCGATGCCAGATCGGCGCCTGTCGGCAGACCTCCACTCGTTGCCCGGACGGAGAGTGTGAGATCCGGTGTCGTGCCGGTGCATCCGCTGCAAAACAGGTTGATGTCGGCTCGCGTGAGCTGGCCCGTTACGGCGGGCGTGAACGTCTGGCCTCCCCACGTCGTGGTCGTAATTCCGACGCCGGAGTTGCCCAGCGTGGTGTTTTGCTGATCGATGTTCGCAGTATTCACCAGAATGACGTCGCCAGGGCTGGTCGTGAGGTCGCAATTGGTGGGTACGCCAGCTTGGAAGTCCGCCTGCGTCGTATCCGTGAAACAGCCGCTGGTGGGCGCCAGCGTCAGGGAGAAGTTCTGCGTAGTGATCGCGCCGTCGCTGACCACGATATTCGCAGCCGTCTGGGAGTTGTAACCCGGAGAGCTGGTCGCAACACTGGGATAAACACCGGAAGAAAGACCGGTGAAATTGTAATTGCCATTCACGTCAGTCGTCGCTGTCCTGCTCCCAAGTTCCACGGTCGCGCCACTGATCGGACTGCTACTCGCCAACGCCGACACGGTGCCCTGCAACGTACCGGTAGCCACCGCCGTGCAGCCCGGGAAACTGAATGTGCCGATGCGGGTGTTGAAGCTCAATCCAGTGGTTTGGTAGTACAGGTTGGTGTACCAGAAGGTGCAGCCATCGACGTCGAGCGCCATCGCGCTGTAATCACCCCAGCGCACGCAGGTCCCGCCGCAGCTTCCGGACTGCGATCCCGTCCCCTCGAGGAGCGATTGCTCCGTCTGCGTGATCGCGTTCAGCGGATCGCCGGCGAGGCGTCCCGCATAACGAATGGCTGGATTCGAGGTGGCGTTGGACGCCGAGTATCCGATCGCCATGTCCCCGGCGCGGTCCACAGCCACGCTGGGCATGAAGCGAAACACGGTGGAATCCGGGCTGTAAGTGAAGGACTGGGTGGCGCTGGCTTCAACACTCCCCCCGGTGACTTTCACCTGGTAGTAACGCACCGCAGCCTGAGTGGAGGTGACGTTCGAGGTTGGATTCCCCGCGCCAACCGTGTGGCTGGTCCACAAGGATTCGACTCCCCCGAGGTTCGTGTACTGGTTCTGCACCATCAGGCGGGGGTACAGCGAATCCAGCCGGTTGGCGGGAGACGGCACGGTGGTGGCATTGGAGTTGAGATACTGCGCCCACCACGTGGACGTCAGCGAGGTGAATGGACCGCTGAATGTGGACGAACTGGTGCTGGTCCAATCCACATGGAACTTATAAACGCTGACTGCATTGAGAAACTGCCAGACAACTGCGAAGTAGTTCGGGCTGCCTGCGGGTGGCGTCCCGGTTTGCAGCCGGGCATTGCTGGGCAGCAGCGTGAATTCGGCAGACGGAGCATCGAAGGAGAGGATCTGGACCGTCGGCTCTCCGGCATACATCTGCGCCTTGTTGAACGCCCACACGCGAACGTTCTGATACGAACCGCCGGCGCCAAAGCCAAACATGTTGGCCGACATGTACAGACCATCCGGCCAGATACCGAACTTGGGGTAGTCGCCGAACCCGCTGGTGGAACTGATGGAATAGAAATTCCAGCCGCCCGCGACCGGATCGCCCGACTTGGAGACTGCCAGGCACTGGTACGAAGGAGCAATGATGTTGCCCGACCCGTCGAGCTTGAAGGCAAAATCGGTGATGATCCAGCGGTCCTCAAACGTGTCGTACAGGACGACCGGATCCCCGAAATTATCGGTGTCGCACAGATTGCCAAAGCTGCCCTGGCTCATCAACGAATTGAACGTGAACGCCGCCAGGCGAACGCCGTTCTTGCGATACATGCCGACCGAGGTGTTGATGGTCTGGATGTAGTGTTGTGGCCCCACGTCTCCGTTGGTGTCGGGCGGATGGCCGGCCCCCCAGTTGGCAAAATCGAGTCCCTCGAAACTGCTGCTCGGCGATGGGGCAGGAGCGTTGAGGTTTGCGGCTGCGGCCGACGTTGCCATGCCACCTTGGGCGACGGCGGCGGCCCCGACGGCGGCGGCCCCCGGGTACGGCACCGGCGTGACTGCCGGCTCCTCAAATTCCGGCCGCTCGAACCTTGTCGGGAGCACCTGCGGCAAGGTCCTCACGTCTCCATGAAACGGCTTCCCGCGCGTCAGGTGTTCCTCTCGCGGGTGGCGCATCACGTTGACGCCGACTATGGCAGAGGAGGGGGCTTGCGCCGTCACTTCCTGACCACGGACGCAGACCGGCAGAAGAAATGTGAAGGGGAGAACTAAGGCACTCCACCTGCGGACGACCCCGTGGCGCATCAGGCGAACCTCAAGAGGTTGGGAAAATTGGGGGAGGCCGCAATTTCGTTTCCACATCCGATTTGCGCTGCTGCCAGCACGGCAACAGCAAACCAGCAACTGATGGAGATCCCGCACTGCTTCAATGTGAGTACTCTCTGAGCAGAATCCCGACAAGGTCGGGGGGAGAGGAAATATAGCTTACAGCAGCAGCGCCGGACAATCAACCGGAATGTTCGGTTTTGGTGCAATGATAGTGCAATACTTGGTACGAGTTAAGACCATGCGCAGGAACACCTTACGTGGAAGGTTGGGGGACCTGACCGGGATCGGCGAATCGCTTCCCAGTTCGGACACGGGGGTGCATCAACCGTACTGATGGCTGGCGCCTTGCCTTCCACGCGGATGCTTATACAGCAGTCAATAATGAGTTCGCCAATGATTATGAATGTTTACATACTTAAGTTGGCGGGACGCGGGCCGGCAGTCCGGCAGCCGAAAATGTCGTTCGACAATCATGGGTTGATGTAGAATGCGGCGCCAGCGACCCCTCAGGTTCTGCCTGGGAAGGAAACCAGATTGTTGCGTCTCCGTCACAACCGCTTCGGGGCTCATGGCTGCCGAACAGTGTTGGGTCTAACGGCGAGTCTTGCGCTTACGCTCACTGTGCTGACGTTTTTGTTATCAATAACAACGATAGCGCAGGAAGTCCCTGCCCGCCCCGCACCGCCGGCAATGAGTGAGCCCGCGGGTCAGAAGGAGTCCACCCCTTCAGCGGAGTCCAAGGAACCCAAGGAACCGAAGGAACCAAAAGTCCATTGGGCCGACTTGAGGTGGACGGCGAGCCCGACCAAAGGCGTCGTCGGTTATTACGTGTATCGAGCCGTCGCCGGATCTGGTGCCAAGCCCCAGCGCATCACCGCTCTTCCGGTGAAGGGAACAAGATACAGGGACACGAGGGTCAAGCCTGGCACGACATACATTTACTCCCTCAGCGCGGTGCAGAGGGTCAACTCCCAATGGGTTGAAAGCAAGCGTACGCCACTGGTGACAGCACGGATACCTACTCCGTAGAGTTTGCCGGTTATTTCCCGACTCTCGAATCGTGCGCAACCGTGGTGCGAACCGTCGCACCGGCTGCGCATTGTACTTGATGTGCTGTCTGGCAGTGTCAATCCGTAATGCAAGCGTGCATCCAGCGTCCAATTTGGCTTAGCTGCCATTCACTTCTTGCGGGATCGAAGTGCGGCATCGAATTCGCAGAGACGTGCTATTGCGGATGCGGCACATTTCTGGTTCATTCGGTCGCGCGCCGGCCGCGATATACTCTGGTTGATTAAGGAGGGATCTTGCGGGTTTCGATCTTCGGGTGTGGTTACGTCGGGCTGGTAACGGGCGCATGCCTGGCGGAAATCGGACACGAGGTGCTGTGCTCCGACAACGATGCCGCCAAGGTTCAGACGCTGAAAACCGGCAAGCTGCCGATTTACGAACCGGGCCTGGACAGCGTGGTCGAAGCCAACGTCGCCGCCGGCCGGCTGCGCTTCTCGTCCGATCTGGAGGACGCGGCGAAATCGGGAGACGTGCTGTTCGTGTGCGTCGGCACGCCACCGCTGCCCAATGGCGAAGCCGACCTGAGCGCCGTCGACAACGTTGCCCGCCTGATTGCCAAGGTGGCACGGACGCCCAAATTGGTGGTCGAGAAGAGCACGGTTCCCATTCAGACCGGCCAGCAAGTCAAGCGCGCGCTCGCGGTCTACGGACGTCAGCAGGAGAAATTGTTCCGCGTGGCATCCAACCCCGAGTTCCTGCGCGAGGGAACGGCGGTCGCCGATTTCCTGCACCCGGACCGCATTGTCGTGGGGGTGGACGATCCCGAGTCGGAACAGATCCTGCGCGAAATGTACCGGCCGATCGTGGAGCAAAACTTCCACTGCCGGATCCACAACAACGACTGCGGTGTGCGGCCCGCCCCGCGTTTCCTGGTTACCACCATCAACAGCGCGGAGCTCATCAAGCACGCTTCCAATTCGTTCCTGGCGCTGAAAATCTCCTATGCAAATCTTATTGCCGACGTCTGTGAGCAAATGGGCGCGGACATCGCACAGGTCACGCAAGCCATGGGAATGGATCCGCGCATCGGCAGCGCGTTTCTGAACGCCGGCCTCGGGTTCGGCGGCTTCTGCCTGCCCAAGGATGTGCAGGCATTCATCCACCTGGGAGAGACCGCCGGCGTCGACATGGCGATGCTGCGCAGTGCCGAGGACATCAACAAGAGTCGCGTCATCAAGTACGTCAACCGGTTGCGGAAGCTTCTCTGGGTCCTGAAGGACAAGCACGTCGGGGTGCTCGGTCTGGCATTCAAGCCCTACACGGATGACATACGTTTTGCCCCCGCGATTGACTTGATCAAGGTACTCGAAGGCGAGGGAGTCCGGGTGAAAGCGTATGATCCGGAGGCGATGGAGCGCGCTGCGACCGAGCTGCCGGGTGTCCAACTGTGCCGCTGCGCCGACGAGGTCGCGGAAGGCGTCGATGCGCTGCTGGTGGCTACCGAGTGGCCGGAATTCAAGAAACTCGATTGGCAGCTGTTGCGCGAGCGCATGAGCCGTCCCCTGATTCTGGATTGCCGAAACCTGCTGGATGCGGACAAGATGATCTCGATCGGCTATGAGTACTACTGTGTCGGCCGGCCGCAGCGTGATCCAGAAGCGGGGACCAGCTTTGGGGAAGCCGCATCCCGCCGGTAGTACTCGTCAGTTTTTTGCGGCAGCGTGGTTCGGAAAGAATTTGCGAGCCCAAGAATCTTGAATTCTCGCGAGGGGCAGGGAACTCGTGCACGGCGCGTTCTCGTTGCGCTGCTGATGGCACTCCTGACAGCGGCCACGGTGCTGCCCATCTGGGCGGTCAAGTTTCCGCCTCTTCTTGATTACCCCAACCATCTTGCCAGCAGCTATGTCCTCGCCCACCTGCATGATTCGCTCCCGTTTCATTCTTGGTACGCGGCCGATTGGGGACCCTATCCCTATGTCGCCATGGACGTCATGCTGCGAGCACTGCAATTTCTTTTGCCGATTGAAGTGGCCGGCCGGTTGTACCTCACTTTCTCGGTGCTCGCATTGCCGGCGGCCATGTGGTTTTTTCTTCGGCAATCGAATCCAGGACAGGACGCGATTGCCTGCTGGGCGTTGGTGGGAACCCACAACATTTTTTTTCTGCTGGGATATTTGAATTTCTACGTTGGGCTGGCGTTCGGCTTCCTGGCACTCGGGCTTTGGCTGAAATGGAGTGCGCGCCCGTCACTATTCTCCTGGCTGCTCGCGATGCTGGCGGTCAGCGCGACGTATTTTTCGCATTTGCTTGCCTTCGGCATCGTTGGCATCGCGGTTACGGCCTATTGGGTTTTTGCGCGACAGTCTGTCCGCTCGCTGCTGCTGACCTGGGCCATGTTCTTGCCCGGCGCGTGCTGCTACCTGTACTCCGCCCGAATCATGGAAAAGCAACACAGCGGGTTCGTTTTTCTCGACTTGTCCGAAAAGATCGCCAATATGCAGGGCATGATGCACGGATATTCCGACGCACTGGATGCCGTTACGCTGGTCGCGTTATGCGTTTACTTCCTGTGCGCGTGGTTCCGCAATAGCGAGCTCCGCTGGAACTGGCGCTGGATCGGCGTGGGAGCGGTCCTGTTAGCCGTGTACTTCCTATTGCCATGGGCATACGGCGATGGTTCCGACCTGGACGTACGCGTTCTACCCGTCTTGTTCGGAATCACTCTGGCCTTTGCCAGGATTGGTCGGCGCGCTTGGTGGCTGGCTCCGTTTGTCCTCGCGCTGTTTTGCGTGCGGGTGGCGGACATTACTTACAACTACCGGAGCATGCAGCCGGAATTGCAAGGCCTGGCGGCGTCGTTTGACCGGACATTCCCAAACGCGCGCGTACTCCCTATCATCCAGGCCGATAAAGATAGCGATGCGCTGCACCACGCCTTCGCGCATTTTTGGGCTTATGGCGTGATCCGCCGGCACTGGTTCTCGGCCTACCTGTTTGAGTTGCCCGGGCTGAATCCATTAAAAGTAGCTCACCAGTCGTACACGCTGGATGGTTTCTGGGATTTGGATTACCGGGAAACACCCGATTGGAGAGCGATTCAAGCGGACTACGACTTCGTCTGGAGTTATAACGCGCCCCAGTACGATGCCGACTTGAAGAAAATCGGCACGTTAACCTATGCGGACGGAAAGCTCCGGCTGTACCGCCTCACGGCATTGCGGTGACGTAGAACACGTTCTCAATCGTGGGGGCGGCAGCTTCCAAGGCAGCGTCGGATACGGCGCGACATGGCGCGCCGGACAGTCGGTTAGAATGAATTTCACCCAGGGCATGGCATCTGAAGAAAATTCATTACGCTCAGCGGCGCCCTCGAATGGCGCCGGCGCACGCACCTCTCTGTCCGTTGTGGTGCCGGTGCACAACGAGCAATACCTGGTCGAGGCCAGTCTGCTGCGGCTCCTGGATTTGACAGAATCTCCCCTGTTAACCCGCATCCAGGTGATCGTTGTGGACGACTGCTCGTGCGACCAGACCCCGGCCGTGCTGGAGCGCTTCCAGAAGCACCTTCCGGCCGGTATTTCCGGCACCATCGAGTGGCTTTTTCTTCGCCACGATCGCAATCAGGGAAAAGGCGGCGCGGTTCGAACCGCGATCGAGCACGCGGATTGTGATCTCTGCGTCGTCCACGACGCCGATCTCGAATACCACCCGCGAGACCTGCTGCAAATGTTGCCGCTGTTCCTGCACGAGAATGCGGACGCTGTGTTCGGCTCGCGCTTCATGGCCGGCGGATTCAAGCGTGCCCTGTTCTTCAAACATTCCGTCGGCAATCACATCCTGACATTCCTCTGCGATCTTGCCTGCGACCTCAACCTGACCGATATGGAAACCTGCTACAAAATGGTGCGCACCGATCTGCTGAAGACCATTCCCCTGGTGAGCAGCGATTTCCGTATCGAGCCCGAGTTGACCATCAAGCTGGCCAAACGCGGCGCCAACATTTTCGAAGTCCCCATCAGCTACTCCGGTCGCACCTACCAGGAAGGGAAGAAGATTGGGTGGAGGGACGGAGTGCGGGCCCTGGGGGCCATCGTCCGGTTCAAAGTTTCCGACCTCATTTGCAAGCCCGATCAGTACGGCAGCGAAGTTTCCGTTCGCCTCGGACGCGCGCCCAACTACAGTCGTTGGCTGGCGGATCTGGTGCGGCCGCAACTCGGCTCACAGGTATTGGAAATTGGCGCTGGTACCGGCAGCCTGACAGTTCAGTTGATCCCTCGGGCGCAATACTGGGCCTGCGACGGGAACCCGCTGTTTGTGCGCGCATTACGAAAACTGACCGTCACCCGGCCCTATCTTGCCGCCGCGGTTATCGATCCCGCGGATCCGAGTTCGTTTCCCGCGGGTCACTCGTTTGAGACGGTGATCTGCCACAATGTGCTGGAGCACGTCGATGACGACGTGGGCGTGCTGCGCGGCATCGCCAACTCGGTCGCTGAGAACGGCCGGATTGTCGTTCTGGTGCCGAACGCGCCCGGGCTGTTCGGCGCCATCGACCGCAGCTTGGGCCACCGGCGGCGGTATACGCGCGCCCAGATCCGTGCGCTCGCCGAAAACGCCGGCCTGCAATGCGTCACCATTATTCCCTTTAACCGGTTCTGTTATGTGCCGTGGTGGGTTGCGGGCCGTCTCCTGCGCCGCCGCCATTTCAGTCTGTTGCAAGTCAAGCTGGTGAACTGGATCGCGCCCGTCCTGCGGCGTCTTGACAGGTTGGTCCCGGCGCCGCCGCTGTCGTGGATCGCAGTGTTCGAAAAGCCGCGCCGGGCTGGACCGTCATCGCCGGCAACATCGGTCGAGGACCGGAACTCTTCTTCTGCGCTTGTCCCGTGAAACCAACGCGATGCCGCCGGGACCAGCGATCCGCTTGCGCCGCCGAGGAGCTGTTCATGCAGACAAAAACCGTGACCAAGGACCCTGCTCCCGTACACCTGCAGTTTCCTTTTCTGGACTTGAAGGCGCAGTTTGCCACAATTCGTGACGAGGTGATGGCGGCTGTGAACCGGGTGATGGAGTCGCAACACTTCATCATGGGCCCGGAAGTCAGCGCCCTCGAAGAGGAAATCAAGGCGCAGGTCGGTTGCCAATTTGTGTTCGGTTGCGCGTCAGGCTCCGACGCGCTGCTGCTTGCGCTGATGGCATTGGGGATCGGCCCTGGCCATGAGGTCATTACGGTTCCGTTCACATTTGTCGCCACAGCCGGCAGCATCGCCCGCCTGCATGCCAGGCCGGTGTTCGTGGACATCGACAGCGCCACCTTCAACATGGACTCGGCCAAGCTGGAAGCAGCGATTACGCCGCGTACCAAGGCCATCATTCCGGTCCACCTGTTTGGATTGTCCGCCGATCTCGATCCGATCCTTGAGATCGGCAAGCGGCATGGCATTGCGGTGATCGAGGATGCCGCCCAGGCGATCGGGGCGAAGTACAAAGGGAAGCCGGTGGGGAGTATGGGAACGTTCGGCTGCTACAGCTTCTTCCCGTCGAAGAATCTTGGCGGCGCCGGCGATGGAGGGCTCATTACTACCAACGACCCCGCGCTGGCGGCCCAACTCAAACTTTTGCGCGAGCACGGCAGCCGCACCAGGTACGACTATGAAATCCTCGGCATCAACAGCCGCCTTGACGCGCTGCAAGCGGCGATTCTGCGCGTCAAGCTGAAGTATCTGGATGGTTGGGCTGCCGGCCGGCGGCGCAACGCCGATCGCTATCGCCATCTCATCCAGGAGCACAGATTATCCAGGCACGTGCGGGTTCCGGCATGCCCGTCTTATGCCACACACATTTACCACCAGTTCACCATCCGCGTACGCCAACGCGATCAACTTAAGACGCACCTGGCGCAGCATGGCATTCCGAGCGAGATTTACTATCCGCATCCGCTCCACCTGCAGCCGGCGTTTGCCAACCTCGGGTATCGGCCCGGCAGCATGCCGGAATCGGAAGCAGCATCGCACGAAGTTCTGTCGCTGCCGATCTATCCGGAACTGACTGACCAGCAGTTGCAAATGGTGGTCAAAGCGATCGCCGGGTTTGATCACGCCACGCCAGCGCCGGAATCCCGGGCCTAGACTCCGCTGTCCCTCGGTCGCTGGAGGATCGTGGACGTTGGTGCCTCAAAAGCTGTAGAGCGCCAGGGGCGCAATGCGAGCCATTCTGGAGAAATCTTGGTCGAGGGTGAAAACGCTGGCCTTGTGTTCCAGAGCAATGGCTGCGATCACGGCATCAATTGTGGTCGGAGTAAAGCCTTTCGCGCGTGCTGCCCGGTAGATGGCCGCTGCCTCGCGGTAGGTTTCAAAACCGCGGGGTTCGAGCATCTCCCAGTGCGCCAGATACCGCTCAATGCGGCTCGCGTCCCTGATGAGACCCTGCAACACCTCGGCAACGACGACTCCGGTAAGGGCGAAGGGCTCGGCCTCCTCGATCAAGCGGCGCAGCTCGGCGCCGGCGCGACCGGGAGAAGAACTGAAGAAATCGATCCAGACGGAGGTGTCCACCAGGATCAAACGCGATTTCTCCGTGAGGCTTTGAGGTCGCCCTTCCAGATGCCGCTCCCGTAGAAGCGAAGAATACCTTTGCGGCTCTCGGAGCGAACAAGCAATTCCAGGGCTCTATCCACGATCTGCCGCTTCGTCTTGAGACGAGTCAGTTTGCGCGCTTTGCGGATCAAAACCTCGTCGATGTCGATATTGGTTCTGCTCATAGACAAACTATACACCATTTCGCAAAAAAAATGTGTATGCCTGGCCGAACCAACCAGGGAAGCTTCAGGTGGTCGGGGCCGAAACTGTCTTGGAATCGTTTTTACACGCGACGGACACGGCAGCAATTGCCGAAACGCCTGGCGGATACATTCGCCGCCTTGATGTACGCCAGGGGAAAAGGTGTGGTGGGGTCTTGTGCCGGTCACCATCCCGGCTACGGCGTGCGCATGCGCTCCGACAGGTCAGGCGCAATCCGCTGGAAATCGGCGAGATTCCACGTATAAATCGTCTCGGGCTGAACCTTGCGCGCGCAACCAAGAAGCAACGCGTCGTAGATGCGCCCGCCTGCCAGACCCTGGCCGGCAGCCTGCCGGATCGCCCCGATGTATTCGGCGGCGGTCAGCGTGACCATCGTGAGCCGATGTTCGATTTGCTCGACGAGTAACCACGCCTGCTCGGGTGGAATTGTCGGCCGCACCGGCAAACGCGTCAGCACAGAGTAGACCTCGGCGACCGAATGCACCCCACAGGCGGAGCTTCCCCGCGACGCTTGGGCGAACCGCCGCAGACTGGCTCCATGGTAGGGATGGTCACCCCAGAACGCCGAAACCAGCGCAGAGGTATCGAAGAACTCCCTCACCTCAGCAGCTCCCGAATTCGATCCTCACGGTCTTTGTTAATCAGCTCGGGCAGGGACGCGTCTGCGGGTCGGCCGGAGCGATACACCCAAACCCCATGCTCCTTTTGAAGGGTTGACTGAGAGTGCGCGGGACTAATAATGATTTTGTCCCCATCTCTCACGAGTTCAAGTGTGTCGCCCGGCGCAAGTCTGAGCTCGTCGCGTAATGGCTTGGGGAGAACCAGGCGACCAGCTTTATCGATTGTTACTCTGGAACTCATGATGGTATTATGCCATGGTATTTGGCAAAATACAATGCCACAAGAGCAGGGTTGACCGTGGCCAGATCCATTGGTTGCCGCGGAAAATGGCCTTCATTTTCCTGCGGTTTATCTGTCCGCTCCCGAACAAAAAATCTACATCACCTCAATGACGGCGGAGTGGCCAGACGCCGAGGCCATCTTCCGATCGCAGGTGATAAGCGGTGCTCCTAGCGCTTCCGCCAGTGCCACATAGGCCGCGTCGTATGCCGTCAGAGCATGCCGCAAATCCCAGATGCGCCAGAGCAGTAAATTGTGCGGATAGCGAGTGAGCGGGAGGTCGAGCAGGTCTTGCATCGCCTCCTCGGCGCGGATCGCCGTCATATGGCGCGCCGCGACATAGCGTCGGAGTACTTGAGCGACCTCGATGTCCAGTAGATGAGGCGCGTGCAGGTTCGGGACTGCTGTGAAGATCCGCTGTTCAACCTTGGCTCCAGTCGGAGTTTGCAGCAGCCATTCGATGACAGCGGAAGCATCGAGCACGATCACCGTGAATCGCGCTCCGACCGAATGGCGCGCGCAGCCGAGAGCGGCGCCGCCACGGGCGCCCGTCTGTGTAGGCGCTCGCGTAGCTCGCTCAGCGTCGGCCGCTCCGCCATCCTGCGAATTTCCGCCAGTAAGTAGTCTGACAGCGATACGCCTGCCATGGCGGCGCGGACCTTTAAAGTGCGATGCAATGTGTCGGGAACATTGCGCACTTGAATCATGCGCGACATGTGATGAGCATAGTTGCATGTTCTCCACATGTCAATAGCCTCCGCACATGTCACGGAGTCTTTGCTATCAGGGCTTGCAGCCGGGCAGGTTGTTGCGCCGGCTAGCGTGCTGCCGCTTGCGTAACCGCCGGCTTGGCGTACTTGCCGCTCACGTCGTTCCAGCGGATGCTGAGCAACTCGCGGAACATCCGTACGCCATCCACGACAGGATTAATCTTCGATTCTCCCACGTGCCCCCACTCCACCGGTATTTCGGCCACGCGCAGGCGATACAGCTTAGCCAGGAACAGCAATTCAGGGTCAAATCCCCAGCGCTCAATTTTCTGCGCCGAAAAGATCAGGCGGGCCGCCGGGCGCGTAAACGCCTTGAATCCGCATTGCGTGTCCCTGTAGTCGAGGCCGAGGATGACCCGGAGCAGCAGATTGTAAATGCGGCCGTACAGTTGTCGCAGCAGAGATTGCCGCTGCGTCTGCACCTCGGAGTTGAGCCAGCGTGAGCCGATGGCTACTTCGGCGCCGTTTTCAATGGCGGTGAGCAGTTTGGGAGCCTCCGAGATCGGGGAAGAAAGGTCGGCATCGCTGAACAGCAAAACGTCGCCATGCGCGTTGAGCATCCCGTTTCGCACGCTGTATCCTTTGCCGCGATTGCCGGGGTTCTGCACCAGTCGCACGATAGGGTTACGGCGAGTGTATTCGCGCACGATGTCGGCAGTACCATCCGTGGATCCATCATCGACCACGATGATCTCCGCCTTCCAGTGCTGCTGGGACACGTAGCTCAGCACCGTATCGAGAGTCGGGGCCAGCCTCGCACTCTCGTTAAAGGCAGGAAAAATTAGGCTGTACGTTGCCATTCAGCGATGTCTATTTTACCTTGGCCCGCCCCGTCGCGGTGATTGCCACCTTTGAGTGCGGCTGGCTGGGCCTCATTGCCATTATTACCTGAGGAGAACTTTGGGGACACTGGACAAGAGGTCAGGCGCGTTTCATGGCCTCGAGCACGCGTGCAGGAGTCATGGGCAACTGCAGCACCCGCGCACCCACGGCGTCAAAGATCGCGTTGGCGGTGACGGCGCCCATGGTGATGATCGCCGGTTCTCCGCAGCCCTGCGGCGGCACCTCCGGGTTCTCGACCAGGATGGTCTCGATCTGTGGCAGCCATGTGAAGCGCGGGATCTCGTAGGTGTCGAAATTGCGATCCAGTATCTTGCCGTCTTGGAACCGGACTTCCTCGGTGAGCGCGTAGCCCAGGCCCATGGTGATGCAGCCTTCGATTTGCTGGCGCGAGCCGTCGGGGTTGACGATCACACCTTCATCCTGGGCGCAAACCACCCGCTTCACCTGGACGCGCCCTGTGCTCTTGTCAACGTCCACCTGGGTCATGGTGGCGACATAGGTTCCGGAGTCGATGCCGCAAGCCACCCCCACGCCGCGGCCGCTGGGCGTGCGCGCCGGTTTCCAGTCGAACTGTTTTGCGGCTGCTTCCAGAACACGCCGCATGCGCTTGTCGGCGAGGTGGGTCCGGCGGAACTCCACCGGATCCACCCTGAGCTTCCAAGCCAGGATGTCGATCTGCGACTCCCGCGCAAAGGTATTGGTGTTGGCGGAAGGCGCGCGCCATGGGCCAACCCCAAAGGGATGCATCTCCGCAGGATTGCCCCCCTGCCAACCACCAGCGGAAGTCGTCCGCTGGTGGGGGATCTCATAAAACTGGCGCGCTCCGCGGTCGCCGGCGGCCAAAACATCGAACTGCCACAGCACCAGTTTTCCAGCGCCATCGGCACCGGAGCGGACCTTGACGACGGCCGCGGGCCGGAAGGTATCGTAGAAAAACTCCTCCGCACGCCCCCACACCACCTGCACGGGTTTCCCCACCAATTGAGCGAGGCGTGCCGCCTCGGCTGCCTGCCTCGTGGCAGACTTTCCACCAAAACCGCCGCCCAGGTACGGGGTGATGATCCGGACATTCTGCGGCGGGAAGCCGAGCGCCTGCGCGATCTGCTGTTTCACTGGGAAAGGCGTCTGCGTGCTAGCCCAGACTGTCGCTTTGCCGTTTTCGATCTGCGCCGTCGCGGAGTGGGTCTCCAACGCCGCGTGGGCAACGTAGCTGTTCAGGTAGGTCTGCTCCACCAGCGTGGTGGCGGCTTTTTCGCCTTCCGCGAGGCTGCCGCTTTCGTGCACCACGCGGGGCTGCGGCGCGTGCTGGACCAGGTGTGCGAAGATCGTCTTTTCATCTGGGCCCGGGTGGGGCCGGTCGAAGCTTGCTTGGACGAGTGCAAGCGCCTTGTCGGCCACATCGCGACGTTCGTGCAACACGGCAATGAGGTCATGGTCGCGGACTACGCGCACGCCGGGCAGCTTCTCCGCCGCCGTAGTGTCTGCATCCTTCATGGACGAGCCATGCGCCGGGGGGCGCACCAGGCGCGCATGCAGCATGCCGGGTAGCGCGATGTCGCCGGCGTAGCGGGCCTTGCCGGTTACTTTTGCCAGCGTGTCTTTGCGCGCCGGCGATTGCCCGATCACTGTGGCCATGGTGGCCAACTTGATCGGCACTTTCTCGATGTGCCGCTCGATTCGCCGGCCCTTTACCAATTGGCCGTAGGAAATGTGCCTGCCCGGCTGCGGGTCGGTGACGATCCCGTCTTTGACCTGCAACCGCTCGACCGGCGCCTCTAGTTGCTCGGCCGCCATCTGCAGCAGTACGGCTCGGGCTTCGGCGCCGGCAGCCCTCAGGACGGGCCCGAACTGCCGCACCGAAAGCGATCCGAAGGTGCCCATATCCCAGGGGCACTGGTCGGTGTCGCCCATGATCATGTCGACGGAATCCAGGCGCACATCGAGTTCATCGGCCAGCAATTGCGCCAGAGAAGTCATGATCCCCTGGCCCATCTCGATCTTGCCCACCAGGCAAGTGACGCGCCCATCAGGAGCAATTCGAAGGTAGGCGTTGAAATCGGTCGGGTAGCCCGGGCGGGCGGGCGCGCGCTGCGCTTCCTGCAGGGCAGAGAGGGGGTCGATCATGCAGAAGACAAACAACCCTGAACCGAGCGCGAGGAACTCGCGACGGCTCAGGTCCGGAGGCTCGGCCGTCTCGACACCGGCCTGCAGATGACGATCGTCCTTCATGACGCGCCCCCTTTCATGGCGGCCGCGGCTTCCTGGATGGCATCCACAATGCGGTTGTACGCGCCGCAGCGGCACAGGTTGTCGTCCATGCCCTGGAGAATCTCGGCGCGCGTGGGCCGCGCCGTACGCAGCAGCAGTGCATAGGCGTTCAGGACCATTCCAGGCGTACAGTAACCGCACTGAAAGGCGTGATGCTTGGCGAATGCCGCTTGCAGGGGGTGCAGGGTGTCGCCGGCGCCGAGCCCTTCGATGGTCAGCACGTGTTTGCCGGAAATGTCCTTCATGCGGACGGTGCAGGAGCGTACCGCTTGCCTGTCCACGATGACGGTGCAGGCGCCGCAATGGGCCTCGCCGCACCCGAACTTCGTGCCCGTCATGCCCAGGTCTTGGCGCAGAACCCAAAGCAGCACGCGGTCTTCGTCGACCTTGACCTGCGTCGGTGTTCCATTGAGAGTGAATGAGATGGTCCGCTGCATCAGGACCTCCGCCGGTGTATGCCGTTCCCACGCTCTCTACACGAACTCCAGGGCAAAAAGCTGTGACAGATGTGACCCGCGAATGTGACGTAGCGCTGCGGGCAGTCCCGGCTCTCGATCCTCGAAGGGAAGTTAACCAGGTTTTTGTGGTTGAGTATGCGGTCGTTGGAATAATCCGCTAGAATTGCAGGGCGAAAGCAACACTAATCAGAGGATCTATGCCTATCGGCTCCGCGGCTGTACGAACCCCGAGCGATTTCCTGTCCAGGATTGATGCCCGGAGCGCCCGAATCGGCGTGATTGGTCTCGGCTACGTCGGCCTCCCCTTGGTCCTGCTCTTCTCCGGCGAGAAGTTCGCCATCACCGGGTTCGATGTGGACCAGCGGAAAGTTGACACGCTGAACAACGGCGGGTCGTACATCGTCCGCATTGAGGCTTCGCAGATCCAGTCCGCACGGGAACGCGGGTTCACCCCCACCACCGAATTCGCACGTATTGCTGAGATGGACGCGGTCATCATCTGCGTTCCCACCCCGCTGGATGAGTTCCGCCAGCCGGACATGAGCTACATCGTCGGGACCGCCGAGTCCATCGCGCCCCACCTGCACGCCGGCCAACTCATCGTTCTGGAGAGCACTACGTACCCGGGCACGACGGAAGAGGTGATGGTTCCCATCCTGGAGAAAGGAAACAAGCACGGCCTGAAAGCGGCGCACAACGGGCAATCCGCGGACAACGTCTTCTATGTCTCATTCTCGCCCGAGCGCGAAGATCCTGGGCGAACCGACATTAAGCGTCATGACATTCCCAAGGTTGTAGGCGGGCTGGATGCGACCGCCGGTGAGCTTACAGCGGCCGTTTACGGCACCATCTTTCGCCGGACCATCCGCGTCTCCACGCCCGCGGTGGCGGAAATGACCAAGCTGCTGGAGAACATCTATCGCTGCGTCAACATCGCGATGGTGAACGAACTTAAACTGCTCTGCTTGCGCATGGGTGTGGACATCTGGGAGGTGATCGAAGCCGCCAAAACCAAGCCCTTCGGATTCCAGGCGTTTTATCCCGGCCCGGGACTTGGCGGCCACTGCATTCCCGTCGATCCGTACTATCTTTCGTGGAAGGCGAAGGAGTTCGATTTCCAGGCCCGCTTCATTGAACTTGCCGGCGATGTGAACAGCGCCATGCCGTACCACGTCGTGGCTTCGGTTTCCGGGGCCCTGAACCGCGAGAAGAAGGCGCTGAACGGCGCCAAGGTCATGGTGCTCGGCGTCGCCTACAAGAAGGACATTGACGACGTGCGCGAATCCCCGTCGCTCACCATCATCGAGCAATTGCAGCACGAGGGCGCCGAGGTGTCGTACAACGATCCTTACGTCGCCTTTGTCGGGAAGGGGCGCAAGTACGATTTGCAGATGAAGAGCACGCCGCTGGACAACCTCGGGCAGTACGATTGCGTGCTCATCGTGACCGACCATTCCGATTACGACTACGCCCGCATCGTGCGCGAGTCCAAGCTGGTGGTGGACAGCCGCAACGCCACCCGTGGCATCGCCGCGCCCAACATCGTGCGCTGCTGATCTGACGCAAAAACATGCCTGTTTATCTGGTTACCGGAATCGCGGGCTTCATCGGATCTGCGCTCGCCCACGCATTACTGGAACGCGGCGAGCGCGTTCGCGGCATCGACAATTTCAGCACCGGCAAGTCGGCCAACGTTGCCGGCATCCGCTCGCAGATCGAGCTGATCGAGGCTGATCTCAACGATACCGCGGCCGCCGCCGAAGCCTGTCGCGGCGCCGACTACGTGCTGCACCAGGCGGCCATCCCTTCCGTTCCAAGGTCGGTAGTGGACCCGATGGAAAGCAACCGTGCCAACGTGGACGGCACCCTCAGCCTTCTCATCGCCGCGCGCGATGCCAAAGTCAAGCGCGTCGTCTACGCGTCGTCCTCGTCGCTGTACGGCGACACGCCTACGTTGCCGAAGCACGAAGACATGATCCCCAGTCCCATTTCGCCGTACGCTGTGTCCAAGCTGACCGGCGAGTACTACATGACTTCCTTTTACCGCGTGTACGGATTGGAGACGGTGTCGCTACGCTACTTCAACGTCTTCGGCCCGCGCCAGGATCCCACGTCGCAATATTCCGGCGTGCTGGCGAAATTCATTTCCTGCATGCTGCGGAGCGAGCAGCCCACCATTTTCGGCGATGGCGAGCAAAGCCGTGACTTCACCTTTGTCGATAACGTTGTGAATGCCAACCTGCGCGCCTGCACCGCACCGGCGGCGCAGGTGGAAGGACGCGCGTTCAATGCGGCCACCGGGTGCCGCGTGACGCTCAACCAGACCTATGCGGTACTGCAGAAGTTGACCGGCTACAACGGCCCGCCGGAATATGGCCCCGAGCGCGCGGGCGACATCAAACACTCACTCGCCGACATCTCGCGGATCGAAATGGCAATCGGGTACAAGCCCACGGTGATGTTCGAGGAGGGTCTGCGCCAAACCGTGGACTGGTATCGTACCCAGGCGGCCGCCGCAGCGCGCTAGCCGGCTGCTGCCGCCATCAGCGGCTCGTCCCAACTCCCGCAACCCGCTCCCGGAAGTATTGCAGGGTTTGTTCTAGCCCCTGCTGCAGGGATATTTTGGGTTGCCACTGGAGCAGGCGCTGTGCCTTGCTGATGTCAGGGCACCGTTGCTTGGGATCATCCTGAGGCAGCGGCTCAAAAACAATCGGCACATCGGATGCGGTCAGCGACTTGATGCGTTGGGCAAATTCCAGGATCGTAATCTCGTTCGGATTGCCAATGTTGACCGGAAAATGTTCCTCCGATTGCATCAGCCGGTAGATTCCTTCGATCAGGTCCGACACGTAGCAGAAACTGCGCGTCTGCGACCCGTCTCCATACACCGTAATCGGTTTGCCCGTCAGTGCCTGGTAAAGAAAGTTAGGCAAAGCGCGGCCGTCGTTCAGGCGCATGCGGGGACCGTAGGTATTGAAAATCCGCACGATTCTGGTGTCCAAGCCGCGCGCCCGATGGAACGCCATGGTGAGTGCTTCCGAGAATCGTTTGGCCTCGTCATAAACGCTGCGCGGCCCCACCGGGTTCACGCGTCCCCAGTAGGTTTCCGGCTGCGGACTTACTTCCGGGTCTCCGTAACACTCCGAAGTGGATGCCATCAGGAACTTGCTCTTCCTCTGCTCTGCGAGTTGCAGCGCATGGTAGGTTCCGAAGGACCCGACCTGCAGCGTCTCGATGGGAAACCGGTGGTAATCCGGCGGGCTGGCGGGCGAGGCAAAATGCAGCACGTAATCCAGGCTGCCGGCATACGGGAGGTCTCGACTGACATCCGCCCGAACGTACTCAAATCGTGGATTGCCGAGCAGATGGCGTAGGTTCGACTCGGTTCCGGTGACCTCATTGTCGATGCAGACCACATCCCAGTCGTGAGCTAACAGGTAGTCGCACAGGTGTGACCCGAGAAATCCCGCACCTCCGGTGACCAGCGCGCGCATGCAGCAAGTCTCCCTTGTTCAGAGACAAAACACGAGTGTACTGATTCAAACGTGGTATTCGCAAACACAGCATCGCCACTAACAGCGATATGCACCGAGTCCCGTTTCCATGCAAAGCCTTGCGAATCCTAGCTAAGCTGCCCACTTTCGTGTAGTATTCGGTTGATCCTGAACTGGTTCCTGACAGGTTTAGTTGCCTGGAAATGCATTTTTCTGGGATTCGGAAACTCTAGCCACGGCGCGGGGTTTCAGCCTGAAAGCCGGCAACGAAACGAACCGCGCGATGTCCTCGATTGGAGTAGAGTCACTTTTCCGTTAGCCTGAGCATTCATCTTGGCAACTGGCGCGGTGGAGAGTCTCGTCCTGTTGGTATGAACCGGAACCGATGCAAGTGCAAGGCACTCGTATTCCTGATTGGCGGGGAGCCAGCGAGTTGCTTGCAAGTAGTTTAATAGATTCGGCTTATGTCACATTTGGCCCTGTAAGTGACGGGGCGAAGCTGTATCGTTTGCTGATCGTTCTGGATGGGCACCTTGCTGTCGCCTTCGGTTGAATCTGCCGCTCGCACCAACAGCGTCGAAGCGCAATTGGCGCACTGGTACGCACTCTACACCTGCTCGCGACATGAGAAACAGGTTGCCGCACAATTAGAGCAGCGTGATTTTGAGGTTTTTCTTCCTCTCTACCCAAGCCTTCGCCGGTGGAAAGATCGCCGTGTCGAACTTCAGCTTCCCCTCTTTCCCGGTTACCTGTTCGTGCGGATTCCCCTGCAGCATCGCATCGAGGTGCTGAACGTACCCGGCGCGGTGCGTTTCGTCGCGTTCAATGGTCGTCCCGCAGCCGTAACGGACAATGATCTGCGCAGCGTTCGTAGCGCACTCACCGAAGGTCTTCGCGTACAACCAAGTCCCTATCTAAAGATCGGTCGCCGCGTACGTGTGCGCGGCGGCCCGCTGACTGGAACGGAAGGCATCCTGGTTCGCAAGAAGGATCGTTTCCGCCTTGTGCTGTCGATCGATATCATCATGCGTTCTGTGGCCGTGGAAGTCGATGCCTTGGACGTGGAACCACTGGCCTGAATCCATGCGTGACCTGCCGCATTCAAGCCCTTTTCGATCCGCCTCTTGGGCCCATACGCCGATTTTGATTTGTTCAGTTGAGAGGTAGCATGCGCTCCGTTGTCCCCCGCCTTGCCGCTACGCTGTTCGCCGGTTCCGTTGCCTTCGTCGCGCTGACCGGTTTTGCGCCGACGTCCCAGGCCCAGCGAACACACACAGCATCAATTCTCGACCGAGTCGCTGACGAAGAGGTTTCTCTTTCCGCCGACAAGATCCTTGAGATCCTCAAGACCGAGACCGGACTGTTGCTGCAGTTCAAGAAGACTCTCGTCCGCAAAGCGTTCGAGCAAGGCAAGTACCTGGATCCTCAGGACCTGACGGACGACGCCGTGTTTCGCCTCGTCCATGACGACGCGACCATCCGAGTGCTAGCCACCCGTGAGATTGAATCCCGCGGATATATCCGTGCTCTGCCCAGCCAGGAAGAGATGGAACGCTCGCGGGTTCGCAAAATTGAGGGCGCTCCCCAGGTTTTAGCAAAGGATGCCAAGAGTCAGGAGCAGGCGTATTGGGCTACCCACGAAATCGTCCCGCCTGAAGAGCGTCGTGATTCCCGCAACCCTGCAGCCGGTTCATCGGGGCAGCAAGCGATACAGCAGGCCCAACCCCAACCCCAGCAGCCTCAGCCCTATGTTATTGACCGCCGGCGTGAGCTCCAACAGGCTGATTTTGACCGAACCGAAATGCTGGGCGCCCCCGACACCAGCCGTTTGGCGCGCATCAGCCCCGATGAACTGCCTTCGGTGCTGGGTGCGGACGGCATCGTTTCGGCCGCTGATCGTTCCCGAGTTGGGAGTGACTATCAGTTTTCCGCGGGCAGCTCTTCTCCTTTTGAATCCCAGAATTACTCAGCGCTGTCGCGAGACGATCTGGCAGCAGGTTCCACCGCGGATAACTACAGGCGTCCAAATTATTATCCTCGTCCACAGCCGCGCCGCAGCACCGGCGCTGAGGAGACCTCACTGCGCTACCGTCCCAATCCTTACGCCGACGTGCCGTCGCTGTACGATCTTTACTCGCAAGTGTCGAAGCGTGCACCGGTACTACAACGTTTCGGCGCTGACATTTTTGCCAACGGCACCAGCAATTTTGACGAACTGCCGATCGACCTGCCTGCCGGGCCCGAGTACGTCCTCGGTCCTGGTGACAGCTTGAATATCAACATCTGGGGCAGCGTTTCGCAGCGCTTGCGCCGCGTGGTGGATCGCGAGGGCCGTATCGCCCTGCCCGAGGTCGGCGCTATCATGGTCGCGGGCCGCAGTCTGGGTGACGTGCAGCGCGATGTGCAGAAGGCGCTGCGAACTCAGTTGCGCGATGTGGAAGCGGATGTGTCGCTCGCCCGGCTGCGCACCGTGCGCGTGTACGTGGTGGGCGATGTCGCCAATCCCGGCCCGTACGACATCAGCGCCTTGTCCACTCCCCTCAACGCGCTGCTCACCGCCGGCGGTCCCACTGCACGCGGTTCGTTCCGCACGGTTCAGCACTTCCGTGGGAAACAGCTGGTGCAGCAGGTTGATCTCTACGACCTGATCCTGCGCGGAGTGCGTTCCGACGTTCAGCCCATGCAGGCCGGCGACACCATTCTCGTTCCCCCCATGGGCCCGCAGGTGGTGGTGGAGGGCATGGTCCGCCGTCCCGCCGTTTACGAACTCAACGGACCCTCCAACCTGGCCGATGTGCTCGAACTTGCCGGCGGCGTCCTCAATTCCGGGACCCTGCGCCACATTGACGTTGAACGCGTCCAGCCCCATCAAGGTGTCACCATGGTGAGCCTTGAACTGCCCGAGATCAATGACAAGGAAGCAGTGCTGAAGTCGATGATCGACTTCAAGGTTCAGGACGGCGACAAGATTCGCATCTCGCCCATTCTCCCCTACAGCAAGCAGACGGTTTTCCTCGATGGCCACGTTTTCCATCCTGGCAAGTACCCCTACCACGAGGGCATGAAGGTAACCGACCTCATCAAGTCGAATGCTGACCTGTTGCCGGAGCCGGCCCGCTCCCACGCGGAAATCATCCGGCTGGAGCCACCCGACTTTAAGCCGGTCGTGCTCGCTTTCAATCTCGGCGACGCGCTCGACGACAAGGGTGAGGTACCGGTCCTGAAAGCGCTGGATACGGTTCGAATTTTCGGTCGGTACGACTTCGAAGATGCGCCGGAAGTGATTGTCAGCGGCGCAGTGCGCGCTCCCGGCGACATGCTCACCAACGGGCAAACGCGGTTGCGCGACGCCGTCTATCTCGCCGGCGGTGTCACCCCCGACGCCAGTCTTGACGACGCGCAGATCTATCGCCGCGAACCCAACGGCGGCATGACCGTCCTCAGCGTTGATCTGGGCAAGGCTCTTGCCGGTGAATTAACCAACAACGTCATGCTCCGGTCCAGGGATCGCGTCATCATTCACCGCAACTTGACGAAAACCGATCCCTCCACCGTCATCATCGCCGGAGAGGTCGAACGGCCCGGAAAATATCTTTTGGCGGAAAATATGACGGCCAGCGACTTGGTGAAAATCGCCGGCGGATTCAAGCGCAGCGCGTACACACAATCGGCTGATCTCTCGCGCTACGTGGTGCAGAACGGCAACAAGATTCTCGGCGAGCACGAGAACATCGCCATCGGCAAGGCCATGTCCGGTGATACCGACGCCGACGCCCGCCTCGTGGACGGCGACGTGCTCAGCATCCGCCAACTTTCGGGATGGTCGGGAATCAGCGCCTCGGTGTCCGTGATCGGCGAGGTCGTGCACCCCTCCACCTACGGCATCCGCGATGGTGAGCGGCTCAGCTCGGTTTTGCGGCGAGCGGGCGGCTTCCGTCCCGGCGCCTATGTCTTCGGTGCCGTGCTGGACCGGGTGCAGGTGCGTGAATTCGCGGAAAAGAACCGGCAGGACCTGATTCGCCGCATCGAAGGCGGTGAAAACCTGAAGTTCAAGACGGAAGACGCGAGTTTGGTGGGCGCCGCTTTGCAACAACAGCAGCAGGTCCTTGCCGCGTTAAAAACCCAGACTCCCAGCGGCCGGCTTGTCATCCACATCTCGCCGGATATCAATCGCTGGGCCAATACTTCCGCCGATGTCGAGCTGCGTGCTGGAGACACAATCCTCATTCCGAAACGGCCGACCTTTGTGCTGGTCACCGGACAGGTGTACAACGGTTCCGCGATCAGCCTCTCGCCCGGGAAATCCGCGGGCTGGTACTTGGCGCAAGCCGGCGGTCCCACCAATCTCGCCGACAAAGGCAATATTTTCGTAATCCGTGCTGATGGTTCGGTAATCGGCCGCGGAAATAGCGGCAGCGGCCTGTGGCGCGGCAGCGTGCTGAACGCCAGGCTGGAGCCGGGCGACACGATTGTCGTTCCGGAGAAGTTCATCGGCTCCAGTGCTTGGAAGAATCTGTTGAGCATCGCCCAGTTTACTTCTTCCGTGGCCATTACTGCCCACATCGCAGGGGTCTTCTAGGATGAAGAGCATCAACTCGTGCAGCGCCGCCCTGGCGCTCGCGTTAGCAATAGTGGTGACGCCAGCCGCACGCGCGCAGGCCCCCGGCGACGACTCACAGCCGCCGCGCTGCACCGATTTGTCGGGCAAGATCCCTTTGCCGTGCCCATCGCCGGGTGAGCCAGCCTCAGACACTGTCGGCGTGCCCGACGAGACCACAGCGCCTCCCACAAGTGCTGCTGGTGAGGCGCGCCCGCGCGGTCGCGAGCATCCTGACACACGCAAGGATTCCAGTGCGGGTTCGGTGGCGAACGCGGGGCCTGCGGCAGAAAGGCCGTATGCCGCGGCGGTGCGGCCAACCGTGATTTCCCAGCCGTCCGCGGCCGCCGCCGATCCCCGGGCCGCCATCGGCCTGCATCCCAGAACGCCGCCGGAACCCGAACCTTCACCCGAGCCTTCACCGGTGGCCTCGTCCTCTCCTGCCTCCCGGCTTGCCCGCTCGCCGGAATTGTCTCTGGTGCGCAACCTTGTCCAGGACCAGAAGGACATCTGGACCAGTCCCCTCCACTTGCGTCTTAACGACGTGCAATGGCTCGCTCCTCTCCTGGGCGCGGGAATCGTAACCGGATTCAGCGATACTGACATCCAGCGTCATCTGCCCACCAGTGCCACGCTGCAGACGCGGAGCAAGAGTTATTCCACCTACGGTGTAGCCGCCTTCGCCGGCGCCACCGGCGCCGCCTGGCTCTGGGGACGCGCCACTCACAACGACCATTTGCGTGAGACCGGCATTCTGAGCGCCGAAGCGGCCTTGGATAGCTTCGCGCTGACCTATGCGATTAAGACCGTCACCCAGCGCGATCGGCCGTATCAAGGCAACGGGCACGGCACGTTCTTTTCCAATGGCGACTCTTTCCCATCCGAACACGCCGTCGCTGCCTGGTCGATGGCCACGGTAATCGCGCACGAATATCCCGGCCCACTCACCACGCTGTTGGCTTACGGCGGCGCCGCCGCGGTGAGCGCATTGCGCGTCACCGGCCGCCAGCACTTCACTTCCGATGCCCTGGTCGGAAGTGCGCTCGGATATTTCGTCGGCCGTCACGTCTACAATGCACATCACGACCGTGAGGACCTGGCCAGGTATGGCACGTTTGAACGGCCGCCCGCGGCCGAAACCCGGCGCTCGCCCGAGAACATGGGTTCCGCCTTCGTGCCGCTCGATAGCTGGGTCTACGGCGCCTTCGATCGCCTGGCTGCGCTCGGTTACATCCACACCGCGTTTGCCGGCCTGCGGCCGTGGACCAGGCTGGAGTGTGTCCGCTTGCTCGATGAGGCCAGCAGCCGCGTTCTTGCGGCGGAAGAAAGCGGCGACGATGCTCTCCGGCTCTACCGCAGTCTGCAGGCCGAGTTTGCGCTCGACGCCGAAAGCGTGGCCGGTGGGCGCAACCTCAGTGCTGAACTGGAGTCGCTCTACACCCGCTTCACCGGCATCTCGGGCAAGCCACTCAACGACAGCTTCCACTTCGGCCAGACCATCATCAACGATTACGGCCGTCCCTACCAGGAAGGGTTCAACATGGTGTCGGGATTTTCTGCCCGCGCCGAGGCCGGCCCGCTCGCCTTCTATGTCAGAGGCGAATACCAGCATGCGCCGGCAGGTCCGGCCTATCCGTTAAACGTGCGTACCGTCATCAGCACGGTGGACTGGAATCCGGTGCTGCCCGCCACTCCGGTAGCCGGCCACGATGACTTCCGTTTGCTCGACACTTATGTCGCCCTGAACATCAAGAACAACGAATTCACCTTCGGCCGGCAGAGCGTGTGGTGGGGCCCAGGCCAGGGCGGTGCCTTGATGTTCTCCGACAACGCTGAGCCTTTCTACATGCTCCGCTGGAACCACGTGAGCCCTTCAGCGCTGCCCTCGTTCCTGCACCTGCTCGGCCCCATGCGGACAGAAATGTTCGTGGGAAAACTTGAGGGCCATCACTTCCCGGCAGATCCATTTATTTCAGCCCAGAAGGTCAGCTTCAAGCCAACCGAGAATCTTGAGTTGGGCTTTTCGAAGCTGTCCATCTTCGCCGGCGGAGGCCGCACGCTGACTTGGTACAATTTCTACAAGTCAAGCTTCAGCATCAACGACAGTACTTCACTTACGCTTCAGCAGTATCTCGCAAACAAGTACGACGTCGGGGATCACCGCGGAGGCTTCGATTTCTCATACCGCCTTCCCGGGCTGCGTAATTGGCTGACCTTCTACAGTGACTCCCTCGTGGACGATGATCCCTCCCCCTTGGCAGCGCCGCGCCGGGCTGCGATCAACCCCGGCATCTACCTGTCGCACGTTCCGGGCCTCCCAAAACTCGATTTCCGGGCCGAGGCAGTCAACACTGATCCGCCAACCGGCCGCAGTTTGGGCGGAAATTTCATTTACTGGGAAAACGTTTATCACGACTCCCATACCAACGCCGGCAATCTCATGGGGGACTGGATCGGGAGAGAGGGCAAGGGCCTGCAGCTCTGGTCCACGTATTGGCTCTCCGGCAACAGCACCATCCGTGTTGGCTATCGCAATGCTCACATTGCTCACGACTTCATTCCCGGAGGCGGCGATCTGAACGATTTCTCCGCCAGAACCGACCTTCGCCTCCGCCGCGATCTGTTCTTGACGGGCTGGATGCAATACGAACGCTGGAACCTTCCGTTGCTCGCCACCACCCCACAGACCAACTTTTCGGCATCCTTTCAGTTGACGTTCCGTCCCGGCTGGCGGCTGGAAAAGAAACACTGAACATAAATGTTCTTAACCGAGGTGGCGCCGCTTTGAAACCAAGAGCCTTGATCACCGGCATTACCGGCCAGGATGGCTCCTACCTGGCGGAATTTCTGCTCGCAAAGAACTACCAGGTATTCGGCCTGGTGCGGCGAAGCAGTACCATCAATTTCGAGCGCATCGCGCACCTGCAGGATCGCGTGACTCTCCTCCCCGGCGATCTGCTGGATCCCAGCTCGCTGGTCAGTGCCATGCAGCAGGCGGAGCCTGACGAGGTGTACAACCTTGCCGCGCAGTCTTTTGTGCCGACTTCCTGGAATCAGCCGGTGTTGACCGGCGAATTTACCGCGCTCGGTGTCACCCGCATGTTGGAAGCGATGCGCATCGTGAATCCGAAGATTCGCTTCTACCAGGCATCTTCCAGCGAAATGTTCGGCATGGTCCAGGAATCGCCGCAGAACGAACAGACCCGTTTTTACCCGCGCAGTCCCTACGGTGTCGCCAAGTTATACGGCCACTGGATGACCATTAACTGCCGTGAAAGTTATGGCATGTTCTGCTCGTCGGGCATCTTGTTCAATCACGAGTCGCCTCGCCGCGGCATCGAATTTGTGACCCGCAGGGTCAGCTACGGGGTGGCCCGAATCAAGCTCGGGCTCGAGGAAAAATTGAAGATCGGCAACCTGGACGCGGAACGCGACTGGGGATTTGCCGGTGATTATGTGCGTGCGATGTGGTTGATGCTGCAGCAGGACCATCCCGATGACTTTGTCATTGCCACCGGGGTTACCCATTCCGTGCGCCAGTTGGTGGAACTGGCTTTCGCCCACGTCGGTCTCGATTATCGCAACCATATCGAAGTCGATCCGGCGCTGTTCCGCCCGGCGGAGGTCCATCATTTGAGAGGAGATTGTGCGAAAGCTCGCCGCGTACTCGGGTGGATTCCGGCAGTCGGTTTCGAGCAACTGGTCGCCATGATGGTTGACAGCGATCTGGCACTGGTCAGCGCGACCGCCGGCAAGGTGGCCACGTTCGCGGCGGCGCGGTGATCGGCATCGCGCACCTCATCGTCCTTTCTGGGTCATGCGAGCTCTAATCACCGGGGGAACCGGGTTTGCCGGCGGGTACCTGAGCGAGTTGCTCCTGGCTCAGGGATGGACTGTCACGGCAGTTTCCAACCTTCGAGATTCCGCCGGTCCTCCCGGCGTGAATGTCGTCACGGCTGACGTTTCCAATGCCGAGGCAATCGCGCGTGTTATCCAGGAGGTGCAGCCCGATCACGTTTACCACCTGGCGGCAATCTCTTCGGTCCCGGATTCGTGGCGCGACCCGCAACTCACTTTCACGGTGAACGTCTGGGGCACGTACAACGTGTTTCAGGCATGCCAGCATCTCGCGCAGCCGGTTCGCATTCTTTACGTCAGCACCGCCCACGTTTACAGCAGCGGCTGCCCGACTCCCATCCGCGAGGACTGGCCTGTCCGCCCCGCCACCCCCTATGCCTCCAGCAAAGCGATGGGAGAAATCGCTGCGCTTCAGTTTGTCGCACACGGAAGCCACATTGTGATTGCCCGGCCGTTCAATCACTCCGGTCCGAGGCAGACCCCTGACTTTGTGCTTCCGGCGTTGACCAGGCAGGTCGCCGAAATTCAGGCGGGTTTGCGCCCGCCGGTGGTCGAAACCGGCGACCTCAACGTGCGCCGTGATTTCCTGGACGTCCGTGACGCCGTGCGCGCGTATTATTGTCTGCTGGCCGACGGTGCGCCCGGTGAGGCCTATAACGTCTGTTCCGGCTTCCCCTGCCTTCTGACTGACGTGGTGGATGCGCTGAAGAACATGGCCGGCGTTAATTTCGACCTTGCGTTGAAGAAGGGTCTCGGCCACTCCGGCCAGCCATCGACGGTCGTGGGCGATTTTGCAAAAATACAGAAACAGACCCGCTGGTGCCCCACGATTCCGTTGGAACGAACGCTGCGCGATCTGCTTGAATACTGGCGCACGCAACCTCGCCGTTCCGTCGGCAGTTCGGCCGTCTCTTGTTCGTGATCGACTGAGAGCACGTGGGGATTCCAGCAACCGTAGATTGATGTAACCATGGATTACGACAGCACGACCGATCAGCACGAAATGCTTGAAGACCGGATTCCTGAATCGGTCATTTTGCCCGCCCCGGCGCCTCGTGGGCGGCTCGCCTTTACCAGGCTGCTGTGGGAGCGGCGGGCTCTTCTCTGGCGCCTTACCTGGCGTACGGCTGTCGCCGCCACGATTGTGGCCTTTCTCCTGCCGAAAACATGGACATCGGTTGTCCGTCTCATGCCTCCGGACCAGGCGTCCGGTGGCTTGTCCGCCTTGGCCGCGCTCTCCTCGTTCACTTCGCGAGTCGGGGACTCCGTGCCAAGTCTCGGTTCTCCCGGCGGGCTGGCCAGCGATCTGTTGGGGGGCAAGAATAATGGCGCATTGTTTGTCGGTGTGCTTCGCAGTCGCACCGTGCAGGATCGGCTGATCAATCGCTTTGACCTTCGCCGCGTCTACTGGGTCAAGACCTACGAAAGCGCTCGCAAGACCCTTACCGAACGTACTGATATCGTGGAGGACCGGCGCAGCGGCATCATCACGGTTACGGTGCGCGACCGGGACCCAAATCGCGCGCGCGGCCTCGCCAGCGCCTACATCAATGAGCTGGACCGCCTCATGGCCGAGGTCAGCACTTCTTCGGCGCGCCGCGAACGCATATTCCTGGAGCAGCGCCTGGTTGCCGTCAAGGCCGATCTCGACCTCGCTTCCAAGCAGTTGAGCGAATTCTCCAGCAAGAATGCCACGCTGGACGTTTCGGTTCAGGGCAAGGCCATGCTGGAAGCCGCCGCCGCATTGCAAGGGCGGTTGATCGCGGCGCAGTCCGAGATCCGCGGCTTGGAAGCAATTTATACCGAGAACAATGTGCGAGTGCGCTCCCTGCGTGCCCGCATTAAGGAACTCCAAAGTCAATTGGATAAGCTCGGCGGTAGCAGTACCAGGCCTGACATGGCGGGAAGCAACGAGCCACCCTATCCCTCGATCCGTCAGTTGCCTGTGCTGGGTCTGACCTTTATGGACCTCTACCGTCGCGCAAAAATCCAAGAGATCGTGTACGAGACCCTGACCAAGCAGTACGAAGTCGCCAAGGTGCAGGAGGTGAAGGAGATTCCGACTGTCAAGGTTCTGGATGCACCTCTGGTTCCGGAGAAGAAGACTTCGCCCCAGCGGCTGCAGATCATATTTGCGGCCTCCGCACTCGCTTTTCTGATCGGCGTCGCCTGGCTTGGCGGCCGGATGAGATGGGAGGCCCTCGATCCCGCGGATCCTCGCAAGCTTTTGGCCGAGGAAATGTTCGGAACCGTGCAGGCAAGTCTCTCCGGCCGGCGACAGCAACTCTTGGAATCGAGTTCGGTCGGGAAATGGTGGAGGCAGCGTCGCCTGACCGCCGGTGGCGATTCCGAGGAGCCCTGAACCTCGGCTCGCGGCCCGCAGTCCCGCCTCGTCAGATGCTCAGTTCATTTTTTCTGTCAGCTAAGCCACGTTGCCGTTGCGTCTCGTCCAGCAAGTGACCCCCAAGATTAAGCAAACGATCCGTTCCTTGCTGCGACTGAGTTTGGGCGAGGCGGGCTCCCGCGTTGCCTCGTTCATTCTTTACGCTTACATTTCGCGCCGTCTTGGCGTCGAAGTCCTCGGCATCGTGGCCCTGGCACAGACGGTTGCCTCGTACGTGACCTACGGCAGCGAGCAGGGCATCCGCATGATTGGTGCGCGTCTGGTGGCCCGAGATGCGGGTTCGGCGCCCGCCGTCGTGAACGAAGTCCTAAGGAAGCGGGTAATTGTTTCCTGCGTGTCAGTGGCAGCTGGCTGCTGTTATGCACTGTTCGGACCTCTCCCTGCTCCTGCTCGGTTGTACGTGCTGTATTTCGTACTGGCAGTACTACCCTACGCGTTTTCCCTGGACTGGCTGGCGTGGGGACTCAATCATTTGGGCTGGCTCGGTGGCTCGCGATCAGGCATCAGCTTGGCTTTCACCTTGGGAGCCGTCGCCGGCATTCACTTTACCGGCAACGCATTTGCTTCCATCACCTTGGCCAATGGTCTCAGCGCCGTGGTAGGTGCAATCTTCCTGTGGCCGGTATGGCGTTTCTTCTGGAGTGAGGCTAGTCGGCGGGCCCAGCCGGCGTCCGGAGCGTTGAACTCCGAGATTCTCAACGAGCTGAGATGGGCCCCGATCTTGACTCTGGGCATGGCGAACATTTTCAACTTGATGTTCAAGAATTTCGACACGGTCATGTTGGGTGCATTGTCCACCACTGCGGAGGTCGGTCGTTATAGTGCCGCGACCAAGATATTGTTCCTTGTCCTTAGCGGGTATTACTTGCTCATGCAGACTCTGTACCCGCAGTTGTCGCGCTTGCCTACGAGGAACATGCGATCACTCCTGGTTCGAGCCGTGATCGGTGTAGCGATGGTCGGATTGCTAGTAGCCATTGTCACAGCCGTTCTCGCACCCATGATCCTGCGGGTCGTCTATGGTTCTGAACTGAATGCGACCCGCTTACTGCGTATCTTAGCCATCTCAGTCCCCTTCGACTTTTGTATTGCCTTCCTAAGTACGGTTTTTGTGAGTCGCGGATTTGATAAGTTTGTGCTGAAAACTGTGGGCGTGTCGGCGATTACTAATGTTGCAATGAACTGGTTCTTGATTCCGCGACTCCATGCGGAAGGTGCCGCCTGGGCCACATTCGGCTCCTACGTGTTGCTGCTTGCTTTCTTCCTGGTGTTCCTGTGCCGTCTGCCAAAGCTGGAACACCTCAAGGCGCGGGGGAACGAGACTAAACCACTGGCGGTCGTGTCCTAAGCAATTCCGCCTCCTGCAGATCGCACCCGGAAATTGATGACGATCACCAGCCTCGTACCGCGCTCGATCCGACGATCCCCCTGGGTACGCCGGCTCTATTTCAATCTGTTCACCATGCGCTATTTTCGCGCCCTGCTATTCCCGCGCCCCAGCTACGCGCAAGCAGGCGAGGACACCAGGGTTCGTGAACTGTTGAAGGATGTTCGTTTCTTCATCGATATCGGCGGCTATGACGGCATCACCGATTCCAACACGTTTTTATTTGCCCTGCGTGGTGCCCGCGGTATCTGCTTTGAACCCGTACGGGAGACCTTCATCAAATTGTCGGCGCTGTACCGTTTTAATCGGCGCGTCGAATGCAGGTGTTGCGGCATTTCGGATTTCAAACGGCAGGGAACCATCTACACCATGGAGGGTCTTTCCTGCATCCCTGAAACCGAAGATCCCGACCACAGCGTCTGCCACCCCGTCCTCGCCCAACGCACGCGGTCGGAGCCGATCCAGTTGCTGACCTTTGCCGAAGCCGTTGCCGGCCTCGAGATCCCTGACCCCATCGATTTGCTCAGCCTCGATGTCGAGGGCCACGAACTTAACGTCTTGCGCTCCATTCCATTCGAGCAGTTCCGCTTTCGCATGATTGTTGTCGAGACCCATCTTCGGAACTCGCTGACGAACAGATTACTGTGGCGGCATCGCGACCTGGATGCAATCAATGCCTTACTGAGGACTTACGGCTACTACCCCGTTTGGGAGAGCTGGACAAATACGTTTTATGCGCCTCGGTCAGAACCCGCTGACGTCGCCCGGGAGGAAAGCGGTGCTGCCAACCACGCGCAGGAACACCCATTCGCCGAACCGCGAATGACAGTGCTTGACCCTCATAATGATTGTTGCGTTTGACGCCCGTTCGCTCGGTCCGGAAACGCGGCACTGGGGCGTCGGAGTAGT
Organism: Terriglobia bacterium; assembly: GCA_963760215.1. GTDB lineage: Bacteria > Acidobacteriota > Terriglobia > Terriglobales > Acidobacteriaceae > JAIQGF01. The sequence goes on from CAVXCJ010000002.1 coordinate 614,420, forward strand.
GATTGACAATATCCTCTCCCGGCTCAACGGCCGGTTCTCATTTGTCGGTATCACGCACCGGTTCCAGGGCGCTGCCGCGCAAGGTCTACGGACTTGGCCGAGGTTGCCCAAGACGAACGCTCTGTTTTTCGAAGCGAGCACGTTATTGGCCGGTCCCTTTGATCTGTACTGGGGCGCCAACCATTTCGTCCCAGCCTCCTGCCAGAGACCGGCAGTAGTGACCGTCCACGACCTTTTGCTGCTGAAGTATCCGCATGAGCAACCCCATTCAGGAATGTTGGCGCGCCGCCTGACGTCTTCGGTCAGAAGGGCTCGACGCGTCTTGGCAGACTCACGCACCACGGCCGATGACTTGATCGAGGCGATCCCGGAGGTCAGGGGCAAGGTGCAGGTCGCCACGCTGGGATTTGAAAGCTGCGAAGCAGTGGTTCCCGGCGGCGGCTCACAAGCCGAGCCCTACGTCATCATGCTGGGTGCGCACCATCCTCGGAAAAACCTCGCCTTCGCGGCGGAGGTGATGCGAAAGCTACAGGAAGCCGGCATGCGCGTGCCTCTGAGGCTGACCGGAGACGTGCACCCCTGCTTTGCCGAAATCCTGCGCTCGCATGCTGCTTGCATCCAACCGACAGGAGTGTTGCCCAAGCAACAGGTGTTCACCCTCCTGCGCCATGCGCGAGCCATGATTTTTCCATCTCGTTATGAGGGGTTCGGATTTCCGGTCTTGGAAGCCATGGCAGCCGGGTGCCCCGTTCTCGCGCTGGATACCCCGATTAACCGTGAGACCGGCGGCGATGCAGCCTGGTTCTTGCCGGACGATGCCCAAGCGTGGGCAAACGCCATCCAGGAGTTGCTGCGTTCAACCTGGCTCGCGAGCGACATGTCGGGCAAGGGTGCGGAAAACGTGAAGCGATTTTCCTGGGATCACACCGCAGAAATTTATGCTGACGCGTTCGCCGGGTTGTATCGCCAGTAATGTGGTGCCTGTTGGCGAATCTATTTCTAGGCGTGGAGAACTGTGAGCTTTTTCACTCTTTTTCAAACACTTTCTAAGCCGCTCCATGGGCGCAATCTTGGCAGGATTCCAGGTGCAAGGCGATTGTATGATTTCTTGTATAGGAGTTTGCGACCCCGAGAACTTACGCAGGTACAGGCTGAGGGCTTTAGATTCTGGATAGATCCCAACGATACTGGCCTTGCACCCGCGCTGTTAATGCGTGGAGCTTACGAGCCGTTCGAGACTGAGATTTACAAGGAACTAATAAAACCGGGGATGACCGTCCTCGATATAGGCGCAAACGTAGGCTATTTTTCTTTGATCTTCTCCCGTTGCGTAGGACCCAAAGGGAAAGTGCATTCCTTCGAACCAGAGCCAAAGACGTTTAGCATCTTGAAGCGGAACATTGAAGAGAACGCCATCGACAATGCCACTCTGAACCAGGTTGCGGTTTCGGCCGAGAGTGGGGGAACTGTCCTCTTGTATCTGGACAAGAACAATCTTGGGAACATGTCTCTCAGCAACGGCAACATCGCTCCCGCAGATCTGGCAGGAGGAGTTGCGGTTCGCACGACAACAGTGGACGATTATTGCGGTTCGATGAGAGTTGATTTCATAAAAATGGACGTGCAAGGAGCAGAAGCACTGGTCATCAAAGGCGCGGAACACGTGCTGAGGAGTAATAAGTTAAAAATGGTGCTTGAATTTTGGCCGTTCGGGATCCGCAACTGCCATGCCGATCCGCTCGCTTTGGTGAATCAGCTTCAGAAATGGGGCTTCACTCTGAGCGTGATCGATGTCAACCTGAAAATCGTGCGAGTTGCTAACGCAGAGGCATTATTGAAGATTGAACATCAACACGTAGGATGGGCAAATATAGTTTGTGAGAATTAGTGTCATGCGTGACCCGGACCGCATCGTGAATCATCTCAAAGTAATATTCTCGTGACTGCGCTCTCTCCCAACGAAGTTGCAACGACCGAAGCTGTAAAGGGTATCCCACTTTGCTGCCCTCGATGCCATACGCGTCTTCAGGCACGCTACCAGTGTGTGGCTTGCGGTGTCTCCTATCCGGTCGTTGGCACTCGGCCTGTGCTCATCAACGAGGACAACAGTGTATTTCGGCTGGAACAGGTTCAAGCGTTCAGCTTCATGGGCATGCACCAAAGGCCCTCGATTTTTGTCAGGCTGCTTCCCAATCCGGATTGCAATGTCGCCGCCAACCGCAACTACCGCCGACTGCCTCAGCAACTCCCACCGGGTGCTCGCATCCTCGTGCTGGGAGCGGCCAACGGCGGGTTGGGGACCGAGGCAATCTATCATTCCAATTTTACAGTCATTAATTCGGATGTCTGGCCCGGCGCCGTTGTCGACATCATCCTCGACGCGCATGACATTCCTTTTCCCAACGAGTCCTTTGACTGCGTGATCGCGCAAGCGGTGCTCGAACACGTGGCGGATCCGTTCCGCTGCGTCGCCGAGATTCACCGCGTATTGAAGCCGGACGGCATCGTCTATGCGGAGACGTCGTTCATGCAACAGGTCCACGGCGCGGAATACGACTTCTGCCGCTTCACCCACCTGGGTCACCGGCGCCTGTTTCGCTGGTTTTCCGTCATTGACAGCGGCATCGTTGCCGGACCTGGCATGTCGCTGGCCTGGGCTTGGGAGTATTTCTGGATGAGCTTTGTCAACCACCGCGGGCCCGTTCGCAAGCTGTTGCGCGGGATGTCGCGCCTCACTACCTTCTGGATTCCATGGCTCGATCGATGGCTGGTCCGGCGCCTTGGTGCGTACGATGCCGCATCCGGCTTTTACTTCATGGGTCGCAAGGCGCTACAGCCGATCAGTGACCGCGATCTGCTGGCCGAATTTCGCGGGGTGCGCTAGTGCAGGCACTCCCCCTCGCTCCGCCCGTATGCGGTCAACCGGCTGGGCGCCACGGACGAATGAAGTTCTCTCTCATCTTGTGCACCCTCGGCCGGACAACGGAACTGGTCAGGTTCCTGGAACACTTGGACCGTCAGACCTATCGCAATTTCGAGCTGGTCGTCGTGGACCAGAATCCTGAGGACCTTCTCGATCCTGTATTGGCGCCGTATCAGGACCACTTCCAGGTCGTGCACGTCAGATCGAAGCAGAGAGGACTGTCCCGTGCCCGCAACCTCGGGCTGGCGCACTTTAGCGGCGATATCGTCGCATTCCCTGACGATGACTGCTGGTATTCGCCCGATATCCTGGAGCAAGTCGCACACAGCTTGCAGCGTCACCCCGACCGCGATGGACTGACCTGCCGCTGCGTTGATGAATCGGGTAGCGATGCGTTCAACAAGTTCGATAGCGCCGGCGGCGATGTCACCAAGTACAACGTCTGGCGGCGCAGCAACTCGAATTGCATTTTCCTGAGCGCTCGATTTGTGGCGGCTGCGCGGCAGTTTAACGAGGATCTTGGAAAAGGCACCGCATCCGATACCGCCGCGGAAGAAATGGATTTTCTGTTGCGGGGCATGCAGACGGGCTTACAGGTCTTGTACTGTCCGGATTTTCATGTGTATCACCGGCTGAAAGTCCGGTTCTACGACGAAGCCGGCACGCGCGAAGCCCGCAGCCACGCCACGGGTCAAGGCTACGTCCTCCGCCAATATGGCTACTGGTTTCCTTTCGTGGTGTATTTCTGTTCTCGCCCGTTAGGGGGAATGCTGGTGGCTTTGGCGACCGGCAATTCAGGCCGCTTCCGGTACCACTTGGCGATGATGCAGGGAAGACTTCGAGGATGGATCGGCTAACCCCAACCCGGTACCTGTTCGGCTTGGCCCTGGTGTTGATGCCGGCGTCGTACACCATGAAGTACTTTCTAGGGGCGCTGGACATCACCTGGGTCAATCCCACCCTGGTGCTCGGTGCCGTGGCGTTCCTGCTCGTCGGGTACCGCGCGCGCGACGGATGGACCTTTGCCCTCACCGCCTACGCATTCATCGCGGCGCTGATCGGCAGTTTTTATCTCGCGCCGTCCCTGGAAAGGGAGAAGGCGCCTCTGTATGTCATTTATGCGGAGCCCGTTCGTCTGGCCCTGAATGTTGCCTGGTTCTGGGTGTGCTTGCAGTACTGGAAGAAGCACCGCGACTTCACGCTGCGGTGGCTCGCCATCTCCGCCATTCTGCAATTTGCCGTCGCGGTTTATCTGTATCTGGCTATGCTGGAGCTGCTGCCGGTACCGCAACTCGTTCAACTCTATCTCGACATTTACAAGACCCGACAGATCGTGTGGTTTGGCGACGTGCCGGTGTATCGGATGGCAGGGACGTTTTTCGAATCGCCTCCCTTCGGGCTATTCATGATCTGCTGTTTTGTCGTCCTGGCGCTGGAATGGATTGCGCCGGCTGAAGCCCACGATCCGCGTCTGCAATTGTGGATTAAGGCCGGTGCGGCTGTTTCCCTCATCGCAACCATCGCCTCCCTTTCCGATCAGATCCTGATCGCGTTCTTTGTGCTGGGCGTAGCGTTCCTGTTGCACAGGATGAAACAATCCAAGCGCAACCAGGCGCTCGTGTGGGCTGGTATTGCGTTTGCCGCAGCTCTTTACATTGGTGCTCAAGCGATCGCGAAGTGGCAATCCGCGCAATCCGTCGGCCAGGATATCTATGGGCAAAGCATGGGCGAGCGGCTGTACCACACCGGGTACAGCTTCCGGATATTGGCCGAGGAGCCGGCCAGCATAATCACGGGCATTGGCCCGGGACGATACGGCGACTATGTTGCGCGTACCGGTATCTTTGAAAGTACAGTTAATCCCGGAGTGACCGTCATCCAGTGGATGGTTGAGTTTGGGCTTGCCGGCTTAATCCTGCTGACGGGCTGGTTTTGGCGGATTTGGTCGAAGGCGTCGCTTCGCTTCGGGCCGCTGGGCACCGCCGCGGTCGCCACCCTGCTCATGGCCAATATGTTCCAGATGAACTGGAAACTGGAGAGCTGGTTTCTCGCACTCGCGTACCTCTACGCCGCGGGCCCCATCGAACACCTTGAAGTCTCCGCGGCAGGTGTGAGCATGCATACCCGCGGCGCCTTGTCACGTGCTGGGCTATGAAGCGGCTGGTTTGCGACGCCCGTTGCATGGGTACAGGCCTTGGCACCTATGTGACCAACGTGCTTCGCTCGCTGCGCGCGCTCAAGCCCGAGTTTTCCACCACGGTCATCACCACCCGCCAGTACGAACCCCAAGTGCGTGGCTTGTGCGACAGAACCATCGCACTCGATCTTCCAGTCTATTCGGCGCGGGAGCAGATTCAGGTACCGTGGGCTGCGCGCGGCGCCGACTTGCTGCACGTCATGCATTACAACGCTCCTCTGGCCCGAACCGGGCCCTCGTCGTATCCATCCACGATTTGACACACATTCTGGACAAGACGCATGCGCGCACATTGAAGAGTTGGATCTATGCCCGCCCCATGTTGAACCTCGTGGCGCGCAAGGCCGATCACATTTTCACCTTGTCGACCTACTCCAGGGACCAGATCGTGCGGTGCCTGGGTGTGCCGCCGGAAAAGATCACCATCACGTATGTCGGTGTAGGTGATCAATTCCATCCCATGTCCGCCGAACAGAACAGGGCGGAGTTGCTCACCCTGAAGGTGGATCGTCCGTATATCTTGTTCGTCGGTCATCTCAAGCCCCACAAGAATGTCAAGACATTGCTCCGGGCGTTCGCAGAATTGGTCAAACACGGCAACGATGCGGACCTGGTCCTTGTCGGGGATGACCGCATCGGCCGCCCGGCCGTCCTCGCCGAGATTGAAGCCCTGGGCATCCAGGCTCGCGTCCGGATCTTTCAGGGACTCGAAATTCGACTCCTGGCCGCGCTCTATGGCGCTGCGGAAGTCCTGGTACTGCCCTCGTTCGAGGAAGGCTTCGGGCTCCCGGTTCTGGAAGCGATGGCGTGCGGCACGCCCGTGGCATGCTCCCGGGCGGCCTCGCTGCCCGAAGTCGGAGGCGATGCCGTGGAGTACTTTGATCCGAATAGTTGCTGCGAGCTCGTGGCCTGCCTCGACCGCATCTTGCAGTCACCCGAGAAGCGGCAGCGCATGCGCGAACTGGGATTGGCCCGTGCGCGCCTGTTTAGCTGGTCCGACTGCGCGCAAAAGCATTACGATGTTTATCGGCGATTTCTGTCCTAATATCCATGAATCCCAAAGAAATTATTGCGATTACCAAGACCGTTGTAATGAATGCGAATTTGTCTGCGCTGCTTCTGCTTCGCCGACCACGCGAAGCCGCCTACTACGCCAGCGAATGCGGATTCTTGAAGCGTGCGCTCTTTCCCAACCGCGATTTGCCGCAACGCCAAGTTTATGAGGTGTTTGGCGATCAGGATTTGTGCGTCACCATTCTTCCCAAAATAGCCGCAGAATGGATGCGGCCGGTTGGTTCTTTTACCGCCGATTTACTGGCATTATGCATGATCTGTCGTGCCATTCAACCCAAGATGATCTTTGAGATTGGCACATTCCACGGAGCCGGCACCTTGCACCTGGCGGCAAATGCGCCGGAAGCCGAGGTTTTTACGCTTGATCTTCCGCTCGAATCCGCTGCCGCGCTGAATGTGACTACCGTGGATACGCTACACATCGCTGCAAGAACGAGAGCCGATTGGCTGAGCGGGGCGCAACGGATTCGTCGAGTTTATGGCGACAGCGCCACATTCGATTTCTCGCCCTGGCGTGGGAAAATCGACCTGTTTTTCATCGACGGCGCCCACTCCTACGAGTACGTTAGGAACGACACCATGAAAGCTCTCGACTGCTGCCGGCCGAACGGCGTCATCGCTTGGCACGACTACGGCCGTGTCGGCGTAAACGGCGTCTCCCGCTGGCTGCACGAATTTGCCCGCCAAGGCCGTCAAGTATTCCGGGCGCCGGGCGGATCTTTGGCGTACTACATCAAGCATTAACCGGCTTCTTGCCTCGGTGGCATAGGGTTGTGTGTAGGAGGATGGTGGCCGTCAGGAGCGATCGCTAGCCGCCTCCCGCCTTTGTTCGGGATGCCACACTTTCAATCGGATGAGCATGGAACCCATTCCTCGGTCGGCAAGACATAACGCCGAAAGTAATTCGGTCGAACTCAGTAAGCTGCGCGTGGCCATCGTTCACCACTGGTTTGTGGAGCCGTGGGGGGGGGCGGAAACCGTCATCGAGGTCATTGCCCGCATCTTTCCTCAGGCGGACCTGTTCGCCCTGATCGCGGATCCTCGTGTGCTTCCTCCTGATCTGAAGCGCCGCCGTATGACCACGTCCTTCTTGCAGCGCTTTCCAGGTAAGTATCGCTGGCGTCGCCAGTTGATGCCCCTCTATCCGCTCGCTCTGGAGCAACTCGATCTTTCCGGTTATGACTTGGTGATCAGTTCCGAATCCGGTCCTGCCAAGGGCGTGGTGACTTCTCCTCGCACCTGCCACATCTGCTACTGCAACTCGCCGATGCGCTACATCTGGGAGATGTACCACGATTACCTGGGCGGCATTCGCGGACCTGTCGCTCGTGCCGTTTTCAGGCTCAGCGCCCATTACATGCGGCTTTGGGACTTAGCGACGGCTTCGCGCGTGGACTACTTCATTGCCAATTCTCACAACGTGGCGTGCCGCATCCGCAAACACTATCGCCGCGATGCCGCTGTCATCCACTGCCCGGCCCAAACTTCCGCCGGATATGATGCCTCCGTAGTCGGCGACTATTACTTGATCGTCGGGCGCTTGGTAGATTACAAGCGAGTTGACCTGGCTATCGAGGCCTGCAACCGGCTGCAGCGCCCCCTGAAGGTGATCGGCGATGGCCCACAATATAATGCACTCCGTCGCATCGCCGGCCCCACGGTGGAGTTTCTCGGTTTTGTCTCCACGGAACTCGTGCAACGCTCTTATGCTGGTTGTCGGGCACTGCTCTTTCCGGGCGAGGAAGATTTTGGGCTGGTGCCCGTGGAAGCCCAGGCTTTTGGCAGGCCGGTGATCGCCTTTGGCGCTGGTGGAGCTTTGGAAACGGTGAATGGTCTCTATCCTGGCGATGCCTTTGCGTCCGCGGCCACCGGCGTTTTCTTCCGCGAGCAGTCGACGGAATCACTGATCGACGCGATCCGGTATTTCGAGGCGGTGGAATCGCGGTTTTCGCGCGCAACCATTCGCGAGCATAGCGCGGCTTTCGACGAGGCGCATTTTCGCGTCGCTTTTGAGAGCTTTGTCGCTGCCAAATGGGCGGAATTCCTGGATGTTACCTCGCATTCGGCTAAGAATACTCAGATTGCGGCGGGACAGCGTATCTAGGCGTAGTCACAGACCCATGCTCAAACCTGTCGATTTCACTGAAACCACCCGGGGTGTTACCGGGCCGATGCTCATGTCGTCGCGGCACTGGAATGATCCGCTGCAGCGGGCTTTGAAGCGCGCCTTGGATATTGGCCTTTCGGGGTTCCTGCTCGTCTTTTTGTCGCCGTTGTTATTGTTGTTGGCCATCTTGGTTAAGCTGTCCTCCCCAGGTCCGGTTTTCTACCGTTGGTGTGTCGTCGGAAAACGCGGGCGCCCGTTCGTCGGCTACAAGTTCCGTACTATGCTGGTCGGCGCGGACCAGATGAGGGAGCAGTTGGGGCACAAGAACGAAATGACCGGCCCATTTTTTAAGATGACCTACGATCCTCGAGTGACCGCTGTAGGACGCATCCTGCGGCGCTTCAGCCTGGACGAACTGCCGCAACTATGGAGCATCCTCAAGGGCGACATGAGTTTGGTCGGCCCCCGTCCCACCCAGGTCTTCGAGTATGAGCGGCTCCTGGAATGGCAGAAGACCAGGGTGCACGTGAAGCCAGGTGCGGTTTCATCTTGGATTGTCTCCGGCAAATCGCGTGATTTTGACGAAATGGTGCGCTTGGACTTGCGGTACATCCATGAATGGTCCATTTGGACGGATATTCCTATTTTGCTCAAAGCAGTGCCCTACGTCTTGCTGGGCAGGAATTGTTGACGGACTAGTACGAGCGGAACACCCGTCTGATTTCCTCCTGGAATACACATTCTGCTGATGGGCTCTCAGTTCGCATGGATTGGATCTGGGTCCCGAAGGAGCACCTGATGGCCAGGGTCTTCGTAACCGGCGGGGCCGGCTACATCGGTTCCATTTGTGCTCGAGAATTGCTGCGCCTTGGGCACGAAGTCATCATCGTTGACGATCTCTCGGCCGGGCATCGGCAAGCCGTGCCGGCGGGAGCGAAGTTTTACCACCTCGATATCGGCGATCGTAATGCGATTCGTGAACTGCTCGCCTCCACGCCCATGGATGTCGTCTTCCATTTTGCGGCCAAGGCGCTGATCTCGGAATCGGTCACCAATCCTGGCGTTTTCTTCGATCGCAACCTGGCCTCCAGCATTGCCCTTTGCGAAGAGCTGCGGCGCGCCGGCGTCGCCAATTTTGTTTTCTCCTCGTCCGCGGCCGTCTACGGCAATCCTTCCACCGTTCCCATCCCCGAAGACCATCCCAAAGAGCCTGTCAACGCCTACGGCGAGAGCAAGCTTGCCTTCGAACGTGTCCTGCGCTGGTACGCCTCCAGTTACGGTTGGAGCGTGGTCGCTTTCCGCTACTTCAACGCTTGCGGAAGCACTCCGTCCAGCGGTGAGCTCCACGACCCCGAGACCCACATTCTCCCGTTGCTCCTGCAAACCGCATCCGGCCGCCGCTCGTACTTTGAGATCTACGGCGCTGACTACGAAACGCCGGACGGAACCTGCCTTCGCGATTATGTCCACGTGTCGGATATCGCCGACGCACATCTGCTGGCGTTCCAAAAGATGAATGTTCCAGGCTTTCGCGCCTATAACATCGGAACCGGGACCAGCTACTCCGTGCGGCAGATCTGTGATGCAGTTGCTGCCGTGACGCAAAAAGAACTTGACCTACGCGTCGGCCCCAGGCGATCGGGAGATCCGGCCGTGCTGTGCGCCAGTCCCGCGCGTTTGATCAATGACTTCGGCTGGAAGCCCGGGCGATCCGATCTGACGACGATCGTGGCATCGGCTTGGGAATGGGAACAGCGGCAGGTTCGTAACCTTCGACCCGCTTCGCGCTCTCTCTCCTGACATCTCCCAAAACGTATCGCGTCCGTCCGTTAACCGGGCGCTCATTCGATTTCCGGCTGTGCCTCGACATGCGCTCGATTTCCACAGCCCGAGGGTCGTTAGTAAGCGCGCCTAGCGACTCCGGCGTTGTATACTTGGCGACGATCTGAATACCTGCGACCCAGGTATTTTGTGTTCCGCAACAACTTGGCCCACCTTTACGGGTTTCGGGTGATTGGGACAGCGAACAAGAGGCAACATAGATGAATATTTCTGCCGATCCAGCTTCCGGTGCTCCCGTGCTCGACGTATTTCGTCCCGCCGGCTACTTCAGGGCATTAACGGATGTCATTGCGCGCATGCCGTTGTCGGTCATCAATGGCATCGTGGATGTCATCTTGCATGCCTATCACGAACGCCGCACCGTGTTTCTTTACGGCAATGGTGGTAGCGCAGCTCTGGCTTCGCACTGCGCCTGTGATCTGGGCAAGGGGACCAGCAACGGTGACAACCGGCGCCTGCGTGTCGTTTCGCTGACCGACAACGTACCGTTAATCACCGCCTGGGCCAATGATTCCGCCTACGAGCATATTTTTGTCGAGCAGCTTCGGAATCTCTTGCGGCCGGGCGACATCAGCTTCGCGATCAGCGCCAGTGGCAATTCGCCCAACGTCGTGAATGCGTTGCAATACTCGCGCGATGCAGGTGCAAGGAACATTGGCATCACCGGATTCGATGGCGGGCGAATGAGGGACCTTTGTGATCTCTGTCTCGTCGTCCCGTCGGATAACATGCAATTGGTGGAAGATCTTCACCTTTCCGTTTCCCATTCTGTGTTTACCAGCGTTCGCCATCGCATTGCCGAGTCCGCTCGCGCCCAAGCCGCAGAGGTGGCGGCAGATTGAACGGCGGTTGTTCTTCCGCGTATGGGAAATGGGAATTGCGTCACCAGGGCGCGCCGTTCGAAGCCTTGACTTTGCATGGGCAACGCGAAACAATTCCTTGGCTTTATGGTTCGTGACAGTCGCTCCCAACTGCAAACCTTACACGACGTTGTAGTCTGGCAACTGGACGACGACACCCAACATGACGCGAAGACTGGCGCAATTCATTTTTGTTGCTGATTTGCTCATCGTGGGCGCCTCGTTGTTCCTGGCGTACTACGTCCGCTCCTTGGCCGACCCCTCGCCGGGGACCCTTGCGGCCTTCATTGCGCAGTGGTGGCCCATGATCCTGTATGCCATTGGCGTATGGACCATCCTGTATATTCACATGAAGCTGGACGGATTCCGCGGCGGGTGGCATCTTCCCAGACTTACCTCGCAGCTTACCCTGGCTGTCTTTCTTCTTGTCACTCTCTTGCTCGCGTTGGGCTACCTCGAGCGCCGATCCTATTATTCCCGCCTCGTGCTGCTGTCATTCGGATTTCTTGTTCTGGTTGGCTTTATCCTCGTCCGTTGTTGCGTGCGTTCGTTGGTCATGTCGAAGACCCGCTCCGGTGGCAGCCGGAAGGTCGTCATCCTGGGCAACGGAAACATCGCCCGCGAACTTGCCCACAAGATTGAGCAGCATCCGGAACTCATGCTGCAAGTCGTGGGTTTTCTCTACCCGGGGACCTACGAATCCACCAGCGGCGCCGCCGCGGCTGTTTCGTCCGCCCAGGATTCACAGTCAGTGACCAGTCTCGGTGTCGTCGACCTCTTCCGGGCAGCGCAGGTCGAGGAACTGATCGTCGCGCTTCCCGACTCCTCCGCCTTGGAAACAAGAAAGCTGATTGCGGTTTGCCGCAGCGAGGGATTTCACGTATCCCTCATTCCGCAGTGGTATGAACTCTATGTTTCCAGGGCGCGTCTCGTGGAACTCGACGGCCTTCCGATGATCTCGCTGGAAAATCGCAGCCTCTCGCCCGTCAGTTTGTTGTACAAGCGCACCATGGATCTGGTTCTCGGTTCCTTCCTGGTTCTGCTCGCCTCGCCTCTTCTGCTCGTCATCGCCGCCTCTCTACTCGTCCGGCGTGGCAAGAGTTTCAAGTTTGAGGTGCGCTGCGGAAAGAATGGCAAGCCCTTTAGGATGCACCGCTTCAACGTTGATCGCGAGCACCCGGATCGCCTGATCGGCTTTGAGCGCCTGCTCGCCCAACTCAGCCTCACTGAGCTGCCCCAGCTGTGGAATGTGCTGCTCGGAGACATGGCTTTGGTCGGGCCGCGTCCCGAATCACCGGATCGCGTCCGGCACTACTCGGAATGGCAGAAACAACGCCTTACCATCACCCCTGGGCTCACCGGCCTGGCCCAGGTCTACGGCCTGCGCGACCGCCATTCTTCCGAGGCCAAGGCTCGCTTCGACGTTCAATACATCTACGACTGGTCGCCATTCCTCGATTTGTCGCTCGTGTTGCAGACGGTGTGGACGTTGGCAGTTCGGCTCTTCCATTCCGATCGTGCCGTGGCGCAGGTTCCGCCGGTCGTTGCGCCCGCTCCACTCCCGCTCACGGAGGTGATGCGTGCTAATAGTACGCACTCCGGTGCGGATTAGCTTCGGAGGGGGCGGAACCGATCTCCCTTCCTATTACGAGCAGTTCGGCGGTGCCGTCCTCAGTGCCGCTATCAATAAGCACTTCTATACCATCCTGCAGAGGCGCACCGACGGCAAGGTGCAGGTGATTTCCTCGGATCTGCGGGCGATCGAGACTTGGGAAGACATTACCCGCATGACGGGCAAGGGCAGTGATCTCGAGATCCCGTTCTCCGTCCTCAAGGAAATCGGCTGTGCGGTTTCCGTCAGTTTATTTCTCGCATCCGAGATTCCGCCCGGCACCGGCCTGGGTTCCTCGGCCAGTGTCTGCGTCAACGTCCTCAAAACTCTTGCGACCTACCTGCGCATGAACCTGTCCAAGTACGAGCTGGCGGAACGCGCGTTTCACATCGCCCGCACCGTCCTGGGCAAGCCCGTTGGTAAGCAGGACGAGTACGCTGCTGCCTTTGGCGGCTTGAATTACATTCAGTTTGAACGTGACGGCTCCGTCGTTGTTGAACCGCTGATGCTTGACTCCGAGGTGGTGCGCGAGCTGCAAAGCAGCCTGATGTTGTTTTTCACCGGCTCTTCGCACGATTCCTGGAAAATTCTGGCGGAACAGGAGTCCTCGACGAAAGACGAACATGGGTTGGCGGTGGAAGCGCTGCACCAGATTCACGAACTCGCCGATGAGATGCGGGTCGCCCTCAAAAGTGGTGACTTGCGCGCCTTCGGATTGCTGCTGCACCAGGGGTGGCAAGCCAAAAGACGTGTCTCCAACAAGATCTCTACCGCCCGCATTGATGCTATGTATGAGGCGGCTCGCAATGCCGGTGCGCTGGGCGGCAAGATTACCGGCGCTGGCGGCGGCGGTTTCCTTCTTTTCTTCTGTCCGGAACAGCAGCAGGCTGACGTTCGCGCAGCCATGAGCCAGTTCGGCGCACGGGAAATGACCTTCGATTTCGATTTTAACGGCGCTCAGGTCGTTGCCGACGACCCCTTCATCGACGGAGATGAACTCGGCGGCATGCGCTGGACCTTTTCCCCGGTGCGTTCCACCGGTTCTATTCTTCGTCCCTAGAAACCCTACAGGAATCTCCGCGTGAAAGCCTTTCTCCTCGCGGCGGGGCACGGAACACGCCTGCGTCCGCTCACCGATAGCATTCCCAAATGCCTCGTGCCCATCCGTGGCACCCCGATGTTGCGCATCTGGCTGGAGCTGTGTCGCCGCTACGGCATCAACCAGGTCTTGATCAATCTTCACGCCCACGCCGACCAGGTGCGCGCATATCTATCGCGCGAGAATTGCGGGCCCGCCGTGGAGGTCTTCGAAGAGCCAACGTTGTTGGGCAGCGCCGGCACGCTGTTGGCCAATCGCGGTTGGATCGGCTCGGACGAGTTGTTCTGGGTTTTTTACGCCGATGTCCTGACCACCGTCAATCTTGGGCGCATGTTGGATTTCCACCGCAGCCACGGCGCATGCGCCACGCTCGGCGTCTATTCCGTGCCCGATCCCTCACGCTGTGGCGTCATCACCGCTGACCCGCGGGGAGTGGTTCGCAGTTTCGTCGAGAAGCCGCTCCACCCCACCAGCAACGTAGTGTTTTCCGGGATCCTGATCGGAACCCAGGCCCTGCTCAGCGCCATTCCTGCCGTGCCTCAAGCGGATATCGCTCGCCACCTGCTCCCCAACCTGCTGGGCCGGATGTACGCCTATCCCATTTCCGAGTTTCTGGTTGATATCGGTACAATGAACAACTATCGCTTTGCACAAGAGAGCTGGCCCGGTCTTTTGGGTTCCAAATCCGATTCGGGATTGACCTCATGCTGAAGGGCATAATTTTCGACATGGATGGCGTCGTGATTGACAGCCATCCCATTCACAAATCAGCTTGGAGCCGTTTTTTGGCCTCGCTGGGCAGGCACGTGACCGACGACGAATTGGACTTTGTTCTCGACGGCCGGAAAAAAGAGGACATACTGAGGCACTTCCTGGGCGATCTGCCGGAGAAGCAGATACGCAATTACGGCCATCAGAAAGAGATGATGTTCCGTGAAGAGTCGCGCGCCATCAAGATGGTGGATGGCGTCGCCGACTTCCTCGACCAGGTCCAACGAGCCGGAATTCCGATGGGGTTGGCGACTTCGGGGAGTCATAGCAGGGTGCAATACATGCTTGACCGTTTGGACTTGCGCCGCCGCTTCCAAGTCGTTGTGACCGGGGATGACGTCCTCAAGGGTAAACCCGATCCCGCGATCTTCGTCCTGGCCGCCCGACGCCTTCAATGCCCCCATGCCGATGTGCTGGTTGTAGAAGACGCGGTCGCCGGGGTCAGGGCAGCCAAGCAAGCCGGCATGAAGTGCCTCGGCATTGCCGGTTCCAACGGCCGTGGCTCGTTGTTGCGCGAGGCGGGGGCGGACGGGGTTGTGGCCAACTTCGTCGGAATTTCCGTGGAATCCTTGCACAATATCGGAAACGGATATCGCCTTGATCTGGTCTGACTGGCCGTGCTGAGAAAGTTCGCACCGTTGATAGCCCGGCCGTTAAAAGGCCGGGTTTTTCTTTGCGCGGCGCGGTCGCTGTGCCGCTGTAACGCCTCACAACTGAGGCAACACCTTCGCAGTTATCACTTGCAAAAGTGACCGTCGATACAGACAATATGCTTCGCGCTGAAGGAGCATCAAGCGCTATCCCTCATTCCCTCACGGCCCCGGGTTCCCACAAGACGGGCAGGCTCAAGCTTTACTACCCATGGCCAGCAAGCAGGCCATGACATGTCAGCTCCGCATGGCAGCGCTTCAGGGTAAAACGTCGCCGAAAACACGTTCCCTGAAGGGAGGCAAGAAATGAAATCGCTAATCCTTCGTCTTCTGCTGATCACATTGAGTTTCAGCCTGTACGCCAATGCGCAGAACTCCACCAAAAAAATTCCCGGACCACGTCCGGATCCCACCCGAGATGCATCGTTCTTGTGGATGCGCGATTCTGAGCGAGCCGCACGAGGCCTTCCGCTCACCGACTTCGACATGCGGAACCGGTGGCGGCCCGCGACGCCGCCAACGCATGCTCCCGGCGATGTCCAACCGCTGCAACGCAGCCTCGGCAAGAGGGCGGAGGTGTCGGCAACGTACGACGCCGCGTCCGGCGTGCCGCGCCACCTGTTTGCGACGAAAGGCCGGTTGAGCGCGCCCGGCACCCCGTCCAGCGATGCCGTGATCGGGTTTCTGCGCTCCCACCCGGAGCTCTTCCGGATGAGCGACCGCGACCTGAATCGGTTCCTCAGCGTTCGTAACTACACCGACACACATAATGGCGTCACTCACGTCGTCTTCAAACAATTCGCCAACCAAATTGAAGTCTTTCAAGGAGATGTCACCGCTGCGTTCGACCGCGACGGAGCACTGGGCAACTTGGCCGGCTCGCTCCATCCCGGATTGCAGTTTCCATCTCTGGCCCACAAGATCGATGCGTTTGAGGCGGTGCGGCGGGCGGCGGCGAACGTTTTCCCCGACTTGAAATACAACCCCCAGTACTACACGCTGCCGCAAACCGACGACCAACTCACAGAATTCGAGCAGGGGCCGTTCACGAGCAAGCCGTGGGCGCGGCTGGTGTGGTTCCCCATCGACGGCACCGCGCGGTTGGCTTGGCGCGTGCGCCTGAATTCCGCTCGGCGTCTGGGTTGGTACGACATGCTGGTAGACGCCGTAAGTGGAGAACTCCTATTCCGCTACAACCTGTTCAAATCCGATCAGGGGCTCTATTTTCCGACCAGCCCGGATGCCGGGCCGGCACAACAAATCTCCTTCAATGGCGACCCGATCGCCTCGCCTCTGACTTGGGTGTTCGGTTTCTCTCCGCAAAAAACGCGTGGCAACAATGTTCTTGCCGGCGAAGATCACGATGGCGATTTGGAAAATACGAGCAGCTTCCTCTCCGTCAACGCCGGCTTCCCCTTGCTGCAGGATTCGCATGCCGTCGGAGGGAACTTCAGCGTTTACACCTTTAAGAACACCTTTTTGAATGCTGGCTCAAGCCAAATCACGACATTCGATCTGGCCAACAAGCGAGTTCGCTACGCCCCAAATGCGGTGACGGGAGGATATGACGTGACGTCTTCTGCCGCGTCATTCACCGCTCCCGGCGTCACCACGTTAGCTACCATCTCTGCGTGCGACGACTGCTTCGAAAGCGTTGCGCCGGTCGGCTTTACTTTCCAGTTTTATGCAACCCCGTACACCACCATCTACGTCAGCAGCAATGGTCTGCTGACCTTCGCCGCTGGGGATGCGGACTGGTTCGCGAGGACGGACAAATTCCGCGTCACGAAGGCGATTGCTCCCCTCTGGGACGATTTCAATCCAGCGGGCAACCCGGGGAACGTTTTCCTCGATACGTTCACGGAAGGCACCGGAACCAGCCTTCGCATTACCTTTTCCGCCATTCCGGAACTCGGCACAACCAATTCCAGCACGTTTCAGATCACGTTGCACAATCATGGCGCAGCCGCGGGCTTGGCGGACGTGATTGACGTTGATTATCAGGCCGTGGCTGCATCGACTGGTGTTCTGGGGATTAGTCCGGGAGGAACCGCCAACTCGGTGTTGTGGCTGCGTGATTTCTCTACGGATCTGCCCGTCACGAGTTTGGTGAGCGCCGGACAAGGCATCGCAGAGCCCTATCCTGCCCCCGATCTCAACGTCGCCATCGTGAACCTCTTTGTTCAGGCCAACCTGTACCATGATCGCTTGTATCACCTCGGGTTCACCGAAGCGGCGGGCAACTTCCAATACGACAACTTCGGTCGCGGAGGTCTGGGCGGCGATATGGTTTTGGCGGGAGCGCAGGCGGGTATCTCTGAAGGCGACCTGTGTAATGCGTTTTTTGCGACCCCGGAAGATGGTACACCGGGGTTCACCATGTTTTTCTTCTTCTCCCAGCAGTTCTGCGGCTTCCGAAATGTGGACGGTGTTCTCGACGCGACTGTTACCGTTCATGAGTTCACCCACGGTCTCTCCAACCGCCTGGTCGGCGGACCTCTGAATGTGACGGCTCTCGCCGGATACCAGGGTGGGGCGCTGGGAGAGGGCTGGAGCGATGGCTACGCGGCTCACTTCAACAATACGCCGATCATGGGCGTGTATGCCACCGGGAACAGCACCACCGGGATCCGCACCGTGGCCTACAACAACAGCCCGCTCACCTATGCGCAATTCGGCAATCGCGTGCGACTCTGTTCGGGCGCGCCGTCTTCCTGTGGCCTGATTGGTCAAGCCTACGCGCCGGAAGTGCACATGGATGGCGAAATCTGGGCCTCTGTCCTGTGGGATTTGCGTACTCAACTGGGTGGCGACACCTTCATACAACTGGTCACCGATGCGATGAAGCTGACGCCTCCCTCCCCATCGATGCTGGATGCCCGCAATGCTATCTATGTCGCCGACGTGCTGGACTCCGGGGGAGCGCACATCCCAACCATCGGGCGTGTCTTCGCCGCGCGCGGCATGGGGTCATCAGCGTCGATCGAACCGCATGTGACGGGGGATAGCAACGCCACAACGGTGTTTGCAGCTTTTGATAATCCTAAAGTGGATCCCGTCCGCCGGATTGTGTGGCAGGATCGCGTTGAGTCGGGCATGGGCGGTTGGACCCTGGATTCAAACCTCAACAATCTCTGGCATATCACCACCTACCGCTCGGCGGACCTCGCCGGTGGACATTCCTTCTACTTTGGGCTGGAATCCACCCATACCTACAGCAACGGCAGCCGTGTGTTGGGCACGCTGACTTCGCCGCCCATCGCTCTCCCGCGGGTGCTGAGCAACAGCAACCTGGTATTGGAATTCGATGATTTCTTGGCGACTGAGGTCTTTTCGGTCTTCGACTCCGGTTATGTACGTGTTTCCACCGACAACTTTGTCACGTTCACCCAGGTTGCGTTTCGCAACCTCAACACCATCGGCGTTTACACCAGCAGCAGCTTTGCTCACCAGCGGATCAACCTGGCGCAGTTTGCCGGCAAGACCATTCAAGTCCAGTTCTATTTCGATACCCTCGACAGTGGTGCTAATGCCTTCGAGGGCTGGTACGTGGACAACGTCCGCGTCGTGATGGAAGGCAATGACGTTCGCCTCATGCGCAACCAGCCTGGACGATTCTTTGCATCCAGCGGAGCATCGAACCTCGGTGTTTTCCGTCCCAGCACAGGTGAATGGTTCATTTCTCCCAGCGGACTTGTAGCTGTGTTCGGCGCCAATGGCGACGTGCCCGTGACCGCGGACTACAACCACGACGGCAAGTCCGAAATCGCCGTCTTCCGGCCCTCCACCTGCCTGTGGTTTGTCTCCGGCGTCTTCGTTACCGCGTACGGTTGTGGCAATCTGGGCGATATCCCCATTCCTGGAGACTACGTGACTAACGGTACTTTCACCGTGGCTGTTTATCGTCAGCCTACAGGGGAGTGGTTTGTGCCAGGGTTGACGGCAGGATTGATTTTGTCCAGTGCACCGGATGCGATCCCCGTCGTCGGCGATTTTGATGGCGATGGCCTTACTGACCTGGCGGTCGTGGCCCACGAGCCTACCGATGAGTTAACCGAGAACCTGACTTGGACATACCGAAGGAGTTCCGACGGACAAATCGTAAAGGCGGCCTTTGGCACTCTGCTGACGGGCGATATACCCGTCCCAGCAGATTACAACGGCGATGGCAAAACAGACATCGCAGTCTTCCGCCCACTGACGAGTCAATGGTTCATCAACGGTGTTGGCCTATTCTATTTTGGGGCCGCGGGCGACATCCCCGTACCGGGCGATTACGTGGGAGATGGGACGGCCCGGATCGCGGTGTACCGCCCCAGCGGCGGAGCTGGCCACTGGTTCATTAACGGCGTTGGAGATTTCTTTTTCGGCAACTCTACAGACATTCCGATAGGAGCACAGAACTAAATTGTAACGGCGCCTCAACCGCTCGTGCGTTTTGTGGCGCCGTAGGGTTCGCAGTGAATCTTCACACCTCTTCGCTTGGCGATGGCGAGGGCACTCAGCCTTCGCTCATCGCCAGGCCATCTTCTGCCGAGCATCTATTTTGCTACCCGAACCAACACCAACCCAGGGTGGCACGGGTGCTATGAAGACCCTTCACCAACGCATGTGGGCGCCGGCTCTTCTCGCTGTCGCCGCCGCGGCGGCGGTTTATATCGCATGGCAAGACCAACGGCCACAGCAGGTGATTCCACGGCAAGGCAGCGAACAACAGCTGATTCCTCCGACCGCAGTGGCAGCGCCCGCCCCGCCAGCCGCGCCTCCGCCTGCTGCCGGCTCGCGCCCGCCGGCGCCCATGCCGGTACTATCTTCCAAGTCGCAATCGAAACGCGCTTCCAGTTCGGAACTCCCGTCCCGCGCTTCCCGTACCCTCAGTTCTTCGTCCGCTGCTGAAATCGTTCTCGCACTCGGCACACCGGTCAATGTTTCCGGCACACCGCTTCGCCTCACCGCAACCGGGTTTGCGGACTCCCGCTGCCCTCCAGGAAAGTCGTGTGTTTGGCAAGGCGAGCTTTCGGCAGCCGGAGAGGCGGTCAACACGCAAACCGGCCAGGAAACCGAATTTCGCTTCGGAACGGTCAAGATGCCTGAGGCGCAGATTCTCGGATACAAGTTCGAGCTTGTCAGTATTGATGCCAAGCGCAAGATCTTGTGCCTGCACCGGCTGCCCTAGAAGCGCACAGCTTTCCCATGACGAGGCGGTCTACCGCTGCTGTTCATTGAGTGTACTCGCGCGCTCATGGCGGGCTCTCATGCATTCGCTAGACGTTCCGCTGCCATCCTCACGATCTCGCGCGCAACCGCCAGGGATGCGGTGGCCGCGGGCGAGGGAACGTTGACGACGTGCACGGCGCGCTCGCTGACGGCAAATCGAAAATCGTCCACCAGTTTGCCGCCGCGGTCCACGGCTTGCGCGCGCACGCCCGAGCCGCCGGGCGCGAGATCGGCGGCCTGCAACTCCGGGACTAGCCGTTGCAGCGCCTTCACGAACGCCGCTTTGTTGAATGACCGGTAGTACTCGCCGGCGCCCACCTTCCAGAACTTGCGCGCCATGCGCCAGAAGCCGCCGAAGGTGATGGCTTGGCCCAGTTCGCCGACGCTGATGTCGGTCTTGCGATAGCCCTCGCGGCGCAACGCCAGCACCGCGTTGGGGCCTGCTTCGATGCTGCCGTCCACGCGCCGGGTGAAGTGCACGCCAAGAAAGGGCAGGTCGGGTTCGGGCACGGGATAGATCAGGCCGCGCACCAGGCTCCGCCGCGCGGGCGCAATCTCGTAATACTCGCCGCGAAACGGAATAATCCTGACATCGGTTTCAGCTCCTGCTAGACGGCTGATCCGATCGCTGTACAGCCCCGCGCAATTGATCAGAAATCCCGCACGATAATCCCCGCGCGTAGTCTGCACCACAACTTCTCCTCTGCCTCGCACGATGCCCACGACTTCCGTTCCGGTCAGCACCGTTCCATTCGCCGCCGCGACGATTTCCGCATACTTGCGGGTGACGGCGGCGTAGTCCGTGATGCCGGTGGCGGGCACGTGCAGGGCGCGGATTCCGGCGGCGTGCGGCTCCAGTTCGCGCAGGCGCTCCGGACCGATCATCGCCAGGCCCAAGACACCGTTGGCATGGCCGCGGCGCTGCAACTCGTCCAGGCCGGGAAGTTCGCGCTCGTCGGTCGCGACCACCACCTTGCCGCAGATCTCATGCGCGATGCCATGCTCGCGGCAGAAGGCGACCATGGCGGAGGCGCCGGCGACGCACAACTTCGCCTTCAGCGAGCCGGGGCGGTAATAAAGGCCAGAGTGGATAACGCCGCTGTTGTGGCCGCTCTGGTGGGCGGCGAGGCCAGATTCCTTCTCCAGGACGGCGAGGCGCAGGGCGGGGAAGCGGCGCGTGACTTCCAGGGCGGTGGCGAGTCCGACGATTCCACCGCCGATAATGATGAGATGGAAGTGGTTATCAGTCATGTAACGTTTGTTTAAAAGTAAACCTTAGAGCGTCCCCGGACGCCCTCCCCCCATTCATAATGGAATCAGAAACTTACACCCGAGATCACGGGGCCATCCTGACTGTAGCGCGAGCGCAAATGGTGAAGGTGGTGTCGGCGAGTCGGGAGTACCACGATAGTTAATGGATCGTAACTTCCTGCGGCACTCTGCACTAGTTTACTTGCAGGGTGATCTGTGTGAAGTGCGACAGCGAGGTGGCGCCGCTGCCGGAGGTGCCGGTCACGGTGATTTGGTACGTGCCCGCAGGCGTGCCCGGCTTGGGGATCGGCGGCGTGGTGGTGCTGCCGCCGCCGCCTCCGCCACAAGCGGCTTGCGAGAGCAAAATTCCGAGCACTACAACCAGCCCGAAGCAGCCGAGCAATTTTCCGCGCCGGTTTCGGGGCGCAACCCCGATTCCGATGATTCCAACCACAACGCCGGGCATGGTGAGCCACAAGGCGTAGAGCGGCACGGTGCGGTGCGATGCCGGCAGACGAAGTTGCGAAACACTCGGGGCGGTGGTTTGGATGGTGAGCGAGCTGGTTCCGCCGGCGCTGACGGGGTTGGTGGTGAAGGAACAGGTGGTCAGTGAGGGAAGGTTAGAGCAGGCAAGGGTCACGGCGCCGCTGAAACCTGGCTGACCGGTAATGCTGATCGTGTGTGCCGTCGGAATTCCACCGGCTTTGACGGTTTCCGTTGACGGGCTGCTGGCGATCTGGAAATCCTGCACCGGGACGTTGACGCTTTGGTTGTGAATCAACGCGGGGAACACAGTGTCGTTGGTGTTGACGCTCACCGCATAGGCGCCCGCGGCCGTTCCGGCCGGAGCGGTGATGGTCGCGATCGCCGAAGCGCTGCTCGAGGACGCGGTGAGCGTGTACGGTCCAGCCGGACTCAACGAGCAGGTGAGTGGGGAGGACGGGGCGCATGTCGCCGCCACTGAGCCGGTATAGCCGGTCGTGCCTGCTGCTGCAATGGTAACGCTCACGGTGGTCGAGCCGCCGGGTACCGCCGCCGCCGCCGTGCCCAGCGCGAGCGAGTAGTCGATGACCTTGTAACTAAATCCGACGCTGCTGCTGGCGTTAGTGGTGGCGTCGGTGGCGGTCACGATGACACGGGGATTGCCGGCGACGGCCCCCGCGCTGTTGACGGTCACGGTGGCAAGTTGCGATTGGCCGGCGGTGAGGGTGACGCTGGTTTTGTCCATGCCGCAGGTCGCACCCCCGGCGCTGTCGGCGAGGGTATCGAAGGCGCAAGTGAGCGCCAGCGTGCCCGCATAGGTACCCTGCGACACGACATTGACGGACGCAGTGGCCACCTGGCCGGGCTTAATCGTAGCCGGTGAGATGGGGACGGCGGAAGTAACCGCAAACGACTGCGTCGCCGAAATCACCGTCATGGTGAGCGGAGTTGTATGCGGCTGTGTCGCTGTCCCCAAGGCTCCCATGCCGGTGATGGTCACGGTATAGGGGCCGGTTGTGGTGGAGGACGTGGTCGGGATGGTGAGGCTTACGTTGGCGGTCGCGCCGGGCGTGAGGCTGACAACCGCGGGCGAAAACGTGCATGAGCTGCCAGACGGTTGACCGCTGCAACTGAGGGTCACGTTGCCCGTGAACTGACCCTGCGCCGTGACACTGAAAGTAACGTCGGCGCTATCACCCTGGGCTACCGTCGCCGGGGGGACCGAGCCCAGGCTGAAATCAACCGCGCGGAACGTGACTGCGGACTGCCGCGTAAGTGCCTGAGCGTCACTGCCCACGGCGGTGATGTTGAAGTCGAATTCGCCAACGCTTCCATTTCCTGCCACAACACCGAAGCTGCCGGAGGTCACGATGACCGGGCTTCCGGACGTAGGACAGGTCGAAGGCGGAGCGGTCGCGCCCGAGGTGCAGGTGACGTTGATGGAACTGGTGTAGCCGTTGAAGGCGGTGATGTTGCCGTTGTAGCTGGCGGTCTGGCCGGCGAAGGCGAACAGCGACGGGTTGGAGATCGCCATGGTGTATCCCGGCGCGGGGCTGATGGAAACTTCCCAGATGCCGCGACCGTAGGTGGAAGCGCGCAGGCGCACCGGAATGGAGTCGCTGGGATTGCTGTAGATCTTTAACTGCGTGATGGCGACGTTGGGCAGGGGACCGGAGGAAGGGCCGAGCTCGGTCCAAGTGCCGTCTCCGATTGACTGGAATACGCCGACGTCGGTGCCGATATAAACCAGGTTGGCGACGCTGGGGTCGGCGACGACCGCGTCGGCGGGGGCGTCGGGCAGGCCGGTGGTGCTGGGATCGCCGTCGAGCTTGGCCCAGGTGACGCCGGCGTCGGTGGTCTTGAAAATGTGGCCGACGCCGAAGCCCATAACGGTGACGTACGCGGTCTTGCCGGTGGCGTCCTTGGGATCAAGCGCGATGCCGGAAATGTTGTAATGCTTGGGATTGATGTTGCAGGCCGAAGGCGTCGCAGTGCAAATGGTGCTAGGGTGCGCAGTGAGGCCGCTGACCTCAGACCATTTATTCTGGTTGGTGTCGACATCCAAATCTGCCTGCGTGGTTACCCACACCTGGCCGCCGCAAGGGAGGCTGTTGGGACATTGTGCAGCCGCGCTGCTGGCATCGGCGATGCCTTCCATGCCCGCCCAGACGACCTGTGAGCCTCCACCGCTGCTTGCTCCAGGCGTGGCTCCCGGATCGCACGTTCCATTGCACGGGCCTCCGGCGGCGATAGTGTTCACAAAAAATGGCGTGCTAGCGCCGCAAGTGGCCCCGCTTCCTGTCGTGCCGGTGTCGAAATTTTGACTGAGCGGACTCCCGCCGCCGGACGACCAGTCGCTACCGGAGCCGTCGCTATTGCCGCGCCAGACGCGGCAGGAGCCCACCAGCATTCGGCCTGAGGCCTGCGGATCGAGCGTGAAAAACGTGTAGAAGGACGAATTGTCGCTGCCGATCTGGTTTTGCGTGATGGCCGAAAAAAAAGTCTGATTAGTGCAGGTAATCCCTGTCGCACAGCGCTGAATTCCGCCACCCAGGGTGAGGGGCGCGGGATTCGATGTGAACCATTCATTGGCGTTCAGCGGGTTGATGGCGTTGAATCCGCCGTCCCCATTGTTGACGGAAAGCCACGACACACTCGGCGGTGAGGGGTTGCTTACTGCCGGCGAGCCATTGTCTTGCGTGCCGCCAAGCAGGGTGCCGGCGTCAGACGCGGCCTGCGAAAAGCCCACAAACTGGATCATGGAAAAACCGGTGGAGGAACTGAGGTTGTCGAACGGACTCGGTGGTGTTGTGTTCGGTGTCGGGCACGTTCCGTTGATGAGCGACGAGCTTTGCAGCACGCGATAGACGCCGCCATCGTTGCCAAAGAAGACGGGAGGGCTGAACGTGGGGTGGGCGGCGAAAAACGCGCCCGTACCGTCGTTCCCCAGGAAATCAACGCCGTGTTCATCGGGATGGACGTGCGCGATGTTGGCGGTTGGGTTGCAGCCGTACACGTGCGTCAGGTTCAGGAAGGGCGACGTGGCGCAGGTGGGGTTCAAAGTCGGATCGATGGCGCACTTGTACTGGTTGACGCCTCCGGCATAGAGATCGGTCGCGCCACCGTTGGGCACGGCGGCGAGCGCGATGTTGTAGGTGCCCTGGCCGGAGGAATCGTTGCCGCAGCCCTGCTCCGGTCCACAGGTATCAATGCCGGCGGTCGAGATCTGCGTCCATGCGGTCTGCCCGCCGTCCTTGGTCTGGAAGATTCCGATGTCGTTTTCGCTGGAGTTGTAGATCCAGACGTACATCTCGTCGCGTCCGGGGACGATAGCCATTTCCGCGCGGTAGAGCGGACAACCGCTGCTCGTCGTGGAGGGGCAGTTGGTCAGCGTGATGTTGGCGGGTTGGTTCACCAGGCGCGTCCAGGTGGCGCCATCACTGGAGGAATACACGCCGTGGTAGCGGAGGTTGGCGTAGAACTTGTGTTGCTGCGCGTTGTAGATGACGGCATTGGCGGAGCCGGGATCAGGAGACGTGGCGCCGTCCGACACGGTTGCACGCGTCCACGTGACGCCCGCGTCGGTTGAGTAGTAAATGCCGCGCGCGTTGCTGCCGCCGGTTTCGGCGCCTACGTTGATGCCGCCGCTGGCCGCCGCGGCGGTGGCGACAACCGTGCTGGTGGTGAGCGGGCTGGCATTGTCCGTGCTGAACGCGAGATGCGTGAAACCCAGGCCATGGAACGACACGGTTCCCGACACAGGGCAGGCCGGGATTGAGGTGGGGCAGGTGGCGCTGCTGATCAGGCTCCAACTGGTGCCGCCGTCGGTCGAGCGCAGGATGCCGAGGCCGTAGTACGAGTCGGCGGAGTTGTTGGCCTCGCCGCTTCCGACCAGGATGAGGTTGCTGTTGCCGGGCTGAAGCGCGATGGAGCCGACGGTGAGCGTCGCCTGGCCGTCGGTGAGGGGAGTCCACGTAGCCGGCGCGGTGCAAACGCCAACGGTGTCGCAAAAGCGCGCGGCGCTAACCGCATTGATGGTCCTCCACAGGCCGCCGGAGGCGCCGCCGATATAAACCGTGTTGCCGGTTGTGTCGCCCTGGTCCACCGCAACCGCGGTGACGCGTCCCACGACGGGGCCGTAGTTTTGCTGCTTGAGGTTGTTGAAGGCGGCGGTGGCGGTTGGGGCCGGGCCGAGGAAATTCCACGGCGCACTACCGGCCGGCGCCGGCAAGAACAACGGCCTGGGAGACGCGGTGGTTTTACCGGTTGCGCCCTGAGCGGCAGTGGCCCGCGCGAGTCCCTGCAAGCGGCGATTATTCAGCTTCTGGTCGTAGGCGCGGTGGAGCTGCTCGGCGCCGGGCTTACCGTCCACCATGCGCCCGCGCATGAACCACTTGGCGCGCTCCTGGGGCCGGTCGCGCTCGCTTTCAGCGGGATTTTCCGTTGACACTTTGGCGCCTTGCGCGAAGGCGGTCGAACAAAGCAGCAATAGAACGATGAAAAAGGACAGGAATGACCTGACAACTGATCTCATAATTCCTGGCTATAGAAGGATTTCGGGGAAGCGGTTAAGTATCTTGCCGGCTAGGAACTCTGTCAATCGGGAAGGGACCTGGAGGAATCGGGCGATCGGGTGATCGGGTGATTAGGCGATCGGGCGATCGAAATGCCTGTTCACCAGATCATCGGATCACCCGATCACCCATCACCCGATCCAGATTCAATCTTCCAGCACCGGCATGTGCTGCAGCACTTCGACAGCGCGGGGGCGGTTGGAGAGCACTTCGTCGCGGCGGATTTTTCCATCGCGGAAGAAGAGATTGCGCTTGGCGAACTGCGCGATGTCAGGCTCGTGCGTAACCAGCACGATGGTCAGGGCGCGTTCCTCGTTGAGGCGCTGGAAGATGTCCATGATTTCCACCGCGGTGCGGCTGTCGAGATTGCCGGTGGGTTCGTCGGCGAGCAGGATGGTGGGCAGGTTGACCAGGGCGCGCGCGATCGCCACACGCTGCTGCTGCCCGCCGGAAAGCTGGGAAGGGAAGTGCTCGGCACGATCCGCGAGGCCGACCTGGTTTAGTGCGGCCACGGCGCGGCGCGTGGCTTCCTCACGCGGGATGCGGGCATAATGCGTCGGCAACTCGACATTCTCCATGGCGGTGGTGCGCGACAGCAGGTTGAAGCCCTGGAAGACGAATCCGATTTTGCGGTTGCGGATGGCGGCCAGGTCGCGCTTGGTCAGGGTGGAGACGTCGGTGCCTTCCAGCATGTAGCGCCCGCTGCTGGGGCGGTCAAGGCAGCCAAGGATGTTCATGAAGGTGGACTTGCCGCCGCCGCTGGCGCCCATGACGGCAACGAACTCGCCGGCGGCGATGTCCACCGAAACACCGCGCAGGGCGTGCACGCGCGCTTCGCCCAGGTCGTAGTACTTGTGCACCTCTTCGACGTGGATGACGGGGGTGGAAGAGGCGGCTTGTGATGTCGAGGATGTGGTCGTTTGTGAAGTGGTTCCCATGAAGAATTAAAGTGTCACTTAAAGTTTGCGGCACGCTCTCTGGTTTGTCATCAACTGGCGACTAACACTGCCTTACCGTCCCGGCGGGCGGCCACCCATCGGTCCTCCCGCGCTCGCACGCGATCCGCTCTTGCTGGCGCCGATGATGAGTTCGTCGCCCTCCTTCAGATCGCCGTGCAGCACCTGCACCAGCTCGGTGACAGTGTGGTCAGTAATGCCGGTGCGTACTTGAACGGGCTTCAGGGTCTTGTCGGGCAACTGCGTCCAGATAATGCCGAGATCGGTCGGCGCTGCTTCGTGCGGCTTCACGCCACCGCCGGGCTGCTCGCCCCCCTGGCCGGCGCGGTGTCCACCGGTACTGGGGGCTGCGCCGCTTGCGACTTGAGCTCCCGGGCCGCGTGCGCCACTCGCGCGTGACTGGCCTTGCGCTTGCGGCGGTTGTCCACTCGCTTGCGTTGGAGGTTGTGCGGGGGCTTGCGCCTGCGTTCCCGGCTGTCCCTCACCTTCACCTTGCGCCGCGCGACGGCGTCCACCAGCGGCTTCGATGCCGTTCTCCTTGAGCAATGCGCGGAGTTCGTCAGGCTTCAAGTCCGGCGTGTAGCGGAGGGCCCCGTTGGGAATTTTGATGACATCGCGCGCGCTCGCCACCGGGATGGTGACGTAGGCGGTCATTCCGGGGAAGAGCTTGAGTTCGGGATTGTCGAAATCAATGATGGTGTCGTAGGTGACGACGTTCTGCACCGTGGTGGGATTCATGCGGATCTGCGAAACCGCGCCGCTGAAGGTCTCGCGCGGGAAGGCGTCCACCTTGAAGGAAACCTTTTGGCCGACCCGGATCTGGCCGACGTCGCTTTCGTCGGTCTTGGTGTAGACCTGCATCTTGGTCAGATCCTGCGCGATGGTGAACAGCGTGGGCGCCTGTAAGGAGGCGGCGACGGTCTGTCCGACATCGATGGCGCGGTTGACTACGGTGCCGTCAATCGGGGCGTAGATGTAGGTGTGATCGAGATTGGTTTGCGCCACCGAAACCGCGGCCTTGCGCTGCTCGACCTGAGCCACGGCCTGCGTGACCTGCGCGTCGGCGGCGGCCACGGCGGCGACGGCGGAGTCGTAGTTGGCCTTGGCGAGATCGAGTTGCTGCTGGCTCATGACGCCCTGCCTGGTCAAACTCAGGGTGCGCTCGTAATCGGCCTTGGTCTGCGCCAGCGCGGCCTTCGCTTTTTCCAGATTTGCCTTGGCGGAAGCGACATTGGCCTTGGCGTTTTCATTGTCGGCCTTGGCCTGGAGCAGCGCGCCCTGGAACAGGGACGGTTCAATCTCGGCGATCAACTGACCGCGCTTGACCTTGGAATTGAAGTCGGCGTGGAGCCGGTAAATGTTCCCGGAAACCTGCGACCCGACCTGCACCGAGGTGACGGCGTTAATGGTGCCGGTGGCATCCACCACAGCGCGGATGTCGCCGCGCTCCGCCCGGGCGGTAAAGTATTGCGTTTTGTCCTTGCGATTGAGTCCGAAGGCCGCAAACAGCACCACGGCGACCAGGATGACGGCCACAATCGTCCATTTGTTCTTCAGTATGTTCACGAGGAAAACGGCCTCTCTTATGACTTATGATTGCAGATGCGCACGGTGCAATCTTTAAGTGTATCTCGCCCTGCCGGAGAGCACTCCGCGTTTTTACAAAAAATTACACCCGGCATCTATTGTGGCGCGCGCGCAAAGGAACCGCAACTGGGTTCAGATTCCGGCCCGGTGAGACCGAGCGGCTACAATCGTTGGTCCAAGATTCGCCGCCTTTTCGCGGGAGGGGTCTATGACGCGGGTCACAGGAGCACGGTCTGTCGGTCGATCGGTCTGCCGGTCCATCGGAGTTGTGTTGCTGGCGGTCATTTGCGCAAGCTGCGCGCTGCAGGCGCAGACCACTCTGACCGTGGCGGCCGCTGCCAATCTTGGTCCCGCCCTGCGCGAGATTGCCGCCAACTTCGAAAAAAGCAACGGAACGCATGTCACGCTGGTGTACGGGGCTTCCGGTAATTTGGCGATGCAGATCGAGAACGGCGCCCCCTTCGACGTATTTCTTTCCGCGGACGAGGATTACCCGCGCAACCTGGAAACCAAAGGTGCGGCAGCCCCCGGCTCCCTTACCGTTTATGCGACGGGGAAGCTGGTCTTGTGGGTTACAAACGCGTCCGGCATTGATGTTGGCCGGCTCCAGCCGCCGATGTTGCTCCTGGATTCCGTGCACAAAATTGCCATTGCCAACCCGCAGCACGCGCCTTACGGCAAGGCAGCGGTCGCGTTTCTTCGCAAAGCCGGACTGTACGAGCGTGTCGCAGGAAAATTCGTCCTGGGAGAAGACGTTGCGCAGACGGCAGAATTCGTCCGTTCGGGTAATGCCGATGTCGGCATCATTCCGCTTTCGCTGGCGCTCACGCCTGCCATGAAGGAGCGGGGAAAGTACCGCGAGATCGCGGCCGGCTTGTATCCGCCAATCCGGCAGGCTGGCGTGATTCTTAAGAGTGCGAAGAATCCATCCGCGGCGGCGAAGTTTCTTGATTACATCAGGTCGGCGGAGGCGGCGGCGGTGCTGACGCGTTATGGCTACGAGCCGCCGGAAACACAACCATGAACTGGCAAGCATTCGCCCTGACCGCGAGGCTGGCGGTGATCGTGGCCGGTGTGCTGGTGGTCATCGGGTTGCCGATCGCCTATTGGATCACCTATTCGCGCTGGCGCTGGAAGTTCCTGCTCGAGGCGCTGGTCTCGGTTCCGCTGGTGTTGCCGCCGACGGTTCTCGGTTACTACCTGCTGGTTCTCTTCGGAAACGCGACGTGGTTCGGACGGTGGTATCAATCACTGACCGGCCACACGCTGGCGTTTACCTTTGCGGGCCTGGTGATCGGCTCGATTTTGTATAGCCTGCCCTTCGCGGTTCAGCCCTTCGCGGCTTCGTTTGCGGCGGTGGACACGCGCCTGCTGGCAGCTTCGGCGACCTTGGGGGCTTCGGGGTGGCGGACGTTCTGGCGCGTGGTCTTGCCGCTGTCCAAGCCCGGGCTGGTGACCGGAATCGCGCTGAGCTTCGCGCACACGGTGGGGGAATTTGGCGTCGTGCTGATGATCGGCGGAAATATCCCGGGGGTGACGCGAACCGTTTCCATTGATATTTACGACCGGGTGCAGGCGGCGGAGTTCTCGGAGGCGGGACAAACCGCGCTGGTGCTGCTGATTTTTTCCTTCGTTGTGCTCTCGCTGGTCTATGCGCTGAACCGCAAGGTGTGGGCGGTCTGGCCGTTTCGCTAGCAGCTCGGAACTTGCTGCTTGCCCTGCGCCTCCTGCTGGGCGCGCTCGATTTCCTGGCCGATGTGATGCCAGACCAATCCCGCCGCCACGGCCACCAGCACCAGCGCGAGGGTGATGCTGATGGTGACCACCGCGTACTGCTGGGGATGGCGGAAGACGCGGATGATGCGACGGCTGTAATGCGACGCGATCCAGGCCACCAGCGAATAACGAAACGCGCGCCCGGCGATGACCGCGATCAGGTATTTGCGAAGCGGAAATTTCAGCGCCCCCGCCGCCACCAAAAACGGCGAACTCGGAAATGGCGGCGGCGCGATCACCGCAATCACCACCGCAGCCACTCCATATTTTTCCAGCATGTGGTCAACGCGGGCGACCCGCGCCGCCCCCATCCGCTTCTGCAGCCACCCGGTCCCGGCGCCGCTGGCCAGGCGGTACATCAGGTAGGCGCCGGCCACCGATCCGGCGGTGCTCATCATGGCGTAGTACCACCACAGGTCGTGATGGTGCGCGGCGAGCACGGCGTTGAAGATATCCAGGCTGCCCAGCGTCGGAATGAACGAGCTGTCAACGATTCCGATCAGAAACAAGCCGGGCCCGCCCCAGCGGCGCAGGGTGGTCCAGAGGGAGGCCGCCGCAAGGAGCTTGACCTGAGGCGCGACTTTGGCGTGCACGACTTTGGCCGGAACGATTTCCATCCCACAGCTAGCTTAGATGTGAATCGCGGTGCGCGGCGGGAAAAAGCGACGAGGCATCAATCGTGGCAGCAGCGACCGATTACAATGTCCCGCTACGACCTGCCCACCACCATCCGCGCTCGCCGTCTCGCTCCGCAAACGGCTGTCCGAGAGCTTCACGCTGGAAGTGTCGTTCACGGCTGCCGCGGGGATTACCATGCTGTTCGGGCCATCGGGCGCGGGCAAGACCACGCTGCTGGAGTGCATCTCCGGGCTGCTGGCGCCGGACTCGGGGCGCGTCGCCGTGGGCAGCATGGTTCTGTTCGATTCCGAGACAAAGGTGAATGTGCCGGTGGCGCGCCGGCGCGTCGCCTACGTCTTCCAGACGCTGGCGCTTTTTCCCCACATGAGCGTGGAAGCGAACATCGCTTATGGTCTTGACCGCTTGCCGGAGGACCAGCGCCGCGAAGCCGTGGACGCGATTGTGGACGCATTCCGCATCCGGCATGCGCGCGAACGCCGGCCAGGAGAAATCTCCGGTGGCGAACGGCAACGCACCGCCCTGGCGCGCGCGCTGGTCACCAATCCGCGCGTGCTGCTGCTGGACGAGCCGTTGGCGGCGCTCGACGTTGCGACCAAGGCAGCGATCATCCAGGACCTGCGTGCCTGGAATGACGCGCACCGCATTCCCGCGCTTTATGTCACCCACAGTCGCGACGAGTTGTTTGCGCTCGGCGAGGGCGTGATCGCGCTGGAGCAGGGAAGAGTGGTCGCGAACGGATTGCCGCAGGAGGTGCTGCACGCCCCCCGGCTGGAGTCGCTGGCGCAGGCGGCGGGTTTCGAAAATATTTTCGACGGCACGGTGGCCGCGCTGCACGAGGACCTCGGGACCATGACGTGCCGCATCGCCGGCGGGGTGCACCTGGAAGTCCCATTGGGGCACGCGGCGGTTGGAGACGCGGTGCGCATCGGCATTCGCGCCGGCGACATCCTGCTGGCCAAGGCGAAACCGGAGGGGCTGAGCGCGCGCAACCTGCTGCCCGGGACGATTGTGTCGCTGCTGCGCCGCGACGTGACGGTGGTAACGCGGGTGCGGTGCGGCGACGCAGCCACCGGTTTGGAAATGGAGGTCCACCTCACGCCCGGGGCGCAACAATCCCTGGATCTGATACCCGGACGCGAGGTGTGGCTGGTGATCAAGACGTATTCCTGCCATCTGTTGCGGTGAGAACCGTGGCTTGGGGCCAGTGGTCAGCGGAACCGAACTGAACTCCAACTGAAACCGAGACTTTCAGTTTCGGGCGCGCCGGGAATCCAACCGAATCCCATCACAGTGCAACGTGACGCCAGTCACAGGCGGAATGCGGCCACTCAATCCAGAATGGTTGGAATTGAAATTGAATTTCATTTTCAATACAGCAGAATTGAACATGAATTTCATTTTCAATACCGCGAGTCCCGAGGTCCGCCCATGATGCGCCGCGTCTTCGTTCTCTTGAGCGCCGTTCTCCTGCTTGCCCTCGCCGCCCGCGCGCAGGACAAGCCCTACTTCGTCACCTATGACCACCACCTGGAGGAGCCGGGGAACCTGGAAATCTCGTTGTCGAACCATCTCGGCATCCCGCGCGCCGGCCAGCCGGTATTTGCCGCGCCGTTGCTCGAGCTGGAATACGGGGTGAAGGCCTGGTGGACGGCGGAGTTCTATCTGGAGGGCCAGTCGCGGGAGGGCGACAGCACCATCTTCACCGGCTGGCGGCTGGAGAACCGCTTCCGCCCGCTGGCCCGCGAGCACCGCATCAACCCCGTGCTGTACTTCGAGTACGAGAACGTCAATGAAGCTTCGCGGATCACCAAGGAAGTGGTGGGACACGCCAGTTCGTTGGACGAGCCCAATGCCGATCTGCGACGCGCGCACGCGCATGAACTCGAAGCCAAGCTGATCCTGTCCAGCACGGTGCGCGATTGGAACATCTCGGAGAACTTCATTGTCGAAAAGAACCTGACCGAGAACGAAGGGTACGAGTTCGGCTATGCGGTGGGCGTTTGGCGACCGCTGGCGAAGATCGCGTCGGGGAAGCCATGCCGCTTCTGCCGCGAAAACTTTGTCGCCGGACTGGAACTCTATGGAGGGCTGGGCAGCACGGAGCAGTTCGGCTTCCACGACACCGCGCACTACCTGGCGCCGGTAATCCGCTGGCACCTGACGGACGATAGTTCCATCAGCCTTTCGCCGGCGGTCGGATTGACCTCCGGCAGCACGCCGCTGCTGCTGCGCTTCGCCTACACGTACGAGGTGGAGGGATTCGGCAGGAAAGTGGCCTCGATGTTTCGGAGAAAGCCGTGAAGCGCGTGCTGCTTACGATCCTGGTGTTTTGCGCAGGACTGCCGGCGCAAAATATCCAGTATCGGCCCGACCCATCGTGGCGGCCACCGGATTCCGCAGCGGCTCGAGTGAACCCTCTGGCGGGATCGCCGGAGCTTGCCGCCGGCGGGCGCAAGCTCTTCCAGCGCCAGTGTGCGCAATGCCACGGCGTGGCGGGTGAGGGGCTGAAGGTGAAGAACGCCGCCGATCTCCAGTTGCCGGTGGTGCAACAGCAAAGCGATGGCGCTCTGTTCTGGAAAATTACCAACGGCAATCCACGGCGAGCGATGCCATCGTTCAGCGGGTTGCCGGAGACGCAGCGCTGGCAGATTGTGCTCTACCTGCGGACGCTGGCCGCCGCGGAGGGTGGAATACAGAAGTAGGGGCGGTTAGAACCGGGCAGCTTGCGAGCCGAAGAGCCTTCAAGGTGAGTGTGAGTGCGAGCGAACGCGGGGTCCCTACTTCGTGGGGAGCTCGGTCGCAACGCGCCCAAAAGCGCGGCGCGTTGGACGATCGTCAGGACAGGCCTCGCTCAGGATGACACTCGTTTGGGTTATTGCGTAACCGTCTGGGGTTATTGCGCCAATCTACTCGAAGCCGACGAACACCGGCTCGGGCACCAGGGCTACGCCGACCTTCTCCTGTACGGCGTGGCGAATCTCGTCTTGCAAGGCGATGACTTCGGCTGCGGTTGCGCCGCCGCGGTTCACGATTGCCAATGCGTGCTTGCGCGAGAGCCCGACATGGCCGCGGGTGTAACCCTTGTGAAACCCGGCGTGCTCCACCAGCCAGGCGGCTGGAACTTTGAAACGCCCGCCGGGCGCGGGATAGCTCGGCAGGGTTCCGCCGGCGGAAGCAGCGACGCGCTCGTACTCCGCCGCATCGAGCACGGGATTTTTGAAAAATGAGCCGGCGCTGCGCGAATCCTCATCGCCTTCCACGATCAGCATGGCTTTCGACAGACGGATTTTTCTCACCGCCTCGCGCACATCAGCCAATGTGGGCCGGGTGGTCGCGGGCAAGGAGGCAAAATATGCTTGCAGGTCGCGGTAATGGATGGTCGGCTCTCCTCCCGCTTCCAGCGCGTACTTCACTTTCAGAATGATGTAGCGCCCGCGCTCGCCGGTGTTGAAGATGCTGCTGCGATAGGCGAACCCGCACGCCTCATTGCAGAGGCTGCGCAACTGCCCGTCGCGGAGATCCAGCACCTGCACTTCCGCAATGGTTTCGGAAACTTCCTGCCCGTACGCGCCGACGTTCTGCACCGGCGTGCCGCCCACGGTGCCAGGAATGCCGCTCATGCATTCCAGGCCGGCGCAATTGGCCGCGACTGCCTGGGCGACGAGCGCGTCCCACGCGACTCCCGCGCCGGCTTCCAACACCTGCTTTCCGTTTTCCGAGAGACGCTCGACACCACTGATGCCGATGTGGAGCACCAGGCCGGGAAACCCGGTATCGGCGATCACCAGATTGCTGCCGCCTCCGAGTACGAACAGCGGAAGCTGGCGCGACTTTGCCCAATCCACCGCCTGCCAAACCTCCGCGGCGGTGACGGCGGTCGCGAAATATCGCGCCGCGCCCCCGACCTTCAGCGTCGTCATCGGCGCCAGCGGCACATGTTCGAGGATTTGCATGCGCTTGTAGCGAAACTATACACGGAGTAATGCCGGCTACCCGGCCCCGCGCAGGCAAAGAAAAAACCGGCGGTCGTGGAAGCCGCCGGTTGTGATTCGAATTCCAAGCTGGCGCCGCGGCTTAGGGCGTCACGGCCTTGTGCTTGTACCTGTCGCCTGCGAATACGACCGACTGCAAAACATTTTCGCCGGCGTCGTTCTTGTCGATGTCGTACTTCGTTTCGGCCGCCTTGCTGCCCAGTTGCTCGACGGTGCAGTTGACGCGCGCCTTTTCTTTGTTGCTCTCGTCCTTGAAAACGAGCACGTGGATGTCGCCGTCCACGAGGTGCTGGGCCTTGTAGCTGCCCTTGGGCAGCATGGTCGTTCCCACCTTGGTTGAGTCGTAGAAGGTGATGCTCCACGTCTTGCCGGCACGGGGGGAGGACGCGTCCGCTGCGAACGCGCCCGCGGCCATCGTCACCAGCAGAACCAACACCAGGGTTTTCGCTACTCTGTTCATCGCAATTCCTTCCTGCGTTGAGCCGGCGTGGCTCCCGCAATCGGCGTCGTCAGAGTCCGGACTGCCCTCGTAAAGCACCGTCCGGAGGGGGCGACGCGCACTTTGTGGTGCGCGGCGGTGCTCGGCCGCACCATCGTCTACTTGGGGTTGATAGACGCTAACTTTCAAGCAAGGTGAGCACAGTAGAAGACCTGAAGGGACGAAACCCCAAGATTAGGGGACGGGCGCTATCATTTTCACCGCGATTCCATTGGGCTGGATTCCGACCGGCACCATGGTAAAAAGCGCGCGCTGCCGGTTCGGATTCTGTCCCTTGAGGATGGCCTCGGGCAAACTGATCTTATCGCCGCGCGGCAGCTTGGTGAGCCGCACCACCGCCACGTCGCCGGGCTGCGTATCCAGCGCGAGCAGAAAATCCTCCGCCGGCGTGAGCGCCAGCTGGTCGGGATGATTGCCCACGGAAATGGAATCGATGACGCGCCCGATGTCAATGCCCAGCACCGACACCGCGTCCGAGCCGAAGTTGCTGACATAGAGCAGGGAATTATCGGCGCTGACCACCGCGTGCACCGGCTGGCTGCCGATCAGGTAGGTGCCGCCGACCTCGTTGGCCGCGGTCTCGATCACCGAGACCGATGCCGAATCGAAATTGCACACGAACAGCTCGCCGCCGTCGGGCTTAAGAGCAAGGTGGATGGGAGTCTTGCCGACATCGAGCAGGGCGAGCAGCTTGTCCGACTTCAAATCAATCGCCGCCACCTGCGCCGACCCGGTGCAGGCGACGAAGGCCTTGCCGGAGTCGCGGAGGATGGCAATGTCCTCGGGATGTTCGCAAATCGGCACGGTGGCGCGCACCTGCATCTTCGCGGTGTCCAGGATCGACACGGAATTGCCGCCGCGGTTGGACACCACCACCGTTTTTCCATCCGGCGAGACGCGCGCCAGTCCCGGCGTCGCGCCCACGCCCACGGTGGCCAGCACGAGCCGTTTCTCCAGATCGAGGATGCTGACGTTGGCGGAGCCGGAGTTCGCCACGTAGCCGCGTGTCCCGTCCGCCGACACGTCGATAAAATACGGCGCGCGATGCACCCCCACGGTCGCGACCACCACATTTTTCGCCGCGTCAATAAAGCTGATGTTGTTGGACTCGGTGTTGACCGCGTAAATCTCGTTCTTCTTCGGGTTGGCGGTGACGCCCGTGGGATTGCGTCCGACAGCGATCGTCTTCACGACCTTGAATTGGCCAAGATCGATCACCGAAACGCCATCGCTCTTTCCGTTGCTGACGTAGGCGTTCAGGTCGCCGGGGTAATCGCGCTGCTTGCGGCAGCCCGAAAGCAGCCCCGCCGCGAGCACCGCTACAACGACCAGGATGAGGAAGTTTTTTCTCAATGTAGAGCGATGTCAACCAGAACAGCGCAGCCGCTTCGTGCCGTAAATCACCCGATCACCTGATCGCCCGATTACCCGATGTGTGTCGCCGCCACCGCCACGGGTTGCGGAACCGTGCGCTTCACGATCGGCGCGATCTGCCGCATTTCGGCAATCAATTCCTCGAACTGCTCCGGGTAGATGGACTGCGGGCCGTCGGACAAGGCGCGGTCAGGATCGTGGTGCACTTCCACGATCAGTCCATCGGCGCCGACCGCGATGGCGGCGCGCGACAGCGGAATCACCTTGTCGCGCTTGCCGGTACCGTGGCTGGGGTCCACCAGGATGGGGAGATGGCTGAGGCGATGCACGGCCGGCACGATGCTCAGGTCGAGCGTGTTTCTGGTGTGGTCGGCGAAGGTGCGCACGCCGCGCTCGCAGAGCACCACCTGGTAGTTGCCTTCGCTCATCACGTATTCGGCCGCCATGAGGAATTCTTCCAGGGTGGCCGACATGCCGCGCTTCAGCAGGACCGGACGCCGGGCCTTGCCGGCGCGCTTCAGCAGCGAGAAATTCTGCATGTTGCGCGCGCCGATCTGGATCATGTCGGCATAGCGCTCTACCAGGTCGAGCGATTCGTAGTCCACCGCCTCGGTCACGATCAGCAGTCCGAAGCGGTCGCGGATTTCCGACAGAATGCGCAGGCCTTCTTCGCCCAGTCCCTGGAAGGCGTAGGGCGAGGTGCGCGGCTTGTAGGCGCCGCCGCGGAAGAAGCGCGCGCCCGCCCTGGCCACACGCTCGGCGACGGCAAACGCCTGCTGCCGCGATTCCACGGCGCAGGGCCCGGCGATGACCGCCAGGTCCCGCCCGCCGATGGTGGTGTCTGTGCCGGCAAATGTGATGACCGTGTCTTCGCCCTTCACATCGCGGCTCACCAGCTTGTACGGTTTGCTGACGCGGATAACTTCCTGGACGCCCGGCATGTCCTCCAGGCCGATTTCCACCATGCCCTGGTTACCGGTGATGCCAATGGCAGTGCGTTGCGCGCCCGGAATAGCGTGTGGACGCAGCCCCGCCGACTCGATTTTCTCGCAAACCGCGCGCACCTGCTCCTCGCTGGCGTGCGCATCCATGACGACCAACATAATGACCTCTAGGCTCCTGAGACGAAACAGCTAGTCTAATGCCTATGCTGCACGCGGGACAACGACTACCCGCCAATCGGGTGATCGGAGACCACACCCGATGTGCGACCGTGCGACGTTAGACCGCAACTTCCTCGGTCTTCATGCGCTCCGCTTCCTCGCGCAGGTTGGCGAACAGCGCGCTGCTCAAGTAGCGCTCGCCGAAATCCGGCAGGATGACGACAATCAGTTTGCCCGCGTTCTCCTCCCGCCGCGCCACCTGCAACGCCGCAATCACGGCCGCGCCCGACGAGATCCCCACCAGCAAGCCTTCTTCGCGCGGCAGGCGCCGGGCCATGGCGATGGAATCGTCGGTGGGCACGGCAATCACTTCGTTGATGTAATCGGCGCGCAACACTTCGGGCACGAAGCCCGCGCCGATACCCTGCGAATTGTGCGGCCCCGGTTTCCCGCCCGAGAGCACCGGGCTTTCCGCCGGTTCCACCGCCACCACGCGGAAGGAAGGTTTCCTGGGCCGGATGTACTCGGTAACGCCGGTAATGGTGCCGCCGGTGCCGGCGCCCGCCACCATGATGTCCACCTTGCCGTCGGTGTCCTCCCAGATTTCCGGCCCCGTGGTCTCGAAATGGATCATCGGGTTCGCGGGATTGGAAAACTGCTGCGGCATGAATGCATCCGGTGTCTTCGCCAGCAGTTCATTGGCCTTGGCGATGGCGCCCTTCATGCCCTTGATTCCGGGGGTGAGCACGACCTCGGCGCCAAAGGCGAGCAGCAGGACGCGGCGCTCCTGGCTCATGGTGTCCGGCATGGTGAAGATCATCCGGTATCCGCGAATGGCCGCCGCGAAAGCCAGACCGATGCCGGTGTTGCCGCTGGTCGGCTCGATCAGCACCGTCGTGCCGGGATGAATGGCCCCCGCGCGCTCCGCCTCGCGGATCATGCTGACGCCGATGCGGTCCTTGACGCTGTTGCAGGGGTTGAAGCTCTCCAGTTTCGC
The DNA here is from genome assembly GCA_963760215.1 of Terriglobia bacterium. GTDB lineage: Bacteria > Acidobacteriota > Terriglobia > Terriglobales > Acidobacteriaceae > JAIQGF01. Next base: position 654,003 of record CAVXCJ010000002.1, read on the forward strand.
GACCACCGTCGCGCGGCAGCCCTCGGCCACGCGGTTCAGCCGTACCAGCGGGGTGCGGCCAATCAGTTCCGTAACATCGTTAGCGATCTTCATAGTCACCAAGAGTTCTTTTAGGAAATCGCGATTCGCGAGTATCGAATTTATGATGCGCGGGTCGCGACCAGCGATGACAAATCGTCAATCGTCGATCTTCGCTAGTGCTCCGGAAAAAAGACGAAAAACAGGCCGCAGATGAACGCGGATCAACGCTGATCGACCTAATGCGGCGAGCGCCAATTGCCAAATGCCAATGACCAATGACTCACCCGCCATCGACCATCGACCATCGACCTTGTAAAATCAAGAGATACTTTCATCAGGACTAGCCCTGTAATGGCCGATACGCCGCAGATTACCGACCGTCGCGAAGAGCGCTACGATCCCCAGCCGATCGAGGAGAAGTGGTCAGGCCGCTTCGAAGCTGACCCCGAACTCTATCGCGCCGAGCCGCCCAGCACCGACAAGCCGAAGTATTACGTCCTGGAAATGCTGCCGTATCCCAGCGGCGCGCTGCACATGGGACACGTGCGCAACTACTCCATCGGCGACGCCCTTGCCCGTTACATGTGGATGAAGGGCTACAACGTACTCCATCCCATGGGCTGGGATTCGTTCGGATTGCCGGCGGAAAATGCCGCCATCAAAGCCGGGGTGCAGCCGCGCGAGTGGACATTGCGCAACATCGCGCACATGAAGTCGCAGATGAAGCGGCTCGGCTTCGCCTACGACTGGCAGCGCGAGGTCACCACCTGCCTGCCCGATTACTATCGCTGGAACCAGTGGCTCTTTCTCCAGCTCTACAAACGCGGGCTCGCCTACCGCAAGAAGAGCAAGGTGAACTGGTGCCCGGAGTGCGCCACCGTGCTCGCCAATGAGCAGGTGGTCCACGGCTGCTGCTGGCGCCATGAGACCACGCCGGTGGAGCAGCGTGAGCTGGAACAGTGGTTTTTGCGCATCACCGATTACGCCGAACAACTCCTGCGCGACCTCGACCAGCTCAGCGGCTGGCCGGAAAAAGTCCGCATCATGCAGCAGAACTGGATCGGCCGCAGCGAAGGCGCGCTGGTGGATTTTCAGGCTGAGGATGCTGCCGACAAGATCTCGGTATTCACCACGCGCATTGACACCATCTTCGGCGCCACGTCCATCCAGCTCGCGCCCGAGCATCCGCTGGTGGACAAACTGGTCGCGGATAACGCCGACCTGCGCGCGCAAATTGACCAGTTGCTCGCCGAGCAGCGCAAAGCGAAGGAAGTCGGGGACGTGGGCGCCATCGAGAAGCACGGCGTGTTCATCGGCCGCTACGCCATCAACCCCTTCAACCAGGAAAAGCTTCCGATCTGGGTGGCGAATTACATTTTGATGGATTACGGCACGGGCGCGATCATGTCCGTCCCGGCGCACGACGAGCGTGACTACGAGTTCGCGAAAAAGTACGGGCTCGAAGCCCGCATGGTGGTCCTGCCGCGCCGTGAAGGCGAAACCGACGAAGAAAAATCTTCCGATGCCACCATCCCCTACAGCGGCACGGACTCGCTGGTCATCAACTCGGGCGAGTTCAGCGGCCTTGGTTGCGTGGAAGCGATGAAGAAGATGGCCGCCTTTGCCCGGGAGCACGGCTTCGGCAAACCGACCGTTACGTATCGGCTGAAGGACTGGGGCATCTCGCGCCAGCGCTACTGGGGCACGCCCATCCCCATGCTCTATTGCGAGCGCTGCGGTATTGTGCCGGTACCGGAGAAGGAGCTTCCGGTCAGGCTGCCGGAAAATGTCGAGATCACGCTCACCGGCGGGTCTCCGCTCGGGCGGCTGCCGGAGTGGGTGAACACCGCGTGCCCGAAGTGCGGGGGCCGCGCGCGCCGCGAAACCGACACCATGGACACCTTCGTGGATTCGTCCTGGTACTTCTATCGCTACACCGACGCGCGCAACGACGGCGCGCCGTTTGACAGCCGCATTGCGAATTACTGGTTTCCCATCGAGCAGTACATCGGCGGCGTCGAGCACGCCATCCTGCACCTGATCTACTCGCGTTTCTGGACCAAGTTCATGCGCGACATGGGACTGGTGGCGAATTCCGAGCCGGCACAGCGCCTGTTTACCCAGGGCATGGTGATCAAGGACGGCGCCAAGATGTCGAAGAACCTGGGGAACGTAGTCGCGCCCGACGACATGATTGCCCGCTACGGCGCCGACGCCACCCGCATGTACACGCTGTTCGCCGCGCCGCCCGACCGCGACCTCGACTGGCAGGACGCCGGCGTCGAAGGCATTGCACGCTTTCTCGCACGCGTTTACCGGTTTGTGGCGGCGCCTTATCCCACAGCCCCCGATCGCTCAACCCGCCGATCGTGCAGTCATGCGCAAGCTGCACAACACGATTCGTCGAATCACAGATGACTTCAATGGCCGGTGGCACTTCAATACTTCCATCGCCGGCCTGATGGAATTGCTGAATTTGCTTTATGAGTTTCGGAGTGCGCCGGGCGTGGAAGAGGAGAAACGCGCTTGGATTAGCCAACCCGTGTTGCGTGAGGTTCAACGTACGTTTGTCCTGTTGCTGCATCCGTTCGCGCCCTTTTTGTCGCACGAACTCTGGGAGATGCTCGGGGAGAAGGGAAGCCTGCTACGTCATCCCTGGCCGCAATACGACCCGGCGCTCGCCCGCGCAGAGGAGATCGAGATCGTGGTTCAGGTGAACGGAAAAATTCGCGCCCGCCTGCTGGTTGCCGCTGACGCCAGCGAGGACAACGTGCGCGAACTCGCCCTGAACGATCCCAAGGTGCTCTCCTCGCTTGACGGCAAGAAAATCCTGAAGGCGATCGTGGTGCCGCACAAGCTGGTGAACATTGTTGTGAAGTGAGCGCGTTTGCGGGGCGTCTGAGCCCCGCGCGCTCATCCCGAGCGGAGCGAGGGATCTGCTTGCGGTGGGACTACAATGTTGGGGAATTCCAATCGAGGTGACTTATGCGCAAATTGATCGCCGTCGCAGTCATGTTGGCCATCGCCGCTCCCGCCTTCGCGCAGAAGAAAGAACAGGAACGCCTGCAGGAAGCGGGCACGGTGATGAAGGAGATCCTCAACATTCCGGAGGGAATCCCACAGAACATTCTCAATAAGGCGCAATGTGTAATCGTGTTTCCATCGGTGTTGAAGTTTGCCATCGGCGTTGGCGGCAGCTACGGCCGCGGCGCCATCACCTGCCGGACCGGCAAGAACCACAGAGGCCCGTGGAGCGCACCGGCCATGATGGCGCTGGAAGGCGGGAACATCGGGATTCAGCTCGGAGGACAAGCCACCGACTTCGTGTTGCTGGTGATGAACGATCGTGGCGCCGACTCCGTTCTCTCCAGCAAAATCAAGCTGGGCGCCGATGCCGCCGCGGCCGCAGGTCCGAAAGGCCGCGATGCCGCTGCCGCGACCGACATCGTCATGCGCGCCGAGATCCTCAGCTACTCACGTTCGCGCGGCCTGTTTGCCGGCGTGTCGCTGGAGGGGTCCACGCTGCGCTCCGACGGCGGCGCGAACAGCAATCTTTATGGCAAGAAGCTCGACGCGCGCGACATCGTGCAGGGGGGCAAGGTCGGAACGCCGCCAGCGGGCAGGGAACTGATCGGCGTGCTCAGCCAGAAATCTCCCAAGCGCTCGAAGTAGAAACCACGCCACGGATTTTCACGGATTCTAACGGACACGTAGGAAATGAATTGATCCGTGTTCATCCGTGCAATCCGTGGCCTATTCTTTTCCGCGCCCTCTGTTTCCTCTGTGTTTAAATCCTACCGTGCACATCCGCGCCGGATTTCGCGCCGTGGTTCGCCGGCCCGCGCTCGCGCTGGGCGAAGTCGCCTGGCGATGGGCGTTCGGGGCGGCAGCGTGGACGCTGGTCATCATCGCCGTCCGACGCATCCTGGCGCACGTGGATATCACCCAGGCCGAACTGCTGCTCGCCCGTCACAGCGATGTTTTTCTGATCGCCGATGCCGGTGCGCACATCATTGTCCAGGTCCTGCCGCAGTTGGCGCGCGAGTGCCTGGTGCTGGCGCCTGCGATCGCCGTGCTGTGGATCGCCGCCGCCACCCTCGGCCGCGCCATTACCTTACAATCCCTTTTTTCAACCATTGTCATCCCGAGTGAGGACGCGCCGGCAGACCCGCGTGCCCTGCGCTTGAGCGACGCAGGCGCGTCCGAGCCGAGGGACCTGCATTTCGGTCCTCTCCTGGCGCTACACTTCATCCGCGCCGTCTTCACGCTGGCTGCCCTGATCGCCTTCCTCGGCGCCCTGTTCCTCACCGGCCTCGCGATGCCGGCCCAGAATCCCGCCGCCGCTGCGCTCGTCGGCATTCTCGTTGCCGCAGTGATTGGCTGTTTCTGGTCGGTGGTGAACTGGTTCCTGGCGCTCGCCCCCATCTGGATCGTGCGCGAGGGCCACCCGGCGCTCCGATCCATCGCCGATTCCGTGGACTTTTACCGCCGCGTTCCCGGTCCGTACGTCGGCATTGCATCCTGCTTCGGCTTCTTGCGCGCCGCCGCGTTGGTTGCGGCATTCGTTGCCGCCCTCCTCGCCAGCCAGGCCACCCCGGCGACTTCGATCGCACTCTGCGTGGTCATCGCTCTGATTTACTTCGCCGTCGCCGATTTCCTGTACATCGCGCGCCTGGCGGCATTGGTGGCATTGGACGAGAGCTCTCAGCCATCAGCGGTCAGCTCTCAGCCCATGGCCCCGGCACCTGAACCGATCATGAAGCTGCCTTCCGAGGCTGACAGCTGAGAGCTGAGAGCTGATAGCTGAATTTGCTACCCTGATCCTGACAAGGCGCTTTACTCCGCCTCGGACATCTGAGAGATTAAAAAGTGGAACATCAATCCATCGTCATCCTCGATTTCGGTTCGCAGTATACGCAGCTCATTGCGCGTCGTATCCGCGAGCAGAATGTTTTCTCCGTCGTGCTCCCCTGCACCGCTGCTCTGCAAGAAATCAAGAAGTGCGGTCCGGTGGGCATCATTCTTTCCGGTGGCCCCGCTTCGGTGTACGACAAGGACGCGCCGCCGGCGGACAAACGCGTGCTGGAGTTGGGCGTGCCCGTGCTCGGCATCTGTTACGGGCTGCAGTACATGGCGCACACGCTCGGCGGCAAGGTCGTACCCGGCGACAAACGCGAGTACGGCCACGCCGACGTCAAGCTTGAGAACGACTCGCCATTATTCAAAGGCATACCGCGCAAGATCAAGGTCTGGATGTCGCACGGCGATCACGCCCTTGAGTTGCCCTCCGGCTTTCATCCGGTCGCGCGCAGCGCCACCGCGCTGGCTGCCATGGAAGACCCCGCCCGCCACTACTACGCCGTGCAGTTCCACCCCGAGGTGCACCACACCCCGCACGGAACGGAAATCCTGAAGAATTTCGTCTTCGATATTTGCGGCGCCGAGCCCAACTGGACTGCGCAGCGCTTCATTGACGAGACCGTGGCGAACATCCGAAAGACGGTGGGCCCGCACGCGCACGCCATCTGCGCGCTCTCCGGCGGGGTGGACTCATCGGTGGCGGCCACACTGGTGGCGCGCGCCATCGCCGAGCGCCTGACCTGCGTCTTCGTCAACAACGGCGTGCTGCGCAAGAACGAATTCAAGAAGGTGCAGCAGAACCTGCGCCGTCTCGGTCTCCAGGTCGTCGCCGTGGACGCTTCACGCCGCTTCCTCGCCAAGCTGGCCGGCGTGGCCGACCCGGAGAAAAAGCGCCGCATCATCGGCAACGAGTTCATTGCGGTCTTCGAAGAGCAGGCACTGAAGATCGTGGTCCGCGACCGGCGCAAAACCGCCCATCAAGAACCGGAATTCCTGGTCCAGGGAACGCTTTACCCCGACGTCATTGAATCGCGCTCCGTACGCGGCCCCTCGCAGACCATCAAGTCGCACCACAACGTCGGCGGGCTGCCGGAAAAAATGCGGCTCAAGCTCATCGAACCGCTGAAGGACTTGTTCAAAGACGAGGTCCGCCGCATTGGCCGCGATCTCGGCATGCCTGAGGAAATTCTTCAGCGTCAGCCCTTCCCCGGGCCCGGACTGGCCGTGCGCATCCTGGGCGAGGTCACTTCCGAGCGCATTGCCATTCTCCAGGAAGCCGACGAAGTCGTGGTCAGCGAGATCAAGGCCGCCGGCTTGTACACCAAAATCTGGCAGGCATTTGCCGTGCTGCTGCCGGTCATGTCGGTGGGCGTGATGGGCGACCAGCGCACCTACGCTTACACCTGCGCCGTTCGCGCCGTGCACTCCGAAGACGGCATGACCGCCGACGTCGCGGAACTCCCTTGGGAGGTCATCAAGCGCATTGCCACGCGCCTGGTGAACGAAGTGAAGGGCATCAATCGGGTGGTTTATGACGTAACTTCGAAGCCTCCCGGAACGATTGAGTGGGAATAGCCGCTAAGCATTAGGGTTATCGGTTCACAGTTGTCGGTTCTCGGTCGTTGAGCCGCGCGCAAGGCCGGATAACCGATAACCGAAAACCGATAACCTATCTCAGCCGGTGGCGCGCTCGGCCTTTTCGCTCACCAGCCAGTCCATGGCTTCCTCGCGCGTCTTGAAGGCGGGGAACTCGCGCGCCGAAAACGACACCAGGTTGTGATAGTAGACGTCCGGCAAGTCCTCCACCCCGACGATGGCCGACCGCAGCACGTGCGACCGATTGTAGGTTGCGGAGATCTTCATCTGATCGGCCGCTTGCCGGTTGAACTGCGCGCCGGTGAAGTCGGCGAGCGTCAGCAACGAATGCGGCGGCTCAGCGGCAATTGTCAATTTTGCCTGTTCGAAGACTTCAAGAAGTTCTTCGGGTCCGCAGCCCGTGCAATCCAGCAGCAGGATGCGGTGACCATCGTGATCGAAAAACCGGACGCGCTCCATCGCACACCTCCGGCGAAAAGGCTGGAACTTGCGTGAACCCAGCGCGCGGCCGCGCCCCACGCGCCTGCCGCAGCGTTCCCCGCTGTATACACCCGCACCGGCGGCGAGGCAAGTCACCGGGGACAAAAACATTTTTTAATCGGTGGTTTGCGTTTTGTGATTGAAAATTCTTGCCAACACTGCTCCGCATGACGGCAGAAACAGAAAGGCGCGGCAGCCACGCCGCGCCCAACCACTCGCCACTCAGCATGGTTGCTACGCTTTCGCCATTTCCGCCTGCACTCCGTACATGTCGAACCACGGCGTCGCTGCCTTCAGCTTCTCATTGACGTTATTGATGTTCTTCACGCCCTCGTCCTGCAGCCATTTGCGGAACGCCTCGGCGCCCTGCTTGGCGTAAATCGGAATACCCTCTTTCCAGGTGGCGCGGCCGCAGAGCACGCCGTTGAATTTGACGCCCGCTTCCGCCGCCGTTTCCAACCCCTCGGTGAACTCGGCGTTGCTCACCCCCGCCGACAGGTAGATGAACGGCTTGGTGGCCGCCCGTGCCGCGTCGCGGAAGTGGTTGATCGCCTCCTGGCTTCGAGTAGGCTTTCTGGCCCGCGTAGCAGCGTGCGCCCTCGACGTACTTCATGTTGACCGGCACTTCCACCTTCATCACATCCACGCCGTAGCGGTCCTTGGTGAACTCGGCCATGGAGCCTTTCACGACCTCCGGCTTCCGCTTGGCGAACTCGAATCCCTTCTCGTCCATGTCGCCTTCGTAGCCCACGAATTCGAGAAAAAACGGGATGTCGTTGGCGCGGCATTCGTCACCGATGCGCTCCACCCAGGCATGCTTCTGGTCGTTGATGTCCTTGGGATCAAACGGAGTGTAGTAGAGCAGGATCTTGCAGCAGTCGGCGCCATTTTCCTTCAGCCGGCGCACCGACCAGTGATCCAGCAGGTCGGGCAAGCGGCCTGCACCCGTCTTGTCGTACCCCGTCTTCTCGTAGGCCAGCAGGAGTCCCGCATTGCGGCTGCGGCGTTTCGAGGCGGGCAGTCCCCACTCCGGATCCAGCAGGATGGCGCTGGCATGGGGCGTGAGAACTTCCGTCACCAAGGCCTTGAACTCTTCCATGTCGCGGTCGGTGATCTCGCCGCCTTTTTCCTTGGCGAGGGATTTCTTCAGCGAGCCGCGCTGGTCCATGGCCGCCGCGGCAATGATCCCGCGCTCGGTCGATACCGCTTTCAGTCCGGACAACTTTCCTGGAGTCAACTTCACGCGACACCTCCTCAGGTGCTTAGTGGCGATGGATGATGAAGGTCTGATACCGCAAACTGGACATTCTACCGCTGGACCTACTGCCGCAACAGCAGATTGCTGAGCACCGCCTGCTGTTTCGCGATCAACGATTCCACGCCGCGCTTGGCCAACTCGATCATGCGCTTGAGTTGCGCGTCGTCGAAGGCGCGTTGCTCGGCCGTCGCCTGCACCTCGACCATCTTCTTGGCGCCGGTCATGACGAAGTTCATGTCCACCTCGGCGCGCGAGTCTTCTTCGTAGCTGAGGTCAAGCATGATCTCTCCATCCACCACGCCCACGCTGGTGGCGGCGACGAAATCTCGAATCGGCGCATGGGTCAGCGTGCCGGCTTCCACCAGCTTTTGCATGGCCAGGCCGAGCGCCACGAAAGCGCCGGTGATTGAGGCCGTCCGCGTGCCGCCGTCCGCCTGGATGACGTCGCAATCAATCCAGATGGTGCGCTCACCGAGCCGGGCGAGGTCCACCACGGCCCGCAGTGACCTGCCGATCAGGCGCTGGATCTCATGCGTCCGCCCGCCGACGCGTCCCCGCGCCGACTCGCGCGGCGAGCGCGTCAGCGTGGAGCGCGGCAGCATGCCGTATTCGCCCGTGACCCACCCCTTGCCGCCGTTGCGCATCCACGGGGGGACCGATTCCTCCACCGACGCGGTGCAGATCACGCGCGTGTTGCCCAGTTCGATCAGCGCGGAGCCTTCGGCGGTGGAGATGAAGTCGGGGACGATGTTGACGGGGCGCATCTGCTCCGGCGTGCGGTTATCGCTGCGGTAAACCATCGCGAGGATTGTAAATCACGGCATGGGAGCGAATGGCATCTGTGATTTAGTGATTTAGCGATTTGTGGCTGGTGATTTGGTGCGGAAGACGGGTTCTCGTTCGTGCAATAACAAAGGCGCGCTGTGCAGCGCGCCGAAATCACTAAATCACAAATCGCTAAATCACCAAATTACTTGGCCGCCCGCTCCTGCCCGGGATAGTACCCGCTGCGGGTGCGCACCATCAGGCGCTTGTATCCGGGCGCGTGCGCGTCCACCTTGATGGTGCGATATCCGCCCTGCGCCTGCGGGCGGACCGGCTTGTACCCGATGGTGTATTGGTTGCGGATATCGTGGGCTACCGACTGGGTGATGGAATCAACCTCGCCGAGGTTCTTGGGGAAGAAAGCGATCCCTCCGGTCTGCTCGGCCATCTCCGTCAGGGCGCGGCGGGCGCGGCGCTGTCGTTCTTCGCCGAGCAGGCCGACGGTGTAGACCGTCGGTCCGTTTTCAGCCTGCAGCCGCCGGATGGCCTGCTCCAGCGACTCGCGGCTGGCGTTGTCCTCGCCGTCGGTCACCACCAGCAAGACCTTCTTGTCGAGGCGGGCGTTTTTCTTCAAATGTTCGGCGGAAGCGACCACCGCGTCATACAGCGCTGTGCCGCCACGCGACTCGATGCGGGCCAGCGCTTCCTGCAACTGCGGAATCTGGTTGGTGAAGTCCTGGTCGAGGTAGTACTCGTCGTTGAAATTCACGACGCAGACTGCGTCCTGGGGATTGCTGGAACGCACCAGGTTGACGGCCGCCTGGTTGACCGCGGGGCGCTTATCGCGCATGGAGCCGGAATTGTCGATCACGATTCCCAGCGCCACCGGGATGTCTTCGCGGCGGAATGAGGTGATCTGCTGCGGCGCTCCATCCTCGAATACCTGGAAATCGTTCTTGGTGAGACCGGTGACCAGGCGGTGCTTGTCGTCAAGCACGGTGGCGTGCAGGACGACTTCCTCCACCTGCTTCTTGAATACGAAAACGCCGTTGTCCTCGCGCGACGGCTCCTGTCCCTGCGGCCTGCCTGCGGGCGCCTGGACGGTGTTGCCCGGCTGATTGGGCGCATCCCCGGGCAGCGGCTCGGCGGCTCCCGGCGGCTGGCCGGAACCCTGCGCCGGTGGCCCGGCGGGCGCCTGAGGGGGATAAGACGAAGATTGCGCCCCCAGCCACAGACTCAGCGCAACCAGGGACACCAGCAGGAGCAGGACCTTATTCCGTGGGAGCATAGTAACCCGTTTTCGCATACACATGCAGAGGCGGCAGGCCTTTGGGTGGATTCAGTTTTACCTTCACTTTGCGCCATTTGCCATCGCGCGCTGGTTTCTTTGGACGGTACCCAAGCACATATTGGTTGCGTAGCTCGACTCCTATCTTTGTCGCCACGTCGGCCAGCTCGTTGGGGTTATCAATGGTAAACGTCCGCCCGCCGGTCACATCGGTGATCGAGGCCAGCATGGTCGGGCCCATGCGCTCCTCTTCGGTCCGCGGGGTCGAGTCGAAGATGCCGATGGCGTACACCTGAACATCGGCTTCTTTTACCAGGTTCTTGATCTCGCTTTCCGTGTAGCGGCTGTGGTTGTCGCCGCCGTCGGAAATGATGAGCAACGCCTTCTTCTGCTGGTGCGCGTGGCGCATCTTGCTCAGGCCCAGGTAAATCGCGTCCAGCAAGGCGGTGCGGCCCTTGGGAATGGTGGAAACCAGCCTGCCCTGGATGTCTTCCACCGAGGAGGTGAAGTCGCTGAGCAGCTCGGGCCGTTCCGAGAAGGCGATCATGAAGAATTCGTCCTGCGGGTTGGCGGTTCGGAAGAACTCGACCACGGCCTCCCGGGCCTTCTCGATCTTGTTGCTCATGCTCCCGCTCATGTCGAAAATGACGCCCAGCGAAAGGGGCGCGTCTTCGCTGGAAAAGTGCCGGATTTCCTGCTTTTCGCCGTTTTCGAAGAGCTCAAAATTGTCGCGTTCCAGGCCTGTAACCAGCCGGTTCATCGGGTCGGTGATGGTCGCGGGAATCAGCACCAGGTCCACGTCCACCCGCATGGGTTTGGTGTGAGTCTTCAGCGCCGGGTCAGCCGACTTGGCCGCCAGCGCCGGGTCGGAGGGCTTGGCGCGTGGCTGCACGTGTACTTCGTCCTGGACTTGTGCCAACCCGCCGGGGACGAATATCAGCGCCGCGACCAGCAGGAACGTGAGCAGCCGTAAATATCTGGGGGGATGCGACGGACCTGCCGCCGATGGTGACTGAGTCAGGGGCACAGTCTGAAGCGGATGCCTCGCCATGCGGCGAAACCCGCATTGGCTGCTGCGGCGGGTCATAGTGCCTCGTGTGGTTCGATGGTACCACAGGCGGGCAAACGGGATTTTCAGTCGCGCGCCCCAGCCACGGCCGGCCCGGGACGAGTTGGGACGGATTACAATCGCCGGCATGGAGATCGCACCCTTTTCTGCTTTCCGGTATGACCCGATGAGAGTCTCCATCGGCGATGTGGTTACGCAGCCCTACGATAAGATTTCGCCGGAAATGCAGGCGCGCTACTACCAGGCCAGCCCCTTCAACCTGGTGCGGATCGTCCTGGGGAATCCGGACGTGGAACAGCCAGACGTCTACCAAGCTGCGGCGGCGCATTTTGCGTCGTGGCGCGAGCAGGGCATCCTGCGCGCCGATTCTGAACCGTCCTTGTACGCTTATTCCCAGCGCTTCATGGTTTCCGGAACCGGTGAGGAGACCGAGCGCCGCGGGCTCATTGCGCTCGGCCGTATTCATGACTATTCCGAGGGCGTGGTCTTCCGCCACGAGCGAACCCTGGCCAAGCCCAAGCAGGACCGGCTGAATCTGTTGCGCGCCACCCGCGCGCAATTCGAGCAGCTTTTCATGGTCTATAGCGACCCGCGCGGCGAAATAGACGAGCTCCTGCGTACCACCGCGCCGCCCGACATTGACGTGCGCGATGAATACAACGTCCAGCACCGGATGTGGCGCATCTCCAGCCGCGAGACGATCCGCAGCGTGGCGGCCCTGATGGCAGACAAGAAGACCATCATCGCCGATGGCCACCACCGCTACGAAACCGCCCAGGACTACCGCGACGAGCGCGCCGCGGCCGCTGGCGGCAAAGGCGACGCGCCCTGCGACTATGTGGTGATGACCTTCGTCAACATGGACGCGCCCGGGCTGGTGATCCTGCCTACCCACCGGGTGGTGAGCGGCCTGCCCGGTTTCGATAAAGACCTCTTCCTGCGCAGTGCTTTTCCATACTTCGGCGTTGAACAGGCCGGCGCCACCGATCCGGCTGGCCTGGCCGCTCTCCTCCATCATGCCGGGCAGCAAGGGACCGCTTTCATCGCGGCGATAGGACACGAGGCCTTTCTGCTGCGCGCTCGCTCGGGCGCCGCCGATGCGGTGCTGGCGGCAGTATCGGCACGCCAGCGCCGACTCGACCTGGTGCACCTCCACAAAGTCCTGCTCGAGCACGTCATGGGAATTTCGGAAGAAGCGATTCGCCAGCAGCAGAACATCAAGTACGTGCGTGAGGCAGGCGACGCCATCCGCCAGGCGCAGGCAGGAGCTAACGTCGCCTTCCTGGTAAACCCGGTACGCATTGACCAGGTGCGCGATATCGCTTTGGCCGGCGAAGTCCTGCCGCAAAAGTCCACCGACTTCTATCCCAAGCTCCTCAGCGGCCTGGCGATATACGCGATGGAGTAAAGCAGTCGCCCGAGACCCGATCCGCGAGCAAAAGCAGTCGCAAGTCCCGAGACCAGAGTCGCGAGCATCGGACCACCGGGACTCGGGACTCGCGACTCGGGACTGGGTTAAGATTCTCGACACACCGTGAAATCCTGGAACCATGTCGTCGCGATCGTGCTCACCATCGCTGCCTTGGTCGCCACCGCCGCCGACGACAAGCGCCTGAGCATCTATACGCCGCAGTCCTCCTACGCAGTCAATGTGCTGGACCGCGACGGCCACGAGTATGTGGCGCTGCTCGATGTCCTCGCGTCGCTGGGGTCGGCCGGCGCCTACCAGGCCGGCGACAAGTGGAAGCTGCAGTTCAGCGGCACCGAATCGGAATTTAAGGCCGGGAAAACCAAGGCCAAGGTCAATCGCAAGAACGTCCAACTGTCGGCTCCGTTCGTCATCGAGAGCGGGCGCGGCTTGGTGCCGCTGCATTCCCTGGCGGCCGTGCTTTCTCGCCTTACGGCGGCCACGGTGGACTTCAGGGAGCCGGCCAGGCGCGTGTTTATGGGCGGTGCGGCTACGCATTTCACCGCCGAATTGCAACCCACCGGGGCGAAGCTGGTTTTGCATTTTTCCGCCCCGGTGAACCCCACCATCGCAACCGAATCCGGCAGGCTGCGCATGGTCTTTTGGCGCGAGCCCGTGGTTGCGCCCGCCGGCACGCAGGCCTTTGACGACAAGGTCATTCGCGCGGCGAACTTTTCCGAGCACGATGGCGTGGCGGAATTGCTGATTCACACCGGCGCACCGGTCCTGGCCACCTTCAGCGACCAGAATCGCACCATCACCATTGCGCCCGTTCCGCAAGTTCGCGCGCAGGCTCCCGCCCCCTCTCCCACACCTCCCTCGCCGCCTCCAACCGCGCCCACCGCCCCTGCGCCCGCGCAGCTTGCTCCGGAAGCGGCGCAGGTCACTCACCCCCGCGCCACCGTGGTCATTGACCCTGGCCACGGCGGCGACGACCGCGGCGCGGCGCTCTCGGCAACGCTGGCGGAAAAGGACGTCACCCTCGCCTGGGCGCGCCGCCTGCGCGCGGCCCTTGAGCAGAAGGGGATTCCGGCGGCGCTGTTGCGCGATGCCGATAACGCGCTCACCTCCGACCAGCGCGCGGCGATCACCAATGCGGCCCGCCCGCTGGTGTTCATCACCTTGCACGCCGGGACCACTGGGTCGGGGGTGCGCGTTTATACCGCCCACCTCGGCGAGAGCGCGCCGCGCGCCGGCAGCTTTCTTCCCTGGGACACGGCACAGAGCGCCTTTCTCGACGGCAGCCGCGCGCTGGCGGGCAGCGTTGTGGCGGAGATCATCAAGCGCGCGATTCCGGTGGCCACGGCGCCAGTCTTGCTGCGACCGCTGAACAACATTGCGGCGTCGGCCATCGCCATCGAAATCATGCCGCCGGCAGCCGACGTTGCGGGGCTGACCAGCGCTGCCTACCAGCAAACGGTCTGCGCTGCCATCGCCGAAGGCGTTGCCGGGTCGACGAAGCCGGTGGTATCACGGGCGGGCGCAGCGGGAGGTTTGCGATGACCCCGCGTGTCAAGATCGCGCTGGCGGTCCTGGTTATCCTGGTAGCGGCGATGGGCTACTACGCGTTCCGGCTGAAGCGCCAGGCGGAAAGACTGCCGATCCGTGCCTTCGATACGCGACCCATCGCGCCGCCGATTTCCGGCCCCACCGAACGCGTCACGTTGTATATCGCCAGCGATCGCGACGGCATGCTGCACCGGCAGGACACGGCCATCGCCGTGCCCGGCGACCCCAGCGAACGTGCCCGCCAGATCCTGCGCGCGCTCCTGTCCGTGTACCTGGAAAAAAACTCGCCCCATCCGCTGGGCAGCGGCGCCGACATTAAGTACGTATTCCTGGTCAAGCCCAACATGGCAATCGTGGACGCCAACGCCGCCTTTGCCGACACGCACCGCTCCGGCATCCTGGTCGAGCAACTCACGGTCGCATCCATCGCGCAAACCCTGGCGGCGAATTTGCCCGGCACCATCCGAATCAAGATTCTGGTCGAGGGCAAGGAGCGCGAGACCCTCGCCGGCCATGCCGATCTTGCCGACTTCTACGACACGGCTGCGGGCGACCAGTTTCCGGTGGCGCAGTAGCCGTTAGCCGTTAGCCATTAGCCATTAGCAATTAGCCGGAGTGATCCCGGACGCAGCGAGGCACCCCTAATCCCGCAATCGCAATTGACTCCGCTCCCCGCCTCTCTTACCCTGTCGAGTGCCTCCCATGACGCTTCAACAAGCCTCCCGCCTGCGTGTCGCCGAGGACATCACGGAGCTGGTCGGCGAAACGCCGCTGCTGCACCTGCGGAAACTTCCGCCGCCCGGTGTTGCCGATGTCTATGCCAAGCTCGAATACCTGAACCCCGGCGGCAGCATTAAGGACCGCGCCGCCATTGGCATCATCAAGCGCGCCGAGGCCGAAGGACGCCTGCATCCCGGTTCCACCATCCTGGAAGCGACCGCGGGCAATACCGGCATCGGCCTGGCGCTGATCGGCGTCAATCGCGGATACCGCGTCATCGTCTGTATCCCGCAGAAATTCGCCAAGGAAAAAGTCGTGCTCATGCAGGCGCTGGGCGCGGAGGTGATTCGCACTCCCGACGACGAAGGCATGGCGGGCGCCATCCACCGCGCCGAGGAACTTGCGGCGAAGATTCCGGGCTCCTTCATGGCCGGCCAGTTTTCCAACCCGGCCAATCCCGACTACCACTACGAAACCACCGCCCGTGAAATGTGGGAGCAGATGCAGGAGAAGGTGGACGCGGTGGTGCTCGGCGCCGGCACCGGCGGCACGTTCACCGGCGTGGCGCGATTTGTGAAGGAACGCAACTCGCGCGCTCAGGCCTACCTGGTTGAATCCCAGGGATCCATCTATGGCGGCGGCCAACCCGGCGACCACAAGGTCGAGGGTATCGGTTCCAGCTTCATTCCGCAGACGGCCGACATGAAGCTGGCCGACGGCGTCATCATGGCGAAAGATCCCGACGCGTTCGCGATGACTCGCCGCCTGGCACGCGAGGAAGGCGTTTTCGCCGGCTCCAGTGGCGGCGCCGCCGTTTGGGCATCCATCGAGGTGGCGAAGAAACTCGGCCCCGGTAAGCGCGTTGTCACGGTCATCCCCGATTCCGCGGAGCGGTATCTCTCGAAGAACATCTTTGAAGGGCCATAACAACCCTTAACGACTGTCATCCTGAGCGAGGGCGAACGCCCGAGTCGAAGGACCCCGCGTTCGCTGGCAACCACGAAACGATCGACGCTTTTTCAATCGACAATTTGCGACCCTAATCAATTATGGCTAAGAAAAACTCCCCTGGCTTTAGCACCACCGCCATCCATGCCGGACAAGAGCCCGAGCCTCTCACCGGCGCCGTTTCTTTTCCCATCTTTGCAACCTCGACCTATGTGCAAGACGAACTGGGAAAGCCGCGTCTCGGCTACGAATACGCGCGCGTCACCAATCCCACCCGCGACCGCCTGCAGGAAAGCCTGGCGGCGCTGGAGGGCGGCACCACCTCGCGCGTCTTCGCCAGCGGCATGGCAGCCATCAACGCCATCTGCACCATGATGAAAGCCGGCGACCACCTCGTCTGCTCCCACAACGTCTATGGCGGCGTGCCGCGGCTGTTCAACCAGATCCTCACCAACTATGGACTCGAGTTCACCTACGTTGATACCTCTGACTTGCGCGCTGTCGAAAAAGCCATCCGCAAGAACACGCGCTATGTTTACGTCGAGACCCCGACCAACCCGCTGATGACGATCAGCGACATCCCGGCGATTTGCGATCTTGCGCATCGCCGCCGCGCCGAAGTCATCGTGGACAACACCTTCATGTCGCCGTTCTTCCAGCGGCCGATCGAACTCGGCGCCGACATGGTGGTGCACTCCACCACCAAGTTCCTCAACGGCCACAGCGACGGCCTCGGCGGCGTGGTTGTGTGCACGAAAAACGAGCAGGCCGAGCAGCTTGCGTTTATTCAGAAGTCGGCCGGCGCGATCATGTCGCCGTTTGAATGCTGGCTGGTGCTGCGGGGAGTGAAAACGCTGGGCGTGCGCATGCAGCGCCACGATGAAAACGGCCACCGCATTGCCGAATACCTCGCCGGCCACAAGAAAGTGAAAGCGGTCTTCTATCCCGGACTGCCCAAACATCCGCAGCATGAGCTCGCGAAGAGGCAGATGACCGGCTTCGGCTCCATGATCACCTTCGAAACCGGCTCGCTGGGCAACGCCAAGCGCATGCTGAAGAAATCCAAAGGCACGCTGTCGTTGGGCGAGTCGCTGGGAGGGGTCGAGTCCCTCATCTCGCACCCGGCGACCATGACCCACGCCGCGCTCGGCGAGAAGGGAAGACGCGCCATCGGCATTACCGACGGCATGGTGCGCATTTCGGTCGGCATCGAGGACGTGGAAGACATCATCGCGGATCTGGAGACTGCGTTGGCCGCGGTTTAGCTACGGCGGATCGAACATGAAAATTGATGGCATTCATTAATGCTGACCAAATAGCATTGATCGAGTTCTACAAGGATTCGGGTGAAACATATGACGAAACCGACAGACCTGAAAGAGGGTTATCAGCCGACGCCGGGTAAACTGGAGCGGGGATATCAACCCAAGGGTGGTCCTAATGGTGGGCGGCCCCCGCAGCCACCCAAGAATTTGGGATCTAACGTCCAAACGCCCCCGGCAAAACCTCCAACGAACGAACATTGAATCTCCCCTAATTCACATGAAAAGAGGAGCTGCTTCCCGCAACTCCTCTCGCCTGCCCCAGCTTTTTGCTGAAACTGAAACTTACTTCCTGAAATGCTGCAAGATCGCTTCCGCCTGCGGTTTGCTCACTACTGCCGACAGTGCTGCCGCGTCCGCGTCTTTCACTGCCTGCACGCTCCCGAAATGCTGCAATAGACGCCGCGTCGTTCCCTCTCCCACTCCCGGTATCTCCAGCAGTTCCGTGCTGCGGTCGCGCATCTCGCGGCGCTTGCGGTGGAAGGTCACGGCGAAGCGGTGCGCCTCGTCGCGGATGAGCTGGACCAGGTGCAGCACCGGCGAGTGGTGGTCCAGCACCACCGGCTCATCCTCCTGCCCGTGGACGAAGATGATCTCCTCGCGCTTGGCGATTGCGGCCAGCGGCTGGTTGGTGATCTCCAGCGACTCCAGCGCCTCGGCGGCGGCGTGCAGTTGTCCCACGCCGCCATCGATCAGCACCAGGCTCGGCATCTTCGCCTTGTCCTCCAGGACGCGTTTGTAGCGGCGCGTTACCACCTCGCGCATCGAGGCGAAATCGTCCACCCCGTCCACCGAGCGAATGATGAACTTGCGGTAGTCGCTCTTCTTCATCCGGCCGTCTTCCCACACCACCAGGGACGCGACCGTCTCCGCGCCCTGGATATGCGAGATGTCGAAGCATTCGATGCGGCGCGGCAATTCCGGAAGCGTGAGCGCGTCCTGCAACGTCTCCTGGATGACCTTCGCGGCCGGCTTCATCACCCGGAAGCGCTGGTCGAACGATTGCTTCGCGTTCTGTCCGGCCAGGTCAATGAGCGAGCGCTTTTCTCCGCGCTGGGGAACCGTGATGTGCACCTTGTGCCCGCAGTTGTCGGAGACCAGCTCTTCCAGGCTGAGGCGGTCTTCGAAGTCCACCGGCACGAAGATCTCTCGCGGGACGTACTGCTGGTCAATGTAGACCTGCTTCAGCAGCGCGGAGAAGAACTCGCCCGGGGTGAATTCGCCACTTTCGCCCGCCAGCGTGGCCGGCAGGTCTTCCCAGAAAAATTCCCGGCGATCGAGCACCCGCCCGCCGCGCATGTGAAACAGGTTCACCGCCAGCATCTGGTTTTCCCAGTGGAAGCCGAACACGTCGGCGTCACTGCCCTCGACGGCCGCCATGCGCTGCTTGTCCTGCAACTGTTCGACGGTGGAGATCAGGTCGCGGTACTTGCCCGCCAGCTCGTACTGCTGGTTCTCCGCGGCGGCTTCCATGCGGCCCCGCAGCGAGCGCGAGAGCTCCGTCTGCCGGCCTTCCAGGAACAACTTCACGTCGCGCACCGCCTCCTCATACGCCGCGGGCGTGGTCAGCCCCTCGACGCACGGCCCCAGGCAGCGCCCGATGTAGTACTGCAGGCAGGGTCGCGGGTGAAACCGGTTCAGGTCCACCTTGCAGCTCGGAATCAGGAAGTGCCGGTGGATCAGGTCCACGATCCGGTAGGCCAGGTTGGCAGGGAAGTACGGGCCGTAATACTGGCTCCCGTCCTTCTTCAACCTTCGGGTGACATATACCCGCGGAAACCGTTCGCCCAGCGTGAGTTTCACGTACGGATAAGTCTTGTCGTCGCGCAGCAGGATGTTGAAGCGCGGCTTCTTTTGCTTGATTAAATTGTTCTCGAGCGCCAGCGCTTCCTTCTCGTTGTCCACCACGATGTAGTCGACGTCCACCGCCTCGCGCAGCAGGCTGCCCGTCTTGGCGTCCTCCGCCCGGCCCTCGACAAAGTAGCTGCGCACCCGGCTGCGCAGGTTCTTGGCCTTGCCGACGTAGATCACCTCGCCCGCGGCGTTTTTGTACAGGTACACGCCGGCCCGGAGGGGGAGGGAACGGATTTTGGCCTGCAGGTCCATCTGTTACCAGATTAGCAGGGCGTAGCACACGCGTGGGCGCGTGTGCCACAAGGTTTAGAGAGGCTTGCAGAAATGGGAGTGGGTGGCGGGTTCCGAGTGCGAGCGGATTGGAGCTGGCCTCAGCGGGAGATAAACCAAGGGCGGTCCCACGTCGTCCTGCCCGGTCACGCCGGCCTGATTGGCTGCGCACATACATAATATCGATTATCAATATATGACTTGACGATAAACGATATGTTACGTATCGTTATTCAATAACACGATGCGACCCTTCATGAAGTACTAAGGAGACGGCCTTATGACCAAATCGTACCTTGACACTCTGACGCTGTCGCGGAGGGTTCTCCGCGTACTGATCAAGCTGAACCTGCTGATGGGCGCCCTCATCCTGGCGTTGCTGATTGCCAGCCTGATTGCCGAATCCTGGGTAATGCGAGCACTTGGTGCACGGCCTGCGTCCGGCAATTCGATGCTGTTCGTAGGCATGCGCCTGATCGCGGTGATCGGCATTTGTTCGGTTCCGATTGTTCACATCATGCTGGCGCGGCTACTGGCCATCGTCGAGACAGTCAGCGTCGGGGACCCCTTCGTTCAGGCGAACGCCGTCCGCCTGAAGACGATCGCCTGGGCGGTGCTCGGCCTTGAGCTGATGCATTTCGCCGTTGGCGCAATTGCGGCCGCCGTATCCACGGCCGCCGCGCCGCTCAACATCAGCTGGGGCTTCTCCATAACGCGATGGCTCACGGTGCTGATGCTTTTCGTGTTGGCGCGGGTCTTCGAGCAGGGCACGCGCATGCGAGAAGATCTGGAAGGGACGGTCTGACCATGCCGATCATCGTCAAAGTGGACGACATGCTTCACGAGCGTCGAATGACGCTCACGGAACTGTCCGAGAGAGTCGGGATCACGCTCGCCAACCTGTCGATCCTGAAGACCGGAAAGGCGCGCGCCGTCCGATTCTCCACGCTCGAGGCCATTTGCGAGGTACTGCAGTGCCAGCCAGGTGACCTGTTGGAGTTCAGGCACACACAGGAGAAGGAAGCGATATGAATGCAACCGCAATAGTGGGGCGACTGGAGGAAACGTCGCCGAAGACGAAGGCCAGGCTGGTTGGTGGTCTTCTGCTGATCACCATTCTGGCGGGCGGATTCGCCCAGGGATTCATCGCCGGAAGTCTCATCGTATCCGGTGACGCCACGGCTACAGCAACCAACATCCTGGCGCATGAGCCGCTCTATCGGCTTGCGTTCGCCATCTACCTCATTGAAATGGCGTGCCAGATCACGATGACCGTGCTCTTCTACGATTTGCTCAAGCCGGTGGGCAAGAGCGCATCCATCCTTGCGGCCACATTCGGCCTCATCGGTTGCACCATCAAGACGCTGAGTCGCCTCTTTTTCTTCGCGCCACTGCTCGTGTTGGGAGGCGCGCACTACCTGAGCGTCTTCGATCCGAAACAGTTGCCGGCGCTGGCGTTCCTCTTTCTCCGCGTGAATTACACGGCCGAGACGATCGCCATGGTGTTCTTCGGACTCTACGCACTCGTGAAGGGCTATCTCGTGTTCAGGTCCACGTTCCTGCCTCGAGTGCTGGGAGTGTTGTCGGCAGTTGGAGGTCTGGGTTGGCTGATCTACCTGTACGAGCCACTCGCACTCCGCCTGCAATCCTACATCGTTGGCGCCGGCGTCATCGGGTCTCTTGTGAGCGTCGTATGGCTGCTCGTCTACGGCGTGAACGAACAGCGTTGGAAGGAGCAGGCCAACGCAGCGACAGCCTCCATCTGGCGATGAACGCCGCTGCCCGCAGCACCCACCTCGCAGAGAAGCACACACAAATCTAACAAGGAGAATCAAATGAAGCACAACGTTTTGTTAACCGTTACATCTCTGCTCTCGATCCTGCTCATGACGTTTCACCTGACGAGCGATACCCTCCGCGCCAGGGCCGGGACGCCTGAGGCAGGGGGTTCGACCCTCGTTCTTGTGCCCATCCTGGTCCTTTGGCTTTACGGAACGCTCGTGCTCGCCGAACGGCGGTCGGGGTACGTCATCATGCTCGTCGGATCGCTCTTTGCGCTGGGCATGCCTGTCATCCACGTGATGGGAGCGGCAGGCGTTTTTAGCGGCCAGTTCGCGAAGTCCAACGGAGATTTCTTGTTCGTCTGGACGCTTCACGCGCTCGGCGTGACTGGGATATTCTCCCTCATCCTCTCGGGGCACGGACTGTGGAGCCTGCAACGGGGCCAGTCCCGGTAATCCAACAACCCGAACATGGAAAGGCCCGTCGCACGGCGGATCGGCGCGGATCGGGTTTCGTCGGCGACCGCCGCGCCCAGATGATCGTGGGCCACCCGTTGCGGCTTCTGGTTTGCCCAAGGCGGGGAAGTTGTGAGGGTCTACTTCAAAATCGTACCAGACCTGCGCCCGGTAAAAATTCTACGGGCGCGCCCAGGATTGCCTGCCCGGGATGCATACCGGTTTTCCGCGATAAGTGCAAGTCAAAGAAAACTCACCATTTCGGAGACATCTTGGCTGAAAAGTAAATGGCAGGACGCTTGCTCTTTCCAGAGTGCCGTCACATCGCGTGCGGCTCTGTGGATCGCAGCCTGATTGCGCGAATGCAGCCGAGCTGTTGCAAACATAAGGAGTTCTCCCCCATGAACAGAATTTCTGTTTTCGCCCTGGTGATGGCCGCCAGCCTGCCGTTCAGCGTCGGCTGCGCCACCAAGAAGTACGTGCGCAACGAAACCGCGCCCACCATCAACAAAGTCAACGAACTTGATGACCTGACGGCCAAGAACACGCGCGACATCAGGGACGTTGACTCGCGCGCCCAGCAGGGAATCCAGTCGGTGCAGGCCGCCGCCACCGCCGCCGATCAAAAGGCTTTGAGCGCCGGCCAGTCCGCCGACCAGGCCCAGAACATGGCAAACCAGGCCGCCAATCGCGCCGACAGCCTCACCGGCGTCGTCGCCAACCTGGATAACTATCGTCCCGTGGTTGAGACGGCCGTGAACTTCGGCTTCGACAAGTTCAACCTGACGTCCAAGGCGAAGCAGGCGCTGGATGAACTCGGCGCCGACCTGCCCAATGCCAAGCACTACATCGTGGTGGTGGACGGCAACACCGACTCGGTCGGTTCCGCCGATTACAACTACGTGCTCAGCAAGCGCCGCGCCGACTCAGTCATCACGTATCTGGTGACCAAGTACCAGATCCCGGCGCATAAGATTTACCTCATCGGCTTGGGTAAGGATAAGCCGGTGGCGGCGAACAGCAACACCGCCGGGCGCGCGAAGAACCGCCGTGTGGATGTCCGCCTGATGACCAACATGATCGAACCGGCGCCCACCTCGGCTTCGAGCAGCGTTCCGCAGCAGCAGTAAGCGATTTTTCCCTCCCTGGACCCTGGCAACCGGCCGTCCGCCCCCCACGGACGGCCCTTTTTTGTTCCCCCACAGCTCTTCCGCCACTTGTTGTCGTTTCCGGGGTTAGAATTGTCGTAATGCTGCGTTCTCTCGCATTCCGGGTGTTGTGTGTCGTCGCGTTGTTCTGTGCGGTCGCGGTTGCGCAGCAGCCCGAATCCCAACTCCCCGACGCTCCCCAGCAGCAGCCCCAGGCGCAGCCGCCACCGGCTCCGCCGCCTTCCGATGAGCAGCCAAAGGAAGAAAAGAAGCCGGAATCGAAGATTAAGCGGACCCTGAAGCGGGGCGCGCCCAACTGTATCCACATTGGCGGCGCGGAAAAATGCAAGGCGCCCAGCACGGATGACGATGAGGCCGGCAGCGAGCCACCGGCGCCGCAGCAGCCCAAGGTGCCGAACAGCCAACCGCTCCCGCGCTCTTCCTATCCGGAGGAAAGCTCCAGCAAGGATTCGGTTCCGCTGACCCCGGAAGGCAGCGCTCCCGCCTCCGACGTGCAGGAATTTCATCCCTACAATCCGCATAAGGCCGACAAGAACGTCGAGGTCGGCGACTTCTACTTCAAGCGCAACAACTATCGCGCCGCCGAATCGCGTTATGCGGAAGCGCTGGACTACATGCCGAACCACGCCGTCGCGACCTACAGGCTCGCCGAGGCGCAGGACAAGCTGGGGAAGGCAGCGCTGGCGCGCGCTAATTACGAAAAGTATCTGAAAATTCTGCCCAACGGTGAGTTCGCGGGCCCGGCCAAGGCAGCGCTGGCCCGCCTGGATGCGCAGGCGAAAGGATCGCCGCCTACTTCTCCACCCGTTCAAAAACCCCGGTAGTAGCGTCGACCGCCACCCTGAGCTTTGCCTCCGCAGGACTGCTTCCGTAGATCACGTGCCAGGTCAGAAGGTTCTCCTGCGGATTCCAGTCGAGCAGGTAGAGGACGGGCTGCTTCGGGTTCGCCTTGATCAGCTTTTCGCCGCCGTGCTGCTGCGCCACCTCGTACGCCTTGTCGGAGTCAATCTTGAGGAACGCGGAGTCGAACACCTGCGTGGAGCTATTGCTCGGGCTGTAGGTGTCTTCCACGCCGGAACTGACTCCGGGCGAAGGCGCGTCCACGGCGTGCACGCCGGACCAGAGGAAAGCCTTGAGGGACCGCCGCGCCGGCGAAGCGAAACCGGCGCGCCAGATCGCTGCCTTGCCGTCCTTGCCGGTGTAGTCCCCGAACAGGTCGGATTGCAGGCGATACGGGCGTGCGTCGGGCGCCCAGAGGTGCGCAGTCGTGTAGGCCATCTGAAAGGCTTCGCGCCCGGTGTGGACGACGGTTGCGGGTTCTTCTTTCTTGGCCGGCGCAGGCGCGGAGGAAGCGCCGGGTTTGCCGGTGCCGCCTTCGCAGGCAGCCAGGATCAATAAGATTGCGAACGGCAGTATCAATCGGAACTTGCTCATGGTGCATCCTCAAGAGCCGCCACGGCGCACACAATCCGCAGCCGCGAGCCGGGCAAAACCATTATTGTAATAGACGCGAGGGAACGCTGAATGGATTTCTACCTGCAACGCGCGCTCGACGCCGTCGAACGGGAAACCCGCGGCATGCCGGCCGACCAACTGGCGTGGCATCGCGAGGGCAAATGGAGCGCGGCACAAGTCCTCGAACATTTGTCGCTGGCCTTTAGCAGCACCAGCAAGGCGATGGAGCGCGCGCTGGAGCAAGGCCGCCCGGCAAAGAAAAGAGCGACCGCGCGCCAATGGGTCGCCACACTCGTCGTGGTGAAGCTCGGATATTTTCCTTCAGGACGGCAAGCGCCGGAATGGACGCTTCCTCGCGGCCTGGATGCAGCCCATGCGGTCGAGACCATCCGCACCGCGCTCATCGAAATGGACGCGAGGATTGGCGAGGCGCAGGCAAAACTCGGCAAGGGCGTGGTCGCGGTGCACCCGATTATCGGACCGCTGACCGCAAGCCAATGGCGCAAGTTCCACTGGGAGCACACGCGCCATCACATGAAGCAGATCGCGGCCTTGCGGGAGCAGTACCGCAGCGCAAAATGGTGATTGCGCTCATTGGAGCTCATGATGGGCTTCGCGGAAAAACTAACCACGGATGCACGCGGATGAACACGGATAAGAAAGAAGAAAAAACAATCCGTGTGAATCCGTATAGATCCGTGGTGAATGCTTCAGTATTTCACAATTGAAGTGAAGGATTTCGGGTCGAGGCTGGCGCCGCCGACGAGCGCGCCGTCAATTTCAGATTGCGACATCAGCGCTTTGGCGTTGTCCGGCTTGACGCTGCCGCCGTAGAGAATGCGCAGGTTGTCGGCTGCGGTCTGGCCGAAGGCCTTGGCCGCCTCGGCACGGATCACGCGGTGCGCGTCGGCGGCGATGGCGGGAGTCGCGGTCTTTCCCGTGCCGATGGCCCACACCGGTTCGTAAGCGACAATGATGGGCCCGGCTTTGTCGCCGGAGACGGTGCGGAACGCGCCCGTGACCTGGCGGCGGAGAACTTCTTCGGTCAGGCCGGCCTCGCGCTCCTGCAAAACTTCGCCCACGCAGACGATGGGGACCAGTCCGGCGTCGAGCGCGGCCAGCAGCTTGCGATTCACCGTGTCGTCGGTCTCGCCGAAGTACTGGCGGCGCTCGGAGTGGCCGATGATGACGTGCGTGCATCCCGCGGCCAGGATCATGCGGGCGGAAATCTCGCCGGTGAAGGCGCCTTCTTTTTCCCAGTACATGTTTTGCGCGCCGATCTGAACATTGGAGTGGCGCGCCGCCTGCACGGCGGTGGCGATGTCCACGTACGGCGGGCAGAGGACGATCTCGTCGCGGTTGTGTCCGGAAACCTCGCGAAGGAAAGCCTGGATGAAGGCGAAGGTTTCGTCCGGGGTCTTGAACATCTTCCAGTTGGCGGCAATAACTTTTTTTCGCATAAAGAAGCTATCAGCTTCACTCTCAGCTCTCAGCTATCAGCTACTGCGTTGTGCGGCGTTTTTGGAAATCGCGCGGCAGCTCGGGAGTAAGCGTCGAACGTGGCTTGATCGAACAGCACAAAGCGGACTTCGGTGACGTGCTGGGATGATTGCACCGCTTCGGCGACGGCTTCGAGCGCGACCGGCGCAGCCAGTTCCACGGGATAGCCGAAAATGCCGGTGGAGATGGAAGGGAAGGCGATGCTCTTCAGCTTCAATTCGTCGGCGACGCGGATGGATTCGCGATACGAGCTGGCCAGTTTCTCTGCTTCACCACTGCGGCCGCCGTGCCACACCGGACCGACGGTATGAATGACATAGCGCGCCTTCATCTTGCCGCCGGTGGTGGCGACTGCCTGCCCGGTGGGCAGCGGACCGCGTTGCTGCACGATCCTCTCGCACTCCTCCCAGATGGCGGGCCCGCCGGCGCGGTGAATGGCGCCGCAGACGCCGCCTCCGGGCGCAAGCTGCTCGTTGGCGGCGTTGACGATGGCGTCGGTGTCCTGCAGGGTGATGTCGCTCGTGAGGAGCGTGATGCAGCGCCCGGCTTGTATGGAGATTCTCATTGGGCCATCGACTAACGACCAACGACCATCGACCATCGACTATTTTTTGTCCGACAGCGCTTCCACGCCCGGCAGCTTCTTGCCTTCGAGGAATTCCAGCGATGCGCCGCCGCCGGTGGAGATGTGCGTGATCTTGTCGGCGACGCCGGCCTCGTGCACGGCGGAAACGGTATCGCCGCCGCCGACAATCGAAATCGCTCCTGAATTTTCCGCCACGGCTGCGGCCACCTTGCGCGTCCCACGGGCAAACAGCGGCGTCTCAAAAACACCCATGGGGCCGTTCCACACGATGGTTTTGGCGCGCGAAATCTCTTCCGTGAAGAGCTCGATGGTTTTCGGCCCGATGTCGAGGCCCATCTGGTCGGGGGGAATGGGCTGGCCCTCGCCGACGATATGGGTGACCGCGTCTTCGGCGATTTTCGCGGCCGTGACATGGTCAACGGGGAGCACGAACTTCACTTTTTTCGCGCGCCCTTCGTTGAGCAGTTGTTTGGCGAGGTCGAGCTTGTCTTCCTCGACCAGCGACTTTCCGACCTCGTGCCCCTGCGCTTTCAGAAAGGTGTACGCCATGCCGCCACCGATGACGAGCGCGTCAACTTTGTGCATCAGGTTCTTGATCACACCGATCTTGTCGCTGACTTTGGCGCCGCCGAGGATGGCGACAAACGGCTTGGCCGGCGAGTGCAGCGCCTTGCCGAGGTATTCGAGTTCTTTTTCCATCAGCAGGCCGGCAGCGGAGAGCTCGACAAACTTGGTCATGCCCACGGTCGAGGCGTGCGCGCGATGTGCGGCGCCGAAGGCGTCGTTGACGTAATAGTCGGCGAGCTTGGCCAATTCCCTGGAGAACTTCTCGTGGTTGGCCTCCTCGTCAGCGTGGAAACGAAGGTTTTCCAGCAGCAGGGTCTGACCTTTTTCCAGCTTGCCCGCCATTTCCTCGGCCTGGATGCCGACGCAATCGGTGCAGAAGCCGACGTTTTCGCCGCGTCCTAATACCCGGTCCAGCAGCATGCGCAGGCGCTCCGCCACGGGACGCAAGCTCATTTTCGCGTTGGGCTTGCCCTTGGGACGGCCGAGATGCGAGGCCAGGATGAGGCGCGCGCCATGACGCAGGGCGTATTCGATGGTGGGCAGGGTCTCGCGAATGCGGGTGTCGTCGGTGATGCGGCCGCCGTCATCGAGCGGAACGTTGAAGTCCACGCGCATGAAGATACGATGATCGCTGAGCGGCAGATCGCGGATGGAGAGCTTGGTCATCGTTAACTCCTGCACGCACGCTGCAAATTCGGCCTGCATAAGAACAGTTTCAGTTTCAGTTTCAGTTTCGAGCGGTTGCCCCACCCTTGTCTCGCCCGGGTTTGGCGAGACAGGGTGGGTTTTTCCGGAGAGACTACAGGCCCTTTTTGCCGATGAAGTTGATCAGGTCGCGAACGCGGCAGGAGTATCCCCACTCGTTGTCGTACCAGGAGATCACCTTCACGCAGTTGCCGGCCACCACGCGAGTGAGCGGCGCGTCCACGATGGACGAACGGTCGTCGTGTTTGAAATCGGACGAAACCAGTTCCTCCTCCTCGTAGCCGAGATAACCCTTCAGCGGGCCGGACTGCGAGGCCTTCTTCATGGCCGCGTTCACTCCCTCGGCGCTCGTCTTATTTTCGACAAAGCAGACCAGGTCCACCACCGACACGTTGGGCGTGGGCACGCGCATGGCGAAGCCGTCGAGCTTACCCTTGAGTTCCGGAATCACCAGGTAAACCGCCTTGGCAGCGCCGGTGGTGGTCGGAATCATGTTGAGGGCTGCCGCGCGCGCGCGCCGCAGGTCCTTGTGGGGGAAATCGAGGATCACCTGGTCGTTGGTGTAGGAGTGGATGGTGGTCATGGTGCCGCTGACGATCTTGAATTCGTCATTGACCACCTTCGCGATTGGCGCCAGGCAGTTCGTGGTACAGGAGGCATTGGAGATGATTCTGTGCCGGGCGGCGTCGTACTTGTCCTCGTTCACGCCCATGACGATGGTGATGTCTTCGTTCTTGGCGGGCGCGGAAATGATCACCTTTTTCACCGGCCCGCGCAGGTGCTTGCGGGCGTCTTCGGCATCGGTAAAGCGGCCGGTGGATTCCACCACGACCTGCGCACCCACCGACTCCCAATTGATCTTGGCGGGGTCTCTTTCGGAGAAGACCCGCACGCTGCGGCCGGCCACCTTAATGGAGTCCTGCTCGACACGCACCTCATGGGTCAGGTTGCCGAGAACCGAGTCGTACTTGAGCAGGTGGGCGAGGGTCTTGGGATCGGTGAGATCGTTGACGGCGACAAACTCCAGGTTCGATTCGCCGAGCGAGGCGCGAAGAATGTTGCGGCCGATGCGGCCAAAACCGTTGATGCCGACTTTGATTGCCATCTTGCCTCCAGAGATCGAGCTGCGCGCTACAGAACTATTCCGCGCTGTAGGGAAAACAAAAAATCGTAACACCGAGGGCATAGGTGCGCAAACCACAGAATTCGCCGCCCGCGCCAATCCTTCGTCTGGCATGCGTTGCCTCGCACTACGCAGGTAACAAGGCTGAGGCGGCGCGTTGCCGAATGTCGGCCCGGTGTGTTCCAATCGCAGCATGCGCAAGTGGCAGCGCGACCGCATGAGGCGGCGCAAAGAGAAGCCCGCGGGGCCCTCGCAACCGGCACAGCCGCAACCCGAACCGTTGCAGCCGGCGTATCCCGACATGGACCGTCCGCTGCAGATGTCGAAGCGCGAGCCGGAGGCGGCGCCCGAACCGCAGTTTGAGCCTGCTCCCGAATCGCAGCCGGAGCCCGCGCCGGAATCAATTCCGGCCGAGGCCGGAGAGTCCCGGCGCCCAGCGCGGGGCGGCCAGCGTCGCCGCAGCCGAGGGGGCAGGGGACGGCGTCGCACCGCCGCACCCGCCAAGCCGCCGCTGCCTGCACCGTCGGAAGCGCAGGAACCCGTGTCCAGTGAAGTTGGTCCGGAATTGCCGGCGGCCGCGCCCCTGGCGCGTCGTCCACCGCAGCCGGCGCACCGTCCGCCGCGCCCGCCCAAGGGCGCCGTCGTGCTCTCCATCGGACTGCCGGGATCGGGGAAGAGCAGTTGGTTCAAGCGCCGCGGCGTGACGCCGTTGTCCAGCGACCTGCTGCGCAGACTTTTATTCGACGACACCACCGAGCAGCGCTACCAGGACCTGGTGTTCGGCACGCTGCGCTCGCTGCTGCGCGCCCGCATGGTCGCCCACATGCCGTGGAATTATGTTGATGCCACCAACCTGTCGCCGCGCGAGCGGCATGGGTGGATCAAGATGGCGCGCGAGTTCGGCTACGACGTGCACGCCGTATTCTTCGACGTGCCGCTGCGAAGTCTGCATGGAGCGTAACCAGCGCCGCCAGCGCGTGGTGCCGGAAGACGTGATGCAGCGCATGGCGGCGAAACTCCGCCCGCCAACCTTCGACGAGGGATTCGCCAAGATCATCGTGGTGCGCGTGAAGAAGAAAGAGCAGGCCGAAGAACAGCAGGGCGAGCCATAGCGCACGCCCGCCAGCTTGGCCGTTGACTTCGCCCGAACCCCTTCCTATGATGCTCGCTCCCTGAACGAAAATTTTCCGCGGAGGCGAGCCATGGCTGCGCCGCTCACGTCCTTATTCCGTCCGTCTCGCATCGCCATGATCGGAGCGTCGGCCAACCCCGAGAAGCTCAGCTTCCAGATTTTCCGCAACCTGCGGGACGCCGGGTTCGCCGGCGAGATCATCCCGGTCAATCCCAAGGGAGAAACGATCCTCGGGATTCCATCCCTGAAGTCCGCGACGGAGATCCCGGAGGGCACCGATCTCGCGGTCGTCATGATCCCCGCCAAGCTCGTGCCGGGCGCGATGCTTCAGCTTGGCGAGCGCAAGGTGAAGGCGGCGATCGTCATTACCGGGGGCTTTGCCGAGTCCGGCGAAGAGGGCGCCGCACTGCAACGGGAACTGGCGGAGAACGCCGCCCAGTACGGCATTCGGGTGATCGGGCCAAACTGCCAGGGAGTGAACTATCCCTATCACGGATTGTGCGCGTCGTGGCCGCTGCTTACGCGCCGCGGCGACATGGCGATCGTGTCGCAGAGCGGCACCGTCGGCGCCGCTCTGATCGACTGGGCTTCGCAGGACCGGCTCGGGTTCTCGGCGTTCGTCAGCCTGGGAAATCGCGCCGACGTGGACGAGGCGGACCTGATCTCCTTCTTTTCCGACGATTCCAACACCAAGGTCATCGCGCTCTATATCGAAGGGGTGAAAGACGCCGCCAAGTTTCTGGCCGCGGTCAAGGCTTGCCGTAAACCGTTGGTGATCCTGAAAGCGGGCCGCACCCAGCAGGGACGCAAAGCGGCGGAGTCGCACACCCGCTCGCTGGCGGGGCGGGACGAGATTTATGAAGCCGTCTTCCGCCAGTACCGCGTGCACCGCGCCTACACGCTGGAAGAACTTTACGATTACGCCAAGGCCCTGGCGTATGTACCCGCGCCGCAGGGAGAGCGGGTGCTGATCGTCACCAGCTCGGGCGGGTCCGCCATCATCGCCACCGACGCGCTGGAAGAGGAGGGGTTCCGGCTGGCGCCTGTCCCGCCGGAACTGGCCCGGCAACTGCGCGAGTTTCTCCCCTCGCATTGTCCGATCGGCAATCCCATTGACCTGACCGGCGATGCCACCGCGGCTTGGTATCGGAGAGTGCTGGAACTGGCTGACGGCTACTACGACCTGGTGGTGACCATATTCGGCGATCCCATCCCCGGCGCCAGCGAAGTGATACGGCCGGGGCGATGCGAGCTGGTCGCGTATCTCGGCGGCGCCGATGTCGAGCGCGAAGAGCGGGCGCGCATGGGCGAGAGGAAGATCGCCGTGTTTCCGACGCCGGAACGGGCGGTGAAAGCGCTGGCGCGTCATACCTGCTTCCGCCGGCAGAAGTTTGCCGTCGAAGCCGTACCGGCCACGGCCGCCGCTCCGGCGGCTGCGCCGGCGTCGCTCACTCCCGCCGACTCGATGGCTTTCCTAAAGCAAGCCGCGTTGCCGGTGACGCCGTTCGCCGCCGCGGCGAATGAAGACGAGGCGGTGGCGGCGGCGCGCGACATCGGCTTTCCGGTCGCCGTCAAGATCAACTCACCGGACGTGACCCACAAGACGGATGTCGGCGGGGTCGTGCTCAACGTGCCCGACCAAGCCGGCGTGCGCGCCGCGTTTCGGCAGTTAGCGGCAGTGGAAACCGCCGGCGGCTTCCGTGCCGGCGGGGCGCTGGTTTGCGGCATGGCGGCCGCCGGGGTGGAAGTCATCATCGGGGTCACGCGCGACCTCCAGTTCGGCCACGCGGTCATGTTCGGCATGGGCGGGACCATGGTGGAGGTGCTGAAGGACATCTCCTTCCGCATCGTGCCATTTTCGGAGCTGGACGCGGCCGAGATGATCGGGGAGGTTCGGGGCGCGCAGATTCTTCATGGCGTTCGCGGCGCGAAACCGGCGGATGTTGCGGCACTGAAAAAGCTGCTGGTCCAGGTGTCGGAACTGGTGACGCAGAATCCCGAGATCGAGGAGCTCGATCTCAATCCGATTTTCGTTTCTCCCCGCGGGGTGCAGATCGCGGACGCGCGCATTGTCCTGGCGAGCGCCGGAGGCGCTTCCGCCGGCTAGAGCTGTTCCACAATTGCTAGTGGCCGCTCCGTGTATCAGGGCACGACTTCAGTCGTGCAGTAACTGTCGCTGGAAAAAAGCGGGCTTTAGCCCCTGGGGTACACCAACTCGGTCACCGCTCTAAGCCATCATTTCAGGTGCTTCAGCATCTCCTTGAACGCCGCCGTTCCTGAGTTGTGCAGCAGCTCGTAGATGATCATCTCGGTGGACGAGATCACGGCCCCGGCCGCTTCCATGCGCCGCAGCCCGACTTTCCAGTTCCACTCGGCGCGCGAACTGACCGCGTCAGAAGCGACGTGCACCAGGTAGCCGCGATTCAGTCCTTCCAGCGCCGTCTGCATCACGCAGATATGGGTTTCCATGCCACACAACAGCAGCGTGTTGCGGTTCCTGGGCATGGACTTGACCGCGTCGCAGAAGGCATCGGCGCCAAAACAATTGAACTCCATCTTGTCGTGGGGCTTGGAGGGCAGCAGGGAAGCGATCTCCGGCACCACCGGGCCCAGGCCCTTGGTGTACTGCGTGGCCGCCATCACGGGAAGGTCGAGGATATTCGCCAGCCGCAGCAGCAGTTGCGCGTTACGCAGCAGGCGGTCTTTCTCAAAGATCGGGGGCAGCAGCTTTTCCTGGATGTCCACCACCACCAGGGCACATTGTTCCGCCTGCAAATGGCGGCGCGCGATTTCAGCACGATCCTGCAAGCTTTCCATCATGCCGGTTGGGGTTACCATGAGATTTTTCCTCTGCCCAAATTGTAATCGCAGGATCGAGTTTTTCCGTGGGTCGGTTCGTCAGTATTTCAATTCGCATCCTCCCAGTTCGGACCTGGGCCACACGTTATCGCAGACCCGGCGCAAGAACGCTGCCACGCCGGCGAGATGCTGACGTCCTGAGAAATTTACCGTACTGACCCACTGACCAACTGATTTGACCGCAGTCCCGAACAGCCCCTAAAATCGAAGTGGGTCTGCAGTTCGGGACCTGCCAACCGCCGACGCTGCCCCCTCGTTCAATGGTAGGACAGCTGACTCTGGATCAGCATATCGGGGTTCGAATCCCTGGGGGGCAGCCAAATTTTATGCGGCTCTGCTCGCTTCTACGCGTTCGCTCCGCCATTCATGTCCGACCGGTGTCCGATTTCGGCAGGCGCCGATGAATTTGTCTCAGCAGCATGCCCCGTGATCACATAGGTGCTGCCAATCGCCCAAAATGTTGTCTTTTGTCTTGACATCCCCCCACTGTCAAGGCGCAATACTATTTCAGCAGCACAAAAAGCTTTCCCGATCACCAGATCGGCGCGCCCTGAAAAGGCATGGCCCGCGCAGTGGCCCCGCAGTATCGGACAATCTCTCTCCGCCCGGTAGAGCGGAGCGCGCCCTCGAAAGGCCCCGGCAGGCGCAACTGGCCCCGCCACACGCTTAGGTCGATTCCCGCCACTTCGAGACTCAGAGACAGAACAGCTTTTCACCTCACGCCGAGAGAACTTCAATCTCGGCGTTTTCTTTTGGAGATGCCAATGCACACTCAAACAACAGAAGCAAAGACCAACGTCCTGGATGGCTACGTCACTCGGCAGGGCTTCGCAAAACAGATCGGAAAAACCGTCCGCACGCTGGACCGCTGGGAAGCACTGCGCATCGGACCGCCCCGCGTCCAGTGCGGCCGCCTGGTTCTCTACCGCGTCGAAGCAGTGCGCGAATGGCTCAACGGTCGCGAGCAGCGGACCCAGATGCGGCGCCGCGGCGTCCGGCGGTAATTCCGTTTCGCCGCTAGGGGTTCGGCGCGCCCCGGGGCGACGGAGCACCAGGTAACGGATCAACCGTGGCCACTGGCAAAAAAACGCGTGCGGAGCGCCTGCTCGCACTTCTGTGCTCGCGCAAGGGTCGCCGAGTAACGCTGCCCGAAGTGCAGCGCGTCGCCGGCGCACAGCACGGAGCGAGAATCCTCGAGCTGCGACGGCGCGGATTCGTGATCGAAAACGTCTCAGAGCGCGTACACGGCGAGACCCACAGTTCGTACATACTCAGATCCGGACCTACCGAGACACCTCCGATGTTTCCCCTACCAGTTGAGCAGCCCGAGGGCGAAGCAGTCTCACGTTTCGAAGCGGCCCGCATGGCGCGCCAGGAGCGGAAGTGAGTATCGACCTATACCGAAGAGCGCGACTGACGGAGCTGCGGCATCCGCTGAAGGCACTGCTCAAAGAGTTGTGTTTCATCGCGGACGAAGGCGGCGGCAATGTTTACCCCAGCGTCCCAAAGCTGGCCCGGTGGTTGGGACTCACCTCCAGGGGAGTGCAGAAGTGTTTGGACAAGTTGGAAGAGCTCAGTTTTGTCTCGCGGCCACCACGCGCGCAGCGCCTCGGTGGTAGACATGGCCAGGTCGTCCACTACGGCGTCAATCTTGGGGTACTTCCCGAGTTACCGCCCGAACAGGATTCACCCGTCCATCGCAGCAGCAATGAACGGGTGAACACTATTCACCCCACGGGTGAACAGAACGTGGTGACGGGTGAACACGGTTCGCGGACGGGTGAACACGGTTCAGACAAAAGACCTGAAAGACCAAAAGCTAAAGACCAGGAAAGACGGGCGCCTTCGAAGATGAACGGCAACGGACAGAACGCCGCGGCCGATACGCTGAGCGCCTACACGCTTGACCAGTTGCGGGTGATCGAAAAGCAGTGCCTTTACCGGAAGGAATCAGTCCCAGCCGCCGTGCTGGACGAAATCGAACGGAGGACGATGTGACCATCGACTTTGATTTTACGAAGCTCTCGGATCGACTCGTGCGGCTAATGGTGGGGTATCTGTTGGACCAGGCGTCCGTAGTGAGCCGTTCTCTCCACCAGCAACTGACGGCGGAGAGTGTCCGGCGCACCAGGATCCAAGCCGGCGAGGCCGCGCCCGCCGTAGCACTCTCGCTGCCACGTCTCGCGCTTCAGGACGTGGCGGACGGGCTCAGGGACATGGAACAGCTCGCCTCATGCCTCGAAACCGCCTGTACTGTCGTGAAGGGCGCCCAGGCGCAGGCTGAGTTCACGGAGGCACTGGAGTTCAGCTACGCGGTCGAGCGCGCGATCGCCGCGGCGCGCCGCGAGTTGCTCGCCGCGAACGAAAAGCCGACAAATTAGTTGACACAGGGAGCGGTATACTTCAACATTAAAGCATCGCTAGCGCGCCGGATGCGGCTGCCCTGGACGGCGAGCGCCAGCGACGGGCGTGATGCCCGCGGTCACCGCGGGTCGGCACGCAAACGGGCCAAAGGCTAAAGCCAATCGCGCGCCGGATGCGGCTGCCCTGGACGGCGAGCGCGAATGGCGAAGCGTGATGCCTGCACCGCGGGTGCAGGACGGCACGCGGAAGAAGGAGCTCCAGCACTTGCTCCTTAATTTCCGCGGCCATTTTTTTTGGTCGCGACAAAGCGAGCAGAAAAATCATGAGGCAAATCTTATCCCGCACCCTTCGCGAAGAGCGCGGCGAACTCATCACCGAGATGGACCGGCTCACCGCGGACGGCAGTACCTTCGGCGCCGAGCAGAGGACAAAGTTCGAATCGCTCAAACGGCGCTCGGATGATCTAACGCGGCGCATCGACGAAGCCGAACGTCAAGAGGCCATCGGATCGCAGCGCATGGACGTTCCCCCACGCCAGGAATCGCAGATTGGCGAGGTCGAGCCCTACGAAACCGGCCGCGACAAAGAACACGCCAGGGCGTTTCGCAACTGGGCCCGGCATGGGCTCATGCCGAGCGAGCGTGGTGACCGCGGCATCTCCGAAGGTGACCGCAACTTGCTTTTCGAACGGCGCGATACTCTCGCCGCGATGGGCACCGGCGGCGAGGGCGCGTATCCCGGAGCCACGGCCGGATTCTTCAGTCCGGTGGGCTTCGTGTACGACATCGAGAAGGCCATGAAGTATTACGGCGGCATGCTGCAGGCCGCGAAAATCATGGAGACCGCGACCGGCGCGCCGCTCCCCTATCCCACCAGCAACGACACCACGATCGAGGCTGAAATCGTCGGCGAGGGCGAGCAGGTCAGCTCGCAAGACGTCACCGTGTCGATGCTGATGTTCGGCAGCTACAAGCTGTCCACCAAACTGGTCAAGGTGAGCCTTGAGCTGATTCAGGATTCAGCCTTCGACTTGATGGCTTTTCTCACCGAGTGCTTTGCCGTGCGCCTGGGCCGCGGACTCAACGGCTACTTCACCAACGGCACGGGCGAGTCCGAGCCGACGGGGATCCTCACCGCGGCGACCAGCTCGGGGCAGACGGTAATCGGAGATGAGAACGCGACCACGCCGGACCCGACCACTGAGGTCGGTTACCTCGACCTTGTGCGCCTCGAGCACAGCGTGGATCCGGTCTACCGGCCCGGGGCAAAGTTCATGATGCACGATTCGACGCTTCAGTCCGTCAAGGAAAGAAAAGACAAATACGGGCGGCCGCTGTGGAACAGCGGCATCGCGACCGGGCAGCCGACTTCAATTCTGGGCTACGAATATGCGATCAACAATGCAATGCCAAG
Organism: Terriglobia bacterium; assembly: GCA_963760215.1. Classification (GTDB taxonomy): domain Bacteria; phylum Acidobacteriota; class Terriglobia; order Terriglobales; family Acidobacteriaceae; genus JAIQGF01. The sequence continues at coordinate 690,541 of CAVXCJ010000002.1, forward strand.
CGTGACGGAAAACTCGCCGGCGACCGCTCGCAAAACCGTGCTGTTCGGGCGCCTCGACAAATACCTGATCCGCCGTGTGAAGAACCTCACCGTTCTTCGCCTGTCGGAGCGCTTCGCGGAATACGGGGTTGTCGGGTTCATCGGCTTTGCACGCTACGACGGCAATCTGCTCGATGCTGGCACGCACCCGGTGAAGTACCTCACCAGTCCGGCGAGCTAGTCATCGTTTGGCGCGCGGGCAAACCCCCCGCGCGTCTCACGGCGGGGGCGGGTGCATGGCTGGTCGCTCGCCCCCGATTTTGAGAGGGCTTCGGCATGGCAACCATCGGCACGTTGCTGCATGCCAACTGCGCGCAGATACATCTGCGTTTGCCAAGGGCCTTACCGACGCCAAGAAGTACGCCTTCGATTCCAGCGCCGATATTGTCTCTTCCCTCGGCAAGATCGGCACCCAACTCGGGAAGCTCGATTTCGGCAACTTCCGCAACGGGCGTGAAATCGCTGGAGAACCTCGGCGGGATCATGGCCGGAATCGGCGTAGGGGTTGCCGGGGCGGTAGTGGCGATCGCCGAATCCACCGCGCAGCAGGTCAAGCAGCTCGACAGATTGAGCCAGAGCTATGGACTGGCAATCGAAACTGTGTCCGGGCTGCGCGTCGCGGCGAAGATCACCGGGAGTCGATCTGGAGACGCTGACCGTGGGCATGAGCCGCCTGGCCCGCAATGCCGCCCAGATGGCCACCAGCGGCACCGGACCAGCGGCGGCAGCCATCCAGGCGCTGGGGCTGAACGTCACCGACAGCAACGGCAAACTGCGGCCGATGAACGACCTACTGCTCGACGTGGCGGGGAAGTTCGCCGCCATGGAGGACGGCACCACCAAGACCGCGCTTGCCGTGCAACTATTCGGGCGCTCCGGCGCCGCGCTGATCCCGTTCCTGAACCAGGGCCGCGACGGCATCCAGCGCATGCTGGACATTTCCAAGGAACTCGGCCTCACCTGGAGCGGCAATGATGCCGCAGCAGCGAAAAAGTTTGCCGAACAGGTCGACCTGCTCACACTGCAGGCCGAGGCCTTCAAAGAAAAATTGGCGATCGGCGTCATGCCCGCGCTCAACTCCATCGCCGCCGCGTTCATCCGGGTGGATGGCAGCGGGCGATCTTTGGCAACGACCCTGGGCCAAGACATAGGAAGCGCGCTGCTCGTCATAGCCAAAACTTCCATCACCGCTGTCGCAGGGCTGCAGGAACTGTACTACGCCCTCAAGCTGATGAAGGTCCAATGGAGCGAGGGACAAACCGGTCCAGGAACAGCGGCGATCTTTGCGGAGTTCGATCGGATCCAGAAAAATTGGGAAAAGCGAATGGAGCAGATGGCAGCGGGCTTCTCCTTCTCGCTGAGCGACAAGAACCGCGGCCCGGCGCCAGCACTCATTGATGTCGCGCAAGTCAAGAAGGACCTCGACCAGATCACGGCCACCATGGTCAAGGCCCAGGAGTTCCTCGCTGCGCACTCGGAAGATTTCGTCGAAAAGATGGGTGCGCCCTACGAGAAGATGGTTGACCAGCTTATAAAGCTCAACCCACACACCATGGCGCAGGCGCTGGCGCTGCAGGGGGTGGTGGACCAGATAGAAAAACTGAAGGCAACGCACCTCGACCTGGAATGGGAAAAGATCTGGGAAACGCTCAACCGCGAGCAGGCTAAGTCGCGCGAGAAGCTCATGGCGGGCATGGGTTTCGGTGCCGTACTGCCGATTCAGGTATCAGGCGAGTTTCAACACGGGCCAGCGAGGCCTTTCGCCGAAGACACGGAGGCGCAGAACAAAAAGGCGGCGGCGAGTTATGACCAGGTTCGAACCGCCGGCGAGCAATGGGCTGAGGAACTCACGAAGCTCAATTTCCTGCTGGACCTGAACGCTAAGACTCAAGGCAGGGCTGGCATTGATCTGGAGACGTACAACCGCGTGCTGCAGCAGGAAAAGGACGCGATCAATGGCAGCCTAGGATCTTCAAGTTCGCTACGACGAAGGAACTGAAGCAATTATTGATGATCTCGAAGAACCGCGGACTACTGACACGGAAGCTGCCGGATCTGGAAATGCAAAAAGGCCGGACGTTGCGAGCGTTCTGCATGGAGCAGGCGGGCATGCAGCAAGAACAAGCCCGGCTCCGGCATCGGCGCAGCCCTGGCCGACTTTTCGCGCGGCCTCAAAGGCACGTTCCAGAACTCGCTGAACCGCGGTATGACCACCGCGCTCAGCGGCTTGCACAACAGCTTCAGCACCTTTTTCCGAGACATTCTGAATGGAACCAAGACGATTGGCCAGGCTTTCGCTAACCTCGGGATGAGCATTTTGGACTCGATGGCGAGCGCATTCGCGGGGATCATCGCCGACTGGATCATGACCCACGTGGTCATCGCCGCCCTCAACGCGATCTTTGGCGAGGGCCTTATCGGCACCGCCGCGAAAACCAAAGAATCGAACGCCATGCTCGCTGCCAGCGCCGCCGCACTCGCCGGCGCCAATACGCTCGCCTTGACCAGCCTGCTGTATCCGCCGCCGACGCCGGAGATACTGGCCGGCGTCGCCTACACCATCGGCATGGGCTTCGCCGCCCTGGCCTCGGCCGCCGGCGGCATGGAAGTGGATCGCGACCAGATGCTCTTCGCCCACAAGAACGAAAAGGTTCTGCCGGCGCGGATCTCGCAGGGGTTTGACCGGATCATCAACAGTTTCAGTTTTCCAGCGGCCCAGTTTTCGGCGCCCAGGCTTCCCGCACTCACGCCCGCGATGGCGGGCGGCGCGATCGGTGGCGGCGGCGGTGGCGTGGTGAATCACAATGTCCACGTCACGTGGAGCGTGACCGCGATCGACTCTCAGGGCGTCGAGGAATTTTTCCGCTCCAATGCAAATAAGCTGACCCGGCAGATCGAGCGCTCGCTGCGCAACGGCTGGACTCCGAAGAAATGAATTTCATGGACTCGAGTGCGCTACCACCGGAGCCCTCCATCAGCGTCGATGTCGTGATCGGCGAGCGGTTCTTTCGCGTGCGCTCTTTTGAAGGCATGAAACGGGAAAAGTTTCGGGCGTTCGTGGCAGCGTGCAAGCGCGAGCGGCCGGACCACAGCGCAGAGTCGAGCGTCGTCGAACGGTTTCTCGTCGACGTCATGACGTTTTTTGCGGAAGCAACCGGAGCGCCGGACTCTGACGTCGAGAACGGGTACCGGGCGGATCTACAACCGATCACCAAGATGCTCGGTGCCATGCTGACGGTCTGTGACCTCGGGTGGGATGGTGGTTTCGACTTCAACGAACTCCCCAGTTCCAGATCGGAGCTGCCAAACTAAAGGCCCGGCGCTATAATTCCGGAACGTGGACGACACCACGTTTGCTGCACTCTTTCCCGCAAAGTACTTTCCATCACTTCAACTCGACGGCATGCGCCGCTGCCGGTGGCTACGGCTGGCATGCGGACATTGTGGGGAATACACGGCGATAGTAGAGGCTGGCCAGGCTGACGGCGCGGAGCGTTGTGCCTGGTGTGGCGCGGGGGCGGACCTCGTGGCAGAGGCCAGCGGCCACACGCGCCAAACCGAATTGCCGTTTGTGTCGCGCCCGGTCGTTGTGGACGCCACGTGTCCAGTCACCGAAGCGCGGCCAGGTCCGCCCAAGCCCCGCCGCCGCGGTACGCGCTGGAAACTCACAGACGCCGACCGCGCAGAGATAAGGCGGCGCCGCCGCAACACCAGTCCATGCGACACGCTCGCCGACCTTGCCCTGGCATTCAACGTGTCCGTGGTGACGATCTGCACTGTGCTGCGCATGGGCAGTAGCGAGGGGTAGGGGGTCTTGTTCTATGAGTTCGGGCCCGCCGCTGACCGTGTTGGCACCAGCTTTTTCACATCCCCAAAACTCGAGTTTTGAAATTTGGAATTTCGGGGAGGCTTTCGGCCCAATTTCGCGGCCTTTTAGAGTCTTTCGAGCACCCTTCGAGCCGATACCGGCTCTAAGATCGCCCGTGCGAATGGATCTGAAGCCGCCTGAAAAGCCTTGTACCTGGCCACTAGGCGGGCTGCGTAGCGGCGCGGGACGCCCTCAGAGACCAGGGTGATGAAATCCCGGGCCTCAAGGGTCGCCTTCAGGTGGCGTGCGGCGCAAATCGCCGCCGGCGCGCTGGGCTCGTTCTTCCGCCAACGTCCCAGGCTCTCGATGGCCGCGGCGTTGCGCCAGATCGAGGCATAAAACTCCAGGACGTTCTCTGGTCGTTGCGCGATCAGGTCGGTGGAAACTGACCGCAACCTATCGAGTACTCCAGTGGGGTTTTTAGCCTTTCGCGTTTTCATTTTCTCGCCTTTCCTGTCAGCTTCCGCTGACGCGATTTGGTGATGACGTCATCCATTCGATCAGCGGCGCGATGCTGCGCGGCGTCCGCCACGTGAGCATATCGAGCCGTAGTCTGTGGCTGCGTATGGCCCAAAAGCCTACCAACTACTTGAAGCGACTCGCCGGCGGAAACGAGGTGCGACGCAAACGTGTGGCGCAGGTCGTGAATGCGAACGGCTGGTCGGTAGTGCAGGATCATGCGGCGCTTTCCACGGACGTGCTCGACGGCGGCCAGTCCAGCCGCTTTCAGCACCTGCAGCCACGGTCGCGCAAGGGTCACTCGAGGCGCAGCGGCACCTTGAGCGCCTGGGAATAGGTATTGCCCCTTCTGGTCGTCTCGCATCCGCTGCAACAAGGCCCGGGTAACTCTATTTAGACTGACGTGCTCAATCCGCTTCTCTTTTGTGTGATGGGACGGTTTGGTCCAAGTAGCACGCGCCAAATCGAACTGCGACCAGTCCGCGCTCAGGACCTCACCCTCCCGGGCGCCAGTGAACAACAACAATCGAATGGCGTCCGCGGCGTTTTGGTCGGGGTACTCATCGAGCGCATTTAGCAGCCTTCCGATTTCATCGCCGGTGAGCCAGCGCTCACGGCGGTCCTCGGGAAACCGCCTGATTTTTCGCGCGGGATTATCTGACCTCCAGCCCCACTCGACGGCGAGGGAGAACATTTTCGAGAGCAACGCAGCGACGCGGTTCGCGCGGTACGGGGTTTCTTTTAGTGAGCGGTGCAGCGCCTCGACATCTTGACGACCTACAGCAGTGACCCGCAGGTTCCCGATCTTTGGCGTGATGATGCTGTCAATCATCTGACGGTCGTTGCGGACGCTGCTGCGGCGCTTGAGGGGCAGGGCGTGCCGCTCGATGTAGTCACGCGCCAAATCAATCACCGTAGGCTCGCCGCGGGCTTGCTCGCGTTGCTGCAGGGGATCGTGACCCTGGCGGACCAAATTCCTCAACCTTACCGCCTCGGTGCGCGCCGCGTCGGCCGACATCTCGGGAGATCGTCCGACCGTGTAGCGCCTCTCACGGCCAAAAATTGAGTAGTTCAAGATGAAAGAAACCACGCCGCCGGCAGTGATGCGCACGCCGAAGCCTCGGACCTCGTTGTCGTATATGATGGTGTTGCCCGCAGCAGGCGGCTTCAGAGACTTGACGGTGCGCTGATTAATATTCCGCTTCATCCGCTCTCCGTGTCCGACTGGTGTCCGATTAGAAAGGGAGTTGATGGCAGTCAGTGTCTCTCAATGTCAGCGAATCGTCAAGCTAAGTCTCTGCGGAATATTTGCTTAGCCGTAAGTCGCTGATTTCAGTGTCCGACGCACAAGTTAGATGTGCTGACTCTGGATCAGCATATCGGGGTTCGAATCCCTGGGGGGCAGCCAAAAAATCTACGCGACCACGGCACTGCTTACTATTCAGCTTTGGTGGTCAGCGGTTTACCTTTCTCGGCAACGAACACGGCCGCCAGCTTCACGGTATCGGAGCCCTTGTTGGTCGCCTGATGGACCTGGCCGGGAGCGACGTAGAAAATGTCGCCGGCTTTCAGGATTGCGTCGGGCTTGCCGGCGAGCTCCTGCAGGATCGTGCCTTGGAGCACGAACACGTACACTTCCGCAGGGTGCGTGTGCCTGCCCTCGGCGGTGCCGGGAGGTAATTCGACCAGGGCCATCACCGCTTCATGGCCCGGGAAGGTCATGTCCTGCTTGAGGACGATGTTGCGTTTGACAGCGGCAGGCGCTTGGCTGGTCTGCGCGTACATGGCAAAGGCGGCGACGACTGCCGCCAGCAGGAACGCTGCGGCAACCGCGAAACGTGTGTTTCTCATGTCTGTCTCCTCGGCGAATGAGCTGCGGTGCGGCACGGCGCACGCAGCCTATGGTATGTGAGCCGGCGGGCTGCGATGCAAAAAAATTCGCTTGCGAAGCGGTCGGCTTTTATCGAAATCAGCGTAAAGGTGAGCCACAGGATCTAAATCGTTGCGACCAGCCGGTATTTAGCTGCCCGAGGCTCGACCACTCTCCGTTTGCCATGTCCGGGGTTTCTCTCATATCGAGAACATAGCAGTCCGAAATGCTGCAGCAGGTCTACGTCACGGCTCACCGCACGCGTATCGCGATTCAGCCCGGCAGCGAGGACTGAAATCGGAGATGGTTTCTGCCTCGCAACCCGCAGCAGGCGAATTCTCTCAGGGGAAAGAACTCGCATCATGTCGCTCGGATTTTCGAATGAAACCGTGATTTCAGGAGCCAGCACTTCGCCACGGTCTAACTTGCGAGCACGCTCACGGGCACGCTCGAAAAATCCCTTAGCTCCATCGGCGGTCACTCTAAATCTAACGCTTCTGTTCATCTTCAAGTCTCCACAACTCCGTGACCTCTTCTTCGAAACGGTCTACCAATGCTTCGTAACCGGTAAAATCGGTCTCTTCTATGTCTCCCTTAAAGTGCCTGTGGTGACAATCATGAGTATTGTCATATCCAAGTACGCGCCCGTTGTCCCCGCCATAAACCTTGTGGTTGATGTATGCGAGACTGTACTTCACGACATCGTGGCCGTCGTACCAGACTTCTTCTTTCAGCACAGCACCGCGTCTGTTCCCTGTAAGATAGGATGTGTCATCGACCCTTTTTTCCCACCGTGCAGATCTCTTCTGTTTCGGCTTTGCACGTTTCTTGTTCACTGGCATCTAGGATGTCATACATCCTACCTGGATTCAGCAAGGATGTCAACTATCCTGTCTGAACGTTCGGCCGGCATCTAAGGAAGTCATCTTGAGTATTCGCAACATCGCCATCATCGCCCACGTCGACCACGGCAAGACCACGCTGGTGGACGCCATGCTCCGCCAGAGCGGCGTATTTCGCGCCAACCAGGAGTTGGTGGACCGCGTCATGGATTCCAACGAACTGGAGCGCGAGCGCGGCATCACCATCCTGGCCAAGAACACGGCCGTTTTTTACCACGACATCAAGATCAACATCGTGGACACGCCCGGCCACAGCGATTTCGGCGGCGAGGTGGAACGCGCGCTCAAGATGGTGGACGGCGTCATGCTCCTGGTGGACGCCAGCGAGGGCCCGCTGCCGCAGACGCGCTATGTGCTGGGCAAGGCGCTGGAAGCCAAGCTGCCGCCGATCGTGGTGATCAACAAGATTGACCGCTCCGACGCGCGTTCCCAGGAAGTGCTGAACGAAATTTACGACCTGTTCATCGATCTCGACGCGTCCGAGGAACTGCTCGATTTTCCGGTTCTGTATACCAATGCCAGGCTGGGCACGGCGTCGGCGGACGCGGACACCGCCGGTCAGAATCTGCAGCCGCTGTTCGATGCCATCGTGCAGACCATCCCTGCGCCCGCCGGCGACGCCGATGGCCCGCTGCAGATCCTGGTGGCGAATCTCGATTACAGCGATTACCTCGGGCGGCTGGCCATCGCGCGCGTCTTCAACGGCACGCTGCGCACCGGCGAGGATGTCGGCATTGCCAAGCTCGACGGCTCCCTGCAGAAAGTGCGGATCACCAAGCTGTTTTCCTTCAACGGGCTGCAGCGCGTCGACATTACGGAAACCGAACTGGGCGACATCGTTGCGGTCGCGGGAGTCACCGGCATCACCATCGGCGAGACCATCACCGGCGCCGAAAATCCCACCCCGCTGGCGAACATCGCGATTGATGAGCCCACCATCGCCATGCAGTTCACGGTGAACACCTCGCCGTTCGCCGGCCTCGACGGGCAGTACGTCACCTCGCGCAACCTGCGCGAGCGCCTGGAGAAGGAGCTGCTCACCAACGTTTCCATCCGCGTCGAGGAAACCGGCAGCACCGATTCCTTCAAAGTCATGGGTCGCGGCGAACTGCAGCTTTCCATCATGATCGAAACCATGCGCCGCGAGGGCTATGAGCTGATGGCCGGCAAGCCCGAGATCGTGACCAAGAACGTGAACGGCAAGCTGATGGAGCCGGTGGAGCGGCTCACGGTGGACATTCCCGAGGAGTTCGTCGGCGTGGTCATGGAAAAGCTCGGCATGCGGAAATCCGAGATTCAGCAAGATGCACAATCACGGCTACGGGCGCGTGCGCATGGAATTCCGCGTGCCCAGCCGCGGGCTCATCGGGTTGCGCGGCGAACTGCTCACCGACACGCGCGGCACCGTAGTCATGAACTCGCTGTTCGACGGCCACATCGAGTGGCAGGGCGAGATCCCGCACCGGCTGACCGGCGCGCTGGTCGCCGACCGCGCCGGCGCCACCACCGCCTACGCGCTCTGGAACCTGCAGGAGCGCGGCGAACTGTTCGTCGGGCCGGGCGTCGAAGTGTACGAGGGCATGATCATCGGCGAAAACTCGCGCGACAAGGATCTCGACGTCAACTGCGTGCGCGAGAAAAAGCTGACCAACATGCGCTCCTCCACCGCCGACGAGGCCATCCGTCTGGTGCCATTCCGCACCCTGAACCTGGAGCAGGCGATCGAGTTCGTGGCGGACGACGAGTATGTCGAAGTCACGCCGAAATCGCTGCGCCTGCGCAAGAAGGTGTTGCAGGCCAACCGCCGCCCGCGCAAGGACGCGCTCCCCATCGGCGTTCCCAGCAAGGAATAGGAAAACGAAATTTCAGGCCGTACTCAGATTGCCGGTGCCGTCAGCAGATCAGGCCTGGATTGTGATCTTGAGCTCCACGACGTTCTGATCGGCCTTGAGGCCGCCGGCAGAGATCGCAGCGTGCTGGTTCCTCAGTTGCCGTGCAGCGATTGAGCGGCGCGGCCCGCTAATCGCTGAAGCCTTTTGTCAGTCCAGCGCTCAAGGACGGGGCCGATCCAGCGCAGGTCATAGATTCTTCGTAGTTGTGCTTTTTCCCAAGCGATGCGCGAATCCCATCCCCAGGTACGCAGATAATCGGACATCCACACCAGTTCTGCGGCGGGATCGTAGGTCATAGACTGGCTGAGTTCCATCACCTCGGCGTACAGATCCAACCATTCGTGGATGACGGTATCGAGCGCGGACCCAGCGCGCACGAGCTGGGAGACAGCGTGAGCATCGGAAGAATCGTAATGCGAGATCTCCGCCGTCAGCGATTCGGCACGGATGGGCCGCGTCAGCGCGCGCCGGCCAAAATTCAGCAGTTTCAGTCCGGCGAAATTGAAGCTCGTCACCATCCCGCCCATCGCGCCTGGATCAATCAGAATCACCGCGCAACCGAGGGCCATGGCTTCCAACGCGCAGCGGCCTTTGGCGAAGACGAGATCGTATTGACCCAGCAAATCCTCCGGCGCGTCCCACTGGCGCCCGACGCCCCTGCCGGCAACCTCCACAAGAATGCCCGCACTGCGGCAAACCTCGCGAACCAGTTCCAGGTAACGGCCCTCGGTCACGTAGTTGCTGAACACCAGCGCGCGGCGCGGACGTGGGGGAAGAGGGCCGCGCGCGCGAAAACGCTTCAGGTCCACGGCATTCGGAATCATGGAGATCCGCTTGGGATCGACTCCGTCGGCCACCAAGCGATCGCGGCATGCCAGATCGACTGCGACATAGCGCAGGATGCGCGGAAAAAGTGGCGCGGCGTCACGCCAGCTCGCCGCGTCATGGCAGGCAAAAATTCCACAGGTCCGCGGAAAACGCAAAAGCGCGGTCACGGTGTTGAGGTGGTGATGGCCGTGAACCACCTCGGGATCGGGGACCTCCGCAAGGTCTGAGGTGAGGCGCGCACCCGCGGTTCGCGCTTGTTCGGCGATGACTCCGAGCCGAGGCGAATAAATCGTGACGTCATGTCCGCGCAAACACAGCTCGCGTGCCAGATCGCGGACCACAATTTCCGTGCCGGTGGGCCGCTCCAGCACGCAATTGGTGATCAGCACCCTCACGCCTTGGGTCCCTCGGCGAAGTTGCGAATCGCTTCCATGATGGCGAGGACGTGCTCCATGCGAATCACGGTGCGGTAGTATCCCGAGGCTACTCTCTGTTCGGCCCACGATTCGTACTGCGGGGGTTGCAGATAAGGGTGAGTGGTAAACGGCTGCTCCACCAGGCGGAAACACTCGGTCGCAAAATAATCCCTGCCGCACCGATCCAGAGCGCCTTGGACCTCCGCTGCCAGTTCTTCATAGGCGAGCGCGCATTGCAGCTTGTGCCCGAGAGCCCGTTCGTCCAGTTGGAAATGGCAACATGTCGTGCAATGCCGCGAGTCCGCGTCGGTTGGGGATTCGGTCAGAAGGAACTCATAATTCCGGATGGCAAATGCTGATTGTCGCTGCGCCAGGGTGATAGCGGCATTGATCATCCAGCGGCACAGATCGTGAGTGGGGTTGTAGCCTTCCAGCGCGTCGCCGGCTACGAAATTAATCTTCTCGCGGAGGAACGCTTCGACAAGGCGGCGGGTCTGATCGCAAAAGAACGAGGTGTCTCGGTTCAGGATCGCAGCGTAGACATCCCGGTCGGAGCGGTTGCCGAAACAGGAGTCAACGGAAGCCTCTAAATCCCCCAGAAGACTCCTCGATCTACTGGTCCGGGGCGTCGGGCCATGGCCGGAACCATCGGTCAGGATAAATGTGCAAGGCCGGTATGCCGCGGTCCAGCCCAACACCTTGAGTTCATGTCCCGGATGGCCCAACACGAGAGCTGCGCGCGTTGTTGCAACGGGCGACAGATCTGTGAGAGAAGAGCAACAAAATGATCGGACCCGGCTTTCCGGCAAATTTTCCTCCACATCCAGGGCATGAATCGCACGGATTCTACCCTGATCTTCCGCCGCAAACCAGCTTTCCTGTTCTCCGAAAAGCAGTCTGGAACGTGCAGTATCAAATCCAGCGGCGCTCTGACAAGACGAGGCGCATGGCAGCTAGGCGACTGGCATTTGGCCCGGTTGTCTGGCAGGCCCGACCCGCTGATTCTGTCATCGTTGGATCAGCGTGTCGGGCTTCGCAGCTTTGGCGAGCAGCCCAATTCCCACTCAAGGGTGGTCGCTCCAGCCCCGGTTAATCCACAGCCGCTAGGGTGAAAAGAGGGGACCGGTTAAGGTTTCCGGCCTAACTGTCCGCTTGTCGAATGCGTTACCCTCAACGCAACCGTCTTCGTCTGGCCAGTTTGAGAGCCACCGCGGGCGCGTAAACCAGCGCGCGAGCGGAACGCTTCGGGGCAGGCGGACGAGGCAACCCTACGGCCGTCTGCTCCATCTCTCAACCATTGTCATTCGTGTCCTGTGGAGGGAGTCCATGGCCACGGTGTCCAATTCTGACCATCCGGCGAGATCTGTAGAGGCTTAAACTTCGTAATGAGGTGTTATGCGTATTGTGGCGCGCCTGATCGGCTGCCTGGTGCTCTGCGTTCTGCTGGTGTCGGTGTTCTCGTCGTACTACCAGGCGGAGCGGGAGAAGTTGGTGCTGCGCCGGGAACTGGAGCATCGCGCCGATGCGCTGGCGGAGAGCCTGCAGCCGCGGGTCGAATCCATGTTGCGCCGCGGCGACCACGCCGGCATTCAGCGGCTGGCCGTGCAATTTGCCAACCAGAAGCAACTCGCCGGACTTGCGGTGTACGGCGACGACGGCAACCCGGTGGCGATCTCGAAGTCCCTTGCTGGGCAGGTTACGGGGCGGCCCGAAACGCTTTTCCGCGCCATGCAGGAAGACGCGCCGCGGGGAGCGTTCCTGCGCCTCAACGGCCATCCGGTCCACTTCCGCGCGATCCCGCTGCACGAGGACGACCATGTTATCGGCGGGTTGCTGGTGGTGCACGACGCCGCTTACATCGTCGCCGCGCGATGGCAGGCGTGGCGGGACATGTCGTGGCGCGTCCTGGCGCAGGTGCTCCTGATCATCCTGACCACGGTGATCATGTTCCAGCGCAGCGTGGTGAAACCCATTGCGCGCACCGCGGCCTGGATGCGCGAACTGCGCCACGGACGCAATCCCGGCGCGTCGGGTCTGGGCGGCTCCGATGTTCTGAGGCCCCTCGCCAACGAAGCGCATAGCTTTGCGCGCAGTTTGGCGGAGGCGCGTGCCTCGGCGGAGCAGGAAGCCCGGATGCGCGATACGGCGGAATCCTCGTGGACGGCGGAGCGCCTGGCGGTCTCGCTGCGCACCCGGTTGCAGGGAAGCCGCCTGTTCGTGATCTCTAACCGCGAGCCCTACATGCACACCCGCAAAGGGAACCTGCTGCAGACGATGGTGCCGGCCAGCGGCCTGGTCACCGCGCTGGAGCCCATCCTGCGCGCCTGCGACGGTACCTGGATCGCCCACGGCAGCGGCGACGCCGACCGGGAGACGGTGGACGCCAGCCAATGCGTCCGCGTCCCGCCGGAGGACCCGCATTACACGCTGCGGCGGGTGTGGCTGACGAAAGAGGAGGAAGAACGCTATTACTACGGGTTTTCCAATGAGGGGCTATGGCCGCTTTGTCATATTGCGCACACCCGGCCGACGTTTCGCGCCGCCGATTTTGAGGAGTACCAGCGCGTCAACCAGAAATTCGCCGACGCGCTCTGGGACGAGATGCGCGGCGTGGAGCAACCGATCGTGGTCGTCCAGGATTATCACTTCGCGTTGCTGCCGCGGATGATCAAGCAGCGGCGTCCGGACGCGCGTGTCGGCGTGTTTTGGCACATCCCGTGGCCGAACCCGGAGGCGTTCGGCATTTGTCCGTGGCAACGCGAGTTGCTCGACGGACTGCTGGGAGCGGACCTGGTCGGGTTCCATATCCAGGCGCACTGCGACAATTTCCTGGAAACCGTGGACTGCGTCCTGGAATCGCGCATCGAGTGGGACCGCAGGAACGTGAATCGCGGCGAGCACATGACCATGGTGCGGCCGTTTCCCATCAGCATCGTGATGCCTCCGGTCACCGAGCAGGAGGAGAAACCCAACCCGCATAAGCAGCAGGCGGAACTGCTGCAGGAAATCGGCGTGGACGCGCTCTACATCGGTCTCGGCGTGGACCGCTTGGACTACACCAAGGGCATCGTGGAACGCATGCTGGGCGTGGAACGGTTCCTGGAGAAGTACCCGCAGAACCAGGGGCGGTTTACCTTCGTGCAGATCGGCGCTCCCAGCCGCACCCACATCCAGCGCTACCACGATTTCATGGGCGAGGTGGCGGCCACGGCGGAGCGCATCAACCGGCGCTTCCGGTCGGGAAAATGGCAACCGATCGTCCTCCGCGACCGCCACCACACCCACGCCGAACTAGAGCGGTACTACCGCGCTGCCGACGTCTGCCTGGTGACTTCGCTGCACGACGGTATGAACCTGGTGGCCAAGGAATATATCGCGTCACGAGATGACGACGAGGGTGTGCTTGTCCTGAGCCCCTTCACCGGGGCGGCGCGCGAGTTGCCCGACGCCCTCATCGTCAACCCCTACGACACCGAGAAGCTTGCCGACGCCATCTACCAGGCGCTGGAGATGGAAGGCACGGAGCGGCGGGCGCGCATGCGCCGCATGCGCCAGGTGGTGCGGCAGCACAATGTGTATCGCTGGGCGGCCAACCTGATCGGCGAGTTGTGCGACGTGCGCCTGGACCTGGCCGCTCCGCCGCGCAAGCCGGCGCTAGCCGCGGGTGTGGCGCAGGGCGTAGCGCCCGAGGTCGTTGTCGAGAAGCTGCCCGATCAGCTCCGCCACTCCGGCGCCATGAGCGGAAGCGGTGACCAGATCGGCGTTTCGCTTGATCTGAGGTAGGGCGTTGGCCACCGCCGCGGCACAGCCGCACGCGGCCAGCATGCTGGCGTCGTTTTCCGCGTCGCCGATCCCGACCACGTTGGCGGGCGCCAGTTGCAGCTCGGCGAGCGCCGCTTCCAGGCCCGTCTTTTTGTCCACGCCTGTGGGAAGAATCATCAGGGAGCCCTTGTTCAGGATGATGTGGACCTCGAGGGCGAGATTCAGTTGGTGAATCGCCGAAGCCACCGCGGCGTGGTGGGCGTCGTCGGTGGCAATGATCGCGCGCCCGGTAGAGAACGGAACCCCGCGGCCGCGCAACGCGGCCAGCAGCCTGGGATCAGGCGGGCCGCATAACGCGACTTCCTGGTTCGACGAAGGTCGGAACAGCAGCGCGCCGTTCTCGGCGATGACGCGGTCAAAGAGCGCTGCTTCCGGGAAAACATTCTGCAGGTCGTGGAGTTCGCGTCCGGTCACCAGCAAGAGCTTGCGGCCGGAGGCGCGCAGGCGGCCCAGCGCCGGCAGCACGATACCGTCAACTCGGCCGTGCGTGGCCAGCGTTCCGTCGTAATCGGTGGCAAGCGCGAGAAAGCGCACCGGGACTCCTAATCTGGACGACAAGTATCAGTGTGATGCGTTTACTATCGTAAGCGAAACCCGGTTTCGAGGAGCAAGGGATGGTAACGGCAAGCGCATCTTGGACCGACGGGGAACGATTCGTAGGCGTGGCGAGCAGCGGGCACGCCATTGTCGTGGACGCCGCCAAGGACAAGACCGGACCGAGCCCGATGGAATTGGTGCTCATCGGCCTGTGCGGCTGCACCGCCAGCGATGTCGTCGGCATCCTGCGCAAGAAGCGCGAGCCGTTCACGCGCCTGGAAGTCAGCGCCGAGGCGGAGCGCGCGCCCGAGCCCCCGGCGGTCTACACCTCCATCAAGTTGCGCTACCGCGTCGCCGGCAAGGTCTCGCGCAAGTCGGTCGAGGACGCGGTGCGCCTGTCCAAGGAGAAGTACTGTTCGGTCTCGCAAATGCTGGGCAAGACGGCGAAGATCACGTCGGAAATTGAGCTGGTGTGACCTGGCGCGCGCTACGCCTGGTTTCAGAGTCGGTTTGGGAAGGGCACGGGCTTCGAGCCGTGCCGCCGAGCCCGCAAGAATCCTGGGCTTTAGCCCCTGAGGGACGGCCCTCCGTCGCCCTGTTCTGCTTCCTGACTTGTGCATCCACAACGAAAATATTGCAGCTTCGAGGCCGGCCAACTGCGTCTAGCCTGCATGCCAAGAAATGTCGTCATCTTCACGCAACCGGGTTGACCGCCGTGCCGCACCGCCAAGGCCTACCTCTCGGCGAGAGGTATCGAATACGAGGACCGCGATGTTTCAGTGGATGCTGAGGCCGTGAATGACTTGGTCCACAAGTACCAGAGCCGCTCGACGCCGACGCTGGTGATCGGTGAAGAGGTGATGATCGGATTCGATCCCGACCGCCTGGATGAGTTGATGCGCGACTAGCCGCAGATTTGGATGAGGGACACGGAGGCACGGTGCGAGCCGTGCCTTTTGTGTTGATCCGGTCGACGGTCGACGGTCGATGGTCGACGGCCATTCAGATAAACTCGAGCAAGCCGTGAAAACGGAGATCGCAAACGCCGAATCGCGACTGCCGCACAGCGGCACTAATGCGGCGCACCCCGTTCGCGGCTACGTGTTCATCGCGGCGGCGGCGTTATGTTGGGGAATCTCGGCATCGCTGGGGCGGGCGGCGTTTACCGGCCGGCTGGTCACGGGGCAGGCGCTGCCGCCGATCGGACCGCTGATTCTGGCGCAGACGCGCGTCACGCTGGCCTTGCTGGTGCTCGCGCCCGTTCTGCTGGCGCGGCGGCGAGCGGTGGGACTGAAGATGTCGCGCGCGGACCTGGTGCGCGCGCTGCTGATCGGCGTCCTGGGCGTGGCGGCCTCGAATTACTTTTATTACCTCGCGATCCAGAAGACCAACGTCGCCACCGCCATCATCCTGCAATACACCGCGCCGGTGTGCGTACTGCTGTACATGGTGGCGCGCGGCGTGCAGAAGGCGACGGCCGCGCGCGTATTCTCCGTCGCGCTGGCGGTGGTGGGCAGCGCTCTCGCCATCGGCGCCGTGGGCACAGGCCAGTTCCGCATCAATCCGATCGGGGTAGCGGCGGGCATGGCGGCGGCGCTTTCGTTCGCCTACTACAACATCTTTATTCCGCCCCTGCTCAAGCGGCACGACCGTTGGAAGGTGCTGCTCTACATTCTCATCGGCTCGGCGCTGTGCTGGCTGGTGATCAACCCGCCTTGGCGAATCATCGCCGGGCACTACTCGCGCGCGCAATGGGCATTCCTGGCGGTGTTCTCGCTGACCTCGGTGCTGCTGCCGTTTTCGTTTTACATTGCAGGCTTGCAGCACCTGGATCCCACCCGCGCCATCGTGACCAGTTGCCTGGAGCCGGTGTTCTCCATCCTGATCGCCGCCCTGACGCTGGGCGAACTGGTGCGGCCGGTGCAGGTAGTAGGCATCGTGGTGGTGCTGACGGGCACGGTGCTGGTGCAACTCTCGGGGAGGGAAGAGGCCATAGAGCCGATGGAATGAAAAACATTTAGCGATTTAGTGATTTGTGATTTAGTGATTGTGCTAAGGCTGTAAACGAATCACTAAATCACAAATTGCAAATTACAAATCATTCCGGCCTCAGTTCCTTCCCCCTCGTTTCCGGCAGGAACACAACCGCTACGATCATCAGCAGGTACGCGGACAGGGAAAACGTGGCGATCGCAGCCCCCAGCGAGATGCGCACGCTGAGAAAGCCGACGAGAGCGGGGAACAGGGCGCCGATGCCGCGGCCGAAATTGTAGGAAAAGCCCTGTCCGGAGCCGCGCACGCGGCTGGGGAAAAGTTCGGTCAGAAACGCTCCCATGGGGCCAAACGATCCCGAGGCAAAAAATCCCAGCGGAAATCCCAGCACCAGCATGACGTGGTTGCCGATCGGGAGATAGGTGTAGGCGGCGACGGCCACCAGCGAGCACACGGCAAAGAGGATGAGCGTGCGCCGCCGGCCGAGCCGGTCCGTCAGCCAGGCGCTGACCATGTATCCGCTAAACGATCCCACGATCACCACCATCAGGTACGCGCCCGTGTTCAGCACCGAGAGGCCGCGCGCCGTCTTCAGGTAGGTGGGCAGCCAGGTGGTGATCGCGTAGTACCCGCCCTGCGCGCCGGTCGCCATCAGTGAGGTCAGCACGGTGACGCGCAGCAGCGAGGGCGAGAAAATTTCCAGGAACCGGCTGTGGTCGCCGGATGCGGCCAATTCCACCCGGGTGCGGCTATAGACTTCGGGCTCCGGCACGTAGCGCCGGATGTAAAAGACCAGCAACGCCGGCAGGATCCCGATCCAGAACATGGCGCGCCACGCCAGTGTCGCCGGCAGGGCGGAAAACAGCACGGCATAGAAAATCGCCGCCATTCCCCACCCGATCGCCCATCCGCCCTGCACGGTGCCGACGGCCTTGCCGCGATGCTGGGCGCGGATGGCCTCACCCATCAATACCGAGCCGACCGCCCATTCGCCGCCGAATCCCAGGCCTTGCAGGCCGCGCGTGACCAGCAATTGCCAAAACGAATTGGTGAAGCCGCTGAGGAACGTGAACAGCGCGAACCAGGCAATGGTGATCTGTAGCACGCGGGCGCGGCCGTAGCGGTCGGCCAGAAGTCCGGCGAGCCAGCCGCCGACGGCGGAGATGATCAGGGTGGCGGCGGCCAGAATCCCGGCGCGTCCTTTGCTGATATGCCACAGCGTTATCAGGGTCGGAATCGCGAAGCTGTACACCATGACGTCCATGCCGTCGAGCGCCCATCCGCCAAAGGTGGCGATGAGCGTGGAGCGCTCGTGGGGAGCCAGGTCGAGGAGCCAGGGCTTGGACTGATGCATGGCGGCGGGATTATAGAGGATTGACGACTGAAGATTGGAGATTGACGATCCTTTGGCTCGGCTGACATCCGGATGCACTGAGTCGCGTACTGCAGCCGATCATGGCATTATGCTTGACGTAACGCGTAACTGCAACTACGCTAAATCATGATCGTCAACTACCGGGACAAGCGAACCAGGGACTTCGCCGCCGGTAGACGGGTAAAGGCGTTCTCGGGAATCGAGCGTTCCGCCCGTCTGAAGCTGGACCGCCTTGAGGCGGCCGTCCTGCTGTCGGACCTTGCCGTATTACCTGGCAACCGTTTTGAAGCTCTGAGAGGGAACCGAAAGGGGCAATGCAGCATCCGCATCAATGACCAGTGGCGGATTTGCTTTGAATGGCCGGAAGCAGCGCCCGGCCCATCGAACGTGGAGATTGTTGATTACCATTAGGAGAAAATCATGCCACTTACCGCTATTCACCCTGGTGAACATCTGGCCGAAGAGCTGAAGGAACTGGGCATGAGCGCCGCGGAGCTTGCGCGCCAGCTCGATGTTCCGACCAACCGCGTCACCGAGATCCTGAATGGAAGGCGCGCCATCACTGGCGACACAGCCCTGCGCCTCGCCCACTTCTTCGGCACAACTGCCGAATTCTGGCTCAATCTGCAAAGTCTTTATGATTTACGGATCGCGCAGAAGAAGGTTGGGAAATCCATTAAGGGATTGCCGATCCTGAAACGTGTCGAACACGTACACGCATAGAACTCTTATTTATTCGTAGCGCAGCGCTTCGATGGGATCGAGGTTGGCGGCGCGGATAGCGGGGAACATGCCGCTGGCGAGTCCAACAAAAGCGAGGATGGCGGTGGCGATGGCCAGGATACGCGGTTGGATGAGCAGGGTGATGTCGCCGGCTTCGGCGTGCGAGGCCATCGCGCTGTAAAGGGGGATGCGGCCGACCCCGAGCGAGACCAGGTAGGACATGACGACGCCGCAGATGCCGCCCACCGCGGTGATCACCAAAGCCTCGGCCAGAAATTGAAAGAGGATGTCGCGCTTGCGGGCGCCGAGCGCTTTCTCCACACCGATCTCGCGGGTGCGCTGCGTCACCGACACCAGCATGATGTTCATCAGCCCGACGCCGCCGATCCCGAGCGTGAGCGTGCCGATGAAGCCCATCAGGATCTGGATGCCGAGGGTGATGATTTCAAATTGGGCGAGCTGCTTCTGCGCGTCGAACACAAAGATGGCGCGCTGGTCCTCGGGATTAAAGCTGTGCGCTATTCCCATGGTTTCGCGGATGGTCTTGGTCACCTTGTCGTGATCGAGCGCCTCGTAATCCAGCCAGATGCTGCCGACATAATGGATGTCCTTCAGCAGGCCCATGGTGTTGTAAGGGATGTAGACGGTGCGGTTGATGTCGTCGTCGCCCTCCTGCATGCGCGCATTGAGCACGCCGACAACCTCAAAGGTCACGCCGCCCAGCCGCACTCGCTGGCCCACCGCGGGCGCTCCCGAGAACAGCTTTTGCTTGGCTTCCCAGGCGAGGACCGCGACCCGCGCGTGAGAAAAATTGTCCTCATCCGTGAGCAGGCGGCCGGATTCGGTGTTCAGGTTCCAGATATTCTGCGCCGGGGGATCAATGCCCTGCACGTCGAAGTTGAAGGCGCGTTCCTCGCGCTGCACGGGAACGGTCTTGCCGTTGGCACGGGCCATGTGGCGTACCAGCGGCACGACGTTGCGCAGGCGCTCCAGGTCGTCGTCGGTAAAGCGGATCTGCACGCCTGCCTTGTTGCCGCCCGCCTGCATCGAGGTGCGCCCGGGAAATACGCCGACCGCTTTGGCGCCAAAATTGTTGAAGATGGCATAAATCGCGCGGCCGAAGCCGTCGCCGTAGGCGAGCAGCAGCACCACGGTGGCGATGCCCCATGCCATGCCGAGCATGGTGAGGAGCGTGCGCCGCCGGTTGTGGCGCATGGCCTCGTACGCCATCTTGAGCAGGTCGCCGCTCATTTATTCCTTCCTCAACGCTTCCACCGGCTGCAGCATGGCGGCTTTGCGCGCCGGATAGAGGCCGGCGATGATGCCCGCCAGCGCCAGGCTTCCGATCGCTATGGCTGCCGATGAAGGCACGATTTTGGGCGTGTCCCATCCCGGCGGCGCGGGCAGCTTGCCTAGCGCGGCACACAATGCGGCGGCCACGGCCATGCCAAACCCGCCGCTGAGCAGGGTCAGGAACGCTCCCTCGGCAAAAAACTGGAACATGACGCTGCGATTGGTGGCGCCGAGCGCCTTGCGCAGTCCGATCTCCGGGGTGCGCTCCGCCACCGCCACCAGCATGATGTTGACGATTCCGATCGCGCCCAGTGCCAGCGTCACCAGGCCGACGGTGCCGAGAAACATGTCCATGGCGTCAAAAATCTTGCCAATCATGTCGTAGGTCTGGATCGAATCCCACTCGTCGAAGGCGTCTTTGTTGGTCCAGTCGAACTGGTGGTTGCGGCCCACGATCTTGTGCACCTGCAGGCGAGCGAGTTCATGCAGCGCGTGCACGCGCGGCTGGTAATTGATAAACGAAATCGCGTCCTGGACCTCGCCGGTGTCCTTGCGGGGGAAGAACATGCGCATGGTCTCGAAGGGGATCATGATGCGCAGGTTCATGGTGTTGTTGTCGCCGTGCCCGATGCGTTCTACGGTGCCGATCACCTCGAAGCGGACCCCGTTGAGCAGGATGGTGCTGCCCACGGCGGGCTGTCCCTGGAACAGGATTCGGCGCGCTTCATCGCCCAGCACGACCACCGAGTGGCGTTCGGCGTTGTCGCCGTCGTTGAGCCAGCGGCCGGTCTTGATGGGGATGTAGCGAATCTGGTTGTAATTCGGGGTCACGCCCATGAGCTGGCCGGAGGAACTGTTGAACGCGCTCACCGCGCGGATGTCGCCGCGAAAAATTCCGGGCGCGGCAGCGCGGCACTCGTTGCATTCGCGAACGATGTCTTCCCAGTCGCGGACGGTGAGGTAGTACTGGCGCATGCCGTTGAAGTTGCCTTCGATGGCCGGAGCGCGCCCGCCCCAGATAAAGAGCACGTCTTCGCCCAGCGTCGAGAGCTGCTTCTTCTGGCCGGTGCGGAAGCCTTCTCCGAGGCCCACCAGCAGCAGCAGCGAACCCACGCCCCACGCGATGCCGAACATGGTGAGAAACGAGCGCATTTTGTGCGCCCACAGGGTACGCAGCATCTGGACGAAAATGTCGAGCAGCATGCGCATGTTGCTGTACCGGTATAGACGGGGCGAACGGAGGTTGGTTATCGTCCCTGCTTACACATACGCCAGAGTAAGCGGAAATGTTCCCGGCGGCAGTGCTGCGGGGGGGAATTTACAACGTTTTACAAGGGTTTTCGGTGCTCGGTTGTCGGTTATCGGTTGTGCGTTCAACAATCCGATTTGAAGGGGCGCGGCGGAACCTGTCCCAACCCTGAGCGAAGTCGAAGGGGAGGGAGCCGCGCCATAACAGCCCGCCAGTTTTGCCGGCTTCAGCCGCGGAAGGAGTGATCGTGTTGCCGGCGACCCTGAAGGGCGGTACTCGTTACTGGTGATATGGCTGTTAGCGCCAGTAATGCTCTTCCGGCGTAGCTGAATTACGAGATAAACTCTCAACCATGCCAAAACCCAGCCTAGTTCTTATTTTCATGGCGGTCGTCAGCCTCTCCGGTTTCGCACAGAGCACTCCCGACAGTGACATTCGCCTTGCATTACCTACTCACCGAGGGCAACTTCAGTGGTCTGCCAAGGGATTCAAGATTGTTGAGTCATCCGCGAAACCCAACGGCCACGAGATTGGGGTTCGTGGCAAGAATGACTCCGGTCGCCTTGCTTTCTTGGGCTTCCTATTCCTCGTACCTGAACAGGCACCTTTGACCAGTGCAAAATGCCGTGACGGTGCTCTTGGACCTGAGAAGAAGAGCATTGCTGCGTTGAAAAGCTTTGGGGTCGCGGAAACCGCCCAACCCGGCACTCCGCCCGTTTCTGTCGTGAGCTACACGGCGAAGGATAGGAACGGTAAGTCTTGGCATTACGTGCGAGCCTTCGTGGCAACCGGTGACATCTGCGGCGATCTAGAGTTTTACAGCGATCAACCGATCAGCGCGGATGATGCCGACCTGCAAACGATTTTGAGTAGCTACCGGCTGGATGAGAAGTACGTTCCGACCTTCAATGACGTGTTTGTCTACGCGCAGATTCTCTATAACGCGCACATGTACAAGCCCGCCGCTCCAATCTTTGAATTGGCATTAGAGAAACTCAGAGAGGCGCCCGGCGCCGGCACCAAAACAACGATGAGGCGCGTGGTGACCGACCAAGCGGGTATGGCATACGGCATGTCGGGTGA
The DNA here is from genome assembly GCA_963760215.1 of Terriglobia bacterium. Classification (GTDB taxonomy): domain Bacteria; phylum Acidobacteriota; class Terriglobia; order Terriglobales; family Acidobacteriaceae; genus JAIQGF01. The sequence continues at coordinate 712,889 of CAVXCJ010000002.1, forward strand.
CATTTCTAAGGCACGCGCCATCTTCGAGAGAGCAATCTTAGAAGACCCAGATTACCCTATGTATTACTACAATCTCGCGTGTGCGGATGCCGAAGAGAAAAATCTGGTGGCTGCACGGAAGCATTTGCAAGAGGCATTCGCCCGGAAAGCAAACGCTATCCCTGGCGAACGGATGCCCGATCCGACGAAGGACGACTCCTTCCTGCCGTATCGCAACAACAAAGAGTTCTGGGCGTTCTTGAACAGCCTTCAAGGGAAGGAGTAGACAGATTCCTGCAGCCTGTCCCTTTGTGCCGATTGTTGGTGATATATCCCCTTATCCCCAATAACCCGCTGCGCAGCCGACCACCGACGCCCCTAACCCCTCCCCGCCAAATGAAAATACCTGCGCGCGCGCTTCACGTCATGCGCGATCTGCTCCCGCAGCGCTTCCACGCTGGGAAACTTCTGTTCGTCTCGCAGGCGCTGCAGGAAACCTAGCTCGACCTCCGTCTGCGCGGTCAGGGAAATGGGATGGAAGTTGAGCAAGTGGCTCTCGATGGCGAAGGAGTCAGGCCCGAAGGTGGGACGGACGCCCACATTGGTGACCGAGTCGAAGGTCTCCCCGTTGACCCGTGTGCGCGTGACGTACACGCCGTTGCGCGGGACCATCTCGTCGTAGCGGCTCAGATTGATGGTCGGGACAGTGTACTTGTGCCCGTAGCCGCGGCCGCGGCCCGGCGTGGAGACGATGCTGAACACGCGGTCCAGCAGATGCCGCGCGCGGCTCGCATTGCCCGCGGCCAGCAGTTCCCGGATGCGCGAGCTGGAAACCACTTCGCCGCGGATGGTGAGCGCGGGGTAGATTTTCACCTCAAACCCGAACTCGCGTCCGAACTCGGCCAGCCGGTCCACGTTCCCCTGCGCGCGGTGTCCGAAGTGGAAATTGAAGCCCTCGTGAACTTCGCGCGCGTGCAGCGCGCGCACCATCACCTCCTCGACAAATTCCAGCGGCGTCATCAGCGACAGGTCGCGTGAAAACGGGAGCACGAGCACGGCATCAACGCCGGTTTCCTCCAGCAGGCGCAGCTTGACCGGCAAGGGCGTGAGCAGGCGCTGCGCTACGTCGGGGCGCAGCACGCGCATGGGATGCGGGTCGAAGGTGACCACGATCGAGCTGCCGCCGATCTCCCGCGCGCGGCGCACCAGTTCGCTCACCACCCGGCGATGTGCCCGGTGCACGCCATCGAAATTGCCGACCGAGGCGATGGTAGGTCCGTGGTCGGCCGGAACTTCGTCGAGATGGCGGAAAATTTTCATTCAGGTGCGACTTGCGACTCACCAGCAAAAAGCTGAACCGCAAAGGACGCCAAGGACGCAAAGAAGGAAGAACGAAATCCTTTGCGTCCCTTCGCGCCCTTCGCGGTTAGCCTTTTTTCGATTCCCAAATTCATTTCAAATCTCAAATTCCAGCTTCATTCCATCATGTGACAGCCGCACGTGCTCCGGCAAGTTGGCATTGGTTTCTTCGTGCCCCAGGTCGTGGGAGATGTGGGTGAAAAATGCCCGGCGTGGATGGAGCCGCTCGATCAACTCCAGCGAATTCGCAACCGTCGAGTGCGTCGGGTGCGGCTTGTGGCGCAATGCGTCCAGGAACAGGATGTCCAGGTTTCCCAGCCGCTCCATCGAGCGCTCCGGAATTTCGCTGAAGTCGGTGAGATAGGCAGCCGAACCGAAGCGGAAGCCGCAAATTTCCAGGTCGCCGTGCATCACCGGGATGGGATCGAAGCAGACGCCGTGCAGTTCCAACGGTCCCTCCAGCGTATTCAGTTCCACCTGCGCGATGCCGCCGTACTTGTAATCACCCGCGAAGATGTAGCTGAACATTTCGCGGATGCGGCCAATCGCCGAGGCCTGCGCGTACAGCGGGATCTTGCCGGCGCTGTGAAAGGTCAGCGGGCGCAGGTCGTCGAGGCCGAGGATGTGGTCGGCGTGGGCATGGGTGTAGAGCACGGCGTCGAGGTGGCGGATGCCTTCGCGGATGGCCTGCTCGCGAAAATCCGGCGTGGAGTCGATCAGCACCCGGTGCTCGCCGTACTCCACCAGGACGGACGGCCGCGTGCGGCGGTCGTGCGGGTCGGTCGAAGTGCATACCGCGCACCGGCAGCCGATGGTGGGCACGCCCATGGACGTCCCGCTGCCGAGCACGGTCAGGATGGCTTTCATTTGATGTTGAGTCCACCTGGTGGCGGCGGCGCGCCCGGCGTCTGCGGGCCGCGCGCGATCGCATTGGTGACCTCGACGTAGGCCATGCGCAGCTCGTAGAGGACGTTCTGCATCAGGTTGTCTTCCATCATCGTGAGATTGCCCTTGCTTTTGTCGGCCAGCATCCCCAGCGTGTCAATGGTCTGGCGCGCGCCCAGCAGGTCCACCCCCGCCTGGCCTCCCTGCTCGTGCATCAAGCCCAATTGCATCAGAGCGCTCATGTACAGCGAGGCGATGAAGCGCTCGAAGTTCATCTCGAAGTCCTGCACGCGGCGTCCGCCGAGCTCGGACTGGATCTGCGCATCGAGCTTCTTCGACGTTTCCTTGAAGGCATCGTGCTGCGCCTGGCGATCGGCCGCGCTCGGCGGCGGCGGGACGTTGCGCTCGTCCTGCTTCGGCGGTTCGGGTGGCGGCGGCTCGGGCGCCACGGCCGCCACAGCCTTTGGCGGCTCCACAGGGCGTGCTTCCGGCGCCTGCTCGAGCGGCGGTTCGGGCGCAGTTTCGCCTTCCGACGTAAAGCGCCGGCGGTCGGTCACGGTGAATTCGGGTTCTTTCTTGTCAGGCATAAATAGTCGATGGTCGTTGGTCGATGGCCGATGGCAAAAGCAGATCGCTCCCCTTCGCTCCGCTCAGGGTCGGAATGACAACACTGAAGTGACCGGCGGCATTCATGCGGCCAGCTCCTTGTAGGGCAGCAGTTGGGCGATGGCGCGCGCACCGTCAACCCTGAGCTCCGTGCCGCTGGCGAGAGCCTCCGTGCGCACATAGCCGAGCGCCAGCGTGCGCTCGCCGTTGCTGCCGGGAACCGTGAGCGCGCTGGTGACCTCGCCAACCTCCTTGCCTTCCTGCTGGATCTTGGCGCCCGGCACGGGCGGTGGGCCGTCCACCACAAACCCGGTCAGCTTGCGATGGAGCAGCGCGCGCGAGTGGATGCGTTCTACGATTTCCTGCCCAATGTAGCAGCCTTTCTTGAAATTGAGTGCCTGCTGCTGATCGGTTTCCTGCGGCAGGTAGCGCTCGCTGATGTCCTGGCCGTAGCGCGGAATGCCGGCGGCGAGCCGGAACATCTCCAGCGCCTCGGTGCCCACCGGCTTGGCGCCGCTGCGCACCAGCGCATCCCACGCGGCGCCGGCGTTGGCGGGCGCGAGCCAGATTTCATAAGTGTGCGAGATGTCGCTGGCCACGCGCGTCACCGAAAGCCCGATGTCGTTCCAGGCGATGTCCTGCACCTGAAGCGGCTCTGCGTCGGCCAATTTGAAGCCGAATCCCGCATCGCCGAGCACCTCGCGCGCGCGCGGCCCCTGAACGGCGAGCGAGGTGAGCCTGTCGCTGATCTCGGTGAGCTCGACATCATCCATGATGATGTACTTGTTCATCACTTCCAGCAGCTTGGGCGCCTGCCAGCGCGCCGTGTCCATCAGCAGGTAGTCGCCGCGATTGTAGATGTACATGTCCGCCAGGATGCGCCCCTGCGCGTTCAGCAGGAAATTGTAATTGCCTTGACCCGGGGGGAGGTCGCGGATGTTATTTGTAACCATGCCATTCATCCAGCGGACGCGGTCGGCGCCGGTGGCCACGATCTTGGCGCGCCAGCCCAGGTCGTAGATGCCGGCCCCGGAGCGCAGTTCCACGTATTCGCGCCGGGCATCGCCGAAGGCGGCGGCGGTTTCTGCGCCCAGGTAATCGCTCAAGCGCGCGCCTGCGGCGGCAAGCCGGTCATGGAGTGGAGTCGTGGGCATGGTCGAACAGGCAATTATATCTGGCGATCGGGTGATCGGGTGATCTGGCGATCGACCATCGACCATCGACCGCCGACTGCTGTATCGTGTCACCCGTGAGCGACAAAAAGAGGATTGCCGTTGTCCCCGGCGACGGCATCGGCAAAGAAGTCATTGCCGAGGCGCTGAAGGTGGTGCGCGCCAGCGGAGCGCCGGTGGACTGCACCGAGTTTGACTGGAGCGCCGATCGCTACCTGCGCGACGGCACCACCATCCCACCGGACGGATTCGAGATGCTGGCGCGCGATTTCGACGCCATCCTGGTCGGCGCCCTGGGCGATCCGCGCGTGCCCAGCAACGTCCATGCCAAAGAAATCCTGCTCGGCATGCGCTTCAAAATGGACCTCTATGCCAATGTCCGCCCGGTGCGCTTGCTCGACGAAAGTCTTTGCCCGCTCAAGAACGTGAAGCCCGAGGACGTAAACTTCACCGTCATTCGAGAGAACACCGAGGGCATGTACATGGACATGGGCGGTACGTTCAAGCAGGGCACGCCCGATGAGGTCGCGACGCAAGAGGACATCAACACGCGCAAGGGCGTGGAGCGCGTGATCCGCTACGCGTTCGACTATGCGCGGCGCCACGGGCGCAAGCAGGTGCTGATGGCGGACAAGTCCAACGTCATGACCTACGCCGGGGGGCTGTGGCAGCGTGTGTTCAAGGAAGTGGCCAAGGAATTTCCGGAGATCGCGACGCAGCACATGTTCGTCGACGCGCTCTGCCTGGCGATGGTGCGGGAGCCGCGGCAGTTCGAGGTGATCGTCACCAACAACATGTTCGGCGACATCCTCACCGACCTTGCCGCCGCGCTGCAGGGCGGGCTGGGCATGGCCGCAAGCGGAAACATTCATCCCGGCCGCACTTCGATGTTCGAGCCGGTGCATGGATCGGCGCCGCCGCTTGCGGGAAAGAACGTGGCCAACCCGCTGGGCGCGATCCAGAGCGCGGCCATGATGCTGGCGCACCTGGGACTCCAGGAGCATGCCGACCGGATGGACGCCGCGGTGCTGGCGGCGGTGCGGGCAAAGCAGTTGACCCAGGACGTCGGCGGACAGACGGGCACGCGAGAGGTAGGCGACTGGGTCGCGAAGCGGGTGAGCTAATCGGGTGATCGGGCGATCTGGTGATCGGGCGATCTGGTGATCGGGTGATCTGAAAATCCCAGTAAATTGTCATTTCGAGCGCAGCGAGGAATCTGCTTTGTTTCATTTCCGATTGTTGATTTCCGATTGCCGATTGTTGTTACGCATCGCGATTCTCGTCCTGTTCGTCGCTTCATTGGCAACGGCACAGGCGCCGCCTGCGCAATCTCCCCAGGAGAAGCAACCTCAAGCGCCCGCGCAGGCCACCCCCGAGCACCGCATCACGCCCGAGGAAGCCAAAGAACTGCTCAATGCGGTTGATGAGGTGCTGAGGTTTGACAGCGGCGACACCGGCCTGCGCATCAAGCGCGAGGTGAAGCGCCAGCTTGCCGACCGCGAGCAGGTGCAGACGTACATCGAGGCCCGGCTGAAAGACGATGAAGACACGCAGCGGCTCCAGCGCTCTGAAGTCGTGCTCAAGAAATTGGGTTTGCTGCCGCGCGATTTCGATTTGCAGACCTTTCTCGTCGAATTGTTGCGCGAGCAGGTGGCCGGCTATTACGACACCAAGAGCAAGACCGTGTACCTGCTCGACTGGCTGCCACCGGCGTCGCAGCTGACGGTGATGGCGCATGAGCTGACGCACGCCTTGCAGGACCAGAATTTCGGGCTGGAGAAGTGGATTGGGAAGGGAACGTCGGAGAAGACGCCGACGGAGGAGGCGCGCGGTGACGAGGAGATCGCGGCTCGCCATGCGGTGGTCGAGGGCCAGGCGATGGCGGTCATGATCGATTACCTGCTGGCGCCGACCGGCAACTCGGTCGTGAACTCGCCGACGATCACGCAGGCGATCCAGCAGGGCATGATGGAAAGCGACGACTCCCCGGTCTTCAACCGCGCGCCGCTGTTCCTCAAGCGCGTGCTCCTGTTTCCTTACCGCGACGGGCTCAATTTCGAGCGTGAGTTGCTGATCAAGGGCGGTAAAGACAAGGCGTTCGCCGGCGTGTTCAAGTCACCGCCGCAAAACACGCGCCAGGTGATGGAGCCCGCAACCTATCTCGCCGGTGAAAATCTCCCGCAATTGCCGGTGCCCGACATCGCCAAGCTGATGGGTAAAGATTGGGAGAAGTATGACGTGGGTTCGATTGGCGAGTTCGACGTCGCGGTGATGGCGGAGATTTATTCCGCCGCTGACGTGGCGAAGAAAATTTCTCCGCAGTGGCGCGGCGGCTGGTATTACGCGGTGAAGCATAAGAACGGCGGCGAGCTTGCGCTGGTAATGGTGACGAAGTGGGCGAACGGGATAGCGGCGAACGATTTCTATGGCCTGTATGGTGGTTACGTCCCCAAGCGCTACCAGACGCTCCCGGCGCCCTTGCCCGCTCCTCCCGTGCTTTCAGGACCAGCGCCTCGTGCCGCCGAACTCTGGAACACCGCCGAGGGCCCCGTGGAAATCAGGCTGACGGGCGATATCGTCATCGCGATTGAAAGCGTACCGGCGGAGATAGTGGAAAAGGTGCGCCAGGCGGTGCTGGGGAAGTGAGCTGTGGCACACGCGCCCTCGCGTGTGCAGCTCGAACCCCCACCTCCCAGCCCCTAACCACTACCCACCGTTTTGTATAATCCACGATTCAACCTTTCATCAGGAGACTTCCTTGCCGGAAGCGGAAATCGGAATCATCGGCGGCAGCGGCCTCTACCAGATGCCGGGCCTGACCGGCACGCGCGAACTCAAGCAGGACACGCCTTTCGGCGATCCCTCGGACGCGTACGTGTTGGGCACGCTCGAGGGTCGCAAAGTGGCTTTTCTTTCGCGGCACGGGCGCGGGCACCGCGTCATGCCCAGCGAGCTGAATTTCCGCGCCAACATTTACGGTTTCAAGCAGCTTGGGGTGGAACGCATCCTGTCGCTTTCGGCGGTGGGATCGTTGAAGGAAGAGCACAAGCCGCTGGAATTCGTCATCCCCGACCAGTTCTACGACCGCACCCGCCGGCGCGTTTCCACTTTTTTCGGTGACGGCGTAGTAGTGCACGTTGCCTTCGCCGATCCGGTGTGTCCCGAAGTCGCGGTGGCCATGCAGCAGGCCTGCGGCGCCGCCGGCGTGACCGGCAAGCGCGGCGGGACCTACCTGTGCATCGAGGGCCCGCAGTTTTCCACCAAGGCGGAGTCCAACCTGTACCGCTCCTGGGGCATGGACGTGATCGGCATGACCAACCTGCAGGAGGCCAAGCTGGCCCGCGAGGCCGAGATCTGCTACGCGACGTTAGCCATGGTCACGGATTACGACTGCTGGCATCCGGCGCATGACTCCGTCACCGTGGACCAGATCGTCGCCGTGCTGGTGAAGAACGCGGCCAATGCCTGCAACGTGGTGCGCGAAGCGGTGAAGGTGATGCCGAAAGAGCGCAAGTGCAAGTGCGGATCGGCGCTGGTGTCGGCGATCATGACCGGCCCCAAGCTGATTCCGGCGGCAACGCGCGAGCGGCTGAAGCTGATCCTGGACAAGTATCTGGGAGAGATGCGTTAGAGGCCAGTGGCCAGTGGCCAGCAAAGCAGATTCCTCGCTGCGCTCGGAATGACAGATTGTTATTTTTAGTTTTGGGGGAGTAATGGCAATTCTGGTTGTGGGCTCGGTCGCGTTCGACACCATCCAAAGCTCTTTCGGCAAAGCGGAAAAAATCCTGGGCGGATCGGCGACTTACTTTTCCCTCGCCGCCAGTTATTTCACCGAGGTGCGCATCGTCGCCGTGGTGGGCGACGACTTCACGCGCGAGCACGAAGACGTCCTGCGCCGGCGCGGCGTCTGCCTCAAAGGCCTGCAGCGCGCCCCGGGCAAGACTTTTCACTGGGGCGGCGAGTACGGCGAGAACGTCAACGAGGCCAAGACGCACTTCACCGACCTCAACGTCTTCGAAAAATTCCAGCCGCAGATTCCCGCCGAATACCTCGACTCCGAGTTTCTCTTTCTCGCCAACATTGATCCCGTGCTGCAGGCACAGGTGCGGCGCGAGCTGAAGCGCGTGCGCCTGGTGGGCGGCGACACCATGAATTTCTGGATCAACGGCAAGCGCCGCGAGTTGCTGGATACGCTCAAGCTGATGGACCTGCTGCTGATCAACGACACTGAAGCCAAGATGTTGGCCGGCGAGTCCAACCTGTTGCGCGCGGCCAACAAGGTGATGGCGATGGGTCCGAAAGCGCTGGTGATCAAGCACGGCGAGTACGGCGCAACCATCTTCTTCGGCGACAAGATTTTCGGCGGCATCGGCCATCACCCCTTCCGCGCGCCCGCGCTGCCACTGGCCGAAGTCCGCGACCCCACCGGCGCCGGCGATTCCTTTGCCGGTGGATTCATGGGCTACATCGCCTCGCAGGGCGAACTCAACCGTGAAGTGCTGAAGCGCGCCATGTTTTATGGCGGCGTTATGGGATCGTTCGCAGTCGAGCGCTTCGGCCCGGAACGCCTGCAGAACCTGACGCGGGAAGAGATCGAGGCGCGCTTCGAGATCTTCCGCGAACTCACGCACCTGGAATAGTCGGGTGATCGGGCGATCGGGTGATCGGGTGATCTTTTCCGATTTTCAAATCACCAGATCACCGGATCATCCGATCACCAGATACTGGCTGCCTCTGTGTCTCCGTGGTGAATCATGATGTAATCTCCTCCAAATGGCCGTCGCGCCGAAAAACTGGAGTGTCCGCCAGGAACGCGCCGAGCGACTGCGCGCACGCGCCGTCGGCATCGGCGAGGTGCAGGTGCTGGCGTTGGCCGCGATTGCGCTTTCCGTGGCTGCGGTCGCGCACTACTACAAGTGGGGCCAAATTCTCCTGTCCGGCGACGCCGTGGCGCACATCAACATCGCCCGCCGCGTCTTCGATTCGCGCACGCCCGGCTTGCAGCAACTCGGCACCGTATGGCTGCCGCTGCAACACCTGCTCACCATTCCATTCATCATCTCCGACGCCGGCTGGAGCAGCGGCGTCGGCGGCGCCATTCCCTCGATGGCCGCGTTCGTTCTCGGCGCGCTCGGCATGTTTCGCCTGGTGCGCTCCGGACTGGCCTGGATTGGCGGCGAGGATGGCCCCGCGCGCGTGGCCGCCTGGATTGCCGCCGGCATCTTCGCCGCCAATCCCAACCTGATTTATCTCCAGACCACGGCGCTCAACGAGCCGCTCAGCCTGGCGCTGCTGATCTGGGCCACAGCGTTCTTTACCGACTTCGCGCAGTTCGCCCTCCACGGTGAAGACCAGGAAGCGGCGCGCCATTTGAAGTGGTGCGGCTGGCTGCTGCTGTGCGACATGCTGGTCCGCTACGACGGCTGGTTCTACGGCGCGGCATTCGTCGCGGCGGCAGCGGGGGTGGTTTTGGTTGCTTCGCGCACGCGCCTGCGCCGCAACCTGCTGGGCAATCTCGGTCGCGCGCTCGCCACTTTCGTTCTCATCAATGCGCTCGCGCCCGCGCTCTGGTTCGGCTACAACGCGTTTCTCTGGGGGAACCCGCTGGAATTCGCCACCGGCCGGTATTCGGCCAAGGCCATTGCGCAGCGCTCGCGCCACGCCGGCGAACCGCATCATCCCGGCTGGCACAGCCCGACTGTCGCCACGCAACATTTTGTCCGCAATGCAACCCTGACGCTCGCTGAAACGCGATCAGATCCGCGCTCTCCATCATCGTGGATGGAGAAAACCTGGGTGTTACTCGCGATTGCGTCAATCGGTCTTGTCCTGTTTCGCCGCAGGGGACTGTTGCCGTGGCTGCTGCTCGGGCTTCCATTGCCGTTTTATGTGATCGCCATCGCCTGGGGAGAAGTGCCCATCTTCATTCCGCAGTGGTGGCCGTTTTCGTACTACAACACGCGCTACGGGCTGCAATTGTTGCCGGCAGCCGCCGCCTTTGTCGCGCTGCTGGTGTACTTCGCCATGACCCGGGATCGTTCGCCAGTGTGGCGCGCGGGTGTGGCCGTTGCGGTGTGCGCGTTCATCGCCTTCAGCTACACCTCTGTGTGGCGTAACGTGCCGATCTGCCTGCGCGAAATCAGGGTCAACGGCGGCCCGCGGTACGCCTTGGATGGGCGCCTGGGATCGCTACTGGAGAGCCTGCCGCCTTCTTCGACCCTGCTGATGTTCCTCGGCGACCATGGTGGCGCTCTCGAGCGGGCCGCGATCCCCATAAAGCGCACCATCAATGAAGGGACTAAGAACGTGTGGGATGCCGCCCTGCGCGCGCCCGCCGCGAATGCGGATTTCGTAATTGCCGGCGCGGGCGACCCGGTGGCACAGGCGGTGGCGACGCATCCCGAAAATTTGGAATTGCTGATCGTGTTGCAGACCGCGGGCCAAATGCCGGTGAGAATCTACAAGACCAGGCGTTAGGTTTTAGGCTTTAGGTTTTAGGCGTTCGGCTTTAGGCTGTAGCAGGCTGCTGAAAAACTCTGAGTGAAGCTCGTTTGGGAAGGGCACGGCTTCAGCCGTGCCGCAGAAGTCCTTTAATATTGTCATTCCGAGGGGCTTCAGACCCGAGGAATCTCGGTTTTGTTCCACCCACGCGAGTTGTTCAGCAGCCTTGTAGCGCTGGGGAGGAGCAGGCGTCAGGAGCACTGGCCTTAGGTCCTAAGACCTAAAGCCTAAGACCTAAAACCTAAAACCTAATATGTCCGCCATCCCATTCACCAAGGCTCACGCATGCGGCAACGACTTCCTGCTCATTGAAGGCAAGCACGCGCCCAAAGACCTGAAGGCGTTTACAGTCAAGATCTGCGACCGGCATCAAGGCATTGGTGCCGACGGCGTGGAATGGATTTTTTCCGACCCGCACGCCGACGCCCGCGCGCGCCTGTTCAACGCCGACGGCTCCGAGGCCGAAATCTCCGGCAATGGCACGCGCTGCGTCGCCGCCCACCTGGTGGCGCAAAAAAAACGCGACCATCTGACCATCCGTACCGGCGCGGGCATCAAGACTTGCACCCTCATACGGCACGAAGGCCATCATTTCGAATTCGAAACCGTCATGGGTGAGCCGCAGGTCGGCGATCCGTTTTCCCTCAAGATGGCTTTCGGAGAACAGCTTGGCATTCCGGTTTCGATGGGCAACCCGCACTTCGTGTTGTTCGTGGACGAATTCGTTCCCGGATGGCAGGCGGAGGCGAGCGAAATCGAGCACCATCACGACTTCAAGTTTGGCACGAATGTTGAGCTGGTACGCATTCTAACCAAAGGAGAAATTGAAATCCGAATTTTCGAGCGTGGGGTGGGCGAAACGCGCTCCTCGGGTACTGGATCGTGCGCCGGCGCCGTGGCCGCAATCGCCGGCGGACGGGCGCAGTCGCCGGTGCGCGTGCAGTCTCCCGGCGGCTCGCAGATCGTGCGCTGGGAGCGCGAGGTCTTCCTCACCGGCCCGGCGGAGATTGTGTGCCGGGGAGAATTCTTCATCGGGTGATCCGGTGATCGGGTGATCGGGCGATCTGCGCAGCGAAAGGCGACCGACGACAAGCAGCCGAAAACCTAACGCCTAAAACCTAAAGCCCGAAGCCTCATCGCTGCTACCATGAACGCAATGCCGGGCGTGCGAAACGATTTATCCAAGACGCCAACTCTGCTCAAGCCCCCCGCGCTCCGCCCCGGCGACCGCGTGGGGATTGTCGCGCCCGCCAGCTATTTCAAGCGCGAGCTATTCGATCGCGGCGTCGCGGCGCTGCGCCGGCTGGGATACGAGCCCGTATTCCTCGACACCATCTTCGACCGCGATCTCTATTTTGCCGGCTCGGCCGCGCGGCGGGCTCGCGAACTGGAAGGCATGTTCTCCAGCGACGACATTCGCGCCATCGTCTGTGTGCGCGGCGGCTACGGCGCCAATTACCTGCTGCCGCATATCGATCTGGACATCGTTCGCAAGCATCCCAAGATTTTCGCCGGCTACAGCGATGTCACCTGCCTGCTCACCTGGTTCCACGATGCTGCCGGCCTGGTGACGTTTCACGGTCCCATGGTCACAGGCGATTTTGCCCGCGAGCACGGCGTCAACGAAATGTCGTGGCAGGCGGCGACTGCGGGGAACTTCAACTGGGAACTGGCCTCGCACCAGGTGTTCGGACTCAATCCGATGGTGCCGGGCCGCGCCGATGGCGTGCTCTATGGCGGCTGCCTTTCCATCCTGGTGGCGTCGCTCGGCACGCCCTACGAAGCGCAGACGGAAGGCAAGCTGCTTTTTCTGGAAGACATCGGCGCCAAGCCGTACCAGATCGATCGCATGCTGATGCAGATGAAGTTCGCGGGAAAATTCCGCGACGTGCGCGGCATCATCTTCGGCGAGATGATGGACTGCATCCAGTCGCCCGACCAGCCCTACACCTTGCAGGAAATCGTGCAAAGAATAGTCGGTGATCTCCAGATTCCCATCGCGTATGGCTTGAGATCGGGACACGTCTCGCGCGAAAATGCCACCTTGCCTTTTGGGGTGAAAGTGGCGCTCACCGTGACCGCGGAAACCGTCCGCCTCGAGTTTCTGGAAAGTGCGGTCGCGGCGCGGGGAATTGCATGATCGGGTGATCGGGCGATCCGGCGATCGGGTGATCAGGCGATCTGGACCCTTTATTGATGTCATCCTGAGCGAGGTGTCGGCTGAATTTGCCGACACCAAGTCGAAGGACCTTGCGTTTTTGCAATCGGCAATCGGCAATCGACAATCGAAAATGCTTTTGTTCTAACTCATGTCCAAGCACATTCATCTGATCGGTATCTGCGGCACCGCCATGGCCTCGCTGGCGGGCATGCTGAAGCAGCGCGGCTTCGATGTCCGCGGTTCCGACACCGCCGTCTATCCGCCGATGTCGGATTTCCTCGCCTCGCTCGACATTCGAGCTGTGCAACCCTACGCCGCCCAGAACCTCGACCCACGCCCTGACCTGGTCATTGTCGGGAATGCCATCTCCCGCGGAAACCCTGAGCTGGAGCGCGTTTTGAACGACCGCATCCCGTTCCAGTCCATGGCCCAGTTGCTGTACGACGAATTCCTGCGCGGCCGCGAAATCATCAGTGTCGCGGGCACGCACGGCAAGACGACCACCACCTCCATGCTGGCGTGGATCTTCGAAGTCGCCGGCCGCCGCCCGTCGTTCCTCATCGGCGGCATCGCGGAAAATTTCGGCGCCAGCTTTAAACTGGACGGCGGACGCCACTTCATCATCGAGGGCGACGAGTACGACACCGCCTTCTTCGACAAGGGCCCGAAGTTCCTGCACTATTTTCCCGACGCCGTCGTGCTCACTTCCGTCGAGTTCGATCACGCCGACATCTACAAGGACCTTGACTCGGTGAAGACCGCCTTCAAGCGCCTGGTCAACCTGGTGCCGCAGCGCGGCCGCATCCTCGCCTGGGACGGCGTGCCCGAGGTGGACGAATGTGTCGCGCGCGCCTTCTGTCCCGTCGAGCGCTACGGCTTTGCCGGCGAGTCGCACTGGCGCGTCACCGGCGTCCGCTACGACACCGACCGCACGCGCTGGTCGGTGCTGCGCGAAGGAAAGCCTTGGGCGGAATTCGATTTCGCGCTCGCCGGCGAGTACAACGTGCTCAACGCCACCGCCGCCGCGGCCATGGCGTCCTCTTCCGGCATTGACGCCGCGCAGATCGCCGAAGCGTTGAGCACCTTCCAGAGCGTGAAGCGCCGCCTGGAAGTGAAAGCCGAAATCGGCGGCATCACCGTCATTGACGATTTTGCGCACCATCCCACCGCCATCGCCGAAGCCTTGAAGGCGCTGCACACGCGCTATCCCGGACGCCGCTTGTGGGCCATTCTGGAGCCGCGCTCCAACACGCTGCGGCGCAACGTTTTCCACGAAGCTTTGGCGCAAAGCCTCTCCATGGCCGACGAGGTCATCGTAGCCGGCATCTTCAAGTCGGAGGCGATTCCGCCGGCCGAGCGGCTCGACTTGGAGGAGGTCGTAATGGCAATCCGCCGCCGTGGCACTTCGGCGCGGCAGTTGCCCGACGCTGACGCGATTGTCAGCGCCATCGTCCCCGAACTGCGCCCCGGCGATGTGGTCGCCATTCTTTCCAATGGCGGCTTCGGCGGCATCTATGAGAAGCTTCCGCGTTCGCTGAAAAGCCGCGAGGTCTCCGCGAAAGCGTGAAACATTCCTGCATGAGAAAACCCACATCTGCCAAACCCGGGCAGATGTGGGGCACCCTCGTTCTTATCCTTGCATGTAGCTGGCCGGCGCTGGCGCAGACCGCCGCGGTGCGGTATTCGGTCGCGCTCGCGGATCCCGTTCGGCACACCTTGCGAGTCACGATGCGCGTTGCTCCGGCGGCCGATCTCCAGGTGCAACTGCCGGTGTGGAACGCGCTATACCAGGTCCGCGACTTTTCGCAGGCGGTTCTCGCGGTTAAGGCGCGCGACGCCGCCGGTAACCCGGTGCCTGTGCGCGCCGTGGACAAGACGACGTGGTCCGCACCCAACGCGCAGGAAATCGAGTATGAGGTGTTCGCCGACACGCCCGGCCCATTCGGAGCGCAGCTCAACACCGAGCATGCCTTCTTCAATTTGGCCGAAGTTCTCATGTACGTCGTCGGGCAAAAGGGCAATCCCGTATCCGTGCAGTTCGCCGACCTGCCGCCAGAATGGATGATTGCGACGCCCATGACGCGCACCGGTGTAGGGTTCACTGCTCGCAGCTACGACGAGATGGTGGACGCCCCGGTGGAAATCGGCAGATTTTCAATCGGGACCATCGAGCAGAATGAAGGGATTAGGCCCGCGAAGTATCAAGTAATCATCGATGGCGAGCGCGAAGATTACGACCAACGCGCAATTCTGAGCATGGTTCACAAGATCGTATTGGCAGAAGTTGACTGGATGCAGGACCAGCCATTCGACCAGTACTGGTTCATCTACCACTTCCCGCGCCGGCCCGCCGGCGGCGGCATGGAGCACGCCTACTCCACCGCGATTGACGCCTCCGCCGACCGCGTCAAGAGCAACCCGCTTTCGCTCGCCGGCGTCACCGCCCACGAATTTTTTCACCTGTGGAACGTGAAGCGCATCCGCCCGCAGTCGCTCGAACCGGTGGACTACACCAAAGAGCAGTACACGCGCGCGCTGTGGTTCAGCGAAGGCGTCACCTCGACCGTCGCCGACTACATGCGGGTGCGCGCCGGCTATCTCGACGAGAAAGGATTCCTCGCCGAACTCGCCGCCGACATCCGTTACCTGGAGTCCCGCCCGGCGCGCCTGACCCAATCGGTGGAGGAATCCAGTCTCGATGCCTGGCTGGAAAAATATCCGCAGTACGAATCACCGCAGCGCTCGATTTCTTACTACAACAAGGGCGAGATCCTCGGCATGCTGCTCGACTTGCAAATGCGCGAGGCGAGCGCCGGCAAGCGGTCGTTGCGCGATCTTTTTCTCTGGATGAACCAGCACTACGCCAGGCAGGGCAAGTTCTTTCCCGATTCCCGCGGGGTTGAGGAAGCCGCGGAGGCGGTTACGGGCGCCGACTTCCGCGAATTTTTCGCGCGCTACATCGCCGGCGCCGATGCCATTCCGTACGATGAGTTTTTCGCGACCGTCGGTCTTCGTCTCGACAAGCAAGCCATCGTGCTCCCCGACCCCGGTTTCCGCACCCTGCGCCGCCCGGCCAACGCCGCGATCGTGGTATCGGTGGGTGCCGGCAGCGCAGCCGAAAAGGCTGGCCTGCGCCCCGGCGACATCGTTCAGCAGGTCAACGGCAGGACGCCCGGCGAGGCGCCGGAGAATAACCTGATGATCTTGCGCATCGGCGACAACGTGGACCTGCGCGTTTCCGGCGCCACCGGCCCGCGTCGCGTGAAATTCAAGCTCGCCGGCACGCCGGCTGAGAACTACGCGCTGGTGGAGCGCGCAGACGTTACCGAGGCCCAGCGCGCCCGCCGCGCCGCTTGGATCCGCGGCGAGTCGGAATAAACAGTTTCAGTTTCGAGTTTCAGAAGGCCGGACCTGATAGCCAATGCGCACGCTGCTCATCCTCGCCTGGTGGACGCTGATGACGCCCATCACTGCTCTGCTGACGCTGCCGGTGGCGCTGCTCACCGGCAACAGCGATTTCCTCTATCGCGCCAGCATGTGGGTGGTGCGCGTCGGCGTCAGGCTCGCCGGCGTCCGCCTCCAGATCAGCGGACGCGACCAACTCGATCCCGCCCGAACCTACATTTTCATGTCGAACCACGTCTCCAATCTTGACCCGCCGGTGCTCATCCCGCTGCTGCCCGGGCGCACTTCGGTGCTGGTCAAAAAGGAGTTGTTCCGCATTCCGGTCCTCGGGTTCGCGATGCGCGTCGCCCGCCTTGTCCCGGTGGACCGCCGCAATCGCGATGCCGCCATCGCCAGCGTGCGCGCCGCTGCCGACGTGATCCGCTCCGGCCTGAGCATGACCATCTTTCCCGAAGGCACCCGCTCGTTGGATGGCCGCCTGCAGCCGCTCAAGAAGGGTCCGTTCTATCTCGCCATTGAATCCGGTTGCCCGATCGTGCCGGTTACGCTGCTCGGTACCTACGAAATCCTGCCGAAAGGGAAGCGGCTGATCGCGCCGGAGAAGGCCGTGGCGCAGATCGTTTTTCACCCGCCGATCTCACCCCAGGATTTTCCGGATCGCGACGCCCTCATCGCCGCGGTTCGCGATGCCATCGCCAGCGCGCTGCCACCGCAAAGAAGATAGAAGCTCACCACGGAGACACGGAGTCACGGAGGGCTCGACTCGAATAGACACAGGACAATGCAGGAAGCGGATTCGCTCGTTCCGACCTCTTACATCTGCATTTCTCCGTGTCTCCGTGCCTCGGTGGTGGAAGGGATACTCGCGCGCGACTGCGTCTTCCCGAAATTCGACAATCGTCAATCGACAATCTGCAATGAAGTTGTGGTTGGTTTTACTTCGAGAACAGGTGCCCCATCTTCTCTTTCTTGGTCCTGAGGTACCGCTTGGAGTGCGCTGACCGCGGCTCCGGCTCGCACGGTACGCGCTCCTGCACCGCGATCCCTCCCGCCTCCACCGCCGCCACTTTGTCAGGATTATTTGACAGGAGCTTGATTTCCTTCAGATCCAGCGCCTTCAGCACCTCGACCGGCAGCGCGTATTGGCGGCAGTCGGCGGCGAACCCCAGCTTCTCGTTCGCCTCCACCGTATCCAGGCCGCGGTCCTGCAGTTCGTAGGCCTGCAGCTTCGCCATCAGCCCGATGCCGCGCCCCTCCTGCTGCTCATAGACCAGGACGCCGCAACCGGCCGCGGCGATCATCTCCAGCGCCATCTCCAGTTGCTGACGGCAATCGCAGCGCAGCGATCCGAACACGTCGCCGGTCAGGCACTGCGAGTGGATCCGCACCAGCGGCGCGCGCGCCTGAATGTCGCCCATGACCAGCGCGACCGCGGTTTCCCTGCGGCGCTCGCCGCTTCCGTTCGACTCCGCGGGGAACTGGCCTTCGAACCCGACGATGCGGAATTGTCCCCAGCGGGTGGGAAAATCCGCTTCGGCGACCTTGCGCACATGCTTCGATGGCGTCACAGCTTCATTATATTCGCCCGCGCCGGGGCACGGCGGCGCGGAACCCGGTCACACTGCGATGTGATGGAACTTCTTGTTCCCGCTCGGTGATGCGCCCCAAAAGCATCCGCGCCCCATACTGTGTCTTGTCATTCCGACCCTGAGCGAAGCCGAAGGGGGAGGAATCCGCTTTTCGCCGCGCGCATCTGGCTGCCTCCATGGCCCCGCTGCTACAATATATTCATCCGCGAGGGCCTGTAGCTCAGCTGGGAGAGCGCATCGTTCGCAACGATGAGGTCACCGGTTCGATCCCGGTCAGGTCCACCATTTCAACCCACCCAGGACACCCCTTGGGGGATTCCAAACGGTACGTCACACTCGGCCAGGTTGCATTCGGCGGACGATGGTTTCCGAGTGGGCGTCCTTGGCTCGCGGGTTGGTCAGACGATGCGCTCGTGTTCGTAGCCTGATTCCTCGAGGGCGCGGATCAGTTGATCGCAGTGCTCATGGCCGCGTGTTTCCATCGTCAGATCGATCACCGTGTGGCTGAGCTTGGCGCCATGAAAGGCGCGGTGGTAGCTGGTCTCGACGATGTTGACGCGGTTGCGGGCGATCACCTCGGTCAAGCGGTGCAGTGCGCCGGGATGATCGGGCAGGGGAATTCTCAGCCGCACCAGCCGCCCGTCTTTGACCAGGCCGCGTTCGATAATGCGGGAAAGCAGGGTGACGTCCATGTTGCCGCCCGAGACGATGGCGGCTACCCGTTTGCCAGCCAGTGACAGCTTGCCATGCATCAGCGCCGCTACCGCGACTGCGCCCGCGCCTTCTGCCAGTGTCTTTTCACGTTCCAGCAGCAGCAGCACGGCGGCCGCGATCTCTTCCTCGTCCACCAGCACCAGATCGTCCACCAGGCGCGCGACAATCGGCAGGGTCTTCTCGCCTGCCGATCGAACCGCAATGCCGTCTGCGATGGTCGATTTACCGGCCAGATTGACCGGCTTGCCTTGCTTCACCGCCTCCAGCATCGAGGGCAGCAGGGCCGTCTGAACCCCGATCACTTGAATCGAAGGATTGGTTTCCTTGAGCGCCACGGCCATGCCCGCAATCAGTCCTCCGCCACCAACCGGAACGACGACCGCGTCGAGGTTCGGCAGTTGATCCAAAAGCTCCAGAGCCAGGGTTCCCTGGCCGGCCATCACTCGTTCGTCGTCAAACGGATGAATAAAGACAGCTCCGGCTTGGCGGCAACGCTCCAGGGCGGCCGTAAACGTATCGTCAAAATTTGTGCCTTCCAGCACCACTTCGGCGCCCCAGGCGCGGGTCGCCGATACCTTGATCAGCGGCGTGGTCAGCGGCATCCAGATCTCTGCCTTGAGGCTCAGTCGGGCAGCATGGTAGGCGACCGCCTGGGCATGGTTGCCGGCCGAAGCTGTCACCAGAGCTTGTTTGCGCTCGGCAGCCGTGAGCGCGAGCAGACGGTTCAGCGCGCCGCGTTCTTTGTAGGAGCCGGTGCGTTGCAGATTCTCAAGCTTCAGAAAAACGGTGCCGCCTGTCAGCTCCGACAGCGCGCGCGACACCGTACAGGGTGACGGCGGGATCGCCTCACGAATCCGGGCCGCCGCCAGGCGTATCTCGTGCAGCGTGACACCGCTGGTCTCTGGCAGGGCTGGGATCAGAAGATTCGGCGCACCCTCTTTTGCGGTTGGTTGAAGCATGTGCCTTGTGTCTCCTTTTGCTTTGAGGGAACAAATGAAAAGGCCGCCACCGGTTGCGGGATGACGGCCTTTCGAGCAGAGCTGAACGTTCGGCGTCGTTACCCGCTCAGTGGCGGGCTAATAATTCGCACGACGATGGCGATAGCGACGGTGCGCTCGGGCCAGCACGCGAAGGCCGTGCCATAGCCGGCGGCAACCTGATGACGATCGCTTTGGGTCGAAGCGCACATCGCAGAATCTGCTGTCTTGTAGCACCGTTGGTGGTGCGAATTCAAATTGATTATGTTGATGCGGCGCAGCTGAAAAAGTAATCACGGGCTGCTGGCATGAGGAGATGGGGCTGCGCTCGCTTTTGTCGTGTCCCGATCTATCACAGGAAAAAGTGACGTGTGTCACAGCGCGGACGGCTGCCCTCCCGGTAAAAGAGGATTTCTGTATCAAGAGGTCACCAATGCTCTCCGCCACCTCCGAATACGCCCTGCGCGCGCTGAGCCGGCTGGCTCAGCTCTCTCGTGGCGAAGCCATCCTCGGCCGCGACCTGTCCAAATCGACCGGCGTGCCCCAGCAGTACCTGGCGAAGATCATGCTCTCGCTGCGCAACGCCGGGCTGGTTTTGGCCACCCGCGGCACCGGCGGCGGCTACATGTTGCTCCGTCCCGCCGACGCCATTCACCTCATCGATGTCGTCAGCCTCTTCGAAGGCCCTTCCACCTGGCCGCATTGTTTGCTGCGCGGCGACCGGAAATGCACTTCGGACAAGCCCTGCACGGCCCACGCCCACTGGGGCAAGGTCCGCGACGGTTACCTCGAATTTCTCGAGCGCACCACTCTCATTGACATCACGGAGGGCAACGCGCATGAGACGCAGATCACCCGCCCTCTGCGCAAAAAACGCGCCCGCCCTACCACGAATTGCTGAACGTCCGCCTCGGGCCTGAAGCCTGACCTGAAGCCCGAAGTCTGCAGCCCGAAGCCTAAAACCTAAAACCTGTTTATTCGATCCCCAGGCTCTTCCACATCCGATCAACCTTCTCCTTGGTAGCGGGGTCCATGGTGATCTCATCCGGCCAGGGCCGCGTGAAGCCTTCGCTCGGCCATTTGCGCGTGGCATCCACGCCCATCTTCGACCCGAAATCCGGCAGCCGCGAGGCGTGGTCCAGCGAGTCCACCGGACCCAGCGTGAACTGGATGTCGCGCTCCGGATCGATGTTGTTGAACGCCCGCAGTACCACCTCGCGCAGGTCCTGCACGTCGCAATCTTCGTCCACCACAACAATGCATTTGGTGAACATGGCCTGCCCGAGCGACCAGATCGCGTTCATCACCTTGCGCGCCTGTCCCGGGTAGGACTTGCGGATGGACACGATCATCAGGTTGTGGAACACGCCTTCCACCGGCAGGTTGACGTCCACCAGTTCGGGAATCGTCAGCTTCATCAGCGGCAGGAAAATTCGCTCCACCGCCTTGCCCATCCATGCGTCCTCCATCGGCGGCTTGCCGACAATCGTGGTCGCGTAAATGGGGTCACGCCGGTGCGTGATGCAGGTCACATGGAAGACGGGATAGAGATCCTCCAGCGAGTAGAACCCGGTGTGATCGCCGAACGGACCCTCGGTGCGCAGCTCGTCGAGATTGACATACCCTTCCAGCACGATCTCCGACGTCGCCGGCACTTCCAGATCCACCGTCTCGCACTTCACCAGCTCCACCGGCTTTTGCCGCAGGAAGCCGGCGATCATGAATTCCTCCACATCGGGCGGCGCCGGCACGATCGCCGCAAAGGTCAGCGCGGGCTCGGTCCCGACGGCCACCGCGACTTCCATTTTTCCCGTAGGCCGCTCGCCGTCGGGCACGCGCGCCCCTCCCGACGTCCGCGCCATGATGTCAACGCTGGATGTGGCGCGGGCGCCCTCGCCCGCGGCTTTCTCCGCCATCGCCTCGACCGCTGGCGACCGGCGACTGGCGACTGGCGACTGCGCCGCTGCGGCCTTGCGCAAAGCTTCCCGGTAATGTTCCGCTCCCACCTTCTGCCGCTGCCAATGCATGCCGGCGGTGCGCTCGTCGTACACCTGCATGCGATACATCCCGACGTTGCGCTTGCCAGTGCGCGGGTCGCGGCTGATGACGCAGGGCAGCGTGATGAACCGTCCCGCGTCTTTCGGCCAGCATTGCAGGATGGGAAAATCGAGCAGCGAAAACTTGTCTTTCTTGATCACTTCCTTGCACGGCCCGGTCGCCACCGTCTTGGGAAAAAACTTGCCGAGGTCGGCCAGCATGGGGAGCATCTTGATTTTGTCCAGCAACCCCTGCGGCGACTTCACGTCCATGAACATCCGCAGCCGCTCGGCGATTTCGTCCAGCGACTCCACTCCCAGCGCCATATTCATTCGCCGCGCCGAGCCGAATTGGTTGATCAGCACTTTCGACCCGGCATAGCCCTTCACGTTCTCAAACAGCAGCGCCGCCGACCCGAGCGCGTTCTTGCTCACCCGGTCGGCAATTTCGGTGATTTCCAGAATCGGGTCCACCTCGGCGCGCACCCGTTTCAGTTCGCCGGCCTTTTCCAGCGCCGCCATCCACTCGCGCAGATCGTTGTAGGCCATGGTCTTGAGTCCAGTACCGACGCACGATTATAGCGAGGCCGCACGGTGACCACGGGTGATATTCTCAACCAAAGCCATGCGTCTGCTCATCAATGGCGAAGAGCGCGAGTTTGCCGCCGACCGCTTCACCCTGGCCGCCCTGGTCGAACAACTCGGCATGAAGTCGGACCGCGTTGCCATCGAACTCAACCGCGACATTGTTGCCCGCGACCGCTGGCCCGCCACGCTTCTCTCCGAAGGCGACCGCCTCGAGATCGTCCATTTCGTCGGCGGCGGCCGGGCCTGATTCCGGCTCTTCCGTTTTGAATTCGTCCGCGCCGTTGTGGTCAACCCTGCCGGTCGGTTTCATCTTGACATTCAACATCCCACGCCTAGAATGTTTTAAACATTTTCAGTCGCAAATGTTTTTTCTATTTTCGGTTGCGTGAGAAGGCATGGAGCAGAGGTTCACATCGAACGAGGTCATGGCGCTGACCGGCCTTAGCGCTCGCCAGCTCCAGTGGTGGGACGAGCGCGGCCTGGTGGCGCCGCTCAAGCAGGGCCACCGCCGGCTGTACTCGCTGGACGACGTCGCGGAAGTGGCGGTGATCTGCGACCTGCGGCGGCGCGGCTTCTCGCTGCAGCGCGTCCGCGTGGTGATTCGTTTCCTGCAGAAGGAATTCGGCAAGCGCCTGGTGGAAACCGTCACCGCCGCCTCCGATTACCACCTGCTTACCGACGGCAAGCGCCTGTTCCTGGAAACTTCGCCCTTGCAGGTGATCGACATCCTGAAGAACTCGCGCCAGCCGATGTTCACCATTTGCCTGAGCGATACGGTGCGGCAAATCCGCGCCGAGCTACCACCCATGCGACCCGAGGCGGCGCAACAACGGCGCACCGCGGGCGCGCACTCTCGTGAGAGGAAAACAGTCCGCTCTGATTCCGGTGCGCGGCGGTTGCGCGCCCGGCGCATTTCCTAGGAGCACGGCATCTACTGTGGAGGTGACGGATGGTCGCTGAGATTGACGTCCTGAACGAGTGGATCCCGGAGCAGATGGGCCCCGGCGCGATGTTCGTGCTGGAAAATGCCGGCGAAGTCGGCGAAGCCGACGACCCTTACTGGGCGGTCCTGGCCTGCCCGGCTTGCGGCACCCTGGGATTGATCACCCGTCGCCAGATTGCCGGGCTCATTCCCATCATCTGCGGCTCCGATAAGTGCTCGGCGCAATTTTTCCTGAACGAAGGCCAGGTCGTCGCACGCCAGCCGAGTTAGCTTTTGCTGCCCGGCGGTTCGCCGCGCGAGTGGAAAGGAAATTCACCTGACCACCACCATCGCTAGGCGAGCATGTGTTCAGCTAACAACCAGAAACTAGAAACCAGAAACTAGAAACTGCTTCACTTCACCGCCGCGGCCGCTCGCGCCAAATACTCTTTCACGTACTCTTCGAACAGCTTCGCCAATTTTTGCGTCACCGGCCCCGGCGCCTGCTTCATGGCCCGCTTTCTCGATGTGCGAAATCGGCTGCACGTGCCGGGTGGTGGAGGTGATGAAGACCTCGTCGGCGTAGTAGAAGTCTTCCAGCTTCAGCACCCGTTCGGTGATCGACACCCCAATCTTGGGGCCTTCTTCCATCAAAATGGCGCGGCTGACCCCGGCCAGGCACCCGGAACTCAGCGGAGGCGTCGCCACGTCGCCACCCCGGATGCAGTAGATATTGGCCGCCGTGCACTCCGAAACCTCGCCGCGTTCATTCAGCAGCAGCGCATCGTCGCAGCCGCGCCGGTGCGCCTGCTCCACCATCCACGCGTTGTTCAGCCACGAGGTCACCTTCGTTCCGGTCAGCGGGTGCGCCGCATGGCGCCCGTGTTCCTGCACCGACAGGCTGGTCGGACCCACGCGCTCGGGCACATCCATGGCGTACATGATCAGATCAACTTGCGGGAACGGCTCGGCGCTCTTCCAGATGCCGATGGTGTTGAAGATGAAATAAATCCGAACGCAGGCGTTGCCGATGCGGTTGGCCTGCAGCATCTGCAGCATGGCATCGCGCACATCACCCAGGCCGGCCTTCAGCGGAAGCTGGATGCGCGCAGCATCGCGCGCCAGGCGTTCGTAGTGGCGCTCCAGGGCGAACGGAATGCCGTCATACACACGGACGGTGCTGAAGATTCCCCAACCGTTGATCAGGCCCGCCTGCCCGGGCGATAGCCGCACCTCTTCCAGGGGAAGCACACGGTCATTGTGGTAGATGAATCGGTGCATGCGGCCTCCATCGAGCCTGCTGTAGTGGGAGCTTCTATTCTAAACGGAAGCGCAAATCAGCGTGTACGCCAGGGTGGGTGCGCGCCTCACCTGGTGTTGTCACGGCCAGTCCAGCGCGCCAGGGCTCGCCGTGTACTGCGCACGGCATTGCGCAGCAGCTTCTTGCGGCGCTGCGATTCGTAGAGTTCCGGATGCACCATGCCGCGCACCTCCGGCGTCTTCTCGGGCAGGTGGTAGCGCGGCGCGGCGGAATCGGCGACATAAAGAACCGTGTTTTGCCGGTACCACACCTCCACCCGGTCATCATTCCAGATTCGCGGACGAATCAAATCGTACGCCGAATATTTTCTGTCCCGGAACAGCGCCTGCCAATACGCCGGCCACTGCTCGTTGACATGGTGCACTCCGCCCTGGCCCGGGATCGCGGCCGAGAACAAGACTACGTCCGACAGGGAAGTCAGCGTGCCGACCAGGGTTGCCGCCGAGGTTGCCGGCAGGTGTTCGGCGACTTCGCAGGAAATTGCCAGATCAAACTTCCGATCCGCCGGCAACGGCTGGCGGAGGTCAACCGCCGCGAACCGATCTTGCGGAATGCACAACTGGGTGACGTACGGGCCATCGTACCCAAGGTAGTCATGCGCGCCGAGTTCATGAGCCGCGCGCAACCATGTCCCGGACCCGCAGCCTAGGTCTACGACACTGCGCGGGGCGACGATGGAGAAAACCAGCGGCAGCACGATCATCGCAGAGCGATAGGATCCCTCGTTCTTGCCCGCATAAAACTCCTCGTCATACGGGCTGCTGGGCGAGGAACGGTATTTCCGCGTCGTCATGGCGAAATCATACAGCAGCCCAAAATGACACGGCATCGCTCCGCTTTTCGCTCGCAGGTGCAGCTCCCCCGCTGCGAACTCGCTCACGAGCGGTATGATTCGGGGGATTCAGAGCTGCAATGGGAGATTCCTGTTAGCCTCTTGGGGAAAGTTTCGGAGGTCTCGGACAAAAGGATCGAGACCTGGGCGTAAAGTGATCCCTTGTGGACAGGCCCCCAAGTTGCATCTAATTAGCATGATGAAGAAGCAGTGAGCGTGAACCGACTACTTGCGCTCAAAAGGAGCACAGATCAATGAAACGAGCGAGCATTCTCAGCACAGCAATTCTGTTCTTGCTTCTCGCAACCACGGCCCCTGCCTACGCACAGCAAGAGCAAAAGGGTAAGGAGCAGGGCAAATCGCAACCAGGGCAGCAACATCAACAGGCGAAACCAGCGCCGCAACAGCATCCGCCGCAGGCTAGTAAACCCGCGCCGCAACCGCATCAGCAACCCGCGCAGCAACCACATCAGCAGAAGGCATCGCCGCGCTCAGGCGCAATCCCTTATCAAACAAAAGTTCAACCAACTAATAGGCGGCCTGCGCAAGCTCAGGAAAAACCGCAGACGAGCTACGGCAGCACCTATCACGGCGGCGTCAAGCCCACCGGCCCTACCTATGGTGGCGTCCACCATAGCGGCGTCCCACAACAGAAAGCACAGGTGCTCAGCGGTTTCCGCGAGTCGCGCGCCAAGTCGTGGAATAACGACCACCACACCTGGGCGCAGCGCGGCGGCTACAACGGCTACCGCATACCTGACGACCGCTTCCGGACCTACTGGGGGAGAGAGCACTACTTTCGCATCTACAGCCTGCCGATGGTTTTCGTAGGCGGGTACCCACGCTTCCGCTACGACGGCTATTGGGTCACCTTCGTTGATCCGTGGCCGGAAATGTGGCCTGACACGTGGTATGAAACCGACGACGTATATCTTGATTACACCGACGATGGGTACTACCTGTATGACCGTACCCGTCCCGGCCCCGGTATCGCCGTCATCATCTCGTTCTAGTAGATGGAAGGGAAACGGGACGGGATTGAACTCCCGTTCCGATTTCGACCATGGTTCTCGCGCCGGCCCCGGTTGCAGGTGGCCGGTGTGCACTCGTGTTGCTTCGAGATGTGTAGCATGCGAAGGGGGCACAGCACGATTGGCATGGCGTGTAGCTGCACCCTCCTCGCGCCTGCCTACCAGTTGGCCGTGGTGGAGCGGCTGTGTGACAATGATCCTGATGCAATGTTGGCCCGGGTGGCGAAACTGGCAGACGCACGGGACTTAAAATCCCGAGAGCCGAAAGGCTCGTGCCGGTTCAAGTCCGGCCCCGGGCACCACCTCCACAGCCAAACTCTCGCCCCGATTTGAACGCGTCCCAACATGGGATGGTCAGCCCGCCGGACTGACTGAACTGCAAGTCGTTGATTCTTTTACTTCTGCGCCTAGGTGCAGCTACCGGTTAGTTGTGTAATCAATTGATTTGCAAGCACTTGCTGGCTGCCGGCTGGAGCGCGCGATTTTTTCGTTTTTTTTGCTTGTTCAAGCGGGGAAAAAGCCTTAAAATCGTTAGTTTTGGCGGGGTTTCTGGAACGCATCTAGGGCCGACGCATGGGGCAACCCGGCGCGTTTCCCATGAATCCTTCCCGCTGTTTTTGGAATCCAATCAGTTGGCCCTTAAAAATCTAGGACATAAATCCATTCTTGAGGCAGGTCAGAACTCATCATGGCGAAGCGACGTGGAAATCCGAATTGGGGCAAGCCCGAGCCGATTGGCCCGGTTGTCCCGACCATTACCGAGTTCGAGCAAGTGGTGCGCGAGTTCAAGCTTTCCCCCGATCAGTACTTGCGTTCGACGCGGCTCCGCGAGTGGGCGCGCCGCAACAAGAACTCCAAGTACATCCCCGAACCGTTGCTGGAAGCGTGGGGATTTGAAATCGAGTCCACTCTGTAATCGGACGCATTGCGCAATGCGGGCCGCCGGCAAGGCGGCCCTTTTCATTGGTAATTGGCGATTTGTGATTTGCGATTTCTGGCCTGCTCGTGTGCCCGTCCCCGCTCCACCGGTTCGCGACATCCAACCAATCACAGCAATTCACTAAGGCACGAATCACGCAATCGCAAATCACAAAATGATCCTCGCCCCTGACCAGCTTGCTGGCTTGAGGGCTGCGATTAGTTTTGCGGCCGGGCTGAGCGGCTATGCAACCGTCGCCACACTCGGTCTGCTGACCCGCGCCGGCGGCCTCGCTCTCCCGCCGTCGCTGCACCTGGTCGGAAGCTGGCCCGTTATCGCGATCTGGGCGGTCAGTTTGTGTTCGAGTTCTTCGCCGACAAAATTCCCACCTTCGATTTGATCTGGAACGCGCTGCTGGCACGCACTCCTTCTTGGCGGCCGCCATCGCCCTGGTCTTCCTGGTTGGGATCGTATTTGTCATTCGCTTCGCAATTCGCGCCCTGCGCGTCGCCTCTTTCGCGGCGCGGAACGGGCACTTGCCGGCTGACACGGCATCGCGCTGACTTCGTGCGGGTGTTGCATGGTGCTGCGAATCGATAAGCGCGAAGTGATGGGCGCGCCTCAATTCGCGCTTCTTTAACGCGGTCGCATGGGCGACCATGATCGTGCTAATTATGCTGACCATCGCCTGGTTTTTCACGGTTCATCCCAGCTAACAGCAGCGCAGGTTCGGTTTTCCATAGCCACCCCTATGGATTTCTGGACTATTTCCGAAAAAGCCAGGAAAATCTCTCCTAAGCTGTTGATTCTACAACGTAAAACTTTGGAGTCTCACGTGCAATGACCTGACTAGCTTTTCCCGGATTTCGCAAGTACCACAATCTGAACAGTCGTACGTGGAGGGAGTTACCTATGCGGTCTAACGTTAAGGGCACGTCTGACACAAGTGTGTCCCCACGATTTAGATACTTCGTACTGCTTTTGGCTATTGCGCTGGTTGCCAGCCTGCCGGCGTTCTCCCAAGGTATTACGACCGGCTCGATATCGGGCACGGTTACGGACCCCTCGGGCGCTTTGATAGCGGGCGCGAAGGTGACGGCGCTCAACGTCTCGACCAACCTGACGGTTACCACCACCAGCAGCAATGTCGGGTACTGGGCGGTTCGCGCGGTGCCGCCCGGTGTTTACAAGGTGACGATTGAAACGCCCAGCTTCCAGAAGCTGGAAATTGCCGGCGTGGACGTCAGCGTGGGCAAGGAAACTAGCTTGGGCAGCTCGAAGCTGGCCCTGGCCCGCGGCACCGAAGTCGTCGAAGTGCACGGGGCCGCTCCGCTGATGGAGACCACCACCTCGCAGATCACCACCAACTTCGCGACCAAGCAAGTGGCGGAACTGCCGCTGGCCGGCGGTTTTGACGCACTCACCTATTTTATTCCCGGCGTCGCCGACACGGGCGACAACTCGTTCAGCAACAGCAACGGCGCCTCCTTCTCGTCCAATGGTTTGCGCGGACGTTCCAATAACTTCCAGATTGACGGCCAGTCCAATAACGACAACTCGGTGGCCGGCCCATCCATCTTCATGGGCAACGAAGAAGCGATCGCCGAGTTGAACATCGTCACCAACAACTTCGGCGTTGAGTACGGACGCAACTCCGGTTCGGTGGTGAACTACGTCACCAAGAGCGGCACCAACACGCTGCACGGATCGGTGTTCGAAGGCAACACCAACTCGATCTGGGACGCGCACACCAACAGCGAACTGTCGAGTGTCAACGGCGTTTGCCCGAAGGGTGTTGCGACAGACACGCCCATCGACCTGTATGGGAAGCCCTTGGCCGTCGAGCTCGGCGGCAGCCCGTGCACCGCGGTTCAGCATCCTGCCAAGAACCTCGACAACCGCTACGGCGGGAGCCTCGGCGGTCCCATCATCCGCAACAAGGCGTGGTTTTTCGGCTCCTACATGGAAGAGAAGGCCCGTTCGGCCGGTGGACCTACTACGTCGGCCGGTTTGGTCACCCCGACCCCTGCGGGCATAACCGCGCTGGCGGCGGCGTTCCCGAACAACCCCGCAGTCTTGGCACTGCAAAGCATCGGGCCGTTCGCCGTCGCGGCGGGCGCTCCGGCGGTCCTGGGCGGTGCCACGAACCACACGGTTTCCAACGGCGTCACCGCGGCGAGTATTCCGTTCGCTCAAATGGTGCGCAACGTCCCTTCGTACTATAACGACTGGGAATTGGTAGCTAAGTCCGACATGCAGCTCACCAGCAAGGACCGGCTGACCGCGCGCTACCTCTTCCAGAAGAACATCAGCACCGTGTATCCCACCCGTGTTGCCGCCGGCGACTGGGTGGACGTTCCCGGCAAGAGCCAGCAGATCGCGCTGGACTGGGTGCGGACCATCAGCAACTCGGTCGTCAACCAGGCCCGCTTCAGCTTCTCCCGCGCGAGATTCGGGTTTGAAGGCGGAGCGTGGCCGCAATGCACAATGGCAAACATCTTCAACTGCCCAACCAGCATCAACCTGCAGGGCAGCAACCTCGCCTTCGGCGTGGCCAACAACCTGCCGCAGGGCCGCCTGATCAACAACTCGCAGTGGCAGGACAACGCTTCCTGGGTACGGGGCCGCCATACCTTCAAGTTCGGCGGTGAGTACGACCGGCAGCGTTCGCCCAACACGTTCGTACCCAACCTCAACGGCACGTTCACCTTCAGCAGCGCGACCGCAGCCTGCCCGGCGGGATCGTCCGTCAACACCACTGACTGCAGCTTCTCGCGCTTCCTGCAGAATAATGCCAACCCGTTGAGCCTGACCGACGGCAAGAATCCCAACTTCAAGGAACAGGATTTGGCTTTCTACGCCGGCGACGACTGGCGCATCCGGGACAACCTGACCCTGAACCTCGGCCTGCGCTGGGAGTTCTCCACCCAGGCGATGAACACTTTGGCCGCCGTTTCGCGGGCCAACCAGGCGGGTCCGACCCCGTTCTGGGACACGACCCTGCCGGCGTCCATCACCACGCTGCCGGTGCTCTCTAACCACTACAACTATTTTGCTCCCAACGTCGGCTTCGCGTGGACGCCAAAAGGCTGGTTCATCGGCGATGGCAAGACCGTCATCCGCGGCGGCGCGCGCATCGCTTACGATCCTGCCTTTTACAACATGTTCCTGAACGTGTCCTCGGCGGCGCCGGTCGTCAACGCGGGTTCGATCATTACGGGCAGCGCGACTGCCCCGTGCACCGCGCCCTGCTTGCCGGCTACCGGCGCCTTCGGGAGCAACGTGCGCGCCGCTCACCTGAGCGACATTCCGCGCGGCGTCAACCCGGGCACCCGCAACAAGACCATCGTGTCCAACGACTTCCACGAGCCTCGCACCTACTTGTGGTCGTTCGGCTTTGAACGCGAAATCACCAGCAAGATCGCCTTGGAGTCCCGCTACGTGGGCAACAAGGTGGTCGGCAACTTCCAAACCCTGAATGCCAATCCAAGGCTGGACGGGCTGAACGCCGCCGGCTTCGGCAGCTTTATTCCGGCGGGCGTAACTCAGTGCGCAACGGCCGGCACTCCCGGATACGCCAGCGGACGCGCGAACTGCAACTTCACCAACGTCCGCGAGCGCCTCAACAGCGCCTGGTCGGATTACCATGGCTGGCAGAACCAGTTGCGTATCAGCGGCTGGCATGGCGTCACTGCCGGCGTCACCTATACGTTCAGCAAGACGATGGATAACAGCACCGAGATCTTCTCCACCGGTGCCGGCGGCCAGGGTGTGGCGGGAGCGCAGAACCCGTACAACATCTCGGCCGGTGAAAAGGGCGAGAGCGGCATTTCGTTCCCGCACACGGCCAGCATCTACCTGGTGTATGAACTCCCGTTCTACAAGTCGCAGAAGGGTTTCCTGGCGCACCTTCTCGGCGGGTACGGGTTTAACACCACCTGGCGCTTCAGCAGTGGACAGCTCTGGACGCCGTTGCAGGTCCCGGGCGCCAACGCTAGCTGCCAGGACACGTTCGACGCCGTCTTCTTTGGGCCCTCCACCTGCCGTCCGTTCTGGGGGAACCCATCGGCTGCGATCGGCAGCGTCGGCCAGTGCACCAACTCCGCGGCGGCGGATTGCGGGCTGGTGGACTACTTCACCGGCAATCCGACCACCAAGAGCGCGGTGCAGTTCATCTACAACGACACCGTCGCGGCCAAGTTCTTCGGGACGCCCTATGGCAACGTGGGCCGCAACTCGCATCTGCGTGGCCAGACCGTCAACAACGCGAACCTTGTGCTCTCCAAGAGCACGAAGATCGCGGAACGGGTTACGATGCGTCTGGAAGCGCAGGTCTACAACGTGCTTAACCGCCAGTTCCGTGGCACTCCCGATCCCTACATTGACGACGTCAACTTCGCTAATGGCCAGGCGTTGGGGTTCGGCGGCAGCTACGCGAACAACTACTTCGCCGATAACGGCGGGAACTATACCGCAGCGAATATCCCCGGCGGCATCGGCCGTCGCCGGATGATCTTGGGCGCGAAGTTTACCTTCTAGCCGCCGCGGTTCTGCAAGACTTGGGGCACCCGGTTTCGGGTGCCCCATCTTTTTCGCCCGCAGATTTACGAATTGTGGAACTTACGAATTGACGAATTGCTTAGCGTGCGCCAACGTCCCCATCCCACGCCGGCGCGACATGAATTCGCAAATCCTCAAATCCGACAACTCGTAAATTGAATTACACAATTTGACCGCGCGCGATGCCTTCCACCAGCCCGGCGTCGGCTTCCAGGAAATCGAACTTCGGCAGGTCCTTGCGCGCCACCCA
Organism: Terriglobia bacterium; assembly: GCA_963760215.1. GTDB lineage: Bacteria > Acidobacteriota > Terriglobia > Terriglobales > Acidobacteriaceae > JAIQGF01. The sequence continues at coordinate 744,696 of CAVXCJ010000002.1, forward strand.
GCGCACGTCCTTGAAGATGCGGTTCTCGATCTCCCCGGCGAATTCTTCCACGATAAAGAACCGAAGCTCGACCGTGCCGCCGCGCGAGTAGGTGTGCTGGATGCGGAGGACCTCGTCGCCGATTTTCGCGTCCACGCCGAGTTCTTCATCCAGCTCGCGCCGCAGCGCGTCGCGCGGCTGCTCGCCTTGCTCGATCTTGCCGCCGGGGAACTCCCACTGCAGGGGAAACGGCTGGTGGCGGGTGCGCTGGCAAATCAGGATCTTGCCGCGCTGCAGGATGAACGCGGCCGCGACGCGCTTGATGGGACGGCGATGCCGCGCTGGTTTCGCCGCAACCCGCTTCATCCCTGCATCTCGAGCCGGCGCCCGACCAGCTCGGCGCAGTGCTCCACCAGCTGGCGATCGTCGGTGGTGAAGGCGGCGGAAAAATGGCTGTCAATGTCAATCTCGCCCACCACCTGCCCGCGCACGAAGATGGGCGCCACGATCTCCGACTTGGTCTCGAGGGAGCACGCCAGGTAGCGCTGGTCGCTGTTGACATCGTCCACCACCACCGTTTTTCCGGTGGAGGCGGCCGCGCCGCAAATGCCCTGGTTCAGCCGGATGCGCGTATGCGGAGTCATGCTCCCCACAAAGCGGCCCAGTTGCAGCACGCGTTCGCCGGCGTCTTCCTCGATCATGTAGAAGCCGACCCAGTTGTACTTGAGCATGCCCTGGTGCAGGCGCTCGCAAATGGCATTCATCAGCTCGTCGGCGGTACGCGCCGCGCGCGCCGCTTCGTCCACTTCGCGCATCACGTCCGAATTTTTGATTGCGGGAGTCATACGCGGTATTAAAACACAGAAACCTGCAGGCGCCGGATACCCTCCGCTGTGGAAACCGGTCGGGATGAATGGCGTGCGCCAGCGCGCGCAGGCCGCCGGCTTTCAGCTAATTACCGGCGCGTCTTTCACCTGGAACCGCTCGAATTCTTGCACATCGCTTTCCGGCAACCGCTGCCACCTCGATTTCAAGTACGCCCACGGAATATGAAACAGCAGCACCCGGGGACTGAACTTCGACGACGTATGGATCCAGCAGGAGTGCGTGCACCAGCACTTCGCTCCCGGGATCGCCTTGACTTCCTCCTGCATCTCCCGCGAAGCCAGCGCGGCGCTAAGATTGAAATCGAAATCCTGCAAACGGCCCAGCTTCGGCCGCAGCTCGCAGGCCCGGAAGTGGCCGTCGTGGTCAATCACGACCGTGCTTTGACCTGCCGTACAGGCCATCGGCCAAGCCTTGTCGCTGTAATGATTCTGCTCGTGAATGTCGAAGTGAAACTTTATGTTTCCCAGGTAGTACGCCCGGGCCAGCGCGCGCGCCACCGCCGGCAAGTGTGCGAACAGGCGCTCGGCATAGCGCGCGTGAAACCACATTAATTTTTGATGGAGTGCGGCCAGTTCTTCTCGCGGCAGGCGTTTGAGCGAGGCGTCCATCGGATCGCCGCGGATGATCTCGAAGTAATGTCCGTCGCTTTCGCTCTCGCGCATCATCTTCAGCCCGAGTTCCACCAGCTCGCGATAATTCTCCGCCGTCACGCAACTGACCACGTTGCGCCGCAGCCGCCGCACGCCGCGCCACTTCTTCGCCGCCATGTCCATGGTCGCCAGCGTCTTTTGAAAATTATTGGGCACGCCGCGAATGGCGTCGTGGGTGTTGGCCAGCCCATCGAGCGAGAAATTCAGGTCAATCACCAGCTCCGGACAGCGCTCCAGCAGCGCCGCGATCACCGACTCCACTTTCCCCGGCAGCAGTCCGTTGGTCGGCAGGTTGATGTGGCGCACGCCGTTGTTGACGTAGAACAGCTCGACGATTTCCGCCAGTTCCTTGCGCATGAAAGGCTCGCCGCCGGAAATCCAGAGCTTGTGAAACTGCGGCGCGGTGCGGCTCAGGTTTTCAATCTGCTGGAAGCTGAGGTCGCGCCCCTGGTTCAGCTCGTCCCAGTAAAAGCAGGTGCGGCACAGCGAGTTGCAGGTCGAGGTCACGAACAAGAACACCGATTCCAGGCCCGCAGGACGAAACACCGTCTTGGCGTAATGGAAGTAGTCGAACCCCACGAGGTGATTATATGCGGGAGGACGAAATCGTAGTCCGTAGCCGGTAGTCGGTAGTCCGGCCTGATACTGGGATCTTGCCTTCCGGAGTACCGACTACGGACTACCGACTACCAGCTACAATTCCCCCATGTACTCCGCCCAGGTTCTCGACCATTTCGAGCATCCTCGCAACGTCGGCGAACTCACTGACGCCAGCGCAATCGCACAGGTGGAGAATCCCGCGTGCGGAGACGTGTTGAAGTTGTGGCTGCGGGTTGAAGGAGACCGGATCGTTGACGTGCGCTTTCGCGCCAAGGGCTGTGTGCCCGCGATCGCCTGCGGGTCTGCTTTAACAGAAATGATCGCAGGTCGAACCATCAACGGGGCGCGCGCGTTGCGCAGGATCGAGTTGGTCTTGAAGCTCGGTGGCCTGCCCAGTGCATCGTTGCACACCAGTCACCTGGCGATCGACACGCTCGCGGCGGCGCTGAACCAATTGAGAATCAAGAAGTCGGAATGATGAATGCGAACGCATTCCGCTTTTTATTCTTCATTCTGACTTCTTAATTCTTTTCCTGGCTGGTACACGGTCCACCCCCGCCGCCGCGCAACTTCCTCCAGATCAGGATTGGGATTGATGGCGAACGCGTGCTTCCCCAGCTCCATCATGGCGAGGTCGTGCACGGAATTGCCGAACACCGCGTCCGGAGTGCGCGGCAGCAACTGGTGAATCGCCGCCGCTTTCAGTTCGTCGGTGGGAACCCGGATCAGCCGCCCGGTGCAGCGCCCGTTCTCATTCTCCACGCAGGCGGCGATGACGCGTTCCGCAGGAATGCCGAACCTCGCTGCGGCGGCGCGGATGACCCAGTCATTGGTAGAAGAGACCGCCCACAGCTCGCAACCCGAATCGGCGAGACGGCGCGTAAGCTCCGCCATCTCCGGAAAAATGCGCGGCACGATGCGCTCGGCGAAAAATTCGGCGGCGGTGCGCTCCAGTGTTGCGCAGGCGACTCCCTGGTTGAGGGTGACCATTTCGCCGCACATCTGCTCTTCGCTGACGCGCCCGGCCCGGTATTCCTCATAGCGCGCCCGGGCCCGGCGAGCAACGTCCTCGGACAGCACTCCGCGCTCCATCTCCCAGTAAAAAAACTGTTCGCCGGCGTCGCCATCCCACAGCGTGCCGTCGCAATCAAACACGGCGATGCACAGCCGCAGCCGCAGCACTGAGGCAACAAACTCCTCGGCGCGCGCCGGCAGGGAAGTGGTCTGAAAATTTCCGCGAGTGCTCATCCGCTGGTGATCCGCTGGTAATCCTCGGGGGTATCGACATTCCAGACTACCAGAGGATCATCCACGGTCACATACTCGATGTGCTGCTGGTGCGCGTGCTCCACGTCGCGCGCGGTCGCCGTCGGCGGCGCGGAAAGAAACGCGTTGATCATCTCGCGCCCCACCACCAGCGGGTGGCCGTTTCGTTCCCCGTAGCGCGGAATCACCGCCCAGATGCCCTCCGCCGCGCGCTCCAGAAACCGGTCCTTCAACCGCGCCACCGTGGCAGGACTGGCAGGCGGGCGATCCACGAGTGCAACGATCGCGGCATCGCGTCCGTGGTTCATCACTTCCTGCAGCCCGAGGCGCAGCGAACTGAACTGCCCGTGCTGCGGCTCGCGGTTCACCACCAGGTACGCGCTTACGGCATAGACCAGCGGCTCCAGTTGCGGCGCGTTCTTCCCCGCGACCACGATCACCATCTCCGTCAGCGGCGCCAGCAGATCAATCGCTCCCCCGAGAAACGTCGACTCCCGCCAGGGCAGCAGCGCCTTATCGCGTCCCATGCGCGAGGATTCCCCCGCCGCCAGAATGACTCCGCAAAAGCTGGGTGAACGTGCCATTGCCTGACAGCTTAACAAATTCAGCCATTTTTCCGCTCACCTTCCTGGCCGCCTCGCGTCCAACTGCCCGAGCGCCGTATACTCTGACGCCGGAGTCTGCCCATGAAGACACGCCTTGCCCTCGTCGTGTTGGCGGCCGCAACCCACAGGCTCCACCATGATCATGAACGCGACCAAGCAGGGCACCAACATGAGCATGAGCATGGAGCGGTGAGGCAAGTCTTCAGTCGTCAGTCTTCAGTCGTCAGGTGGTTCCTGAACACGGACGACTGAGGACTGGCGGACGCTCGCCTTTCCTGCCGCCTGGCGACTGGAGCCTGGCGACTGTGGTAGCTTGGTGCGTTTCAACTCCCGCACATCACCCTTTAGGGGAGGCTCGCCATGAAAGCTGTCCGTCTCCACCAGTTTGGCGGTCCGGAAGTCCTCAAGTACGAAGACGTCCCCGACCCGCAACCGCGCCAGGACCAGGTGTTGGTCCGCGTCCGCGCCTGCGCCATGAACCATCTTGACCTCTGGGTCTGCAAGGGCCTGCCCGGAGTCAAGTTGCCGCACATCCTGGGCAGCGATGTTGCTGGCGAGATCGTGGACGTCGGCGAGTACGTTACCGGGCTGCAGAAGGGGCAGCGCGTCATCGTTGCGCCCATGGTGTTTTGCGGTCATTGCCGCTTCTGCCTCGCCGGCGTGCACAACATGTGCCGCGAGTTCACCGTGCTCGGCAACGGCGTGGACGGCGGCAACTGCGAGCTGATCGCCGCGCGCCACGATTACGTCATCCCTATCCCCGATTCGCTCAGCTTCGAAGAAGCCTCGGCGGTGCCGCTGGTCGGCCTTACCGCGTGGCACATGATGGTCACGCGTGCGCAAATCCGCCCCGGCCAGAACGTCCTGGTGCTGGGCGCCAACTCCGGCGTCGGTATGGCGGCCATCCAGATCGGCAAGCTGTTTAACGCGCGCGTCATCGCCACCGCCGGCGACGAGCACAAGATCCAGCGCGCCCGCGAACTCGGCGCCGACGAGGTCATCAACCACTACACGCAGAAAATTTCCGACGAAGTCAAGCGCATCACCAACAAGGAAATGTGCGACATCGTCGTCGAGCACGTCGGGCAGGCCACCTGGGGCGAGAGCATGAAGTCGCTCAAACCCGGCGGCGCCATCGTCACCTGCGGCGCCACCACCGGGCCCAAAGTAGACCTCGACCTGCGCTTCCTCTTCTCCAAGCAGTTTTCCTTCCTCGGCTCCTACATGGGCACCATGGGCGACCTGCACGAGGTGCTGAAGCACGTTGTCAGCGGCAAAATCAAAGGCGTGGTGGACGCCACTTTCCCGCTGTCGGAAGCCCGCGCCGCCCACGAGCGCATGGAGAAGAGCCAGATGTTCGGGAAAATCGTGCTGAAACCGTGAGCTTCTTCACCACCGAGACACCGAGGTCACCGAGGCTCACCGAGCTTTGTTAGTCAAAATCCCAGAACGTGTTTTCTCTGTGAATCTCGGTGTACTCGGTGTCTCGGTGGTGACCGATAGACCGACAGACCATTTCAGCGTCTCTGCAATCGTTTTGTCATCTAATCAGTAGGGAATTACAATGGTCCACGCATGAACGGCGACGAGCGTTTGGAAAATCTCGAGGGCAGCCCCCTGCAAGAGTCCAAGGGCATCCTCCGCGAGGTCTTCTTCGGCGATCCGCAAGCCGAAGGCATCATCATGACCACGCTCGACAACGCCGTGAACTGGGTGCGCAAGAACTCGCTCTGGCCCATGACCTTCGGCCTCGCCTGCTGCGCCATCGAGATGATGTCCATGGGCGCCTCGCGCTTCGACATCGCGCGCTTCGGCGCCGAAGTCTTCCGCCCCTCGCCGCGCCAGTCCGACCTGATGATCATCGCCGGCCGCGTCTCGCAGAAGATGGCGCCCGTCATCCGCCAGCTCTGGGAGCAGATGCCGGAGCCCAAGTGGGTCATCTCCATGGGCGCATGCGCGACCTCCGGCGGCGTCTTCAACAACTACGCGCTGGTGCAGGGCGTCAACCAGGTGATCCCGATTGATGTGTACGTCCCCGGCTGCCCGCCGCGTCCCGAGCAACTGATCTACGCCATCACCCTGCTCCAGGAAAAAATCCAGAACGAGCGCGGCTCGTTCAAGGACGCGCTGAACCTGAAGTAATCCGGGGGCTGGTCCACCCTTTTCATCAAAACAAATCCTGCGGTTGCCCCACCCTTGTCTCGCCCGGGAGGGAACCTGCCCTGAGCGATATCGAAGGGGCGAGACAGGGTGGGGATTTTCCGTCCTACATCACAGACACCTACCAAATTCGAGCCTTACCCTCGTCGCATGCCTTGGGGACTGAAGCGTTACCAGCAGGCACGCTGCCTGCACTTCATCACCTTTAGTTGCTATCGGCGCGAGCCGCTGCTGGCGACGCCGCGGGCGCGCGACACCTTCGAGGCGGAACTGGAGCGGGTACGCCGTTGGTACGGATTCTATGTCTGCGGATACGTGGTCATGCCCGAGCATGTGCACCTGCTGGTCAGCGAACCTGAGCGCAAACAGCTTTCGGTTGCGATCCAGATGTTGAAGCAGATCGTGTCGCGCAAGCTGCGCCGGCCCGGTGAGCGCCAGTTCTGGCAAACCCGTTACTACGATTTTCCGGTCTCGAGCGAAAAGAAGCGGCTGGAAAAGTTGCACTACATCCACCAGAATCCAGTGGAGCGCGGGCTCGTGAAAGGGCCCGATGACTGGAAGTGGAGCAGCTTTCTGCACATTGCCACGGGGTACGAAACCGCGGTGGAAATCGAGTCGCAATGGACCGCGCGCAAGCGAGAGCGAACGGGAAATGACTTGCGGATGGTGCGCCGTAAGGAACTACCCCACCCTGTCGCTCCAACCCCGGGAGCGACAAGGGTGGGGCAACCTCAAAAGTAGTCTTGGAGGAAAGGGTGGGCCAGTCCCCCGAAGGGTGGGCAGATCACCCGATCACCCGATCACCCGATTGCGGTTTACTCCGGCGGCCCGTTCCCCGGAATCGGGGGCGGTGCGCTCTTCGGGGCGGGATCGTCAATGCCGCCCTTGGGCAAGGGTTCGGCCGCGGGCGCAGGCTCTCCGGCGCGCCGCAGCGTCGGCGCCTTGCCGGGATTGTTGGTCAGCTCCACCGGGTCGTTTTGCCGCTTCGCCACCGTCGGTTGCGGGCTCACCTCGCGCTCGGTGCGAACCACCTTTTCGCCGCCCACCTTCATGATCTCCAGCCGCACCACCTCGTCGCCCACGAAGCGCACGAACTGCACGTCGGCCGGCGGCTCGCCATAAATCCACTCTTCGTAGTCGGTGTCGCCGTCGCGGTCGCGGTATTTTTTCGGCGGACGCCCCAGGGCATAGGTCACCATTTCGCGGTTCATGCCGACCAGCACCTGGTGCTTCGTGATCGCTTCCTTCACCTTCGGCGGCAGCGTGTCAATGTAGGCCTCCTCCACCGACTTGGCGTTGAAATCGAACACCGGCCTGAGCATGTCCTTGATCTCGTCGACGGTCAGCTCCGGGACGTACTTGTCGAACACCAGAGCGACAAAGGTGCCGCGCGCGTTCGTTTTTTCGTCGGCGGTGGGATCGGTGGGCGTCACTCCTCCTCCCATGCCCGAAATCTGGATGTGCTCGTACCATTTCCTTTTCTTGATCGGCCCGCCGTTGATCTCGAAGATGATGACTTTGTCGCCTTTGAAGTTGATGCCGGTGATGTGCGCGCGATCGCCCGGCTTGACCGCCGGCCCGTAGCCCGCGATCATGCGCGCCACCTCTTCCTCGCTGGGCGACACTTTACCGTCCTTGATGGTCAGCCCTCTATGCCCCAGCGGAAACGGGCGGCGGATATACACCATTTCGGCGTTGAGATAGCGGATCACGGTCATGCGCGTCTCTTCCGTCATCGCGGGCGTGGAGGACGCGCGCGGGTTGTCGGCAAGCAGCAGCGTCGCACCGATCAGCAATGCGAGGATGGCAAGCGTACTGCGTAGAAACGTCATGAATACCCGGCCGGAGTAATTCAATTATAGCCGCGGTCGGCCCATCCTCGCCCAGGTTTGGCCAGAGCCTGCCCTGAGCGAAGTCGAAGGGGTGGGGGATATTCCGTTCTCAACTTTCTGGGCGCGGTGCGGCGATGGCGGGTCCGGCTGGCGGTTGCCCCACCCGTGTCGCTCCCGAGCGAGCCTGCCCCTAAGCGTTAGCAAGGGGGAGCGACAGGATGGGGAATTTCCGGCTCACCGGCCCGCCCACGCGCGCACTTGCGCGTCAGCAGGATCACGGGAATGAATCCCAGCAGGATGACGATCGTGCCCACCACGCTGCCCTCGATGCCGTAGGCGCCGCCGGTCACCCAGCGCGGGCCGGCGGCGCGCGTTCGTAGGATCACGGCAAAGTCGGTGAGGCCGCTGACCGGAAGCCCGAAAACCAGGCCCAGTGCGGTATTCCAGGCAAAGTGGATTCCCCACGACATCCACAGCGCGCCCGTGCGCAGGTAGGCCGTGCATAGCAGCGCTCCGATGGCGCAGGTGTTCAACATGGCCAGCCGTGACGCGTGCGGATTTCCTCCGTGGGCGAATCCGAAGAGCACCGACATCACCACCACCGCGATCGCCGGCCCCGTCGTTTCCACCAGCCGATGGAACGGATAGCCGCGAAACATCATCTCCTCACCCATGGCCGCGGTCGAGAGGATGAACAACTCCACGAGCGCCAGCCCGAGCGTGTGGCTGTTGAGCTTGAGCGTCACCACCGCCAGGTCGCCGGAAATCACAATCCAGAGCACCGCCACCACGGTCAGCGTTGTCCCGATCGCCACGCCCCACAGCGCCTGCCGGACCCACCCGGGAAAATTCCCCAGTCCCATGGCGGAGAACAATCGCTCGTGCACCTGATCGGCGGAGATCAGCAGCAGCGCGTAGCCGCCCAGCAGCAGGAGCAAGGTCAGCGGACGGTACAACGCCTCCAGCAGTCTCGTCTTGCCGTGCGCCAGCGGCCCGGCCACGCCGATGGCGATGTAGTTGGCGATGACCGCGACGACCACGCCGAGCAGGAAGCGCCACCCCGGGCGCACCCGCCCCTGGTTGTCGAGCCACAGGTTCACGCGCGCCCTCCCGGACTGGGTGCCCCATATCTGCCCGCTTTGGGCAGATGTGGGTGTTTCGTCTCCGTGTTGACCGCCGAAATCACCAGCCCATCGCGCGCCACGCGGAATGGCAGCACGCGCCCGCCGGCCTGGCGTAGCGCCTCGGCCACGCGCTGCTTGGCATCTTCCCGCACCATGAACACCACGCACCCGCCGCCGCCGGCGCCGCACACCTTGGCGGCGCGCCCGCCATTCTTCGCCGCCACCGCTACCAGGTTGTCGATCAGCGGCGTCGAGATGCGCGCGTAGTTGCTCTTGCGAAACTTCCACTCGTCCAGCAGCAGGCGCGCCACCTCGTCCCAGTCGCCTTGCGAGAGCGCGCTGGTCATGGCGCGCGAGATCTGCGCCATGCGCTCGAAGTTGCGCACCACCTTGCGGTCGCCGTCAATGTGCGCCTTGAACACTTCCCAGTTGTTGATGCCCGAAGCGCGCGGCGCGCCGGTATACACCAGCAGGAAACGCGCCTCGATCTCTTCCGCCGCCACCGGCAGGGCCTCGCGGCGCACCTGGTCGGTGTCGAGATGAATGGCGCTCACGCCGCCGTACAGCGCCGGGTAATAATCCTGGCAGCCGGTGGGCACCTGGATGAGTTGCGCCTCCACGTTCTGCGCCAGCACGCGCATCTGCTCGCGCCCGAGGCGGCGCCCGGTGTAGCGCGCCAGCGCGCCGGTGGTGGCGATCATCAGCGCCGACGACCCCGCGATGCCCGCGCCCGCCGGAGATTCCGACGTTGTCTCCAGTGTCAGCCCGCCTTCAGGCTGGAAAAACTGCAGCAGACGCGCGGCCAGCGGGTGCGCGTACTTGCGGGCGCAGCACAGCGCCTCCAGGTCGGCGAAGCGCTCCTCGCGCCCGGTGTCTAACGACTTGAGGTGAATGGCTTTACCGGCGAGCGGAGTGATGCGGCAGGTGGTCATGATACTGACCGCAAAGTTGACCGTAACGCTTCCGGGATGAAACAGATACAGCGGCCACAGGTCAATGGTGGCGCCGGCCAGGTCGGCGCGGCAGGGGGCCTGGGCCAGCACCGCGCGGCGATCATTTTGAGATGGCATGCCCTTTTTTTATCACGAACTTAGAGGCGAAGCAGGTTTGGCATGATGTTCTACGTAGAACACCTGTGGAAATCGTGTTTACTTGCCGGGGCCGGTTCCAAAACAGGAGAGCGCCGATTCAGACCTCCGCTGCGGCGGCGATGACCTCGTCGACCACCGCCTGCACGTCCTCCGATCTGGTGCGGTGATTGACGAAGCAGGCGCGCAACGCGAACTTGCTGCCGATGACCGCGTTGGAGATGAATACGCGCCCACGCTGAACCACGCGCTTGAGGATGCGCTCATTCAGCGCGTTCAGGTCCTCTTCGCGGGCCGGAGACCCGCGCCACACGTGGCGGAAACACACGGCGCTCAACTCGACCGGCGCCAGCAGTTCCAAGCTGGGGTGGACGCGGACCAGTTCGGCGAGTTGCCGAGCGTGGTCGAGATCGGCGCGGATGGCGTCGCGAAAAGCGTTCAGCCCGTGATAGCGCAGCGAGAGCCAAATCTTGAGGGCGCGGAAGCGGCGCGACAATTCCAGCGACTCCTCGAAAAATGCAAAACCTTCCACCGGGTCCTGGCTGAGAGAGCGCGCGTAATCGCCGCTGTGGGCGAAGGCGGCCCGCGCGTGCTGCGGATCGCGATAGAGCAGGCAGCCGCAGTCCAGAGGCTGGTAGAGCCACTTGTGCGGATCGAGCGAGATGGAGTCGGCGAGCGAGAGGCCGCGAAACTTTTCGGGCGCGGCGATGGCAGCCAGCGCTCCATAAGCGCCGTCCACGTGCAGCCAGAGATGGTGGCGGCGGCAGATGTCGGCGATCTCGGGCAGCGGATCAATGGCGCCGGTGTTCACCGTGCCGGCGGAGGCGACCACGGCGATGGCCTTCTTGCCTGCGCGCTGGTCGGCCTCAATCTGTTTTTCGAGTTCGCCGGGGATGAGGCGGAAGTGCTGGTCGGTGGGAATCAGCCGCAGGTTGTTGCGGCCCAGGCCGAGAAGCGCCACCGCTTTCGGAATGGACATGTGAACTTCATCGGAGGCGTACACGATGGCGGGCTGCGCGCCCTCTTCATTGGCGGGCAATTTGGCTTCGCGGGCCATGGCCAGCGCCATCGTATTCGCTGAAGATCCGCCACCGGTAAGGCTTCCGGTGAAGTCACGGCAGCCGATCGCTTCCCCCAGCCAGCCCACGACGATGCGTTCGATGGTGACCGCGGCCGGGGAGGTACGCCAGGCGGTGACGTTCTGGTTCATCACGCTGGCGAGCAGATCGGCGCAGGCGGCAATGGGATCTCCGGAGCCGAGCACGTAGCCGAAGAAGCGCGGGCTTGGCGGTCGCGACCAGCGGAGCACGCCCATGAGGGCGACGAGGGCCTCTTCTCCCGCACCTTCCAGCGGCAGAGGTTCGTCGAAAGCCTGGCTGAGTTCCGGGCCGGATGCGTCGGGCGGGAATGAAGGGAGCATGTCGAGTTCGCCGAGGTAATCATTGGCGAGCGAGAGGATGTAGCCGGCCACACGCCAGAATTGTTCGGGAGGAATTTCGAGTTGGGACATGAGAGTCTTCAGTCGTCGGTCTTCAGTCGTCAGGCTTGGAGCCCCGGCGTTTTGGAAGAATAACGCGTGCAGCGTGTGAACAGTAAACCCGAAGAGAGTCTTCAGTTGTCAGTCTTCAGTCGTCAGGCTTGGAGCCACGGTTGCTTGTCTTGATTCATGCACTACAACTCATGCAGCGGGTCGCGCTAGAATCTGACAGATTCGTTTTCCCGCCACTCTTGTCGATCAAGAAAGCGCAGATTCTCTGGCCACATTTCGTCACTCAAGAGGAGGTGTCGCATGACCCCGGAAACGCAACCAGTTGAATACCCGTACTCGGTGAAGATCGAGACCACGACAGGCCAGACCGCCACTGTCGGCATCGCTTTCCTGACGCCGAAGCAAGTTGAAAACTTTCTTCAGTTTGACTTCAAGCGGATGGCGCAAGAAGCGGGTGTAAAGGGCGCTCGCATTTATGTGGAACGGGCCATGACCGCCGACTACGAGAAGGTTCTCCACGAGGTTACGGCGTGTCTGCGGACCGCCACGGTGAAAGCGGCTTAGGAGTAGGCCACCTGCCCTTTCACGGCCACAAATTCGACTACACGTGACGGTGTGCTGCAAGCATCACGTTGGAAATTGAAATTTCTGCGTCCGATGTAAATCGCTGAATTGAATTCTGGTGTTCCCACCTTTCGAAACCGCGAAAGGCGGGGCACCCACATTAGGGTAGGGGCGGAAATGGTGCGCCACCCGCCAGATTCCCCCCGGGCGAGACAAGGGTGGGGCAACCTCAGGATTTGTTTTGATGAAAAGGGTGGGCCAGCCCCCAGGTGCGTGGTCAATACCCAGACGACAGGCGAAAGTCGATGAAAAGGGTAGTGACCTTGATCGCGTCCTCGCGCCGATATTTCTCCTGCCTGGCCATGGCGATCATACGAAGCATGGCGCCGGGATTTCCGCCGGAAAGTTCCGCGACACGGGCGACGAAATCGGGCAAATTGTCTGCCGTGAGGCGCAGATGTTCGGCTGCGGACTTGGCGAAATCCGAGGCGGCCGCGGGCGGCAGATTGCGGAGCGCGAGGCGATCGTTGCGATCGGGAAACAGGCCATGGAAAGCCCCGAGGTCTTCCATGTGCGGGGAGCGCGCGATGGCGATGACTGGGGTGTTCGCCCAGCCGATGAACTCGCGAACGGCGGCGCCGAAGGAAGCGGCAGGGCGGTCAACATGGTCGAGGACGAGAGCATAGCGGCCGTCGCGAAGCGTGTCCACGACCAGACCCTTGAGGCTGACGGCGGACTTGCGGCGCAGCGCGGCAAAATCTCCATGGCAGGCGCGCTGGAGGCGGGGCGCGCCGGCCCGGCACAACTGTTCGGCGAGCGAACGGAGGACGGCAAGCAGGGTGGCGGAAGCGCCGCAGTAGAGGAACGAAGGGAATTCGGGCAGAAGAGCGCGAACCAGGAAAGTCTTGCCGGCGCCTGCCGGTCCATGGATGAGCAAGGGAGCGGGGTGGGCGAAGCGGCGGCGCAGGGCCGCCGATTCTTCGGGTCGAGGAAAAACAAAATCGCGGGCATGGTCGCGCATCAGCGATCCGCTTTCGAGGTCAATCGAGTGATGGCGATCAATTCCGACTCGCTGGCGTTGAGCCGAGTGAGGGCATCGCCGACGGCGGTGGCGCCGGATTGCTGTGCCGAGCGGGCGTGCGCCAGCGCCTGCCCGGCGACATGCGTGACCTCGCGCAGCAGGATACGAATATCGGCCTCAAGCCGGTTACGGCTTTCCAGGAGCCGCTGGTTGATGTCGCTCTGCACGCGGCTGCTGTTGACTTCCAGCAACTTTTCGAGAAATGCCGCACTCTCACGGCGGATGCGATCGTAGCCGCCGAAGAATCCGAGAAACAAATCGGCAGCGAAGCGGAACACGGACGACGGCTGCGCCAAAGTTATGAAGTCATGAAAGTAGAAGCGAGAGCGGGTGCGGAAGCCGCGCTCCGGGTCGAGCGCGTGCGGAAGCCTGGCCAGTTCGGGCAGTCCCGCGCCGGCCAGGCGATGCAGAAAATCGTTGGCGTACTCCACGAAACGCTGCGTGGCGCCGCGATAAACGTTGCCGGCAAACTCCTCCTCGGCGGAGAGCCATGGAACGATGTGGTGCCGAGCCATGTCCTGCGCCTGCGCCATGACCGCGTGGCGGAAAGAAGGGCCGCCAGCGGGAGGCAGCGCGCTCACGGTTTCGTCGAACGTCTTGCGCGAGGCAACGAGAGCGGTGGCGAGAAATTTCTTGCGGCGGTCGAGGAAGAGATCAGACAAGCGGTGCTGCTCGGCGGTGAAGCGGTAGCCGAGTTCGTGCATGGCGCGCTCGGCTTCGGCGACCGTTTGATCCATGGCAGCCAGACGGCGCTCCGATTCCTGGAGCGGACGCAGCAGGGCGTCGCGTTCTTCTGCGATGGCGGCGAGGACCTGCTCAGCAATGCGCTGGAGGCCGCGCAGGCCGGCGCTGGAAACAAGCTCCGCGCCGGAGCTGTATGCCAAGTCTTCCAGGGCCCGCACGAATGCCGGCCAATCGCGGTCGGGGCCGGTGCAGGCGAGGCGCTCGGCAGCGCTCAGGATGTACATGGGGCCAATCGGGCGACGAAGGCGGGTGGCAAGATTTTCTCTGGCAAAATCGGCGGAGGCGGCGACTTCGGCGTCGGAGACGCGATCGGCCTTGTTGATGACGATGAGCAGGTCGCAGACATGCCGGGATACGGTCTCGACCAGGCCGGCTTCATCGCCGGAAATGGGAGGATCGGCGCCGAGGACGACAATGGCTGCATCCACGTGAGGAACGAAGGCGTGCGTGGCTTCGGTGTTGGCGGAGAACACGGAACCTAAACCGGGCGTGTCCACCAGGCACATTCCGCCGGCCAGAAGAGCGCTGGGAACGAAAGCCTCGACGCCCTCGATGCCTTTCGCATTACCCGGATTCAGCGCTTCGGAAACGAATTGCGCGAGGTCGGCGATATCGGTGGGGCGCCATGTGCCATCGCGCGAGCGGTAGCGGGCTCCGGGGCGCTCCCCGAAACGAACGATGGTGGGCACCGCCGTAACCGGGATAATCCCGGCGGGCAAGATGGACTGACCGACGAGTGCGTTCAGGAGAGTGGACTTGCCGCGCTTGAATTGGCCGACGCAGGCGACGTAGAAGCGGCCCTCGGCGACGCGGGCGGCCAAGTCGTGTGCCTCGGAGGAGGCGCGGTCGGCGCCCAACTCGGCAGCGATGGCGGACAAGCGGGCCAGCGCCGTGGTGATGTCGCTGCCGGCGGTCTGGCGGACGATCTGATCAGCGCTTTCAGTCATGGCGTATCGGCGGGCGAGTCCGAGAAATCCTGAGAATGGGACATGAGCGCATCAACCTGGTGGACGAGCTGTTCCAGTTGGTCGACCGTGCGGTCGAGTTGGGCGGCGGCTTCCGGCGGAACGGCGCCGTAGCCGCGCATATAGCGGGGGCGCAGCTCGGTGACCGCGATGTCAATGAAACTGAGCGCGCTGCGGACGGCCTGGACAGCCGATATCGAGGGTGGTCCGACGTCAACTTTGTAGTCCTTCATGGCTTGCAATAGCCGGCCGCGTATTTCAGCGATCCCGCTCTGCAGGAGGACGCGTTGCGAGGGCGCGAAGTCAATCACGTAGCGCGGAAACAGAGCGCCGGAGTCGCGAGGATTAACAATGGCGTCGATGTCCGATAGCAGATTATCAATGTACTGAAAGGTAGCTCGGAGCCGGCGCTGATGGTGCGGATTGAGAGTGGCGAGTTCGGCTGACATGGGCCTCCCGACAAGATTGCGGGCCATTGTGCTTGCGGGAGACGCTGGTGCGGCCGACTCCCGGCAAGACAAGCCTTGTAGGAGTCATCTGCCCAGCATGGGCGGTTATGAGGCGAACTCCAACGCCTGAGACCCGATTATGCGAAGTGGAGAGCGCAGTGTCAACCTGGAGAGTTCCCCTGGCTCGCCCGGCGAAGTGAAACAGTTTTCGTTTCGAGGTTGAGATGTGATTGAAAGCCGGAGCAACATTGCCGATTGCCGATTGCCGATGAGGGCGCGAATCTACACCGGATCGCCCCAGCTTTCGAACACGGAGGACAGCCGCGTCATGTGCAGCAACTCCTTGATGCGCTGGGTGAGATTGATCAGTTTCAGGTTGCAGCCGGCGGACTTGGCGGAAATGTAGGAAGCCAGCACCGTGCCAAGGCCACAGCTGTCGATGTAGGTCACCTTGCTGAGATCCACGATCACCAGCCGGCTACGCGGGACCCACTTCTTGACCTCCGCCTTGAACAGGCCGGAGGTCTCGAAGGTGATTCGGCCGCGGCAGATCAGGGTGGGAGTGCCGTCGTCGGGAATGCGAAAGTCGATTTCCAACGTAGCGGTTGGAACGGGAACAGGATGAGCAGCCATGGATGGACCTCCCTGGGGTCGAGCAGTTGCGCGGTTTACTCGCCGTAGCTTTCGAAGACCGAGGCCAGGTGGGTCATCTTGAAGAAATCGAGATAGACGAAGCAGCCAGCACCCTCCGTGGCGCGGAAGGAGTGATAGCTATCTTAACGCCGAAGCAAGAGCAGGAGTATCGCGGCGCGAGAAAAAGTTTTTTCATTCCTGGTATTTCATGGGTGGGTTATCGGCAGCGCAAACAGAAATTCCTCGCTGTGCCGGGGATAAGCGCGTGCGGCGAGAAGGACACCATGTCCGTGTGTAAATTCCGCGCAGGTCAGGAGATCCTTCGACTGCGCTCAGGGCAGGCTCGGCGGACTCCCGGCGCTTCGCGCCTCACGCCCGCCCAACGCCGTCATTTTTCGCGGGCGACGACGAAGTCGGGAACCCAGAGCAGGGCGCGCTTGATTTCCGAGTCCGGGAAGTTGCCGAGGGCGCGGCGGGCGTCTTCGGCGAACTGCGAGGCGCGGGCGAGGGCGGCGTCAAGCGAGCCGTAGCGGCTGAGAATGTCGAGAATCTGGGGGTGGGAGACGCTGCGGAAAGCGCGCTCGTCCATCACGGTCTGAATCCTTTCGCGTTCCTCGGGGGTGCAGCGCTCGAGAGCGTGGATGACCGCCATGGTCACCTTGCCTTCGCGGAGATCGCTGCCGACGGGCTTGCCCAGGATATCTTCCGAGGCGGTTAGGTCGAGGACGTCGTCCACGATCTGAAACGCCATGCCGGTGGAGCGTCCGTAGAGCGCGAGCTTGTCTTCCTGCTCGGAGGTGGCGCCGCCGAGAATGGCGCCGAGGCGCATGCAGGTGGAGAACAGGCACGCCGTCTTGCGGTAGATGAGGTCGAAATGCTCGTCGAGCGAGATGAGGCGGCCGAGCTTTTCCATCTGCAGCAGCTCGCCTTCCACCATCATTTGAGTGAGATCGACGAATACGTCGAGCACGCGGAAATTGCGCTGCTGGATGGCGATCTTGAAGGCCTGCATGTACAGCCAGTCGCCGGCAAGCACGCACTTGGAATTGCCCCACTGGGTGTTGGCGGCGGCGCGGCCGCGGCGGGTCTGGGCCTCGTCGATGATGTCGTCGTGAACCAGCGTGGCGGTGTGGATGATTTCGACTACCGCGCCCAGCTGGATGACGCCGCGGTGGCCGTCGCCGAACAGCTTGGAAGAGAGCAGGAGCAGGGCGGGACGGATGCGCTTGCCGCCGCCGGCGCGCAGGTACTCGCCGATCTCGGTGATGACGCGGACGCTGGAGACCGTGTCGCGGCCGAACTCGCGCTCGATGGCGGCGAGATCGTCGCTTATGAGCTCGAAAACTTCGCGCGCGTTGGTAGCGGTGGTGGACATGAAGTCGTCAGTCGTCAGTCTTCAGTCGTCAGGGGTCGGTCGTTAGCTGTTCGTCGTTTGTCGTTGGCCGAAAGAACCTGGATCCCTCGCTGCGCTCGGGATGACAACCGCTTACATTTGCGTGTCCTCAAGAATCCCGGCCATCAGGAACGAACAGCTAGGGTATTCGAGAACTAAATAGTCCGGTAATTCGTGAACTGCATATCAATGCCGAAATCGGAGTTACGCAAGAGCGCGATGATCTCCTGCAGGGCGTCGCGATCGCGGCCGCTGACGCGCACCAGGTCGCCTTGAATGGATGCCTGGGCCTTCTTCTTGGAGTCTTTGATTTTCTTGACGATCTCGCGCGCCTTCTCGATCGGGATGCCCTGCTGCATGGTGATGCGCTGGCGCACGGTGGCGCCGGCGGCGGGCTCGACCTTGCCGTAGGTGAGCCCTTTCAGCGGCACCCCGCGCTTGACCAGCTTCTGCTGGAAAACGTCGTTGATCGCCTTGAGCTTGTAGTCATCGGCCGAGGAGAGAATGATGGCGTCCTTGCCCTCCAGCGCGATGCTCGACTTGGAATCCTTCAAATCGAAGCGGGTATGGATCTCCTTCATCGCCTGCTGCATGGCGTTGGAGACCTCTTGCAGGTCAATCTTGCTGACGATGTCGAAGGAGTTGTCGGGCATAGTCGGCCTTACGGGCTGGGCGGTTTCGACGGCGGCGGCGTTGCCGGCGGGCGACGCGCCGGAGCACTTGCACCCGGTTGTCCCGCGGGCATAGCGCCCGGGCCCGCCGGCGCTCCGAAATACTCCTGGTTGAGCTCCGGCTTGACGCTGTTGGTCAGCTTGTCCACGGCGTCCTTCATCCGCTCTTGTTCGAGCACGCGATTGACTTCCGGGGTGGCCTCGGCGAGCGCGAGTTTCTTCTTCGAGTCGAGCTTGAAAATGTACAGCCCGCCGGGTTCGTTCATCACTTCCGAAATCTGTCCCGGCTGAAGATCGAAGACCTTGGCCTGGCTGGGCGGGAGGCTCTCCCGCCGCTGCATTCCGGTGGCGGTGGGAGGCGGCGGGGTCTTGAGGCCAAGATCGTCATAGGCCTGCTTCTGCAGCTTCTCAAAGTCGCCACCCGCAGTGGCGGCAGCGCGGATCTTCTGGCCCTCGGCTTCCAGCGTCTTCTCGTCGGCGGGCGTTTCTCCGCTGGCAGGCATCTTGGGAATGAAGATGCGCTGGAAATTGGCCTGCTCGTACTGCGGCGCATGCTCGTTGTAGTACTTCTCGGTTTCGGCGGGCGGGACCTTGGCGGCTTCCTTCTGGATTTCCCGGCCCAGCAGTTGCATCAGCGCCTGCATGTGGGTGAAGTGAAGGATCTGCTGCGCCTCCGGCGTGTTCTGGATGCCGCGCTGTTCGGCCACGTCGCTCATCACCAGCATGCGGGAGTAGGCGTCGGCGAGCTGCCGGCGGCGCGCGCTGGGCATCTGGGGATCGAGCGCGTCCACCAGCTTTTCAAACTCGGCACGGGTGATCACGGTTTTGCACTCGGCCGAGGGCGTGGCCGGGACCTTGCCATTGCAGATGCCCTCGATGGTGATGACCGCCGCGGTGGGCGGAAGCTCCGCCTTTTCGGCGGGCTTGGCCGGGGTTGCCGGCTTGGCAGTCTGCGGCGTCGTTGCCGGGGCGCTTTTCGCGGGCGGCGCGGCCTGGGAAAAAGCGAGGGCTGAGAACAAAACTAAGGCGAACAGTCGGTACATTCGGCTGGCTCCAAAACCAGAATCCTAACACGAGCCGAAGTCCCGAGTCCCGAGTTGCGAGTTGCGACCCAGGTCGCAGCGGAGCCGGCAACAACTCGAAAGCATTTGCCCGCGTCTCGCGACTCGGGCCACGGGACTCGGGACACGGGCCACGGGACTCGGAATGAGATAATCCCGGGATGGGGGATGCGCCGGCCACGCTGACCATGGAGGCGATGCGCGGGGAAAAGCGCGCGGTGGCGCAGAACTCCGTCTATGCGGCGATCGGGATCACGGTGCTGAAGACCATTGTCGGCATCAGTACCGGTTCGCTGGGCATCTTGTCGGAAGCGGCGCACTCCGCGCTGGACCTGGTGGCGGCGGTGATCACGCTGATGTCGGTGCGTGTTTCCGACAAGCCCGCCGACGCCGAACATCAGTACGGCCACGGCAAAATCGAAAATTTTTCCGCCTTCATCGAGACCGGACTGCTGCTGCTGACCTGCGTCTGGATCGTGTACGAAGCGACCAAGCGGCTGTTCTACCACCACGTGCACATCAAGCCGAGCGTCGCGGCCTTCCTGGTGATGTTGGTTTCCATCGTGGTAGACGTGTGGCGGTCGCGGCGGCTGAAGCGGATCGCGGACAAGTGGGACAGCCAGGCGCTGCATGCCGACGCGCTGCACTTCAGCACCGACGTGTGGTCGAGCACGGTGGTGATTGCCGGCCTGACGCTGGTGATGGCGGGCGAACGCTGGAACGTGCCATGGCTGCAAAGCGCCGACCCGATGGCGGCGCTGATGGTGGCCGGCGTGGTGGTGTACGTGAGCTGGCGGCTGGCGCGGCAGACGATTGACGCGCTGCTGGATGCGGCGCCGGCGGGCGTGCGGGGGCAGATCATCGGCGAGGTGTCGAGGGTGGAGGGCGTGCTGGAGGTGGACCGGGCGCGCATCCGGCGGGCCGGGAACCGCTATTTCGCGGACCTGGACATCGGCATGCACCGCAACGTCACCTTCCAGAAATCGGAGCAACTGGGGCAGCGGGTGACCGAGGCGGTGCACCGCGTACTGCCGGATGCCGACGTGGTGGTGCATTCGGTACCGCGGGCGCGCGGCGGGGAGAACATCTTCGAGCGCATCCGTGCCGTGGCGGCGCGCGATAATTTCAACGTCCACGACATCAGCGTGCAGGACCTGGCCGGGCGATTGCACGTGGAGCAGCACCTGGAACTGGATGAGCGCCTCAGCCTGAAGGAGGCGCACGATCAGGTGACGGTGCTGGAAACGGAGATCCGCCGCGAGCTGCCGGAGATTTCCTCCATCCTGACGCACATCGAGAGCGAACCGGCGACCATCGAGGCAGGCAGCGAGATTGCGCGCGACCGGCGCCTGGAACAAGCGGTGCGCAAGATTTCCCGCCATGTTGCCGAAGTGGTGGACATTCACGAGATCACGGTCAAACGCGTGCGCGACAAGCTCTACCTGTCGTGCCATTGCACGCTGCCGGACACGCTACCGCTGTCGCGCGTGCACGACATCCAGACGGAACTGGAGATCCGGTTAAAGCAGGAGGCCCCGGAACTGTTCCGGGTGCTGATCCATCCCGAGCCGGTGACGGACAACCGGAGATAAGTCGGAAGATTATCAGGCGGCCTTCTTGAGGTTGGACTTCTTCAGCGGGGTGAAGCGGCGCAGAAAGTAATCGCGGTGCGTGACTTGCCGGGCGGCCTCGCGTTGCGTAATAGGAACCCAGGTGCACAGATTTTTCGTCAGCTTCACCAGGCGGACAAGCTGCCCGTCGAGATCGCGGTAAACCAAGCCGCGTTCGGGTCGGGGATGGGGGAGGGCTTTGCGCACTGCAATTACGATGATGCGGCCTGCGCGGGCGCAGGTTGCGCAAAAAAATGCGCCAGGATTTGCGCCGGCTCCCAAAATGCGCATGATTCCCATTTTTGCATGGGTAATTACACCGTGCCACGATATGTCACCCGCCAGATCTTCGATAGAAAGTGCAATTGTGTAACCGGGAAAAGTAGAAAGAGAATGCGCGTTACTGTTGCCATTCCCCGATTACGCAATCCCACTTTCCCGCCGCTCACTCGTTGGGAATGACGATCCAGAGGATGAGGTAGAGCAGGCCGCCGGCGCCGGCGAACAGGAAGAGTAGCAGCCAGACCAGCCGCAGCGCCGTGATGCTCCAGCCGAAGTGCCGTGCCAGTCCGGCACAGACGCCGGCAATCACCCGGCCCTGCCGCGGCCGGATTAACTGATGGGTGACCGCCGCCGCGCCGGCCACCGCTTTGGCGCAGTACGGGCACAGGCGCGCGTCGTCGGGAATGGACTTGCCGCAAGCGTTACAGTACATGACGCAGTCCTCGCGGATGAGAGATCAAGGTACGAGCACAATTTTTCCGTACGCGCCCGCTTCCATGACCGCCTGATGCGCGCGCGCAGCATCTTGTAACGGCAACTCCTGCCCGATCACCGGACGCAGAGTGCCATTCTCCAGGCCGGCGACCAGCGCGGCGTGAATGCCGGCAAGGTCCTGGTCGGAAATGTTGAACGATGTCATGCCGATAATGGCGCCGTCGCGGCCCATGATATCGCGCGGGTTGATCTCGA
This sequence comes from Terriglobia bacterium, assembly GCA_963760215.1. Lineage (GTDB taxonomy): Bacteria > Acidobacteriota > Terriglobia > Terriglobales > Acidobacteriaceae > JAIQGF01. The sequence goes on from CAVXCJ010000002.1 coordinate 766,520, forward strand.
CCGCGCCGCGGCTGCCGACGACCGCGACGCGTCCGAACTTTGTCAGCATCGCCAGATCCTTCGCCAGGTTCTTGTTGGCGAGCATTTCCAGAATTACGTCAAAGCCGCGCCCGCCGGTCGGCTTCATCAACTGCTCCTGCGCATCGGGAGCGTTGTGGTCCACCACGTGGTGCGCGCCCTCGCGTGCCACCAGCTCTTTGCCTTTGTCGGTACCGGCGGTGCCGACGATGGTCATACCGGCTGCGCGTCCCAACTGCACCGCGGCAACTCCCACACCGCCGCTGGCGCCGTGTACCAGCAGCGTCTCGCCCGGCCGCGCCTGCGCCTTGTGAAACAGGGCGCGATACGCAGTCGTGTACGGCACCCCGATCGCGGCTCCCTGCGCGTAGGAAACATTTTTCGGAAGCGGATGCACCTGCGCCTCCGTGCACAGCGCCTTTGCAGCGTAGGCGCCGCTCAGCGAGCGGTAGATGTACACGCGATCGCCGGGACGGAAACTGGAAACGCCCTCGCCCACCGCTTCCACGTCGCCGGCAGCGTCCGACCCTGGCGTGTAGGGCAACGGTGGATTGATGGCGTACTGGCCGCTGCGGATGTAGGTGTCCACCGGGTTGACGCCGACGGCGCGGATGCGCACCAGGACTTCGCCGCGTCCGGGACGCGGGTCGGGCACTTCTTCCATGCGCAGGACTTCGGGAGCGCCGAACTCCCGCACGCGAATCGCTTTCATGGTTGTCTCCTTGCAAAAAAGAGTTTCAGTTTCGAGTTTCAGTTTCAGCTGGTTTCCAGTTGCCAGTTTCAGGGCAGAAACTGAAAGTGAAACTGAAACTACGAAGCCAGATTACGCCACGCGAGTGTCGCGCCGGGCGCCGAGGTATCGCGCAAACCACGTCCGCGCCAGCTTCGCCACCTCTTCCAGCGCGCCGGGTTCTTCGAACAAATGCGTCGCTCCGGGGACGATCTCCAGCTTTTTTTCAGCCCCGAGTTGATCGAAGGCATCGCGATTCATTTGGATTACCGGCCCATCGTTGCCGCCGACAATCAACAGTGCCGGCGCCCGCACGCGTGACAAAGCATCGCCGGCCAGGTCGGGACGTCCGCCGCGCGAGACCACGGCGCGGATCAGGCCGGGAAGATCGCCGGCCGCGATCAGCGCGGCCGCTGCGCCGGTGCTCGCGCCAAAGTAGCCGAGGTCGAAGCCCGACATGTCCTCCCGCCGGTGCAGCCACTCGGTGGCGACTGCGAGCCGCTGCGCCAGCAGGGGGATGTTGAAGCGCAGTTCCGAGGTGAAGTTGTCCACCGCTTCTTCCGGCGGCGTGAGCAAATCCATGAGCAGGGTACCAAGGCCGGCCTGGCGCAGGACTTCGGCGACAAAGCGGTTGCGCGGGCTGTGGCGGCTGCTGCCGCTGCCATGCGCGAACAGTACAATACCGCGCGCATGGGGCGGCACCATCAAGTCACCGTCCAAGGTGACTGCGCCGACCGGAATCCGGACTTGTTCGACCTGCTCCATGGCTCCCCCCAAGTTATTGGCTGCCGTCGCTGACCACCGCGCGATCCAGCAGGTCGCGCACTTCTTCATCGCTGGTCTGGGCGAAATCCTTGTACCACTGGCCGACGGCGAAAAACGGTTCCGGAGTGGTGGCGCAGACCACGTCGTTTCCTTCCTCGCGAAGCTGATCGCAGGTAGCGCGCGAGGCCACCGGCACCGCCACCACGATTCCTGCCGCGCCTGCCTTGCGCAGTGCCGCCGAGGCTGCGCGCATGGTGGAACCGGTGGCCAGCCCGTCGTCCACCAGGATCACGGTCTTGCCGCGCACGTCCAGCGGCGAACGGTTGCCGCGGTACTGGCGCTCGCGCCGTTGCAACTCCTCTTCTTCCTGGCGCGTGACCTGCTCGATGGCCCAGTCGGGAATGGCGAACGAATCCACCACGTCGCGGTTGAGCACGCGCACTCCACCGGAGGCGATCGCGCCCATGGCCAGCTCGGGCTGCCCAGGCGTGCCCAGTTTGCGCACCACGAACACGTCCAGGGGGACGCCCAACTCACGCGCCACCACGTAGCCGACGGGCACGCCTCCGCGCGGCAGCGCCAGCACAAGCACGTCCGGCCGTCCGGCGAACTCGCGCAGGCGTTCCGCCAGGGTTTCACCCGCGTCGTATCGGTCGCGGTACATCATGCGGTGGTGTGTGGCCTTTCTGGTGTTGAACGAGCGGCGCTGAGAATGACACAGGTCGCCATGGAACACCTCCGTCGTTTTATGGCTGAAACGATACTCTTGCGGTGCGGGCGAGGTAAACTCGGCAAGCGGTTCTCGGTTTTCGGTTGTCGGTTCTCGGTGTTTTGGCGGTCGTTTCGATGTGGTACGAATACGCCCGCACCGATTCCCCGGACGCACTTGCCCCAACTGTGTACGCGAATACCAACAACCGCAAACCGATAACCGATAACCGACAACCCTCTTGAGTTCCGCGCCCAACCCGCCCGCTGCCCAGCCGAAGCCAGCGACGCTGGCCCGCAGGCTGGGGCTGTTCGACGCCTCCATGATCGTGATGGGCGGGATCGTCGGCGCCGGCATTTTTATCAATCCCTACGTCGTCGCGCAGCAGGTGCACACGCCCATGCTGATCCTGGGCGCGTGGGTGGTCGGCGGGATGATCGCGCTCGCCGGCGCATTCGTCTATGCCGAACTGGCCGCGCGCATGCCCGACGTCGGCGGCCAGTACGCCTACCTGCGCGAGTCCTACCACCCGGCGGTCGCATTTCTGTATGGCTGGGTGCTGTTGCTGGTGATTCAGACCGGAGGCATGGCGGCGGTTTCGATCACCTTTGCGCGTTATTTCCTCGACCTCGCCGGTACGCAAGCTTCGGAGTGGCTGCTGGCCGCAGTGGCGCTTGCCGTGCTGACGGTGATCAACTGCCTCGGCGTGAAGCAGGGAAGCGCGGTGCAGAGCGGTCTGATGGTGTTGAAGATTGTCGCCATCACGGCGCTGGTTTTCTGTGGCGCGTTCCTGCTGGGGCGGCCGTCGCAATTTGTGCTGCATCCGATGGTGGGCGAGAGGCCGTCGCTCCATCTGTTCTCGATGTTCGGCGCCGCCATGGTCCCGGTGCTGTTCGCCTACGGGGGATGGCAGACGGCGAACTTTATCGGCGGCGAAATCAAGGATCCGCGGCGCAACCTGCCGCGCGCGCTGCTGATCGGCGTCTGCGGCGTGATCGCGCTCTACGTCGGCGTGAGCTGGGTTTGCGTGCGCGCGCTCGGCGCTGCCAGCTTGGCCGAAACGCATACTCCGGCGTCGGCGGTGATGCGCATCGCGCTCGGACAAACCGGAGTCAGGCTGATTGCGGTGGGGATCGCGATCTCCACGCTGGGTTTTCTCAGCCAGTCAATCCTCACCGCGCCGCGCGTCTATTTCGCCATGGCCGACGATGGGCTGTTCTTCCGCGCCGTGGCCCGCATCCATCCCAGAACCCGCGTGCCGGTGGTGGCCATCATCCTGCAAAGCGTGTGGACCATGGTGATCGCCGCATCCGGCCGCTACGAGCAGATCCTGAACTACGTGGTCGCCATGGATTTCATATTTTTCGGCCTGACCGCGACCTGCATCTTTGTCCTGCGCCGGCGCGACCGCACCCATCAGGGATACCGCGTGCCCGGACATCCCGTGACCACCGCATTGTTTGTAGCCGCCTGCTGGCTGGTGGTGGCGAACACGATTTACCGCTATCCTGCCAACAGCCTGGTCGGCATGGCGATCCTGGCGGCAGGGGTGCCGGTGTACTTTTTCTGGAGCAGGCGGCGGAAGGAAAGTGCGGCCGCAAGATGAATCGCACCACGATAGTTTCGCCCTACATGGAATTCTCCAAGCTGCGCTCCTCGTCGCGCTTCAACCTGGCGACCAGCGGGATCATGAGCTACCCGCTGTCCGAACTGCCGGTCACCATTGAGCAGTTGGAGATCAATGGCCCCACAGAGTACGGATACCAGCCGCTCATCGAGCGCCTGGCGGCGAAAAACAAAGTCGCGCCCGAGTGCGTGGTGTATATCAACGGGGGCACGTCGCTGGCGAACAACGTCGCCATCGCCGGCACCACCGAAACCGGCGATCACGTCCTGGCCGAAAGTCCCGGCTATGAATTGCTCGACACCACGGCGCGCTTCCTCGGTCTCGAGGTCGGGCATTTCGAGCGCCGCATGGAAGACGGCTTCCGTCTTGAACCGCGCGAAATCGAGCGCCGCCTCACGCCGCGCACGCGCCTCATCATCATCACCAACCTGCACAATCCATCCGGAGTGCTGGCCGACCAGGGAGCCCTGCGACAGGTCGGCAAGATCGCGCGCAGCGCCGGCGCGCGCGTGCTGGTGGACGAGGTTTACCTGGACATGGCGTTCGAGCGCACGCCGCCGTCTTCCTTCCACCTCGACCCGAAGACATTTGTGGTCACGAGTAGTTTGACGAAGGCTTACGGCTTGAGCGGCTTGCGTTGCGGATGGATTCTCGCCGAGCCAGGATTGGCGGAGCGTCTCTGGCGCATCAACGATCTGTACGCGGCCAGCCCGGTTCATGCCGCAGAACTGCTGAGCGTGATCGCGCTCGACAACCTGGGGAAGATCGCCGCGCGCGCAAGAGGGCTGCTGGAGAAAAATCGCGCGCTGCTCAACCGCTTCTTCGATTCCTGCGCCGATCTGGAAATCGTGCGCCCGGAGTTCGGCACGGTCGCTTTCCCCCGGCTGCGCCAGGGCACAGTCGAAAAACTGTGCACGGTGCTGCGCGACAAGTACGAGGCGACGGTGGTTCCGGGAAAGTTTTTCGGCGCGCCGCAGCATTTCCGGGTTGGCGTCGGGGGTGACACGGAAATGACGCGCGAGGGTTTGGACCGCCTGGCGAGCGCGCTGCGGGAACTAGCAACCAACAACTAGAACTGGTTTCAAGAATATATTTTCGCCTTAGAAAAAATATCCCTCAGGGGCTAAAGCCCACTATTTTGCGGCCTCGAGCGGCACGGCTGAAGCCGTGCCCTTCCCAAAAACCGATTCTTGAAACCAGTTCTAGCCACTGCTTCATTAGCATTTCCGGGTTGGCGTCGGCGGTGACACGGAAATGACGCGCGAAGGCCTGGACCGCTTGGCGAGCGCGCTGCGGGAACCAGCAACCAACAACTAGAACTGGTTTCAAGAATATATTTTCGCCTTAGAAAAAATATCCCTCAGGGGCTAAAGCCCACTATTTTGCGGCCTCGAGCGGCACGGCTGAAGCCGTGCCCTTCCCAAAAACCGATTCTTGAAACCAGTTCTAGCCACTGCATTATTTTCCCGCCCAGCACGCCGCCCGTTTTCCCAGAAACGCCGAAATCCCTTCCTGCGCGTCGGCTGCCATGGAGTTCATGCTCATGATTTCTTTGGCGTAGGCGTACGCCTTGGGCTGGTCGAGATCGATCTGCGTGTAATAGGCCTGCTTGCCGATGGCGAGGGTCAGCGGGCTGGCGCCGGCGATTTTCAGCGCCAGCTCCCTGGTGCGTGCCCGCAACTCCGCTGCCGGCACCACGGCATTGATCAAGCCCCACTCGGCCGCGGTCTGCGCATTCACCGGATCGCCCGTCATCAGCATCTGCAGCGCGCGCTTGCGCCCGACGGCGCGGCTCAGCGCCACCATCGGGGTGGTGCAGAACAATCCGATTTTCACTCCCGGGGTTGCGAAGGTTGCCTCCTCCACCGCGATGGCCAGGTCGCAGGTGGCGACCAACTGGCATCCCGCCGCGGTCGCCATGCCTTGCACCTCGGCGACCACCGGCTGCGGGATGGCCTGGAGCTTCATCATCATTTCCGCGCAAACATCGAAGATGCGCCGGTAGTCGTTGATGTTCCGGCCCACCATTTCGCTCAAGTCATGGCCCGAGGAAAACACCTTGCCCTCGGCCGCCAGGATCAGCGCGCGCACGGTGCTGTCGCCGCCGACGCGATGCAAGCACTCGATCACCTCCAGCATCATGTCGAGCGAGAGCGCGTTGCGCCGGTTGGGCCGGTTCAGGGTCAGGATTCCCAGCGGCCCGTCGTTGTCGAAGCGGATGTTTGCGTATGCCATGACTCACCTCGCGTTGGGTTCGATTCTATACAAAGCGGGGTTGCGCGGCGGAGAAATTGGTCCGACCATTCGCGCCCGATGTGTCTTTCCTCACATGAACTTGTGACCCGCGTCATACACGCCTGCATCATGCTGCGCGCACAATCCTTACTGGTTGAGGATGTGCCATCGCACACCGTTTGTCTTGACCGCAAATTCAAGGGTTCTCTGGCCGATAGTCCCGCCGGCCTCCACCTGCGGGCGTCCGGCACGGAAAAAAACAGATCACGTCGTTTCGTGATACCGGCCACAGCCCCCGGTGAAAGAGGATCGGATGGCCAAAGGCAGCGTTTCCATTCACGTCGAGCGGTGCAAAGCGTGCGGCTTCTGCGTCGAGTTTTGTCCCACGAAAGTCCTGGCGCTCTCCTCGGCATTCAATTCCAAGGGATACCACCCGCCGCAAATGGTCGCGCCGGAAAAATGCAGCGGCTGCGACCTGTGCGGCATGTACTGTCCCGACTTCGCCATATTCGGGTATCGCTTCAACGCGGCCGAACCGGCGAGCGCGACGGAGAAGGAGGCCAGCGATGCACGCTGATCCCGCCGGGGTTCTAACCGGCACGCATTTTCTCGACGGCGACCACGCCTGCTGCGAAGGCTGTCTCGCCGCCGGGGCGCGCTTCGCCTCCGGGTATCCGATCACGCCGTCCACCGAAGTCGTGGAGCGCTTCGCCTTGCGCATTCCGACGGTGGGCGGCACGTTCATCCAGATGGAAGACGAACTGGCGGCTTCGATCTGCCTGCAGGGCGCGGTCTGGGGCGGCGCCAAGGCGTTTACCGTCACCAGCGGCCCGGGCTTCTCGCTGATGATGGAGCACATCGGGTACGCCGCCATGACCGAGACGCCGTGCGTGTTCGTCAACGTGCAGCGCGGCGGCCCCTCCACCGGCCTGCCCACGCTGCCGGCGCAAGCCGACATGATGCAAGCCCGCTGGGGTTCGCACGGCGACTACGGCATTATCGCCATCTGCCCGAATTCGCCGCAGGAGTGCTTCGACCTGACCATCAAAGCCTTCAATTTTTCCGAGGAATACCGCGTCCCCGTGATGGTGATGATGGACGAATGTGTCGGCCACATGACGGAGAAGGTAGTCATTCCTCCCGCCGACCAGCTCGACGTCACGCCGCGCAAGCACACCAAAAAATCGCCCGCCGATTACAAGCCCTACGAGTGCAACGGCGACGGCTCGCTTGTCCCCGAGATGGCGCACGCCGGCGAAGGCTACAGCTTCCACATCACCGGGCTGACGCACGACGAGCGCGGCTATCCCAACATGACCGTCCCCGTTCAGGACAAACTCGTCAAGCGCCTGCGGGCGAAGATCGACACCGCAAAGGACCTGGTCCTCTACGAGGCCGAACACCTCGACGACGCCGACGTGGTGGTCGTCTCCTACGGCATCACTTCGCGGGTGGCGCAGCGGGCCATTGGTATCGCCCGCGGGCAAGGGCTGAAGGTAGGGAAGTTGCGGCTGATCGTGGCCTGGCCGTTCCCGGAAAAAACGATTCGCGACCTGGCGCAGAAAGTGAAAGCGTTCGTCGTCCCTGAGCTCAACCTCGGTCAGATGGTGCTCGAGGTGGAACGCGCGGCGCACGGCGCCGCCAAGACCATTCACGTCCCGCACGCCGGCGGCGGCGTGCATGATCCCAACGACATCGTGAAGGCCATCGTGGAGGCGAACCAATGAGCACGATCCCGATCAATCCCGTTCTGCCGTTTCTGCGCACCGACCGCCTGCCGACCATCTGGTGCCCGGGCTGCGGCATCGGCACCACCGTCAACTGCTTTGCGCGGGCGCTGCTGGATTCCAAGGTGGACCTGAAAAATCTCGCCATCGTGTCCGGCATCGGCTGCACCGGCCGCGTCGCCGGCTACGTGAAGCTGGATTCGTTCCACACCACGCATGGACGCGCCATCCCGTTTGCCACCGGCCTGAAGCTGGCGAATCCGAAGCTGAACGTGGTGGTGTACTCCGGAGACGGCGACCTCTCCGCCATCGGCGGCAATCACCTGATCCACGCGGCGCGCCGCAACGTGGACATCAAGGTGATTTGCGTCAACAACCTGATTTACGCCATGACCGGCGGCCAGACGGCGCCCACCACGCCGGGGCACGTCATCACCTCGACGCACCCCTACGGCACCTTCGACCCGACCTTCAACCTGTCGCACCTGGTGGAGGCCGCGGGCGCGGTCTATGTCGCGCGCTGGACGACGTTCCACGTTCGCCAGATCGCGCGCTCCATGACCGAGGTCTTCAAGAAGCCCGGCTTCTGCTTCATCGAGATCCTCTCGCCCTGCCCGACGCTCTACCAGCGCCGCAACCGGATGGGCGACGGCCTCGACGCCATGAAGTTCTACAAAGAGCACAGCAAGATCAAGAACGGCGCCTCCACCAGCGAGATCGGCCTGACCAAGTCGGGCGAGATCATTGTGGGCAAGTTCGTGGACCGCGACCGCCCCGATTACATCAACGCCGCGCGCGAGCAGTTTGTCGAGTCGCTCGGCGATCGCTACGTGGATGAGTGCGCAGCCGGCTGCTGCGGGGAGGACTACTGATGCAACTCACGGAGATTCGCATCGCCGGGTTTGGCGGGCAGGGCGTAATCCTTTCCGCCATCGTCGTGGGCAAGGCGGCTTCGATATTCGAAGGCGACTACGCGACCATGACGCAGAGCTTCGGGCCCGAAGCCCGCGGCGGCGCCTGCAGCGCGCAGGTGATCCTGTCCGACTCGCCCATCCTGTATCCCTACGTCACCCAGCCGGACATCCTGATTGTCATGTCGCAGGAGGCGTACAGCAAGTTCGCGCCGGAGTTGAAAGAGGGCGGTACGCTCGTCATTGAGCAGGATCTGGTGCGGGTCAGCCATCTGCCTCCCGGCACCAAGGTGCTCAGTTGCCCGGCAACCCGGCTGGCCGAAGAGCTGGGGAAGAAAATGGTGCTCAATATCGTGATGGTCGGCTTCTTCGCCGCCGTTTCCAACCTGGTAAAGCCTGAGTGCATGCGCCAGGCCGTTGCCGACTCCGTACCCCCGGCTTTCAAGGAGCTGAACTTGAAGGCGTTCGACAAAGGATTCGAGTACGGCGAGTCGCAGGCGTGCGGCGAGGCTGCCACGGCGGAGGAATCCGAGTCTCACGTCAAGGCGCTCGAAGTCCACTGAACGGCAGTTTCAAGTTTCAGTTTCAGTTTCAGCGGACCCGAACCATTCAAGATCGACGGCCCCGGCGCCCTCGCCGGGGCCGTTCTGTCTTGCACTCAAAATCAAAAGCGCCGGACGCTCCCGCCCGCCGCTTTCGGTGGTAGTCAAAGGCAAGCACACAGTTCGGATTGAAATGCCTACGGGCCGCGCGGACGGCATTGGCAGAATAGGGGTCCCTCGACTCGGGCGTGCGCCCTCGCTCGGGATGACACAGCTTTAATGATGTTGCCGTTCCCGCGCGCACGCTCACGCGCGCCCGGCTGCGTGCAAGAAAAATTGGCGCGGGCCAAAGTCCGCGCCAAATCACAAATCACTAGTCAACAATCCCACCTGACAATTGGCTGGCCCCGACCTTTTCCCGACCTAGCGAATGCCCGTGATTGCGGCAGTCGCAGCGGCAGCAACACCAGGAGCTGCTTTCGTCGCAGCCGTTCCCAACTTGCGGCCACCTTCCGCAGCCCACTGCTCCAGCATCGGTGTGGTGACAGACTTGGGACGCTCGATAGGACTTCCGAGAGCCCGGTCCCAAGTGATGTTCGCCATGCACCCGAGGGCGCGACCGACACCGAACAGGACGGTATAGAAGTCCCATTCGTGCAGCCCGTAGTACCACTGGATGACGCCGGACTGGGCATCGACGTTCGGCCACGGATTCTTGGCCTTGCCGTGTTGCGTCAGAACACCGGGCGCCACTTCGAAGATCATGGAAACAAGTTTGAACAGCGGATCAACCTTGAGCCCCGGAGTGGCCAGACAAAACTCGCGCTGCGACATGTAGCGCGGGTCGGTCTTGCGAAGAACGGCGTGGCCGTACCCCGGAATCACCTGGCCGGCTTTGAGCGTATCCCACAGAGCCTGGGTTACCAACTCCTTGGTCGGCTCCTCATTCTTGCAGTATTTCGTCTCGAACTTCAGCAGCCAGTCCAGAACCTCCTGGTTGGCGAGGCCGTGCAGGGGGCCGGCAAGGCCGTTGAGGCCGGCGGAATAGGCATAGTAAGGATCCGAGAGGGCCGAGTGCACCAGGTGCGTCGCATGAGCGGAAACGTTGCCGGATTCGTGGTCGGAGTGGAGGACGAAGTACATGCGGGCAACATCCTTGTACTCGTCGCACTGCCCGATCATGTGCGCGAAATTTGCGCCCGAATCGAGGTCCCGATTGATCGCTACCTGGAAATCGCTGCGATACTTCAGGTTGTAAATGAACGCGGCGATGATGGGGATACGGGCCACGATATCGAAGGCATCTTCGTAGACGTATTCCCATGCCGCCATCTTGTTGAAATTACCCGACCCGTAAAAATGCGCGAACTTGGAGTCCTTCTGCATGGCCAGGATGCCGGTGGAGAGCATCACCATGGGGTGGCTGTCGCGGGGCAGGGCGCGGATGACGTCCCACACGTAGGAAGGAACCATTTGGCGAACCTTCCATTCGCCGAGAACTTCACGGTGCTGGGCCTGGTTCGGCGACTCGCCGGTCAGCAGGAAGTACCAGAATGCTTCCACCGTCGGATAATTTGAATTTCTTGCCTTGGGAAGGAACGCTAACGTCTCCGGAATGGTCTTGCCGCGAAACCGGATCCCTTCCTGCGGATCCAGGTAGGAGATGTCGGTAACCAGGCTGCGGATGTCACGCGCGCCTCCCATCGTCTGTTCGATGGTCACCTCGTCGATAATGACATGGCCGAATTCCTTGATGAGCTTGGTAGTACGGGGACGGAACTCCTCGATTTTCTGCCTAAGTACTTCCTTCAGAGCCATATTATGAGAACTCCTTTCACGCTCACAAAGGCCGGATAGCAGCACTCCAGGATTGGCGGAGGGAAAATAGAGTTCTACACTGCACCTCAGCCGCGGCTATTGTGTGGCTCAGCGGGCAACAAAGCAGTGAGCCGAATCACATTCGCGGGTGATTCCCGCCACGATCCTGGCTTGATGTTCGCCGAATCTGCCCGAACAACCGGGATCAGACTGCGCCGGAGCGCGCCTGTCACAGCTACAAGTGACCTGCAACCCTCCTCAGGGTGAGCCGCAAGGCCGACCCGCCGCGGTGCCCCACATCCACGCGCCTTGGGCAGAGGCAGATCTTTTCGCCCTGCTTCCCGCGCAAAACGAAGGGCGCATCCGTGGCCGCGCCCGCTATTCCGAGCTCTTGACTCCGGGCTACTGCCTGCCGGTCGCCCGTTGCCGCTCGGCCGGCGTCATTTCCCGCCACAGCATGGTCAGGTTCTGCTCGAAGTAGCGGTTGCCGGGCTCCCTGGCATAGGCCCGCCGGAACCACGCGTAGGCCACCGCCCGGTCCATCGGCACGCACTCCCCGGTGGCGTACAGCGCGCCCAGGTGGCTGAACGCCTGCGGGTTCTGCATTGCCGCGGCGGCATTGAAGTAGGTGACTGCCTGGCCGCAGTTCCGTGCCACCCCGCGGGCGTACAGATACCTTTCCCCGCTGCTTACCAGTTCGCCACCGGCATTGCCTTGCGGTGCGGGCGCCATCTGCGCCGCCGCCGGTTTCGATGCCGGCCCGGCCGCACGCTCCGAGCTGGCGCGCGCAGGAGTGGGTTTCGGGCTGTCGTCAGGCTTGCCCGCGGTGGAGGATTGCGGGTCGGCGTGGGGAAGTTCCTGGCTGGGCTGCGCCGCCTGGTTCTGCTCCGGCTTGCTCTCGGCGGTGATCGCCGGCTGCGACGCTGCATCGCTGCCGGCAAGCGTGGTGGCCGGCGCGGAGGTAGCGGAGGTGGAGGGTGGCTCGTTCTTCGTGTCTTGCGCGGGCGGCGGCTGCGGACGCGAATGGGAGGGCGCCATGGTCAGGACGTAATCCCGGATCGGCTGCCATTTCGCATACAGCACGCCGCCCAAAACCAGCACTACCACCAGGAATACCCACATCCCGGTGCGCGACGGCTGTTCTTCTTCGAGCAGGTACGAGTACCTGCCGGCCTCGCCTGAGTCAGTGCTGCTCAGCCCCAGAATCGACAGCCCGCCGCTGGTGGTCGCGTTCGGCTCCTCATCCACCCACCACTTGTCGCTGCGCGGCGCTGGTTCCGCCACCGGGGCTGCCGACTCCGGCTGTGGCGGCTCGTGCGGCGTATCTACCGGTTCCACCGCTGTGGCGAGATCGCGTGGCGCCTCGGGCGCCGCCCGCTCCCACGTGAAGGGGACCTTCTCGACCGGGGATTTCGGATCCGCCGCCCTTGCGGGCGCCAGCGCATTCCCGCACATGCCGCAAAACCCGTATTGCTCCGGATTCTGATGACCGCAAATCCGACAGAACACGCGAACTCCTTGGGAACCTCTTATGCTATGAACACCGACGATGGCACTGGAGTTGTCATTCGGCCTTGCGCCGGAGCCTGGTGGCCGTGTCTGGCGCCTTGCAAGTTGAGATTCTACCGCCCCGCTGCCGGGTTGGATGGACCCCATTGCGCAGGGCTAAAGATCGCTGCTGCGCAGCTTTACAGTCTTCCGCCGCGCATGGTACGCTGCTGGACGTACACTAGATCGGAAAAATTACAGGAGTGCACCCAGTTCCGTGTTAGCCCGAGAGCATAAGCAGTCCGTCATTGGCCAGTACCGCACCCATGTGAGCGATACCGGCAGCCCCGAGGTCCAGATCGCCCTCTTGAGTGAGCGCATCGGTCAGTTGACGGAGCACTTCAAGACGCACAAAAAGGACCACGCGTCCCGGCGCGGCCTTCTGATGATGGTCAGCAAGCGGCGTCGCTTGCTCGACTACCTCAAGAAATACGACACCGAGCGCTACAAAGACGTTATTTCGAAACTTGGCATCCGCAAGTAGCGATTGCCCCCGATACCACCGTCTGTGACTCGGCAGGTTTGCGTCTTCCCGGCATTTTTGCCCACACCAGCGCCTCACCGCGCTGGCGTGGGGGCGTTCGCGTATGCCGGCCCCTCTCTCGCGCACAGCCCACGGCCCCTCCGGTGCGCTCATCTTGGAAGGAATTGGAATGAAGCCAGAAACGCAGTCCGTTACCGTTGAATTAACCGGCGGCAAGACCATCTCATTTGAAACCGGCAAATTGGCCAAGCAGGCGCATGGCTCGGTCGTCGTGCGCACGTGCGACAACGTTGTCCTTGGCACCGCCACCGCCAACCAGGAACCGCGCGAGGGCATTGATTTCTTTCCCCTCACCGTGGATTACCGCGAGTACACCTACGCCGGCGGGCGCATCCCCGGCGGGTTCATCAAACGCGAAGGCCGCCCCAGCGAGCGCGAAATTCTCACCAGCCGCCAGATTGACCGTCCCATGCGGCCGCTGTTCCCGGACGGCTTCCGCAGCGAAACCCAGATCATCGCCTTCTGCCTCTCGGCCGATACCCAGAACGATCCCGACGTCGCCGCCATCAACGCCGCCTCGGCCGCGCTGACGCTCTCCGACATCCCGTTCGCCGGTCCGGTCGGCGCCGTACGTGTCGGCCTGAAGGACGGCCAGTTAATCACCAACCCGACCTACGAAGAAATGCGCGACGGCCTGCTCCGCCTGATGGTGGTCGGGACCGCCGACGGCATCGTCATGATCGAGGCCGGCGCCAGCCAGGTGCAGGAAGACACGATCGTGGATGCCATCGAGTACGCGCACACGGAAATCAAGAAGATCACCGCCGCCATCAGCGACCTTGCCAAGCGCGCCGGCAAGCCCAAGCGCCAGTTCGAGGCTCCGCAGGTGGACGAAGCGGCCATTGCCGGGCTGCGCAAGCGCATCGGCGCCAAGCTCTCCGACGCCCTCGACACCGAGAAGCACCCCAAGGCCGAGAGCCATAGCCTGGTCAAGGCCATCAAGACCGAGTTGAAGGAGGCCATTCCGGAAGAGGACGAAGACAAGCGCAAGCAGCTCTCCACGAATTTCGAGATCCTGCGCGAGCGCATCTTCCGCGAGCAGGTCATCGGGCAGCGCCGCCGTCCCGACGGGCGTGCCTTCGACCAGGTGCGGCCCATCTGGATCGAAGTCGGCGTGCTGCCGCGCACCCACGGTTCGTCGATTTTCACCCGCGGCGAGACGCAGGCGCTGGTCACCACCACCCTGGGCACTTCCGACGACATGCAGCGCCTGGAACTGTTCGAAGGCGAATCCAAGAAGCGCTTCATGTTGCACTACAACTTTCCGCCGTTCTCGGTGGGTGAAGTGGCATTTCTACGTGGCGCGGGACGCCGCGAGATCGGCCACGGCGCCCTTGCCGAGCGCGCCCTCTCCGGCGTCCTGCCTGACGTAACCGACTGGCCGTACGCCATGCGCGTGGTCTCCGACATCCTGGAGTCCAACGGTTCGTCCTCCATGGCGACGGTCTGCGGCGCCTCCCTGGCGCTGATGGATGCCGGCGTTCCGCTCAAGTCCCCGGTAGCAGGCGTGGCCATGGGCCTGGTTAAGGAAGGCGAGGAGTACGCCATCCTTACCGACATCGCCGGCGCCGAGGACCATTACGGCGACATGGATTTCAAAGTTGCCGGAACCGGCACGGGTATTACCGCCCTGCAGATGGACATCAAGGTGATGGGGATCACGCCGCAGATCATGCGTGAAGCCCTGCAGCAGGCCAACCGCGGCCGCCTGCACATCCTGGAGCACATGAACCAGGCGCTGCCGGAGCCGCGCACCGCGGTCTCCGAGTACGCGCCGCGCTTCTACACTCTGCAGATCCCGACCGATAAGATCCGCGACCTCATCGGGCCGGGCGGCAAGGTGATCCGCGGCATTATCGAGGCCACCGGCGTCAAGATTGACGTGGAGGACAGCGGGCGCGTCAACGTCGCCTCCAACGACCAGGAGTCGGCGAAGAAGGCGCTGCAGATGATCGGCGACATCACCGCCACCGCCGAAGTCGGCAAGACCTACCTGGGCACGGTGGTTCGGCTCGCCGACTTTGGCGCCTTCGTCGAGATCATTCCCGGTACCGACGGCCTGCTGCACATCAGCGAGGTCGCCGAGCACCGCATCAAGGACGTGCGCGACGAACTCAAGGAAGGCGACCAGGTGCTGGTGAAAGTGCTTTCCGTGGAGGGCAACCGCATTCGCCTCTCGCGCAAGGCAATTCTCAAGGAACAGCGCGCCAAGATGGGCGGCGGTGAGCCCAGCCTGGAAGGCAGCCCGGCCGGCGCTCCCGTAACCTTCGAAGGCGGCGGCGAATTTACCGAAGAGCCCGAGCCCGAACAAGAGGGCGAGCCCAACTTCAACCGCGCCGAGGCTCACGGCGCCGGTAGCGCCCCACGTCCTGAGGGTGGCAGCGGCCCTGCCCCCGGTGGCCGGCGTCCCAGCGGCGGTGGTGGAGGACGAGGCGGACGCGGTGGCCGTGGCGGACGCGGCCATAGCGGCGGTGGTAGTCGCGGCGGTTTCGGCGGTGGCCGCGGCGGCGATCGCGGACGCCGCTAGCTGATAAACGAGAAACAGAAGGCTGGAGCGCGCTCGCCCGCGAGCGCGCTTTTCCTATTGCGGATATCATGTGGCACACGCGCCCTTGCGTGTGCTCTCTTTTGAGCTGCTGATCTACTTGCGAAAAATAGAAACTTCGAAGCTGTAGGCCGCGGCGCCCCCGCCGGGGCTGCTCTTAGCCGCCTCGAAATCCATGTCGCGAAGGACGCCCTCGCGAGTGCCGTTCTTCCCGCCGCAAGTCCTGCAAGAAGGGATCTAACTCACACCTTTTGCTCCAGCTTCTCCATCTCGTTCAGCAGCTCCTCCGCCCGGAACGGTTTCGCAATATATCCATCCATCCCCACCGCCAGACATCGTTCCCGGTCACCGGTCAAAGCGTGCGCCGTCATGGCCACAATCGGAACATGAGCGCCGGTTGTTTTCTCTATCTCCCGAATCGCGGCTGTCGCCTCGAATCCGTCAACCTCCGGCATCTGCACGTCCATCAGGATCAGGTCAAATTTTCCCGCTTTGTACTTCCACAGTGCCTCCCGACCGTCCGTGGCCACCTCCACCGCGTGTCCATGTTTCTCGAGCAAACGGACGGCCAGTGTGCGGTTCACCAGGTTATCTTCCGCCAGCAGGATTCGCAGCCCTCGACCGTGCTCACGCACGGAGTGTCGCGTTACCAGCAGGGCCTCTGGCGCCGCCCTCTCGGCCTTGCTGCCCATCGCATGCAGGATGGCGTTCAACAGCTCCGACTGGCCGATCGGCTTCAACAGGTAGGCGGCCACGCCCAACTGCCGGCAGCGCGCCCCATCGCCGCGACGTCCTCCCGAACTCAGCATCATGATCGTTGCCGCCGAAAGCCGCGGGTCGTCCTTGATCTGACTGATCAGCGTGAATCCATCCACGTCCGGCATGATCGAGTCAACCAGCACCAGGGAAAAAGGTCGGCCTGCTTCCGCCGCTTGTTTCAGGTGCTGCAAGGCACTTCGGGCATTCTCGGCCAGGGTAGGCTTCAGTCGCCAGCCGGTGAGCATTTGTTCCAGGATGCGCCGATTGGTGCGGTTGTCATCTACCACCAGTACGGGCAAGCCCTCCAGCTTGGCCATGGGCAGCGGCGCAACACTCTCTCGGTGACTTCCGACGCCAAATTGCGCGGTGAAACGAAACGTGCTGCCTTTCCCGCACTCGCTCTCCACCCACAGGCGGCCTCCAAACATCTCCACCAGCCGCCGCGAGACCGTCAGTCCCAGCCCCGATCCCCCGTAGCGCCGCGTGGTCGAGCCGTCCACCTGCACAAACGCTTCAAAGATCCGTTCCTGCCGGTCCGCGGGGATTCCGATCCCGGTGTCGATCACCTCGAAGCGCAGCTTCACCTCCGCCCCCTCCGCCGACTCGGCTTGCACCTTCACCGTTACTTCTCCCTGCTCGGTAAACTTGATCGCGTTCGTCACCAGGTTCACCACCACCTGCCGCAGCCGGCCCGGATCGCCCACCAGGATTTCCGGCACTTCCGGGCCAATACTGTAATTGAGGTCCAAGCCCTTCTCGTGGGCGCGCGGCGCTAGAGTCTTGAGCGTCATTTCCAGGCTGCTACGCAGGTCGAATTCGATCGCTTCGAAATCCAGTTTGCCCGCCTCGATCTTGGAGAAGTCCAGGATGTCGTTGATCAGCGCCAGTAACGACTCTGCCGACGCCTTCGTCATGCTGACGTATTCCCTCTGCTCCGCCGTCAACCGGGTATCCAGCGCGAGTTCCGTCATTCCCATGATTCCGTTCAGCGGGGTCCTCAATTCGTGGCTCATGTTGGCCAGGAACTCGCTTTTCGCCCGGTTGGCGCATTCGGCCAGTTCCTTGGCCCTCATCATCTCCGCTTCCATCCGCTTGCGATCGGTGAAGTCCTGCTTGATCGCCACAAAATTGGTGATCTCCCCGCTGGTAGACAACACCGGGGCGATCGTCATGTACTCAATGTAGAGCTGCCCGTCCTTTTTGCGGTTGGTGAGCTCTCCCGTCCAAATTTTTCCTGCGCGGATCGTGTGCCACAGCTTCTCGTAAAACGACGCATCCTGTTTCCCGGATTTCAGAATCCGCGGGTTTTTTCCTGCCACTTCCTCCAGGCTGTAGCCGGTCAGCAGAGTGAAGGCGCGATTCACCCATTGAATGGAGCCGTTGGAATCTGTAATCACGATCCCATTCGCCGCCGATTCCAGCGCCGTCGCCTGCAGCCGGACCTGCTCTTCCGCGCGCTTGCGCTGGCTGATGTCCACGAAGCTTTCCAGCAGATGTTCCCGGCCGCCAATCATCACCCGCACCACCGTCTTCAGGACCGCGAGCCGTTCGCCCGTCGCCGTGATCAACACCCGCTCGGAGTTGTCCACCGTCTGCCCAAGATCGGTGATCGGGCACCGTCCCGTTTCCGCCGGGCAGATGAACTGGTGGCACTCCGCTCCCACCACTCGCTCCCTCGGCAGGCCGATCAACCGCAGCGCCACCGGATTGACATCCGCAATCTGGTGCGTCGTTGGATCAATGATCACGACTCCCGTCAGCACGGAATCCAGGATCAGCTTAAGCCGGGCCTCGCTTTCCCGTAGTCCGGCCTCCGCCCGCTTGCGCTCCACGATTTCTTCCTGCAGCTTCTCCGTCCGTTCTGCCACGATGCTCTCTTCCAGCAGGAACAGGTAGTACATGGCCACGATCAGCCCGGTAAGCGCACTGATATACGACAGCAACTTCAGCCCGTGTGAGGCGATGTACATGGTGTCGTACAGTTTGTCCGACGTGGACATGTACACCGATTGCCCGGCGCAGAGGAGGATGGAAATAACCAGCCAGTGTTCAAAGGGATCGCGCTTCCAGCGGCCCTTGCGCAAGTACCCCACACCTGCCAGAACGAAAAACAAGACTGGCAGCAACTCTTGCGGGCGTTGAAACACCGGCCCTGCGTGGTAACCGACCGGCAGCGGGACGAGAACGAAAAGCGAAAAGCACGCCAGCGTCCAGATACCCACCAGCCCGTATACCAGCGATTCCGGCACCCGGCCCGAGCCTCCCAGCTTCTTTTCTCGTTTCCAGAAAGCCCAGCTCAACCACAGCAGCACGGACAGGAACAGCCGCGACGCGAACCCGCTCCACGGAATCAGCGATGGCGGTGGCGAAGGGAAATACTGGGTAAAGATCGGCGACGACACTACCGCGTGGTAGCCGTCCAGCAGCCCGGTTCCCACGAAGCCGGTGCCGATAAAGAGAAACGTGTTGTCTTTCTTGCTGTAAAACCGGACCAGCGCCAGGATACCCACCACCAGCGCCGCCAGCGTGGCCGAAAGCTCCATCAGGGTATGGAGCTGTGCGCTGCCCCGCCACGTCGGCCACTGCGCGATCGGGACGCCTGCCGCCAGCACCACAATCGTCGCCCCGTAAATCGTCCGCCTTCGGGCGGCTACGTTCCCGCTGGAAATGGTGTTCAAGGAGAAACACTTCCGGACTTTTGCCGGCGAGAGTCCGTGCGCAATTTTGTCGCCGCCTGCCTTTCCGACTACCGGCAATTCAACCGCTCATTGCTACAATAACCATAGCGCCGCCACTTTCATCCCGCACTGCCACGGAAGATTTCTTTCGCTTCCGCTTCCGGTACACCGGTTCACTTTTGGCACCAGGATGCGGCACCCGCGTGTGGCACACGCGCCCTCGTGTATATGCCCACCCTCTGCGTGGCGGTCCCAGCGACGCCGCCGCAAATTACCAATTACAAATTCTCCCAATCCCGCTACACTCTTCACCCCATGCGCCACGCCCTCGTTCTTACCCTGCTCCTGACCACCACCTGCTTCGCCGACACCCGCGCCGGCAGCGTTTCCGCCCTGCTGCCCAGCGTCAAGATCGAACGCGCCGGTTCCACCGCGGCCGCCGCGCCCGGCGCCGAGATACAGGAAAACGATCTGCTCCGCACCGATGACCAGGGCCGCGTCCGCATCAAGCTGCTCGATCAGTCGGTGCTCTCGATCGGCGTCAAGTCACAGCTTCGCGTCGTCCGGCACGACCCCACCTCGCGCCAGACTTCGGTCGAGCTCAACTTCGGCAAGCTGCGCGCGCAGGTCGCCAAGATCACGCGCGCTGGCGGCAGGTTCGAGGTCCGGACGCCCACCGCCGTCGCCGGCGTCATCGGCACCGACTTTGGCGTGGACGCTTCCGACCCCGACGTCACCAAGTTCATTTGCATCTCGGGCAACGTTCAGATCACCAGCGTGGACCCCGGCGTCACTGGGACGATCACCTGCCGAGGCGGAACCACGGTTACCGTCCGCCGCGGCCAGCCTCCCGAATCGCCCGAACGCGCCACCCGCGACCAGATGGAGACCTGGAAGACCATTACCGAGCCGGACCAGTCGCCCGCCAAGGACCCGTACAAGACCTACTGATTTGGGGAGAGGAATCTAACCACCGAGACACCGAGCCAATCATCACCCAAAAAGAAAGAACATGTGCTCGGTGCATCTCGGTGAACTCGGTGTCTCGGTGGTGAATCCCCAGGCTTGGTGGGCCAGAGGCGATGCTGCGAGGCGATGGTCACTCCGAAATTCTCTACTGCACCTTCACGCGCATGTTGTGATTGCCCTTGGTGTCCACCAGGATGGGTTCGCCGTTTGCCAGAAATGGCTTTAGCACGGCAGCGTCACTCCACTGCAAATCCCATCCATTTTCCAGCGCCAGCAGCGTGTAACGTCCCGGAAGGACCGGCGAAAGCGTGAACGAGCCATCGCTGTCGCTCTGATCGCGGCGAAACAGCGGCAGATTGTTTTCGGGATCTTGCGGCACCAGCAAAATCATCGCGCCGGATTGCGGCTTTCCGTCGCGCAATGCAACGCCTTCGATCTTTCCCATTCCCGCGCTCACCACGACCGACAACTTCACCGCATCCGAGCCGCTGATGCGCAGCATGCGCCCTGCGATCTTCGCGCCGGTTGCAGTCACGCTGCGGATGAACAGGTCATCGCCGCTGCTCATCACCACTTCGTAAGTTCCCGCGGCGAATCCCTGTGGAAACGCGAATTCGCCGCCCGCATTGGCGCGCGCGTCGAAGGCGCGCCGCATCGCGCCCCGCCGCAGAACGATGGCCGGCGGTTTCGCCGGCGCCTGCCCGTTCGCCAGCTTTACGGTTCCGCTGACCGCGGCCGTCGGCGTCATCGCGCTCGCATCCAATTCCGTATCTGACACCAAGTCCACCTCGCGCACGCGCGCCGGCTGCTCCGATTCTTCATTCGGCGGCTGCGCCATGCGCTGGAACCTGCGCGCGTTGGGCGTTACGCGCAGCAGATAATGGCCCGGCGGAATTCCGGAGACGAGGTTGGCGTTGCCGCCCATCCCGCGCGTGCTGGTTTGCACGGGCACTTCGATGCCGTCGAAGATGATTTGCACCAGCGTCGCGCTGGCGAACTGCTGCCGGTCTCCCTCGCTGGTGGAATGATTGATCCGCACGTGGAGCGCCGGCACCACTCGCAGCATGATGTCAGCCGAGGCGCGATCGCCCGCATGCAGCGTGATCGCGCTCGCCGACGCGGAATCGGTCACGTCGGGATAGAACGTCAGCGGATAGGCGACATCGAGCGCCGGATTTGTACGCCTGCCGATGTTGCCGCCGCCATTCGGGCCAAAAAATCCGCCTCGTCCACCGGCAAAGAAAGGCTGCGTGTACCATGGCCGCGCCGACACCGCGATGTAAAACGCACCTGGCTTCAGATGGGCAAAGTGGTAGCGGCCCTGATCGTCGGTAGCGACATTCGCCACAATCGCCTTGATGGCGCGGCCTTCCGCTACTTGCTCGCGGATGAGCATGACGCGCGCATTGCGCACCGCATCGCCCTGCTCGTCGGCAATGCGCCCGGAAAAGGACGCATCCGGCACAACGCGGAAGACGATGTTGCCGGAATCCAGGCCAGGGCCGGCCGCAATCGCGGTGGAGAAGCCTTCGTGCTGCTGGTATCGCTGCGAGGCAAAGCCGCGGCGCTCGGCCGAGAGCGCGTACTTGCCGGCGCGCACGCCGTCAAAGAGGAACGCGCCGCCGGCGCCGGTCATGACGGTGCGAGCCGCCGCGCCCTGAACGGCGGTGATGGTGACATACGCGCCCGCCAGCGGCTGGCCGTTGATGGCGTTGACCACGGTTCCGCTGATTTGGAACGTCCCTCCGCTGCCCGCGGAGGGAGCGTTGAGCTCCTGCGCTGCCGCGGCGACTGTGAGCAGGAGCAGCAACGTAAACACCCACATCTGCCAACTGCAGGCAGATGTGGGGCACCATCTGCACCATCTGTGATGATTATGGCGCAGCGTCATGGCTCGCCTCGCTTGATGAGCGTGAGCGTGACCGTCGCGGTTCCCCTGCTGTTCACCGTGACGTGCGCCGCCCTGGACGCGTACGGTTCCAGCGCCTCGCGATTGGTGTACTCCAGCCCGTCCACGCTGTCGAAGGCGAACAGCAGGTAATCGCCGGGCGCGAGGGTGTTGATGGTGAATCCGCGCTCGGATGCGTACTGCGTCTGCGGCGCGGTGGAGCGGCGTTCGGGCACGACCAGCACAACCGCGGGCACGGCAACATTGTCCGAGGTCGCAGTTCCCGCCACCGAGCCGCCGTCGTCGCGCAGCACGATTTCGAGCGGACTGGCATCCCCCTGCGCGACCACCAGGTCCTCGCGCAGCACATCGGTCTGGCCGTGCGTGGCGGATTGCACGTACCACGGCCCATGCGGAGAAATCTGCACCGCGTAGCGTCCGGGCTCGACATTGCGCACGGTAAGAGGAGCATTGTTGTCGGCCGCATCGTAGGTGGAATAGACGCTGGTCGCCCCATCCAGTCCCGTCAGTTGAACGGAAGCATCTTGCGCCGGTTTGCGGTCGTAGCCAGCTTTGCTGATTCCGCCGGTAACGTCCGTTGAACTCGGTTGATTCGTGAACTCCGTCTTCACCACAACCGGAATAGTTGCGCCGGGCAGCAAGGGGAGCCGGATTCCGCTGACGTTGGCGGCGACGGTGATGGTGGCGGATGCTCTCGCAGCCGGACCCTGCCGGTTGAACGATGTCGCCCGCACGGTGTAGGTTCCCCCCGGAAGCCGGGCGCTGAAACTAGCGTCGTCCGGATTGAAGCGCACGTTGGCCGCGAGCGGGTCGCCGGAGCGGTTGACGAATTCGAGGTTCGCGCCACGCTGTTCCGGCGCGGTGCCGGTCACAAAGCCCGCAACTTCGTACACCGGCTGCGAGCGCAGGCGGAACTCGATTTGGACTGTCTGCCCGCCGCGCACCTCGATGGCAGCCGCGGAGGAAAGGTCGGGCACGCCCGGATAATAGGCAGGCGCATAGCCAATGTCCGGTTCGGCGGCGGCGCGTGGCGTCGAAGGCCGCTGCGCCTGCGCCACCATGTAGTACGTTCCAGGAATGAGGTTGGCGGCGCGGAACTCGCCGTTGTCGTTGGTGGTTGACTGCCCTCGCGTCTCCCACTGCTTGCGCCCATTGCTGATGACCTGACGCTTCAGCCGCAGGTGCACGCCTTCGAGCGGCTCGCCGTCGTCGCCAGTGATGGCGCCCGCGACAATGCCTTCCGGCGTGAGCTTCAGCACCAGCGATGACACGTCGCCGGTGATCATTACCGGCGCGCGCGGACGGCCACCGCCGCGGGACAGTTCTTCACTGCTGAAGAATCCCGGCTTGCGGCTCATCAACATCGCGCGACCTTCAGGAACGCCTTCGAAGCGGAAGCTGCCTTGGGAGTCGGTCAAGTCGGAACGCTGCAGAGGTCCCATGAGCTGCACCAGCGCGCGCGGAATGGGCTCGCCGGTGGCGGAGTTGACCACGCTGCCGCTGACGGAGTGCGTGGGCGAGTTCGGATCATAGGCGCGCGGGCCGACGTAACCGCCCTGCGCGTGCGCCAGCGCGCACGGCAGCAACAGCGCGAGCACTGCGAAAACAAACTTCCTGCGCATGGGAGCGGCACCAAGATTACAACGCGAGTTGAACAAATGCACGGCGTTAAGCGCGGCTAGTCAACGCGGAAATTCACTTCGACGAATGCTTGGACGGGAACTGGGACGCCGTCCCGTGTTGCAGGTTGAAACTTCCATTTGTGCACTGCTTCGAGCGCCTTCGCATCTAAGTCGGCACCTATGGACTTGGCTATATACGCGGCTTCAACAGTTCCATCACTGCCGATACCAATCCATACGAGTGCCTTTCCAACCGTCTTCGCTTTCTTTGATTTCGTCGGTTGCGCTTTATCCGTTTTTGGCTCAGGCGTATCGATCGGTTTTGGCGGCTTGATGTCACCGCCAACCTTGTAATACTTATCAGAAACGGCCTTCGCTGCTTTAGGAACCTGCGCCGTAGCAGCCGAGGGCACAAAGGTTAGCAGCAATGTAACAGCAACGATTTGAGCAAGTAACTTCAATCTTTAACCCGTAAGCCTGGCGCCTGCAACCTGAAGCCTGAAGCCTAGCTAGCCTGCAGCCTGCAGCCTGCAGCCTGCTTTGTTCAACCCTGGGCGGCGGGAACAGTCGCGCGCTTGGGAAGCATTTCGCCGATGCGGCGGATTTGGCCGCCGACGCCCTTCAGCTTCTCTTCAATCCGCTCGTAGCCGCGGTCAATGTGGTAGACGCGGTCGATGATGGTCTCGCCGTCGGCCACCAGCGCCGCCAGCACCAGCGACGCGGAGGCGCGCAGGTCGGAGGCGAGCACGGCGGCGGCGCTGAGCGGCGTGCGGCCGCGCACGATCGCCCTGCGTCCTTCGATCTTGATATTCGCTCCCATGCGCAGCAGTTCCTGCGCGTGCATGAAGCGGTTCTCGAAAATGTTTTCGGTGATGATCGAAGTGCCCTCGGCCTGCGTGGCCAGCGCCATGTACTGCGCCTGCATGTCGGTGGCGAAGCCGGGATATTCCTCGGTGTTGACGTCGGAGGGCCGAAAGGCGGAGTCGCTGCTCACGCGCACCGAGTCTCCGCTGTGCCGTACCTTGACGCCGGCTCTCCTCCAGCTTCTGGAGCAGCGCGGTGAGGTGCGAGGGATCGCAGGCGGTGACGTTGAGGTCGCCGCCGGTGAGCGCGCCGGCGATGATGAAGGTGCCGGCCTCGATGCGGTCGGGAATGATGCGGTGGCGCGCGCCGTGAAGTTTTTCGACGCCGCGGACGCGCAGGGTCGAGGTGCCCGCGCCTTCAATGTTGGCGCCCATTTTGACGAGCAGCGCGGCCAGGTCCGCGACCTCGGGCTCGCGGGCACAGTTCTCCATCAGGGTTTCGCCCTCGGCGAGGGTGGCGGCCATGAGCAGGTCTTCGGTGCCGGTGACGGTGATCCTGTCGAAGACAACGTGGCCGCCCTTGAGGCGCTCGGCGCGCGCGACCACGTAACCGTGCTCGGTGGTGATGGTCGCCCCCAGACGTTCCAGGCCTTTGATGTGCAGATCGATGGGACGCGCGCCGATGGCACATCCGCCGGGAAGGGAAACCTTGGCCACGCCGCAACGCGCCACCAGCGGCCCGAGCACCAGCGTGGAGGCGCGCATGGTCTTCACCAACTCGTAGGTCGCTTCCGGATGTTCCAGCCGGGCGCAGGAGATGGTGGTGCGATGTTGCGCGCGGCCGTAACCGAGCTCGACCTCGGCGCCCATGCTGGCGAGCAGGCGGCGCGTGGTTTCGATGTCGCGCACCTGGGGAATATTTTCCAGCACGACCGGCTCGTCGGTGAGCAGGGCGGCGGCCATGGCGGGCAGAGCGGCGTTCTTGGCGCCGCTGATGCGCACCGTGCCGAGCAGGGGATTGCCGCCGCGAATGACGAATTTGTCCATGAGGGTTGTCGGTATTCAGTTTAACGCGCCCTAGTCTATGCCTTCCGGGAACTCCTGCGCGCGCTCAGGGGCTGGGCGGACTCGATGGCGCGGCGCACATTGCCGCCGGCGAGTTCGAGATGACGCTGGGCATCCGCCTTGCTCACGCCCGCCTTCAGCATGATGAGCGCCACCGGCACGCTATTGCCGGATTCCTTGAGGGCAGCGGCGGCGCGCTCGTGATCGGTCTGTGCCGCGCTTTCCAGGATGCTAACGGCGCGCGCGACCAGCTTTTCGTTCTTCGGGTGCACGTTAACCATCAGGTTGCCGTACACATAGCCGGCGCGCGCCATGGCGCCGGTGGTGATCATGTTGCAGATCATCTTCTGCGCCGTGCCGGCCTTCATGCGGGTGGAACCGGCGAGCACTTCCGGGCCGACCTCGACCACGATCTCGATTTCGGCGGCGCGGCCCAGCGGCGTGTCGGGATTGCAGGTGAGCGCGATGGTTGTTGCGCCCTTGCCGCGGGCATGTTCGACGGCGGCGAGAGTGTAGGGAGTGCGTCCGCTGGCGGCAATGCCGGCCACGACGTCCTGCGGACCGGGCTTGCGGCGAGCCATCTCGCGGTGGCCGAATTCGGCGGAATCCTCGGCGGGTTCGAAGGGGTTCCACAGGGCGTCCACGCCGCCCGCCATGATGAACTGCACCGTCTCGGGATTGGTGTCGAAGGTGGGCGGACACTCGGCGGCGTCGAGGGCGGCAATGCGCCCGCTGGTGCCGGCGCCGACATAGATCAGGCGGCCGCCATTGGCGATCGCTG
This sequence comes from Terriglobia bacterium, assembly GCA_963760215.1. Classification (GTDB taxonomy): domain Bacteria; phylum Acidobacteriota; class Terriglobia; order Terriglobales; family Acidobacteriaceae; genus JAIQGF01. Next base: position 792,825 of record CAVXCJ010000002.1, read on the forward strand.
CGCCGACTGCGTCAATCGCCCGCGCGATCTGCGGCAACGCGCGCTCCACCGCGGCGGCAACCTTGGCATCTTCCAAGTTGATGATGTGCGCGATTTCCAAGGCGGACTTGGTGTCCAGATCCGCCGACGCTGGATTCTGGTCTTCCGTGGTCAGGTCGCGCAAGTCCTCGGAGTCAGACATTGCAGGAAGTGTAGCAGTGGAATTGCGAGTTGTAAGTTGTCAGTTTTGAGTTGTGAGTGAAAACGATCGGCTCCGTGGCGCGAACTACCAACTCAACGCTTCCACGATTGCATCGTGCACGCGGGGACGCACGCGCTTGATCTCCTGCGAACTGCGGTCGGGCCAGGTGCGGTTGGTCAGCAGAACGATCGCGAGTTCGCGCTCGGGATCGAGCCACAGCGAAGTGCCGGTGAAACCCAGGTGACCGAGCGAACCCGGCGAGAAATGGCGGCCGGACTGCGAGGGCGCCGTGGGCAGATCGAAGCCGAGGGCGCGCGGGCTGCCCGATTTTGCCGCCTGCGGCCGGGCGAATGCGCGCAGCGTTTCAGGAAGAAAGATGGTCTTCGCACCGGTCCGGGTAAGGCCACCCAGGATCGCGTGGGCGAAGCGGGCGAGATCGGGCGCGCTGGAAAAAAGTCCGGCGTGGCCGGCTACGCCGCCCATCACGCCGGCGTTCTCGTCATGCACTTCGCCTTGGATGACGCGATGGCGGAAATCGCGGTCATCCTCGGTCGGAGGAATGAGCGAGCGCTGTGCTGGCGGCGGATTGAAGCAGGTGGTTGCCATGCCGAGCGGACCGAAAACTTCGCGGCGGCAGAAGCTGTCGAGCGGCTCATCGGCGAGACGCGCGAGCGCTTCGCCGAGAATGATAAAGCCGATGTCGCTGTACTCGGTGCGCTCGCCGGGAGCGGCCTCGAGCGGCGTGCGACAGGCGGCGAGGACAAGTTCATCGCGGGTGCGCGCCTGTTCGAAGAGGCGGACATAGCCGGGCAGGCCGGAGGTGTGCGCCAGCAAGGTGCGGAGGGTGACGTCCTGGCGGCGTGGATCAGCCGCGACGAATTCGCGCACCACCGATTCCACCGGCAGGTCCAGGTCGAGCACGCCGCGCTCGTACAGGATCATGGCCATCGCGGTGGTGGCGACGATCTTGGTCAGCGAGGCGACGTCGAAGATGGTGTCCGCGGCGACTTCTGGCGATTGCGGCTCGTAGGTGAAGCGTCCGAGGCCGGTGGATGCGACAGGTTCGCCGCGATGCATGACGGCCAGCGAGCAGCCGGGAAAGGCGCGGCTGGCGACGGCGTCGCGCAGCAGATCGAAGGCGCGGGTAAAACGCTCTGGTTTCATGGGTTGTGTCGCACTGATCACTGTACTGTCGCGGAGAACTCCTGTAAATTTCGCGATGAGATTCCTTCCTTGTTCATGAAAACTTTTCGGACCTCGTGTTGCTGGGTTCTTGCCCTGATTGTGGCCTGCGCCCTCACCGTTCCTGCCGCCGCGCAGACGCGCGCGCGCAAACCGGCGCATAAGGCCGGCGCCAGCAAACCCCTTCCATCCACCACGGCCGACGCACGCCTGAGCGCTCTGGACCGCATTTTCAACCAGGCCGTCGCCGAGCACCAGATCCCCGGCGCAGTGGTGCTCATCGGCCACGACGGCAAAGCGGTGTTCCGCAAAGCGTACGGCTATCGCAGCCTGGAGCCACGGCGCGAGACGATGACGCTGGACACGATCTTCGACATGGCGTCGCTCACCAAGTGCATGGCGACGGCGGTCGCGGTGATGCAACTGGTGCAGGACGGGCAGGTGCGGCTGAACGATCCGGTGGCGCGCTACATCCCGGCATTCAGCGCCAATGGGAAGCAGGACATTACGGTGCGGCAGTTGCTCACGCACTATTCCGGGCTGCCGGAAGATCTCGATCTCAAGCAGCCGTGGCACGGGCGTGATACGGCATTCCACATGGCGATGGACGAGACGCCGGTGTACACGCCCGGCTCGCGCTTTTTCTATAGTGACGTGAATTACGAGGTGCTTGGGTTCCTGGTGGAGCGCGTGGCGGGGATGGCGCTGGAGAAGTACGCGTCGGTGCACATCTTCCAGCCGCTCAAGATGCAGGAGACGACCTATCTGCCGCCGGCGTCGTGGCGGCCGCGAATCGCGCCCACGGAGTACGACGAGCGCGGCCACATGCTGCGCGGCGTGGTGCACGATCCCACGGCGCGGCGCATGGGCGGAGTCGCCGGGCATGCGGGCGTATTCTCCACCGCGAATGACCTGGCGAAACTTGCGCAGGCGATGCTTGACGGCGGAGCGCCGGTGCTGTCGCCGCTGATGGTCGAGAAGATGACCACGCCGCAGCAGCCGCCGAACGCGACCTCGGTGCGCGGATTCGGCTGGGACATCGACACGTCGTTTTCCAGCAATCGCGGCGATTTGCTGCCGGTGGGATCGTTTGGGCACACGGGGTACACGGGAACGTCGCTGTGGATGGATCCGGTGACGAGGACGTACATCATCATCCTGGCCAACGCGGTGCACCCGCGCGGGCAGAATAAGGACATGGTGACGCTGCGCAACCGCACGGCAACGGCGGTCACGGCGGCGCTGAAGCTGTCGGCAAGCGAAGAAGAACGCATGCGGCTGGCGCGCATCACCGGTTACAACGACAGCTTCGCGGCGTCGCGTCGCATCAACGTGCGCAATGGGCAGGTCAAGACCGGGATTGACGTGCTGGAAATCCACAACTTCGACCAGTTGCGCGCGCCCGAGCCGGGCAAGATCCGGCGTATCGGGCTGCTGACCAATCAGACCGGAGTGGACGGGCTGGGCCGGCGCACGATTGATGTGCTGGCGCACGTGGACGGCATCAATCTGGCGGCGATCTTCAGTCCGGAGCACGGCGTCACCGGCGCGCTGGATACGACGTCGGTGGGCAACTCGGTGGATGCTGCCACGGGCGTCCCGGTATACAGCGTGTATGGCGACACCGACGCGAAGCGCCGCCCGCCGCTCGACATCATGAAGGACCTGGACGCGGTGGTGTACGACATTCAGGATGCCGGCGCGCGCTTCTACACGTATGAGACGACGCTCGGATACCTGCTGGAGGCGGCGGCGAAGGCGGGAACCGAGGTCGTGGTGCTGGATCGGCCGAACCCGATCACCGGCGCTTATGTGCAAGGGCCGGTGTCGCAGCCCGGGCAGGAGAGCTTCGTCAACTACACGCAGGAGCCACCGCGGCACGGGATGACGGTTGGCGAACTGGCGAAGATGTTCAACGCCGAGCGGCACCTCAACGCCCGGCTGACGGTGATCGCGATGGAAGGCTGGATGCGCGGCGACTGGTACGACTCCACCGGACTGGTGTGGATCAACCCGTCGCCCAACCTGCGCAGCCTGACGCAGGCTACGCTTTATACCGGAGTGGCGGAGATCGAGGGCACGAATGTCTCGGTGGGGCGCGGGACCGACACGCCATTCGAGGTGGTGGGCGCGCCGTGGATCAAGGCCAAGGAACTTGCGGACTACCTGAACGCGCGCGGCATCCAGGGCGTGCGCTTTGTCCCCATCAATTTCACGCCGGCGGCGGGGCAGAAGTTTGCCGGGCAGAGGATCGGCGGTGTCAATATCGTGCTGCTCGATCGCAACACGCTGGACGCGCCGGAGTTGGGAATCGAACTGGCGTCGGCGCTGCACAAACTGTACCCGAACGAGTGGGACATGAGGCAGATGATCCTGCTGGTCAACGATCCGCGTGTGATGGACGCGATCGCCGCCGGCACCGATCCGCGCAACATCGCCGACGATTGGCGCGAGGAACTGGAGCGGTTTGAGCAGGTCAGGAATAAGTATTTGCTGTACTGAAAGAGGTCGATCGGTCTGTCGGTCTATCAGTCAGTCGGGGAATTGAAACCGAATGACTGAAGGACCGATAGACCGATCGACCCGCGAGCAACAATTTCAATCTTCGCGTGTTTTATTCTGTAAGTAGCCGTTCGGAGGGCACGAGTATGCGTTGGGCGATTGTCGTTGTGCTGCTGGGCGCATTGGCGGCAGCGCAGCAGGTGGCTGAGGAGCGCGAAGGGAACCGCGGCGGCCGGCGCGCCGATATCACCGTCCCCGCCGGCACGCAGATTCCCCTGAAGCTGGCGCAGGGTATTTCCACCAAGAGCGCGAAAGTGGGCGACGCGGTGTATGCCCAGACCGTGTTCCCGATCACCGCGAATGACCGCATCGTGATTCCCGCCGGCACCTACGTGCAGGGGCGAATCAGCGAGATCAAGCGGCCGGGGCGGGTGAAGGGCCGGGCGGAATTCCTGATGCACTTCACCACCATGATCTTCCACAGCGGTTACACCGTCATGCTGCCGGGCGCGGTGGAAAATTTGCCGGGATCGGAGAAGCAGACGGTGAAGGACAAGGAAGGCACCATCCAGCAGGACGGCACCAAGGGCAAGGACGCGGGCACGGTCGCCAAGACGGCAGGCGAAGGCGCGGTGGTGGGGGCCATTGTGGATCGCGGCATCCGGGGAGCGGGAATCGGTGGAGGCGCCGGTGCTGCCGTGGGCCTGGCCAGCGTCCTGCTGACGCGCGGACCCGACGTGCATCTGCCCGCGGGAACCAGCGTGCTGATCGTGCTGGAACGGCCGCTGTCGCTGGAGGGCAACAAGATCCGATAAACAGTGGTCAGTGGTCAGTGGCTAGAACTGGTTTCAAAAATACATTTTCGCCTCAGGAAAAATGTCCCTCAGGGGCTAAAGCCCACTATTCTTGCGGCCTCGAGCGGCACGGCTGAAGCCGTGCCCTTCCCAAAAACCGATTATTGAAACCAGTTCCAGTGGCTAGCGAATCGTTCCGCCACTAACCACTGGCCACTGATCACTGACCACTTACGCTCCCAGATCTCCCGCTCGCAACTGCAGCTACTCGGTAGTCGGGACAGAGCGCTGCTAGACTCGAATCGTGGCAGTCCGCACCATATTTTCCATGGCGGAAGACTGCGCCTGCGGCGAGCGTCTGGGGTGGCAGGAGTTCGTGCGCGACTACGGTCCCATCGCGCGCACGCTGCTGCACCACTTCTTTCCCATGCTGGCGCCGGAGTTGGACACGCAGGTCGCGGCGGTGTTGCAGCGCGCCCGCGCCCATGACAACGCCTGGTTCCATCAGCTCAAATTCCAGAACGAGCGCGAATTCCTGATGGCGTTCCGCGAACTGGTTTTTGCTTATGGCTGCGAGGTGGCGCGCGTGCCGACGCCGGAGCTCTCGCTCGAGCAGGTGCGCTCGATCATGAAGGACCTGGCGGTGGTGGAGCGCGAGGTGCTGTGGATGTTTATCAAGGGCTACGACGCGCCGCGTATCGGGCCGATGATGATGAACACCGAGGCCACGGCGCAGGCCACCAAGGACATCGCCGACCAGCGGCTGGCGCAGGTGCTGCCGGGCGCGACGGTGGACGCGTTCAACATCTCGGCGCGGGTGCTGATCGCAGAAGCGGAGAAGACCGGCGGCGAATCCTGCCTGCCGCTGAAGACGTTCAACAACCTGGTGAACGGGCAGGTGTCGTGGCGCGAGCGCGAATTGGCGGAGCAGCACATCCGCGACTGTTTCCACTGCCTTGACCGCTACACGTCGTTCCTGGAGATGATCCGCTTGCGCCAGGACGCGCAACCGCTCGGAGACGCCGAGGTCAATGCCTTCCTGGCGCAATTGAACCTGCCCGCCGAGAAGGGTGGCGGAATATTTTCAAAGCTGTTTGCGAGCGCAAAAAGTCAGAAGTAAGAACTAAGAAGTAAGACGGGGCAAGGACGGCGCCGGTTTTACTTCTTACTTCTGACTTCTTAATTCTTACTTCAAAGAAAATACAGCACTCACCCGCGCCGTGATGGTGACCTTGTGGGCGGAAAATTCCTCCGTGGGGGCGGCGACCTGCTGTGCCTGCGCGCCCATGGCGGCGCGTGGCATGGGCGCGCTCAGGAAGCGAATCGGTTCCACCGTGTCGACGGAAGCGTAGCTCAGCTCTCCGAGCGCGCGATTTCCGGCTTTGGCGACCGCGGCGGCTTCGGCGCGGGCGCGCTGGAAGGCGTCTTCGACGGCGCGCAACTTGGCCGCGTCGATGTCCTCGAGGGTGTAGCTGAGGTTGACGTTTTCATTGAATTCCTGCGCGCCGAGTTGCTGCACGATCGGCCCTACCTTGGCGAAATCCTTGAGCTTCAAGCTGACGCTGTTGCTGACGCGGTAGCCGACGACACGACGCTTGGCGTCTTTATAGTCATACACCGGCTGCAACGAGAAGAACCCGATCTCCGCCGACTTCGGCTCCACGCCGTTGTTCCTCATGATCTGCCGAAGCTGCTCGGTTTCCTGGGCGGCGCGATCATAGGCAGCGCGCGGCGAATTTTCCTGGGCGGAAATGTTGAACTGGATGAGCGCGGTGTCGGGCGCCGATTCGAACTTGCCGTCGGCGCTGACGTATACCGTGTTCATCTGGGCGGTGACGGTGGGAGTGTTCTGCGCGGCTGCGATGGAGGCAAGAAGTGCGAGTGCAATGAAAAGTAGCGCGTTTCTCATTTGCGTTCCTTGAATAAGTCTTCAGTCCTCAGTCTTCAGTCGTCAGGCCGGAAATCCCGAAGACTGACGACGGAAGACTCTGAGAGCATGCTGATGATAGAACGCAGGACAGACTCGAGCTTGCAAAAAATCCACGGTAAGGGCGGTCACGAGGCTGCAAGGACCCACATCTGCCAAATGCAGGCAGATGTGGGGCACCAGCGCGAAGAAATCAACGCGAGCGTGCTCCAACAACTCGCGCGAGCGGCCTACACCATCACTCCGCGGGGATCTGCAACGGGCGATCAAGCCGCAATTCGAGTTGCTGGCCTTTGTTGAGCTTCAGGTCGCGGTCGGTGAGCAGGCCCGTACCGCCCCCAAGAGCGCCTCCGGCGGCGGCGCCGATGATGGCGCCGTGCGCTCCGGCGGCCAAGGCCCCGGCGGTAGCGCCGACGGCCGCGCCGACAATCGCGTCTTCCGCCATCCGCCTGCCGCTGGTGCCGGTCTTCTGAACTTCGCCCTCTTCGCCGGTCGACTTGGCGCCGTGCTCGCCGGGAACATCGCTGACGGTGGCTGCCAGGGGACGCCAGCCATGGCGGGTTTCGATCTCATCAAAGCTGAGCAGAATGCTGCCGTGCAAGCCGCGGTTGATGGAGCTGACGTGCCCGTGAATCTTCCTGCCAAAAGGAATTGTGGAGCCGTCAGGCGCGGTGAGATCCTCAGCCAGCTTGGCGGTGAACCTCTTGCCCGGTTTCAGCTTGGCCGTGTCGAGAGTGTCGTCGAGCCGGACCACGAACCGCGTTCCCTCGGGAATCGCGCTGTTCGCGTACGACGTATTCGAAGACGGATTGTTGCCGTAACCCTGGTTGGGGTTCTGGTATTGCGCCCAGAGCGGCGCCGCCGCAAGCAGAAGACCCAGGAAAGTCCCAAGTACAAGCCGTTTCATAAGATCCCTCTGGTTGAGTTCGCAGCCCGCGTCCCATTGGAAGGGGCAGCAAGGCTGGATGCTGTTGGTAGAAACCCCGAAAATCCGCCCGGGATGCGCCCCTTGAGGAAGAAAAAAGGGGCACTGAACCATGGAGTTACAGACCCTGATCTTGCTTCCGGCGTTTTCAGTGGAAACAAGGTGAGACGCGTCGGTTCATCCGACCGAGCGCCTCACCCCGAAACCGTCCGGCGTTTACAGCGACCGCAAAAACGCCAGCAGTCGCATCTGCTCATGCGGCTTGAGTTCTCGAAAGCGTCGCGTGGCATCTCCCGCTTCTCGCTTGTGCTGCAGAATCGCATCCGTCAGGGTCACCGAGCGGCCGTCGTGCAGGAACGCCGGCCGAATCCGCAAGCCCCAAAGCGCCGGAGTCTTCACGCGAAGCCGGGATGGCTCTCCGCCGTTTTGAACGATTCCGTCGCCGGTGCCGACATCGTGCAGCAGAAAATCGGTGAAGGGGTGGAAGGACTTATGCGCCAGCGCTGGGGGGATGGTGAACTTCCCACCATTGATTTTTGTATCCTGCGCGGCGGTCTGCCAGGTAGTGACATGGCAATCGGCGCAGCCCACGCGATGAAAGACATAGGCGCCGGCCTGTGCCTCGGGGCGAGACAGCAGGGCCACATCGGGTCCAGGCGCTTTCGTGGCTCGCATGAAATCCGTGAACTTCAATATGTCGTTCTCGTCGTCATTGGGGCTGGAGACGGTGTTGCACGTGGTCGCAACCTCGTCCGGCAGCAACTCGTTGGTGACGCCCATCTCGTTAAGGTAGGCATCCGCGGAAAATGAGAGCAGCGACCGGTGTTGCCCCTTCCAGCCGAATCGTCCGACGCCCGTTTCGCCCGGGGCTTCCAGAATCGGCACCTCGACCGCCAGCCCGCAGATGCGTCCGAAGCTGTGTCGGCACTGGAAATCGCGCTGGGCCAGGATGGCTGCGTCCGTAACCGCTTCGATGTATCCATCGCCCAGCACCGGGATGGACAGCCGCTCCGCCCGGACCTGGATATCCTCGGGCACGGTTTCGTGAGCCTCCGGGCACGTGGATCGGTGATTTACCAGCGAGCGATCGTTGACTACTTCGCCGGAAGCCAGCCGGATATCGGGCGCAACGAATTTTCCGTCGCGCAAGTAACCGACCCGGAGTTCTCTCACCTGCGACCCGGCCCCGGTCGCACCGGCGTCCTGGTGGCAAGCGGCACAGGAGGTATCGTTAAACAGGGGCCCCAGTCCATCGCTCGCTGCATCCACTGAGGCAAATTCAGTCAGGTTCGCATTGTGCGTTGTCTGGTCCGTCAATCCGTTGCTGAGATTATCCAACCCGATCGGGGCCTCGGGCGCCTGGAACGTGGCTGCGCCCAGGATGATTACGCTTGTCGCTACACTCAAGATGATCAAGCCAGTGTGAATTCGACGCATCGTCGGCCTCCTTGACTTACTCACGTAACTCAAGTGCGCTTTGTCCAGACGGCGTTCCCAGACACGCAGCAGGGAACCTCCGCCGAGGCTCAGTGCTGAGAAGTGGCATTGATAGGGACGTGGGATCAGGTTAGGACGGGGTCAAAAGGGATTAAATATGCCGGAGGTTCAGTTGAACGTTACGGAGGTTCAGCTATTGCTTTGAGGATGTTCCTGCCGAACGGACAACCGGACACTGAACTTATGAGGGTCGGTTTCGAATCTACCTAGGCTTTGATCGCCATCTTCTGTGAATAAGTGAAGCGGTAAATCTGCTGGTCAATTTCCTTGCGAAGATCGTGCCAGATGGATTCGGGGATGGATTTGAAGGTTTCGACGACTTCGGGATCGAACTGCCGCCCCGACCAGCGGACAATCTCGTCGCGGGCGGCGGAGAAGGGCTGCGCCGCGCGGTACGGCCGGTCGGACATGATCGCGTCCAGCGTGTCGGCGATGGAGAACAGACGCGCCCCCAGCGGAATTTCGTTGCCCTTCAGCCCTCGCGGGTAGCCGGTGCCGTCCCATTTTTCCTGGTGTGAATAGACGATCTCGGCCGCCTCGGTGAGAAAGGGAATCTTGCGCAGCATCTGGTAGCCGCGATAACAGTGCTCCTGCATGATGGCGATTTCTTCCTGGGACAAGGCGCCGGGCTTGCGCAGGATGGAATCCGGGATGGCCATCTTGCCGATGTCGTGCAGGAAGGCGCCGCGGGCGATGACGCGGATCTTGTCGCCGGGAAGTCCCATCTGGCGTGCCATGGCGATGGTGAAGGCGGTGACGCGCTTGGAGTGGCCCTCGGTTTCGGCGTCTTTCAAGTCGAGCGCGTCGCCGAGGGCTTCCAGGGTGATGTCGTAGGAGCGCTCCAGGTCCACCATGGTCGTGCGCAACTGCTCGGTGCGAGCCGTGACCAGCGCCTCCAGGTTGGTCTGGTAGGCGCGGTTCTCGACCTTGAGGCGGCGGTTTTCCAGCGCGCGCCGGGTAATGGCCAGCAGTTGCTCGCGCTCGAAAGGCTTCAACAGGTAATCGTAGGCGCCGTTGCGGATGGCCGCCAGGGCGACGGAAATATCGTGGACGGCGGTGACCATTACCACCGGCATATCAGGATATCTTTCCTTGGTGCGCTCCAGCAGGGCGATGCCGTCCATTTCGCCCATCATCAGGTCCGACAGCATGAGTTCGAACTGCTCACCGGACTCCAGAATGGCGAGGGCCTCGACGCCCGAACTCGCCTGGTGGCAGCGGTAGCCCGCCATCGTGAGCATGGAGTGGACAATTTCGCGGATTGCTTCCTCGTCGTCGACAATGAGGATTCGGTCGGCGGGCATGATTTTTCCGTGAGAGCTGGTTCGGCGCATTGTACCCCACAGGGCTGCCGACCGTGCCTTGAAAGACACCGGCGGCGGTACCAAAATGCGCAACGTCCGGCGCCGATTCCATGCTATACAACGCTCGGGAGAGCCACTGTAAATGCGCACGCACACGCGCCAATCCAGCGCATGAACCAGGCTGCGCTGAGTACGGTTTGGGACCTCGGCGGCCCTGCCATCGAGCTGCTGGCCGACTGCTCCGGCGTCTTGATCCTGCTGGCCGCCGGCTTTCTCGTCTTCCGCACCTTTCGCGAACGCTACCTGCTGGCGTGGATCCTGGGATGGTCCTTCTACCTGCTGTACCGGGTATCCACCTCCAGCTTTTCGCTGATCACGCCGCCGGCCTGGCTGATCGCGGTTGCGCAGGGCGCGTATGGGTGCGCGATTGCCCTGTTCGTGGCCGCCATCCTCTACTACACCAGGACGCTGAAGTATGTCGTGCCGCTGGCGGTCGCGGGCGTGGCAGCTACCAGCCTGGCGGTGGCGCGAGCGCTGTGGTGGCCGGGATCGTCGTTCCTGCTGGCGGTGGTTCGCGGCCTATGCGCGCTGATGGCAGTGGGCGGCGGAGTGCAGTTGGGGATCTTCAGCCGCGGGCGCCGCCAGGTCGGGCCGTGGGTGCTGATTGCCATGCTGCTCCTGCTCCACCTGGACCAGGACACCACCAGCCCCCACTTCCTCACCGGCATTGACATGGTGATCGAGCTGCTGCTCGGGCTCAGCATGCTGGTGATGGTGCTGGACGATTCCAAGCAGCGGACCGACCGGCTGGGCGCGGTCAACGTGATTTCCGGCGCCATGGCAGGCGCGCAGGAACACGGCTCGATGGTGCTGACCGCGCTGGAGCAGCTGAAGCAATTGACGGGGGCACGCGCGGCGTGGTTCCGGATGCTCGATGGCAACAAGCTGGTGCTGACGCGCCACGTCGGTTTGTCGGAACGGTTCATCCGCGAGCGTCCAGCCATGGATCTTCGCACCGCCGACGGCGCCCGGGTTGCGCAGCAAGGCGCTCCCACGATCATGCGCGCCGCCTCCCTGGAGGAAGATAACCGGCGCCTGGTGCGGGAAGAGGGCTTCGACCACATCCTGGTGGTGCCGATCAGGGGCAAGACGGCGGTCATCGGTGCGATCGCCCTGGGACAGGCGAGAAACCGGTCGTATCCGCCCGACGAACTGGATTTCCTGACCGCGACCGGGCACCAGGTCGGCATCGCGGTGGAGAACCTGCGGCTGCTGGAAGAGATCATCCGCTCGCACCGGCAATGGATCAGCACCTTCGACTCGATCGAGGATATGGTCCTGGTGCACGACTCGGACTTCCGTATCCTGAAGTTGAACCGCGCGGTGGTGCAGCGCCTCGGCTCTACCATCGCCGATGTGGTGTTTCATCAGTGTGACCAGGTGCTGCCGGGCGCGGGCGTGAAATGGCAGCAGTGCCCCTATTGCGAACACGCGCGCGCCAACTTCGGCGAAGGCGCTGACCCGTGCTTCGGAGGGTACTCGATCGTGTCCACGTCCTCCTTCACCGAGGGAGGCGCGTATCGCGGGACGATTCACGTCATCCGGGACACCAGCGAACGCCGTGCGGCGGAGGAACGTTACCGGCTGCTGTTCGAGCAGGTGCAGGAGGGCGTGTTTGTTTCCACGCCGCAAGGCCGCATCCTCGAGTGCAACAATGCGTTCGCCAACATGCTTGGCTACCAGCGTCGCGAAGAGGTGCTGGCGCTCGACATCGCGCGCGATATGTATGAATCGCAGGAGCAGCGCCAGACATTCTGCGCCCTCATGAACGAGCGCGGCTTCGTCCGCAATTACGAGGTCGACCTGCGGCGGAAGGACGGCACCATCCTGCACGCTTTGGAAAACAGCTTTGCCACCCGCGATGCTGCGGGGAATATTGACTGCTACCAGGGGTTCCTGCTGGATGTCACGGAGAAGCGGCACGCCGAGGACGCGATCCGGAGGCGCAACCGCGAACTGCATGCGCTCAACGCCATCGCGGTGATCACGGCGCAGTCCTTCGACCTGGACGAAATCCTGAATACCGCGCTGCGCCACGTGGTTGATATTTTCGCGGCGCACAGCGGCGCCGCGTACCTGCTGGACAATTCCAACGTCCTGCATTGCCGGGCCGGGTACGGGCAACGGGAGCCTTCGGCCAACGCCGACATCGCGCTGCCGCCCGAGTTCCTGCAGCGCATCCGCGACACCAGGGTTGAAGTGGTGACCGAAGAAGAGGCGGACCAGATGCCGGCGGTCATCCGCGAGTACGTTCGCAGCGAGGGCTTGCGGCGCTGGATTTGGGTCATCATGCGGACCAACGATGTCGCGGTGGGCGTGCTCGGCATCGGCAGCCGCGAAGAACGCCGGTTCAGCGAAACCGATCAGCACCTGATGGTGGCCATTGCCCGCCAGTTGGCGACCACCATCGAGAAGGTCCGCCTGTACGAAGAGACCTGCCGCGCCTATGAGAACCTGCGGCGCACCCAGGAACAACTGCTGCAGAGCGAGAAGATGTCGGCCATTGGGCAGTTGATCTCGGGCGTGGCGCACGAGATCAACAACCCGCTGACCGCGATCCTGGGATACGCGCAGCTTCTGGAGAACGAAGGTTTGGGCGAGCGGGCGCGTGACTTCGTCGGCAAATTGTTCAAGCAGGCGCAACGCACCCAAAGGCTGGTGCACAACCTGCTGTCGTTCGCGCGCCAGCGCAAGCCGGAAAAGAAACAGGTGGACATCCGGCAGGTGCTGGACGACACCCTGGCGTTGCGCGATTTCGATTTCAACCTCCGCAACATCACGGTCACCCGCGATGTCGCGCCGGAGCTGCCGGCGGTGATCGCCGATGGCCATCAGATGGAGCAGGTGTTCCTGAACGTAATCAACAACGCGGTGGACGCCATGCTGGAGCACGAGCAGGGAGGCACACTTTCGGTCAAGAGCTACGCGCAGGACGGGCGCGTTTGTATCGAGTTCCGCGACTCCGGCCCGGGCATCCGCGAGCCCAAGAAGGTTTTTGACCCCTTTTACACCACCAAGGGTGTGGGCAAGGGGACCGGCCTGGGGCTGAGCATCTGCTACGGAATCGTCAAGGAACACGGGGGCGATATTGTTGCCCTCAACTCCCCGGAGGGCGGCGCGCTGTTTCGGATCCTGTTGCCGGCATGCGCATCCGCTCCAGTGGATACGCCCGCGGAGGAGTCACGGCACGAACTGCCGTTGAGCGGGCGCGTCTTGCTGGTGGACGACGAAGAGGCGGTGCTGGAATTCGAACGCGAAGCGCTGGCCGGCGCGGGGGCGCAGGTGGTGGCGGTCTCCTCCGGCGAGCAGGCCATCCAGCGCCTGCAGCAAGAGAAGTTTGACGCCATGCTGGTGGATTCCACCATGCCGGGAGGATGGACGGGAATGGACCTCTACCGCTGGGTGGCGGCCAACCTGCCTGGGGCGGAGAAAAACATCATTTTCACCATCTCCGACATCCGAGAGAGCGAAACCGGTTCGTTCTGCCAGCAGGGAAGCGTGCCGTGTATCGTGAAGCCATTCCAAGTGGCTGACCTGATTGCCGCTACCCGGTCGCTGTTATCGCGAACGGAGAAAGCGGCCGCCAACTGACGCTGCGGTCAGCGTAGCCTGCCTTGGGCCCGCGCCGCGACTCTCCTGGATAAAAATTACGCGCTCCGTCCTCAATGGGTGTCTTGCGGTGCCAACTGCTGGCACAGATGTTCTACCCGTGGGCCCGATTTGCTGCTGCACGCGTACCTCCGCGAGAATAGTTCCTGCACAGCCGATGCTCCGGTTCGCGTTGCAATGTAACGATTTGTGCCATTGCGATAACTTCTTCCGCCGAGCTGTGTTTAGCTTGGGTAACAGGGTTGCTTTGATGGTGGCGGTTATCCGAGTACCTGAAATGGTTTTGCAAATGCAGTCAATCACCCCATGATGGCGAAGAAAGAGATCAGAAGCGACATTCCCAAGGACTTAGCAATGGGAGACGACATGGCAAGCATCTTTCAGCAGGTAAAAATTTCAGGGTACGCCACACTCTTACGCGCGGTCGCCCCGGAACGAGCGGAAAAGTTTCAAGCCGTGTTTCAAGAGAACCGGCACCGCATTTACGCCCTGGCATTCTGGATGACCGACAACGAACTGGCGGCCGAAGAACTGATGCGGCTGGCCTTCTGCCGCGGCTTTGCCCACAGCTCCGAGCCCACGGCGGAAGCGCTGGATGGCGCGCTGATTACCGAGTTGCGCGAGCAGATGCCGATCGGGGTGCTGACCGTGGACGAAGGCATTTGCTGCGAAGCGCCCAGCGTGCGCCAGAATACCTTGCGCGTTCACCTGGAGCGCGCCGTCGTCCAGTTGCCCCCCACCGAGCGGTTGATTTTCCTGCTCCACGACGTGGAAAGCTACGACCACGCGCGCATCGTCCGCACCTTGGGTGTCAGCGAGGACGAATCGCGGAATGGGCTGCATCAGGCGCGGCTCCGCATGCGCAACCTTCTGGCAAAAATGGTCCGTTAGCAGCACACTCAGCAGCGGATTCTTCCATCTCGTCGCTCTGGAACCTGGCCCCGAAAGAGGGGCTTTTTTCATTGGGTGATTTAGTGATTGGTGATTTAGTGATTTAGTGATTGAGTGATTTGTGATTTAGCGATTTCTGAAACGCGAGTGCCTGGTTTGATGTTGGAGCGCGCTCGCCCTCGAGCGCGACGCCAATCACAAATCACAAATCACTAAATCCGGTCCAGCCTTTAACGGCGGTAGAATAGTCGACAGGTTTATGCTCCCCGTCCTCAATTCCGCCTATCATCCGGCTCGATGGTGGGAGACCATGCCCGACGGACGTCTCCACTGCTACCTGTGTCCGCGGCATTGCCACATCGGCGAGGGGCAGGCCGGTTTCTGCTTTATTCGTAAGAACGAAGGCGGGCGGCTGGTGCAACTCGGCTACGGGCGTCCGGCGGCGCTGCAGATGGACCCGGTGGAAAAGAAGCCGCTCAACCACTTTTTCCCCGGCTCGAAAATCCTCTCCATGGGAACCGCCGGCTGCAACATGGGCTGCTTTTTCTGCCAGAACTGGGACATCTCCAAGGCCAAGGCCGACCAGGTCAACTCCACCAGCCTCAGCCCCGAGCAGGTGGTGGAGCTGACGCTGCAGCACGGCGCGCCCTCCATCGCCTTCACCTACAACGAGCCGACCATCTGGGGCGAGTACGTCATTGACATCGCCAAAGTGGCGCACCAAGAGGGCCTGAACACGGTGATGGTGTCGAACGGCTACATCACCCGCGAGGCCTTCTTCGACGTTTACCAGCACATCGACGCCGCCAACATTGACCTGAAAGCCTTCACTGAAAATTTCTATTCCAAAATCACGCTCACGCACTTGCAGCCGGTGCTGGATACGCTGAAATGGCTGCGGCACGAAACCGACGTCTGGTTCGAGATCACCAACCTCATCATTCCCACGCTCAACGACGGCGACAGCGAGTTCCGCCAGCTCTGCGACTGGGTGCTGCAGAACCTTGGCGACGATGTCCCGCTGCACTTCACCGCCTTCCACCCCGACTTCAAGCTCCAGGACAAGCCGCCGACACCGCCGGACACGCTGCACCGCGCCCGCGCCATCGCTTTTGAAATGGGGCTGAAATTCGTTTACGAAGGAAACATCTGGTCGGAAGGCGGGAACACCATCTGCCCCGGCTGCAAGCGCGCCATCATTCGCCGTTCATGGCACGCGATTTTGAGCAACGATGTGCGCGAGGGGAAGTGCAAGCACTGCGGCGCGCAAATTCCGGGTGTCTTCTCGAAAGCGGAAGCTGGACGCCGCAGAGGAACGAACCACCTGCATCCTGTGAGTGCGCAGTAAACCGGGGAATTAACCACAGGGGACACAGAGGTTCACAGAGGTAAACAGGTCGTCGAACATAGTTTGCCCGCTTGGAGCTGCATCCGCTCGAAGTTTGTTCTGCAAGCTGAGTTTATCGTTTTGATTTCCTCTGCGTTCCTCTGTGCCCTCTGCGGTTAAGATTTTGTTTTTGCCGCCGCCATCTCCTCACGCCTGGCCTTGACCCAGCCCTCCTTGTTGACCTGGCGCGAGCGCGCGATGGCCAGCGAGTCCTCGGGCACATCGTCGGTGATGCAGGCCGCGGCGCCGACGTAGGCATTGCGCCCGATCTTCACCGGCGCCACCAGCGTGCTGTCGCTGCCGATAAATGCGCCGTCTTCGATGATCGTGGTGTGCTTCTTCACCCCATCGTAGTTGCAGGTGATGGTGCCGGCGCCCACATTCACCTTTTCACCGATGATCGCATCCCCCAGGTAGGTGAGGTGGTTCGCCTTCGAACCCCGGCCCATTTTCGTTTTCTTCAGTTCGACGAAATTCCCAATGTGCGCCTGCGGGCCGACCTCGTTGCCGGGGCGCAGATGCGAGTACGGCCCCAGGCTCACTTCCGGCCCGATCCGCGAGTGCTCCAGCACGCATCCGAACTGCACCAGCGTGCCATCGGCGATCTCACACGACTGGATGGCGGTGAAGGACTGAATGCGGCAGTCCGACCCGATCCGCGTGCGCCCCAGCAGGTGCACGAAGGGTTCGATGATGGTGTCGGCGCCAACCTCGACCTCGGCATCAACCACGCAGGTTTCCGGCCGGAAAATGGTCACGCCCGCGGCCATGAGCTGGGCGCACTTGCGCGCCCGTATCTCGGCATCCAATTGCGCCAATTCCGCCCGGTTGTTTGCCCCCGCAACTTCATGCTGATCGCCGGCCTTTTTCGCCAGCACCTTGGCACGCTTGCCGGCCAGGATACCGGCGATATCGGTCAGGTAATACTCGCGATGCGGATTGTCGGTACGCAATTCGTTGAGGTGCTCGAACAGCGGCTGGGTGGCGAAAGCGTAGATCCCGGAATTCGATTCGCGGATTTTCTGCTGCTGCGGCGTGAGCTTCTTCTGCTCGACGATGGCTTCGACCTCGTCCGCCGGGCGCCCCGCCTTTTTCTTGCGGACAATGCGTCCGTAGCCGGTCGGGTCAGGGAAGTCGGCGGTCAGAATCGTCATGGCCGCGTTTTTCTTCCGGTGAAAGTCGAGGATCCCCTCAATGGTCTCGGAGCGGAGGAGGGGAACGTCGCCGGAGAGCACCAGCACGTCGTCGTACCCGGCCAGCGCCTGGCGCGCCGACATGATGGCGTGCCCGGTGCCAAGCTGTTCCGCCTGCAACACGAACTGCACGCCGGTGCCCGCCATGGATTCGCGCACGCGTTCCGCCTCGTGCCCGATGATGACGAAAATATCTTGCGCCGGCAGCACTGCCTTGGCCGCCTCCACCACGTAGTGCAGCAGAGGCCGTCCGCCGATCTGGTGGAGGACCTTGGGATGTCTGGATTTCAGCCGCGTGCCCTTGCCGGCCGCCATGATAGCGATGGCGAAGCGCGGCGCGGATTGCGGCTTGCGTGAAGATTGCTTGCGCGGAACCATGGGGCTCATCTTATCGCATCTCAAAGCTTGACCTTGCGCGTTCCGGCCGCCGTAGCCTTCCGCTTGCGCGTCCCCACTTGCAGAAGGTCCGCCGCGACGGTGTGGTAGGCGTGCCGGGCGACGCCGTCTTCCTCGAACAGGTAATCGCCAAAGATGGGCTGGACCCCGAGCTTCTCCAACTCCTCGACGTCCACGTGGATCTGGGAAGCCCCTTCCAGCGCGTACTTGGCTTTCATCGCGCGTGACGCCGGGGTGCGGTTCAGCAGCGCGTAATCGAAGATGGCGCACCCGGCGTGATGGTAGATGGCGCGAACGTGCTCGGCAGCCGACAGCCCCAGGCTCTCGTTGGCCTGCGTCATCAGGTTGCAGACGAAGATCTTCACCGCGCGCGACTGGGCGATCGCTTCCGGAATCCCGTGTACCAGGACGTTGGGAATCAGGCTGGTGAACAACGAGCCCGGCCCGATGCTGATCACGTCGGCCTGCGCCAGTGCGTCCAGGGTTTGCGGCATCGGCTTGACGTCTCCGGGCACCAGTTCCAGGCGGACAATGCGCTTCTGGCTGCGCGTGATGCTGGTCTCGCCTTGAACCCGCGAGCCATCGTCCATGACGGCTTCCAGTTCAACATTCGAGGTGGTGGCCGGGAAAATGTGTCCGCGGGTGGTCAGAATGGCCGACGAAACTCTTACCGCCTCGGCGAAGTCGCCGGTGACCCCGGCCAGCGCGGCCAGGAACAGATTGCCGAAGCTGTGTCCGTCCAGCGCCGATTCGCCGTGGAACCTGTACTGGAACAGACGCGAGAGCAGCGCCTGGTCTTCCGAGAGTGCCACGATGCAGTTGCGGATATCTCCCGGCGGCAGGATGTTGAATTCCTTGCGCAACCGCCCGCTGGAGCCGCCGTCGTCGGTGACCGTGACCACCGCGGTCAGTTCCGCGATCGCGGCGCCCGGCAGCGGTTGGCCGGGACGCCGGACATACTCGCGCAGTCCTTTGAGCAGCGTGGAAAGGCCGGTTCCGCCGCCAATGGCGACCATCTTCAACTCGCGGTGGTGTGCGGAAGTTGTTTTCGTGGCCGGGGTCTTCATCACTGCCTAGCGCCGCCCGTTTCCTTTGGGAGCTTCGTCCACCTCAGGATAGATCAATTCGGTGAACCGGGGGTCGTCGGCGAGGTTCTGAAAATCGGAGTCGTTGCGCGCCTGGAAACGGTTGCCCGGATTGAGGCGGATCGCCTCCGCCAACCCGCGCAGCGAATCTTCAAAATGTCCGGTGAGGCAATTCAGCACCGACAGCCCGTACACCGCATAGTCGGCCTTGGAATTCTGCTTGAGAATTTTTTCCAGGTGCTCGCGCGCCCCAACGTAGTCCCCAATATTCATCAGCGACACGGAATAGTCGTAATGTTCCTCCGGGGTTTTGAAGGTGGTCGCGTTGCGCGCCATGCGCTGATTGCAGGAGCTCAAATGAACCGCGGTGCGGTCGGCCAGTTCCCGGGGGCCGGAGGCCATGACCTTCTGAAACAGGGCCTTGGCCTTCTCGAATTTATGCTCCTGCATGGCCTTCAGGGCGACCTGGTAATTTTCCACAGCCTGTGCAAAACGTGGATCGGCCAACGGCGAAGTTTTCGCCTGGACCGGGATGCTCATCTTGACGACGCGCCCACCCTTAGTCGATTTCACGTTTGTCTTCTTGAGGTTAGCGGAAGAACGCTTAACCTTCGCTGCGGGTTTTTTCTTCATCGAGTTGCACCTGCGCAACTGCCGACGTGGACCGCTATGGGATAGCCTGTGGAAAAGGCTAAGCCAAGAGAGCACGTTTATATACGAGAAAAGGCGGTGCGCGTCAACCCGCTCCGTTTCGCGGCTGCTCGCCAGGGCAGATCATGGCGCAAAGATGAGGAATGTCGAACCGGTGTTGCCGCTGCCGGTCAAAGGCCGCTAGCCGCCGGCCTCGACATTTGCGACCAACCACTACCGGATGGAAGCCGCCGTTTCCAGGTTAATTTTCTCCCACCCGCCGCGGATGATGCCGTCGCGGATTTGCGCCGGCGTCTTGTTTTGCCGGCTCATCCCGTAGGCGTAGAAAGCCTCTTTCATGCAGGCATCGCAATGGGCGGCATGGGTGGATTCGAAACAGCTATGCAGGCTGGTGTGACCGACCGAGCGGTCGCAATGGCAATAACACGGCTGCTGGTAGAGCACATGGGGGATTTTGTCGGCCACTTCGTAGGCGCGGACCTGCACCGGGTGCTTGAAACTCGGTCCCCAGCGTTCGGGAGCGGGCAGGATCGGCGGCAGCTTTGCGCCCTTGGCGGGCGGGGCGGTGTGATGCGCCGGGACATCACCTTGCGCGAACATCGCCATGGCTACCAGGGCGACCAATGGGAGGGACCAAATTCCTTTCATCGCACCATCCTCGCTCAGAATTGTACTTCAGATGCTCGAAATCGCGCACCGGCTTCAAACGTCCTATGGGCGCGTGTTTGGCTAACGGCTAAGAGCTAATTGCCAAGAGCTGCAGTTCCAGAAACAATGCAACTTTTCCTCTCCGGCAGCACTCCGTATAGACTGACCAGGAGCATGGAACCATCTTCTCAATCTGTGGAGCGCGCCCGCCGGCCCGGCCGGAGCACGCTTTCGCTGCTGATGTGGGGGCGCGACCTTTTCGTATCGCTGATCATCTCTGCGTTCATCATTGTCTTCCTCTACCAGCCGGTGAAGGTGGAGGGCACCAGCATGCTTCCCGGCCTCGACGACCAGGAGCGCATCTTCATCAACAAGTTCGTGTATAACTTCGAGCCCATCGAGCGCGGCGATGTGGTGGTGTTTCGCTATCCGCGCGATCCCTCGAAAAGTTACATCAAGCGCGTGATTGCCGTTCCGGGTGACAGCGTCCGCATTGAGGACGGCCAGGTGTACGTCAACGGGCGCCGGCTGCGCGAGCCTTACGTTCCCGCCGAATTCGCCGACGACCGCTCGGTATCCGACACCGCGGTCCCGCGCGGCTCCTATTACCTGCTCGGCGACCACCGCAGCTCCTCCAGCGACAGCCGCGACTTTGGCCCGGTCAGCCGCCGCTATATCTACGGCAAAGCTGTCTTCGGCTACTGGCCCGTGGATCGCATGGGAATGGTGAAATAGCGGTCAATCGACAACCGGCTGCGCTTCAGGTACTCTGCTGCGCCATGAAGCGCGTGCTCCTCGCTCTGCTTGCACTCACCCTTTTCGCCACCGCGCAAACATCTTCGAAGCCGCAGCCGAAAGCAAAAGCTCCCGCCAAGCTGTCGGGCCAGCAGTTGCTCCTGCAGGCCGACCGCGCCTTCGCCCGCGACACTGCGGCGAAACGCCTGGAGGGCTGGATGGCTTACATGGCAGAAGACGCCCTGCTGTTCTCCGACAAGCCGGTGGTCGGCAAGGACGCCATCCGCGCCTTTTACCAGCCTGCCTTCGCCAATCCAGACTTCATCCTTTCCTGGCAGGCCACGCGCGCCGAAATGTTTCGCTCCGGCGACACGGGCTACACCACGGGACGTTACGAGTTGCACGCCAAGGACGGCAAGGGCAACAAGGTGGTGCGCCACGGCTCGTACCTGACCATCTGGAAAAAGCAGTCCGACGGGAGCTGGAAGGTGATTGCCGACGGCGGCGCCCCGGACAAGCATTGAAGGCTTTTCGCGCTCGGTGATCCTCGGTGATCTCTGTGTCTCGGTGGTGAGATAACCTGCAATTTTCATAACCCCCGTTCCGCCGCAAACCTGCTAAACTTGCGAAAATCCACTCCCCGGAGAGCTAATGCAGGCGATTTTGGCCCTGGAAGATGGGCGGATCTTCAAGGGCAAAGGCTTCGGTGCGCAGGGCGAATGTTACGGCGAAGTTGTTTTTAATACTTCCATCACCGGCTACCAGGAAATCTTCACCGACCCGTCCTACGCCGGGCAGATCGTCGTCCTCACCAATCCCGAGATCGGCAACTACGGCACCAACGACGACGACAACGAAGCCACTCGCCCCTATATCGAGGGCCTGATCGTGCGCGAGTTCTCGCGCATCAGCTCCAACTGGCGCTCGCAGCAGGTTGCCGACGAATACCTGGAGCGCTACCGCATCCCGGTGCTGGCCGACATTGACACGCGCGCCCTGGTCCGCCACCTGCGCGACCATGGCGTCATGCGCGGCGTCATCTCCACCATCGAAACCGATGTGGACAAGCTGATCGCCAAGGCTCGCTCCATCCCCAAGATGGACGGCACCGACCTGGCGAAGGTGGTCAGCACCAAGCAGCGCTACGTGTGGGACACCGGCGAGCGTTCCATCGAGCCCACCGAAGTTGTCGGGGTGAAGGAACCTGAGCCGCAGCACCACGTGGTCGCTTACGATTTCGGCATCAAGCACAACATCCTGCGCAAGCTGGTGAGCGGCTGCTGCCGCGTGACCGTCGTTCCCGCGGAAACCAACGCCGAAGATGTGCTCGCGCTCAAGCCCGACGGCGTCTTCCTCTCCAACGGACCCGGCGACCCCGAGCCCTGCACCTACGCCCAGGAAAATATCCGCCGCCTGATGGGTCGTGTCCCGATATTTGGCATCTGCCTCGGACACCAACTGGTCGGACTCGCCCTCGGCGGCAAGACTTACAAGCTCAAGTTCGGCCACCACGGCGGCAATCATCCGGTGAAGCAGTTGCAGAGCGGCAAGGTAGAAATCACCGCTCACAACCACAACTTCGCCGTGGACCCAGACTCGCTGCCCATGAGCGAGGTCGAGTTGACGCACATGGACCTGAACGACAACACGCTGGAGGGCCTGCGCCACCGCAATTTGCCGCTGTTCTCAGTGCAGTATCACCCCGAAGCCTCGCCCGGGCCGCACGACTCGCATTACCTGTTCAACGATTTCGTGGCGATGATGGAGGAGTGGAAGGGAAGGAACATCGGATGATCCGGCGATCGGGTGATCTTAGAATGGGCATTCTTGAAGGGGTGCGGCTTCGACCGCTGAGTTAGCTTTGAAGGGGCGCGGCTTCAGCCGCGCCGTGAAGGGTGAGGAGAAAGCGGCTTTAGCCGCTGAGGGAAAGCGTTGCGACCCACACGAGAGCACGCGACGCACAACCGGCAGACCTATATGGTCACCTCAGAAACTTGGGGTCGGCGGTCACTCTTTCGTGCTGAGCCTTGGGCAAAGCTGTTCATCGACACGCTTTATCATTACCGCGGCTCCGGCTACCAACTTCATGCCTTCGTTGTGATGCCCGACCACTTCCACGCTCTGATCACCCCGACTGCCTCATTGGAGCGCGCCGTCCAATACATTAAGGGCGGATTTTCACATCGCGCAAAAGCTGAACTCGGTTCGAACATGGAGGTCTGGCAGAAAGGATTCTCAGATCACCGAATCCGCGATGCGGCGGATTATGACGGGCATGTGAACTACATTCACTTCAATCGGGTGCGGGCAGGGTTGTGTTCGCTGCCGGAACAGTACGACTATTCATCGGCGCACGCCGGTTTTGTGCCGGACGAAGTCCCTCAGCGGCTAAAGCCGCAATCTCAGGAACCGGCTTGCGGCGCGGCTGAAGCCGCGCCCCTTCAAAGATCGACAGAATCAAAGTTGCAATCGGCTGAAGCCGCGCCCCTCCAAGGCGAAGAAGAAGAGTTGGTCCGAAAACCCTGATGCCACGCCGCACCGACATTTCGAAGATCCTCATCATCGGCTCCGGGCCGATTGTCATTGGCCAATCTGCCGAGTTCGATTATTCCGGCACCCAAGCCTGCAAGGCGCTCAAGGCGGAAGGCTACGAGGTGGTGCTCGCCAACTCCAACCCGGCGACCATCATGACCGACCCCGAACTCGCCGACCGCACCTACATCGAGCCGCTCACCCGTCCTTACCTGGAAGAAATCATCCGCGTCGAGTCCGAATTGTCCGGCGGGCGCGGCTTCGCGTTGCTGCCCACGGTCGGCGGCCAGACCGCGCTGAACCTCGCCGTCGAATTGGCCGACGCGCAGGTGCTGGAGAAATACAACGTCCAGCTCATCGGCGCGCAGCTCACGGCCATCAAGAAGGCCGAAGACCGCCTGATGTTCAAGGACGCCATGACGCGCATCGGCCTCGACGTGCCGAAATCCGCGCTGGTCAACAATCTTCGCGATGGCCTTGAATTTTCCGGCAAGATCGGATTCCCGGTTATCCTGCGGCCATCGTTCACGCTCGGCGGCACCGGCGGCGGCATCGCCTACAACCGCGAAGAGCTGGTTGACCTGCTGGCGCGCGGCCTCGACCTCTCGCCGGTGCACGAAGTGCTGATCGAAGAATCCGTCCTCGGCTGGAAGGAATTCGAGCTCGAGGTCATGCGCGACCTGCGCGACAACGTCATCATCATCTGCTCGATCGAGAATTTCGATCCCATGGGCGTGCACACCGGCGACTCCATCACCGTCGCGCCCGCGCAGACGCTGACCGACCGCGAGTACCAGCGCATGCGCGACGCTGCCATCCGCGTCATCCGCGAGATCGGGGTCGAAACCGGCGGCTCGAACATCCAGTTCGCCGTCAATCCGATCAACGGGCGCATGGTGGTGATCGAGATGAACCCGCGCGTCTCGCGCTCCTCGGCCTTGGCCAGCAAGGCCACCGGATTCCCGATCGCCAAGATTGCCGCCAAGCTCGCCGTCGGGTACACGCTCGACGAAATTCCCAACGACATCACGCGCAAGACGCCCGCCTGCTTCGAGCCGACGCTCGATTACGTGGTCGTCAAGATTCCCAAGTGGCAGTTTGAAAAATTCCCTGGCGCGGATGAAAGCCTCGGGCCGCAGATGAAGTCGGTCGGGGAAGTGATGGCCATCGGCCGCACCTTCAAGGAAGCGCTGCTCAAGGCGGTGCGCTCGCTGGAAACCGGCAAGAAACCCGGCACGGAAGAGATCGAGCCCAAGATCCTCATCCAGCGCCTGGTCACGCCGCATCCCGAGCGCCTCTCCTACCTGCGCTATGCGCTGCGCCAGGGCCACACCGTCAAAGAGCTGGCGAAGATGACCTCGATTGATCCGTGGTTCCTCTACCAGTTGAAGGAAATCACGGACGTGCAGCTTGAAGTGGAGAAGCACCCCATCGAATCTGTGCCGACGGGCGTGATTCGCGAGGCCAAGCGCGCCGGCATCTCGGACAACCGCCTGGCGAGCGCGTGGCGCGTTTCCAACGGGCGCGGCGCGGCGGAAAAAATCCGCTACCTGCGCAAGTCGCGCGGCGTCATCCCCGTGTACAAGCACGTGGACACCTGCGCCGCCGAATTTGAGAGCTACACGCCGTACCTCTACTCGACCTACGAGGACGAGGACGAGGCCGCGCCGACGGAGAAGAAGAAGGTCATCATTCTCGGCGCCGGCCCGAACCGCATCGGGCAGGGAATCGAATTCGATTACTGCTGCTGCCATGCGGCCTTCGCGCTGCGCGACGACGGTTACGAAACCATCATGGTGAACTGCAACCCGGAAACGGTTTCCACCGACTACGACACCAGCGACCGACTCTACTTCGAGCCGCTCACGCTCGAAGACGTCATGGCGGTGTACGAGCACGAAGCGCAGAGCGGCGCGCCCATCGGCGTGATCGTGCAGTTCGGCGGGCAAACGCCTCTGAACCTGGCGCTGCCGCTGAAAGCCGCCGGTGTCCCCATCATCGGGACTTCGCCGGAGTCCATTGATCTCGCCGAAGACCGCAAGCGCTTCGGAAAATTGCTGGACGAGCTGCAAATCCCGCAGCCGCCGGGCGCGATGGCAACGTCAATCGAAGAAGCGGTCGCGGGGGCGAACAAAGTTGGCTATCCGGTGCTGGTGCGGCCGTCGTACGTGCTCGGCGGGCGCGCCATGGTGATCGCCTACGACGACGAGAGCGTCATCAAGTACATGAAGGAAGCGGTCGAGTACTCGCAGGAACGCCCGGTGCTGGTTGACCACTTCCTCGAAGCCGCCGTCGAGGTGGACGTGGACGCGCTCTCCGACGGCGAGGACGTGGTGATCGGCGGCATCATGCAGCACATCGAGGAAGCGGGCATCCACAGCGGCGATTCTTCCTGCGTGCTGCCTTCGGTTGACCTGTCCGCCGAAGTGCTTGCCACCATGCGCGAGTACACCTTCCGCCTGGCGCGCGCGCTCAAGGTGATCGGACTGATGAACGTGCAGTACGCCATCCAGCGCCACAACGGCGACTCGAAAGTTTTCGTGCTCGAGGTCAACCCGCGCGCCTCGCGCACCGTGCCTTATGTTTCCAAGGCCACGGGCGTGCCGCTGGCCAAGATCGCCTCGCGCCTGATGACCGGCCGCAAGCTGCGCGAGTTCCTGCCCGACAACATCGAGCGCGCCGCCGACCTCGACACCGGGCCCTATTCCTACGTCAAGTCGCCGGTATTTCCGTGGTCCAAGTTCCCGGGCGTGGATACCGTGCTCGGCCCGGAGATGAAATCCACCGGCGAAGTCATGGGCATCGCCGACAATTTCGGCGAGGCCTTCGCCAAGGCGCAGATCGCCGCCGGCAATCGCCTGCCCACGCACGGCGCGGTGTTCATCAGCGTTACCGATCGTGACAAGCCGCAGGCTGTGCCCATCGCCAAGCGGTTCGTTGACCTCGGCTTCAAACTGTTTGCCACCAGCGGCACCGCGCGCGTGCTGGAAGACGCGAAGTTGACGGTGGAGCGCGTGTACAAAGTCAAGGAAGGGCGCCCCAACGTCGTGGACCTGATCAAGGGCGACCGCATCCAGCTCATCATCAACACACCGCATGGCGCCGAGCCCTGGTTCGACGAGAAATCCATTCGCCGCGCCGCCGTGACCCACCACGTTCAGACCATCACCACCCTCGCGGCCGCGCGCGCCGCCGCCGACGGCATCGCCGCCCTGCAACAGGGGCACATGAGCGTTCGCGCCTTGCAGGCGCTGCACGCTCAGCGCTCCACCGTGCGCTGATTCCGGAACTTAGCCACAGAGGACACGGAGGGAAGGGAGGCGAATCACCCTTTTCGGGGGCCTCTCTCGCAAGTACAATTTTGCGGTTCCGCAGGTGCTCAAATGAAGAAACTCATCTGTGTTCTCTGTGTTCTCTGTGGTTCAGCGTTTGCGCAGACTTTATCCGCACAGCCGAGGGCGGCTGTGCCACACCGGCCGGTCAACACCTTCTCGATCGTTGCCCGCGATCCCGCCACCGGACAGATCGGCGTCGCCGTGCAGTCGCACTGGTTTTCTGTCGGTCAAATCGTGCCCTGGGCGGAAGCGGGCATCGGTGCGGTGGCGACACAGTCATTCGTCGATCCGAGCTACGGTCCGAGAGGCTTGTACCTGATGCGGAGCGGCACTGATGCACAGCATACGTTCCAGGCGCTTATCGCGGCAGACCTGAACAACAGTGTTCGGCAACTCGCGTTCATTGATGCGCAAGGGCAATCTGTCTCGTGGACGGGTTCGAAAAATATTGCCGCTGCCGGAAGTCAGTGTGGGCCCATGCAGGCTCCGCCGGGATCATCCACTGTGCCGGGTCAAGGCATGATGAGTGCCGTGGGGGGAACGGGCGGGAGTTGGTGCGTCGGCGGCGACTTTGCCGTGCAAGCGAACCTGATGTCGAACGACAAGGTTTGGCCCGCAATGGCGAAAGCCTACGAGGAAGCCAAGGGCGATCTCGCCGAGCGCATGCTGGCGGCGCTCGATGCGGCGCAGGCGGTCGGCGGCGACATTCGCGGCCGGCAATCCGCCGCGCTGATCGTGGTGGAAGGGAAGCGGCAGAACGCGCCGTGGGAAGGACGTGTTTTCGATCTGCGCGTGGACGATGCCGCCGAGCCGCTCAAAGAACTGCGACGCCTGGTCGTGCTCCAGCGCGCCTACAACCACATGAACGCCGGCGACCTCGCGGTGGAGCACAAGGACAACGAAGCCGCGCTGCGCGAGTATGCCGCGGCGGAGAATATCGCGTCCAACACGCCCGGCGTTTTGCCCAGCCGCCTGGCGGAAATGATTTTCTGGCACGCCGTGGCGCTGGTGAACATGAATCGCGTGGAAGAGTCGCTGCCGCTGTTCAAGAAATGTTTCACGATCCAAGAAAGCTGGGCGGAGCTGACCCCGCGCCTGCCCGCCGCCGGCCTGCTGCCGAATGATCCCAAGCTGATCGAGCGCATCGTCGGCCAGGCAAGTCCCTGAATGGGCCTGCCTCACGAAGCGATGTGATGTGCGTTCATGGCCGCCGCACGCGCGGCCACGCGGTAATCGCGCCTTGCCGCAGTGCACGTCTGCGTCTGCGTCACGGGCAGATGCGGCGGTCTTCGGTGGCACAAGGCATAGCCGACGCTGTATTCTTGGTGCGTAATTCCCAGAATCTGGCAACTGGCCACCGGCGACTTGATCATGCTCTTGCACGGTATTTTTCCTCCCATTACCACGCCGTTCTATCCCGACGGCGATATTTACTACAAAAAGCTCGAAGCCAATGTTGACCGGTACTCGAGATCGCCGGTCGCGGGATTGGTGGTGCAAGGCTCGACCGGCGAGGCGATCCTGCTCAGCGATCAGGAGCGGCGCGACGTGCTGAAGGCGGCCATGGAAGCGGCAGCGCCCCACAAGGTGATGATCGCCGGCACGGGCATCGAGTCGGCCATCGAGACGTTGCGGCTGACCGAGTACGCCGCCTCGCTCGGGTACGACGCCGCCATGGTGCGCACGCCGCATTACTACAAGGGCCAGATGAACAAGCCGCAAAACATGCTGGCGTTTTATCGCACCGTGGCCGACCATTCGCCGCTGCCGCTGATCATTTACAACTTCCCGCAGGCAACCGGCTACGACATTCCCGCCGACGTCGTCATGCAGTTGGCGGAGCACCAGAACATCATTGCCATCAAGGAATCCAGTGGCTCCGTTGAGAAGGTGCAGACGATGGTGGCGCACACGCGGCACATCAAGCGCGCCGTCACCGTCACCGAAGTCCAGGAAGCGGTAACCGGACGGATGAAGAAGGCCGCTGGAGCATCATCGGGAAGGTTGCCGATTGCGGGGCAGCCGTCGTCCGCCGCCGTGGCCGTGATGGGTGAGCTCAGGACGCGGCAAAAGGAAGTCGGGTTCCAGGTAATGGTGGGCGCGGCGCAGAAATTGGAGCCGTCGCTGGCCGTGGGCGCGGTGGGCGCAATCCTGGCGTTTGCCTGCGCCGCTCCGACCGCGTGCTTCGAGATCTTTGCCGCCTGGAAAGAGATGAATGAAAAGGTGGCGCAGGAGAAGCAGGCGCGCATCGCCGAGGCGGCGGCGAAGGTGGTCGGGGAGATGAGCATCGCGGGCGTGAAGTACGCCATGGACCTGAACGGTTACTACGGCGGCCTGGTGCGCCTGCCGCTGCTGCCGCTGACGGCGGAGGAGAAGGCCGAGGTCGAACGGTTGATGGCAAATATTAAGAATTAGGCCGTCAGCTTTCAGCTCAAGAGCGTCAGCGGTCCTTTAGTTTCTTGGAACACAAATCGTTGCTAACAGTCTGACAGTTGAGAGGTTTCCCGCATCTTGCGCCTGCCCCAGGGATCGAATAGTATTGAAACGAACGTCCGCTCGAGTCCGGAGAAGAGCATGGCAGGCCGGAAAATCAGCAGCGCGGGCCGCAAGCTCGAGGACAATGGCGAAAGCAAGTTCGATCGCCGCCTGGGAGAAATTCTCGGACACGGGACGGAAGTTTTCTACACCAAAGGGTACGCCGGCGCCTCGATGCGCGACCTCTCGCGCAGCAGTGGCATGTCTCTGGCCGGCCTCTATTACTACTTCGAGTCCAAAGAAAAGCTCCTCTACCTGATTCAGAAGCACACCTTTTCCACCATCATGAGCCAACTGCAGGAGCGGCTCCGGGAGGTGAACGATCCCGAAGAGCGCGTCCGCGTGTTCATCCGCAACCACCTGGAGTATTTCCTGGCCAACCTGAAGGCGATGAAAGTTCTGTCGCATGAAGACGAGGCGCTCACGGGGCCGCTCGCCGCCGAGATCGCGGCGATGAAGCGCGACTACTACCGCATCATCCGCAGCCTGGTGGAAGACCTGCGGCGCCAGAAGGGCAAAGGATTCAACGGAGAGGTCTCGTCGCGGGTGGCGGCGCTGAGCCTGTTCGGGATGATGAACTGGATTTATACGTGGCACAACCCGCGCCGGGACGCAGGCGCGCAGGGACTGGCGGAAGAGATGGCCGACATTTTCCTGCGCGGGCTGATGGGCGCATCTGCTTCGAAACCGGGCTCTGTGGGGGGCGCGGCAGCGCAAAAATCTACCGGACGCGGACAACGCTCCGCGTCATCCAATATCTGAGCGATCGAGAGCCGACAAAGGAGCTTAGGATGGCGAGCACCACTGAGACGGTTGCAGGCGCCAAACCGCTTGTGCAGTACCGCACCGACCGCGGCGTGGGGATCATCACCATGGACGATCCGCCGGCCAACACCTACACCTATGAAATGAACCGCCAGTTGGACGAGGCGATCCTGAAGGCGCGCATGGACAACGGCGTGTACGTGATTGTCCTGACCGGCGCCGGGGACAAATTTTTCTCCGCCGGCGCCAACATCAAGATGCTGGCGAGCGTGGACCCGACCTTCAAGTATTACTTCTGCCTGCACGCCAACGAGACCCTGTTGCGGCTGGAGCACACGCCGAAGCTGGTGATTGCGGCGCTGAACGGGCACACCGTGGGTGGCGGACTGGAGATCGCCATGGCGGCCGACCTGCGCATCGCGCGCCAGGATGCGGGCAAGATCGGCCTGCCGGAAATCAACCTCGGAGTGCTGCCCGGCACCGGCGGCACGCAACGTCTGTCGCGGATGGTGGGGAAGTCGAAGGCCATCGAGCTGATCGTGACCGGAAACACGTTTTCCTTCGAAGAGGCCAAGGAGATGGGGATCATCAACGACATCTTCGAGCGCGAAAACTTCATGGAGAACGTGCTGGAGTATGCGCGGCAGTTCTGCCCGCCGAACAAGGCGTCGAAGGCGGTGGGGAACATCAAGCGCTCCATCCAAACCGGCTGGGAAATTCCCCTGGAATCGGCACTGGCGGTGGAACGCGAATTGCAAGCGCTGCTGTTCAACAGCCAGGACGCGAAAGAAGGTCTGGCGGCGTACGTGGAGAAGCGTCCGGCGGAGTTCAAGGCGAAATAGCGGTCGATGGTCGATGGTCGACGGTCGATGGCCAAAACAAGAGCAAAACCGAAGGAGCTCAGCCACAGAGGACACGGAGGATGTCTTGAAAGAAATATCCTCCGTGCTTACCTCTGTGACCTCAGTGGTTGAGGGGTTATGGCAACTGCAACGCAAGCGAAGATCGAGCCAGGGAAGCTGCTGATTGGCGGCGAGTGGCGGGATGCGACGGGCGGAAAGACGTTTGCGACCATCAATCCCGCGACCGCAGAAGTGCTGACCACGGTGGCGGAGGCGAGTGCGGCCGATGTGGATGCCGCGGTGCAGGCGGCGCGCAAGGCGTTCGACGACGCCAGCGGGCCGTGGCGCAAAATGTCGGCCAGCGAGCGCGGACGCCTGCTCTGGAAAATTGCGGAGCTGGTGGAGCAGCACATTGACGAGCTTGCCGAGTTGGAGACGCTCGACAACGGCAAGCCCATCTTCGAGTCGCGCTACGTTGACATGCCGATGGTGGCGGACGTCTTCCGCTACTACGCCGGGTGGGCGACGAAGCTCCACGGCGAGACAGTCAACATCAACGAGAGCGCATTCACCTACACGCTGCGAGAGCCGGTAGGGGTGGTGGGCGCGATCGTGGCGTGGAATTTTCCGCTGCTGCTGGTGAGCTGGAAGCTGGGCCCGGCGCTGGCCTGCGGCAACACCGTGGTGCTGAAGCCGGCCGAACAGACGCCGCTGACTGCGTTGCGTTTCGGCGAATTGTGCCGCGAGGCGGGATTGCCGGCGGGCGTGCTGAACATCGTGACCGGCGGGCCGGAGACGGGCAGGGCGCTGGTGCAGCACCCACAGGTGGACAAGGTGGCGTTTACCGGATCAACCGTGGTCGGCAAGGAGATCATGCGGTCGGCGGCGGACACGCTGAAGCGCGTGACGCTGGAGCTGGGCGGCAAGTCGCCCAACATCGTGTTTGCCGATTCCGATCTCGACAACGCGGTAAAAGGCGCGATCAATGGAATTTTCTTTGGCAAGGGCGAGGTGTGCTGCGCCGGGTCGCGGCTGTTCGTCGAGAAGAAAGTCGAAGACGAGTTTCTGACCAAGCTGGTGGAGAGGGCGAAAAAACTGCGGCCGGGCGATCCTTTGGACCCCAAGACCAAGCTGGGCGCGATTGTCAGTGAGCAGCAAATGAAGACCGTGCTGGGGTATATCGAAGCCGGCAAGAGCGAGGGCGCGCAGGTGGTGATCGGCGGCAATCGCGTGCAGATCGGCAACGGCAAGGGATACTTCATCGAGCCGACCATCTTCGGCGGCGTGCGTAACGACATGAAGATCGCGCAGGAAGAAATTTTCGGGCCGGTGCTGGCCACGCTGGCGTTCGACGACGTCGAGCAGGTGGCGGAGCTGGCGAACCGCAATCCCTACGGCCTGGCGGCGGCGATCTGGACGCGTGACATCAAGAAGGCGCACGCACTATCGCGGCGGCTGAAGGCGGGCACGGTGTGGATCAACACCTACGGTCTGATGGATGCAGCGCTGCCGTTTGGCGGATTCAAGCAGTCGGGCTTCGGCAGGGAACTGGGTCAGGCCGCGCTGGAGAGTTATACGGAAGTGAAGAGCGTGTGGTTGAGCCTATAGTCGACGGTCGACGGTCGATGGTCGACGGCAAAAGCAGATTCCTCGCTACGCTCGGAATGACAAGAGAAGAGAGAGCACTGTGAATGACAAGAGGTGATGAGTTCGCATGCCAGGAAAAGTTCTGAAGATCGGGACGTTCAGCGATTGGGTTGGACTGTTTGACGAGTGGCGCAAGGACATCGGCATCAACCAGAAGGAGGTCGCCGATTTCAAGTTCGACACGCTCTACGGCGCGATCGAGACCGACGAGATCCAGTTCGGACATTACAAGGGCCGGCGCAAGTGGGAGAACCTGCGCCAGATCCCGACGCAGCAGATGCGCGACGCGCTGATGAACCTGATCGTGTACCAGGGCGATACGGAATTCGCCAGCGTGGAGCAGCAGCGCTGGCTCTACGAGACCGCGCCCACCGATTACGACCGCAAGGCGCTGCTGCGGGTGTGGATCGAGGAGATGCGGCACGGCTGGCAGATGTGCGCGCTGCTGGTGGACCACTTCGGCCACTCCGGCAAGGTGGAGGCGCAAAAGATGCTGGAGCGGCGGGCGTTCGAAAACAGGCGCCTGCTGGGCGCGTTCAACGTGGACGTGGACAACTGGATGGACTTTTTCACCTACACGGATTTCGTGGACCGCGACGGCAAATTTCAGTTGCAGATGCTGAAGTATTCGGCGTTCGCGCCGCTGGGACGCTCGATGTCGTACATGCTGCGCGAAGAGGCGTTCCACATGGGCACGGGCAACGACGGCCTGGCGCGCGTGGTCAAGGCCGGAAAGGTGCCGGCATGGCTGATCCAGAAGTATCTGAACAAGTGGATTTCGGGATCGTACGACCTGTTCGGCACCGACCACTCGTCGTCGGCGCATTGGGTGTACGTATGGGGAATCAAGGGGCGGTACGACGAGCCGAAGAACGCGGCCAAGCCTGACCTCGATGATCTGAACGACTACAACCGCAATCTGTATCGCGACGAAGTGGCGGGGCTGATCGAGCGGCTAAACAAATATTTGCTGGCGGGAACAGAGCCGCTGCATGCGCCCAACATCAAGTTCAATCGCGCGATCGGGCGCTGGGCGGGACAGAAGTTCCATCCGAAAACGGGCGAGCCGATGGACGACAAGGCGTACGAGCAGCAACTCGACGAATTCCTGCCGACCGCCGCCGACAAACAGTTGCTGGTGGACATCATCAAGAACGAGAAAAACTGGATTGCCGAAAAAACCGGCGCGCGCGACCCGCTGGAGACGATCGGGGAAGTCAGAAAGTCGGCGATAAATCTCTAGTTCTCGGTTAGCGGTTTTCGGTTGTCGGTTCCGGAGTGTTTGACCGAACACCGATGACCGACAACCGATAACCTCCCATGACCACTCCCGCTCACATTTCGGAGCGCGCCGGCTGCACGCTGGGCGAGCTGATGGTCGCCAGCGCGGCGCGCGAGATCCGCGATGGCGAAGTGGTGTTCGTGGGAATGCGGCTGCCGCTGATTGCCTTCGTGGTGGCGAAGCGCACGCATGCTCCGAACGCAGTGGGGCTGTTTGAGAATGGCGTGATCCGCGCGACACCGGCCCCGGAACTGATTTACACCATGGCCGATCCGCCGAATATCCTGGGCGCGACGCAATGCCTGGACATGCTTAGCGTGATGAGCCTGCTGCAATCGGGCAGAGTGGATTTGGGATTTCTGGGAGCGGCCGAGGTGGACCGGTTCGGAAATCTCAACTCCACCATGGTACGTACGACTGTCGTGGAAGGGCACGGCTTTAGCCGTGCCGATTCAGGTCGCAACTACGGAGGGGCTTTAGCCCCTGAGGGAAAGATCACCCGGCTCCCAGGTTCCGGCGGTGCTTGTGATATTGCGTCGCTCGCGAAACGTTTTGTTGTCCTGCTGGAACATTCCAAGCGGCGGTTGCCGGAACGAGTTTCATATGTCACCAGTCCGGGCAATGGCGACGGTGCGGGGTGGCGCGAGCGCAAGGGTCTGCCGCGCGGCGGGCCCAGCGCGGTGATCACCACCAAGGCGGTGCTGCGGTTTGGGGGAGACGGCGAGGCGCGGCTGGCGTCGGTGCATCCCGGCGTGGTGATCGAGGACGTCCTGGCGAACACCGGATGGAAGTTGCGCGTCTTAGACAACGTGGCGGTGACGCCTTCGCCGAGCGCGGCGGAGTTGCAGGCCATCCGCGAGTACGACAAAGAAGGTTTCTGGACGAGCTGAAAGAAGGTTGGTCATGGCTGTGCCCAATGCAACGTCGTCCTACAAGAAGCTGATGGTCTCGATGCAGGCGCCGGTGGCACGAATCATCCTGGCAAACCCGCCGGTGAACGTGATGGATGTTCCGATGATGGAGGAGTTGCTGGTCGCGATGGAGCAGATCGAAGCGCGGGCCGACATCGCGGCCGTGGTGTTTGCGGGCAGCGACCGCGCGTTCTCCGCCGGGGTGGACGTGAGCGCGCACACGCCCGACAAGGTGCGCGACATGCTGGTGAAAATGCACGCGGTGATGCGCGCGCTGGCCGACACCCGCAAGGTGACCATCGCGGCGGTGCGCGGCAACTGCTTCGGTGGCGGCGCGGAGCTGGCCGCGATGTGCGACCTGGTGTTCACCACCGACACCTCGAACTGGGGATTTCCGGAAATCACGTTGGGATGTTTTCCGCCGGTGGCGGCGGTGGTGCTGTCGGCAATCGTGGGACAGAAGCGCGCTGCCGACCTCATTCTCACCGGACGCCGGATCAGCGGCGAGGAAGCAATGCGCATCGGGCTGGCCAACGAGGCCGTGCCCGATAACGAATTATCGGAGTTGGTGGACGAAGCGGCGGAGCGGTTGGGAAAGCTGAGCGCCGCATCGCTGGCGATGGCCAAGAAGGCGCTGTACTCGTGGGAGGCGATTCACTTCGACAAGGGCCTGGCACGCGCGGAGCAGATTTATCTGGAAGAGCTGATGAAGCTGGAAGACGCGCACGAGGGGATTGCGGCGTTCATGGAGAAGAGGCAGCCGGTGTGGAAGGGGAAATAGTCGATGTTCGTTGGTCGATGGTCGATGGCCTGTTGATGCCGAAACATCTTTCTATGTCGGACGCGATTGCCCGGTTCGTACCGGACGGGAGCAGCGTCGTGCTCGGCTGCCAGATGGAGCAGATGATTCCGTTTGCCGCCGGGCACGAGATCATGCGGCAGAAGAGGCGCGGGCTGACGCTGGTGGGGCCGATCTCCGACATCCTGTTTGACCAGATGATCGGCGCGGGGTGCGCGGCGCGGGTGATCGCCGCCTGGGTTGGGAATGTGATGATGGGCTCGGCGTACAACTTCCGGCGCGCGGTGGAGCAGGACGGGCTGAAGGTCACCGACATGACCAATTTCACCGTCGCGCTGGCACTGCAGGCAGCCGCGATGGGTGTGCCGTTTCTGCCGACGCTGAGCGCGCAGGGGAGTGACGTCGCCAAAGACAATGAGTTCTTTGCGGAGATTGAGTCGCCGTTCGGCCGCGAGAAGCTGCATGCGGTGAAGGCGCTGCATCCGGATGTCACGATTGTGCACGTGCAGCGGGCGGACGCCGAGGGCAACGCGCACTGCTGGGGAAATTTCGGAATCATGCTGGAGGCGGTGAAGGCGGCGAAGCGGGTGATCGTGACGGCAGAAGAGGTCGTTGCGCCGGAGGTGATCGGCAGCGATCCCAACCGCACCGTAATTCCCGGGTTCCTGGTGAGCGCGGTGGTGGAGGCGCCGATGGGGGCGCATCCCTCGCCAGTGCAGGGATATTACAAACGCGATGACGCGTACTTCCGCCAGTATCACGAGCAGACGAAGACGAAAACGGATTTCGAAGCTTGGGCGCAGCGCTGGGTTCATAGCGTGGCGGACCGCAAGGCATATGTTGAGTTGCTGGGTGAGTGCCGGGTGAAGGAGCTAGGCGTGAAGCGGCACGCATACGCAGCGGCGGCAGATTTCGGCTATTAGAAGTTCTCAAACCACGGAGACACGGAGGCACGGAGAACACAGGGCCGTTTTCTCTGTGTCTCCGTGACTCCGTGGTGAGTTGAAGTATGGATTACGAAATCACACCGGGTGAAGTAAGACAGAAACTGGATACCAGAGAGCGGCCGGTATTGCTCGACGTGCGCGAGCCGGTCGAGTTGCAGATGGCGCACCTCGAGGGCACGGTGCATATCCCGATGGGAGAGATTCCCATGCGCGCCAACCAGGAGCTTGACCCAGACGCGCACATCGTGGTCATGTGCCATCACGGTGTACGCTCGTTGAACGTGACCAACTGGCTGCGGCAGCAGGGATTCGAAAAAGTTCAGTCGATGCGCGGTGGGATTGACCGCTGGTCGCGCGAGGTGGACTCGAAGGTGCCGACGTATTGAAGCAATTAGCGATTAGCGTTTAGCAATTAGCGAACACCAACTCGAGATTTGCTATTGTCGCGCAGCCGGCGCAGGCTAATCGCTAATTGCTAACTGCTAATTGCTGATGAAAAAAGAACTCGTATCGCTAAAGATCAACGGCCGCGTGCACGAAATCGCCATCGCGCCCAATCGGCTGCTGCTGGACGTGCTGCGTCAGGAGCTCGGGCTGACCGGATCAAAGCGCGGCTGCGACGATTCCTCGTGTGGCGCGTGCACGGTGCAACTGGACGGCGTGCCGGTGCTGTCGTGCGCGCTGCTGGCGGCGTCGTGCCAGGAGCAGGAGATTACGACGGTGGAGGGCATCGCCGAGCACGGGTCGCTGGCGGCAATCCAGAAGGCGTATGGCGATTGGGGCGGCGCACAGTGCGGCTACTGCACGCCCGGCTTCATGATGACCGTGGATCACCTGCTGACGGAAAATCCCAATCCATCGGAAGACGAGATTCGCGGCGCGTTGAGCGGGAATCTCTGCCGTTGTACCGGGTACATGCAGATGTTCCAGGCGATCAGGGCGGCAATCGAGGCGGAGCGGAAGGGCAGAGCGGCGGGTTCGACCAGATGAGCGAGTTCTCGATAATCGGCAAGCCGGTCGCGTTCGTAGACGCGGCGGAGAAGACCACCGGGCACGGCAAGTACACCGACGACCTCAGCGTGCCGGGAATGCTG
Organism: Terriglobia bacterium; assembly: GCA_963760215.1. Taxonomy (GTDB): domain Bacteria; phylum Acidobacteriota; class Terriglobia; order Terriglobales; family Acidobacteriaceae; genus JAIQGF01. The sequence continues at coordinate 830,481 of CAVXCJ010000002.1, forward strand.
ATCGGGAAGGTCCTGCATTCGCCACACCCGCACGCGCGGATCAGCAGCATTGACACATCGCGGGCGCGGGCGCTGCCGGGCGTGGTGGCTGTGGTCACCGGCAAAGACGCGCCGACCACCTACGGAATTCTGCCCATCGGCCACGACGAACACGCGCTGGCGCTGGACAAAGTGCGCTACGTCGGGGACAACGTGGCGTGCGTGGCGGCTCTGGACGAAGCCACGGCAGAGAAGGCGTTGGAGCTGATTGATGTCGAGTACGAGCTGCTGCCGGCGTGGTTCGATCCTGAGCAGTCCATGAAGGCGGAGGGCGACACCGGGGCCCCCGGCGAACCCGGGGTTGGTTCGACGGGGTGGGAGTTCATCCACCAGAGCCGGCCGCACAACATCGAAAAGGAATATCACCACACGTTTGGCGATCCGGATCACGGATTTGCCGACGCGGATTATGTGGCCGAGGCGCGCTACCTCGCCAACGAGGTGACGCACGCGGCGATGGAGCCGCACTCGACCCTGGCGGCGTTCGAGATCGACCCGCACACCGGAAAGCCGGGGCGGCTGACCGTGTGGTCGTCCACGCAGGTGCCGTATTACCTGCAACACAAGCTCTCGCTGGTACTGGACATGCCGATGTCGCAGATCCGCGTGATCAAGCCGCTGGTGGGCGGCGGCTTCGGCGGGAAGAGCGAGGTGATCCCGCTGGAAATCACGGCGGCGATCGCGGCGCGCGCGGCCAACGCTCCGGTGAAGATCACCTACACGCGCGAGGAAGTGTTCTGGGCGCATCGCGGGCGTCCACGCACCATCGTGGATCTGAAAATGGGCGTGAAGAACGACGGGCGGATCGTCGCCGTAGCGGCGCGCGTCATCCAGGACGGCGGCGGGTACTGCTCCTATGGTCCGGTGACAATTCTTTATTCCGGCGCGCTGCTGGGCGCGCTGTACGACATTCCCAACGTGCGCTACGACGGCTATCGCGTGCTGACCAACAAGCCGGCATGTGGCGCCATGCGCGGTCACGGGACGGTGAATGTGCGCTTCGCCTTCGAGTCGCAACTGGACGAGATTGCCGCGGCGCTGAAGCTGGACCCGGCGGATGTGCGGCGGCGCAATCTCTTAAAGCCTCCGTGCGTGACGGTGAACGGCCTGCGGGTGCTGAGCTATGGGCTGCCGGAGTGTATAGAGAAGGTTGTCGCGGCGTCGCGATGGAATGAGCGGAAGAATGTCGATGGTCTCCTCGACTGCGCTCGGGACAGGCTCTGGTCGACGGTCGACAAAGCGCAGAAGCGCGGGCTCGGGATTGCGTGCTCGCACTACGTCAGCGGGGCGGCGAATTCCATCATTCGTTCCGACATGCCGCACTCGACGGTGAACATTAAGGTGGACCGCGACGGGGGCGTGGTGGCGTACACGGGCGCGTCGGAAATCGGGCAGGGATCGGACACGATGACGGCGCAAATTATCGCCGAGGTCCTGGGCTGCGACCTGGCGCGGGTGAAAGTGGTCGCCGCCGACACGGATCTGACGCCGATTGATCTCGGGTCGTATTCCAGCCGGGTCACGTTTATGAACGGGAACGCGTCGCTGCGGGCCGCCGAAGACGTCAAGAAGCAAATCGCGGCGGCGGCGGCACGCAAACTGAATTGCGCCGTGGAAGACGTGGTGTTTCGCGGCGACAAGGTTTTCCGGAAAGGCGAAAGCGACGATGGAGCGCACTCGCCCGCGAGTGCGGTGAGGGTCCAGGGCCGCGTCGAAGGCCAGACCCTGCGCGGGTCGGTGCAGCAGAAGAGAAGGAATGAAGACGAAGGCCCCCGAGACCGGATGAGCTTCGAGGAGGCAGTGGTCGCCGCCATTGATTTCAGCGGCGCGCTTACCGGGACGGGTTCGTACGCACCGCCGCCGGAGGCGCGTGGCGGGCAGTTCAAGGGCGCGGGAGTCGGGCCATCGCCGGCGTACTCCTACTCGGCGCAGGTGGCCGAGGTCAGCGTTGACGAAGAGACCGGCGAAGTCACGGTGCACAAGATCTGGGCGGCGCACGATTGCGGTCGCGCCTTGAACCCGGTCGCGGTGGAAGGCCAGGTGATCGGCTCGGTGTGGATGGGCCTGGGGCAGGCGCTGCAAGAAGAGATGGTGTGGAAAGACGGCCTGCTGATGAATCCCGGGCTGCTGGAATACCGGTCGCCATCGGCGGCGGAGTCGCCGGAAATCGAGTGTTTCATTGTCGAGAGCATTGATCCCGAGGGGCCGTTCGGCGCCAAGGAGGCGGGCGAAGGCTCGCTGGCGGCGACAATTCCGGCGATCTCGAACGCGATCTACGATGCGGTCGGCGTGCGCTTGCGCGAGGCGCCATTTACGCCCGAGCGCGTGCTGGCCGCCCTGCGCGCGAAAAAAGGTGACAAGAAACTGAACATGACGCGCGATGTTGATCCCACCGCGCCTGCCACTTTTCCCGAGCATGGCGGCGCGCTGTGCTTCAAAGGCAAAGGCCCGGCGCGGCATGCACTGGACCCGGCGCGCACGACACAGCCAGCGGCGGAAACGGGAGGCGACGACTAGTGGCTCTCCCCGACTTCCAGCTTCTCCGTCCGCGCACCATCACCGAAGCGATCGAATTACTCGCGAAGCATGCGGCCAGCGCGCAGATCGTCGCTGGCGGCACGGATCTCGTTCCCTCGTTGGGGCAGCGCCTGTTCGCGCCGCGCTTCCTGGTGGACATCCGCGGTATCGGCGAACTGCGCGGAATTCGCGCCCATGATGGTGGGTTGGAAATCGGCGCACTCACCACGCTGACGACTATCGAGCGCTCACCAGAGATCGCGCGCAATTATCCCGTGCTGCACGAGGCGGCGAAGACGGTGGCATCGCCGGTGTTGCGCAACATGGGCACGATCGGCGGGAACATTTGCCTGGACACGCGCTGCCTCTGGTACAACCAGTCGCTGCAATGGCGGAAGTCGTGCGGCTTCTGCATCAAGAAAGACGGCGACCTGTGCCACGTGGCGCCCGGCGGAACCAAGTGCTGGGCGGCGTTTTCGGGAGACACTCCTCCGGCGCTGCTCTGCCTGGAGGCGGAGATCGAAATTGCAGGACCCAAGGGCACGCGGCGCGTTCCGCTGAGCGAGTTCTACACCAACGTGGGCGACGCGCGCATGAAGCTGGGGAAAAACGAGCTGCTCACGCGCGTGCTGCTGCCGGCGAAAACGGCGGGCTGGCGCGGCGTTTATCGCAAGCTGAGGATACGCGGCTCGATTGATTATCCGCTCGCCGGCGTGGCCATCGCGCTGCAGCGCAGCAATGGGCACGTCGTGGATGCCAGGGTCGCAATCACCGCGGTGAATCCGGCGCCGCTGCTGGTCAAGGGCGCAACCGAGGCATTGGCGGGCAGGGAAGTGAACGAAGAACTGGCGCTGCACATCGGCGAACTGGCGGCGCGGACAGCGAAACCGCTCACGACATCGGCTCTCACACCTGAGTACCGGCGTGAGATGATTCGGGTGTTCACGAAACGGGCTGTCTTGGAGGCCGCGCGGTAAAGCAGATTCCTCGCGGGCTTCGGCGCGGGGCGCCTCGGTCACGGCTGAAGCCATGACCTACCGAGCCCGCTCGGAATGACAAGAACATAGGGTGGCCGTTTCGGCACGGCTAAAGCCGTGCCCTTCCACGCTTGGAGCCTGAAGCCTGGAGCCTGGAGCCTGCCTTGATCACCGACTGCCACATCCACATTCATCCGCCGGACCTGGTGCTGAAGCCGGGGGCGGAGGCGCTGATGCACTCGAGCGGCGCCCAGTACGAACAGATGCGCCAGTTCGCGCGCTCCCCCGCGAGTTTCCTGAAGTACCTGGACAGCATTGAGGTGGACCGTGCGGTGCTGATCGGATCGGTGTCGCCGGAGGTGATCGGGATCGATTCCAGCATCAACACGTTTTATGCCGAGTACGCGCGCACCGATCCGCGGCGGCTGATCCCCTGCGGCGGACTGCACCCGCGCCACGCGCAGAACTTCATGGCCGAGCTCGACAATTTTCTGCGGCTCGGCATTCGCGTCATCAAGATCCATCCCCCACACCAGCTTTTCTATCCCAACGAATACCTCAACGGGCTCACGGAACTCGAACTGCTCTACCGTGCGGCGGAGGCGAACGGAATTCCGGTGATGTTCCACACCGGCACGTCCATTTTTCCGGGCGCGCGCAACCGTTACGGCGATCCCATGTACATTGACGACGTGGCGGTGGATTTTCCGCAGATGAAAATCCTGATGGCGCACGGCGGGCGTCCGCTGTGGATGGACACGGCGTTCTTTCTGCTGCGCCGCCATCCCAATGTTTATCTCGATATCAGCAGCATTCCGCCACGGCAACTGTTGAACTGGTTTCCGCGGCTGGAGGAGATTGCGTACAAGACAATGTTTGGCAGCGATTGGCCGGGTCCCGGAGGCGTGGACATCCGCCGCAACATTGATGCGATCCGCGCGTTGCCGCTGTCGGATGCGGCAAAGGAGCAAATTCTCAGCAAGACCGCGCTCGCGATCTGGCCGGAATGAGTATTCAGCGATTAGCGATTAGCGATTAGCGATTAGCTATTTAGACGCTGACGACTGACGACCGAAGACTGAAGACCTCGTTTTGATCACCGACTGCCACATCCACATTCAGCCGCTGGAGATGTTCAAGCCGGAGGCGCTGCGCCTGATGAAGGCCAAGCGGCCGGAGTTCCCGCAGATCGAGGAGTTCTGCCGATCGCCGCGCGCATTCCTTCACCACATGGACAAGGCGGGGATCGATCGCGCGGTGCTCATCAACTACGTGGCGCCGGAGGTGATCGGGTTCACCGCCGGCGTGAACCAGTTCGTCGCCGATTACGTGAAGGAAGATCCGCGGCGGCTGATTCCGTGCGGGTCGCTGCATCCACGGCACTCGGCGAACATCATGGCCGATGTCGAGCACCTGGTGCGGCTCGGGATCCGGTTGATTAAAATCCATCCGCCGCATCAACTGCTCTATCCCAACGACTACCTGCGCGGCGTGAAAGAACTGGAAATCATTTACCGCGCCGCCGAGGCGAACGGAATCCCGGTGATGTTCCACACCGGCACGTCCGTCTTTCCCGGCGCGCGCAATAAGTACGGCGATCCGATGTTCGTGGACGATGTCGCGGTGGATTTCCCCAAGCTCAAGATCCTGCTGGCCCATGGCGGGCGCCCGCTGTGGATGGACACGGCATTTTTCCTGATTCGCCGCCACGCCAATGTCTTTCTCGACATCAGCGGCATCCCGCCGAAAATGCTGCTGAAGTATTTTCCGCGGCTGGAAGAGATCGCTTCCAAGACGCTGTTCGGCACCGACTGGCCCGGGCCGGGAGTCCCGGATATTCGGCGCAACCTGGACGATTTCAGGGCGCTGCCGCTGAACGCAGAGGCGCAGGATCAGATTCTCGGCAAAACGGCGCTCAGCATCTGGCCGGAATAAAAGAAAAGCCGCAGATGAACGCCGATTAACGCAGATCAAGGAAGATCAGCGTTCATCCGCGTTGATCTGCGGCTCGGTATTACTTCGCTACCTTGGTGTTGCGCCAAGATTTGTCGGTGCAGCCGGTGCGCTGCTTCCCTCCAGTTCATCTACCAGGCGCGTGGCGCCGTAGATACTGCGCAGCGCCTCCAGGATGCCCTGCGAATCCACGTGCAGCGAGCGCCCGATCGCGTCTTCGTACTGGAAGTTCCAGGGCAGCGACTGAATGTTGCCGTCGAAGATGATGCCGACCACTTCGCCCGCCTTGTTCACCACCGGGCTGCCCGAGTTGCCGCCGATAATGTCGGCGGTCTCGATGGTATTCAGCGGCGTGTTCAGCTTGATCTTCGATTTGTTCTGGAGCCAGCTCGCGGGCAGGTTGTAGGGCGGCTTGTTGTCGTGTTTGGCGGCGTGTTCAAACGCGCCGGCAAAGGTGGTGAAGAAGGGAAGCTTGGTCCCGGCGGGCACGATGCTGCCGCGCCCGTCTTCGGTAAAGCCCTTCACCGCGCCGTAGCTGAGGCGCAGCGTGAAGGTTGCGTCCGGATAGCTATCGGTGCCGAGTTCGGCGAAGCGGATCTTCGACAAGGTTGCGCCGTTGCGCCGCTCCACCGCGTCCACCTGGTCGTCATACTGCTTGCGGTACTGGCGCGCTTCCGAATCAATGTTGCGCATGACGACGATCAGCGGGTCAGTGCTGGCGTTGACGGCCGCAGCGCCGCCTGCATAGAGCTGCTTGCGGAGGGCGACGTCTTCCAGCTTCGTGCCCTCAATCAGCGCCTTGGCTGCCTGCGCGGGGTCTTGGCCCTTGAGCACCCCGGCGACGGCGGGATCGTTGCCCAGATCGCTCTGCATCTGGCGCAGCGACTCCGTCACGATGACGGTCTCCAGGTCCTTGTAGATGGGAGCGGTCGAGAACAGTTGCTGTTCGACCGAAGGCAGCGCCGACTCGCGATACTCGCGCAGACGCTCGCCGTTCGGTTTCGGCTTTTCCGCCGCGGCACGCACCAGGATGCGGGCAATGCCGGCCAGATCGCCCCGCAACCCCTGCCGGCGCTCCAAATAGGTGAATGGCATGAAGATCTGCTTGTAAGTGCTCGCCGCCTGTGCGGCATCAGCCCAGGGATCGCCGAATTCCTGCTTCTTCTTGGGATCGGAGGCGACGCCCTGCTTCAGTTTGTTCTCCTCCTGTTGTCTTTCCGCCATCAGCTTTTTGTCGAGCAGGCCCGACTGGTACCCCTTGATTGCCTTCAGCGAATTCTCCATGCCGAAGATGTCTTCCTGGGCTCGGCGCGCGTTCTCGGGCGACTGGGCGGAGAAGGTCTTCAACGTCTTCACCATGCCCTGCAGAGACTTCAGCCGCCACGGATAGCTGGTGTCGCGCAGGAACTCCAGTTGCGACATGGTCAGCAGGCGGCCGGTGGAGCCGGGATGGCCGGAGACGAAGATCAGCTCGCCGTCGCTGACGCCGGCCTTCGACCACTTAAAGGATTGGGTGAGGGTTACCGGCTTATCGTTCTCATAAACGCGGAAAAACGTGATATCGAGGTCGTAGCGCGGATATTCGAAGTTGTCGGGGTCGCCGCCAAAGAATGCGGCGTCGAATTCGGGCGCGAAGACCAGGCGCACGTCGGTGTACTTTTTGTAGCGATAGAGGTTGTACATGCCGCCGGCGTAGAGCGTCACCACGTCACAGCGCAGTGCGGTGGACTTGGTGCAGTCGCTCTCGATGGCCGACATGGCCGCGCGCTGCGCGGTGCCAGCCTCGGCGGCCGAAATGCCCGGCTTCACCGCCGCCTGGACTTTGGCGGTGACGTCTTCAATGCTCTGCAGGACGTTGAGTTCCAGGTCAGGACACTTGGCCTCGTCCGCCTGCGTTTTGGCGTAGAAGCCGGATTTCATGAAATCTTTGCCGCCGGTGGAAAGCTGCTGGACGCAAACCGCGCCGACGTGATGGTTGGTGAATGCCAGGCCGTGGGGCGAAACGAACGACCCGGACCCGCCGTTGTTGAAGCGCACCGACGACAGGCGCACGTGATCGAGCCACGCCTGCGTCGGCTCGAACCCGTATTTCGCCTTGACCCGGGCTTTTGGAAATGCGTTGAACAGCCACATGCCTTCGTCGGCCGGGGCGATGCCCGCCAAAATGATTGCAATGCCGAAACATAGAACTGCGCGTTTTAACATGCTCGATCTCCCATGCCGGTCTGGCATGAATGTGAGTTCCACAAGGTGAAAACGGGGTTGCCTCAGCCCAATTGCGCCGGGCGAGAATCACAAAACCTCTCAATATACGCTGGCGCGCGCTGCCCGGCAACGTCACCAGCGACTTGTCCCCACCCGTTCGCAACCACGTCCCGATTTGGAATTGCACGGAGTTTGCGGTATGGTACCCGGTACTCCCCGCCATGTGTCAGCAGCGGGCCCTGCGTCACCTGCGTTCGATCCCGCATCAATAGGATTGCGAGGAATTTATGTCCAGCAGCACTCTTACGCCCAAGGGTTTGGAAGGTGTGATCGCGGCGGTTTCCAGCATCTGTTTTATCGATGGCGACCGCGGGATCCTGGCCTACCGCGGCATTGACATTCACGAACTCGCCGACAATTCCACGTTCGAGGAAACCTGCTACCTGCTCTGGTTCGGCAAGCTGCCCAACCGCGCCGAGCTGCGCGAGTTCACCCGGGCGCTCGCCGATGAACGTAAGCTTGACACCGCCATTATCAACCTGCTGCGCCAGGCTCCGCGGCACGCGCTGCCCATGGACGTGCTGCGCACGGCGGTTTCCGCGCTCTCCTTCTACGATCCCGAGGAGAACGTCAACACCCCGGAAGCTAATCTGCACAAGTCGCTGCGGCTGACCTCGCAACTCGCCATGATCGTGGCTGCCTATGACCGCATTCGGAAAGGCCGCCCGATTGCAGAGCCCGACCGTTCGCTGTCGCATGCCGCGAATTTCCTGCTGATGTTGAATGGCGAACCGCCGTCGAAAACCGCCGAGCGCGCCCTGGACATCGCCCTGATCCTGCATGCCGACCACGAACTGAACGCCTCCACCTTCGCGGCGCGCGTGACCGCCGCCACCCTGTCGGACATGCATTCGGCCATTACCTCGGGCATCGGCGCTCTCAAGGGGCCGCTGCACGGAGGCGCCAACGAAGCGGTGTTCAAGATCCTGGCGGAAATTGCCAAAGCGGGCGCCGACCCGGTGGAGCACATCAAGGGAATGCTGGCGCAAAAGAAAAAGATTCCGGGCTTCGGACACCGCGTGTATCACACCGAGGACCCGCGTGCCACGCACCTGCGTCAGATGTCGCGCGAGCTGGGCGAGTCCAGCGGACAGGCAAAATGGTTCGAGTACTCCAGCAAGATCGAACAGTTCATGAAGGCCGAGAAGAAGCTGAACGCCAACGTGGATTTTTATTCCGCCTCGACCTACTACACGCTGGGCATCGATCTCGACCTGTTCACCCCGATCTTTGCCGTATCGCGCATCAGCGGCTGGACGGCGCACGTGATGGAGCAACTCGGGGACAACCGCCTGATCCGGCCTCGCGCCGATTACGTCGGCCCGGCGTACCCGCAGCACTACGTTCCCATTGACCGGCGCTGATGCGACGATGGGAAGAAGAAGTTGGAGCGCGCTCGCCTGGGAGCGCGCTTTGTTTTTGCCCAAAGTTCGATGCCACCACGGAGGCACGGAGACACGGAGATAATAGGATAATCAACTTCCTGCCTCGTGTCTCCTGATTAATCACTGTTTCCTGTGACGGCGTAAAATAAGAGTCAGGGAATCATGCGCCGCGCCTATCTCGACAACAACGCGACCACGCCGCTCCTGCCGCCGGTGCTGGAGGCGATGCAGCCGTACTTCATCGAGCAGTTCGGCAACGCGTCGTCCATCCACCATCACGGACAGCAGACGCGGGCGGCGGTGGAGCGCGCGCGCGAATCGGTCGCGGCCCTGCTCGGCTGCCGGGCCTCGGAAGTGGTGTTCACCAGCGGCGGCACCGAGGCCGACAACCTGGCCATCTTTGGCATCACCCGCCCCGGCGATCACGTCATCACCAGTTCGATCGAGCACCATGCCGTGCTGAACGCCTGCAAGCGCCTGGAAGAAGAGCGATGGGATGCGAGGTGACCTGCGTGCCGGTGGACGGCCAGGCGCTGGTTTCGCCCGATGACGTCAAGCGCGCGCTGCGGCCCAATACGCGCCTGATCAGCATCATGATGGCGAATAATGAAACCGGCGTGCTCCAGCCGGTCAACGAGATTGGCGCCATCGCCGCCGAGGCTGACGTTTATTTCCACAGCGACGCCGTCCAGGCTGCGGGCAAGGTGCCGGTTGACGTGAGCGCGATTCGCTGCGACCTGCTCTCCATCTCAGGACACAAGATCCATGCCCAGCAGGGCGTGGGCGCGCTGTACGTGCGCAAGGGAACGCTGCTGCAGCCGATGCTGTACGGCGGACGGCACGAGCGCGCGCGGCGTGCCGGGACGGAAAACGTCGCCGGGATCGCAGGCCTGGGCAAGGCAGCGGAACTGGCGCGCGCCGGGCTTCGGCAATGGCGAGGTCGAGCAGATTCGCATGCTGCGCGATCGCCTCGAACGGATCATCACCGAGACCATTGATGCCGTGGGAGTGAACAGCGCCGGTGCGCCACGCGTGCCCAATACCAGCAGCATCTATTTCGATTTTATCGAGGGCGAGGCGCTGGTGATTGCCCTCGACCTCAAGGGTGTCGCCGTTTCCACCGGCGCGGCCTGCTCTTCGGGAGCGATTGAGCCGTCGCACGTTCTGACCGCGATGGGCCTCTCCCCCGACCGCGCCCGCGCCAGCCTGCGATTTTCCATCGGCAAGCAGAACACCAGCGAAGACGTGGACCTGCTGCTCTCCATCCTGCCCGCGACCGTTTCGCGCCTGCGTGAGCTATCGCCGGTTTACAATAAAGCTATTAGCTCTTAGCTGTTAGCTTTTAGCTCTCAATGGCGAAAACATTGCAGAAAGACGTAGGCCCGAAGGCGCTTAGGGAGGCGCGCAAGACACTGGCAGAACTAAGGCGGAAAGCCGCAGAGAGAGGTCCGATCCTACTGCGGTGTCCTCGCTGTTTGCACTATCTGACCGGCATCATGGACCGGCGTGGAGACTACCAAACCCGCACTGGTGAGAAGTGTTTCCTCGCTTGCTCATGGACGGATTGCAAGCCGTATGGCAAACGTGTTTCGGTATCTAAAGCTGTTTCGGGTCCGCCACCCAGCGATGGCACGACTTGTTGTCTGAAACCGCGTCGGCGAAATGTTTCATTTAAGAAAAGAACGTCACGCCAAACTACAAAGCGCAACAAGCTAACAGCTAACAGCTAACAGCTAAGAGCTAATGGCTTCTTCTCCCATTGCCGTCGCCATGTCGGGCGGTGTGGATTCCTCCACCGTCGCGGCCATGTTGCGCGCCGAGGGCCGCCAGGTGATCGGTCTTACCATGCAGCTCTGGAACCAGCGCCGGCTGGCGGGCCACAACGGCATGCCGGAGACGGTCACCGGCCGCTGCTGCTCGCTCGACGACGTGTACGACGCCCGCCGCGTCGCCGAGACGCTCGGCATCCCGTACTACGTCGTCAACCAGGAGCGGCGCTTCGAGGACGAGGTGGTGCGCCCGTTCATCGGCGAGTATCTGTCCGGCCGCACGCCCATCCCGTGCAGCCTGTGCAACAACCACCTGAAGTTCGATCAGCTCCTGATCACGGCGCGCCAGATCGGCGCCGAACAGCTTGCCACCGGCCACTATGCGCGCGTGGAATTCGACGCCGCGCTCGAGCGCTGGCTGCTGCGCCGTCCGGCCGACCTCAGCAAGGACCAGACCTACTTTCTGTTTGGCCTGACCCAGGAGCAGCTCTCGCGCACCTTGTTTCCGCTGGGAGACTTGCGCAAGTCCGAGGTCCGCGAGTTGGCGCGCCGACACGGGCTGGCGTTGGCCGAGAAGCCGGATTCCCAGGAAATCTGTTTTGTTCCCGGCGGTGACTACAAGCAGTTCATTGACGCTTACCTGGCGGAGCAGGGCGAGTCGCTGCCCGACACCGCGGGCGAACTGGTCACCACCAACGGGGAAGTGATCGGCACCCACGCCGGCATTCACAATTTCACGGTCGGCCAGCGTAAGGGTCTGGGCGTGGCCACCGGCTCGCCGCTCTACGTTTTGGGGATCAACGGCGAGAAGCGCCAGGTGGTGGTTGGCGGCGGAGAAGAGCTGTACGCGACCACGCTGCGTGCGCGCCGGTTGAACTGGATTGCCATGGATAACGCCGATCTGCGGCAGCCGATGCGCGTCTCCGTGAAGATCCGCAACCGCCACGAGCCCGCGCCCGCCGTGATCGAGAAGACCGGTGACGATGAAGTGCTGGCGACCTTTGACCAACCCCAGCGCGCGGTTACACCCGGTCAGGCGGCGGTGTTCTATGACGGTGATCGGGTGGTCGGCGGCGGTTGGATTGTCTGAACGCGGCCACTGATTCACACTGATCAACACAGATCAAGAACAATTCTTATCAGTGTTCATCTGTGTTAATCCGTGGCCAATTGTTTTTCTTCTTCGTTATGGCAGACGACTTTTTCCGCCGCATCGCCGACCAGGCGCTCGATGACGAAACCGCGCGCCAGATCGCCGAACAGCAGCGCTCGCTCGAGCAGAATCCCGACTGGGCGGAAGGCTACTACCACCTGGCGCAGCTTTATCGCGTGCAGCACAAACGCGAAGAAGCCAAGGATCATCTGCTGATCGCGCTGGGAAAGAAACCTACGTTGGCGGACGCCCACATCGCACTCGGCGAAATTTACATTGCCGAAGGCGATTTTGACCGGGCGCGCATGCACGCCGAATTTGCCGCCGCCTGCGGCAATGCGCGCCTGCTGGAGCAGATGCAGCGCAATCAAGCCCTCTAGTCCCATCGTGGGACTTGCCACTTTCTCCTTCCCTCGCCGCAACTCCGCCGGTCTCGCCGCGTTGTATACTTTTTGGTTTGGGTAACGGGTTTTGAGCTTCATAGCTGGCTTGCGCCGGCAGAGGAGAAGATCCAGATGGCTACAGCCACATCATCCACCGCACTCATCTACGCTCGTGACAACCAAAAGCGGTTCCTGGAAGAGCTAAAAAATCTGCTGCGTATCCCCAGCATCAGCACGCTGGAAGAGCACAACAAGGACACGGAGAGGGCGGCCAAGGTCTGCGCCGACGATCTGAAGCGCATCGGCTTCGAGCACGTGGAGATCATCCCCACCGCGACCAAGGAGCGCCCCAACGCACACCCGCTGGTGTACGCCGACTGGCTGCATGCCGCGGGCAAGACGACCGTGCTCTGCTACGCCCACTACGACGTCCAGCCCGCCGAGCCGCTGGACGAGTGGAAGTCCCCGCCCTTCGAGCCCACCGAACGCAACAACAACATCTATGCCCGCGGCGCGGTGGACGACAAAGGCCAGCTCTGGATGCAGTTGAAGGCTTTCGAGTCGCTGATGAAATCCGGCGGCGGCAAGCTGCCGATCAACGTGCGCGTCATCCTGGAAGGCGAGGAGGAAGTAGGCGGCGAGTCCATCGCCGAATACGTTCGCAAGCACAAGGACAAGCTGAAAGCGGACTTCGCGCTGGTCACCGACACCGAACTATTCGCGCCCGACCTGCCCACGCTGTGCGTCGGCCTGCGCGGGCTGGTGTACACCGAAATCGAGGTGCAGGGTGCGGCCACCGACCTGCACTCCGGCATCTACGGCGGCGCAGCCCCCAACCCGCTGTTCGCGCTGGTCGAAATCATCAGCAAGCTGAAAGATGCCAGCGGCAAAATCCTGATCCCCGGCTTCTATGACAAAGTGAAGGAGCCCACCAAGGCGGAACTCGAGGCCTGGCAGCGCCTGCCGTTCGATGAAGAGGAATACCGCAAGAAGGAAGTAGGCTCCAGCGTGCTGACCGGCGAGCCGGGTTACTCGGTGCTGTATCGCACCTGGGCGCGTCCCACGCTGGAGGTCCACGGCATGCCCGGCGGCTTCACCGCGCCCGGCGCCAAGACGGTGATCCCGGCGCGCGCTTCGGCCAAGGTTTCCATGCGCCTGGTTCCGGACCAGAACGAGGAAGACATCCTGAAGAAGTACACCGACTTCGTGAAGCAGCTCACGCCGAAGGGGATCAACCTCAACATCAAGGTGCACAGCAAGGGGCCGGCTTGCGTGGTTTCGACGGATAACCGGTACATCAAGGCGGCCACCGACGCCCTGCACGAGATTTTCGGCAAGGACACGGTGTACATCCGCTCCGGCGGCTCGATTCCGATCGTCTCCGATTTCGAGAACGAACTGAAAATTCCCAGCGTCATGATGGGCATGGGGCTGCCCGACGACAACCTGCACGCTCCCAATGAGAAGTTTCACATCCCGAACTTCTACCGCGGGATCGAGTCCATCATCCGCTTCTTCCAGATCCTGGGGAAGTAGCGCGGGAACCACAAACCACCGAAATGGGGGCGCACCGGCGCCCCTTTTTGCTCGCCTGCCCAGGGTGGCAGTGACGCCAGTTGATTATTGAAAAGCTAATGTAATTGCGCTAGGCTGGTTCTGCTCTTGCGGTCCATCCTGCCGATCTCCTTTCCCATCTAAAAACAGGCGTTCGAAGTGCAACACGCATGTGCTGCAATGGCTGTGCAAGATACTGGGTTCTTCCACAGGCCGCCACAATATATAGCGTTTTCTGTCTTGACGCCGCCCTCTCGCGACGGTACATTGACTCTAATTCCGTGGTACCCGGGGTTGCCGGGCAGGGAATTTGGAGCGGCGTCTCTCTCAGCCGGAACGCGCCGCGTCGCCCGCAGTGGCCGTAGCGGGCTGTACGCAACGTTGTGGGACCAGCGCCAGGCCGGCCCCGCCAGTTGAAGGAGTGGACGTTGCTGAAACTCAAGAAGCTCCAGATCCTCGGATTCAAGTCGTTCTGCGACCGCACCGAGCTGAATTTTCACGGCGACGGCATCGCTGCCATCGTCGGCCCCAACGGTTGCGGCAAATCCAACATCTCCGATTCCATCGCCTGGGTTTTGGGCGAGCAATCGGCGCGCACCCTGCGCGGCGCGCGCATGGAAGACGTCATCTTTGCCGGCACACGCGACCGCAAGCCCACCGGCATGGCCGAAGTCTCCCTCACCCTGATCGACCCCGACGTCTACGACGGGCCGGAGGCATTGGCCGAGCCGGAGATTGAAATTCACGACGAGATGTCGGAAGCGGACTGGGACGAAGCCGCGTCGCGCGAAAAAGCCGCCGTCGAGACGGACGAATACCTTTCTGAAGTGCAGCCGGGCCAGGTGGACGAAACGGCGTCGACGGTCGATGGTCGATTGTCGATGGCCCCGGATGGCGCGGCGGCAACACCCTCTTCTGACGATGGAGTGCAATCGACCACGATTGCGCTGGAGGGATCGGCAGACGCGCTGGAGGGCGAGCGCGCTCCAGCCGAAGGACCGCTATCGCCCCTCGACCATCGTCCATCGGCCGTGGTTCTGAAAATCCGCCGCCGCAAATTCAGGCCCAGCTTCAAGGCCGGCGAGATCGTGGTCACGCGGCGCTTGTTCCGCTCCGGCGACAGCGAGTACCTGCTCAACGGGAAGCTCTGCCGCCTGCGCGATATCCAGGACATCTTCATGGGCACCGGGCTCGGCCCGGAGTCGTACGCCATCATCGAGCAGGGAAGAATCGGCCAGATTCTCTCCAGCAAGCCCACGGACCGGCGCGCCATCATCGAGGAGGCGGCCGGAATTACGAAGTTCAAGACGCGCAAGCGCCTGGCCGAAGCGCGGCTCGAGGAAGCCAAGCTGAACCTGGCGCGGGTCAACGATATCTTCGAGGAAGTCACGCGCCAGATGAACTCGCTCAAGCGCCAGGCCTCCAAAGCCGAGCGCTACGCGCGCCTGCGCGACGAAATGCGCGGCAAGCTGCGCCTGGTGCTGGCCGGCAGGTTCGCGCAACTCCGCCGCGAGACCGAGGAACTGGAAGCGACCCTCATCGGCCTCGGGGAAGAACTCCGCGCCAAAACGCAAGTGGTCGGCGAGCTGGAGCTGGAGCAGGCCGAAGGCACGCAGCGCGGCTATGCCATCGAAACCGACGTGCGCAACAATCGCGAGCGCTTGTCGGCGATCACGCGCGAGATCGATCGCGCATTCTCGCGCCAGCGCACCAACGAGGAGCGCTGTGCCGAGCTGACACACCGCGCCGAATCCGCCGCTGCTGACCTCGCGCAGACGCGCCTGCGCCTGGTGGGCATCGAGGCGGAACGGGAATCACATCGCGGGGTCTTGCAAGCGGCCGAGGGCGAGGTGGCCGCCGCGCAGCAACAAGCCGCCGCGGCGCAGCAGCAAGCCACCACCGCCGCCGGCGTGCTGGCCGACATCGAGTGCCGCCAGGAATCACGCCGGGCCGCGATCATGGAAGCGGTTGCCGCCGCTTCCGCGGTCCGCGAGCAGCTTACGCGCGCGCAGGAGCACATCGCCGGCCTGGAACGCGAACTGCGCCGCCTGAATCACGAAATCGAATCCGGGCGGGCGCAGATCGAGACCTTCGGCGACCAGCGCGGGCAGATCGCCTTCGAGTTCGAAAATGCCTCCGAACGCGTGCAGGCGCTTGGCGAGGACATCGAGCAGACGCGTACCGCGATCGGCGAGATGCGCATGGCGGAGACCGAGTCCAAGCGCCGCCTCGATACCCTGCGCGCCGAGTACGCCACCGCGCTGGGCAAGAAGGGTTCGCTGGAAGCGGTGATTGCCGAGCACGGTTATTCCACCGATTCGGTTCGCCGGCTGTTCCAGTCGGGCGCGCTCAACAGTGGTTTTGCGCCGGTCGGGGTGCTCGCCGATTTCCTCGAAGTCGATGACCGCGTGGAGCACGTCGTCGAGGATTTCCTGCGCGACGAACTCAACTACATCGTGGTGAAATCCTGGGACGCCGCCGACGAAGGCATGCGCCTGCTGCGCACCGACGTCGAGGGCCGCGCCACCTTCCTGGTGCATCCCAATGACTCGCAGGCGCGCTTCTCGTTCGTGCTCGACGAGGCCGCGCACCAGGCGCCGGCGCACGCGCAGCTGGTTCGGCCGTTGAAGCAGGCCATCCGCGTGCTCAACGGCTTCGGCAAGTCGCTGGAAGTCATCCTGCCCAAGCTGCGCGACGGCTACCTCGTGCCCGACTCGGGAGTCGCGCGCGAGTTGGCGCTGGAGAACCCCGACGCATTCTTTCTCTCCGAATCGGGCGAGTGCTTCCACAATGTCACCGTGACCGGCGGCAAGCAGCGCAGCGAGGGCCCGCTGTCCATGAAGCGCGAGTTGCGCGACGTGCTGCGCGTGCTCGCCGAAATGGAACGGGCGCTGGGCGGCGAAGAGCGCAAGGCATTGATCCTGGCGCGCGAGATCGCCGACCTCTCCTCGCTGCTGGAGCGGCTGGAAGCGGAGAAGCGCGAGGCCGACAGGGCCGCGCTCACCACCGGCCATGACCTGCGCCAGTTGGAGAGCGAGGTGACGCGCATCGCCGAGCGGGTGGCGCTGGCGGAGCGCGAAGCGCTGAACATCACCGCCGAACGAGCGGCGAACGAGGCGCTGATTGCCGAACAACAGGCCGAACTTGGCGCTCGCGATGCCCGCCGTGCCGCGCTGGAGAGCGAAGCCGCCGCGGCGCAGGAAAGTCTTGCCGGGCTGCGCGCCGCGCGCGATGCCGCCGCCCACGTTGCCTCCGAGATGAAGGCGCAAGTCGCGGCCGTGGAAGAGCGGCGCCGCGCCGCGTCGGCTGCGCTCTCCCGGGTAGCCACCATGTTCGCCGAGATCGCTTCGCGGGTGGAGTCGCTGGAGTCGCAGCAGCAGATGGCCGCCGCCGAACAGGCGCAGCGCGAGATCGAAAACCTGCAGATTTCCGAGCAACTGGTTTCGCTGGGCGCGCAGAAAGAGCAGGCCGAGGCGCGCGAAACCGAACTGCAGGCCGAATCCGAACAGGTGCGCGGCCGGCTGGTCGAAATCGAACACCAACTCCGCGGCGCGCGCCTGGAAATGGACTCGGTGCGCGACCGCCGCGGAGAACTGTCCGCGCAGGCCGCCAAGCTGCAGTCCGATCAGCAGCACATGGCGGAAACCTGCCTGAACGAGCTCGGTGTGACCGCCGGCACGCTACTCGGTGACGAGTCCGTTGCCCAACTCGGCCCGGAACTGCTCGCCTTGGAGGAAACCGCCTATCGCGAGCTGCGCTCGAAACTCGACAACATGGGTCCGGTGAACATGATGGCCCTGGAGGAGTATCAGGAGGCCGCGCAGCGCCACGGATTCCTGGAAACGCAACGCAAAGATTTGATGGACTCCATCGAAAATACGCAGAACGCCATCCGTGAGATCGACACCATCTCGCGCCAGAAATTCCAGGAAGCGTTTGCCGCCATCAACATCAATTTCCAGGCGGCATTCCGCAAGTTGTTCGGCGGCGGCAACGGCTTCATGCGGCTCACCGACGAAGAGAACGCCGCCGACAGCGGCATTGACGTGGTGGCGTCGCCTCCGGGCAAGAAGCTGCAGAACGTGCTGCTGCTTTCCGGGGGAGAAAAAGCGCTCACCGCCCTGGCGCTGCTGGTCGGCATCTTCCAGTACCAGCCAAGCCCGTTCTGCATTCTCGACGAAGTGGACGCGCCGCTCGACGAAAGCAACATCGGGCGGTTCACCGAACTGGTGCGCGAGATGAGCGATACCACCCAGTTCATCCTCATCACCCACAGCAAGAAGACCATGAGCATCGCGCCGGTCATGTACGGCGTCACCATGCAGGAGCCCGGAGTTTCCAAGCTGGTCTCGGTGCGTTTCCACGAAAACGCGCAGGCGGCGACCGCGTAGACTCGCCGGATCGCGGTGCGGAGATCGCGCGGCAGAACTTGGCGCGACCAGAAGATTACGGCAAGATTACGCGAGCGGGGGAGTCCTTCCCGATTTTCCACATCATGGCCTGCCAAATTCCTTGCCCAGAGCCTATTTCGCGGGAACGGCTCTCCTGTCAATAATTATTCTTCGCGGAGGAAATCGCGTCGCACGCAATTGTGACGCGAGGCGTTGACAAAAAAACGTGGGCGGCTAGAATACGCGACGTTCGCTTGAGAAAACTTTTCCGTCGTGGCTCACTCCCAACAAGACGTCCTGCTGCACACCGACTTTCCGGACTTGGAGCTTTATGCCAGCGGGAAGGTGCGGGACCTGTACCGCGTGGACAACGAGCACCTGCTGTTGGTGGCGACCGACCGCATTTCCGCTTTCGATTACGTGCTCGCCACCGGCATTCCCAACAAGGGCAGCGTCCTGACCCAGCTTTCTCTTTTCTGGTTCGACTTTCTCAAGGAGATCGTCCCCAACCACCTGGTCACCGCCGACGCGGAGCGCTATCCGCAGCACCTTCGCAAGTACCAGGCTCATCTCCGCGGCCGCTCCATGCTGGTGGTCCATGCCGACATGGTTCCGGTCGAGTGCGTGGTGCGCGGCTACATCTCCGGTTCGGCGTGGAAGGAATACCAGAAAAAGGGCTCGGTTTGCGGCATCACCCTGCCCTACGGCTTGCGCGAATCCGACAAACTGCCGCAGCCGATCTTTACGCCGGCAAGCAAGGCCAACACCGGCCATGACGAAAACATTTCCTTCGCCGAGATGAAGAAGATCGCCGGGTCCGCGCTGAGCGAGCAACTGCGCGACCTGAGCCTGCGCATTTATCAGGCCGCCGCCGACTACGCCGCCGCCCGCGGCATCCTCATCGCCGATACCAAGTTCGAGTTCGGAGGCACCGCCGCCGGCCTGGTGCTGGCCGACGAAGTGCTCACGCCCGATTCATCGCGCTTCTGGCCCGGCGATGCGTATGCGCCCGGCCGCGGCCAGGAGTCGTTCGACAAACAGTACGTGCGCGATTACCTGGAGAAGATTCGCTGGAACAAGCAGCCGCCGGCTCCGTCGCTTCCGCCCGAGGTGGCCGACAACACCAGCGCGAAATACATGGAAGCGTTTCGCCGGCTTACCGGGCGGGACTTGCAGGTGCAAGCGGCCTGAGGGTTTGCGGGCCGGTGGGAGCGCAGGAAATCTGCGGTTGAGGTGAGAGCAAGCGTTGTCGCGAGGGCCCGCATGACCGGACTGGACTGGCTGATCGTCGCCATCGTTCTATTTTCTGTGCTGGTCGCGGCCTCGCAAGGGTTCATGCACGAAGTATTTTCCCTGGCCGGGGTGGTGGCAGGTTATCTGCTCGCGGCCTGGGGATACCGCCAGGTGGCGTCCCGGTACGCGCCCTATGTGAAGACGGCCTGGGTGGCCGATCTGTGCGGGTTTCTGACGATTTTTTTTGTTGTCGTCCTGCTGGCGGGAGGTATCGGCCGCATCGCGCGTTTCGGCATGAAGGAAGCCGGGCTGCGCTGGTTCGACCGCGTTTTGGGCGGGATGTTCGGGCTGTTGCGCGGCGTCCTGATCGTGATGATCTCGCTGCTCGCGCTGGCATCGTTCTCCCCCGGGGCAACCCTGCTGGCGCGATCGCGCACGGCGCCGTATCTGCTGGTGCTGGCGCGGGCCGCCGTCTGGGTCGCACCGTCGCAGGTACGGCAGCAGTTTCGTGCCGGCATGGCCGCCATCGCAAACATCCGCGAGGGCGTGCCGCCGGCGGCGAATCCAAATGCCGCGCCCGGACCGCCCGCGGTCCCGGCTAAGTAAAACGTACGGACAGTCATCAAAGGAGAGGTCCCGTGAAAGACCAACTGGAATCCCTGGTCATGCAGATGTACAAGAGCGGCATTCTTTATTCCGAATCCGTCCGCGAATTCAAGAAGCGCTTTATTCTCACAGTCCTTCAGGAGAACCAGGGAAACCAGTGCAAAGCTGCCCGCCAGTTGGGCATGCACCGCAATACGCTCTCCCGCACCATCGCCGAACTCAAGGTTGACGTTCGCAGCCTGCGCGACGGCGCCCGGCGCCCCCCGCGCAGTGCCCGCCCTCTCGCCATGGAGAAGAAAGCGGCGCGCTAATCATCGAGTACACAGCTTGCCCTGAGCGAAGTCGAAGGACGCGCGGCTTGTCCGCACGCGCGCCCATTCGCAGGCTCCCGCGCCATACGGAGGCTGCTGCCAGCCATGGCGCGAAATCCTGATGCGGTCACCGCCCTCGGTCGCGGCAACCTGCTGCGGAAACAAAAAAGGCACGGCATTTCGCCGTGCCCATGTCTCGCAGGACCTGGCCAAACTTATTGCTTCTTGCGCACTGGCGGCTTGCGCGCCGGCGGCTTGGGCGGCGCACCGATAAATGCGCCACTGGTCATGTGAATCATGAACGGGCTGACATCGTAGGTCGCCGGCGTGCCTTGCACCTTTGACATAGCGCCCTGCTTCGGGATTAACGCTGCGGCAATCGGCGCCTCGAACGTCAATTCCACATCCGCCTGGTTGTTCTGGATATCGTCCACCGTGGCGGCCAGCATGACCGAGTTCCTGGTCGTGCTGATCACCTTGCCCTCGAAGGCAATCGGTTTGCCCTTGATGGCACTCCACACCTTGTCGGCGGCTGGTTGATTGCCCGAGGTGAGGATCAGCTGAAATTCATCGAACGACATCTGACCCACCGGTTTGGTACTTGCCAGGGTGACGGCTTGCTCGGCCGGCGTCGGCGCCGGTTTGACGGTGAATCCAGGTGCAGGTTCGGTGGCGGTCTTGGTCTGCGCCATTAACTGGTCCCAGCCATCGTCGCCGGCGTGATAGATCGTGTAGGCGCGCTTGCCGTATGCCGTAATCTGCGCCTGGGCTGGTGTGCCGGCAGCCAGGTTCGCGGCGCGCGCGATGTACCACAGTCCGCGGACGTCCTGCGGTTTCTGCTGCAGGTACGCCAGCGCCAGCGGATACACGTTGCGCAAATCGTTGGGCTGCCCCTGTGCGGCCAACGTCAGATACTTCTGCGCATTGGGGTAATCCTTCTGCTGTAGCGCCGCCATGCCCGCCGCTCCGGCGAAGATCACCTGGGTTTGCGACTTTAGTTTTTCCCAATCCGCGGCGGTCAACTCCGCCGGCTTGGGCGCGGTCTGGTTTGCCTGCATGCCCTGCTGCGCGAACTGGGCCGCTTGCTGCAGAGACTGGGCGGCATTGGGCCCGCCCGCTTCCGCCTGCTGGCGGTAGATGTAGGTCATGAGCGCCAGAGCCCGCAGATTGGCGGGATCGGCCTGCAGCACACGATTGGCCGTGTCCAGCACTTTCTGCATATTGCCAAGCTGCTGGTAAGTGGCCATCAGCAATTCCAGCCCGCTCACCTTGACCACGCTGTTCGGGTACTGCTGCAGGAACGTGTCCAGCGCCTGCGCCTTGGCCGCGGGATCGGATTGGTTCAGCGCGGTGACGTACGCGTTGTACTCGGCCGGGTCCTTGATCGTCGGCCCGGTTGGCGCGGCTTGTCCACCCTGTGCCTGCGGGTCGGCGCCGGTCTGTGCCATGGCCACGGCGGCGAATACCAACACAAGGATGATGAGCGACTTCTTCATGCGATGGCTCCTTACTTCGATTCCTGGAGAAAATAGCGACGTCGCCCACGCACGCCAGCCGGCACGCGAAGACGACACGCGCAGTTTGGAAGGCCTGCGCGCGCCCGGGCCCGGTAACGGCAAATTCTTACTACCGCCTGCCCCGATTCCGCTTCTCAAGAGAGCAGGAAACTCAGCGGAAAATGGATTATAAGAATGTACCTCGTACAAAGGCAAGTTACGTTACGATTACGGCTCTTCCCGCCTGATTTGATGCGGGTTTTGATGCGGGTTTTCCGGCTGCTGGATGCATGGCAGGCCGCGCCGGCCTGCTGAATCGGCCTCCGGCGCGGCTTCGAGGAGCTGGGCACGATGAACGACACCACGAAACCTCTGCACGACAAAGTAGCCGTGGTCACCGGCGGTGGCCGCGGCATCGGATACGCCATCTCGGCCCGCCTGGCGGAAATGGGGGCGACCACCGTGATCTGTGGGCGCTCGCCGCAGACACTCGATGCCGCCGCACAGCAGATTCGCTCCGCCGGCGGACAGTGCGAAGCCATCGTCTGCGACATCGCCCAACTCGCTTCGGTTGAGGCGCTCGCCGCGCGCGTGCAACAAAGCTTCGGCCGCGCCGACATCCTGGTCAACAACGCCGGCGTCGGCGATTTCAGCCGCCCGCTGCATCAGCTTCCGCCCGACGACTGGGAGCGCATCCTCAACACCAATCTGCGCGGCGTGTTTTACGCCATCCGCTGCTTTGCGCCCATGATGATCAGCGGCGGCGGCGGCGACATCGTCAACATCTCCTCCATCGCCAGCAAGAACCCGCTGCCCAACGGCGCCGCCTACGCGGCTTCGAAGTGGGGGCTGAACGGCCTGAGCTACTCCGTGGCCGAAGAGCTTCGCCGCTATAACATCCGTGTCAGCGTGGTTTGTCCCGGCAGCACGCAATCGGAACTCGGCCCGCACGCCGGCAAGGACCCGCTCAAAATGTTGCGTCCCGCCGACGTCGCTCACGTGGTGGCGATGCTGGTTACACAGGCGCCGCAATCCTTCGCCAGCGAAGTCGTTCTGCGACCCACGCAGAAACCGTGATCACGACAGGAGGTTTCCATTCACCACGGAGACACGGAGGCACGGAAAAATCAAGAGTTAAGAAGTCAGAATGAAGAATGAAATTGCGCCACCGGCTTCTTGACTTCTGACTTCTTACTTCTTAGTTCTCCATTCCGGTTCAGTGCCAGTTTGAACGGCCGTGGCCGCTTGCCGCTTGCCGCTGACTGCCACGAGTGTTAACATCGCCAGTTTCAGGCAATGTCTGGGAGGATTTTATGTCCGATAGAGACGGAAACGGCTTTCTCTGGTTCTTAGCCGGTTTGGGGATCGGCGCCGCGATCGGTGTTCTTTATGCTCCGGCCTCCGGTCGCGAAACCCGCGAATCTCTCGCCAGCAAGGCGGAAGAGGGACGGAACCTGGTCGTTGAGCGCGCCCAGCGCGCCCGCGAACAGGCCAATGAGTGGGTGGAAAAAGGCCGCGACGTCGTCAGCCAGCAGAAGGAGCAGTTCAAATCCGCCTACGACGCCGGCCGGCAGGCATATCGCGAGGCCACCGAGGGCGAAGGGAAAAGCGTCTAGCGCGCCCGCCGACGATTATGGAGACGCGCTTTACAGTTCTGCTCATTGAAATCGGCGTGGCTCTGGCGTTGCAGATCGGTATCCTGCTCGCCATTCTGTTCACCGTGAAGAAGAGCTCCGCGCGCATGCAGGCGCTGGCCGAAGAGGTCCAGCGCCGTGCCCTGCCCACACTGGACGCAGCGCAGTCGCTGCTGACGACCACCAAGCCCAAGATTGAGGAGTTGATCGCCAACGCCGCTGCCACCACCGCGACCATCAAGAGCCAGGTCGAGCGGCTGGATGCCACGGTCAACGACGTCATTGACCGCACGCGCTTGCACGTCATCCGCGCCGACGAACTGGTTACCCGCACCATGGACCGCGTCGAAGAAACCACCGAACTCGTCCATCACACCGTGGTCTCGCCCGTACGCCAGGTCGCTGGCATCGTGCAGGGCCTGACCGCCGGTCTGGGGGCGCTGCTCGGCCGCCGTACTCGCAACCACGCCGGCCAGCCGCAAGACGAGATGTTTATTTAGAGATTTCTAATTCGCGGCCATGATGGAGCGCGCTCGTCCTCGAGCGCGCTTTACTTTTGGCACGCCTATGGTCGCGTGTGGCAAGCCGCGAACTCTCTGCAAATCGCGGCGCCATGCTCGCGGCTCCGGGTCGCAACTCGCAACTCCGCTACGGGTTCATTGACAGTGCAGAGCTTATGCTCAACAATTGAGCATCCTTCGAGTGAATTCAGGAGAGTTATGCCCGACGAACATGAAGAAACAGGCTCCACTGGCAACCTGCTGCGCAATGTGATTTTGGGAGTTGCCATTGTTTACGTAGCGGTCTCGCTCTACTTTATTTTCGATTCGCGCGGCCGCATCGATAAGCTCGAAGCCGCTCAAACCGCCGCCAAGGCGGAGAATGCGCAGCTTCTGAAGCGCCTCGGCATCGCCGAAACCAGTCTCAAAGCGGAGAACCAGGTGCTGGCGGAAAAAGTCGGTTTGACGCAGAAGGAAATCGCCTCGCGTTCGGCCGCTCTTCAGCGCCAGCAGAGAGAAGCCGAACAGCGGCTCAGCGAGCAGACCAAGCAGCAGGTGGGCGCGGTCAGCGGGGAAGTCGCCGGGGTCAAGACCGAGCTCGGCGGCGCCAAGACCGACATCGCCACCACCAGGTCCGATCTGGAGGCGACCAAGTCGAAGCTGGAGCGCGTCATGGGCGACCTCAACGTGCAGAGCGGCCTGATCGCTCATACCCGCGACGACCTGGAAACCCTCAAGCACCGCGGCGATCGCAATATCTACGAGTTCGCGCTGCAGAAAGGCGCGCGGCCCACGCCGGTTTCCACGGTGAGCCTGCAACTCAAGAAGGTGGACGGCAAGAAGGGCAAGTACACGCTCAATGTGATGGCCGACGACCGCACGATTGAGAAGAAAGACCGCACGCTGTACGAGCCGCTGCAGTTCTACAGCGGGCGCGATCGCTTCCTCTACGAAGTCGTCGTCATGACCGCAGACAAAAACAAGATCTCAGGCTACTTGAGCACGCCCAAAGGCGCGCCGGTTCCAGCCGTCAAGCAGTAGTCAGTGATGTGGCACACGCGCCCTCGCGGGTGCCGCTGAAGATCAACCGCAAAGGTCGCCAAGGAATTTTCTCCTTGGCGTTGCTTCGCGTCCTTTGCGGTTTGATGTTTCGCGTTCCTGGCGTACACTCGCGGCCAACTCGCGACTCGGGACTCACAACTCGAAAAATGTATCCAGGCGGCGCAGTCCTCGTTCAAATCGTCCTTCGCACGCTGGTCATCTACCTCGTGGTGCTGCTCGGTGTTCGCCTCAGCGGCAAGCGCGAAGTCGGCCAGATGACTCCCTTTGACCTCACGCTCCTGCTGCTGATCAGCAACTCGGTGCAAAACGCCATGACCGGCCCCGATACTTCGCTGCTCGGCGGCATCGCCGCGGCGGCCACGTTGCTGGTGGTGAATTACCTGGTGGCGGAGGTTTCGGGCTTGAACCGCCGCTTCCGGCGCATCATCGAGGGATCGCCGACGCTGCTGGTGCACAACGGCCAGGTGATCGAGTCGCACATGGCGCGCGAGCACGTCTCGCACGACGAACTGACGCGCACCCTTCGCGAGCATGGCATCGGCAACTTGAGCGACGTCGCGCTCGCCGTGCTCGAGGTGGATGGCTCCATCAGTTGCCTCAAGTACGACGACGTCAAAGCCGCGGCGCAGCCGCACAAACGGCTGAAATTCCTCCACAAGAATCAGTAGGCGCCCTCAGTCACCCGCCGTGGCCGCGCTCGCCGTGCGATCTGGCGCCGCGGTTCGCATGGCAACCAGCGGCCAGGCGACAAGTACCACCGCCGCCGCCGCTGCCGACCAGCCGTTGGCGCGGAAAAATGTGTTGGGTTGTTGCAGGAGTTCCGCCGCGGCCACCACCAGGCCGGGCAGCGCGGCGAGCAGGAAGTACGCCAGCAGGTTGAAGCGAACCACCTTCCGCACGCCCAGCCATAAGACACCCAGCAGCACCATCTCGATGAGCAGGCGCTTGGCGAAATCTGCCGGGCTTCCCCAATCGCCCACCAGCGCAACCGCCGCGCCCAACAAAAGCGCCGAACGCATCCACCGTTTTTGCAGGTGGCACGCAATGAAACCAGCGGCCAGTCCGACCGATGCCGTCAGCAACAGACCCGCGCTGAGCGCGGAACCCACCGCATTTCCGGCCGGCAGATAGCCGTCGAGGTGCGACGGCAACGCGGCGGGCAGGGAGCGCGTGAGGGTCGGCCACACTTGCGATGCGACCTGCGCCAGCCGCTCCAGTCCCGCCAGGGCCGCGGTTCCGCCCATGCCCACGATCAGCGCGTCGCGATAGTAGCTGGCAGGAAGCCCGCGCCATCCGGTGAGTTTCTCCTCACCAAAGGCACGCGCCAGATAAAACCATGCCAGCCCGAGCAGGAAGAATGCCGACGCGTAGCCGAAGAGCACGGCGACAAACAGCGACACGCCGGTGATCGCCTCGAAGGTGCGCAGCGGAATCGCTGTGGGATAACTGGCCAGGATGTTGGGCAAGCTATTCAGCGTGGCCAAGGCTGTCCCGAACAGCGCGGCCAGGGCCCAATTCGCCAGCCGCCGCCAGGGAACCGACTGCTGCCGGAGGTTCTTGAAGAACAGCACGAGCGCGGCGCCGCCGAGTCCGGCGAAGAAGACGATGCGCCACACGATTCTCAGCACTCGTGGCAGGGTGCGCTTCTGCTGATCGCGTTCCCACAGCTCCGGAATTTTGAAAAACACGCGATAGCCCGACACTTCATCGCCCTGCACATGGACTTCGGCGCGGACGTAAGCGGCGTCCGTTCCCGTTCCCGCCGACGGCTGCTTCTCCTCCCAGACAAAGCGGTGATCGGTGCGCGCCGGGCGTGCGTTGGCCGACGAATCCACCAGCTTCCACTGGCTCAGGTCGAGTTTCTTCTCGTCGCGCAGGTACTTTTCCGCAAGTGCCTGCGCCTCTTCGCGCGACAGCTTGGCGCCGGGAGCTTTTTCCTCGAGGGTATGGTGCAGCGAGTGAATGCCGCCGTCCGGCCGCACAATGACCGCGTACTCTTCGGTTTCGCTATCGCGGAAGTAACGCACGCGCCACAGCGCCAGCGGTACTTTTTCACCATAGAGACGATTCGCTCCCGCGATGCCCACCTTCCGCCGCAGGAACTCATTCACGTACCTATCCGAACGGTCCGCCAGCGCGGTCGCGCGGTGATAGCGCTCGGGATGGATGCCGCGGGCCCGCAGAACGGCATCGCCGCGCTCCGCCGCCTGCCGGGCATTCACGCGAAAGCGCAGGAAATCGCCGATCTCGTGCGGTTTGACCAGGATCACCAGCAGCACTCCCACCACGCCGCAGCCCACCAACAGCTTGATGCGCGATGACGTCAGCGCTTCCACCGGTGCGGTCTGCCCTTCCACCGCTACCTCGATTGGGGCAGGCTCCTCCGTCAGAGCCTCGGCGCGATTCAACAGCGCTTCGTCAGGCTCGAATCTCCTGCGCGCGAGGTAGAAACCTCCGGAGATCAGCAGCGGAACCAGCGCGCCGGCGGCGACCAGCGCTCCCGACGCGCGGAAATATGCGTTGCCCGAGCGCAGCAGGAAGAGGCTGATCAGCGCCGCATCCACTGTGTAGTGCCACACCAGCGTGGCGAGGATGCCGTAGCGCAGCATCACCACGCCGGCGACGATCCCAATCAGGCCGACCTCGATGCCGCGGATGTAGCCAGGCTGCTGCGGATAGGTGGAGTGCAGGAAACCCCAGAAGAACGCTGGCAGCACCACGGCAAGGACGCGCGACCTAGTCAGCCGCTTGAGGAAGGGAATGGCGAATAGCCGGAACAAAAACTCTTCGCTGGTGGCGGCGTACACCCCGATGGTCAGCGGGTACAACCAGGGGAAATGCGTGCTCAAGACATCGGTGTAGGGAATGTCCTGCGGCGCCCAGACGCCGATCCGGCTGCCCAGCAAGTAAAAGAGCACGACGAAGCCGATGTGTCCGGCGGCCATGCCGAGGCCGATCACACACGAGCGGAAGAATTCCTTGGTGCGGATGCCGGGCAGCGTCCACGCCACGCTCAGCCGCAATTGATCCGGTTGCGAAGCGCGGTACAGCGGTTCGGCCGCCGCCACGGTCAACGCCACCATTAACCCGAGCGCGATGCTGCCGGCGGCGGCCAGCGCCAGGTGCTGCACCACAAACGACAAATAGGAGGAGTTGGTGTCGTAGCCGGCGCGCGTGACCGGCCAGTTGTTCGCCGTCATGGCGAAGAACAGCACCGCCAGGACGGCCCCAAGCTGGAGCGCGCCCTTCCAGCGGATGATGCCGCGGCGGCCGAGATCGAACAGCACCCATAGCATGGCGCCGTTCAGGAACAAGTAGGGAATCAGCGCGATGCTGCCGTAGAAGGTGTTGCTCGACCGCAGCTTCTGATAGCTCCGTTCCCACTCTTCCGGCACTTTCAGGAATTCGCCGGAACTTCCGGGACGGTCGCCCTGGACGCTGACGCGCAGGCGGTAGGGCGCGCCGTCTGCGCGCTGCGGCGCCTGGAAGCCTCGCCGCTCCCAGGTGAAGCTCCAGTCGCGGCGGTTGGGACGGTCGTTGAAGCTCGCCTCGGCGGGAAGAAAATCATAATTGGCGAAGTCGGCGTACTGCGTCCTGGCAAAAGCTTCCGCGACCGACTTCGCCGCATCGCGCTCCAGCCGCGCGCCGGCACGCGCCTCCTCGATGACATGGGAGAAGCTGACAACGCGTCCCGCGGGAGTGACCCCAACGTGAAACTCCTCCTGCTGCCGCGGCCGGAAGAAGCGTACGTCCCATTGCCACACCACCACCGGTCCGGCCATGAGCTTGTTGGCCTGCTCCAGGCCGACCACGCGCTCCAGGTACGTCTTCGCATTTTCGTCAACGTGGAAAACGATGCTGGTTTCGTAGCCTTCGACCGGCATGCCGTTGGCGGCGAGAAATTTCCGCGCGGTTTCCAGCGCCTCGGCCTTAGACACTTTCAGGTCAAGCGCAGCTTCCGGAAAGGCGGCATGGAAATAGCGGAACGCGACCACCGCGCCGACGATGCCGATGACGATCCACAACAGCAGGGTTCGGAGATCTTTTCCTTCGAGGCGGGACAAATTGGGCTCCACAAAAAGGCAAAATGTGCACGAATCGTATTCTGCTCAATCAGCGCGGTCAAACCATTGTCACTTGCGATTTGCTAGGGCGAGGCGCACGGCCATCGCAAATCAGAAATCGCCACTGCTACTTCGTCAACACCACGGCTTTTTGGTCGTACGGCTGGATGGTGACGGTCAGAGATTTGCGCCGGTCGAACTGGTCCCTGGTGACAGGAAAACTGAAGACCATGGTGCCCGCTTGCTGGCCGCCGGGAAGGATTTTGGCCTCGGGGAGCAGCGCCGGCAAGGTGTTCTGTTTGAGATCGGGGAAAGCCTGGTAGTAGCGCTCCACGTCCACGGCGGGCGTGGCCTCGTCGGAGAAATCGCCCTTATCGGTCTTCACTTGCGCCTTGATGTCGTGGATCCAGAGCGGCTTCTTGCCGGTGTTGTTGAGGGTGGCGTTGATCGCGACCAGCACGCTGTCGCCACCCTGTAATTGGACCACGTTGATGTTGTCAATGGTCGCCTTGCCTTGCGGCTTGACCTTGGTAACCCAGGAGACGATTGCGACCACAATGCCGACTACGACCAGCGCGATGACGACAGGCTGCCAGGGCGGAAGAGTCCATTTGGCCTTGTCGAACTCTTCTGCCATGGGGACGTGGGCGCGATCGTAGCTGTCGGCGTCCTTCTTGGGCGGCGGCGTTGGTTTCAGTTTCGCGTTATCTTCCGGCATAGAAAAGTCCTCACGTCTTGAAATGCTGGGGCAGAGGAAAAATGTCCCTCAGGGGCTAAAGCCCACCATTCTTGCGGCCTCCAGTGGCACGGCTGAAGCCGTGCCCTATCCAAAAACCGATTCTTGAAACCAGTTCTAGCCGCTAGCCACCGGCCACTGTTTCTTCATCGCCTTAGCGAATTTGTCTGTAGCCAAAGTGTTGAGCACGTCGTCTTTCGTCAGCCAGGCGCGGCGGGCCTGCAGGACCCCATACTTGATCTTCTCCAGATGCGTGGTGTGGTGGGAGTCGGTGTTGATGACGATCTTCACGCCCCGCTCCTTTGCCATGCGCAGATGGCGATCGCAGAGGTCGAGGCGATCGGGATACGCGTTCAACTCCATCGCGACCTGGTTGCGCGCGGCGGCGGCGAGAACGGCTTCCATGTCGAACGGATAGGCGTCGCGCCGCAGCAGGATGCGTCCCGTGGGATGGCCGATGACGGAGACGTGCTTGTTCCCGATGGCTTTCAGCAGGCGATCGGTCATCTGCTGCGGCTCCTGGTTGAAGGCCGAGTGCACGCTGGCGATGACGATATCCATTTCTTCCAGCACCGAGTCGGAGAGGTCGAGCGAGCCGTCGGCAAGGATGTCCACTTCAATGCCGGCAAAGATGCGGATGCCGGCGGCCTTCTCGCTCGCTTTGCGGATTTTCTTGATGTGCGCCAGCGCTCGCTTGTCGTCGAGGCCATTGGCCATGGCCAAATTCTTGGAATGGTCGGTGATGGCCATGTACTTGTAACCGCGGGCGCGGGCGGCGTCGGCCATCTCCTCGATGGTGCACTTGCCGTCGGTTTCCACGGTGTGCATGTGCACGTCGCCCTGGAGATCGCGCAGCTCGATCAGCTTGGGCAAGCGGTGTTCGATGGCGGCTTCGATTTCCCCGCTGTTTTCGCGCAGCTCGGGAGGAGGGCAATCCATGCCGAGCTTGGCGTAGATTTCGTCTTCCGTCTTGCCGGCGACGCGCTTGTCCGTGTCGAGCTTCGCCAGACCGTATTCATTGAGTGTGTAGCCGAGCTTGAGCGCGCGCTGGCGCAGGGCAACGTTGTGCGATTTCGAACCGGTGAAATACTGCATGGCAGCGCCGAAGGATTTCGGCGGGAGCAGGCGCACGTCCACCTGCATGCCGCTGCTCAGCTTGAAGCTGACCTTGTTTTCCCCGCGGGCGATCACGTCGAGAATGCCGGGAAAGCCGACGATCTGCTCGATGACCGCGTTGCGCTGCTTGTCGTGCAGGCAGCACTTGCCGGTAATCAGGATGTCGAGATCGCCGACGGTTTCGCGTCCGCGGCGAAGCGAACCGGCAGGCGTGACCTTGTCCACGCCCGCCAAATGCGCCACGTGAGCGCTGAGTTTCTGTGCGATCTCGTCGGCATAGTCGAGGGAGAAGCGGCCGGCGATGCGGCGGTAACTCTCGATTGCCTTGAGGATTTTCTGTTCCTGCTTCTCGCCCATGCGCGGCAGCTCGCGCAGCTTGCCGGCGCGTGCCAGCTTTTCCACGCCTTCCAGATCGCTGACCTGGTGCGCGCTCCAAAGCAGAGCGATGGTCTTGGGGCCGAGGCCCTGGATCTTCAGCAGCTCGAGCATGGAAGGGTGGTACTTCTCCAGAAGTTCGGCGTGCACTCCGACGCGCCCGGTCTCGTAGAGTTCCTTCAAGTGGAAGCTCATGCCTTTGCCGATGCCGGGAATTTCGAGCAGCTTCTTAGGTTCGGGTATCAGCGCCCAGATAGGCTGGTCGAGCGCTTCGATGGCCTCGGCGGCGCGGCGATAAGAACGGATACGGAAGGGATCGTCGCCGTTGATCTCCATCAGGTCGGCCGTTTCGTTGAGGATGGAGGCGATGGCTTTGTTGTCGAGCGGGCGTTGTTCGGGCATACGCGTTGAGGATTCTATGCCTGAGAAGCGGCTGTCGGCTATCGGCGGTCGGGGGTGACGGTTCGGGAGCAGCGGCCGTGGTGCGGGAATTCGCGAGTGATTGGAAGACGCGAGAGCCGGGCGCCGATGGTCGATCGCCAAAAAGCACAGCCCAGCCGCGGTGGCCGGGCTCGATGACCGGTCAAACCTGCTGATGCTTAGGCCGTCAGCTTGGTAACGTTTCCGGCTTGCGGCCCCTTCTGGCCTTGCACGATCTCAAACTCGACATCGTCGCCTTCCTGCAGGCTCTTGTAGCCCTCCGAAGTAATGGCGCTGTAGTGGACAAAGACGTCCGGACCATCCTCGCGGCCGATGAAGCCGAATCCCTTTGCGTTGTTGAACCACTTCACTTTGCCTTGAATACGTGCCACCTTTGTCTTCCTCCGTGCTTTTACCGCCACCGCGCCCCCACGACGCGCGCGGCCCTGTCAGCCCTTCGAGATTACGGCCAATTACGACGGAGAGCTCGGCTTGCTGGCGCCTCGCCTAGTTTGGCAGAAGGGGACCTTGCGAATGGGTATGATGTCATTCTGATGCGGTTGGGATGTGTGGTCAAGAGAGCATAGAGGTAAAGCGCTGCTTTCATGCGGGTGCGCGCTCGTCCCTAAGTGCAGCTAGGTGCTTGAGTAACAGCGCTAGCTGGTGGTCGGCGGCCCGGCGCCAGGCCAGGGTTTATTTTTTTGACCTCTTCAAATTTTTGTCAGCTCGAGATGTCTCGGAGAGCCAAAGGACGGCCGCAATGGTTTTGCCGTCGCGGATGGCGCCGCTCATGACCTTGCGGACAACTTGCGAAAGCGGGAACATGCGTTTCTGGATGACCTCATCTTCTTCGGGCTGCGCCTTGCCGCGCTTCAACCCGGTGGCGAAATACACGGCCATGGTTTCGTCGAGAAAGCCGGGGCTGGAATAGAAGAAGAGAGCGCGGCGCCAGTGCGCGGCGGTGTAGCCGGTTTCCTCGATCAACTCGCGCTTGGCGCCCTCGAGCTCGGATTCGCCGCCATCAATGCGTCCGGCAGGAAGCTCCCACAAGTAGTCGCTGGCGGCGTGGCGGTACTGCCGCGCGAGCAGGACGCGCGGCTCGGAGCGGGTATCGTCCACCGCCATGATGACGATGGAACCGCTGTGGCGGACGACGTCGCGGCGGACCACGATACTGCCGGGCTCCTGGACGCGGTCGCTGGTGACGAAGAAAACCGGTCCGCGATAGACGACGCGGGAGGAAAGGACCTTGGCGAGCTTGGATTGGCTTCGTGCCATCATGTCAATATACGCGCGCAGGACGAGTTCACGATCTGTGACTGGTGATTTGTGATTTTGCGTGCTGCTCAGCTTTAACGAAAAACACAGAGACACAGGCACACAGAGGACAGGAGATAGAAGAAACCTCTGTGTCTCTGTGCCTCTGTGTTCATCCACCAATTGGCGGGTCACAGATTGGGGGCGGCGCCTTGTTCGATTTGTGATTGGTGATTGCTGACTTGTGATTTGTTGGCGAGTCCAGATGGGCAACTGTTATGCTTCGGCGACTTCATGCCACGCAAGCCAGCGATCACGATGGTCGGGCCGGGGAACCTGGGCAGCGCCATGGCACGCGCGCTGCACGCGGCGGGATATCGCGTGCCGGAGATTGTTCATCGCGGAGGCACATCGGGGAGGCGCGCCCGCGCCCTGGCACGCGAGATCGGCGCCCGTGACGTGATTCCAGGCGAGGCCAGCTTCAATGCCGAGATCGTGTGGATCTGCGTGGGCGACGGTGCGATCGCTGCCTGTGCGGCAGAGCTTGCCAAAGCGGCCAGGTGGGATGGGAAGATCACGTTCCATTCCAGCGGGGCGCTGAGCAGCCGGGAGCTGCAGCGGCTCAAGAGGCGGGGTGCGGCAGTCGCGTCGGTTCATCCCATGATGACATTCGTACGCAACGTGCGGCCGGAATTGAGAGGGGTCACGTTTGCGATCGAGGGTGATGCACGGGCGGTGCGCGCGGCGCGGCGGATTGCGCGTGACCTGGGCGGACGTGCGGTGCTGATTGAGGCGCGGCGCAAGCCGATGTATCACGCGTTTGGAGCATTTACGTCGCCGCTGATCGTGGCGACCATCGCGGCGGCGGAGCAGGTGGCACGCAAGGCGGGATTGGACCCGGTTTCAGCGCGGGCGGCGATTGGGCCCATTCTCAGGCAGACGGTGGCGAATTATTTCGAGCACGGACCGGGGGGTGCGTTCAGCGGACCCCTGGCGCGCGGGGACATCGAGACCGTGCGGCGGCACCTGGAGGTGCTGCGGGCGCTGCCCGAAGCGCGGGCGGCGTATGTGGCGCTGGCGCGGTGCGCGATCAAGACGCTCCCGGTGAAAAATAAAAAGGACATTGAGAAGTTGTTGAAAAGCGAACCTTAGCTGTTCCCCATATGCAATGAAAAATGGGCCCCGTGGCGGCTGTGTTCTCCGCCACGGGGCGATCCATCCGCGCGGCGCTCGCCAGCACCCTTACGCCGCAGTCACGCGGCACGCGGGCGTCGGGCGGACGGGACCAGCACGCGTGTTGGGCGCACTGGGGAGGACTTGTGCTAACCCAGCTTAGGACGAGCGCCGAGGAAGTCAAGAAAAGCGGGACGCCAGGAAGCGACTTGCCGTACAAAGTCAGTTCCAGATTGGGGCGGGGCCAAAAACGATTTGCCAATCAACTCACTGGCCAGGTCATCCGCCGGCAAGGGTGAAGCCGTTTACGCGAACCGAAGGGAAAGATTCGGGAGGGGAAGTCCCTGAAGTTCGGCGGTCCAGGTATCGCCTGGGCCGCTCAGGTGGCCGGCGGTCAGCGTGCCGGAGCTGATGATCTCGCCTGCGCCCAACGGTGGCTGACCGCGCTTCAGGACGGCTCCCCCCAATTCCGCCAGGCACAATGCGGGACTGCGCAAGGAATTTTTTCCCGAGCCCTCTTCGACGAACGCGCCGTTTTTCGACATGCGGACCTTGAATGACGGGAGCTGCTCGATGAGCGTGGGAATCAGGTCGGGCGTGACCGGCTTGCGTTCCCCGACAATGAGCGCGGCGTGCAAGCCGAGCGATGCGACGAAGTCGCCGGGCTGAAATTTCCAGTCGGGAAACGGGCCGTCAATGATCTCGAAGCCGAAGGCAATCCATTCGCAGGCGTCGAGCACTGCCGCAGCGTCCAGGCCTTCCGAAGTGATCGGCCGTTTCAAGCCGAACATGATTTCCGGCTCGATCTTCAGCGCGCGCGCCTTGGGCAGCGAAATCGCGGCGAAATTGTTTTCGGCGTAGTGGATGGTGTCGTCGTACATGTGGCCCCAAACCAGGGTCGGCAGCTTGAGAATGCGCCACATCGCCTTGTTGGCGAAGCCGACCTTGCGTCCTACCGCCTTGTGCCCGGATTGCTCGCGCCGGCGCTTGATTTCCCATTCCACGGCGTAGCAGGCGTCGAGATCGAAACCGCGGTCTGACGGCGGGACGGCCACCATCTCACCGCTTTCGGACGCGGCGAGGAGTTCGCGCGCAACGGAATCGATTTCAGCCTTGCTCACTTCTCTGGTGGTGATTGCATTCTCCGGCATCCTGGACACGTTGCCGCTGCGGACTTCCGCCAGGAGTTTGGTGCACGCGTAGATGGTGCGCGTGTGCGGCATCGAAACCTGCAGGCGCTCGCCGAGTTCGACCACCGCGCCGACGATGGCATCGAGTTCGAGCGGGCGTCCGGCCTCCAGGTCCTGGAGCATGGAGGTCTTGTGCTCGCCAACTTTCGCAGCGCCGGCGATGCGCTGGTCGATGGTGATGGGCAATTCGAAGCCAAGCTTCTTACCGACAACTTCGGTCTCGCGCATCACCTCGCGGACGATTGCCGAAACCTCCGGATGACCCGTCATTTGCGCCAGCGTTGCCCCGCTGAGGGCACTTACCGGATTGAATACGACGTTGCCGAGAATCTTGACCCAGATTTCCCGCCGGATATGGGTGGTGATGGGGCAGCGCAGGCCTGAAGCAATCAGCGCTTCCGCGATTTTGCGGGCGCGATCCGAGCGGGTTCCATCCGGTTCACCGAGTGAGATGCGGCTGCCCTCGGTGTGGCGGATGACGCCAGGCTCGGATATGTCGGTGGCGAAATAGATGATGGAGCCGATGACCTGCTTGGCAGG
The DNA here is from genome assembly GCA_963760215.1 of Terriglobia bacterium. Lineage (GTDB taxonomy): Bacteria > Acidobacteriota > Terriglobia > Terriglobales > Acidobacteriaceae > JAIQGF01. The sequence goes on from CAVXCJ010000002.1 coordinate 866,580, forward strand.
AATTGCTGCGGATACTACGCCGCCGGGATCGACGCGTTCCAGACGAAGACCTTCGAGTTCGCCGCCTGCGCCCTGAAAAAACCACCACGGAATGCCGTTCTGCGTGCTGACGACCGTGGTTTCCGGACCGATGACGCTGCGCAGCTGCGGCGCCAGTTGCGGAAGGCTGTGCGCCTTCACGGTGAGGAACACAACATCGAAAACGCCCGCCTGCTCCAGGTTGCCGGTGGTCTTGGGCCGAGCTTGGAACTCCTCATCAGCGCCGGCCACGCGAACGCCGTGCTCCTGGATGGCCTGGAGATGCTTGCCGCGCGCGAACAGCGTGACGTCCAATCCGGCGCGCGCCATCTTGGCCCCCATGTAGGCCCCCACGGCGCCCGCGCCGGCGATCAGGAACTTCATGCCGTGTTCTCCTTCCCGCTGCACAGGGCGGCAGCCACGGCGCGGCGCAGGATCTTGCCGGTCGCGGTGCGCGGGATGCTGTCAACGACAAAAATCTTCTTGGGGCACTCGAAGTGCGCCAGGCGCTCGCGGCAGAATTTCAACAGGTCGGCGTCGCTGTGCCCTTCGCGCAAGACGACGGCGGCGGCCACTTCTTCGCCGAGCGTGGGATGCGGCATACCGAAGGTCACGGCCTCAGCGACCGCGGGATGTTCTCCCAGCACTTCGTCCACGTGGCGCGGCGCGATCTTCTCGCCGGCGCGGTTGATCAGTTCCTTGATGCGTCCGGATATGTGGATGTATCCGTCCTCGTCTTTCCATCCCTCATCGCCGGTGCGAAACCATCCGTCCGTAAATGCCTCGGCGTTGGCGCCCGGGTTGTTTTCATAACCGTGAAACACGTTGGGACCCTTGATGACGATCTCGCCGCGCTCCCGGCCCGGCAAGTGATGACCGACCGAATTCATGATGCTGATTTCCAATCCCGTCGGCAGCCCGACCGATCCCGCCTTGCGTGCGGCGGGTGGCAGGGGATTGGACGCCATCTGGTGCGCGGCCTCCGTCATTCCGTAAGCTTCCAGGACGGGCACGCCGAAGACCTCTTCCATCTTCCGCATGGCGTCGGGCGCCAGGGGCGCGCTGGCGGAGCGCACGAAGCGAAGGGATCCGCCCTGCTCCGGGCGATCGGCACTGCGGGCGCGAGCCGAGACCACGTGGTGGATGGTCGGGACCGCGGTGTACCAGGTGACCCGATATTGCCGCACCAGGCGCCAGAAGATGAGCGGGTTTACGCCGTTAGGCGCCACCACGGTGCCGCCGGAAAGCAGCGGCGCCAAGGTGGAGGCGACGATGCCGTGGACGTGAAACAGGGGCATGAAGCAAAGCGACACGTCGTCGGGCGACAAGGCGTAGGTCTTGGCGATGTTGGCGGCCGATAGAGCAAGATGGCGGTGCTCCAGGGGCACACGCTTGGGCTGCCCCGTGCTGCCGCTGGTGTGGAGAACCAAGGCGATGTCGTCCTCCGCCGGCGCTGTCGTCCACGGTTTCGGGGCGATTCCCTTGAGGCGAACCGTGCCCTGGGCATCAATTTCAACCGGCAGGATTGGGACTCCACTGTCGGCCGCGGCGGGGCCCGCCTCGCCCGTGTCGTCTTGTGCCAGGATCAGCACCTTGGCGTTTGTATCCTGCAGGTAAAAGCAGAATTCCTGGTACTTGTACGTCTGGTTCATGGGCGCGGCAGTGCCGGCGATGGTGGCCGCAAGAAAACTCACGATGGCGGGCAAGCCATTCGGCAGGGCAATGGCCACCCGACTGCCGCGACGGACTCCGGCGGCCGCCAGCGTGTCGGCCATTTCGAGCACTTGTTGACGGAGCGCGGCATAGGTCACGCGCACCCCGGATTCAGGGATGATGATTGCGGTGCGGCCGCCCGGGGCAAGCTGCAACGCTTCCAGGACAGTGGTTACGGACTGCATCGTCTGAATCTTAATCCAATGCGGCTAGAGGTGAGGCCGGACGCTTGCGGTGCTTAGCGCGTGACGGTTGGATGTGGAACTCCAGGCCTGGGTTTCAAATTCACGCAGCGAGCACACGTTCGGATACCGGCATTTATCGCATGATTACGATCGGCAATTCGATAAAGCTCGCCTGGCCGGGGGCGTGGTAGATGCGCTGTACGGCTTTCACGTAATTCTCCGGTTTCGCCCAGAATATGTTCGGCACGAACGTCTGCGGGTTTCGGTCGTACAGTGGAAACCAGCTCGACTGTACCTGCACCATGATGCGGTGGCCGGGAAGGAAAGCGTGGTTGGCAGTGGGCAGTGTGAAGCGATAGACCAGCGGCTTGCCGGGAGCGATCGGCTTCGCTGTTTCCAGGCTCTCGCGATAGCGGCCACGCAAAATATCGGCAGAGACCATGAGCTGATATCCGCCCATCGAGGGTTGCATGGCAACCTCGTCCGGGTAAACGTCGATGACCTTTACCACCCAGTCCGAGTCGGTCCCGCTGGTGGAGGCAACGAGATTGGCGACCGGTTGACCGCTGATCTTCACGGGCGCGGTCAGGGGGTCGGAGACGAAGGTCAAAACGTCGGTGCGGCTGGAGAATTCGCGCTGATCATCGGCAAGCCACTGCGACCACGTCTGCCCATGGCTGGAGAAATTCGAGTCGATAGGCCGCAAGCGGAACGGGACAGGCCGGGCGGGGTCAGAGACGTATTCATCAAATGCGGCATCGCCCGCCTTGGGCGCAGTAAAGCTCAGTTGCAGACCGGCGTCAGGTAGAGCGGCGTCGGACGCACGGTGCAGCCGCTCGCACAACCCGCCGGCCACGCCGGCAAGCGTAGCCACCGGTTCGTTCCCGTTTCAAATGCATTGACGGGAGCGATCTCGGTTTTGGGAGCTTCGTCCTTCAGGTAGTGAGCCAGGAACGGCGCCAGGATGTGCTCACGGAAATAGAGCGCAGTATCGCTGTTGAACTTGACGTCGCCGAGGCTGCTGCCGTCGCGGATCTCCTGCCCGTGATGCCAGGGGCCAAGCACCAGGAACACTTTGTCATTGTTGGTGTCCTTCGGCTTAATCGCCTTGTAGACGGCGATCGCGCCGTAGATGTCCTCCTGGTCCCACAGGCTGTGCACCAGCATGACCGGCACCTTGAGCGGTTCCCGGGCGAGCAGTTGATCCAATGCCTGGTCTCGCCAGAAGGCGTCGTAGCTCGGGTGCTCGAGTATCTTGCGCCAGAACCCAACCTGCTCCAACCCATGGCGGCGGCCGAGTTCGCCGGCGGAGCCGAACTGCAGGAACTCGTCATACATGTCGAAGTGGCTGGTCCACCACTTCACGCGGGAATCGCGGCTCGCCTCCTGGTCGTGGATGTAGCCCATGCCCTGTTCACGGAACGCGCCGTTGTGAAACCAGTCGTCGCCCATCCAGCCATCCACCATGGGGTTCATGGGCACGGAAACTTTGAGTGCGGGGTGCGGATTGACCAGCGCCATCAAGGGCAGGAAGCCGTCATAGGAGATGCCGAGGATTCCCACTTTGCCGTTGCTTTCGGGAACGTTTTTCACCAGCCAATCGATGGTGTCGTAGGTGTCGGTCGCATGGTCCACCGGCGTAGGGTTCAGCGGGCCACGGAGTGGGCGGTTCATCACGTAGTCGCCCTCGGAACCATGTTTGCCGCGCACATCCTGGACAACCCGGATGTAGCCGCCATCCACGATGACGTCGGTGGCGTTGTCGTAGCCTTCCAAAATCGGCGCCAGATGCGAACTGTGCGCGTGACTGGTCAGCCGGTTGGCATCGTACGGCGTGCGCGTAAGCAGGATCGGGGCGTGGGTGGCGCCCTTGGGGACAAGGATGACCGTGTGCAGCTTGACACCGTCGCGCATGGGAATCATGACCTCGCGCCGGACATAATCGAAGCTGTCGGTGACCGCCTGGAACTTGGCAGGGGTGTCGCTGGGCAAGGCGGGATACTGCGCTGGGCGGCGCTTGCGGTGGCGCTTGCGCCACACACGTTGCCACGCACAACACCAGGCCCGGCAGCGCGATCAGCACCATCGCGGCGCGAACGCGGTCATGAACTGTCATGGATCGCTCCCCTTACGGCATGGTTCTGTTGGAATGCTGTACAGAAACGTGTACGGCAATCTGCTACTGAAATGCAAGCGCGAACGCATCTGACGTACTCCTGAACACTGAGTGGTGATGTGCATCACACCGGCGCGTGCGTGCTGGGGGTAGGCTGCCGGGGAGACATGAGCTTGGTGGTAGACAACTCGCGCGTGAAGTGGGTCGTCGCCCTGCCGCGGCCGCAGACCTCCGAAGAAGAGCTTGCGCTGGTCGAGCAATTCCTCGCGGGAGTAAGGAACCTCTTCGAAGCTGGCAGCGACCCTGAACTGAGTGGCCGGCTGCTACATGCGCTGCGACACCCGGCGAGCTGTTCGCGTTGTGCGGCTGCGTGTCACGTCTTCGAGGGCGGTGGCCGAGACGAGCGCTACCGGCCAGGACTGCGAGTAGATATCCTCCGACGACTCTACTTCAAACACGTGAAAAGCGGCGGCCGTGTCTCGACCTGGTGGCACGGGGACGTGGAATTGGATTGGGCTCTGATCGCCCGGCTGGCGCAGATGGCATTCCAGTGCAACCTGTGTGGCCGATGCGCCCAGAGCTGCCACGCCGCGGACCACGCCCTAGTGGCGCGTGTGCTGCGGACCGTCTTTGACGAGATGGGAATTGTTCCCATCGAGAAGCGCAGCGCCAACGTGGCGTGGCTGCGCGCCCGGATCGCGGCAATCGACGAGCACACCAGCCGGCGCGCAGGCGTCGAGGTGCACACGCCGTGGGACCTCGATGGCGCCGAGGTGCTGCTGCTTCAGCCAGCGTCCGCCGTCGCCGACTGGCCGGAAAACGTGGGCGCCTTGGGGCTGATCCTGACTCGTGCCGGGATCAAGTGGACGATGTCGTCAGAACTGGCCGAGGACGATATCGGGGAGACATTCGCGCGCGAGGGGGCTCAGCTGCTGGAGTCAGTGCGACGCAACGCCCATGTCGCCCGCGGCTTGAAGGCGAAGAAGATCGTGGTCGGAGAGTCCGGAGAGGCCTACCGCATGCTCTGCGTTCAGGATGAGCGTCTGGCCCCCGGCGAACTGAATGTGCCGCGCGAGAGCGTGGTGACGCTGATCCGCGACATCGTCCGCAGCGGTCGCGTGGAGTTCGATCCGCTCCGCAACGACTTTCCGGTCACGTTGCACGATCCCTGCAACTTGGTGCGGCGCAGAGTGGTGGAACCGCAGCGCGAGGTCCTGCGCCGCCTCTGCCCGCAGTTCCGCGAGATGAATCCGTGGGCGGAGCGGAACTACTGCTGCGGCGGCGGGGGCGGCCTTGTCCAGATCAAGGGCGCCCGCGACTGGCGCGTCCAGGTGGCTGGGCGTAAGAAGATGGATCAGGTACTGGACGCCTTTTCGGAATGCTTGGAGGACGTAGAGACGCGCAAGTACCTGTGTGCGCCCTGCGGCAACTGCAAAACGCAGTTGCGCGACCTGCTGGCGGAGTACGCGCCCTGGGAAAAGAACCGGATCCTATGTGGTGGCCTCGCGGAGCTGGTCGCGAACGCGATTGCGACAGTGCAGCCGGGCTTCCTGCAGTGGGAATGGCGGCAAACGGTTTGAGATTGCGCGAGGTCTGTGAGCGGGAATAGCATCAGCTTCGCGCACCAACCTACGAGGTGATCACGTCGCATGCGCAAGGTTTCCTTCGTCGATTCGCTGCACATCATCGGGCGAGGCTCGCGGAACTGGCCGGCCGGCCGCCCCATTGTCGTCTCCTTCGAAGTCACCGACTCCTGCACATGCTTTTGCAGGCACTGCGATCACGGCGGCCCCAGGGACGATTCGCGCCAACTGAAGCCCGCCGACTACCGCCGCTACATGAAAGTACTGCGACCCTGCGTGGTCCAGGTGTCGGGCGGCGAGCCGCTGCTGCGCCCGGACGTGGTGGAGATCGTGCGCAGCATCAAGGCGGGCGCGGGCGTGCCCTACACCATCCTGGTCTCCAACTGGTCGGAGATGACGGAGGAGATGTACCTGGCGCTTCACCAGGCAGGCGTGGACCAGTTCTCCGTCAGCCTGGATTTTCCCGACGAACGGCACGACACCTTCCGCCGCCATCCTGGGCTCTACGGGCATCTCAGCGACATCGTGCCACGGCTGGCGCGCCACGGCTACGACGACATCGTGCTGAATTCCTGCATCACCAGCGAGAATGTCGGCGAGATCAGCCGGCTGGCGGACAAGGCGCGGGAGTGGGGCGTGAATATCTGCTACAGCTCGTACTCGGCGCGCCGCACCGGCTGCCGCGACTACTCGCTCACCACGCCCGAGCAACTGGCTGCACTCAACCGTGAGCTGGATGCAGTGGAGGCCCGCCGCGACCACACCAACTGGATCGTGAACTCGCCCACCACCCTGGCCTCCACCCGGCGCTTCTTCGAGCAGGGCGGGATGCCGGGCTGCAAGGCCGGGCACCGCTTCCTGGTGGTGACCAGCGACGGCTGGCTGCAGCCCTGCTCCATGGTCTTCCAGCGTTACCGGCTGGAGGAGTATGCGCGCATGGCGGCCGAGTTCACCCCCACCAACGACTGCGACGAGTGCTACGTCTCCATCCGCTCCTACCTCGACAAGACCTTCCCGCAATTGCTGTGGGAGAACGTGAGCGGGTTCTTTTCGGTGAAGGCGCACTGAGCGCGACGCAGAATAGCCGCATTCGCCGGTCACGTCTGCACCCGGTCCTGGCCAATCTGCTGGCCCGCGCTTCACAACAGCGCGGGGATCCTCCGATGGCCCATCTCACCTACGAACGGGTTGACTATAAAGAATCCAATCGGATGGTTTGGATATTGCGGGAAAAGATTCAACACATCAGACGTGACTGGCAGGCATTCTTAGCTGCACTCCCAGCCGCTCGCAAAGCGTGGTTCGCGTACCAGCCAAGCAATCGGCCTCAACGTCTGACCGGTGTGCCTGATGGACGGACAAAAGCGTCTGGTCAACTGATTGAAAACACACGTAGAAAGGATGGTGGAGGCGGCGGGAGTTGAACCCGCGTCCGAAGCTGTTACTGGCAGAGAGCCTACATACTTATTCGCGTTCATGCTTCCCACTCAAGGGAAACGTTCGCCGCCCGCGGTCAGAACACGACAAGAAACGCGAGCCGCTAGCCCTGGTTCTCGCTGCCGCGCTCGGGCCGCACGCGGAAGCCAGCCTACTGTGCGACGCCCTTTCACGGCCCGTAGGCGAAGCCGTGGAGAGCGGCTACTTAACTAATTAAGCAGCGTATGCCAGTGTTTGATTGGCAATTATTGGTTTTGCACGCGATTACGGGTGTGTGCACCCCGGTATGCCTCTCTACCGCAAGCATCTCCGTCGAAGCCGTGACGCCCCCATTCGGTGATGAGCGGCAGATCCCTCGCTTCGCCCTCCGTCACCGAGGGCCCTGAGGCCGGCGGAAGGCTGTACACAAGGGTTCTGCTGTCAAAGAGCTACTTCCAATTATGGCAGTAACTGATTGGAAGTCAATGTATTGGATGAACTGAAGGGATAAGCCGATTCAGAGCTGTGAAACGCAAAACCATTTCCGATTGCCGATTGTTGCTTTCCGGACCTACGGACGCCTTCGGCTACAATCGAATTCCCGTATCCGGGGCCTATGCCGGCTCATCCAACGTGCGTGCCGACCGACTGTATCCCGTTCACCGCGATTCCACATACGTCGCAACTTTTCCGCGACTTCCTCTACGATTTTGAGCGGGTACGGCGCTTCTATTCCTACAACCCACGCCAACGCGACTGGCTGCCCAAGGTAGCCTCGTCGCTGCATTACGACCAGCAGCGGCGTGAGCGGGTCGCCGCAATCCTGGAGCGGCAAAATCGGGCGTTGGGCGCTTCGGAGCAGACGTTGGCCAGCATTGGCCGCCTGCGAGCGGGTGCCGCCGCTGCGGTTACAGGTCAACAGGTCGCCTTGTTCGGCGGACCGCTGTTTTCGTTGCTCAAGGCGCTCTCGGCGGTGCGTATTGCGGAACAGGCCCGCGCGCTCGACCTGGATTGCGTTCCCATCTTCTGGCTGGCCACCGAAGACCACGATCTGGCGGAAGTGAACCACACCGCGCTGCTCACCTCAGAAGGGAAGCTGGAAAAATCAATCACGGACTCGCACGCTGCGCCCGATGCGCCGATCAGCGATGTCCGCCTGGGAGCGGAGATTGAAGGCGTAGTGGCGCGCGCCGCGGAACTGCTCGGCGATACCGAGATCACCGCCCTTCTTAAGAACGCCTACCGCCCCGGCGAGACCTTGGGAAGCGCATTCGCGCAAGTCTTTGCCCGGCTGTTCGGCGACTCGGGCGTGGTGTTGCTGGATGCCTCCGACCCGGAGCTGCACCAGATCGCACAGCCGGTTTACCGCGCCGCGGTGATCGGGGCGGAGGAGATTGACAATGCGCTGCTCGCCCGCGGCAAGGAATTGCGCGCCGCCGGCTACCACGAGCAGGTGAAGGTCACGCCTTCCTCAACGCTGCTATTCGAAAAGCGCAAGGGCGCCAGGGAAGTCATCCACCGCCGCGATGGCGGCTTCATCATCGGCCACGATCGCGTCGCGCAGGATGAACTGCTGGCGCAGATTGCGGCCGAGCCACAGCGCTTCAGCGCCAACGTGCTGTTGCGTCCGGTGGTGCAGGATTTCCTGCTGCCCACCATCGCTTACACCGGCGGGCCGGCGGAGGTAGCGTACTTCGCGCAGGCCGCGGTGGTGTACGAGGAAGTGCTGGGGCGGGTGACGCCCGTCCTGCCGCGCTTCAGCGCGACCCTGGTGGACACACGCGCGCAGCGGTTGCTGGCCAAGTACCGCGTCGGTCTGCCCGACCTGTTTCACGGGCCGGAGGCTTTCCGCGAACGGCTCGCGCTGCGCAGCATCCCCGGCGAACTGGACGGCGATTTTATCCAAGCCGAAGAGGCTGTGCAGGCGTCGGTGGCGAAGGTCCGGGGTTCGCTGGAGAAACTCGACTTCAGCCTGGTGGAAGCCGCGGGGCGCGCCGGGTCGAAGATGCTCTACCAGTTGCGCCGGCTGCGGGCACGCGCCGGCAAGGCGCAACTGCGGCGCAATGAAGAAGTCGTCCGCCACGCCGATTGGCTGAGCTCCGTGCTGTTTCCCAACAAGAGTCTGCAGGAGCGCGAGATTGCCGGCGTGTCTTTCCTGGCGCGCCACGGCCGCGAATTGCTTCCCAGGTTATACGAGGCGGCCAAGTCCGACTGTCCCGATCACCAGCTCATCCATTTGTGATTTCTGATCGCGGCAGGCCGGGCGGCGTTCACCCGCCTTTTTTCTCAATCAAGCGCGCGCTCATCACCACGCCATCGTGGTCGTTGTGCAGCTTGATTGGAAACACCAGCACATTCCAGGTCCAGCGCTGGGATTTGCGCGGCAGGTTGGGAAGTCCGCGGAAACCGCGATCAATATAGGTTTCGCGGGTATCGGCCACGGTCTGGATGATCTCGCGCCAATCCTCGCCCACCTCCGGAAATTCCTCGAACTTGTTTTTGCCGGCGAAGTAATGCGGTTTCTTCTCGAACAGGTTGGCGAAATATTCGTTGACGTAGAGCCAGTTGCCGTCGCGGTCCAGGATCTCCATCACCACATCGTCGCCGATCGCTTCCGAAATGCGGCGGTAGTAAAAATCACGCGCATCCACCACCACCGGTTTGCCGCGGCGCTTGGCCTCAAAGGAGCGCAGCGCGCCCAGCAAGTCATCCACCGAGCTGTGCCCCTTGAGGAGATGGATGTCGGCGATCCCGCCGAACTTTCTCTCCAGCGTCGCGGAAAGAATGATGATGGGGACCTGCGGACGCTTCTGCCGCAGCGATTCGGCGACGTCGGTGCCGAATTTTCCCGCTCCCAGGTGGTAGTCGAGCACGGCGATGTCGATATCGTCCAGCTTCTGCTCGGCTTCCTCGATCGAGGAGGAGGTGACAACGCGGTAGCCCTTCTGGCGGAGGATGGTGGAGCGCAGAATCAGATTGTCATCGAGATCGTCGAGCAAAAGGACACGAATGGGTTTTACGGTTTTGCCGGCGCCAGTGGTCTCATCAGCCATGATGCAGGGCGTCCATCATACGTGATGCGGCGAAAAGGCTCTAGGCTCATGCTCCAGGCGCGTAAGCCAGAATTGAGATTGCCTATTTCTGATCCTTGCTGCGAACGCCCGCGGCTGCCGGACGCGCAGCGGCGCGAACCGCTTTTGACAATTCCGGCAGCTTGTTGAAGACGGCGACACAACGCAGCCACTGCCGATTGTCCAGGGCAGGGTAGCCGCTGACCATCTTGCCCGCCTCGACGTCGTTGGGAATGCCGCTTTGCGCCGTGGCAATCACGCCATCGCCGAGTTTGCAGTGCCCAGCAACTCCCACCTGGCCGGCGAGAATCACCTTGTTGCCGACCACGGTGGACCCGGCCAGGCCTACCTGCGCGCACAGCAGCGAGTCCTCGCCGACCTCGGAGGCGTGACCCACCTGGACGAGGTTGTCGATCTTGGCGCCGCGCCGGATACGGGTCTCGCCGACGCTGGCGCGGTCCACGCACGCATTGGCCTGGACCTCAACGTCGTCTTCCAACACGGCGGGGCCGGACTGCACAATCTTCTTCCAGCGCCCGTCGCTGTTTTTGGCGAAGCCGAAGCCGTCAGCCCCGATGATCGCGCCATTTTGCAGAATCACGTTGTCGCCGAGCCGGCAGAATTCGCGGACCACCGCATGCGCGTGCGCAAAAAAGTTGTCGCCGATGCGTGCGCCGCGATAGATCACCACGTGCGGCAGCAGCACGCAGTGGTTGCCGATGACCACATCCTCATCGACCACGGCGTAGGGGCCGACCGAGGCATGCTTGCCGATCTTGGCCGACGGGTGCACGACTGCGGTGGAATGAATGCCGATGGGATGTCGCGGCGGGTGATAGAAGAGCTCGATCGCCTGCGCGAAGGCGAGGTAAGGATTCCCGCAGCGCAGTGTGGCGGCGGCGACCGCCGGAAAATCGTCGCTGACGATCACCGCCGAGGCGCGCGTGGTGTGGGCGGCGGCGGCGTACTTGGGATTGGCCACGAACGTCAGTTGTCCCGGACCAGCTTCCTCGATGCCCGCTACGCCGGTGATTTCCTGGTCGTCACCGTGGAGACGAGCGCCTACTGCGTCTGCGATCTTGGAGAGTTTCATAGGCGATCCTGCGTAGTGTAACTGGTTGCCGGGCGGCGGTACACAGCGCAGCTATTCGGTGAACAGCGGCACCTGGCGCGCGTCGGCGGCAGCGGCACGGCGGCGGCTTCCGGCCGCCCCGATGACAGCCAGAACCGTCAGTTGTGCCAGCGCGGTGCGCGGAACAAAAATGCGCTGCGTGTTGGAGCGCGTATCGGGCGGGTTGATCAGAAATCCATCCGGCGCCATCAGGGTCAAGTCGTTGGGCATCATGCCTTCCATCACTTCGTTGTCCCGGAAGCGGAGGCGAACCCAAAGACCTTCGGTGCGCGGGCGCGTGGTGAAGGTCTTGCGGAGCGATTCGGGCTCGCCGAATTCGCGAACAAAGTAAATACCCTTGATGTCTTTGAGATCGATGCTCACGACATTGCCGGAGGTGTTGAGGACCTCGACCTTGCCGCCGATAATAAAATCCGCCGGCGACACATAACCGCTGAGCGTGTCACGGTTGAGCTTGCGAACCACGACTTTCTTGTGCGTCGAAGGCATGTTCACGGGCGGCGAACCCTGCCGCCATACTCCAGATGGAAACCTAATTCTCGCATCTTTTCAGCGCGGAAACGGCGGTTAACAGCGAAGTGTAGCCAAACGGTCAACCATTGTGGTATTGTCGGTGGTTCGCGGCGGCGTAGCTGCGCACGTAAGTGCCACGTAAAGAGTCACTTACAGCGGCCCCGGCGCGCTTCCCCCCGGAGAATGTCCGAGGTTTCAGGAATCGTCACCCCGTAGTGTGACGCGGCCGGACGCGTGCAGGTGAGTTGCGCGGGCCGGGCTGATCCAAGAGCAAGATGGCCGATTACATCTACACCATGGAGACCCGGCTCACGCCGGAGCAACAAAGAGCCGTGAGCCTGGTTCAGGATGTTGCTCGCGCTCAGGAAATGAACCTTTACCTGACCGGCGGGACCATTCGCGACATCATCTCCGGGTTTTCCATTCGCGATCTCGACATGACGGTCCAGGGCAATGCCCTCCGCCTGCAGAAGGACCTGGAGAAGGCCGGCGCCACCATTGAGGGCGTGGACGACGACACCAAGACGCTGTATCTGTTGTTTTCCGGGAACGTGCGCGCCGAGCTTGGCATGGCGTATTCGGCGGCCTACGAAAAACCGGGCAAGCCACCGCGCATCGCGCCCGCGACCATCACTGAAGACCTGCGGCGCCGCGACTTCACGGTGAACGCCATGGCGCTGTCGCTGAACCTCGGTTCGCGCGGGCTGCTGCTCGACCCGTTCAATGGCGTCGCCGACATCGAGTCCAAGGTCATCCGCGTTCTGCACAACTATGCTTTTCTGGAAGAGCCCTCGCGGCTGATTCGCGCCACCCGCTTTACCCACCGCTTCCATTGGCCGGTGGAGGAACGCACCCAGGCGCGGTACGACGCCGCCAAGGAAAACAATTACATTGAGAACATCACCGACCGGGCGATCGGGCAGGAGATCGAAGCCCTCGCCTACGAAGAAGACCCGCTGCACATCATGCGCGCGCTGGAAAAAGAGGATTGGCTGAAACTGCTGCACCCGCGCTGGTCGGTGGCCAAGGTGGACACCGCCGGATTGTCGCAGTTGCTCAAGACGCGACAGCAGATGATGCAATTCGGCTACAACGTGGACATGGCGCCCGCGGTCATGTATTTCCTCACCCGGCGCCTCTCCGATTCCGATATCCGCGATATGCAAAAGCTGATCCCGCGGCGGCAGTTTGTGGAATCATGGCGCAATCTGGAAGAGGACGCGGCCAAGCTGGCGAAACGGCTCAGCGGGAAGGAAGCGGCCACGCCGTCGCGCACCTGGCTGCTGCTGTCGGAGGCGAAACCGGAGACCATCCTCTTCCTGGACGCCACCGCGCGCCAGCAGGCGGTCGCGCAGAAACTGAAGAACTTCTTCGGCAAGTGGCGCCAGGTCCGGCAAAAGCTGCCGTTGCCGGAGATGACCGAGCTGCGCATCACGCCCCAGTTGCCGGAGTATCCCAAGATCGAGCAGGAGGCGTTCCTGCTGATGCTCGACGGCAAACTGCATTCGCGCACGGAAACATTGAAGTTCCTCAAACCCTACGCTCCTCCGCCTCCGCCTCCGCCGCCACCGCCCCGAAAGGGAAAGGGCGCCAAGGCTGAGGCTGCGCCGGCGGCCGCACCCGCGGCTGCGGCGAAGAAGGGCAAGGGGAAGCCCGCGGCCGTGGTCGTGCCGGTGGTTGCCCCCAAAGTGGAAAAGCCATTGGAGAAACCGCCCGCCAAAGCGGCGAAACCCACGGTGCAGCCAAAGCCACAGGCCAAGCCGGCGAAAGCGAAGAGCGCACCTGCAAAAGCGAAAAAAGGCAAGAACAAGAAGAAGAAGTAATCGGTTTTTCAGTATTTCAGTACGTCAGTTTCTCCGTTCCTTCCTCACGACCGAAGCTTGTACCGTCCACGGTGTCTGGAGCGGCGCCGAAATCCACAATCGCATCGTTTTCCACACCCCGGAATTTCTTCCCATCATCAGTTCAGGCCCATAGAATTGAAGCGAGCCCCATGCCTGACTTCGTCCACCTGCACCTCCATACCGATTACTCCCTGCTCGACGGGGCCTGCGATATCGACAAGCTGGTCGGGCGGGTGAAGGAACTCGGCATGCCCGCCGTGGCCATGACGGACCACGGGAACATCTTTGGCGCATTCCATTTTTTCCATGCGGCGAAAAGTGCCGGGGTCAAGCCGATCATCGGCTGTGAACTGTATGTGTGCAAGAAGGACGACCACAATACCGACCGCATGCCGCCAGAGGGCGACACCTACAATCACCTGGTCGTGCTCGCCGAGAACGAAGAGGGCTACCGCAACCTGGCGCGGATCACCAGCGAGGCGTCGCTGCACGGTTTCTATTACAAGCCGCGCATTTCGAAGCGCTTTCTCGCCGAACACGCCCGCGGCCTGATCGGGCTCTCCGGATGTTTGAAGGGCGAGGTTGCCGAGCGCCTGATGGAAGGCAAGTACGATGCCGCCCAACAGGCCGCCGGGCAGTTCGCCGACATTTTCGGCAAGCCGAACTTCTACGTCGAAATCCAGAACCAGGGCCTGGAGCAGGAGCAGACCATCAACCCCGCGCTGCACAAGCTGGCGCACGAGCTCGATCTGCCGCTGGTCGCCACCAACGACAGCCATTATCTCTGCGAGGATGACTGGCACGCGCAGGACGTGATGGTCTGCATCCAGACCGGCAAGTACGTCCAGGACACCAACCGGATGAAATTCCAGACGCGGCATTTCTACGTCAAGAGCTACCAGGAAATGCTGCAGATGTTCCCTGACACGCCGGAAGTCCTGCGCCGTACGTTGGACATTGCGGAGCGCTGCAACCTGAAGCTGGAAAAAATCCGCAACCCCTTCCCGCACTTCGAGGTCCCGCCGGGTTTCTCCCTCGACAGCTATTTCGAGCACATTGCGCGGGAAGGCTTTGCGCGCCGCCTGAACACCATCCGGGACCTGGAGCGGCAGGGACGGCTCAAGCACACCATCAGCGACTACGAACAGCGCCTGGTGCGCGAGATTGACATCATCCGCCAGATGCAGTTCTCCGGGTACTTCCTCATCGTGTGGGATTTCATCCGGTGGGCGAAGGATCGCGGCATCCCGGTCGGCCCGGGGCGCGGTTCGGCAGCCGGCTCGCTGGTTTCCTACTCGATGGAGATTACCGACCTGGATCCGCTCCAGCACGAATTGCTGTTCGAGCGCTTTCTCAATCCCGAGCGCGTCTCCATGCCCGACATCGACGTGGACTTCTGCATGAACCGCCGCGCCGAAGTCATCAATTACGTCACCCAGAAATACGGCCGGGATAATGTGGCGCAGATCATCACCTTCGGCACCATGATGGCGAAGGCGGCGATCAAGGACGTGGGACGCGCCATGCAGATCCCCTACAGCGACGTGGACCGCATCGCCAAGATGGTCCCGGCAACGCTGAACATCACGCTGGAAAGAGCTCTCAAAGACTCGCCGCCCTTGCAGCAGGCGTACGACAGCGAGGCGCAGGTCAAGGAACTCATCGACACCGCCCGCCGCCTCGAAGGCATGGTGCGCAATGCCGGCGTGCATGCGGCCGGGGTTGTCATTTCGCCGCAGCCGCTGCTCGAATTGGTCCCGCTGCACAAGACGAAAAATGGCGAAATCGTTACCGCCTTCGATATGAAGGCGATCGAGAAAATGGGCCTGCTGAAGATGGACTTCCTCGGGCTCACCACGCTGACGATTCTCGATGATGCCCTCAAGCTGGTGAAGCAAGTGCACGGCCAGGACCTGCACTGGAACACGATTGCGCTGGACGACAAGGAAACCTACGAAAAGGTCTTCCACAGCGGGCTGACCAGCGGCGTCTTCCAGTTTGAATCGCACGGCATGCGCGACGTGCTGCGGCGCTACCGGCCCAACAGCGTCGAAGACCTCACCGCCCTCAACGCGCTCTACCGCCCGGGGCCGATCCAGGGCGGCATGATTGACGATTTCATCGAGCGCAAGTGGGGGCGGCGGAAGGCCGAATACGAGCTGCCGGAGCTGGAGCCCATCCTGCGCGAGACCCTGGGCGTGATCGTGTACCAGGAACAGGTGATGCAGATCGCCAACCGACTCGCCGGCTACTCCCTCGGCGAAGCGGATCTGCTGCGGCGCGCCATGGGCAAGAAGAAGGCCGAGGAGATGGCGGCGCAGCGCGAGCGCTTCATGCAAGGCGCCGCCGAACGCGGCATTCCGGCGCGCAAGGTGGAAAAGATTTTCGACCTGATGGAGCAGTTCGCCGGCTATGGCTTCAACAAGTCACACTCCGCGGCCTACGCCCTGCTCGCCTATCAGACGGCGTACCTGAAAACGCATTATCCGGTCGAGTTCATGGCCGCGCTGCTGACCTCGGTTACCGGCAGCACCGATGACGTGGTGAAGTACATCAACGAGTGCCGCGAGATGGGGATTGCGGTCGAGCCGCCGGACATCAACGTCAGCGACGCCAATTTCACGCCCCACGGCAAGGCCATCCGCTTCGGGCTGGCCGCCATCAAGAACGTCGGGCAGAACGCCATCGAGTCCATCGTGGCCGCGCGCAAGAAGCTCGAACAATTCCGCTCGTTCTATGACTTTTGCGAGAACGTGGACCTTCGCCTGCTCAACAAGCGGGTGGTCGAGTCGCTGATCAAGAGCGGCGCCATGGACTCCCTCGGCCGGCGCAAGCAACTGTTCGACGCCGTGGACAAGGCGATGGACCGCGGCCAGAAAACCCAGCGCGACATCGAAGCCGGGCAGCACGGCCTGTTCGGTGTTTTTGACGAGCCGCAGCTCCCGTCGTCCCAAGCCGAGTATCTCGATGGCGCCGAATGGGACGAACACCAGCGCCTCGCCGCCGAAAAGGAAATCCTCGGCTTCTTCATTACCGGCCATCCCTTGCAGAAGTACCAGTCCAAGCTGGAAGAATTCGGCGCGCTCTCCACGGAAGAAATCGGCGCCATGAAGCAGAGCACGGGCAAAGACGAGATCTTCACCGCCGGCATCATCACCAACTTGCGCGTCGCCAAGTCGCGCAAGGGGGACCTCTACGCCCAGGGAGTGCTGGAAGACATGCTCGGCACGGTGGACCTGATCGTTTTTCCCGAGGCGTACCGGCGTTTGCAGGAAAAAGTGAAGTTGGAAGTGCCGGTGCTGATCAAAGGCGGCGTACGAGTTGAGGAAGGCGCCAATCCCAAGCTGCTGGTCGGCGACATCGAACCGCTGGAGCAGGCCAAGCCGAAGTTGCCGCGCGCCATCCGTATCCGCGTGCCGCTGGAGACCGCGACGGTGGAAACGATCGATGGGCTGCACACCCACTGCGCCTCTCATCCCGGCGAAGCGAAGGTGTTGTTCGACCTGGAGCGTGCCGGCGACTTCATGGTCATCATGGAGCCGGAAGGCTATAATGTTCAGCCGGACCGGGCATTCATTGCGCGGGTAGAGGAGCTGTGCGGGCGCGGCAGCGTTCGCATCGTTGACTGACCACGATTCTGACGTCACCCGCAAAGGATTCGATTTGGCCCACCCTGGCGCATCGCTGGTGTACGACCTGCTGAACTGGGAGCTGGAGTCGGTCCGGCGCAGCGCGGGAAACGGAAACCTGATGGATTCTTCCGAACAGGCTAAACAGGAACTCGAGCACATCGAGCAGCAAGTCCGGCATCTGGAAAACATCGCGGGAGAGAACCAGGAAGCCCGCAAGCAGCTAAAAGTTCTCCACGGCCAGATTGAAACCCTGCGCCGGCAGATGACCCATGCCGGTCCCTGGCAGAAGACCGAACTCGCCCGCCATCCGCAGCGCCCCTACACGCTGGACTACATCGAGCGCATCTTCACCGACTGGAGCGAGATCCACGGCGACCGCGGATTTTCCGATGACCCGGCCATGGTCTGCGGCATGGCGCGTTTTCACGGCGAGGACGTCGTCGTCATCGGCACCCAGAAGGGTCGCGACGCCAAACAGCGTGTCTATCGCAACTTCGGGATGCCGAATCCCGAGGGCTACCGCAAGGCGCTGCGCGTCATGCGCCTGGCGGAGAAATTCCACCGTCCCATCTTCACCTTGGTGGACACACCGGGCGCCTATCCCGGGCTCGGCGCGGAGGAGCGCGGACAGGCTGAGGCGATCGCCCACAACCTGCGCGAAATGGCGCGGCTGCGCGTCCCCATCATTACCACGATTACGGGTGAGGGCGGCAGCGGCGGCGCGCTGGCCATCGCCATCGGAGATCGCGTGCTGATGATGGAGGACGCCATCTATTCCGTCATTTCGCCGGAAGGCTGCGCGTCCATCATGTGGCGCGACGCCGGCAAGCGGGAACTGGCGGCCGTGGCCATGCGGATCACCGCCGGTGATTTGAGCGAGTTTCGTTGCGTGGACGACATCGTGCCGGAACCCGCCGGCGGCGCGCAAACCGACTGGGACGCCGCCGCCCGCATGCTCGACCAGTCCCTGCAAAAGCACTTGTCGGAGCTGCGGGCAAAGTCCATCGAGGAATTATTGGCGCAGCGCTACGACAAGTTCCGCAAGATCGCCCAGTTTTTCACCGAGTGAAAGAAGTCCATCGTGATACGATACTGTTATGTGGGGAGCCGCCCGTAGCCGGCTGTGCATCCGAGTCTCGGGTGCCTTGGGAAGCTTCGCGTTGCCGTATAATTCTTACAAAATCTTTCCAGCAGCAATCATGGATGTGCGGACAAGGATGGCATGGTATGGCTACCACTGAAATTGGCCCACAGGAACTTGCCAGCCGCCTGGATCGGAAGCAGGTGGTCAACGACTTCTCCCTCCAGGTGGCGACGGTGAACGGTTCCGGGTCGCAATCGGCCAACACGGTCCTGTTGCGGACGATTTTCCAGATGGGCGTGCCGGTCTCCGGCAAAAACCTTTTTCCGTCGAACATTGCCGGCTTGCCGACGTGGTACACCATCCGCGCCAGCAAGGACGGCTACATTGCCCGCCGAAAAGAGTGCGAATTCCTGGTGGCGATGAATCCGGAGACGGCGCAGGAGGACGTGAAGTCGCTGGCGCCGGGCGCCGCCGTGCTCTATGACGAACCGCTCAACCTGAGCTCCCTTCGCCAGGACCTGATCTTCTACTCGGTGCCGTTCGACAAGCTGGTGGCGCCGGTGTGTCCCGAGGCCAAGCTGCGCAAGCTGGTCAAGAACATGGTGTACGTCGGGGTGGTCACGCAGTTGCTGAAGCTCGATCCAGCGGAGATGGAGAAAGCCATCCGCAGGCAGTTTGGGCGCAAGCTGAAGGCCGCCGATCTCAACGTCAACGCCGCCAAAGCCGGATACGACTACGCCGCTGCCTCGCTCACCAAGGCTGACCCGTGCTCCATCGAGCGCATGGACAAGACGCACGGCAAAATCATCATTGACGGCAACTCGGCCGGCGCGCTGGGTTCCATGTTCGCCGGCGTGACGGTCGTGACCTGGTATCCGATCACGCCTTCGTCCTCGCTCGTCGAAACCCTCATCGATTACATGAAGGAATACCGCATCGGCAAGGACGGCAAAGCTACTTTCGCGATCGTACAAGCGGAAGACGAACTGGCTGCCATCGGCATGGTGCTGGGCGCGGCCTGGGCCGGCGCCCGGTCCATGACCTCCACTTCGGGCCCCGGCATCTCGCTGATGGCGGAATTTACCGGGCTGGGCTATTACGTCGAAGTGCCGGCGGTGATCTGGGACATCCAGCGCGTCGGGCCCTCCACCGGCCTGCCGACGCGCACCGCGCAGGGCGACGTCCTCTCCACTGCGTTCCTCTCGCACGGCGATACCAAGCACATCGTGCTCTTCCCGTGTTCGGTGGCCGAGTGCTTCACCATGGCCGGCGAAGCCTTTGATTTGGCCGAACACTTCCAGACACCGGTGTTCGTCCTCTCCGACCTCGATCTGGGCATGAACAACTGGATGTCGGAGCCGTTCCCGTATCCCGAGAAGCCCATCCGCCGTGGCAAGGTGCTGAGCAAGGAGGATCTCGATCGGCTGGGGAGTTTTGCCCGCTACAAGGACGTGGACGGCGACGGCATCGGCTATCGCACCTTGCCGGGCACCGAGCATCCCGCGGCGGCGTACTTCGCGCGCGGCAGCGGGCACAACGAAAGCGCGCAGTACAGCGAGCGTCCCGACGATTACGTCAACAACATGGAGCGCCTGAATCACAAATTCGAGACCGCGCGCTCGCACGTGCCCAAGCCGGAGATGGCGCAGAACGGCAAGTCCAAGGTCGGCATCATCGCCTACGGCACCTCGCACTGGGCACTGGTGGAAAGCCGCGACCAGATGCGCAAGGAATACGGCGTCGAAACCGACTACCTGCGTATCCGGGCGTTCCCCTTCAACCGCGACGTGCACGAATTCGTCGCCTCGCACGATCGGATTTACGTGGTGGACCAGAACCGCGACGCGCAAATGATGGCGCTGCTCAAGCTCGATCTCGACGCCGCCCAGCTTACCAAGCTGCGCAGCGTGCGCCATTACAACGGGCTGCCGATTGACGCCCGTTCTGTCACCGACGAGATCATTTCGCAGGAGGGCCGATAAATGGCGACCGTACCGACTTCCACGCCCCAGCCCAAGACCAACCGCATCGGCCTGACGGTAATCGAATACAAGGGCGGCAAAACTACGCTGTGCGCCGGTTGCGGCCACAACGCCATCTCGGAACGCATTATTGATGCGATGTACGAAATGGGCGTGTCCGCCGGAGCGCGTGATCAAGCCCTCCGGCATCGGCTGCTCCTCGAAAAGCCCGGCTTATTTCATGAACCGCTCGCACAGTTTCAACGCGGTGCACGGCCGCATGCCATCGGTGGCCACCGGGGCGCTGCTGGCCAACCGCAAGCTGATCGCGCTCGGGGTCAGCGGCGACGGCGACACCGCTTCCATCGGCATCGGGCAGTTCGTGCACATGATGCGGCGCAACCTGCCCATGATCTACATCATCGAGGACAACGGCGTGTACGGCCTGACCAAGGGCCAGTTCTCGGCCACGGCGGATATTGGTTCCAAGCTGAAAAGCGGCGTCATCAACGACCTGCCGCCCATCGATACCTGCTCGCTCGCCATCATGCTGGGCGCAACCTACGTTGGGCGCTCCTTTTCAGGCGACAAGAAACAGTTGCTGGCCATGCTGAAGGCCGCCATCGCGCACAGCGGCACGGCCATGCTGGACGTCATTTCGCCGTGTGTCACCTTCAACGACCACGAAGGTTCGACCAAGTCGTACAAGTTCACCAAGGATCATGATGAACCCTTGCAGGAAGTGAGCTTCGTGCCCGCGTTTGAGGACATTGACGTGGAGTACGAGGCGGGAGCGACGGTTGATGTCAGCATGCACGATGGCTCTCGCCTGCGCTTGCGCAAGATCGAAGAGGGGTACGATCCGACCAACAAGGCGGAATCGCTGAAGCGTTTGGCCGAAGCCCATGACAAAGGCGAAATCCTGACCGGCGTTTTTTATGTCAACCCCACTGCGCCGACGTTCATGGAACTGCTCAACGTCACCGACGAATCCCTCGCGACTTTGCCGGAGTCGGTGGTGCGTCCTTCACGCCAAGTGCTGGAAGAGTGCATGGAGGAGTTGCGGTAAAGCGTTCACTTCTGAGTACGTGGCCGACTTTCTTCTGTTGAAGGGCGCAGCAAGGTTCGTACAATGCGGCCCATGAGCAGCCCCGGGCCTCTGTACCGTCCGTACGAAAAACTCATCACGATCACCATCATGGGCCGGGAGTTTGAAGTGCCCGAAAGCAACATGATGCTGCGGGCGATGCAGTTCCTGGCGCCGGAGGAAGTCTCCTACGGCCGCTTCTGCTGGAACGAGGACTGCCAGTATTGTCGCGTGGTGTACGACATGGGCGAGGGCACGCAGGCGCACACGGCGATCTCCTGCAAGCTGATGGTCAAGGAAGGAATGCGCGTGATCGAAATGGCGCAGGAGATTCGGTACTGCTTGCGCAACTTGAAACTGAAGTGAAGTTGTCAGTTGCGGAGCATCTGGTGATCTGGTGATCGGGTGATCTAAAACCTTCCCGCTTTAGATCACCAGATCATCCGATCACCCGATATGCTAATCCCCCGGCCTGCGCGCGGGACGTGCGGCGCTTGGCTTTGTGCCCAGCGATGCCAGCCGCTTGCGTGCCTGGTCGGCTTCCAGCGACCGCGGGTAGCGCTTGACGAGGGCGTTTAGTTCCCGGACTCCATCATTGCGCCGTCCCAGTTCCAGCAACGCAAATCCCTTCTTCAGTTGCGCCGCCGGAGCTTTATTGCCGCCGGGGTACTGTTCCAGGACCTTGTCGTATTCCTGCACCGCCTGCTCGTAATTGCCCTGCCGATAAGCGAGGTCGGCGATGTAGAACTGGGCGTTCCCGGCGAGATCGGTGTTGGGATAGAACTTCAGGTAATCGGCAAACTCCTGCGATGCCAGGTCGTACTTGGCGGCGTTGTAGTCGCGCAACGCGTTGTTGTAGAGCACGTCGGGCGGCGGCGCCTGCTGCTGCGCCGGCTGAGCGGGGGGCTGGCCGGGCGCAGCGCTGGCCGGCAATGTGGTTTGCGCATTCTGCATGGCATCGAGCTGGTTGCCGATCTTGCCCATGCGCGCCTTGAGTTCATCCACCGAGTCGTTCAGCGCCTGGATTTGACCGGAAAGCTGGTCGGTGCGCGTGCCGCCCTCCGCCTGCTGCTGCTTGAGAGTGCGCTGCAGGTCGGCGAGGCCGGCATTGATCTGGTTCATCTTGTCGGTGCTGGATTCGATCAGGTTTCGCATCACGCCCATGCGCTCGTCGAAAGCCTGCTGCATGCGCGCCATCTGGTCCTGCAGCGCCTGCACCTGTGTCTGGAGCTGAACGATTTCCTTGCTGACCGGAAACGCGGGCAAGGCGGCGGCGACCAGCAATGCCAGGGGAACAAAGAACTTCAAAGTTTTCATAGACGGCTGCTCAGTTGTGCTGCTCTGTTGGATGCAGAAATACGGCTGTTGGTGCTGGGTAGTTGGCAGTTGGCCGGTGCATCGCCCGGTGGAGAGGGAGATGCGGACACAGAAGATCGCTCCGGTGTCCGCGCACTGCTCTCTACCACGGTCCCCAGCAACCCGTGCCCCAGGCTACCTCTGGTACACGAAGTGCCCGCGGCGGTTTTGCTGCCAGCACTGCTCGTTGGACTCGGTGCAGAACGGCTTTTCCTTGCCGTAGCTGATGGTGCGGATACGATCCGCTCCGACACCGGCCTGCATCAGCGCGTTCTTCACCGCACTCGCGCGATTGTCGCCGAGCGCCAGGTTGTACTCCGTCGAGCCGCGCTCGTCGCAATGTCCCTCGATGGTGAAGTGCATCGTGGGATGCTGCGCGAGGAACTGTGCGTCGGCCTGCAGCGCCGCCTGCTGGTCCGCCCGGATATCGTACTTGTCGTAGTCAAAGAAGATGTCCCTGACGTTCCGGCTGAACAACTCCTCGTCGGTGGCGCTGGGTTGGAACGGCGGCGGCGGCGGTGGCGTGACCGTCACCCGCGCCGTGGCTTCCTGGGTGCCGCCGGCGCCCTTGGCGACCAGCCGGTAGGTGGTGGACTGCGTCGGTGACACGCGCTGCGAGCCGCTGGGATTCACATTGCTGCCGTCGAGCGCGACATCGGTGGCGTTCTGCGTTTGCCATGTCAGCGTGCTCGATTGCCCCAGCTGAATGGTGTCGGGGCTGGCGCTCAGTGAAGCCGTCGGCGCTGCCGGCGGTGGTGGCGGTGGCGGGGGCGGCGGAGCGACTTTCTTCTTGCAACCGCCCAGAGTCAGCACACTGCCCAAAAGCACGATGAGAAAAATCCACTTCAACCTGTCGTGATTCACCTCTCTCCTCCCGTACAACGCAAGTGAACCCAAGTCATCCAGCGGCCGGTGGTCTGTTAAGATATCGTCCGGCGTTCTGCCTGCAATCCAACAATGTACACCCGGAAAGCCTAAAACGTTTCCACTACCTTTGCGGCCACACACGGTCGTGTGATGCAAGATGCGCCTCGCCCGTTGTGCAACGCTATTTCCAACTCCAGTTGGGCTGCGTATTGTGACCGGCGCTGGTCAAGCGGTGCTGCTCGGTACCGTCGGCCAGCATGGTCCAAATCTGTTCGCCGCCGGAGCGGTTGGACTGAAACACAAGGTGCCGCCCGTCCGGAGACCATGACGGAAAATCGTTGCGGCCGGCCTCGTGCGTCAACTGGACAATCTGCTTGCTGGCGATATCCATGACGTAGATGTCCTGCGCTCCCGGCATGCCGGGCCCGTAGTGCCGGATCCAGGCGAAGGCGAGGTACTGGCCGTTGGGCGACCACGACGGCGACACGGCATAGCCTTGGTCGGTGATGCGCTGCGGGTTGGTGCCATCGGCTTCCATGAGGTAGATCTGCGGCAGGCCGCTGCGCCCGCTGACCCACGCAATCTGCGCCCCCGTCTTCGGGTTCCACACCGGCGCCACGTCCGGTCCGCGGTAGGCGGTAACGCGCCGCAGGTGTGAGCCGTCAGCCTCGGCGACGAAAATCTCCGGATCGCCGGTGCGCGACGATGAGAACGCGATCCGTTTCCCGTCGGGCGCCCAGGCCGGCGAGAGGTTGGTGCCGCCGAAACGCGGAAACGATACGGTGCGGCCGAGGTCGAGTGAGTACATCCCAAGGTTCCACCCGCCGCCGGTGATAGCGCTGAAGGCAACCCGCGAACCATCGGGCGAAATGCGCGGCGACAGCGCGATCGAGCCCAGGTGCGTCAACGGGCGCTGATTCGCGCCGTCATAATCCATGAGCCAGATTTCCTTGTGTCCGTCCCGGCTGCTGACGAAAGCAATTTTGCTCTCCGCGATGCCCTGGATGCCGCCGCCCAGGCGAAAGATGATCTCATCGGCGAAGCGATGCGCGATGATGCGCGCGTTCTCTTCCGTCGCCTTTTCGCGGTACTGCTTGCCCAGCACCTGCGGCGACTGCGAGTTCTTCACGTCGTACAGCCAGCCCTGCACCACCGCATCGCCGGTCGAGG
The DNA here is from genome assembly GCA_963760215.1 of Terriglobia bacterium. Taxonomy (GTDB): domain Bacteria; phylum Acidobacteriota; class Terriglobia; order Terriglobales; family Acidobacteriaceae; genus JAIQGF01. The sequence goes on from CAVXCJ010000002.1 coordinate 891,328, forward strand.
CGTTGAGGTTGCCGAACGCCAGCATGCTGGCATTGGTCGGAGGATTGGCCCACGCGTCGAGTTTCACTTCCTCGGGCGAGCCCGGCACCTGGAGCGGGTAAAAGCTCTTGGAGACGACGTCGAAAATGCCGGCCTGGCTGAGGTCGTTCCAGAGGGTTTCGTTGAACGCCTTCAGCAGCAGGCCACTGGCGGAATCGGCGGTCACCTGCTTGAAGTCGGGCACCGCAAGGCGGACTTTTTCGACCCCGAGCCCCGTGCCGGTACGGATCCAGTCCTGCTGGGCAAAGCCGGAGCAAGCCAGCAGCATGAGCATTAAGACGAGAGCAGTTCGTTTTATCATGGCAGTGGTCCAAATCCCGAGTCACGAGTTCCGAAGCTAAGTGGGCTCGCCATTCGGGTGTTGCTTCCTACTTCCGGTAATCAAACCAGAATTCCACCGAGACGCGGTTTCCGGCGTATTCATTGGGCAAGGGCCCGAAAGAGTCGATGCGCTGCAGCGCGCGCACCGCCGACTGGTCCAGCGACGGCACGCCGCTGGATTGCTCGATCTGCACGTTGGCCGGCTGCCCGCTGCGCGTGATTTCGAAGGTGATATAAACCCGGCGCGCATCGTGGATATTCGGGTCGATCTCGTATTTCAGCCAGTTTTCCGAAACCTTCTGCTGCACCACGCGGACGTACCACGCGAAGCGCGAACCGAAATCTCCGCTACCGCCGTTGAACCCGAACCCGCCTTTCGCGTTGGCGGCGCTGAACACGCCGTAGGGCCCGCTCACCGGACCGCCCTGTCCGAAGGGCACCACATTGCTGGGCTCTTCCTCCGGCGGGCGTGGTTTCTGCTGGGTCGAGGTGCGGGGCTTCGGCTCGGGACGCCGCTTGGTGTCCTTCTCCGGGATCGGGATCGCCTCCGGGGTTGGTTCTTCTTTCACCCGGGGCAACGATTGCGTCAGCCCCTTCGATTCGTTGGCCAGGATGTTCTGCGTCTGTGTCGGGGCATGTGGCAGCGGGATGGTGCTGACCAGGGTGGCGCTCATGGCGCTTCCGCCCGACCCGGCGCCGCCCCAGGATTCGCCGGAGAAGCGCCCGAAAATGGCCCCGTAAATGAGCATGGACGCGAAGAGCAGCCCATGCAGCGCGACCGACCAGGCCAGCGGCTGCTGCCAGTTCTCCCGTTCGGTATAGATATCAGCGCTTGCCGGCATTCGGATTCAGGGGCTGTGTGACGATGCTGACGTTGGTGATACCCGCCTGCTTGACGGCGTCCATCACCGTGGCAAAGGCGCCGAACGGAACATTTTCGTCGGCGCGAAGAAAAATGGATTGCCGTCCCGGATCGCGGACCTTCCGGCGCAACGTATCCGCAATCTGGTGCACGTTGATGGGATCGTTGCCGAGAAACACGCGCTGCTGCTTGTCGATGCTGATCACCAGACGCTCTTCCGTAATTTCCTTCACCGTCTTGGTTTTCGGAACGTCCACTTCGATGCCGGACTGCAGGATGGGCGCGGTCAGCATGAAAATGATCAGCAGCACCAGCACCACGTCCACCAGCGGCGTGATGTTGATGTCGGCCAGCGCAGAGCGGGTGCGGCCGTTGGAATCGGTGAACGCCATTACCGTAACTCCGGTTCCGTGGCGGCGACGCGGCGCGGCGTCTCGGCGCCGGCGCGCTCCACGGCGTTGAGCATTTCCAGCGAGAAGTCATCCATGCGCTTGCCGAACTCCCGCAGGTCGTTGCCAAACAGGTTGTAGGCGATCAACGCCGGGATGGCGGCGAACAGGCCGGCGGCGGTGGTGATCAGCGCCTCGGAAATCCCGGGCGCGACCGCGCGCAAGGTCGCCGCTCCCGCGGTGCCGAGGCCATGGAAGGCATCAATGATGCCCCACACGGTGCCGAACAATCCGATGAACGGGGTGGTGGCGGCGGTGATCGCGAGCCAGGGCATGCGGCGCTCCAGCCGCGTCAATTCCTCGGAGGCGCCGATCTGCATGGCGCGCTGGATGGGAGCGGAGCTGCCGCGCGAGCGCTTGTACTCTTCATATCCGCTCTCGAAGACGGCCACCAGCGGGCTGGGCCTGAACTGTTCCGCCACCGCAGCAATGTCCTGGAAGCGCTGCGACCGCCGGAAAGCGCGCAAGAACCGCGCGCTTTGCACGCGCGCTCGCCGCAGCAGGTTCCATCGCGAAAGAATGATGGACCAGGAGAGGAGGCTGAAGAACAGGAGAATGGCGAGAACTACCTTGGCGACCGGACCGGTCTGCCACACCAGGTTGACGATCTCACCGCCGATGACCAACGAAAGAAAGGGGGAAATAAGCATCATCCTTCAGGAAATTTGTCCCACAACTGGATTCAATTATAGACCAGCGCCGCGGGAGTAAGTTGTTGCCGTATGTGGTCCGAGTTGAATGCTCACGATCGGTGAACGCAGCATTTCACGCCAGACCACGCATGCCGCTCCGGGCTTCACCTGAAGTTTGATGCATTCCATGCGGAAAACGGAACTGGCAACTTGAAACCGGCAGTCGTGCTATTCTGCGCACGAATTTCTCGCACAGGAATCTCCGGTGCTTCTCGAACTGCGCGTCGAAAACTATGCCGTCATCGATCACATGGTGGTGGAATTCGCCCCGGGATTAAACCTCCTGACCGGCGAAACCGGCGCGGGCAAGTCCATCCTGATCGACGCGCTGGCGTTGCTGCTCGGCGTAAAGGCTACCAGCGACATCATCCGGCACGGGGCGGACAAGGCGGTGGTGTCCGCGGTCTTCGACGTGGACGACCGGCGCGCGGCCGAGGTCCTGGAACAGAACGGCATCGACTCCGACAATTGCGAAATTATTCTTCGCCGCGAAATCGCCAGCGGCGGCCGCGGGCGCGTATTCGTCAACAACCAGCCGGCAACGGTCGCCGTGCTCAAGCAACTCGCGCCCATGTTGGCGTCGGTGCACGCGCAGACCGAGTCCATCCTGGGTTTCGACGCCGCCGCGCGGCTGAAGCTGCTGGACCGGTTCGGCGGATGCGATGCCGGCGCAGCGGCCGCCGTATTCAGCACCTGGCATGGAATCCGCGGCCGCATCGCCGAGTTGGAACGCGGCGAACAAGACAAATTGCGCCTGATTGATCTGTGGAGCTTCCAGAAGAAGGAGATCGAGAGCGCGCGGCTGCAGGCGGGCGAAGATGAGCGGCTCCAGGCGGAGAAGCGCGTCCTCGCCAATGCCGAGAAGATCTATCTCGCGGCCATGACGGCCTACGACCTGCTGTACGAAGGCGACGCATCGGCCGCCAGCTCATTGCGGGCGGCTTCGCGGCAGATCGAGGAACTCGCGCGTTACGACCCGACCTTCCAGGACTCGCTGGCATCGCTGGAATCGGCACGCATCGCCGCCGAAGACCTTGGCGCCACAATGCGCGAGTATGCCGCGGCCATCAACGCCTCCCCGGAACGGCTGGCCGAGATCGAAGACCGGCTGGCCACGCTCGATCGCATGAAGCGCAAGTACGGAGAGTCGCTGGATGCCGTCATCGCGTTTGGCGAAGAAGTCGCGCGCAAGCTCAACGAGATTGAAAACAAGGACGAGGTGTTGCGCAATCTGCGCTCGGAACTGGAGGCAGCGGCCGCACAGTATCTGGCAGCCGCGCGAGCCCTCTCGCGCCAGAGAACCGACGCCGCGCGCCGCCTGGAAAAATTGGTCGAGCAGGAAGTGAACGAGCTGGCGATGAAAGCCCGCTTCCGCGTGCAGGTGGATGGTTCCGACGACGAGCAGAACTGGAGCAGCTCCGGGTTCGACCAGGTGCAATACCTGATCGCGACCAACCCGGGCGAACCTCTGAAGCCGGTGGAGCAGATCGCTTCCGGCGGCGAAATGTCGCGCGTCATGCTGGCGCTGAAGGCGACCATCGAAGCGAGGACGCGGCGGCGGAGTAACGAGACGCAGCGCACGCTGGTTTTCGATGAGATTGATATCGGCATCGGCGGGCGCGCGGCGGAGGCCGTCGGCAAAAAGCTGAAAGAGCTCGCAGCGACCTCGCAAGTGCTCTGCATTACGCACCTGCCGCAGATTGCCTGTTTTGCCGATCATCATTACGTCATCGAGAAGAAGGCAGTGGCCGGACGCACCCGCACCATCCTCCGTCGTCTCGACGACCGCGAACGCCGCGAGGAACTGGCCCGCATGTTGAGCGGGGCCAAGGTCACGGAAACCTCGCTCAAGCACGCCGAGCAAATGCTGAAGGCAGGAATTCCGAGGTAGGCCTACGCCGGTCCAACCCGCGTTTTCCGCCCGCGATTTCTGGTCGCGGTTCGCTGCGGAATAGCGCCGACCGATGTTAATCCCCGCATTGTCTGTTATTTACATTGACGGTACGCATCGGGGTGAACTAGGTTTGCATCGTTTATACTACCAAGGGTGAGGGGTATACCGGCTCCGGGTAGCCGGTCAGCATTGATGACCGACAATCACGAGAAATCGCTGTTGTTATTGAAGCCGCGTGGCTTTTGCGCCGGCGTGGTGCGCGCCATTGACATTGTCCGCATCGCACTCGAGACCTTCGGCCCGCCGATCTACGTGCGCAAGGAAATCGTCCATAACCGCTATGTGGTCGAGGAGCTTTCGGCCAAGGGCGCGATTTTTGTGGACAACGTGGACGAGGTCCCGGCCGGGGAGCGCGTCATCTACAGCGCCCACGGCGTTGCCCCCAAGGTCCGCGAGGCCAGCAAAGACAGGGACTTGCGGGTGATCGACGCCACCTGCCCTCTGGTGACGAAGGTGCACGTCGAGGCCATCCGTTTCGCCAAGGAAGGGTATTCGTTGATCCTGATCGGTCACCGCGACCACGACGAGGTGATCGGCACGCTGGGCGAAGCTCCGGCAGCGACCCAGGTGGTGGGTTCGGCGAAAGACGTGGAAAAAATCCGCGTTCCCGATCCCGATCGGGTGGCTTACCTGACGCAGACCACCCTCAGCCTTGACGAAACCCGCGACATTGTCGAGGCGCTGAAGAACAAGTTTCCCAACATCACCGGCCCGGCCGCCCAGGACATCTGCTATGCCACCGAAAACCGGCAGACGGCGGTGAAGCACATTGCCAGCGAGGTCGACCTGCTGCTGGTGGTCGGCTCCGATAACAGCTCCAACTCCAAGCGCCTGGTGGAGGTAGCCGGGAGCCTGCGCACGCCGTCGTACCTGATCGAAAACTATCGCGCCATCCGGCCGGAGTGGCTGCAAGCGGTGCGCAATGTGGCCGTCACCGCGGGAGCGAGTGCGCCGGAGTGCCTGGTCGAAGAAGTGGTTGAATTCCTGCGCGGGAAGGGTTTTACCCGGTCTCAGGGAAGTGGAAGTGATGCCGGAAAACGTCCGGTTCGGGCTGCCGCCTGAAATTGTCGAGGCGATTGGCAGCGCTCCGGCCGCAGCCACGGCGGAGTAATCCCGTCAGAAGGAGAGTTCGGGCGGGTTTTGTCCCCCAGAAACCTGATGAAGTTTGGCAAGATCGACGACATCGTGAGCCGCGTCGCCGCGGCGCTGGACGCGGCGCGCAAGCATTTGTTCTCTGTCCAGCACGAGGACGGGTACTGGTGTGGCGAACTCGAGGCGGACACCACGCTCGAGTCCGACTACATTGCCATGCACACCCTGCTGGGCACGGGTGATCCCGACAAATTCCAGAAAGCGGCGCGCTGCATCCTCGACCACCAGAACGAAGACGGCGGCTGGCCCATTTTTCCCGACGGTCCTTCCGATGTCAGCGCCTCGGTGAAGGCGTATTTTGCCCTCAAGCTGGCAGGCTACAGCGCGCAGCACCCGGCGATGGCGCGCGCGCGCGGCAAAATCCGTGAACTCGGCGGACCCAGTTGCGCCAACACCTACACCAAGATCTATCTCTGCTTTTTCGGGCAGTATGACTGGTTCGCCGTGCCCGCGATTCCCCCGGAGATCATGCTGTTTCCCAACTGGTTCTGGTTCAACATCTACGAGATCTCCTCCTGGTCGCGCGCCATTTTCATCCCGCTGGCCATCGTGTACGCGAAGAAGCCGTACAAGAAAATTCCGCCGGAGATGGGCATCGAGGAACTTTTTCCGGGAGGGCGCGACAACTGCAATCTCTACCTGCACTGGGACTCGCACTTCTTCAGTTGGCGGAATTTCTTCCTGTTCCTCGATCGCGTGACGCACTGGCTGGAGCGCATCCACATCCGGCCGCTGCGCTCCGTCGCGCTGCGCGCCGCCGAAGAGTGGATGCTGGAGCGCTTCGAGATGAGCGACGGCCTGGGCGCGATTTACCCGGCCATGATGAACTCCATCATCGCGCTGCGCTGTCTCGGATACTCGGTGGATGATCCGCAATTCATCCGCGCCCTGGATGAGTTCGAAGCCCTCGGCATCGAGGAAGAGAGCACCTTCCGCATGCAGCCGTGCAAGTCGCCGGTCTGGGACACCGTGTACGCGCTGTACGCACTCGGACAGAGCGGCGTCAGCCCGAAAGACCCGCGCATGGTCGCCGCCGCCGATTGGGTGCTCAAGAAACAGGTCACGCACAAGGGCGACTGGTCGGTCAAGAACCCCAAGGGCCAGCCCTCGGGCTGGTATTTCGAATTCAACAACGAATTTTACCCAGACGTGGACGACACCGCGCAGGTGTGCCTGGCGCTGGACCACGTGGATCATCCCAGCGACCGCTACCAGCACGAGTCGGTGACCCGCGCTATCGATTGGGTCTTCTCCATGCAATGCAAGGACGGCGGCTGGGCGTCGTTCGACAAGGACAACGACAAGCTCGTCTTCCAGTACATCCCGTTTGCCGACCACAACGCCATGCTCGATCCGGCGACCGCGGACATCACCGGCCGAGTGCTGGAGATGCTGGCCGCGCACGGCTATACCCAGGCCGACAAGCGAGTGCAGCGCGCCATCAAGTTCATCCTCGACCAGCAGGAACCGGACGGGTCATGGTTTGGCCGCTGGGGCTGCAATTACATCTACGGTACGCACCTGGTGCTGCGCGGGCTGGAAGCCATCGGGGTTGACCGTAACGAGCCCTACATCCAGCAGGCCGCCGAATGGCTCCGCATGGTGCAGAATCCGGACGGCGGATGGGGCGAGAGCATCTGGTCGTATCACGATCCGGCAACCCGCGGCGTGGGGCCGAGCACGGCCTCGCAGACCGCGTGGGCCATCCTCGGTCTGCTCGCCGCCGGCGACACGCGCAGCGATTGCGTGCACAAGGGAATCGCCTACCTGCTGAAGACGCAGCGGCGCGACGGCTCGTGGCGGGAAAAATGGAACACCGGCACCGGGTTCCCGAAGGTCTTTTATCTCAAGTACCACATGTACGCCGAGTACTTCCCGTTGCTGGCGATGGCGACCTATCAGAAAGTCATGATGGCGGCCGAAAACGCCACTGACGTTCCGGGTTCGCAAAACAGCGCGCCGCAAACCGAATTGGGAGAAGCGTAATGCCAGTGCCGGTCTCGCAGATGTGGACGGTCGCCAGCTACGTCCTGAAGCAGAAGCTGCAAGGACGCAAGCGCTACCCGCTCGTCCTCATGCTGGAACCGTTGTTCCGCTGCAACCTGGCATGCGCCGGCTGCGGGAAGATCCAGTATCCCGGGCACGTGCTGAAAATGCAGCTCACGCCGGAAGAATGCTTTCGCGCGGTGGAAGAATGCGGCGCTCCCACCATTGCCATCCCGGGTGGCGAGCCTTTGCTGCACCCGCAGATCGGCGAAATCGTCGCCGGCCTGGTCGCGCGCAAGAAATACATTTACCTCTGCACCAACGCGCTCCTGCTCAAGCAGAAAATCGATCTGTTCCAGCCGAGCAAGTTTCTGACCTTCTCCGTCCACGTGGACGGCCAGCGCCAACATCACGATTTTTCCGTCTGCCTGGAAGGCGGCTATGACAAGGCAGTCGAGGGTGTCCGGGAGGCGCTGCGCCGCGGCTTCCGCGTCACCACCAACACCACGTTGTTCGACGGCGCCGACCCCGGCAGCGTTCGCGAGTTCTTCGACGAGATGATGGAGCTCGGCGTCGAGGGCATGATGCTCTCGCCGGGATACTCCTACGACAAGGCGCCCGACCAGAGCCACTTTCTCGGGCGCGCCCGCACCCGCCGGCTCTTCCGCGCCATTCTCTCCAACCGCAAGGAGAACTGGCGGTTCAATATGTCGCCGCTCTTCCTGGAATTCCTGATGGGCAAGCGCGATTATCCGTGCACACCTTGGGGCATGCCGACGTTCAATGTTTTCGGCTGGCAAAAGCCCTGCTACCTGCTCCAGGACGGCTATGCGGATACCTTTGCCGAGTTGATGCAAACGACCGAGTGGGCCAGCTACGGCACCGAATCCGGCAATCCCAAGTGCGCCAACTGCATGGTGCACAGCGGCTACGAAGCCTCGGCGGTGAATGACACGTTCAGTTCATTGCGCGGCTTCTGGGACACGGTTCGCGCCACCATGTCGAGCCGCTACCCGGATCCCAAAGCGCTGGAACTCCTGCACGAACCTGTCCGCCCGGTGCACGCCTTCAATCCGCTGGTGCAGATCGAGAGCCCTGCGCCGCAGGAGACGCGGGTGTGACCGGCCGCGAAGCAGGACATCGCGCCGGGACACCCGAGCCCGATCCGGACGCCTTGGAAGTCATCGAGCGCGGCGCCCGCGAGCAACTCGAAGGCTGGGTGCCCGAACTGGCCGACGAAAACGAGCTGCGCCAGGCCCTGGAGCGCGCCTTCGATTACCGCGGCGACGTGCTCATCACCCGCAAGGACGGCACCCAGATCGAAGGATATATATTCGACCGCCGCCCCGGCCGCACGCTCGCCGATTCCATGGTCCGTCTGGTGCCGAAGAACGGAGCAGGAAAGACCTCGGTCTCCTACGCCGACATTGCCGCCCTCGCCTTCACCGGTCGCGACATGGCAGCCGGACACAGCTGGGACGCTTGGGTGCGGCAATACTGGGAGCGAAAGGCCGCTGGGGAGAAGGGCATTTCGCTGCAGCCTGAAAAGCTCGAATAGCAGTTTCCAATGAAAGCGTTTGTGACAGGAGCGACCGGCTTCGTCGGAAGCCACGTGGCCCGCGAATTGGCGAACCAAGGCGCCGATCTGCGCCTGCTGGTGCGAGCGACGAGTCCGACCAGAAACATTGACGGCCTGCCTGCCGAACGTGTGGTCGGCGATCTGCGGGAGTCCGCTTCGCTGCGCACCGCGATCGCGGGCTGCGACGTGGTGTTTCACGTTGCCGCCGATTACCGGCTGTGGACGCGCGATGCTGCCGACATGCAGTCCATGTATCGCTCCAACGTCGAGGGCACGCGGGCGCTGATTGATGCTGCCCGGCAGGCCGGCGTGCGGCGAATCGTGTATTGCTCCAGTGTCGCGACCATGGGTTTCACCGGCAACGGCCGCCCCGCCGACGAGAATTCGCCGGTGCGCCTGGAAGACATGATCGGCCACTACAAGCGCTCCAAGTTCATTGCCGAGCAAGTGGCGATCGAGGCCGGAAGGTCCGGCGGCGATGTCGTGGTGGTGAATCCAACGACTCCGGTCGGCGAGGGCGATATCAAACCCACCCCGACCGGGCGGATCATCCTCGATTTTCTGAAGCGAAAATTTCCCGCCTACGTGGATACCGGCTTGAACCTGGTGGATGTACGCGAGGTTGCCCGCGGGCACGTCGCGGCGCTGGAGAAGGGAACCCCGGGCGAACGCTATATCCTGGGCGGCCAGAATCTGACGCTGAAACAGATCCTGGACAAACTCGCGGCCATCACCGGACTGCCGGCGCCCAGGATTCGACTGCCCTACGTGTTCGCGCTGGCGGCCGGCGTCGGCGATACCCTCGTCAGCGGCAGATTCCTGCACCGCGAACCGCGCGTCACGCTGGACGCGGTTCGCATGGGCCGAAAAAAAATGTGGGTGTCATCCGAGAAAGCGCAGCGTGAGTTGGGTTGGAACATAGTGGCGGTGGACGATGCCCTGCGCCGGGCCGCCGAGTGGTTTCAAGCGAATGGCTATGTCGGTTGACGTTGCCATTATCGCCGCCCTGGAACGTGAAGTCCGGCCGCTGGTGCGCCGCTGGCCTCGCCGGCAGCTGGTTTCCGGCGAGGCTGCGTTTCCGGCCTTTGCAAGCAACCGGGTTCTGGTGGTTTGTTCCGGGATTGGGGCACGGCTGGCGCGTCAGGCTGCGGTCGCCGTCTTTGATTCCGAGCGGCCCCGCATTATCATCTCGGCGGGTTTGGCGGGAGCACTGGATTCGCAATTGAAGGTGGGACAAATTCTTCATCCGGCAACGGTCGTGGATCTCGGCACCGGCGCGCGCTTCGACGCCGGCGGCGCCGATGGTGTCCTGGTCAGCGCTTCTTCGGTGCTCGATCGCGACGCCAAGCGGCGGATCACCGGCGCTTTCGGCGGCCAGGCGGTTGACATGGAAGCCGCTGCCGTAGCCCTGGTCGCGGGCCAGCACGACTGTCAATTCATGGCGCTCAAGGCAGTGTCCGAACCGGCGGACTTTCCGATGCCTTCATTCGACCGGTTCATCGACTCTCGCGGACGCATTCGCACCGCGCGCCTGCTGGCTGCCTGTGCGCTGCGGCCGGCCACCTGGGGCGCGCTGGCGCGGCTTGCCCGCAATACTGCCCGCGCATCTCAGGAACTTTGCCGGGCTCTGGCTCATCTTATTGAGAAGCAAGGCGCAGCGCCTCAACCGGTGCTGTCGGGAAAAACATCGTAATGCCGACTGCCACACAGACCGGGGCACACCGAGGTGCAACGCTCGTCCCCACCAACATGCGCGCGGCCGTGTATCACGGCAGGGACGACGTGCGCCTGGAAATCGTTCCGGTTCCCAGGATTGGCGCCGGCGAGCTCCTGCTCAAGGTTCACACCTGCGGCATCTGCGGCACCGACCTGAAAAAGATCAGCACCGGTTCCCATTCTGCGCCCCGCATCTTCGGTCACGAAACGGCCGGCGTGGTGGCGCAAGTTGGCGCCGGAGTCAGCGGCTATGCCCGGGGCGATCGGGTCAGCGTTTTTCATCACATCCCCTGCGGCGACTGCTTTTACTGCCGGCACAAGGTGTTCGCACAATGCCCGGTTTACAAGCAAGTTGGCTGTACCGCAGGCTACGAGCCCAGCGGTGGCGGCTTTTCTGAGTATGTCCGGGTCATGGACTGGATCGTCGCCCGGGGCGGCGTCGTCAAGCTGCCGCCGGACGTTTCTTTCGAGCAGGCTTCGTTCATTGAGCCCATCAACACCTGCCTCAAAGGCATTCAGACCTTGGCACTGGCGCCGGGTGAGACGGTGCTCATTATGGGACAAGGACCCATCGGTATCCTGTTGGGAGTATTGGCCCAACGAGCAGGTGCAAAGGTATTCACTTCCGATTTATTCCCGCAGAGGCTTACAATAGCTGCAGGCTTTGGACTCAACAGGTCCATGGATGCTTCGCGTTCCGATGCTGTCCAAGCGGTGCGCCAATGGACCGAGGGGCGTGGGGCTGACGCCGTCGTTCTGGCGGTTGCCGGGACGTTTTTGATACCTGCGGCTGTGGAAGCTGCGCGGCCGGGTGGCAGGATATTGCTTTTTGCGCAGACGGTTCGAGGAGAGGCCGTTATCGATCCTGCCGCAATCTGTGTTGACGAGAAAACTTTATTGGGCTCTTACAGCGCTTCCGTTGATCTCCAGGACGAAGCCGTGAGTTTTGTATGCCGCCGTGAAATGGATTTGGAGCGGCTCATCACTCACCGTTTTCCCCTGTCCAGCGCTTTGGAAGCACTGAACTTAGCGGCTCATCCCCGGCCGGATTCGATGAAAGTCGTCATCCAGCCGGCACTGGAACCCAAGGTTCCCACTGCGTAGCTAATCGTTCCAGGAGTTGCACCAGGGAAGGAATGCTAGTGAACGGACATATGACAGCAGCTGTCCTCTACGGTAAAGAGGACGTGAAAATTGAGAGAGTACCCATCCCCCGGGTCGGTCACGGCGAGGTTCTGATCAAGGTCCAAGTCGCGCTCACCTGCGGTACCGATCTCAAGGTTTACCAGCGCGGATATCATGCCCGCATGATTGTCCCGCCGGCCCTGTTCGGCCACGAATTGGCCGGAGTCGTCGAGGAGGTTGGACCCGGCGTTAAGAGTTTCCGCAGCGGCATGCGCGTGGTGGCGCTCAACTCGGCGCCCTGCCAGATGTGCTTCTACTGCTCCAAGCACCAGGAAAATCTTTGTGAGGACCTGCTCTTCAATAACGGTGCTTATGCCGAGTACATCAAGATTCCCCGCCGCATCGTAGAAAGCAACATGCTGGCAGTGCCCAGCAACGTGAGCTACGAAGAAGCGGCGATGGTGGAGCCGCTGGCCTGCGTCCTGCGCGGGCTGCACGAGACCAACCTGGAAATCGGCGATACCGTGGTCGTCATCGGCGGCGGCCCCATCGGCCTGATGTTCGTGCAAGTCGCCAAGCTCAAGGGCTGCAACGTGATCTCCGTCGCCAAGCGCGACTCGCAGGTCTCAGCCGCCAAACGGCTGGGCGCCGACGACGTCGTCCAGATCACCCAGGTCCAGGACCCCGTGGATGCCGTGCGCGCCCTCACTCCCGATCGCCGCGGCGCCGACGTTGTCATCGAAGCCGTCGGCCGCCCCGAAGCCTGGGAGTGGGCCATTGACATGGCCCGCAAGGGCGGCACCGTAAATTTCTTCGGCGGCTGTGCCGCCGGCACCAAGGTCGCGCTCGATACCAATCGCCTGCACTATTCCGAGATCGCTCTGAAGGCCACGTTCCATCACACGCCGGAAACGGTTCGCAAGGCCTTCGCGCTGATCGCCGAGCGCAAGATCCGCGGCGCCGACTACATTACCGGCGAAGCGCCGCTGTCGCGCTTGCAGCAAGTGTTGCGGCACATGCTCAACCGGAATGGCGACATCAAGACCGCCATCATTCCCGGGCACTAAGACAAACCACAAAGGACGCGAAGGGCCACAAAGGCCTTCGTGCGCCTTCGTGTCCTTCGTGGTTAAATGAGGCTGTTTGAACGCCGCCCCCAATTCGGTCCCCTTTGCCGGACTCCCGCCGGAATACGCCATTCCGGAGCAGGCGCCGTCGTTGCCGGAGGCGCGTGCCTACTGTGAGCGCCTGGCGCGCAGCCATTACGAGAATTTTTCCGTCGCCACCTGGTTTCTTCCGGCGCGCGTGCGCCCTCATTTCCACAGTGTCTACGCCTACTGCCGAATTTCGGATGATCTGGGCGACGAAGTCGGCGATCCGCAGCAGTCCTTGCGCCTGCTGCAGGAGTGGGAAGGGGAACTGAATGCAACTTACTTGAGCCTGGTGCAGGCGCCGCCCCCCGATGTGCGGAGAAATGTAGAAAAGCTTCAGCCGGGACCGTCGTCGCGCAACCCGGCGCGTCCCACCCACCCAGTCTTCATCGCGCTACGGGAGACCATCCGCGAGTGCAACATCCCGCGTGAGCCCTTTGCCGACCTGCTGAAGGCCTTCCGCCAGGATCAGACCGTCGGCCGCTATCCGACCTTTGACGAGGTGCTGGCGTATTGCCGCTACTCGGCCAATCCCGTCGGCCGGCTTGTGCTCTACGTCTGCGGTTATTGCGACGACGAACGCCAGCAGCTTTCCGACTTCACCTGTACCGCGCTGCAATTGGCGAATTTCTGGCAGGACGTCTGGACCGACTACGGCAAGGGCCGCATTTATCTTCCACTGGAAGACATGCAGCACTTCGGCGTCAGCGAGCAGGACATCGCCAGCCGCCACTGCACCCCACAATTTCGCGAGCTGATGAAATTCGAGGTCGCGCGCGCGCGCGAGTGGTTCCACCGCGGCTTGCCGCTGGCGCGCAAAGTGGACAAAGAGCTGGCGCCTGATATCGAACTGTTTACCCGCGGCGGCCAGGAAATCTTGAACGCCATCGAGCGCCAGCACTTCGATGTCCTCACCCGCCGCCCGGCTATTTCTAAGGCTAGGAAACTCGCCCTGGTCGCGCGTGCCGCATTGGGAAAAATTTTCTGAACATGAACTCACCACGGAGACACGGAGACACAGAGAAATCATCAGTCAGTCCTTCTCCGTGTCTCCGTGCCTCTGTGGTGGATTCGAATCTCCCCGCGAAGCCATGACCGTTCTCGCCCAAACCGGCCAGGCTCCGAGCGCGCCCCGCGTTGCTCCGGTGCAACTGCGTACTGCGTACGGCGTGTGCCGTCACATTACGCGCAAGGCGGCGCGCAATTTCTACTACGCATTTCTCGTGCTGCCGCGGCGCAAGCGCGATGCCCTCAGCGCCGTGTACGCGTTCATGCGCCACGCCGACGACATTAGCGATGACCCGCAGCTCACGCCGGAAGACAAGCGCCTCCGGCTCAATGCCTGGCTCGACTCCTTGCATGGCGTAGTGGCCGGCGAACCCACCGACGACCCCGTCCTCATGGCGGTCGGCGACAGCCAGCGCCGCTTCAAGATACCCATTGAACTGCTCGAGACGTTGGTCTACGGCACCGCCATGGACGTCCCCTGGCCTGAAAGCCGGCAGCCGGTGGCCGACAGTCCAGGCGTGCTCTACACGACCTTCGACGATCTCTACAACTACTGCTACCACGTTGCTTCCGTTGTGGGCCTGGTCTGCATCCGCGTCTTCGGCTATCGCGATTCCGCGGCGGAAGCTCTTGCCGAGAGCTGCGGCATCGCCTTTCAGCTCACCAACATCATTCGTGACGTCAAGGAAGACGCCGCCATGGGCCGCATCTATCTGCCGCAGGAAGACCTCGACCGTTGCGGCATCGGCGCCAGCATGTTTCGCGCACCGAAGCCGGCGGCATTTCGTGCGCTGCTGGAGATGGAAGCCGATCGCGCCCGCCAGTATTACGACTCTGGGCGGCAGTTGATCGCGTACATGGACGAGGACAGCCAAGCGGCCCTTTGGACCCTGGTCGAAATCTACAGCCGGTTACTGGAAAAAATTGCTGCCAGGGACTACGACGTCTTTACCGAGCGCGTGCGGCTCACCACCGGCGAAAAGCTCCGCATCCTCTGCAAGGGCCTGTGGCGGCGGATCACGGAATGACCCCGTCAGCCCAGAAACCCCCGGCCGTAGCCGTCATCGGCGGAGGCCTCGCCGGACTGGCCGCCGGTTGCGCGCTGGCCGACACTGGATTCCGCGTCTCACTGTTCGAGCGCCGTCCCTACCTCGGGGGCCGTGCCTCGTCCTACCAGCACCCCGGCACCGGCGAGGTGGTGGACAATTGCCAGCACGTGCTGCTTGGCTGCTGTACGAACCTGATTGATTTCTACCAGCGCATCGGCGCACAGGACAAAATTCGCTGGTACCGGCGCTTAACGTTTATTGAGCCTGGGGGCCGGCGCTCCGTCATTGAGCCGGGAATACTGCCGGCTCCACTCCACAGCGCGACCTCGTTCTTGCGTGCCGCCTGCCTTTCGCTAGCTGACAAGCTGGCCATCGCCCGCGGCATGCTGGCGGTCACGGCTCGCTTACCCGCTGACGACAGCCCGCCATTCCTCGATTGGCTCCGCGATCATGGTCAGACACAGCGCGCAATCGACCGCTTCTGGCGCGTGGTTCTGGTCAGCGCGCTCAACCAGGACCTCGATCGTGTCTCGTCGCGCTACGCGGCCCAGGTTTTTCGAGAGTCGTTCCTCAAGTCGGCGCAAGCAGGCGCCCTCGGCCTGCCCGCGCTGCCCTTGTCCGATCTCTACGGGATCGCCGGCGATCACATCCAGCGCCACGGCGGTTGCGTGCAATTGCGTGCTGCCGCCGATGCCTTCCGTCCTGAACAGGACCATGTGCGCATCTGCGCCGGCGGCCAGGAAACCGCATTTGATTATGCCGTCCTCGCGGTCCCGTTTAATGTACTGGCCGGAATGCTGCCCGAGGACGATGCGGCAACGCCGTTGCGCGCCATGCTCGACCGCTTCCAGACCTCTCCCATCACCGGCATTCACCTCTGGTTCGATCGCCAAATCACCGACCTGCCGCACGCTGTGCTTCTCGACCGCACCATACAGTGGATGTTTCACAAAAGCAGTTTCCAGTTTCCAGTTGCCAGTTTCCAGATAGCCGCCAACGAACGGTCCGCTGGAAATTGGAAACCGGAAACTGGAAACTCAAATGGCAGCTACGTGGAGCTGGTAGTGAGTTCTTCGACCAGCTTGATCGAAAAGTCCAAGCAGGACATCCTCGATCTCGCCCTGCGGGAGCTCACAGAATTCTTCCCTGAAGTTAGCAATGCAAAGCTGCTGAAATCCACGGTCATTAAGGAAGTGAACGCCACTTACTCTCCGCTGCCCGGCGCCGACGCGCATCGTCCATCGCAAACCTCGCCCTGGCCGCGGGTTTTCCTGGCCGGCGACTGGACCGCCACCGGGTGGCCCGCCACCATGGAGGGCGCGGTGCGCAGCGGCTATCTCGCCGCCGAGGCGTTGACCCGCGCAGCAGGGAAGCCGCAGCGCTATCTTGCACCCGATCTGCCACCGCGCGGCTTCATGCGGCTGTTTAATAGGTTTTAGGTTTTAGGTCTTAGGTTTTGGGCGTTAGGTTTTACGTCCTCGCCTAATACCTAAGACCTAAAACCTAAAACCTGTTCTTTCTTCCTACCTCGCCACCAAGGCCACTCCAGCAGCAACCATGATCGCGGCCAGCCACCGTTGCCGGTCCACCTGCTCGCGAAGAAAAATCTTGGCGACGATCGCATTGGCGATAAACGTCAGCGACGCCGAGGCCGGCGCCACCAGGCTCACATCCGCCCACGACAAAGCAAACAATAACGAGAAGAATGCCATCGCCATGAACGCCACCCCGATCCACAGCGTCGCATTTCCAACCACAACTTTAACTGTTGTCCATAACCCATTGCTGTGAAACAGATGTCCAACGTCGCCCGACTGCTTCATGGCGAGCGATGTCAGCACGTCACCGGCGGTCGAAAAGACCACCACCGCGAAAATGCTGCCCCAGGTGTAGTGCCAGTTGGTCATGCTCTGCCGACCGGTGGCGGTGGTTGGCCCTGGACGCCTCGCGCGGTCGCCGTCTTCGCGGGCCCGGCAGTAACGAACCCAACTCCCATCGCGATCAGCGCAATCCCTGCCCAGCGCCACGGCGAAATGTTCTCGTGCAGGAAAAACTTGGCGAGCACCGCCATCAGGATGTATCCCACCGCGGTGGCGGGCAGCACGTAGGTGAGGTCGGCAAAGGAAAGCGCGCTCAGGTAGCTGACGAAGAAAGCCAGCAGCAGAATGACTCCCGCCGCGACCCAAGGCGTGAAGATGGCGTGGATGACCTGGGTCCATTGGCTGAGGGAAAGCGCGCCCACGGACTTCATGCCGCGCGAAAGCGCGACATCGCCACACGCACCAAACAGCACCACCCCGGCCAGGGTAGCTTGCTTACGGAAGGTCAATGATTTATCTCAGGCGTTGGCGGGTTCCGCCACCGACGGTTCCGTCTCCGAAGCCGGTATGCCACCCACCGGTGGCGGCGGCGCAATCGGTTTTTGCCGCTGCTGCTTGACCCAGCGGTTGCGGTTGGCGCGGACTTTCAAGAATCCCTTGGCTTCGTGGTACAAGCGCTTGCGCTCGTCGGAATTAAAAAATGCCTTTCTCACAATTCGGAACACCGCCTTGGGACGGAAATAGTATTCGTCATAAAAGCGGTGCACCGCCTCGATAATGTCGTCGGCCGGCAATCCGGGATATTCGATATGCGCCATCTGGTGGCCGCCGGTATCCACCATCTCCTTGTTGGCCATGAAACCGTTGCTCACTGCGAAGTCGTATAACTCCGTCCCCGGGTAGGCATGCGCCACCGAGACCTGGATGGTCTCGACGTCCAGTTCCTTGGCGAAATTAATGGTGCGGCGAATCGTTTCCCGGGTCTCACCGGGCAGGCCCATGATGAAGTCGCCGTGGATCACCAGCCCCAGCTTGTGGCAGTCCTTGGTGAACTGGCGTGCCCGCTCCAGGGTCGCGCCCTTCTTGATGTTCTTCAGGATCTGCTGGTCGCCGGACTCATAGCCCACGATCAGCAGCCGGCAGCCGGCATCGCGCATCGCCTTCAGCGTTTCGTAGTCGGTGGTCACGCGCGACGTGCACGACCACGTCAGCTTCAGCGGCTTCAGCTTCTCGCACAGTTCAATCGTTCGCGCCTTCTGGATGTTGAAGGTGTCGTCGTCGAAGAAAAATTCCTTCACGTACGGGAAGTATTCCTTCGCCTGCGCCATTTCCCGCGCCACGGCGTCGGTGGACCGCTTCCGCCACGCATGCCCGCTCAGCGTCTGCGGCCACAGGCAGAAGGTGCATTGCGCCGGGCACCCGCGCGTCGTGTACAGCGAAACGAAGGGATGCAGCAGGAACGGTACGTTATAGCGGCGGACATCCAGGTCGCGTTTGTACACCTCGGTCACGTTGGGCAGGGAATCGAGGTCGGAAATCTGCGGCCCTTCCGGGTTGTGGATTACCTTGCCGTTCTTGCGGTACGAAACTCCGGCGATCGCCTCCACCGGCTTGCCTTTGGCAAAATCCGTTACCGCGTAGTCAAATTCCCTGCGCACTACGAAATCAACCGAAGTCGCTTGCTGGAGGCTTTTCTCCGGCAGCACCGAAACGTGCGGCCCGACAAAGGCGATCTTGATGTTCGGGTTGGCCGCCTTGATCGCCTCACTCAGCCGTATGTCGCCGGGAAAACCCGGTGTGCTGGTGAACAGCACCAGGAATTCGTACTCCTTGGCGATGCGGATGGTCTCTTCTGCCGAGACATGGTGGGGAGGCGCATCCAGCAGCCGAGATCCTTCCAGCATCCCCGCCGGATAGGCCAGCCATACCGGATACCAGTAGGACTCAATCTCACGTGTCGCCGGCCACCGGGACCCGGCGCCACCGTCAAAATTTTCGAACGAAGGGGGATTCAGGAACAACGTTTTCAGTGGCATGCGATTGAGTTAGCTATACTAACAAACCCTCTCAAAGGATGCGAACCTGCTGGGTATCCGGAAGAACTCTTCCCCGGCGCCTGGAGGCGAATGTCCTTGGGCCCGCATACGATACAGACTATCAAGTGACCGGCACCGGCCCGAAGGTAATCAGGCCCAATGGTAACTTAGATGCGCTGAACGGCGTAGATATTCAATATCAGCGACGCCGCATAGTTAACATTTAGCGCCCTTCAGCGCTCCCCCGTAGCACTTTGATCAACCCCACCGCCTACTGCTTCCCCAGCGCCCAGTCGTCCAGCTTGCCCGCCGCCCGCAGAAGCTGCAAACGCGCCTTCTGCAGCTCGAAACCGGTATCCAGGTAGGTCGAGTACTTGTCATTCATCTGGATTCGCGCCGACTCCAGTTCGCGCGGTCCCGGCGGCGGGACGGCCGGTTGGCCGGGAGCACTGGGCATGCCCGGGGCGGCGGTCTGGATGCGTGCTTGCACGGCATCGACTTGCGCCTGGGCCAACTGATATTCGAGTTGCGCCACCTGCTGGGCGGCGTCCAATTGCTTGATCGCCCGCGCCAGTTTCAGGGTGTCGGTGGAAACCTGCCGTTTCGTAACCTCCGTCTGGCGCTGCGCCTTCACTGCCTCGGCGTCGGCGGCTTCGGCGCGCGCCCGCTGCGCGAAGTTGAGGAATGGAAACCGGATCGCAACCCCCAGCGTCGCGTTGTTGCGCTGGAAGCGGTTGAAGTAAAGATCGTAGTTGTTGTATTTCGAAAACAGTCCGTACTGCCCGACCAGGTCGATTGCCGGCCACATCAACTTGTGCTCGCCTTTGGCGCGCAGTTCCTTCGCCGTCGCTGATTCCTGCGCCGCCTTTAATACCGGACTGCTTGATACCGCCGCGCCCACAATGTCCGGCTGCTGGCTGAGGTCGGGAATCGTGGGGATGGATTCGGTGACCGTCTCAATCGATGTCGGCGCCACCCCGGTTAACTGCCCCAACCGTTCCCGCAGCACATCGCCTGCTCCTTCCGCGTCCGCCAGGCGCATCCGTACTTGCGCCGCTGCCAGCTTGGCGCGCGTCAGGTCCATCTGGCTGTCAACTCCGGCCTGCACCCGATCGCTGACCACCGAGAGCAGCCGATTCGCCTCTTCCTGTTGCTGGTTCAAGAGCCGCATCCGTGAGGCCACGGTATCGAGCTGGATATAGGTAATGGCCGCTTCCAGCAGCGTGACCGCGCTCTGGTCCTGCGTCCCCGTCTCCGACGCTTGCCAGTCCTGCCTTGCCGCCTTGATGAAATCGCCTCCCGCGGGGCTGTACAGGGCGGACTGGTAATTCACGCTGATGATCGAGGGCGCCGAGCCTTCGATGCTGAGCGGGAATCCGTACGTCTTCGCGATACCCGAGCCGACCACGAGCTGCGGCAGGTACATGTTTCGCAGTTCCAGGTATGACGCACGTGCGCGCAGTTGCTCGGCTGCGGCCACCGACACCGACCCGCGCTGCGCCACCAGTTCCATGGCGCGCCGGAAGGGAAGCGGCTCAGCTAAAGCGGAGATCGAAACGGCCAGGGCCAGGATGGAGTAAAACGGCCACTGCAAGCGGTGGAAAGAGCCATTCATCACGTCACCTACCGTTATTCAAACAGCAGGCGAGTATAACAACTGGCGTTGGGCTGATACTCTAGAGGCAAGACATCGGGTGAACGGGTGATCCGGTGATCGCTGACCAGTTTTCAAATCGCCCGATCATCCGATCGTCCGATCACCCGATACCACCATGATCAGCGGCGAAACCTGGAGAACGGCGCTGGACGCCTTGCGTGCCAACAAGTTCAAGGCGTTCCTCACCATGCTCGGCGTGGTGATCGGCAGCGCCTGCCTGGTGCTGGTGGTAACCGTCGGCCTTACCGGCAAGCGCTACATCCTTGCCCAGATCGAAGGCATTGGCGCCAACCTGATTTACGGCTATCACGTCGGCGTCGGTCCCGCGCAAGCTCGTCCGCTCGGCGATCAGGTTTCGCTCGCCGACCTGCAAGCCATGCGTGCCCTGCCTCTGGTCACCCACGCCGCCGCAACCTTCGATACCCAGGTCGCCGTGACCGTTGCCGGCAAGGAGTACGCGGTCAGCGTGGTCGGAGTCACGGACGATTTCGACAAAGTCCGCAATCTCGATGTGGTGCGGGGCCGGTTTCTCGACACTATTGATATTCAAAACCGCGCCAAGGCCGCCGTCATTACCGAGCACATGGCCGGCCTGCTCGGATTCGAAAACCCCGTCGGCCAGCAGATCAAGGTCGCCGGCCTCGCGCTCACGGTCGTCGGAGTCTTCAAGGAGCGCGTTGCCACGTTTGGCCAGACGGAAATTACCTCCGACACCGTCATCATTCCGTTCCCCCTGATCAAGGACCTCACCGGCGAGGAGTCCATCAAGACTTTCTATGCCCAGGCGGACAGCCCCGACGACGTCCCGCTGGCGACGCGCGCCATCGCCGAGCTGTTGCAGAGCCGCCACCGCCCCGAGGCCGTGTATTCCGTCCAGAATCTGGCCGCCATGCTGAGCGCCGCGCGCAGCATTTCCAACGCTCTCACCATCGTTTTGCTCATCGTCGCCTCCGTCACCCTGATCACCAGCGGCATCGGCATCATGAACATCATGCTGGTCACGGTCACCGAGCGCACGCGTGAAATCGGCGTCCGCATGGCCATCGGCGCCCGGCGCAGCGAGATCGAATGGCAATTCCTCATCGAAGCTTTCATCATCAGCGGCGTGGGAGCGCTGGTCGGCATCACCATCGCGGTCGCTCTTCCGATCGGCGCGCAATTGATCCTGCTCAACGGTCTCTACCTCCCGATCTCCTGGGTTTCCGTCGTCGTCTCGCTGGTGGTCTCGTGCAGCATCGGCATCCTGTTCGGATACCTGCCGGCGCGCCGCGCCTCCTTGCTCCAGCCCACTGAAGCGCTGCATTATGAGTAGCTGTTGTCCTTCATGCACGATTGTTCGCCGGTGACATCGAAGCAGCAAACCGCAAGTGCGCACGAACCTGCCGCGACCGAGAGCGCCGGCGGGCAGCCTGCACATGCAACGACGCGCGCCGTCCTGACCATGGTCCTCGCCGGCCTCGCCGTGCGCCTCCTGGTCGTTCCCTTTACCTACCCGGACCACCTCGATCCGCAGCGCCACCACTGGCGATTTGCCTGGGAAATGGGCATGGTGGCGCGCTCCATCGTCACCGGCAAGGGCTTCAGTTCTCCTTACGTCGGCGATACCGGCCCGACCGCATGGTTCCCTCCGCTCTATCCCTACCTGCTGGCCGGGGTCTTCAAAGTTTTCGGATTGTTCACCAAGGCTTCGGCCATCGCCATCCTGACCCTCAATTCGATTTTCTCCGCCCTCACCGTCATCCCGGTATTCGCCATCGCCCGCAAGACCTTAAGCGACCGGGTTGCACGCTACGCCGGCTGGCTCTGGGCATTCTTTCCGTACTCCATCTGGGCCGCCGCGGAACGCATCTGGGAAAACGCCCTGACGACGCTGCTGCTTGCCATCCTGGTGTGGCTCACGTTTGTCCTCGACGAGAAAGCCACCTCGCGCCGCTGCGTCGGTTACGGCCTGCTCTGGGGAGTCGCCGCTCTCAGCAACCCGGCCGTCCTGGCGGTGTTTCCGTTTCTGCTCGGTTGGTTATGTTGGCGCGGTTACCGCCGTGGTGAAAAATGGTTCTCATCCGCGGTACTGGCGGTGGTCATGCTGGTGCTGGTGGTCGCGCCGTGGGACGTCCGCAATTATCTCGTCCTGCACAAGGTGCTTCCGTTGCGCGACAACTTCTGGGTGGAAGTGCGCGTCGGCAATACCGGCGACATCTCCGATATCTACCCCGACTGGGCCATCCCCTCGACCAGCGCGGCCCAGTGGAACGAATTGCATCGCGTGGGCGAGATCGCCTACATCGAGGAAATGCGAACCCTGGCGGTGCGCTTTATTCGCGATAATCCCGGCGTCTTCGTCTGGCTTTGCTGGAAGCGCTTTGTTTTTGTTTGGACGGGCTTCTGGAGCCTCGACCCTGACTACGCTCGCAACGAGCCCCTGCAGATTCCGAACACCATCTTCTGTTCAACCTTGACCGTGCTGATGCTCACCGGCCTGGTTCTGGTGTGGAGGAACCGGCGCGAGTGGTTCCTGCCCTTTGCCGCCGTGCTCGGCGCCTATCCCGCGGTGTACTACATCACCCACCCGACCATGGACTATCGCCACCCGATTGATCCCATGCTTGTCATCCTGGTTGCCTACGCCGTTTCGAGTTATCTCGATGCGCGGCGCTCCCAGCGTATCAATGCCGAGGCCGGCGCCGTTGTGCCTTGAGCTTGCAAACGGGTGACAAGAGAAAAGGCACACGCGAACGTGTGCCACTTCTGCCTTCTTACTTCTTACTTTTCATTCAGCCGGTTCAGTGCGATGCGCGCCCGCTCATAGTCGCTCGCCAGCGCCAGCGCTGCCTTGTACTCCGCTGCCGCTCCGGCCTTATCGCCCTGTTTTTCCAGGATCAAACCCAGCAGGTAATGCGCCTGGAAGGTCGGCGCTTCTTCCACCGTCGGACCGCTGGTGAGGTATTTGCGGACGAAGCTCGCCGCCCCGACAAAATTTCTTCCCGCGCCAAACAGGATCTGCGCCGCGTCAAACAGCACGTTGGGGCGCTTCTTGTCGGCCGCGATCGCCGAGGTGATCGCCGACTCCATTTCGTTCAGCCGGTGCTGCCGCTTGTAATACGACGCCAGGTTCAGCCAGAAGCTGCCCTGGTTGCCGCTCGCCTGGATGGCGTTCTTGTACTCCTGTTCGGCCTGGTCAAGCCGCTGCTCTTTTTCCGCGATGCGCGCCTGCAGCCAGTGCCCGGTTGCCGCGTCCTGTTGCGCGATGGCCTCCGCCTCGCGCCGCGCCTTGCTCTTGCCGCCGCCCATGAATGCCGGCGCTTCTATGTAGAACTCCGCCAGGTCGGAACGCGCGTACACGTTGGACGCGTCTAACTCCACCGCGCGCTCGAACTCCCGCCGGATCTTTTTCGTCAACTGCGCCGCGGTCACGAAGCTGGAGTGGTCCGCCTTCTCCGCGTACGCCCTTCCCAGCCACATGTGGTACTCGCTGTTATTGGGCGCAATGCTGACCGCTTTTTCGCCCGCCTCGACCGCCGGGTCCCATTTCTGCATGGCGAAATAGCTGCGCGACAGCAGGTTGAATGCCTGGGCATCGCGCGGAGAATTCTTCAGTCGCAGGTCCAGCGCCTTAATGGCATCGTCAACCCGCCCCAGCGACAGCAGTTCGCTGACACCCACCGGCACGGGAGTGCTGCTCGGAGTTGTCGCCGGCGCGGACGGCACCGCCGCCCGGACCGCGCCCAGCGTCCCCAGCAACATCATCGCGATGATCACCGATCTGCGCATTATTCCTCTACCACCCGCACCGACATGCCCGGCTTGAGCGCCTGCTGGTTGTCCGCATTCAGCGCCACCACGGCCCCATCCGGCAGTCCTTGGGTAATCTCCATTCTCGTCAGGTTCGACAACGAGGTTTGCACGTCCCGCCGTTTCACTTCGCCGTCCACAATCTGGTACACGAACCGCTTGCCGTCGTCCTGGTGAATGGCCTCGCGAGGCACGGTCAGAGCGTTGTCATGCCTGGCGGTGACGATAGTTATATTAACGTTAACGTTGGGCAAAAGTTTCTCCGCCGGGTTATCTACGGTACAGGTGAACTGGCCCACGTTGCGAGTGCCGAGAGTAACCACCGTCGTCGGTACCCGCGTGACCTTGCCGTCCCACCTCTGTCCCGGGAGCGCGTCCCAGGTCACCGCCACCGGCTGCCCCGGCTGCAGGCGCCCGATATCAGGCTCGTCCACGAAGGCCCGCAACTGCACCTTCGACAGGTCCGCTACCTGCACCAGCAATTCACCGGTCGCGACAAACTGTCCCGGATGTACCGGCAGGTAGTACACGGTGCCGTCATGGGGCGCTCGAACATTGGATTGCTGCAACAATTCCTGCGCCGCGGCATACGCCGCCTTGGCCTCGTCTTGCTGCGCGTGGACTTTGGCGACCTCGGGCCCCGAGTACCGCGATTTCAGCTTCTGCTCCAGTAACGATTCCTGTGCTTGCGCGCTCTTCAGGCGGTTTTCCGCATCCCTCACTTCGCCCGCCGACGCAGCTCCGCGCTTCTGCAATTCCTGCAGCGCCTGCAGGTTCCGCTGCGCCACATCCCGCTCTGTCCGCGCGGTCGCCAATTGCGACTGGTTGGTCAGCACCTCTTCGCGGGTGCCGCCGCTGCGCACCGCGTTCAGGTCTGCCTCGGCTGCGCGGATCTGCGTCTGGGCCCGCGCCGCTTGCGATCGAATACCGGCATCGTCCAGTTCGACGAGCAACTGCCCGGCCTTGACGTGCTCGCCTTCGTGCACCAGCACTCGTTTTACCGCCGTCGCGGCCGGCGAATGTGCTTCGAAACTGTTCAGAGGCTCGATCTTGCCGTTCGTCTGAATGGTGGCGGTGATGGTCTCCCGGTCCGCCTTGGCAGCCCGCACCGGCAATTCCCGCCGGCGAGACATGAATGCCGCCAGAATGATGACCCCCACTACAATGGCGGCCAGAACCACCCACAGCCGGTTCAACCGGCCGTGCCAGCTACCTTCCGGGTTCTGTTGTCGTGCCATTGCGCAATTAGTAAGTATAACTTAACCGTAATTCGGTCAGGGACATACGTATCTACTCAGACACCGCCCCCAGCCGGAAGTTGTGCTCTTTGCCCGATGACCCGATTACACCTCTGACGGCCCCTGTTTAGATGTGGCAGTGCTCAGGTTGATTCGACACTCCGTCCATTTCCGGCATCGAACTCATCAGTCAATAACGTGCCACGAATCGCTAATTGCTAATCGCTAATTGCTAATTGCTGTTCGCCCGCATTTACAATGAAACGCGATGCCCCGCAAACCTCGCTATACCCCCGAACACGCCCGCTCCGGCCTCCATGCCAATTTTCCCGACATCGAGACCTGGCCCAACCAGTTTCCGAAATACGAGATCGTGGTTGATGTCCCCGAGTTCACCTCCGTCTGCCCCAAGACCGGCCTCCCTGACTTCGGCGTCATCACCATCCGCTACATGCCCGCCAAGCGTTGCCTCGAACTCAAGTCGCTGAAGGAATACCTGCTCACCTACCGCAATCTCGGCATCTTCCAGGAAAATATCGTCAACCGCATTCTGGAAGACGTGGTGCGCGCTGCCCGCCCCGTCTGGGCGGAAGTGAAGGGCGACTTTAATGCTCGCGGCGGCATCGGTACCATGGTCACCGCCCGCTGGCCGCGCAAAAAATAGTCTTCGGTCTTCAGTCGTCAGTCTTCAGGCAAGACGGTAGCGAAGGAACGGCTGAGGACTGAAGACTGACGACTGAAGACTGACGACTGAAGACTTCGACACGGCATGCTATAGTTCGCCACCGCATCAGATGCCTCGCCCCCACCAACACCCAGTTGCCGCTCTCACCATCCTCACCGGCCTGAATTTCTTCAACTACGTTGACCGCTCGGTCCTGTTTGCCGTCCAGCCACTCGTGCAGCAGGAATTCCACCGCACCGACGCCGAATTCGGCCTGCTCACCAGCGCGTTTTTTTTCTGTTACATGTTTACCGCGCCGTTCATCGGCGCGCTCGCCGACCGCCGCCCGCGACGCGGCATCATGATCGCCGGCGCCCTCATCTGGAGCGGCGCCACGCTGCTCACCGCGCTCACCTACGACTTCCGCACGCTGCTCATCCGCCACACCATCGTCGGCATCGGCGAGGCCACCTTCGCCACCATCGCGCCCTCCTTTCTCGCCGACCTTTTTCCGGAAGGGAAGCGCGGGCGCGTGCTCGGCGTCTTCTACCTCTGCATCGGCCTGGGAACCGCTGTCGGGTACATCGTCGGCGGCAGCGTCGGCCACGCCTACGGCTGGCGCGCGCCCTTCTATGTCGCCGCCGTCCCCGGTTTCCTGCTCGCCGCCCTGCTCTCGTTCATCCCCGAACCTCCGCGCGGCATGCAGGACACCTTGCCGGAAACGCGCGAGCGCGGCACGGTTCGCGGCCTGATTCGCAACGGCGCCTTCTGGACCGCCACGCTGGGCATGGCAATGTGGACCTTCGGTGTGGGCGCCTTGCAGGTCTGGATGCCGACCTTCCTGTCGCGCATACGTCATGAGCCGCTGGAGAAGGCGAACCTGATCTTCGGCGGCATGACCGCTTTCAACGCCGTCTTCGCGACACTGCTCGGCGGCTGGATCGGCGACCGCTTGCTCCGTAAGAATCGCGGCGCCTACTACCTGGTTTCCTCGACGACCATGCTGATCGCCATGCCGGCCATGATCGTTGCCATCACCAGCCGCGGCCCGCTGATGTATCCCTCCATGTTCCTGACCGAGTTCCTCCTCTTCCTCAACATGGCGCCCCTGAACGCCGCCATCGTCAACTCTGTCGGCGCCCACATCCGCGCTACCGCCATCGCCGTCAATCTGTTCACCATTCACTTACTCGGCGACGCCTTCTCTCCCACCCTGGTCGGCTATATTTCCGACCGCAGTTCGCTGCAGACAGGATTTCTCGCCGCGGTCGCCGCGGTCGGAATCGCCTCCGCCATCCTCTATTACGGAAAGCGTTACGCGCCGCTCATCAAAGTTGACGAACCTCAGCCCGCGGGAGCAGCCCGGTGATCGCGCTCTGGTGGATGTTCGGTTTGCTGCTGGCCTGGATATGGCTTGACCGCCTGCGTGACGGCCTGAACGTGCGCCGCGTTGCCGACATCACCCGCACCGAATGGGACTACGTACCTGAACCCGCGCCGCGCGTCAGCATCGTCGTGCCCGCGCGCAACGAGGCGCCGCATGTCGAGGCCGCCCTGCGCTCCGTTCTCGCGCTCCATTACCCGAACTACGAAGTCTTTGTCGTCAACGACCGCTCCACCGACTCCACCGGCCAGATAGTTGACCGCATTGCGGCCGCCCACACCGGCGCGCCGCCGCTGCACGTGCTCCACATCCGTGAGCTGCCTACCGGCTGGCTCGGCAAACCGCACGCCATGTGGACCGCCGCCCAGCAGGCCACCGGCGATTACTTGCTGTTCACCGACGCCGACGTCAGCTTCCGCCCCGACTGCCTCCGCCGCGCTATTGCCTACGCCGAACAGCGGCGCGCCGATCATGTCGTCCTTTTACCTTCCTACATCCTGCGCAGCGCCGGCGAAAAAATCATGCTGGGCGGATTTCAACTCCTCTTCATCTTCGGCCACCGCCCGTGGAAGGTTGACGATCGCAACTCCGACGACTTTATCGGCCTCGGCCCGTTCAACCTTATCCATCGCACCGCGTATCAGGCCATCGGCACCTTCCGCGCCCTTCGCCTCGAAGTCATCGAGGACATGAAGCTCGGCAAGCTGGTCAAGATGTACGATCTCGCCCAGCGCAGCGTCTTCGGTCCCGGCCTGCTGCCCTGGTCATGGGGAACCGGCGCCTTCGGCCTGGTCCGCAACCTGACGAAGAATCTGTTTGCGCTGATGCAATTCCGCCCCGGCAAAGCGCTCGGCGCCTGCGCGCTCTGGCTCTTCTTCAATCTCATGCCGCTCATCGGAGCGATCCGGGCGCCCGGCTGGGCCAAGGTTCCCTATGTCGCCGCGCTCGCCGCCCTCGCCGCCATCTACGCCGGCATGGCCCGCCGCACCCCGGTACCGGCCTGGACATTTTTCTTCCATCCCGTCAGCGCCCTGCTGATCGTGTACACCATGCTTCGCTCCATCGCGCACACGCGGCGACACCGCGGCGTGGTCTGGCGCGGCACGCGTTATGATCTGGAAGAATTGAGGAAGGGAATGGTGTGAGGACATTTGTGATTTGGTGATTGAGTGATTTGTGATTTGAACGCCGGTGGTCTGCGCGCCTTCAATATCGTCCCTGAACCGAAATTACTAAATCACTAAATTACTAAATCACTAAATTACTAAATCACTAAATCCCCATTTTCTACTGCTGCGGCGTCTTGTCCTTGCTCGACGACGGCGCCTTCGGACTGAATTTCCCCTTTCTCTCCACGTCGTATTCCTTCGGCACGGGCGGAAGTTTTGCGGCCTCGCCCTTCAGTTGCCGCGCATCCTTCAGCACGATCTCCGCATGCCCGCGCCAGCTCGTGATTTTGCCGAAGATTTCGATCGTTTTCCCCTCCAACGCGCGCACGTCGCCCACGTCTTTCAGGCTGGAAGGGAACACCACCACCGTGAACGGGCAACCCTGATATTTTTCGCAGAAGTTAAGAAAGAAGGTCCCGCTGTTGCTCTGCGCCACCTTCACCACTTTGCCGGTGACGCACGCCTGGTCGCCGATCCGGTTGTCGGCCTCGGTGTAGGGGACACACTTCGCCGCCGCCGTGCTCGACCACAGAAAGATCGAGACCAACAGCATGACGAGAGTTTTCACGGAAATTCCTGCGCCGTCCGCGCCTGACGCCTGGAGCCTCACGCCCTGGAGCCTCCGCGCAAGCGGCAAGCGCGGCCCTCGCGGGCCGCGCTCCCGGTAGGATTACTTGCCGAAAGAAGCGACCGCGGCGGCCTCGTCGTCCTTGATGTCGAACACGGTATACAGCTTCGTGATCTGCAACAGGTCGTGCACTTTCTTCGTCAGGTTGAGCAGCTTCAGGTCTCCGCCTCCGTTGCGTACGGTGGTGAAGGCGCTGACCAGCTCGCCGATACCCGAGCTGTCGATATAGGTCACGTCGCCCAGGTTGAGAAGGATTTTCTTACTGCCCTTGTTGAGCAGATCGCGTACCAGGTCGCGCAGCACCACGCTGCCTTCGCCCAATGTGATTCGCCCGCTCAGGTCAACGACCGCAATTCCATCCACCTGTCGCGTGCTGGATTTCATCGTCACTTGGATTCCTCCTTGCCCTCGGCGTCCCCGCCGTGGACATTCTTGATCATGGTTACCTCTGTGCCCGGTTCCAGGCTGCGGATGCGCACTTCGTCCATGAATGCCCGGATCAAAAAAATGCCTCGGCCCGATTGCTTTAAAAGGTTTTCCGGCCTCAGCGGATCGGGAATGACGTCCGGATTCAGGCCTCTGCCCTCGTCCGACACGGTGATCACCAGCGCCCCGCCGGTGTTCTCGAACCCGAACGTCACCTTCTTCGCAGGATCGTATGCGTTGCCATGCAGCACCGCATTCACCGCCGCCTCGCGCACCGCCATGGAAATGCGGTTCACGTCTTCCTCGTCAAATCCGATCTTGGCCGCTATTTTCGTAGCGACTTCTTCGGCCTGGTTCACGCTTTCCAGGGTCGAATCCATTCTGTAGGAGACCCGCATGGCGGTCGACATAGTTTGCACGATCCAGGCCCGTCGCTCGCCGGCCCACCCCGGCCGCAGCTTCGTTCCGCGAATTCGGTAGTTTGCCCTTGCGCACGAGGATTGTCAACGCGAACCCCTGCTGGGCTTTTTCCTGGCCGGAAGGGCCGGGCGGATCCTGTCTTGGGCGGAGCGCAGGAGCCCGGCGAACCTCCAGCCGGTTTGAACAGGGCTTTGGCCCGCGTTCGTTGCTGGGAAAACAGGTCACGAATTTCCTGTTTTCACGCACACCGTGCTGGATTCCGCTCCGGCCCTTGGGTATTCTCAGGTTGGTTGATCGCTTGCACCGAACGACCGATAGGCCGACAAACCGACAGACGTCTTGCAGCCTGACGCCTGCCGCCTGGAGCCTGATCTTACGTCCACCTTCGCACTTACCGAGCTGCTGAAATCGCCGGTTTTCGACTCCTCCGGCGCTCTCGCCGGACGTGTGCGCGAGGTCGTGCTCTCGCCCCAGGACGATCCCATCCGCCTCTCCGCCCTGGTCGTCCGTACCCGCTCCGGCGAGGACCGCCTGCTCGGCATCGCCCAGGTTGAATCCATCAACGGCATCATCAAGGCGCGCACCCGGGCCGCCGATTGGCCCGCCTTTTCCGGCGCCGAGGGTCTGCTGCTGCTGGAGCGCGATCTCCTCGACCAGCAGATCATTGACGTACACGGCCGCAAGGTCGTCCGCGTCAACGACGTTGATCTTCACCAGGACCTCAGCAACCACCTTTTGGCCATCAAGCTCGCCGCCGTTGACGTTGGCGCGCGCGGCGCCGTCCGCCGCCTTCTCCGAGGCCTTGTTCCTGGCACGGCTCTGCGCGCCCTGTTGCGCAAAATCCCGGAGAAGATGATCCCCTGGGAATTCGTGGATCTCATCGAGATTGATCCGGCGCGCCGCATCAAGCTGAAGATCTCGCACGAGCGCCTCGCCAAGCTGCATCCCGCTGACATTGCCGACATTGTCGAAGAACTCGCGCCCGCCGAACGCGAGGCCGTTTTCGAGACCCTGGACGAAGAGGTCGCCGCCGAGGCGCTGGAAGAAATCGAGCCTAAAACGCAGCGCTCCATCGTGGAGTCGCTCGATTCCGACCGCGCCGCCGACATTGTCGAGGAGATGGATCCGGACGCCGCCGCCGACCTGCTCGGCGACCTCACGGAAGAGCGCTCGCAGGAAATTCTCGAGGAAATGGAACCGGAGCAGCGCGAGGAAGTCAGCGAGCTACTAGAATTCAATGAAAACACCGCTGCCGGGCGCATGACCACCGAGTACCTGGCGCTGCCCAGCACGGCCACCGTGGACAAGGCCATCGAACACCTGCGCAGGTTCGAAGGCGGCATCGAAGGCATCATTACCATTTACCTGCTCGACGACTCCGGCAAGCTTGTCGGCGCCGTGCCGCTTTCCAACCTCGTGCTCTCCTCGCCTGGTACGCCGCTGGTTACGCTCTCCGTGGACCCGCTCATCTCCTGCAACGCCGGCTGCGCCGAAAAGGATGTCGCCGAACTCTTCGACAAATACAACCTGCTCACCCTTCCCGTGGTGGACGGCGAAGGCAAGCTCACCGGGGTCATCACCGCCGATGACGTTATCTCTCTGCTTCGCGGCAAGATGAAGTAGCCACAAGTCAGGCAAGAATTCTCAGGGAATGCATTGAACGCCTGTCATCCTGAGCGAGGTGTCGCCCGATTTTGGCGACACCGAGTCGAAGGACCCCTACTTGCAAGAGGATCTCACTGTCGTGGACATGCTCTTCAATCCAGAGCTCCGTTGCGTCCTTGGCGTCCTTTGCGGTGATCTGTTTTCAAGCTGATAAACTGAACACCGATGTCGAACATTGCATTCCTCGAGTGTTCCAAGTGCGGCGAACACCTCAGCGCCGATCAGCCCCGCACCATCTGCCCGCGTGACGGCGGCTCGCTCTACGTCCGCTATAACCTCGACCAGATCAAGAAGACTTTCACCCGCGAAACCCTCGCCGGCCGCACCGCCTCAATGTGGCGTTACGCCGATGTCCTTCCCGACGCTCCTCCGGTCACCCTCGGCGAAGGCTTCACGCCCATGCTGTCCAGCCGCAAAACGCCGAACGTGTTCATCAAGGACGAGGGCATCAATCCCACCGGCTCCTTCAAAGCCCGCGGCATGTCGGCGGCGGTCACCATGGCGCGCGCCTACGGCCTGAAAAAACTTGCGGCGCCATCCGCCGGCAATGCCGCCAGCGCGCTTGCCTGTTATTGTGCGGCTGCCGGCATCGAAGCTCACATCTTCATGCCCCAAGATGTGCCGCAAGCCAACCTGATCGAATGTCAGTCCTACGGCGCACACGTCAATCTGGTGGACGGGCTCATCAGCGACTGCGCCCGCATCATCGCCGAGCGCAAGGAAAAAGAAGGCTGGTTCGATGTCTCTACCCTGAAAGAACCGTTCCGCGTCGAAGGCAAGAAGACCATGGGATACGAGATCGCCGAACAGCTCGGCTGGACATTGCCCGATGCGGTCATCTATCCGACCGGCGGCGGCGTCGGCCTCATCGGCATGTGGAAGGCATTCGACGAAATGCAGCAACTAGGTTGGATAAAGACGGGAGCCAAACGACCGAAGATGATCTCCGTTCAAGCCACCGGCTGCGCCCCCATCGTCAAGGCTTGGAACGAGCACAAGCCCTCATCCGAAGCCTGGAAAAACGCCGCCACCATCGCTGCCGGTCTGCGCGTTCCCAAAGCCTACGCCGACTACATCGTTCTCGACATCCTGAAGCAAAGCTCCGGAACCGCCGTCGCCGTAACCGACGACGAGATCATGGAATCGTTTCAATGCTGGGCGCGCGACGAAGGCATCTTCGCCGCTCCCGAAGGCGCCGCATCGCTGGCCGCCTACAACAAACTGCGCGCCTCCGGCTTCCTGAAAGAGAGCGACACCGTCGTGCTTTTCAACACCGGCTCCGGCCTGAAGTACATTGACGTCATCGCCGCTTATCTGAAGGAAAAGGGCGGCGCGCCGGGCGGCGGCGGAGCAGGGAAGCCTGCGGGCAGGGCCATCGGCGGCATTATCCAGCCTTACTAGTTTGTATGACCGAACGCCTCTACTACACCGACTCAAAGCTCACTGAGTTCGACGCCCGCGTGGTCGCCGTCACGCCAGGTGCAATCGTGCTCGATCGCACCGCGTTCTATCCCACCAGCGGCGGACAACTGTCCGACACAGGCTGCCTGGAGTCCGACAGCAGACGTGTTGACATCATCGAAGTTGCGGAAGACGAACACGGCAAGATTTTTCACCGCGTCCAATCTGGCGGTGTGTTTGCTGCCGGCACTGCGCTTCACGGGTCGATCGATCGCCCCCGCCGCCGCGACCACATGCAGCAGCACACCGGCCAACACCTGCTCTCGGCGGTGTTCATTGAGCTCTTCAACGCGCCCACCGTCTCCTTCCACATGGGAGACGAAAGCTGCACGATTGACCTGGAAGTGAAATCGCTGAGCACCGAGCAAATCCGCGAGGCCGAGCGCCGCTCCAACGAAATCATCACCGACGACGTTGCCGTCGAGATCAAGTTCGCCACGCCCGAAGAAGCGCGCCAGATGGGCGTGCGCAAGATTCCGCCCGACTTGAAAGACAAACTGCGGCTGATCGAGATCCGCGGACACGACCTCACCGCCTGTGGCGGCACGCACGTCAGCCACAGCGGCGAAATCGGCTCCATCCTGCTGCGCAAGGCGGAGAAGGTGAAACAGGGGATGCGCGTGGAGTTTGTCTGCGGCGCCCGCGCTGTCGCCGCCGCCCGCAATGACTTTGAAACCCTGACCTCCGCGGCGGCGCAGTTCTCCAGCCACCTCTACGATGTCCCGGAGCAGATTCGCAGGACGCTGGACGAAGCGAAAGTGGCAGGGAAGCGCGAGCAGAAAACCCAGGCGGAGCTGGCCGAATTGATGGCTGCGGCCATGGTCGCCGCCACGCCGGAAGCGAACGGCATTCGCCTGGTGAAGCAAGTGCTAGCCGAGCGCGACATGCCGTTTATCAAGTTGCTGGCGCAAAAACTCGCGTCCCACCCGGCGGTTCTGGCGCTGCTCGCAACTACCACGCCGCAACCCGCGCTGGTGTTTGCGCAATCCGCCGGCGGACGATTCGATATGGGCGCTCTGATGAAGGAAGCGATGTCCGCGCTCGGCGGACGTGGCGGCGGCTCGCGTGACTTTGCTCAGGGAGGCGCGCCCGCAGGAGCGGACGTGGAAGCGGCGCTTGATTCGACGGCAGCGAACATCAGGAGTTGAAGAACATGCGAGCCGCCTGATATTTTCGAAGGAGTAGGGGTCCTTCGACTCGGGCGTGCGCCCTCGCTCAGGATGACACTCGCTTTGTGTGGCACCGTGCTAGAGTAGGCCTGAACCGCGCATGGACCGCCTTGTCGCCATCAACCTGCTGATTCAGCTTGGCGTCGCCGCCGCCGTCGCCAGCGCGCTGGTGCGTTCGCACATCTTCAAGAACCTGCTCTTCACCGAGCCGCGCTCGCTCTCGCAGACCTGCTACCTGGTCATCTGGATCGGCACGCCGCTCGCGCTCGGCGTCGTGGTGCGCATCGGAGCGCCGAGTTTCCTCGCGGCCGACCTGTCGTTTGAAAGCTCGGTCCTTACCGGCGTGATCGGCGGACCGCTCGCGGGCGCGCTCGGCGGCATCATGGTGGGTCTGCCCTCGGCGGTGCACGGCTCGTGGCTGAACCTGCCGTTCTGCATTTTCGCCGGCGTGATTGCCGGCAAGATGCGCGAATTGACCAAGGACCGCGAAGACATCTGGTCATTCTCGCCGTTCATTGATCTGAGCATCTACCGCTGGATCCGCCGCAACCTGCCGCGTCCCAAGGTGGACTGGCAGATCGCGTTCTTCTTCCTCATTCTCGCGCTGCGCTTGTTGAAACTCCAGTTGCACCGCTGGCAGCCGAAGCAAATCTTCAGCGTGGACAGCGGCAGTTTCTGGATCCTGGCGGCGATCTTTGCCACTTCGGTGATGTGCATCGCCATTCCGATGAAGATCTGGAACAACACCCGCATGGAGATCAAGCTGGAACAACAGCAGCGGGCGCTGTTGCAGGCGCGCATGGAGGCCCTGCAGAGCCAGATCAACCCGCACTTCCTGTTTAACACGCTAAACTCGGTGACATCGCTGGTCCGCTTCGATCCCGACACCGCGCGCGACGTCATCATCAAGCTGGCCAACATCCTGCGCCGCCTGCTGCGCAAGGGCGACGCTTTCGTGCAACTGCGCGAGGAATTCGAATTTATTGACGACTACCTGGACATCGAGGTCGTCCGCTTCGGCCGCGACAAGCTGACGGTGGTGAAAGACCTCGATCCCGCTTCGCTCGACGTGGTCGTTCCCAGCATGCTCTTGCAGCCGCTGGTGGAGAATTCCATCAAGCACGGCCTGGCGCCGAAGATCGAGGGCGGAACCATTTATCTCCGCAGCCGCCTGCGCGACGGCCATGTCATTGTGGAAGTGGAAGACGACGGCATCGGCATGGGGGCGGCGCACATGCTGGAACCGCCCACCGGCATCGGCGGCAGCGGCATCGGCATGGCCAACATCGCCGAACGTCTGAAGGTCCTCTATGGCGGCACCGCCAAGATGGTGATTGACCGGGGCTCCGTCGGCGGCACGCTCATCCGCCTCAGCCTGCCCGTGCTGCAATCCTACGATGTGGGTGTATCGGTTTCGACCGCCTACTCCGACGCGCGCTCCAGCACGCCGCGATAAAACTTTTCGTACTGCGGGATGATGCGCGTCGAGCAGAACCGCCCCTGGGCAGCGTGGCGTCCATCGCGCCCCATCCGTTTCAGCTTTTCATCATTGGAAAGCAGGTCCACCGCGCAGCGCGCCATTTCTTCCACGTCGCCGACCTCGGCCATGAATCCGGTTTTGCCGTGCTCGACCACTTCGGGCAATCCGCCCACGTTCGTGGTGATCGGCACCACCTCGCACGCCATCGCCTCCAGAGCGGCCAGCCCGAACGACTCCAGTTGGCTGGGGAGCAGCATCAGGTCGGCGGTCGCCAGCTTCTCGTGCACGCGGTCCTGCTTGCCGAGAAAAATGACGCGGTCGTGGATGCGCTTTTCCATCGCCATCCACTCCGCGCGCGAGCGGTCGGGTCCATCGCCGATGAGCAGCAGTTTGGCGGGAATTTTCTTCTGCACCCGGTCGAAAATCTCGATCACGTCCTGCACCCGCTTCACCGGGCGGAAATTCGAGAGATGCACCAGCAGGCGTTCGTCGTCACGCGCGAATTCGCGGCGGCGTTCTTTGGCCCCGGGATCGCGCCGGTACACGTCGCAGTTGACGAAGTTGTAGATCACCTGGATGGAATTGGCGAGTCCGAATTCCTTGAGCGTAATCTCGCGCAGGTATTTCGAGATGGCGGTGACGCCGTCGCTCTGCTCGATGGAAAAGCGCGTGATCGGCAGGTAGGAGCGGTCCTGCCCCACCAGCGTGATGTCGGTCCCGTGCAGCGTGGTCACGAACGGCAGCCGCCGCTTGTTCGCTGACGTGGCCATCATTTGCTTCGCCAGGTACGCGCTCACCGAGTGCGGAATCGCGTAGTGCACGTGCAGCAGGTCGAGCGCGTAGATTTCCGCCACTTCCGCCATGCGCGTCGCCAGCGCCAGGTCATACGGCGGGTAGTCGAACAGCGGGTAATGCGAGACCTCGACCTCGTGGTACCAGACGTTGGGTTGCGGACCGGAAAGCCGGAACGGCTGCGCGTAGGTGATGAAGTGCACCTCGTGGCCGCGCTGCGCCAGCTCGATACCGAGCTCGGTGGCGACCACGCCGCTGCCGCCGTACGTCGGATAGCATGTGATGCCGATCTTCAAGCAGGCTCCAGGCCCCAGGCTTCAGCAAGGCCCCAGGGCGGTTTGATTGTCTCGCAGGGGAGAGAGACTCGCAAATTGCAGGGACGAGGGGGAGGAAAGTCAGAACTAAGAAGTTAGAAGTCAGAAGGAAGGCAATTGTTCGTGAATTGAAAATGAAGCGGTTGCCCCACCCTTATCTCGCCGGGGTTTGGCGAGATAGGGTGGGGGACGTTCCCGAGGGTGTTCCGTGCGCGCGAGGCCGCAGCGGGGCGGGTTTGACCGCTCTTTTCCCGCTCACGTATACTGACTTGGAGCTTGAAATAAGCCCCTCTTGCAGGGGCGGTTAGCTCAGTTGGTTAGAGCGTCTGCCTTACAAGCAGAAGGTCGCTGGTTCGAGTCCAGCACTGCCCACCACTTTTTGGCGATTCCGGTTGCAGAGCCGGGGACGTAGTTCAGTTGGTTAGAACGCTGCCCTGTCACGGCAGAGGTCGCGAGTTCGAGTCTCGTCGTCCCCGCCATTTCCTCCCGGCCACCGACTTTCCTGCGATCTGCATTGTGCCGGCAAACAGCTACCTGGACGCCCTCTGCTGCAGCGGGTAAGCCGTTTCGCCGACCGGCGCAGTTGCCGTCGTACCCCACCACTTAGTGGTGAATTGACGCGTCATACGTCAAGATCACTCCGAGCATCAGCAAGTGCTGCGTCGGCTTCAAGCCGGCCACCCCCGGCTGCACTTGACCGTCGCTGAAGAAGCCGCCACCCGGCCCGCGGGAATCGTCAAACCGGTGCTCCACCCTTAGAATCGCGGCGGCCTGACGATATGGAATCCGATATTCCAGGGTGGTCGTGTTGGCCTTCACCGTCTGCGAAAACCCCGTCAGGCGGCCATCGCGGTCCCAGTAGACTTCGGGACGCACGGTCACGCTCCAGTGCTGGTTGAAAACCCAGTGCACCGGCAACTGCCCGGCCATCCAAAGTGCGCGAGGGGTTCCCGGAACCGTGACCTTCTCTTCTCCTACGTGGTATTCGAAAGCGGTGGTAATTCGATCCGTTTTCCATTCCACGATGCTGTCGGACAAAAACCGCCAGTACTCCAGCGCGGTATTGGACTGGTGCGGTCCCCAAAGCACCGTCTGCTTCACGGTTGTGTGGTCGCTCGCTTTGTAGGCGAGCTGAGCTCCCGAACTCGGCACGCTGTTGGGATCGGCAAGATGAAAGTAGTCGTTGACCAGGAACACGGTTCCGGTCAGTTTCTTGCTGAAGGGATAACTGGCATTGATCCCCATCATGAAGTAGGGCGTGAAATCCGCGCCCCACGGGCGGGTGTAGTTGAGGTTGTCTTTCGCGTAGAGCGAATCGTAGCCGATGAAGCTGGAGAAAATTCCAGCCTGTAGGGTCAGCCCCTTGCCCACGGGCGCGAGATAGGAGATGTCCGTCGGCCCCAGGTGCCGAAGAAACGTTGAGCCGGCGAGGTTGGGCGCGGTTGCCGAAAAACCGAACACCCTCGTATCCTGGCCGCCCTGAACCGTGACTTCAAATCCCCACCGCGATGACTCGACCGCGGTCTTGCGCGCGTATGCGGCGGTCATATTCAGGATCGGTTCGGCAACTTTGTAGGCGGTGCCGCGACTCCTGAAGAGATGGTTCGACGGGTCATTGAAATCCCACAGATACGCCGCATCAATGAATCCGCCGTATTGCCACTGAGGCTCGGCAGGCGCGGCTGCGGTTGGCGGCGACGCAGCCTGCGCCGCAGACTGATCGCCGGACTGAGCACGCATTCCCAAAGGCGCGAGCAGCACCGCCGCGAGCAGCACGCC
This sequence comes from Terriglobia bacterium, assembly GCA_963760215.1. GTDB lineage: Bacteria > Acidobacteriota > Terriglobia > Terriglobales > Acidobacteriaceae > JAIQGF01. The sequence goes on from CAVXCJ010000002.1 coordinate 930,302, forward strand.
GGAAACTTTCGCGCGACGCGCAGTTTTCGGGCTCCACCGGGCCGTCGTCGCGGCTGGGGAGCAACCCACCCGACGTCTTCGGACCGTGTGGCGTTTGGCCATGTTCGAGGGCCCCGTCGTTTCGCCTGCATCGGGTTCATCACCGCCGCTACGCGCGGGCGGCACGCTCAGCACATGGAATGCAGGTCCCCGCATGCGTTCGCTGCATAGGGCTACTAAGAAGCGAAGCAAGAAAAGCACGGCCAGCGCGCAAATTCCTGTCATGATGACCAGCACCGTCACTCAGCTCTCCCGGGCTGAGCGGTGCGACCTGCCGCCGCACCCTGCCCAGCCTTCCATCCATTGGAATTTGCCGGCCATAAACTTTGGATAAAAAGTGCATAAAGAGTTCGTAAAGCTTTGTCTTGTCAAATCAGAGAAGCCGGCCTCAGCCATGCAAGCCGGTCATTTTGGCGAGGGAAAAAATGAGGGTCTCGATTTACGGGAACTGCAGCCCTACTGCCTGCTACTCATCTCCGGGATTGAAGCGATACCCGATCCAGGGTTCCGTGATGATGTAGCGCGGGGCGGCTTCATCCGCCTCAAGCTTCTTGCGCAGGTGGCCAATCACGACCCGCAGGTATTCCGGCTGCTCTGTGCTGGTTTCTCCCCAGACCGCCCCCAGCAATGCGCGGTGTGTCACGATCTTGCCGGCGCGTTGCGCCAAATACACCAGAACGTCGAATTCCTTCGGGGTCAGCCGTACCTCTTGATTCTTGACCTGAACGCTGTGCGCTTGCAGGTCAATACGGAAATCCCCGATCGCGATGACCGGCGACTCCGGTGGCTGCGCTGCGGAGGCGCGCCGCAGGGTGGCGCGCACGCGCGCCAGCAGTTCATTGGTGCTGAACGGCTTGGTGACGTAATCGTCGGCGCCGGCGTCCAGCGCTTCAACCTTGGTGCGTTCTTCGCCCCGCACCGACAAAACAATGATCGGAATCTGGGATTTTGTCCGAAGATGCCGGCAGAGTTGGAGACCGTCCATGTTGGGCATTCGAAGGTCGGTGATGACAAGGTCCGGAGACCACTCCTTGATCACTTGCAGCGCATCATCACCGTCTGAGGCGGTGCGCGTCGAATAACCTCGGCTCGACAACGTCGTCTTCAACACCCGCGTAATCTGCGGCTCGTCGTCGACAATCAGGATCTTGTGCTTCTCGTCGACCATACTCACTTCATCTCTTGCGTCACGATGTGAACGTCGACGGGCGGAGCATCCCGCAGGAACTTGTGGATGGCGGAAAGATACAGGTACTTGCGCCAGCCCCTCTGGGCGGACCGCCCAAATACCACCTGCGTGAGGTGCTTTTCGCGGACGACTTTCGCAACTGCTTCGGCTACGCTCCTGCCCTCGGTGCGAATCACCTGCGCTCCCAGATTCTCCGCAAAGTGAATGTTCTGCGCCAGGGTGCGCTGGTTCTCCGGGGTTTCATCGACTCCGACGTCCACATAAATGACAAACAGCTCTGCGTCGACGCGTTGCGCCATGCGCGCTGCCCGCGCGATCAGGTACTGCGCCGCGGGATTGGAGCTGATGCACACCCCAATGCGCTCGCGTACCCCGACGCTGAGCTCTGCCCCTTCCTTGGCAAGGTAAGACTCCAGGCTCCGATCCACCGCCCGGGCCACTTGCTGCAGTGCGAGCTCACGCAATGCAATCAGATTGCCGGGACGGAAGAAATGGCCTAGCGCCCGCTCGGCGCGATCCACCGGGTAGATGTCCCCGCGCTTCATCCGTGTCTGCAGCGCCTCCGGCGTCAGATCGGCCATCACGATTTCATTCACCCGCTGCATCACCCAATCGGGAACAGTCTCCCGCACCTGGACGCCGGTGACGCTCTGCACCATCGGGTTCAGGCTTTCGATATGCTGCACGTTCATGGTCGAGATCACGTCGATGTTCGCGTCCAGTAAATCAGTGATGTCTTCATAGCGCTTGCGATGCTTGCTGCCTTCGATATTGGTGTGGGCCAGTTCATCCACCAGCGCGACCTGCGGCTTGCGCGCCAGGATGGCGTCCACATCCATTTCCTCGAAGGTCGCGCCTTTGTACGTGATCTGCCGTCGCGGTACGGTCTCGAGCATGCTGGCGAGTTCGGCGATCGCCGTCCGCCCATGGGTTTCCACCACCCCAATCACCACGTCCTCGCCACGGCTCCGGCGGCGGGCGCCTTCGCTCAGCATGTTGTAGGTTTTGCCGACGCCCGGGGCGTAACCCAGGAAGAGCTTGAAAATGCCTTGCCGCTTTTGCGGGGCCGCTTCTTCCAGCCATTGCTCAGGTGTCTTCGGCATCGCGGCTATTTTCGACGAGATCGGGACAGGCTGTCGATTACAATCTCGGCGTGAGAAGACCAGCGCAATTGATCCTACGCTTCCTGGTCGCCGCCGCGATCAATTTCGCGATCGGCTGGATCTATTTCCGGGTCATCCACGTGAATCCCACCACCGTGGGATTCACCTTCTTGCTCGCGATTCTTGCCGTCTCCGCGTTTTGGGGCTTGCGGGTCGCCATCTTCATGGCGGTGCTGGCAACGCTGGGCTATAACTTTTTTTTCCTGCCGCCGGTTGGGAAACTCACCATCGCCGACCCGCAAAACTGGGTGGCGCTGATTGCGTTTCTGATTACGGCAATCATCGGCAGCCACCTGTCGGAGCGCGCGCGACGCGAGGCCCTGCTTTCCCATCAGCGCCGCCGCGAGGTGGAGCGGCTATACGCTTTCAGCCAGCAACTGCTGGTCTCGGAAAACGTCTTTGGCCTTCTCAACAGCGTGCCCTCCTACATCGTCGACTCCTTTGGCGTGACCGGCGCCGCCGTGTTTCTGGACCACAAGCAGAAGACCTATTTCTCCGATATCAGCGTGCAATCGCTCATCCCCATCGACGAGCTGAAGGCGGTGAGCAGTCGGGGAGAGCCGGTGCTAAATCGCGAACGTGGCATGTGCTTCATGCCGCTGCGCATGGGCGTTCGCTCCATCGGCAGCATGGGCGTCGTGGGGTGCAGCATGTCCCGGGAAACGCTGGAGGCGATCGGAAGCCTGGTCGCCATCGCCATCGAGCGCGCCTCCACCATGGCGAAGCTGACCAAGGTTGAGGCCACCCGTGAAAGCGACCGGCTTCGTTCCCTGTTGCTGGATGCGGTGACCCATGATTTTCGCACCCCGCTTACCGCCATCAAGGCTTCGGCGGAAATGCTTCTGTCGGAGGTGGAACTGGACAAGCCTCAATTGCAAGAGTTGGCCACGGTGATCAATGAGGAGAGCGACCGGCTGAACCGGCTGGTCGGCGAGGCGGCGGAAGTCGCGCAACTCGATGCCCGCCAGGTCGAGCTCCATATTGAGGCGCATCGCATCCAGGAAGCAGTCGATTTGGCGCTGCAGGAGTCCAGGCACGCGCTGGAGCGCCACACCGTGGAAGTGGCCGTTCCGGAGACGCTGCCGCCTGTGCCCATGGACTTGAAACGGATTTCGGAAGTGCTTGCGCAACTGCTCGAAAATGCCGGCAAGTATTCGCCGCCGGGGACGCCGATCCATCTCACCGCCGAGCTGCGGGACCGGCAACTGGTCACCTCGGTCGCCGACCACGGCCCCGGCATCGACGATCTTGAGCAGGGAATGATCTTTGAAAAGTTTTATCGCGGGCGGAACCAGAGAGTTTCCATGCAGGGCACCGGCATGGGACTGGCGATCGCCAAAGCCATCGTCGAACTGCACGGCGGAACCATCACCGTGACCAGTCAACTGGGCCGCGGGTCGGTGTTCTCGTTTACCCTGCCGGTCACGTAGTCTTGCAAGCTTCTTGAGCGTGCTTTCCATGCCAACTGGCCCCAACAACGCTGACACCGGTATTGCCTGGCGGTATCACAATGGCACCAAGCACTCCTACCAGAGCGTGCGCGCCAACCCGCACTACCTGGACTGGTCGAACCGGCCGCTGCCATTCAAGATTTATCCCGGCATAGATCCCATTCGCCTGCCGAAGGAAGTGCCGCAAACCGGAATGGCGGCGCTTTCGGTGATCGCGGAAAATGTTCGCTCCGCCGGGACCAAGCTGCCGACGCTGGCACGATCTCGCCCTGCTGCTGTATTTCTCGGCGGGGATCACCCGGCACAAGACCTATCCCGGCGGCGAAATTTACATGCGCGCGGCGGCCTGCACGGGCGCGTTGTATGAAGTCGAGTTGTACCTGGTCTGCGGCGATTTGCCGGAACTGCAAGCGGGCGTGTACCAGTTTGCGCCTGCCGAATTTGGCTTGCGCTTGCTGCGTGCCGGCGATTTCCGCCGCGTGCTGGTCGAGGCCACGGACGCACACCCGGCGGTCGCGGCGGCTCCGCTCACCATCATCGGCACCGGAACGTACTGGCGCAACGCGTGGAAGTACCAGGCGCGGGCGTATCGCCATTTCGGCTGGGACAACGGCACCATCCTCGCCAACCTGCTGGCCATGTGCACCGCCACGCAGTTGCCGGCGACCTTGGTGATGGGCTTCAGCGATGATCCGGTGAATCGGCTGCTCGATCTCGATACCGATCACGAGGTCGCGTTTTCACTGGTGACGGTCGGCTCAACCGCCACTTTCGACCTTCCGTCCGCCCCGCCGCTGCCACCGCTGCACCTGGAAACCCTGCCGCTGTCCGACCACGAGGTGGACTATCCCGCCATGCGCGAGATGCACGCCGCGTCATCGCTGGCCACTGCCGGCGATGTCCGCGCCTGGCGCGAACCACTGACGCCCGGCGATGCGGTCGAGCTGCGCGGGCCCGCTATCGCGCTGCCATCGGCGCCGGAAGAGGAACTCGCGCGCGATGCCATCGAACGCGTGATCCTCCGCCGCGGCTCGACTCGCCAGTTCGCGCGCGAAGCCATCAGTTTGGCGCAGCTTTCCACCGTACTGGACCGATCTACCCGCGGATTTCCCGCCGACTTCCACTACCCTTCGGGAGCGCAACTCAACCACCTCTACGTGCTGGTCAACGCCGTGGATGGCTTGCTGCCGGGCGCGTACTACTTTCATCGCGATCGTCGCGAGCTGGAACTGCTGAAGCAAGGCGACTTCCGCCGGCAGGCCGGATATCTCGGACTCGAGCAGGATTTGCCCGCCGACGCTGCCGCGAACGTCTTTTTTCTTGCCGACCTCCAGACCATCCTGGCGCGTTATGGCAACCGCGGCTATCGTGCGGCGCAACTGGAGGCGGGCATTCTCGGCGGCAAGATTTACCTGGCCGCCTACGCGCAGCATCTCGGCGCCAGCGGCCTGACCTTCTATGACGACGATGTCGTCAACTTCTTCTCGCCGCATGCCGCGGGCAAGAGCGCGATCTTTCTGGTCTGTTTGGGAAACAGCGTGAAGCGCAAGCAGTGAGGCAGAACCGCGGTTACGCCTGGCGCGACGGCCGGGGTGGGGGCGGGAGGACGTTCTCGGGGAGATCGAGATCCTCCCAGGAGATAGCGGGCGGGTATCTTCGGTAAAAGCAAGGGAGCATGCGCCGGTCGCGGAAGAGGGACCACCCCAGCGGAATGTCTAATTCCGCGAACCAGTAAACCCCTTCTGCTACGCGCCGGATCCGTGGATGAGAGGCGCGCAGGTCCGAGTGCACCGCATCTGACAATTGCTCGTACGTCAGGGACCGATCTCCCATCCAGCGCAGTTCCTCGAGGATGACATGCAAACCTTGGGGACAGCACTTTTGCTCGAGTCGTTCGAGCACCCGGGTCATGGGTGAAGCTTGCTTATGTGCCGCAGAGCTGCTCATGGTTGGCTTGCCTTCTCTGTGGCGGTCATGTCGCGGGCCTGAACTTGAACCTTGCTATACCGGTCGCACAGGCACACCTTGCATTTGCCGTGACCGTGTTTCCCGATCAGCGGAAACACGTGGTCGCGTTTCTCGTGCCCGCACTCGCAGTTTGTGTTCAGAGCGTTCAATCGATATCTCCGTCAGGGGAGGAGGTGGATTCGCCGCTCGGGTGGACGATATCTTCGGCGGGCGCCTGCTTCTCAAGCTTTCTTTGCTGCTTGCGCTGAGCCTTGGCACGCTGCTTTTCCTGGCGTGCCAGCTCTTTCTGCCGTTTCTGGAAGGTTTGACTTGGGCGCATGCTAGCCCCGCTTTTCTGCGCGAGGAGCATGCGCGGTGTGGAAGAGCTGGCCCAGCACCAGTTTGTTCGGCTGTCCTTCGTTGATGGGCTGATCGCAGCCGGGACAGTACCCGATCACTTCATCCTGTGGCGGTTTCGGTTCGGTTTTGAGCAACAACTCCTCCTGATTTATCCCATGTGGTGGGCGGCAACGTGATGTTCCCAATTGCGTTGACTCAGGCGCAGTTTTGCGCGCGCTGCGTCGAATGTTTTCCGTGCGGCAGAGTGGCCGGCCGCGCCGGGTTCCGAGCACAATGACAAATAATGCCGCGCACTCAGGTAGTGGGTGAACGCCGCTTCCCGTGTTTTTGCCAGGGTTTCCAGTTCTTCACAACTTCCTGGTTGGAGCAGCGAAGACGCCGCGGCATGGTTCCGTGCAAATTTTCCGCCCGTGTTGTGCGCGAGCTGGATCACAGAGATTCACTGCCCGGCGTGCGATCTGTAATGGAGGCCATGGATAGTCTTGGCGCAGGTGTGGCCATCCCCATCGAAAGCAGGAAGGTCGCCAGGCACCCACCATACATAGTCAAGAAGGCGCCGCGCGAGAAAACCATCGGGACCAGTGGATTGAACAGCACGGCAATTGCGAGAAATGCCAAGATCCAGCCGTACTTGCGGACACGACTCGCCTCCAGCATCGCCACAATCGCACCGGCGCAAACCACGAAGCCGGCAATCAGCGTCCGGCTATCCGAGGATCGCCACAGAACAGCCAGCGCCAGCAGTGCCGCGATTGCAAACCACTTCATCATTCGGGTTGCCACTAATCCCTCCAACTTCGCGTTCCTGTGCACTAGTTCCGCGCCCAGTCGGCAAGGCGCTGCGCCTGGCGCCGCTCATGGTTGTCTTGCAGCGTCTGGCCACGCTGGATCTGTCGGGCGTGGGCGCAGACCGACATGTAAGGAATTCCCAGCCAATGCTTGGTCGAGATTTCCGTGATCTCTACGCAGTTGTAGTTCTGCGCCTGCGCTCTGGACAGAATCCGGTCCACCGCTTGCCTCGCATTTTTCCCTTCCCGGCGGCCAAACGTGACCGCGTGGACGGAGGCGGCTGCGAAGAAAAAATTCCAGCCGGCGGCGCGGACTGAGCGATCGACGCCAAACCCATCGCGATCGGTGACGATGTCCCAATGCTTGCTGTAGGAATCGGTCGGCATGCTCATCCCGCCAGGCAACATCAGCCCTGTACGAATCATGACTGTGCCGGCCTCGATGTCGATTGGCATGGACGCTCCACCGTGGAACAGACTCAGCCGCGCAGGGCTGGTTCTGGCAGCTAAGAGGCAAGACTTCAGATGAGCTGACTTAGTTCAGAGAATCTGAAAGAGGAGAGAATCTCGCTCAACCTTAACCCTAGTCCTTACCCGCAGGGAAGTCAATGACCCGCGGATGCAGGAACCACCCATGCGCGGTTCATCCCCAAGCACCGCGCACAGGGTTTCCCGATCTCTCATCAGGCGAAAAATTCACCGGGCAAGGGTTGCAAGGTGCGGCCAACGAGGGTATTCCGCGGACGGGACAATCTTTCGGCCGCGATATCGGCGTTGATCTCCTTGCGCTGCAAGCGAAGCTTCAAAACCCGTTCGATGTTCCGCAATTCCAGCGTCTCGGCGGGCGAGACCAGGGTGGAAGCTTTTCCGTGCGCTCCGGCTCGTCCGGTGCGGCCGACGCGGTGAATGAAATCTTCCGGCAGTGTCGGCAGATCGTAATTGATCACGTGCGCCACATCCTGGATGTCGAGCCCGCGGGAAGCGACGTCGGTGGCGACCAGCACCTTGAAGCGGCCTTCGTCGAAGCCGGCGAGCGCGCCCGTGCGCTGCGATTGCGAGCGGTCGCCATGAATCATGGCGGCCAGGAAGCCGTCGCGCACCAGGTGCTTGGCCAGGCGCTCCGTGCCCCGCTTGGTGCGCGCGAAGACCAGCGTGCGCCCCTTCTCGCTGCGCAGCAGGTGGCACAAGGCCTGGAACTTGTCGGACGTCGCAACCTCGAACGCCTGCAGTTCCACGCTGTCCACCGGCTTGAGCGTGGAGCCCAGCGCGATGCGGATCGGGTTGCGCGTGTATTCGCTCACCAGCCCGGCAACCGAGGCTTCCAAGGTCGCGGAAAAGCACATGGTCTGGCGCTCCCGGGGCAGTTCGCCGACGATACGGCGGATGGCCGGCAGGAATCCCATGTCGAGCATGCGGTCGGCCTCGTCGAGGACGAGCACTTTCACCTGGCGCAGATCCACCAGCCTGCGCCCGAGGAAATCCTCGAGGCGGCCGGGGGTGGCCACCAGCAAGCGCGCGCCGGAGCGAATTGCGTCCAACTGGCCCTTTTCGCCGACGCCGCCGATCACCAGCGCCGCGGGGGCAATTGATTTTCCGCGCAACTGCTCGAATTGTTCATGCACCTGCATGGCGAGTTCGCGCGTCGGTACCAGCACCAGGGCTTCGATGGTCCGCGACCGGGGCGACTGCAGCAGCCGCTCGATCATCGGTACCAGGAAGGCCAGCGTCTTACCGGTGCCGGTATGGGCTGTGGCCATCAGGTCTTTGCCCGCAAGTGCGTGCGGGATCGCTTCCGACTGGATCGGCATGGGAGTGTGAAATTGGCAGGCGGCCAGTCTCTGCTGCAAGGCAGGAGAGAGTGGCAGTTCGGTAAAGCTTGTCATTCGAATCGTTATCTTTCTGGAGAGGCGTCTCGCGAGACGCACGCAAAGATGCGATTCGCGACTGTGCAAAGGAAGCCGCTCGTAAGGTTTTGCGCTGGGAACGAACGGGGAGCAGGGAATCGAAGGAAGGGTCAGACCGGCTGTTTCAACCGACTGCCGCACCACAAGCGAACCGTGGTCACTAGCGTCTGGGACAGTATAGCACAGGCGCCGTCTCAGAACCGGGCGCGCACCACGCTTGCTACCTCTGGTTAGAACTGACTGTTCACCTCCTCCGCGCTCAATTCTCCGGCTGCCTAGAGCCCAACGCCTAAAACCTAACGCCTATCTTTTGTAGCCAATCTTGCGCAGAAACGAGTGCCGCGCAATCACGTCATCGGGGCCTTCGACGCCCTGGGGCGCGCTGCCGTCAATCACGCCCATGATGCCGCCGCCCTGCTCGCCGCGCGCCACCACCACCTCGACCGGGTTGGCGGTCGCGCAGAAAATGTTGCACACCTCGGGCACGTGCCGCACGGCGTTGAGGACGTTAATCGGAAACGCGTTGCGGATCAGCACCACGAACACGTGTCCGGCGGCGAGCGCCTGCGCGTTGCCGATGGCCGCGCTGCGCAATTCATCGTCGTTGCCGTCGGAGCGCGTCAGGCACGGGCCGGAGCTTTCGTTAAACGCCAGCCCGAACCTCGCCTGCGGGACCGTGGTCGCGATCGCTTCGTAAACATCCTCGACCGTCTTGATGAAGTGGGACTGGCCGATGATGATGTTCGTGTCGGAAGGGAAGTCCATCTTGACCGATTCGAAGGTGAGCATGAGAACCTCGTAGGATCTGCGATTTAGTGATTTGTGATTTAGCGATTCGCGCGAGGCTCGGCCGGTTTATCCAAATCACTAAATCACAAATCACTAAATCACAAATCGCAAATTCTCTTGTGCCATTCCGTTGCTCGCTCGTAGGCATGCGCCAGTTGCAGGACGCGGGCATCGTCGCCGGGCGCGCCGGCAATCTGCAGCCCGATGGGCAGCCCGGCGCGGGTGAACCCGCACGGCACCGAAACCGCCGGCAGCCCGAGCACATTGAATGGCCGCGTGTTGCGCAGCAAGATCAATTCGCGGCGCCGCAAGTCGTCCGGATTCGCCTGCAGTTCAGCCAGCGCTGGGGCTGTCACCGGCGACGTGGGCGTGACCAGGAGATCGTAATCGGCGAACAGGTCGGCGCCGGCGCGTCGTAGGTGTTCGAGCTCGTTGCGCTTGAGGATGTACTCGGTGGTGGAAATGGCTTCGCCGCGCTGGATGCGCCGCAGCGTTTCCGGCTGGTAAAGCGCGGCGCGCTCAGCGAGAAATTGCGCGTGGTAGGCGTACGCCTCCGCCGCCTGCACCGTCCGGTCGGTATCAATGGGCATGCTGGCGTCGCTCAGGCCGCTGCTGAGCGTTTCCAACACTTGGAGCGCGTTGTTGATGGCGGCCGCGACCTCCGGGTCCAGGTCATCGAAGAAAAACTGCCGCACGATCCCGAGGCGCAGCAGGTGCGTGTCCTGTTCCAACTCTTCGCCGTAATCGCTTGCCGGCAGCTCGCGGCTGGTGCTGTCACCGGCATCGTAACCGGCGATTGCCTGCAGGACGAGCGCCGCATCGCGCACGCTGCGTGTCATCGGACCCACGTGGTCGTACGACCACGACAGCGGAACCACCCCGCGCGCGCTCACCAGCCCGTAGGTCGGTTTCATTCCCACGATCCCGCAGCACGCGGCGGGCAGGCGAATGGAACCGGCGGTATCGCTGCCCAGGGCGGCGAAGCACATTCCCGCCGCCACTGCCGCTGCCGATCCTGACGAGGATCCGCCGGTGATGTGCGCGCGCGCCCATGGATTGCGGGCCGCACCGTAGTAGCTGACCACGCCGCTGCCGCCGTACGCGAATTCGTGGAGGTTGGTCTTGCCCAGCAGCACGGCGCCTTCGACCTTCAAGCGCCGCGCCACGGCCGCGTCCTCCGCCGGCACGCGCTCCTGGAACAGCGCGCTGGCAGCAGTGGTGCGCACGCCCGCGGTATCAATCAGGTCCTTCAGGGCGATCGGAATTCCGTGCAGCGGCCCGCGGTAGCGTCCGTTCGCAATCTCGCGCTCGGCAAGTCGCGCCTGCTGCAGGGCGGGGTCGCGCGTAACCGTGATAAATGCGTTGAGCGCGGAATCGAGCCGCTCAATGCGCTCCAGGCAAGCATGCGTGAGGTCGACGGGAGAGACTGCCTTGTCAGCCACCAGCGCGGCGGCTTCGGTGAGCGTCAACGTGCACAGCTCAGACGCGGACGGCATGCGTTCGCCAGAATAATCGGTCTGAGGTTACTGGTCCACCGACGATGCGCCAGACGGTTCAGGCCGCTTGTAGTGCAACTCCAGAATGGTGCAGTCGTCGTTCAGCGGCGTGTCGCCGCAAAACGTCTTCACGCTGGAAAAGATGCTTTCGTAGGGCGTGTCGCTGTTGGCGGATTGTTCCAGGCGGTCGTCGCCGTAGAACTCGCCGCTGGCGTCTTCCGCCTCCGTGACCCCGTCGGTGACCATGACGAAGCGCCCGCCCGGCGGCAGCTTGATTTTGGCGCACTCAAACTCCGCCCCGGCCAGCAGGCCCACGGGTACGTTGCTCGACCCCCGGGGCCGTTCGATCTTTCCTCCCGCCACCAGCACCGGGGGCACATGCCCGCAGTTCACATATTCCAGCTCGCCATCGGGCTTGAGGCGCGAAAGCAGCAGGGTCGCGTATTTCTGGCCCATCACCTTGCGGCAGAGAAACGCGTTGGCGGTGCTGACGATTTCGTCCAGCGGCATGTTGGCGATCAGTTGCGAATAGATCATGCCTTGCAGGATCGAGGCCAGCAGCGCCGCCGAAATTCCTTTTCCGGATACATCGGCCACCAGCACCGCCAGGCCTTCGTCGGTCATCACCACGTCGAAAAAGTCTCCCCCAACGTCCTTGCAAGCCAGGTTGGTGGCGCGGATGGCGGCGAACGGCACGTCGGGAATGGACACGGTCATCAACCGCTGCTGGATGTTGGCGGCGATGTTCAGCTCCTGCTGGTAACGGCGCGATGCTTCCTCCGCTTGTACCAGATGCGCGTTCTCCACCAGCGCCGCCGCTTCCGTCGCAATCGCCCGCAGGATATCGTGACTGACGGCGGAAATGTCGCGCGAGGCGAAGCGGCTGTCCATGTAGAGCACGCCGCGCACCTGCGGCTGGCCGTCATCGGTCGTGGATTTTTCCGCGAACTGGGTTTGCGTGCGCCGCAACGGGATGGCGATCACGGTCCGCAGATCGTAGGCGATGATGCTGTTTCGTCCCGCCAGATCGCTGGACGAACTGGTGTCGCTGACCATGAATTCCGAGGCCGCGTTGGCCGCCTCTTCCAGGATCGACTTGGAAATCGTGCTGTCATCCAGCAACTGCTCGCCCTTGGCGTTGCGTCCCGCGGCCAGTCGCATGGCGCCATCCGCGCCTCGGAGGAAGACGTAACCGCGCTCCGCCTTGGTGAGCTTGAGCGTGGAATCCAGCAGCGACATCAGGACATCGGAGAGCACGCCGGTGGTGTTCAGCTTGCGGGCCGCTTCCAGGAACAGGCGGAGCTTTTCCAGGTCGGAACTGCCGGTGCTCACCGGCATCATGGAAATCTGGCTCAGGAACTCCGCCGCCGAGCTGGTATGCGGCTTGTCCGGATTGAAAACCACGTAAGCGGCATCGCGCGCGCCGAAATCAATGCGGTCGTTGGCTTCCAGCTTGTGGCGTTCGCGGCGAATGCCGTTCACGAACGTGCCGTGGCGGCTGTTCTGGTCCACGATGTAGTACGCGCCGCTTTCGCAGAGGATCTGCGCGTGGTCGCGCGACACCCGCGAGTCCGGGATGACCAGGTCCTTGCCGGTCTTCCGGCCAATAGCAAACGGCAGCCGCTCCAGGACGATATTGCGCTGCTCCGCCCCTTCGACGTAGAGCAACACGGGTGAGGGCCCGGTAGATGGGGCGAGCGAGGTGGCCGACATCACGGACATGGCGGAAGCTCCCGATTCCTTCGAGACCGGCGGCCGCGCACGCGGCAACCAAGCCTGGCTGCAGTTTCCAGAAGCCTACTTCGTTCGGAGCGCGGTTGCAACCTTCAGCCTGCGCCATCTTGATCCATGCACACGAAATCGGCATTGGCGGTTGGGACACCTGCGCGTGCCATCCGATCGGAATCCATTCGTCCTGCCGGAGAGTGGGATGGCGTAATGGAATAGCGGCGGTGCTACTACCGGGCCGGTTGTTATAATTCACGTTTGCAGTTACTACGGCGCCCTGCCTGTCGTTAGGGCCGAGAAGGCAATCCGGTTGAGAGGCAGCAGCTCGCATGACTGTTAAGACGGCCAAGCCCAAGGTGCTGGTGGTGGACGACGAACGCGTCATCGCCGATACTCTGGCGATCATTCTCAACCAGCATGGCTTCGACGCCTCCGCCGTTTATACCGGAACAGCGGCCGTCGAGCGCGCCCGCAGCGTCAAGCCCGACCTGATCATCAGCGATGTCATCATGCCCGACGTGAACGGCATCGAGGTCGCCATCAACATCCGCAAGTTCCTGCCGGGATGCAAGATCCTGCTGTTTTCCGGTCAGGCGGCCACGGCCGACCTGCTGGAGAGCGCACGCGCCCAGGGACACGAATTCGAGATCCTGGCCAAGCCCGTCCATCCCCAGGATCTGCTGGCGAAATTGCGCGGGTAAACTACTCTCTGGAAGAACTGACAACCTGAAAAACTGGCTTACTAAAAAAGAAAAACCGGACTGGTTCGCCCGGTTTTCCTTCTTGGCCGCTGGGCTGCGTTTACAGCCACGGCGGCAGGGGCGGAGAGCACCGATGGTCTCGGTTCGGCCGGCTCGCCAACCCGTCAAAAATCGCTTCCCGCTCGCGTTTCGAGCAGGCTGGTGTGGTCTATATGCAAACGGCATACCAGTCTGAAATTGATGAAATACTTTACGGAACAGGCTGTAAGTGATAGAAAATAAACAGCAGTACGATCTAAGAAAGTGGAGCAAGGAGGCAACATGTGCCGGGAAGTGGCACATTTGTTGCACACGCAACGGAAAGACTTAGGCCGGTCCGCCCGCCGAATGTCACGCGCCTGAAGCCCAAATCCTGAAGCCTAAAACCCAAAACCCAAAACCTAAAGCCTAAAACCCAAAACCTTCTTCTCACATTTCCCGCCGCCCCTCAATCGACTTCAGCATGGTGACCTCGTCGGCGTACTCGATGTCGCTGCCGGCGGGAATTCCGGTGGCGATTCTGGTGATCTTCACTCCCGGCCGCCGGATTTGCTGCGACAGGTACACCGCCGTAGCCTCGCCTTCGACCGTCGGGTTGGTTGCCAGGATGACCTCGTCCACCTCGCCGGAATCAACGCGCCGCACCAGGTTCGATATCCGCAGGTGCTCCGGCCCGACTCCGTGCAGCGGAGAGATGGACCCGTGCAGCACGTGGTAGACGCCGTTGTATTGCCGCGTCTTCTCGACGGCCGCGATACTGGTCGGTTCTTCGACCACGCACACCAGGCGCCGGTTGCGCGTCGCGCTGGTGCAGTAGGAGCAGGGATCAATATCGGTGATGTTGTTGCAGACCGAGCACAGACGCAGGTGGGCCTTGACGTCGCGAACCGCGGCTGCCAGCGCCTCGGCATCGTCATCGCTGGAGCGCAGAATATGGAAGGCCAGCCGTTGCGCGCTCTTGGCGCCGATTCCCGGCAGCTTCTTCAGCTCGTCAATCAGTCGAGACATCGGCTCGGCAAACTTGGACATAAAAGAAGTACCGAGTACCGAGTACCTGGTACCGAGTCTCGAGAGCGCAAGTCCGCTCGGTACTCAGTACTAGGTGCTCGGTACTCAGAATCCCATTCCCATCCCGCCCAGCATGCCGCCGACGGTCGATTGCATCTGCTCGTCCACCTTATGCACCGCCGCATTCACCGCGGCCGTCACCAGGTCCTGGAGCATCTCGACGTCACCCGACTTCACCGTTTCCGGATCCATCGTGATCGACAGCACCTGCTTCTGCCCGTTCATTTTCACCGTCACCGACCCGCCGCCCGACGAGGCTTCCACCACCATCTCCTGCATCTTGCGCTGCAGGTCGTCGTATTGCCGCTTGGCCTGCGACATTAGATCTTGGAGCTGCTTTGGATTGAATCCGCCCATAACGAGTACCTAGTACTGAGTACCGAGTACTGAGCGTGAGTACGGAGCAAAACAACTCGGTACTAGGTACTCAGTACTCGGTACTGTTTACCGTTTTTCCCGGTGATCAATCACGGTGCGTATCTGCGCGCTGAATTTTTCCTGCACCCGCCGCACCACCGGGTCATCGGCAGCACGGCTGCGCGCTCCCGGACCATTCGCCGGGCGCAGCGCGCCGGCCGCGGCCGCTTTGCCGCCATTTCCAGCAACCCCGACAACCCGCAGCTTCACCGGGCGTCCCAACGCGCTGACGGCCGCCGCAAGCGCGCCTTGCCGCGCATCTTCGCTCAAGGCCAAACCCGCATCCACCAGGGTTTGCGCCATTCCGACTTTGATCACCAACTCGGCGCCTTCGGCAGCCACTTCCACGATCGGTGTGCGCGAGTTTGCCCGTTCCAGGGCCTCGATCACCTGCGCCTGCAGCTCGGCGCGCGAGACTTCCGGCGGTGCAACCGCAACAGCAGTTCCAGGGCTGAAGCCCTCAAGGTCAGGCGCACTCGTTTCGCCGGGCTGAAGCCCGGCGCTTCCACCAACTCCCGCGGTTCCGGCGCTCTTGCCCAATCCACTCGGCTGCACGGCGGAAGCTGCTTTTGGCGTCCGGGACCCTTCCCAATCGGGCGGCGCTGCGCTTTTTCGTGCCCGGTCGCTCTCCAAGGGCGAAGGCCCGCCGGATTGCGGCCCGCGGGCAGGGACTGTGTGGCCCGGGTCTCCGACCCGGGTGCGCGGGTCAGAGGCCCGCGCGATGCCGGCAGTCGTGCCACCTGCAGCCGGTTGGGCGTCGCTCAGGATCTGTTCCAGCGGCAGCAAGCGCTGCGCGTGCACCAGCTTGAGCAGGCCCAGCTCGAGATGGAAGCGCTGCTCCAGTTTGTATCCGAGTTCGCCGTGGGTGCGCAGCATGATCTGCAAAAATCGCGCCAGGTCCTCTTCGCTGAACTGCCCCGCGACGCGCCCGACGCGCGCCCGTTCGTCGAAGGAAATCTGCAGCAGCGGCGACTCCGCTCCCGCCACCTTGGCCACGGTCGCGTTGCGCAGGAAGCGAACCATCTGGCGTGCGAAGTGCGCCGGGTTGTGGCCCTCGGTGAGCAACCGGTCCACCTGCCGCAGCGCCTCTTCGGCGGAATTTCGCGCCACCGCGTTCATCAGCTCTTCCAGGATTTCCGACGGCACCGCCCCCACCAATTGGCGCACCGTGTCGGCGGTCAATCGCTCGCCGCAGCAGGCAATCGCCTGGTCCATGATGGACAGCGCATCGCGCATCGAGCCGTCGCCGGCCTCGGCGAGCATGGCGAGAGCGTTGTCATCGGCGGCGATCTTTTCCTGCCCGGCGATCTCGCGCAGTTGCTTGACGATTTCATCGAAGCGGACGGCATGAAAGCTGAAGTGCTGGCAGCGTGAGCGGATGGTCTGCGGAATATCCTCGGGCTGCGTGGTCGCCAGCATGAAAATCACGTGGCTGGGCGGCTCTTCCAGCGTCTTCAGCAGCGCGTTGAACGCGGCGTCGGTGATCTGGTGTGCCTCGTCGAGGATCCAGATCTTGTAGCGGTCTCGCGCCGGACGGTAGCGCGCCGCCTCGCGCAGTTCCCGGATCTCGTCAATCCCGCGGTTGGTCGCGGCGTCAATCTCGATTACGTCCACCGCGTTCCCGGCGCGAATCTCGGTGCACGACTCGCACACCCCGCACGGCTTGGCAATCGGGTGATCGGCGGAGCGGCAATTCAGGGCCATCGCCAGGATGCGCGCGACGGTGGTCTTGCCGATGCCGCGGTGGCCGCTGAAAATGTACCCGTGCGCAACCCGCCCCTGCTCGATGGCGTTCGTCAGCGTGCGGGTGACATGCTCCTGCCCAATGACGTCGGAGAAGCGCTGTGGCCGGTATTTGCGTGCCAGGACTTGGTAAGCCATCGGGAAATCCGATTCTATCAGTTGCGCGTTTGAGTTGTGGGTGGCGGTAGCGAGCGCCTGGCCGGGTGGTGCCCCGATCGAACACCGACCGGCCCGACTGACGACTCACAACTCGCCCCCCTTGCATTCCTGCGCCGACCGGGCTACATTTGCGCGGCTCGGAGTTGCAGGAGGTCTGGTATGACTCTGAAGCTGAACACGCGCCTGATTGACGGCATCACCGTCGTGGACTGCCATGGCCGCATCATCTTCGGCGACGAGTCGATCATGCTGCGCGAGGCCGTCAAGGAACAGCTCAAAACCTCGAAAGACATCGTCATCAACCTTGCGGACGTGAACTATATCGACAGCGGCGGCCTGGGCACTTTGGTCGGCCTGTTTACTTCCGCCCGCAGCATCGGCGGCACCATCAAGTTGGCGAACCTGACCCACCGCGTCGGCGAGTTGCTCCAAGTTACCAAGCTGGTGACCGTGTTTGAGGTGTTTGACGGCGAGGACAAGGCGGTACGCTCGTTTCCGAAAAGAGGCGCCGTCGCCTAGCGAATCAAGAATGAAGAAGTCAGATTGCAGAATGCACAATGGCCCCTGTCATTCTGCAATCTGACTTCTTCATTCTGACTTCTTAATTCCTACCCTCCCCTACTCCTGGCACCCATGCTGCGCAATATGGCGGTCGATCCGGTCCCCAAGCCGGCTCAGCTTGCGCTGCAGGTAGGGGACGTACTCGCTCTTGCCCACCGGCCGCCCATGCCGCGTGTGGCTCGCCATGTTGCGGGCTTTCTTCCGCTGCTCGTCCATCAGGTTCTTGACCTTGGTCGCCTGCTTGCGCAGTTGGACCAGTTCGTGGCACGCCATGGCGCGAGTATAACGTGAGTTCGTCCCCTTTGTGACCACGTCGGAATGGCTGCGTCGTACAGCGCCCGAAAGACCGACTGACCTGCTATCATTTTCGCTTTCCACCTCGGAGGACCGTATTCATGCTGCGTTCTCGTATTCTCCATCTGCTTGTTGTCGTCATTGCATGCGCCGCATTCGTCTGCGCCGCCGATGAGCCGGCGGTCAAGCCGCCGGCGACTCCGGCCCACCCGGTTACCGACACCATCCAGGGCGTCACCATCACCGACCCGTACCGCTGGCTCGAGGACCAGAACAGTCCCGAGACGCGTGCCTGGATTGATGCCCAGAACGCCTACACGCAGAAAGTGCTCTCCCAGTACGCCGGTCGCAGCGCTTTGCACGCGCAGATTGAGAAGGTGATGAAGATCGACAGCATCGGCATGCCGGCGCGCCGCGGCGACCGCTACTTCTACCTGCGCCGCCGGGCCGAGCAGAATCTTGACATGCTGTGCGTCCGCGAAAAAGGCAGGGAAACCGTGCTGGTGGATGCCAACACGCTCACGCCCGACGGCAGCATCTCGGTCGTCCTTCAGGGTGGCTCCGAGGACGGCAGCCTGCTCGCCTACGGGCAGCGCAAGGGCGGCGCCGACGAAACCACCGTCACGATTCTCGACGTCAACACCCGCCGCCCGCTCAGCGAGATTTTTCCCGCCGCGCGTTACGGCGGTTTCGACATCACCCCCGACCACAAGGCGCTCTATTACACCAAGTACAGTCCGGGTGCCGGTCCGCGCGCCTACCTGCACACCATGGGCGCCGATCCCGCCACCGACAAGGAAATCTTCGGTCGGGAGTTCGGTACCGGCGACTACATCGGCGCCGACCTGTCGCCCGACGGCCGGTATCTGGTTCTGGAGGTCAGCCACGGCTCGGCCGCCGAGAAAACCGAGCTCTATTTTCAGGACCTGAAATCCGGCGGCCCCATTCGTCCCATCGTCAACGACATCAACGCAACCTTTGATTTCGACATCGCCGGCGATCATCTCTACGTCAAGACCAACTGGGAGGCGCCCAACAGCCGCATTCTCCAGATTGATCTCCGCAATCCCGCCCGCGATCACTGGAAGACCGTCGTTCCTGAGGCCGCTTCGCCCATCGAGGAAACAGTCGCTGCCGGCGGCAGGTTGTTCGTCGCCTATCTGCAAAACGTCGTGACCCATATCAAGGTGTTCGACGCGGCCGGCAAATTCGTGCGCGAGGTTGACCTCCCCGAGATCGGCTCCGCTTTCGTCACCGGCCGCTGGAACCAGGATGAGGTCTTCTACAGCTTCAGCTCGTTTTCCACGCCGCGCGCCATCTTCAGTTATTCGGCTTCCACCGGGAAACAGGGCGAGTGGGCGCGCATCACCGTGCCCATTCCTACCGACCAGATCCAGACCGAGCAGGTCTGGTACGAATCCAAGGACGGCACTCGCATCCCCATGTTCCTGGTCTTCAAGAAGGGAACTGTGCCCGATGGCCATCGGCCCACGCTGCTCACCGGCTACGGCGGTTTCCGCATCAGCCTGACGCCGGGTTTCTCCCCCTCGGCCGCGATCTGGGTGCTGAACGGAGGCGTCTACGCCCGCCCCAACCTGCGCGGCGGCGGCGAGTTCGGTGAGAAGTGGCACAAGGCGGGCATGCTGCAGCACAAGCAGAATGTTTTCGACGACTTCCTCGCCGCCGCCGATTGGCTGATCGCGCACAAGTACACCAGTCCCGCGAAGCTCGCCATCAGCGGCGGTTCCAACGGCGGCCTGCTGGTCGGCGCCGCCCTTACCCAGCGTCCCGAACTGTTCCGTGCCGTCGTTTGCGACTATCCGCTGCTCGACATGCTGCGCTACGAAAAATTCCTGGTTGCCCGTTTCTGGGTGCCGGAGTACGGCTCGGCCGCCGACAGCGCTGATCAATTCAAGTTCCTGCGCGCCTACTCGCCGTACCAGAACGTCAAGCCCGGAACCAGGTATCCCGCCGTCCTGTTCGTCACCGGTGATTCCGATACTCGCGTTGCCCCGCTGCACGCCCGCAAAATGGCGGCGCTGCTGCAGGCCGAGAATGGCGACCACAATCCCATCCTGCTGCATTACGACACCCGCGCCGGCCACGCCCGCGGCGGCGTTGCCATCAACAAACAAATTGACGACCTCACCGACGAGTTCGGCTTCTTGCTCTGGCAGTTGGGGAAGGAATGAGTTGCGAGTTGTGCGTTGTGAGTTTGAGTTGTGAGTTGGGTTGTGAATTGAAGGTGCCCCACATCTGCCCGGTTTTGGCAGATGTGGGCTTCCACGCAAAACTCACAACTCACAACTTGCAACTGGTATCATTTCCCCATGCCCAAGAACGCCGCCAAACCCGCTTCCGCGTTTGAGATCGGATGTCCCTGCTGCGGCGCGGTGCTGAAGGTTGACCCGGCCACGCAGGCGGTCATCGCCCACACCGCCCCGGTCAGGCCCAAGACCTTCGCCGACCTGGAAGAGGCGGCGCGCGCCATGAAAGAGCAGGACAGCCGCAAGGAATCGCTCTTCCAGCAATCCGTCCAGGCGCAGAAAAACAGCGCCGACCTGCTGGAAAAGAAATTCCAGGAAGCCGTCAAGCGTGCCAAGGAAACGCCCGACAAGCCCCGCATCCGCGACTTCGACCTCGACTGACGCTTTGCGCGAGCAACCTCTCCTGCTCGGCCACCGCGGCGCCCGCCGCTACGCTCCCGAAAACACCCTCGCCGCATTCGAACTCGCCCTCGCGCACGGTTGCGACGGTTTCGAATTTGACGTTCGCCTCACCGCCGACCGGCGCTGCGTCATCTGCCACGACCCGCGCCTCGCCGGCCTCGACCTGGAAACTTCCCGCTACCATCAACTCGCTCCGGGCACGCCCTGCCTGCCCGATGTGCTGGAGAAATTTGCCGCCCGCGCCTTCCTCGACATCGAATTGAAAGTTAGCGGCGCGGAAAGCGATGTTGCCGCCATGGTCCGCGACCACCCGCCGCAGCGCGGCTATTTCATCTCGTCGTTCCTGCCGCAAGTGATCGAGCGCCTCTGCGCCGCAGACAAAACACTTCCCCTCGGCCTCATCTGTGACTCGCAACGCCAACTTGCCGCGTGGACTCGCCTGCCCATCCAGGCGCTGTTTCTCGAGCGCCGCCTGGTTACCGCAACAAACGTCGAGGTACTCCACGCCGCCAACAAGAAAGTTTTTGTGTGGACCGTGAATCGGGAGCGCGATATGCGCCGGTTCGCCCAACTCGCCGTGGACGGGATTATTTCCGACGACACCAGATTGCTCATCCAGACACTTGGCAAGGAAAACAAAATCAAACCAATGTCATCCTGAGCGAGGGCCAACGCGCCCCGGTTTTGGGCGCGTTGGGACCGAGTCGAAGGACCCCTACGCAGCCGAGACTGCCTATGCCATGGCCGGCTCTCTCCCGCGAACCTTAATCAGGAACTCAGCCCGTTCGGCTTCAAAGCTGTCAACCTCGCCTTCCACTCGCTCCCCGCTCCACCCCGCCGCTGCCCCGATTCTTTCCGCCGCCTGCCGCGTCTGTTCTTTCGACCACCCTCCCGCCAGCGCCACCGGCACGCGCCGCAGCAAAACGTCACCCAGCGTGAGCGCGCATTCATTCTGCAGCGCATGCACGGCTTCGGCAACCGTGTGCAGCGAGCCGTCGCAAATGGGAGCGCCCAGCCGTTCGTCTCTCGCCGCGGAGCGCACAATGTCCACACCGGCGTGTCCAAACCAGTTCATGCCGCGCGCGCCATTTCCGTGGCCACCTGTCCGCCCGCTTCGCCCAGACAAGTGCTCACTGCGCACTCCACTTCGCCGGCCGGGACCACGGCATCGAATTGCGGCTCGGCCACCTCAATCCCGATTTTGCGCGCGCACTCGCGCGCCACCGCCGCCGCGGTTGTCAACTTGCCTCCAATCACCGAAATCATTCCCGCGACCCCGTCGTCGCGATGATCGTGCAGCACGTGCCGGCGCGTGATCGCCGCCAGCGGATTGCCCGGCGAGAACGGCAGCGGCCGCACCCCCGCCGTCGCATAACGAATCTCATCGCGCCCCAGCGCAGCCGCAGGGAAAAGCCGCTGCGCGGACGCCAGCAGGTAATCAATTTCCGCCTGGCTCGGCTGGGTGCGGCCGGGGTCGCCAGTGTCGTCCACCTCGGTCGTGCCCACCAGCAGTTCTCCATTCCACGGAATCACGAAGATCGGCCGTCCATCCAAGGCTTCGGTGTACACCGCGCTCTGCGGCGCGCTCGGGAATCGCGGCAGCACCAGGTGCGAGCCACGCACCCCACCGACCATGCGTAAATTGCGGATTCCGGCACGGCGCGCCACTGCGTCCGCCCACGGCCCGCTCGCGTTGATGACCCACTTCGCCTCGATCCGGAATTCGGTTCCATCCAGCCGGTCGCGCAACCGCAATCCCCGCACGCGCCCGTCCGCTACTTCGACCTGCAATGCCTGCGTATAATTCCGCGCCTCGGCGCCGGCGGCGAGCGCCTCCCCCAGCCACTCGGCAACCAGCCGTTCGGGGAATTCGCACTGCGCGTCGTCGTAATCGAGGACGCTCCACCGCTGCCCGTGATCGAGCGCTCGCTCCAGTTGCGCGATGTCGTCGCCGGGCCTTGCCGCGCGGCGACCGTGCGTGAAACGGCGATAGAGCCACAATCCGAAGCGGACCTCGAGCGCACTGCGCCTTCCCGCCGGCAGCGCCAGCAGGAACCGCATCGGTCGGACCAGGTGTGGTTTCGTCCGCAGCAGGCGCTCGCGCTCGCGCAGCGATTCCCGCACCAGCCCGATCTCGCCGTGCTCGAGATAACGCAGACCGCCGTGAATAATTCTGGTAGACCGGCTGGTGGTGCCGGAAGCGAAGTCGCTCTGTTCGACGAGGACGGTGCGTCGGCCGGCAGCGGCGCACTGGCGCGCCATGGCCACGCCATTGATTCCGCCGCCGACGATGGCGATGTCAAAACTTTCGCCGTCCAGGGAACGGCGCCGATGGCTCTGGTCCCACACTTGAGCAGATTAGATGCCGGGGGGAAATGATAGGCAAGGGAACCGAAGTAACTGCGAGGGTTCAAGGCTTTAGGTCTTAGGTTTTGGGTCTTAGGTCTTAGGATTCAGGCTTCCATGCTCCAAGTCCTAAAGCCCAACGCCTAAAACCTAAAACCTAAAACCAAAAACCTATTTCGCTACCGTCTCAACCTTTTCCTCTTCCTGCTCCTTCTTCAGCCGGCGCAAAATTGAAGTGGGATGGATCCCCAGGATTCGCGCTGCCTGCGCCTTGTTGTGTCCGGTCAGCGTCAAGCACCTCGTGGATGTACCGCTCCTCCAGTTCGCGGAGCGTGACCCATTGCTCTCCCGTCGGCGACAGGTCCATGTGAGACGGTTCATGCGCCTGTTCCGGCTCCGTGTAATCGCGGATCTCCTCCGGCAAGTATCCGGCGTCAATTTCGCCCTCCGGCGCCAGGATCATCGTCCGCTCGATCACGTTCTTCAGCTCGCGGATATTTCCCGGCCACGGATGGCGCCGCAGCAACTCCGCCGCCGCGGGCGTGAACCCGGTGAAGTTTTTCTTCATTTCCTTGTTGAAGCGCTCCACCAGGCTGACCGCCAGCGGCAGGATGTCCTCTTTACGCTCGCGCAGCGGCGGCAGCGTGATCGGCAGCACGTTGAGCCGGTAGAACAGATCTTCGCGGAACCGCCCGTGCGCCACCGCTTCTTTGAGATCGCAATTGGTTGCCGCGACGATGCGCACGTCCACTTTGATCGGCCGCGTGCCGCCCAGCCGCATGAACGTGCCTTCCTCGAGCACGCGCAGGATTTTGGCCTGCACGCTGGCCGACATGTTCCCGATCTCGTCGAGGAACACGGTCCCGCCCTGCGCCCGCTCCAGCAGACCTTCCTTGCGCCGGCGCGCGTCGGTAAACGCGCCTGGCTCGTAGCCGAACAACTCGCTTTCCAGCAGCGTATCGGGCATGGCCGCGCAATTCAGTTCCACCAGCGGCATCTGCGCGCGCGGACTGTTGTAGTGCAGCGCTTTGGCCAGCACGCCCTTGCCGGTGCCGCTTTCGCCGAGAATCAGGATGGTGGTGTGCTCCGCTTGCGCCGCTTTTTCGCACACCTCCAGCAGTTGGCGCATCTCGGGATTACTGGTCTTCACCCATCCAAAGTCGTAACGGCCCTTGGCGGTTTCCACTGTCTCGCGCACGCGCACCCGCAGCGCCAGCATCTCCAACGCGCGCCGGATGGTGTTCACCATGTCGGCCAGGTGGAAGGGCTTGCTGAGGTAATCGTGCGCGCCCAGTTTCATCGCTTCTACGGCGCGGTCGATCATGTGGTGGGCGCTCATCATCACCACGATGGACGCCGGGCTCTGGCGCTTGATGTGCCGCAGCACCTCGATGCCGTCAATTCCCGGCAGCACCACGTCCAGCATGCAGAGATCGGGATGTTCGCGCGCGAAGATTTCCAGCGCTTCCTCGCCGGTGGTGGCGAGAAAGACCTCGAAGCCCTCGTCGCGCAGCGCGCGCGAAATGGTGCGCAGCGTCAGCGCCTCATCGTCCACAACAAGAATTGAATGAGCCATTTTGAATTCCTGTCCAATTACGCCTTCCATCACCCAATTCCGCAGTTCAGCAATTCCGCAATCACCCGATCACCAGATCGCCCGATGTCTCCGGCTCCGGCTGGCTTTCGATTTTTTCCTGGCGGATCGGCAGCACGATCCGCACCGTTGTGCCCCGGTCCGGAATGCTTTCCACCTTGATATCGCCGCCGTGGCTGCGGGCGTAGGCGTGGCTGATGCTCAACCCGAGCCCGGTGCCCTTGCCGCGCTTGGTGGTAAAGAACGGCTCCAGCACGTGCGGCAGGATGTCGGCGGGAATCCCGCTGCCGGTGTCGGCCACCGAGATTTCCACGTTGTCGGTGAACTTGATCTTGTGCGCCTCGATGGTGATGCTGCCGCCTTGTTCCGGCATCGCTTGGGCTGCGTTCAGCAGCAGGTTCATCAGGATCTGCGAGAGTTGGTTGCCGTCGGCGGTGATCGCCGGCAGATCGTGCGCGATCCGCGTTTCCAGCTTGATTCCGCGGAACATCGGCTGATGGCGCAGAAACGCCAGCGTATCCTCCACCAGCCGGCCGACATGAATCTTGGCCAGTTGCAGCGGCCCGGGACGCGCGTAATTGATCAGGCCGCGGATGGTCGAGGAGATGCGCTTGGTGCCGGCGATGCACTGCTCGATCTCCTCGCGCTTTTCCGGGTCACTCGTTTCCTTCCACGCCAGTTCCAGGTGCGACAAGATCCCGAGCAGGGGATTGTTGATTTCGTGCGCCGCGCCCAGGGCCAGTTGCGCCAGCGCCGCGTATTTCTCGTAGGCCGCGAGCTGCGCTTCGAATTGCATTTTGTCGTTCGCCAGGTTGCGCTCCGCTTGGATTCGATTCACCAGCTCCTGCTGCGCCAGGTCGCGCTCATGCTCGCGATATTCGACCAGCTCGCGCAGGTGCGCGATCTCCGCCCAGGCTTCCTTCTCTTTTTCGAGGCGGTGCTGGGCGGCAGCCAGCGCCACTCCCAGGGCGATGACGATGGAGGGCACGGTCCAGAGATAGAGGTGGGGTAAATCCAGCCAATCGGGCGGGACCAGGAGGTAGAACAGGCCGAGCACCACCACCGCCAGCACCGCCGCAATCGTGAGCATCTCCAGGCGCACACGTGCGTCGGAGCGGACCTCGCGTGCTGGGCCGCTTTCGGGCATAGACTCTCATCACAACCTTCGCTCCCTACGTCCGGGAATGCTGTGACGCAAGGCACGGGAGGCGGTGATGCGTATCCGGCTTGTACCCCTGCCCCGGGCGATCTTCTTGGTTCAACTACTTAGCGAGCAATATCCGATAAATATTTGTAATAATTAGGCTTATAAGCAAGATATTGATAACAATCACGCCAACATTACGAGCCGGCAGGAGGCAATTTCCCCCAGTGCGACTCGGTGCTGCTTATCGCATTTCCAGGCACCGGCAGGTAATACGGTTTGGTCACGGATGCGTGTGACAAACCCGACCTTCACGGATATGGATGCCTACCGGAGGCGCGGTAGTGCTGCCAGGACTTGCCGCAGCCGATAGGCCACGCTCTGCTGCGGATTTGTTCCCACGATCCGTTGCTGGATGACACCATCACCGTCAATCACGATGTAGGTGGGAAATGCGTGGACGGCAAAGAGGGTCGTGATTTTATGGTCGGCATCGCGGTACTGCGGCCACACCATTTTTTGCGAGCTGATGAAGTCCCGCCATTTCGTAGTGTCTTCATCCACGCTTACGCTGATCAGGCAGAGCCGGTCCTCGGGGTACTTTACGACCAGTTCCTTCAGTTCAGGGAGGCCTTCACGGCAGGCGGGACACCAGGTCGCCCAGAAGTCCAAGACCACGATCTTGCCCGCCAGGTTGTCGAGCGATATCTTCTGGCCCTGCGAGGTCGTCAGTGTGAAGGTAGGGGCGAAGTTCTCACGCGCACGCCGCGGATTCTCGATGTACTTCCTGGCGAGCTCCAGGGCTGTAGGGTCCGAAGTCAGCGCGATGACCGTATTCATCTCCGCGATACCCTCGGCGTCGCGCTTCTCCTTGAGCAGCGTAATGCCCAATCCCATGTGAAGCACAGCGGCGTCCGGAAACTCGCGGATGGCGACGCGAGATTCGTCTTCGGAGCGGCGCAAACTGGACGCATCACCCAATGAACGGAATGCCGCCGCCTTGATTTCGCGAGCACGCTGTCGAACCGAGGCATCGGCCGTCACCGCCAAGGCCCGATCAGCCTCCTGGATGGCATCTTTCAATTGTCCAGAGCGAAAGTATGCAAGTGCGGTTCCCGCGTAGCACTCTGCGCACGTGTTCTTCTGCGATTTATTCACACTGCGAAACACCTTAATCGCATCCTGATAATGACCGGCGTTAAGGGAGTCGTACGCCGGCTTGAGTTTCTGTTGGATGTCGTCGGTTGTGGCTTGCGCCCGAACCTGCGGTGCTCCGCCTACGATAAGTATCAGTGCCAGGAAGATACTTCTGTTCAGCATTGAATTCACCCAGCCAAAACTTCTTTAGGTATCCCGACCGAGCGAGCCCGGTAAACTTCCAGTACGTCAGCAAATGGAAACTCAGAAAAACCGGAACCTCGAGCTCTTGCGCACCGGCAGCAGCGGGGCCGTGCGCTCACTGCATGCCGGGCACAGCCCGCTCTCTTTTAGATCAATCCATTCCACTGCGTGCGAGGCCGCCATGGCGCAGCGGTAGTCTTCGCAATGACGCAGGTCGAGCGTGTGTCCCAACTCGTGGACCGCTTCCTTGAGCAGCCGTTCGCCGTGCAGGTTCTGGTCCGGAGCAAGGCCGTAGAATTCCTGCCGCAGGCGGTGCGTCGAGACCACGGCTGCCGGGCCGGCCATCTGCGCCTCCCCAAAAACGAAGGTCAAAATGGGGATATAGAGATCGTGACCGGTAATGCCCAGCAGACGCCAGCACTCCGGCCCAAGGTAGCCGTGCATGCGGGCCAGGAGTTCCGTGGAGTGGTACTGCTGGCGCTCGGCGTGGTAGGCGAACTGCGGATCGAGCCCCGGCTGAACAATATCCCAGGCAACATGAAACTGCTGCGCCAGCGGCGGGCCCAGTTGTTCGAGCGCGCGCAGATCGACATCCCCGATCGGCAGCAGGTCCAACCGCTTCATTTTTCCGCGCCGGCCGTGGCCGTCGCCCCGCTCTTGCTCCAGCCGTACTTCTTCAGCTTGTTGTGCAGGGTGACCCGGTCAATGTCGAGCACCTCGGCGGTGCGCGTCTGGTTGCCGCCGCAGTCTTCGAGCACGCGCAGGATATGGGCCTTCTCCATGTCGTCCAGCGTCTTGCTTTCCGCGCCATTGGCGGCGCGCGGCTTGAGAATGAAGTCCTGCTCGCGCAACTCCGGCTCCTGCGCCACCACCATGGCGCGCTCGACCGCGTTCTCCAGTTCGCGGACGTTGCCCGGCCAGGCGTACTGCTGCAATTGGTACATGGCCGCCGGCGCGACGCGGGTGATGCGCTTGTTCATCGCCAGCGAGAATTTCTGCACGAAATGCTCGACCAGCAGCGGGATATCGTCCTTCCGGTCACGCAGCGGCGGAATTTCGATGCGGAAAACGTTGAGCCGGTAGAACAGGTCGGGGCGGAATTTGCCCTCCTCGATCAACTGCTCAAGGTCCTTGTTGGTGGCGGCGACGCAGCGGAAATCCACCTTAAAGGGCTGGTTGCCGCCGACGCGTACGATCTCGCGCTCTTGCAGGACGCGCAGCAGGTCGGTTTGGGTCTTCAGGCTGATGTCGCCGATCTCGTCCAGGAACACCGTGCCGCCCTCGGCGACCTCGAACTTGCCCTTCTTGCGGTACTGCGCGCCGGTGAATGCGCCCTTCTCGTGTCCGAACAGTTCGCTTTCCAGCAGGGTTTCGGTCAGCGCGCCGCAGTGGATGGCGACCAGCGGCTGATATTTGCGCGGGCTGCCGCCGTGGATGGCGCGTGCCACGATCTCTTTCCCGGTCCCGCTTTCGCCGGTGATCAACACCGTGGCGTCGGTGGGAGCGACGGTCTCGATGGCATCGAAGACCTTTTGCATCGCTTGGCTTTGTCCCACCAGGTCGGGCGGGCGCTGCACTTCGGCGACGGTCTCGCGCAGGCGAACATTTTCCTGCTGCACCTTGCGATGGGACAGCGCTTTCTGGATCTGGTGCGCAATGTCGTCGGGATCGAGCGGCTTGGTGACGTAGTCGTAGGCGCCGTTTTTCAGCGCGGCCACCGCCGTTTCGACCGAGGCGTACCCGGTCATGATAATGACGATCATTTCCGGATCAATCTCGTGCATGCGCCGTTGCAGTTCGATGCCGTCGGTGCCGCGCATCTTGATGTCCACCAGCGCCAGGTCCCAGCGGCCCTCCGCCATGAGACCGAGCGCTTCCTGCGCGCTCTCCGCAGTGCCGATGTCATAGCCTTCCTCGCGGAACCACTTGCCCAGCGAGTCGCGCACGCTGAGCTCGTCGTCCACGATCAGGAGTCTGCCTTTGCTTGCTTCCAAAATGTCACCTCTTCAGCGACGGGCTCCTAACTGCCCGCCTTGTTCGCCGCACCTGCCTCGAGGGGCGTGGCCTGCCCGCCGACCGCGTCCACCGGCAGGAAGATGTAGAACGTCGTGCCGCGCCCGGGTTGCGATTCCACTTCAATCACGCCGCCGTGCCGTTCGACGATGGTCTTGCTGATTGCCAGCCCGAGCCCGACGCCCTTGCCGGTTTCCTTGGTCGTCAGGAAAGGCTCGAACAAGCGCGGCAGCAGGTCGGGCGGAATGCCCACGCCGTCATCACGTACCTGGATTTCGATTTGCCGGCTCTGGGGCAGGGAACGCGTGCGCACCATCAGGTTGCCGCCGCGCGGCATGGCGTCAATGGCGTTCATCACCAGCGCCAGCAGCACCTGCTCCACCTGCGCCGGATCGCAATGCAGCACGGGCAGGTCGGGCGCGGTTTCCACCTGTAACTGCACGTTGCCGAGGTCAAGATGGTGCTGCACCAGCCGGATGCAGCGGTCCACAACCTGGTTCACGTCGGCCCACTCCAGGTTCATGGGCGCGGTGCGCGAAAACATCAGCAGGTTCTTCACCAGGTCGCCGCAGCGCTTGCTCTCCGATTCCACCAGATCGAGGCACTCGCGAATTTCAACGCGTTTCTGCTCGTTGCCTTCGACTTTCTCCACCCATTTCTTGAGCAGCTTGGCGTAGGTGAGAATTCCCGATAGCGGGTTGTTGATTTCGTGCGCCACCACCGCCGCCATCTTGCCGATGGAGGCCATCTTTTCCACGTGCACCACGTGCTCGTGCGCGCGCTTGAGTTCGTTGGTTTTGTCTTCGACGCGCGCCTCCAGGGTGCGCGCCCAGGAGGTGATTTCCTCGTTGGCGGCGCGCAGTTGCAGGCTCATGATGTTGAACGAATTCGCCAGGTCGCCGAGTTCGTCGGTGGACTCGACCGCGATCTGGTACCCAAGATCGCCGCTCGCCAGCTCTTCCGTGCCGCGCTTCAGGATCCGCACCGGCCGGTGGACCAGCCGCAGCACGAACACCCCGGTCAGCACCGAGATAACGATCACCGCCAGAACGATGTAGATGAGCATCAGGCGCGTGCTTTCGGCCAGGCCGGCGTCCGCCTTGGCGAGCGACAGGTTAGTGTCGAGTACGCCCAGGATGTGCTGGCTCGCCGGATGGGCATGGCAGGCGGCGTTGGAGCACGCGGGCTCGTTCTCGATGGGGTTGATGATTCCCAGCACCCGTCCTGAACCGTTGGCGCGGTAAATCCGGAAACGATCGGGACGGTTCAGCTTGGCCAGCGGCTGCGCCTGCGCGTGACACGCGTAGCAGGCTTCGGCCCTCTTATCCACCGAGCGGTTGACCTCGCGGGGGTCGCTGGAGTATTCGATCCGCCCTTCCTTGTCGAAGATGCGGATCTTGACGATCCCCGGCTCGTCCGCCATGGTGTTGATGGTCCTATAGAGCGCCTCGCGGTCGTTGCGCAGCATGTAATACGAGGTGCTGCGCTTGATGACGTCGCTGACGCGCTCGGCGCTGGCCAGCGTCTCCGCCTCCAGTTGCTGCCGGTGCAGCCGGATGTTGGCGTAACCCAGGAGCGCGAAGATGACCACCATCGCCGAGAAAATCAGCGCGATCAGCTTCACGCTCAGGCTGCTGCCGCGCCGCTTCCATGCTTGCTCCGGCTCGGGCTCAGGCGGAAGGGGTACGGACTTTGGATCCCACCCAATCTTGCCTGCTGCCTGAAGCCTGGAGCCTGCAGCCGGGTTTTCGTCAGTCGGCATCTTGCATCACCACAACCGGCGCTGCCGCCCTGGGTTCGACGGGCACCGGCTCTGCCGCATGCTCCTCGGGGAAAATCGGCAGGTACTTTGCCGCCAGTCCGAAGATGGCAAATCCGGCGCCCACTATGGCCGCCGTCACCGCAATCTCCGTCCACTTCGGGATGTAGCGCACTCCGGCGGAGGCTTCCATGCCGGTCACCGCCACGTTCAGGCGGTTGGTCACGAAACCGAGCAGCGTGATCACCGACGCCAGGTAGAGCCCGCCTGGCGTCTCGCGGATTTTGCGGAACGACAGCAGGACGATCGGGATCACCAGCGCGAGTGCGATTTCCAGCAGGAAGAGGTTGCGCTCGTAGCCCGCCACCAGCACCTGCTTGAGCACTCCGCGATGGATGAGGTCCTCGACGCGCAGCACCGAGTACACGATCAGCACCACCATCAGCGCGCGCCCCAGATCCTTGAGAATGTGCAGCTCCAGTTGACGCCCGAAATGCCGGGCGCTCATGGAGGATTCGAAAATCGTCATCGCCAGGCCCACGGCCACCGCCGACAGGAAGAAAAACGCCGGCAGCAGCGGCGTGTACCAGAAGGGGTGCAGCTTGGTGGGCACGATCAGGTACACCGAACCGAGCGAGGACTGGTGCAGCGTGGAGAGAATCACGCCCGCTATCATGATCGGGATCAGCGCCTTGCGGATGTACCGGATCGGCTTCCAAAGGTTGAAGCGCTCCAGCACGATGGGCGAAAACTCCAGCGCCAGTACGGTGGTGTACAGCATCACGCACCAGCCTACTTCGAACATCACCGAGTGCGGGTTCCACATGATCAGCGGGTGCCAGATGTTGTACGGGCGCCCCAGGTCCACCATCAGCGCCACGCTCACCAGCACGTAGCCGAGGAACGCGGTGAGCACGGTGGGGCGCACGATGGGCTGCAGGCGCTTGATGTTGAAGATGTACACCGCGCCGGTGAGGGTAAACCCGCCGGCAGCGAGCATGACCCCGCAGAGCACGTCAAAGCCGATCCAGATGCCCCAGGGGAACTGGTCGGAAAGATGAGTGGACGGCCCGAGCCCGAGCACGAAGCGGTACACCGTCGCATACGCGCCCGCGGCCAGCGCGAAATACAGCACCAGCTTCCAGAAGCTGATCCACTTGATATTGGGAATTTTCACTTCGTGCCCCCTTTCTTCTGCGGCTCGCGGGCCTCAGCTAGTGCGACCTCTGCGCGACGGTGGGTGATCCACCAGATGCCGCCCAGCACGGAGGCCCAAAGCGGCACGAACGCAGGTATCTGCTTTTGCACGATGAAGGTGCGGTTGGGCAGCGGATCGGTCGGAAAGTCAGTGCGGTAGCCGAACTCCTCGAAGGGCACGCTCGACAGCAGCAGCACGCTGGTGCCGCCGATTTCGTTTTCGCCGTAGATGTGGTCCACGTACTTGCCGGGGTTGTCGCGCAGCCGTTGCCGCGCTTCGGCCAGCAGTTCGCTGCGCTCGCCGAACTTGGTGGCGCCCGTCGGGCAGGCTTCGGCGCAGGCCGTTTGCTTGCCGGCGAGCACGCGGTCCGAGCACATGGTGCACTTCTGCACCTTGGGATTGACGCTGTTCCACTCGTAGCGGGGAACGCCGAACGGGCAGGCGATCATGCAGTAGCGGCAGCCCATGCAGCGGCTGACGTCGTAGATCACCGGCCCCGCCGGGGTCTTGCGCAGCGCCGCCACCGGGCATACCGATACGCAGGCCGGATCGTTGCAGTTCATGCACAGGCGGCGCATGAACTTGTCCTCTTTCGCCAGGACGACGGTGAACTTGTGCGCCGACTGCTGCTCCTCGGCGGCAATCTTGTCGCTATAGGGAAGCCTGTTGTGCTCCGCGCACGCCTGCTCGCACTGCTTGCAGTTGATGCACAGCGTGGCGTCATATAAAAGTGCCTTGCTCATGAAGTTCTCCGGAAAGGGAAGGGCACGGCGGAACCTGTCCCGAGCGAAGTCGAGGGAGCCGTGCCGCGACGCGCAACGTGTAATTTCCTGTCATTCCGAGTTCGCGCCGACTGGAATTGACGAGGCGCGGACGAGGAATCCGGGTTCGTTATCAGGGATGAATGCCGTTGATGATGGGAATGAATGCAGGCTCGATGTAGAACGAACGTTTGAATTAATCGAGGGAGGGGGACCAGGCTTTGCAACTGGCCCCCCATCTGTAGCTTGGGCCCTTGTTCTGCGTCCGCAACCGCGGGGCTACGGGTCAGCCGAGATGCGGCTGAGCTTTGCACGCCACCCTCGGTTCTGCCGGTCTGACCGGCTCTACATGCGCGGCAGCTTCGCCGCCGGGTGATTACTTCAACGTCGCCAGGTAATCGCCGATGGCCTTGATCTGCGCGTCGTTAACCTTCTTCTGCACCGCCGCGTGCTTCGGGTTTGCCATCGCCTTGGTCACGTCGGCGACGGTCTTGCCCTTTATCGCCGGGGCCTTCAACGCGGGCTTGCCTTCCGCGTTGGCTCCGTGGCACATTGCGCAGTTCGCCTTGAACAGCGCCGCGCCGTCTTCCGCCGCCCACGACAGGTTCGGGAGAGCGATGAACAGCACAATGGCGATCGCCAACACCAGGATCGTTACTTTGTACGTCTTCATTAGTGCCAGTCTCCTTTGAGTCATTCCTTTACAACCGCGAGGATCGGTGTCCCTACAGTTGAAATATTCAACCTTTGGACCAAAACAGGATGTGAGGCCGATCACTTGTGAAGGTGATTTGTGATGCAATTCTCAGCACTGCGGAATCGCGAAACTCAGTAAAGGCCGATCAGATGTAGGGTATTCAACGGTTTGCCGGGGTGCTGAAGTCTTCTGCAGTCCGGTACCTTGTTGCGGAATTCAGCGTTCTCGTCCGGGCTGCTGTGACGCCGAAGCTCATTCGAGCGACGAGCGGCCCCCAGCGTCCGCGGTCTTGCCTGCGGTCTCAGATCACCCGATCATCTGATCGCCCGATCACCCGATGTGGCCGCAACTCGCAACTATCTCTTTCCACAACTCATCCCGCCCCGCGCCGCTACGGGCTGAGAACGGGAGGATGCGCTCCGTCTGAAAGTCTTTCCGCAGGCCGTGCATGGCATGGGTCAACTTGTTGCCCGACAGACGGTCGGCCTTGGTGGCGACAATGGCGTACCTCCGGCCGGCATGTTGCAGCCATTCCACCAGTTGCTTGTCGCTGTGTTGGGAGGGGATGTTGGCGTCCACCAGCACGATGCACAGCGTCAGCGACTCCCGTTCCTCCAGGTACGGTTCGATGAACTTCGGCCACTCCGCCGTCTGCTCGCGCGGCAGCTTGGCGTAGCCGTAGCCGGGAAGATCGGCAAACAACCACTCGGGGTGCGGCTTGCCTGGACGCCGGACCTCGAAGAAATTGATCATCCGCGTGCGCCCCGGCGTGGAACTGGTGCGCGCCATCTTTTCGCCGAGCAGGGAATTGATCAGGCTGGATTTGCCGACGTTGGAACGCCCCAGGAATGCGATCTCCGGCGGTCCCACGGGCGGGAAGTGCGCTACATCCACCGCCGAGCGCAGGAACTTGGCGTTCACTTTCATCAGGACAGTTTCTAGTTTCCAGCCGCCACTTGCAAGTGCCCGCGCTTGCGCGGCGTCTGAGCCGCGCGCGGGCATCCCGAGCAAAGCGAGGGATCTCGCGTCTGAGCCCGCAGCCGCCCATCCCGAGCGCAGCGAGGGATCGTTGTCTCTCCCTCAAGCGAAAAGCCCGCATCTTTCGCGGGCTTTCGCTAACACCTAACCCCTAAATCCTAACTCCTACTGATGCGTCGCCGGCTGGTCGCCAGACGGCGTGGGTGTCAGCAGCGTCGCCTCGGCGGCTTCTTCTGCTTCCTTCGAAACCGCGGGCAGCGGCTTTTCCAGCGCGATGCGCAGCACATCATCCATGGTGTCTGCGAAGTGCAGCTTCATCGCATTGCGCAGGTTTTCCGGAATGTCCGGCAAGTCTTTCTCATTGTCCTTCGGCATAATGACTTCCATGATGCCGGCGCGGTGCGCCGCCAGCAGCTTTTCCTTGAGCCCGCCAATGGGCAGGAC
Source organism: Terriglobia bacterium (assembly GCA_963760215.1). Classification (GTDB taxonomy): domain Bacteria; phylum Acidobacteriota; class Terriglobia; order Terriglobales; family Acidobacteriaceae; genus JAIQGF01. The sequence continues at coordinate 965,082 of CAVXCJ010000002.1, forward strand.
CTTGCCGCGCAGGGTGATTTCGCCGGTCATGGCGATATCGCGCCGCACCGGGATGCGGCTGAGCGCGCTGGCGATCGCCGTTCCGATGGTGATGCCCGCCGACGGCCCGTCTTTCGGGATGGCGCCTTCGGGCACGTGCACGTGGATGTCAATATTGCGGTAGAAATCGCGCGGCAGTCCCAGCCGGTGCGAGCGTGAGCGCACGTAGCTCAGGGCCGCCTGCGCCGATTCCTGCATCACGTCGCCCAGCTTGCCGGTGAGCAGCAGCTTGCCCTTGCCGTCCACCACCGTGGCTTCGGTCGCCAAAATGGATCCGCCGACCTCGGTCCACGCCAGTCCCGTAACCAGCCCGATTTCGCTGCGCTCGTGCGCCAGCGTGTCGCGGAACTTGGTGACGCCGAGGAACTCGCCGACGTTTTCGCCATTGATGACGATGGTGAAATTCTTGTCTTTTACCACCCGGCGCGCCACCTTGCGGCAGACGTTGCCGATCTCGCGCTCCAGGTTGCGCACGCCCGCTTCACGCGTGTAGTTGCGGATGATGCCGGTAATGGCGTCGTCGGTGAAGACGCAAGTCTTATCGGTCAAGCCGGCCTGGTTGCGCTGCTTGCGCACCAGGAACTGCTTGGCGATTTCCACCTTCTCGTCCTCCGTGTAGCCGTGCAGCCGGAGGACTTCCATGCGGTCCAGCAGCGCCGGCGGGACGGTATGCAGCACGTTGGCGGTGGCGATAAAGAACACCTGCGAGAGGTCGTACTCGACATCGAGGTAGTGGTCCACGAACATGTAATTCTGCTCGGGATCGAGCACTTCCAGCAGCGCCGCCGACGGGTCGCCGCGGAAGTCCATGGACATCTTCTCCACTTCATCGAGCATGAACACCGGGTTTTTCGTGCCCGCCTTTTTCATCATCTGGATGATCTGCCCCGGCAGCGCGCCGATGTAGGTGCGGCGATGGCCGCGGATTTCGGCCTCGTCGCGCACCCCGCCCAGCGACATGCGCACGAACTTGCGCCCCGTCGCCTTGGCGATCGACATGCCCAGCGACGTCTTGCCGACTCCCGGCGGCCCGACAAAGCACAGGATCGAGCCCTTGGGATTTTTCACCAACTGGCGCACCGCGAGAAATTCCAGGATGCGCTCCTTGATCTTCTCCAGCCCGTAATGATCTTCGTTCAGCACCTTTTCCGCGCGCTCGATGTTGCGGATTTCCTTCGACCGCTTCTTCCACGGCACGGCCAGCAGCCAATCCAGGTAATTGCGCGAGACGGTGGACTCGGCCGACATCGGCGGCATGGCTTCCATCTTCTTCAGTTCCTGCATCGCCTTGTCGTGCACGTCCTTGGGCATTCCGGCGGCGTCAATTTTCTTCTTCAGCTCGTCCCACTCGCTCTTTTCGCCGCGGCCCAGTTCCTTCTGGATGGCCTTGATTTTCTCGTTGAGGTAGTACTCTTTTTGCGCGCGCTCCATCTGCCGCTTGACCCGCGACTGGATGGTACGGTCCATATTCAGTTTTTCGATTTCGATCTCCAGCACGTCGGCAATGCGGTTCAGCCGCTCGGTGGGATCGAAGATCTCCAGCAACTCCTGCTTCTCTTCAATCGAGAGCTGAAGATTGGCGGCGATGGTATCGGTGAGCTTGGCCGGGTCCTCCATGCGGACGGCGGCGATCATGGTTTCATAATTGAGCGACTGGCACAGCTTCACGTACTGTTCGAACAGCGAGGTCACGCGCTGCATCGCCGTTTCCAGCGTCGGCGAAGGCTCGGCGGCGTACTTGGCGGTGCGGATGGTGGCCTCGAGATAGCCGTCGGCGTCTGCGATCTGCAGGATCTTGCCGCGCTCGATGCCCTCAACCAGCACCTTGATGTTGCCGTCGGGCAGCTTGAGCGACTGCACGATGTTGACCACCGTGCCCACCTGGTAGAGCTCGTTGGACTTGGGCTCGTCCACGCTGGCATCGTGCTGGGTGGCGAGGAAGATCTTCTTGTCCGCGGCCAATGCCTCTTCCAGGGCGCGCACGCTGGATTCACGGCCCACCACGAACGGGGTCATCATGAACGGGAAGATCACGACGTCCCGGATGGGCATCATGGGCAGCTTGCGCGTCTCGAACTTTTCCTTGGTCTGGTTCACTGGACCGCCTTTTGTGTGTTGGATCCTGCTATCAACGCCGGTCACCCGACCGGCACTGTGGCGCGACTGTTCACATTATAAATGCTGGGACGGTTGCACAAGTTGCTGGGAAGATGCTCTCCAGAGATTTATATCACGGTTGCATCCCCAGGCGGGGTGTGCTGCACCGGCCCGGTTCGCCTCCAACGCCGCTTAGGCTCGGAAGATCTTGGCGTCATCAGAGACATCCGCGTTGGCGACCGGCCGCTTGGGGATTGCAGGATTCTCCTCTTGCCGGGCACGCTCGCGAGCACGTATTACGGTGGCTACGACGAACGCAGCCACAGCTAGCCCACCGAGGAAACCCGACAACCAGATCCGAAGATCGTGCCAGGAAATCATGCCAAGTAATGAGGGGGAGCATGGACGCGCCGCAGGAGGTCTCTAGCTTCGAGAATGTCCCCTGCGGCGCACTGTTTCGAGACCTTGTGGTCGCGCAAACACAAGGTGAGCCATGTTTGAGCACGCTATGTGCCATTGGCGCGGAGCTTTCGGCTGAGGCACTTACAGCGCTCACTCTGCCTTAGCCTGCAAACTATTGCACGTCAGTGGCAACCGCTTGTCCCTGGGTTCTCGCGATCTCGTGGTTCACAAACAACCAGCTTACCGGCTCCGGAATATCGGCAAATCACTTGGGAGATACCCAAACCGGCGATCAATCCAGATGCCGGTCAGGGCGCGATCCTGACCTCGAACGCGCCCGTATTGTTCCCCAGGATGCGCAGCGCGTAGAGCAGCGCGCCCAGCGCCATGAAGGGGAGAAACATCCAGTACTTCCGGCGGACCATGGCGAGCACGCGGTCGCGCTCCCGGGGATCGGTTAGAAAGCGCGCCTCGCCCTCGAACGTCTCATCACCGATTTTCAGGATGACGTGCGGCGTCTTCTGCACGTTCTTCACCCACTGCCGGTTCTTGTTCGCGGTCGCCAGCCAGACTTTCTCACCCTCGACGATGAACCAGATCGTGACCTGATACGGCTTGCCGGTCTTGCGGCCGTAATGCGTGAGCCGCAATGTCTGGCGGCCGGCGACTGTCTTCAGCCGATCTGTCAGCGCACTCGCCATGAGAGAAGTCCGGTCCCTTTGATTGCTCACATTGTAATCGTCACTGCGGCGCGGCAGCGGGTCGTCTAAACTATTCGGTTTCGCGCCTTGAAGCCGAATGGTAAGCAGCACTGGTACAACTCGACGGCCGTGGTTGCTGGTGGCCGCCATCGTGTCTGCCGCCGCCACCGTGATCTACAGTGCCGCCTGGATGTATTACGTGCGCCAGGCGCCGCCGCCGCAAGCCGCCGTCGAGTTGGGCTTTCAGAACGATTACCGTCTGCTGCGCGCCAGCGGCGAAGCGGAGCGCCTGGAGGGGACCGCCACCGTGCTCGGCCTCTTCGAACAGTGGGATTGCGAAGTGGGACAGCGCCGCCTGTTTCCCGGCGATGTCCTGGCGATTTACACCGACGGCGTCACCGAGTCGGTCGGCGCCGGTGGTGAAGAGTACGGCGAGATCCGCCTCCTGCGCGCGCTGGAGGCGAACCGCAGCCGCTCCGCCCGCGAACTGATGGACGCGGTGATCGCCGACGTGCAACGCTTCAGCGTCGGCGAGCAAGCCGACGATCTCACGCTGGTGATTGCCCGCGTGCTGTGACTTGAAATTTACAGATCGCGGTTGCCCCACCCTTATCGCTCCCGGGAGAGCCTGCCCTGAGCGCAGCCGAAGGGGAGCGATAGGGTGGGGGTGTTCCTGAACGCTGAACCATCACTCGTGCCACACACTTGCGTCCGTTCGTCCCTCGCCCTAAACTTGCGGGTTTTCATGAGGCGACCATGAAACTCTATCGCGCAAAACTATTTTTCGTTGTCCTGCTGTTCACTGCGCTGGCATTCGCGCAATCTGCACCCACCCAGTCCGCGGCGGTCATCAAGCCCGCCGACAACCTGGTGGCCGAGGGCATTCCGCCGATTCCCGCTTCCATCGCCGAGCAGGCCGGCCGTTACACCGAAGTGCGCAGCGCCAGCGTCGCCGACTGGCACCCCGCGCGGCGCGAATTGCTGGTCCTCACCCGCTTCGGCGATACCAACCAGGTGCACATGGTCAAAATGGCGGGCGGCGCTCGCACCCAGCTCACCTTCTTCCCCGACCGCATTCTCGGAACATTCACGGCGGCCCCGAGGGCAATCGCGCCCCGGCTTCATCTTCACCAGCAACTACTACATTAGCGAACTGGGCGCGGCCATCATCTACCCCAACGTGCGCGGTTCCAGTGGCTTCGGCAAAACCTTTCTTAAGCTCGACAATGGCATGCTGCGAGACCACACCTTCAAAGACATCAACGCGCTGCTGGACTGGATTGCCGCGCAACCGGACCTCGACAGCAGCCGCGTCATGATCATGGGCGGCAGCTACGGCGGCCTGATGACCTACGCCATCGCCACCTTCTACAACGACCGCATCTGCTGCTCGCTGCCGGTGGTGGGCATCACCAGTCTGGTGACATTCCTCGAACACACCGAAGCCTATCGCCGCGACCTGCGCCGGGTCGAGTACGGCGACGAGCGCGATCCCAAAATGCGCGAATACATGACCAAAATCTCCGCCTTCAACAACGCCGGCAAGATTCATAAGCCGCTGTTCGCCGTCGTCGGCAAGAACGATCCGCGCGTGCCCTACACCGAGTCGGTGCAGATGATCGAAAAAATCCGCCAGAACGGCGCTCCCGTCTGGTTCCTCATCGCCAACGACGAGGGCCACGGCTTCGCCAAGAAGAAGAACCAGCAGTTCCAGTTCTGCTCCACCATCATGTTCGTGCGGAAGTTCCTGCTGGGAGAAGGGAACGCCGCTGCGGAGGGAAGGTAACAGTTCGTCAGTAGTTCTTCAGTTTGTCAGTCCGAGCGTGCTCAGAAACAAAAAGGCGGGCCGCAGCCCGCCTTCACTTTACCCAATTACCAGATTATCCCGCCTTCTCCATCACCGCGACGATCGCCAGGTCGCGCTTATCCACCATCTCGCGCGTGACCTCGAAGTCCTTGATCCGCTTCTGGCTGGGCAGGTGATACATCAGGTCGAGCATCAGCTCTTCCAGGATCATGCGTAACCCGCGCGCGCCCACCTTCCGGTTCAACGCCTCGCGCGCGATGGCGTGCAACGCGTCGTCGGTGAACTTCAGGCGCACACTTTCGAACTCGAACAACCGCTGGTACTGCTTGCTGATGGCGTTCCGCGGTTTGGTCAGAATTTCCACGAGCGCGCCTTCGTCCAGATCGTCGAGAATGCCCACCACCGGCATGCGTCCCACGAACTCCGGAATCAGCCCGAACTTGATCAGGTCCTGCGGTTGCGCCTGCTGCAGCAACGCGGTGTCGCGCCGCTGTGGCGGAACCGTTCCTTCCGCCTGTTGTTGCTGGTCGCTCTTGAATCCCAGGCTCTTCTTGCCGACACGCCGCGAAACCACTTTCTCCAGCCCGACGAACGCCCCGCCGCAGATGAACAGGATATTGGTCGTGTCCACCGGGGTGAACTCCTGGTGCGGATGCTTGCGCCCGCCCTGCGGCGGTACGTTGGCGATCGTCCCTTCCAGGATTTTCAGCAGCGCCTGCTGCACGCCCTCGCCCGAGACGTCGCGCGTGATCGACGGGTTCTCGTCCTTGCGTCCGATCTTGTCGACTTCATCGATGTAGATAATGCCGGTCTGTGCCCGGCCCACGTCGCCGTCGGCGGCCTGCAGCAGCTTGAGGATGATGTTCTCCACGTCCTCGCCGACATAGCCCGCTTCGGTCAGCGTGGTCGCGTCCACGATGGCGAACGGCACGTCGAGCATGCGCGCCAGCGTCTGCGCCAGCAGCGTCTTGCCCGTTCCCGTCGGCCCGATCAGCAGGATGTTCGACTTCGCCAGCTCCACCTCGCTGTTGCGCTGGCGGTTCATGTGGATGCGCTTGTAATGGTTATAGACGGCGACCGCGAGCTTCTTCTTGGTCAGGTCCTGGCCGATGACATACTGGTCGAGGAACGCCTTCACCTCGGCGGGCTTGGGCAGATGGTCCGGCGCCGCCGCCGCATGCGTGTCACCGCGGTCGTCTTCCAGGATGGAATTGCACACCGCAACGCACTCGTCGCAGATGTACGCCCGCGGGTAGTCGCTCGGCGAAGAAATCAGCTTGGCGACCGCATCCTGCGATTTATGGCAGAACGAGCAGCGTAAGGTGTCCTCGGAACCTGACCGTGGTTTCACTGATGTGCTCCTGACCGGGTTACGCGTCGTGCCTTCCGGGCTGCGAGTATAAGCGCATTCCGCAACTCGGTTTCCCACAACTCGCAACCAACAACAACTGCATTGTGCACCCAATCGCTGCGCATTACCTTGTAACGTTGGTCACGCAGGGGTGTGCCCGCGGATACTCCCCCTCACCGCGGCCGGTAAATGATGTCGTCGATGATGCCGTACTCCTTGCCCTGTTCGGCATTCATGATGAAATCGCGCTCCACGTCCTTTTCCACCTTTTCCAGCTTCTGGCCGGTGTGCTTGGCCATGATCTGGTTCAGCAACTCCCTCATGCGGAGGATTTCGCGGGCATGGATGTCAATGTCGGTCGCCTGCCCGGAAAGTCCGCCCATGATGTGCGGCTGGTGGATCAGGATGCGCGAGTTGGGTAGCGCGAACCGCTTCTTCGGTGCTCCCGCCGCCAGCAGAACCGCCGCCATCGACGCCGCCTGCCCGATGCAGATGGTCATCACGTCCGGCTTGATGTACTGCATGGTGTCGTAGATCGCCATGCCCGACGTGATCGATCCCCCCGGCGAGTTGATATAGAGCTGGATATCCTTCTCCGGGTCTTCCGCCGCCAGGAACAGCAACTGCGCGATCACCAGGTTGGCGACGTTGTCGTCAATCGGCGTCCCGATAAAAATGATGTTGTCGCGCAACAGCCGACTGTAGATGTCGTAGGCGCGCTCGCCGCGGCCGGTCTGCTCGATCACCATGGGAACTAGCATGAAATATGACTCCTTCTGTTCCCCACACGTTGGCCCCAAACAACCGTGCACTTCGCTGGGGAGGACCGAAAACAGGCCCGCCTAGGCCGGCCTGCGGTAAAGATAATCGAGGGCTTTGTCGTTGCGCAGTCTATTCCGGATTCTATCCAGCGCACCCTCACGCGTCAAACGAGCCCGGACGGCATCCGCCGTTTGTTTTGTCTGCGTAGCCAGCGCCTGCACTTCGTGGTCAATCTCCTCGTCGCTGACCTCAATGTGCTCGGCGTCGGCGATCTTGTCGAGCAGCAGCGATGCCTTCACTTCGCGCTCGGCGGCCTCCTTCTGCCCGGCGCGCAGGCGGTTGAAGTCCATCTTCTTCATGTCTTCGTTGCGCATGCCCTGGGCCGCCAGCGCCCGCAGTCCGCGCTCCAGCCGGATATCAATCTGGCGGTCCACCAGCGCCTCGGGCACCGGGAAGTCGTGCCGCTTGACCAACTCGTCCAGGATCTTTTCCTTGCCCTCGCGCTCGGCGGTGTGTTGCTTTTCGTGTTCCAGGCCCTCGCGGATCTTTTGCTTCAGCTCGTCTAGACTGTTGATTTCGCCGCCCAATTCCTTGGCGAAATCGTCGTTCAGCTCCGCCAGGTGCTTCTGCTTGATCGCCTTCAGCGCAAGCGTGTACTCAAACGTCGTGCCCGCCAGCCGCTGGTCGGTAAAATCCGCCGGATACGAGACTTCGAAACTCCGCTGCTCCCCGGGACGCGTGCCGCGCAGGTTGTCGGAGAACTCGCGTACCGTGTTCGCGCCGCCAACTTCCACCATGACGTCGTCCACCTTCACCGGCTTCGCCGGGCCATCAGGCGCAACGTCGGCGCGTGCCGGGGGGTCTTCCGTCGACCCCGCGGGCTTGGGAATGCCTTCCAGCGACACTTGCGCGTAATCGCCGTTCTCAATCGCCCGGCCCTCGATCGCCGTGTACGTCGCCTGCTGCTCGCGCAGGCGGCCCAGTTGCTCCTCCACTTCCTGATCGGTCACAGCGGTGTCCGGCTTCTCGACCGTCAACTCGTGGTAGCCGGAGACTTCGATTTCAGGAAGAACTTCGAATGACGCCTTGAAGCGCAGCGGCTCGCCATCGGCGATGTGCAAATCGGTGACCCGCGGCTGCGACACCGGCACCAGCTTCTGCTCTTTCGCCTCCTGCTGGAAATAGCGGGGAATGAGCGACTCTACGACCTCGCTCTTGATCTCCTCGGCAAAGCGCTGCTTGATCACCGTGGACGGCACCTTGCCGCGGCGGAATCCCGGCAGGCGGGCGACCTTCTGCATCTTCTGGATCACTTTTTCGGTTTCGCGGGAGACGATGTCGGCGGGAATTTCGACCTGAATCTCGCGGCGGGTGGCGGTGTTGGTCTCGGCTGGGCTCAAGAGATGTGCTGTTCCTGTACAGAATTCGTCGGCTAGAGATATGACAACCTATTGAATATAAGGCGCGGAGCGCGGGCGGTCAAACGGTGCAGTGGGTCATGCGCGTTGGCGAGCCGCAGGCCAAGGCGCCGTATTTACGGGCACTGCTTCACCGTCAGCGTGACGTCCTGTTTCGCAAATTGTGAATTAGCATCTACAAACAATTGACCGTAAAAGGTGCCCGTCAGAGTGGGCGCAAGACCCATTATGCCAGTCTGATAGAAGTCGGGCGTCGTGATCGGCGGCCAATAGCCCAGGGGTGAAAACGAGAAATAGTAGGGCGGCGATCCCCCGGATGTTGTCACGGTAAATGAATAAGGCTGATTCGCACACGCGTCCGGCCAAACCGGAGGGCTAGTGATAAGGAACGGTTCAACCACCGTCATGGTTATTGTGCCCGTCACGCTCTGTGGCGGGTTTGCCGAGTCCGTCGCTCGGACGGCGAATGAGTAATCTCCATCCGCAGTGGGAGTGCCCGAAAGAATCCCGTTGGAGGCAAGAGTCAACCCGGGTGGCAGCGCCCCGGACTCGAGGGACCACGCAATGGCGCCTTGTCCGTTGCTCGCTTGCAGCGAGTACGAAAACGGAATGGTGCGACTCGCCGCCAGCGATGTCGTATCAATGCTCAGTGCTGCCACAAGCCCGGAAATGGAAAGAGTGTATGTCATTTCCGGCCGCGCGTCGCCCCGCCAGTCCAGAACATGGACGTAGAAGGTGTTCGCGACATTCGTGGCTCCCGGCACCTGGAAATCCAGCGCCGAGTCTACAGTGCTCGAGCTGATGTCATCGTTCAGGCAGGGCGAAGTGAAACTGGCGCCGGTGTCACCGGGCTGGCGACAAGTGGCGAACTGATGCCCGTTGGCGTCCACAATCTCGATTACAGTGTCGATGGGATTTGATCCGACAGTTTCTACGTGCACGGTAGCGCCGCCCAACGACACCAGTTTGTAGTAGTCATTGTCTCCCGGCGTCGGAGTTCCATTCGTAGGATCGATGTACGGGCTAATCGACGCTTGTATGCTGCCGTTGCCAATGGCTGTTGCGGTAGCCGGGCTGTCATTACGGCCCAACGGCTGCGACACGGTGATCCCGAAGGCCTGCGACACGGATTGTGGAGTCGAGCTGGAGTCAATAACCTTCACAGTGAACGTCGAAAACCCCAGTGTGCTCGGCGTGCCGCTGACTTGGCCTGTGTTCGCCTCCACGCTTCCCATTCCCGCTGGCAACGAACCGGAAGTCACAGCAAAAGAGTAGGGTGGCACTCCGCCGATGGCAATCACACGTCCGCTGAAGGGCCGGTTCAGCAGCAGTTTCGTCGGTAATGAGTAGGGAGGCAGGGCAAGTGGCGGAGGCTTGACGACGATGGTGATCAGTTGCGTGCCCATCTCCGGCGGGGAGAAGGAATCCTGCACGGTGATCTGACACTGGTACGTGCCGGTGCTGATCGGTATTCCGAAAATGATGGCCTGCGCACTAACCGTACCGTCGCCCGCCTTTAGCCCAGCAGGCAGGCAGGAATGGTTAAACGAATAGGTGATCGGTGCGACGCCCCCGGAGTACTGCAGGCTGATCGGGACGATGTCGTTGAACTCCTGCGCGTTGACGTTCTGCGTCGGGACGACTGCCAGCGGCGTGCTGGCCGTGATGGTGAACGTTTTTGTCGCCGTCTGGGGTGGCGATGCGGAATCGCTTACGGTCGCGACAAAACCCGCCGTGCCCAGGAAGCTTGCCGTTCCCGAAATCACTCCCGTGTTCTGGTCAATCGAAAGCCCATTCACGAACAACGCAGTTTGCGATATCGGCGCGATCGACCAGTGATACGGGCTGCTCCCGCCGCTCGCCGCCAAAGTCGTGGAATAGGCGTGGCCCTGCAATGTGCCCGGCAGCGGCGACCCGGTCGTGATTGCGAGGGTCGGCGGCGTGGGCGGGGCAGTGGGCGTGGAAGACGATCCGCCACCTCCGCCGCCGCAGGCATTCCAAACTCCCAGAGCGAGCAGCATTATTGGAAGTAACTTGCGTGGCGCGGTTCTCATGCCCGCACCTCCGCACCCATGCCGAGCGGCAAGGCGAAGGGGGCGTCAAACAGCCCGCCGCTGTCTTCGTACTGATCAAAACGCAGAAACTGGCCGTTGAGGATGATGTCGATGCCAGTGATCTTGTCGCCGGCGTGTACGGTAATCGTGTCGCGCTGGAGCGAAAAATCAAACGCCGATTCATCCTTGTTCCAGAACTCGGCTGCGCCCGCCAGCGCAACCGGAGAGCTGAGCGGCCCGACACCGGACCCGCCCACAAACGCGTAGTAGATCGATTCCACCTCCACCGTGTACGTCCCTGGGGGCACGGCGATCTGGTAGTAGCCGATCAACTGCGAATTACGCGAACCGTTGGGGTCACCGTTGGTGTTGTTCTCAAAGGATTCCGGCAAACTGGCAGTTACGCTTTGTCCGGGATTGCCGGTGAACAGGTACCCCGAGATCACCGACACGGCTACACGGCGCGATTCATCCTGCGCTGTTGCGGGGTCGTCCACCACCCGGGCGATGACATTGGCGCCCTGGAACTGAGAGATTCCATCGTAGAAATAAATTGTCCCGCTGATCGTCGCGTAGCTGCTGGCGAAGGAAGCGCTTGGATACAAGGTCGAGACCCATGCCACATCGTCCGGCGCGAGCGGCGGCAGACCGGCGTCCTTGTGCGCCTGGCAGACGAGCTCGGGAAACATCAGCGGCAGCCCCGCCAGCAGGTCCAGGTCGCAGGGGAAGGTGTTTCTCGTCAGCGCCTGCAAGTTGATTTGCGAATGATCCAGTCCGATGAAGTGCCCGATCTCGTGGGTGATGGCTTCGTCGAATTCATTAGCGGTCAGTTCGTAATTGGGCGGCGGCCCCTGTGAACTGATGCCGTCCTGCATCTTGCCGTTCAGCACGACGGCGCTGCCGGTCAGAAATCCATTGGTGGCATCGACTGCACAGGGCTGGTCGAACCCAATAACTTCGGCGGGCAATCCGAGGCCGGACATCAGTGAACCGTCGCCATCGAAAATGACCGGGTTCTGTTTGGCTGACTTGCACGAACCTATGACGTCGTTGAACTGCTGGACAGTCGTTAGATCTCCACCGGTGTAACTTCCCGCCGGCAGCAACGGACCGGCATAGGAGAAGGAAATCGATGCGGTCGGGACAGCATGCCAAACATCGAACATGGCCGCGACCCGCGTTAGGCCGGTTGCGTTCGTAACCACCTGGGTTCCTGTGGGAGTGACGGCGAAGGGCCCCGGATCAACTCGGTACTGAATCGGCATGCTTGCCGGATTCCACGTGAACGGCTGACCGTCCTTGCCGAAGGCCGCTCGGGTTCCTACCGCAGGCCCGCCCACCACCAGCGGTCCGCCGGCGAAGCAGAACAGTGGAGAAATCGAGACCACCAGCAGTATGAGAACGAAGCGGCGGGTGTGATTCATTGCGTCCTCGCAAACGTGCGGATGGCGTCTTTCAGATCGCTGAGAGGCACCGGTCCGGGCTGCTGCTGATGGATGAGTGCGGACTGGCGAACGGAAAGCTTGATCCCCTGGGCTCGGGCTCGAGCCTCCGTCTGTTGAAACAATCCCGCGTTGCCGCGGCCGTTGATGGCAGTCGCTTGCCCATTTCTGTCGCGCACAATGCGGAATCGCCCCTGCTCCAGTCCGACCGGGCTGGTGAGGCCGTACTTCGATACCGGGCCAAGCATAAGCAAAAGCTCCTCGCCTTTCCCGTAGCGCGCCTTATCCCCTTGGTCGCGGATGTCCCAGACGTATTGCCGAAATTGGATGGATTTTTGTGCCTTTCCCTTCAGTGTGTCCTGCACGTCGAAAGAGATCACGACCGTCATCAGGTTGGGGAACTGCGGGTGCGGTTCAACCTTGGCCGACCTGACCGATCCGTGGACAATCAGCTCCGCCTCCTGGGTCAACTGGTCGAGGCCGCGGGCGACCGTGAGCGCGCCGCGTTGCGCCTGCGCCGGTTGAGACGCGGCAGTCACCAGCAAAAGAAGACATAGCACAGCGATATCGCGTGCAATCCAACCCAATACTGCTTTTGTGAACACCATGTTCTCCTTAGTGCGAGCGCGAGGCGGCCCAGGGATCGGCGGGAGGGAAAAGACACGCACTCGTGTTCCCCTGGAATGTGCGTTGCCGACCGAAACGTCGCAGAAAATTATGTGCAGCAGTGACTAACATCACGGCAATCTGTGACGGCGACTGATGCTGGGCGTTTAACGGCGGCTTTCCCTGCGTCATGCGATCACGGCGACACAATAAACAAGGACGAGTTCGGGTCACCAAAAACCGATGAGTTGTTCTGAATTCGTAACACGCGGCGACATTCGGCCTTGGACAGGCGCGTGCACTTTTTCGCTGGCGGGCAGGGCTGGGCGCCCCAGGATCAGGATCGGCTGCTGATCCTCGCTTCTTCCGCCAGGTTTTGCACCGCCAGCCGCGTCTCGCGGACCATCAGCGCGCATCCCCAGTTCGAGCCTCCCACCGACACCAGCACCGAGGCGGGCGGGTGGACCACTCGTCTGAAGCGCGGTCAGAACAACAGCAAAACAACTTTATGGTCATTAGGGTACAGACAGCCTTCTTCACCGCTTCTAGGATGGCATTGAGATAAGAGTGCAGCAACACCGCACAGCAGGTCACCGGTTCTCCACCTGCGAACAACTCGGAGGTCAAAGATTATGCCGTTAATTCAAGTAGTGGAAGTCCTGATCGTGGTGGGAGTCCTTCTGTGGCTGGTGAATCGCTTCGTCCCAATGGCAGCGTCCATCAAGTCGATTTTGAACGCCGTTGTGGTGATTGGCGTGGTCTTGTGGCTCCTGAATGTTTTTGGACTCTTTCATTCCGTCTCCAGGATGCGCATTGGGAAAGGCTGAAGTACCTTTAAGTGGAAGGTGAAACCTCAGCGTCCGGCGGGTGGTCCACATTCTGGCGCGCCGTTGGCCTGCCTCAGCGTTAACGCCGATTCTCGGGGGCCAATCTTTGCCGCAGGCTTGAAGCCCCTCCGGGTAAACACTCGCCGCAAGACGTTAATAACTCATGGATTACTCCTCGCGCGCGTGCCACCCGCGCTGCTTGCTTCCCACGCATGCAAGTTGTCTAATGCATCGCACACAAGCAGGTGAGGAATGATCCAGATCGTGTGGGAATTCCATGTGCGCGAGGAGCAGCGCAGCGACTTCGAACGCCACTACGCCGACGGCGGCACCTGGGCGGAATTCTTCAAGCGCGACGCCGCTTACAAGGGCACGCAGTTGCTCCACGACATCACCGACCCTGGCCGCTACGTGACCATTGACACCTGGGACGACGAGGATTCCTACGGCGCCTTCCGGGCCGTGAACCGCCAGGAGTACGGCGCTCTGGATCAGCAGATGGAGGCGCTGACCGAGTCGGAGAAGCGCCTGGGAGTGTTCGCAGTTGTGAGTTAAGAACGCGGCCTGTCCTCTGATCAGGCGATCGGCACAGTCGAAGTCAGTTGAAGCCTCGCTCAAATCACCCGATCACCCGATCGCCAGATCACCCGATCTTATAAAATGGCGTCCCACATGCCGGCCTGGTTGGATCAGCTCAACAAGGAAGTGATCGCGTGCACGCGCTGCCCGCGGCTGGTGGAGCACTGCCGCACCGTCGCACGCCAGAAGCGCCGCGCCTATCGCGAGTGGGAGTATTGGGGCAAGCCGGTCCCCGGCTTCGGCGATCCTGACGCGCGTGTGCTGATCGTCGGATTAGCGCCGGGCGCGCACGGCTCCAACCGCACCGGGCGGCCGTTTACCGGCGACTCTTCCGGGAACTTCATGTACCCGGTGCTGCACTCGACCGGCTTCGCCTCGCAGCCCAACGGGACACACGTCGGCGACGGATTGAAATTGAAGGACGCCTACATCACTGCCGCCGTGCGCTGCGCGCCTCCGCAGAACAAGCCGGCGCCGGAGGAGATCGCGAACTGCGCACCGTTCCTCGATCGCGAGATTGCGGGCTTGAAGAATGTGAAAGTGATCGTCGCGCTGGGGCGAATCGGATTCGATGCCTACCTGAATTACCTGCGCCGCCGCGGCGAGCTGAAGAGCAAGAAGGAATATGTTTTCGCGCATGGCGCGCGCTACGTGACGCCCGGCGGCAGGATTCTGCTGGCGTCATACCACCCGTCGAACCAGAACACGAACACGGGCAAGCTGACGGAAAAGATGTTCAGGAAAATCTTCCAAGAGGCAAGAAAACTGGTTTCAGCCGCCAGGCTGCAGGGAGGTAAGAATTAAGAAGTAAGAATGAAGAATGAGAAGCGCCGCGAGCTCGGTTTTGATTCTTCATTCTTAATTCTTCATTCTTAATTCAGTTGCGCCAGCTGACAAATCACAAATCAGAAATGCTCCAGGCGGGCATTCTCGATGGATTCGACCTCGAGCACGGCGACCCACTGCTGGCCCAGGCGCTGCCCGAAAACGATACGCGCGCCGAGCATGCGGGCGATGAGTTCAGGTGGTAGGTCGCGGTGATAGCCGAAGAAGCGCTCCTGCAGCCGTTCCCACCCAGGCACGCGCAGCAGGTGGCGAGGCTCGAACTTGGTGGAGAAGACAAGCGCTGCGCGGTAACTGGAGCGCGCGTCGGCAGCGCCGAGGATCTGCGCGGCGGAAAAATCCTCGATGCGGACGATGGGCACAGCCTGGGGAACATAACCGAGCCAGGGACGCGTGAGTTCGTCGGAAGCAGGCCACGCGGTGAGAACGCGCCCCGCGGGATAGTGCTGCGCGACAAAAGCGTCGGCGGACTGGTGCAGCCGCACATAATCCGACCAGGCAAGATTGTCTTCGGGCGCAAAGCGGTACGGGGGGTCGGTGACCAGCGCCATCAGAAATCCTGCGCAGATGAGGGCGACGAACCCATGCCACCACCGCAGGCGCCGGCGCAGCGTGGAAACACACAGAATCATAACCAGCGGGTAAACCGGAAGCAGGTAGCGCGCCAGGACGGCGCCGCCGAGGATGGAAAGCGCGACCAGGTGAACCAGGATTAGCACGTAAAAAACTGCCTGGACGCGCGCCGCAATGGCCGGTGTTTGCCGTCCGCTGTTGCTGATGCGCGGTGGAAGGAACATGGCCACGGCGGTGGCCAGCGTCAGCAGGAACATGTTCATGTAGCCGAGCAGGTGCCAGAGTCGCAGCGCGAACGCGGCCAGAAATCGCACGGGATTGAGCGTGGCGCCCAGATTGTAGCGGAAGAATTCGGGGTTGCCGAAGACGTGTCCGGTGCGTGCGTAGTGGAAGGCGAACCAGGCGCAGAGAGGAAGGAGCGAGAGGAGAAGGAGAAGAGATCGGGTGATCTGGTGATCGGGTGATTGGGTGATTGCAACGGCATTGGAGAGTGAAGATTGTCGATTGGCGATCGCGCGGGCGCTCAACTCCCAAGCGCAAAGCGCCAGCGGGACGAGGGCGGCGGTTTCTTTGGCGAGGCAGGCGAGAGCAAAGAAGATGATGGCGGCAATGCGGCGATCGGCGAGATAAAAATAAACGCCCCAGAGAATCAGGCCTGCGGCGGCGAGGTCGAGATGGGCCATCGCGCTTTGCGAGAAGAAGACTGGATACAGCGCGGTGCAGATGAGCGACGCGATGGCGACTCCGGTAGTGCTGACCCGGCACGCCAGACGGTAGACGGCAAGGAGAGTGAAGGCGGCAACCAGCAGGATGGCGCAGCGCGTGACCAGCGGTGAGTAGCCGAACATCTTCCAGGCGGCAGCCAGATACGCCATCAGCAGCGGCGGATGGGCGTTGCTCAGGGTTGAGGTTGGGATCAGTGTGCCGTTGACCAGGAGGTCGCGTGCGGCGGGAATGTAGTAGCCGGCTTCGTCCCAGAAGTAGGGAAGACGGAGCAGCGGGTAGTGAGTGAGGAGGAGGCCTGCAATAAGCAGAAGCAACAGAATTGCTGTTTGTCGATTGCCGATTGTTGATTTCGTCAAGAGCGGCGCGCGTGCGGAGGTCGTCGGCACGGCAAGGATGATACACGGGCGCAAATGGCGGGGGGGCAGGGGACCGCAGACATGCGGGGACGCGCCGTGCTGCGAGCGCGCTCCATCAAGAATCGGTCAGTTGACGCCGCCAGGGACGGTCATGTGCGGGTCGAGTTTGATCTCGCCGAAGGTTTTCTCGTATTGCGATACATTCTGCTGGAGGATGCTCATCAGGGCCTTGGCTTGTTGCGGGCTGAGATAGATGCCCTGGTAATTGCGCACCTCGACCTCGTGCTCGCTCGGCTGCTGGAGGGTACCGAAGACAAGAAAGAAGTCCCAGACGTTGACGCGCACCTGCACGCTGTTGGCATAGTTTTCGCGGTACTCGGCGGTGGTGACGAGCTTGATGTTGGGCTGAGCTGGGAAGGCCATGGGGGAATTCTAACCGATCGGGTGATCTGGTGATTGAACGCGCGCAACTGGCGTTCAGGATGCCAGACCCTAAGCTGTGCGGATGAAGAAGTAGGCGGAGGTGGCGAAGCCGATAAAAATAACAAATTGACGGACGCGCCGCGGGTCCATTTTCTGGGCGTAATGGGCGCCGCCGTAACCGCCGAGGGCGGCGCCGGTGACCATGACCAACGCTTGCGGCCAGAGAACGGCGCCGGCGGCGATAAACGTGACGATCGCCACCAGGTTGGCAACGCTGACCAGGTAGGTACGCAGTCCGTTGATGGCGTGCATGCTCTCCAGTCCCATGAGAGCGAATACGGCAACCACCAGGATACCGACGCCGGCGCCGAAGTATCCGATGTAGATGGAGATCAGCAACAGCAACACGACGGTCACGGCGCGGGTGGCGGCGGAGACGCGGGGGCGGTGCTGAGTGCGCTCACGCACCCAGCGGGCAATGCGGACGCCGTAAACGAAGAATAAAGTTCCGACCAGCAAGAGCCAGGGAATCAGGCGCATGAATATGGATTGCGGAGTGCGCAGCAGGATCTTGGCGCCGATGATTCCGCCGGCAGCGCCCACCATGGTCAGCAGCGGCAGGAGGCGGGCATGAGCGGCGACCTCGCGGCGGTAGGCGGCGGTGCTGGCGACGGTTCCGGGCCAGAGCGCGGCGGTGTTGGTGGCATTGGCGTGGATGGGCGGAACGCCGGTCAACAACAGTGTCGGGAAGGAAAGAAAGCTGCCGCCGCCGAAAATGGAGTTCAGCACGCCGGCACCGAAAGCCGCGAAAAAGAGGATGAGTGAGGCGTGCAGGTGCACGCAGGCGAGTTTCTAGTTTCCAGTGGCCAGTTTCAAGAGGAAAGCAAGCAGGCCGGAAGGTAATGGTGCGAAAGGGGGGATTCGAACTTTGAGCCGCTTTGCGGGCGTGAGCGAGGTGCAGCCGAGCGCGAGCCCGCAGGCGAAATCCCGAGCGGCAGCGAGGGACCTCTGCTGCTGAAACTGAAACTCGAAACTGAAACTCTGTGGTGCGAAAGGGGGGATTCGAACCCCCACGGGTTGCCCCGCCAGATCCTAAGTCTGGTGCGTCTGCCAGTTCCGCCACTCTCGCATTTGCGTTTTCAATTATATACAGACTCCCTCTTTAAACGCGCGGCCATTAGGTGCATTTCAACAAGGTGTATTCCACTAAAGTAGGTGGAAGCGCGTTCTGCCAAGTTGCAAGTGTTTGCAGTCTTGATGATTTCGGCGGTCTAGAGAATTGCGGTTTCCGACTGATTCTGCGGCAGTTAACTGCCAAAACCAACTATGGAAACTGGCGTGCTCTTTCGAAGCCAAAGTGCTCTTTCGGAACCAAAGTACCCCTTTGGTAACCAAAGTGCCCTTTCTCTGTTACCCCGGTGAATGCAGAATGGCGAAACCTTGGAGGAGATTCTGTATGTCAAGACTGCGCGTCCGACTGAGCGCCACAGCAATTCTTATGCTGGCTTTCCTGGCATTCCACCCGTCCGTAGCATCGGCACAGGCGCCGGTCACCGACGATGCCTACGTCACGCAGGTCAATCCGGCCACGAACTCCGGCGGCCAGACCTCGCTACTCTTACAGGCGGGCGCCCAGCCGACGTACACCTACCTGAAGTTCGATTTGTCGCAGGTGCCGGCGGGTTCCAGCGTGACCAAGGCGACATTGAAGTTGTTTGTCACCGCGGCCACCACACCCGGCGCATTCGATATTCGCTTGGCAAACGGGTCATGGTCGGAGACGAACCTGACTTGGAACAACCAGCCGGGTGGAGGACCGGGCTCGCTCATGCTTGGTGGCAGCTGCGCAAGTCCGATTCCCGCGACTGCCGATCCTACGCATCCGCTGTGCGTTTCCAACGGTCAAGTCAATGGCTACATCGTTATTGACATTACCTCGCAGGTGCAGGCGTGGATTAATGATCCCTCTTCCAACTACGGAATCGTCATAGTCCCGACATCTGGCTACTCGACTTCGGTGGCATTTGATAGCAAGGAGAGCACCTCGACCAGCCACGATCCGACGTTAAACATCGTTCTCACCGGCGCCCAGGGCCCGGCGGGTCCGACAGGCCCGCAAGGTCCGCAGGGTCCGCAAGGTGTGCAGGGCCTGAAAGGCGACACCGGCGACGCCGGGCTGAGTTTCATCGACCGGGGCAATTTCGTTCTTAACAACAGCTATGCCGGCAACGACGTGGTGAGCTACAACGGCTCCAGCTACGTGGCGTTGCAGGCCAACAACGCGGCGACAACTCCGGATGTCGATGCCACGAACTGGGCGCTGTTTGCCGCACAAGGTGCGGCGGGCCCGACAGGTCCGCAGGGTGTGCAGGGCCTCAAAGGCGACACGGGCGACGCCGGCGCAACTGGTCCGCAGGGTCCGCAAGGTGTGCAGGGCCTCAAAGGCGACACGGGCGACACCGGCGCAACTGGTCCGCAGGGTCCGCAGGGTCCGCAAGGTGTGCAGGGCCTGAAAGGCGACACCGGCGACGCCGGGCTGAGCTTCATCGACCGGGGCAATTTCGTTCTTAACAACAGCTATGCCGGCAACGACGTGGTGAGCTACAACAGCTCCAGCTACGTGGCGTTGCAGGCCAACAACGCGGCGTCAACTCCGGATGTCGATGCCACGAATTGGGCGCTGTTTGCCGCACAAGGTGCGGCGGGCCCAACAACAGGTCCGCAGGGTCCGCAAGGTGTGCAGGGCCTCAAAGGCGACACGGGCGACACCGGCGCAACTGGTCCGCGGTCCGCAGGGTCCGCAAGGTGTGCAGGGCCTGAAAGGCGACACCGGCGACGCCGGGCTGAGTTTCATCGACCGGGGCAATTTCGTTCTTAACAACAGCTATGCCGGCAACGACGTGGTGAGCTACAACAGCTCCAGCTACGTGGCGTTGCAGGCCAACAACGCGGCGTCAACTCCGGATGTCGATGCCACGAATTGGGCGCTGTTTGCCGCACAAGGTGCGGCGGGCCCGACAGGTCCGCAGGGTGTGCAGGGCCTCAAAGGCGACACGGGCGACGCCGGCGCAACTGGTCCGCAGGGTCCGCAAGGTGTGCAGGGCCTCAAAGGCGACACGGGCGACACCGGCGCAACTGGTCCGCAGGGTCCGCAGGGTCCGCAAGGTGTGCAGGGCCTGAAAGGCGACACCGGCGACGCCGGGCTGAGCTTCATCGACCGGGGCAATTTCGTTCTTAACAACAGCTATGCCGGCAACGACGTGGTGAGCTACAACAGCTCCAGCTACGTGGCGTTGCAGGCCAACAACGCGGCGTCAACTCCGGATGTCGATGCCACGAATTGGGCGCTGTTTGCCGCACAAGGTGCGGCGGGCCCAACAGGTCCGCAGGGTGTGCAGGGCCTCAAAGGCGACACGGGCGACGCCGGCGCAACTGGTCCGCAGGGTCCGCAAGGTGTGCAGGGCCTGAAAGGCGACACCGGCGACGCCGGGCTGAGCTTCATCGACCGGGGCAATTTCGTTCTTAACAGCAGCTATGCCGGCAACGACGTGGTGAGCTACAACGGCGCCAGCTACGTGGCGTTGCAGGCCAACAACGCGGCGTCAACTCCGGATGTCGATACCACGAACTGGGCTCTGTTCGCCGCGCAAGGTCCGGCAGGCCCCGCAGGTCCGCAAGGTGTGCAGGGCCTCAAAGGCGACACGGGCGACGCCGGCGCAACTGGTCCGCAGGGACCACAAGGTGTCCAAGGCGAGGTGGGTCCGCAGGGTCCGATTGGTTTAACGGGTGCAACCGGTCCGCAAGGCCCAACCGGCGTTAACGGCAAGACGGTTATATCCGGGCACGGCGCGCCGGATGCCGGCGTTGGCGCAGATGGCGACGTCTATGTGGACCTTAACGGCGGTTTTCTGTACGGTCCCAAGGCGAACGGGGCCTGGGATATGGGCCCAAATACGACCAGCACGATGTACGGGAACGTAGCACCGTTGGATACCATTTCTGGCGTTTACGAGTTGGGCACGAAATTCCGTGTCAATGCGTCGGGGCAAATCACGAGTATTCGGTTCTACAAGATCCCCGGCGACACCACCTCGCCACGTGTCGGTAACATCTGGAGCCTGACCGGCACACTGCTGGCAAGCGTAACCTTCGCCAGCGAAACTGCTTCCGGATGGCAGGTGCAAGATCTGCCTACGCCGCTGACAGTTACAGCAGGTGATATCTACACGGTGTCGTTCAACACCACCGTGT
Source organism: Terriglobia bacterium (assembly GCA_963760215.1). Lineage (GTDB taxonomy): Bacteria > Acidobacteriota > Terriglobia > Terriglobales > Acidobacteriaceae > JAIQGF01. Next base: position 986,339 of record CAVXCJ010000002.1, read on the forward strand.
CATTTGGATACACTTTTAACGGACTGACTATGCTTCCAAGCGACTACCCTGGTTCCCCCTTGACCGTACTCAACAGCCGGTACGCTTTGCCCGGATCCTTCCCCACCACGGACGATGGCATCGTCGCCTTTTTTGCGGACGTTGTTCTCTCCGGGCCGGGAGCGGGACTCAGGGGAGCGGCGGGTCCCACGGGCGCAATTGGGGCAACGGGTCCGCAGGGCGCGCAAGGTCCTCAGGGTCCGCAGGGTGCAAACGGTCCTGAAGGGCCGCAGGGTCCTCAGGGCGAGACGGGTGCAACCGGGGCGACCGGCGCCGCGGGCGTCGCGACATTCTTCAGCACTGCGAGCGTCTCCAGCGGACAATGCGTCGGGAACATCGAGCTTGGTACGAGTAATCACAGCGCTTGCCTGGCGGGCGTCAGCGGATTCTCCAGCGATGTGACCCTCCTGGCGGGGCCGGTGCCTGCTAGCGGCGGCACAGTTGCCGATTTGAAGGCGTTCACCTCCGGTGCTCCAACCGGAGCTCAGAGCTACACGGTGAACGTGCTGGATGCCACCCCGTCCACCGCAACCGTACTCCTGACGTGTACCGTCAATTCGAGCACCAGCTCGAGTTGCAGTAGTTCCAGCGCTGTTACGGTCGCTGCTGGACACTACCTCGAGGTGCGGATCACAAACAATAACTCGGCGCCAAGCGTGCCGTGGCGCATTAGCTTCCGGTACTGACCGATCAAATCAGGCGGGACGCCAAACGGCGTCCCGCCTGATTTCACAAAGGGCAATCCGGGGATTTCCAAGATTCGAACCTGACCGGCGCACCGCTGGGCGTCCCAGCTACTGGACGCGGCTGAGGCCTTCGTAAATCCACAGGCCGGCGATGACGAGGATGAGCAAGCCGGAAGCGCCGCCGAGGATGCGAACCGGCAAATTGACCTTGTTGAGGCGGGCAATCACCTGCTGCTGCTCGATCTGCATGTGGGATTCGGAGTCGCTGAGGAAAAGTTGATCATCCTCACGCATGGCCAAGGTGCTGCGGTAGATCAGGAGAATGACCAGGACGGCCGTCAGCACGCCCCAGACGATCAGAAGATTGGTCAACGTCGATGACATGCGCCACCTCGGTTGTTATGTTCCCAGGTCCCAATACGGGCGGAACCTCGCCAAATTATATGCCCGCGGGGAGGGCGAAAACGGGGATTATTTTCAGCCCGGCGCAAGGCGCAAGCGTCAAGGCATTACCCGGAGGGCTGAAGAGGCCGGGCGCTGCCAGCCAGGCGGAGGATTTGGGTGCGACCCCGCGCCAGGGGAAATCATCTAACGGAATGGAATCACAGGAGCCAACTGCAGGTCACAGCGAGATGTGACGGGCATGGCTTCGATGGTATAATTTGGCTCGGAAATCATTCAGAGGAGAAGAAATGGCGACCACGACGACCACCCCAACTAAGACTGCCCCGCTCAACATGACACCCAACGCGATCGCGAAGGTGAAGGAAATCATGTCCCAGCAGAACCCTGCTCCGGCGGGACTGCGCGTGGGCGTGGTTGGAGGCGGCTGCTCCGGATTTTCGTATTCCATGTCGTTCGAAAACGCGCCCGGGCTGATGGACAAGAGCTACGATTTCGACGGCCTGAAGGTGTACGTGGACGCGACTTCGCTGATGTACCTGAACGGCGCGCAGGTGGACTACGTCGAGACGCTGGAAGGCGCCGGGTTCAAGTTCGAGAACCCGAACGTGAAGAGCACGTGCGGGTGCGGATCTTCGTTCAACGTGTAAGAAGCTTTTAGCTGTTAGCTCTTAGCGATTAGCTAAAGCAAATTCAAGAGCCTCGCGGAAACGCGGGGCTTTTTGCTTGCCGGTGATCGGCGTTCGGCAGCCGGCCTTTAGCGCGGACTTTGCGGTTGCTGTGGCTGCTGCGGTGTTTGCTGGCCCATGCCGCCGGACTGGCCGAACGACGAAGGCTGGCCAAAGGCGCTGGGTTGTTGCTGGCCGAGGGCGCTGGCAGGCGTGCCAAAACCGCCGGCGGCCGTGAAGGTCTTGCCAGTGAAAGGACCGGTGATGAGGCCGCCGCGATCCATGGTCGGGTCATAGAAGAAGAACCACTCGTTGTAGTGGGTCTTCTCGTTGAACTCGTGCAAGCCTTCCTTTTCGCTGAGACTGGAGACGCCGATGATGACGCCGCCGCCGATGGCGTTGGTGCTGGAGATCATGCTGCTGGAACCGGTGGTGGATGCCTGCGATCCGACTGCACCCCCGGGAGATGTCTGCGTGCCGGTGGCGCCTGCGGCCGAGGGCGACGATCCGCCCATGGCGCCAAGACCGCCGATTGTGCCGCCCGCTCCACCCAGGCCCCCTGCCGCTCCGCCAAAGCTGCCTCCGGGTCCGCCCAGGGTTCCTGGCGATCCCCCGAAGGCAGACTGACCCGCAGGCCGGCCGAGGTTGCCGCCGGCGCCGCCCTGGGTGCCCATGGCGGAAACCGGCGTGCCGACATTGGAAGTGGTGCCGAGCTTCACGTCGCCAACGTGGAGCAGGCGCCACTTGCCGTCGGGCGTCATCGGGTCCTTGTACTGCTTGCGCAGGAAGCGGAGGTTGTTGGTGTTTTGGAGCTGTTCGATGGTGCCGGGATAGCGTCCGAATTTCTTAAAGTATTTCTTGATGGCCCGGGAGTACTGCGCTCCACGATGAATCATTTCCTGCTCGCGGTCGCGCTGGATCTGAGTCTTGATGGCGGGCGCGGTGGCGAGCAAGCCCACGATCAGGAGGACCATGAGGAACATGATGACCATCAGGACGTAACCGGACTGGGGGGAGCGGCGGCGGAAGCGGGAAGCCATTGGCTGTAGTTTATCAGGATGCCATCGTTCCGCCAGGCCGGCAACCACCGCTTTCTTAACCGGTGAACTCGGTGGCTCCGAGGTCAACGGACTAACCGGCAGACAAAGGAATGGTCTGGCGGTTGTTGCTGAGGACGTCCTCAATCTCGACGGAGTTGGCATTGATCCTCATGACCTTGTAACGGCGGTTGACGATTTCGCCCTCGGCGGCGACAAAGATGTCATCACCCTGCGTGAGAAACACCTTGGTGGGTTCGCCCGTCCCGCTGGCGAAGCCAACAAATTTGAGGTTGATCGGCGGTGGCGGAGGCGGGCCCGTCGGCGGAGGAGGAGGAGTCTTCGAGGCCTCTTTGATGGGCGATTCAACCGGCTTGGGAATCTCCGCTTCGGCGCGGAAGATGTTGCGGCCGGCGCCCTTGTATTCGGTTTCTTCACTCAACTTCAAAAGGTCAAGACGGAGACGCGGGTCGAGGGTGACGGCGGAGCCCGAGGGCGCGTTGCGGGCGGCGCCACGGCTACCACGGGCGGCGCGGCGTCCGCGGGCGGGCGCGGGCGTAGCGGCAGCTTCCGGCTGAACCGGGGTGGGAGTGGCGGCAGCTGCGGGCTGGCCTCCACCACTCCACATGCGCACGATCATGAAGACGGCGATGACCATGAGGGCAATGGCCACCATGGCCGTCGTCCGATTTTCGGCGCCCAGCTTCATTCCGCTGCACCCTTCACATAAGTTTCCAGGCCGACGGCGAGGCGGACAGTTCCGCCCTGCTGCTCGCCGAGGTTGACCTGGTCCACGATGAAAAACATTTTGTCACGCTCGGCAGCGTTGATGAACTTGACGGCAGCAACATAGTCGCCCGAAATGTTGGCATCCACGCGGACGTGGATGAGGCCGGGGAGGTCGGAGTCGAGCTCAAGGTAGTGGACGGAGTTCAGGCGGACGCCGCTGGCGGCGGCAAGCTTGCCGAGTTCGGCGCTGAGGGCCGAAGCGCCGCCGGCGAGGCGGTCCTTGTAAAAGGCATCAATCTGGGTGCGCGCCTGGTCCACACGGGACTGCACCTGGTCAGGCGGGATGACAAGCAGCATTTTCTGCTTTAACTGCCGGCGGATGGCGGCGAACTCCTGCTGGCGAGCGGCGCCGGACCCGGCGATGGGCGTGAGCAGCACGATGGCGGCGGCGATGTCCACGGCGAGCAGCACACCCAGAACCACGTAGATGCGGCGGCGGGCCTGGCGCAGGTTGGCCATTACTCACCGCTCCTTCCCGGCGCGGCGGCCGCGGCAGGGGCGACCGGCACGTACTGGGCGATGATTTCAAACTGCACCGTGTCGACGACCTGGGTGCCGGGTTGTTCGCGGCGAGTATCGCTTTCCGACAGCACCTGGGCGCGGCGGAATTCGCGGGATTTTTCCATGTTCTCAATGAGCTCGATGGCCTTCTCCCGCGAATCGCCGGCCACGACCATGTGCACCTCGATGTCGTTGTTCTGATCGAGCTGCGGGGTAATGGAAAGCACGTGGAGGCGAGCCGGCATCAGGTGCTCGAGGTCGGAGAAGATCAGGGTCCAGGAAAATTCCTTGCTGCGGATGAGGCCGTTGAGCACCAGGGATTTGTCGCGCACGTCGCGGTTCTCGGGCTTGTTGAGGATGGCGATGTCCTGCTGTTCCTGGCGACTGAGCTTGTCGAGGTTGGCTTTTTCGGCGGCGATCTTGCTGCTGAGGCCGTGCGCGTTGCGCCAGCCCGAGACGGCGCCGAAAACCAGCGCGCCGGTGAGCACCGCCAGGGCGAGCAGCAACGAGCCCCAGCGCACATAAAACAGCCGGGCGTTCTCGTAAGGCTCGGAAGCGAGATTGATGCGGAACTTCATCCCAGCAACGCTCCCACAACCCCTGCCAACAACGCCGGCGCCAGGCCGCTCTGGCCGCCGGTTTGCGAGGCGGAAACCAGATCGCTGACGCGGGCCCCGGTCTGCGATTCCAATGCGGGACCGATCTCCTGGGCCGTAGCCAGCCCGCAGAGCAGTATGCGCTCGACCTTCATGCCGTAGTTGTCCTGGAAGAAGACGAGCGAAGAATAAATGTCGTCGGCGAGAGCGGTGGCGTCGAGCCGGGCGCCGTGCGCGTTTTCCAGGGTGCGGTAGAGCAGCAGGTCTTCGCCCTGAACGATGGCGACGCTGGTGCTGCTGAGGTCGACTTTGAGTGCCAGCGTGGGCGCGCTGGCTTCGACGGCGCCGAGCGAGGCGAGCATCGAGGGCAGCACCACGCCGGGATTGTAGCCGGCATCGCGGAACAGCGATTCGTATTCCTCACGGACGCCGGAGGGCGCGACCGCCGCGATTACCTTGATGGCGCCATTGCTGCGGCGGACGTCGTAGGAGAGCGCCGCGTCATCGACCTCGAAGGACAAGGACTTCTTAAGGCGGAAGCGGACGACGGAGTCGGCGTCCTGCCGGCGCTCGGGCAACTCTTCGAAGTCGAGGAGGACGATGCGGACGGCGGCGTCGGGAACCACGACAATCACGTCCCGCCCACGCGAACCGACGGCGGCGAGGGAATCGGAGATGGCTTCGCGAAGGGCGCCGGTGTTGCCTACATTCGGGGTCGCCAGACCAGGAGCCAGGCTGCCCGGCGGCAAGGTACGCACCGACACGGTTTCTACCGCGCCGGAGTCGGCGGCACGGGCGGCGATCACGCGCTCGGGCGTGAGTTCGCAGGCGACGCGCGGTTTGTCGGAAGAAGCCATTAGCTGTTAGCTCTTAGCTCTTAGCGAATGCAGATTCCTTCCCTTCGACTTCGCTCAGGGTCGGAATGACAATCCTAAGAGTGTCTGTCTATAAGAAATTCAGGCTACCTCGTGGTTTCGATGAACGTGACCTTGTTGATCTCCTTCAGGGTGGTGGTGCCTGCCTTTACTTTATCAAGCGCCGATTCGCGGAGGAAATGCATTCCTTCTTCGCGGGCGGCGCGGCGGATCTCGGAAGTCGGCTTGCGTTCGAGAATCATTTCGCGGATGCGGTCACTGAGTTCCAAAAGCTCGGAAATCGCGGTCCGCCCGCGGAAGCCGGTGCCGGAGCACTCGATGCAGCCCTCGCCTTCATAGAAGGGAACGCCGCCCCAGAGTTTGGGGTCCAGGCCGCTGGCTTCCAGCACCGGGGCGGGGTAGCACAACTGCTTCTTGCAGCTATCGCAGATGATGCGCACCAGCCGCTGGGCGAGGATGCAGTTGAGGGCGGAGACGAAGTTGTACGGCTCCACGCCCATGTTGAGAAAGCGGCCGAGCACGTCCACCACGTTGTTGGCGTGCACGGTGGTGAACACCAGGTGGCCGGTGAGGGCGGACTGGATGGCGATCTGCGCGGTCTCGGTGTCGCGGATTTCACCGACCATGATCTTGTCGGGGTCGTGACGCAGGATGGAGCGCAGGCCGCGGGCAAAGGTCAGTCCCTTTTTCTCGTTGACCGGAATCTGGGTGATGCCGCGGATCTGGTACTCCACCGGGTCCTCGATGGTGATGATCTTGTCTTCGTCGGTCTTGATCTCGTTGAGCGCGGCGTACAGAGTCGTGGTTTTGCCGCTGCCGGTAGGCCCGGTGACCAGCACCATGCCGTACGGTTCTTTGATGTAACGGCGGAAACGGCGCAAGCTGTCCTCGTCGAAGCCGACCACGTCGAGGTTGAGCTTGTGGAACTTCTCGCTCATCGATTCCTTGTCGAGCACGCGGAGCACAGCGTCCTCGCCGTGGATGGAGGGCATGATCGAGACGCGGAAATCAATGAAGCGGTTGTTGTAGCGGACGCGGAAACGCCCGTCCTGGGGAACGCGGCGCTCGGAGATGTCGAGCTCGCTCATCACCTTGACGCGCGACAGGATGGTGGAGTGGTGCTCCTTGGCGATGGACTGCATGGCCTGCTGCAGCACGCCGTCAATGCGGTACTTGATGACCACCGAGTCGTCGCGGGTTTCGATGTGAATGTCGCTGGCGCGCCGCTGTAGGGCGGTGAAGATGGTGGTGTCCACCAGCCGGATGATGGGCGAGATATCGCCTTCGGCAGAGGTGAGCCGCTCGATGGAGATGTTCTCGTCGGAGGCGTCGTCCTCCGGAATCACGTCGAGCGTAAAGCCCTCGCTGGCCTCATCCAGGACGCGCTGCGACTGCTCGGTCTTCTTGAGGATGTCGCTGATCTGCGAAAGGGTGGCGACCTTGGTGCGAATCCGCTTGTGGAGCAGGAATCCGATCTCGTCAATCATCATGAGCTGGCTGGGGTCAGCCATGGCGATGGCGAGAGAACCGTCGGCAAGCTCCTCGAGCGGAACAAAGTTAAAGCGGAACATGAGCTCGACCGGGACCTTGCGCATCAGCTCGTGCTGGATATGGTGATTGCGCAGGTCGAGGAACTCGCAGCGGTAGCGGCGGGCCAGGTCGCGGGCGCGCGTTTCTTCTTCCGCGGGGGTGGCGGCGACGACGCCACTGACGCCGTTGACGAACAGCGATTTCTTGTCAGTTGCCATGAAAACCAGTTGCCCGTTGCCAGTTGTTAGTTGTCAGCCAGGACCGAGTACCTGGTACCGAGTACCGAGGACAAGCGGATTCCTCCCCTTCGACTTCGTCCCGGGTCGGAATGACAGACCCGAGCAGGACGTCTGCTGGGAAGAACGCCGGAATCGCCTGAACTTGCATCATCGCACGCCTCCGGCGCCGAGGGTGAAAATCGGCAGGTAGAGCGAAATCAGCACGAAGGCGACAATGATGCCCATCACGATCAGGATCGCGGGCTCGATCAGCGCCATGGCGGCGGCCAACGCCGTCTGCACGTCTTCCTCAAAGAACTCGGCGACCGAAGTGAGCATCGCAGGCAAAGCGCCGGTGGACTCGCCAACCTCGATCATCTCGACGGCGAGGTCGGGGATGGTGCCGGTCTCTTCCAGACTCTTGGAAAGAGACGCACCCTCGCGCACGCGGACCGCGGCCTTGCCTATGCTTTTGGCCAAAAGCCGGCTGTGCATGGAGGCGCCGGCGGTCTCCAGCGCGGGCACCAGCGGCAGACCGCCCGAGAGCAAGGTCGCCAGCATGCGCGCAAACACCGCGACTTGGTGCTTCAGGGAAATATCGCCCAGCAGCGGGATGCGGGACCGCAGGTGCTCGAGGTAAATCCCGCCGCTCTCGGAACTGGCCCACCGCCAGAGCAAGGCAAATATGATCAGCAGGACGGCGACGGCAGGAACGGCGTAATGCTGAGCGCCGACGCCAACCGCCAGCATGACCTGGGTGAGCGGCGGTATGGCCTCAGGGCGGCCGATGGCGGCATACAGGGTCGCGAACTGCGGGATGACGTACGTGACCAGGAATGCAATCATCACCACCACCAGGATGGCGAGCAGCGCCGGGTAAACTAGCGAGGCCAGCAGCTTCTTGCGAAACGCGATGGCCAGGCGCTGGAACCCGATGTAGCGGTTCAGGACCTCTTCCAGGTTGCCGCTTTTTTCGCCCGCCAGCAGCGTGGTGGTGTAGATCTTCTGGAATGCCCCCTGCGCGGCAAAGGCGTCGGAGAGCAGTTCACCGGCCCGGACGCGGTCGCGAGCGTTTTCCAGCAGGGAGCGGAAATAGAGGTTGCGCTGGCGGCGGATCAGCAGGTCGAGAGCGGTCAGGATGGGCAGGCCGGCGTGAATCAGCGTGACAAACTGCTGATTGAAGACCACGAACTGGTCCATCCTGATCTTGCGGCGGCGGGGAAGACGGATCTGCCCACCCGCCAGCATGCTCCGGGGCTTGACCCAGTAAACAAGAAAGCCCTGCTGGGCGAAGCGCTCGCGGACTTCGCCGGAGGAGACTCCGTTCTCCATACGTTCGAGCACGTGGCCGCGCTCGTCGGCCATTCTGATGACAAATTCAGCCATTCCAGACTGCTAATTCTACTGCCTCGAAGGGAGTTGCTTGTTTACCAGTGTAGCACCGCTACTTAGGATTAAACCGAGGGGAGCCAAAAGCATCAGCCACCAACCACGCGGCATGAGTGAGTTGATTACTGAGTGCTGACGGCGATCACTGCGAGATTTCTGTCGCTTCCACCGTCTCGACGCCGGGAGGCGGGGTGAAGCGGAAGCGGCTGTCGGAGAGTTGGACGTTCTGCTTCTGCTCGGAAAGGCGGAACTGGGTGGTGGAGCCATCGGCCTCGTCGATGGTGATGGCGCGGATCTGGGAGTCGGGGGTGATCTCCAGCAGGACCTGGCTGACGCGGTCTTCCATGCCTTTGGGTACTCCGCGCAAGACGATGTCACCAGGGTCGAGCGGCTTGGCGTCGGGCGCGAGCGACAGTCCGGTGAATTCCTTCTCCAGTTTCGTCTTGCCGAGCAGGTAGCGGAGGGGAGAGCGGAGGTCGTCGAGTTTCTTGACGGAAGCCTTTCGCACCTGCTGGTCTCCGGGAACGTAGAACCATGCGGTCTTGCCGTCGGAGATGAACAGCTTGGGGCGGGGCTCGCGATAGTCCCAGCGCATTTTGCCGGGACGCTTGAGCCAGAGCGTGCCCGATTCGTTGCGCGCCATGCCGGCGCCGCGATAGGTCTCGGTGAATTGCGATTCCAGCGACTGCAGGTTGTTGTAGCGGCGGTCCACGGCCTCGGCAATCTTGTGGACATCGGCCTGGGCGAGAGCGGTCGCAGTGAGCGTCAGAAGGATTGCGGCGCGAAGCAGAAAACTCATAGTCCGTTAGATCAAAAGATCAACGCAAATGACTCAGTCTTCGATTGGGCGTAACTTGTGAAAAAGGCTGTTATCGACAGCTACCTCGATGGTGTCGTGTTCTGCCGTCAACTCAATGCCGCTGAGTCGAGTTCCAAATGAGAAACAAGCCTTCTCGGATGTGCAATTCCTTGCACAAACCATGGCTCGCCCAGGTCTTAACCCCGGAATCACGTGGAATGTCATCTTGTTCTCAGCAGTTTACATTCAACGGGCGAGATGGGCAGAAGATTGCAGACACCTTTTGAGACTCCCGCTCGGTAACATTGCACCTAACGCACCGATTTCCCCTCGGGACTTCAAGTGGATGGCTAGGTTCTGTAATTCAACAACAAAGGAAGGGATTTCCATGGTTTTGACTGGACCCAATGCGGGTAATGAATTCCGGCACCGCATCCGGACGAACAGATTGGTTGCCCTCATCGGTGTTTATGACGTTTTCTCAGCCCAGATCGCGGCTACACGCTTCGAGGGCGTGTTCTGCAGTGGGTACGGCTTCGCTGCTAGTGCTTACGGCCTACCTGATGTCGGCTATGTGAACTGGCGCGATATGGCGGATTTTGCGACCAAGATTCGTCATGCCATCCCCCACACACACGTTCTGGTAGACGTCGACGACGGCTTCGGTGATGAGGTGGTGGCATCAAACACCATCCGCATTCTGGAATCAAACGGGCTGTCCGCCGTGATGATGGAGGACCAGAAGCGCCCCCGCCGCTGTGGGCACTTCGAAGGCAAGGAAGTCCTTCCCGTTCCCGAGTACCTCACGAAGTTGTCAAAAGTCCTACGAACCCGCCAGAGCATATTTGTGATTGCCCGCACTGATGCTTCAGACCCATCCGAGGGAATCGAGCGTGCTGTGGCCTACGCCGAGGCCGGGGCCGATGGTGTCATGGTGGAAGCGATCAGGGACCTAAAGACCATCTCCAAGCTCCGCTCTTACGTTTCCGTGCCTATCATGGTCAATCAACTGCACGGCGGCAAGTCGCCGAACTGGCATTTTGACGAAATGGAGGAAGCGGGAGCCTCAATCGTCATCTGTAGCACGCCCTGCCTCTTCGCTGCGCAATACGGCATCGAGCGCTATCTCGACCTGATGCTGGAAACGAACCGCCTTCCCTCGCAAGGTACCGCCAGCATGGCGGACTGCGCGCGCGTTCTGGACGGGAACGGAACTACGGTTCCCCCAAGACGAGAAGAATATCCCCTGCCGCGTCGTGGCACTGTCCAAGACAGGCACTCTCAAGACAGGCACTCTGATGAAAATCCCTACGTAGCCGACTAGGGCGACTCCGTATTGGCGGTTAGCTTTAAACGCAGACTGCGCTTCGCCCCATCAATCTCCCTTGCAGCCAGGCGGCGGAGCATACATTATCGCAAGTTACAGGGCGCGAGCACCGGGCTCTCGCGGCTTTTTCCCTGGCGGAAGCCCCTGGTTGATGAAGGGCAGGGCGTCGGGATCGGCGACCTGGACGCGGCCCTCGGGCACCAGCTTGTAAGGATTCCCAATAGGATCGACAGGAATGCCGCGTAGCAGGTCGGCAGCGATGAGATCCGCCCAGGACGCGGGCTGGCGTCCGGTGCGGCGCTGATACTCGGCGGCGAGCGCCTCGAGCTTGGGGACATCCTCATCCACCTTGAGCGCGCGCAGGTGCTTGAGCGCGTTGGCGCGGATCATCCGGTCTTCAGTGGATTCGTAGGTGGTGGTCCAGAGCATGCGCGCGGTTAGCAGTTGTCCGGCATGCTGCGCCATGGCGGCGGCGAGAACTTTCAGGAACGGGTGTGCGCCGGGAATCTGCGATCCGCGCTCGAAGGCGCGAGAGGCAGCGGCGGGATCGTGCAATTCCATGTACTGCAGGAATCCAAGCTCGTAGTAGAGCTGCCAGCGATTGGGATTGGCCTGGATGCCGCGTTCCACCAGCGCCACCGCCTTGTCGGGCTGGCCGGCGCCTTCCGGCGGCTTCTGCGCCAGGAACGTGGAGCCGAACTGGTAGGCCACGATGAGGTGGGGATCGAGCTCGGTGGTGATGTCGAGCAGCGGCGCCAGGAGCTGGTACTGGGTGGCGCGGGCGCGATGCTTGGCGCCGAAGTACTGCACGGCGCGTGTCCAGTAGATGTCGGCGACCAGGCCGTTGTAGCCCAGGCTCATGCGCTTCAGGATCTTCGGCGAAGGAATGTACAGCACCTCTTCCAGGGTCGCGCCCGAGCGCAGGCGGTCGATGCGGCGGAGAAGCAGAACGGCGCCGCTCATGCACACCACCAGCACCGTAGCGAGCGTGACCGTGATGGCGGCGCGGTGCTTCATGCGATATCTGGTGATCTGGCGATCGAGTGATCCGGTGATCGAAACAACACAAATCGGCAATCGGCAATCGGCAATCGGAAATGGTCTTCGTAAGTCATTTCAGATTTCTTCGTTCGAAGATCAAAGCGGCGGCGGAGATGGCGGCGGCAGCGTAGAGCACAGCGTAGCCGGTGTTGTACGCGATCAGGGTGCGCGCCACCGGCTCGCCGTGAGCGACCGAAGAGATGACGTTGAGGGCGGAAAAGTTCGGCACCAGATAGGCCGCGGCGGTGGCGATCCAGCCGGCAGGACCGTGGGCAAGCGCGGCAAACGCGCGCAGGTCTTCGGCAAAGGTCCCAATGATGAACAGGGCGAAGGCAAAGACCGCCGAAAGCAACGGCGAGGAAAATGACGAAAACAGCAGCGCGACCGCGGTGACGATCACGAACTGCAGGACGATGAAGTAGAACGCCACCACGAGGTAGGCGTCACCGCGCTGGAAGTGATGCACAAGGTAAAGCAGCGCGGCGAAGAAGCCGATCGCCATGAAAAACGTGTTGACCACCAGCGTGCCCACCAGGCCGAAAAACTTGCCTAGAAGAAATTCCCAGCGGCGCACCGGGCGTGCCAACACGGTGTAGAGCGTGCGCTTGTCAATTTCCTTCGAGACCAGGCCGATCCCGATGAAGATGGCGATGACGATGCCGAAGATGGAAACGGCAGTCAGGCCGAGATTGATGAGCACCATGCGCTCGATGCCGATCGAGATCTGGCCGAACAGCAGCGCCGAGGCGACCAGCAGCAGGGCAAAGATGATGAGGTTGTAGAGGACGCGGTCGCGCACCGCTTCGCGGAAGGTGTTGAACGAAATGGCAGCGACGCGATTCATCATCGCGCCACCTCCGCTGGCGTGCCCTCGGAAAGCTGCTCCAGGAAGTAGTCCTCCAGCGAGGCGCGGACCGGCGTAACCGACATCAGCCGGCCGCGTGCGCGGCGGATGGCGTCAATGGCGGCGTCCAGTTGCTCCTGCCCCAGAACGGCGCGGATGCTGTCGCCGGTCGAGTGACATTCGGAGCCCAGCGCCTGCATGGCGGTCATGGCCGCGGGCCCATCCCAGATGATCTCGACTTTGCCGCTGAAGCGGGCCAGCAAGTCCTGCACCACGCCCACGCCGCGCAACTCGCCCTTGTGCAGTACCGCGACGCGGTCGCACAAAGCCTCGGCGTCGGAGAGGATGTGGGTCGAGAAGAAGACGGTTTTGCCCTCGTCTTTGAGCGACTGGATCAGGTCGCGGACCTCGCGGCGCCCGACCGGATCCAGGCCCGACATGGGCTCGTCGAGAAACACCAGCTTGGGATCGTGAATGATCGCCTGTGCTATGCCGACGCGCTGCAACATGCCCTTGGAAAATTTTCGCAACTGCGTGTGCCCGGATTCAGCCAGGCCGACTCGCGAGAGGACGGCGGGAATGCGGCGGCGGCGTTCGCGGGCATCGAGGCCGGAGAGCTGGGCGTAGTAGTCGAGAAGTTCGCTGGCGGTCAGGTAATCGTAAAAATATGGCTGCTCGGGCAGGAAGCCGATCTGCGCCTTCACCCGCGGATCGCGCCAGTCGGCGCCCAGGACCTTCGCCGAGCCGCCGCTAGGAAAAATCAGGCCCATCAGGAGCTTGAGCGTGGTGGTTTTGCCGGCGCCATTGGGACCAAGGTAGCCGAAGACTTCGCCGTCGGGGACGGTAAGAGTCAGCGGCTTCAGGGCGGTTTTGGGACGCTTGCGCCAGAAGCCGGCGAGATAAGTTTTCTCCAGCGCGTAGGTTTCGATGGCGTTCATGTAGGTTTGGACCACTCATTATATTTTGGACAGCACCTGGCGGGTAGTTGTTGATGGGGAGGGAGTAGCTTCCGCGATAAGATAGCGGGACCACCTCCAATAACCAGGGGAGAGCCTTTGGCAGACTCGGCAGCAGCAACCTCCGTTAACAAAAACAGCAGCGCAGAGGATACAGCAGGGCAGAGCGCACCACGTGTCGTCGGCCCGGCGACAGGCCCGGATGCGGCGCGGCTGCTGGTGGTGCTGGCGTTGGTGCTTACGGCGTTGTCGTACGTCAACACGCTGCGCTTTCAGTTCGTGTATGACGACCTGCCGCAAATCGTCAGCAACCCGCGGGTCCATTCATGGCAGCATGCGCCGCGGCTGTTCGTGGAGCATGTCTGGAGCCAGTTTTCGGGCCAGCCGGGAAATTACTATCGCCCGCTGTTCGAGCTGTGGCTGATGATCAATTACAGCCTGTTTGGATTGCATCCCGCGTGGTGGCACGCGACCACCGTGCTCGTGCACCTGGCGGTGGTTCTGATGGTGTACGTGCTGGCGCGGCGGGTGACGGGCGACCGGCTGACGGCGGCGATCGCAACCGTGATCTACGGACTGCACCCGACGCATATTGAAACCGTGGCGTGGGTATCGGGCGTGACCGAGCCGCTGCTGGCAGTATTTGTGATCGGCAGTTTTGTCAGCTACGCGCGCTCGCGCGACAGCGGCGCAGGCGCGCGATGGTGGAGAGCGGCCTCGGCGGCGTCGTATGGGCTGGCGATGCTGTGCAAGGAAACCGGTGTCATGGTGCCGGTACTGCTGTTCGCCTACGACCGGCTGATCCTTGCGCGTCGCGGCGGTCAGGACGAGACGCTGGCGTCATTGGCGAGGCGGTACTCGCCGTATGCCGCGGTCGCGCTGGCGTATATGGCGCTGCGCCACTACGTCCTGCGCGGACTGGGGTATCCCGAAGCCAAGCCGTGGCTCGACGTGGCGCTGACCCTGCCGTCGTTCCTCTGGTTCTACGTGCGCGAGCTGCTGTGGCCGGTGGGCTTGGCGGTGTTCCACGACACGCCTCTGGTGCACACGCCGGGCTTGACGAATTTCGTGCTGCCGCTGGCGGGCGTGGCGGCGGCGGTGGGAGCGCTCGTGTGGGCGTCGCGCCGGTCGCGCGTGGCCGCGTTCGGCTCGTGGTGGATCGCCGTGCTGATGGTGCCACCGATTGCCGGCATCTACGCGTTCATTCAGGAAGACCTAGTGCACGACCGCTACCTGTACCTGCCCTCGGTGGGCTTCGCCATCGTGCTGGCATGGGCGATTCGGTCCATCAAGTCAGACGGGCGGGAACTGTTCGGCGCGCCGCAAGTGCCGATGGCGATCACCCTGGTCCTGGGCTGTGCGCTGGCCGCGGGCACCGCCATCCAGAACGTGTACTGGACGAACGACCTGATCCTCTACGCGCACGCCGTAACCGCCGCACCGAAAAACGTCATCGCGATCAATCACCTGGCGAATGAGTTTTACAAGCGCCATCGTCCCGAGGACGCCCTGGCGCTGTATCGCGAATCGCTGCAGATCAAGCCGGATCACTGGGCGACACACTTCGCGGTGGGGATCACGATGTACGGATTGGGGAGATTTCCGGAAGCGCAAAAGGCACTCGAAACGGCGGTCCCGCTGATGCCAAACAATGCCGACGAGTATTACTACCTTGGTCTGGCGCATATGCAGCAGGGGAACTACGCGCAGGCGGAGCCATATTTCCGCAAGGCAGTGCAGATGTTCTGCGCCAAGCCGGGATTTCATTACGCCCTGGCGACATCGCTGGAGAAGCAGGGCAAGCTCAAGGCGGCTCGGGAGGAACTGCGGGAGGAGTGGAAGATCAATCCGGAACCGCAGGTGCAGAAGGACCTGGAGAGAGTGGAGAAGCAATTAGCGATTAGCAATTAGCTGTTGGCACTTGGCCGATTTACAGTTTGTGCGCCGAGGAATGAAAACTCGTGTTGGCTACTCCTTGC
Source organism: Terriglobia bacterium (assembly GCA_963760215.1). GTDB lineage: Bacteria > Acidobacteriota > Terriglobia > Terriglobales > Acidobacteriaceae > JAIQGF01. Next base: position 1,002,015 of record CAVXCJ010000002.1, read on the forward strand.
CCTCGAAGATTGCTTTCACGCGTGGGTACAAAGACTCAAATGTGACTTTGCCGGCGTTTCTTATGCTTTCGCCGACGTCGGACTTGTTTTTGATACAACCTTGAACGTATCTAAGAATTCCGGCCGCATCGCCGACTCCTGCCATTCCGGAGAGTTTGTCGCGGGTTGTTTTTCCCATGGGGGCAGCCCTTAATACGTCCACCATTCTTTGCGCTTTTGATGGCTCGGCAGCACTCATCGGAACCTCGTCCCTGCAACTCAGTCAAAGATGAAGATGGCGGCGGCGATCACCGTGGTCCACTTGCCCTTCTTGTCGCCGACCGCGGACTGGGTGATGTTCAGGGTGCGCACAATCTTGTTCGACAGCCGGTACACTTCTTTCTTTTCATCCCACGATTTGTCGGGGTCGAACTCAACGTCGAGCGTGGTGGCCAGCATTTCGGCGGCGAGTTCCTCGGCGTAGTCGCCGGCCTGATCGTCGGTTTCGCCAAAGGAGTGGTGCTCGCTGAGATAGCCGTAGGTGGAGCGGTCGGCAGGGATCGCAAGTCCGATACTGGCGGCCAGCAGCCGGTGGGGCTCGTGCGTGGAGTTCTCGGCCACCACGGCGAAAACAACTTCACCGTGGCTGAGATGGCGAAGGCCGAGGGAGCGCGGGATCACCTTGCATTGTGGAGGAAAAATCGACGAAACCCGCACCAGGTTTTGCGAGGCGATGCCGGCGTCGCGCAGCGCCAGCTCAAACGAGGTGAGACGCTCCTTGTGCTTACCAACCCCTTTTGTCAGGAAGATCCGCCGCGGGACCATGATTTTGCCCAATTCATTTGCCTCCGGTTTTCGCTGGACAGTTGCAAAATAACACGGTGCCGCGGAAGTGGTGCACGCAAAAATGCAGGCAGCGAAAAATTTTTCTTGGTGAGACACAGCGAGGGCCCCGGCGATTGCCGTTGGCCCTCGGGAGCGACGAATCCGAGCCTGCCTATTTCTTGGGTTTTGCGATCGAAGTCGCCTGGATCACGTCGCCGGAAACCTTGCCCTTGACCGTAGCTTTTCCGCCGGCAAACTTGTCGAAATCCGCCTTGTTGCCTTTGAGCGTGTAGACCTTGGCGCCAACCACCAGGGCATAGTCGCTGCCCGCTTTTACGCACGCGCGGACACACTGGTCATCGGACAATCCGGGCATCATGGTGTGATGGGCGCCGCACGAGGTGTCGCTGACGGTGCCGGTGAAGGTCTGGTCCTTGGAGTCGGCGGCCAACAGGCCGAGGGATAACAGCAGCAGGACAGCCAGGGTGCGAATCGCTCGGTTCATCGGTTCCTCTCCCCACTGATCTTTGCAGTCAGTATAGGGCATGGTACGGCACGGGTAGAAATGCAAAGAAGTAGGGGCATTAGGTTTTAGGCGTTAGGCGAAAGCAAGACAGATTTTCGGCGTCAGCTAGTGGGCGTTGGGGAAGATTAGAAACTCACGCCGAAAGCCTAAAGCCCAACGCCCAAAGCCTAAGACCTCAGGATGTCGCGTGCTTCGCGGTCTTGAGTTTGACGGCGATGTCAATGAACGCCAAGGCGGCGCGGGAGAGAGCCTTGTCCTTGCGGAAGACCAGGGCGAGGTCGCGGCGGATGGTGGCGTCGGCGATGGGCAAGGCGACCAGGACGCCGGCACGGACATCTTCCAGGACGTTGGAGCGGGCGATGAATCCGATCCCGACATCGGCGGCTACAAAGCGCTTAAGTAGTTCGCTGGAATCAAGTTCCATGGAAATGTTCAACTTTAACTTGCGCTCATGAAAGAACTCTTCGATGGCATCGCGCGTGTGCCCGGCCTCGGGGATCAGCAGGGGGTACTGGGAGGCGTCGGCCAGCGTGGCCGATTTCGTTTTCGACAGCGGATGGCGCGGCGGCGTGATGATGACCAGCTCGTCGCGGTGAATCGGCACCACGGTAAGGCGGTTGTCATTGACCGGCAGCGAAATGACGCCGAAGTCCACCGAGTTGTCAATGACGCCGCCGAGAATGCCGGCCGATTCCAGCCGGTTAATATTGACCGACACGCCCGGATACTGCTTCTTGAATTCGGAGAAGACCTCGGGCAGGACGTGGAGACAGGTGCCCTCGTTGGCGCCGACCACGATTTCACCGCGCGGCACGCGCTCCATTTCCGCCATCGCGGTGACCACGGCGCGGCGCGCCTGAATCGCGTCTTCGGCGTACTTCTGGAACGCCTTGCCGGCGCCGGTGAGCGACACCTTGCCCCCGGAGCGGTCCAGCAGCTTGGCCCCGATCTCGTCCTCCAGGGCGCGGATCTGGGCCGAGATCGCCGGTTGCGTCCGGAAGCGCTTCTCGGCGGCCCGGGAGAAGCTGCTGAGGCGCGCGACTTCGAGAAACGTTTCCAGTTGGTCGAAATCCATAAGGAAAGCTTTTAGCTGTTAGCTCTTAGCTATTAGCCAGAGCAAATTACGAAAGCCCATAACAGCATCTATTGGCGCGATAACAACTATGAATTTCCCGATGCGACGATCGGGATGTATTCTCGACTGTTTCCGGAACTGGTTTCAAAAAGCGCTCTTGGGAAGGGCACGGCTTCAGCCGTGCCGCCGAGCCCGCAAGAATACTGGGCTTTAGCCCCTGAGGGATTAACCTCCGACGCCCTGACCGACTTTTGAAACCGGCTCTGGGTAATGCAGGATTGTAGCAGTCGGCAGCACGGAAGGATGAACGCCGAGAAGCAAAGGACGCACACATGAATGTGACCAAACCAACGCGGCCGGGCGTAACCGTGGATGCGATGGTGGCGAGCGATTGGCCGGACGTCTCCGCCATCTACCTGGAGGGGATCGCCACCGGGAATGCGACGTTCGAGACCCTGGCGCCGAACTGGGAGCAGTGGGACCGGGCGCACTTGGCGGCCGGCAGGCTGGTAGGGCGCACTGGGCGGCAGATTGCCGGCTGGGTGGCGCTGAGCAAGGTCTCGCAGCGCTCCTGCTACGCGGGCGTGGCGGAGATGAGCGTGTACGTGGCCACGTGGGCGCGCGGGAAGGGAGTGGGAGATGCGCTGATGAAGGCGGCCATCATTGCTGCCGAGGCGGCCGGGATCTGGACTCTGCAAGGCACGGTATTTCCGGAGAACCAGGCGAGCCTGCGGCTGTGCGCGGCCAATGGGTTTCGCGAGGTTGGGCGGAGGGAACGCATCGGGAAACGCAAAGGGGTGTGGCGCGACACCGTGCTGGTGGAGAGAAGGAGCAAGGTGCTGGGAGTCGATTAAGGGGCCGGGATCAAGAGTCGGCATTCAGCGCATGCACGCTGGCGGCCTGCTTGCGGCGCGCCTCGTTTTCCAGCAGGACGCGGCGGTAGAGCGCGTAATAGCGCACCAGTTCCGGAATGGCGCCAGACTCCAGTTGCTGCTGAACGGCGGGGTGGTCGCCCGCTTCAATCAGGTCGAGGACATGCTTGATGGCCGGGTCCTCGGCGCCACGACGCCGGCAGTTCGCGATCAGGTCGTAGTCGCTCTGCGGAACAAACGAAGCCAGTTCCCGGAACATCAACTGCAGCGACTCGGCGCGCACCGGTTCGCGGACGTGGGCAATCTCCTCCAGAAGCGCTTTTTCGAACTGGTATTTCGCCCCGCCGAATACCGCGTCGGAGCTGAAGCGCTCCTGTCGGCGGGAGAGGATCTGCTCATACTTTTGAATCAGCGAGTTGGTCGCGCTGGGGTCCACAAAGGGTCCTTTCCCGCGTGCGGATATAAGCCCAGGTTATCGAAGCGATAAAAACTATGAATTTCCCGCCGCCGCGTTCGGGAATTTATGCTCCAATGGTGCGGCTGCAACCGCGAGGATTGTAGCAGCCGCCAAGAACTACTATCCCAATAACCGATAACCGCGCGCCTGAGTGCGCGGAGAAGCACGCGCCGAGCGGGCGCAAGGAGCAGATATGGCCGATGCAAAATCCGTCCTGCAGTTCGCCAAGGATAACGGGGCAAAGCTGCTGGACCTGCGCTTTACCGACCTGCCCGGGCTTTGGCATCACGTTTCCTACCCCATCTCTCAGTTCAGCGAAGACTCGTTTGAAGAGGGCTTCGGGATGGATGGTTCGTCGATCCGTGGCTGGGCCGCGATCCACGAGAGCGACATGCTGCTGATCCCGGATCCGAAGTGGTGCATGATGGACCCCTTCACCGAAGTACCCACGCTGGTGATGATCGCCGACGTGCAGGACCCGGTGACCAAGCAGCGCTACGACAAAGATCCGCGCTACATCGCCAAGAAGGCCGAGATGTTCCTCAACTCGACCGGCATGGCCGACACCTGCTACATGGGCGCCGAGGCCGAATTCTTCATCTTCGATAACGTGCGCTTCGATCAGCGCGAGCAGCACGGTTTTTATTTCATTGACGCCGAAGAGGGCCGCTGGAATTCCGGCCGCAAGGAAAATAACCTGGGATACCGTCCGCGGTACAAGGAAGGGTATTTCCCCGTCCCGCCCACCGACCACTATCAGGACCTGCGCAGCGAAATGACCTTGACGATGGAGCAGTGCGGGTTGGTGGTGGAGTGCCACCATCACGAGGTGGCGACCGGCGGACAAACGGAAATCGACCTGAAGTTCGCCGCGCTGGTGGACTCGGCCGACCACATGATGCTCTACAAGTACATCGCGCGTAACGTCGCCAACCAGTACGGCAAGACGGTGACCTTCATGCCCAAGCCGCTCTTCCAGGACAATGGCAGCGGCATGCATACCCACCAGTCGCTGTGGAAGGCTGGAAAGCCGCTGTTCGCCGGCGACGGCTACGCCGGCTTGTCGCAGATGGCGCTGTGGTACATCGGCGGGCTGATCAAACACGGCCCAGCGCTGGCGGCGATCATCGCGCCCACCACCAACTCGTACAAGCGCCTGGTGCCCGGCTTCGAGGCGCCGGTAAACCTGGCGTACTCGCGGCGCAACCGCTCCGCGGCTTGCCGCATCCCGATGTACTCGGCGTCGCCCAAGGCCAAGCGCGTTGAGTTCCGGCCGCCCGACCCGAGCTGCAACCCCTACATGGCTTTTGCCGCGATGATGATGGCGGGGCTGGACGGAATCGACAACAAGATTGACCCCGGACAGCCGCTCGACAAGGACATCTACGATCTGGGTCCGGAGGAGCTGTCCAAGGTGCCGTCCATGCCGGGGTCGCTGGAGGATGCGCTCGACGCACTGGAGAGCGACCACCAGTTCCTGCTTAAGGGCGACGTCTTTACCGAGGCGCTGCTCGATACCTACATCAAATACAAGCGCGAGAAGGAAGTGGACGCGGTTCGCCTGCGCCCGCATCCCTACGAGTTCGCGTTGTATTACGACATTTAGGAGTTAGTAGTCAGGAGTCAGGCCCGGCAGCAATGCCGGGCCTTCTTTGTCTGCCTTGGTTCCCAACCGCCGTGGGGCTAGTAATTCCAAATAAACTAAGTCTATATAAAATTTTATATGCGGCTTGCCCTATTTGTGTTACGCTTTGCGAGTGTCAAGGCAGCCTGTCAATTGGGAAGAAAACTCGCACTCAGTCATCAAGGGCTTTTCGGAGGAAGCGCGAGAAAACTTGGGCAACGATCTACGGAGAGTGCAAGAGGGGTTGCAGCCGCTCGATTCTAAGCCGATGGGCGCGGTTCTTCCGGGGTGTTATGAACTGCGGGACGCGGACAAGGACTTCTGGTATCGAGTGATATACACGCGAATTGAGGGCGTGATTTACGTACTGCATTGCTTCACGAAGAAAACGAACAAGACGCCACAGAACGACATCAACACGGCGGACAAACGGCTGAAAGACTTGAAGCGGAGACTCGCGAAGGAAAAGAAGGAAAAGAGTAAAAAGAGGTAGCCAATGCCAGCACTCGCACGCGCGTTCGTACAAATAAAACAGAGAACATCTCGTGCAAGTCGTGCAACAGAAAAACGGCATAAGACGCACGGCGATGTATTCGATGATCTGGGCTTCTCACCGAAGAAAGCTGCATCGTTGAAGCTGAAGGCAGACCTGCACGAGAAGATCATCAAGAGGGCGCAGGAGTATTCACAACAGGAGTTGCAGACCATTCTCCAAGAAACCCAATCGCGAGTGAGTCAACTCATGCGCGGTAAGATTGCAGGTTTCACGCTGGACATGCTCATCTTCTATGCTGATCGGCTCGGCATACATGCGGAACTCAAGACGAAGGAACTCAAGAAACCTGCTCATCCTCACTTAGAGATGGCCGCTGCTCGGTGAACGAGAACCACGTTGCATAGGCCGCGCGATGGATTGGAGCTCCGTGTAACATACAATCGAATCGGAGCTCCCCATGACATCTGCACTTCAAGGATTGGAACCGAAGCGGTTGTGGAAACACTTTGACGCCCTTGCCGCCATTCCCCGCGCCTCCACCAAGGAAGCCGCGGCGCGCGACTACGTTCTGGCGCAGGCCAAGCGGGTTGGCCTCGTTGCCGTTCACGACAAGGTCGGCAACACCGTGATTCGCAAGCCGGCGCGCCCCGGCCGCGAGAGCGCGCCTATGGCGCTCTTGCAGGGCCATCTCGATATGGTCTGCGAGAAGAACGAAGGAACTCCCCACAACTTCGATACCGATCCCATCAAGGTAGTGCGCGATGGAGATTGGCTGAAGGCCGACGGGACTACGCTCGGTTCCGACAACGGCATCGGCGTCGCGGCAGCGCTGGCGGTGATGGAGAGCGACGACATCGCCCATGGCCCGCTGGAATTCGTGTTCACCATTGATGAGGAAACCGGGCTGACCGGCGCCGCGGAATTTCCCGCGGGTTTGCTCAAGTCCAAGTACTTCCTGAACCTGGACAACGAAGAGCGAGGCACGCTCTGCATCGGCTGCTCGGGCGGCGTCAACACCACCGCGCGCCGCAAAGCGACGCTTGGCCAACCGCGGCCGGGCGCAGCGTGGCGGATCAAGGTTTCCGGGCTGAGGGGCGGCCACTCCGGCGTGGACATTCATCAAGGCCGCGGCAACGCGGTGCGCATCCTGGGGCTTGTTCTGCAACGCCTGCTCGATCGCCTTCCCCTCGAAATTGCCGACCTGAAGGGTGGAAGCGCGCGTAACGCGATTCCGCGCGAAGCTTCCGCGGTCGTCGTCATGGACGCCGGCCGTGAAAAAGAATTGCGAACGCTCCTGGCCGAATTGCAAGCCGAGATTCAATCTGACCTGGGCGGATTCGATCCCGGGCTGCAATTAGCGCTGGAAAAAGACAAAGCCAAAGCCGAAGGCGCCCCTCAGGTGCTGGACGCATCGGATGCGCGGCAGACGGTAGACCTGCTGGCCAGCCTGCATCACGGCGTGCTGGCCATGAGTCCCGATATCGCCGGGCTGGTCCAGAACTCGACCAACCTGGCGACGGTCGGCATCAAGGATGGAGTGGTGGAGATCGGCACCAGCCAGCGGAGCGCGATCGAGAGCAGCAAGCATGCTGCCGCCCGCTTGGTGGCGACGGTGTGCCGCCTGGCGGGATTTGAAGTCGAGCACTCGACGTCATATCCCGGCTGGAAGCCGGACCCGAACAGCGAGATCGTGCGCAAGCTGCAGTCGGCCCACCAGGAAGTATTCGGCCAGCCCGCCAAGCTCATCGCCATGCATGCCGGGTTGGAGTGCGGCGTGATCGGTGATAAGTACCCCGGAATGCAAATGATCTCGTTGGGGCCGCAAATCGAAAATCCGCACAGCCCGCACGAGCGCGTGCAGATTTCCTCGGTCGAGACTTTCTGGAATCTGCTGCGCACGGCGCTGGAGCGGTTTTAATATCAGATTTACCGATTTGCTGATTAGAACTGGTTTCAATTATGCATTCTTGAAGGGGCGCGGCTTCAGCCGCGCCGTAAGAAGCCCCAATTTTCGCGGCTTTAGCCGCTGAGGGATTTCGTCCTCAGCTCATGAAAATGATTTTTGAAACCAGTTCTAGCTCATTGCGCAAATCAGCCGATCAGCAAATCGTCACGGCCAGTTCAACACTGAGGCACCGAGGGCACGGAGACTCACCGAGAATGACTTTGTAAACTCTCGGTGTATCTCGGTGTCCTCTGTGGCTCGGTGGTGAATGTGCCGGTCCCGAGGCTGGATGCCGGGTGCAAACCGCACGACGCGCGTGCTATGCTTCGCACGAACCGTGCCGAAATTCGCCCATGCAGTCCCGGAGTTGCCGCAGGCGCCCTTTCGCGATCCGCAAGCTGCCCGCCGCAATCTTGCGCGGATTGCCGAGCGGGTGCCCGCCGCCGTGGTGCGCGCCATCCCGCCGCTGCTCACCGATGTTCCCGATCCCGACGCGGCGCTCAACCTGTTCGAGCGGCTGACGGAAACCGCGCCGGCGGAAATCTTCCGCGCCTTCGAACGCGATCGCACGCTGGTGCATTACGCCCTCGCGGTCTTCGGGTATAGCCACTTTCTCGGCGAGACCCTGATCCAGAACACGGATCTGTTCCACATCCTGCAACGAGACAAGATGCTGGACCGGTCGCGCTCGCGGGAAGAGTACCGCGAGGCGTTTGCGCGCTTCCGGTCGCGTTCTTTCGAAACCGACATCGCGCTCCTGCTGGCGCGCTTCAAGCGCCGCGAGTACGTGCGCATCATGCTGCGCGACGTGCTCGGCACCGCCGCGCTGGCGGAAACCACCAACGAAATCTCGGCGCTGGCGGACGTGCTGATCGAAGAGGCATTGCGGGAAATCGACGCCGCCTTCCGCAGCCGTTACGGCCCTCCGCAGCACGCTGACGCCGAAGGGCGCCAAACCGATGTGCCGGTCGCGGTGCTTTCGCTGGGCAAACTGGGCGGCAACGAGCTCAACTACAGCTCCGATATTGACCTGCTGTTCCTGTACGGCGACGGCCAGGATGCGGGCACGACCTCCATTTCCATCCGCGAGTATTTCGTTCGCCTGGCGCAGGGCGTGACCGATTCGCTGTCGCGCATGACGCGCGAAGGTTCGGCATTCCGCGTTGACCTCCGGCTGCGCCCGCAGGGAGGAGAGGGCGAGGCGGCGATCGGGTTGTCGCAGGCGCTCCAGTATTACGGCCACACCGCCGGCGATTGGGAGCTGCAAGCCATGATCAAAGTGCGGCATTCGGCGGGAGACGTGATGCTGGCGCGGAAATTCATTCGCGGGGTGCAGCCCTTCGTCTACAGCGAGCAGGTGAATTTTGCCGCCATCGAGACGGCGCTGGCGGCGCGGGATCGCATCGGCGCGCGGCGCAGGGCGGCGGCCGCTCGCGGCGGAAGCATTGACGTGAAGCTCGACCGCGGAGGCATTCGCGATATCGAATTCCTGGTGCAGTGTCTGCAGCGCGTGTACGGCGGCAAAGAGCGCTGGCTGCGTTCCGGCGGCTCGCTGTTTTCGCTGCAGAAGCTGCATGACAAGGGACACCTGAGCGGCCGCGACTACAACGAGTTGACCACCGCGTACGAGTTTCTTCGCAAGCTGGAGCATCGCCTGCAACTGCGGCACGGGCAGCAGACGCACAAGCTGCCGAGGTCAAAGGAGGAACGCGCCGTGGTGGCGCGCTCCATGCCGGGCGGGCAGGCGGCGCCGCCGTTGGAAAATATCGCTGACCTGGTGCAGCAGCGGATGGCCGCGGTGGCGGAGATCTACAACCGCATCGTCCATCATCAGCAGTGGCAACAGCAACGCGAGACCCCTGACTTCCACCTGGAAAGTACGGAGCCGGCGCACGACCAGAGCGAACGGCAGATGATGGCGCGGCTGGCAAGCGATTCGCCGGCTCTGTATGAGGTGCTGAACGGCGCCGCGCTGGATTCCGCCGCGCGGAGAAATGTATTTCGCTTTCTGTCGGCGGCGTTCACCAGTTCGGAGCGCTACGCCACGGTCGCTCGCGCACCGCAGGCTTTTCGTCACGCATTGCAGATCTTCCGGCTCAGCGATTACCTCACCGACATTCTCACCCGCCACCCGGAGGAGATCGTCACGCTTGCGGAAGGGCAGGGAACAGCCAAGCCCGACGGCGTCGGCCACCTCTTTGAACAAGACGCCGAGGAACAAAGAGCGTTTGGCGATCCCGTGTTTTCTTACTTGGGTTCCGCCGGCGTGCCGCACGCAGAGAAGCTGGCGCTTCTGCGCCGTCATTATCGCCACCGCGTGTTCGCTTCCGGCGCGCGCGACGCCGTGGAAGGCCGCAGGGTCTACGAGTCGTTGGCGGAAACCACGCGTGCAGCCGACGAGGCCATCGCCGCCGCCCTGGCCATCGCCGGAAGCCCCCAGGGACTGGCGGTCATGGCCTTGGGACGGCTGGGCACCGCCGAATTTGATCTGTTGTCGGATGCGGACCTGCTGTTCGTCCGGGACGAAGGACTGGAAGCCGCGCCCGCGACCAGGGCGGCGGAACAGCTCATGCAGGCGCTCTCGGCGTACACCCGCGAAGGCACGGTGTTTCCGGTGGACGCAAGGTTGCGGCCGCGGGGCGCCGAGGGTGAACTGGTGATGACCGTCGCCCACGTCGAGGAATATTTCCAGCGCGAAGCGCAGGCCTGGGAGGCGCTCAGCTTCACCAAGTTGCGGCATGTCGCGGGAGCGGACGAACTGAGCCGGCGCGTGCTGCAGTCGGCCCCGGGGTGGATGGCGCATTTCGCCGATGACACCGGGTTTGTCGCCGCGGTGCGGGGCATGCGCAGCAAGCTCGATAAACCGGAAGCGGGCGGGCCCAACCTGAAGACGGGGGCGGGCGCCGTGTACGACATTGATTTCATCGCCGGTGCGCTGGCGGTCAGGCACCGGGTGCGGCTGCGCGGGAACATGCGGCAGCGCCTTCGTGGGTTGGCCGGCGCGCACCTGCTGGGCGAAGCCGAATTCGCGCTGTTGGATGAGGCCTCGGAATTTTACCGTGCGCTGGAACACGCTATCCGGATCGTGTCCGGGCGCGCCCGCAAGACGCTGCCGGTCGGCGAACATGCCCGCGGCGCGGTTGAAGAACTTGCCTCGCGCATGCTGGGCCGCAGCTTGCAAGGCGGGGTGGAGGCGGAGTTGAAGCGCACCCTGGTTGCCACCCGCGCTCTGTATGAGCACCTGATGGTGTGACGGAAAGCACCACTTCTAGGTACGTCTTCGGAGACCAGGATGCCGGGCGACCCGGACCGCGGCATGCTTCCATCCGGCCCCGGCTGGTCACTCGTCACATTCTCTTGTGATCCGTGTCATGCGCGGATGTACGCGCCATAAGCCTATAATGGCCGGTCCCTTAATTAAACTCCTGAGGAGGTGGTTGATGGCGGACTCCTATAACGGGTTGCCTGTGCCCAAAGACGGCGCCCGAATTACCTACAGCAACGGCAAGTACACGGTTCCCGACAATCCAATCATTCCATTCATCGAAGGTGACGGTACCGGCCGCGACATTTGGAAGGCCTCGGTACGCGTATTCGATGCCGCGGTGAAGAAGGCCTACGGCAACAAGCGCCGCATCGTGTGGTACGAAGTCTTCGCCGGCGAAAAAGCGATGGCCAAGTTCAAGAGCTGGCTTCCCGACGGCACCATCGAAGCGCTGAAGGACATGCGCGTCAGTATCAAGGGCCCCCTCACGACGCCCGTGGGCGGCGGCATCCGTTCGCTCAACGTGGCGCTGCGCCAGATCCTGGACCTGTATGACTGCGTGCGCCCGGTGAAGCACTACGGCGCTCCCTCCCCGGTGAAGCACCCCGAGCGGATGAACATCATCATCCACCGCGAGAACACCGAAGACGTGTACGCCGGCATCGAGTGGGAGCAGGGGACGGACAAGGTCAAGAAGCTGATCAATTTCCTGAACAACGAAATGCTCGCCGGCACGGGCAAGAAGATCCGCGAGGACAGCGGCGTCGGCATCAAGCCGATCTCGGTTTTCGGCACCAAGCGCCTGGTCCGCAATGCCATCAAGCACGCGCTGGAACTGGGGCGCAAGAAGGTCACGCTGGTGCACAAGGGCAACATCCAGAAGTTCACCGAGGGCGCGTTCCGCGCCTGGGGCTACGAGCTGGCCACCAGCGAATTTCGCGACAAGGTGGTGACCGAGCGCGAGAGCTGGATCCTCGACAACAAGGACAAGAACCCCAACATCACCATCGAGCAGAATGCCAACCTGGTGGAGCCGGGCCTGGAGTATGCGGCCCCCGAGTTCCGCCAGACGATTTACAAGGAAGTGAAGGACTGCCTGGACTCGATTTTTACGACGCACGGCAACGGCCAGTGGAAGAAGAAGCTGATGGTCAATGACCGCATCGCAGATTCCATCTTCCAGCAGGTGGTCACGCGCGCCGACGAGTACGAAATCCTGGCGACCCCGAACCTGAACGGCGACTACATCAGCGACGCCTGCGCGGCGCAGATCGGCGGGCTGGGCATCGCCGCCGGCGCCAACATCGGCGATGGCTATGCCATCTTCGAAGCCACCCACGGCACGGCCCCCAAGTACGCCGACCTGGACGTCATCAACCCGACCTCGGTCTTGCTGTCGGGCGTGATGATGTTCGAGTTCCTCGGTTGGCACGAAGCAGCCAAACTGATCGAGGACGGCGTCAGGAAGACCATCGAGCAGAAGAAAGTCACCTACGACTTCCACCGCCTGATGGAGGGCGCAACCAAGGTGAAGTGCAGCGAGTACGGCACCTACATCATCGAGAACATGAACGCCGCCAGTTCCGCGGCTGCCGACTAGCCGCAGCACTTACGGGCAAGGCAATCACGGGGGTGGGGCGGGATCAATCCCGCCCCGCCTTTTTGACCCGGCGAAGCGTACTCAAACCGCGCCTTCTGGCGTAGACTAATCGGTTTTCATCCATCGGCTGGCGGCGCCGAGCGCGTCCGCCTCAGAAAGGATTCCTACCATGCGCAAAAAAGTAACGGTCGTGGGCTCGGGTAACGTAGGGGCGACGGCAGCGCACTGGATCGCCGCGGCCGAACTGGCCGACGTAACCCTGATCGACATCATCGAGGGCGTGCCCGAGGGCAAAGGCCTGGACCTGCTCGAGGCCATGCCGATCATCAAGAAGGATTGTTACGTGGTCGGCACCGAGAATTACGCCGACACCGCCAATTCCGACATCGTGGTCATCACCGCCGGCGTGCCGCGCAAGCCGGGCATGAGCCGCGACGATCTGCTGAATATCAATGCCAAAATCATGCGGGACGTGGTCGGCAAGGTGGTCCAGCACTCGCCCGACTGCATCCTGATCATCGTTTCCAACCCGCTCGACGCGATGGCGCAGGCGGCGTACAAGCTGAGCGGCTTCTCGCGCAATCGCGTGATCGGCATGGCCGGCGTGCTCGATTCGGCGCGCTTCCGCGCGTTTATCGCCCAGGAGCTGAAGGTCTCGGTCGAGAACGTTACCGCCTTCGTGCTCGGCGGGCACGGCGACACCATGGTGCCCCTGCCGCGCTATTCGGGCGTGGCAGGCATTCCGCTTCCCGAATTGATGGATAAGGCCACCATCGATCGCCTGGTGCAACGCACCCGCGACGGCGGCGCCGAGATCGTCAAGTATTTGAAGACGGGCAGCGCCTACTATGCCCCCTCCGCGGCGGTGACCGAGATGGTGGAAGCCATCCTCAAGGACAAGAAGAAGATTCTGCCCTGCGCCGCCTACCTGGAAGGCGAATACGGGATCCACGGTTTGTTCGTCGGCGTGCCCTGCAAGCTGGGCTCGCGCGGCATCGAGGACGTGATCCAGATCCGCCTCACGCCGGAAGAGCAGTTGGCTCTGGAGAAGAGCGCCGGCGCGGTGAAGGAACTGGTCGCCGTCATCGGCGTCTAGCGATAAGAAAACCAACCGCGGATTAACGCGGATTCACACGGATACGAAGAAAAATCCGCGAAGATCCGCGCTAATCCGCGGTTAGTGTTTTACGCGCGCTCGATCTTCACCGACTTCACCGCGACATCCTTCACCGGCTTGTCCTGCGGGTTGCGCGGGACACCCACGATCTTGGTCACCACATCCTGCCCCTCCACCACTTCGCCGAAGATGGTGTGATTGCCGGTGAGCCACGGGGTCGCCGCGACGGTGATAAAGAATTGGCTGCCATTGGTGTTCGGTCCGGCATTGGCCATGGCGAGTTTGCCCGCCTTGTCGAACTTGTGGGGCGAGCCCTTGGTTTCATCTTCGAAACGGTAGCCGGGGCCGCCGAATCCGGTGCCCGCGGGGTCGCCGCCCTGGATCATGAAATTGGGAATCACGCGGTGGAAGATGGTGCCGTCGAAGAGGCGGTTGGTGGATTTCACGCGTGTGACCGGGTGTGTCCACTCGCGCTTGCCTTCCGCCAGATCAACGAAATTTTGCACCGTCTTGGGTGCCTCCGCTTCGAATAGGCGGCAGACGATGGTTCCTTCGGAAGTCTCAAAAACGGCGTAGGTGCCGGGTTGGCGTGCCATAGGGGTCCTTTCATTCGAAAAAAAGCCACTGCCGCCGGGTACGGCGCGTGCAGTGTCGCGCAACCATACGATTCAGTCTACTTCTGCATTTCCGGTTTCTTCTGGGCAGCGGGAGCGGCCGCGCCGGGCTGCACGATCTTGATGTGCGTGATGCGTACCGGCTGGAATGGCTTGTCGTTGCTGGGATCGCGCGCCACCTTGGTGATCTTGCTGACCAGCGACACCGGCTCGCACTGGCCGAAGATGGTGTGGCGGCCGTTCAAGTGCGGCGTCGGCACTTCGGTGATGAAAAATTGCGAGCCATTGGTGTTGGGCCCTGAGTTCGCCATCGCGAGTCGGCCGCCCTTGTCGAACTTCAACGAAGAATCGAACTCGTCCTTGAACTTGTAGCCGGGATCGCCCGTGCCGTTGCCGGCGGGATCGCCACCCTGGATCATGAAGTTGGGGATCACGCGGTGGAAGATGGTGCCGTCATACAGCGGCGTGTTGTGCTTCTTGGCGTGCGAAATGGGGTTGGTCCAGTCCTTGGTGCCTTCGGCGAGGCCGATGAAATTCTCCACCGTGACCGGCGCCTTGTCTTTAAACAAAACGCAATTGAAATTGCCGAGCGTGGTTTCGATCACTGCCTTGGGATTGCTGGCCGCGTCGGCGGCAAGGAGAAAGGAAGGAACGAGCAACAGAATTACGGCAAGTACTTTTCGCATAGTCGCACCTTGAAAAAATAGTCGTTAGTTGTTGGTTGTCGGTAACAAACGAAACATTTTACTCGTTGGCCGCTGCAATTTTCTGCTGCGACTGCAATTCGCGGCTGACCTGCTCCACCCGCCGGAACACGCGCAACAGGTTTCCGCCCAGAATTGCTTTGATCTGCGGGGCAGTGTAGCCGCGGTCGAGCAGGGCTTGCGTGATCTTGGGCAGATCGGCGGCGGAGTCCATGCCTTGGGGCATGGCGGGATTGCCGTCGAAATCCGAACCCAGCCCAACGTGCTCCACGCCGGCCACCTTGGCGATGTAATCAATGTGGTCAATCAGGGCCTTAAACGGCGGCCGGGGCAGTTTGGCGGCCCATTCCTTTTCGACCGGGTCCTCTACTGCGGTGTAGGTGAGAGGCTTTCCCTCGGCCCGGAGTTTCGCTTCATTGGCTTTGACGGCAGCTTCACGCTCTGGCTCTTGCGCGGCAAATGCGAGACGGAAGTTCTCGTCGAGAAAGGCGTCGTAAAAATTCACCATGACCACGCCATCGTTTTTGGCCATCGCCTTCAGCATGTCATCGGTCATGTTGCGCGGGTGGTGCGCCAGCGCCCGCGCCGAGGAATGCGACGCGATCACCGGCGCCTTGCTTACGGCGATCACATCCCAGAACGTCTTGTCAGCGACATGCGAAACATCCACCATCATGCCCAGGCGGTTCATCTCCGCCACCACCTGCTTGCCGAACGGCGTGAGGCCGTCGTGGTGATGGACCTTGGGGTCGTTGACGTCGCCGGAGGAATCCGCCCACTCGTTGCTATTCGACCAGGTCAGGGTCATGTAGCGCACGCCCAGGCGGTAGAAGTCGCGCAGCACGTGGATGTCGTTTTCAATGGCGTGCCCGCCTTCCACTCCCAGCAGCGCGGCGAACTTCTTCTTCGGGCCGGTGCGCGCGCGCACGATGTCCCGGGCGCTGTAGGCCATCATCATCTGGTCGGGATGATTGCCGGCTTGCAGGTAGACCGAATCAATCAGATCCAGCGCGCGCCGGGTGTAGTGGCCGTCGAAGTAGCCGGGTTCGACCCAGATGGAAAAGAACTCGGCGCCGAGATTTCCCTGGCGGACTTTCTGCAGGTCAATGTTGCCTTTGCCCGCCGGCGTGACCGTCCCGATTTCGAAACCCTCATCGAGAAAGCGCTGCGGCGTATCGGCGTGGGTGTCAATCACGATGGCGGATTCGTGGATCTTGCGCGCCTTGGCCGACACAGCCGGGCCGGCGTCGGGCATGTTCTGCGCCCCGACAAGACACACCGGCAGCGCCAGCAAACCCAGAATCACGGCAACGAGGAATCTATTGTTGTGGGCTGGCGGCCGCGTCTTGCGTATGCGGCGCGCGCGGAGCAGTGGCGAGTTGTTCGCTTTCACGCCACGCAGTATAACGGTCGGACACCATCACATGAAAGCAGGCCTGGCGACGCTCCTCGACCGCTTCCACCAGTCCGAGGTTCCGCATGTTGACCAGGTAGTGTTCAGTAAAGGCGCGCTGGCGGCGCGTCATGCCCTTCTTGGCGATGTCCACCGTCAGGCCGGCCAGATGGGAGGACGCGGTATCGCCCTCGGCGGGCGCTGCATTGTGGTTGTAACGCGCCAGCCGTTCCTGCTGCTCGACCGTGCGCACCGCGGAGTTCACCTGGATGGGCTGGTGAAATTGCTTGTAATACGCCTGGCCGAAATCCTGCAGGAACAGCCGCGTCCACGGCCGGCAGAAGCGCCGCGACTCTTCCAGCCGAGGGTCGATGCGAACGAAGTTGTTTTGCGGCAGCCCGACAAGCTGGTCGCGGGCGATCAACTCTTCCAGCGCCTGATCGTTCTGGATCCGCACCAACTGCAGGCGATCAATTTCCGTGTTCTGGCGCACCAGGGAATCGTGCGAGCCTTTCAGCACCACCGGCATCCAGCGCAGGTGACGCGCATGGCGAACCGTCCCCCGGTGATAGCGCGCCTTAATGGTGGCCGCGAATGACCCGGTAGACAGCAACAGTACAAAGGTTAAGGTGATGCTGGTCCGATACGTGGCGCGCAAACAACCCCCCAGGCTCGACAGTAAATTTCGATCACGACTTGCTGTTCAGTGTAAACCCAAGTCTCGGCCCGTTTACTCAGGTTTATGTCCTAAGGTACCAGCAAAAGCAAGACCCCGAGGCAACTCTCGGGGTCGGAAAGATTACTTCGGTCACCAGCGCTGCCAACGTTACCGGCGGAACAGGTCGGCAAAGGCCTGCTTCATCACCGAGCCTCCGACCTCGGCGATGGAGCGGGTCAGCGGGATGTCCTTGGGACAGACTTCGACGCAGTTCTGGGCGTAGCCACATTCGTGGATGCCGCCATCGCCCATGAGCGCGTGCAGGCGCTCGGTCCTGAGGGCCCTTCCGGTGGGATGGGTGTTGAACAGACGCACCTGGGAAATGGTCGCCGCTCCCACAAAGCCGGTGGACTCGTTAAACTGCGGGCAGGCCTCCATGCAGCAGCAGCAGGAGATGCAGCGCGAGAGCGGATAGGCCGCCTCCTGTTCCTCAGGCAACATTTTCGGGCCGGCGCCTAGGTCGTAAGTGCCATCTATCGGTACCCAGGCCTTCACCGCCTTCAGGTTCTCGAACAGAACGCTGCGGTCAACCGCGAGGTCGCGGATCACGGGAAACTTGCTGAAGGGCTCCAGCACGATCGGCTGGTCGAGTTGGTCCACCAGGGCGGAGCAGGCCATGCGGGTGCGGCCATTGATGCGCATGGCGCACGATCCGCAAATCTCTTCCAGGCAGTTGGAGTCGTAGGTGACCGGGGTGGTCGCCTTGCCGTCACGCGTGACCGGGTTGAGCGCAATCTCCATCAGGACGGAGATCACGTTCATGTTCGGTTTATAGGGAATTTCGAACTCTTCCCAGGTTGCCGCGTGCTGCGGGTCGGTCTGGCGCTTGATTTTAAGAACGATCGCTTTGTTCGCCATGGTTATGAATGCCTGTTTCTATGAGCGGTAAAGAAACCCTGTGACAGCCAGTAAGACTCCCCCCAGGACCAATAATGCGAACGGAATGCCCGGAAGCACAAGGTGGAACACCAGCGCACATACGATCATCAGAATGCCGATGACAATATCCGCGACTAAAAGCGCCGGGTTGCGTTTGCCGTTCACGTTATACGCATCGCCTTGTTTCTATTTGGCGACGTCGTACCTCCTTGGACGTGGCGGGATTAACGATGTATCCACCGCCTCGAACTCAAACCGGGGTTCGTCCGCGTCGGGCGCGAAACTGGCTTTCGTCGTCTTAAGAAAATTCTTGTCATCGCGCTCGGGGAAGTCCGGCTTGTAATGCGAGCCCCTCGATTCGTTGCGCAGCGCCGCCCCCTGCACGATGACGCGCGCCAGTTGCAGCATGTTGTAGAGCTGGCGTGCGAAGGCAAACGTGGTGTTGGCCCACTGCGTCTTGTCGCTCAGGTTCACGCGGCGGAAGCGCTGCAGCAACTCCACCAGCTTGACGTCGGTTTCCTGCAGGTTCTTGTTGTAGCGGATAACCGCGCAGTTACGCGTCATGATGTCGCCGAGCTCGCGCCAGATCTTGAACGGGTTCTCGTCGCCCTGATTGTTGATCAGCAGGGCATTGGCTTCTTCCTGGCGCTTGCGCTCGCTGTCAAAGGCGCCGTTGCCCGCCGCCGTCGGCTGCGAGCCCGCATACTGCACCGCTGCCGGGCCGCCGACAAATCCGCCCCAGATGCACGACAGCAGCGAGTTCGCTCCCAGACGGTTGGCGCCGTGGTACTGGTAATCGCACTCGCCCACGGCATACAGCCCGGGGATGTTGGTGGCCTGCTTGTAATCCACCCACATGCCGCCCATGGTGTAGTGCATGCCGGGAAAAATCTTCATCGGGATGTCGCGCGGGTCGTCGCCTACGAACTTCTCATAGATCTCAAGAATACCTTCAAGTTTCTTGTCTAATATCTTGCGGTCAATGTGAGTTAGGTCCAGGTAAACCATGGGCCCGCCGTCGATCCCCAGGCCATCCTCGTAGACCACTTTGTGGATCTCGCGGGTGGCGATATCGCGCGGCACCAGGTTGCCGTACTTGGGATAGCGCTCTTCCAGGAAGTAATAGCGCTCCTTCTCGGGAATGCTCTTGGGATCGCGCTTATCCCCCGGTGTCTTCGGCACCCAGACGCGCCCGCCCTCGCCGCGCGCCGATTCCGACATCAGCCGCAGCTTGTCCTCCCCGGGAATGCAGGTGGGGTGGACCTGGATGAATTCGCCATTGGCGTAGAACGCGCCTTGCTGGTAGAGGGCCGATTGCGCTGAGCCGGTGCAGACCACCGAATTGGTGGACTTGCCGAAGATCGCGCCCACGCCGCCGGTGCAGATGATGACCGCGTCGGCCGGGAAAGTAACCACCTGCATGGAGTGCAGGTCCATGGCGCAGATGCCGCGGCAGATTCCCTTGGAGTCAAGCACCGCCGAGAGGAATTCCCAGTGCTCGTACTTCTTCACCTTGCCCTCGGACTCGTGGCGGCGCACCTGCTCATCCAGCGCATAGAGAAGCTGCTGGCCGGTGGTGGCGCCGGCGAAGGCAGTGCGGTTGTACAGCGTCCCGCCAAAGCGCCGGAAATCCAGCAGACCTTCGGGAGTGCGGTTGAAGGGAACGCCCATGCGGTCGAGCAGGTCAATGACGGCGGGCGCGGCGTCGCACATGTCCTTCACCGGGGGCTGGTTGGCGAGGAAGTCGCCGCCGAACACGGAGTCGTCAAAGTGGATCCAGGTGGAGTCGCCCTCGCCCTTCAGGTTCTTGGCGGCGTTGATGCCGCCCTGGGCGCAGACCGAATGGGACCGCTTTACGGGCACGATGGAAAACAGGTCTACCTGCGCGCCCATTTCGGCGATCTTGATGACGGCCGACAAGCCCGCCAGACCGCCGCCGACAACGATGATCTTAGGAGTTGATGCCATATAAAAATTCCCGCCGGGCCGAGTTGCTCATGAATTGACTGCTGGTAGGACATACGACGTCGATGAATGTTGCAGTTGCCGGAACTCCTGCATGTTCGGCACCTGCCCTTCCGGCGTGCTGATGAATGCATACACCGAAGCGGCGGCCATGGCGGTCATTGCCAGGCCAATCACCAGGCATACATAGCCGAACTTTTTCCGGCCTTGTTCGCCCACGATGAATCCCCACTTGGCTGCAAACAGCCATATGCCATACGCGAAGTGGCACGAGGCGGCGGCCAGCCCGACGCAATACAACGCCACCATCCAGGGATTCTGCAGTTCGGTCCAGACCTTGGCGTAGGCGATTTCGGAGTGGGTGATGATATGCGCCCCGCTGAAGCGCATGGTCCAGGTGTGGTAGCCGATGTAAAAGAAGGCCGCGATCCCGGTATAGCGCTGCAGCGTGTACATCCAGTTGCCCAGCCAGGGATAGTCGCCGACGTTGGACTCGCCGCGCCACCAGATCCAGAATCCGTAGCCGGCGTGGTACGCCAGCGGGATGTAAATGAAGGTGAGCTCCATCCCCAGCACGAACGGGAGGCCGGTGAGGAAGCGTACATTCTCGTTGTACGCGGCCCCGCCGTTGGTGGCGAAGGCGTTGGAGAGGAAATGCTCGACCAGGAACGCGCCGATGGGAAAAATCCCGCTCAGCGAATGCAGGCGGCGCCAGAGAAATGAATTGCCCTGGCCTGCCCGCAGCGCCGGAACGCCTGCTGCGACCCTGTCCGCGCTTGCTGCTGCGGGAGAACTGACCGATGCTGCCACGGTTCAGCTCCTTATAAGAGTATGAAAAGTAAAAACGAACCGCCCATTATTGGCTCGCTGCGTCACCAAGTCAAGGAATGCCGATCACATAAGAGTGTGATGTCGGGTCGCGGGAGCGGGATAGCGGCCGGCGCCGAATTCAGGGTCGTGCCTTCACCCGGCCATGTGTCCCGGTTCGGCACGCGGGCAGGTTCCGGCAACGCCGCCGGCCCAAATTCTGCATCCGGCGCTTGTACACGCTCCGGCGCTGGATATAATGACGCCCGGATCATCCCATCAGAGCGGCCGAGGAGATCACGATCATGGCGACTCCGGCGTTGCCCTTTGCGCAACTGGCGACCGAGTGCGAAGCTGAGGGGCTCAGCCCCCAGAACGCGGAAAAAATCGGACATCAACTGGCCAAGCTCTTCGGCGTAAGAGAAGATGAAGTCGGCATCCTGCGCATCGAGAAGCGCAACCTGGTCTTCTGCTATCCGGCCAAACTGCATAATGTGGGCAGCATCCCGCTGAACACCTCCACATCGGTGGCGGTGCGCACCGCCAATTCGCGTCGCGCCGAGGTCATCAACAATTTCGCGCAGACCAAGCACACCAGCGTTTTCGAGGCGGTGGAATTGTCCGAGCACAAGCCGGCGGCGCCGGGCGCGGAAGGCGAAAAGTCCGACCACCACGTACACATGATCCAAAAGCTCATGTCGGCGCCTGTGCTGGGCCCGGCGGGAGCCATCGGCGTCATTCAGGTTTCGCGCAAAGGAACCTCGGCGCCTGCGGCGGGAGCGGATTTCATGCCCGGCGACCTACAAAAGCTGGTGGGGTGCGCGGCCGCCCTGGTGAAGTGTTTCAAATAGCGTTTTCTGCTGCGCTGCTTTCATACCACGCAAGAAATTTGCGGAACGCCGCGCCTCGGTGACTGACCGCGGCCTTTTCTTCCGTCGTGAGTTCGGCAAAGGTTTTCCCCAGAGCAGGGAAGTAGAAAAGCGGATCGTAGCCGAAGCCTCCGCTGCCCCGCGGTTCACGGAGCATTTGTCCCTGCGCCGCGCCGTGGAATGTCGCTAGCGTTCGCCCCTCGCGTGCGGCGGCGATTGCGCACACGAACTGCGCCGTGCGTTCGGCGTCGGGGACCGACTCCAGGTCGCGCAGCAGCCGCTTGTTGTTGGCGGCATCAGAGGAATTCATCTCGCCGCGGCGGGCGGCATAGCGGGCCGACCGCACCCCGGGTGCGCCGCCCAGCGCGTCCACCGCCAGGCCCGAGTCGTCGGCCAATACCAGTGCGCCCGAAAACCAGTGGCTGTAGTGCTCGGCTTTCTTGCGCGCGTTGGCGTCGAAGGTTGCGCCGTCTTCCACAACCTCGGGCAATTTGTCGAAATCGGGCAGGGGCGCGATCTCGATCTCGTGCGCCGCGGCGGCGGCGGCGAAATCGCGCAACTTGCCGGCATTGGAGGTGGCGATCAGGACGCGGCGCATGGTTCTGCCTGCGACGTAGGGTAGCAGATCGCAAAAAGAGTTCAGCACGTCGCGATTGCTCCCGCGGCCGAACCGCCCACGGGCAGCCGCCTACTCGGGATAGTTAAGGCGGTATCGCTGGCGGTTGTACAGCCAGGCCAGGACGCGATCGGCGATGGCAGCGACGACATGGCCGCCGGGTGTCATGCTGAGCCCTCCGAAAAAGACGTATCGGTAGAGCAGCCAGCAGGCACAGCCAAGAAGCATGGCCGCGTACCCACCAGCGGGAGCCGGTGGAACTTCCGCGGTGATCGCCCACGAGACCAGGCCGAAGACGCCGACCGCGGCGGCGACAATCACCAAGTCTACCGCAGCCCCGCAAACCGCGTGGGCGGTGGGCGTAAGCTGCACCGGCAAGTGCACCTGATCCTCGTCCCAGGCCGGAACATCGCCGGGCGAGACATCGGCCGGCCCTGCCGCTCCGTGCACTGTAAGCCATTCCCTCAGCCGCTCGCGGGCCGCAACCGGCAAGCCCAGAAAGCGCAGGCCGGCGCGTCCGGAGATGTCATTCCAAACCGCGGCCGCGACCGCCTCATATTCCTCGGGATCGCCGGGCAGGGAAAAGTGAATGGAAAATGCGCGCCGCTCCTCCAGTGGATCCAGCGCCTGCAGTGCGATTCCGCCCTCGCCGATGTCGAGCAGCATGGGAGTGTCGTTCAGGCCGTCCACGTGGACGTACGCCAGGGTATGCAACACGTGGCGCAGAAAGCGGCGGCGCATTTTGCTTACCAGGGAGCGCGCCGTGCGCAGGATGCGGCCGGCTTCCTCCGCGTCTACGGGCTTGCGGATGACGAGGTTGGCCCCGAGAGCAAAGGCGTCGCTGACGCCGTCGTCGCCACTGATGATGCCTAGCGCAATCGAGTCCCGGTTCGCCGGAGACTCGCGCAAACCGCGGAGCAGTTCGCCGTCGGCATCCATCTGGTCGCAATCCACGATGACCGGGTTGTACTTGCGGCTCTGGAGCAGGCCGAGAGCGTTGTCGGGCACGGAACATACTTCCGGCCCAAGACCGAGCTCGTCGAGCATCGGACGGAGCACACCCAGAACGTCCGGATCACGGCACAGAAGGAGCGATTGCGTCGCCACAATGCGCCGATAGTAGGCATTTGGCACAGGGCCAGCCAAGTGGCAGGGCTGGTTCGGGTTTGGTTTCGATGGGCAGTGAAGCGAAGCGGAGGGAAGGATCTTCCAGAGGGGTTTCTGGCGCGCCCTGAGAGATTCGAACTCCCGACCTACTGGTTCGTAGCCAGTCGCTCTATCCAGCTGAGCTAAGGGCGCGCTCTGACGATTATAGCGAACCGCTCTGCTTCAGCGCCAGCCTGCGGGAGGGAGGCGCAGCGCAACAGAAAATCCATGCAGCAAAAAAAAGAGCACCGGATTGCTCCGATGCTCCCTGGCTCGTACCCTCCCCCAGGTACTTCGCCAAACCTGCGATCAGGACTACTGCAGCGGGCTGTCGCTAGCGCTGGCCTGCTGGCTCACGTTGTAGCGGATCACGCCCGACTGGTCGCTATAGAAATGCCGCTGACCGGTTTGCGAGTTCTGCGGATCGCCCTGCACCGTGTAGATGGTCGCCGGACCGGAGCCCGAGGCTCCAGCCGTGAGCACGGCGAACACGTAGCCGCTCTTGACTGCGCTGGCCAGGACCGCGTCCAGAAGGCCCGCGCCCGTGGCGCTGCCGCCGGCGCCGCCGAGGGCGTCAAGGGTGGCAAAGCCGACGTTCGGATATGTGGAAGCATAGGTGACTTCCGAAGTGTTGATGGTGCGGATCGAACCAACCGCCGAAGCTTCGTTCGCGGCGATGCGCGAGCGCAGCAGGTTCGGGATGGCGATGGCGGCGATGATCAGAATGATCGCTACCACAATCAGCAGTTCGATCAGTGAGAAGCCTTTCTGTTTGCGCATTGTTTCCAATCTCCTCTTGCGATTTCGTAATATCGTTGCCGACGCTGCACAATCATGGGGCAAGTGAGTTGCCAGAGTCGGTGGAGCAACGTGCCTGATGTGATTCTTCCCGAAATGTGCTGATTCCTAAGTGGTTGCGGGCGGCGCCAGGAATGTAAAGACTTGTGCACGGCGGAATAGGGACGGAGTTGTCTCCGCAAATGACAGATTGTGTCAGGAAGTTATCGCATTTTTGTCATTCGGTGTCTCCCGTATTGAGACGGTGACCATCTTGATACGGCAACATGTCGGCTACAATGCAGTGACCAGCTCCTCAAAACTGGATTAGCTCCGGATGTCCACGCACCAAGGCGCCTTCACAAAACCGCGTTTGTCCACACCTCTGCTTCTGGGAATTGTGCTGGCCGCAACCTTCCTGGTATATGCCGGGACACTGCAGTTCGAGTTTGTGTATGACGATCTGGGGCAGATCGTAGCCAATCCCGCGGTCCAGAGCTGGAAGTATTTCCCGTTGTACTTCCGCGCCAACGTGTGGATGCAGCAACTGGCGGTCGGAAACTACTACCGGCCGCTGTTCCTTGGCTGGCTGTTGCTGAACCACACCCTGTTCGGCCTGCATCCGGCGCTGTGGCACCTGACGACGGTGCTGGCGCACCTGGGAGTTACGGCGCTGGTCTTTGTGCTGGCGCTGCGGCTCACCCGCGACCGGCGGACCGCGCTCGTCGCCGCCTTGTTGTTCGGATTGCACCCGGTGCATCTGGAGGCGGTGGCGTGGATCTCGGGGGTAACCGAGCCGTTGCTGGCGCTGTTGTTGATTCCAGCGTTTCTTGCCTACCTGAATTGGCGTGAGCGCGGGCGGCGTGCGCCATGGTTGGTGGCGGCGCTGGCGCTGTACGCGCTGGCGTTGCTGTCGAAAGAGACGGCGGTGGTCCTGCCGGCGCTGGTATTCGCCTGCGAATGGCTGTATGCGCCTGGGGAGGAGCGGTGGAGCGCGCGGCTGCGGGCATCGTTGATGGCGGCGGCGCCGTTTGTGCTGGTGACCGGGGCCTACCTGCTGGCGCGGGCGCAGGCGCTGCACGGGGTCGCGCACAAGACGGTCAACCTGCCGGGAAACACGGCGCTGCTGACCATCCCGTCGGCGCTGTGGTCGTACGTACGGCTGATGATGGCGCCCCTCGGGCTGAGCGTGTTCTATGACACGCCGTATGTCACGCGCGTCAGCATGAGGTATTTCGTGTGGCCGCTGATCGGGGTCGTACTGGCCATCGGAGTACTGGTGTGGTGGTGGCGGAGATCGAAGTTGCCGCTGGTGGCATTCGCGACCTTGTGGGTGCTGCTGCCGATCCTGCCGCTGCTGAACCTGACGGTGCTGCCGATGGGCGACTTCATCCATGACCGGTACCTGTACCTGCCGTCGGTCGGGTGGGCGATGCTGGTGGCGATGGCGCTGGCGCAACTGGACACGCGGCAGATTTTGGGACGGCCTGCAGGACAGGTGGCGGCGTTGGGGCTGGCGTCGGTGATGGCGTTCGCCACGGTGGCGCAAAGCGTGCCCTGGGCCAACGACCTGCTGCTCTATTATCACGGCATGGCGGTGGCGCCGAACAATGACCTGCCGCGCAATAAGATGGCGGCGTCGCTGGTGCAGCGCGGCATGTACAACGAGGGAATCAAGCTGTACGAGATGGTGCTGGCCAACGATCCCGATTACTGGTACGCGAATTACCGCATGGGTTACGCGCAGTACATGACCGGGCACTATCCGGAGGCGGAGCGCTACCTGGCGCGTGCCACCGAACTGCACGGCACGCCCGATGAGTTTTATTACCTTGGCCTGGCCCAGGAGAAGCAGGACAAGCTGGATGGCGCCCGGGCCGCGCTGGAGCAGGCCATCAAACTCGATCCCAGCCATTCCGCAAGCGCAGCGGCAACTGGCCGAACTCCGGCAAAGGACCCATGGCGAGCGTCACTGAACCGGCCGTTCGCGAGCGCTGGGCGAGCTCGGACCTGGTGCTGCGGATGGCGCTGGTGCTGGCGGCGGCGGCGTACGCGCGCACCATCACCTTCGATTTCGTCTTCGACGATCACCTGCAGATTGCGCTCAATCCCTGGATTCAGGCCTGGCGGTTCGTGCCGCATTACTTCACCGGGCACGTGTGGTCGTTCGAGCAGCCGGCGTGGGCAGGGAACTACTACCGGCCGCTGTTCCTGCTGTGGCTGCGGGTGGTGAATTCGATCGTCGGCCTGACGCCCGGCTGGTGGCACCTGCTGACCATCGCCGCGCACTTGCTCGCCACCTGGATGGTGTACCGGCTTGGGGTAAGGCTTTTGCGCTCGCAGCTGGCCGCAGCCCTGGCCGCGCTGCTGTTCGGCGTCAATCCGATCCACGTCGAGGCGGTCGCCTGGGTGTCGGGAATTCCCGAAATCCTGCTGGCCATCTTCTGCATGGCATCGTTCCTTGCGTATCTGAACTGGCGTGAGCATCGCAGTAAAACGCCCACATCTGCCAAAAGCGGGCAGATGTGGGGCACCAGCGCGTGGTGGATGGCGGCGTCGGTGGTGGGTTACGCGCTCGCCATGCTGGTGAAGGAAACCGGCGTGGTGCTGGTGTTGATCATCGCGGCGCACGCATTCCTGTTCGACGAAGAAGTAGGCTCGGGGGCAAGCGCGCGGCAGCGAGCCCGCAACGCGATTCGCCTGATGCTGCCGTATGCGGCGGTCGCACTGGCGTATTTTGCGGCGCGATGGAACGTGCTGCGCGGCGTGGTCAGCCCGCTGCATCATCGCCCGCTGGGAACGGTGTGGCTGAGTTGGCCGAAGCTGCTGGCGTTTTACCTGCGGCAGTTGGTTTGGCCGTTCGGGTTGAGCGCGTATTACGACGTCGAACTGGTGAAGGGAATCAGCTTCCACGACGTCATCATGCCCGCGCTGCTGGTGGCGTGGATTGCTGCGCTCTACGCCGTTGTTTTTCGCCGTTCGAAGCTCATGCTGCTGGCGGGCATGGCGATGCTGGCGCCGATCCTGCCGGCGGTGTACGGGGCAGTCGTGTTCCAGACGGGCGACTTCGTCCACGATCGTTATTTGTATCTGCCCTCGGTGGCGCTGGCGCTGGCGCTGGGCGGCGCCATCGGGCGCGCACAAATTTCGCAGCGAGTGCAGGTGGGGATTGGCATGGTTGCCGCGGTTGCCTTGGCCGTCTCCACGGCGGTCCAGTGCGCGCCCTGGGACAACGACATGGCGCTGTTCACGCACGCGCGGCAGCACGCGCCGCACAATGTCCGCGCCATGGAGGGACAGGCGGAAGCCTATGGCATCCTCGGCGACATGGAAGGCGCGCTGCGGGTACAGCGCGAAGTCACCGAAGAGCGGCCGAATTACTGGGCAGGGTTGTGCAATCTTGGCTTGTACTACTATCGCGCCGGGCGCTATCCCGAGGCCGAGCAGGCCCTGCTGCACGCCATTGACCACTGGCCCGCGGGAAGCAAGCCGATGAGCGCGAATCAATTTTATTTTCTCGGCATGTCGCGACTGCAGATGCACCGGCCGAACGATGCCGAGGAGCCGCTGCGCCGGGCGGTGGAACTGCGGCCGGACGCCGCCGGTTATCACTATGCTCTGGGCGCGGTGCTGCGCCAGCAGGGCAAACAGGAAGAGGCAGCGCTGGAATTCCGCGCCGAGGCCGCCAACCGCAAGCGCATTGACGAGCAGATGAAAGCCTTGGGACTAGACGTGGTGCAGTAGGTCAGGCAGCGAGCTGATCGCGCGAAATCTTCAGCCCGTTCAAATTTCCCAGCACGGTCACCGCGATCGATTCCGTCTTGAAGAAGTCGTTGGCGAGATGGATCAGGTCATCCCGGGTGACCTTCTCGATGCTGTTCACGATCTCATCCAGGCCGATGAAGCGGTCGAAGTACATTTCCTGACGGGCCAGGTTGGACATGCGCGCCGTGGACGACTCCAGGCTGAGCATCAGGCTGCCTTTGAGCTGGTCCTTGGCGCGGCGCAGCTCTTCCTCGGGGACGCCCTCCGCCTTCAAGTTGCGGAATTCGGCGACGATGCACTGAACGACTTTGGGCGCTGATTCGCGCGAGGTCCCCGCGTAGATGGAAAGGCAGCCGGTGTCGCGATAGGGATTCAGCTCGCTGTAGATGGCGTAGGCCAGCCCTTGACGCTCGCGAATGTTCTGGAACAGGCGCGAGCTCATGCCGCCGCCCAGAATCGTGCTCAGAATATAGCCGGCGTAGCGGCGCTCGTGACCCACGGGATGCGACGGCACCCCGACGCAGATCTGCACCTGCTCCAGCGCCTTCTTGTTGCGCAAGATGATGCGCGCCGAAATCTTGGGCACGGCCTGGAGAAATCCGTTCTTGCCCGCCAGCAGCGGGCAGAATTTCTGCTTCACCAGGTCCACAAACCTTTCATGGTTCAGGTTCCCGGCCGCGGAAATGATCATGTTGTTGGGAATGAAGAAGCGCCGCCAATAATTCAGCAGCAGCTCCTGCTCGAAGCGCCGCACGGTGTCTTTGGTTCCGAGGATGGGCTTGCCCAGCGGGTGGTCCTTCCAGAAATTCTGGGTAAAGATTTCGTGGACGAGGTAGTCGGGGTTGTCCTCGTCCATCTTGATCTCTTCCAGGATCACGCCGCGCTCGCGGGCGATGTCCTTCATGGCGAAGACGGGGTTCAGCACCAGGTCGCTGAGCACATCCATGGCAATGGGCAGGTGCTCGTCGAGAACTTTAATATCGAACGAGATGCACTCCTTGGCGGTGAAGGCGTCGAGATTCCCGCCGATGGAATCCACCTGCCGCGCGATGTCTTCCGCCGTGCGGGTGGTTGTGCCCTTGAAGAGCATGTGCTCGACAAAGTGGGAGATACCGTTAGACTCCGCTTCTTCATGCCGCGATCCGGTCTTGATCCAAATGCCGATCGAGATGGAGCGGATATGCTGCATCTCCTCGGTCAGGACAATCAGACCGTTGGGCAACACCTCGCGCCGGATGTTGCGGAGTTCTTCCACCATGATGGTTTTCCAGTGACCGGTACCCACTTCCCGCGCTTCATCGGGAAGCCCCACCCATTGATTCTTACACACCGCAGCCTACCCCGCGCACAAAGATTCCAATAAACGAATCAACAACTTAGGATTCCCGGTTAAAGTGTCCCGGAACCGGCGGCGGCTGCCTTGGGCGGATACAATAGCTACAGCCGCATAATGTGACACTGCGTTTGGATGCATGCGAGAGCGACCGCAAAAAGAACTTTTAGGCCTTGATCTTCAAGAGCTTACGGCTATCGCCGTGGAAGCCGGCCAGCCCGCCTATCGGGGCCGCCAGCTGTTCGAGGCCTTGTATCGGCAGCGGCTTGAAGCGGTTGACCAAATCACGACCCTGCCCAATTCGTTCCGCTCCGAGCTGACAAAAAATTATGTTGCCGGTCTGCCGCAGACCCAAAAAAAATTCGTTTCCCTGGATGGGACCGTGCGCTACCTCATCGGCTTTGCGGATGGGCAGAGCGTGGAAACCGTCTGGATGCCGGAAGGCGACAACGGAGAGCAGGGCGATGGCAGCGAGGCAGGCGAGGAAGAGGCGGATACCCCACAGTCGGTTGCCCCACCCTTGTCGCGCCCTCGGGAGCCTGCACCGAAACGAAGCGAGGGTGCGCGACAGGGTGGGTTAGAACGCGGGTTCAAACGCGCGACGATCTGCGTGTCCAGCCAGGCAGGCTGTGCCCTTAATTGCCAGTTCTGCATGACGGCGTCGCTGGGACTGCTGCGCAACCTGAGCGCCGGCGAAATTGTCGGCCAGATCCTGCGGGTGCTTCAGGACCAGAAGGTCTCGCCCGAGAGCGAGCGCATCAACCTGGTTTTCATGGGCCAGGGCGAGCCGTTCCTCAATTACGAAAACTTCATGAAAGCGGTGCGCCTGCTGGCGGCCGGCGTCGGCATCCCGGAATCTCGCATGACGGTCTCGACCGCCGGGATCGTGCCACGCATCCGCGACTTCGGAGGAGAACAGGTCCGCCCCAAGCTGGCGATTTCGCTGAACGCCTCCAATGATGAAACGCGCGACCAGGTGATGCCGATTAATCGCAAGTGGAACCTGGCAACGCTGCTCACGGCTGCGAGCCAGTTTCCGCTCCGGCCACGCGAACGGCTTACGTTCGAGTATGTTCTGCTGAACAACGTCAACGACAGCGTGCAGAACGCGCGCGAGGTCGTCGGCCTCATCCGCGGCCTGAACGCCAAGGTCAACCTGATCGCGCTCAACCCGGGGCCGGAGATTCCGTTCTCTACGCCGGAGGACGAGCGCGTCCACGCCTTCCAGCAGACGCTCATCCAGGCCGGCATCCCCACCTTTATTCGCCGTCCGCGCGGGCGCGACATCTACGCCGCGTGCGGACAACTCAAGCGCGCCGAAGTCGTGCAGATTAGTGCGTAGGTACTGGGGGCGAGAATTCTGTTCGGATCAAACTGGGGATGCTGTTCCGAAAGACATGTCTGATTTGCCTGGGTCTAGCGTAAGGCGCTGATCCAGTCGGTCGGCATTAACGCCAGACACAAGGAGAGCACCATGCTTACCACCGCGATCATGATGACTACGAGGGCGCGTGTGGGCGAATGGCGTTCAGGGAAAGCCAGCGTCGTGAACTGCACTGCATTCAGTGCTACCCAGAGCAATACGATCGTCCAGACAAGCCACGCAAGGTTCGCCTTGCGCGCAGTTAGCAACGCCGTGGCGGGAACAAGGATGAAGAGAACAAGGATGGCCCACGCCGCAAGCCGACTTACCCGGCCCGTGTCTCGCATCCCAATCGCTCCTGATGAAAGCGCTTGTACCCAAGCTCTCGGACTGTAATCCACCTGGAAGAAATAAGCAGGGTCAGCCATCTCCAGCAAGCGGACCAGCCCGATGCGCTGCACCATACACCGGCGCAGGAGACAAGGGACATCGATGCAATCTTTGTTCTGAATTTGGAACACGCGGACGCCTTATCCGCGTTCGCCAGGCAAGTCGAAGTCGTTCTGACGCAGGAACCACGCACCTGTGTTCTGGCCCTATTTATGAACGGATGGACAGCCAGACCACAAAACAGATGACCACAAAAATTGCCAAGAGATACAGCTTGTGCCTGAGTTCCACGGAGCCATTATGAAGGAGCGAGACGTTTTCGACCAATTTGAAACTGAAATGTCCGTGCAGACGGTCAAATGCAGTGCCGTCGCCGCGGGTGTATCATGCCGCACTTGAACCTGGCGCACGGAGGATGCTATGGCGCAGAAAGTTATCGAGGTAGTCGGTATTTCCAAGGAGAGCTTCGCGAAGGCGGCGGAGAACGCGGTTGCCGAAGCAGCGAAGACGATCCACGGCCTCAAGTGGGCGCGCGTCGCTGAATTCGAGATGGAACTCGACGGAAAGAAAATTACTCAATTTCGCGCCACCACCAGAATTTATTTTAACGTCGAGCACTAAACAGCAGCCTTCAAGCACAGATCGCGGCTCCTGGCCATCGCGGGAAATCCTCGGTTCAGCGAGTCGTGCACTCTTTGTGACGGATGTCACAAATATGTGTGACAACGGGCATACCGCCCAGTTCCGCCTGCCGCGTATAACTCACTCCTTGAGGTGAGGACATGACCCAGATAATTCAGATCGGCAAGCCCGCCCCCGCCGCCAGCGTGCGCGACATGTTCCAGCAGTTGGCGCAGCGGGAAGCGGATGAAGTCCGCCGTCTGAAGCAGGCGATGTCCCTGCGCTCGCAGCACTGATTCATAAACTTCATACAAGGTCCTCCTGGCAGCGCCGGAAGCCTCCCCGACGGTTTTGGCTTCCGGCGCATTTTTGTGTCTCGAAACGCTCCCCTGATACGCTGGGACAATGGGCGTTCCCGCCGCGACTTATCGCCTGCGCGACTACCGGCCCGGCGACCTCCGCCGGCTCTGGGAAATTGATCAGCAGTGCTTTGCCCGCGGCATCGCCTACTCCCAGCGCGAACTCGCTCATTACATCGCGAAAGCGGGTGGGTTCACCGTAGTCGCCGAAACCGCGGCCTCGGTCGGAGACGAAACCACTCGCCCGCCACGCATCGCAGGCTTCCTGGTAGGACACATCCTGCCGCGCGGCGTCGGGCATATTGTCACCATTGATGTGCTTCCGGAAGCCCGGCGCGCCGGCATCGGCTCATTGCTGATGGAGGAATGCGAGACACGGCTCCGCACCGCCGAATGCAAGGCCGTCTACCTGGAAACCGCGGTGGATAACGACACCGCGTTGCGCTTCTACAAACGCCTGCGCTACTCGGTGCTGAAGACCATCCCGCGCTACTATCTCGACAGCATTGACGCGCTGCTGATGGGCAAGAAACTGTAGGAAAGCTACAAATTCGCGAGGCGCAGCGCGAATCCCGGCCCTGTGCCTCTATACTTCTGTGACTTAGGGAAGGCGTGCGCTGCGGGCCGGCGAAGCAGGGCAGCGTAGAAGCCACCCGGAATCGACAGCATGCGGATCGCAATTCAGGGCGAAACCGGATCGTTCAGCGACGAAGCCGCGCGTACTTTCCTGCCCGGTTGCTCGGTGGTGCCCTGTGTCACGTCGTCCGACGTTTTCGACCGGCTTGATTCCGGTGGCGCCGCCGCGGCCCTGGTTCCGATTGAGAACTCCCTCGCCGGTCCCGTCGCCCAGCATCTCGACCTGTTGCTGGCGCGCGACGCGTTTATCCAGCGCGAGTTTCGGATGCGCATCCGCCACAACCTGATCGCCGCTCCGGGCGTGAAGCTGAAGGACGTCAGGCGCGTGTTCTCCCATCCTGTGGCGCTGGAGCAATGCCGCGATTTTTTCCGCCGCTACCGCCAGGCCCGCGCCGAATCGTTTTACGACACCGCGGGCAGCGTCCGGCACGTCGTCGGCGAAAACCTGCGTGACGCCGCCGCCATCGCGGGCAGCCGCGCCGCGGCCGTGTACCAGGGCCGTATCCTGCTGCGCGGCCTGGAAGACGACAAACAGAACTTCACCCGCTTTTTCCTCGTCAGCCGCTCCCGCCGCGTGCAGCGCACCGCCAACAAGACGTCCATCGCGTTCGCCCTGAAAAACGCGCCCGGAGCGCTGTTCAAAGCGTTGAGCGTCTTCGCGCTGCGCGATATTGACCTGAGCAAGATCGAATCCCGCCCTTTCCGCGGCCGTCCGTTTGAATACGTGTTCTTTATTGACTATCTGCGCGCTGACGACGAGGCCGCGCGCAAAGCCCTGGCGCACCTGGCGGAGATTGCAGAATTCGTCAAGGTGCTCGGCATTTATCCGGCGGCGTGAACGACGAACTCACCACGGAGGCACGGAGACACGGAAGGGATTTGGTAATTGGGTAATTTGGTGATTTGGTAATTTCGAAACGGCAACGGTGCTGCGCGCTGCGGCCCGAAAATTACCAAATTACAAATTTACGAAATTACCAACTCGGTTTTCTCCGTGTCTCTGTGTCTCCGTGGTGCATTTGAATCCTGATGAGGTAACCTGCCGTCCGCGAGGTCAACAGATGAAGGCTGCCATCCTGATGTTCGCGGTGCTGATGGGATCGCTGGCGCTGGGCCAGGCGCAACCCGAGCAGAAACCCGCCGCTGAAACTCCCGCCGCTAGTCCGGCTGACGTGAAGTCGATCGACAGCATCGTCTCCGCGCTCTACGACGTCATCTCCGGACCGGCCGGGCAGAAGCGCGACTGGAACCGCTTCCGCTCACTATTCTGGCCGGGCGCGCACCTCATCCCGTTGGTCACGCCACCGGGAAAAACCCGCCACGCGGCGCGCGTCCTCAGCGTCGAGGACTACGTCACGCGCACCGAACCCTTCTTCGCCAAGGACAGCTTCTACGAGAGTGCCGTCGCCAACCGTGTCGAACAGTGGGCGCAGATCGCGCAGGTGTTCAGCACCTACGAATCGCGCCACGCCAAAGGTGAGAAGCCGTTTGCCCGTGGCATCAATAGCATCCAGGTCTTCAACGACGGCCAGCGTTGGTGGGTGCTGAACATCCTGTGGGAAAGCGAATCCGAACAGAATCCGTTGCCGGAAGGGATGCTGAAGCCGCCCGGTGGAAAGCAGTGAGGAGAGTCGGACCGTTGTTGCGCCTGCCTGCTTCCGTCCGGGCCATGGCCGTCCTGGCACTGCTGTTTGCCCTTGCCATCGGCGTAGTTGCCGCCGACTCGCCGCACTACAGCGCGAGCGCAGGGCCGCATCGCGTCCTTACCATCGATCAACTGGTGCTGCACGACGCGGCGCGCAACAAGGACCTGCCGCTCAAGATTTATTATCCCGAGGGCGCAGGTCCGTTTCCCGTGATCGTGTTTTCGCACGGCCTGTACGGCTCGAAGGACACTTATTGGGCGCTGGCGCAATACTGGGCGAGCTACGGCTACGCCTGCATTCATCCCTCGCACGCCGACTCCAGGCAGGACAGCGGTTATCGCGGCACGCTGCGCCAGGCCATCGCCGATCCCGGCCTGTGGCGCAGCCGCCCGAAAGACATTTCCTTCATCATCGACTCGCTGGCGCAAATCGAAAAACTGGCGCCCACGCTAAAAGGGAAGTTAGACCGCAGCCGCATCGGGGTCGGCGGGCACTCTTACGGAGCTTATACAGCGGTCGCCATCGGCGGCGCCACGGTGCAGATGCCCGGAGCCAAGAGCCCGCTGAGCTTCGCCGACAAGCGCGTCCGCGCCATCGTGGTGCTCTCGCCGCAAGGCGAAGGCGAAATGGGGCTGACCTCGCAATCGTGGGAAAACATCCGCGTCCCCATGCTGGCAATGTACGGCTCGCGCGACTTCGGCACCCAGCGGCGCACGCTGACCTGGCGCAGCCAGGCTTTTAACGGCGCGCCGCCCGGTGATAAGTACGACGTGGAACTGGAGGGCGCCACACATTTCACTTTTGTCGGCCCGATGCGGAAACGCGGACTCCAGACCCCGCTGTTCCAGTGTGCCATGGTGGAGACACTTGCCTTCTGGGACACTTACCTGAAGGACGACGAAGCGGCGAGGGAATATCTGGCGTACGAAGGCTTGAAGACCGTCTGCGGAGCCGCCCGCATTGATCGCAAGTAATCCAGCTCCTGCGTTGACACCCGCGCCCGCAATTCAATCCCCGGTCGTCAGAACGACGCGGAAGCGCGCCTTGCCGCTCATCATGCGCTCGTAGGCCTCGGCGGCGCGCTCCAGCGGAAACACCTCGGTCATCGGCCGCACGCCGGTCAGCACGGAAAATGCGAGCGTGTCCTGCGAGTCTATGGAAGTGCCGGAAGGCCAACCCTGCACGGTGTTGCGGCCGCCGAGCATCGGCATGGTGTTCACCGCCAGCGGCTCGGTGGACGCGCCCAGGATGATGAACTTGCCATCAATGCCCAGGCCGGGCAGGGCCGCGGTCATGGCATTGCCGCTTGTGACCGTAGCCAGAATGACCTTGGCGCCGCCGAGCTCCAGCAGTCTCTCGGCGATGTCTTCCTTCTCGCTGTCAATGTACTGGTGGGCGCCAAGCTGCTTGGCCAGCACTGCCTTGTCCGTTCCGCGTGCGATTGCTACGGTACGGAAGCCCATCTTCGCGGCATATTGCACCCCGAGGTGGCCCAGGCCGCCGATGCCAAGCACCGCCACCACATCGCCGCCGCGCGCGCCGCTGTGCCGCAGCGAGTTGAAGGTCGTGATTCCGGCGCACATGATCGGGCCGGCATCTATGGGAGAGAGGATGTCGGGAATCAGTGCCAGTGCCTCGAAGGGCGCGACGACATAATCGGCGTATCCGCCGTCAAAGGTAATTCCCGGAATTTGTCCATTGCGGCAGGTGATGAAGTCTCCGCGGCGGCAAGAGGGACAGTAGCCGCAATGGCCGCCATGCCATCCCACGCCGACGCGCTGTCCCGACCGCCATTCCGGCACGTCGCGGCCAACCGCATCAATGATGCCGGCAATCTCGTGGCCCGGCACGCGCGGGTATTGGATCCCCGGCCACATGCCCGTCTTGGTAAGGGAATCGCTGTGGCACAGGCCGCAGGCTTGGACCCGGATGCGCACTTCGCGCGGGCGCGGTTCCGGCAGGGCACGTTCGACCATTTGAAAGGGACCGTTAGGGCTGGTGACTTGCACCGCACGCATGGTTGCCATGGTTCACTCCTGGGGCACCTGCTTTGGATGCGCCGGTGCTGTAAGGGGTCGCGAACCTGTGCAAATTTGGTAGGATAGAGATGGCCGCCGAAATGGCGGTTTTTTGTAGACCACTCGATCCTTCCTTTTGGCGCGGAGAGGTGCGTGAGTGGTTGAAACGATCCGCCTCGAAAGCGGACATACCTTGACGGGTATCGGGGGTTCGAATCCCTCCCTCTCCGCCAGAACTCTTCTTGTTGAAAGCGGATTCCCGCGCCCGTAACTGGTGATATGGGAATTTATCAACAGTTATGTCAGAAGCTCGGCGCGATAGGAATGCTCAACACCACCCCTTTGCGGCGAATTCTAGTTCTTCTTTTTATTGGTTTTGAAGCTCTTTCCCGATTGGGCCGGCTGGCAACAGTGAGAGGCCTAGGGGGCACGCAGAATACGGGCGGTATTCATCCAGGTCTCGCCGGACAAGGCTGGGGAGTACCGGTGGCGCTCGACAAAGCCACCGGGCCTTGAGCACGCTTCTTCGCGCGGCGTGCTTTTCTTCGCGTTCGAGCGTTGGTCACTGGGGTCAAAGCGGCAGGCGAAGATTTTGTAGTCGGTGCGGAGCGGACCGCTTGCTTTGGCGACGACTGGGCCGGTCGCGGTGGAGAAGGCGGAGCCGGCCACTCGATGATCCCAATCCGGCAGTCTCCGTTGTGTTGGAACTTGCCGCTTTCGAGCAGCCCCGCCACCAACGCCAGTTCCCGTTGGTTCAGCACCTGATGGGGCAGCAGCTGGAAGTTGCGGAACGTCCACAGGAGGCGGATCCGCTCACCTAGCGAGGGACGCACATAGCGCAGGCCGTTCTCGCTCTGGACCTCGAGCACTCCGTGACGGATTTTTTCCATCCACATAAGGCCACCTCACCCACACCTCGGGTTAGCGGCGAGAGCGGCGGCAACCCTGGTTCAGGTGCAGTTGAAATACCAAAGTTACCGGAGGTAGCAGCTGTCTAATCGGCCCAGTCTATAGGGGATAGAGACTCAAGATTGCGAAGGAATGTTACCAATCCCTGCCACTGGCAAATTTTGTCAATCGAGGGTGACCAATTGTGGAGCCCCGTCAGGCCGGGAAGCCGCAGTGGACGCTGCAGAGTTGGGGTATTGTCGGTGCGCGACGACGGATCAGGCGGTGGCGCCGTCTTGCCCGTGAGGCCACCTCCTGACTATCTAGAAATCCGCCGCAGGCCGCGCCGTGCTCGGTGACGGCGTTGACTCCCACTCTGTTTTGAACAGCACTTATCACCACCTATACAGCCATTCGCATTGGACGAGGCGAGGTGTTCTCTACTATTACCGGCGCGGAATATCGTTGCGCACCACCGCACCACCCTTCATCACGAAGCGCACGTTTTCCAGCACCTTGACATCCGTAAGTGGATCACCGTCCACGGCGATGAGGTCGGCGTAGCGGCCTTTTTCCAGCGTTCCGACCTGGGCGCTCCAGCCCAGCAGGTCAGCGGCATGGATGGTGGCAGCCTGAATCGCGTCCAGCGGCTTCATGCCCCATTCCACCATCTTGGCGAATTGCCGGGCATTTTCGCCGTGGGGATAGACACCGGCATCGGTGCCGAAGGCCATCTTCGCTCCCGCCTGGAATGCCTTGCGGAAGTTTTCGCGCTGCAGGCGTCCGATCTGCTTTTCCTTTTCGATGGATTCCGGCAGCATCCCGGCCTTTTCGCCCATGGCAAGAATGTAGTCGTCGTTGTAAATGTCAAAGACAAGATACGTGCCGTGCTCCTTCGCCAGCCGGATACCTTCGTCGTCAATCAGGCTGGAGTGCTCGATGGAGTCAATGCCGGCGCGGATGGCGTCGCGGATGGATTCGGCGCCGTGGGCGTGAGCGGCGACCTTGCGACCGAGCTTGTGGGCTTCGGCGACGATGGCCTGCATTTCCTCCAGCGTGTACTGCGGGGCGGCCGCCTGGTCACCTTTGCTGAGCACGCCGCCGGAAGCGCAGATCTTGATGACGTCGGCGCCGTACTTGATGACTTCGCGCACTTTCTGGCGCGCCGCCCACGGACCATCGGCGACGCCTTCGGAAACGCGGTGGTATTCGAAGGGCAGCAGGTTGTTGTCGCAATGGCCGCCCGTGATGCCCAGCGCCGGGCCGGAAACCATCATGCGCGGGCCTTCGATGTCGCCGGCGTTGATGGCATCACGCACGGCGACGTCGGTAAAGCCGCGGGCGCCGACGTTGCGTACGGTAGTAAAGCCGGCACGCAGTGTCACCCCGGCGTTCTTCACGCCGATGGTGGTCTCGCGCGGAATGGAAACCGCCAGGGCGCGATAGCCGTGAGCCATCGCGTCATGGGTGAGGTGCGTATGGACGTCGATCAGCCCCGGCAGACAGGTTGCCTTCGAAAGATCAATTGCCGACGCGGATGGGCCGGCGGGTCCGATCGAAGTGATTACGCCGGCACTGTCGAAAGCGACGATCTGGTTTAAGAGCACGTGTCCGGTCCGCACGTCGAGCAAGCGCCCGCAGTGGACAGCAGTGACTTGAGCAGATGCGGCAGCGGTGAGCAGGCACAGGACAAGAGCAGCGAGTCGGATTTTCATAGCGCGGAGATTGTAACTGACGCGGGTCCAAGACCCGGGCCACACGAGCTATCGCCGGGACCGAAAGAAGCTCTGCAGCAGTTCCTGGCAGCGGGCGGCGAGCACCCCGCCGGTGACTTCCATCTGGTGGTTCAGTTGAGGGTGGTTGAGAACGGAGATGACAGAGTGGACGGCGCCGGCCTTGGGATCATCGGCGCCGTAGACAAGCCGCTTCAGACGCGCATGCACCAGCGCCCCGGCGCACATGGCGCACGGTTCGATGGTGACAAACATTTCGCACTCCGGCAGGCGGTGGTTGGCAACCGCCCGGCCGGCTTCGCGGAGAGCGACAATCTCCGCGTGCGCGGTGGGATCGTGGTCGGCCAGATTACGGTTGCAACCGCGGCCGATAATTCTGCCATCGCAAACCACGATCGCCCCCACCGGCACTTCATCCAAGGCCAGGGCGCGAGCGGCTTCGCGCAGGGCTTGCTCCATGTACAGTTCGTCGGACATTTGCAGAGCCTATTTCACCACAGAGGACACGGAGTGACGTGTGATTTAGTGATTCGGCGTGCCACCGGCAAATCACTAAATCGCAAATCACTAAATCACCAATGAGCCTGTGGCGCGCCGCGCTAGGGGTGGATTACACTAATCCTGCGACGATTCTCCGGGTGAGGTCATCCATTCCAGCGTGAGCCTGAAAAGCGCATTAAACAAAGTTCTGATGGTGGACCTGATCAAGGGGTTGAAGGTAACGTTTCGTTACCAGAACCCCAAAGAGGTCTACACCGAGCAATATCCGCTCGAGCGTCCGCAGGTGGCCGAGCGCTACCGCGGGGCGCCACGCCTCAACGTCAACGCGGACACGGGCGAGACCTTGTGCATTGCCTGCGACTTGTGCGCGGTGGCGTGCCCGGAGCATCTGATCGTGGTCAGCGCCGAGCGCAACCCCAACACGCGCCGCAAGGAGCTTACGACCTTTACCTACGACACCAGCCGGTGCATGTTCTGCGGGCTATGCGAAGACGCCTGTCCCACCGACTGCCTGGAACTGACCCAGGATTTCGAGCTGGCCAGCTACACCCGCGAGGGCGCCATCTGGGACCGCCAGACGCTGGAGCAGGGGCCGCAGCCGGTGAAGTACGAGAGATAGTTTCGGTTTCGAGTTTCAGTTTCGGGTATGGAAGTTTCAAGTTGTTCGGTGAGAGCTTCGAGTTTATGAACGCCGCGCGCTGCGCGGCGTTTTTGTTTTCGCGACGGCAATACCCACCGTCTCCTCCGAGGCCGGGATAAGAGCGCCTGGACTTTCAAACTGAAACTCGAAACTGAAACTGTTGTTCACGCCGGCTGCTGCATGGTCATGCAGTGAACGGCGCCCAGGCCCCAGATCAGATCGCCACAGTAGATGGGAATGATCTCGCGGTCGGGGAACAGGTCGGCGAGGATGTTGAGCGCCCGGCGGTCGTGGCGGTCGTTGAATACGGGCGCCAGCACAAGCCGGTTGGCGATGTAGAAATTGGCGTAGCTGGCGGGCAGGCGGCGTCCGCGGAAGATCACCGGCGCGGGCATGGGAAGCTCGACAATGTTGAGCCGGCGGCCGCGCTGGTCGGTCGCGGCGCGCAGGCGCTGAAGATTGTTTGCCAGCGGCTCGTGGTTGATGTCGTCGCGGTTGCCCTCGACA
Organism: Terriglobia bacterium; assembly: GCA_963760215.1. Taxonomy (GTDB): domain Bacteria; phylum Acidobacteriota; class Terriglobia; order Terriglobales; family Acidobacteriaceae; genus JAIQGF01. The sequence goes on from CAVXCJ010000002.1 coordinate 1,042,684, forward strand.
GCGGTGACAATCGTGTCGGGCGAGACGAAGCGGGCGAGGTCGTCAATGTGCCCGTGGGTATCGTCGCCGGCGATACCGCGCTCCAGCCAGAGGACTTTTTCAATCCCAAGATAATCGGCGAAGACACGCTCCAGGTGGTTGCGCGTGAGCCCGGGGTTGCGCTGCTGCGTTTCGCTGAGCAGACATTCTTCCGTAGTGAGCAGCAGGCCGCGGCCATTAACGTCAATGGAGCCGCCCTCGAGAACAACAGGCTTCAGGCTACCGGCTTCAGGCTTCAGGCGCGACGGGTGAGAACTTGCGATTGCGTGAGTCGGTGTCCACGCCGGGAAGTTGAAATACCGCACCATGTGCTCGGACGCACGTTGGTCGAGCGGCCAGTCGGGATACTTGGCCCAGGCGTTGAAGCGGAAGTTGATGGCGGCAAGGGGATCGCGCTCGGCATCGCGTTGAACGAGAAGCGGCGCGAAGTCCCGCGTCCAGCCGCGATTGGTGCGCCAGCGATGGAAACGGACGGTTTCACCCAGGGCGTTGGCGCGCTCCAGCACGTCGCGCGCCCTGCCTTCGGCGGCGGCATCTTCGACGATGATGTCCACCCGCTCGACGCGCGCGAGATGGCGGACGATTTCAGCGTAAACCCAGGGAATTGGCGGAAACTTGCCGGGCCAGTCGGTGCGGTTGTGCGGCCAGCCCAGCCAGGTGGAGGCGTGCGGCTCCCACTCGGCGGGCATGCGGTAGCCGAGCACGGCGGGCATCGCGTTGGGGTTCGTCGTCACTCCAAGACCCAGGGAACTAAACACAGAGGACGCGGAGGACACAGAGGACACGCAGAGAAGCATTTTTCTTTCGCCTGGCTCCTCTGCGTCCTCTGTGTCCTCTGCGACAGGATTTCCAGGTCAGTCGATCATGCGATTCGTAATCGGCGCGTAGCTGTCGATGCGGCGGTCGCGCAGGAACGGCCAGTTGCGGCGCACGTCCTCAAGCTTGCGCAAATCCACCTCACCGAGCAGGATCTCCTCGCGGTCCGGCGATGCCTCGGCAATCACCGTGCCGAAGGGATCGCACAGGAATGACGTTCCCCAGAAGTCCAGACCGGCGCCGGGAGTCTGCTGGCCTCGAATGTTTCCGGTTTCGTGCCCGACACGATTGACGGCCGCGACATACACGCCGTTGGCGATCGCGTGCGCGCGCTGCATGGTGCGCCAGGCGTCCTGCTGAACCTGGCCGTGCTCTTCTTTTTCCGCCGGATGCCAGCCGATGGCGGTCGGATAGAACAGGACGTGCGCGCCGCTGAGCGCGGTGAGACGCGCCCCCTCCGGATACCACTGGTCCCAGCAGACGAGCGTGCCGACGCGTCCCACCGCGGTGTCGAAAGCGCGGTAACCGAGATCTCCGGGAGTGAAGTAAAACTTTTCGTAGTAGAGAGGATCGTCGGGAATGTGCATCTTGCGGTAGATGCCGGCTAACTTGCCGTCGGCGTCGAGCACGGCAGCAGTGTTGTGATACACGCCCGGCGCGCGCTTTTCGAACAGCGACGCGATCAGAACAACCTTCTGCTGCCGGGCGAGCTGCGACAGGCGCGTGGTCGTCGGGCCGGGAATCGGTTCGGCAAGATCGAACAGCGACGCGTCCTCGCGCTGGCAGAAATATTGGGTGAGGAACAATTCCGGCAGGCACACCACCTGCGCCCCGCGTCCGGCGGCGTCGCGCACCATGTCCACGGCGTGCTCAAGATTTTTTTCCGGGTCGGGAGAGCACGACATCTGAATCAGGCCGACGCGAAACTGCTCGGGAGCGGGCACGTGTCCTCCGGGAACGCACTAGGATACCAGAGGGAGTTTTGCACCACGGAGGCGCGGAGGTACGGAGAATTCCAGATTGCGCATTTGAGATTGCGAATGCTTCGTTTGATTGACGGCACCACGTGGCGACATATACTTTGGCTGTTCCGATCAGCATTCTTCCGCATTGATCTGCGGCCACGATTTTGTTGAGGTGAAGGATTGAAGCGCAAGCACGAACACGACAAAAAAGATCACGCGCACTCGCCGCAAGGCGCCGGCATTGACCGGCGGCTGCACACGCCGGAAGAAGACAACCTGGTTCCGCTGGAGCCCCTGGATCTGAGCCGCATCCACAGCATCAACGACCTCGTCACGGCGATGGGGCGCACGGCATTTACGGCGCGGCAGGTTGGAGACGCCGCCGACGTGCTCGAGGCCATGGCGCGCGACCAAGAGTGCCTGGTGGTGATGACGCTGGCGGGCGCGATGACGGTGGCGAAGCAGGGACTGGTCATCACCGAGCTCATCGACCGCGGCATCGTGCGCGCGCTGGTGTCCACCGGCGCGCTGATGGCGCACGGGCTGGTGGAGGGCATCGGGCGCTCGCACTACGTCTACGATCCGAAGATGAACGATGTCGAGCTTTACGAGGCGGGCTACAACCGCGTGTACGACACGCTGGAGCCGGAGCAGAATCTCGATCAGGTGGAGCGCATCGTCGCGCCCATCCTCGACCAGTGGAACGCCGCCGAGACACTGTGCTCGTGGAAGCTGAATCGCGCCATCGGCGAGCATTTGAGCAAGCACGTGAAGGGGCGGGGAATTCTGAAATCGGCGTATGAAAAAAATGTTCCGATATTTGTCCCCGCGTTCACCGATTCCGAGCTGGGGCTTGATCTTGCGCTGCATAACCGGATGCGCGCGAAGCAGAAAAGGACGAAGCTGCGCTACGATCCCTTCGAAGACGTGGACAAGTACGCCGACACCATGGTGGCATCGCCGCGCATGGGCGTATTCACCATCGGCGGCGGCGTGCCGCGCAACTGGACGCAGCAACTGGGGCCGTACCTGGAGTTGCGCCACCGGCGCGGCGGCGAGGACGTGCCGCTGAAGCGCTTTCATTACGGCGTGCGCATCTGCCCGGAGCCGGTGTACTGGGGCGGGCTGTCGGGCAGCCCCTATACCGAGGCGGTGTCGTGGGGGAAGTTCGTGCCGCCGGAAGAAGGCGGAAAATTTGCCGAGGTCTTTTTGGACGCCACGGTCGGCCTGCCGCTGGTAGTCGGCGCGGTCCTGGAGAGGCTTCAGGCTTCGGGCTCCAGGCTTCAGGCGCGATAAGATTGCGGTAGCCATGAAAATCGGCGTGTTGGCATTACAGGGCGATTTCGACGCGCACCGGCGGCGGCTGGAAGAGCTGGGCGCTGAGGTTGTCCTGGTAAAAAAGCCGGAGCAGTTGGACGAAGTGGAGGCGCTCGTCATCCCGGGCGGCGAGTCCACCACGTTTCTCAAGCTGCTCGGCGAACCAGGATTTCAGAAGCTCCAGGAATTCGTGCGGGCGAAGCCGGCCTTCGGCACCTGCGCCGGGGCAATCCTGCTGGCGCACGACGTGGACAATCCGCCGCAGCCCGGCCTGGGTGCGCTGGACGTCAGCATCAAGCGCAACGCCTACGGCCGGCAGGTGCACAGCTCGATTCGCCACGGCGCGTCGACGCTGGGGCCGGAGCCCCTGGAAATGGTCTTCATTCGCGCGCCGAAGTTCGAAAACGTCGGCCCTAAGGTTGAAGTGCTGGCCAGGGAAGGGAACGATCCCGTGCTGATCCGGCAGGGAAGAGTCCTGGCCGCGACCTTCCACCCCGAACTTTCCGACGACAAGCGCGTCCACCAGTACTTCCTCGACCTGGTGCGTAACGGCGGCTAGACCTCTCCCACGCGTGCCGTCGTTTATACTCAAGGGAATGTCAGTTGTTCCCCCCAAGACGTTTTACCTGGAAACCTTCGGCTGCCAGATGAACGTGCACGACTCCGAAAAGGTGATCGGCACGCTCCTCGCCCAGGGCTACCACCAGGTGGAGACCGTCCAGGCAGCCGACCTGGTGCTCTACAACACCTGCTCCATCCGCGACAAGGCCGAGCAGAAGGTGTTCCATCGCCTGGCCGACTACAAGGCTCTCCAGAAGCAGGGCAAGAAGTTCGGCGTGCTGGGATGCGTGGCGCAGCAGGAGGGCGAGAAGATTTTCGAGCGCGCGCCGCACGTGTCGCTGGTGTGCGGGTCGGCGTCGTACCGCAATCTGCCGGAAATGCTGGTGCAGATCGAGGCAGGGAAGTCGCGCGTCACCGGCCTCGACGACCGCGAGACCGATCAGACCTTCGAGACCGAGTACACCGCCCGCAGCAACCCGTATCGCGGGTACATCACCATCATCGAAGGCTGCGACAAGTTCTGCGCCTACTGCGTGGTTCCCTTCACCCGCGGCAGAGAGCGCAGCCGCACGTCGGACTCCGTGCTGGCCGAGGCGCGCAAGATGGCCGACCAGGGGTTCACGGAGATCCAATTGCTCGGCCAGAACGTGAACTCTTACCGCGATCCATCTGGAAAAAAGACATTTGCCGAGCTGCTCGTGGCGGTCGGCGAGATCGGCGGAGTGCGCCGGGTGTGGTTCACGACCTCCCATCCGCGCGATTTCGGCAAGGACATTGTGGACGCCATTGATGCCGTGCCGGCGCTCTGCGACCACGTCCATCTGCCGGTGCAGAGCGGATCCACGCGCGTGCTCCAGTTGATGAAGCGGCTGTACACGCGCGATCAGTACCTGGAGCGGATTGCGTGGATGAAGGCGGCGCGGCGCAGGATCAGCATCACCACCGATGTGATCGTCGGTTTCCCGGGCGAAACGGAAGCGGATTTCGAGGAAAGCATCGCGCTGCTTCAGCAGGTAGAATACGACGCCATTTTTTCCTTCAAGTATTCGCCGCGGCCGAACACTCCGGCGCTGACCTACATTGACAGCATTCCGGATGAGGAGAAAGCGGCGCGCCTGGCGGTGCTGAACGCGCGGCAGAAGGAAATTTCACTGGCGGCGAACCGGCGCCACCTGGGCGAAGCACTGGAGGTGATGGTCGAGGGCCGGAACCCGGCCCGCGGCCAGTGGATCGGGCGCACGTCGCAGCACAAGGTGCTAAACTTCACGACAGGCGGAGGCGAAGAACCGCGGGTCGGCCAATACGTGCCGGTGCGCGTTACGGCGACGTTTCCCAACAGCTTGTTGGGGGAGATGGGCGTCTAAGCATTCGGAGGGGCACGATGGAAGTCGAGATGAAAATTCGGGGCTTGATGATGGACCCGGTGACCAACATGCCCATCGTGATCCTGAAGGACGTCGGCGGCGATGCGGTGTTGCCGATCTGGGTCGGAATCTACGAGGCCAATGCCATCGCCCTGGAAATCGAAAAGGTCACCACGCCGCGCCCGATGACCCACGACCTGCTGAAGAACCTGCTGACCGGCCTCGATGCCAGCGTGCGCAAGGTGGTGGTCAACGAACTGCGCGACGACACCTTCTTCGCCATCATCTGGGTGGAGCGCGACGGGCAGATCATCTCCATCGACTCGCGCCCGTCGGACGCGCTTGCCCTGGCCCTGAGAGTGGATTGCCCGATCTTTGTCGAAGACGAGGTGCTGAAAACCTCGCGCATGGCCAGCGCCGTCTCCGACCGCGTTTCCCAGGAAGAGCTCCGCAAGTGGCTGGAGAACCTGGGAGACGAAGACCTGGGGCGCTACAAGATGTAGTTATCCGGTGATCTGGCGATCGGGTGATCTGGTGATCTAACTACGCCCGACACGATCACCCGATCACCAGATCATCCGATCACCCGATGGATTCTGCCGAACAGCTCCAGCGCATCTACCTCGCCGGATTCGAACTCCAGACATTCGATCGCTTTCCCAAAGCTGTGGGGGTGGTGCGCGGCGAGTGCATCGCGCTGCTGGAAGCCACGCCTGGCGGGCTCACGATGATCGGCACGCCCGGCTGGAGCATGGGGGAAGTGATGGGCGTGCTGGTGGACGAGGGAGGGCGGCAAGTCTTTCGGGCAAAATCGGAGACGCTGGAGGCCACGCCGGAGAGGCTGGAAGCGCTGCGCCAATTCCGGGCGGAGTTGGACGAACTCTTGGCAGCGCACAGCTAAATAATTTTCCTTGTCTTACTTTGTATGATAAAATGTAAGACATGAAAAGGGAAGGCGTCGTTACCTCCAAGGGCCAGTTGGTGATTCCCGCCGAACTGCGTCGTAAGCACGGCATTGAACGCGGAACTCGCGTGCGATTTGACGAGGCGGACGGCGGCATCCTTGTCCGTCCCATCTCGAACGGTGCTATCGCTCGCCTTCGGGGAATCCTCAAGGGGCTCGATCTCCCACCCAACGTGGAACGCGATCCGGACCGTGAGATCGAATGAAACGCCACGTTCTCGATGCCAATGCCCTCTATCGTTTCCTAAGAGATGAACCGGGTGCCGATCTCGTGGAACACGTGCTGAACGAGGCGCTCCGGAAGAGCCAGCCTGTAGTCATGTCGGTCATCAATTGGGGAGAGGTCTATTACACAGTGGCTCGCCACCTGGGCTACAAAAAAGCCCAGGTCACGATGCTTGCCGCCGAAGCCCAATCGATCGTTTTGGTGGACGTTGACCGGGAGCAGGCCGAGGCGGCTGGCAGAATCCGGGCTGGCTACGGCCTGCCTTACGCCGACTGTTTCGCGGCCGTATTGGCAGGAAAGGACGGCGTCATCGTCACCGCCGATGTGAAGGACTTCAAGAAGGTCCCGTGGGTAAAGACGCTAGTGTTGCCGGCTCACAAAGGGCAATAACGCAGCCGCGCCACCCCTGGCGGACTGCATTGTTACAGGGCCAAGTGCTTACTTTACATAATATCCGTTATCGGACATATCTAATATCCTGCAGTAGCCCCAGCGCTTCGCCCGTCGTCCTAAACACCGCTCCTTCCGATAAAGCAGCGGGGTTTGCGACTCCAGCCACCTCCCTATCCGTTACTGGTGATTATGGTCGTACTTATCCCACCAGCACGACTTTCGGATGGAATAACGTGCCTGCCACCCGGCTGGCGATGGCGATCAGCTCTGCTTGCCCGGCGAACACCTTCACCAACGGCGCGCGTGACATTTCCGGCAGGTTGACTGCCTGCCCGTGACGGATGCGGTTGGCGTTATTTTCATCGGCGGTCACGGATGGAAACGTCGGGAGGATTCGGCGCAGGTGGATTAGAAGCTTTTCGGGTTCGTCCGTTGCTGCGGCCGCCTCCAACTGTTCCAGCGTGCAAGCATCTGCTTCCGTAAACTCGCCCACGCCGGTGCGCCGCAGGGCCGCAAGGTGGGCGCCCACTCCGAGCTGTTGCCCCATCTCGTGCGCCACCGACCGCAGGTAGGTCCCGGAGGACACGCGCGCGCGGAAACCGGCCAGTTCCCCATCGAAATTCAGGATTTCAAATTCCTTGATCTCCACCCGCACCGGCTCCAGCGTCACTTCCTGCTTCTTGCGCGCCAGCTTGTAGGCCGGAACGCCCTGAATTTTCTTGGCGGAAAACGGCGGCGGGGTTTGCTCGATCTCGCCGCGGAACTTCGCCGCCACCTCCCGCACCACTTCAAGTGTTACTTGAACTGGCTGCGGCGGCCCGGCCGGCTCTCCCTCGGCGTCGTAGGTATCGGTGGCAAAGCCAAAGCGGATCTGGCCTTCATACATTTTCTCGGCGTGGTTATAGAACTGTGCCAGGCGGGTCAGTTTTCCCAGTACCAGGGGGAGCACGCCGGTCGCCATGGGGTCGAGCGTGCCCAGGTGGCCGACCGAGCGCTCCTGCAGCAGGCGGCGCACGCGGTTGACAACGTCGTGCGACGTCAGGCCCGCCGGTTTGTCTATAACCAGTACCCCGTTCATGGTGTCTCTGTTATCGTGAAGGTGGGACGGCGGTCTGGTCAACCTGGGCCGCCGCCGCAGCCCGATGATTCCCCTGAAGGACGACACCCCGCGCTACAGCACGCCCTACGTCAATTATTTTCTGCTGGCGCTCAACACTTTGGTGTTCTTGTGCATGTGGCTGGGCGTGCCCGCGCCGGCTCAGCAGGTGGTCAACGTCTTCGGCTTTCATCCCTACCGCGTGACCGCCTTGATCAGCGGCTCGCATTCGGTGACCGCCGCGATGGCGTTCATCCCGGTGCTGACCGCCATGTTCATGCATGCATCGTGGCTCCACCTGATTTCCAACATGTGGGTGCTGTACATCTTCGGCGACAACGTTGAGGATCACCTGGGTCATTTCGGCTACCTGATGTTCTACCTGTTTTCGGGTGTGGCGGCGACGCTGGTCCACACGTTCTTTAATGCGACCTCGCACATCCCCAGCGTCGGCGCCAGCGGCGCCATCGCCGGAGTGATGGGCGCCTACTTCCTCCTGTTCCCATCGGCGCGCGTCCTGACGCTGGTTCCCTTCCTGTTCGTCTTTTTTCTCTGGCTGCCGGCATGGATCGTGCTCGGCTACTGGTTCGTAGTGCAGTTCCTGAGCGGCGCCGCGACCTCGATCGCCTACTCCAGCCAGACCGGCGGCGGGATCGCGTTCTGGGCGCACGTGGGCGGATTCGTCGCCGGCATCACCATGATCAAGCTCTTCCCTTCCCAGCGCCGGCGCTTCCGCTACGACGCATAGGGCATCGGGTGATCTGGTGATCGGATGATCGGGTGATCTGAACCAGCTACACGTTCCCTCCCGTCGGTCCGAGCCGCAGTTCCTCCACGCTCACATTTTCCGGCAGAGCGATGGCGTTCACGACAGCGCGCGCCACCGTCTCCGGCGACATCATCTTGTCCCGCGGCGCCTCCGGCATGAACTGGTTCCAGATGTCGGTTGCGGTGGGGCCGGGCAGAAGCGAGACGACGCGAAGGCCGCGGCCGCGCACCTCCGCGCGCAAGGTGTCGGTGAACCCGAGCGCGCCGTGCTTGGAGGCGCAGTATGCCGACTCGCCGGGAAACACGCCGCGTGCCGCCACCGACAGGTTATTCACGATCACTCCGCCTTTCCTCATCAGGGGCAGCGCAGCGCGGGTGCACAGGAACATGCCAGTCAGGTTGGTTTCGAGCACCTCGCGCCAGGTTTCAAGCGGCAGGTCTTCGATATTGCGCAGCGGATGCGCCATGCCGGCGTTGTTAATGAGGATGTCGACGTGTCCGAACCGTTTCTTTACCGCCGCGAACAGTATGGCGACCGATCGCTCGTCGCGCACGTCGCACTGTACGGCGGTGATCGGTGATCGGTTGTCGGTGATCGGTTGTCGGGAACCGGATTTCTTTGGTTGTGCCGAGATGCGCCGGGACGTGGCGACGACCGTGCATCCCTCGGCGAGCAGCGCCTGGGCGATGGCCAGACCGATTCCGCGGCTGGCGCCGGTAACCACCGCCACCTTGCCGGCCAACGCGTTACCCGCATCTTTCCGTGCCGGATTAGCTCGCTTCATCGCATGGGAAGGATACATCACGGCAATAAAAAAGCCGGTCGAGCCCGACCGGCCTAAAGCACTGCTGAAACTGAAACTGAAACTGAAACTCGAAACTGTTCTTAGAAGCTTCCGTTGCCCGCCTTGGCCCGGATCAACGACAGGAACTCCTCCCGCGTTTCGTGCTCCTCGCGGAAGGCGCCGAGCATCGCCGAGGTGACCGCGGCGGAGTGCTGCTTCTCCACGCCGCGCATCATCATGCAGAGGTGGCGCGCCTCCACCACCACGCCCACGCCCTGGGGCTCGATGACGCGCTGAATGGTTTCCGCGATTTGCGTGGTCATGCGTTCCTGCACCTGCAGGCGGCGCGAGAAAATTTCCACCAGCCGCGGCAACTTGCTCAGGCCGATTACTTTCCCGTTGGGCACGTAAGCAATGTGCACCTTGCCGAAAAACGGCAGCAGGTGATGCTCGCACAGGCTGAACATCTCGATGTCTTTGACGATCACCATCTCGTCGTAGTTGACGGTGAACAGGGCGCTCTTGAGCATGGTCTCGGCGTCTTCGTGATAGCCCTTGGTGAGATATTCCATGGCGCGCTGCACCCGCTCCGGCGTGCGCTGCAGACCTTCTCGATCGGGGTCTTCGCCGAGCCGCGCCAGCATCTCGCGCACCAGCTCGGCGTAGCCGGCCCCGGCCAGCGTGGTGGCTTCCGCAACTTGTGTCATGGGTCCCTTCTTCGCGCTAATGACGCACCTCGGCTCCTCCGGCATATTCGAAGGAGTTCATCATCGTCTCTTCCATCCTTACCTTTTCAAGATGGGCCTGGTGAAAGCCGCGCTGCAATATTTCGTAGATTTCCACGCAAAGATTTTCCGTAGTGGGCACGCGATGCCTGAATTCCGGCAGCGTATTGAGGTTCACATGCTCATAGCGCGCCAGGATTTCGCGCTCCATGAAGCCATCCAGGTCCACCAGGTTGCACACCATGCCCGTGCCCGCATCCACCGCACCGCTCACCGTGACTTCCAGAGCGTAGTTGTGACCGTGGCCGTACGGGTTATTGCACTTGCCGTAGGTGGCGCGGTTTTCTTCCGCCGACATCTGGTCGCTGTGCAGCCGGTGCGAAGCCGAAAACCGGTAGCGCCGGGTGAGGTGTGCCTTCATTTCTCTCCGTAAAAATCCACGAACAAATCCGGCGTCTCGAACACGCGGACGCGGTGCAATTGCGCCACGTTCAGCTTGCTATGCAGGCGCTCCCAGATGGCGATCGCCAGGTTTTCCGTGGTCGGAATGCGGTCGCGGAATTCCGGGACTTCCTTGTTGAGGAAGCGGTGGTCCAGCGCGCTCAGCACTTCGCGCTCCAGGGCATCCTTCAGGTCCTTCAGGTCCACGACGAAGCCGGAGCGCGGGTTCACCTCGCCCTTCACCGTCACTTCCAGGGTGTAATTATGGCCGTGGCCGTTGGGGTTGTTGCACTTGCCGAAGATGCGCTGGTTCTCCTCCGGCGAGAACTCCGGGTTGTGGTAATAGTGCGCCGCGGAAAACTCGCACTTTCGCGTCAGGTAAACCATGCTCTCTTTCTCGTCTCAGCGCCGCTCGGCGGCGGTGGCTTCGTCCTTGTATTGTCGCATTTCCGGCGTTTCTGTCGCAGGACGATAGGTCCGGTCTTTCCACCGCACCTGCTTCCTCCACCGGGTATGGAGTTGCGAGCGCAGCAGGAGGAACACGAACACCGGCAGTCCGATCGGCGACAGCATGGTCGCCAGCGGCCCGAAATGCGCCTTCCGCACCCGGCGGAGGAACAGCGCTCAAGTGGGCACGGCGACCACCACGCCCGCCCCGAGCAGAACGTAATTTCGAGTGGCGAGGCCTGCGACCACGGCGCCAATGCCGCCGGCAGCGAGCAGGAATTCGATGCCGCGGATCGCCGCAAGTCGCAATGTCTGGGGAAACAGCAGCGCCAGGTTCTTGGTCCAGCCGTCACGCAGGTCGCGCCAGGTGCGATACATGCGGGTGCGCACCGCGTCGCTGCCAAAGCGGAAGCGCAATTTTCGCCCGCTACGCTTGACTGCTCTTGCCAGGGCAACGTCTTCCAGCAAGGTGTGGCTGACCGCCGCGTGCCCGCCGACGGCATCGTACGCAGCGCGCGTGATCAGCAGGTATTGTCCGTTGGCGGCCGCCACGGCGGAGGCAGGGTCGCAAACGTCTTGCGGGCGGTAGGTCGCCGCCAATTCCGCATAGATCACCGGCATGACGGCGTTTTCTACGAGCCCGTGAACTTCCTGCGCGGGAGAATACGAGAGCAGGGCGACGGCGTGCTCGCGCGCCTCGCGCAGGCTGCGTTCCAGCGATCCGGGAAGGTGCACGGTATCGGCGTCGGTAAACAACAGCCACGCGCCGCCTGCGACATCGGCGCCCGACTGCGCCGCATTGCATTTTCCCGAGCAGCCCTCGGCCAGCGGACCGGCCTCGATCACGCGGACACCCGCTCGCGACGCGGCAATCTCGCGCGTGCGATCGGTGGACTGGTCATCGACCACAATGATTTCGAAATCCACGCCGGTTTGCGCCAGCAGCGAATCCAGGCACGCGCCCAGGCATACTTCTTCGTTGCGCGCCGGCACAATCACCGACACGGCCGGCCCTTCCGTTGTGGTCAGCGCTGTCACAGGCTAAAGATGCAATTATAGGTTGCGGGCGCCGATTGTGCGTTCCTGGGCAGGTCAACCGCTGTGATCGTGATCACCGTCACCAACCCGCGTGCGGTGGCATGATGCTAATCGTACGCCTCGCGGGCGCACGGAATTCGAAGCTCGGGTATCATAAAAACGTGAAGCGGCTCTGGATCATAGTTCTCGGACTGTCGTTGCTGACCGGCTGTTACAGCGGCTCGCGGCCGCCGCGCATTGGCGAAGCCGCGCCCGACTTTTCCCTTCAGGATTCCACCCGCACGGTCGCCCTGCACGACCTCAAGGGCAAAGTGGTAGTGCTGAATTTCTGGGCGACGTGGTGTCCGCCGTGCGTCGATGAAATGCCGTCGCTGGTGCAGATGCAGTCGCGGCTGCACGACAAGGGCGTGACCGTGCTGGCGGTCAGCGTTGACGTGGACGAGAACGCGTACAACAAGTTCCTCAAGGACCACGCCGTAGACCTGCTCTCGGTCCGCGATCCCAACCAGAAGGCGAACTCTGTCTACGGCACATTCAAATTTCCCGAGACCTACATCATTGACCGGCAGGGTGTGGTGCGGCGCAAGTTCATCGGTCCGGTGGACTGGACGCAGCCGGAGATTCTGTCGTATCTGAGCAAGATGTAAGGAATCGGGCCTGAAACGCCAGCTTTAAATCAATACCTCCCTACAGAAGTTGCCCTTGTCTGCCCCCGAGTAACTTGTGATAAGGCGATTTATCAACAGTCATCTTGTCACCGGAGTAGAATGTCGTCCAATTAAAGCAAATATGAAGAGCTTTCGTGCCCTGCTCGTCGGTTCACTTGTGGTCGCAGGGATAGCCTTGGCCGCGCCATGGTTGTTACGGTCTGCGGGCTTCATGACCTCCCTCAAAGCGAGCATGTTGCTCGCACTGCTTTGGAGCATAGTCGTGCTCTTCGCCCTACTCCGGTACAGGAAGCGTGGCTTCTGGCTCCTGCTCGGCGCGCCGGTTGCTCTTTATTGGTCCTTCGTATTCGCATGGGTCGCTTGGAATTGCTCTCACGACCTCAAGCCCTTTTGCGGATAAATGTCGATAACAGCGCTTATCACTTGTTGCAGCTATAGCCGCACCTTCCGCAGCCGCAGCGAGTTGGAAATCACCGACACCGAACTGAAGCTCATCGCCGCCGCGGCGATAATCGGGCTGAGCAGGATTCCGAAGAACGGATAAAGAACGCCCGCCGCGATCGGAACGCCCAGCGAGTTATAGACAAACGCGAAAAACAGGTTCTGGCGAATGATGCGCAAGGTCGCCCGGCTCAGCCGCCGCGCCCGCACGATGCCGCGCAGGTCGCCTTTGACTAGCGTAATCCCGCCCGCTTCCATGGCCACATCTGTCCCCGTACCGATGGCGAGCCCGACGTTGGCCTGCGCCAGCGCGGGCGCGTCGTTAATGCCGTCGCCGGCCATCGCCACCACGTGTCCCTGCGCCTGCAACCGCTTCACAATTTCCAACTTCCGCTTCGGCAGCAGGTCGGCTTCGAACTCGTCAATGCCCAGTTGGCGCGCCACCGCCTCGGCAGTCTGGCGGCTGTCGCCGGTCAGCATCACCACGCGCACGCCTTCTGCATGCAGGGCGCGAATCGCCTCCGGGGTGGAAGGTTTGATCGGATCCGCGACGCCCAGCAGTCCCGCAGGCTTGCCATCCACGGCGACGAAGATAACGGTCTGACCGTCGCGCCGAAGTTCGCCGGCACGGCTGAGAAAGTCCCCACCCTGTCCCGCCCCTTCGGCTGCGCTCAGGGCAGGCTCCCCCGGGCGGGACAAGGGTGGGGCAACCGCCTCGCGGGCAGTAGTGATTCGCAGTTCCTCCATTAGCCGCTCGTTGCCGGCCGCGACTTCCCTGCCCTCGATGCGCCCGGCTACGCCTTGGCCGGGGAGCACCCTGAAATTTTCCGCGTTCGACAGCCTTAAATTTCTTTCTTGAGCGCCGCTAACCACGGCCCCGGCGAGCGGATGTTCGCTGGCGCGCTCCAGGCTCGCCACCATGCGCAGCAACTCCGACTCATCCTGACCCTCGGTCGCGACCACCGATACCAGCTTGGGCTTGCCCGCGGTCAATGTTCCGGTCTTGTCCACGACCAGCGTGTCCACTTTTTCCAAAATCTCCAGCGCCTCGGCGTTCTTGATCAGCACGCCGGCAGACGCCCCGCGTCCGGTCGCGACCATGATGGCGATCGGCGTTGCCAGGCCCAGCGCACACGGGCAGGCAATGATCAGAACGGCGACGGCATTGACCAGCGCATAAGCCAAGCGCGGTTGTGGGCCCAGGGCTGCCCACGTGACAAACGTAATGGCGGCCGCCGAGATCACCGCCGGGACAAAGTAGCCGGAGACGCGGTCGGCGATGCGCTGAATGGGCGCGCGGCTGCGCTGCGCTTCGGCGACCATGCGCACGATCTGCGCCAGCAAGGTTTCGCTGCCCACGCGCTCGGCGCGCATGACGAACGACCCCGTGGCGTTGATGGTGGCGCCGATCACGCGCGCGCCGGCACTCTTCTCCGCCGGCATCGCTTCGCCGGTAATCATGGATTCATCCACTGCGCTGGCGCCTTCCGTCACGATGCCGTCCACCGGTATTTTTTCGCCGGGCCGCACGCGCAGCCGATCGCCGGGTTGTACCTGGTCAATGGGAATGTCGGTTTCGGCGCCGTCAGGGTTGATGCGCCGCGCCATCTTCGGCGCCAGATCGAGTAACGCGCGGATCGCCTGCGATGTGCGGCTGCGGGCGCGCAGTTCCAGCACCTGCCCCATAAGCACCAGCGTGGTAATGGCCGCTGCCGCTTCGTAATAAACATCGACGATGCCGTGTTCACGGAACGCTTCCGGGAAAATTCCCGGCGCGATCGTTGCCACCACGCTGTACCCATACGCGACGCCCACGCCGATACCGATCAGCGTGAACATGTTGGCGTGACGGTTTTTCACTGACGTCCACGCGCGCTGGAAGAACGGCCATCCCGCCCACAGCACGACCGGAGTCGCCAGTGCCAGCTCGCCCCAGGTCAGCATCCAGCGCGGAAAGACGTGCTTCAGCCCAGGCGCCATGTGGCCCATGGCGATCGCGAGGAGCGGGACGGTGAGTGCCAGGCTGGCCCAGAAGCGGCGCGTCATGTCGCGCAGTTCGGGATTCTCCGGCTCCGCCGCGGTGGTGGTGCGCGGCTCCAATGCCATGCCGCAGACCGGGCACGCGCCCGGCTCCTCGCGCACGATCTCCGGGTGCATAGGGCACACCCACTCGGTCTTGGTCGCGGGGGCGGCAATCATCTCCGGCTCAAGCGCCATGCCGCACTTGGGACACGCGCCCGGTCCCTGCTGACGCACCTCCGGATCCATGGGGCAGATGTAGATTTGCTTTTCACCTGCTTTGGCCGGAGGCGCTGCCGCCGGCGCGGGCTTCGGAGCCAGGTATTTTCCCGGCTCGGCGCCAAAGCGCTGCTCGCATCGCGGATTGCAGAAGTAGTAAGACTTGCCCTGGTACTCGGCTTTACCCGCGGCGTGCGCCGGATCCACCATCATCCCGCAGACCGGATCGCGCTCCGGCGCTGCCACCAACGCAGGTTTCGGCCCGCCGATGCTGACCAGGCCGGAAGGCTTCGCGGCAGTCGGACCTCCCAGGCTCACCAGACCTGCAGGGATCTGCAAGTATTTCTGTGGCTCGGCCGTAAACTTCCGGGCACATCCCGGGCAGCAGAAGTAATAGGTGCGGCCCTGGTGCTCTGCCGTCGCCTTGGCGCGAGCGGGATCCACGCTCATGCCGCAAACCGGATCTTTTGCCAGCGCAGGGTCGTTCATGCGCGTCCATTCCCGCGGGCGTGCTGGGCGGCGCCGCGACTCGGTTTCCAGTGATTGTCATCCAGGGTGCGCTCGATCAACTCGCAGATGGCATTGCCGGTGACAGCACGCGCTGGCTTTCGCTTCCAGCGGACCAGCGCATTCGACAATTCGGCGCGAAAGCGCCGCAAACGCCTGATCTCCGCGTCCGTCTCCCGCAGATGCCGCTCCGCGATGGCCATCACCTGAGCGCAAGGCACCTGCCCCGCATCGTGCATGCGAAGAATGTCACCGATCTCGCTCAGCGAAAATCCCAGCTCTTTCGCCTTGCGAATGAAGCGCACGCGTTTCAGCTCGGCCGCGCTGTATACGCGATAGCCGGAGGGGGTGCGTTCGGGTTCGTGCAGCAAGCCGGCGCGTTCGTAGAAGCGGACCGCCTGCGCGCTGATGCCAATTTCCTGGGCCAACTCGCCGATCTTCATGCCACCAAGTCTAAACCTTATAGTAAGGTGTAAGGTCAAGACATTCCGGCATCTTTGTCGCCGGTCGCGCCTGTTATAGTGGGGTTCGCCGTACAGGCAATGATTCCCTGCGATGATGCGAGGCAAGGACAGCCATGACCGCGGTTGACGTGGCCTACCGTTACGGAAATATTCCCGGACCGATGGAAATGCGCGCCATCGACAGCCTCCGCGACGTCTACGGTATCCGGCGCATTCTGTTTAATGAGAAGGAAAAGACAGTCCGGGTGGAATACGATGCGAGTCGATTGCAGGAAAACGTAGTGGGCGCCCTGCTCCGCCGGGCCGGCATTGACCTGGGAGAAAAGCTCGCGTTGGCCTAGAAATGCAAAGGGGCGCTCAAGAAACTCTCTGGCCGAAAGTTATTCTCAAGAGCGCCCCTATTGCGCGCCACTTCGTCTGCCCTGTCCTAAAGCATCCCCGATGCCATCCTGCCGCCACTGAAAACAGGCGGCTTACAAGGCCATGCACAGCGCCTGATTGGTAGCTTTTGCCGACGGGACGGAAAGAATTACGTTCCCTGGTGGCCCTGCATTAGTTCCCCTTTTTGGCCTGGGTCTAAGGCAGGAACGAATCTTACCTGCTAACCCCTTAAACCCTGCCATGTTGGGCGACATTAGGGTTATATTGCCGCAATTGAGGGTGCGCGTTGCAGACTAAACCAGAACCTGATAGCGGGATTGCGACCGCCGGCGCGGCGGGCAAGGCCCGCGCTGTCAGTCTCGACGACATTCGATTTCGCTTGCGCCGGCTGGAACGCCAGGATTGGTGGCTCTGGGGGGCCGCCGTCCTGGTCATGCTGCTGCTCACCTTCGCCATCTTCTCCCTAAGCTTTCCCGGCATCCTCCACGAAGACAATCCGTTCTACTGGTTCGATCTGGACACCGCCATTCGCGGACTGTTCGGGTTGGTGCTGCTGTTCAGCATATCCGTCGTATACCAGCAGGTCCTGATCAAGCGCCTTCGGCAGCAGCTCGCCTCCCAGCTGGCCGAGATGGCTGCCTTGGAAACGCGGGCTGAAACCTTCGAGCGGCTCGCCGTGATCGACCCCCTCACCGAGCTGTACAACCGGCGTTTCGCGAAGGAGCACATGCCGGTTGAAATTGCCCGCGCGTCGCGCCAGGGATACGCGCTGACGGCGCTGATGCTGGATCTCAACGATTTCAAGGCGATCAACGACCGCTATGGTCATGCCGCCGGGGATGCCGCGCTGCAGGAATTTTCGCGTCAACTGAGACGGTGCTTCCGCTCCTCCGACCTTCCGGTGCGCATGGGCGGGGACGAATTCATGGTATTGCTGCCGGAGTGTACCGCGGACCGCGTGCCCAAGGCCCTGCTGCACCTGCGCGATTTGTATTTCGATCACGCGGGCGAAAAAATTTCGATCACCTTTGCCGCGGGCTGGGCGGAGTTCAAGGGAGGCGAAACCGCGGCCGGCCTGCTGGATCGCGCCGACCGCGCTCTGTACTCCGACAAGAAGACGCGCAATGCCGAGAAGCAGGTGCGCGCCGCCGAAGCGGAAATGGCGCAGCAGCAGAAGCTGGTCACCGTCGGGCAAATGACCGGCGGCGTGGCCCACGATTTCAATAATCTGTTGACCATCATCCGTGGCTACAGCGAGCTGTTGCTGGACTACATACCGGCCGGCGACGCACTGCGCGACAAGGTCGAGGAAATTGACCGGGCCGCACAACGCGCCGCTGCCTTGACGCGGCAGTTACTGTCGTTCAGCCGCAAGCAGCAGCCGCAACCGGACCGCCGTGTCGATCTCAGCAAACTGGTGCTCGGCATGGAGACCATGATTCGCGCCTTGCTCGGCAGGCAGTATCACCTGACATTCCAGATTGCCGCCGACCTGGGCGTGACCCGTGCCGATCCCACCCAGGTCGAACAGGTCGTGCTCAATTTAATTGTGAACGCCCGCGATGCCATGCCCGACGGCGGAGACGTCACCCTTCGCACCGCCAATGTCGAACTCGACGACGCTTTCGTGCGCGCGCATCCCGGGTCGCGTCGCGGCTCCTACGTCAGCCTTGCCGTGGCCGACACCGGCGTCGGCATGGATGAGCACGTCAAGGCGCACATCTTCGAGCCGTTCTTTACCACCAAGGGAGAGAATCAGGGCACCGGGCTGGGGTTGGCGATCGTCTTCGGCGTCGTCAAGCAAACCGGCAGCTACATCGCCGTGGATAGTGAACTCAACCGCGGCACAACCGTCACCGTCTATTTCCCTCGCGCCATGGCGCCGCTATCCGAATTGCAGCCGGCCGCGCCGGCCACCACGATTCCGGCTCTTCCTTAAACTTCACGGTAGCTTCGTCAAATACTGCCCGCACGCGGTGAACATCGAGAGCAGGTTGGTCAAGCCCAGCAACTCCTTGACGCGCTGGCTCAGGTTCACGAGTTGAAGATCGCAGTTTGCCGATTTGGCGGACACATAGAGCCGTACCAGGCTGCCGAGCCCCGTACTGTCCACATGACGCAGATCGCTGAGATCGAGCACGATCCGTTTCGTGCCCGGCAGCACGCGCATGAATTCCTCGCGCAGCTGCTCGGTGTGTTCGGATGTCAGGCGTCCAGCGCAGCGGATCACGATGGCGTCCTCGGCGCTGGTGGTTCGAAGCCGCAGCCGATGCGTAAATTCCCCTGCACTCGATGCCATGTGCACCTCCACTCCGAACCAGGATGTGTTTCCCCACGCGATCTGGCCGCCAGTTTAGCACCGAAATCCTGCCCTGCCCCGGCCCGGCAGATCGTGTCACTGCGTCACGACGCTTTCCGCAGGTTTGGCGAAGTACCTGGGCGAGGGTACGACCAGGAGCACCGGAGCAATCCGGCGCCTTGATTTTGCTGTCAAGGACGCGCTGGTTCCTGCTTGCCTATCAATTTGCGGCAGTCCGGGATGACAATTTGTGTTAATCGTGAACTATTGCGCCGGATCAGGGCCTCCGTGCAGTTAGGTGCCGGTTCACCAGATCTGGCATAACTACTTTGCCTGCTCCCAGTTACATCTTCTGTGTTGGCGAAATATGTTCTTTCGGCAGCATTGGTTGCCAAAGTGCTTCTACCCAAGTAGTCCTGTTGAATATTGGAGAGGAATCCATGCGCAAACAGAAAGGCTTCTCACTGATCGAACTGCTGATTGTGGTAGCGATCATTCTGATCATCGCCGCCATCGCCATCCCGAACCTGCTGCGCTCGCGCATCGCCGCGAACGAAGCTTCGGCGGTTGGTTCGATCCGCACCATCAACACTTCGGAAGTCACCTATGCTTCCACATATCCGAACGTCGGCTTTGCCACCCTTGACGCCCTCGGCGGCGCCGGCGGCAGCGCCACGGGCGCGGGCCTTCTGGACGCGGTCCTGGCCAGCGCAGTCAAGAGCGGCTACGTGTTCGCCGTGCTCACGGCTGGAGCCTCGGGCTCCGGTCCGGCGACCATCTACACGGTGCAGGGCGATCCGCAGAACTCGCAAACCGGTCAGCGGCATTTCTATAGCGACCAGTCGGGCGTGATCCGCTACAACGTGAGCCAGCAGGCCAGCGCTAGCGACAGCCCGCTGCAGTAGTCCTGATCGCAGGTTTGGCGAAGTACCTGGGGGAGGGTACGAGCCAGGGAGCATCGGAGCAATCCGGTGCTCTTTTTTCTTGCACTCAGCAATCAGCTCTTGGCAATTCGCTTGTGCTCGCAGGCATTCCGTAGCATCTCTAACCCAAACAGATAGGCTCCCGGATTACCGGGAGCCTTGAGTTTTCGCCTAATGCCCAAAGCCTAACGCCTAAAGCCCGTTTCTTCACCAGCCCCGTGTCTGCAGCAACTGCGATTCCTCCAGTGCCGCTATCGCCAGCCCCTTCATCGCGCTCTTCGCCTGGGTGCTGGCCTCGAGCACGACTTTCGCGTCGTTGAAGTGCGTGGTCGCGATCACGATCGACTGGGCGCGCGTCTCCGCATCTTCGCGCTCCTCGGGATTCTTGAGTCGGCCATTCTCGTAACCAACTTCCAGCGGCGTGGTGCCGTCCTTCATGAAGATCCCGGATCCTACAAACACGCTTTCCGCGCCGAGCTGCATCATCAGTGCCGCGTCGGCCGGGGTGGCAATTCCGCCGGCGGAGAAATTCGGCACCGGCAGCTTCCCTGCTTTGGCCACCATGCGCACCAGTTCGTAGGGTGCTTGCAGATTCTTGGCTGCGGCCGACAGCTCATCGTCACCCATGACGGTAAGTTGGCGCATCTCGGTCATAATCTGGCGCATGTGCTTCACCGCGTGCACCACGTCGCCCGTGCCGGCTTCCCCCTTGGTGCGGATCAAGGCTGCGCCCTCGCCGATCCGCCGCAGCGCTTCGCCCAGGTTGCGCGCGCCGCATACAAACGGCACGGTAAACGCGTGCTTGTCCACGTGATGGGCTTCATCCGCCGGAGTGAGCACTTCCGATTCGTCGATGTAGTCCACGCCCAGTTCCTGCAAAACCTGCGCCTCGGCGAAGTGCCCGATGCGGCACTTGGCCATCACCGGAATGGACACGCAGTCCATAATCTCGCGGATCAGTTTCGGATTTGCCATGCGCGCCACGCCGCCGGTGGCTCGAATCATCGCGGGAACGCGCTCCAGGGCCATGACCGCGACCGCGCCGGCCTTTTCCGCCACTTCCGCCTGGGCTGCGCTCATCACGTCCATGATCACGCCGCCCTTCAGCATCTCTGCCAGACCGGTCTTCAGGCGCAGGCTGCTGCCGCCATTGTTTTCCGACATGCTTCCCTCACTTCGCGCGCCGCCGCCGCTTCGCAGGCGCATTTGGATGTCTGCTGGAACACTCCATTTTACATCGTCGCGACCGCGGTCGCAGCACGCTTCCGATTACCCGCTGGTTCGCTTGCTCAGGAATTTCTGCATCATGCGGTCGGCATCCACGGCTTTGAATTTGCCGCGCGCGGTCGCCAGCAACTCGTCCCGCTGATTGCGGATTTCAGCGGCCCTCAGGTGAACGCGTCCGCGCACGCGCACCTCCCAGCCTGCCGCTTTCAGCCGCTCGCCCAGCGGCACCGGCTTGAGATACCGGACCGCCAGCTCCACCGTCGGCGCCAGCACGTTGCGCAGCTTCGACGGTTTTGACATCGCCTCATCCAGGATGGCGGCAATAATCCCGCCGTGCGCGTGCCGCGGCGGGCCGGTAAAGCGCCTGCCCAGCCGGAAATGTGCCACGAACCGCTTCGCCGCCTCGTCATGCACGAACTTCAGGCGCATGCCTTCGGGGTTGTCTTTGCCGCACCCGAAGCAGTAGTTCTTGCGCAGCGCGGGGTGTTTCTTCAGCACCGGATGCCGGTGATGTACGTGACCGTGGATGTGGCGCGGCTTGCCCATCTCCACAAGATGCCACGGGGGAGGTCGATCGGTCTATCGGTGTTTCGGTCGGTCGGTGTATCGGTCAGTCGGCCGCACCGGATCGCGATGAGAGAAAAGCAAGCTTCAGTCTCTCCTGATTGCTAACTACTAACTACTTATTACTAACTACTGTTTCTTCTGCGCCACCAATTCCGCCACGCCCTTCTCTTCCACGGTTTCGCGGTAATGCAGCACTCGCAAGCGCAGGAAAGTGTGCAGCAGTTCGTTTTCCTGCAGGTAGTATTCGGGATGCCGAACCGTCTTGGCGTGTTTCGTTTTGTGCTCTTCCGTGTAGGTCTTATAGACCAGCAAACCGCCGGGCTTCAGCGCCTTCACCAGGGCGGGATACAGATCGCGTTGCAGATAAAAGAACACCAGCACGAGATCGTACTTTTCCTCGCCGGGATCGAAGGAGCGCAGGTCGCGAACCAGGAAGTTGATCTTGACGCCGCGCTCTTCGGCCTTGCGCTGCGCCTTCGCGAACGCGACTTCGGAGATGTCCACCACCGTGACCTTCCAGCGCAACTCGGCCAACCAGACGGCGTGGCGGCCCATGCCGCCGGCGATGTCCAGCGCGCTGCCGCCTTTGGCAAACGTTGGCTGGATGAAGTCGTCATAGGCATTCAGCAGGAAAGGGTCGGGCTCAAAGGTGGCGTGCGACTCTTCCTGGTAGCGGCGGTTCCAATCCTGTCTCTCGTCTTCCTGTACGCTGTCCCGCACTGTGACCCTCCCTCCGCCGGCGTGGCGCGCTGCAATCTGGAAGCATACGCTACCCACTCAAGCGCCAAGTTGCGGCATAGGCTGCCATTCAGTGCGCCATCGCGCCGTTCAACTTACGTAGGTCGCACTACGATGCTGGTCCGGTTGAACCGACTGCATTTCGTGGTTTAGGCTAAAACAATTGCGTTATGCTACTCGTTTTCAGGGTGCTGTGGGGCCCCTGATGAACCGACGCCCAGCAAGGAGGCTCGATGCCGGAGTTACAGACCGGAAGTTATCACGCGAACAACTTTGTGCGCGCATTCCGGCGCTGGTTCGTGCCGTACGCTCAATCGCGTGTGATGCCCGACAAGTTTCGTCCGCTGCTGTCGTACCTGTTCACCGAGTGGAAGTGCAACGTTGACTGCCACTACTGCTGGGCCTTTAACAATAAGGTCAAGGGGATGACCGAGGAGACGGCGATCCGCTCCATCGACTGGCTGAAGTCGGTCGGCTGCCGCGTCATCGCCATCATGGGCGGCGAGCCACTGCTGCGCCGCGACTTCATCCTCAAAGTCGTGGACTACGGCACCAAGAACGGCTTCTTCGTCTACCTGCCGACCAATGGCATCCTCATGAACGAGGATTTCATCGACAAGGTCGGCGACCGTGGCGTGGCCGCCATCAATCTCGCGGTTGATTCCATCGACGAGAAGCCCGGCCTGGCGAAGAACTTCAAGCGCATCGAGAAGCAGTTCAAGTACCTGGTGAAGCAGCAGCGCAAGTATGGCTACATGATCGTGTTCAACACCAACATGTGCCGGCACAACCTGGACGACGTCAAGCAGCTCACCGAGATTGCCCACGACAACGGCATCTCCAGCGACGTGCACATCAACGAGCCGCCCTACATCGAGCAGCCGCATTTCCAGCACCTCAACGAGAACGTCACCTACATCCGGCCCGACGACTGGCCGGCGGTGGACGAGGTGCTCGACTGGCTGATCGAGAAGAACGCGCAGGGCTACATCATGGTCAATTCCAAGGACCACCTGCGCAAGATGAAGGACTTCATGCGCGGCGTCACCTACCCGTGGAACTGCCGCGCCGGGCACAACTCCTGCGTCATCCGCACCGACGGTACTCTCGCCCCTTGCTTCCCCATGTATTCGGCCAAGACCGACTGGGGCAAGATCTGGGAGCCGAAGTTCAACAACATGGAACTCGACGAGATGAAGAAGGTGTGCAACTCGCACTGCCTCTCCACCTGCCAGTACGTGCTCGGCTACTACTACAACAACCGCAACGTCGTGCGCTGGATCCTGAAGCAGGGCCTGCACGGCTGGAGCGGACGGCCGCAGATGGCGGAAGCATAAAAGCAGGTTCAGTTTCGAGTTTCAGTTGGCCGGGGCGAAGGCTCCGGCCCTTTTTCTGCTCGGACCTTTCTCGAACTGGTTCCAATAATGCATCCTTGAAGGGGCGCGGCTTCAGCCGCGCCGGAGGAAGCCCCAATTCTGGCGGCTTTAGCCGCTGAGGGATTCCGTCCTTGGCTCATGAAAATGATTCTCAGTTTCAGTTGGCCGGGGCGAAGGCTCCGGCCTTTTGTTTGCGCCCGTTGTTGAGATTCTCAGCGCCGCCGCGCGAAATATTTTGCGTCACTTAGGGACGTGTGCAGCATCACTGGTGGGTGTGATATAGTGCGCGGCAATCCGCGGAAGCGCCCATGGGGTGCGCCTTCCGCCCGGAAAGTCAACTCTCAGCACGGGGGCAGTTGAGGATGGGCCTTGCGCTTCTGGTTGTGATCTGGTTCCTCACCTTTGTTTGTTCCTACTTCTTCGTGGCCAAGACCTGGTGGTGGCCGGCGGCAGCGTCGCTGAGCGGGCCCGCCCTTGACGCCCAGTTTCAATACACGCTGATCGCCATGGGCGTCGTGTTCGTCGCCGCGCAGGCGGGCCTGGGACTGTTCGCGTGGAAATACCGCGAGCGCCCGGGAGCGGCCGCGGCCACTTATTCGCATGGCAACACCAAGCTCGAAGTAGTGTGGACCACGCTCACCGCGATCCTCTTTTTCGGGCTGGCGATCGCGGGCTCGCACCTGTGGGCAGCGGAACGCTTCGAACCGGCGAGGAGCGATTCGGTCAAGGTTGAGGTCACCGGGCTGCAATTCGCCTGGTATTTCCGCTATCCCGGGCCGGACGGTAATTATGGCCGCACCAAGCCGGAACTGATCGACGCCTCGGCGGGCGGCGAAGCGGCCGTTGGGCTGGATTCCACCGACCCCGCCTCCAAGGACGACTTCGTCACTGGCACCATGTACCTGCCGGTGAACCGCGAGGTCGACCTGACCTTGCGCGCCCAGGACGTCATCCACAGTTTCTTTGTTCCCTCCATGCGCTTCAAGCAGGACGCCGTTCCCGGCCTGATGATCCACATGCACTTCACCCCCGACAAGGTGGGCGATTACGAGATTGCCTGCGCCGAACTCTGCGGCCTCGGGCACTACAAGATGCACGGCATCCTCAAGGTGGTCAGTCAGAAGGACTTTGACGCCTGGACGGCGCAGCACGTGGCGGAGAAGCAATAACAATGGATAATTCCCAACCTCCCAATCAAGCCGGCGGGAACGGGCACGGTGGAATGCATGTTCATCCCGCCCCGACTGGCTTCATCCGCAAGTACATCTTCAGCACCGACCACAAAGTGATCGGGCTCCAGTATTACTTTCTGGCGCTGACCTCCGTTTTTGTCGGAATGTTCCTTTCGCTGCTGATGCGCATTCACCTGGTGTGGCCAGCGGCGAAAGTGCTCGGCTTCGACATCAAGCCGGAAACCTACCTGGCGCTGCTCACCATGCACGGCACCATCATGGTGTTCTTCGTGCTCACCACGGCGCCGCAGGGCGGTTTCGGCAATTACATGCTGCCCATCCAGATCGGCGCGCCCGACATGGCGTTCCCCATCCTCAACATGCTGTCGTTTTGGACCACGTTCCTCGGTTTCGTAGTTATCATCGCCGCGTTCCTGGTCGAGGGCGGAGCGCCGATATCGGGATGGACCAACTACGCGCCGCTCAGCGCGATTCCCTCCGCCGGGCCGGGACAAGGCCTGGGCGAAGATTTGTGGATCGTCAGCATCGCGCTGTTCTGCATCGCTTCCCTGCTGGGCGCGCTCAACTTCATCACCACCACCCTCGACCTGCGCGCCCGCGGCATGACCATGATGCGGCTGCCGCTCACCGTGTGGTCCTGGTTCATCACCGCCATCCTCGGCCTGCTGGCGTTCGGCGTGCTGCTGGCCGCGGGCATCCTGCTGCTGCTGGACCGCAATGTCGGCACCAGTTTCTTCGTGCCCGGCGGGCTGGTGGTCAGCGGCGAAATGATCAAGCACCAGGGCGGCTCGCCGCTGCTGTGGCAGCACCTGTTCTGGTTCTTCGGGCATCCCGAGGTTTACATCGCCATCCTGCCCGGCATGGGCGTCGCCTCGCAGATCCTCTCGACGTTTTCGCGCAAGCCCATCTTCGGATACAAGGCGATGGTCTACGCCATGCTCGCCATCGGCATGCTCGGGTTCTTCGTCTGGGGCCATCACATGTTCATGAGCGGCATGAGCCCCTACTCGGCGATGGCGTTCAGCGTGATGACCATTGCCATCGGCGTGCCCTCGGCCATCAAGACGTTTAACTGGCTCGGCACCATGTGGAAGGGCCGCATTCGCTTCACCGTGCCCATGATGTTCGCCATCGGCTTCGTTTCGCTGTTCGTATCGGGCGGCCTGAGCGGCCCGTTCCTGGCGCAGCCCGCGCTCGACATCCCGCTGCACGACACCTTTTTCGTGGTCGCGCACTTCCACCTCATCATGGGCGTGGCGGCGATCTTCGGCATCTTTGCCGCAACCTATTACTGGTTCCCCAAGATGTTCGGGCGCATGATGAACAACAAGCTCGGCTACCTCCACTTCTGGATCACGTTCATCGGCGCTTACGCGATCTTCTTCCCCATGCACTACGAAGGCATCGCCGGGCGTCCGCGGCGCTACTCGCAATTGACCGAAGTCGGATTCCTGCACCAGTTCATGCCGCTGGAGAAGTTCATCACCATCGCGGCGTTCATCACCATCGGGGCCCAGTTCTTGTTCGTGATCAACTTGTTCTGGAGCATGTTCAAGGGGACGAAGGCGGAGATCAATCCCTGGGAGGCGACCACGCTGGAGTGGACGATTCCTTCGCCGCCGCCGCACGACAATTTCGGCGGCCACATCCCGGTAGTAAACAACGGGCCGTACGAATACGGCGTGCCCGGCGCGGAGCGCGATTACATCATGCAGACCGATCCGGCGCACGTCAGCAGCTCGCACTGAAGTTGGGACTATGGGAAGTTTGAGTCCGACACTGAAAATTCGCGAACAGGCCGCCGCGACGCCCAAGATCGGCGGCGGCGGACAACCGCCGGTCATTCGTTTCCCCGGCACTGGTGGTGGCGGCGGCGGCGGACGCGACGAGAGCTATCCCGATTTCGGCGACCGCCTGCGCCGCTACCGCCTTGGACTAATGGTCGGCCTGGTGGCCGTGGTGATGCTGTTCGTCTCCTTCACCAGCGCCTACGTCGTGCGCAAGGGACTGGGTTCGTATGATCCGGCGGCCAACGCCTTCGTCACCGATTGGAGACCGCTCAGCCTGCCGATGGGCCTGCTGATTCTGAATACCTGCCTGTTGCTGGCCAGCAGCTTCACCATCGAGATGGCGCGCCGCGCGGCCTTCGCGCAGGCGGCTGTCGCGCCGATTACCGCGATGCCCGGCATCGCCCGTGATGAAGCCGCGCGGCGTTCCGTGGCTGCCGATCACGGTGTTGCTGGGGCTCGGGTTCCTGGCCGGGCAGTTGATGGCGTGGCATGAATTGGGGCGGCGCGGCTTCTATGTCTCCACCAGCCCCAGCAATTCGTTTTTTTACGTGCTCACCGGCGTGCACGCCATCCACCTGTTCGGAGGCGTAGTGGCCTTGCTCTACGCGCTGGCGGCGGGGTTCGGCTCGCGTCCGCTGGAACGGCGGTGCATCCTGGTCGACGTCACCGCCTGGTACTGGCACTTCATGGCGATTCTGTGGCTGTACATCTTTGCGCTGCTGAAATTCGCGGCGTGATCTGAGGGTTGAAAACATGGCCGATGTTGCAGTGGAACAGCACGTAGGGCACACCGAGTTCGAGCCTTCGCTGTTCCAGACCTATTCCAACAAGATCGGGATGTGGTTGTTCATCCTTTCCGATTCGCTCACCTTCGGAGCGCTGCTGTTTGCCTACAGCTACGGCCGCATTTCCAATCCCACATGGCCGACGCCGTTTCACAGCGCCAGCATTATCAATGCCACCGTCATGACCGGCTTCCTGCTCACCAGTTCCCTCACCATGGTGCTGGCCGTTTCCGCCTCCAGTCACGGTAACCGGAGAGGCGCCATCCGCTGGCTGCTGGCCACCATGTTCTGCGGCATCATGTTCGTCGTCCTGCACGTCCGTGAGTGGATCGGCCTGATCAACGAAGGTATGACGCCCAGCAAGAATCCCTGGGGCGCGCCTCAGTTCGGCGGCACCTTTTTCACCCTCACCGGACTGCACATGCTGCACGTCACCATCGGCGTGGTGGTGCTCGGAGTGATGGTGGTGCGCTCCATGGGCAAGAAATTTTCTTCCAACGATATCGAGACCAGCGGCTTGTACTGGCACTTCGTTGACTTGGTCTGGATGTTTATCTTCCCGCTGGTCTACCTGATGTCCACCAGGATCGTGTAGGAGACGGCATGAGCACCGACGCAATCACCGGTCATAGGGTAGCGCTGGAGCATCGCGGGCACAGCCACAAGCCGTTTTACATTGTCTGGGGCGTGCTGCTGGCGATCACCGCAGTCGAGGTCTTGCTGGCCTACGAAAGACTGCAGCCGCTGCGGATGTTGTCCTTCCTGCTGGCCCTTTCCATCGTCAAGGCGGCCCTGATCATTTCCTGGTTCATGCACATGCGCTATGAGGTCACCCGCATGCGGCGCCTGATGATGGCCTCGCTGTGCGTTTGCCTGGTCCTGATGTGCGTCTTTTTCCCGGACGCATTCCGCATCCTCAACCTGGGAGTGAAGTGATGAAATCGCGGTTGTGCCGCCTCGCATTGCTGCTCGCCCTCGGCGCCGCCCCGGCATTCGGGCAGTGCGCCATGTGCTATACCTCGGCCAAAGGCGCCAGCACCAACGGGCAGGCGGCGATCACCCGCGGCGTGTTCACTCTGCTGCTGCCGCCCATCGGGATGATGCTTGGCCTGGTGGGATTTGCCTTCCGCTACAACCGCCACCCGCATGACCAAGACGTCCCCGAATCCGAGCAGCAGGCGCGCGAGAATTCTTAGGTTTGCATCCTGGCTCCGGTTTGAGCGTAAGGCGCGCGGTAGTCTAATATAGAAAGATTCCGCAGCATTCCCCAACCCTCATGTAGGCCCGCTGGATGGGCCGGGGCGGGTCTAGGCTGCGGCGGTCCCTGATGTCAACTGATAGCATTGTCGTTCGCGGCGCCCGCGTACACAACCTGAAGAATATCGATTTCGAGATTCCCCACAACTCCATGACGGTGGTGACGGGGGTGTCGGGATCGGGCAAGTCCTCCCTCGCCTTCGACACCATCTATGCCGAGGGACAGCGCCGCTACGTCGAGTCGCTTTCCTCCTACGCCCGCCAGTTCCTGGAGCGCATCGAGAAGCCGGATGTTGACCTGATTGACGGCATCGCGCCCGCCGTCGCCATCCGGCAGAAGAACACCACTCGCAATCCGCGTTCTACCGTCGCCACCGCCACCGAGATCTACGATTACCTGCGCCTGTTGTTCGCGCGCGTCGGCCGCACTTACTGCCTGCAGTGCGAAGCCGAGGTCAAGAAAGACACGGTAGACGAGGTCGCCGGCCGCGTGTTGTCACTGCCCGAGGGCACGCGCCTGAGCGTGCTCTTCCCTTTGCAGCCGCCGACGGGGCGCGTGATTCCCCAGGAAGCGAAGTCGCGCGCCCGCAAGAAGCCGCTTCCGGCGGCGCAAAAGCTGGACGAGTCGGATCTGCTCAAGGCCACGCTGTTCGAATTGCGCAAGAAGGGCTTCAACCGGCTTTATCAGCGTGGGCAGGTCTTCGAGTTCTCCACCCCGGAATCCCTCCTGGACATCAACTTTTCCGAGCCTGTTTTTATCCTGATGGACCGCATCGTGGTCGCTCCCGACCAGCGCACCCGCATCGTGGACGCGATCGAGATCTGCTATCGAGAGGCCGGCGAAGTGATCTTCGAAACCGCGGCAAGCGATGGCCAAGTGCCGCAGCATCTGCGGTTTGCGAACCGTTTTGAATGTAAAAGTTGCGGTGTGCGCTACGAGGAGCCCGAGCCCCGCCTGTTTTCCTTCAACAATCCCTACGGCGCCTGCCCCCGCTGCCAGGGCTTCGGCAACACCATTGATTTCGACCTTGACCTGGTGATCCCGGACAAGAGCCTGTCGCTCGCCGATGGCGCGATCGAACCCTGGACCAAGCCCAAGTACCGCCCGCTGTGGAACGACCTCAAGCGCTACGCAAAGTCCGCAGGGATTCCTCTCGATGTTCCCTGGAATCAGCTTTCGCAGGAGCACCAGCAGATCGTGATCGGAGGCGACGGCAAGTTCTGGGGCGTGCGCGGCTTCTTCGCCCACCTGGAGCGCAAGAAATACAAGCTGCACGTCCGCGTCTTCCTCAGCCGCTATCGCGGGTACTCCGTCTGCTCCATCTGCGGCGGCGCGCGCCTGCGCCAGGAGGCGCGGCACGTCAAGATCAGCGGCAAGGACATCTGCCAGGTCTGCGCCATGACCGTGGAGCGGGCGGTGCAGTTCTTTTCCAACCTGGACCTCAGCCCGCAGCAGGCAGCGGTGGCCGGCAAGATCCTGGAAGAAATCCGCGAGCGCCTGCGCTTCATGTACGACGTCGGCCTGGAGTACCTCACGCTCGACCGCCTCTCCTCCACGCTTTCCGGCGGCGAGGCGCAGCGCATTCAATTAGCCACCTCGCTGGGCTCAAGGCTGGTGGGGACACTGTACGTGCTCGACGAGCCTTCCATCGGCCTGCACAGCCGCGACACCACTCGGCTGATCAAAATCCTGCACGACTTGCGCGACCTGGGAAACACCATCCTGGTGGTGGAGCACGATCCCGAGATCATGCGCGCCGCCGATCGCATTCTCGACCTCGGCCCCGGCGCCGGCGAGAATGGCGGGCGGGTCATCGCCACCGGCACCTATGACGAAATCCGCCGCGCGCCGGCCTCCCTCACCGGCCGCTATCTCAGCCAGGACCTGCGCATCCAAATCCCGCAGCAGCGCCGCAAGCCCGGCATTCAAAAGCTGCAAGTGCTGGGCGCCAGCGCCCACAACCTCAAGAACATCGATGTCACCATTCCTCTGGGAATGATCGTCGCCATCACCGGCGTATCCGGCTCCGGCAAGTCCACCCTGGTGCACGATGTCCTGTACCACGCGCTGGGTTCATCGCTGAAACAGACGAGCGGCAGCGTGCCGCCGCCCGTGAACGGATACGCCGCGCTGCGCGGCGCGCAATTCGTGGATGACGTCATCCTGGTGGACCAGTCCCCGATCGGCCGCACCCCACGCTCCAATCCGGTCACTTACATCAAGGCCTTCGACGGCATCCGCGAACTGATGGCTTCCCTGCCCGAGTCACAGAAACGCGGTTTCACCGCCGGGCACTTCTCCTTCAACATCCCCGGCGGCCGCTGCGACACCTGCCAGGGCGACGGCACGGTCACCGTCGAAATGCAGTTCCTCGCCGACGTCGAATTGATCTGCGAGGAATGCAAGGGAACGCGCTTCAAGCCGGAAGTGCTCGACGTCCGGTATCGCGTCCGGAACATCCACGAAATCCTCAACCTCACCGTGCGCGAGGCGCTGCAGTTTTTCCGCGAGGTCCCGAAGATTACCGACAAATTGCGGGTTCTCGATGAGGTGGGGCTGGGCTATTTGCGCCTGGGACAGTCGGCGACCACGCTCTCCGGCGGCGAGGCGCAGCGCATCAAGCTGGCGGCGCATTTGCAGCCGCGCGCCCGCGAGTACGCGCGCCAGCAGGACCCGGAGGAGCGCCGCCGGCGTCCCCGCGTGCTCTACATCTTCGACGAGCCCACCACCGGACTGCACTTCGACGACGTCAGCAAGCTGCTGGCCGCCTTCCGCCGCCTGATCGATGCCGGCGGCTCCATCCTGGTCATCGAGCACAATCTCGAGGTCATCAAGGTGGCCGACTGGGTCATTGATCTCGGCCCCGAGGGCGGCGACCGCGGCGGGCACGTCGTGGCCGTGGGTCCTCCCGAGGCCATCGCGCGCCACGCCAAGTCATACACCGGAAAATGGTTGGCGCGCATCTTACCTGCGGCCACCCCATCGCACGCAACGACGGCGCGCGCTGCGGACCCCGGGAACGGCAACTCTCGATCTGAATCGCCAGCCCGTGAGCCTGCGGTCTCGGTTCGCCGGCGCGGCACAGGAACGAATGGCGGCCAATAGAGGCAAGCTGATCCTGCTGCTCGGTTTGGCCTGCGTGGGCAGCATCATCGCGCAGGAGTCCAAGCCCACCGTGCGCCATCACCGCGTGCCGGTCGAGGGCGCCTCCGCTGACATCGCGCGCGGCGAGGCCGCCATCGACAGCAAGGACTATGTCGCCGCGGAACAGGCACTCAACCAGGCCGTCAAGCTGGAACCCAAGAACTACCGCGCCTGGTTCGATCTTGGTTTCGTCTACACCGCCCTGAATCGCGATCCCGACGCGATTGCGGCGTATCGCAATTCCGTCGCCGCCGACCCCACGGTCTTCGAATCGAATCTGAACCTCGGCCTGATGCTGGCGCGAATCAACGATCCTGATGCGGCCAGGTACCTCCGCGCCGCAACCCAGCTCAAACCGACAGCCAAGCCCGAAGAAGGCCTCTACCGCGCCTGGATATCGCTCGGCCACGTGCTGGAGCCGACCGATCCGAAGGAGGCGGTCGCGGCTTTGCGCAAAGCCTCCGAACTCAAGCCGAATATCGCCGAGCCCCATTACTTAGCTGCAGCCGTAGCCGAGAAATCGAATGACCTCGTGACCGCCGAGCAGGAGTACAAGGCCGCCGCCGAGCGCGATCCCAAGTCCGTCGAAGCCGTTGCCGGGCTGGCCAACATTTACCTGCAAACCAAGCGCCTGCCCGAGGCGGAGTCGGCGCTCCGCAAGTATCTCGCGCTCGATCCGGAGAACGCCAAGGCACACCTGCAACTGGGACGCGTGCTGGCGGCGCAGAAGAAGAACGAAGATGCGCAGTCAGAATTTGAGACTGCCTTGCGCTTTTCGCCCAGCGACGCGGCAGCCAAGCGCGAGCTGGCCTTGCTGTATGTGGACAACAAGCAGTTCGCCAAGGCAGAGCCGCTGTTCCGTGAAGCGTTGCAGAAGGATCCGCGCGACGCCGAACTGCACCACCGCCTCGGCACCGTACTGATCGAGCAGCACAAGTTCTCCGAAGCCCAGGACGAGTTGCTGCGCGCGGTCAATCTCAAGCCGGACTACGGCATTGCCTATGGCGATCTCGCCTTTGCCGCGTCGGAAAACAAGAATTATCCGCTCGCTCTGAAGGCGCTGGACGCGCGCGCTAAATTTCTGCCGGAGATTCCTGCGACCCTGTTTCTGCGCGCTACCGCCTACGATCATCTGGGAGCGCGCAAAGAGGCGGCTGCCAGCTATCATCAGTTCCTGGCGGCTGCGAACGGACAGTTTCCCGACCAGGAATGGCAGGCGCGGCACCGGCTGATTGCCATCGAGCCCAAGAAATAGCGATGAAGAAGCTCTTGATCATCGTCGTCGTGCTGCTCTCGGCTTTGGCATGGGCCTCCGACCAGCAGGAGTCCATTGAATCGCTGAAGGCGCGCGCCGACCAGGCCCGACCCAAGGACCAGGTCGAGCTGTTCACCCGCATTGCCGAGCGGCAGCTCGATTCCCTCGATAAGGCGTATAACGGCGGTACCGTGCGCGAGGCACAGGCGGCGCTGGCCGACGTTGTCACCTACGGCGTCAAGGCCGCAAAAGTCTCCAGCGAAACCGGCAAGCGGATGAAGCAAACGGAAATCGCCATGCGCAAAATCTCCGGCCGCCTGGAAGCCATCCGCAAAACCCTCGAAGTCGACGACCGGCCGCCGCTGGCCGACGCCGTTCAAAAACTCGAGACGGCGCGCAGCGAACTGCTCAACAGCATGTTCCGGAAGTGAGCCATGCGACTACGAAACGTGATTCTCGCCCTGCTCTTTTTTTCGGCGATCCCTCTGGCGGCCCAGCTTGGAGGTCGCGAGCCGCTCAATGAAAAGGAAATCGACCAACTACGCGAGGTGGCCCAGGAGCCGGACAGGCGCCTCAAGCTGATGGTCGAATTCGCGCGCGCCCGGCTGGCCGCCATTGACCACCTTCGCGGCGAGGCGCGCCTTGCCGCCGGTCGCGGACCCCAGGTCCATGACCTGCTGGAAGACTTCACCAAGCTGGTGGACGAGATGGGCGACAATATTGACGACTACGCCGCGCGCAAGGCCGATCTCCGCAAGGCGCTGAAGACGGTCATCGAGGGCGATACCGAGTTCCAGCTCAAGCTGCGCACGCTCAAGGAACAAGGGCCCGGCGCGGGCGCCAAGGCGGGCAGCGAGACCGGCGACTACACCTTCGCCCTGCAGAACGCGGCCGAGGCGGTCAATCTGAGCCTGGATGATTCGCGCAAGCTCCTGGCGGAGCAGGAAATTACGTTCAAAGAGGAAAAGAAGAAGAAAAAATAGTAGCGAGTACTGAGTACCTAGTACCGAGCAAGACAGGCCGTGATTTCGAAGTACGCGTCTAGGTACTCGGTACTCAGTACTTTGATCCCATGCACCCCCGGCTAATCCGCATTCTCCAAAGTGCCTATCGCGACCTGCGCCCGCGCGCGCCCATGCCCGAGTTCCGCGCCGAGTTCTTCCCATTCGCCAACATCAACAACACCATCCGCCTGCGCGAGGGCGTGGTGAAGGTGCGCGTGTCGGACCTGCTGGAAGGCGCGCCCGACGACGTGCTCTACGCCATCGCGCACATCCTCATCGCCAAGCTGTACCGCAAGCCGATTGATCCCGCGCTGGCGCGCCGTTACCGGCAGCACTGCGGGCGGCGCGACCTCAATGCCAAGGCCCACCTGGTGCGGCAGGTGCGCGGGCGCAAGCGCATCGCCAGCGCGCGCGGGCGTGTTTACGACCTGGAAGCCATCTTCGAGGAACTCAACATGCGCTTCTTCTACGGGCTGCTCGCGCGCCCGCAAATGACCTGGAGCCGCGATCACGCCCGCAACGCGCTCGGGCATTACGACCCGGCGCACAACGCCATCGTCGTCAGCCGCGTCTTCGACCGCCCGCAGGTGCCGCGCTACGCCGTCGAGTACATCGTCTACCACGAGATGCTTCACCTCAAGCACCCGGTCCGGCTGCGCGGCAGCCGCCGCTGCGTCCATCCGCCCCAGTTCCAGGCCGACGAAAAGCTCTTTCCCGAGCTTGAGGAGGCAAAGCGTTATCTGAAAACCTTGTGAGTAGCTCTCCGGCCGCGGGTGGAAACGACGATCGCGAGCCGCCCGGGGACGGAGTAACGCGAGGCGCGACAGCGGGGTTCTAGAACTGGTTTCAAAAGTCGTTTTTGGGAAGGGCACGGCTTCAGCCGTGCCGCCGAGCCCGCAAGAATACTGGGCTTTAGCCCCTGAGGGATTAACCTCCGACGCCCTGACCGACTTTTGAAACCAGCTTTAGCTGCTTCTGACTTCTCACTTCTGACTTCTTACTTCCCTTTTCTCCCCGCTCAGGGTGCGGTTTTCCCCTGTGACTGATGTCACATGCAACTGTGAGCGTTCGCGTTGACCCTGGTGCGGTGCAGGACTATCATTTTCCTAGTTGAAAATGAATTTCAATTTCATCTGTCCCCGGGCGGTCCTTTTCCATGCTTGAAGCTCTGATCGTCACGCTGCGCGAGGGGGTCGAGGCCGCCCTCATCGTCGGCATCACCCTCGCCTATATCGCCAAGATCGGCCGCCCCGACCTGCGCAAGGCCGTCTACGCCGCCCTGGGCGCCGCCTTCGTCGCCAGTATCGCAGTTGCCGTCGTGCTCTCGCGCCTCAGCTTCAACCAGGACGTCTTCGAAGGCTGGGTCATGCTGGTGGCGGCGGTCTTTGTCGTCACCATGATCGTTTTCATGATGCGCACCGGCCGCCGGCTCAAGGGCGATATCGAAGGCAAGGTCGGCGACCTGGCGGCCAAAAGCTCCCGCCTCGGCCTGTTCGCTTTCGTCTTCCTCATGGTGCTGCGCGAAGGCGTGGAAACCGTCCTCATCCTCTCCGCCGTCACCCTCAACAGCACCGAGTTGATGAGTTTCCTCGGGACGCTGCTGGGAGTCGCGCTGGCGGTCGTCTTCGGCGTGACTTTCGTCAAGGGCAGCGTGCGCGTCAACCTGCAGAAATTCTTCCGCGTCACCACCGTCATTCTCTTTTTCGTCGCCTTCCAGCTCACGATTTCGGGATTACACGAGCTCTCGGAAAGCGGCGTGCTTCCCTCCAGCAAGCGTGAGATGGCGCTGATCGGCCCCATCGTGCGCAACGATTTCTTCTTCTTCGTCACCATCCTGGCGCTGGCCGGCATGATGGTCCTGTTCGAGTATCGCCGCCGCCAGACTCCGGTCGCCGCCACCGCTTCCGGCGCCGAGCGCCGCAAGGCGGAATGGACCGCCAAACGCGAGCGCCGCTGGGCCGTGGCCGTCTACGCCAGCTCGTTCCTGTTCATCATGCTGATCACGGCGCAGTTCATCTACGCCAAGAGCGCCAGCGCGCTGTCGCCGGCGACGGAGGTCACGATCACCCAGGGTCAAGTGCGAATCCCCGTGGCCCAGGTCAACGACGGAGACCTGCACCGCTATGTCGCCAAAATCGACGGGAAAGAGGTCCGCTTCTGGCTGATGCGCAAGCCCGACGGCAGCATCGGCACCGTGCTCGACGCCTGCGAGATCTGCGGCCCGGTCGGTTTCTACAAGAGCGGCAACACCATCATCTGCAAGAACTGCGCCGCTCCCATCAATCCACAATCGGTAGGCCAGGCGGGCGGCTGCAATCCCATCCCGCTCAAGGCCACCGCCACGGCCGATGCGGTCGTGATCGCCGAGGCGGACCTGGCCGCCAGCGCCAAGTATTTCAAGCACTGACGCCATGTTTGCCCGCATGCTCTATCAATCGTTCTGTCGCCAGCGGCGGCGCAAGCTGCTCGCCGGAGTCGCCATCACCCTCGGCGTCTCGGTGGCGACCGCGATGATCGCCGTGGCCACCGACATCGGCGACAAGATCAACCGCGAGCTGCGCACCTATGGCGCCAACCTTGTGGTCACCCCCGACGAAGACACGCTCAACGTGGAGATCGGCGGCGTCAACCTCAAGCCCGCCAGCGACGGCGCCTACCTGAACGAATCGGACCTGCTGAAGATCAACGGAATGTTCTGGCAGCACAACGTCGTGGGATTCGCGCCCATGCTGGACGTGCCGGTCACCATCCACAACGGATCGGCTGCACAATCAG
Organism: Terriglobia bacterium; assembly: GCA_963760215.1. Lineage (GTDB taxonomy): Bacteria > Acidobacteriota > Terriglobia > Terriglobales > Acidobacteriaceae > JAIQGF01. The sequence continues at coordinate 1,079,662 of CAVXCJ010000002.1, forward strand.
TGCAGCTCCTCGGAACTTATTTCGCCAAGCGGCTGCCCTTCGGCAAAGAAGGATTCGTCACCGGCGTGCGCACCACGCATCCATGGTGGAAAGTGAGCGGCGCCTGGCCGGATGACAATTCCAGCGATGTCCTGCTCGGAGAACGGCTGGCGCAGCAGCTCGGCCGCAAAACTGGAGATGAAGTTCAGGTGGCCGGCCGCCATCTCCGCGTGGTGGGCATTCTTTCTTCCGACGGCGCGGAAGATAACCAGATCGTTGTCCCGCTGGCGCTGGCGCAGCAGATTCTCGGCCGTCCCGGCGCGGTGCGTCGCGTGCTGGTCAGCGCCATGACCAAGCCCGAGGATGCGCTTGCCCGCCGCGATCCCAAGACCATGTCGCCGGAGTTGTACGATCGCTGGTTCTGCTCGCCTTATGCCAACTCCATCGCCCACGACTTGCAGCAGACCATTCCGCACTCGCGCGCCGAGCAGATCCGCCAGGTCGCGCAGAATGAAGGCACGGTGCTGGAGCGCATCAAGGGCCTGATGCTGCTGGTAACTTTCGCTGCTCTGCTCGCCTCCGCCCTCGCGGTTTCGGCCGCCATGGCAACCGCTATCTTCGAGCGCCGCGGCGAGGTCGGGCTGATGAAGGCTCTGGGCGCGGGCAACGCCGCGGTCGCTACCCTGTTCTTCGCCGAAGCGGCGCTGCTGGCCCTGATCGGCGGCACTGCCGGATTCGGTTTCGGCAACCTCATGGCGCAGCAGATCGGGCGCTGGGTTTTTGATTCCAGCATCGCCATCCAGCCGGTGCTCTTCCCGGTCGTGATCGCCTTGGCCATTGTTGTGACCTTTGCCGGCAGCGCGGCGTCCATCCGCAAAGCCATGAAATTCGATCCGGTGATGGTGCTGCGAGGTGACGCATGACCCGCCAACGCACCGGCAGCAGCAACGCGATGTTCTTCCGCCTGCTGATGCGGGCGACCATGGTGAAGCCGGGCCGCGTGATCTCGGCGCTGCTCGCCGTGGTAGTGGCCGCATCGGTCGCCACCGCGATGATGAACCTGTACGTGGATGTCCAGGCCAAACTCAGGAAAGAATTCCGCAGCTACGGCGCCAACGTGATTGTCGTCGCGCGTGACGGCCAAACTCTGCCCGCCGATACTCTCACCCGCATCGAAAGCGTGCTCGGCAATCGCGGCCTGGCGGTTCCCTTTGCCTATGCCGTCGCACGCACCGGCAAAGGCGCGCCGGTTGTGGTTGCCGGCACCGACATGGAGCGCGTGCGCAAGCTGGACGCGTGGTGGTCGGTGACCGCATGGCCCAGCGCGCCACGTTCCGCGCTCATCGGCGCGCACGCGGCGCCCGTCGTCTCGCCCGACAATCAGCCATTCACGCTGAGTTTCGACAACCGCACCCTGGAACTGACTGCCGCGGGCACGCTGCGCACCGGCGCCGCCGAAGACAGCCGCGTCTACCTCGACCTGAAGGAATTCACCGCGTGGACCGGCGTGCAGCCTTCCTCCATCGAGATCGGCGCCGCCGGCACGCCAGAGGAAATCAACGGCATCATCAGCCGGCTGGCTGCCGCACAGCCCGCCGCCGAAGTTCGTCCGGTGCGGCAGATCGTCGAGGGCGAAGCCCGCGTGCTTGGCAAGACGCGCGCCACGCTGCTGGCCGCGGTCGCCATGATCATCCTCACCGCTGCGCTGTGCGTGCTCGCCACGCTCACCGCCTGGGTACTCGACCGCCGCCGCGACTTCGCCATCATGAAAGCCCTGGGCGCTTCCGAGCGCCTGGTCAACGGATTCTTCGCCGCCGAAGCCGCCGCCCTGGGCGCCGCCGGAGCGGTGATAGGATTTGCCATCGGCATTGGGGTGGCTGCCTGGATCGGTCGCGTCAATTTTCACGCCGCCGTAGTGCCGCGCTTCGGGGTGTTCCCTGCCGTGTTCGCCGGCAGCGTGGCCGTGGCCTTGATCTCGGCCGTGCTGCCCATCAGCCTGTTGCGCCGGGTGCAGCCTGCTACCATTCTGAGGGGAGAGTGAAATGATCCGGCTCGTCAACGTCACGAGGGAGTATCCGGCCAAAGCGGACGCCAATGGCGGCGTCATCAAGGCGCTCGACAATGTTTCGCTGTCGGTGGCGCCCGGCGAATGGCTGGCGATGATGGGTCCTTCGGGCTCGGGAAAATCCACCCTGGTCAACCTCATCGGCTGCCTCGACCGCCCGTCGGCGGGCGAAATCTGGCTCGACGGCGAAAACGTTGCCCACCTCTCTGGCTCCGGCCTCAACCGCGTGCGCGCCGAAAAGATCGGCTTCGTCTTCCAGCAGTTCCACCTGATCCCCTACCTGACCGCGCTGGAAAACGTCATGCTGGCGCAGTATTTTCACAGCATGACCGACGAGCCGGAAGCGCTCAACGCGCTGGAGCGCGTCGGACTGCGCGACCGGGCGCAGCATCTGCCCGCGCACCTTTCCGGCGGCGAGCAGCAGCGGGTCTGCATCGCGCGCGCCCTGATCAACGATCCCAAGATCGTGCTCGCCGACGAGCCCACCGGCAACCTCGATGCGCTCAACGAAGAGATCGTCATGCGCCTGCTGCGCGAACTGCACCAGCAGGGCCGCACCATCGTCATGGTGACGCACGATCCGGTGGTGGCGCGCATGGCGGACCGGCGCATTGAGTTGCATCACGGAAGAATCGCCGCCAGCGAAACCTTCGCGCTGCGCGACGAAGAGCAGATTGACGAAATCCTCGAAGAAATCTGGGTTCTCCAGGAACACGGCGAAGGCGCGGAGTTAGGGCGCATGGAAGTCCACGGCCCCGGAACGTTGCCGCCGTCGCTGGCCGTCGAGCGCATGTCCGAGCTGGGACTGGTGACCACCGCGCCGCATCCTCCGCAGCCGCATGGCCACAAGCACGTGGTGAATCCCTGCCACGACGCGATGATCTACAGCGGCGAAATTCCCCCCGACGGCAGCATGTTGATCGAGTTCACCGAGCGCGGGCGCAAGCGCGCCGCCGACGTCATCCGGCGGCACCGCCTGGCGGAAAAGCTGTTTACCGAAAGCCTGGGCATGATCAACGAAGACGAGATCGAACAGCAGGCCTGCAAGTTCGAGCACATCCTCTCGCCCGAGGCGACGGAAAAAATCTGCGCGTTCCTCGGCCACCCCAAAACCTGCCCGCACGGCGCGTCGATTCCTCCCGGTGAGTGCTGCTCGCGGCCCGCCGCGGAGAACATGCAGCGCCTGTTCGCGCCGGCGCGGAAGTAGCGACCGGGCACAGTCACTAGAACTGGTTTCAAGAATCGGTTTTTGGGTAAGGCACGGCGGAACCTGTCCCGAGCCTGCCGAGGGAGCCGTGCCGCTCGAAGCCACAAAAATAGCGGGCTTTAGCCCCTGAGGGACATTTTTCCTGAGGCCGAAAATGTAGTTTTGAAAAGTTCTGGCCATGAAATGAGAAGCCGCTGGGCTTGCCCTTTACTGGCCCAGGCCAACCCGGCGGAGCAAATCTTGGAAGCGTGGATCGCTACGCAGCGGGTCGTAGATGGGATCGACCTTGAGTGCGGTGAGAGGTCCGGAATGTTCCAAGTAGGCTTTTTGCAACCAGGCGAGGGCCTCGTCCTTATTTCCCATGCCGGTGTGCGCAACGGCCAAGGCAGTCGGATCGATCCGCCGATGCCGATTCAAGTCCTCCAGCTTCTGCAGCGCCTGGCGAGCCTGCACCGGCTGGCCGGAGCGGCCATAGATATAGGCAAGAATCGCCCAGTTCCAAGGATCGCCTTCCACACGATGCCATTTGTTCACATCGGCCAAGGCGTAGGCGAACAGTGCTTTTTGTACGTAGACAAATTCCACAATATGGGCGCGGGGAAAATCCGGTTCCATGTCGAGCACGGTCCGAAGCTGTTGGATGGCGCGGTCATACTGGCGTGAGAAATAGAGGATGGCGCCGTTATCGGTTGCAATGATCAGCGACAATGGATCCAGTTGGCGCGCGCGCTCGATTTCGCGGAATGCCTCGTCGAAGCGGCCTTGCAGCGCCAGAGACTCGGCATACCAATGGTGGGCGGTGGCGTAGTTGGGATCCAGCTCAATCGCCCGACGGTATTCTTGTTCGGCGGTTTTCCAATCCCAATCGTAACTCTGGGCAATCAGCGCCAGCGAGGTGTGCGCTTCGGCGAGCTGGGGATCGATTTCCCGGGCTTTGAGCGCCGCCACGCGCGCCTTGGGGACCAAGTCCGACTGCGGGGCGAGAGTGTAACTGCTCATCAAGGCGTAGGAGTCGGCTAGACCGGCATAAGCGCGCGCGTAGTTGGGTTCCTTAGCGACGGCCTGCTCGAAAAATGCGATGGCCTGCTGGAATCCCTGCGGGGTCCGCTTGTTCCAGAAGTAGCGCCCTTTCAGGTAGAGGTCATAGGCCTCGTACGACGCTGGAGAGAGCGCGGACGGGCGCGTGGCGGCGGCTCGCTTGTGATCGTCTGCAAAGGTGAGCTGAATTCCTTCCGCGACTTCCTGCGCGATTTCGCTTTGCAGTACCAACAAGTGACTGAGTTCGCGATCGTACTCGTGCGCCCAGAGATGGGTCTGGTCGCTCGCGCGTATGAGCTGGGCGGCAATGCGCACTTTACCGGAATCACGCCGGACGCTTCCTTCCAGCACGTATTGGACGTTCAAGTCGCGGGCAATCCGGTCCAGCGGCTGCGGGCTGTGTTTGTAGGTCATCACCGAGGTGCGCGCGATCACGCCGAGGCGCTGCGGTTCCAGTCGGCCCAGTTGGGCGATCATCTCCTCCGTCAGGCCGTCGCTGAAGTATTCCTGGCCGGCGTCCCCGGTGAGGTTCTCGAAGGGCAGCACCGCCAGCATCAAGCGTCCGCTCGCCGGTTTCGGGTTGGCCCGGTAGTGGGACCAAATCAGCCCCACGCCAAGCGTGACGGCCAGGGCGACAATGATGCCGAGCGGAACCGCCCAGGCCCGGCGGGCCGGTGCGTCCGCCCGTGGCACCGTAACCGCAGTTTCTGGCTCGGCGGTGGGAATTTGTGGCTCGGCTGGGGTTTCGCTTACTGGCGCGACGAAACGGTATCCCCTCCCGGTCACGGTTTGTATGAACCGCGGCCGCTCGGGATTGTCCTTCAGGACCTGCCGGATTTTGCGGACGGCGCTATTGATGCTGTTATCGGTATCGAGAAAAACATCGGCTCCCCAGATTCTCTCGATAATCTGCTCGCGGGTGACGATGCTGTTCCGTTGCTCAACTAGGAGCAGCAGAAGCTCCGTCGGAATGCGTTCCAGCTTGAGCACACGACCGCCGCGGCGCAGCTCGTAGGCGCGCTGGTCGAGCTCAAAATCCTCGCCAAACCTGATTGTTTCCAGGATTCGTACTGGATCCGACGACATGGAACACCCGTGGGGAGGGAGCTGTATTCTACACCAGGTACACCAATTCGAGTGTTTTCTGTCGCTTAGCGGTACACAAAAATCAAGGCGTTCTACAGGTCGCCGCTATTGCCACCACGACCCTGTTCCTTCAGCATGGCCACCATTAGCCAAGCATTCCTCCCCCTGCCCTGATACCCGCCCTAATGATTTCGCAAATGGAGGAAACTATGCAGCGCGCCATCACGCACCCTCGACTCCTTGCAGCACCAGAATCAGGGCTACCGCAAGGAGGTCTTATTACAAGTTTGTTTACTCTGTTATTCGTGTCGGCACATCGATTACACGGCGCGATGAGGCGCGCCGGATCGGCGTCGGCCCTCATGTCGGCCGGAACGAAGATCATCGCCCTCGCATTCCTGTTTGTCGCCGGCGCGGCGGCCCAGCAGCCTCTGGCGCCTCTGGTTCCGCTGGATTCGAATGCCATCATGGGCTTTGACAGCTTGGGGACATGGAATGTCACGGGCATCCCGTTTCGCCCGGGTTTCACGCTGGCGTCCACCACGACGCGCACGCAAGGGAGCGCTGCCTATTCCATCGCCAACCCGCCGAACCTAATGCAACTGACCAGCCAGCCAATCGCCTCCACGGCGACCGCCCTCACTGGCATAGGGAATGCCGGGGCGCTCCTCCAGATCGACGTTCTGATTCCCGCGAAACACAACAAGGTGAGCCCGGGCTGGATTCTGGCGTTCGTCAGCTCGCGGTCTCGTCGCTTGCACAAGGTTCCGCTCGGTTTCGTCTCCATCAACAACCACCGCGACAGCTACCGCGGTGGCGTCTACAACACCATCACCTTCGCCATACCCCATGACGTCAGCTCAGCTCTGCATGGCGCTACCTTTAGTGACCTCACCTTCAACCTCGACGTCATCTCACTCGGCATCGGCACCTATCTCTTTGACAACCTGCGCGTCCATTCTGTTCCTCTGGTTCAATCGCCCACCGGCACAGCGCCTCCGCCCGGCTACGGCGGCTCCGTCGATCTTGTCGTCTTCGGAAACGCGCCGGTCACCCAGACCTTCAACCTCGGCCCCACGCAAATTCCCAACGGCTTCCACCTGAAGCTGGGCACCGTCGTCGCCACTACCGTGCAGCTTCAACTCGGGTTGGATGGCCACCCGGCACTCACCTGCACATACGGTTTCGATGGCACTGACTCCGCTGACCGATCCTACATTCTCAACTCCTGCACTGGCGGTTTTCAGGCTGGCGATCTGGTCAACGCCAATTGGGTCCACATGGCCATCGTCGGCGGCGACTCCACCCAGAAGATCCGCGCGCAGCTCGCCCTCAATCCCATGGGCGATCTGGTGGGTACTGGCCTCATCCCGCCCATGCCAACGTTCTGGGGCGATGCCGATACCTGCATTCCCGCTCCCGTGCCCGGCACGGTGGTGACAACCTCTGCCAGTTGCTCCAATCAGACCGCTCAGGCAAATGAAATCATCACCAACTACTTCAACCAAGTGAACAACGCCAACCCGGATCCTAACTGGATCGTCCCGCCGGTGCCCGAGTTTGCGCTCCGCCACGGCGACGGCACGCCGAACAACAACCCCAACGGTCCTCCGCCCGTTCCCAACGATCCACCCTTCGACACTGGAGGCGATTTGAACCCCGGCGGCAGCTTCGATGCCTATTGGCGGCTCAACGGCAATCTGACGCCCACGGCCGTCACCGGCACCGACGAAACCAAAACTCACTTTGATGCCACCTTCACCACCCACGGCGTACTCTTCGGCGAAGACTTCGATGTGGTGGACGTCAAGGTCACGGCCGATACCGATAGCGGACAGACTACGCCCACGCCTACGGCAGCCACGTCCACCGGCACCCTCGGGTTGTACGTTTTCGGCGTAGAGCTCCCTTCCAACGGCTTCACGGTCAATCCCAGCGCGGGCTTTAGTATCGATCCTAAGTTCAGCCGCGAATTCAATGCGCCGCCTATCCAAATCTGGATTTTCACCATCACTGTTGGCGCCACTGTCGATGCCGAGCTCAAAGCCAGCGGCTCGGCCGCAGCCAGCGGTTTGGACCTGAACGTTACCCCCAGCGCCTCTCTCGGTGGGCACATCAGCGGCGGAATTGACCTCGGCATCGCCAGCGGCACCGTAGACGCCAGGATCAGCCTGCTTACCCTCTCCACGCCCGTTAGGGCGCAGGCCAAGTGGGTGATCAACACCAGCCCCGCCCGCTGCGATTTCGCGCTGGACGGCTCGCTGAAGGGGGATCTTAACCTCAGCTCGGGCGGCGGCGAAGTCGATCTCAACGCCACCTTCGGAGTCTGCCCGTTCTGCTACACCGACTCCGAAAGGCTATTCAAATGGGGTCCGCTGGCCAGCTCGACGGTGAATATCTTCAACGACACCATTGATGTGTCGTTGTTTGAACTACCGGCGTCCTTGTGCGCGTTCCCGATCACGGTGAGCATCGTCTCTCCACCTTCGGGAGCAAGTCTGTCCTCCGGTCTGCCGATTACGTTAACCGGCTCCGCGAATCCCAACGACTCCACGCTGCCCGTTGCCAGCACCACCTACAACTGGACGTATACCCCCGGCGCCAACGCGGGCACCGCCAGCGGCCCGACTACCGGCGCCAACCCGATAGTCACCTTCGGCGCGCCGACATCGGGATCCACCTCCTCATGGACCATCGGATTGAGCGCGACCGTCACCGTAAACGACTCGAAGAATCACCCAATCACGTCAACCGCCTCTGCCACTTCCATACCCGTCACAGTCAACAGCTTGAGCAGCGGCGTGTACATTTCGCAAGTGGTGAGTGCCGTCACGGGTCCGGGCATACCGGATCCCAACGGGGTTCTCATGGTCCTCAGCGGCCAGGACGGCGGCGTCTTCGACACCGGCACGATTACCATCTCCGGATTGGTCCAGGGAATCGGCGGGCCGCTGAGTACCACGTTCACAGAGGCGGCTTGCACCGACGTTGATGTCAACTTCTATACTTCAGCATGCTCGGCACCCGGTGCAGCCACAACCCTGACAACGACAGACGCAACCACCACTTCCCCGTCGGCAAGTTGGCCGCTGCCCCACCCGTCCGGCACCTACAAGATCACCATGACCACCACCGCGGGCGGCAATACCTATACAGCTACGGTGCTCGTTTGGATCCCGGTTGTGTTCTCGTGACCTGAGGAGCGGAGGACCTGCATATGATCAGCACAACCCTTAGATCCTTCGGGCTCGCCGTCGTCGCTGCTTTAGCGGCGGCGGCGGCGAGCCCTTTGGCGGCGGCCGCCGCTCCCCTAATGCATCCCGGCGACCAGTCCCGCTGGTCGCTCGATTTCCGCGTCCGCCTGGAACAACACGCAGCGCCGCCCATCGAGGTCCATCTGATGGGCGACTGGGTTTCGACCATTGCCGCGGCGCGCCCCGGCGAATACGACGCGCAACTTCAGATCGCCGATGTACGCTTCACCGGCGATGCCGCGAAGAGCGCGCCCGCAGCCTCTCTGGAAGACCTGCGGCTGCGCCTCTCGCGACCGTTCTGGGCTACTTACCGTGCCGACGGGGGATTGCTGGCGATTCATTTCTTCCGCAATGTCAGTCCTGCCGACCGCAATCTCCTCCAGATGGTCGCCACCGAACTCCAACTCGTCCAACCCGATTCCGCACGCCCCTCGTGGACGGCGCAGGAACGCGACGGCGCGGGAGAGTACGTGGCCCTCTACGTGGCGCCGCAGCCTGATCGCATCATGAAGCGCAAACTGAAATACGTGTACACCGATGGCGTGGCCGGCGCCCCTGCCGGCACAGTCCGCGTCGCCATAGACCAGTCCGACGTTACCTTCTCGCTGGCTCCGAACGGCGGCGTCCAGGCCGTCGATGGAACCAGTCGCATGCATATGGAGCTGTCGCTGGACAACGCCAGTCAACTAGCGGTCGTGACCGAGATTCACGTCAGCAATCTTCGCACCGTCCGCGCCCCGGATCTGATCGGCAGCCTTGCGCACGCCCTTCCCAACGTGACCAGTTCCCCGATCGTGACGCACAAGCCCGATCCCGCGGAAGTGCGCGCCCACGCCGACGACCGCCTGCTAGAAGGCTATGTCACCGAATCGCTGCTCACCGACGCATTCGCAAAGGGCACCGTCGACACCGCTCTTCCAGATCGTCTCGCCGCGCTCTTCCGACGCCGTCCAAAAGCCGCTTCCGTCGCCGTTGCCCTGTTATCCAAGAATGGCCCGCAGAAACGTCTCACCGATGCGCTCGGCGGCGCTGGCACGCCCGCCGCCATCGCTGCCCTCGCCACTCTCGCACGCGATCCCGCCCTGGCCGAAAACCTGCGTGTGGATGCCATCACCGCGTTCGTCCAGATGCAGCACCCCACCCCGGAAGCCATGCGCGTCCCCGCCGCTCTGATGGGTGATTCCAACCCCGCCGTCCAATCCGCAGCCCGTATGATGAGCGGCGCCCTGGCGCGCGCCGGCCGATCCGCGCATCCGGCCGAAGCCGATGCGATTGATGCTTCTCTCATTGCCCTCTATCGCAATGCCAGCGAAACTCGCCAGGCCGGCGAGCTGCTCGGCGCTCTCGGCAATAGCGCTGGCCCCTCGGTCGTCCCTGTCATTGAAGAAGCCCTGCGCGATTCGCGTGTTCCCATCCGCGCCGCTGCCGCTCGCGCCCTTCGGCTGGCTCCCGGCCCCGCGATTGATCGCCTCCTCGCAAAGGTCATCGCCTCCGACCGCGATCCCGTCGTCCGCGCGGATGCCATCTTCGCCGCTCGGTTCCGCCGTCCCCTGCCCGCTCCCCTCGCCGACGCGCTGCTAAAAGCCGCCACCGCCGACACCATCGACTACGTCCGCAGCAACGCTGTGGCCCTGCTTCGGCAGAATCCTGCCGCGTCTCCCCGCATCCCCGAGACCCTGGTCAGCATCGCCGATCACGACACTAACCCCGGCATCCGCCGCCAAGCCAGCGAAGCCCTGGCGTCCATTCGCGCTGCGGCTTCGGCCAAGCCGTGAAGGGGAGGGTAGTTTCGCCGACAGTCACCTCAAATCCTCAAACTGCCGCAGTTCCCCTCTTCGCGCCCTGTGGTCGATAGGGAGAAGCCGGCCTCCAGTCCACCAACCGTCCAGCGACCTCAAAATACAAAAGGGAGAAGCCGCATGGCTTCTCCCTTTGTTTGTGATCGCTACAGTGAAATTCTCTAGTAAAGCCTGAAGTTTACTTCGACGTTGATCTGCACCGCCACCGGGCGCCCGTCCTTCATCGCCGGCTCGAACTTCCATAGCCGCACCGCTTCGATCGCTTTCTGGTCCAGCCCCAGGCCGAGCGAGCGCGCCACCTTCAACTGCTGCGGACGACCGTACTGGTCCACGATCAGCCACAGCACCACCGTGCCCTGGTACTTCGCCTTGCGGGCTTCTTCCGAGTACTCGGGATCGGGCGTGGAGAGGGCACGCGGAGCCGATACGCCGCCGCCAACCCTGAACAAACCGCCACCAATGCCTCCACCGCGGCCGGGGCCGACGCCCGGTCCTTCACCGGAGCCAACGCCGCCGCCGGAGCCTGAACCGATGCCGCCGCCCGATCCGGTGCCGTTGGAGGGCGGACCGTTCGGGACAGGGGATTTGGGATCGCCGAAATTGGGCATCGCCAACTGCGCCATCTTCACTTGCGGAGGCACTACAACCGTGGGTTCCATCGGCAGCTTGGGATGGTCGTTGCGGATGACCATCGCCGGCGGCGTGAACTGCTCCATGGCGAACTTGGGCAGACGTCCCTTGGGAGCGGGCAGCCTGTCGCGATCCCCGCCGCCACCGCCACCGCCGGTCGTGTCGTTTCTTTTCGAAGACAGCGGCATGTACTGCGAAATGTCGGGAGCAACCAGGGTCACCGTCTCGTGCTTCACTTCCTTCACTACCCTGGCGCCGGCCACTGAGACCGCAATAATGCCGCCGATCGCCAGCAGGTGCAGCAGGGTGGAGCCCACCGCGCCGCGCTTCTTGTAATTGTACGAACCCCAGATCTCGGGCACCGGGACAGGCTTGGATGTCAGGCGCAGGGGCGGAAGCTTCTCGGGATGGCGCCAGTCGTGAATCTGCCGCCGCAGCGACTGCCACAGCGAGAGGTCGAATTGATCGCTGGGAAGCAGCAGGTTCAACTCGGGTACTTCCTGCCGCCGAACCTGGTTCTCCGATGGAGTCAAATTCTCATGTGCCATAAGTGCGTGTTGTCCCGGATTCAATGCCTGTGGCCCGTTTGCTCCTGGTTGGGAGTTTCACCTGACCAGGAGAATGAGCACATTGGGTGCCAAGTTGCCGCAGCGGAACCCCGCCCTACCCACCTGTGCACTTAGGCTAACACGGTGCTGCTGCAGGAGTCGCGGTACGGTCGCCGTAATACGAAAGATTTACATGGTGAGTGACAATAATCGCGGAGGCACCGGGGGGACATGTACATCTGGTGATCGGATGATCGGGTGATCTGGCGATCTGAATTTCTGATTTCGATCACCCGATCACCGGATTCATGAACTCGCTATAATGAAACGACCCCTGACCGCGGAGACGAGACCGGAGTGCCGCAAGAACTGAAAGCCACGCTCAACCTGCCGAAAACCGAGTTTTCGATGAAGGCCAACCTGCCCCAGAACGAGCCCAAAATGCTCGCCCGCTGGGAGCAGATGCGGATTTATGACCTCATCCGGCAGGCGCGTCGCGGCGCGCCCATGTACGTCCTGCACGACGGGCCTCCGTACTCCAACGGGCCCATCCACCTCGGTACCGCGCTCAACAAGACGGTGAAGGACTTCATCGTGAAGTCCAAGACCATGGCGGGCTTCGATTCCCCGTACCTGCCGGGCTGGGACTGCCACGGGCTGCCCATCGAGATCAAGGTGGATGAGGCGCTGGGACGCAAGAAGCTGGAGATGGACCCGCTCCAGGTGCGGCAGGCGTGCCGCGAGTACGCCGAAAAATACCTCGACTTGCAGCGCGAGCAGTTCAAGCGCATCGGCGTGTTCGGCCGCTGGGAGCGCCCCTACTCCACCATGACCCCCGAGTACGAGGCGGTGGTGATTGACACGTTGTTCAAGTTCATTGACCAGGACGCGGTGTACAAGGGCCTTCGTCCCGTCTATTGGTGCATTCACGACAAAACTGCGCTGGCGGAGGCTGAGGTCGAGTACAAAAACCACGTCAGCCCGTCCATCTGGGTGAAGTACCGCATGACGAGCGATCCGGCGAAGGTTGATGCGGCGCTCGCGGGCAAGAAAGTTTCCACCATCATCTGGACCACGACCCCGTGGACGCTGCCCGCCTCCATGGCGGTGGCGTTTCATCCGGATGAGGAGTATGTGGCGCTGGAGTCGGGCGGCGAGTTGTACATCGTGGCCGACAAGCTGGCGCAGATCACGGCGGAAAAATGCGGGCTGCAGCGCAACCCGGTCGCCCGCTTTCCCGGCCGCATGCTGGAGCACACCACCTACGCGCATCCCTTCCTCGAGCGCCAGATCCTGGGCGTGCTCGCTGATTACGTGCACATGGAAGAAGGCACGGGCGCGGTGCATACCGCTCCCTCGCACGGCGCCGACGATTTTTACACCGGGCAGAAATACAACCTCGACCAGACCTGCAACGTGGACGAGGCCGGACGCCTGCGCCATGGCTTGCCGGAATACGAGGGCAAGAAAGTTTTTCAGGCGAACGATTCCATCGTCGAGTTGCTCCAAAGCCGCGGCGTGCTACTGCACCTGGAAAAGATTGAGCACTCCTATCCGCACTGCTGGCGCTGCCACCATCCCGTGATCTTCCGCGCGACAGAGCAGTGGTTCATCTCCATGGAAGCGAAGATCGGCGGCGGCACGCTGCGCAGCCGCGCGCTGGAAGAGATCAGGAAAGTGCGCTGGGATCCGGCCTGGGGCGAAGAGCGCATTTCCAACATGATCGCCACCCGGCCGGACTGGTGCATCTCGCGCCAGCGGGTGTGGGGCGTGCCCATCGCCATCATCTTCTGCGAAGGCTGCGACGAATTCCTGCGCTCGCCGGACGTGCAGCGCGCCATCGTGGAATTGTTCCGGCGCGAAGGTTCGGATGCATGGTACCGGCTCAAGCCGGAAGAGATCGTCCCGGCGGGAACCCGCTGCGCCAAGTGCGGCGGCACGCAGTTCCGCAAGGAAATGGATATCGTCGACGTGTGGTTCGAATCCGGATCCAGCTACCTGGCGGTCGAGTCCAGCGCGCCCGATCTGCCGTGGCCGTCGGACATGTACATCGAAGGCGGCGACCAATACCGCGGCTGGTTCCACTCTTCCCTGCTGTGCTCCATCGGCGCGCGCAATTCGGCGCCCTACAAGACGGTCGGCACGATCGGGTGGACGCTCGACATGCAGGGTCGCGCCATGCACAAGTCGCTCGGCAACGATGTGGACCCGGTGGATATCGCCAACCGCATGGGCGCCGAGATCGTGCGCCTGTGGGTCGCCTCGGTGGACTTCCGCGACGACGTGCGCTCCGACGAAACCCTGATGCAGCGTATCGCGGAGACCTATCGCAAGATCCGCAACACGTTCCGATACATTGTCAGCAACCTGTACGATTTCGACCCGCAACGCGACGCCGTCCCCTTCGCCGACATGGAATTTCTCGACCGCGTGGCGCTGGTGCAGACGGCGGAGATCTCGCAGCGGGTGCTGGGCTGGTACGACGCCTTCCTCTTCCATCGCGTCTTCCAGGACGTGAACGAATTTTGCGTGGAAGCGCTCAGCAAGACACACTTCGACATCATCAAGGACCGCCTCTACACCTTCGCGCCCAACTCGCGCGCCCGGCGCTCGGCACAGACCGCCATTTGGCGCATCGGTGAGGCGCTGGTTCGGCTGCTGGCGCCCCTCATGAGCTTTACCGCCGAAGAGGTCTGGGGATTCCTGCCCAAGCTGCAGAGCCGCGAGCCCAGCGTCCATCTCGCCGTTTTCCCCAAGCCCGAGAGCATCCCCGGCGAGGGCTTCTCCTTCGCCAGCAAGGAAACGCTGGCGCTGCAGGCGGAATGGCAGGACTTGTCACGCGTTCGCGACGAGGTGCTGAAGGCGCTGGAAGCGGCCCGCAACCAGAAGCTGATCGGTTCCGCGCTGGAGGCCGAAGTGCGGCTGAGCGTGCCTGAGTCGCTGCACGGGCTGGTGCAGCGCCACGAAAAGGATTTGCGCTACTTGTTTATCGTTTCCAGCGTCCAATTAGAAGCGGCGCCTTCGGGAAACGGCAGCGGCAGCGGGATTAGTGTTGAAATCCGCAAGGCTCCCGGCCAAAAATGTGAGCGCTGCTGGAATTACTCTGCCCAGGTGGGCAGTGATCCCAGCTATCCGACGGTTTGCGAACGCTGCAGCGCGGCCCTGAAGGAGATCGAAACGGGAGCTCATGGAACCTAGAACCAGCAACGGGATTCACGCCAAGCGCAAGTACCACTTCCTGATTGCCATCCTGGTGATCGTGTTGGACCGGATGAGCAAGTGGCTGGTGGCCGGCAGCATCAACCTGCACGACAGTATCTCCGTTCTGCCCGGCTTCTTTCGTCTGACGCATGTGCAGAACAGCGGCGCGGCCTTCGGGCTGTTTGCCGAGTCATCGTCGGAGTGGAAGGTCGCGATCTTGATTCTGTTTTCCATTCTGGCGCTGGCCGTGGTTTCCGCGCTGCTGTGGAAGAACAGCCATAGCATGACCGTCACCGGGGTCGGCCTGTCACTCATCCTTGGCGGCGCCGTGGGGAATCTTTGGGACCGCCTGCTTACCGGCCACGTGGTGGACTTCTTCGACTTCTACCTCGGCAGCTATCACTGGCCGGCCTTCAACGTGGCCGACAGCGCCATCGTGATTGGAGCGCTGCTGCTGGTGGCCGAGATCCTCTTCGCCAGGTCCCCGGCTGAGCAGAAGGCGGTTCGGTAAAATCTAGCGGTCTATCAGTCGATCGGTCGGGCAGTTTGTGCCCCGCGACCGACAGACCACCGATCGAGTTACTGTTTCACGCTTGTCAGTAGCTTCTTCTCGGCGTCGCTCGGCGGCTCAAACTTGCCGCCCAGATATTTCGCCAGGAACTCTTCGCTGGCGGCATTGAATGCCATGCGGTTCTCCGGGCGCGCGAAGCCGTGGCCTTCGTCCGGGAAGACGAAATATTCCACCGGCTTCTGGTTTTTCCGCATGGCGGCAACGATCTGATCGCTTTCCGCCTTGTTGACGCGCGGATCGTTCGCGCCCTGGCCGATCAGCAGCGGGGCCTTGATCTGGTCTGCCTTGAACAGCGGGGACTGTGATTTCAGGAACGCCTCGTCTTCGCCCATCCGCCGGTGGAAGATGGAGATTAAAGTCGACCAATACGGCGGGATGGTTTTCAGCAGAGTATTCAGGTTGGAAGGTCCCACAATGTCCACCCCGCAGGTGAAGGCGTCGGGAGAGAAGGTCACGCCCGCCAGGGTGGCATAGCCGCCGTAGCTGCCGCCCATGATGCACACCTTCTTGCCGTCCGCCACGCCCCGCTTCACCGCCCAATCTTTCGCATCCAGCAGATCGGTGTGCATCGCGCCCGCCCACTGCCGGTCACCTGCATTGAGATAGCGCTTGCCGTATCCGGTGGAGCCACGGAAATTCGGCTGCAACACGGCGTAGCCACGGTTGGCTAGCCATTGCGCATACGGGTCGTAGCCCCATAAATCCCGTCCCCAGGGACCACCGTGCGGGAATACCACCATGGGAAGATTCTTCGCCTCACGGCCGGCGGGAGTGGTCAGGTAGCCGTAGATAAGCATGCCGTCTCGCGCCTTGTACTCAATCGGCTGGACCTTGGCGAGCTTGAATTTCTCCAGCTGTGGCCGGTTGCTGAACAGCATGGTCGCGGTGCGCGTGCCGCGGTCGTACAGGTAGTAATAGACCGGAGAATCATCGCCCTCAAAGGTGACGATCCATTTGTCATCCGCCAGGTCGCGGCTCAAATTGCTGATGTCGGCATCGCGGACTTTTTTCAACGCGTCGTAGTCCGCTTGCAGGCTCTTGTCCAGAAGCTGGAACTCGCGGCGCTCGCGCAGGTACACCACCGCCTCCAGCTTGTTAGTTTTGGGGTGCGTCACGACAAAGGAAACGTCGAACTGCGGATCCTCGGAAATAACCGTTCGCTTTCCCGTCGCCAAATCTACCGAGAGAAGCCGCGCAGCATTGGAATCCAGCGAGGTGATGACCAAAAGTGCGTTATTGTCCGGAGAAAAGGAGTCCACGTTTCCCAGCGTCTCTTCCGGGCCCCATTTGATCAATTCGCGCCAGGGCGAGGTGGCGTTGTTGCGGACGCGGATCACGGTTCCGCCATCCGGCGTAGCGACCTGCGCCGCCCGCACCTGCAGGCCGTGGTCCGCCTGCCATCCGGTCACGTCGCCAGGGTTCTCGGTATCGAGGGAAAGCTTGCCGGTTTTCAAGTCGGCGCGATAGACGTCGAACAGCTTGGGATCACGCTTGTTGAGCTGGATCAGCGCCTCGTCGGGGTGCGTGGCTTCCAGGGCGACGATGTCGGCGCGGACTTTTTCATACGGCGTCAGATCGCGCGTCTGTTTGCTGGCCACGTTGGTCTGATAAACGCGCCAGTTTTCGTCGCCACCCTGGTCCTGCGCATACAGGATGTCGCTGGAATCGAACTGCCAGGAAAAATTACGGATGCCGCGTTTGCGGTCGTTGGTAATCACGTGATCGTCGCTCTTGCCCAGTGTCCGTACCCAGATGTTGAGCACACCCTGGTCGGGCGCTAGATAGGCGAGCATCTTGCCGTCGGGCGAAATCTGCGGCAAGGCTCGTTCGGGATTGCCAAAAATAACGCTGCGCGGAATCAGCAAGGGGGCTTGCGCCTGTGGAAATGCGCTCAGCGACAGCAGCAGACACGCAAGCAGAACAGCGGCAGCTCGAATCAGCTTCATGCGGGAACCTCCCGGCTCCAGGACGGTAAATTCAAGGCAGAATTGTACGCACTGATGGGTACGAAGGTGAACTGCAGTTAGTTCCCGCAACTTCCGATTGGCTAAAGGGGATTAGACAGGTTTAGTTTCAAGGTTCAGTTTCAGCCGGCCGTTTCTGAAACTGAAACTGAAACTCGAAACTGCTTTTACGGCGTTCCGTACAGCCGCTTGTACACGGTCGCGTTCCGCAGCACCGATTGCACGTATTCGCGCGTCTCGGTGAACGGGATGGACTCCACGAATTCCTGTGGGTCGCGATACTTGCCGTTCGCCAGCCACGCCTCTACCCGGTCGGTGCCCGCGTTGTACGCCGCCAGCGCGTATTCCACGTGCCCGTTGAAGTGGTCCACCAGTTCGCGGAAGTAACGCGTCCCGAGTCGCAGGTTGAAGTCCGGCGCCAGCAATTGCTGGCTGGAAAACCCGCGAACCTTCATCGAGTGTGCCAGTTTTTTCCCCGTGCTGGGCAGCACCTGCATCAGGCCGAAGGCGTTGGCGTGCGAGATGGCCTCGGGATTGAATTCCGATTCCTGCCGTATCAGCGACGCCACCAGGAACGGATCCAACCCGTTGCTCGAGGAATATCTTTTCAAGTCCGTCCACCACGGCCGCGGAAACAGGTCCTCCCAGTACGGACGCGGCAGCGCTTCCAGATCCATGGCAAGGTACGCCGGCACGGCGCGTTTCAGCACCTGGAGCGCGCGGTAGTACTGGCCGTTGTCGCGGTAAAGGCGCGCCATTTCCGCCGTTGCCCAGGACGCCCCGCCTTCCTCGGCCGCCGACTTCAGTTCGCGGATCGCGAATTCGGTCAAGCCGCCGTTCTGCAGAAGCTGCGCCTTCTGCGCGCGCAGGTCGTCCGCCGGCGGCTCAACCCGCGTGTACGCCGAGGTCAATTGGATCGGCGGAATTTTTTCCAGCACCGGATCGGCATCCGGCGGGCTCGCCTGCTTCAGGTCCAGCAGGCGCACGCGCGCCAGGTCGGCGTAATAGTAGTTCCGGAACCGCTGCGAGAGTTTCTGGTAATAGACTCGCGCCTTGGGTGGGTTCTGTTCCTCCTCGGCGAGGCGCGCGCGCCAGTACACCGCCGCCGGTACCTGCTGCGATCCCGGATAGAGCGCGATCTGCTCTTCGAAACCCTTGCGTGCGGCGTCGGCGCGTCCCTGCCGCAGGTTCAGCCACGCCACCTTCCAGTGGGCGTAGGGCGCCAGCTTGCCCTGCGGAAAACGTTCCCCGATCTCGCGATAGAAATCAATGGCGCGGTCGTAGTCATTGCGCAGCAGGAACATGTTTCCGGCGGTGAGCAACGCCTGCTCCAGCCAGCCGCTGGTGGGCGCCGCCTGCCGGATTTGCGCCAGTGTGCCCAGGAAACGGTCGTCATCGTTGGCGGAGCGCGCGATCTCGGCGAGGTAGAACAAGCGCTCGCCGTTCAGCTCGCCGGGCGGAAGCGCCAGGCCCTCCAGCGTATGGCGGGCCTGGCGGTCGTCGCCGCTGCGGTGGATCGCCCCGGCGAGAGCGACCTCGACTGCCGGACGCTCCTCCGGCGTTGCCAGCTCCCGCAATGATCGCAACTCCTGCACCGCCTCGCGATACCGTTTCGCCTGCGCGAACTGGTCGGCGCGAGTTTTCTGCAGCGCATAATTGGCGCCCAGCCCGCCCGCGGCATTCAGCAACTTGCCGGCATCGTCGGCTTCGGCGGCCAGCGGCGTGGAGAAATACATGTGGCGCAGCACGTCCGCGCCGCGCGTCGCGTCGCCGGAACGCAGCAGCGCGCGCCCGTAGGCGTATTCCAGGTCGGAGCGATACGGACGCCGGTACTTTTCCAGCAGCGCCGCCGCCTGCGCCGGATCCCCGGACGTGACCAGCGCATTGCCATAGTTCACCGCCGCATCGCGCACGAAGATCGAATCCGGGTACTTAGTGGTGAAATCGCTCAGGCTGGCGATGGCCAGGTCGCTCTGGCCCGTCGCCTGGTAGGACGCCCCCAGGAAATGCGCCGTGTAGTCCGCCAGGTCCCCGGCACGCGCCTGCGCCAGCTTCAAAGGCGCGATCGCCTTCGCCGGTTCGTGGTCGAGGATATGCGCGTAGCCGAGCGCCAGGTTTGCCAGCACGCCGGCATCGTCGTGCGCGTGCTTGCGCGCGTACGCCTCCACCCCCGCATAGGCAGCCGGGCTGCGGTTATCGAGCAACTGCCGCGCCATCGGCTTGAGTTCGGTGGAGGCAACAAACGCGCGGTGCATGCGCCGGATGCGCTGCGGGCTGACCGTCTTTTTGCGCTTGGCCTTGGACTTCGCCTTGGTGTGCGACGGTTTGGCGAATCTTTTGCTGGTGGACTTGGTGGAAGTGTCCGCAGTCTGCGCACAAAAAGCAGACGTGCAGAACAGCGCTGCGATGGCGACGACTAACAGGAACCGGGTACGCACCACAGTTTCAGTTTACCCCGAAAATCCTTCGCCGAGCAGTGATGGATCATCATTCGCCAAGATGCGGATCAGTTCCTGGGTGAAATAGTTGCCGCTGGACGCTGAAGTCGAGCCATACCGCTTGTCGTAGGTGGCGCGGCTCTTATCAATGTCGTCCCTCAGGCGCGCATAGATGTCCTTGTGCGCGCGGCCCTCGACCACCTTCACCTGGTTGTAGAGCTTGATTTCATCCACCAGCAGCTTGGCGAAGCGGCGCGCTTTCTTGTGCACCTCTTCCTCTTCCGGCGACATGCCCGCCGGCGGGTGCCCCATATCTGCTGCAGTTGGCAGATGTGGGTCCATGGCGGCCACCGCTGCCGGAGTGAATGCCGGCTCGGGCGAGGGCTCCGCCGGCGCCACGGCATACACCGGTGGCGCCGGTTCCGCTTGCGGCGGTTCCATCACAGGAGCGGGATGCGCTTCCGGCGCGGCGTCAGCCTGGACATGATGCTCCACTTCGTGCTCGACGGGTGCAGCGCCACTCTTGCGCGCCCCCATGATTTCCAGCCACATGCCGGTGCAGTGCACCAGCGCTTCCATCGCCGAGGGGTCCAGCTTGCCGCCGGGCCGAACCCCGGCATCGACATACATCAGGGCGGCGACCTTGTCGCGAATGGACAAAGGCAGCACCAGCGCGTTGGTCCCATCGGCGGGAGCGCCGTAGGTCGAAACGAACTGCGCGTCAAATTCAGCCGACGATCCCGCCGCCGGAACGCGGTCGTGATACGCGCGCGCGGCCAGGCCGGAGTTCAGGTCCAGCGTCACCGCCTTGATACCCTCGTTGTGTTCCAGGCCGGTGGCGCGCCAACCCGTTGCCACTCCGGCGCGGATGACGAATAACGCGGCGCGCTCGGCGAACCTCGACGTGCCCTCCAGCAGCGATCCGAGGATGTCAACCTGGGTGGTGGCATCGAGGATGGAGTTCATGGCCGCGTTCAGCAAGTCGGTGGGTGCGCTGCCCGGGGGAGTGGCGGGCGCCGCTTCGGCCGGCGTCATTCGTTCCAATTGCTCGCATGCCTTCTCGACGAGCTCGTCCTTCAGCGCGGTGACGTGGGTTGCCAGGCTCACGCTCACCACGCGTTCCATGATCTCCCGGATGTGCTTGGACTCCCCCATTCGACTCCTTCCCCCGATGCGGCCCACGGGCGCGCCTCGGCGCGGACTGCGGCGATTATATGAACTCAAAACTCAGTGTCAATGTGTGCTAACGAATTCTCCGCCGGCGAATCCAACTGGAGAACCCTGGAAATCTCGCGAAAAACGCAAGCCACGGCAAAACATGGATGTGCGCCGGCATCCAAATCGGTAGAATAGCGTTTTCCGGCTTAGCTGCTCGCAAATCTTTGAATCGGGAGCCCGATGGGAGCCATCCAAAAATTGAATGAGCCGGTTTTCGACGAACTGAAACTGGTGCGTGCCGCGAAGGCGGGCGATATCGGCGCCTTCGAGCAACTGGTTCAGCGTTACGACCGGAACGTCTTCCGCATCGCGCAGCATATTACGCAGAACCGCGAGGATGCCGAAGACGTTGTCCAGGACGCGTTCCTGAAATCTTACGAGAATCTCAAGAATTTTCAGGAGCAGTCCAAATTTTACACCTGGCTGGTGCGGATTGCGGTGAACGAGGCGCTGATGCGCTTGCGGCGCCGCCGGCCGGAACGCATGGTGTCCCTCGACGAGGAGATCAAGACCGACGAGGACAGCATGCCGCGGGAGGTCGCGGATTGGAGTCCCAACCCCGAGCAGCTCTACACGCAATCGGAGTTACGCGACATCCTCACCAAGACTATCCAGGGATTGCCTTCCAGCTTTCGCACGGTGTTTGTGCTGCGCGACGTGGAAGGGCTCTCTACCGAAGAGACCGCGGAGGCCCTGGATTTGAGCATTCCGGCGGTGAAATCGCGCTTGTTGCGGGCACGTTTGCAGTTGCGCGAGAGGCTGAATAAGTACTTCAAAAAGCGCAAGAGCGGAGACGGGAAAAAGTGAATTGCTCGGATTTCTTGAGAGAGCTGACAGACTACCTGGACGAAAGCCTCGATGCCCGCACACGGACCGAGCTGGAAGAACATTTGCAGTGGTGCCACAACTGCTTCGTCATCTGCAACACCACCAAGAAGACCATCGAGATTTACCGCGACTCCCAACTTTACGAACTGCCTGACGACCTCCGCACCCGCTTGCGCACCGCCATCGTCGCCAAGTGCCGGCACAAAAAGGCCTAGCCAACCCCCGCCAACTTTTCCACAGCGCTGTTCGCTTGCTCCCAAAATGAACTATCCACAGTTATTCCACAGTTATTCCAGTGGAAACGTTCAACGAACCTTTTCCGGCTGCGCGGAATCTAATAATCTACTGAGCGGAAAAGTTTCGCTCGACTTCCGCAGTCCATTGTGAGGGGTAGGTCCATGATCATCAGAGACATCTTCGACGTGTTATTCGGCTGCTCCCACAAGCACTACAGTTTCCCGATCACCACCAGGCCGGGACAACGCCGCAGCCCAGCGGCTGCCGTGACCGGCACGTATGTGGTTTGCCTCGATTGCGGCCAGGAGTTTGCCTACGATTGGCAGGAGATGAAGTTCGTCACGGCGCGTGCGAAGGCCGGCGAACTGGCCGAAGCGGCCGAACCGCTTGCCAAGTCTGCCTGACGGGCAGCTTTTCTCCCTTCCCGGGGAGATGCCGACTTTACCGAAGCCGGCCGCTTGCCCTCGTCCTTGGATTCCGGCGAAGCGCTCGACCTGTCACTTCCCTACTCTGTCTTCGCCAGGTGATACCCCAAAAAGTAACCGGCAGCCCAGGCTGCCGGTCTTTTCTGAAACTGATCTGAAACTGAAACTCGAAACTCTTAGTCGTTATCTCTCCGCTTTAGCGTCGGACGATCGTCGTCGTTGCTGCCGCTGTCCTGGCCGCTACCGGTTTTCTTGCTGTTGTCGGCCGTGGTTCGCCGCAGCGTAGGACGTCCTTCCTTGTCCTCGGGGCCGGTCATCTTGCGGCGGTTCTCGATCGCCGCCAGCCGCGTCTTCACATCGTCGAACTCGGAGGTGTTGATGATGTACTGGTCACGCGCCGGCAGTACCTTTGCGATCTCGTCCTGGCTCTTGGTGATTCGGTCCGGCGTCTGCGGATGGGTGGCAAACGCCTTGGCCAGTGTCCCCGGCTTCTTCTTCTCCTTCGCCTGGATTTTTTCGAAGAATGAGATGAACGCCTGCGGGTCGTAGCCGGACTTGTACATGTATTCCAGCCCGAGGTAATCGGCCTCGGCCTCGAAGCCGCGGGAGAAAGTCAGGAAGGTGAGCGGCAATCCGATGCTGGCAGCCGAACGGATGGCGTAGCCGATCCCGCCGCCGACGAAGATGAGCGGAATGGTCGCAATATTCGCAAACTGCGCGCGCGTCATCTGCCGGGTTGCATGGCGCGCGGCGACGTGCGCGATCTCGTGTGCCATCACGCCCGCCAGTTCTGCCTCGTCATCCGCGGCCAGGATCAGCCCCGAGTTGACGTAAAAGAACCCGCCGGGCAGCGCGAAGGCGTTCAGCTCGTCGGAGTCAACCACCTTGATGGTGAACGGCACGCGCGCGTCGGAGTTCCGCACCAGGTTTTGTCCAATCCGGTTGACGTACTCGGTCACGACCGGGTCCTGCACCAGTTTCACGCTGGCTTCGACCTGCGCGGCGTATTCCTTGCCCATCGCGATCTCTTTTTCCAGCGAGTACCAGTTGCCCAGCCCCTTGCCGCTGCCGATCTTGCGGTTGCCGATGGCATCAATGTCGTTCTTGCCGCCGTCGTGCGTCTCTTTCGGCGGATTCGCCACCTGTGGAATAGGGGCGTCGTTCTGCAGTTGCTTGTCGGTCGTTGTCCCCTTCGAATCCGCGGTCTGCGGCGTGCCGGTCACCGGAGGGGCCCCGGTAGGATTCGGGTTCTGGGCGTCGGGAGTGTTCTGCGCAATCGTGCACGGCGCCAGGGTCGCTACCAGCAACGCAGTCACCAGCGTATAGGCGCGAAACTTCATGGTGCACTTCCTTTGAGGTTGCTTGCCGACGAGCTGATTAGCTTCCATTATACCGCTGAAATATGCTGCCGAAACCCAGCAGCGTCCGCCAGGGCCGCGGCCCGCTGGGCCGCCAGTCTATGGTTGGATGTG
Organism: Terriglobia bacterium; assembly: GCA_963760215.1. Taxonomy (GTDB): domain Bacteria; phylum Acidobacteriota; class Terriglobia; order Terriglobales; family Acidobacteriaceae; genus JAIQGF01. Next base: position 1,103,622 of record CAVXCJ010000002.1, read on the forward strand.
CCTTCCGTCCATCCGGACACAGCCAATTCTCCCCGGGTACTCAGGCCGAGCCTTCCCCCTTGGATTGAACCCATCGGCGCGCAACAAGTCTCGCAAGGACGAAGTTGTATTCGTAGTACCATCTCGTCCGCCTCTGAAGTGCCCAGTCCCGAGTCGACCGCGAGCCAAGATCATGCTGCTCGAAATTTCATCGCTCGGTACTCGGTACTAGGTACTCGGTACTAGGAGTTCCCCATGCTCGACCGCAGGTCCTTTCTTTTCAATACCGCGGGCATCGCTGCCGCCCTGGCCGCCGCTCCGCGCCTGCTGGCGCAGTGCAGCCTGGAGCCTACCCTGCCCGACTCCGCTCTTTATGCCCGCGATGAAGACGCCTACTGGCGCGAGGTGCGCAAGCAGTTCCTCATCCCCGCCGACGAGATCTACCTCAACAACGGCACCGTGGGCTCCTCCCCGGCCCCGGTCATCCAGGCGGTCATGGACGGTTATCACGCCACCGAAACCATGGCGCAGAGCGATCCCGAGGACTATCCCATCTGGGGTTACGGCCCTTTCAACGAATTCCGCGACCCGCTGGCGGCCTTCGTCGGCGCCACCCGCGACGAAATCGCGCTTCTGCGCAACGCCACCGAGGCCAACAACTTCATGATCAATGGCCTCGACATGAAGCCCGGCGACGAAGCTCTCATCAGCAACCAGGAGCATCCCAGCGGCGAGGAGCCTTGGAAGCTGAAGGCCAAGCGTTACGGCGCCGTGATCCGCAAATTCGAAATTCCCCGCCCGCTGCATTCCCCCGCTGACGTGCTCAACCGCATCAACGACGCCATCACCCCGCGCACCCGCGCGATCTTCGTCAGCCACATCACCACCGACACCGGTGTCGTGCTCCCGATCAAGGAAATTTGCGCACTGGCGCGCAGCAAGGGCCTGGTCTCAATGGTGGACGGCGCGCACGTCACCGGCATGATGAAGCTCAACCTCCGCGATCTCGGCTGCGACATGTACAGCTCCAGCCCGCATAAATGGCTGATGGCGCCCAAGGGCAGCGGCTTCCTCTACGTGCGCGAGGAGATGCAGGACCGGCTGTGGAGCACCGTCGCCACCGCCGGCTGGGACGATCCCAAGCTCAAGGCAGAGCGCTTCCAGCGCATCGGATCGTCGAATGTGCCGTCGCTGTGGGGTTTCCGCGCGGCCCTGGACTTCGCCAACAAGATCGGCATGGACCGCATCGAGCGGCGCAACCGCGCGCTGGCCGACTACGCCATTTCCGGGATGGGCCGGCGCGGCGCCGAATCCTGGACCTCGTCCGACCCGGCGCTGCGCTGTGCCATCGCAACCTTCAATATCGCGCCTATCCAGATCTACGAACTCGAAAACGCGCTGTGGAAGCAATACCGCATCCGTATCCGCGGCGGCGGACCATCCAAGCTCCGGCTCTCCACCCCCTACTATTTGCAAAAAGCGGAGATTGATCGTTTCCTCGAGAAGTTCGACGAGTACAAGCGGAAGAAGAGTTGAAGAGAGTTTCAGTTTCGGTTTCAGTTGAAGAAACTCGGACTCGTTTCAAAAATCGGTTTTTGGGTAGGGCACGGCTTCAGCCGTGCCGCTCGGGCCGCTAAAATAGTGGGCTTTAGCCCCTGAGGGACATTTTTCCCGAGGCGAAAATGTACTTTTGAAACCAGTTCTAGGAAGATGAAGGGACTTTCAGTTTTGGTCTAACTTTGAGTTGAGTTGTTCGGCGCGGGCCCACACCGCTCTTGCTGAAACTGAAACTGAAACTCGAAACTGTTTCTTACGTGCTGCGCAAACTTTCCGATCGCTCCGACGTCTCAATCACGCCGTGCAGGCTCAGGATCTCGATCCTGGTGGCGCGCCACTCGCCATTCTTGTCCTGCTGTGCCGTCACCCGCACCTCGGCTCCGGTGCCGATGGACAGCGCCGGCATTTTCTGACGCTCGCTGGCAGGGACCGCCTCGGAATACACCACCTGCGCGCGGCTGATGCCCACCCGACGCACCTGTCCGTTCGTGCTCTTCATGTACATCCATCCCGGCGTCATGTCGGGGCCGTGAATCACCACGCCGCGGAAGGTCCCCGGCGTGTCAGCCCACAAGTAACTGGCCACCAGCAGAAGTGCGAGGAAGGTCGGCACTGCTATCTTGCGCATGGCAGATTCGATGCCCGACCCCTCCACCCGGGTTACGAAAAAAAGCTGTCAGCTTTCAGCTACCAGCCTCAGCCAGTGTGGAGTTGTGAGTGAAAGTAATCTCTAAACCGGTGGGCGAAAAATATCACTCAACGCACATGGAAGGGCGCGGCATTAGCCGTTAGACATGAGGGGGAAGGGCGCGGCATTAGCCGTTAGACATGAGGGGGAAGGGCGCGGCATTAGCCGTTAGACATGAGGGGGAAGGGCGCGGCATTAGCCGTTAGACATGAGGGGGAAGGGCACGGCTTTAGCCGTGCCGCCAGAGCTCACAATAAAACCGGGGCTTTAGCCCCGGTTGTGTTTTAGTTGAAAGCTGATCGCTGAGAGCTGACAGCTTCAGTCGTAATACTCCAGCCCCAAGTGCGTAATCAGCGACTCGCCCTTCAGGTGGCGCAGCGTGTTCTTCAGCTTCATGAGCTGGATGAACAGATCGTGCTCAGGGTAGAGCCCCGGCGCCGACATCGGCGACTTGAAATAGAAGCTGAGCCACTCCTGGATGCCGAGCCCGCACAGCTCCGAGCTGCGCTTCGCCAGGTCGAGAAACAGCACCAGGTCGAGCACGATGGGCGCCGCCAGGATGGAGTCGCGGCACAGGAAGTCCACCTTGATCTGCATCGGATAGCCCAGCCATCCGAAGATATCAATGTTGTCCCAGCCTTCCTTGTTGTCGCCGCGCGGCGGGTAGTAATTGATCCGCACCTTGTGGCAGATGTTGCCGTAAAGCAGCGGGTACAGCTCCGGCTGCAGGATGTGCTCCAGCACCGACAGCTTCGATTCTTCCTTGGTCTTGAACGAGCCGGGATCGTCCAGCACCTCGCCGTCGCGATTGCCCAGAATGTTGGTGGAGAACCATCCGCTCAGCCCGAGCATGCGCGCCTTGAAGCCGGGCGCCAGGATCGTCTTCAGCAGCGTTTGTCCGGTCTTGTAATCCTTGCCGCAGATCGGCGCTTCGTTGCGCCGCGACAGCTCGTGCATCGCCGGGATGTCCACCGTCAGGTTGGGCGCTCCGTTGGCGTAGGGCACGCCCTCCGACAGCGCCGCATAGGCATAGATCATCGAAGGCGCGATGTTCTCATCGTTCTTCGCCAGTGCCTGTTCGAACGACTTCACCGTCTGGTGCACCGCCGTCGGCTGCAAGAAAGTCTCTGTCGAGCCGCACCAGATCATGATCAGCCGCGATGCCCCGGAACTCTTCTTGAAATCGCGGATGTCGTCCCTCACCTGCTCGGCGAGGTCCATCTTCGTCTTGCCCTTCTTGACGTTCGGGCCGTCCAGCCTCTTGACGTAATTGCGGTCGAACACCGCCGGGCGCGGCTTGATCTGCGAGAGGAACGGCTTGATGTTGTCGAGCAGTTCTTTTTCCAGCACGCCCGCCTTGCGCGCCGCCGCGTACATGTCGTCCTCGAACGGGTCCCAGCCGGTGAACACCAGGTCGTTGATCTCGGCCAGCGGCACAAAATCGCCGATGCGCGGCGAACGTCCGTCCGTCCGTTTGCCCAGGCGGATGGTGCCCATCTGGGTCAGCGATCCGATCGGGTGCGCCAGTCCCCGGCGCACCGCCTGCACCCCGGCCACGAACGTGGTCGCCACCGCGCCCATGCCCGGAATCATCACCCCCAGCTTCCCTTCCGCCGGCGCAATCGCGCTCGTGGCCACGCGCGCCGCGGGCTTGCTCGACTGCGTTTTGCTCGTTTGCCCGGATGTTGCCACTGTTCTCTTGCTCGCCTGCTTCTTGCTTATCGCCATCATCACTTCCGCAAATCAGAATGAATTCAAAACCATTTATCTTCTCGTATCGCGTCCGCTTTTGCAATTACACTTGCGCAGCCCCGTAACTATACGTGATGTCATGCTGAGCGAGGACGCGCCGGCGCAGGCACACGCGCACCGCATGTGCCCGGCGATAAGCGCCCTATTTTAGATTGTCATTCCGAGGGCGACTTCAGTCCCCCGAGGAATCTGCTTTTCCTAAGCATGGAACTCTTGCGACTGGCCAGCCCCTGTAGAATCCAAGTTCCATAGGGATAATCGGCCGCGACGCCCTTGCGCGCTGGTGGCTGTGCAACCTGCGGCTGGTGCTCCGAAAAGTCGGCCTGGAGTAAACAAAAACCCAACCGCGGATTTCCGCGGATCAACACGGATCAAAGAAGAAAGGTTTTGGTTTTCAGATCCGTGAGAATCCGTGGGAATCCGTGGTTGAGTTCGTTACGACGCGATCTCCGCCGCCGCGCCGACGGCTTCCGCCAGGTTCTCCTCCAGCAACAGCGACGTCCCGCTCTCCCCGCGCTTGTATCGCACCTGCACCGTGCAATCCTTGACCGACCGCACGAACCCCGCCGCCGGACGCCGCGTCGGAAAACGACCGCCGGTAATATCCCGCGTAGTACTGCCCGCCGACGACGTAGGAATATGCCAGGTCGGCTACGAAGTAGCGGCTCGTTCCGGTATTGGGCTGGCGCCACTCCGCCCTCTCCACGCGGCCTTCCGTCAGCGGCCATTGCCGCGCCGCTCGCCGCCGCAACCATTGCCAGCCGCGTTCCGCCAGCACGGCAAGAAAGATCGCCAGCACGAAGACGCCGGACTGCTGGACTTCAGGTGTCACTGCCTGCTCCCCATTACGCTGCATCCCAGAACCGGGGCCCCCAGAACGCAACGCTTTTGCGCGTTCTGGGGTGGAGTGTACGCGGCTGTCGAACATCGCGCTGTGACCGAGGTCACACCGGGGTGGCAAGCGGCCGCTCCGCGTATACTCGCCCATGTCGGAGCCTGATCATGCGTCTCGCGTTTGTCGCCTTGATGGTTCTCGCGCTTGCTGCCGCCGCCGCCTCCGCGCAACAGCCGCGCCGCTCGCGCCCGCCGGCGCAATCCTCCCAGCATCCACCCGAAGAAGATCAGAAGGCCATCGCCGACCTGCAGCGCCGCGATATCGAGGCCAACATGGCGCTCGATACCGAAAAGCTCCTTGCCCTGCGGACCGACGATGTCGTTTACCTCGTGCCCGGGCGCGCGCCGCTGGTCGGACAGGATGCCGTCCGCAAGTACCTGGGAGAAATCCGCGGACAGCTTGCCAACTGGGACATGCTCGCCTACGAGGAAAGCTGGCAGGAGGTGCAGGTGGTCGGCGACTTTGCGTTCGAGTGGGGAACGGTCAACATCCGCGCCCGGCAGGAGGGCGAGAGACGCGAGTCGGCGGCGGTGCGAAATGTCATGCAGGTGCTCCGCCGCCAGCCGGATGGTGATTGGAAAATTTCGCGCGCCGTCTGGAACATCCAGTCACCGCAGCCCGCGCCGCAACCAGCCAAAAACGCCAGAAAAACGAAAGAAGATAAACCAAAGGATTAACCGCGGATTTTCACGGATTCACGCGGATCAATAGCATTTTCCTTTCCGATCCGTGTAGAATCCGCGGCAATCTGTGGTTAGGTTGTTTCTTGCCGCGCGGATCCGGTGCTGCCAGCGCGACCACACGAACCACGCGGCGCCCACCACGATCACTGCCAGGATCACGGCGTCGAAGCGGTGGAACCAGGTTTTGAGACGCGGGTCGGTTTCCCATTTTTCGCCCAGCACGCGGCCCACATAGGCCAGCATCAGGCACCAGGGAAACGAGCCCACGAAGGTGTACACGTGGAAGCGCAGCCGCGGCATGCGCGCGATCCCCGCCGGCAGCGCGATGAAGGTGCGCACCACCGGCAGCAGCCGGCTGATGAACACCGCGCTGCTTCCGTAGCGGTGAAAGAAGCGATCGGCCCAGTCCAGTTCCTGCTTGCTCAGCAGGATGTAGGCGCCGTATTTCTCCACCAGCGGACGTCCGCCGTAGTAGCCGATCTCGTAGGCGATCACCGATCCCACGTTGCAGCCCAGCGCGCCGAACAGCGCCACCAAGAACAGCGTGAAGGGCTCGCGGCCGTACTGCGCGGCAATCGAGGGAATGGTCAGCGCGCCGGAGAACGGCATGATCACTTCCGACGGCAGCGGGATGCAGGCGGACTCGATCGCCATCAGCAGCCACGATGCCGGGATATCCCAGCCGCGAGATGACGGAAATAATGAAGGCGCTCAGCGCCGCGATGATGTTGGCAATCATGAAGACAGTACCGAGTACCGAGTACCTGGTACCGAGTACCGAGCGCGCGCATCCGATTGTTGCTCAGTACTCAGTACTCGGTACTCAGTACTAGAAATCCTGCGAGTCCTGAGTGAAGGTATATCCCGGAAGAGTTGCGCCCTCGTTGCTCTTCTGCACCTTGACGCGCACCGTGTCGGTGCTGGCGGCGGTCGAGTCGGCGATGCGCAGGATCGCCCATTGCGTAAACACTTCGGTGTAAACCTTGGTGACCAGGAAATTCTGCGCCGTCTGGTCGTTGCGCCACACTTGCCCGAGTTGGATGGACTTTCACCGCCATGGTGTTGCCAGATTACAGCAGCGAGAGAGCAAGCAACAAGTCGCTAGTTGGGTGATCGGTTGTCGGTTGTCGGTGTCGTTGCGATGCAAGGTTATACCTAGCCGGCGATCGGCGGATTCGCGGATCGCGATGAACGGAACGGCGTGCATAATTTCGTTGGTCGTGGCTAAGGTTCGCCTACCGAAAACCGATTACCGATCACCGATTACCGTTTTTCCGGCAGCTTCCCCTCCAGCAGCCCGCCCAGCGCCGCCGCCGGCACCCTCACTCCCACCATGAACTGCCCGAACAGCGCGTACACCGCGCTGACCTCGTCGAAGCGCATCTCGTAAATCAACTTCTTGAACACCAGCGGATCGTCGGCGAACAGATCAACGCCCCATTCCCAGTCGTCGAATCCGATGGAGCCGGTGATGATCTGGCGCACCGTTCCCGCATAGCGCCGCCCGATCTTGCCGTGCTCGTCCATCTGCCGCTGGCGCTCTTCGATGGGCAGCGTGTACCAGTTCTTCTCCTCGCCGCGGCGGCGGTCCATGGGATAAAAGCAAACGTAGCGCGCGGCGGGAATCTCCGGCCACAGGCGCGGCTTCATCGCTTCTTTCTGCCGCTCCATGGCTTCCGCGATTTCCTTGTTCCACTCCGCCGAGTGCGGTTCGACGCCGCGTTCGCGCAGCGCGCGATAGAGCTTCACTGAAGACTCGTACAGGCCCAACTCCACCACCGACAGGTACGACTTCGTAATCTCCAGGTATTCCGCCAGCGCCGTGCGCCCTAGTTCCAGCTCGATCTGTTTCAGCTCGTCGAAGCTGTTGCGAAAGTGGACCAGCATCAGGTCGCCCTTGTGTCCCAGCACCGAATACAGCGCACTCTGTTCCGGCTCCAGCCTCTCCAGGACGGCCGTGGCTTCGGCGGCGATCCTGGAACGCTCGGCGGGCGTCAACTTCCGCCACTCCGGCCAGCGGAAGCGCGCCACCTGGTGCAGCACACTGGCGCCCTCCAGGGTCAGCGGTACCGGAAAAAGCTCGGTGGGCATGGATTGCAGGCGGGCCTCGCCTCTGATGGAAGATGCCATCCTCAACTCCCGAAAACAAACTTGCAACCTGCTGCTGACATCCATTCTACTCGTGAGGCTCGAAATCTACTCCCTGGAGATGTGCTCGCATGCCCGCGAGCATCTGCGTCGGGGTCCCCGACACGCGCCTCTTTTGCGCGTCGGCGGGGTGACTGTTAATATTTCTGGCCGGCAGACAAGAGGACGTTTCATGCCCGAATCCACGCACCGCGACCCGCCGGACCCGCGCCGCCAGGTGATCAGCTTTACCTTTTACAAGGTCCAGCCGGAATGGCGGCGGCTGCCGGCGGCGGAAAAGGCGGAGCACCGCCGCGAGTTCGCCTCCGTCATCGGCAAATGGCGGCAGAGCGAGCAGATGACCGCGCTCACCTATTCGCTCTCCGGCCTGCGCGCCGAAGTCGACATGATGTTGTGGCGCATCTGCTACTCCCTGGAATGTCTCCAGCAGATGCAGGCCGAGTTGATGCGTACGCGCCTGGGTGCTTACCTGGAAACGCCGCACTCCTACCTCGCCATGACCCGCCACTCGCAGTACAAGATCGGCCAGGGAGGCGACGACGAAAACACCATCAAGTGTGGCGGCTATCGCTACGCCTCGGTGCTGCCGTTCACTAAAACGCGCGCCTGGTACCAACTGGCGTTTGAGGAGCGCCAGCGCATCGTCAACGAGTACCGTGACGCCATCGCCGACTTTCCTCGCGTGCGCATGAACACGCTTTACTCCTTCGGCATTGACGACCAGGAATTCGTGCTGGTATTTGAGAGCGATCACCCCGCCGACATTGTGGACCTGAAAATGCGCCTCCGCGAAACCGAGAACGCAATCTATATCCAGCAGGACACGCCCGTGTTCACCGGCATCCAGTGCGATACTGACCAGATGCTGGAGCAGTTGGGCTGATGGCACGCGGCATCGTTCCCCGACAGCCGTCCAAGAGCGGACGCCAGGAGGGCCGCCGAGCCCCGGTGCGCGCTACATCGCCACTTCAGAAATCATCGCGCCCGTCGCGCCTCAAGCCTCCGGTGAAATCGGAAGCCAAAGCCAAGCGTCCGGCGAAGACCGTGAATGCGAAATCGCCGAAGGGATACGATTCGCTGGCGCCGGAGCGCGTGCAGGAAATCCTGCAGCGGCTCGATGCCACCTATCCCAACGCCACCTGCGCGCTCCGCCACAACAACGCGTGGGAGTTGCTGGTGGCGACCATCCTCTCGGCGCAATGCACCGACGAACGCGTCAACAAGACCACGCCTGAACTGTTTCGCAAGTATCCCACGGTGCAGGCGGTCGCCGCCCTGAAGCCGGAGCAACTGGAACCTGACATTCGCTCCACCGGCTTCTTCCGCAACAAAGCCAAATCCGTGGTCGGCGCGGCGAAAATGATTGTCGGCGATTTCGGCGGCGAAGTGCCCTCGGAGATGGAGCAGTTGCTCACCCTGCCGGGCGTGGCGCGCAAGACGGCCAACGTCCTGCTCGGCACATGGTTTCACAAGAACGAAGGCGTGGTGGTGGACACCCACGTGTACCGCATCTCGCGCCGCCTGGAGCTGACCACCAATAACGATCCCAACAAGATCGAGCAGGACCTGGTGCGCATCATCCCGCGCCAGCGCTGGACCAGCTTCAGCCACCAGGTGATCTGGCACGGGCGCAGGCTCTGCACGGCGCGCTCGCCCAAGTGCGTGGATTGTCCGCTGGAGTCTATCTGCCACGCCGCCGACAAGACCTGGAACACGGTAGAGATTCACCAGAACGCGACGCCCTAGCACGCGCTCGGAGTAGCTCGGAACAGACTTTCGGGGTCGGTGGTGAGATGGGCTGTTCTCGCCAACAATCACCCGACGACCTACCGCATCTGTGGGGAGAAAGAGTAGAATTTAGTTTTCGTTTTCAGCGAGTTGCGGAAATGAACGTTCGGCTGTCTTTCGTCATCATTCTCGTATTGATGGTTTCGTCTGCGTCGTTTGCTCCCTCGCAACAATCATCCCAAACAGGTGCTTTCATGTCGGACCTTGACAAAGCCGGGCTTCGAGGTCCAGTTAAGACCGTGCTCGATGAGCAAACCTTTTCGGGTGCCGGCCAGCAGCTGCTCACGACAACCACAACGGAGTACGCACCTGATGGCAGGATTCTGGAAGTACGAACGGGAAACCCGGACGGCTCCGAATGGGCGACGAGCTACACCTACCACTCCGATGGCCGTCTCCTCAAAACCGTTTCCGGCAAAGTGGGCTCTGCCCCCAGTTCTGAGACGACCTACTTATACGACGAAGCACGAAGGCTGGTTGGAGTGAAATCGGGTGACAAGAACCAAATTCGCTACGAGTATGACGACAAGGGGCGCAAGTCCGTAATTGAAAGCTATGATTCAAAGCCCCTACCGGTAAACACCGCCTACGCCGCACACTGGGAAGGAAGCGACTTGGGTTTTGGGCCTTATCCGGGCGGTACTCTCACCACGTTATACAACGAGCAGGGCGTGGCGACGGGTGCGCAGCTCTATGCACAGGGAAAGCTCGTGGCCCACATTGTCCGCATGTTCGACGCAAAAGGTCGCATCATCGCAGAGGAACAGGTCGCGGATGCACCCGACTTGATGGTTCCGGATCAGCTGCGATCAACGCTCAATCCAGAACAGGCTAAGACCGTGGGCGCGTTTGTAGCTGGCGGCTTGCATAACAGAGCCATCTCCTACTCTTATGACGCCCACGGTCGTGTGACGGAACGGCACAGGAGTGGCGGGGTCTTTGGCGAGGAAGCGAATGTCACCACGTATAACGACCACGGTGACAAGGCCTCGGAGCGTACGACCACGGTCATGAATCCGGAAGTAGGTAGGGAATACGGCCTCACCGAAGCCGGAACTATGATTCCCGTTGGACCGGCTCAACCCGCCCCGCCGCCCGCCACCTACGAAACACAATACACCTATCACTACGATGCCTATGACAATTGGACCGAGCAGACCACTGTCGCTCGCTCTCGCGCAGACGCAGCATTTGGACCTGCCACCATCCGTCGCCGTAAGCTGACCTATTACTAACGCCTGCTTTGTTTAGCGCGAAAGTTTAGTGACAGTTGTTGATAAATCGCCTTATCACCAGAAACCGTCCCAGATATCTGGGACTCGGCTGGAGATCCGACCCACATAACAATTCACGGACTCGCTCGGAGACGCGAGCTGTCCCAACGATCTACAAGGACGTCGCGATCGTGGCCACCAGGCTCGGGATGGTGTACTCGCGGGCTTCGATGTCCACCCGCAGACCATACTGGCGCATCGTTTCCGAGGTCACCGGGCCGATGGAGGCCAGCTTGGTGCCGGTGAGCAGCGCGTGGTTTCCCTTCCCCAGCAGGTCGAGGAAATTCCTCACCGTCGAAGAACTGGTAAAGGTGATGACGTCGGGCTTGCGCCGAGGGTCGCGCAGCACCTTCGCCAACTCCGTGCGCGAAGATTCGGGCAGCACGGTTTCGTAGGCCTCGATCACGTCCACCTTGGCCCCGGCCTTGATGAGCTCGTTGGGAATCACGTCGCGCGCGACTTTGGCGCGCACCAGCAGCACGCGCTTGCCTTTGACCTCGGGCTTCAATTCGGCGACCACGGCTTCGGCAACGTATTCCTCCGGCATAACGTCCACCGGTAGGCCGCGCTTTTCGATTGCTTTGCGCGTTGCCGGGCCGATGGCGGCGATATTCAAATGCAGCAGGTCGGCCTCGGTCTTGCCCAGCTTGGCTAAGCCGCGCGAACAGCGCCTGCACGCCGTTGACGCTGGTCATGATAAGCCAGTCGTAATCCAGCAGGCGGGCGATTGCCTGGTCGAGCGCGCGCCAGGACGCGGGTTCGCGGATCTCAATGAACGGGATTTCGATCACCTCGGCGCCCAGCAGGCGCAGCGCGTCGGAGAACGCGCTTGCCTGGTGACGCGCGCGCCCCACCAGTACGCGACGGCCCGCCAGCGGCCGGGTTGGAATGTCAGCGCTTGCGTTCATAATTGCCTTTGGCCATTAGCGATTGGCCATTGGCCGTGACTGAATCGGTGTTGCCAAAGGCCAACGGCTAATGGCCAACAGCTGATTACGGCTGCTGCGGGGCCGCGGCGGTTTCGCCGTAAACTTCCTGCAGGATGCGATCGCCGCCGCGCTCCAGCAGGCGCTTGCCCACTATTTCCCCAAGCTGTTGGGGATCGCTGCCCGACTGATTTTCCCGCAACACCTTCGACCCATCCGGACGCGCCACCACGGCGGTCAGGTGCAGCACGCCGTCCTTCATTTCGGCATACGCGCCGATCGGCACCTGGCATCCGCCGCCGAGCTGGTTCAGCAGCGCGCGCTCGCAGGTGGTCGCGGCGCGGGCGGCCGCATCATTCAGAAACTCCAGATGAGCGCCGGTTTGCGCATCGCCGCTGCGAATCTCGATGCCCAGCGCACCCTGTCCGACCGCGGGGCACATCATCTCCACCGGCAAAATCGCGCGAATCCACTCCGTGCGGCCCAGGCGATTCAGCCCGGCAGCGGCGAGGATGATGGCGTCGTACTCGCCCTCTTCCAATTTTCGCAGGCGTGTGTCCACGTTGCCGCGCAGCGGAAAAATGTTCAGGTCGGGACGCACTGCTTTGAGCTGCGCCTGCCGCCGCAGGCTGCTGGTGCCCACGCGCGAGCGCTGCGGCAGGTCGTTAATGCTGTCGAAGTGCCGCGCCAGGAATGCGTCGCACGGGTTCTCGCGCTTGGTGATGGCGGCGATCTCGAATTCCGGCGCCAGCTCCGTCGGCAGGTCTTTCAGGCTGTGCACCGCCAGGTCCACGCGCCCATCCAGCAGCGCTTCCTCGATCTCCTTGGTGAACATGCCCTTGGTGCCGACCTTGGCGAGGGCGACGTCGGTGATCTTGTCGCCCGTGGTCTTGATGATTTCCAGTTCCACTTTGTGCCCGCGGGCCTGCAGCAGTCCGGAAATGTGGTTGGCCTGCCAGAGCGCGAGTTGCGACCCGCGCGAGCCGATGCGCAGGCGCGCCATCAGCGCTTCGCTCCGTTGGCCGCCGACTCCGCTTTTTCTTCTTCCGCTTTGTGCTTCAGGTTGAACAGCCGCCGCACCACGTCAATCACCGTGGTGCCCTGCTCTTCGCGCGCCGCCGTTTTCAGCGTGGTGATCGGGGTATGCATGATCTTGTTGATGATGCCGCGGCTCATCGCCTCCACCGCCAGCTCCTGCTCCGGCGAAAGCTCGCCCAGCCGGCCGCGCACGCGGTCAATTTCGGCCTGGCGGATGGTCTCCAGGTGCTCCTGGAGCGAGACGATCGTCGGCACCACATCCAGCGTCTGCATCCGCGCCAGGAATCGCTCCACCTCTTCGCTGATGATTTCTTCCGCGCGTTCTGCCTCGCGGTGCCGGTCGGCGACGTGCGTGCTGACCACCTGCTGCAGGTCGTCAATGTCGTACACGAAGATCCCGTCCAGCTTGTTGACCTCGGGATCCACATCGCGCGGGACGGCGATATCAATGAAGAACATCGGGCGGTTGCGCCGGCGGGCGAGGAACTTCTCGCCGTGCTCGCGGCGGAAGATGGCCACCGGCGCGCCGGTCGAGGTGATCACGATGTCGGCCTTGTCCGCCGAATCGTAGAGCTGGTCCCAGGGCAGCGCCTGGCCGTTGAATTTGCGCGCCAGGTTCTGCGCCCGCTCCAGCGTCCGGTTGTACACGAAAATCGAACCGGCGCCGTGCGCCAGCAGGTGGCGCGCCGCCAGTTCGCACATCTTCCCGGCGCCCACCAGCATGACGGTCTTGCCCGTCAGGCTGCCGAAGATTTTTTTCGCCAGTTCCACCGCCACCGATGCCACCGACACCGCCGAGCTGCCCACTGCCGTCTCGGTGCGGACTTTTTTCGCCACCGCAAAAGCGCGCGTGACCAGCGCGTCGAGCTGCGAATTGACCGCGCCCACGGCGCGTGCCACCGCGTAGGCTTCCTTCACCTGCCCCAGCACCTGCGGTTCCCCCACCACCATCGAGTCCAGGCTCGCCGTCACCCGGAACAGGTGGCGTATGACGTCCTTGTCGACGTACTCGTAAAGGTGCTGGTCGAACTGCCGGGGATCAACTTGGAAATATTCGCCGAGAAACGCGCGCAGGTCGGAGCCGCCATTGCGCGAGCGCGCCAGCAATTCCACTCGATTGCAGGTGGAGACGATCATCGCTTCTTCGATTCCGTCATGCTTTGCGAACTGCTGCACCGCCGCCGGCAGCTTCGCTTCCGAGATCGCAAACCTCTCCCTCACCTCCAGGGGCGCGGTGCGATGGTTCACTCCGATGAGCTGAAACGTCATGGCGCGATGAACCTGTGAACTCCGCTAAAGTAATTGGCCGCCCAGGCGCTGACCGCGGCGATGAAGGCGAAGGTTGCCAGGTACGCGGCCCTCTTCCCCCTCCAGCCGGAATTCCAGCGCGTGTACAACAGCACCATGTAAATGGCCCACATCAGCAGCGACAGCAGGATCTTGGCATCCAGGAAGTACATCGGCCCGAAATGCTCCTGCGCGATCACCGAGCCGGCGATCAGCCCGAAGGTCATGAAGGGAAAGCCCAGCAGCAGCGACTTGTAGCCGATGTCGTCGATCACCTCCAGCGCCGGCAGCTTGGATAGATAGCCCGCCAGGTGCTTGGCCTTCAGGCTGCGCTCCTGCAGCAGGTACAGAATGCTGGCGCCGAAACTGAGGAACAGCGCGGCGTAGCCGGTGAAGATGAGCGCGATGTGGGCGAAGATCCAGCCGCTGCGCATCAGCTTGGTTTCGAACAGCGGCGGCCCCTGCGCGATCGAGGAGGCAAAGGTCAGCAAAAACGCCAGCGGGAAAACGAAAATTCCCGGCGAGAGCGTCCGGTAGCGCGCGTACACCAGCAGGAAAAACGCCAGGATCACGAACGCCAGCAGCGATTCCGATTCATGAATCGACATCAGCGTCAGGGTGAGGTGGCCGGTGGTCATGGCGCTCTCCGCCAGCGAGACAAAATGGAACACCATGCCCAGGCCGAGCGCGGGGAGCACCACCTTCGACAGGAAATTGCAGGGACGGCTCACCGCCGCCGTCGCCCACAGCAGGCCGACGGCGTAGAAACCGACCGCGACTTTTAACCATAACAGCGGCATAAACTCGGCTGCCTGCGCAAACGCCACGGACCGGAGATGCAGACGGGAAGCTACAATTATAGCCCCCTGCTACACAGCCATGGTGCTTGCCGGCGGCACCAAGGTGCAACGAACGAGGTCACATTGGGCTGTGACCTGGGTCACCATGGGTTCGCCGCTACTCGATCCCCAGCCCGCTGAGCAGCTCGCCCAGTTCGCCGGCATCCAGGGCAAGGTGGCGTCCGGACTTCCGCATGTCTGCAATGTCGTCGAAGCCGCGCAGCAGGCCCAGCTTGGCCGCGGCGTATTGCTCCGGTTCAGTGAGGGCCCGCCCGTGCGACGACGCCCATCCGCTCACCGCCGCATCGGTGACAAATACGCTCACCGCATACTTGGTCTTGCGATCGGAACTGACGTCGAAGACGAACTCCGTCCCCGGGGCCTCCTCGGGCAACGCGCGCCGCTTGCCCACGAAGTAGTACTCGTAAACATAGCCGGTTTGCGCGCTGTGAGTCTTGACTCGGCGGACAGTCATAAACAGGCTTCGGGCTTCACGCTCCAGGCCTCAGCTGCTCACGGATGAGAGATGAGAATTGTACGGGCGATACGACGCGGCCGTCCGCCCCGCTAGCCTTCCACTGAAATCTCGCGCAGGCGCGCCGCCGCCGTTTCCGATGTCACCGGCGTGAAGTACACCTCTTTGAAGGTGTACGACTTCGCGGTCTTCGGCAACAGCGGCAGGATCTCGATGTGCCAGTGGTAATCGTCGTCAATCGTCTTCCAGTAGTTGAGGATTTCCGAGCGATGCAGCGTGTTGGGCGCGGTGTGCACCACCAGGTGGAACTGCTCGGTCACGGCGCGAATGCGCAGCAGCGTGCGCCGCAGCAGAGCGCTCAGGTCGCGCGTGCCCCCGGGCCGCTGAATGGTGCGCTCGAAGAATGCCTCGTGCGTGCGCGGCATGATCCAGGTCTCGTACGGCACGCGCGGCGCATACGGGCAGAGGGAAATGTAGTCGCCGCGATTTTCCACGACGCGCGTCGCCTGCTGCTCCTCCTGCATGATGATGTCGCAGAAGACGCAGCGCTCTTTTTGCTGGAAGTACTCGCGTCCGGCGCGCAGTTCATAGAGAACCCGGCGGGGCACGAAGGTGCTGGCCGTGATCTGCGACGTCGGGTGCTCGAATTCCTGTCCCGCCATCGGACCGTGATTCTTGAAGACGGTGACGTACTTGAAACGCCGGTCGCGTTTGAGGTCTTGAATGCGGTGGGCGATCAGCACCAGGAACTCGTCAATTTCGGCGTCGGCCGCGCTCCACAGGTGGCCGTCGTGGCGCGGGTTCTCCACCAGCACCTCGTGCGCCCCCACCGGGCGCATGCGGTCGTAGAGACCGTCCCCGCGCCGCTGCGGCTCGCCTTCGATGTGGTACAGCGGGTTGGGGTGGACCACCGCGCGCGCCGACCACGGCCCGCCGTCGATGGAGGGCCGCGTGGAGATGACGTGCGGGGCGTCGGTCGAATCGGGACAAAAATGGCAGCGGGTTTCACCGGCCGGCGTGGGTATGTCATCGCCGGTGATCACCCAGGAGCGCGTTATCGGATCTTTGCGCAGTTCCATTGGACTTAGGAAACCACCCTCTTCCGCGCGCGTCAACCTCGGCAGCGTTGCTGAACGGCGCAGCGGTGGCGAGCATTGTACGCAAAAAGTGTCTTCCAGGAGTAGCGGCGCCCCCGCAGCTTGCTATAATCCGCGCAAGTTTTGCCGCCGATGGACGAATCTTCCACCCCGAAGCCCGTGGCCGATACCGCGCCCGACGCGCCGCAGAATTCTTCCGCCGAGCCGGGGACGCCGTTGATGCGCCAGTATTCGGCCATCAAGAAGGAACATCCCGCGGCGCTGTTGTTCTTCCGCTTGGGCGATTTCTACGAGCTGTTCTTCGAAGACGCCGTGGTGGCCGCGCGCGAGCTCCAGATCACGCTCACCTCCCGCAACAAGGAGAAAGGCATCGCGGTGCCGATGTGTGGCGTCCCTTACCACGCCGCCGAAGGCTACATCGCCAAGCTGATCAGGAAGGGATACAAGGTCGCCATTTGCGATCAGATGGAAGACCCGCGCCTGGCCAAGAAGCTGGTGAAGCGTGCGGTCACCCGCGTGGTGACCCCGGGTACGGCCGCCGATTCCACGCTCAGCTCCGACGAAAATAATTTTCTTGCCGCCGTCGCGCGCCTCGACCGTGGCCGGCCGGGCGCGCTGGTGGCGGGTTTTGCCGTGCTCGATCTTTCCACCGGAGAATTTCGCGCCACCCAGTTCACCGGCGAAACCGCCGAGCGCCGCGTGCTTGAAGAATTGGAACAATTGCGCCCGCGCGAGGTCTTGTTCGGCTCTACGCTGCCGCTGTTTGAATTGTCGGCTCGCGGCGGCGCGCGCACCGCGTATGGCTGGGCCGAGACCCCGCTGGATGATTGGGTGTTCTCGCCCGATTACGCCATTCCCCTGGTCGAAAACCATTTTGGCGTGCTCTCGCTCGAAGGGTTCGGGCTGGCCGGGCGGCCGGCGGCAGCCGCGGCCGCAGGCGCCATCCTGCATTACGTGCGCAGCACGCAGCGCGGCTCCCTCGACCACGTAGACCGCATCGGCTTCTACGAGCGCCAGAACTGCCTGGTGCTGGACGCGGTCACGGTGCGCAACCTGGAACTCGTGGAGCCGCTGTTGACCGGCTCCGGCGATGCCGTCACCCTGTTTCGTGCCATCGATCACAGCCTCACGCCCATGGGCAAGCGCCTGCTGCGCGCCTGGATGCTGCGCCCGGTCATCGATGCGGCGGAAATCAATGCGCGCCTGGACGCCGTCGCAGAACAGGTGCGCGCCACCGTCGAGCGCGAGGAGTTGCGCCGCGCCCTCGATGGCGTCCTCGACATCGAGCGCCTGCTCAGCCGGATCACGCTGGAGACGGCGAACCCGCGCGACCTTCTGGCGCTGGCCGCGTCCCTCGCCCGGCTGCCCGGAATCCGCCAGTCGCTCGCGCGGTTCAAAAGCGAGCGCATGGCATCGCTGCTGGCATCGGTGGACGATTTGGCCGACTTGCGGGCGCGCATCGAGAGCACTTTGGTCGAGGAACCGCCGCTCACTCTCGCCGATGGCGGCGTGATCCGCGCCGCGATTGACGCCGAGTTGGACGAACTGCGCACTCTCAGCCGCAACAGCAAGCAGTTCGTGGCGCAGATCGAAGAACGCGAGCGCCAGCGCACCGGTATCGGCTCGTTGAAAGTAAAATTCAATTCCGTCTTCGGCTACTACATCGAAATCAGCAAGGCGAACCAGCACCTGGCGCCGCCCGACTACGAGCGCAAGCAGACGCTGGTCAATGCCGAGCGCTTCACCACCCCCGAACTGAAGCAGTACGAAGCGAAAATTCTCGATGCGCAGGAAAAGATTGTCGAGATCGAGCGCCGCCTCTTCGCCGAGCTGCGCGCCGCCATCGCCGGCCAGGCCAAGCGCATCCGCCAGACCGCGCTCGCCGTAGCCCAGGTGGACGTACTCGCCGGCCTGGCGTACCTGGCGGCCAATAGCAATTACTGCCGCCCGCAATTTTCCGACAGCGGCGAGATCGAAATCCGCGAGGGCCGCCACCCCGTCGTCGAGCGCCCGGAACTCACCGGCAGCAACGACCGCTTCGTGCCCAACGATCTCTACCTGAATCCGACCAGCGACACCATCTTGGTACTCACCGGGCCCAATATGGGCGGCAAGTCCACTTACCTGCGGCAGGCGGCGCTGATCGTGATCCTGGCGCAGATGGGATCGTTCGTGCCGGCGCGCTCGGCGCGGCTCAGCGTGGTGGACCGCATCTTCACCCGCATCGGCGCCAGCGACAACCTGGCGCGCGGACGCTCTACCTTCATGGTCGAGATGACCGAGACCGCCGCCATTCTGAACACCGCCACGCCCAATTCGCTGATCCTGCTCGACGAGGTCGGGCGCGGCACCGCCACTTACGACGGGCTGGCGATTGCCTGGGCGGCCATCGAGTACATCCACGCCCGCACCCGCGCGAAGACACTCTTCGCCACCCATTATCACGAGCTCACGGAACTGGCCGACCAGCTTTCCGGGGTCAAGAACTATCACGTTTCGGTGAAGGAGAACGCCGGTGGCATCGTGTTTCTGCGCAAGGTGGAGCCCGGCGCGGCCGATCGCAGTTATGGCATCGAGGTCGCCAAGCTGGCGGGATTGCCTCCTGAAGTGATCGGGCGCGCCCGCGAAGTGCTGGCCGAGCACGAGTCGGCCGAACATCGCCTGACCAGCGTACTGGCCTCCGACGAGCTCGAGCCCGGCTCGGTGCAGCTCACCATGTTCACTCCGCTCTCGCAGAAAATCGTGGACCAGTTGCGTGAGACCGATCTCGACCGCCTCACCCCGCTGGAAGCCCTCAACCTGCTGCATGCGCTCAAGCAGCAAGTGAAATGAGAGCGCGTATGAAATGAGAGCGCGCGCAGCGCGCGATAGAACCTAGCCCCCGGCGTAAGCCGGGGGTAGCTGTCCAACGAAGAGACGAGCCCGCTTCAGCGGGCGACAGAAGATTACACTCATGTATTACCTTAGGAATCATAAGTGGCACAAACAAAACTCAATAGGTTAGACCTCTGCCAACAGGTCGGCCAACTCCTCATCATGGGCTTTGACGGCACCGAAGCCTCCGCCCGGCTGCGCTCCGTGTTCGCCACCCTCCAGCCCGGCGGCATCATCCTCTTCAAGCGCAACATCACCGCCGCGCGCCAGACCTGGGAACTGCTGCGCGAAGCGCAGAAGTGCGTTACGACGCCGGCGTTCCTGTGCGTGGACATGGAAGGCGGCACCGTGGACCGCCTGAAGGACGTGATCGCGCCCGCGCCCTCGGTCGCCGACATCGCCGCCAGCGGCAACCGGAAGCTTTTCCGCCTCCACGGCCGCGTGCTGGGAGACGAATGTCGGCTGCTCGGATTCAACGTGGACTTCGCACCCGTGGTGGACCTCGGGCTGGAGCCGTCGCGGAAGGTGCTGACCTCGCGCACCGTGTCCGACGATCCCAAGAAAGTAGTGGCCTACGCCCGCGAATTCCTGCGCGGACTCAAATCCGCCGGCGTGCTCGGTTGCGGCAAGCATTTTCCCGGGCTCGGGGCCGCCAAACTGGACACGCACAAAAACCTGCCGGCCATCACCACTCCCGCCGCCCGCCTGATGAAGCATGACCTCTACCCGTATCGCGAGTTGCACCGGCAGATGCCATTTGTCATGGTGGCGCACGCAGCTTATCCGGCGGTTACCAAGGACAAAACGCCGGCGAGCCTGTCGCGCAAGTGGATCACCGATATTCTGCGCAAGCGCATCGGCTACCGCGGGCTCATTCTTTGCGATGACCTGGAAATGGGCGGCGTGCTGTCGGCGGCGCCCATTGAAGTCGCCGCGGTCGAGACGCTGAAGGCCGGCGCCGACATCTTCATGGTCTGTCACAGCGAGGAAAAAGTCTGGCGTGCCTACCAGGCGGTGCTGACCGAGGCGGAGCGCGATCACCGCTTCGCCAAGCTGGTCGGCGACAAAGCGCGGCGCGTACTGGCGTTCAAGCGACGCGCGCGCGAGCTCAAGCGCCATGCGCCTGCGCCCACCGATCGAACCGTGGACCGCCTCCGCCGCCGGCTCTGGGAGCTGTGCGAAGAAGTGCGCCTGGTCGCGGCAGCAGCAGGAGATTAGTCTTTACCACCGAGACACCGAGGTCACCGAGGCACACCGAGAATTTGTTTTCCTTTTTTGTATTTCTCGGTGATTCTCTGTGTTCTCGGTGTCTCGGTGGTGAAGCGCGAATCTGAGGAGCGACCTTGATCGTTGCCGGCGTGATGAGCGGCACTTCGGCGGACGGCATTGACGTCGCCGTCGTGCGCGTGCTCGGGCGCGGATTTCGCACCCGCTTTGAATTGCTCCACCACCAGGCATTTCCTTATGCGCCGCGCGTTCGCCGGGCCGTGCTCGCTATGATGAACGCAGACAAAGCCAGCGTCGCCGATCTGGCGCGGCTTAATTTCCTGCTTGGCGATCTCTACGCGGACGCCGTTCGCACCTCGGCCAAGCACGCGCACCTTGCCGTGGATCTGGTCGGCTGCCACGGCCAGACCATCTACCACCAGGGCACAGCGCGCGCCTACCTTGGCCGCAACATCGCTTGCACCTGGCAAACCGGGGAAGGTGCGGTGATCGCGGCGCGCACCGGCGTCCCGGTGGTCAGCGATTTCCGCCCTGCCGACATGGCCGCCGGCGGCACCGGCGCGCCCCTGGTTCCCTTCCTCGATTATCTTCTTTACCGCCACCGCCGGCGCGGGCGCATCGTGCAGAACATCGGCGGCATCGCGAACCTCACCGCCATCCCAGCCAAGGCGGCGCCCGAGCAGGTCATCGCCTTCGACACCGGGCCCGGCAACATGGTGATGGACGCGGTCACCGAGCGCCTCTTCGCCCGGCCCTACGATCGCCATGGGCGGATCGCCGCCCGCGGGCGCGTGCTCGACGTGGTGGTGTCGGAACTCATGCGGCAGCCGTTCTTCCGCCGGCCTCCGCCCAAGACCGCCGGGCGCGAGGAGTTCGGGCGCGAGTTCGTCGCCGGCTTTCTCCGCCGCTGCCGCCGGGCGCGCAAGGAAGATGTGGTCGCCACCGCCACCGCCTTGACCGCCTACTCGATCGCCGATGCGGTACGCGCCTTCGTGGCGCCGGCCGGCGATAAGCGCTTTCGGGAAATGATCGTCTCCGGCGGCGGCGCGAAAAATAACACGCTTATGTCCATGCTCGCCGCCGAATTGACCGGCCTGAAGCTGCGCACCTCCGACGAATTCGGCCTGCCCTCCGAGGCCAAGGAGGCGGTGGCTTTCGCCATCCTCGCCTATCAGACCTGGCGCCGGGTGCCTTCCAATATTCCCGCGGCCACCGGTGCAGAGCACCCTGCCGTGCTGGGCAAAATCTCGTATCCTTACATCAATGTCGATTAACTACGAAGGCCACGAGGTTTTACGAAGGATTTATTTCATCCTTAGTGTCTATAAACCTGGTTTCAAGAATTGGCTTCTGGGAAGGGCACGGCTTCAGCCGTGCCGCTCGAGGCCGCAAAAATAGTGGGCTTCAGCCCCTGAGGGACATCATCAACCACCAAGGCCACGAAGGTTCACGAAGAAATGTTTCGTTCCTTTGCGTCCTTTGCGTCCTTAGCGGTTCAGTGTTTTTCGGCTGCTCGAAAAAACCGCCCGCGGACACGCTGGTCATGATCATCGAGAGCAGCCCCACCAACCTCGATCCGCGCGTCGGCATTGACGCCTATTCGGAGCGCATTGACGAGCTGCTCTTCGACGCGCTCGTCCATCGCGACGATCACTTCAACCTGCAGCCCTGGCTCGCCACCAGTTGGGACGTTCCCGACCCGCTGACCTACGTCTTCCACCTGCGCCGCGACGCGCGCTTCCACGACGGCCGCCCGCTCACCGCGCGCGACGTCAAGTGGACCTTCGACTCCATCATGAACCGCAGCGTGCGCACGGTAAAGACCGGCGCCTACCGCTTCGTGGACCACATTGACGCCCCTGACGACGCGACCGTCATCTTTCATCTCAAGGAGCCCTGGGCATCGCTGCTGTGGAACGTGGCCAATGGCGCGATTGGAATTGTGCCGTACGGGAGCGGCCCCGATTTCTACCGCAACCCGATCGGCTCGGGCCCGTTCCGGCTGGTCAGCAATCAGCAGGACCGCGAAGTGGTGATCGAGCGCAACGAGGAGTACTGGCGCGAGCGGCCGCGCGTCGCCCGCGTGCGTTTCACCGTCGTGCCCGATACCACCACGCGCGCGCTGGAACTCCGCAAGGGCAGCGCCGATGTTGCGCTCAATTCGCTCACCGCCGACATGGTGCTCGCCCTCCGCCGAGATCCCAATCTAGAGGTCCAGCAGACCCCCGGCACCGTGCTCGCTTATGTGGCGATGAATCTTCGCGATCCCATTCTCAAGGATGTGCGCGTCCGGCGGGCGCTGGCCTACGCGCTCGACCGCCGCCCGCTCATCCATTACCTGTGGCGCGACGAGGCGCGCCCTGCCTACAGCATCCTGCCCACGCAGTCCTGGGCCTTCACCGCGGACCTGCCGAAGTACGACTGCAATCCCCAGCGCGCCCGCGAATTGCTCGACCAGGCTGGATACCGCGCCACCAACGGCGTGCGTTTCCACCTCACCATGAAGACCTCCACCGAGGAGACCTCGCGCCTGCTGGCGGCCGTGCTGCAACAGCAATGGCGCGCCATCGGCGTCGAACTCGATATCAAGACCTACGAGTTCGCCACCTTTTTTGCCGACGTGCAGAAGGGCGCCTTCCAGCTCTACTCGCTGCGCTGGATCGGCGGCAACAACGATCCCGACATGTTTCAGTACGCCTTCCATTCTTCCTTCACGCCGCCGGCGGGGGCCAACCGCAGTCATTACTCCAACCCCGAGGTGGACCGGTTGATTGACTCTGGCCGTCGCGAAGTTGACCCCGAGAAGCGCAAGCAGCTATACGTCCGCATCCAGCAACTGCTCGCCGAAGACCTGCCCTACATTGATCTGTGGTATCTCGACAACGTCGTGGTGCACTCCCGGCGCACCAGCAACTTCACCATCAGCCCGCCCGGCAATTACGATTTCCTGACCACAGTCGAACTGCACCAATAGGCAACGGCCGATCCGTAAATCACTAAATCGCAAATCACTAAATCGCCAAATTCCCTGCTACCATCAAAGGTTCGGCGGGACATACATTGCGCATTCTCTTTATTGGCGACATCTTCGGACGCCCCGGCCGCGTCAGCGTGCGCGAGCACCTGCCGGCGTTCGTCAAGCAGCGCCCCGTTGATCTGGTCATCGCCAACGCGGAAAACGCCGCCGGTGGATTCGGCATCACGCCCGCCATCATCGACGAACTCTTCGACCTCAACATCGCGGTGCTCACCACCGGCAATCACGTCTGGGACAAGCGCGAGATCATCGAGTATTTCCAGTCGGCGAACGGCAATCCGCACAGCCCGGCGCGCCGCGTGCTGCGTCCCGCCAACTATCCCGCGGGCACACCCGGCGTCGGAGTTTTCGAAGGCGCCGTGGGCAAGGTCCCCTACGCCGTCATCAACCTGCAAGGCCGCGTCTTCCTGCCGCAGAACGACGATCCCTTTCGCGTCGCCGACGCCCTCATCGAGAAGACCAAGGCCAAGGTCATCCTGGTGGATATGCACGCGGAAGCGACATCGGAGAAGGTCGCCATGGGCTGGTATCTGGACGGCCGCGTCACCGCCGTGCTCGGCACCCACACTCATATCCCTACCGCGGACACGCGCATTCTGCCCAACGGTACCGCCTATCAGACCGATGTCGGCATGACCGGGCCCTACGACAGCGTCATCGGGGTGCAGAAGGAGTTGGTCATCCAGCGCTTTCTCACCAACATGCCGGCGCGCTGGGAGGCCGCCCACGCCGACGTCCATTTCTGTGGCGTTTACCTGGAATGCGACGACGTCACCGGCCGCGCCACCGCGGTGGAGCGCATCATGATCCCCGGCCACCAGGGCGCCAGCCTGTAACCCACTGCTGCCTACCGCGCCGCGTCATTCGCACGGTGCTTTTCGAGCTGCTCGACCACGCTATCGAGATCGGGATAGCCGGCACCAAAGCTCCTTGTAAACCAGTTCCCTCCGCGCTCGGCAATCCTCTCGCCGTCAGCGATCACCTCGAACTGACCGGTCTTTCCAGGCGTAATCACGGCTTCAATGTCGAGGCGCTTCTTGATGAGGGTCACGAGACTCGTGACCTTGGCCTTGTTGTTCTGTCACGTCGGGCAGTGAACGATCTCGATCTTCATTCTGTTCTCATCTGCTTGTTGTTAGAAGGAGCCGCGTGGCTCAGTCGGTTCGCCGAGTTATGGGGATTGTAAACCTGAATCCCGACTTTTGCCTGAGTTGCTGCCCCAGGCTCCTGCCCTCCGCCCGAGTTGCGCATCTGCCGCCAGCGGTTACAATTCCAAGCATGCGCCGTCTCGCCGCGATCCTCGTCCTGTTCTCGTCCGCGGCCTGGGCGCAGTCTGCACCGCAGCCCGCCAATCCTGACCTGGAAGCGTTGAAGCTCTGCGCGCAGCAGCGCACGCCGGCAACCTGTGGCGTGTCCAAGCAGGCGTTGAAGCAAGGGCAGCGCGATTTCGCCCGCGGCCTCAAGCTGCAGAAGTCGGGTAAGTCCGCTGAGGCTTTCGACGCCTTTGATGCCGCTGCCCGTGTCGTCCCGCGTAACCTCGAGTACGCCACCGCCCGCGAGATCGTCCGCCAGAAAATCGTTTTCGATCACGTCCAGAAGGGCAACTCCCTGCTGCTCGAGGACAAGGACATTGCCGCCGCCGCCGAGTTCCGCCAGGCGCTGCAACTCGATCCCAACAATTCCTTCGCCTTGCAGCGGCTCGCCGACGCTGCCGCACAGAAGCCTCTGCCGGGCCCGCACCAATTTCAGGTAGTGGACGATCCCGGCGAGCTGCGCCTCCAGCCGCTCACCGATTCGCGGAATGATTTCCATATCCGCGGCGATACCCGCGCCGTCTACGAAGCGATCGGCAAGGCTTTCGGCGTCGCCCCGCAATTCGACGAAACCGTGGTCAGCCGCCAGCTTCGCTTTGACCTGGAAGACGCCGATTTCCAGACCGCCATGCGCCTGGCCGGCCTGATGAGCAAGAGTTCCTGGACGCCGCTGTCGGCGCGCGAGTTCCTCGTGTATGCCGCCAACGCGCAAAACCGCGCCCAGTTCGAGCGCTTGTCGCTGCGCACTTTCTTCGTGCCCGACGCGGCCGCCGCGCAGGATCTCACCGAGATCGTCAACGTGCTGCGCACCGTCTTCGAAATCCGCTACATCACGCCGCAGGCCGCGACCTCCACCCTGGTGGTTCGTGCGCCGCGCCCGATCCTCGACGCCGCCACCGCCTTCCTGGCAGCGCTCGACCAATCGCGCCCGCAGGTGATGCTCGACTTCCAGGTTTACCAGGTCAGCCGCTCCCTCATGCGCAGCTTTGGCCTCAGCATGCCGCTGCAGTGGCAGACCTTCAACCTGAGCGCCTCGGCGCTGGCCTTGCTGCAGCAGCCCAACGTGCAGGACCAGATCAACCAGCTCATCGCCTCCGGCGGCATCAACCAGGCAAACACCTCCGCCATTGCCGCCCTGCTGGCGCAAGTCCAGAACCAGTCGCAAAATTCGCTCCTGCAGCAGCCCTTCGGCACCTTCGGCGGCGGCCAGACGCTCCAGGCCGTGCCTTTCCCCCCGGCCTCGGTGAACTTCTCGCGCAACGAGTCGCAGGTCTCCAGCATTCAGCACATGACGCTGCGGGCCTCCCACGGCAACCCCGCCACCATGCGCATCGGCGCGCGCTATCCCATCCTGAACACGACCTTCGCTCCCATCTACAACACGCCCGCCATTGCGCAGGTCATTCAGAACAACAGCTTCATCGCGCCCTTCCCTTCCTTCAACTATGAAGACCTGGGACTGCTCGTCAAAGCGACCCCGCAGATTCACGGCTCCACCGACGTCCGCTTGGAATTGAGTGTTGAAATGAAGGCGCTGGGTTCGCAGTCCTTCAACGGCGTGCCTGTGATCAGCAACCGCGCCTATACCGGCACCATTACCATCAAGGATGGCGAGGCCGGCGTGATCGCGGGAATGTTGGATGTTGAGGAGCAGAACACGCTGACCGGACTACCCGGTGTGGCGCGCCTGCCGCTGCTCGGCACCCTCACCTCCAGTCACGGCAAGCAGAGGAGTTCCACCGAGCTGATTATCCTGATCACGCCCCACCTGACCCGCACCCGCGAAGCCCGCCCGCCCACCATTACGATTCCAAGCAGCTAGAAGACAACCGAGAACCGCTCCTCAACGCTTGTCATCCTGAGCGAGGCGTCGCCGCGACGCCGAGTCGAAGAGCCTGCCCCGAGCGAAGCCGAGGGGACCGCTACACTGCCAACGTCTCCCGGCCGGTCGACGGGCATTCCAACACGGCATCTTCAATCGGCACGAAAGGACCCGGCGGAATCTCAACCCCGCCAAAACGTACTCCCGCCGCTGGTTCAACTTCCAATTCCTATTTGGTCGTCGCCATGAAATCCACCATCCTCTTCAACTGCTCTGGCGGCAACTGCCCCAGGTTGCTGACCCTGCGCCCGCCGATGAACAGCGTGGGCGTGCCGGTCACCTCCAGTTCCTTCGCCAGCTCGACCGACTGCTTCACCCGCTCCGCGGTTGCCGGCTGATGGGCGCACGCCGCCACCTTCTGCCCATCCACGCCCGCCGCCGCCGCCAGCTCTTGCAGCTTGGCCGCCGCTTTCTTGCCCGCGTCCTCGGAGTTGTTGGTGTCGGCGCTGATCTGTTCCTGCGCGCCGTACACCGCGTCCACGAATTTCCAGAACGCCGCCGGATTTTCGCGGTGCACGCATTCGCCATACTCCGCCGCCGCGAACGCCCAGTGGTGCATCTGCGTCAGCGGAAATTGCTGGAACACGAAGCGCGCGTTGGGTGCGTCGGCCACCAGCTTTTGGATGACCGGCAACGCCGCCTTGCACGCCGGGCACTGCAGGTCGGCAAACTCGACGATCGTCACCGGAGCATTCGCCGGCCCGCGCGACGGCCCGTTGATGCCCTTTTGCAGCTTGGCGCGGTTGGCCGCGAACGGGTCGGCGCCGAACGTCAGCAACTCGCCCATCAGCGCATGCTTGCCGTCCGCTGTCACCCAGAACGCCACCGGCCCGCGCCCCTGCGGCGTGTTCAGCATCACCACCACTTGCGTCAGGTCCGACACCGCGTGTGGCTTCACTTCCGCAATCCCCCACGTGATCGCCGGGTTCGTGCCCCCGATCATCTGCCGTACGAAGCTGTTGATCGCCGTGTCCGAAGGCCGTGCCCCTTCGCCGGGAAACGGCGCCATGTTGCCCGCCATCGCCTGCTTGTGACCCGCCAGCACGAACAGCTTGCGCTCGCCGTTGTTCTGCGGCGATTTCATGGTCAGGTCAATTTCGGCGATGCCCGGCGCCTCCGACGGCTTGATGCTGGTGATCGTCCATGAAACCTTCAGCTCGTAGCCGAACATGTGCCGCATAAACGAGTCGGCTGTCGCCTTGGATGGCAACGACGTTCCGCTTTCGCTCCCTGACGGCTTGGGCTTTGCCGCCGCCTGCGCCAGTGCAAGCACGGCGATCACGGCCAATGCTGACAATGCCAATTGTCGGCGCATGCGTTCCTTTCGAAAACGGTTTTCGGTTCTCGGTTGTCGGTTCTTGGTCCTTGCTTTACCGAAAACCGAAAACCGATAACCGATAACCGACAACTTCTTTCAATAATCCCACCGCGCGGCGATCGGAAATCTTCTCCCCACGCCAAACGCCTTTTCGGAAATCTTCAGTCCCGGCGCGGCCTGCTGCCGCTTGTACTCCGAGCGTTCCACCATGCGGACCACCTTGCGCACCAGGTGGAGATCAAAGCCGCGCTTCTCGGCAATCTGCTCCGCGCTCTGGTAGGCCTCGATGTAGTCTTCCAGGATCGCGTCCAGCACGTCGTACGGCGGCAGCGAGTCGCTGTCTTTTTGATTCGGCCGCAGCTCCGCCGACGGCGGTTTTTCCAGCGTCGCCCGCGGGATCACCGCCTTGCGTGCATTCACGTAATCTGCCAGGCGGTACACCAGGGTCTTGGGCACATCGGAAATCACCGCCAGCCCGCCCACCATGTCGCCGTACAGCGTGCAATAGCCCACCGCCAGCTCCGACTTGTTGCCCGTGCTCAGCACCATGGAGCCGAACTTGTTGGAGAGCGCCATCAGCAGCGCGCCACGAATTCGCGCCTGGATGTTTTCCTCGGTCACGTCTTCTTCCCGGCCCGCGAACACCGGTTTCATCGTCTTCCGGTAGACGTCGAAGATTTCCGTGATCGGGATCAGCTCGAACCGTATGCCCAGGTTTCCCGCCAGCGCGCGTGCGTCCTCAATGCTGCCGCTCGAGGAATACGGCCCCGGCATGCCGACGCCGGTCACGTTCTGATTCCCCAGCGCATCGGCCGCAATCGCCGCCGTCAGCCCCGAGTCAATCCCGCCGCTCAGTCCCACCAGCACGCGTTGAAACCCGCACTTGCGCACATAATCGCGCGTGCCCAGCACCAGCGCCGCGTACACGCTGCCCTCCAGCCCCTCAATCTGCGGGTGCAGGTCGCCGGCCAGTTTCTCGGTGTCGAAAAAAATCAGGTCTTCTTCGAACGACTTCGCCTGCGCCACCACCCCGCCGTCGGGCGCGATCACCACGCTCGATCCGTCAAACACCAGGCTGTCATTGCCGCCCACCTGGTTCACCATGGCCACCGGCACGCCGTACTTGATGGCCAGCGCCGCCAGCATCTTCTGCCGCAGTTCGCGCTTGCCCGCGTAGAACGGCGATGCCGAGATGTTCAGCAGCAGGTTGCCGCCGCCGCGCATCAGCGCCTCCACCGGATCGAAGCCGTACAGTTGCCGGTTCCAGAAACTTTTGTCGTTCCACGCGTCCTCGCAGATGGTGAGCCCCACCTGCCGCCCGCAAAACGGCAGCAGTTCCTGCTTGCTCGCCGGAGCGAAGTTGCGCCATTCGTCGAACACGTCGTACGTCGGCAGCAGCATCTTCGACTGCAGGAACGCCACCTGCCCGTCCTTGGTCAGCGCCGCCGAGTTCATCACCGACTTGCCCGATTCGGCGTGCGCCGGCGTCACCAGCCCGCAGATCACCGCAATGCCGGGCGTCTCCTCGGCGATCCGCTCCAGCATCTCCTGATTGCGTTTGACGAAGCTGGGATTCTCCACCAAATCGCGCGGCGGGTAGCCGCAGATGGAAAGCTCGGGGAACATGGCCAGGCCGGCGCCCGCCGTCAGCGCGCGTCGCGAGAATTCAATGATCTTGCCGCCATTCCCGCTGAAGTCGCCTATGGTGGTGTTGATCTGCCCGAGCGCAATCTTCACGCCTTCAGTCTAAAATGGTTGCCCCACCCTTGTCTCGCCGCTTTTCGTGAGACAGGGTGGGAGTCCTTCAATCGGCAATCGGCAATCGAAAATGTTGTTCAACCGATTACCGATAACCAACAACCGAGAACCCCGCCTGTGGTATACAGCTTGCCCTGAGCGAAGTCGAAGGGCGCCCTCGCGTGTGCCGGGATCATGCAAATTCAAGCAGCTGTCATCCTGAGCGAGGTCCAACGCGGCCCGCTTTTGGCCGCGTTGCGACCGAGTCGAAGAGCCTGCCCCGAGCGAAGCCGAGGGGACCCCTACTCTGCCAACCACGCCGGCCGATCAACAGGCATTTCCACCCGGAATCTTCAATCGTCCAATCGGCCATTGGATTGTTTGTAACCGATAACCGAAAACCGACGACCGAGAACCGCCGCTCCGCAGGTATAATTTCGCCCTTTGCCCTCTGGAGCCAACGATGAAGTCCCCCAACCGCCGCTCATTCCTGAAAACCGCCGCCATCGCGAGTGGCGCAGCCATGCTCGCGCCCGCGATCTCGGCCGAACCATCTCCACAACCTCCGGCCTTCGAATTGGACGAGATGACCATCGCCGATCTGCAGAAGGGCTTGTCGTCGGGCAAGTTCACGGTTCGCAGCCTCACCGAACGATACCTCGCGCGCATCAGGGCAATTGATAAGCACGGCCCCGCCGTTAATGCGGTCATCCAGATCAATCCCGACGCTCTCCAGATCGCCGACTCCTTGGACAAGGAACGCCGCACCCATAAGCCGCGCGGCCCGCTGCACGGCATCCCGGTCCTGATCAAGGACAATATCGGCACCGCCGACCGCATGATGACCACCGCCGGCTCGCTCGCGCTGCTTGGCTCAGTTCCGTCCAACGACGCCTTCCTGGTCAGCAGGCTGCGCGACGCCGGCGCGGTAATTCTCGGCAAGACCAATCTCAGCGAGTGGGCCAACATTCGCTCCAACCGCTCCACCAGCGGATGGAGCGGCCGCGGAGGCCAGACCCGCAATCCCTATGCCCTCGATCGTAATCCCTGCGGATCCAGTTCCGGCTCCGGCGTGGCCGTGTCCGCCAATCAGTGCGCCGTCGCCGTCGGCACGGAAACCTCCGGCTCCATCATTTGTCCGTCCACCACCAACGGGATCGTCGGCATCAAACCCACCGTCGGCCTGGTCAGCCGTTCGGCCGTCATCCCGATCGCCCATTCCCACGACACCGCCGGCCCCATGGCGCGCACCGTCGCCGACGCCGCCGCGCTGCTTTCCGTGCTCGCCGCTTACGATCCCCAGGACAGCGCCACCGCTCCCCTGCGCGACCAGCCCGCTGTGGACTACACGCGCTTCCTCGATCCTGCTGCTCTGCGCGGCGCGCGCCTGGGCGTCGTGCGCAAGAATTTCGGTTTCAGCGACGCCGTGGACCGCCTGATGGAAGACTGCCTGGCGGAGATGAAGCGCCAGGGCGCCGTGCTCATTGATCCGGTTGAAGTTGGCCCCGCTACCTTCGGTGATTCCATCCTGGAAGTCTTCCTCACCGAACTCAAAGCCGACCTGAACGCCTACCTCGCCGCCCTCGGTCCCGCCGCCCCCGTGCACTCGTTGAAGGAAGTCATCGAGTTCAACGAAAAGCATCGCCAGCAGGAGATGCCCTACTTTGGCCAGGACCTGTTCGAGAAGGCGGAAACCAAGGGACCGCTCACTAACAAGGACTACCTCGCCGCGCTGGAGAAAAATCGTGACTTGTCGCGCACCAAGGGCATCGATGAGGCCATGGACAAGCACCAACTCGACGCCCTTCTCGGACCCTCCGGCGGCCCCGCCTGGACCACCGATTTGCTCAACGGCGACCGCTCCCGCGGCGGTAGTTCCGGCCTGCCCGCCGCCGCCGGTTACCCGCACATCACCGTGCCCGCCGGATTTGTCTACGGCCTGCCGGTGGGAATTTCATTCTTTGGCCGTGCCTGGTCCGAGCCTGTCTTGATCAAGCTGGCCTACGCCTTCGAGCAGGCAACCCACCACCGCAAGCCGCCGCACTTTGCCCCCACCGCCGATCTGAAGGTCTGAGGGCCCAAAGGCCAATTTGCCTTGTAATACACAATAATACCGGGCATACTTTCTGAATTATGAACACCACCGAAAAGACCATCAGCTTCCGTGCCGATGCCGGCAAAATTGAGGCACTCGATTCGCTGGCGGCCGCGCAGGACCGTCCGCGCAGCTATCTGATCAATGAGGCCATCTCCAATTACGTCGAGCTGCACGCGTATCAGGACGCGCTCGTGCGCAAGGGACTGGACGACATGCGGAAAGGCCGCGTGCTAAGCCATGAGCAGGTGGCAAAGCGGCTGAAGAGGACGGGGCGCCCACGCCGATGATCGAATGGACGGAACAGGCGGTCCGGCAACTGGACCAGGCACATGACTACATCGCGCTATCCAACTCCGAGCAGGTTGCCGCCCGGATCGTGATCCAAATCGTCACCAGCATCCAACATCTCGCCGCGTTCCCGACGGCCGGGCGGCCAGGCCGGGTACCCGGCACCCGTGAACTGGTCATTTCCAACACGCCCTTCATCGCAGCCTATGCAATTGACAAGGACCGCGTCGTGGTCCTTGCCATCTACCACGGCGCACAGCAATGGCCGCAAGCGTTTTGAGGCGATCTGACATTCCCAGCCTGCAGGCTCCGGCACCCTCGCCCGCGACACACTTCAATCGGCAATCGGCAATGCTTTAGTTTTTCAATCACCGTTCACCAATCGCATTCCCCCCTCCCCCATAATCCGCGCTCCCGGTGTATCCTGTCTCCACTCGCCTCGAGGCGTCCCCGACGAGGTTTCGTGTTCCCTTCTTTCCCTTATCCGCGGCAACGCCACCTCGCCACGCCGGTTCGCACTGTCCTGTTTGCCCGGCTCACCATCGTCCTGGCCGCGTATTTTCTGGCCGGCAGGATCGGTCTTGCCATTCCTTTCACCAGCGGCAATGTCTCCCCCGTTTGGCCGCCGGCAGGCATCGCTCTGGCCGCCATGCTGGTGTGGGGCTATGGCATGTGGCCCGCGGTCCTGGCGGGCGCGTTTCTGGTGAATTTCTTCAGTCCGGTTCCGCACGCCGCTTCCTTCGGCATCGCGCTGGGAAATACCGGCAGCGCGCTGGTGGCTGCCTGGCTGGTCCGCAAGACTCCGGGATTCCGGGCGGCTCTGCCCCGTCTTCAGGACGTCCTGGCGCTGGTGCTTCTCGGCGGGTTGAGCACCACCGTTGCGGCCACGGTCGGTGTTGCCACACTCAATCTCACCGGAGTGAAGCCCTGGTCGGGGTTCACCTCGGCCTGGCTGATCTGGTGGTTGGGCGATGCCATGGGGGTCATCGTCGTCACTCCCCTGATCCTGAGTTTTTCTCGACTCGCGCGCCTGCAGTTTCAAAGTCGGATCGAATTCACCGGATTGGCAGCCGCCGCCTCGGGGGTTGCATTTCTGGTCTTCGGCCATCGCTTCGGCTTGGGCGCCGCCGACAACGTGCTGGTCTTCCTGGTGTTTCCGTTTGTCATCTGGGCCGCCATCCGATTTGACATCGCCGGCTCGGCCGTCGTCAGTGCTCTCATCGCCGCCGTTGCCATCTGGCAGACCGCCACCGGCCTGGGACCTTTTGTTCAGCCCAGCCCCATCCGCGGCGCCACCTTGCTCCAGGTGTTCCTGGCCGTCATCTCCGTCAGCGGACTGGCGCTCTCCGCCGTGATTGCCGAACGTGAAGCCGCCGAAGGCGCCTTACATCTGGTCCAGGACCTGGCCCGGCGCCGCGAGCAGGCCGAGCAGGCTCTCCGCAGCAGCGAACAGCGCCTCAGCGGAATCGTCAATTCCGCCATGGATGGAATCATCACCGTGGACCGCTTCCAGCGGGTCGTCCTTTTCAACTCCGCTGCCGAGAGCATCTTCCGCTGCCCGGCCGCCGACGCTATCGGCCGCGACCTCGATCATTTCATTCCCCCTCGTTTCCGCGACATCCATCGTCGCCACATTCAGTCCTTCGGTGAAACCGGCGTCTCCACCCACTCCATGCGACCTCCCGGATCACTCTCCGGCATTCGATCCGATGGCGAGGAGTTCCCGATTGAAGCCACCATCTCCCAGGTGGAATCGGAAGGCCAGAAGCTGTACACCGTCATCCTGCGCGACGTGACCCTGCGCCGGCAGGCGGAAGAGGCTCTGGTCAAATCGGAAAAGCTGGCCTCCGCCGGCCGCCTCGCCGCCACCATCGCGCACGAAATCAACAATCCCCTGGCCGCCGTCACCAACCTTCTCTACCTGGCTCGCGCCGCCGAGCATCTCCCGGAAGCCGCCCGCCGGCACCTCGAGCTCGCCGATACCGAACTCCAGCGCGTCGCTCACATCACCAAGCAGACTCTCGGTTTTTATCGTGACCAGAGCGCGCCCGTCCGCTTTGACCCGGCTGAACTCCTCGATAATATTCTCGCGCTGCTGCAAACCAGGATCGAGGCCCGGAACCTCGCGGTCGAAAAGCGCTACTGCGCGCATCTTCAGGTGCTGGGCTCGGCGGGTGAGATTCGCCAGGTTTTATCCAACGTCATCAGCAACGGCATTGATGCGGTCCAGCCCGGCGGACGCCTTCAGATCAAAGTCGCCTCGGCACCGGACTGGCGCTCGCCGGCGAATCGTGGCGTACGCATTACCGTTGCCGACACCGGCCACGGCATCGCGCCCGAAAACCTGGCCCGGATTTTCGAGCCCTTCTTCACCACCAAGAAGGACGCGGGCACCGGCCTCGGACTGTGGGTCTCGCGCCAGATCGTGGACAAGCACGCGGGCTCCATCCGCGTTCGCTCCCGCACCGCCCCGCATCGCTCCGGCACCGTCTTCTCCATCTTCCTGCCCCTCGCCGCTGCTTTCGAAAACCAGAAGCCGGCCGCCAACCAGCCCTGAACGCGTTCCTCCACTAACTACCCATCAAAAATAAACAGCCCGGGCTCCCGCCCAGGCTTACTCGAAACCGAAACTCAAAACTGAAACTGTTTCTCGATCGCCCTCAGATCCAACTGGTCGATCACATCGCTGACAAAATATGCGAGGTGGAGATCCAGTCCACGCTCGGTCTCCAGTTTCGCCCAGCATCTAACGCACTCGTAGTCCGGCGATCTTGACCGCGCCCCGGTGATAGCCATCGGGAAACAGCTTTTCCAATTCCTCTAAACCCAGATGGTTGACCTCGCAGGTTTCGTATACCGTGGGCACGATGTTGTTCTTTTCAAAGCTCTCCCGAAGAAAATTGATCACCTGCCAATGTTCTTCTGTAAGCTTCGGCATCTTCATCTCCCAGGCCTTGTGCAGGGCATAGTTCTTGTCCCATTGAAAAGGGTTGATCAGGAAACCACGAACATCGACCTCGTAGGATTTCCCCTCAGTTCCGGTTGTGATTTGCTCCGCAAAATCCTCTACCCAAGCTTGGTCCAGGTAACCTTCCCGGTAGGTCATGCCCGCCAGCCTGCAGGCCCCGCGCAGGTATCCCGCCGGGAAAAGCCGCTTCAGTTCCTGCAAGTGGAGTCGGTTCGTCCGCGCGGTTTCATACACCAGTGGGCAGCGACCGGTTTTCTTGTAGCTGTCGCGGAGAAAATAGATGACCTTCCAATGGTCTTCGCTCAAGCCAGTAATGATGCCAACCTTGGGGGCCATGCCGCGGGCGTAATCCTCATCCCACGCGTTGAAGTCCGAAAGGAATTCTTCGGTGTCGACGTAATACGTTTTATTGCCAAAGGAAAAAGTCGTAGCAGCAGCCATGATTTCACCTCCCTGTCCGGCGCAAGCAATGGGCCTGCTCAATTCTCGGCGTCCTCAGCTGATTCCCTTATCCCGTGTTCCTTAAACTAGTCGTGCAACTGCAACATAGGATCTTTTGCCATGACTTCGCTGACTGTCGATCTTACGGCGGTGCGAAGAAGATAGGGCCAGCACGTGGCACGGAACACCCGATTGTCTTCCCAAAATGGGAGCTGAGAGAACTCCGCCATCTAACGTCTGGACTGCGGGCACAGAATTGTCGTTGCTCTTTAACGAAACCAACACGGATTTCCCCATCTCGACAGTGCGCGCCTTCACCTGCGTGCGATCATGCGCCAGCTCTGTGCGGAGTCTGCTTAAGAGCACAGCTCACTGCCGGGACAGGAGCGCCGCTTTTCCGCAAGGGGGGTGCGCGTTCCGCCTGTTCGCCCGGGCTTGGATTTGTCACCAGGACGCGACCCGTTTGACGCTGCCGTCCCGGACATCACCAACCGCAAATACCCCCGCGCTGGTGCTGGTGCCCCACATCTGCCCGATTTTGGCAGATGTGGGCTGCACGTCACAGGAACTTCATCAGCGCACCACGCTTGCCCGTCATTTGTTGAGAAAACACCGGGGACGTTGCTGACGTCCCAGGCGCAAGGCTCAAGGCAAATGCCTCGAGAGACGAGAACCGTGAACCCTGAGCCTTGGCCCTTGCGCCGTGTTTACGCTGCCACTTGACCAGCATGCTGGAAGAAAGCCAACAGCTCCGCGTTGACCTGGCCCTTGAGCGTCGAGCACATGCCATGCGGCGCGCCCGGAATTACTTTGAGTGTGGCCCCCTTCACCAGCTTGACCGAGAGCAGGGCCGAGGCGCCGATGGGCACGATCTGGTCGTCGTCGCCGTGCAGAATCAGCGTTGGCACATCGAACTTCTTGAGATCTTCCGTGAAGTCGGTTTCGGAAAAAGCCTTGATGCAGTCGTAGGCGGCCTTGTGCCCGCACAACATGGCCTGCAGCCAGAACGAATCGCGCAAGCCTTGCGAGACCTTGGCGCCCGGCCGGTTGGCGCCGTAGAAGGGCACGGCGAGATCCTGGAAGAACTGCGAGCGGTCGGCGCGGACGCCGCCACGGATCTGGTCGAAGGCGTCCATCGGCAGCCCGCCCGGATTGCCGGCTGTCTTCAGCATCAGCGGCGGTACGGCGCTGATCAGCACGGCCTTGGCAACCCGTTCCGTGCCATGGCGGCCAATATAGCGCGCCACTTCGCCGCCGCCCGTCGAATGGCCGACGTGGATCGCGTTCTTCAGCTCCAGTTTTTCCACCAGCGCCGCCAGATCGTCGGCGTACGTGTTCATCTCATTGCCGCCCCAGGGCTGGCTCGATCGGCCGTGCCCGCGGCGGTCATGCGCAATGCAGCGATAGCCCCGGTCGGCCAGAAATAGCATCTGATCTTCCCAGGCGTCCGCGTTCAGCGGCCAGCCATGGCTGAACACTACCGGCTGACCTGTCCCCCAGTCCTTGTAGTAGATCTGTGTGCCGTCTCGTGTCGTAATCGTGGGCATGGATTTTCTCCTTCGCGGTTGGTGAATTCTTTTGTGCTGCGGACTTGCGTGGACAAACAGGAAACTTACGAGATCAAGCCGTGCGTGCTGGCTCGATGATCCCCACTAGGCTGATCTACACGTGCACGAGCGTGTACGTTGATGTCGTCATGCCTGGGATCATGACGCGCCACCTCTCGCGAATGAGATGTTGGCTAAACTCAGAGCGTTGCATTTTTCATCAGCTGTTCGGCGCCCTGTCTTGATGCACCATTTTCAGTGCAAACCCCTCTCCCTTACTTGACAACGTAACTCCCTGCCATTTACACTTGGCACTCGACAGGTGAGAGTGCTAACACTCGGCATAGCCCAAGCTTCTCGCCGTGGTTTAGATGTTTGCTACATCAAGTTGTAAGCACAGCCACTTAGCGTAAGAAAACAAGATAACAATCAGTGTGTAGCGTTTCCAAAAGGAGGTCGTTTCATGGCTAAATTCACTCCCCTGCATGACCGCGTTCTGGTCCGCCGGGTGGAAGAAGCAGAAACCACGCGTGGCGGCATCATCATTCCCGACTCCGCCAAAGACAAACCGCAGGAAGGCGAAATCATCGCTGCCGGCAAAGGCAAGGTCAACGAAGACGGCAAGGTCCGCCCGCTGGACGTGAAAGAGGGCGACCGCGTTTTGTTCGGCAAGTACTCCGGCACCGAGATCGTGATTGACGGCGAAGAGCTGATCATCATGCGCGAGGAAGAAGTGCTCGGCATCCTCGTCGGCTCGAAGAAGGAAGAAAAAGCCGGCTCGCGGCGGTAACGCAGCTATCGAAGAAGAGGAGATACACAGATATGGCGAAACAGATTGTTCATGGCGAGGAATCGCGGCAGGCGATCCTGCGCGGCGTCAATATACTGGCGGACGCCGTCAAGGTCACGCTCGGCCCCAAGGGCCGCAACGTGGTCATCGAAAAGAAATTCGGTTCTCCGTCCATCACCAAGGACGGGGTCACCGTAGCCAAGGAAATCGAACTCAAGGATCCCCTGGAGAACATGGGCGCGCAGATGGTGCGCGAAGTCGCCAGCAAGACCAGCGACGTCGCTGGCGACGGCACCACCACCGCCACCGTGCTGGCGCAGTCCATTTTCCGCGAGGGCGTAAAGACCGTGGCCGCCGGCGCCAATCCCATGGCGCTGAAGCGCGGCATCGAGAAGGCCGTCTTCGCCATCACCGGCACAGTGGACAAGGACGGCAAACGCGTCCCGGGCGCGCTGGACAAGTTCAGCAAGCCGGTGGCGGGGGACATGACCGCCATCGCGCAAGTCGGCACCATCTCCGCCAACAATGACGAGACCATCGGCCGCATCATCGCCGAGGCCATGAAGAAGGTGGGCAAGGACGGCGTCATCACGGTGGAAGAATCCAAGACGATGGAGACGCAGCTCGAAGTGGTCGAGGGCATGCAGTTCGACCGCGGCTACCTGTCGCCCTACTTCGTCACCGACCCCGAGCGCATGGAATCCGTGCTCGAGGACCCCTACATCCTGATCAACGAAAAGAAAATCAGCTCGATGAAGGACCTGCTGCCGCTGCTGGAGCAGATTGCGCGTTCCAGCAAGCCGCTGCTGATCATTGCCGAGGACGTTGAGGGCGAAGCCCTGGCGACCCTGGTGGTGAACAAGCTGCGCGGCACGCTGCAGGCCGTCGCCGTCAAGGCGCCGGGCTTTGGCGACCGCCGCAAGGCCATGCTCGGGGACATCGCTACGTTGACCGGCGGCAAGGCCATCACCGAAGACCTGGGCATCAAGCTGGAGAACGTTCAGCTTGCCGACCTGGGCCGGGCCAAGCGCGTCACCATCGACAAGGACAACACCACCATCGTCGAGGGCAAGGGCAAGCACAGCGAGATCGAAGGCCGGGTGAAGGAAATCCGCGCCCAGATCGACAAGACCACCAGCGACTACGACACCGAGAAGCTCCAGGAGCGCCTGGCGAAGCTGGTGGGCGGCGTGGCGGTGATCAAGGTGGGCGCCGCGACCGAGACCGAGATGAAGGAAAAGAAGGCTCGGGTCGAGGACGCCATGCACGCCACCCGCGCGGCAGTCGAGGAAGGCATTGTCCCCGGCGGCGGCGTGGCCCTGGTGCGCTGCGTCGAGGCCATCGACAAGCTCAAGCTGCAGGGTGATGAAGCCATTGGCGGCAACATCGTGAAGCGCGCGCTGGAAGAGCCTCTGCGCCAGATCGTGGAGAACGCGGGCGACGAAGGCGCGGTGGTGCTGGGCAAGATTCGGGAGAATAAGGACCCGAACTTCGGCTACAACGCCCAGACCGGCGAGTTCGAAGACCTGGTGAAGGCCGGCGTCATCGACCCGACCAAGGTCGCCCGTACCGCGCTACAGAACGCGGGCTCGATTGCCAGCTTGATGCTGACCACCGAAGCCCTCGTCGCCGAGATCCCGGAGGACAAGAAGTCTCCGTCGATGCCCGGCGGCCACGGCGGCATGGGAGATATGTACTAAGGCGCGGCTAGCGCCGCGCCGGCTGTCAGCTCTCAGCTTTCAGCCATCAGCTAGAAGCCCCGCTCGCAGGAGCGGGGCCTTTTTTCTTTGCCATCGACCGGCGAGGGGACTTTCAGCAGCGCGGTTTCATTCGACGGGCGCGCGGGTAAATTGTGCCGTCCCTACGGGACTCAGAACGTGATTATGGATGCGACCCGGGACTCACGTCCCGGGCTATGAACTATCGTCCTGCGGACTCTGCACCCAGTCCCGCAGGGACGGTACGATTTGCGGGAACGTACTCTGACAACTTGACCATGTGCGCGCGCCATTACGTCACCGTGTGCATGTGATGTTTCCGCAACATCGCCGCGAGCTCTTCGCCATAACCGCGCCGCTTGTGGTGCTCGGCCTGGTTCTGGATATATGCGACGGTCCCGTCTGTGTGGGAAATGCTCACGCTGAATGCGGCATATCCTTCCTGCCATGCGAAATCGCGTGCGGTCTCACGCATCCACCGCGATGAATTTGCTTTGATCGTCTGCACGGCTTTCGCCACCGGCATCATCGGCGGGATGCCGATGAAAACGTGCACGTGGTCGTCGGTGCCGCCCACGGCGTAAACCGTCGCGCCGATGTTTCGGGCGATGCCCGCGATGTAGGACCACATTCTCGGTCGAATGTCGGGTTTGATCGCGTGTTCGCGTGACGTGGTGCCGAACATTAGGACCCGCTGGAATTCTGCTTGATATTCGCCATTTCTTCGCTACAATAGTCGATGTGCCGATTCGGGCAAGTTGACCGAATCGGCAGAGGTCGAGGCGCGCGGGAGGGTGCATATGGCCAACTATCACGTTTC
Source organism: Terriglobia bacterium (assembly GCA_963760215.1). Lineage (GTDB taxonomy): Bacteria > Acidobacteriota > Terriglobia > Terriglobales > Acidobacteriaceae > JAIQGF01. The sequence continues at coordinate 1,144,106 of CAVXCJ010000002.1, forward strand.
CAGAGATAAAGAGTCCGGGGAATGGCGGATTACGCGAGAAAGGTGCTGAGCGGTCGAGCGGATTTGCAGGCACGCAAAGTGAGGCTGAACACATTGCGAAGCAACTTTCCGCGAATTCGCGTGGCGGAGAGGTGAGAATTCATGGATTAGACGGCAAGATCCGCGATAGCGACACCGTGGCTCCTGGCAATGACCCAAATCCGCCAAAAGACACAAAACACTGAGAATTCCACAGAACGTGGGATTAGAAAACCGAAGTAGCCATCGTAGGCGAAATGCCTATGTCGGATTCTCGCGAATCCAGGTCGCCACTGCGTAAGAGAAATCGACGAATGGGAGTTCTTTTGAGCTCCAGCCAAGCCGATGACAAAGAGACGGGAGGCCTTTCTGGAAGTGTTCGTATCTTCGCAGAATAGTGGCTCCGCCGGGAATAATTGTTTTTCGCGGATCCACCTCCAGTCGAAGCCAGTTCCTTACCAAGGTAACTACACGCTCGGCTGAGCCGTTGTGTGCCGATATATCTTGCCCTGCGATATCAGAAATGAACTTTTGATACCGGTATTGCTTTATGTCGAAAATCAAGCAGACTTTTTCTGCCTGATGAACATTGCCGAATCTCTTACATCCCAGATCTAAGCCCAACTCCAAAGGCATATTGAACCGCGGAAGTTTCGACGCGGCATCTAATTCGGTTCGTGAAAGGTCGTGAATGCTGTACTTACATTCAGAGATGATAGTAAGGATTTTCTCTAGTCGAGATTGGCCTGCATTGCTCGCCTCAAGGGAGCACCTTGGTCTAAACCCGACGTCATGGACTGTGAATACTATCGCGTTGAACAACGGCAAATAGGCTTCATCAAAGGGACAATTGATAAAGACATTCCTAGCGAATTGAGGATGGATTCGTGCCATCTGGCTGCGGCGATTGGATGCGCCGTAGTCTAACTACAGAACCCGCAGGTGCGCTACCTACTCCTTCTTGCCACGCGCGGCGCGTCTTCACGCTCCATAAGTACTTCTTTGATAACGCGCTCGATAGTTTTCTCACTTTTTCTTCGCGGACCAGTCGGAAATAATACCTCGCGAGATTTGGGAACAATCGGATCATTGTTGTAGCTGTCCCTCTCGCGAATCCTTCCGCTCCGAGCATGAACAATAAGCTCGCCCGCTTCTCTGCGAGCAATGCTTCTGGCTGAATCGATCGCCGCTTTTTGAGTGTCGTGAAGCGAGTTCACCCTACCAGTGCCTTCGGTTTTGACAGCCCAGCCCTCCTCTGACGGCACAACGTGGACGTTATAAACCTTCGACTTTGCCATTTTTCTATCCGATCTGTTGCAATTATATCCGACCCGTAGGCACTAAGGAGACTCTGATTAAGTTCTCCACTTTCCACAAGTACTCAAGCTAAAGTGCAGCCAGATGAAGCCTCACAACAAACAGAGGACACTGGCGATGATGACCGGCTTTGAGCGGTACACGAAGAAGACGCGGCGGGCGCAGTTCCTGGACGAGATGGAGCAGGTGGTGCCGTGGGCGAAGTTGTGCGCGCTGATCGAACCGCATTATCCCAAGGAAGGCAACGGGCGGCCGCCGGTGGGGGTGGAGCGGATGCTGCGGATTTACTTTTTGCAGCAGTGGTTCAACCTGTCGGACCCGGCGGTGGAGGAGGCGCTGTACGACTCGGTGGTGATGCGCGACTTCGTGGGGATTGATCTGGGGCGCGAGCCAGTGCCGGATGAGACCACGGTGTGCAAGTTCCGCCATTTGCTGGAAGAGCACGCGCTCGGCGGGGAGATGCTGGAGACGGTGAACCTGCACTTGCAGAGCCGGGGAGTGCGGATCACCACGGGCACGATCGTGGACGCGACCATTATCCATGCGCCCTCCTCGACCAAGAACCGCGAGGAGAAGCGTGATCCGGAGATGCACCAGACGAAGAAGGGCAACCAGTGGTATTTCGGGATGAAGGCGCACGTGGGCGTGGACAGCAAGACGAAGATGATCCACACCGTGGTGGCGACGGCGGCCAACGTGGCCGACGCGACGGTACTGCCGGAATTGCTGCACGGGGAAGAGACGCGGGTCTGGGGCGACCAGGCGTACCAAGGGCAGACCGAGGTCATTCACCGACAGGCGCCGCAGGCGCAGGACTGCACGCATCGGCGCTACCGGCACAAGGACCACGTCGATGAAGCAGAGAGGGCCAAGAATCGGGCGAAGTCCACGGTGCGCTCCAAGGTCGAGCACGTGTTTGGAGTGATGAAGCTGAAGTTCGGATTCGTGAAGGTGCGCTACCGAGGGCTCAAGAAGAATGCCAACCGGCTGTTCGCCACCTGCGCGCTGGTGAACCTGTTTATGGCGCGCAGGAAGCTGCTGTACGCAGCGGCGTAGAGTCAGCAGGAGAGTGGCCCGCAACACTCGCCGGGCCGCAAATTCAGCGACCGCACCCGTCGGAGGTTCAGTCAAACCGATTGAATCCGGCATCCGCGACCCTGCAGCGAGACGAGCGCTGTAGTTGTTCAGAGATTCCCTAAGGACGAGTTATTCGAGCCGGTGCACTCTTACCTGCCCGAACAACGCAATCAGTGGCGAGTTGCCCCACCCCTTCCTTGTTCGAACAACTCAAACAGTTGGCGGTTGCCAGTTGTCAGCAAAAGCAAATTCCCTTCGCTTCGCTCAAGGGCAGGCTTCGGTCGGATGCGCGAACCCGCCGCCAAAAAAGAGGGGTGTCTGGTTTACGCGCGCGTCCTCCCTCAGAATGACAATTCCTCACGAGTGCCGCAGCGGCTAAAGCCGCCTGCGGAGATGGCGTTCATCGGCACGGCTGAAGCCGTGCCCTGATACCGCGGGACCGGCGAGACGCCGGTGCTGCGGTCGTCACGGAATCCACGGTGTCGATGACAACCAGCTCAACGCCGTTTATTGCGTTCGTTTTCCGCGAGCCGCGCTTTCACCAGCTTTTTCACCAGCGCGGCCGGCAAAGGCTTGTCGGTCGGGAAGCGAATGGTCCCTTTGGAGATGGAGTAGCCCTTGAGTTCGTTCTTGAACGCAACGATCACGGACGAACCCGGGAACAAACTGCAATGGTCCGCAAACGCGGCGTACCACATCAGCTGGCCCTTGTACTTGAACGTGGGCATCCGATAGCTGATGGCCTCGGTGGCCTCCGCCGGTACCGCGGACCGAATCGTCGCCCGAATCTTCTTCAACGTGCTGCGCGCGGGTTCGGGGACGCCCGCCAGGTATTCGTCGACGGTCTTGGGGACGCGACCACCAGGCTTCGCTTTTTTCATACGGGTCAGTCTACTGGGAAAAGTCGTCAGTCGTCAGTCGTCAGCAAAAGCAGGAACAGTCTTCAGTCCCCTCGACTTCGCTCGGGGCAGGCTCTGGTCTTCAGTCGTCAGCAAAAGCAGATCAATCTCCGTTACTCCAGCAACCGCCGATCCCAGGGATATACGCGATAAGCCACGACCACCACTCTCGCCGCCTCACGGTGCGTGGGGTTCAGCAACACGTTAAATGTCTCTGGCGCGATGGCGGAAGGCACCCTCAACAGCGCGGTTTCATTGGACGCCAGCCACTCGTCGCCGATAGTTCGCGTGACGACCTCGTCCTGCACCCAATTTTTCGGAAGATCGGCCTTGGTGACGCTTCGGATGGAGATGTCGTCAGGAGCTTCGCTCTTCAGGAGCTTGTAATTGCGGGGAAGATGGTTGGGATCGAGTTCCAGGTGGACCAGCGCTTCCGTCAGTGCTCCGGTCGCCGTCTCCGCCAGGTACACAATCGGCCGGCCCCTGGAATGCCATCGCGCCGACGCCTTGAGTCCGCCGCGTCCGTCCAGCGTCCGGTGGTTGCTGATCCGCCAGAGAATCATGGGGTAGTGAAGAGTCGAAAACCGAGATTCCTCCCCTTCGACTTCGCTCAGGGTCGGAATGACAAAAATTGGGGTTCGTCTGGCCGGAAGACTGACGACTGAGGACTGACGACTGATGACCGGCGACTGTTCTAGGCGAACATGCCTTCTTCAATCTGAATTAACATCTCCTCAACCAGGCGTCCTCCCGGTTCCGTGGCCAGCATCTGGATGGGCGCGCGGCCCTCGAATCGCTTCTTCGGCGCCCGCAGCCAGGCCAGCGCGGAATTGTCGTCGCCGAGGACGGCGTTCGCAGTTGCCAGGATGCGAATCGTGCGCACCACCCGCTCGGATTCTTCCTTCGACAGCGGCTGACGCTTGCTTTTCCGATGCTTCAGCGTGCGCGCCGGGATGATGACGTCGAACAACTCAGCCTTCGACAATCCTCGCTGCATTAGCCGATTCAGCACGCTGAGCGGAAGACCGGTTTCCACCAGGTCAACCACTTTTTGCTCCGAGGCCGTTCTTGCCCCGAGCAGGTCCTGAAAATAACCTCGCAGTCGCTTTGCTGTTGCCGTCGCCATGTGTCCCGTCCTGCGGATTAGTATGCCATACGGTGGGACAAGTTGCCAGTAATTTGTCGGCATTTTGTCCACCTTCTCGTGGGGCGCGCCGCTCAGCACTCGGTACTCAGTGACTCGGTACTCGCTCCCCGCCTTGACCTGCTTCGCGGACGTCACGTATGCTCCCGCACAATCAGGAGGATGGCATGCGACGTTTCTCGATCACCCTGTTATTAGTGCTGGCGATTGCCGCCGTGGGGCAGCAGGCGGCGATGAAGTCAAAAGATTCCGCAAAATCCCAGCCGGCGAAAACCGAAGCGCGGCACGTGTACACGCAGCCGCAGATGCAATGGGGACCGGCGCCGCCGTTTGTGCCGCCCGGCGCGCAGTTAACGGTGCTGGAAGGCGATCCCGGCGCCAGCAGCGGCGACTTCACGGTGCGCGTGAAAATGCCCGACGGCTACGTCGTCCCGCCGCATTGGCATCCCGCGCGAGAGAACCTGACCGTGATCTCGGGCACGATGCGCCTCGGTATGGGCGACAAAATCGACGAGAGCAAAATGACGTCGCTGGCGGCCGGCAGTTTTGCCTATCTCGACCCCAACATGCATCACTACGTCAAGATGAAAGGCGCGACGGTGGTGCAGATCCACGGCGCCTCGCCGCTAGCGTTCAATTACATCAACCCAAGCGACGATCCGAGCAAGAAGAAGTAGCGGCGCAACCTTTTGCCATCTGGAGCATCTGGAGTTGCCATGACACCACTGCGAGTAGTCGCTTCCCTGCTGATGTTCGCGGCCATGTGCGTTACGTGCTCGTCGGCGCAAGACTGGGCGAAGGCGAAGCTGGAGAAAAGCCCGCGTCACGGCGAGTGGGTCACCATCAAGCACGGCGATCGCGCAGTGCAGGCGTTCGTCGTCTATCCGGAAGTGAAGACGAAAGCGCCGGTGGTGGTGGTGATCCATGAAATCTTCGGCATGACCGACTGGGTGCGCGGCGTCGCCGACCAGCTAGCGGCCAACGGATACATCGCCATCGCGCCCGACCTGCTGTCCGGCATGGCGCCGGGTGGCGGACGGTCGAGCGATTTCCCCAGCGGCGACGCGGCACGCGAGGCCAACTCCAAGCTGCCGCCGGAGCAGGTGATGGCTGACCTGAACGCCACCGCCGACTACGCGAAAAAGCTGCCGGCGTCGAATGGCAAGCTGGCGGTCGCGGGATTTTGCTGGGGAGGCGGGATGACGTTCCGCTTCGCGACCGTGCGCAAGGACCTGGCGGCCGCATTTGTGTTCTACGGGCCACCCCCGCCGAGCGAGGCGATCGCGAACATCAGCGCGCCGGTATACGGCTTCTACGCCGGCAACGACGCCCGCATTGACGCGACCATTCCCGACACCGAGCAGAAGATGAAAGCCGCGGGCAAGAAGTACGATCCGGTCACGTACGAAGGCGCGGGACACGGCTTCATGCGCGCGGGCGAAGATCCCAGCGGAAACGAAGCCAACAAAAAAGCGCACGACGAAGCCTGGCAACGCTGGCTGAAGCTGCTGAAGGCGAGCACCTAGTGCCGAGTGCTGAGCAACAAATTATTCAGCTGCGACCAATTAAAAGCTAGTCCGCTTGGTCCGAGATTTCTTGGCCGGTATTAAGCGAACCGGCGGCGGCACGCTCAGCTCGCTGCGCAGGATTTCCTCCTCGGCCTGGAGCCAGTCGTCGAGGGCGCGGCCGTCTTCTCCGCCGCGCCTTTCGAAAAGCAGGTAAGCGCGAATACGGATCTTTTCTTCCATGGACTGTGCCTGAGCGGGATTGCTTGGAACGCGCGCGGCGTTCATGAAAACCTCCGGAAACAGCAATTCGTAGCTAGTGGTTAGTGGATGGCGCTGCGCAACGGCCAGTCGGTGGCAGCTAGTCAAGTCCGATGATTTCCCAGAATACGTAAAACCAGGCCGGGAGTCGAGCCGGAAATTTCTATTTGCACCATAAGAATTTCTATTGTGGGAAAGATTCCGTCCTGGCTGGCGCGCAGCAGCAGTCTCGGAAGCAATGTCTCTGCACCCCAACGAGAAATAACACATCAAATCGCTGATGCCGGAGAACGGGCCACCAGTCTATAATTCGGCCTAGCCAGGGGATGGCACTCCAGCTTTTCATCCAACATGACACTGCAAGCGGGGACGAAGCTCGGGCCCTACGAAGTCCAGTCCGCGGTAGGCGCGGGCGGGATGGGCGAGGTGTATCGCGCGCGCGACACGCGGCTGGAGCGCACGGTGGCCATCAAGGTCCTGCCGGAATCCTTTGCCAGCGATCCCGACCGGCTGCGGCGCTTCGAGCAGGAGGCGCGCACGGTAGCGGCGCTGAGTCATCCCAACATCATGGCGGTGTACGACATCGGCGAGCACGCGGGGTCGCCGTACATCGTCTGCGAATTGCTGGACGGGGAAACGCTGCGCGAAAAAATGAAGGAAGGGGCGCTGGGGCAGCGGCGCGCGGTGGAATACGCGTCGCAGATTGCGGAAGGGCTGGCGGCGGCGCACGACAAGGGCGTGGTGCATCGCGATCTGAAGCCGGAAAACGTGTTCGTCACCACCGACGGGCGGGTGAAGGTGCTGGACTTCGGTTTGGCGAAGCTGCAAGCCCACCCAACGAACCCCGGGGCACCCGGCGATGGGGCCACGATGGGAACGCGCACCACGCCAGGCATGGTGCTAGGCACGGCGGGCTACATGTCGCCGGAGCAGGTCCGCGGCAAAGAGGTGGACGCGCGCACCGACATCTTCGCCTTCGGCGCGATTCTGTACGAGATGCTGAGCGGGCAGCGGGCGTTCAAGGGCGAGTCGTCGGTGGAGACGATGAACGCGATCCTCAAGGAGGAGCCGGAGGAGCTGGAGACGGAAAAGCTGAAAGTGTCGCCGGGGCTGGAGCGCATCGTGCGGCGCTGCCTGGAGAAAGAACCGGCGCGGCGGTTTCATTCGGCAAGGGACGTGGGATTTGCGCTGGAGGCGATCAGCGGCAGCAGCGCGACGGCGTCAATGGTGAAAGTTAAGCCGGCTGGCCGCGTGAGCACGCGTTGGATCGCCGGCGCCGTTCTCCTGCTGGTTGTCGGCAGCCTGGCCGGGGCGCTGGCGGCGCGCCGCAGCCTGTCTCCCACGTCAATTGCGACGCAACAACTGACGTTTCGCAGTGGCTACGTGCGCGCGGCGCGGTTTGCCCCCGACGGCCAAGCGGTGGTGTACGGCGCGAACTGGGATGGCGCACCGGCGCAGTTGTACTCCGGGCGCGTGGACACAAGCGAGTCGCAGCCGATCGAATCGGTGAAGGCCGACCTGCTTTCCGTCTCCCGCTCCGGCGAACTGGCAGTGGCGCTGGAGCGGCGCTTCCTGGAGCCCTGGGTACCGACGGGGACGCTGGCCCGCAGTTCGCTACTGGGCGGCGCACCCAAATCGATGCTGGAAGGCGTGACCGATGCCGACTGGGCGCCGGACGGTTCCGGGCTGGCGATCGCACGGAGCGTGGCGGGGCGGTTCCAACTGGAATACCCGGTTGGCAAGCCGCTCTACACCACCGACGGCTACATCAGCCACCTGCGATTCTCGCCGCAAGGCGATGTCATCGCCTTCATGGACCACCCGGTATATGGCGACGATGCCGGCACCGTGGCCATCGTGGACCTGCAAGGCAACAAGAAGACGCTGACGCCGTCCTACGACACCGAACAAGGTCTCGCCTGGACGCCGGACGGCAAGGAGATCTGGTACACCGAAGGCATCAAGCTGCACGCGGTCACCAGGTCGGGCAAAGTGCGGACGGTCTGGAGCGCTCTGGAAATTATCGTGATGCAGGACATTTCCCGCGATGGGCGGGTGATGCTCACCACCGAAGACCGCGGCGGCGACATCATCGCCGGGACCATCGGCGGCACGGAAAGCAGGAATCTCGTCACCTTCCATTGGGCGGCTGCATATGGAATCTCGAATGACGGCCAGTTGGCTGCGATCGACGAGTTCGATGCTGGCAGCCGCTATGAAATGTTCGTGCGGCGGACCGACGGCTCCCCGGCCGTTCATCTGGGCCAGGGCGTGATGCTGGGAATGTCGCCCGACGGCAAGACGGTGCTGGGCATGTGGAACCAGAGACTGCTGCTGGCGCCCACCGGCGTGGGCGAGATCCGCGAACTGCCCTCGTTCGGACTGACCTATCAGTCAATGGCGGCATGGATGCCCGACGGCCAGCACATTGCCATGGTCGCCGCCGAACCGGGCCGGCCGGCCCGCACCTTCGCCCTGGCTACGTCCGGACAGACGCCGCCGCGTCCCATCACCCCGGAAGGAATGCTGGGACTGCTGATGTCACCGGACGGCGCCTCGCTTCTGGCGCGTGACGGCGAGGGCCGATGGATGATGTGCGCCCTCTCCGGCGGCCAGCCCCATCCCGTGGCCGGCATGCAATCCGAGGATTCTCCGGTGCAATGGTCGGCGGATGGGCGTTTGCTGATCCGCTCGCGCGGCGAAGTTCCCCTGACCGTATACCAACTGGACCCGAGCAGCGGGAGCCGCCAACCCTGGCACCGATTTATTCCTGCGAACCCCGCGGGGGTTCTCAGTTTCCGGCGCGTGTACGTCACGCCCGACGGCAAGCATTACCTGTACGACACGCGGCGGGTGTTGTCACGGTTGTTCGTCATGGCCGGACTGAAATGAAAAAGAAGTTTCAGTTTCAGTTTCGGCGCGATGGTTATCGGTTGTCGGTTTTCGGTCGTCGGTTGTCAGTAGTCGTTGAATGCGAGTGAGAAGATGTCTCTGGTAGCGGGCACAAAACTCGGGCCGTATGAGATCCAGTCGGCGGCGGGCGCGGGCGGGATGGGCGAGGTGTATCGCGCGCGCGACACGCGGCTGGAACGCACGGTGGCCATCAAGGTCCTGCCGTCGCACTTGTCTTCCAACGCCGATTTGAAGCAGCGCTTCGAGCGCGAAGCGCGGGCCATCAGTTCGCTGTCGCATCCGCACATCTGCACGCTGCACGATGTCGGCTCGCAAGACGGCATTGATTTCCTGGTGATGGAGTACCTGGAAGGCGAGACGCTGGCGGACCGGCTGGCCAAGGGCCCGCTGTCGATCGAACAGGTGCTGAAAATCGGAAGCGAAGTCGCCGAAGCGCTGGACAAAGCGCATCGGCAAGGCATCGTGCACCGCGATCTGAAGCCGGCGAACATCATGCTGACCAAGGCGGGCGCCAAGCTGATGGACTTCGGCCTGGCAAAACCCGCGGCAGTCGCGATTGGGGTAGCGGCGGGACAACTAACCAAAGCCGGGTCGGGCGGGGCGCCCTTCACTCCGTCGAGTCCAACGACGCCGCTGATCGCGCTGACCGGGCCGGCGTCGCCGCTGACGCAGAAAGGCACGATCGTCGGGACGTTTCAGTACATGGCGCCGGAGGTCTTGCAAGGCGTGGAAGCGGATGCGCGCAGCGACATCTTCAGCCTGGGATGCGTGCTATTTGAGATGACGACCGGACGCCGGGCATTCGAGGGCAAGTCGCAAATCAGCGTGCTGGCGGCAATCCTGGAGAAAGAGCCGGAGCCGATGTCGCAGGTGCAACCGCTGACGCCACCGGCGCTGGAGATGGTGGTCAGAAGCTGCCTGGCCAAAGATCCGGACGAGCGCTTGCAGACGGCGCATGATCTAAAGCTGCAATTGAACTGGACATCGCAGACGGCAGCGGCCGCGGTCGCCAAGCAGCCGAAGGCGCAGGCGAAACGGCGCGAGTGGCTGGCGTGGGCGGTAGCCGGAATCGCGGTACTGCTGGCGATCGCAGGGGCGATGCAGTTATGGCTGCGCCCGGCGCCGCGGCCGCTGCACGCGATCATTCTGCCTCCGGAGAAGACGGCATTCGATGCGTTGGGCGATTTTGGCGGGCCGGCGGTAGTCTCGCCGGATGGAGAGAAGATCGCGTTTGCGGCGAAGGGGAACGATAGCCCGAAAGCGTTGTGGGTGCGATCCTTGAGCAGCCCGACGGCGCAGCGGCTGGATGGAACCGAGGGGGCGTTTTTTCCGTTCTGGTCGGCCGACAGCCGGTATCTGGGCTTCTTTGCCAATGGGAAATTGAACAAGATCCCTGCCAACGGGGGCGCGGTGGCGCCGCTGGCGGATGCGCCCAACGCGCGCGGCGGGACGTGGAGCCAGGACAACGTGATCGTGTACGCGCCGGATTTCAACGTCAGCCTGATGCGGATCAGCGCGCAGGGCGGCACGGCGCAATCGGTAACCAAGCTGGACCTGGGCAAGCACACGACGCATCGCTGGCCATGGTTTCTGCCGGACGGCAAGCATTTCCTGTACCTGGCGACGAATCACAGCGGAGGGATGCGGGATCAGAACGGCATCTACTTCGCATCTCTGGACGGCCAGGAGAACAAGCTGTTGATCGCGTCCGATGCCGGAGGTCAGTACGCCTCCGGGTACATCTTGTTCCACGCGCAGACTTCGGTGATGGCGCAGCGCTTCGATCCGCAAAGCGGGACGCTGAAAGGGGACGCATTCCCGGTGGTGGATCGGGTGCAATACGACGGCACCGTGTGGCGAACGCTGTTCTCCGTGTCGGCCAACGGCGTGATGACCTACCAGAGCGGGACGGCCGATGTTGGGACGCAATTGGTGTGGTTCGACCGAACCGGCAAACGGCTCGCTCAGGTAGGCGACCGGGGGCAGTACATGGACGCGCGTATTTCGCCGGACGGAAGCAAGATCGCGGTGGGCTACGGCTCGCCCTCGGAAGACATTTGGATATTTGACACGGCACGAAACATCAAGACGCGGCTGACGTTTGATCCGCCGACCAAGTTCCAGCCGGCGTGGTCGCCGGACGGGCAGACGATCGCGTACTCGGCGCAAGGGACCGCGGGCGCGGCGGGCGACAGCACGCTCTACCTGATGCCGGCGAACGGTGGCGGCAAGCCTCGCCTTTTGGTCCAGGAGAAAGGCGTCACGCCTTCCTATTCCTCCTGGACGCCGGATGGACAAAACCTGCTGTACACCTCGCAACTGGGGCCGACCGGCAACTCGATCTACTCGGTGCCGGCGGACGGCCATGGGAAACCGGTACTGCTGATTTCGCCGGCGAGTCCGCAGGCCAATGTCAGCCACTTCCGCATCTCGCCCGACGGGCGGTGGATTGCGTATGTATCCACCGAATCGGGGCAGGGGCAGGTGTACGTGACGGCCGCATCCGGACAAGGAGGCAAGTGGCAGGTCTCGACCAATGGAGGCGATTATCCGGCGTGGCGGGGCGATGGCAAGGAACTGTTCTATTTTGATCCTGCCGACACGCTGTACGCGGCCGACATCAGCGACACAGGTGGACAGGTGCAGGTGGGGCAAGTGCGCCTTTTGTTTCACCAGGACTCGTCGGCCAATGGCGTGGCTTATGACGCCAGCCGCGACGGCAAAAAGTTCCTGTTCAACGTAGGGACACAAGACGCGTCGGCGACGCTGAACCTGGTGGTGAACTGGACAGCGGAGCTGAAGAAATAGTTTCAGTTTCAGTTGCGAGCAGCGGCGGCGCGGAGGAGAGCGCCGCGTTTGCTTTTTGGGAGCAACTGCATTGCCGATTGTCGATTGTTGATTGCCGATTTCTCATTGACGTAAATGCGTGATCCGAGCACGAGGATTTTCCAAAGGCGACCGAAAACCGAGAACCGCTCACCGAGAACCGAATACGACTACGGCACCGTGAGCGGGTCGGTTTGCAGGCGGGCGCGATAGATTTTGCCGGCCTCGGAATCTTCGGCGACGGCGTCGGCGTGGACGACGTAGGTGTCGCGCGGCAGGGTGGAGCCGAAGGAAATGCGCTGCGAACCGCCGCCGATGGAGAAGTGCTGGTACCCGAGCGCGAACGCCTTGTTGACGGTGTTCACGGCGACCACGATGACGGTGAAGTCGAGTGCGCCGGCTGTGCCGTTGGTGACCTGCAGTTCGCCGGCGATGGCGCCGCCCGCGGTCACCTGCGGCGGTTGTGTCCAGGCGACGGTCAGGGGCGGGGGCACGGTGAGCACGTAATCGCGTGTCTTGGCGACGGGTGTGGGCGAGGAATCCGTGGCTTCGAGCGTGAAGTGAAATTGGCCGGGTGCAGTGGGCGTGCCGGAGAGGACGCCGGAGGGATCAAGCGCGATGCCGGGTGGCAACGAACCACGGACGCTGCGAAAACGCCACGGCGGCGTTCCCTGCTGCGGAGTCGCGAGCTGGTAATAGTATGCCTGGCCCAGAAATCCGTTGGGGAGAACCGCGGCGGGCGCCGCAGTGCGCGTCTGGGCGACGGCGGGCGGGGGCACGGTGAGGACGTAACCGCGTGTCTTGGCGACGGGTGTGGGCGAGGAATCCGTGGCTTCGAGCGTGAAGTGAAATTGGCCGGGCGCAGTGGGCGCGCCGACCAGAACGCCGGCGGGATCAAGCGCGATGCCGGGTGGCAACGAGCCACGGACGCTGCGAAAGCGCCACGGCGGTGTTCCCTGCTGCGGAGTCGCGAGCTGGTAATAGTAGGCCTGGCCGAGAGATCCGTTGGGAAGAACCGCGGCGGGAGACTTTGTGCGGGTCTGGGCGGACGAGGTGGGGGTCGCAACACCGAGGACGCAGAGGACGCCGAGAAATGCCGCGGCCAGACGCATAGGTAGATACGTTAGATTGCCGATTGCCGAAACTTCAAATCACCCGATCACCCGATCATCCGATCACCCGATCGCCAGATCACCCGATTAACGCACGACGCCCTCAACCGGGGAGCTGGCGGTCGCGTAGAGCTTCTTCGCCATGCGGCCGGCGAGGTAAGCGCCGCGGCCGGCGAGCACGGCGTGTTTCATCGCTTCGGCCATCAGCACCGGGTCCTGGGCGGCGGCGATGCCGGTGTTCATAAGCACGCCATCGGCGCCAAGTTCCAGAGCGATGGCGGCGTCGGAGGCAGTGCCCACGCCGGCGTCCACGATCAGTGGAGTGTTCAGCATTTCGCGCAGAATGCGGATGTTGGCCTGGTTCTGGATGCCCATGCCGCTGCCGATGGGCGCGCCCAGGGGCATGATGGCGGCCGCACCGGCGTCGAGCAGGCGCTTGGCAACCACAATATCGTCAGATGTATACGGTAAAACAGTAAAGCCTTCCTTGACCAGCACGCGGGTCGCTTCGATGGTCGCCTGCACGTCGGGATAGAGCGTGGCCTGGTCGCCGATGACTTCGATTTTCACCCAGTCGGAGAGGCCGACTTCGCGGCCGAGACGGGCGGTGCGGATGGCATCGTCGGCGGTGTAGCAGCCGGCGGTGTTAGGCAGCAGAAAATATTTCTTGGGATCAATGAAGTCGAGCAGCGATTCCTTGCTGCGGTCGAGGTTGACGCGGCGCACGGCGACGGTGACCATCTCGGCGCCGCTGGCTTCGATGGCGCGCGCCGTCTCCTGGCCCGACTTGTATTTCCCGGTGCCAACAATCAGGCGCGAGCGGAAAGTGCGGCCTGCAATCACGAAGGAGTCCATACCTATATTGTAGCAATCCGGAGGGGTGAGGGGCCGGTTATCGGTTGTCGGTTATGGGTTTTGCAAAGTATTGCCGGTAGTGAGCCAGCGTCCTATTGATCTGCCAGATCAAAAAGTCGGCGAAAAGCTATCTCATCTTTCGTGCGCCTACCTTTTCCGCTGCGAACAACCCCCTGAATACTCCATTTGGGACGTTGTGCCCCCCGGACATTCTGAAGTCCAGGGTTCTTAGCGACACCGGTCTGAATGAGAAAGTCCTCGATCTGCCCGATCTCCTTCGCGTTTATCCTACCTTTCTGACTAGGGTGCACAACAAAGAACATGACAGGCGCGCCCCTTGCGTACTCTAAGAATCCGTCGTGATACTTGTGCTTGTTAGTTGGATTAAATGTCTCTTGTTTAAACGTCTTGGTCGCCCGCCCGACGTATATGGGATCCAAGCCACGTCCTGTCTGGACCGCGAACACGTAGCACCCGCGATCATCTGCCAGATAATGCGCCTGAGAGCCCTCGGACCAGAAATCGTCGAAAACCAATATCCTGCCGCCTTTGCGTTTTTCATACGAGATCTCAAATGGCCCGTGGATCGTGAAAGATGCCATGGAACATCCTTTCAGAACGCGCAAATCTGAAACGCCCAACCCTTGTTCTAGGCCGACCCTTGTTAACCGTATCGGCGGTAAGACTTGGCACCGCCACAACCGCAGTGCGGACCAGTTCGCATTATAAGGCCGCCTGTGATTTATCAGCCACGTTGGCTGGTCATCATTGATTAGTGCCCACCGCTCGCCTCGCCCGGTTTTCTGTGTGTCACTGCATGCCAACATCCGCAGTCGGTTCCCCCCGGATCACGGGCAAACCGGAAGCTGCCCCACTACCCGATACCCGATTGAGCTGGCAGCTCTCAGTCTGTCAGCTATGACATGGAGGCGCGTCGCGGGCGAGGGCGCCCGCGACGCATCGCTACCCCTTGGCGGCGACGTCGGCGGGTTCGCCAGGTTTGGCGGAGTTTTCGTAGAGCTTCCGAATGTGCTGGCGATAGCGCTCCTCGACCACGCGGCGCTTGAGCTTGAGGGTGGGCGTGAGGCTGCCGTCGGCAACGGAAAATTCGTCGGCCACGAGCAGAACTTTTTTCAATTTTTCGAACTGGGCAAGATCGCGGTTGACCTCGGCGACGATGCCGTCGAACATCTGGCGGACTTGATCGTGGCGGACCAGGTCTTCGCGGGAGTGGAATCCAATTCCGTTTTCGCGCGCCCAGCGCTCCAGCTCGGCGAAGTTGGGGGCGATGACGACCAAGGGAAACTTGTGGCGGTCGCCGATCACGATGGCCTCGCCGACGTAGGCATTGTTCTGCAGCTTGCGCTCGATGGGCTGCGGAGCGATGAACTTGCCGCCGGAAGTCTTGATCAGGTCTTTTTTGCGGTCGGTGACGGAGAGGAAGCCGTCGGCGTCGAGATTGCCAATGTCGCCGGTCTTAAACCAGCCATCGGGAGTGAAGGCGGCGGCGGTTTCGGCGGGCATGTTCCAGTAGCCCTTGAACACGGAGGGACCGCGCACCAGGATCTCGCCGTCGTCGGCAATGCGGACTTCCACGTTGGGCAGTGGTGGGCCGACGGTGCCAATCTTGTGCCGGTTGGGCTTGTTGAGCGCGATGACGGGTGAGGTCTCGGTGAGGCCGTAACCTTCGTGGATGCGGATGCCGACATTGGCATACCACTCGGCGAGGTCGAGGCCGAGGGGCGCGCCGCCGGAGATGTAGATTTTCACGCGCCCGCCCAGTCCCTGTCTGATCTTGGAGAAGACCAACCGGTCGGCGAGCTTCCAGTCGGGCGACGTGGGACGCTTCCCTGCCAGGATTTCGTCACGATGGGCGCGGCCGACGCGCAGCGCCCACTGGTACACCTTGTGCTTCATGCCGGACTTGGTTTGTGCCTCGACCTGGCTGCGGATTTTTTCGTACACCCGCGGGACGGCGACAAAGATGGTGGGGCGGATTTCCGGAAGCGCGCCTTGAGGTCGTCGATATAGGGACAATAAGCGACGGTGACGCCGTGGTAGAACATGGCGTAATCCACGTGGCGGGCGGTGATGTGCGAGAGCGGGAGGAACGACAGGCTCACGTCGCCCGGGCCCATGGGGTAACTGTCGAGGGAGTGCAGCAGGTTGGAAGCGAGATTGCCCTGCGTCAACATCGCGCCCTTGGGAGTGCCAGTGGTGCCGGAGGTGTAGATGATGGTGGCCAGATCGTCGGGGCGGATGGCGTGCGCGGCGGCGTCGAATGTGGCATCGCGCTCCACCGGGCCGTCATGCATCAGGCGGTGCATGGGAATCGCGTCGGGGATTCCGATGTAATCCATGACCACAATTTTTTCCAGCTTGGTGATGGACTGCACGGCCTGGAGTTTCTTGAGCTGGTCCACGGTGGAAACAAAGGCGACGCGTGCGCCGGAATCGGCGAGCATGAAGGCCGACTGTTCCGAGGTCAGCGTCGGGTAAATGGGGACGATGGCGCCGCCGATCAGCAGCGTGCCGAATTCAGCGGTGGCCCACTCGGGGCGGTTCTCGCTGAGGATGGCGACGCGATCGCCCTTGGCAATGCCCCAGCCGGTGAGCGCGCGGGCGATCCCGACGGCGTCGCGATAAAGTTCATGCGAGGAGATGGGGATCCACTTGACCGTCTGCTTATAGAGCATGGCGCGCTCAAGTTGGCGGTCAATGACCTGGTAGAAGACCTGGTTGACGGTTTCGATGCTCATTGCGACGGGTGCAGCCTCCGGAGACACTACCTTGCGTGTCTCACTTGGATAAGATGCGCTCCAACCCAAGATTACGGCAGAAACGACGGCGTGATGGCCCAATGTAGCGGGAACCATGCCATGGCGCAAGATGGCGGTCGAGTCGCGAGTCGCGAGTCATGAGTTGCGGGTCCCGACCTGGGAGTGGGCGAGGATCGCCCATGGTTGCTGGAGTGCACGGGGTTTAGAAGTAGCCGGTTTCGGGAAAAGTTTCTGTAACCGCAGCCCAAAGGCGGCATCAGGTGGGGATATGAAACGAAGCATAGCTTCCTCTCTACTGACCCTGTCCCTGGCATTGGCGGCGCTGATGCCGTCGCTGCGCGCGCAGGACAAACCGCAGCCGGCGCCGATGAAGCTGAAAGTCGGCGACATGGCGCCCGATTTCACGCTGAAGTATTTCGACGGCGTCAAGGTGCAGGACATCTCTCTGCACGAGTTTCGCGGAAAAAAGAACGTGGTGGTGGCGTTCTTCATTTTCGCCTTCACCGGCGGTTGAACCACCGAGATGCGCAACCTCCAGGCGAATTACAAGAAGCTGGAGGATGCGGACACCCAGGTCGTGGGTGTGAGCGTGGACAGCCCGTTTGCCAACAAAGCTTTTGCCGATTCACTCAACGTGACCTTCCCTGTGGCCAGCGACTGGTTTGACGAGGGCGCGACGACCAAGGCGTACGGACTGTGGGAGCCGAAGTACAAGGGGGCGCGGCGGGCGACTTTCCTGGTCGGCAAGGATGGCAGGATCGAGGAGATCCAGGCGGACAAGGAAGCCATCGATCCGACCAAGGTTGTGACCGCGTGCGAGAGGAAGAAGCACGGATAGTTTCAGTTTCAGTTTCAGTTTCGAGTTGGCGCGAGTGACAACGCCCGCGCCATTCGTGTTTTTAACTGAAACTGAAACTCGAAACTACTTCTTCGCGCTGGCGTTGGGCGGCGGGGCGTTGGGATTGGGCTGGCCGGGAGTCAGATAAATGACCTCTCCCGGGCGGGCGTAGTGGAGTTGCTCGCGCGCTTCCTTCTCAATGGCGCTGGGATCGGTCTTCAGCGCCTTGATCTGCTCTGATAATTGCTGGTTTTCCTTCTGCAACTGGTCTACGTCTTTCTCCAGGGTGCGATACTCGGATTTCTTGTTCTTGTAAACGACCGTGCCGTTGGCGCCGAAGATGACGTGAAGGGCGATAAAGATGGCGAAAGCGGCGACGGCGGCGGTGGCGAGCTTGGTGCGAAGGTTGTAGAGCTTGTGAACGACGCGCTCGGCGAGCGCGACGGTGCGGACGAGACGTGGGTCCGTTGCCCGGATCGCGATGGGCCGATACTTCCTGACGCGTCTCGAGAAGACCGAAAGCAAGAGTATCGTCCGCTCCTTTAAGCGGTTCTACATCACTCAAGAATCCACTGCTTGGCGGCGGCGCTGAGCTTTTCCAGGTCGTCGGGTGTGCGCGCTTCCGAATAGACGCGCACCACCGGTTCGGTGCCGGAAAGGCGGTAACACACCCAGGAGCCGTCGTCGAAAATCAGCTTGAGCCCATCGGTGCGGACGACTTCGCGGACCCGGCGCCCGCCGAGTTCGCGAGGATCCTCCTGCACTTTGCTAGTGAACTTCGCTTTGACCTCGGGGGTCAAGCTGAAGTTCTCGCGGCGCGGGTAAAAGGAACCAACTTTGACAAATAAATCGTTGAGCTGTTCGGCGAGGGTGCGCCCGCGTCGCGCCACCATCTCGCAGCACAGCAGGCCGGCAAGCACGCCGTCTTTTTCCGGGACGTGATGGCGAACGGAAAGGCCGGCGGACTCTTCCCCGCCGATGGCGATCTTGTCCTGGCCAATGAGTTCGCCGATGTACTTGAAGCCGACCGGCGTTTCGTACAGCCGGACCTTGTGGTGTTCGGCCAATGCGTTGACCAGGTTGGTGGTGGCGACGGATTTGGCGACGCCGTTGCGCCAGCCGCGGGTCTCGACCAGGTAATCGAACAAGAGCGCGATGATGTAATTGGGCGAAATAAATGTGCCGTCCTGGTCGAGGATGCCGAAGCGGTCGGCGTCACCGTCGGTGGAGATGCCGATGTGGGCGCCGGAAGTTTTCATGGCGGCGCGCAGATCGGAGAGAAGATGATCGTCCGGCTCGGGGGCGTGGCCGCCAAAGAGCACGTCGCGGTAGTCGTGCACGGTGACCACGTCAACCCCGGCGCGGCGCAGGAGGTGGTCGGGATAGCCGCGCGCCGCGCCCCACAGCGGATCAAAGCAAACGTGCAGGCCGGCTTTCTTGATGGCGGCGACATCAATGATTTCGTTCAGGCGCGCCAGGTAGTCGCCGGCGACGTTGAGCTCTTCCCTTTTCACCGCGCTGGAGGGCGAGCGCGCTCCAGTTTCACTCGAACGCGCGCCGTCGAGCGACGCGATCTCGGCTTCGATCCGCTGGGTGACTTCGGGCAAGGCGGGCGCGCCGTCCGGCGTGGAAAACTTGATGCCGTTATACTCTGCCGGATTGTGAGAAGCGGTAAAGTTGATGGCGCCGTCGGACTTGGTGCGAATTACCGCCCAGGAAATTGCGGGCGTGGGCGCGGGTTCAGGAATGACGCGCGGGGTCACGCCGTGGGCGGAGAGAATGTCGGCGGCTATGGTGACAAAGGTTTCGCCCAGAAAACGCGGGTCGCGTCCGACAATGACCGAGGCCCCCTGCGGCTTGACCGACGCCACGTAGCGGGCGATGCCGGTGACGGCGCGGCGAACGCTGGCGAAGGTAAACTCCTCGGCCATGACGGCGCGCCACCCCGAGGTGCCGAACTTGATGACGGCTGGCATGCGTGCTCCCTTCTTTGAGCGTCAAAACCACGGAGACACGGAGGCACGGAGAATTTAAGATTGCAAACTTAAGATCGAAGATTGCCGGCCATGTGTGCTGACGGGTTACGGCAATCGGGAATTGTAAATGACCGACAAGAAGATTGTGCTGACAACGACAGCAACCCGCGAGGACGCGGGCAAGATCGCGCGTGCGCTGGTGGAGCGGCGGCTGGCGGCGTGCGTCAACGTGGTCGCGATCGAATCGGTGTACCGCTGGAAGGACGACGTGGAAAGCGCCGAAGAGTGGCTGCTGGTGATCAAAACCACGGCGGCGGCCTTCGACCAGGTACACGGGGCGATCAAGGAATTCCATACGTACGACCTGCCGGAGTGCGTGGTCCTGCCGATCGAGAACGGCAGCGAAGAGTACCTGGCGTGGATCGGGGAAAGCGTGCACCTGGAGTGATCGGGTAATTTAGTAATTTTCATGTCTTGTGATCGCGCGCCGGCTGGCGCGAGCGGCGCTCGAGCAGCGCGTGCAGGTAAGTTTTGACGTTGGCTTCCAGGCGCGAGTGATGGAGGACGTCACGCAGGACCTGGCTGGGCAGATTATCCGCGAACGCAATGGCGCGCGCCAGCGGCGTCTTGTCGTTGCGGAGCAGCGCGATTTGCACGTCGCGGCGCAGCGACCACTTGGGGTGGCGGCACACCGTGTGCACCAGCGGCACGGGCGCGTCGTCCCGCAGCAGGGCCTTCACAATCCACGCCTCGGTCATGTACGGATTTTCCAGCGCGGCGTGCATGACGCGCTCTTCGGAATCGGCAAGCAAGGCGGCGGCGACGCGTGTCGAACCGCGTTTGGCGAGGGTGAGCCGCTCGCCGCTGGAAATGGATTCCACGCGCGCGATCAGCGACTCCTCAATGGACATTTTCAGGTCGGCGGCAATGCCGGGCGTGAGCGCGATCTGCATCAGCTCGAAGGTGTAGAGGTGGCGCGCGATGGGCAGCGAGACGTGGCGCGGAGTTCGCGGATGCGCTACCACGGCCACCAGCACCTTGCGGTGCTTCATGACCGCGGCGTTCTTGGAGAGGTCAACCATCGCCTGGTGCGGCAGGTCGCGGCGGGTGAGCAGCAAGAGCGCCAGTTCTTCGGTGAGACGCGAACTGGCGGCGACGCCGCGCAGGACGTCGGGTTCCTGGCTGCGAATCAGTTCTTCGAGCCTCCCCTGCGGCTCGGGGGCCCTGCGTGCGCCGGCGCCGGAGGCGGTGGTCATGCGCTATTCCCGCGTGCCGGCCGTCATGCGTCGCGCCATCCATAAAGCGCCGGCGACGGGTTGAATGATCTTGAAATTCACAGCGGCGCCGGGGCACTGGGTAAGCAACTTATCCCGGAATGTGTCGCGCACCAGCGGCGAGTGGGCGAAAACGCCGCCACCCATCGCGATAGGCACGGCGTGCTCCGCGGGCCAGAGGCGGCCGATGACGACGCCCGCCAGGGTGGCCAGTTCGCTGCCGGCGGCCACGAGAATCCGCTGCGCGACCTGGTCGCCCGCGGTGGCCGCCGATTCCACCGTCGGAAACAATTCCGCGAAACGCCGGCGCAGCATTCCCTTTCTGCACAAGCTCTCCCAGCGAGTTGAGCCGCCAGCAGTCGAGAATGCCGCGCAACAGCGTGGTGCTTGCGGCGGCGTCGTGCGCGCGCAGCACGGCGGACACGGCGGCGCGCCCAATCCAGTATCCCGAACCTTCGTCGGAGATGGCCGAACCCCATCCGCCGGCGCGCCCGGCTTCGCCGAGGTGGTTGCGGCCGAACGCGACCGATCCGGTGCCGGAGATCACCACCACGCCGGGCAGGCCGGGAAAGGCGGCTTCCATGGCGATGACCATGTCGCCCACGACTTCAATCTCGCCGCGGACGAGGTCGCCGATCATGGCGGCGACCGCGCTTTTCACCGGCGGGACGGAAGCGCCGGCGATGCCGATCACGGTGGCTTCCACCGTGGCCGGGCTGACGCCAGCGGCGGCACAGGCCTTGGTGATCGCCTCGCGGAGGTTGGCCCGCGCCTCGGGTTCGCCGACCCGGACCATGTTGCTGCCGCCGGCGACGGAGGTCGCCAGCACGCGAAGGTCGTCGCCCACGGCGCAGGTGGTTTGTGTACCGCCGCCGTCAATGCCGAGATAGAGGGGCACGAGTGCCTCAATATTTATCATGGCAAGAGCGCTACGGGCGCGGGTTTTTGCACGACGCAGAGGAGTTTTCGAGCATAATGTCGGGGAAGTACCGAGTACCCAGTACCGAGTACCGAGTCGGCAGGTTTGGCGGAAGAAAAAATGTTTAGTCCTGGTTCGGCAGGATTCCCTCAGCGGCTAAAGCCGCCGGAGGGGCGGACCTCGACGGCACGGCTGAAGCCGTGCCCTTCCCAACTGAACCCGTGTTTTTTCCAATTGAAGCCGTGCCCGTCCCAGAAGAGCCGACTCTAAGTGCCGCAGAGGTCACAAACGAAGTTGGACACGTATTCTAGGACATACACGAAGTAGACTAATCAAGAGGTGCACTCGGCGCTCCGTACTCGGTACTAGGTACTCAGTACTAGGTACTCGACAAAGCATGGGACTGGATCGGCTGGATCTGATCATCATTGCGGTGTACCTGGCGGGCATCACCGCCTTCGGGGTCAGGTTCCGCAAGCGCCAGCACACGCTGCGCGACTACTTCCTCGCCGACCGCAACGTGCCGTGGTGGGCGATCTCGCTCTCCATCGTCGCCGCCGAAACCAGCACGCTCACCATCATCAGCATTCCCGGGCTTGCCTACCGCAGCAACATGACGTTCCTGCAACTGGTGCTGGGCTACGTGGTGGGGCGCTTCATCATCAGCTTTCTGCTCATCCCGCACTATTTCCGCGGCGAGCTGTACACCGCCTACCAGTTGATGGAGAGGCGTTTCGGCGGCAAGCTGCGCTCGCTGACCGCGAGCCTGTTCCTGATCACGCGGTCGGCGGCGGAAGGGGTGCGCGTCTTCGCCGTCGCCATCGTGGTGCGGATCACGCTGGGCGCCGTGCTGCGCGGCTTCAGCGACTTGCAGCGCGACGCCATCGCCATCGGCATCGTTACCGCGCTGACGCTGATCTACACCTTCGAAGGCGGCATGACGGCGGTGATCTGGACCGACGTAGTGCAGATGTTCATCTACGTAGGCGGAACGCTGGCCGGGTTCGTGACCCTGCTGCACCTGGTGCCGGGCGGATGGCCGGGTGTGCAATCGCTGGCCGGCGCGGCGGGAAAATTCCAGGTGTTCGATTTCTCGCCGGAGTTTTTCAAGGTGTACACCTTCTGGGCAGGCTTGATCGGCGGCGCGTTCCTGACCACGGCGAGCCACGGCACCGACCAGTTGATCGTGCAGCGGTTGCTGGCGGCGCGCTCCGAGGGACAGTCGAAGCTGGCGCTCATCGCCAGCGGCTTTGCGGTATTTTTTCAATTCGGATCTGTTCCTGCTGGTCGGCGTGCTGCTGTACGTGCTGTATCACACCGCCGCCCAGCCGCCCGCGTGGGTTTCTTACGACGAGATTTTTCCCACGTTTATCGTGACCCGCATGCCGCACGGAATTTCCGGCCTGCTGATTGCCGCGATTCTGGCGGCGGCAATGAGCAACCTGAGCGCCGCGCTGAATTCCCTCTCTTCCAGCTCGATCGTGGATTTCTATTTGCGGCGGCACCCCCAGACCAGCGACCGCGAGCGCTTGCGCCTGTCGCGAGCTTCCACCCTGCTGTGGGCGCTGGTGCTGTTTGCGCTGGCGATGCTTTCGCGCAACATCAAGGTGGTGGTCGAGGTCGGACTGGCGATTGCCTCGGTGGCCTACGGGGCGCTGCTGGGCGTGTTTGGGCTGGGCGTCCTCACCAAGCGCGCCAATGAACGCGGCGCCATGGTGGGTTTTTTCTGCGGCTTCGTTTTCAACCTTTATCTCTGGCAGGAGCAGCGGTTGTGGGCGGCGGTTGCGCGCTCCACCGGCGTCTCGCTGGCGTTGCCGCACGGAGGCGTGCCCTTCACCTGGTACGTGGCGCTGGGTTCCTCGGTGACGTTTGCCATCGGATACGCGGCCAGCCTGCTGTACGCGCGGGAGAAGAGGACGGGCGCGCATGCCTGAGACGGCGCCGAATTCGAGCAAGGGGCGCGAACTGGCGCGCGACCTGACGGTGAGCCACGCCGGCGCGATCGTGGTGGGCACCATCATCGGCAGCGGAATTTTCCTGGTGCCGGCGGAGATGATGCAGGCGGTCGGCTCCGCCGGGGTGGTGTACCTGGCGTGGATCGTGGGCGGGCTGCTCTCCATGTTCGGCGCCCTCACCTACTCGGAGCTGGCCGCCATGAAACCGCAGGCCGGCGGCGAGTACGTCTACATGCGCGACGGCTACGGTCCGCTCGGCGGATTTCTCTACGCCTGGACGTACTTCGTGATCGCCAAGCCGGGATCCATGGCGAGCATCGTCACCGGCTTGGTGCGCATCCTCAGCAACCTGAACGCGCTGCAATTCCTGGGTGAAACCCGCATGGATGGCTGGCATCCGACCGTTCCCGGACAAGCCGTCGCCATCGGCGCCATCGTGCTCATCAGCTTCATCAACTACATCGGCGTCAAGAAGGCGGGCGAGTTCCAGTTGTTTTTCACGATGTTGAAGGTGGCGCTCATCCTGGCGATTGTCGGCATGGGTTTCGCGTACGCCAAAGGCAGCCTGGGAAATTTTGCCACTCACTATTCGCTGTCGCGCGGCGGCATGGCGGGATTCATGGCGGCGCTGCTGGCCTCGCTGTGGGCCTATGACGGGTGGAACCTGGTGACCACGGTGTCGGCGGAGATTCGCGATCCGCAGCGCAGCTTGCCGCGCGCCTTGATCGCCGGGGTGGCGACGGTGGCAGGGTTGTACATCCTGGTGAACGCGGCGGTGCAGTACGTGATCCCGGCGGAGATGATCGCCCGCTCCAGCAGCCCGGCACTGGACGCAATCCGGTGGGCCGGGCATGGGATCTTGACCGTGGTGCTGATTGCCATGGCGCTGGCCATGCTTGCCACCTTGAACGGCAGCACGATGACGGGGGCGCGCGTGCCGTTTGCCGTGGCCCGCGATGGCTACTTCTTCTCCGGCCTGGCAAAAGTGCACGAGCGTTTCCGCACGCCATCCACGGCGATCGTGATGCAGGCGGTGCTGGCTATTGCGCTGCTGCTGTTCGCGGGGAGTTTCCAGCAACTGTTCTCGCTCACGCTGTTTGCGGAGTGGCTGTTCTACCTGCTGGTCACGAGCACCGTTTTCATTTTCCGGCGGCGGGAGCCGGACGCGCCACGACCGTATCGTGTCTGGGGCTATCCGGCGGTTCCGGCGGTGTTCATTGCGGCCTCGGCGGTGCTGCTCTACTACACCTTTGCGGCCAACGTGCGCAATTCGCTGCTGGGTTGTCTGGTCATCCTCGCGGGAATTCCGGTGTACCTGGTGTTCAGGGGCAAGCGGCAGACAAGGCGCGAGGCATAAGGCGCAAGGCACAAGGTAAGAGCGCGGTTGAGACACACTTACAGTTGCAGCTTTCGCCTTGAGCCTTGCGCCTTGAGCCTTCCAACATTACCAACGGAACTACTAAGGTGGAATTGTGCTTGCTCCTCCGGCGAGTTCCAAGTAATTTGCAGCAAGGCGTTCCTATGGCGAAAGCACAAAGCGAAAAGCGGTCGAGCAAGCGAGTCAAGGCGCAGGACAAGGTGAAGGTCAAGGTGGGAAACGGCGCTGTCCGGAACGCCGAGGCGCAGCTTCGCGACGTCAGCCTGCGCGGTGTGTACTTGTACCTGCAAAACAAGGTGACGGAGGGCTCGACTCTGGAAGTCGTGCTGCCGTTGCCGGCGGGCATCCTGGCCGGACCGGAAAATTGGATTCGCTGCAAGTGCCGCGTCGTGCGGGTGGAAAACAAAGGCGGCCCGGAGTACGGCGTGGCCGCCACCATCGAAGAATATGAGCCGGTGGACACCACGAAACTGCCGCAAGCGTAGGAACAGTTTCAAGTTTCAGTTTCAGTTTCCGCTACGCCGCGGTCACACTCCGCAGTTGCCGCACGCGCTCGTAGATCTTCACGTACTCCCGGGCTGACGCGGTCCAGGAAAAATCCTTATTCATGCCGTTGCGCATCAGCGCCTGCCAGCTTTCCTTGTCGCGAAACGCCTGCAGCGCGGCGCGGAGGGTGGCCAGCAGCGCTTCCCCGCTGTACTCGGTGAACTTGAAGCCGGTTCCCTTACGGGTGTGCAGGTCCCAATTTTCGATGGTGTCGTCCAAGCCGCCGGTGGCGCGCACCACCGGCACGGTGCCGAACTTCAGGCTGTAGATCTGGTTCAGGCCGCAGGGCTCGTAGCGCGAAGGCATGAGGAACATGTCGGCGCCGGCCTCGATTTTGTGAGCGATTTTGTTATCGTAGGCGACCTTGACCGCGAACTTCTGCGGAAACTGCTTGTTGAGGCGGCGGAACAGGTCTTCGTACTCCTTGTCGCCGGCGCCGAGCGCGACCACGATCATGTCCTCGCGCGCCAGCCGGTCGGCCACCTGCGAGATCAGGTCAAAGCCTTTCTGGGCCGCGAAGCGCGACACGATGCCGATGACCGGCAACTTGGGATCGGCGTTGCGAACCCCGAATTCAGCCAGCAGGTCCTGCTTGCATTTCGCTTTCCCGCCCAGGTCCTCGGGCGAATAGTGGGCGGCGATGAACTTATCAATCTGCGGGCTCCACTCGTTGTAGTCCACGCCATTCAGGATGCCGGTGACCGTGCCGGAGCGCCCGCGCAGCACGCCTTCCAGCCCGAAGCCGTACTCGGCAGTCTGGATTTCCTGGCTGTATTTCCGGCTGACGGTGGTGACGAAGTCGGAGAAGACGAGCGCGCCCTTCAGAAAGTTCAGCTTGCCGTAGAATTCCAGCTTATCAATCGTAAACAGGTCCCACGGCAGCATGAGCAGCGGTAGCGTGTCGGGCGGAAACAGGCCCTGGTAGCCCATGTTGTGAATGGTGAAGGCGGTAGCGACGTCGCGCAGCGCGGGATCTTCGGCATAGACACTGCGCAGCAGGATGGGCACTAGCGCCGACTGCCAGTCGTGGCAGTGGAAGACGTCGGGCACGCCCAGAACCTTGCAGCCTTCGAGCACGGCGCGCGAATAGAGGGCGAAGCGCTCGGCGTTGTCACGGTAGTCGCCCAGCGGCGTGCCGTACAGGGCGTCGCGTTCGAAGTACGGCGGGTAGTCGATAAAGTAGAATTTGACCCCGGAGTGAGTGCCGCCGTCCACCACGGAGCAGAAGCGGTAGCGGTCATCGAAGGGGACGGTGATGCTGCGCACCACGGTCTTGGCGTCGGTCAGCTTGGTCTGCTTGTATTTCGGCAGGTAGACGGTGACGTCGTGGCCGAGAGCGGCGAGCGCCGGGGGCAACGCGCCAACCACGTCGGCCAGGCCGCCGGTTTTCGCGAACGGCACACACTCGGATGCCGCAAAGACGATTTTCATGTTGGGGAAGCCTCCGGGGATGGAACAATTTCGCGTCGAGGAAGTGAAAGGCAAGTCTAAATGGCAAGTCGAAACAGGGTCAATGCCGCAATCGCTGACGAGAAACCCCCACGACACCCGCCCAAGCTCGGGCAGCATTTCCTGGCCGATCGCGGGACCGCGGAAAAGATCGTAAGCGCGCTGGGCGTGGTCGCCGCCGAGACCGTGGTGGAGATTGGGCCGGGCAAGGGAGTGCTGACCGCCATCCTGGCAAGAAATGCCGGCAAGCTGATCGCCATTGAACTCGACCGCGTGCTGGCGGCGCAGTTGCGCATGAAGTACGCGGCGTGGCCCAACGTCGAGATCATCGAAGGCGACATCCTTAAGATTGACCTCAGCACGGTGCTGGGGCCGAGGCCGGGGGCGCTCGCCGGTTTGGCCGATGCGCCCAAGCCCATCGCGCAGGTGATCGGCAACATTCCGTACTACATCACGTCCGACATCCTGCTGCGGCTGTTCAGCTATCACGCGTATTTCCACCGGATCGTGATCATGGTCCAGAAAGAGGTGGCCGACCGGATCGCGGCCAAGCCCGGCGGCAAGGAATACGGGCTGCTCTCGGCGACGGCGCAACTGTATGCCAAAGTCGAGAAGCTGTTCACCGTTCCTCCGGGGGCGTTCGCGCCGCCGCCCAAGGTGCACTCGGCGGTGCTGCGGCTTACGATCGCACCGCAATGGGAGCGCCTGCGAGTGCCGGAGCGCGAATTCATTGAGTTTCTCAAGCTGTCGTTCGGGCAGAAGCGCAAGACGCTGGTCAACAATCTGAAGCCGCGCTACGACACCGCGCTGCTGCAGCAGGCGCTGAAGAAAGCGGGCGTGCGCGGCGATGCCCGCAGTGAAACTCTGCCCCTGGAAAAAGCCGCAGCGGTGTTTCGATTGTTGCGTGGGAATGAGTTATCGTAGGCACAGGCGTTAGGCTTTAGGTCTTAGGTTTTAGGCCTAACGCCTAAAGCCCAAAGCCCAGCGCCTAACACCCCCGGAGGAAGTCATGGCGACATTCATCCGGCCTCCCGCGGTTGCGGGACGTTTCTACCCCAGCAATCCCGACCGATTGTTGCAGGAAGTTCGCGGCTACACGGATGCGACGGGCGAAAAGCTGCGCGCCCTCGGCTGCGTGGTGCCGCACGCCGGATACATGTACTCCGGGCACGTAGCGGGTGCGGTGTATGCGCGGCTGGAGTTGCCCAAGAGGTTCATCATCCTGTGCCCCAACCACACCGGCATGGGGCAGCCGCTGGCGATCATGAGCGAGGGCGCGTGGATGACGCCCCTGGGCAGTGTGCGGGTTGACAGCGCGCTCGCCAACGCGCTCCTGCAAACCTTCCCGCAGCTCACCGAAGATGTGATAGCGCACCGCGCCGAGCACGCGCTCGAAGTGCAATTGCCGTTCCTGCAGGCGCTGGTCGGCGACTTTTCCTTTGTGCCGATCACCGTCGGCGTAGGTCAGGTGGAGGTGCTGGAAGCGCTCGGCGACGCCATGGCGCGCGTCATCAGCGCCCAGGCGCAGCCTCTGCTGATCGTTTCCTCCAGCGACATGAACCACTACGAGTCCGACAAGATCACGCGGGTGAAGGACCGTAAGGCAATCGACAAGATTCTCGCGCTCGATGCCCGCGGTCTGTTCGACGTGGTCCGGCGAGAGAACATCAGCATGTGCGGCTACGCGCCCACGGTGGCGATGCTCACCGCCGCCCAGCGCCTGGGCGCGAGGCGAGCGCAGGTGATCAAGTACGCGACCTCCGGCGACATCTCCGGCGACCGCGAGTTGGTTGTGGGATACGCGGGAATCGCGGTGATTTAGCGATTGAGTGATTTAGCCATTGAGTGATTTAGCGATTTGCTGATTGGCCGATTGGGTGATTTGCTGATTTGCCGATTGAGTGATTTAGTGATTGAGCCCGCTCCCGACGTCAATCACTAAATCACAAATCACTAAATCACCAAATTACTTTGGCGGTCTGCTTCCACCGCTGCTGTGGCTTCCACCGCCGCCTCCTGAAGGTGGGGCGGAATGCATAGCCGGCGGAGCCGACATGCGCGGCGCAGGCGGAGCCGACATACGCGGCGCAGGTGCACTGCGCTGCATGGGCGAGCCCGGCGCACTGCGCACGCCAGGTCCAGGTGCACCGCGGCCCAGGTTGCGCGTGTGCATGTTGGAGCGTGGGCCGCGCAACGGCGAGCCCGGGGCAGCGATGCCCGTCCCGGGAGCGGGAGCTGCAGAGCCCGCAACTGTCGCACCCGCGTTCCTGCCGCCCAAGAATCCATCGGCCGGCCCGACCCTGCGGGGATCGCGAATCACGCCGTTATTCACCACCACCGTCGGGTGGGGTCTGCCACCTCCGCCGACCACCGTCACCGGAGACGGAGGCCTGGGAGCGTGGAAGAACGGCGGCGAACCATACATCGGCGGCACGGTGTACCAGGTGTTCCACATTCCTGGCTGCCACGCCCAGCCGAAGTTGGGAATAAACGTCCACGCGCCGTAGCGGTACGGTGTCCAGCCCCACGGATAAGTTGAAACCCAGGTATATCCGAAGCTCGGGTACCAGGCCCAGGCGCCGTTGTAGAACGGATCCCAGCCGTAGCCGACGCCGAAGGGCCGCCACATCATGCCGTAGCCCGGGTAGCTACTCCACGAGCCGTAATAGTTCAGATCGCTGGCGCCGTAATAGTAGGGCGAGTGCGTGTTGTAAGAGCTGGACGCGTACTGCGACGCGTAATTGATGCGGTCGTTGTCCCACTCGTCGTAGCTCTGGGGCGCGACGCTCTTCGCCAGATCGTAGCGGCCGTTATCGGCAACATCGAAGGTGAGGGTTTCGTTTTTCTTGACCGACACGCGCCCTTGCGGGCCGTTGAGATCCAGATCGCCCTTGAACACCGCCAGCTCGGGATTGCCGCCGGCGAGATCGAGGCGGAAGTGGACGTTGCGGTCGGCGTTGATTTCACGGTTGGCGAAGGCGACGCGAAACTCGTCGTCGCGCTTGTGCCGGACGTTGAAATAGGCGGTGCCCTGGGTCACCAGCACGGTGGTGAAGCGCGCGCCTGAGGAACGCAGCCCCAGGGTTGGAAATTCGACGTCGGTGCGCGGCGCCAGGCGCAGCGTGGTGCCGTCTTCAAACTCCACTTCGGCGCGGGCGTCGGCGGCGGTGGAAAGCTTCATGCCCTGCGTGATGGGCATGTTCATAATGGCTTTTTCGAATCCCTGTCCGCGATCGATCTGCACCGCGCCGTCCACCAGGCTGAGGCGCACAATGCGGGCCTGGGAGTCGGCGCGAGCCGCGGGGGCGAACACCAGTGCTGCCAGCAGCACCAGCAGCAAAGACAGCACCACCCTGCGCGTCGTCATAGGAGCCTCCGCGGATTACTCCGTCTACCCTATTAGACACAGATTGTAGCGCGGAGTTGCGGTGGGAGTAAGAAGTCCCGAGACGCGAGTCCCGAGGGAGCAGCCCGGAAAAGTAAGAAGTCCCGTGACGCGAGTCCCGAGCGTGTGCAGAAACCGGAACAGCAGGCGCGACAAACACAGGTGTTGCAGCCTCGGGTCTCGGGTCTCGGGACTATCGCGGCACAGCGGCGCGGGCTGCGGGATTCGACTTGATGACTTGCAGCAGGTGCTCGGCCCGGTAGCGGGTCACGTTGAGGATGGAGCTGTCGTTGACGATGCGCTCCAATTGCGGCGCAACCGCCTGCAGCTCCGCCAGACGCTTGTTCTTTTCCTGCTCCTCCATGGACTTCAGTTCCGCCTCCAGCCCGAGCTTGTCATAACGGTGGAGAAAGTCCAGCCGGCGGCCATACTCCATGGTGTTGGAGATGTTCTGGAAAATGGTGGTTAGCTCCTGCAGTTGCTGGTTGGTGGAGTAGTTGTACGTGGTATGGGTTTCCCGGTCGGCCCAGGCGCACTTCAGGGTCTTGGCGCCCATGTTGGCGAGACGGCTGCCGCCGCGGTATTCGAATTGACCCTTGAAGCACTGGAGTGCCATGGAGAGGTCGAAGATGCGCAAACGCGTCGGATCGGAAACCAGGAACTGGTGCACGTAGGGTTGCATCGGCGCGGCGCCGGCGGCGGGGTCCTCGTCGGCGTGGTACGTCGCCTTGCCATCGGGTTCCACGGCGATCCAGTAGTGCGGCGGCGTGCTGCCCTCCAGAAGGAAATCAAAGGAGACGATCGGGAGCACGGCCTGCCTGGCCATCGGCTCGGGATTGGGAGATTGCGCCTGGCATGCGCATGACAATGCCAGCCACGCCAACAGGACGGTCAAGGTGCGATAGACCATGCGGGAGAAAGTGTAAATGGTCTTCAGTCTTCGGTCTTCAGTCGCCAGGGAACGCGCCTCGCTTGCCCGCCTGAAGACTGACGACTGGCGACTGAAGACTATGATTTTGGCGCCGCCTGGCGGCTCAGCGTTGCCGCGGTGTGCAGGTGGCAGATGGCGATGGCCAGCGCGTCGGAGGCGTCCTGCGGTTGGGGCACGGCCGGCAAGCGCAGCAGGCGCGTGACCATCTGCTGCACCTGCGACTTGTCCGCCTTGCCGTATCCCACCACCGCCGACTTGATGGACAGCGGCGAGTATTCCGCCACCTCCAGGCCGCAGGACGACGCCGCCAGCATGGCCACGCCTCGCACCTGCCCCAGCTTGAGCGCCGACTTGGCGTTCACGGCGTAGAACACATCTTCGATCGCGACCGTGTCCGGCCGGTGCCGCTCGATGATGTCACGCAGTGCGGTAAAGATCTGCAGCAGGCGCACCGGCAGCGGCTTTTTCGGATTCAGGTGGACCGCGCCGCAGGTGATGTGGCGCAACTCGCCGCGCGCATCCTGCTCCACCACGCCGTATCCGGTGTATTCGCCGCCGCAATCAATGCCCAGGACCCGCATGCAAGCGGAGTGTACAACAGGCGGCGGGGCTGCAGGTTTTGGGTTTTAGGTTTTAGGTTTTAGGCCGCCGAATGAGCGCCAAGACTGAACCCGATTACGGCTGGAGCTTTGCCGCCTTGAGCATCTTTAGGATATTAGCGAGGCGTTCCGCCCTGACACGCAATTTCGCCGCAATATCCGTGAGTTGGCGGTGTCTCTCCTCGGAGTCGGCCGCCAGCGCCCGTTGGCAGGCAAGGTCCCTGAAGGTATTCAACTCCGCAATCTCGTTCTCCAGCCATTGCGCATCCGAATTGTATTCGGAACGGCTTGACGACATGAGACGAGTATGGCAACAGGCGTAAGGCTCGTCCATGTCACGGAGGTAAGTTTAGAGCGCTGCTGCCGTAACGAAAGTAATAGGTAATTTCCCTCGCGCCGGAAGTCGTTTCGTTTTAGTCCTGCGCGGAGGCGCCGGCGGACGCGCGGCTGGCGGCGGCTTCGGCGCGTGCCATCCAGACTTGGAGGCGGCCGGTGATCATCAGGCCGAGCATGCGGAAGTCGCTGATCAACGACCACCACGGGTGGCCCCAGGTGGCCGGCCGGTTGCCTTCCACCAGCAGGTGCCCGACCCAGGCAAACCCGTAACCGACCGGGAGCCATAACAGCGCGAACCAGGGATGATGCAGCAGCAGCGCGCCATGGCGATAGCCAGGCCCAGCGCCGTTCCCAGCGCGTGCAGCACGCGGTTGGCTCGCTGGCTGTGCTGCCGCAGGTAGAAAAGAAAAAACTCGTCGTAGGTGCGGAAATTCGTGCTCATGCTCGTAACACCGTTAATCACAAGGTGGTGTGACCCGGCCAACAGCGTGCCCCACATCCGATGACCTAAATAGTAACTCAGGAGAGTACGCGTAGGCGGTCGCAAAGCTCACTATCTCCGCAGACTTACCTGTAGTTGTGCCACGACTGGATCGTCGCTTCTCTTTCTGGGCTAGTCGGTCAATTTCCGGCTGGGCCGTGATCCGACCGGAATAAGGCGGTCAACGCCGCCATCAGCGCCACTTCCCAGATGAGGACTTCTGGACAGTGTGCCGGAGTCGGTCCTGGCATGATTTTCTGGGTCGCCGTTTTCCGTCAGGTGGACTTTTCCGGCATAGCTCTACACTACGCGACTTTGCGCGTATGATCGCGCTCATCGGCGCGCATTCCGTCAAGAGAAGAGAGTCTTTCTATACTGCGAGCCGGTCCAAGGTGAACACTGCGCCACGGCGTAGTCATCGCTTCTTTCCCCCGACGAAGGGCATGGTTGCGGCCTGCTTCATCCATGACGCCAATTGGCGCTCGTCGAAATCGTCAACCGAAGCTAACTCGACTCCGCGGGTGGATTTGCCCATCCCGATCGGCGTCACAGGCGGTTCCGGCTTGATCGCCGTGCCCCGTATGAACATCAGTTTCACATGGCCGACGAAGGCGCCGGATGAGAAGCACCAGCCCCCGTCGACCCCGTAGTACGCCATGCCCCACTTCACCGCTCGCTGGATGCCCGGCAAACTTTTGGCCGCCAGGGCATCGATGCGCTCGGCGATGCCGCGCTGCGGATGCGGCAAGCTTGCGATGTACGCGAACACGGGTTCGGCGCCTGTTGCGGTCTTCGCGGCGCTTGCCTTGCCAGTCATGGCGACTAGCAGCTTCGCAGGGGTCTTGCCTTGGGCACTCTTCTTACCCTCGCGACCGGCCACACGCTTCGTTGGTTGATTGATTGGCTGCGTCATTTTGTCTCAGTACTTGATCCCAGGCTGGCGAGAAGCTCGTCGAGTTGGTCGAGCGCCTCGGGCATCGCGCCCGTCGATCCGGAGTCAAGCGCTTCCTTCGAGGGATAGCGATCGTGCACGACCAACAACGTCTTGCCTGCGTTTTCATCGAAGGTCACCGTGGTGACGGTCTTGCCGTTGTCACCTTCCTCGTTGGTCCAAACGAGGCGCGAGTGCGGTGTCACTTCGAGGTACGTGCCGAAGAACTCCATCGTCGAATCTTCGTGGCGAAACACCAAACGATACTGCCCCCCAACGCGAACATCCATTTCGCAGGAAAGCAGGGTCAGCCCATACGATTTTGGTACCCACCACCTCCTGAATAGTTCTGCCTTGGTCCACGCCTCGAACACGAGGCGCGCAGGCGCGTTGACGGTGCGTGTGACGACGAGTTCGCGCTCGGACTTCCGCTCCACCCCCGTGCGGTTCTTCGTGGGGGTGGCCTCACTTTCTGTTCTTTCGTCCATCGACTTTCTCCTTCCGTTTCAATTCCACGACAACCTTGTCCAACTCGTCGAAGCGTGCGCCCCAGAGCTGGCGATACCTCTCGATCCATGCCGCCTCTTCTTGCAGTCCGCGTAGGCCGAGCTTGCAGGTCCGCACGCGCCCGGCCTTCTCCGTGGTCACGAGCCCCGCTTGCTCCAAGACGCCTACATGCTTCATCATGCCCGTGAGGGTCATGTGGAACTTCTCGGCAAGGACAGTGATCGAAGCGTCCGCACGCCCGAGTTGCTCCAGAACGCCGCGTCGGGTGGCGTCCGAAAGCGCGCCAAACGAGGCATCGAAGTGGGTCTGGCAATACTGAACCATGCGGTTCACTATACAACATGGATTGACGGCATGCAATGGGAGGCTGAGCGCCCGCTGCGTTGCCAGCTATCCACCTAAACTCACGATCAACGGCGAAGTGTAGAGCGTCCCGCTCAACTCCCGCATCGTTGGCAACCCGGAAAC
This sequence comes from Terriglobia bacterium, assembly GCA_963760215.1. Lineage (GTDB taxonomy): Bacteria > Acidobacteriota > Terriglobia > Terriglobales > Acidobacteriaceae > JAIQGF01. The sequence continues at coordinate 1,178,786 of CAVXCJ010000002.1, forward strand.
TATCCACAAACGGGCTTGTGGGAAGTGCAAATGAGGGTTCCGGGCGGATAGTCGGCAATCGGAAATTGATCCACTACGCCGGGCTGACTGGATGCCGAGGAAGGCTTAGACTAGATGATTGGGCCGCCTTCGCCGCGCCCGCCCGAGCCGATCATGACCGCCATCAAGCAGCCGACTCCCTTCCCTGCCGACCTGGAGCGCCGCGACCCTGAGCGCGAGCGCGTCTTCGATGTCTTCCGCCGCTGGGGATACCTGCAGGCGTCGCTCGACCCGCTCGGGCTTCATTTGCCGCCGCTGCCCTTTCCCGATCTCGACGACCTGCGCGGCCCGTATTCCGACGAAGCCCGCCGCATTTACTCGGGCACCATCGGCGCGGAGTTCATGCACATTCCCGACCGCGAGCAGCGCCGCTGGATCGCCGTGCGCATGGAAGAAGCATCGGACGCGCCCACGCCCGATCGCGCGCGCATTCTCCACCTGCTGTTGCGGGCGGAACTGTTCGAACAGGTGATTCAATCGCGCTACCTGGGAACGAAGCGGTTTTCGCTGGAGGGGGTGACAGCGCTCCTCCCGTTCCTCGATGAAGTCATGCAGCGTGCCATCGGACACGGCGCGCAGCAGGCGGTGCTGGCCATGAGCCATCGCGGACGCCTGAACGTGATGGTGCACATCGTCGGCACGCCGCCGGCCGACATCTTCTCGCGCTTCGAAGACGTGGACCCGCGCAGCGTGCTGGGCGGCGGCGACGTCAAATATCACATCGGCGCCACCGGCGATTACACCGCGCCCGACGGCCGCAAGCTGCACATCCACCTCGTCTCCAATCCCAGCCATCTGGAAGCGGTGGATCCGGTGGCCGTGGGCCGCACGCGCGCCAAGCAGATACGTCGCGGCGAGCACGGCTGCGACCAGGTCTTCGCCGTCGTCATCCACGGCGACGCCGCCTTTGCCGGCCAGGGCATCTGGGCCGAGACGCTGAATTACGCCGAAATTCCCGGCTACACGGTCGGCGGATCGGTGCACGTCATCGCCAACAACCTGATCGGCTTCACCACCGAGCCGGTGGAAGATCACAGCACGCGCTTCGCCTCCGACCTCGCCCGGCGCAACAACATCCCGATTTTTCACGTCAACGGCGAAGATCCCGACGCCGTGGTGCGCCTGGCGCGGATCGCGCTCGAGTATCGCTATACCTTCCGCCGCGACGTCGTGGTGGACATCCTCGGCTACCGCCGCCACGGCCACAGCGAGGTGGACGATCCCACCATCACGCAGCCGCTCGTCTACCGGCGGATCAAGGAGCATCCGCCGCTGTGGCAGCTTTATGCCGAGCGCATGGAGCGCAGACACCAGCGCGCGGGTGAAGCAAGTTCAGGACGAACTCGCGCAGGCGCAGAAGCAGGGCGCCGCGGCAACCAAACAGCCGAGGCTCGCGGAACTGCCGGAATACTGGTCGAAGTACAAGGGTGGTTGCCACAAGAAGGAATACGAGGTGGACACCGGCGTCCCGGCCGACGAACTCCAGCCGCATCGCGCAGGTGATCGGCAGCGCGCCCGACGGTTTCCATGTTCATGCCAAGGTCAAGAAGCTGCTCGAGCAGCGCCGCGAGATGGGTGCCGGCAAACGCCCCGTGGACTACGGCATGGCGGAAGCGCTGGCGTTTGGCTCGCTGCTCGCCTCCGGCACGCCGGTGCGCCTCAGCGGCCAGGACAGCCGCCGCGGCACTTTCAACCAGCGCCACGACGTGCTCATTGACACCGAAAACGCCGACGAGTACATCCCGCTAGCAGCACGTCGCGCCGCGATCAGGCGCGCTTCGAGGTGTACAACTCCTCGCTGTCGGAAGCCGGCGTGATGGGCTTCGAATACGGCTACAGCCGCGACTTTCCCGAGACCCTGACGCTGTGGGAGGCGCAGTTCGGCGACTTCGCCAACGGCGCGCAGGTGATCATTGACCAGTTCATCGCCGCCGGCGAGGACAAGTGGAACCTGCTCTCCGGGCTGGTCTTGCTGCTGCCGCACGGGTACGAGGGCCAGGGTCCGGAGCACTCCAGCGCGCGCATCGAGCGTTACCTGCAACTGGCGGCGCGCGACAACATGCAGATTTGCCAGCCCTCGAATGCGGCCCAGTACTTCCACCTGCTGCGCCGGCAGGCGCTGCGGCCGTGGCGCAAGCCGCTGGTGGTGTTCACGCCCAAGAGCATGCTGCGCCGTCCCGAGGCGGCCTCACCGCTGGCGGATTTTTCCGCGCCGCGCTTCCAGAACGTTCTCGCCGACCACGATATCCAGAACGCCTCGCGCGTTCTGTTATGCAGCGGCAAGATCGGCCACGAGCTGCGCGAAGAACGCAAGCGCCGCAAGGACACCTCGACCGCGATCGTCTTTCTGGAGCAGATGTATCCCTTCCCCGAAGCCGAACTCCAGGCCGAATTCGACCGCCACGCGACTGCGCGCGACATCGTGTGGGTACAGGAGGAGCCGGCAAACATGGGCGCACTGTGGTTTGTGATGCCACGGCTGCGCCGGCTGGCCAAGGGACGTCCCGCACGTTCGGTGAAACGCTCCGGCAGCGCCAGTCCCGCCACCGGCTCGGCGAAGGCGCACGCGATGGAGCAGAAAACGCTGCTGGCGCTGGCGTTCGCCTGACAGCCTGCCCAAACATCCGACAGCTTTGGAGTTCCTGGCGAGCAGCGCTGTTCACGCCAGTTACGTTAGACTGCCGTATGGCGCTGCGCCACGGAGGATGTGATGCGACTTCGCTGGCCCGTTTTCTTGCTTTCCTTGGGCGCATTTTCGTAGCTAAGGCCTCGGATTCGCGACGTAAGTACGATTTGCAAGCCGCACCGGATTTCTGTAACATCCCCGCACTCACCATTCCTGGCGACCCATGTAAGCCGCAACATTGCAAGCAACCATTCAACACGAGGAGGAGAGCGATGAAACTGCGAATATCTGCTGCCCAGCGTGTCATCGTTTTGGGGCTGTCGCTGTGTGCGGCGGGAGTGTTGCTTTCGCCGTCGACGGCCGCAGCGCAACAGGGATTTGTCGTCAAACCGGTGGCCGAGAAGAAGGTCAAGCAACTGCCGGCCGGGCCGTGGTATTGGTTGGTCGAGAATTTCCCCACGCTGGCGCAGGCGCAGGCCGCCGCGGGTCCAACATCACTGGCGGTTGAAGTTGCGGGCAAGGTCTGGCTGTTCACGCTCGGTCCCAAGGGTGGCTCGACGCCCGGCGGAAGCAAAGTGGCCGAGATCGGGCCCGTGCCCCCAATCACTGCCCCCGAGTATCTGCTGCGCATCAACAACGCGGGCGGACCGCCCGGGGCCAAGACGCCGGTGCATACCCATCCGGGCTCCGAAACTTTCTATGTACTGACCGGGCAGCTCGGCCAAAAGACCTCGCACGGTGTGATCCATGTCGAGGCGGGCCAGTCCATGACTGGACATGGTCCCGACATGCCGATGGAGGTCTTCAGCAACGGCACGAGCGATCTCAATGTCCTGGTCATGTTCGTGGTGGATGCCACCAGGCCGTTCACATCGCCGGCCAAACTCGAGTGAGGCGAGGGCCGGCGGGCCGTTGCGGGGCCTGCCGGCCTCGATTCTGTAATTGGCGATAAATCGCCATATCCCCAGTTATGGGTGCGCGACTCTCGTTCCGGCCAGGCGGTTCAGTGCGCAACAGCCAATGCAGGTTTGGGTTCGTCCGTTTCTCGCCCGGGTGGATTGCTTCCGGGTGAGCTGAACCCCCGCTGTATGCGCTCCCGCTACTCTGATAGTGTTATGCGCCCATGCCAAAGGTGACGGAAGTAGTGGTAGACCGCAAAGTGCTCGGCGCCTTCAAACGGCGGGCTTTGAAGGCCTATCCCCGCGAAATCCTGGAGCAGGTCGTGGGCAAAATGGTGGGCACCCAGGCGCGCATCTTCGCCTTCCGCGACCTGGAGCACCAAGCCTCGAAGAGCGCCGTGGTGATGGACGACGATGTCAACCCCATGACCGAGGGCGAGGAGGGTCTGCGCTTTTCCATCCTTGGCACCATTCATACCCATCCCCAGGACACGGTGGAGCCCAGCGAACTGGACTGGCAGACCATGCTCCAGGACGGTGAACTCGTGATGGGAATTTGCGCCATCCGCAAGACCGCCAAGCGACGATTTGTCAGCTTCGCCTTTTTCAACCGCATCCGGGAACACGTCCAGTTGACCATCGCCGAAGCCGAAACCTCTGGCGCCAGTGCGTAGACTTGTTCACAACTTTTTACAACTTGCCGCGTCGTTTTCCACTCACCGTTTGCCGTTCGACTCGTTTAAAGTAGTGGCGGATGTCACCTCGGGGTGAGCGGGACATCCAATACCTGCCACCCGGAACAGCGCTCCCCACGCGGTTCTGCAACTCGACACAGGATGGAATGGCGGAACTGGGAAAAGCACTGCACGGCATTCAACTCAAGCCGCCGGGCGCCCCGCTGAGCGCATGGGCGCCGCTGCGCGAGCCGCTGTTCCGCTCGTTGTGGATTGCCGCCGTGGTCTGTTATACCGGCCGCTGGATCCTGAGCGTCGCCAGCGGCTGGTTGATGACCGGCCTTACCTTGTCGCCGCTGATGGTGGCCCTGGTGCAGGCTGCCAGCACGCTTCCCGCCTTTCTCGTGCTCCTGCCCGCGGGCGCCCTGGCCGATATGGTGGACCGCCGCCATTTTCTTCTGGTGATGCAGACCTGGATGGTGGTAGCCGCCGCCACGCTCGGCATTCTCACCTTCCTGAATCTGGTCACGCCCTGGATCCTGCTCCTGTTCACGTTCCTGATCGGCTTCGGCGCCGTGATGAACGATCCCGCATGGCAGGCGATCACGCCCGAAGTCGTGTCCGAGAAAAACTTCGCCGCCGCGGTGGCGCTCAATTCCGCCGGATACAACCTGGGACGCGCCGTGGGACCCGCCATCGGCGGCGTCATCATCGCTGCCGTCGGCACCGGTTCCGCGTTCCTCATCAACGCCGTCTCCATCTTCGGCGTCATCTTCTTTCTCTACCGCTGGAAGCGTCGCCCGCATGAGGCGCCGGTGCCGCGCGAACGCGTGATGCGCGCCATGCGCACCGGCTTCGAGTACGTCCGCCACTCGCACGAGGTCAAGGCGGTGCTGGTGCGTACGGCGGTGTTCAGCTTCTCCGCCAGCGCGCTGCTGGCCATGCTGCCGCTGATCGCGCGCCCCTTCGGGTCCATCGGCTACGGAGCGCTGCTCGGATTCTTCGGCGCCGGCGCACTGGGCGGAGCCATTGCCCTGCCGGCGCTGCGGCGCGTGGTTTCGGTCAACACGCTAGTCGGGCTCGCCACCGTGCTATACGCGCTGACCAGCTTCGCTTCCGGGCGCGTGCACATGTTCGCCTTGCTGTGCGCCGTGCTCTTCGCCGCCGGCGTGGCCTGGATCGCCATCGTCGCCAGCCTCAATGTTTCGGCGCAGACCATGTCTCCGGCATGGCTGCGCGCGCGCACGCTTTCCATTTATCTGCTGGTGCTGCAGGGCGGAATGGCGGCGGGCAGCGCTGCCTGGGGCGCGGTCGGGGAGCGCTGGGGAATTCCGGCGGCGTTGCTGGTTTCTGCGCGTCGGATTGCTCGCGGGACTGGCCACCATCCGGCGCTTCCGCCTGCGCGCTGGCGGTTTCGCCTTCCCGCCCGCCGGCGCCGGCGAGACCATTACCTGAAGGTTTGTACATGGGGCTTGGGGCCACGTTTCCATTTAGTGATTTAGTGATTTGTGATTTGGTGATTTCGGGGCCAGCCATGCTCCTCATCTAATCAGCAAACCGCGCAATCACTAAATCGCCAATCACTAAATCACTAATCACTAAATCACCAATCACTAAATCACTCAATGCTGAAGAGAGAGGCACCATGAAAAAACTCGTTTCCCTGCTGTTGCTCACTTTCTTGTTCATCGCCGCTGCGCCAGCCCAGACACCCGCAGCGCCGCCGGCCAAGCCAGCACAACCCTCGCAACCACCAACCGTCACCATGATCCTGGACCGCGGCCTCAATTACCCGGAAAGCGAGTTCGTCCCCGCCGCCGAGGCAATGCCGGAAGACAAGTACGAATTCGCTCCCACGAACGGCGAGTTCAAGGGCGTGCGTACCTTTGGCCAGCAGGTCCGCCACGTGGCCGCTGCCAATTACATGATCTGCGCGGCGATTCTGGGTGAAAAGCCGCCGGTCGACACGGGCGGCGAAAGCGGACCGGCCTCGGTGAAGACGAAGGCGGACAGCGTCAAGTTCGTGAAGGACTCCTACGCCTATTGCCACAAGGCGTACAGCTCGATCAACGCGGACAGCGCCACCGGCCTGGTGCAGAGCCCGTTTGGGCCCAATAAAGTGTCGCGCCTCGGCCTGGCCGTGCTCAACGTCGGCCACAACTTCGACCACTACGGCCAGATGGTCGAGTACCTGCGCATGAACGGCATCATTCCGCCGGCCAGCCGGGGACAGTAGAAAGGCTTCAGGCTCAAGGCTTCAGGCTTCAGGCAGGGCGCTGACGTGCTCCCACCCTTGTTCCGCCGCAACCGGCGCAACAGGGGTGGGAGCTTCTCCACAAGCGTCGCTTCTGGCGTTTCGCAATCGGCAATCGACAATCGGCAATGGTTTTGTTCTTAGTTTCAATCACCCGATCACCAGATCGCCCGATCACCCGATAGAATTCCCTCATGCCCGACTACTCCCTCTCCGGACTCGACCGCGTCCTCACTCCCGCCCTCGCCATCTACCTCGACGCGGTGGAGAACAACATCGCCTTCACCCTTGAGCTGCTCGGCGGCGACCCCAACCGCTGGCGCCCCCACGTCAAGACCGCCAAGATTGGCGCCATCATGCGCATGCTGGTGGAGCGCGGTGTCGCGAACTTCAAGTGTGCCACCACCCTGGAGCTTCTCACCGCCTGCCGCGCGGGCGCCGGCGACGTGCTGGTCGCTTATCCGCTGGTCGGCGCCAACGCCCAACGCGTGCGCGATATCGCCGCCGAGTTTCCCCAGGTCCGTGTTTCGGCGCTGGTGGAAAATGCGGACCAGGTGGACCAGTGGAAAGGCAGTCCTGTCGGGCTGTTCGTGGACATCAATTCCGGCATGGACCGCACCGGAGTCGAGCAGGCGCGCGCCGCAGAGATTGTCGCGCTGGCCGGCTACATCCGCGAATCCGGCCTGGAGTTCCGCGGCCTGCACTACTACGACGGCCACCTGCACGATGACGATCTCCAGGCCGCTGCCGCCAGGCGCACGCAGGCTACGATCGCCTGATGCAGATTTCTTCGGCAGTTCTCGAAGCCGGCATCGAGGTCGGCGAATTGATCACCGCCGGCACGCCCGCTCTTCCCTGCTCGCTGTCCTATTTCCCGTTCGGCAGCCGGGACTTGATCCACCGCGTCTCGCCCGGCACGGTGGTGTATGGCGACACCACCAGCGCCGCCCAGCTTCCCGCTGAGTATCGTTACCGGCCGGCCGCGCTTGTCATCTCACGTGTGGTCAGCCATCCGCGCCCCAACATCGTCACCTGCGATGCTGGGCACAAGACGGTCTCCGCCGACGCCGGCATTCCCAATTGCGCCATTCTCGGCCGCCCCGAACTGAAGCCGCTCCAGCCCAGCGAGGAGCACCTGCCCATCGAAGTCCCGCCGGGTGCGCCGGTTCCGGCCGTGGGCGAGATAATTTATATCGTTCCACGACACGTTTGCCCCACGGTCAACAATTTCGACCACGCACTGCTGGTACGCGACGGCCGCATCGTCGCCGTCGAGGCGGTCAGCGCCCGCGGCCGCGAGGCGCCCCTGCTGCCCGCCGCGGTGAGCGCCTGAAAAGCGTCCCGCAAGCGTTCCCGCTTCGGAACCGCTCAGCGTGACTTGCTGGTTATCTTTTCCTGGAATTCGTCCCGGATTGGGCTTTTCCACAATTGTTCTACGGAGAACATTTGTGCGCCTAAGTGCCCGTCGCGCTCTTGTCCTCGACGGCCTCGCCTTCACTCAAGTACTTGATGAAGATTACCTCGTTATGCTTCTCATTATAAAGGAGTTCGTCAGCGACAGCGCGCACCATCATCAGCCCCAGCCCACCCGGACGCAGCCCCTTTTGCTGACGCACGGTCTCGTGCGTAAAGACATCGCCGGGCGCGTTGCTGATGGCAGCGTGCGGCAGGTCTTCCAGCCGGAAACCCGGGCCGGGATCGGAGACCCGGTACTGAAGCATGCGCCGCGTGCGCAGCAGCGAGATGCGCACCCGCCGCGTCGGATCGAGCTCGCCGCCCCACTCCACGGCGTTCATCAGCAGCTCGCGGAAGGCCTGTGCCACGCCCTCGCGCGCGTCTTCCGGCAGGTCGATCTTGATCTGGCGCATGAACTGGTCCATGCGCTCGGCGGCGTCGCGCGAGCATGGCACCGAGAGCTCCAGCCAATCGGGCTTGGCGGACAGGACCTCGATCTGCTGCGGCTCCTGCGCCTTGAGCGCGGTCGCCACCAGGTCGCGCAGTTGTTCGGGCTCGAAGGGCTTGCGGATGTAGAGGTAAGCGCCGCCGCGGATGGCGGTCATCAGGGTCTCGGCGGTGTCGTCGGCGGTGATGACGATAACCTTGGTGCCATTGCGCCCACGCCAGACGGAGAGCAAGTTCATCCCGTCCATGTCCGGCAGGCCAATGTCGAGCAAGAGCAAGTCGTACCGGCGCTTGCGCAGCAGGTTGACGGCCTCCACACCGGTGCCGCAGGTCACCACGGCATGCCCCCGCTGCTCGAGAACGTGGGAGATGAGCGTGCAAAGGGAGGCATCGTCGTCGACGACGAGAATGCTCTTGGAGGGGTCGGCCATGCCTGAGGTAATGATAGCGTTCTCCGGGCCGGAGCGCTATTGGCAGAAATGCCATCCTCGGCGCAGCGCCGGATTCATTGCCGCGAGCGGGGGCGCTCGCGGCGATCATCTTTTTGCTGAAGGTGAATGCAGCCCCGGCGAGGCGCCGGGGCCTACCGGTCTCGAACAACGTCTGTGTCGGTCACACCCTTTACTATTGTCTTGAATGTCTTCGGCCAATATCTATCGCGGGCGGCTGGCGCCGTCGCCGACCGGGTACCTGCACGTCGGTCACGCTCGAACGTTCTGGACCGCCTACGAGCGGGCGCGGGAGGCGGGCGGCGTGCTGGTGCTGCGCAATGAAGATCTCGACCCGCAGCGGTCGAAGCCGGAATACGTGCGCGCGTTCATGGAAGACCTGAGCTGGTTCGGGATCGCGTGGCAGGAGGGACTGGACGTGGGCGGGCCGTGCGCGCCGTATTCGCAGAGCGAGCGGCGCGACGTGTATCTGCAAGCCTGGCGGAAGCTGCACGCGGGCGGGTGGATTTATCCGTGCACGTGCTCGCGCAAAGATCTGGCGGAGGCAGCGCAAGCGCCGCACGAGTCAAACGATGAACCGATGTATTCCGGCAAGTGCCGCGGGCGGAAGTTGACGGTGGATTCGCCGGCGGGCGTGAACTGGCGCTTCCGCGTGCCGGATGGGCGCGTGATCTCGTTCCGCGATGGCGCACAGGGCGAGCAGCAGTACACGGCGGGAAAAGACTTCGGCGACTTCGTGGTGTGGCGGCGTGATGACGTGCCGGCGTACCAGTTGGCGGTGGTGGCGGATGACGATGCCATGCGGATCACGGAAGTGGTGCGCGGGTGCGACCTGCTGAAGTCCACGGCGCGCCAGATTTTGCTGTGCGAAGCGCTGGGGATTGCGCCGCCCAGGTATTACCACTGCGATCTGCTGGTAGACGACAAGTGCGAGAGGCTGGCAAAGCGGACGGATGCGCTGAGTTTGCGGGCGCTGCGGGAAAGAGGAATGCGGCCGGAAAACATTCGGGAGAATTGGCTGGGCTTGCGCGTTGCTTGCCATGCAAGGACCTAACCGCAATCGACGCGATAGATGCGCAGGAAAGCAGCGTACCGGTTTAGCTGATTTCCACTCTCCGGAAACACCCCCACCCTATCGCTCCGCCTCGCTGCGCTTCGGGGCAGGCGCCCCCGGGAGCGATAAGGGTGGGGCAACCACCTGACAGGAAATTCCGCTCCGCTGCACAGTTCATTTCTTCCCGGTGACAAAATCTTCCTGCATTTGCAGCCAGTAAACCTCGTCGGTGACGGTGGTGTCGCCAAGTTGGACCCGGCGGAGGATGCTTGCTATTCGCTCCTGTTCCGCGCGTTGTGCCGCGGATACCGGAGATTCGGCGGGTGCGACAGGTTCCGTGTCCATGGGCGGAATTGTGGCAGGAGACGATGCGGAGGTCAGTGAGGCCGGTGACATCTTGATGTGACGGTGGTGAGAGTGCCGCCCCTGGGGGGCTCAGCCCGGCTTCGTCCGCGTTCCTGGAAGCTGCCGATTGCTGGTGATGGCGATTTCACGAAGGTTACTTCGCAATCGACAGGTCCAGAGCCTCCAACTCATCTCTAGACAGTTCAACATACTGGTTGGTACGAACTTTCCGTCCGTCTGCCAATGAAAAGTACGTATAACTATTTCCTCTCTCGCCGCCACCATACGCGGTCACCATGTACAGGTTGTTCGTCACGACATCTCCGCGCTCTCCCGGCTCATGAAATGTCCATCTCACGTCCTTGCCGTTCACTGCTTCAACAGTGACCGCAGCAGTTGGGGGTCCCTCAACGCCTTCTTCCCGGTCCATGAAGAACGATTCACGAAGCACCAACGCCTCAACGCGAGAGCCGTGCGCTGTGTAGAAATCGACCACGGTAAACCGCTTGTTCCGAGTAATGAAGTGTACGCTGGTGCCTTGCTCCTTGATTTCGACGGTAGATAAAGCAGAATTGCGGTCTGATGGAAGGCTGATGCCGATTGTGCCTTCAAGTAGAAAGAACTCCGCAACGAGAGCACCGATTAAAACGATAACGGCGAACGCACGAGTACGGAACAGCTTTGGCAATTGCATTTGCGACATTCCTCGTGCTGGCAATTTACGTCGGAGTCACTCGAAGTTCAATAACTGGCGTGAACAGCCCATATCACCTGGCATATCAGGTGGCGCTATTTCGATAGCCCACGGCCGGTGACCAGGTACACGGCGAAGCTGCCGAGCCAGTGGCCGCCTTCGTAGTGCGCGCCGGTAACGGAGGCGAGGCCGGCGGTGCGATGCGCGGCGGCGGCGGCGCGCAACGAGGCCAAGCGGCGATCGTTGGCGGGAAGGCCGGAGGCGATGCCCTCCAACATCCAGGCGCGGCTGAGGTTCAGGCCGTCGAGGTGCGCGAGCTTGGGGTCGCTCGGGTCGGTGACCACGGCGGGCCGCAGCCATTCAGCGGAACCGTTCACCGGAATATCCGGCAGAAATCCACGCAGCCATCGCGCGAATTCGGCGGGCGGCAGGACGCGGCGCATGACGTCCGCTTCGGCGAGACAGGGTGAGAGAAAGTCTTCGCCGGAGAGGTCGTACGACATGGGGCAGTTCTTATCGTCGAAATAAAAGGCACGCGCACGGTCGGCAGCAAGGGCGGCAAACTCGCGATTGCCGGAACCGCGGGCGGCGTCGAGGATGAGTCCGAGCGCGAAGCCGGTCTGGCTGTGCTCGCCGGAGCGCACCGGGTGCGAGAGCTTGGGCAGCCAGGTCTTCAGGCGCGCGGTGGCGGCGTCTTCCAGCGGACGGAGGTTGGCCGCCATCTCGCGCGACGCGGGATGGTCCCACTCGCGCAGTTCCTGTCCGAGTTGCAGCAGCCAGGCGAGGCCGTAGGGTCGCTCAAAACTGGCGCGGCCCTCGCCATTGAGGTAACGCGCCTCTGCTTCCAGGTTGGCGCGGTTGAGGCTTTGCCGCAGCGCTTCGATCGCCTTGGGCGTGAAGGGCGCGTCGGGAAAGGTGCGGGCAAGGCGCGCCAGCAGCCAATGTCCGTGCACCGAAGAGTGCCAGTCGAAGCAGCCGTAGAAGGCAGGCGTGAGCTTGCGCGGCGGGGCGACGTCGGCATCGCTGTTGAGCACGTGGCCGATCTTGTTGGGATATTCCTTGTGCACGCAGGCGAGAGCGAGCGCGGCGAATCGTTCAGCGGTGGTGAGGGAAAAGTCGGGCATGGGAGTTCGTTGAGCTGACGCACAAGAAGTCAGGAGCAAAAGGACGGCGATGTTTCGGAGCACGGCGACATTATAAGAGGTTGTCGGTTATCGGTGATCGGTTGTTGGTAGAAGCGCCTTTCGATTGTTGTCGAGTCAGTTGCAGTATAGGGGTCCTTCGACTCGGACGCGCGAACCCGTACGGCAAAATCAGGCGCGCTGGTTCTCTCGCGCGTCCTCGCTCAGGATGACAGCCGTTAATATTTTCGCTATGCGCGTTTCAGAGTTTGCGGGCGACGAGGGTGACGGTCCTCTGAATGAAAAAGAACTCGCCGTCGCGGCGGAAGGGGCAAGCTCCGCTGAGGTCTTCCTGCTCATCGCGGGCAAACATGGCGCGGACTTCGGCGGCGCGATCGGGCGGAGTGTGCGAATAACTCATCCAGTACTCCACCGGTTGCACGATTTCGCTGGTGGTGACGGTTTCGATCTCGAGAGCGCGCGCCCCGAACATGTGCGCCAATTCACTGATGGGAAGCGCGCGGGTGTGCGAAGGGTCGCGCAGGCGCTCGAACTGGTCCTGGAAGGCGGCACGCTCGGGGAGTTCGCTGGCGGCGAGGTCTTCGACGGCGACGCAGCCGCCGGCGCGGCAGGCGCGCGTCATCTCGCGCAAGGGCACGGCCGGATCTTCGAAGTGATGCAAGGCGAAGCGGCAGAAGACGATGTCGAATTCGCCGTCGGCAAAGGGGAGTTGCTCGGCGTCGGCGCGCTGGAAACGAATATTGGCGAGACTGCGCTCGCGACGGGTGCGCTCGGCGACGGCGAGGATGGCGTCGGTAATGTCCACGCCAACCACCTCGCGGCAGCGCCCGGCCATTGCCATGGCGACATGACCGGGGCCGGTGGCGATCTCGAGCGCGCGGGCGTCAGGCGCAGGATTGATGGCATTGACCAGGCGGTCGAGGCGCTCGCGATTGTGCAGCACGGCGACGGTGGCGAACGCTTCCGCCTGGCGGGTGAACTCTTCGCGGACGGTGTCTTTATGGGACATGGGATTCGGTCGTCAGTCTCCAGTCGTCAGGCGGAGCAAATTCCGGTGAAACATTGTAACCGTGGCGATGTTCAACCGGCGCATTGCGGGCAACGAATACGGCGGCGGGACTGAAGGATCGTTGAAAATACCAGAAACGCGGTTGGCGGAGTAGGGTCCCCTCGACTTCGCTCAGGACAGGCTCTCGCTCAGGATGACAGCCGTTTGGGAAGTGAGAAGCGAGAAGTCACAAATCAGAAGTTGACACTCACAACTCAGAACTCGCAGCTCGGAACGCACAGCTATTTCTGTTGCAGGGTTCCAATGTATTCAGTGAGGACGCGGATGCGTTCCGAGACTTGCTTCTGATTTTCGCGGGTGAGAGGGCGGAAGGCGACGCCCCAGACGGGCATATCGCGGGAGCCGTGGCTGGCAATGGCGCCGCCCCACTCGATGATCTGGTAGATCTTTCCGTCGGGATAGCGGCCGCCGTTGCGCTTGGCCAGGACGGTGAGGTCGGGCGGCGGGACCTTCAGCGCGGGCGCGGCAGGACCGTCGCCTTTGCCGGTGACGCCGTGACAACTGGCGCAGTAGTCGGTGTACATCTCGGGGCCCGAGGTGATCCCGCCGGCGGGCGGCGGCGCCTGCTGCGAGCCACGGGAACAGGCAAACCACATGAGCAGTGCCAGGAAGGGGAGGAAGGCCCAGCGCGATAGAGCTGCCTTCATAAACGCAGCATGCTCCTCTCCGAGCGCACTCACAGTGATGCAGATCACAAGCGGGTGCACCAAAGTACCTGCGTCAACACTAGGTCGCGGCAACTCCCTAGATACAAACGGGAATTGCGGTTCGGGAAGTGACCGTTTCAGGCGCGGGCGGGGTCAATTTTTTCCGTGTCCACGCCGAGTTCGGCAAAGGCCTGCTGAGCGCGGCCGACGTCGAACTTGTGGTCGCGCGCGAGCCGCGCCAGGGCGGCGGCGGCGATGGATTCGGCGTTGACCTCGAAGTGGCGCCGGAGGTGCTGGCGATTGTCGCTGCGGCCGAAGCCATCGGTGCCCAGCGATTCCAGGCGATCCTGCAACCAGGGAGCGAGTTGGTGGGGAACGATCTTCATGTAATCGGTGGCGGCGACGATGGGGCCCCTGGCGCCGTTGAGCGCGGTGAGAATGTAGGGCTTTCTTTCCGGTTGGGAAGGATGCAGGCGGTTCCAGCGCTCGATGGCGAGGGCCTCGCGGCGAAGCTCGTTGTAGCTGGTGACGCTCCACACGTCAGCCTGCACGCCGTATTGTTCGGCGAGGATAGCCTGCGCGCGCACGGCTTCGTTCAGGATGGCGCCGCTGCCGAACAACTGCACCGTGGCTTTGCCGCCGGGAGCTGATTTCAGTTTGTAGATGCCGCGGAGAATGCCATCGCTCACACCGGCGGGCATCTCGGGCATCGGGTAGTCTTCGTTGTAGACGGTGAGGTAGTAGAAGCGGTCTTCCCTTTCCTGATACATGCGGCGAATGCCGTCCTGGATGATCACCGCGATCTCGTAGACGTACGCCGGATCGTAAGTCGCGCAGGTGGGGACAAGGCTGGAGAGGACGACGCTGTGTCCGTCCTGGTGCTGTAGGCCTTCGCCGGCGAGGGTGGTGCGTCCGGCGGTGCCGCCGACGATGAAGCCTTTGCCGCGAGCGTCGGCGAAAGCCCAGATGAGATCGCCCACGCGCTGGAATCCGAACATGGAATAGAAGGTGAAGAACGGGATCATGGGCACGTGGTAGTTGGAATAAGCGCAGCCGGCGGCGGTGGTGGAGGCCATGGAGCCGGCTTCGGTGATTCCCTCTTCCAGGATCTGGCCGTCCTTGGCCTCGCGGTAGTAGAGCAGCATGTCCTGATCGTGAGGCTTGTAGAGCTGGCCCTGGCTGGCGTAGATGCCGACCTGGCGAATGATGGCTTCCATGCCGAAGGTGCGGCCTTCGTCGGGAATGATGGGGACGATGAGCTTGCCGATGTCGGGGTGCTTCAGCAGGTGGCGCAGGATGCTGACGTAGCCCATGGTGGTGGAGACGGCGCGGCCCTTGGAGCCCTCCAGCCATTCGGTGAAGCTATCGAGCGGCGGAGCGCTGAACTTGAAGTCGCCGTCCTCGCGAATGACGATGTAGCCGCCGAGTGCACGGCGGCGGTCCCTCATGTAAACGATTTCTTCGCTGTCCTGCGGCGGGCGATAGAACGTGCCCTCATTCGCCGCCTCCTCGGGAATGGGAATTTCAAAGCGCTTGCGGAAGGCGGCGAGCTGTTCGTCGGTGAGCTTTTTTTCCTGGTGGGTGGCATTGCGCGCTTCGGCGGAACCCAGACCGTAACCCTTGATCGTCTTGGCGAGAATGACGGTGGGCCCGTTCTTGTGCTCGACGGCGCGCTTGTAGGCGTTGTAGATCTTCTGCGGATCGTGGCCGCCGAGACGCAGCGAGGTGAGTTCGGCGTCGCTCAGGTGAGCCACCAGGTCGAGCAACTCAGGATACTTGCCGAAGAATTCCTTGCGGATGAAGGCGCCGCCTTTGACTTTGAGCGCCTGCCATTCGCCGTCCACGGTTTCTTCCATGCACTTCAGCAGCAGGCCGCTCTTGTCGCGCGCCAGCAGGGGGTCCCAGTCGGCGCCCCAGATGACCTTGATGACGTTCCAGCCGGCGCCGCGGAAGGCGGCTTCGAGTTCCTGGATGATCTTGCCGTTGCCGCGGACCGGGCCGTCGAGGCGCTGGAGGTTGCAATTGACCACCCAGATCAGGTTGTCGAGTTTCTCGCGCGAGCCCAGGGTGAGCGAGCCCAGGGCTTCCGGCTCGTCGGTTTCGCCGTCGCCCACGAAGGCCCAGATTTTGCGCGGAGTCGCGGGAATGATGCCGCGATTCTCCAGGTAACGCATGAAGCGCGCCTGGTAGATGGAATTGATGGGACCGAGGCCCATGGAGACGGTCGGGAAACGCCAGAAGTGCGGCATCAGCCAGGGATGCGGGTAGGAGGAGAGACCGGGTTCATCACGCAGTTCGTGGCGGAAATTTTCCAGGTCCTTCTCCGCAAGCCTGCCCAGCAGAAATGCGCGCGCGTACACGCCGGGCGAGGCGTGGCCCTGGAAGTAGACAAAGTCGCCGGGCTGGTTGCCGTAGTTGGCGTGGAAGAAATGATTGAAGCCGACTTCCAGAAGACTGGCGATGGATGAGTAGGTAGAAATATGGCCGCCGATGCCGGGGTCCTTCTTGTTCTGGCGATGGACCATGGCGAGCGCGTTCCAGCGGATGAGGCTCTTGATGCGGCGCTCGATGACGCGATCGCCGGGGTAGGCCTCCTCTTCATCTGCACGAATGGTGTTGACGTAAGGTGTGTTGAGCTGGACCGGGACATCGATGCCGGCAAGGCGCGCACGGGCGGTGAGGGCCTTCAGGATCTGGCAGGCGCGGGTGGCGCCTTCCTCGCCCACGACCTGGTCGAAGGCTTCGAGCCACTCGGAGATTTCATCGACGTTGGGCTCCGGCGCGAGTACGGGTTTCGTATTCATAGATTCCTTTGTCCGAGTTGCAAGCAGCCCGAGCTTATTTCCCCGCTTGACAAGAGACCTACCCCACAACGGCGGCCGGCATGACGCATCCCGGGAAAAAGTGCAAAGAGGTTACTGCAAGTTTAGTCGGTTCGAAATGCAGCCGCAAGGGACTGGTCAGGCTCCAGGCGCAAGGCACAAGGCACGCGGAGTAACACCCACATCTGCCAAAACCGGGCAGATGTGGGGCACCATCACGTCCACACCATCACGCTTACACGTCGCGGAGTTGGTCTTCATCCATGCCGAAGTAGTGGCCGAGCTCGTGGATGACGGTGCGGCGGACTTGCTCGCGGACTTCGTCGTCGGAGGAACAAACCGCTTCAATGTTTCTCTGGTAGAGGACGATGGTGTCCGGGCCCGTTGGAAGATTGAAGACGCTCCGCTTGGTCGCCGGAATGCCGCGATATACACCGAGCACCAACTCGCGCGGCGGCAGCGAGCGCGGTCGGCGGGCGCCCCGCGATTCAATTTGCTCAGGCGGCAGGTCCTCGACCAGCACCGCGACATTATGAATGCGGCTGCGAAACTGGCGGGGCAGGCGATCCAGTTCCTTTTTGACGAGTTGAATGAAGAGGTCGCGTTGCACAACTACATGGTAATTCCCCACCCTGTCTCTCCCAAAACCGGGGAGAGACAAGGGTGGGGCAACCGCTATCAGTTCATGGTGATGTTCGCGGTGGTTGAGCGCTGCAGACCGCCCGAGCTGCCGGTGATGGTGATGATCACGGTGGTGCTCGGGTCGTGTTGTTCTGAGGAGCGAAAGAGGCGCCGCCGCCGCATCCGGTGTAGAAGATCGCGGTCAGCACCAGCACGATCAGCAACAGAGTCCAGGCGCGGCCGCGCTTGGCGCCGGCAACCACGATGCCGAGCACGCCGAATAAGCCGGTCCACATCGCCCACAGGGGACGCGGCGCGCGCCGGCCTTGAGCCAGCCCGGTGGAGGTCAGGGTGAGGACGGCATTCGCGCCGGAGGCGCCGGGTTGGACCGTCGGCGGAGAGAACTGGCAGGTCATGGAAGCGGGCAGATTGGCGCAGCCCAGCGTGACCAACTGGTCGTAGCTGCCGCCCTTGGGCGTGATGTTCACGTTGAGCGTGGTGGACTGTCCGCGCTTGAGGCTGGCAGAGGACTCGCTCAAGGCAAGGGCGAAGTCGGAGACGGTGACGTTGACGGCGGCCGGCGCGGAGTCCACTTCCCCGTCGTTGACGATGAGCGTGACTTTGGAGGCGCCGAAGGGCAGGGTGACGGACGGTTTCGCTCCGGTCGCGACGCCGTTGCCTTCGGGGAACGGCCCGGTCCAGCGGTAGGTGAGCGAGTCGCTGTCGGGATCGGTCGAAGATGAGCCATCCAGTACGACCGAAGCGCCCACAACGCTGGCGCCCGATACGGTGCGATCGGCGCCCGCGTTGGCCGCCGGCGGATGGTTCACCGGCTCGAACAGGGCGAACGGCGAGAGCGATGAAGTCAACGCCGACACGGTGTAGGTGGAAAGATCCATCGCCACAGTGCGGTCCACCCAGGCGCCACCCTCCATGTGGAACAAGTGGACCTGCGCCGGCTTGTGGAACTGGGCCGGCGGGAATCCAAACGACTCGGTGAGCGGCGGATTGTAGAGCGCCGAAGTGCTCAGGTCGAAGGTGGCGGGCTGCGCGCCGGTACGGAAGCCCGAGGGCGGGGTGGCGCCGGCAGTTCGCGTGAGCGACGTGGTGCCGGGCTGAGTAACTTTGGCAAAGGTCACGCGGGCCAGGGTGCCGGAGGGGACGTCGGCGAGTTGCACGGCAACGTTGTCGCCGCTCGGAGTGTTGAAAGAGTCCAGCGGAGGCGAGATCTGGGCGAAATTGTTGACCGGGTTGGGGTCGCCCTCGGTGGCGGACGCGGTGCAGTTAATGCTCGCCCAGCCGGTGTTCGGCGGCTGCACCAGTTGCGTGACGCCGGTGCTGGCGCCCACGGCCAATGTGCCCAGCGAACACGTCAAGGATGCGCCGGAATACGTGCAGGTGCCATACGGGGTGCTGTAGCCGAGGTACACGTAACGGTCGTAGGCGCAGGTCAGGGTCACGTTGGTGGCCGGCGAAGGCCCGTTGTTGGTCACCATCATGGTGTAAGCCGGCGTGCCGTCGACCGTGGTGGGCGCGCTGGCGCCGACGACGGCAAGATCGGCGGCCAGCACAGCCGAGGTCAGGGTCAGGCTGTTGTTCGAGATCAATGGATCGGTCTCGCTGCCGGACGCCGTGCCGGTCGCCGGGAAGCTGGCGACCGCAGTGGCGGTCATGGCGACGGTGACGGTCGCGGTGCTCAACTTGGCGAGGTTTCCGATGTTGCAGGCAAGCGGGCCCGTGCCGGTGCAAGTGCCGGCGGTGGTGTTAACCGAATTCAACGTCGCGTTAGCGGCGGGAGGCAGGGCGATGTTGAGCGCCACGCCGGTGGCGGGCGAAGGCCCGCCGTTGGTCACAACGAAGGTGTAGGTGAAGCTGCCGCCGGGCAGAATGGACGCCGGACTCACCGTGCCGGTCACGGCGAGATCGGTTTGCGGACCGGTCCCGGTGCCGCTCAAGGTCACTTGATGCGGGCTTCCGCCGGCGCTGTCGGTGATGGTGATGGCGCCGGTCTCCGGCGCGACCACCGAAGGCGTAAACGTGACGGTAAGGGTGCAGAACGAACCTGCGCCCAGGGTCGCCGGGCAATTATCGCTTTCCGCGAAATCGGTGCTGGGCACGATGGAGGTAATGGTGAGCGCGGCATTGCCCGTGTTGGTGAAAGCCACCGATTGCGGAGCACTGGTCAAACCGATCGGCAAACTGCCGAACGACAACGAGGAGGGCGACAGTTGCACCTGGGGTCCGGTGCCGACGCCGGTCAGCGAGGCGCTCTGGGGACCGGCGTTACTGGCCACGGTGATGGAACCATTCCGCGTTCCCGGTCCGGCAGGAGTGAAGGTGACGCTGATGGTGCAACTCACCGAAGCCGCCAGCGAGGACGGGCAGTTATTGGTCTGAGCAAATTCGGAGCTGGCGGTGATGGCGGAAATCAGCAACGCGTTGGTGCCCGAGTTGGTCAAGGTCAGGGGCAGCGAAGAACTGGTCGTGCCCAGGCTGATGGTGCCGAAATTCAGGCTGGGCGGATTGAAGGTGACCGCCGGCCCCAGGCCGATGCCGCTCAGCGGCGCCTGGTGCGGGCTGCTGGCGGTGTTGTCGTAGATGAGCAGGGTGCCGTTTCGCGTCCCCACCCCGCCGGGCGTAAAGGTCACTGAAATCGTGCAGTTAGAACCAGTAGCTAAAGTAGCGGGACAGGTGTTGGTCTGGCTGTAATCGCCGCTGCCGCTGAAGGTGATGTCGGTGATGGTGAGAGCGGTGCTGCCGGTGCTGGAGAGGGTGACGGTCTGCACCGGGCTGGCGGTACCGACGGTGACGCTGCCGAAATTCAGCGATGCCGGACTCAATCCCGCGACCGGCCCGAAACCAACGCCGGTCAGATTCAGTGCCGCTGTGCCCCCGTTGATTCCATTGGTAACGACATACAGCGTTCCGTTTTGCGTGGCGGCGAGGGTCGGGTTGAACACCACGGTGACGGTGCAACTGGCGGCGGGCGCAAGCGTGGATGCGCAGTTGTTGGTCTGGCTGTACGGCGGCGTGTTGATCTGGAAATTGGTGATGTTCATGGTCACGTTGCCGGTGTTGGTCAGCGTGACGGCCGGCCCGGTGGTAGGCGTGCCGACGGCAACGGAGCCGAAATCAAGCGAGGTAGGACTGAACGTGGGTTGCGCGCCGAGGCCGACGCCGGTGGCCGAGATGGAATGCGGGCTGCCCGCTGCGCTGTCGGAGATACCGATGCTGCCGGCTTGCGTGCCGATGACGGTGGGAACGAAGGAGACATTGATGGTGCAACTGGCGCCGGCATCGAGGCTGTTGCCGCAGTTGTTGGTCTGCGCGTAGCCGGCAGTGGGCTGGATGCTGCCGATGGCCAGCGGGCCGCCCCCGCTGTTGGTCAGGGTGACGGGCTGCGATGCCGAGGACGTGCTCACGTTCTGGTCGGCGAAGGTAAGGCTGGTGCTGGATAGCGTGACCGCGGGCAGACCGATGCCGGTGCCGCTGACGGGAACGGTTTGCTGGCCGGCGCCGGCGTTGTCGTTGATGGTGATGGTGGCCGACCGGGTGCCGACCGCGGTGGGGGTGAAGATCACGCCAATCGAACAGCTACCGTTCGTTGCCAGCGTGCTCGGACTCAGCGGGCAATTGCTGGTCTTGGAGAAATCTCCGGCGGTGATGCCGATGGATGTGATCAGCATCGGGGAACCGGAATTGGAAATGACAATTGACTGCTGCGTGCTGGCGACGCCGACCTGCTGGTTGCTGAAGATGAGGCTGGCGGGACTCACCGAGATGGAGGGCGAGCCCACGCCCGTGCCGGAAAGACCGACGATGTGCGGACTACCCGCCGCGCTGTCGGTGATGGTGAGCGTCCCACTCTGTGCGCCGCTGGCTGCGGGCGTGAAGGTGACGGTGATGGCGCAATTGGCGAGGGCGTTCACCGTGGCTGGACAGTTATTGGTCGCCACCGCGAACTGCGAGCTGGCAGCGACGCTGGTGATGGTGAGCGCCGCGTTGCCCTGGTTGGTCAGGGTCACAGTTTGCGGCGTGCTGGGAACGTTGACTGCCTGGTTTCCGAAGGAGACCGAGGTGGGCGAGAGCGCAACCAGCGGGCTCGCCGCCAGGGCGTTTCCGGTAATGTTCAACGATTGCGAGCCACTGGCATCGTTGTCGGTGATCACCAGCGTCGCGCTGCGCGTGCCGGGGCCGGAAAGAGCAGACGGAGTAAAGGTGACGTAGGTATAGCAGGAGCCATTCACAGCCAAGCTAGCTCCGCAGGAACCGGCGGGGGTCAACGCGTAGTCCGCTGTCGCAGGAGCAAAAGCAATGCTGCTGATGTTCAGCGGCGCGGTCCCGGTATTACTCAAAGTGAAGTACTGATACGCGCTGCTGGTACCGATGTTCTGCGAGGCGAATACGAAGTTGTTGGTGGACAGGGTCGCGATCGGAAATGGATTGACGCCGGTACCGTTGAGGGTGATGGTGCGCGGGCTGCCGGCGCCGGTGTCGGTGATGGTGATGCTGCCAGGGCGTGCGCCGGTCGCGGTGGGCTTGAAGTAGATGTAAAACACGCAGCTTTGAGTGCTGTAGATGTAGGACCCCGTACCACACCCGCTGACCTGGTAGTCGCCGGCTGACGGCGAAATTGGTGATGTTGATGTAATTCGAACTCTGGTTTACCAGGTAGACGTACTGGACCGGGCTGGTGCTTCCCACCGCCTGGTTTCCAAAGGTGAGGCTGGTTTGCGAGAGCTGCACTGCCGAGTTGGCGGCAACGCCGGTTCCGGCCAGCGCGATGCTATGCGGGCTGCCGGTGGCGGTATCGGTGATGGTGAGGGTGCCGGACAAGGGCCCAGAAATCGTCGGGGCAACGGTCACATAGACGTAGCACTGGTTGCCGAAGTTTTGCAGCGTGCCGCAGCCGTTGTAATAAAGAGCGAAACCGGAACCGGTGATGGTGTCGGTGACGTTGGCGCCGGTGATGCTAACCGGGGAATTGCCAGTGCTGGTGACGGCAACATAGAAATACGAGCTGGTGGTGCCGACCACCTGGGGCTGGAATTGCAGGTTGCCCGGAATCAAGGTGACAGTCGAGGTGGGAGTAAGGCCGTTGCCGCTCAGCGTCACGGTGTGCGTCCCGGCGGCGGAGTCATCGGTGATGGTCAACGTGCCGCTGCGCAGGCCGGTGGCCGTAGGAGTAAACGTCACGTAGATCTGACAGTAGGATTTCGGGGCAATGGCCGCGGGGTTGCAGGTGTACGCGTAGGGATTGCCGAAATCGCCGGTGACGTTAACGCTGGAGACATTCAGCGGCACATTGCCGGTGTTGTAGAGCGCTACGGTCTGATAGGCGCTCGTGATTCCGACCGCCTGGTCGGGAAAAGTGAGCGCGGTGGCGCCGACGCGGGCGCTGTGGACAACCGCAACACCGTTGCCGGTAAGAGACACCGGGTAGGCTCCGGCAGAACTATTGATGGTCAGGCTGCCCGTGCGCGTTCCCGTCGCCGTCGGCTGGAAGATCACGTACACATAACAGTACGAGCCCGGAGACACCGAGCCCGACTGGCAGCCGCTGTAGTAGGCGAAAAGGCTAAAGTCGCCCACGGTGGTGATCGGCGTAAACGTGACCGGCGCTGCGCCGGTGTTGTAAACCACAAAGTACTGGTAGTTGCTCGCTGTGTTCAACGGCTGGTCGGCAAAGGCAAGCGAGGTGGCGGTCAGAGTGAGCGTCTTGGTTGCGGGGATGCCGTTGCCCGACAGTGCGATGCTGTGCGGGTTGCCGGTGGCGTCGTCGGCAATGTCCAGCGAGCCGGAGCGCAGACCTGTTTGTGAAGGGGTAAAGGTAAGGTACAGATAGCAGTAGCTGTGCGCATATACGGTGGTACCGCATGCGTTGGAGGGCACGGCAAAGTCGCCGTTGGGGGTGATGGAAGTGAGGGTCACATTGGTGTTGCCGGAGTTGTAGAGGTAGACGTACTGCACCGCACTGGTGAAGCCGACAGGTTGATCGGGGAATTGCATCGAGGTGGCGCTGAACGCCAGGTTCTTGACCGGACTCACACCATTGCCGGTGAGGGTGACCACGTGCGGGCTGGCGGGATCGGCCAGGGTATTGATGGTCAATGCGCCGGTGATCGTGGTCGCCGAGGCCGGCTGGAAGACCACGTAAGCGTAGCAGTAGGAACCCGCCTGGATAATGGCCGAATTGCATGAAGTGGAGCTGATCGCGAAATCGGCGGGACTGATGCTGATGTTGCCGCTGACACTTACCGGGACCGTCCCCTGGTTCCAGAGATACACCAACTGAGCGCCGCTGCTGGTGCCGACGACCTGGTCGGGGAAGGAGAGGGCGGAAGCGGTCAACACCAGTTCGGTGGTGGCGGGCTTGGCGTATCCGGATAAATTAATCGCAATGGTGCTGCCCGTGCCGTAGGTGAAGGTAAGGGTGGCGGTG
This sequence comes from Terriglobia bacterium, assembly GCA_963760215.1. Taxonomy (GTDB): domain Bacteria; phylum Acidobacteriota; class Terriglobia; order Terriglobales; family Acidobacteriaceae; genus JAIQGF01. The sequence goes on from CAVXCJ010000002.1 coordinate 1,202,465, forward strand.
CGCACGCCGCTCGCCGTCGGTGTGAAATTGATGCTGACCGCGCAACTGCCGTTGTTGGGAACAGAGCTGCAATTATTGCTGTTGAGGGCGAAGTCCCCCGGCGATGGTGCCACCGAGGAGACGGTCACCGTCGCTCCGCTGCGGTTGACGAAGGTGGCGCTCGCCGCGGCAGTCTTCCCTACCACGGTTTGAACGAAGGTCAGACCGTTGGGCGAGATGGAGACGGCCGGCGCCGTACTGGTCGGCGTGCCGGTCAACTGCACAGTGTGGTCAATGCCGGTGGAGGAATCGAGCACGGTGATGTTGCCGATTTGTGCGGCCGTTCCGCTGCCCGTGTAGGTCACCGATATTCCGCACTGCGTGCCTGCGCTGATGGTGCCAACACACCCCGAACCCTGGAAGAAATTGCTCGCAGTGACGCTGGTCACGTTGACGGGCTGCGTGCCCGTGTTGGTCAAGTACAGGGCCTGCGCCGGCGAGGTGGTTCCAGCCAGGACGTTGCCGAAATCCATGGTGGTGGGCGTGAGCGTAAGGCTGGCGCTGGCGGCCAGGCCGTTGCCATAGAGAGACACGCCGTGCGGGCTGCCCGCGGCGGTGTCGGTCATGGTCAGCGTGCCGGTACGCGGGCCGGAGCCGGTCGGCGAGAACGTCACGTATTCAACGCAGTAGGACTGCGCCGGGACCTGTGTGCTGCAACCATTGCTGTAGATTGCGAAATCGCCATTGATCGCAACATTGCTGACGCCGACGTTGACGTTACCGGGGTTGAAGAAATAGATGGGCGAGTAGTTGCTCGTCGTTCCGACAACCTGGTCCAGGAATCCGAGGCTGCTGGGAGTGGCAATGACTTCGGTGAAGGGGTTAATACCATTGCCGAGCAGAGTGGCGGTGTGCGGGCTGTTGGGGGCCGAATCCATGATGCTGAACGTGCCGCTTCTCTGCCCCGCCAAGGTGGGCGTGAACACTACGTACTCGGTGCAATAGCTTCCCGCGTAGATGATGCCGCAGTAATTCGTCACCGTGAAGTCGCCGCTGGCGGTGGGTGGGCTGGTCACGGTGATGTTGGTGTTGCCCGGATTGTAGAGCGTGATGGCTTGTGCCCCGGAAGCGACTCCCAGCACCGTGTCCGGAAATCCCACGATCAGCGGCGTTACCTCGAGGCTGTTCACGCCCGTGAGTCCATTGCCCAACAAGGGAACGGACTGTGGGCTACCGGGCGCGGTGTCGGTGATCGTCAGCGTGTCGGACCGTGGTCCTGCGCTCTTGGGCGCGAAAGTGACGTTGACGGTGCAATATCCGAACGCGGGTACGGTGGTGCAGCCGCTCGCAGTAAAGTCTGGGAGGCTGGTGGCCAGCTTGGAAATGGTGATGTCGAAGGTGCCCGGATTGTAGAGATACACGGTTGTGTAGGTGGAAGACCCAAGGACGGTGTCGTCAAATCCGACGCTGGGCGGGGACACAACCAGGGTTTCAACTGCCGTGACACCGTTCCCCGACAAGCCGATGGTTTGCGGACTGCCCGGAGCATCGTCCACCAGCGTGACCGTGCCGGTGATTGGACCGGTGGTGGTGGGAGTAAAGGTCACGTCGATGTAGCAGGAGTAGCCATGCGGCGCCAGAACGGTAATGCAACCGGTGCTGGTGACGCGGAAATCGTTACCGCTGTCAAACACGCGATCGATGGTGACCGCGGTGTTGCCCTGGTTGGTGACCACGATCTGCTGTGTTCCCGAGGTTGATCCGACCGCCGAGTCGGGGAACACCATGGCGGCGGGCGAAAACAGAAGGCTCCCGACTGCCGGGATTCCGTTTCCCGTCAAGGAAACCGGCACCGCGGCGCCGGCGCTGTTGGGCAGCGTGAAAGTGCCGGAACGAGCACCGGTTGCGGTGGGTGTGAAGATAAAGCCGAGCGTGCAAGAGTAGCCGGGAGCAACTGCAGATTGGGGGCAAGTGTTGTACGGCAGGCTGAAGTCGCCTGGGTTGGCGCCAGCGATGCTCGGCGTCCCGAAAGTGACCGGGACGGTGCCGGTGTTGTAGACGTAGACATACTGCGTGCCGCTGGCGGCGCCGACCGCCTGATCGACAAAGTTGACCGCCGTGGTGCTTAACGTCAGCGCCGCCGGGCCAATGCCGGTTCCACTGGAAGCCGTGCCATCCAGGCTCACGTAGAAATAACTGGTGTTCGCCGAGTTGGTCTGAATCAGAAGCGTGCTGCTGAAGTACCCGACGGTGAGCGGCGAGAAGGTGACCGCCACGCTGCAACTCGCACCCGGCAGCAGCGAGGCCGGGCAGTTGTTGGTCTGGGCAAACTCCGGCTCTCCCGCATAAGAGTAGATGGAGCTAATCGTGGCCGGCAGCGTTCCGATGCTGGTCACCGTGATCACCAGCGTCGAGCTGCTGGTGTTGACCGCCTGAGTTCCGAAATGCAGCGAAGTAGGAGTGACGCTGACCAGCGGCTGGTTCGCGCCGAAGCCGGAAAGCGCGATGGTGGTCGGGTTATTGGTTCCATCATGGTTGATGGTGAGACTGCCGGAAACCTGGCCGGTGTAAGTGGGCGTAAACGTCAACTGCAGAGCGCAACTGCTGCCGCCGGCAATGGAGCCGCCACAACTGTTGGTCTGCGCAAAACCGGGAGTGGTGGTGAAGGTGGAGAGGGTCACCGTGGCCGACCCGTAATTGCGCAGCGTCAACGTGACGGGCGCACTGGCGATGTTGATCGTCTGGGTGGGGAAATTAATCTTGTACTGGTCGGGAATGACGATGCCGGCATTGGCAGGACTGATTTTGGTGAGGTAGCCGCCGGTCGAACCCGGCCCGCTCAACGGAAAATTGGGGGAGTTGGTATTCCCGGCGATAAATATGTTGGGGGTTGCGCCGCCGTCCAGGGAGACCTTGGGCAGGCGCCGATAGTAATAGTAGTAGTAATAATAATAGCTGGCATCAATGTTCTCGTCGTAAATGCCACCGAGGTAAGAAGAAAACAGAGCGCTGGAACCGTTGCCGCTGAGCTCGACGATGAAGGCGTCGGAATTGCCGCCGCGCGTCTTCTGGATTGCGTTGGCGGTGGTGGGGAAATCGTTGGCGGTAGTGAAGCCGCCGACGTAGACGTTGCATGCGCTGGCGCATCCGGCGGGAATCGCAACCGAAGTGGGAGTCACATCCCCGCTGGGGCCGCCCAGAAAGGTGGAATAAACCAGCGCGGAACCGGACGGGTTGAGCACGCTCAGGAAACCGAACGGGAATGTGGTCTGGTACGCGCCGGTGGTGGCCGGAAAATCTCCGTAATTAGGGTCGCCGACGACATAGGCGTTGCCGGATGTGTCGGCAGCAATGTCGGCTCCGTTGCCGTATCCGAGATACGCGATGTACTGGGTGGCGCCGGCCGCATTCAGCTTCACCACGTACACGCCGCCATAGACGACGTACACACCGTCATAGGTGAACGCACCCGGCGTGGTGGTGAGCGTTTGGGCCTGCACCAGAGCGTAAATGTTGCCGCTACCATCCGCCGCGGCGCCTTGCCCGAAAGACGAATAGGTTCCGGGCACAACGTTGGAGTAAAGCAGCGAAGCGACGCCGCTGAGAGTGGGATCGAACTTGGCAACGAACGCGGTTTGGCTGCCGGTCAGGGTGACGCCGCTGGTGTTGGGAAAGTCCGTGGAGTAGGTGAATCCGGTGATCACCGGCAATGGGTGTGCGCCACTGTTGTCCAGGGCGAGCGCGACGGCGGAATCGACCGAACTGCCTTGCAGGTAAGTGGAATAAACCAGGGTGGAGCCGGTGGGATCCAACACCGTCAAGTAGGCATGCGCTCCGGAGCCGGAAACGGGCTGATAGGCGGTGGAGGTGGTCGGGAAACCCGGCCCGGTTGTGCCCGTAAGGTACAGGTTTCCGGCGTTGTCCACGACCACACCGGCAGCATTCGCCGAATAGCCGGAGCCGATGCTGGTCTGATACAGCATGGTGGCGCCGTCGGTTGCCAGCTTGGTGACCTGGAGGATGCCGGAGGCGGAAGTCACGTACGCGTTGCCGGCGCTGTCGGCCGCCATGGAACCGAGATATCCATAAGCGGCGGTGGTGGACGTGGAATAGCTCAGAACCGGATCGATGACCAGGGCGCGGCGGTGGTCATACGCGCCCAAGTCGAAGCGCACCAGGGTGCCGCCATCGCTCGGCTGAAGATGATAAGAACCGGCGACGTACTGGCGCCCGTACTGATCCGACTGGTAGATGACCGGTTTCATGAACCTGAGTTCGGCGCCGCCGGCTTCCAGCACCAGATCGCCGGAGTCGGCCAGGGTGACGGCGGCGGTGTCGAAGCGCCAGGCAATCTGCCCGGCATCGGCGCCGGGCGCCACCGTGAAGTCGTACTCCAGGCGGTTGCCGGTGCCGTGGAAAACGACATCGATGCCGCGGTAGAGGTTGCTATAAAGCACGCCCGCATAGGTGGGCACGCCGGTGATCCAGGTGGCCGGATCCGAAGCACGCAGGTAGTTGGCTTTTCCCGGCAGCTCGCCCACGGCACTCAACTGCGGATGTTCGCTGGCGCCGAGAAGTTCAAGACCGACGGTGGTTTCACGCCCGGCTGAAGCCGGCGGCAGCATCGGCCCGGTGGAGCGCGATGCCGGCATTGCCGGGCTGGAAAATAAATTGAACGTCAGCGCCCGGTCCTGCAGTTGGACATCGTAGCCGGGAGCGTGGGCGATATAGCGCACATCGCTGGCGGCCTGACCGCGGTTCGGTTGAAAATTGATGGGCACCAGAGCGGTGCTGGTCCGAGGCTTCGATAATTGCGGCAGCGGGTTGGGCGCCGGCGGCTTGGCCGCTGGCATGAATGAGGAAGCATTTGCGGACGAGGGCGGGCCGGGGAGGATGAGCAGGCTCGCACGGGGACGCGAATTGGGCGCGGGCTGCGGAGCCGGCGGCGCCTGAACGGATAACGCTGCACCGTTGTGCCGGCCCACGATGGCCGGAACGGATGCCGGTTGGCGTGCGTCGCCGCGGCGCAAATCCCCCTGGAAAAGACCCGGTACACCCAGGCTGATGACCAGCGCGGAAGTCGCGAGGCAGATGACGAAGATAGTTAGAAACAGTTTCCTGCCGCGGCCGAATACAGTTTTCATTGCACCCCCCTTGAAGTTCCGCCGAGCCGACGGACCAAGGCACACCGATACCAACTGAATGAATGCGGGCCGAAAACCTGGGGAAAATAACGGCCCGAGGGGGACTTAGAAGATAGTACGGTTTGCTGCCGCCTTCAACTGCAAAACGGTTCAAAACGGTGGGACCAAGCTGTGCAAATTCCCAGAAAGAAGCGAGATGCGGCAAGGCCCCGGCATTTACCGGGGGGGGCTCATGCGAGTTGGCACAGGGGCTAAAAGGCTGCTGAAAAACGCTGTCTACTGACGTCCCTGCCACTTCCACACGTTAATTTCCAGGCGAGCAAGGGCTTTTGGTTCCGCCCGCGGGGAAGCCGTATTGGTTGCTGCCGGCCAGATGCAGGCCATCCGGCGAAAGCGTCACCGTGTCGACTGGATCAGGCCATGCGAACTTGTAAACCCGCCCGGCCGCATCCGCAACCGTCCAACGCGCGACGATCGACCCCGCCCTCATTGTCCCGTCGGGATTGATCGTCACGTTCACCCCGTTACTCCACTGCCAGTTTCCAACCACATTGCCGGCTGCTCCTGTTTTCCCGTTCGACAGCCGGGTTGCCGACAGGGGGCCGAACTGATTCGCGCCCGAGAGGTGCAGGTAATCGGGCGTCAGCGTTACCGTATCCACTATGCTTAGCGGAAAGGTGACTGTGTAGATTTGCCGCGCTGAATCCACCAGCCGCCAGCGCCCTGTCAATAGACCGGTCGTGGCTGTGCCGTCAGGATGCATAGCCACGAGCGTATTGTTCGGCCACATCCAGCATCCTGCAACACTCGCTCCTTCTTGCGCCGGTGTCGGCGCCGGTGTCACGGCATCGCGAGTCGGGGCGGGCTCTCTGACCTTTACAGGTTGCGAGTCGGGCGGGCTGGGTTTTGCCGATGGCGTGCGCGAAGGGTTTCTCACCATGCCGGTGACGCCGGCCCCGTGGCTGTGCGTGAACACAAAATCACCCGCGTCGTGGCCCGAATTGCGAATCACATTATATTGCGGCGTCTGCTCGGACTTGCCGGCCACCGGCACGCGGATGAACCGTTCAAAAAGATTTTCTGCTGAAAAGGCGTCGTCCGAGGTTTCGGTAAGCCCTCGGATCAGTGCGCTGGCAAAGACCGAGTGGCCCGCACCGCCCTGATCGGAGACCGGCTCGAGTCCGCCGCTCGACATCAGCGTGCGCGACTTGCTTTGCAGCATCTTGTCCAGGTAGCGGTCCAGTTCTTTTGGCGTGAATGCAAGGCTGATGTCGCGTGTAATCCCGGCCGAGTAGCAACTGTCCGAAATAATCAGTACATGCCTCGCGGGAATGGCCTTCACGTCGGTCGTAATGTCATCGGCGATGATCCAGTTGGTTGTATCTCCGGGTTCCGCATCCACCGGCAGCCAGTAAGCCTTGTCGGCGTTGTAAATTCCATGTCCGGCGTAATAGATCAGCAGGTTGGCGTTCTCGCCGAGCTCTCGCCGGTATCCGTTGAACGCCCTCAAGATTTGATCGCGGGTGGCATCGCGAAGAATTGTTGTGGCGAACCCATATTGATTGTGGAGAATTGTGGCGACAGCCTCCGCATCTTTGATCGCCGTATTCAATGTCGGCAAATGACGGTAGTTGTCGATTCCGATCACGAGTCCGAAGTAAGCTCCGGTGCGCTCCGATGTCAGCGCAGCCCGCGAGGGCGGTTGGAGAGTCATTCCTCGCTGGGATTCTTGTCCTTGCTCGTTGTCGTGCGGAAAACCAGCGCGGCCGATCAGAGCGGGGCCAGACGCCACAAAGAGCACAGCGGCGATGATCTGCGCCAGGACTCTCGTATTCATGACGGCCTTCGGTTCGTGAAATCGGAAAACGACCGGGCCTAGCATAATTGAGATTGAAAAGCGGCACAACAGTCCGGAGCTCGTGAAAAAACTGAATTTACTGCAGGGCGTAGACATTGCCGTCCATGCTGCCGAAAAAGACGATGCAGTGATCGACTGCCGGCGAGGAGCGAGGCCGCGGCCTGTAATCCCCGGCAAGCTTGCCGGACTTGGTGTCAATGGCGTGGAGCTTTCCGTTGTGGACCGTTTCAAGGCAGCCGCAAGCCGGGCAGTAAAAAAAATGGGGAGCCCGCAGGCTCCCCTCCGAGACAGACCGATTGTCTAAAAGGTGAGACGCAGCGCCATCTGGATAAAGCGACGCTCGTTCGGAACACCCACCGCAGGATTGACGCCCTTCTTGCCGAGAATCTGGAAAGGTACGCCGGTGCCGAAGAAGCCCGCATCCGCCTGACTCGTCTGAACATAATAGTTTGAGTGGTTCAGGGCGTTGTAAAACTCGGCACGGTACTGCAGTTTGAAGCGTTCATTGATGGGGAAATACTTCCCGATGGAGAAGTTGATGTTGTACCAGCCGGGCTGGCGGAAAAGGTTGCGCCCGGCCATGTTCGCCGGGTAGTGGCAGTTCTGGCCGGTGGAGACCAGGTGACCGGCGGCATTGGTGACCATGTCGCAGGTGGGCAATTCACCGGAGTGGACCAGCGGGTCGGTGTAGGTGTTGGAACCGGGCAGATTGCTGTACACGAACGTGTTGGGCGCGGTGGGACCGGAGGTGCTGGAGCTGCCGCTTAGGCCGAAGGCCGCGCTGGGAACATAGCGTGAGGCAATCGTGTCCGTCCCGAGGAATCCGTTGCTGTCAAACACAGTGAACGGATTTCCGGTGCGGGCCACCAGGATGGGCGCAAATTCCCAGCCATCGAACACCTGGCGCGCGAAGCCATGCGTTCCCTTGGCAAAGGGCACGGTCCACACCGCGCTGATGGCAACGCGATGGCGGGCGTCGTAATCGGCGCTGCCCTTGTCCAATTCCGGATGGAATGGATCCAGCAGACCGAGGAATCCCTCCGCTTGCGGAGTTTCGCTGAAGGTGGAGCTGATGTTGTCGATGGCATGGGACCACGTGTAATTCATCACGATGTCCAAGCCCTTGTTGAACAGGTTGCTGGAAGTAAAGCGGGTGTTCAGGCCGTGGTAGTAGCTGAAGCCGTTGGCGCCGCGGGTATTCATGTTGCCGTACTGGCGGTTGAGCCGGTCGAGCGGATTTTGCGCCACCGGATCGGTGCCAAGGTAGACGACGCCATACCCAGCCTGGTTGGTGTTCTCGATGCTGTACAGATGGATGGAGTGTGTCCCGGTGTACTCCAGGGCGAGAACGGCGTTTCTCAGCACCTGATGTTGCAGGGACAAGTTCCACTGCTGGCTGTACGCCGTGGGGATGTCCTGGCGGACGTAGCGCAGGCTGGCATTGGGTAGAGCCTTGGTGCCGGTTCCGGCAAACGGCCCGACGTTGCTGGTGGTGATGCCGGCCGGGTTGGGATTGAAGATGGAATTGAACTGCGCCGGAGCGTTCTGAATCACGTTGAAGGTGACGTTGCCGAAATTGCGCTCGTAGGCGATGCCGTAGCCGCCGCGGAGCGCGGTCTTGCCGTCGCCGAAAACGTCGTATGCGAAACCGAGGCGCGGGCCGAAGTTGTGGTACTGCGGTTTCCACAGGCCACCGACGGGACTCGCCGGGCTGAACGTGGTCGCCGCCACCGTGTATACCCGCCCGTTGCGAACCTGATCGAAATAGCTGGATCCGCTGCCGAAGACGAAGTTCGAGTCCAGGTGCGGGTCCTTGTTGTGCTGCACCCCGTAGTACTCCCAGCGCAGGCCGAGGTTCAGAGTAAGTCTGGGCGTGATCTTCCACGTGTCTTGACCGTAGAAGGCCATATCGTTGTAGCGGTTGCTGCGACCGAACGAGGGCTGTCCGACAGGCAGGGTGATGGTGCAATCCGGGGTGGCGATGGTCGCTCCCAAGGCGTCCTTGACGCACGGGAACTTGCCTTGAGGATCCACCACGACCTGGAACCAGTTCGCTTGTCCTTGCAGCAGAAATTCCAACCCGCCGGAGATCAGGCTAGGCGCATTCAAGGCCTCGACCGCATTCTGGTAGGCGCCAAAGGAGTGATTGTCGCGGGTGTACACGTATTCTCCGCCGAAATGGAACTCGTGCTTACCCCTGAGCCAGGTGAAGGCGTGCGAGATTTCGCCGACGTTCTGCGGCCCGCCGGACGGGATGGCATTACCCGGAGTGAATTCCGAGTACCCGGGCAGAGCGACGAAGTCGCCGTTCACCTTGGCGGCGGCGTTGGAGCTGAAATACAGCGTCGGCTGCACCGGTTGGTTCGGCGAGAGCGGTTGCGAGTTGTTGAGGCGGTTGAACAGCAACTTGGTGTCACTCACCAGCCGTGGACTCCAGATGTGGGTGACGGACAGCATGGCATTGTTGTTGTAGTTGGTCTGGCCCGTGTCGTAGCCGGCATACGGGCTGTTGTTGAGGAAGCCGGCGAACTCGTGTCATTTTCTCGCTTTAGGAAAAATGTCCCTCAGGGGCTAAAGCCACTATTCTTGCGGCCTCGAGCGGCACGGCTGAAGCCGTGCCCTACCCAAGAAGCGATTCTTGAAACCAGTTCTCATAAAAACGTGACTGCGCTCTCGCGCGCTGTCGCAAGTTCCGTAATGCATTCGGACCAGGGTTTCCGTATGATTACGGTAGTCTGCAGGGATTCCTCGTTTGCGCGCGGTACGCCGCAGAGTTCCCCCGTATGTCATCCAAGAGTGTGTCCATTCGCAAAGCGCAGGAGGTCCGCGAGACCGCCGGCAAGATCGTGCCGATTCAATTCCCGGATCTCGACCATCCGGATCTCTACATCAATCGCGAACTCAGCCTGCTGGCATTCCAAAAGCGCGTTCTGGAAGAAGCGGTTGACCCATCGAATCCGTTGCTGGAACGGGTGCGCTTCCTCTCCATTGTTGGATCCAATCTCGACGAGTTCTTCATGGTGCGGGTGGCCGGATTGATCCGGCAGATGGATGCCGGCTCGGCGGAAGTCGGCGCCGATGGGATGACGGCCCGCGAACAGCTCGACGCGATTCGCGCCGACGTCGCCAAGGTGGTCGGTAGCGCGCAGCGCTGCTTGCACCGGCAGTTGCTTCCGGCGCTGGAACGCGAAGGAATTCATTTCCTTGGGTACTCGGAACTGAATGGCCGGCAGCGGCTCAAGACCGACAAGTATTTCTCCGACGTGGTATTCCCGGTCCTGACGCCTCTCGCCTTCGATCCCGGACGGCCGTTTCCCCACATCTCGAATCTCAGCGTCAACCTTGCCGTAGTCATTCGCGACAGCCAGGGACAGGAACACTTCGCGCGCGTCAAGGTGCCCGACAGCCTGCCGCAAATCATTGCCGTGCACCGGGTGGCGCGCAAGAAAGCGCCGCTCAAATCGCAGGCGTTCATCTGGCTTGAGGATCTGATTGCTTCCAACCTCCAGGCCCTTTTCCCGGGGATGGAAATCGTGGAATCCCACGCGTTTCACGTGACCCGCGATGCTGACCTCGAAATCCAGGAACTGGAGGCCGGCGATTTGTTGGAAACAACCGAAGAAAGCCTGCGGCAGCGCCGGTTTGGCGACGTTGTCCGATTGCAGGTGGGCGTCGGTACCCCGCAGCACATCCTCAAAATCCTGATCAGCAACCTGGAAGTGGACCGCAAGAATGTCTACCGCCTGAAAGGCCGCCTGTCGACTTCGCGGCTCAAGCATTTGGCCGACATCGACCGCCCGGACCTCAAGTGGCCCAATTTTGTCGGCCGGGTTCCTCCGCCGCTGGAAAACGAAAGCGAAGACGAAGACCTTTTTGCGGCGATACGGCGCCGCGACATCCTGCTGCACCATCCCTTTGATTCGTTCACTCCCGTGCTTGATCTCCTGACCAAAGGTGCGCACGACCCGGCGGCCTTGGCCATCAAGATCACGCTGTACCGCGTGGGGCGGAACTCTCCGGTGGTGAGACAGTTGCTGGAGGCCATCGAGGAAGAAACCCAAGTCGCGGCGCTGGTCGAGCTCAAAGCCCGCTTCGACGAAGAGAGCAACATCGAATGGGCAAGAGCGCTGGAAAATCAAGGCGGTCATGTGGTGTATGGCTTGCCCGGGTTGAAGGTCCACGCCAAAGCCGCGTTGATCGTGCGTCACGAGGGTGACCAGATCCGGCGCTACGTCCACCTGGGAACGGGCAATTACAACCCCACCACGGCGCACCTGTATACCGACGTCGGGCTCTTGACGTCGGATGAGGACATTGGAGCGGACGTCACTGACTTGTTTAACTACCTTACCGGTTATTCGGCCAAGACAGATTACCGCAAGCTGCTGGTGGCTCCCATCAACATGCGCACTCGATTGGAGGAGCTAATCCGGAGGGAGATGCATCATCAGGCCGCCACCGGCAATGGCCGAATCATTCTGAAACTGAATTCGCTGACCGACGCCAAGATGATTCGCCTGCTGTACGAGGCATCGCAGGCGGGCGTGAAGATCGATCTGCTGGTGCGGGGGATGTGCTGTCTCCGGCCCGGTTTTCCGGGCGTGGCCGACAACATTCGAGTCATCAGCATCGTCGGCCGTTTTCTCGAACACAGCCGGATCTTTTACTTTCGCAATGCCGGTGATGAGGTCATTTATCTTGGCAGCGCGGACTTGATGTCGCGCAACCTCAATCGGAGGGTCGAGATCCTGTTCCCGATCGAGGATCACAGGCTGGTCCGCCATCTGCGCGACCGGGTGCTCGAGGTTTATCTCCAGGATAATGTGAAGGCGCGCGCAATGCAGGTGGACGGAACCTACCCGCGCCGAACTCCTGCCCGTGGCGAATCCCCGGTCAATGCGCAAGAAGAACTGCTGAAGCGCCGCTCGGGCTCGAACGGACTGCGATGAGCCGACGCTGCTGGCCACCAATGCGGAGTTCGCAGGATCAGGCGAGGCGGCTGGCAGGCAAAAAGTGACGAAAACGCGGGCAGATTACTTAGCACCAGCCTGCAGTGCTTCTGCCGGTCTCGTTTTTTCCTTCTCGGTTTCCGGTGCGTCAGGCGAGGGCGCACCCGGCGCGATGCGCCGCCGCAAGAAGCTCTCTCCGGAGGCACCGCCAATAAATCCAATGCATATGGCACCAAGGAAATCATTAACGGTGACGCTGATCGGAAAAGACGCGCCAGCAAGTCGCTGAATGGCAACGGCGACAATCACGCCCATTACTCCTGGTCTGATAAAGTCTTGTGCCGCTGTCCAGAGGTTGAATGTGTCAGCCGCTGCGCGTCGCCTCCGGACTACAAAGCCGAGGAAGGAGGCAATCATCCCGCCCAGACCAGCGCCAATGATGATGGCGTTCAGGGGAGCCGATAGGGGCAGCAAGATCTCGGCAGTCTCTATTCGTGCGGCTCTCAAGTCCTTCTGCTCGGCTTTCAGGCGATCGTCCCAATAGTTCACGACTACCGGAAAGGGGTAAATTCCCGGGGTGAAGCCGAACTCAATTCCCCGCCGCTTCCACCAGGAATCCTCTGGATCGCCTTTCAGTGCTGGTTTGTTTGCCTGCCACACGGCGATTAAGTGCGATCCCGGTGAAAGACGCGCTATACAGTCGTAACGCTCCGCTCCTTTCTTGGTAATGCCTTTATCCGTCGGCTCTCTGTCGGGGTCGCATGGAGGTACCAGGGGAAACCATGCTCTCGGACTCTTGGGATCGACTTCCGGTGGAATGACCAGCGGCATAAAAAGGGGATTCAGGAATACATCCTGCCCCGATACGTTCGTAATCTCTGCCTTTATCGCGAGGGCACTACCCATCGCCGCGTTCTGTCGAGATGCGCTGAGGCGGAGTTGGATCGCTGACTTGCGCTGGTCAAGCTTGTCTTGCTCGCTACCCGGTGTCTCAACCGCGTTCTGGCGCGGGGTTCTGAGCTGCGAAGCAACTGCTGGTCGCTGTTGATCCGCCCCGCTTTGTTGGCCTTCCGTCGTCAGGGTTGAGTTAGTAGCAGAGGAGCTCCCGGCGAGGAGGATCACGATGAAAAAAACCGCCACCGAAGGTAGGTGCGACATGTCAACCTCCGTACCGACGGGGAGTCTATGAAAACGCCTTTCCCACCGTCAACCAACTCTCAACGTAACCCGGGGCACGACATTCCCAGAACGGAACCCCGCACGTTCCTTGTCGATTGTGAGAGCCAGCAGGGCCCACCACTGATGCGGCGCTCGCAGGATCAAGCGAGGTACTTCACCAGCACAACTTCGTTCTGCGCCTCGTTGTAAAGCATCTCATCTGCCATGGCTTGCACCATGACCAGACCCAGTCCGCCGGGACGAAGCCCCTTTTCCTCGCGGACCGCATCCGATCCCACCGCTCCCCCGGGATTCGACACCGCGGCGTGGGTCAGTCCCGCGAAACGGAAACCGGGCCCGGGATCGGCGATGCGATAGAACAGCATGCGTGGCGTGCGCAGGCAGGCGAGGCGGACGCGGCGCGACGGATCCAGACCGCCTCCCCACTCCACCGCATTCATCAGCAGCTCGCGAAAGGCCTGCGCCACCGGCTCCATGAGTTCCAAACCCAGGTCGGCATCGAGCTGGCGGACGATGTGCTCAATCCTTTCGGCGGAGTCGCGCGTGCAAGGAAGTGATAACTCCAGCCACTCCCGTTTTGCCGACAAGACTTCGATGGCGGGATCGGTTTTTGCGGACAGCGCCCGCGTAACCAGCTCCGCCAGGTCGGTGGCGGTGAACGGTTTGCGGAGGTAGTCGTAGGCATTCTGCTTGATGGCGTCCATCAGGCTTTCCGGCGTGTCGTCGGCGGTGATCACGATCACGCGAAAAGCGCCGCCCATCTGGCGCAGCCTGGCCAGGACCTCCAGACCGTTGAGATCCGGCAAGCCCAGGTCCAGCAGGGTCAGGTCGAAGGCGCGCTCTGCCATCCGCCGTAAACCTTCGCCCGCCGTCTCACAGGACACGATGTCCACCGGCAGGGAGCGAAGCGCATGGCCGACAAAATCGTGGACCGAGGGATCGTCGTCTACCACCAGCAGTTGTTTTCGCAGAGAGCCGGTCGCCATCGGTGTGGACCTTTCTTTCCGGGTCGGTGGGCCCGGGGTGTGGGCGCACACGGGGATACGTATCCCTTGAAGCGGTCGAAGTGCAGTATTAGCATTGTTTGGCGCGCCCGTGCAATAATCTCTTCCCCCACGCCCCACTTCGGCGTTCCAACGCGGGCGAAATGGCCCTGGTGTCCGCACAAATCAGCGCGGCATAGCCGCAGGAAGGACCACCTTCTTCCATGGTCCGCAAGCTCTCGAACGTGCGCAAGAAGGTGCTCAAGCTCCCCAACCTGCGCAACAAAGTGCGAGGAATCCCTATGACCGAAAACAAGAAACTTGCAGTGGTCCCGGCGGAGGGCAACGGCGCGGAGCAGGGCGCCGGCAGTGTCGACAAGATCCGCGACATTTTGTTTGGCTCGCAGATCAAGGGTTACGAAGCCCGGTTCGCGCGCCTGGAGGACACTCTGGCGCGTGAAACCACGGAAATGAAGGATACGATGCGCCGCCGTTTCGAGTCGGTGGAGGGCTTTTTCCGCAAGGAGGCGGAGGCGCTATCGAGGCGGCTCAAGGCAGAGCGGGAAGAGCGCACGGAAGCGCTGAAGAGCATTGCTCGCGACCTGAAAGGGGCGAGCGACGCGCTCAACAAGAAGATCCTGGAGCTCGATAACAAGACGGCGGAAGAGCAGAGCAGCCTGCGGCAGGAACTCATGCAAGAGTCCCGCAAGCTGCTGGAAGAAATCCGTCACAAGAGCGACAGCCTGAGCGCACTGGTGGAGCGGCGTGCCGACGAATTGCGCGACCAGAAAGTGGACCGCGCCGCCATGGCTTCCCTGCTGACGGAGATGGCGCTGCAACTGAGCGAAGATGGCGCGGTGAGCGGCAAGCCGGTCAAGGTAGCGAAGGCAGCGGGACAGTAGCCAGCGAGAGGCTCAGCATGAGCACAGCGCCTTCACGGGACCGGGCGCAAGAGGACGAGCCCAACGGCGGTCCTAGCGGCGAGTACACGCGGCTGCGGGAACTGCTGGTCGGCCCGGAACAGGCTCGCCTGGAAGAACTCCAGCGGCGGCTCGACGACCGCCAGTTGCGCACCGAGGATCTGAGCCAGGTGGTGGCGGAAGCCATCGCCTTGCGCTCTCGGCGGGACCGCGCGATTCAGCAGACCCTGAATCCCCTGGTCGAAGAAGCCGTGCGGATTTCGGTCACCCGCGATCCCAACATCCTGGCCAATGCCCTCTTCCCGGTCATTGGCGAAGCAGTGCGCAAGGCCGTCGCCCATGCCCTGCGTGGCCTGGTGGAATCGATTAACCAGACGCTGGAACGCAGCCTGTCGCTGGAAGCCTTGCAATGGAGAATCGAGGCGTTGCGCACCGGGCGCCCGTTCGCCGAGATCGTGCTGACGCGCAGCCTGCGCTACCGGGTGGAACAAGTCTTCCTCATTCACCGTGAAAGCGGGCTGCTGCTACAACACGTGGCACGATCGGACCAGATTGTGCAGGACTCGGACCTGGTCTCCGGCATGTTGACGGCGATCCAGGACTTCATTCGCGACTCCTTCGCGGGCGCCAGCGGCCGGGATATCGAGACGATCGAGCTGGACGAGTTCAACCTGTGGGTGCAGCACGGACCGGCGGCGATCCTGGCGGCGGTAGTCAGCGGCGCACCTCCTCCGGAACTGCGCAACCTGCTCGCGCGCACCCTGGAACAGGTTCACGCGGAATATGGACCGCTGTTGGCTTCCTTCAACGGAGATGGAGCCGCGTTTGCCGCGACGCGTCCGCTGCTTGATTCCTGCCTGCTCGGCCGCCAGGCGCAGAAATCCGCGAAGCAGTCGAAGCCGTTCTTCATCGTTTTGGCGGCCGCGCTGCTGGTGGCGATCGCGCTTGTGACCTTTTTCAGCGCGCGCACCCGCCGGCGTTGGGACCACCTGGTGGAGCGGTTGCGGCATGAGCCTGGCATCATGCTGACCAGCGCCGACCGCTCCTGGGGCACGTACGAACTGGTCGGCCTGCGCGATCCGCTCTCCACCGATCCCGGAGAAAATCGTGCGCGCTTCCGGCATCGATCCGGCCAAGGTGACTGCGCGCTGGGAACCCTACGTTTCACTCGATGCCAAGTTCAAAGTCTTCCGCCAATTTCTGGCGGAGAAAGACGCTCTGGAGCAGGCGGTGCTGCGGTTTCCGTTGAACTCAGTTCAGCTTTCGGCGGAACAGCTGGCCAAGCTCGATGACATTGAGGCACACATAGTCAGGCTGCAACAGGAGGGGGCCGCGATAGGGAAAAAATTTGTCATCGAGCTGCACGGCCACACCGATCCCACCGGAAACGAAGATAGGAACGACACGCTCAGCCAGCAGCGCGCGGACGAGGTGGCGAAGGAGCTGGTCAGCCGCGGCATCAGCAAAGAAATGCTGCGGACCGTCGCCATGGGCTCACGCGAGCCGGTACGCGCAGCGTACCTCACCGAACTGAACCGGCGCGTCACCTTCCACGTGATCATCGAAATCGAGGCCGGCCGGTGATCCGGAAAAAAATCTGCATGGTCGGAGCGTTTGGAGTGGGCAAGACCAGCCTGGTCGCCCGTTTCGTCCAAGGTATCTATTCCGATAAATATCACACGACGGTGGGCGTGAAGATCGACAAGAAGGTGGTCCAGCACCCAGCCGGCGACATTAACCTGGTCCTCTGGGACATGGCGGGGAAAGACGCGCTGACCACGGTGCATCCGGCACACCTGAACGGCGCCTCCGGTTACATTCTGGTCATGGACGGCACGCGCCGGAACACGCTCGAGGCGGCGATCGATCTCCACGGGTTCGTCAGTGAAGTAGTGGGGGCCGTCCCCTTCGTGTGCGTGGTCAACAAGGCCGATCTCCGGGAAACCTGGGAGATTCAGCAGAGCGATCTCGACGGCCTGGTCGCTCGCGGGTGGACGGTGGTGGAAACCAGCGCCAAGACCGGCGCCGCTGTCGAAGCAGTATTCCAAACGCTGACCGACGCGATGATGCAGGAGCACCATGTCGACGACTCCACAGCCGGCGCCGTCGCAGGCTGACCGTTCCGTTCACGATCCTGTAGCTCTCCTGCTAGCGTCCATGCAGATGGCCGCCTTTGAGCCTTTACCCAGCGGCTCATTCCGGTTGTTCTCAACTCCACCCGAATGGCTGCGCGATCTTGTGCCCGGAATTGAATCCACTCGAGAAGCAGATCTTGTCGAACGCTTTCCCCTGCTGGAGACATTTCTTCCGGAAGCGCAAGCGGCCTGGCAGGCGACCGGCAGCGGACGGGTCTGCTCCGATATCTGGTCGGAGACGCACCCCAGCGGGGCGAGACGCACCTTCAGGCTTGGGCCTTCAATATAGCCGGGCGGCCGATTCTTTTGATCGAGGCGGCCGACATCCTGCACCGCGAACGGCAGTTGGTTCTTCAGTACGCCCACGAAACGGCGCTGCAATACGACACCATCGCGCGGCTCAATCGCGAAGTCCAGCGTGCGGCGCAGGCCAAGAGCGATTTCCTGGCCATGATGAGCCACGAAATCCGCACCCCCATGAACGCGATTCTGGGCATGGCCGATGTGCTGGCGGAAACTTCACTGACTCCCGACCAGCGCCGCTACGTGGAAATTTTTCAGCGAGCGGCCAGCAGCCTTCTCGATCTGCTGAACGATATTCTGGATATGTCGAAGATCGAGGCCGGCCAGTTGACCCTTGAAACCGTTCCCTTCGAGCTGCGCGATGTGGTGGCGCGAGCCGTGGAACTGGTGGGCATCCGGGCGGGGGCGAAGGGGCTGAAGATAGAATCCGAAATCGCTTCCGATGTGGCGCCCTGGGTGAGCGGTGATCCGGTGCGGACCCGGCAGGTGCTGATCAACCTGCTGGGAAATTCGATGAAGTTCACCGAGCAGGGGCAACTGACGATGCGGGTGGAGCGGGACCCGCAGGGCAAGGGCCCGGCATCGCTGCGGTTCGCAGTGTCGGACACCGGGATCGGAATTCCCGAAGACCAGCTGCCGAAGATCTTCGAGAGCTTCTCCCAGGCGGATTCTTCCACCACACGCAAATACGGCGGCACGGGACTGGGATTGACCATCTGCAAGCGGCTGGTCGAGGCGATGGGCGGCAGGATTTGGGTGGAAAGCACGGTGGGAGTCGGAAGCACCTTTTATTTCACGGCCGAGTTCGGTCACGCGGCGGCCCCGGCGACGCCGGCTGCAACGGCGGCTGCGGCGGCTGCCAAGCCGGCCGAAGCCTTGCGTATCCTGGTGGCCGATGATTCCGAGGACAACCGTTCGGTGATGCGCGCGTACCTGCAGCACTCGCCGTACGTACTCGACTTCGTCGAAGACGGCGCCTCCGCCCTGGAAAAGCTCCAGACCGGCCGCTACGATCTGGCGCTGATGGATGTCCACATGCCGCGCATGGACGGATACGCCGCGGTGCGCGCCTTCCGGGAATACGAACGGGCCAAAAACCTGCAGCCGCTGCCGGTGCTGGCGTTGACCGCCGATGCGTTCAAGGATGCGGTGGAGAAGAGCCTGGCGGCCGGATTTACCATGCACCTGGCCAAGCCGATCCGCAAGACGACGCTGTTGGAAGCGATCGCCCGGCACGGGCAGGCCCATCCTGAAGCTGCGGCCGGAACGAAATTCGACGTCGTGGTGGATGAGGAACTCTCGGCGATTGTGCCCAAGTTCATCAGCAACGTCCGGCGAAATCCTTCCGCCATCGCGGCCGCGCTTGCCCGCGGCGACTTCGGCGCCATCCGTTCGCTGGGTCACAACATGAAAGGAACGGGCGGCTCCTTCGGTCTGCCGCAGATCAGCGAGATCGGCGACCGGTTGGAGCGGGCGGCCAAAGAGCAAAATGCCGACGCGGTCCGCACCGTCACCGCCCAGTTGGTCCAATTTCTCGATTCCGCCGACATCCGTTTCAAATAGGCGAGGCGAACTGCGCGTGCGCTTCTCAAAGTGACGTAAGAATATGTTGCGGAAATTGCTGCTTGCGGCATGGTTCGTTTTTCTCAGCGGGCTCAGTTGTGCTCCCGCCATGGGGCAGAGTTCCGCACCGCCGAGCCCCGCGATCACTCAGCAGACAGATAAGAACGGGGAGGACGTCAGGAAGGCCGCCTTCGCGGCATTCGAGCAAGGGATGCGACTGTATCGCGAGCAGAAGGCGGAGTCGCTGCGCGCGGCGATCCTGCAGTTCGAGGCGGCGGCAACGGCTCATGCAGAAGCGGGCGATCAGAAGGACCGGGGAAGGGTGCTGGTCTGGATCGGGCTTGCCTACAACGATCTGGGACAAAAGCGAGAGGCGCTGAAGTCTGGAGATGCGCGAGCGGGTCAAGCAGCGCTACGGAGAGGATCGCCCACGCCTGTGGGGCGCGTTCGTTCTGGTCGGCCGCTAGAGAGGACCATAGCCGACTGCGGCGGATCTACTGCCAGTTGCCCATGAGGATGAAGGGCGCCCAATAATAAGGATGCGCATACGCTGGCGCCTCCGGTGGGCGCGCGTCCCCTGACAAGGGTGCGCGGTGGAAGCCGCGCCCAGCCGTGGCGGCATCGCCGGCGCCGGAACCGGTCCCTTGCAGCAGCGCCAGTTGCGCCTGCCGCAATGCCTCGGCCTTGGGCAGCAAGCGCGTGCCCGTCCAGCGCTGGTAAAAATCCGCCATCAAACGTCCGGTGCTGGCGTCATTCACGTCCCACAACGATGCCAGTACCGCCTGCGCCCCACGCTGGCGGCCAATGGCGGCCAGGCTGTCCACCTCCTTGCCGTCCGCCTCCTTGCTCGACATCGCCGTCTGGCAGGCCGACAGCGCCAGCAATGCGGTGCCGTCGAAACTCAGGTTTTGTAAGGTCTCCAGGTCGCTCAGCCGCAGCCGGTAGCCGCGTCCGCCCTGGTCTTTGCCGCCCAGCAGCAGGTACGACTCATCTGTGCCCAACCCCATGACGAAGTGGCTGGCGATGTGCACCAGGGGATAGGCCTGCCGGAGCTGCTGCTCCAGCGCCTGCTCGGTGAAGGCGTCGTCGAGCAGGATGCGGCCGGGCAGGGGTCCGTGCGAGTCGCGGTCCTGCTGGTCACGCACGATGGTACGCAGCTCGCCCGGCACTGCCGGCAGCGCATTCAACTCGTGCTCATATTGCTTGGAGACCCCCAGCCCCAGCGCCTTCCATGCAGCGACCTCGGGTTTTTGCTCCAGGCCAGTGGTGTCGGCGGGAGTAAAGATAACGTTGGTGTAGCGCTCAATCAGAAACTGCCGTCCGTCGTAGAGCGCGTTCACCGGCATATAACGCAGCACGCCGTCCAGCGACCAGGCGATGGTGGCCGCCTGCGCGCCCTCGAGTTCGGCGGCGATGGGCGCAACCATCCAGTCGTAGAGACGGCGGGCGGGCGCCAGCAGCGCATCGCCTTGCTTGCGATCGCGAATGGCAGCGCGGAATTGCTCGACCGTGTCGGCCAGCTCCGTGCGTTTGATGGCTACGCTCTTCTGCGCCATCGCCTCGGGGCGGACGACGATCAGGTCGAGCTTGTCCTCCAGCACCAGGGTGTAGACGACGACGGTGCCCGCCGGCAGCCGGCGCAGCAGCTTCTGCGTAGCCGAGGTCTCGACCTTGGTTTCCCGGGCCTGAGGCGGAGGCAGGGCTGTCTGCAGCGCTTGCCAGTAGTTGGCGAGATTAACGTTGTTGGCAGTGAGCGCGGCCGAGAGCTGTTGATAGCGGGCCTGCTGGTCGGCACTCCGATTCGGGGTTTTGTCCAGCGTTTGCCACTCCAGGGCCTGCGCGAGGATGCTTTCGGCATGCTGCTCGCTCGCGGTTAGCGACGATGTGCGCGTGTTAGCGGGCGCGGCAGCAGCGCCGCGGGTAAACTCCTTGAACTCCTGTTCCTTGAGCATGCCCAGCACCTGTTCGGCCTCGGGCAGGCGGCCTTCGGCCAACAGCAGGTCGGCCAGGCTGCGGTAGGCGCCGGTGATGGTGCCGACATAGGTCTTCTGGATGTCTTTGTCCAAGCCTTGGATGTCGCGGCGCAGGCTCTGGTAGACATTCACCGCCTGCTTGCCGAAGAAAATGGCCAGGGGACGATTGTGCTGCTCTTTCCACCATGTCATGAGCCAGGAAAGGATCACGGCCTCGCCCTCGCGGTCGCCTAGCGCGCGCTCGACGGGCAGCGCCTGCTGGTAGTACTCCAGCGCCTTCTGACGCTCCCCTAACCACCAATAGACCGCGCCGATGTTGTTGAGGGCCATGGCCTCGCCTCCGCGGTCACTCACTGCGCGCTCAATGGGCAGCGCCTGCTGAAAGTACTCCAGCGCCTTCTGATGCTGCCCTAACGAGGAATAGACCAGGCCGATGCTGTTGAGGGTACGGGCCTCGCCCTTGCGGTCGCCTACCGCGCGCAGGATAGGCAGCGACTGCTGGTAGTACTCCAGCGCCTTTTGTTTCTCCCCCAACCAGAAATAGACCAGGCCGATGTTGGTTAAGATCCTGGCTTCGCCCCCGCGGTCGCCCACCGCGCGCCGGATTTTCAGCGCCCGCTGGTAGTACTCCAGCGCCTCCTGATGCTCCCCCAATGAGGAATAGACCGCGCCGATGTTGTTGAGGGTCGTGGCCTCGCCCCGGTGGTCTCCTGCCGCGCTAAACATGGCCAGTGCCCGGCCGCACGCTGCCAGCGCCTCCTGCCTCTCGCCGTGCTCGCGATGCGTCGCGCATTGGTGGAGCAGTCGTCGCGCGTCTTCAGCGGAAGCTTGCTGGGCATGCGCGGCGAGCGCTGAGACAAGCAGTATCGACATCGCCAGCGTTCGAGCAATGACAAACGCCAGATTTAATAAGCGGAACATTGGGGCTCAGAATCCGGACTGCGGTTTGTCAGAGTTTAGGCTTGCAGTGGGCAAAGTCAAGCACGCTACGCGTCACGGCTGTGAAGCGCGCGGCTGCGTGACTTCTTGGGTCTAAGAACGGCCGGGAGATACGATGTACGCCGCGCCCTGAACTTTCCTGTTTACAACAGATTTTCCTTTTGGTAGCTTCTCGCAATTCTCTAGGAGAGACCATGACAAGACCGCAAGTAATTTGGACTAACAGTTTTCTGGCAACGATCGTCCTGGCCGGTTGTGTTGTGCTGGCGACTGTGGCGGCCGGCGCCCCCCAACAGACGGCAGCCAAAGCCAAGGCGGCTACAGGCAAGGAAGTTGTCAATGAGAAGGCTAAGACGGGCAAGGCCGGCGCCGCCGACGCCAACGTCAAGAGCGACTCGGAGAAGAACAGCCCTAATGCCAAGGTCACGCCGCCACCGGAAAAGGGCGGCCCCAAGACGCGAGGCGCGGGTCCCTATCGCTGCGGCATTCACGTTGACAATCACACCGCGTGGATCATTCGCACCTACGTGGATGGCATCTATGCCGGCGCCGTGAACCGGTACGGGGACATCGCTGGGATCACGGGCAACGGTCCCACCACCCTTTACGCCGTGGCTGTATTTGATGATGGCTCGACCAGGACCTGGGGACCGCACCTTTTTAACTGCTCTGCGGGCGACAGTTACACCTGGCGCCTCGGTTATTAAAGGGCAGCAATTGCGCGGATCCCGTGCGGCCCCGTGCTAGTCATGGAGTCGCTCGGGGGTTCCGAAACACCTCACCCCGGGACTGCGTCATGCCACCGTTGTCGTTCCCTGTCCGCTTTTCTGTCCGTGGATTTCTCGCGTGGGCCTGCTTGTTCTGCTGCCTCGGTTCATCCAGTCTGGGCCGGGCCGAAACCAAGCGGGCGCTGTTGATCGCCATCAATACGTACGAAACGAGTCATAGGCCCGTGCACGTCCCGGCGGGAACCGCGGCTGGAAAACCGGGCTCGGGAGGCCGTTGGGACGGTCCCGTGTGGCACAACCTGGATGGCACGCTCAACGACCTGAACTCGATGCACGAGCTGTTAATCAGCTCCAAGTTCGGATTTGCGGATCGAAACATTCACATACTGCGGAACAGCCAGGCCACGCGCGAGCAGATCCTCGCCGCCATGCGCAAGTACCTGCTGGAGGATCCAGCCCCGGGCGACACGGTGGTGTTCTACTACGCCGGGCATGGCTCGCAGCGTTACAACTCGCGTTCGGAAAAGCCCAACCACCTCGACGAAACCATGGTTCCCGCCGATGCCAACACCGGCGTGTTCGATGTGCGCGACAAAGAGATCGCGCGCTTGCTGAATCAGGTGGTGGACAAGGGCATCCGCCTCACCGCCATTTTCGACAGTTGTCACAGTGGTTCGATCGCGCGCGGCATCCCGGTCGGCGCTCCCGCCAAGGCACGCTTCCTGCCCTATGATCCCCGCGATGCCAATGACCCGCCGGACCGCACTTCGGATGGCAAGCCTGTCCCCAGGCCCGAGGACCGGCCCAACGGAGCCTTGATCCTTTCCGCGACGCAGAGTGACCAACTGGCCTCGGAGTGGATGGCGGAAGACACCTCGCATGGCGCGTTTACCGTGGCGGTGATGGACGCTTTGCGGGTGCTCCCTGCCGATGCACCGGCCCAGGATATCTACAAGCGAGTCAAAGTGCTGATGCAGGGAATGGGGCTGGCCGAGCAACAACCCACTCTCGCCGGACCAGCAGAGCGCAGGCAGGCGCCGTTGCTGGGTCCGGGTCCCCGCGCCAGCGCTCTTACCGTGGCCGTCCGTTCGGCGGGCGTGAGTGCGGACGGAACTTTGGGATTAGATGCAGGTCTTGATCTCGGTCTGGGTAAAGGCAGCGAACTGAAAAAAGTCGGTGTGCAGAAAGGAGAGCCCGAAATTCGAGTGCGGATTACGTCCGCCGAACTCGGCCGCTCCAAGGCCGAATTGCTTCCCCCCGCCAAGCCCAGCCAGCTCGAAGCGGGCGACCTGTTGGAACTCGACAAATGGGCGCCACCGGAACATACCCGCCTCAAGGTTTGGATGCCCCCGGCGAATCTTTCTTATGCGCAACTGACAGGAGTCGCGGCGGAATTGCGGAAAGCCAAGGAAGTCGTCTGGGTAGATGATCCCCTGCTGACTTCTCCGACTCATATCGTGGCCTGGAACGGCTCCACCTGGACTCTTTCCAAGGCTGGCGCCGAAGCACAAGACTTGGGCGCCACCCCCACCGCGGAAAGCCTGCTGCAAAAGCTCGGCTCCAGCGCCTCAACAGCCCGTGTCTTCCTGCAATTGTCACCTTCGAAAGAGCTGAAGGCAGCGCTCGAACTGAATCCGGCGGGTTCGGTGGAAATCGTTGCCGGGCCGGAGTGGGCCCAATATCTGCTGGTTGGCCGCGCCAAGGCGGGCAGGATTGAGTATGCCTGGGTGCAGAAGAACCTGAGTGAAGATGACAAGACAAAATGGAGTGCGGACGAGCGCGGCGTGCTCTGCTCGCCGGATTCACCCTACCCGCCCAGAACGGATTGGGTGGAAGCAGGAGAAACCGCGGACGCTCTGCGCAAGACTTCCGCCACGCTGGCGGAATACGCCTACGGCCTTGCCCGCGTCCGGGCGTGGCTGGAGTTGCCCGTTCCTCCCGGAGGACAGAGCGGCGCTTTTCCTTATCGCCTGGCCCTGAGAAAACTGGGCGCCGCGGCGGGCAGTGCGGGCAAGCCGGCTCTGGTGGAAGAAGGGCCCGTCTTTGACGGCGAAAGTTACGGGTTGGTACTGCAGGCTAGTGGCGACATCCCCGCCAACCTCCGGCCGAAATGGGTGTACGTGCTGGGTATCGAGTGCAATGGCGAAGGACACTTGCTGTATCCGCTCGCCAGCCAGGGCAATTTGCAGCCGCAGAGAAAACTGGGCGACGCCGAATGGCCGCGGACAGTTGAGCTGACCGGTGACACGGAGCGGATTGACATTAGTGCGCCCTACGGGATCGATACTTATGTGCTGCTGACTACTTCGGACCAGCTTTCCGACCTGAGCGCCTTCAACTTCAAACCGGTGCTGACGCGCGGCGCAGAGCGAGGCTCGCTTTCGCCCTTGACGCGGCTGCTGGAAGGCGCCAACTCGAATACCCGCGGTATGAGCCCCAGCGTTCCTGCGAACTGGTCAGTGCAATATGTCCCGATCCGGAGCATGCGAAAACCCTCCGCTTCCGCAAAGTGAGGCGACGGCCACCTATACTCATGCTCACTTGATTCATGCGGAGAAATCGAATGGCGGAGGTCGAAGATGAAATCTCGTGGTGCGCTTCTGGTAGTGCTGAGCGCGTTGTTCTGTTGTGCTTCGCTGCGGGCGCAGGAAAGGCCGGCGCCGACGGGCCAGGACACCGCTTTGGTGCAAGCGGTCTTCAGCAAGCTGCTGGCGGTTCCCGCCGCGGCGAAGTCCACCGCTGCTTATGACGCTTGGCCGCCGCGCGCGCTGATCATTGATCCGGGACGCGAGCCCAGCCTGGCCGCGGCTGTCGGCAAGTACAACGCCTTTGCCACCGCTCCTGACTGCATACCGCAGGTGCGGGTGACCGAACCGTTGATGATCGATGTGATCCAGGGCGATCCGGACCGGTTGGCCCTGATCCTTGGCCATGAACTAGGCCACCTGCTGCTGGGCCATTCCAAGTGCACGCACCAGGCGGACAAGAGTCGCGTGGTGGAGGCGGCCTTCACCCGCGAGCAGGAATTTGCCGCCGACAACACTGGAATGCAGTTGGCGCTGGCGGCCGGCTTTTCAGCCCACAATGGCTTACAGGGCATGCTGGCCCTGGCCGCAATCAGCGATTACTCCTCCTTCGAAGCGCTCAGCGCCGATCATCCTTCCTGGTCGGATCGGCTGGCGCGCCTTGACGCCACACAAGCGAAGCTGTGGACGTCCATGAGTGGCTTCCAGGATGGAGCCTATTTTCTGGAAACTGAGGACTACCCCCAAGCTGGGCGCTGCTTCCGCGGGGTGACGGCGGAGTTTCCCCAGGCCGATGATGCCTGGGCCAATCTGGGCTACAGCCTGCTCATGCAATACGCCGACAAGCTCACCACCGATGACCTGCGCTCGCTGGAAATCGGCCAGGTCGTGGCCGGCGCTTTCTACAGCCGTCCGACGTGGCTCAGTGGCAAGGTACGCGGCATGGATGCGAAGTTGTGGGGAGAGGCGGTGGCTGCACTGAACGAAGCCGCAAGGCTGAACCCCGGCCTGGCGCTGGTGCAGGCCAACCTGGGCATGGCCTATCTGCTGCGTCCCACGGGCAAGGACACACCGCGCGCCATCGCTCACCTGGAACAGGCCAGTTCCATGCTGAAAAAAGATGCGTCATTGGCGGCCCAGCTCAAGGCTGATCCACGCACGCCGCTGCTTGCCGTGGCCAATAATCTGGCCGTTGCCTACGCTGCTGCGGGCCGCGTGAATGATGCCGGTGAGCTGATTACTTCTGTCGCAGAGTTTGGCGCCAATCGCTCCTTCGTCGGTCTCCTGCAGTCGGATGCCCTCACCTACAACTATGGCATGTTGTTGGGTGCTACCTCCGAGGCCAAGAACCACAAGAAAGCAGCCTTGGTTCTGGAAGAATATTTGCGCGGGGCCAGCGCCAGCTCTGCCTGGTGGCCGATCGCCTACCAGCGCTATTCGCAGCTCTGCCGGGAATCATCCGTACCTTTGAAGACCGAGGCACAGTTGCAGCGCTCGACGCGTCGCATGCTGCGCGGCATCGCTTCGGTGCAATTGAACGGAGGCCGGACGATTACGCTCGGTCAAAAAACCAGCGAGCTTCCTGTGCCGAACGGCTGGCAGGAAGTCTCTACCGTGAGCGGAACCAAAATACGCCGGCTGCGCTCCGCCAGTGCGGGCGTGGATGTGCTCGCGGATGCTGACCGCGTGCTGGCCATTTTCCTGCGCTTTGCCAAGGGACCAGCCTTGCCGGTCACGGGAATCGGGATGCAAACCAAGACCGACCAACTCCGCGTGGGCATGAGCGCCGAGGAAGTGGACAAGATCCTTCCCGACCAGCCGTACCGGTTTGAGAGCCTGACCGATACCTGGGCTCCTTATCGCTTCTACCCTTATCTCGGAATCGCCATGCAGATCGGTGCTGATCGAGTGGTGCAGGAACTGGTGGTGGTGCAGATCGCGCGGCGCTAGGAGTGCTTGAAAAGGGTTGCCGCCGTTGCAACACCCACCGATAAATCCCTGAAATCCACAGGCTTCGACAGGAATTCCTCATTCTGCACCGATATCCACAATTTCTTGCATTGCGTTGCCCCCTACCCGCTTCAATTTCGTAGAATGTTCATTGCAGATGACCTGGCCTGGTCCTGCGTCTGAGAGGATGGCCGGGAGACACGCCGCTCTCGCCACGAGCGCATGAAGATGCACAATCAGGTCGCAATTCCGGCTCCCCGTTTCGACGACGCGGAGGAGTGCGGCACCCCGGTTGCGTGGGCCGCACGGCCGAACTCGCTGCAGGATATCGCCGATCTCGCGGTCAAAGTCACCGGCGCCAGCGGCGCTGCCCTGGCGCTGGAGAATCCATCGGGCGAGATTGTCTGCGCTGCTCGCAGTGGCGAGGGCGCACCGGCGGTGGGCGCAGTTCTGAATCGTTCCCTCGGAATTTCCGCATTTTGCGTTCGCAGGGGTGTGGTGCAGCGTTGCGCCGATACCGAGACCGATCCCCGGGTTGATGCCGAAGTGTGCCGGCGGTTGGGAATCCGCTCGATCGTGGTGCTGCCGCTTCGCCGCAACGGGCGGGTCGCCGGCCTGCTTTCCGTTTATTCCCGTTCCGCTTCGAAGTTCGATCATCAAGATGTGGCCAGATTGGAGTACCTGCAGTCTGTCGCCGCTGGGCTCGCGGATGCCGACGAGGCGACGGCGCAGCTTGCCCCGGAGCTGATTGCGGCCTGGCGCCCACGCGAGGAACCTTGCATCGCAGCCGCACCGCTGGAGACAGCCCCGCCTCTGAAGACGGAAGCGACCGTTATTGATTTCCCGCAACCGGCGAAGGCGGGAGCCGAGCTTGAATCTCCGTCTGGCGACCGCGTTGCGCCTGCATCGGAGCCGGGCGCCGAGGAGTTGGCCGAATGGCCGCAGCCGCAGGAGTCCGTGGCGCGCTTGCGGACCTTGATTATTGCCTTGGGACTGATTGCGATGGCAGCGCTTGCGTTGGCCGGGTTGCGTTTCACGAGAATGCACAGCAGCGTCTCCCGCGCGCAACTGCCTCCGCCGGTGGTGATCAGCGAAACGCCGCCGAGTACGCCGTTCCCGGCAAGTTTGCCGACGGCGCCGCCGCGGAGCGTTGCGGAAAACCCGGTAGCCGCGGACTCGGCGCCGGTCGCGGAAACCGGCGTGGGGCACGTGCAATCGATCCAGTCGTTCTTGGGCTCGGGCGATGCGCGCGTCACGATTGGGCTCGATCGCAACGTGCAGTACACCGCATCTCGGCTCGACCGGCCGGAACGAGTTTATTTCGATCTGCGCAACACACGCTTTGCGCCCGGAGTGCGTTCCCAGGAAATCGCCGTTGCCGGACCGGCATTGCGTGGCATTCGAAGTTCGCAATACGCGCAGGACGTGGTCCGTGTAGTGCTCGATTTGAATACCCGGGCTGCTTACAGCGTCGAGTTTCAGGCCGATCCACCTCGGCTCGTGATCGAAATAAATTCCGGGCGTAAAGCGCCCCTCCGCACGGCCGATAGCCCCGCTGCTCGGCCCAGGGCCAGCCAGCGCCGGCGCGGGCGCGATGTCGGCAGCGAAGAGTTGGTCGTCGCCCTGATCCGGATCGGCTGATTTTGGGGTAATCCTCGGTGAAATGCGACGGGCCGCCCACAGCGGAGACGCCAGTACCGCCCTTTCTTACATTGCTGACATTGAATTCTGCCGCTCTCTGGCATATGACTGATATGTGACCCTAGAGCATCGACTCGGCGAGATCATTGCAAACACTGTTACTCATGGGATCGGTGCTGCGCTTGCCGTCGCTGGCGTGATCATGCTGGTGATTGCCAGCGCGGCGCATGGCACCGCGCGTCATATCGTCAGTTGCGGCATTTTCGGCGGCACTCTCCTACTCGTCTATATTTGCTCCACTCTCTATCATTCGCTCGTACGCACGCGCGCGCGCCACGTCTTCCAAGTCTTGGATCATTCCGCTATTTACCTTCTGATTGCAGGAACCTACACTCCGTTCACGGTCGTTTCGCTGCGCGGAAAACTTGGATGGGCGTTGCTCGCTGTTGTATGGACGCTGGCGGCTGCCGGAGTGGTATTCAAGAGTCTTGCTTTGGGCCGGTTCCCAGCCGCGTCGGTAGCGGTCTACATCCTTATGGGCTGGCTTGCAGTCATCGCCATGCGACCCCTCATCCGTGCGATCGGATGGCACGGCCTGGGCTGGCTAGGGGCTGGCGGGCTGTTCTATACAGCAGGAATCCTCTTCTTCGCATTCGATCGCGTGCGTTACTTCCATGCGCTCTGGCATGTGTTCGTGCTGGCAGGAAGCATCTCCCATTATTTCGCGGTACTCCTGTACGTCGTTCCTAACGCCAGCCGAACTTAGGGTCGGCAACCACTTCCGCATTCCGGTGGATCGCATCTACTCGGTGCCCTCCGCCGACGCGGGCGCGGTGTCGGCGCCGGAGAGTTGGTCGCCCTGGATCTGGGTCGGCTGATTTTGGGGAAATCCTCGGGGAAATGCCACGGGCCGCCCACTTAGGCGGCCCGTTAGTTTGTAGAACTTGGTTGCGGGGGGTGGATTTGAACCACCGACCTTTGGGTTATGAGCCCAACGAGCTACCAGACTGCTCCACCCCGCATTCCGATGATAACAACGCGAGTGCCAGCGGTCAATGCGCCGCCGTAGCGCGAAAGAAGAAAGTGCCCGATGCGCGACCAATTTGGAATTTCGGGTGGTGAAATTTCAGCCAGCGGAATTTCAGGCGGCGCTGCCGGCGCCGGCGGCATGAGCGGTTGCTGACTGCGCTCGCGGCAGGAAGATGGAAAAACATGTGCCGCTGCGTCCCGGCTGTCGGCCGCTGTGGACGCGAATCGAGCCCTGATGCTTCTCGACGATGCCGTGGCTCACCCACAAGCCAAGGCCCGTTCCCTTCTGGCCCTTGGTGGTAAAGAAAGGCTCAAAGATTTTCTGGCAATACTCGCGGCGGATGCCGGGGCCATTGTCGGCGATGACGATGCGCACGCCGGAGCGCCGCGGGTCGCGCCAGTCGACGGAAGCGTAGACGTGCACCCGCACGCGCCCGCCTTCGCCGACGGCGTCGAGCGCGTTCAGCAGCAGGTTGGAGAACACCTGCCGCATTTCGCCGGGATAGAGATCGATCGGCGGCACCGGCTCGTACAACTTCTCGATGACGGCGCCGCTGTGGCGAATACGGCGGCCGTAAAGTTCGAGAACGCTGTCGAGCAATTCCGTGATTTGCACCACCACCGACTTGGCGGACTCGCGATAGAAGCCCAGCATCTGGCGCGTGATGTGCGCCATGCGCGCGAGTTCGTCCTGGGCCAGCCGCGCATACTGGCGCGCCGGCTCGTCCACTCCCGGGGCATTCTGGATCAGGTAAATAAGGTTGGTAACCGCCGCCATCGGATTGTTGATCTCATGCGCGATGGACGCCGCCAGACGGCCCGTCGTGGCGAGCCGCTCGCTGGTGCGCAAGGCGGCCTCGGCCTGGCGGCGCTCGGTGACATCCACGATCAGGCCTCGCAGTTGGCGCACGCTGCCGCTGTCGTCGCGCATGGCGTACACGATGATGCGCAGCCATAGCAGGCGTCCGGCGGAGGTCACGGCGCGGTATTCGCAATCGTTGGCGACGTCGGGCGTGGGGTGCCGCAGCAAGTCGAGCACGCGCTCGCGGTCTTCGGCAAAAATGTGCCGCAGCCAGCCGTCGCTTTTCACCCACTGCTCCGGGGCGTAGCCGAGGATCTGCTCGGCACGGCGGCTGACGAACGTGAAGTGCCCGCTGGGCTCCGCCTCCCACACGATGGCGTCGAGGCCTTCGACCAGGTCGTGGAAACGGCGCTGGGCAGCTTCCGCCTCGAGGCGGGCCGCTTGTTCCATGAGCAATTGCTTGCGCGCGGTGATGTCGCGCGAATGGATCACGATGCCGGCCACCCAAGGCTCGTCCAGCAAGTTCTTCCCGACACACTCCAGGGTGCGCCAGGAGCCGTCCTTGGCGCGGAACCGGAGCTCGACCGGCGGCGAGGTTGCGCCCGGCTTGTTCACCCCGGATTGAAACTTGGCGCCCACCCGCGCAAGGTCTTCCGGATTGATGAACAGGAAGACGTTTTGTCCCACCAGTTCATTGGGCGCATAGCCAAGGTCGCGCTCCAGCGACGGGCTTTGGTAGCGGACCACGCCGTCGGCGCCAAGGATGGTGACAATGTCGGAAGTGTTCTCGATGAGCAGGCGGAAGTACTGTTCGCGCTGGCGCAGTTTCTTCTCGGCACGACGCCGCTTGTCGCTCAGGGAACTGACCAGCACGGCCACCATCACGAAAACGGACAACCGCACAATATCGGCCACCGCCGTCGGCAGCACCCGGTAGGGGTGTGGCGGGACAAAGTACGTGTCGATGATGACAACCGATATGGCGGTGGCAAGCAGGCCCGGCCCGAGTCCGGCATAGAGGGCTGACAGGACAACGGCCGTCAAGGCCAACGCCCCGGTACTCTCACGCAACGGCGGGATGGCCCAGCTTATGGCGAAAGCCACCACCACGCTGGCAGCCGCAAATCCGTAGCGGAACGGCCGCGAGCTGCGGTGCGACGCGAACCACTCCCGCGCCCGCACCAAGGTGGTGCCCCCGCCTACCGGAGCCATGCAGTCCTCGGCGTCAATCGTGCGCGCAGCGGACACATCTTTGCGGTTGGGAAATTCGTCACCAAGCGGTTTCCTGGGCCAGAGAGTATGCCCATTATAACCGATATAACCGAGAGTGAACTTCAGTAGCCGCGGGCCTTGTCGACAACGTTCAACAGCGGCGCGCCGGCGAGGAAGCGGCGCAAGTTCTCAGAAATCAGGACGTAATGACGCTCCCAGAGTTTGTCGGTAAGGGCCGCGGTGTGCGGGGTGATGACCACGTTGGCTGTTTTCCACAGCGGAGAATCGGGCGGGAGCGGCTCTTTTTCAAAGACATCGAGCGCAGCGCCGGCAATGCGGTGCTGGCCCAGTGCGTCCAGAAGCGACACCTGATCAATGAGCGCGCCCCGGCTGACGTTGATCAGATAAGCGTCAGGCTTCATCTGCAGCAGCCGATCGCGGTTAATCAGGGCACGCGTGCGCGGGGTCAGCGGCGCGGCCAGCACTACATAATCCGAAACACGAAGCATTTCGTCCAATTCATTTAGTAACAAATACTTTAGAGACGCATGCATGGTGCGGCTTGTCGGCGTGCTCGCGGACCGCAACCACCGTCATG
Source organism: Terriglobia bacterium (assembly GCA_963760215.1). Lineage (GTDB taxonomy): Bacteria > Acidobacteriota > Terriglobia > Terriglobales > Acidobacteriaceae > JAIQGF01. The sequence goes on from CAVXCJ010000002.1 coordinate 1,234,875, forward strand.
CCGAGCCCGGCGGCGCGTTTCGCCGTTTCCAGGCCGATGCTCCCCAGACCGACAAGCCCCAGCGTCGCGCCGGCAACTTCACGCGGGTGCGGCGACTCGCGCCAGATCTGGTCCTGCGCCCACGTGCTCTCCTGCTGATAGCGAAAGGCGGATGGAAGCCGCTTCGCCAGCGCGAGCACCAGGGCGATGGCGTGTTCGGCGACCACCGGTCCGTGGACGTCGCGCGCGTTGGTGACGACCACATCGCTCGCAACAACTTCGGGAATCATGAGCGCGTGCACGGCGGCAGCGGGGGAATGAATCCAGCGCAACTTGCGGGCGGCGCGGAACTGCTCGGGACGCAACGACCAGGTGATGGCGATGTCGGCGTCGCGCAGATCGCCTTCGATGTCGCCGTATTCCTTCCGCTGTATGACTTCGACGCCGGGAAAGTCTTGGCGCAATCGCTCGGAAAACCACGGCGGCGCTTGCCAGAGTTCGAAAGGATGGTAGACGACAATGAGAATCTTTGTCATCGGGTGATCTGGTGATCAGGTGATCGGGTGATCAAGAATCAGTTCTTCCTGGTATGCGCCCGCGCAGTTTCTCGGGATGCGGAAAATATGCAGACAAGCTCTTCACATTCTGCACACAAGTCCGTTAAGAGTTCAGGTCTGATGATCGCATTGTCCCGAAGACACTCTAGCCAGAATAGGCTCTCGTCGGCCTCTTCAAGCACGACGCTGATTTTTGAAACGAAATCTGGCTGGGAGCGGGAACGGTTGGTAGCCCGGTAGTTTGCTGCGACTGCCGTAGCCGAACGCAAGAGCTGCTTGCCAATAACTTGTGCCTCCGGAGTGCGCGGCAAAGATCGAAACAAACGAATGACACGGTAAGCGAACTGCTTTGTCCGTTCTCGCAACTCTTCCTGTGGCGTGCTCATGAATTCCTCCGCGATTCCTTGCATCAGATCACCCGATCATCCGATCACCCGATCACCCGATAATCCTCAGGTCCTTCCCGGTCATTTCTTTCGGTTGCGGAATGTCGAGCAGCGCCAGGATGGTGGGAGAGATGTCCTGGAGCGCGCCGTCCGGGCGCAACCCGAAGCTCTTCCCTGCCTCGCTGATGATGATGAGCGGCACGGGATTGGTGGTGTGCGCGGTGTGCGGGCCGCCGCTGGCGGGGTCAATCATCATTTCGGCGTTGCCGTGATCGGCGGTCAAGATGATCGCGCCGCCCTTCTGCCGCACGGCGCGGCAGATTTCGCTCAGGCAGGCGTCCACGGTTTCCACCGCCTTGATGGTCGGAGGGATTTTGCCGGAGTGTCCCACCATGTCGGCGTTGGCGAAGTTGACGATGATGACGTCGAACGCCCCCTTCTCCACCGCGTTGACCACGGTTGCGGCAATCCCGGGCGCGCTCATCTCGGGTTTGAGATCGTAAGTCGCGACCTTCGGCGACGGAACCAGCGAGCGCTCTTCGCCGGGGAAAGGCTGCTCGACGCCGCCGTTAAAAAAGTACGTGACGTGCGCGTACTTCTCGGTTTCGGCGACGCGCAGGTTGCGCAGCTTCAGGTTTGCCATGATGTTGGCGAGGATGTTGTGCAGCTCTTCCGGAGGCACAACGTAGGGCAGCGTGAACGCCTTGTCGTATTGCGTCATGCAGACGTAGTGCAGATTTTTCGGGACTTCGTTGCGCGGGATGGTGGCATCCAGGCCGGCGGCGTCGGGAAGATCGCGGCCGCCGTTGGCGGCGAGTCCGCTCTCGCGGGCCAGCGCGCGCGCGATCTGCCGGGCACGGTCGGCGCGGAAGTTGAAACTGATGCAAGCGTCATCGTCGCGGATAGTGGCCAGCGGCTCGCCGCGATTTCCGGTGACGGCGAATGGAATGACGAACTCGTCGGTGACGCCGCGGTTGTACGACTCCTTCACGCCCTGCACCGGGTCAATGTAGTTTCCGGCCTCGCTGTTCCCTTTCACCATGGCGTTGAAGGCCTTCAGCTCGCGCTCCCAGCGCTTGTCGCGGTCCATGGCGTAGTAGCGGCCCTCGACGGAGGCGATCTTGCCTACGCCGTACTCGCGCATTTTCTGCTGCAACTGCTCGATGTAGCCGGCACCATTGGTGGGCAGCGTGTCGCGTCCATCCATGAAGCAGTGGACAAAGACGCGCTCCACGCCATTCTGCTTGGCCATGCGCAGCAGCGCGTAGAGGTGCGTGTTCAAGGAGTGCACGCCGCCGTCGGAGAGCAGGCCGAACAGGTGCAGCCGCCGCCCGCCCGAGCGCGCGTGCTTCATGGCGCCCATCAGGACGGGATTGGTGAAGAAATCGCCCTTCTCGATCATCAGGTCAATGCGCGTGATGTCCATGTAGACGACGCGCCCGGCGCCGATGTTGAGGTGGCCGACCTCGCTGTTCCCCATCTGCCCTTCGGGCAGTCCGACGAAGCGCCCGCTGGTGTGGATGAGGGTGTTGGGATAGTCGGTAAGCAGTTTGTCGTAGGTGGGCTTGCGGGCTAAGGAAATGGCGTTCGCTTTGGACGGCGGCGCGTAGCCCCAGCCGTCGAGGATGATGAGGACGAGAGGTTTGGGTATCGGCATGAGTCTTCAGTCGTCGGTCTTCAGTCGTCAGGAAAAACTTGGCCACGGATTTACACGGATGAACACGGATAAGTGAAAAATCAAACCGCAACATTCAATGATCCGCGTTCATCTGCGTTCATCTGCGGCTAATTTGTTCTATGCTCCCGCTCCCGCAATCGCGCCGTGATAGTTCAGTGCTTCGAGGCCGAGGAAGCGCGCCGCGTCGCCGAGTTCTTCTTCGATGCGCAGCAACTGGTTGTACTTGGCGACGCGGTCGGTGCGGCACAGCGACCCGGTCTTGATCTGGCCCGCCGCGGTGGCGACCGCCAGGTCGGCGATAAACGCGTCCTCGGTTTCGCCCGAGCGGTGCGAGATGACGTAGGTGTAGCTGTTGCGCCGCGCCAGATCAATCGCGTCCAGCGTCTCGCTGACGGTGCCGATCTGGTTCACCTTGATGAGAATGGAATTCGCGACTCCGAGATCAATCCCGCGCTCCAGCCGCTCCGGATTGGTGACAAAAATATCGTCGCCGACCAACTGGATGCGGTCGCCCAATTCTTTGGTGAGCGCGGCCCAGCCCTCCCAGTCATCTTCCGCCAGCCCGTCTTCGAGGGAGACGATGGGGTAATCGCGCACCCACTTCGACCAGTAGCGCACCATGTCGTCGGAGGTGTGCTCCGAGTTGTCGGACTTCTTGAACACGTATTTGCCGTTCTGGAAGAACTCGCTGGCCGCGGGATCAATCGCGATGGCGATGTCCTCGCCGGCACGGTAGCCGGCCTGCGTGATCGCCTCCAGCACGACCTCGATGGCTTCCACGTTGGACTTCAGCGACGGCGCGAACCCGCCTTCGTCGCCGACTGACGTGTTGTAGCCGCGCTTCTTGAGCACGCCCTTGAGGGTATGAAACGTCTCGACGCCCCAGCGCAGCGCTTCGTCGAAAGTCTCGGCGCCGACGGGCATGACCATGAATTCCTGGAAGTCCACGTTGTTGTCGGCGTGCGCGCCGCCGTTGAGGATGTTCATCATGGGGCACGGCAGGGTGTTGGCGTTGAGGCCGCCGAGATAGCGGTAGAGCGGCAGCTTGAATGCCTCGGCGGCGGCGCGCGCGCACGCCATGGAGACGGCGAGAATCGCATTCGCGCCCAGGCGGCCCTTGTTGTCAGTGCCGTCAAGCTCGATCATCTTGTTGTCGATGGTTTGCTGCTCGGCGGCATCCAAGTTGGCGAGCGCGTCGGCGATTTCGGTGTTCACGTGCTCCACCGCCTTGAGCACACCCTGGCCTTGATAGAAATCCTGGTCGCCGTCACGAAGTTCCACCGCTTCGTGCTCGCCGGTGGAAGCGCCGCTGGGAACGATGGCGCGCCCGACGGCGCCGCCCGAGAGCCACACCTCGGCTTCCACCGTGGGATTGCCGCGCGAATCCAGCACCTGGCGTCCGCGAATTTCAGAAATATTAGTCATGGATGTCTCCGTCCGTTCTTCTTCTCTAAATAATGGCCTGAATTCAGTCGGCGTGCTCCATCCCAAAACGTGCGGCAGGTCGCTGCGCGGCACGAACTTGCCGCCGGCCAAATATCCGGTACCGCTACTTGTGCGCGCCATGGGAAGTCCCGAAACCGCTGATTATAAGCGGTCGATGGTCGATGGTCGATGGCCTGTGGCCTTCTGATGTTTGCATCATAGGCCAGCGAACAAACCCGCGCCCGTGCTTCCAGAATGCAACAAGTCCGAGTTGCCATCGACCATCGGCCATCGACCATTGACGCGTTACCTCCCCTGATTCAGGTATTCCGTCGGTTATTGTGCCGGTTTCGCCGGTGCTCTACAGTCGCCACAGATGGCGCAGCACAGCGCGACGCTGAATGTCGGGGACCGCGCGCCGGACTTTACGCTGGCATCGGCGAACGGAATGGGCGAGGTGTCACTGGGTAAATTGCTGGAGCGGGGGCCGGTGGTGGTCGAGTTCCTGCGCGGCACCTGGTGACCGAACTGCGTGAAGCGCATGGCTCAGGTTGAGCCGATCAAAGATGAACTGGCCGGGACGTCGCTGGTCTACGTCGCGGCGGAAAAGCGCGGTGGATTGTTCCATCCCGAAAAATATTTCGCTGAGCATCCCATCTCGTTTCCGTTCCTGCTCGACGAAGACCGGCGCGTGACCAAGGCGTACGGGGTGTACCACGCGATGGGGATCGACGCGCTCAACATTGCGCATCCGGCGACCTTCATCGTCGGAGGCGAAGGCAACATCCGCATGATCTACGTCGGCATGAACCAGAGTGACCGCATGCCGGTACAAGCAATTCTGGAAGTGCTTCGGGGAATCCCGAAGGAGGCAACATGAAAAAGTTACTGGCACTGCTGCTCTGCGTGGGAATCGCCATTCCGGTGGCGGCGCAAATATCCGAGAGGCCGGCACCGGAGGCGATCGCCCCCGCGAGCACGGACCTGATGGCTTCGCTGCCGGTCGGGACCGCCGTGAAGATGAAACTGGAAACGGCGATTTCCACCCGCACCAACAAGTCCGGCGACCGTTTTTCCGGGCGCGTGACCGAAGGCGTGGCGCTGAATGGCCGCACCATCATCCCGGTGGGCGCGTCGCTCGAGGGGCACGTCGCGAGGGCCCAGGACCGCCGCCGGATCCGCGGCACACCGACGATTGACCTTCGTCCTGACACCATCATCATGCCGAGCGGCGACCGCTACTCGCTCAATGCGGTGGTGGTGGACACCAACGCGCGGCCGGACGTGGACGTGAACGATGAAGGCAAGCTCAAGGGCCGCGGCCATGACGGCAGCGATTGGAAGGAAACCGGCATCCTGGCGGCCGGGGGAGCCATTGCCGGCGGCGTCATCGCGGGCGGCGAAGGCGCGCTCATCGGCGCCGGCGCCGGAGCAACTGCCTCGGTGGTGCACTGGCTCATCAAGTCGCGCTCGGCCGTGCTGCCCGCCGGAACGGAAATCGTCTGGGAGTTGAGCCGCCCGATGTCGCTGGGCGCCGGCAGCGGCGGACGATAGCGCCAGTTACAATGAGTGCGGTCCCACCCGTGGCCGCACTCATGTTGTTCCGTCTCGCCATCGTCGTTGCATTGCTGCTGGCCCTCGCCGGCTGCAACCGGGAACCGTATTCGCGCTCCAACAGCGGGTTCTCTTCCCTCGACAAGCAGCTCCTTTACGACTTCCGCCCCCACGAGCCAGCCGCGGACGCCGAGGTCGACGTCGCGACCACTCGGAAAATCCTCTCCGCGGTTTTTCCCTCCTACCTGCCAGCCATGCGCGCGTGCAAGGCCGGCCCGGAGGCGAATGCGCCGGGGCAAATTGTTCCGACCCTCCGCGGCGCTGCCGAGGGCTCCTTCACCGCCGCCGGCCTGAAGCAAACCGTGTACCTGATTGACGTGGGCGAGTGCAGCCACGACCCTGTTTTCTCGACCCGCCGCCTGGTCGTGTTCACGGCGGGCGCGTTGACCGCCAACCTTGAAGCTCCCCTGGGTGCAGGGAACCTGCGGACGTACGACCTGAATGGTGATGGCAAGAATGAACTGCTGTTGCAAGGCGGCCATACCGGGCGGGGCGAATGGATCGAGGTCGCGCGGCTGGTGGAGTTCGACAAAGACAAGCTGGCCACCGTCGAAGATTTCGGGCAGATCTACGACGACACCTGCGATACCGATGTTGCTTCCAAATCCGTCAGCGCGAGTGTGGTGCACTACCTTCCGCCGCCCGCGGGCCAAAAGCCGCGCTTCACCGTGGAACTGTATCGCGCCCCGTGCCCGGCAAAAGGCCACCCGCCGCAGTGGACGCGGGTTTCCGGCAAATAAGACTTAGGTTTTCCGCCTGAAGCCCGCAGCCTGAAGCCTGCAGCCTGTTAGCTGAACGCGCTGTAATTCATCGCGCCCGCCGACATCTCGTCTTCCGATATAACGGGCAGTTCCATCGTGCCCTCCACCGGCAGGGCGTCCACGGGGAGGTGGTCGCGCCACAGGCTGAAGCGCAGCCGGAGTGTCTGGCCGAAGCCGGCGCCGAGCAGCGCCAGCGGAATCTGGAACTCGAAATTCTTGTATAACGTCGCGCGCACCGTGTTGTTGTAGGGCACGTCAGAGCCGGCGATGTCCGTCTTCGAATCCGCCGGGCGCAGCCGCCACCTCTTGATGGCGCGGTCTGCGACTTTCAATTCCAGGCGGAACGACGCCGGCGCGCTGTCGGTGACCAGTTTTCGCGTTCCGCCGGGACCGGAGGCAGCGGCGTCCCCGGCGGGAGCAGTGCGATCGCAGGTCACAATCAGCTCGAACGCCTCCTGGGGAACTCCTCCGATGAAATCCAGGCGGCCGTAGAGAAAATCCTCATCAATGCCGGCATAGATGGCGTCGAACAGGAAGACTTTGCCGTGCATGGCGCCGGCGCGGCGATCGGCGGTGTACATGGCGGCGCCGATCCAGTCGAAGTAGCGCGTGAAATCGGCGCGCACCCGCGGGTGAATGTACCCGGTTTGCGCGGCGAACACCGGGCGCACCATGCCACCGGCGATGGCGTGTGCCAGGTACACCGGCGGCGCCGCGCCCAGGCTCTGGTACACGTTCGACAGGTGCTTGCGGTAGAGCTCGTCGAATTCGCGGTCGTTGGCGGAGTGATGCTCCGGGCCGTACCACCAGTTCCAGTCGCTTCCCTCCGCGATCAGGAGCTCCTCCATCGCGAGGCGCCGTTTTTCCGCCGGCGCCATCGGGGCGGCCTGGGTGTAGAACGCGCGTGCGGCGGCCAGGTAATCCCACGCCGTGTTGTCCTCGGGCGCGCCGATCCAGACATCGAAGTTGGCGTTGATCCATGAGCCCGGCACCAGCGACTGGAGCCGCGGCGCATGGCGGTGGCGCTCCACCGCCTGGCTGACCGTGACCGCCTCCAGCCCGGCATCCTTTTGCAGCGCGTCGTACACCCGGCGGAGAAATTCGCGGCCGGAGCGCGGGTAATATTCCCACGCATTCTCGCCGTCGAGAATGACCGCGACCAGCGCATCGCTTCCCTTCCGCAGCACCGGCTCGGCCGCTTGCTTGATGCTGCGCACAAAATGATTGGCGGCGTCCTTTGCGTTCATTCCGGAGTACACGAAGCCGATCAGGTCCGACAGCGTGTGATCGCGAAACACCAGGTTCATGCGGGTCGCGCCCTTCTCGTAAACGTAGGGTGCGTAGAGGCGCTCGGAACCGCCGGCTGCAAGCTGGCCGCGGCCGTCGCGCGCGAAGTTAAAGCCCAGGGTGCGGCCGAGCACGCCTTCGTCGGTGGCCATCCAGCGGATACCGGACTGGCACGCGATCTCGAGCACCTGCTCCGACACGCTGCCCTCCGACGGCCACACCCCGAGCGGCCGCGCGCCGAACACGCGCTGGTGCAACTCTAGGCCGCGCCGCAGTTGTTCGCGCGCGTCTTCCGGATGACGGTAGGGACTCTGCGGCAGGTGCAGCCCGGGATGCGAGACCGCGCCCTGGTCGGTGTCGCACACCAGCGGCAGGATGGGATGGTAGAACGGCGAGGTCGAGAGCTCGATCCCGCCGCGCTTGGCCGCCGCCGCATACGCGGGCAGGACCGCAGCCATGATCTCGCGCTGCTTGGCGGTCATGAATTCCTGGTCTTGGCGCGAAAACTTGCGCCCCTTCTTGACCAGCGCGGCCACGTCCGGCTGCTCCAGAAAGAACTCGTCGAACCAGGCAAGCTGCGAGAGAACTTGAAGATCGGTGAAGTCCTGTGCCTGGAACATGCGCTCGGCGCGTATGGAGTCCTGCCCGGCGCCGCGGAACGTGTCCCACAACTCGCGATAGCGCGGGTAGCGCCCAATGATCTGCGTGGGATTGGCTTGGAATAGGTACTCGAGCGCGAACCGCCGCTCTTCGCTCGAGAGTTCACCGGCGGGCTTGGTGGCGACGTCGAGAAAGGGATCGCGCGCGCTGCCGGCGACGTACTCCTCGAGCTGCGTCACCAGCGACGGCACCAGGTTGAAGGTCTGGTGGACGTTGGGAAATTCGTCCAGCAGCTTCACCATGCCGTAATAATCTTTGAGGCCGTGCATGCGCACCCACGGCAGGCGGTAGTCTCCGCTGACCAGGTCCTTGTAGAAAGGCTGGTGCATGTGCCAGAGGATTGCGATGCGCAGCGTGGCCATGGGATGTAAGAACGTATCAGTAAAACACATTGCGACGGTGGTGAAAAACCTCGTGCTAGACTGAAACCTGCGGTTTTAGGTCTTAGGTGTTAGGTCTTAGGCGTGAGGACGAAACCCTAAAACCTAAGACCGAAAACCTAGAACCGATTTTTCATGCGCATCCTGACCCGCTACATCCTCAGCGAGGTGCTCTCGCACGCCCTGATCGGCGTGGCGATCTTCACCTTCGTGATTTTCCTGCGCGACCTGGAGCGCATCCTGGAAGTGGTGGTGCGCAACAGCGCGCCGCTGCCCAGCGTGGCCGAGATCTTCTTCCTCACCATGCCCGGCGCGCTCACCGTCACCATTCCCATGGCGGTGCTGGTGGGCATCCTGATCGGGCTCAGCCGCCTGGCGGCCGACAGCGAGGTCACCGCCATGCGCGCCAGCGGCATCGGGCCGGGAACATTCGTCCGCATCCTCGCCATTTTCGTGACCATCGCATGGCTGCTGGCGCTGGCCAACAACGTCTTCATCGCACCGCGCTCCGCGTCGGCTCTGGCGCGCCTGCAGAACCGGCTGAAGAGCAGCCAGGTATCGTTCGAGATCCAGCCCCGCGTCTTCTACGAAGACTTCAAGAACCTGGTGCTCTATGTCCAGGACGTCAGCAGCGCCGAGGGCGCCGCGCTGTGGAAGGGCGTATTCGTCGCCGACATCAGCAATCCTTCCGCGCCCATAATCACCGTGGCGCAAAAGGGCGTCGCCGTCAGTGAAGGCCCGGACAAGCTCCGGTTACACCTCGAGAACGCATCGCGGCATGAAACGGACCCGCGGCGCCCGCAGGAGAATGACATCTACACCTTCCGGGAGACCGAAATTTTTCTCCCCCTTCCGGCGCCCCAGAACCCGCCGAGCAGCGTTACCCCGGCGGCCGAGATGAGCACCTCGGAACTGCTGCGGCGCATGCGCGACAACGGGCCGAAGAGCCGCGCGTCTGCCATTGAGTTCCACCGCCGCCTGGCGCTTCCGACCGCCTGCATCGTGCTGGCGCTGGTGGGAATTCCCCTCGGCCTTTCGGCGAAGAAGGGCGGCAAGAGCACCGGTTTCGTGCTCACCATCGGCCTGGTGTTCCTCTATTACTTCCTCTCGCTAACGGGAATGTCGATGGCGCGCCAGGGCAAGATTGCCGCCGGGCCGGGCTTGTGGCTGGGCAACATCGTGTTCCTCTTCGGCGGGCTTTTTCTGCTGTGGCGCTCGGAGCGGATGCCGATCGATATTTTCTCCCTGCGCCATTTCTGGGCGGAAATGGCCGGCAGGTTCAGGGCGCGTGTGCCGGCGGTCACGGGGCAAGGCGGGGCGTTTGAACGCGCTGCCAATCGCAAGCGCGTGTTCAGCGCGCATTTTCCGCTGATCATTGACGACTACATACTGCGCGATTTCTTCGTCTATCTGGGCATGATCCTGAGCACCTTCCTCATGCTGCTGCTGGTCTTCACTTTTTTCGAGCTGCTGGGCGATATCGTGCGCAATCGCGTGCCGCTGGTCATGGTCGGTCAGTACCTGATCAACGTGACGCCGTACTTCATCTACAACACCACCCACATCAGCGTGCTGCTGGCGGTGCTCGTGACCTTCGGCCTGATGCAGAAGGCGAACGAGATCACCGCCATGAAGGCCACCGGCATCAGCATCTACCGCGTGATCCTGCCGGTGATGGTGATTGCCGCCATTCTCGCCACCGGACTCTTCTTCTTCGAGCAGCTCTACCTGCCGCATGCCAACAAACGGCAGGACGCGCTGCGCAACCAGATCAAGGGCAAGCCGGCGCAAACCTATCTCCGTCCCGACCGCAAGTGGATCTTCGGCCAGCGTTCCGACATTTACTACTACGAGTTCTTCGACGCCGAGAGCAATCGCTTCGGCAGCATTTCCATTTTCGAATTCGATCCCAAGACCTTCGAGTTGAACAAGCGCATTTACGCCACGCGCGCACACTGGTCCGACACGCTCCAGAAGTGGATCTTCGAACAGGGCTGGACGCGCTCGTTCCGCGGTTCGGCGATCGAGGCTTATCGCCCCTTCGACGTCGAGACCTTTGCCGAACTGCGCGAGCCGCCCGGCTACTTCAAGAAGGAAGTGAAGCAGTCGTCGGAGATGAATTACGAGGAGCTGAAAAACTACATCCACGACCTGCAGCAGAGCGGATTCGATGTGGTTCGGCTGCGGGTGCAGTTGCAGAAGAAGTTCGCGTTCCCCATCATCACCTTCGTCATGGCGATGCTGGCGGTGCCGTTTGCGCTTACTGCCGGACGCCGCGGCGCGCTGGCCGGTGTGGCCACTGCGGTCGGCATTGCCGTGGTTTACTTCATCGTCTCCGGCCTGTTCGAAGCCATGGGCAATACCAACCAGCTTCCGCCGGCACTGGCAGCCTGGTCTCCCGACCTGCTGTTTGCCCTCGCCGGCGGATACATGATTTTGAAAGTCCCCACGTAAGCAGAGGAATCGAGCGTAATCCAAACGGCTGTCATCCTGAGCGAGAGCCTGTCCTGAGCGAAGTCGAAGGATCCAACGCGCCCCGCCTTTGGGCGCGTTGCGACCGAGTCGAAGAGCCTGCCCTGAGCGAAGTCGAAGGGACCCCTACTCTGCTGATTGCACCGCGCCGCATGAAGGCACTTCCATGCAAGACGTCAGCTGATGCGCGAACGTCGACTAATTCGCTTTTTTCAGCAACTCTGCCAGGGCGCTCACGTCTTCCGGCGCCGCATCGCTGACCACGAAAAACTGCAGCCCACCGCGGTTCCAGGTCTCGACGTTGAAAGCACGCGAGCGCCACGCCTTTTCTGACGACGGCAACAGCCGCGCGAAATCGCCGCGGTCCTGCAAGACAAACACCGACAGGTGATGCTTCCGCACGTCATAAACAAGGTGCGCACCCGGTTCGCCGTCCACAAACACCATCCGCCCGCCCGCCAGCGTGAATGGCGAGCCGGCCAGGTCCGGCAGGTTGAAGGTGAAGGCCAGCTTGCCCGCAAACCACGGCTTGACCGTGTGCCGGTCGCTGGAGACCACGTCCACCGGCGAGGCACTGGCCAGAGCGGTGACGTGGCGGTCCACCACGCCGGCGATCAACTGGTCGCGCGCCGCCGTCCGTGACGGCAGCACAATCGCCAATCCCAGCCCAATCACAACCACAGCCGCCAGCGTGAGGCCCAGCGCCCACTGCCATCCACCGCGCGCCGGCTTGGAGGCGATCTGCCGGCGCACGCGCGCGCGCAATTCCGGCGCCGGGGTGTAGCGCTTCCCCGCCGTCGCCGTGACGCGCTTCAGTTGCATGATCTGGACGATTTCCGCCGTGCACGCCGGACATCCGGACAGATGCTCGGCCATGGAGCGCATCGTTTCCGGGGGAAGCTCCGCGTCAGCATACGCATCGAGTTTTGTTTGCCAGGTTTCGCAGTTCATATCTTCCGTCTATCGTCTATCGCCGCGCCGCTGTTCCCTTCCTCTGTTCATAGCCGGATTCGATCAGTCTCTGCCGCGCCGACTTGCGCGCGCGTGCCAGCCGCGACATTACCGTCCCGAGGGGAATGGACAATGTTTCGGATATTTCCTGGTACGACATTTCCTCCACGTCGGCCAGCAACAGCACTTCGCGGAACGGCACCGGCAGGGCTTCGATCGCCCGCTGCAACGCTTCGCCGAGGTCGTGGGTGATCACCAGCGTCTCCGGCGTATGCGACGAAACCGGCAGCAGCCGGTCCTCATCCCCGGGTTCCAACGGCTCGGTATGCGCGCTGCTCAGCCCGGCACGCGAGGTCAGAAACGTATTGCGCAGGATCTTGAATATCCAGGCGCGAAAGTTCGTGCCCGGCCGGAACGAACCGAAGCCCTTCAGCGCCTTGGCGTAAGTTTCCTGGACCAGGTCCTCGGCCTGGTGCCGGTCCTGCGCCAGCCAGTGCGCGAAGTTATAGAGCGAATCGAACAGTGGCAGGGCCAGCGCTTCGAATTCCGCGTTGTTGCCCGTATCCCGCAAGTTCCACCTGTGCTAACCGCCGAGCCTGAATTTTATTCCGCAAATTATTTTTGTGCAGCGGGAATAAATCGCCGCCGGCCCGGTTGTGCACCCCGATAGCCCGTATCGGGAGGGACGCATGACCGATTTCGACCGCCGCTCGTTCCTGAAGATTTCCGGCGCCGCCCTGGGCATCGGCGTGCTGTACCAGGTTGCGCCGCTGGCCTCCGCCGAAGCCTCCGAGACCTTTCGCTTGCTTGGACGCCACAGCGGCGAAGCGGTTACACCGTTTTCCTTCATTCAACTCAGCGACGCGCATGTCGGCTTCAATGGCCCTCCCGACCCGCTGGGCACCAAAGCCTTCGAGCGCGCCGTGGAAATGGTCAACGCGCTGCCGCATCAGCCCGATCTGGTCCTGTTCACCGGCGACCTGACCCACGACAGCGAGGACAAGGACGTCCACGCCAAGCGCATGGCAAATTTTCGCGAGATTGCCGGCCGCCTGAAGACGAAGAAGCTGATGTGCGTGCCCGGCGAACACGACGCCGGTCTGGATGGCGGCGCGCTGTTCCGCGACAACTTCGGTCCCACCAGCTACTCCTTCGACCATCGCGGCGTGCACTTCATTGCGCTCGACAACGTCTCCCGCGCCAAGCCCGAGGTCGGCCCCGAGCAGATTGGCTGGCTGAAAAAAGACCTGGCGCGCTTCTCCAAATCCGCGCCCATCGTGGTCTTCACCCACCGCCCGCTGTTCGACCTCAAGCCGGAGTGGGAGTGGTTTACCAGCGACGGCGACGACGTCATGAACGCTCTCGCCAGCTACGAAAACGTCACCGTGCTCTACGGGCACATCCACCGCGACGACGAGCACCAGGAAGGTCACGTCCACTACTACGCTGCGCGCTCGCTCATCTTCGCGTTTCCTGAGCCCACGGCTCCGGCAAAGAAGCCCTACCCGTTCGACAAGGATCAGCCATTCAAGCATCTCGGAATCCGCGTGCTCAGCGCCGCTCCCAAGCAGCCCATTGCGGTGCAGGACGTGGAACTCACGCTGCGCGAGTATTCGGGATTGAACGGCATCCAGCAGATATTGAAGACGCCCACGCTATAGGAGAGGGTCATGCGTTTGCAACATCGCCGAATCACGCTCGCCGTGCTGCTCGTTCTCGGTGTCGTCGCGCTCGTTCCGCATCGCACGCGCGCTCAGGATCCCCGGGTCATCAACATCACCGCCAAGCGCTTTGAGTTCAGCCCCAACCAGATCACGCTCAAGAAGGGCGAGCCGGTGAAGTTGCTGCTGACCTCCGCCGACGTCACCCACGGCTTCTTTCTCAAGCCGCTGAAAATTGATGAGATCATCGAGCCCGGCAAGACCACCGAGGTGAACCTGACGCCGCAAACCGCGGGCACCTACCTGCTGATCTGCGACCACTTCTGCGGCGTCAACCATGCCGCCATGAACATGAAGGTCATCGTGGAGTGATGGTGGCCCGCCGTATCGCGCGCCGTCGGTGCCGTCGGTGCCCCACATCTGCCCGGGTTTGGCAGATGTGGGTCTTTCGGTCCCTGGTCTTCGTCGGCGTCGCACTCGCTTTGACCGCGTGCCGCGTCAGCCCGCCGGGGCGCTCCGAAACCGCGGTGATGACCACCATCAAGCGTTGGGTGACCGTGGGCGGAGCCAAGGAGAAAAATCCCCTGCCGGCGACGGAAGAGAACATCCGTCGCGGCCAGCAGGTTTTCTCTTCCTATTGCGCCGCCTGCCATGGCCTTGATGGCCAAGCGACGGGGGTGCCGTTCGCAGCCGCCATGTCGCCGCCCATCCCGGAATTGAATTCCCCCGCGGCGCAGGCCTATACCGACGGGCAGCTCAAGTGGGTCATCACCAACGGGCTCAGCCCGTCGGGCATGCCCGCGGCCAAGGGCATCCTGCGCGACGAGGAGGTGTGGGCCATCGTCACCTACCTGCGCCACCTTCCCGCCAAGGGCAGCCTGGGCGAGCCCGCCATGTACGGCGGCGAACCAGGCGGAAAGCGTTAACCACGGATTTCCACGGATTACACGGATCAACTTCTTGAAATCCTCATCCGTGAGAATCCGTGTCGATCCGTGGTTGAGGTTCTTTGCCCGGAGCGTAACGCCTCTCCCCTGAAGCCTCCCCTGCTAGAATCACATCTATATTTCATCCATGCTGAAGCAACTCCGACCGCTGTTTCCATACATGAAGAAGTACCGCCGCGGCTACCTCATCGGCGGGCTCACGGTGTTGTTCAACAACGGGATCTGGATTCTGGGTCCGCTGGTCATCCGCGGCGCGGTGAACGACCTGCAGGGCTGGCACGAGGGCAAGCTGGCCGCCGATGCCATGGCGCACAAGCTGCTGATCTGGGCGCTGTTGCTGGTGGCCGTCATCGCCGTGAAGGGCGTGTTCCAGTTCCTGACTCGCTGGATCATGATCGGCATCTCGCGCGACATCGAATTCGACCTGCGCAACGACCTCTTCCGCCACCTGGAACGGCTTTCTTATTCCTATTACCAGCGCATGCGGACCGGCGACATCATGGCGCGCGCCACCAACGATCTGAACGCGGTGCGCAACCTGCTCGGTCCCGGCATCATGTACACCGCCAATACCCTGGTGCTGAGCGCCTTCGCGCTGGCCATCATGATCAGCATCAGCCCGCGGCTGACGCTGTACACCTATGCGCCCCTGCCCATCATCAGCATCGTGGTGCAGTACTTCGGGCGGCGCATTCATGAGCGCTTCGAGAGAATCCAGGCCAGCTTCTCCGACATCTCCGCGCGGGCACAGGAGAATTTTTCCGGTGCGCGCATCATCCGCGCCTTTGCCCAGGAAGACGCCGAGATCGCGAGTTTCGAGACAGCCAATAAGGAATACATTCGCCGCAGCCTGAAGCTGGTGCGGCTGATGGGCATGCTGTGGCCGACCCTGGAATTGCTTCTCGGGATGGCGGTGGTGCTGGTGCTCTGGCTCGGCGGACGCGAGGTGCTGCTGGGCCACATGACGGTCGGCAGCTTCGTCGCCTTTAACACCTACATGGTGCAGCTCACCTGGCCGGTGATCGCGCTGGGCTGGGTGATCAACCTCTTCCAGCGCGGCACCGCTTCCATGGTACGCATCCAGGAAATGTTTGAGCAGAAGCCGGAAGTGGCGGACGAATCCCTGGCCGGCGCCAGTCGCGCCTCCGCCGATGGCGATGGAGCGCGTTCGCCCTCGCCCGGGGTCCCCGACAGGCCCGCTGTTGGCCTGGCGGGGTGGTCGAACGCGGATGGCGATGGAGCGAGCGCGGCTCCCATCCGCGGCGAACTCGAATTCCGCCATCTGAGCTTCAGCTACAACGGGACGCCAGTGTTGAAAGACATCAACCTCAAGATTCCCGCCGGCAGCAGCCTTGCCATCGTGGGCCCGACGGGCTCGGGAAAATCCACGCTGGTGAGCCTGATCCCGCGCGTGTATGACGCGCCCGACGGCGCCATCCTGCTCGACGGCCGGCCCATCCGCGAATTTCCCCTCGACCGGTTGCGCCGCAATATCGGGTTCGTGCCGCAGGAAACGTTTCTGTTCAGCGACACGGTGCGGGAGAACATCGCTTTCGGCGTGGAGACGTCCACCGACACGCAGATCATGGAGGCTGCGGAAGGCGCCAACATCGCCCGCGACATCGCCGCCTTCCCGGAGAAGTACGGCACCATGGTCGGCGAGCGCGGCATCACCTTGTCCGGCGGCCAGAAACAGCGCACCGCCATCGCCCGCGCCCTGGTCCGCGATCCGCGCATCATGGTGCTCGACGACGCGCTCTCCAGCGTGGATACCTACACCGAAGAAAAAATCCTCAACCACCTGCGCGAGGTGATGCATGGCCGCACCACCATCTTCATCTCGCACCGCGTCTCCACCGTGCGCAGTGCGGACCGCATCGCGGTCTTGTTCGATGGCCGCATTGTTGAACTGGGCACGCATGACGAACTGCTCGCCCTCAACGGCTACTACACCGGCCTGTACAACAAGCAACTGCTGGAAGAGGAGCTGGAGACGGTGTAGCCGATTGAGTGATTTAGTGATTGAGTGATTGAGTGATGTGCTCGGATGGTGGTTTTGCTGATGCCTGCGGCAGAAACTCCGCAAATCACTAAATCGCCAAATCGCTAAATCACTAAATGTCGTAACCCCGCTCCTCCCGTCTGAATCAACTGATTAACATGAAGCGCGTGGTCACCCCGGAACTGCTGGATAGCGATGCGGCGACGCCCGCCGAAGTCCAGCAAACGCTCGCCGAGCTGCGGCGCATCAACCGCTGGTTCGGCGGCATCAGCACCACGCGGCGCATGCTGGAGAAAGTCATAGCCCGCGGTTGCCACAACTCCGGTTGCCCCACCCTTGTCGGTCCTGGGGAAGCCTGCCCTGAGCGTAGTCGAAGGGGACCGACAGGGTGGGGAATTTCTCAAGACCACACTGAATTAACCCTGCTCGACGTCGGCGCCGGTTCCGGTGATGTCTCCCTCACCGCTGCGGCTCAAATCCGGCCGCCGGCTCAGGTCCGAGTCACCCTCATGGACCGCATGCCGGCGCACCTGCCGCGCAACGGTACCGGTACGGTCGCCGGCGACGCCATGGCGCTGCCATTCCTCGACAGCAGCTTCGACCTGGTGACCTGTTCCCTGCTGATCCATCATCTCGAGCGCGAGCAAATCGTGCACTTCGTCAACCAGGCGCTGCGCGTCGCGCGCGTCGCCGTTTTGCTGAATGACCTCCGCCGCGAGCCTCTCCACCTCGCCCTCATCTACGCCGGTTATCCAATCTTCAGCCGCCTGACGCTGCACGACGGCATCGCCTCCGTGCGCCGCGCCTACACGCCGCAAGAGCTCGAGTCCATCCTTGGGAATACCCATGGCGCTGCCCTCGAGATGGAAAACCGCTATCTCTACCGCATGGGAATTATTGTCTGGAAGGATGTGCGATGAATGCGGCCGCCATCATGAATGCTGCGGCTTGCATTCCAGGTGAGAAGAGACTTTCGATGACCATGGCGGCGCGGTGATGGTGGGGTGAAGCGCGCCGCTTACCGATGCGAAGGATCTGCTGCCGCCTTTTCCATCGAAAAGCCTGCTGAAACTTTGTCCATCAAGGGGGAAACACTGCTTCCCAGGGCGGGGTCAAAGCTGCCGTCAACCAGCCGCTGGAAGAGTTCGCGCGTAAGCAGGTCGTGCTTCTGAAACCATCGTTGCAGGCGCTGGATGGCGGCCTGCGTATTCAGGACCGCCGCGGACCCGGTATTTCTGCCGTCGGCCAGTCGCTGCACCACCGTGCACAACTTGCTTTGCTCCGCCTCGGGCATGGCGGCGAAGGCGACGCCCATGACGGCATTCTTTAGCGTACGCACCACACCGCTGACACGGATGCTGCTCCCGAAAAGGTTGAACACCATGGTCAGGCGTGCGCCGGGTGGCAGCGGCGTCGGAAGACTAATGCTGCAACCGGTCACGCTGAGATCGACGAACGTACCCCAGATTGACACATGGCTGCCGTCTTTCCAGCATTGCACTCCACGATCACAGTCGAATCGTGGCGTGGTGCGGCGTTCCACGCCCGGAGGCAGATTGGCGTGCAGTTTGTGCGTGCTGTCTGGTTTGCTCATGAAGCCCTCTACCTTGGGTCTAATTACAGCCGTCCGGCCCTTGCGGACCGGCTGTCGCTGTCCAGTTGTATTGGAACTCGAAGGCCCCGGCTGCGCCAGATGACGAAAGTCACTTTAGGATGTTCGAGTAATGTGCGAGATTTGCGAGCGCACCGCGCTGTCGATTGTGCCTGGCGCCCCTAGCGAACCACAATCACTTCCCGCACGTTGTCTCGCGCCAGGAAGAACTTCAGCGAGGCGAATTCGCGGAAAAGATTTTCGATATGGCGGTTGTTGAACACCCGCTGCAAGCGGAATACGGTCGGGCCGTTGCGCGGGGTCGCTTGCAATTGCAGCATGTCGTTGCTGGCGATGTGATAGCGGTAATGCGGAGCGTCGGGTCCGGCATCGCGGGTGTGGAAAAACGCCAGCAGGATGCCGCCCGGCTTCATCAGCGCGCACAAGCGTTCCACCACCGGCTTCACCAGCGGCTCCGGAAGATAGTCGGGGACATCCCAGGCCAACACGGCATCGAAAATCTTCCCCTGGTAGGCCAGGCTGTCGCGCAGAAAACGCGGCACGTCGACCGTTCTCTTTCCGTCTGCTCCAGTCATGAGCAACAGGGGATCGTGGGCCGCGTCGAGCAGGTCTTCGGTGCAAACCTTGTGACCCATCCCGGTGAAGCGCGAAATGTTGGTCGCCGAGGTGCACCCCAGGTCGAGGATGCACAGCCCTTCCTGCCCGGCAATGGATTTGGAAAATTCGTTGAGCCCGCTGGAGCGGCGATTGACGCGCGCGGCCGACGGTTTTTGGTTGGGTTCATGCCCGGCGGCGCCGCCGCGCAAAAATCGAAACAGATTGTGCGTCACCGAACCCATACCATAACTTCTTGAGCCACTAGCTCATTGTGCTCCGGCTTGACGCAAAGCGCAACGCGCCTCCGCGGTTACCTTTTCGGCTCCAACAACGAAGCTTGCCCCGCCGGCGCGCTCGGCGATGCAGCCGGGGAACTGGACACCGCCGGCACGGTTACCGCTGGTTTCGGCTCCGGCTTTGGCTCCCGCTGAACGTCGATCGAACCCTTGAAAAACGCGCCTTCCTCGATGATGACTCGCTGCGTGACGATATTGCCGACGTGGATGGCCGATTTCTTCAGCTCCACACGGTCGGCATTGATGTTTCCGTCCACCTTGCCGTGGACCACCACGTCCTTGGCCCGGGTATGGGCGCGCACGCGACCGTGCGGCCCCACCGTCAGGTTGTGGCCGCGCAACTCGACGCTGCCCTCCACCTCGCCGTCCAGGTACAGGTCTTCGCTGCCGGACAGTTCGCCTTTCACCAGCACAGACTTGCCGATATGCGCAACTTCGGAGCGGACTTCGTTCACAGGTTTTGGCGTTTCCACGGGACGGACCTCCTTGGGACTGAAGACGCTAGGCGTTGCGGCGGGAATCTCATCTTCTTTATGTAATTTCCACATGCGTGATCCTCCGCTGCCTACTGACACCAAGGTCGCCGACCGGCGCCATCCAGACGCGGTCGTAAACAGAGCGCGGGCGCAGGCAAGGAGACCGAAGAAGCTGTTGCAGACTATATCCAACCGCGCCGAAAGCGGCAATCAGGTTTTTCGCAACCCGGGTTGCCGAACTTTGTCGGCCAGTAACTACTTTAACATCAGCTACTTCTGCTATGAACCTCGACGGTTCCAAGAACTGTGCCTTGGCCCGTCCCTGGCTCATGACCAAGTGTCGGCCGGTTTAGACTGTCGCCTCCACCCGCGAGCACGTCTTTTCTTGGCCGGTGGGCACTCGCGGCACCTTCCTTGCCATTAAGCAACTGAGGTGCTCTTCTACTCGTCTAATCTGTATTAGCATCAGCACTCAACGGCTATTTTCATGCGGATACTGGACCGGCGCACCGCCTTCGTATTAAGAGCCGCGGCAATCCTGCTGCTGGCCACGTTGACCGGGGCGGCACAGCAACCGCCAAGACCGGACTTGCCCGCCAATCCCGCCGACCTGGTGCGTAAGGCCGTCGCCAATGCGAACATGCAGGACAACACCCACTACATGTACCGGCTCACCAAGAAAAGGCCCGAGCACATTGAAACCCGCGAGATGATCGAAACCGATCAGGGCGTGATCGGCCGCCTGCTGATGATCAACGGCAAGCCGCTCAGCCCCGCCGATCGTGACAAGGAAGACAAGCGTCTGCAGCGCCTGGTCAACGACCCGCAACAACTTGCGCAAAAGCAGAAGAGCCAGAAGGACGATGACCGCCGCACCCGCGCCATGGTCGCGGCCCTGCCCGACGCCTTCCTCTACGAATACGCCGGAACGAAGAACGAGGAACCCTGGGGCGAGCTGGTCATGCTGAATTTCAAGCCCAATCCCAACTTCGATCCGCCGCAGCGCGAAACCACGGTTTACAAGGGCATGCAGGGCTCGATGGCGATTGCCGTGCCCGCCAACCACATTGCCAAGATCGAAGCCCATCTCTTCCGCGACGTCAGCTTCGGTTGGGGAATCCTCGGCCGCCTCGATCAAGGCGGGCGGTTCGTCGTCGAGCAAAAGCCGGTCGAGGGCACCAACGGCGCTCACTGGGAGCCCAGCCACATGGTCCTGCACTTCACCGGCAAGGTGCTCATCTTCAAGACCATCAAGATCAACGAAGACGAAGCCACCACCGACATCCGCCCGGTGCCCGACATGACCGCCGCACAAGCCGTTGATCTGCTGAAGAAACACGACGGCGAGATCGCCGAGAACAATGGGAACGGAACGAAGTAGTTTCAGTTTCAGTTTCTGTTTCAGTTGGAGCGGGTTCGCCCCTTCGACAAGCTCAGGGCAGGCTCTCGAACGCGAATCGCGGCGGGGCGATCCCACCGTGGCCGGAGCGTGAATGCGGAATTAGCCACAGAGGACACGGAGAAATGAAAACAATCCCTCTGTGACCTCTGTGGCAAAAAAAGCCGGACTACCGACTACCGATCTGCCCGGAACGTCTCTTTCCTCACCGTCAACCGCTCAATCAAATCCTCGCGCACCCGGTAGCCGGTCCCCGGAGAATCCGGCACGTTAATCAGTCCCTCGCGCGTGACTTCGACCTCGGGCTCGATGATGTCTTCCTTCCAATAGCGCTTCGAGGCCGACACATCGCCCGGCAAGCGGAAATTTTCCAGGGTGGAGAGCGCGATGTTGTGGGCGCGCCCGATGCCCGTTTCCAGCATGCCGCCGCACCACACCGGGACCCCATGCGCGCTGCAGACATCGTTGATCCACAGCGCCTCTCTGAATCCGCCCACGCGCCCCACCTTAATGTTCACGATCCGGCACGCCCCCAGTCCCAGCGCGGCCGCGACGTCGCGCCCATGGCGGATGGATTCGTCCAGGCAGATCGCCGTCTTGATCTGCTTTTGCAGCCGCGCGTGAAAGAAGAAGTCGTCGTTCCACAGCGGCTGCTCGATCATCAGCAGGTTGAATTCGTCGAAGCGTTTCAGGTGCTCGAAATCGTCGAGACGGTAGGCCGAATTGGCGTCGCAGCTCAGCAAAATCTCCGGCCATTTGGCGCGGATCCGCTCCAGCACCTTGACGTCCCACCCCGGCTTCACTTTCACCTTGATGCGCCGGTACCCGGCCGCTAACTCGGTCTCGACCTTTTCCAGCAACTGCTCCACCGAATCCTGAATTCCGATGGACACGCCGCACTCGATCTGCCGACGCGTTCCGCCCAGCAGCTTCCACAGCGGAATGTTTTTCTCCTCCGCTTCCGCCGCCCAGAGCGCGTTCTCGATCGCCGCCTTCGCCATGCGATGTCCCTTGACATGCGCCAGCAGCGACCGGCATTCCCGTGCTGTCGAGAAATCTTTCCCCAGCACCGCCGGCGCCAGAAATCGCGCCAGCGTCACCCACGCCGAATCCACCCACTCGCTGCTGTAAAACGGGTTCTCTCCGGCGACGCACTCGCCCCAGGCGTTCAGGCCGCCGCCGTGCAGCGTAACCAGCAGGATGGCGCGCTGGGTGGTGCGCCCGAAGCTGGTCTCGAAGAAATGCACCAGCGGCATGCGAATCTCGCGTAGCGTGATGGCTTCAATTTTCACGACGGTTTGTCAGTTTGTCAGTTATTCAGTGTCTCAGTTCGCAAGAAATTGTCGGCGCCGCGAAACCTGACAAACCAGCCCTAGCCCCCAGCCACTAGAACTGGTTTCAAAAATACACCTTCGCCTCAGGAGGAATGTCCCTCAGGGGCTAAAGCCCACTATTTTTGCGGCCTTAAGCGGCACGGCTAAAGCCGTGCCCTACCCAAAAACCGATTTTTCAAACCAGTTCTAACCACTCCCGTAACTCCACTTCTCATCCCACTTCCCCAGCAGGAAGCTTCCATTGCCTTCCTCATCGCGCCGGTAGCCGAGCGCCGCCAATCCACGCAAAAACGCCCCGATCAGCAGCTCCCGATTGCGCTCCTGCACCTGCAGCGCTTTTCCCCGGTCCGCCTCCGACGCCTTCCAGTCGTAAATCTCCGCCGGCACGCCGATCGTCTCCTGAACGTCGAATCGCGGCAAACTCCCATTCCCCATCAGCGCTTCCACTCGTTTCGAGCGCAGCCACCACTCCGCCACCAGCCGGTCGGTGGGCAAGCCGCCGTGCAGCGGAGAAAACGACGTCCCGTACTGATTGATGTTGTAGCGGCGCGCAATCGCTCCCAGCCGCTCCAGGTTCAGGTACGCGTTTTTGATCTCCAGGGGATCGAAGGTCCACTCGATCAGCTCGAACCCGCGTGCCAGCGCATCCTTCCGCTGGAACAGCTTGATCCGTCGCCCGATGCCGCTATTGCGATTATTTAGCCTTACGGCCAGCATGTGGGAATGCAGGTAGGGATGTCCGCCGCGCATGCCCGGAATGCCGAGCGCGAACCCCACCAGTTCGTTGCCCTCGAAGGCGCCCAGCACCTGCCCGCCGATTTTCTGCGCGACAATGAACAGGCGCAGCGGCACCATCTCGGCGTCGCTGAATCCCCACACTTCTTTCTGCAGCTCGACGCACGCCATCAGCTCGCTGTCGGCCTCGCAGCGCCGGACAACGATCGGCTCCGGCGCTACGGCGTCCGTTCCTGCTGCTTCGACTCCTGCCATAGCGACTCCATCTCCTCCAGCGTGGCCTCCGGCAGTTTCTTGCCGCGCGCGCGCATCCGTTCCTCCATCCACTGAAACCGCCGCCGGAATTTGCGGTTGGTCTTGCGCAGCGCCGATTCCGCATCCAGCGACAGGTAGCGCGCAATGTTTACCAGCACGAACAGCAGGTCGCCGACCTCGTCCTCCAGCCGCTCCCGCAACTCGTCGGGGATCGCCAGCCCGCTGGCGCCCGCCACTCCGCGCTGCGGCGGACGCGGTCCCGGCGCCGGATACTGTTGCAACTCCTGGCGCAGTTCTTCCGTTTCCTCGTGCAGCTTGTCGAACAGGCCGCCAATCTCCGGCCACTCGAAGCCGACGTGCGCCGCCCGCGAGCTCAGCTTAAAGGCCTCCAGCAGCGCCGGCACTCCCGACGACACGCCCGCCAGCACCGAGTCCTTCGCCGGTTCGTCTTTTGCCTTCTTGCCGCCGCCGGCTTCTAACCGCTTCTTCTTTTCTTCTGCCTTCAGTGCTTCCCAGTTGCGCAGCACGTCGCCGGCGGTCTCCGCTTTGACGTCGCCGAACACGTGCGGATGCCGGTCCACCAGCTTGTTCGACAGCCGGTCGAGCACATCGTTAATCGAGAAGCGCCCTTCCTCTTGCGACATTTCCGCGTAGAACAGCACCTGCAGCAGCAGGTCGCCTAACTCGCCCTCGAGTTCGTCCCAGTCGCGGTTGTCAATCGCCTCCAGGACCTCGTAAGTCTCTTCCAGCGTGAAGGGTTTAATCGAGTCGAAGGTCTGCTCGCGGTCCCACGGACATCCGCCCGGGGCCCGCAGCCGTGCCATGATCTGGACCGCGCGCTCAAATCGTTCGCCTGTAGTCGCCATCCTTCCTAATCTAAATGACGCCTGAGTCGAACGCCACATCGTGATATCGCCCGCTGGTGCATCGCGTTCAATTCGGCCGCGGCGTGGGCCTGGCTACCTGTTTGTTCTTACTGCTGGCTACGATTCAGGTCGCGGCTCATGACGTATGCGACGAAAGACAATACGGGTACTTAAGACGGTGGACGGCGAAACTCATTCGCTCTTCTACAGTTGGTTGAGTTCGTAGCGCATGGGAATGACGATCTTGGTGGCGCCTGCAAAGCGCTGCGTGCGCTGGATCGCCGTAGGACCTTGCGCTTTTACCTTGGCGAGGAGTTCGGCGTAGTCCTCGAACCGCTGTTCCGTGTGGAACCTTTCGCGGCGCCGCAATCCGAAGCGCTCCATGGCTTGCGCGCTGTGGCGGACCTTGTCCTCTTCCGCACCGTAGAAAATCCACTCCGAGCCAGGCGAATGGTCGAATACCACGATGTCGCGTGCCAGATTCTTGGCGTGGGTCAGCGCCTTCTGGGGATCGGCCATCTCGTGCAGACAAAATTCGAAGTAGACCACATCGCCTGACAGTGCCACATCCTCGAACTTGCTGCCAACAACCTCCACAGAATCCTGTATGCCCTTTGCGGCAACGTTCGCCGCTAGTTCCCTCAGGGCCGCAACATCCTGATCAATGGCGATCAGCTTCTTGGTTCCGGCGGAGGGTGCCAGCAGTTGCCTCCCTCCCGCCCCGACGAAAAGCACGACCTTATTCGTGAAGTCGTAGAAGCGGAGAAGGTTCTCGGTGAGCTGTGCGTAGTCGGTGGCCAGTGGTGAATCCTTTCCCTGAATGCTCGATCCAACTCTGTCGCAACGGAGGCCATGCTTCGGGAAGCCACAATTTGTGGGGACCAAACATCAGGTCAAACTGCGCCTCCCTTGTCTTGCCGCTATCGGTGGAGGCGACACGCTGGCCTCAGCGCATTATGCTCTCGAGTAGCTGTTGATAACAGCCTTGTCACCAGTACTCCCCAAACGCCCCTCACTAGTTTCGCCCGAAACGGGAGTCTCCGCCCATTGCTGCTGATATGGCAATTTCACAACAGTTGCTCTGAGATGAGTGCGTCATTAGACTTGTCTCCGCGTTACCGGCACCAGATTTTCCGCAAGTGGAGGGACAATGCCTAGAGTCAGCGGGGAACCCGGAGAAGAAGACTCGATCTTTGAGTCAATAAATGCCGGAAAGATTCTTGACGCGGTTACGGTCGCGGAACTCAAGCAAGCGTGGAGCAGGTTTCAATTTTCACCGCAGCAGAAGGCAGCCCCTCAGTTAAGTCTTAAGGAACAAATTGGAGGCAGCGACAGGGTCCCAGAACTATTCATGCGCTGCATTGTGCTCATTATGCTGAGGGATAAGGGTGTTGACCTCAGTGATGCAGTCTTTCAAGAGGTTGCAGAAACGCCGCTCGGGTTGGAGCAGTTGCACACGTTTGCTAACCGGTAGCAGCAATCCTTAATGTGGCCCATGCCCGATCATCCGGGTAATTGGCGTAACAGCCCTTATCGCCAGTTACCCCCAAACTCCCCGCTTGCCTAGCGAACTGGCGTCGCTCCACATCCTGCACACTGCATTTTGCTCCGCCCCACTGCGTTTTGCAGCGATTCACCTCCTGATTCAGAAGTGCGAATTCCCTAACTCCTTATTCCTCAATCGCCGCTCCCCATCGGCCTTTTGCCCCTCGCGTGCACTTACCCAGGGCGAGAGTTGTCCGAATAAGGAGACCGTATGTCGATCCTGTTTGTGCTGCTGACTTTTCTGCTGATCATGTCGATCACGTATTTCTTCCGCCGCGAGCAGCCCGCGGCCGCGGTGCAGCCCCGGGTTTATGGCCAGCCGCCCGCCCCCAGCATGACGCGCGAGCAAGGCTTTGAGGTCCCCAAGGGCTACTGCTTCCATCCCGGCCACACCTGGGTCCTGGATGAAGGCCGCCAGAACGCGCGCATCGGGTTGGACAGTTTCGGTGCCAACTTGCTCGGCAGGATTGATCGCGTCGAAGTCGTCGGCCTGAACCGCTGGGTGCGCCAGGGCCAGAAGATCTGCACTATCTCGCGCGACGGGCTGGCGGTGGAGTTGCTGTCCCCCATCGAGGGCGTGGTTGTCTCCGTCAACCAGGACGTGGTCAACGATCCCGGCATCGTGCTGAAGGACCCCTATAAAGAAGGCTGGATCTGCGTCGTCAAGGCGCCGGAGATCAACCTCAACCTGAACAACCTGCTGCAGGGAAGCCTGGTCGGCTCGTGGATGCAAAACTCCGTGCGCCGTCTTTCCACCATGACTTCCCAGCTCGCACCGGCGGCGGCAGCCGATGGCGGACTACCCGTCTCCGGCCTGCTCGCCCAGCTCGAACCCGGCGCGCAGCGCGCCATGATTCGCGAATTTTTTCTGACGTAGCGGGCCGAAGGGAACACAGGCCCTGATGCCGTACTGCCTGGGAGGCTTGAGATGAGCAAGGAATCGAAAGCGCTGTTGATCGACATCACCAAGTGCATCGGCTGCCTGCAGTGCGCCGCCGCCTGCAAGACAGGGCACCAGCAGCCGGGCGACCCCGAGCCGACGCTGTCGGCCACCGCTTTCACCGCGGTCGAGCCGCGCGGCGACAAGTTCGTCCGCCGCATGTGCCTGCATTGCGAAGATCCCTCCTGCGCCAGCGTCTGCCCGGTCGGCGCCATTATCAAGACCGCGCAGGGCGCGGTGCGTTACGACGGCGCCAAGTGCATCGGCTGCCGTTACTGCATGATTGCCTGCCCGTTCAGCGTGCCCAAGTACGAGTGGAACAAGCTGGCGCCCTACGTCACCAAGTGCGACATGTGCGCCGAGCGCGTCCTGGCCGGCAACCAGGCCTTGTGCGCCGAAGCCTGCCCCACCGGCGCCACTTTGTTCGGCAGCCGCGAAGACCTGCTGATGGAAGCGCACAAACGCATCGTGGAAAACCCCGGCGTCTACGTGCCGAGGATTTACGGCGAGAAGGAAGTGGGCGGCACCTCGGTGCTCTATATCTCCGACGTGCCCTTCGAGAAGCTCGGATTCATCGAGTCTCCGTTGAACCAGCCGATGCCGACTCTCTCCGCCGCTGCGCTGGGTGAAGTGCCCACCGTGGTGACCATCGGCGGCTCGCTGCTGGCCGGCCTCTACTGGATCACGCAACGCCGCCGTGAAGTCGCCGCCGCGGAATCGGTCAAACGGGACCAGAAGGAAAGGAGCTAGCCATGTCGCAGATCATGAAAAAAATCACTTTGTGGCGCGCCATTTCGGCGGTCATCTTTGCCGCCGGTATCTGGGCCACCTACCTCCGGTTTTTTGCCGGATGGCGCGCGGCCACCAACCTCTCGGACGGCCAGCCCTGGGGCATCTGGGTGGGCGTCGCTACGCTGTGCGGCGTCGGACTCTCCGCCGGCGGCTTCGCCATCGCCGGCGCCGTGTACCTGCTCGGCATGGAGCGCTACCATCCCATCTCCCGCGCCGCCGTTGTGATCGCGTTCCTTGGCTATCTCTCCGTGGTCGCCGGCTACGCCTGGGAGCTCGGGCTGCCCTGGAACTTCTGGCACCCGCTGGTCATGTGGAACCGAAAATCGGTGCTCTTCGAAGTCGTCTGGTGCATCATTCTCTACACCACCGTGCTGGCGCTGGAGTTCTCGCCCGCGCTGCTGGAGAGGATTCCTCATCAGCGCATCCGCGAACTCGCCCTCGAGTGGCACCGCCGTATTCTGATTGGCCTGGTGCTGATTGGCGTTCTGCTCTCTTCCTTGCACCAGTCGTTCTTGGGCGGCCTGTTCATCATCTTCAAGGGCAAGGAGTATCCGCTCTGGTACAGCAATTATCAGACGACCCTGTTTTATCTTTCGGCGATTCCCGCCGGATTCGCCATGGTCATCATCGCCCTGTATCTCAGCATGCGCTCGCTGGGCGTGAAGCTCGATACCGGCATCCTCAGGGATTTCAGCCGGGTCATCACTCCCCTGCTGGTGATCTTCGCCCTGTTCCGCTTCGTGGATATCGGCCGGCAGGGCGCCATCCCTTACCTGTTCCTGGCGCGGCCCGAAACGTTCTACTTCTGGCTTGAGATCGCGCTGCTCATCGTCGCGCCCGTGGTGCTGTTCAATCTGAAGAGGATGAGCGAAACGCCCATCGGACTCTACTGGGCAAGCGCGGTCATGGTCATGGGGTTCATCACCCATCGCGTCAACGTTTCCATCACCGCGCTGGAACGCGCCACCGGCACGCACTACGTTCCCAAGTGGTCGGAGATGGCGGTCACCATCATGCTGGTCGCCGCGGCCGTCATTGCCTTCCGCCTGGCCGTACTTCACCTGAAGATTTTCCCGCGTGTCGAGCGTGTCGAGCCCCCCACCCGCTGGCTGGCCGAGCCCGCGAGCGCGGATTAGCCATGGTGCCCCACATCTGCCCGGTTTTGGCAGATGTGGGCTTGCGGCTCCAGGGACGTGTCCCCTAGGCAGCACGGCCCGCGCGAGCCGACAGCCTCCGGGCGGAGCCCTTCACAGGGGGGAACAGCTTCGCCCGGAGCAACGTCTGGGTCTTTCAGTCATTCGGTCTCTCGGCCGTCGTTCTTCGGTATCCCCGCCGAGCGACCGATAGACCGAAAGACCGACGGACCCTTCAGGAGGCCAAAATGATCCCCGCCGACCTTCTCCCTCCCGAAATCATGGAAGAGGATCCCCTCCTCGATTCCGCCGCGCAACTCGAACAATCCGCCCGCGCGCTCGACCTCGAAGACTGGATCGTGCAGCGTCTCAAGCACCCGGAACGCGAGGTCACGATCAATCTCCCGCTGCGGCGCGACTCCGGAGACGACCTCACCTGCGCCGCGCTTCGTGTCCAGCACTACCACCCGCGCGCCGGCTGCCTGGGGCCGGTGGGGCTTGCGCCCGACGCCCACTTCGCCCAATTGCGCCCGCTCGCCCTGCAAATGACCCTGCAATGCGCGCTGCTCGACCTGCCGCTGGGCGGCAGCGCCGGCGCCATCGTCTGCGATCCGGCGCAACTCTCCGAACGAGAATTGCGCCACCTGGTCCGCGATTACGTCGCCGCGCTCGACGTCCGCGGCGACATCTTTGCCCCCGCCGAATTCGCCGCCGCATGGACCGCGGCCAGCCGCCATCTTGATCCCGCCGCCCTGGTCGGCAAGCCGGCGATTCTCGGTGGACTTCCGGATCCCGCCGCCGCCCTCGCCGCCGGTTGGTTCACCTTGATTTCCGAAGGCTTGGCAGTGCAGAAACCAGCCGCCCGCCCGGCCCAGCCGCCAACCACCGGCCACCAGCCCCCGTCCGCTCTGGACGGCTGCCGCGTCGCTCTCCAGGGATTCGGCCCAGCCGCAGCGGCGCTCGCCAACCTCCTGCACAATGCCGGCGCGCGCATCATCGCGCTGGCCGACAAGTCCGGCGGACTGTTTGCCGAGCGCGGTCTCGACTTGGCCGCCGTCGCCGCCCATCTCACAACCCACGGCATGCTGTACGGCTTCGACGGCGCCGAAGCGGTGCGCAACTCCGAGGTCCTGGAATCTGCCTGCGACGTTCTTGTTGCCGCCGCTGCCGAACGCCAGGTTAATTGCCAGAACGCCTCGCGCATCCGCGCCTCGCTTCTCCTGGAATCCATCCCCAACGCGATCACTCCCGCGGCAGCATCCATGCTCGCCTCGCGCGGTATCAGCATCATTTCTGCGCTGCTGGGCGCGGCGCCCCGAATGCTGGCTTGGTTTGCCGAATGGCAGCACGGCCTCCACCACGCTGCACCCGAGCAAGCGGCCGTCGAATCGCTGATCCGCCACAAACTCACCGAGATCTTCCACCGGGCGCAATCGTCGGCGGCATCGCACAAACTTCCTCTTGCCGACGCCTGCCGTCGGTTGGCGCTGGAAAAGCTGGCCGCCAAGTTGCGCCTCACGCAATAAGGATTCCCCTTTTGGGAATCGCTACCCCTTCTGGACCGATTGTTGCGCTATTGTTGCAAAATAGGTGCACACTGTCCGGGTCGGTTTCTTCCCCAGGAGCCCTCCATGCCGACGCGCGAAATTCCGCCCCCGCAGTGGCCCAGCTTTCTCGGCAACTTTGGATTCCGCCACTTCGGCTGGAACGTCACTTTGGAGCAAAAATCGCCCGGACGCGGCAAGCACATCGTCGCCAACCACTCGTTCCTGGAGGAACTCACCACCGACGGCGCCAACGGACACCAGCAGATCACCATCGTGCTCGGCACGCCGTTCCAGCCATTCCACACGCACGTGGTCAGCAATCCCCGCCGCGTGCGCGTCGTCGCCGGCGATCAGGCCGCACTCGAGATCGAGTCCGCCGACGGCAGCACCGTCGTGGTCCATCTCCGCCGCCACGATGGCGGCGCCTGAATTCTGCCAACTTGAATTTTCGAATCAGAAATGAAAAAGGCACGGCCGCAGCCGCGCCTTGTTTTTCCTGACGCCTGAAGCCTAGCTCCCCACCAGCTTTTCCAGCCCCGCCTTGTTCTTGATCAGCAGCGTCGATCCCCTTAACGATGCCATCTGCTTCTTGCGGAAGCTGCCGAGCAGCCGCGTGACCGTCTCGCGCGACGTCCCGATCACCTGCGCGATCTCCTCGTGGGTCAGCGCCAGCTTCACCCGGATGCCTTCCTTGGTCGCCTCGCCCTCGCTCGCCAGCTCCAGCAGCATGCGGGCCAGCTTCTCGCTCGCCGAGTGCGACAGCCCGATCGCCCGGATCATGTCGTACGCATTATGGCAGTTGTCGCTCAAGTGCCGCGCCGCCTGCAGGCACGCCGACCCGTGCTCTTCCAGGAATTTCTGAAAATCTTCCCGCTTGATGAACACCACCTGGCAGGGCTGCACCGTCTCGGCGGTCAACTCGTACGGCTGATTGCTGACCACGGCGTGCATCCCCAGCACCTCGCCCGGCTCGGCGATCTTCAGGATCATCGTCTTGCCGTCGCTGGAATTCACCGACAGCTTCACCCGCCCGCGGCACAGCAGGTAAATCCCGCGCGGCAACTGTCCCTCGACGAACAGCACGCTCGCCCGCGGCAGCGCGGAAGGAAATTTGATTTTTTCGAAGGCGTCCAGGGTCCGGGGCGGCAGCGAGCAGAAAAAACTCTCGCTGCGCAGCTTGCACATCAGGCAGTTTTCCACCAGCTCCATGCCGTACGGAGCAGCATTCGGCATTACATTCTCCTGGCCTGAATGGACCCGGCGGGCCGGTCCTGAATTTGTGGATACAGGTGTCAAGAATAGCACCAGGTTACTCGCATTCCTAGCAGAAGCAGCGGATCTACGCGTTACTTTCGAGCGCGACCGAGAGCGCTTCCCACTCCGCCACCAGCGGCTCCAGCTCCGACCTGCGCCGCTCCAGCAACTCGGTCAGGCGCGCCGTCTCCTGCGCGCTGACGAAGGTCTGCAGCCCGTTCTCGCACTGCGCGATCTCCGCCTCCACCCGGCTTACCTCTTCCTCCAGTTCCTGCTGCCGGTCCTGCATCTGCCGCAGCTTGATCGGATTCAGCCGCTTTTTCCCAATCTGTTGGAGCGCGTTCGCGCTCCGAACGCGTTGCGGTCCAGTTCCTCTCCGTCGGTGGCCCACAGTCTGCCCGCTTTTGGCAGATGAGGGTGTTTCCGACCGCGATCCCTCAACAGCAGCATTCTCCTTCCGCCACCTGAAGTCCTCATAGTTCCCCGGAAACACCGTCACCCTCTGCTCCGCGACCTCAAAAATCTTGGTCGCCAGCTTGTCGATGAAGTAGCGGTCGTGCGACACGAACACCACCGTCCCGGCAAACTTCTCCAGCGCCTCCAGCAGCACGTCCTTGGCGCGCAAATCGAGGTGGTTGGTGGGCTCGTCCAGCAGCAGGAAATTCGAGGGATACATCAGCATCCGCGCCAGCGCGTAGCGGTTGCGCTCGCCGCCCGAGAGCACCCCGATGCGCTTGAACACATCGCCCTCAGTGAACAGGAACGACCCCAGCAGGCTGCGCAGCTCCGTCTGCGTCGCCCGCGGCGCCAGCTTCTCCAGATCGTCGAACACGCGCTGCTCGGGATCGAGTTGCTTGTACTGGTCCTGCGCGAAATAATCCGCCTCGACGTTGTGTCCCAGCCGGCGCTCTCCGCCGGTCACCGGCTCCAGCCCGGCCAGAAGCCGGATCAGCGTGGACTTCCCTGCCCCATTCACGCCCACCAGCGCAATGCGGTCGCCGCGCTCGATCAGGAAATTCATCTCGCGCAGCACCAGCTTTTCCCCGTAGCTCTTCTCAACTCCGATGAACTCGGCCACCGTGCGCCCGCTCGGCTTCGGCTGCGGAAACTTGAAGTGGATGGTGCGCTCTTCCGGCGGGATCTGGACGCGCTCCATCCGCTCCAGTTCCTTGATCCGGCTCTGCACCTGCTTCGCCTTGGTCGCCGTGTAGCGGAAGCGGTTGATGAACGCCTGCAGTTGCTCGATCCGCTCGCGCTGGTTGCGATGCGCCGCCTGCAACTGCTCCAGCCGCTGCGTCTTCTGCGCCAGGTACTTGTCGTAATTGCCGGGATAGAAGTGGACGCGCTTGTTCCAGATCTCGACGATCTTCCTCACCGTGACGTCGAGAAAATAGCGGTCGTGGGAGATCAGCACGAACGCGTTCGGGTACGTCTGCAAATACTCCTCGAGCCAGTTGCGCGATTCCAGGTCGAGATGGTTGGTAGGCTCGTCCAGCAGCAGCAGGTTGGGCTTCTGCAACAGCAGTTTCGCCAGCGCGATCCGCATCTGCCATCCGCCGGAAAATTCTTCCGTGCGCCGCTGCCAGTCTTCTTTTTGAAACCCGAGTCCGGCCAGCACCGCGCCCACCTGCGCTTCGATGGCGTAGCCGTCGCGCGCGCCGAACTCGTGGTCCAGGCGGTGGTAGCGCTCGGCGGCTTCGGCATACTCGGCGCTCGCCGGATCGAGCTCGGAAATCTTTCCCGCCAGCGCGTGCAACTCCTGCTCGATGCCCAACAGCTCGGTGAATACCGACATGCACTCGTCGAAGACGCTGCGCCCGGCGAGCGCCAGCCCTTCCTGCGGCAGGTATCCAAACGTGATGCCCTTGGCGACGGAGATGGCGCCGTAGTCGAGCGTCTCCAGCCCGCCCAGGATCTTCAGCAGCGTGGACTTCCCGGTCCCGTTGGCGCCGACCACACCGACGCGGTCCTGCGGCGTGACCAGCCAGTCCAGGTCGTCGAAGAGCAGCTTTTCGCCGTATCGCTTGCCGGCAGGAGGAGAGTTGGATCATGGAGAATTGGTAATTTGGTAATCGGGTAATCGGGTAATTTGGCAATTGAAAACCAAACTCCCTAATGACAAGTTACCAAATTCTGAGGTATCGCTCACCATCAGTATAATTTGGGTGATTCAGGGCTGAAAAAGGAGATTCCTGCCTCTTTGCGGGAGTTGGGGAGGTCTCGGAAAACGGTAACGGAATCTCGGGTGAAGTGGTCCTTTTTGAACAGACCCCCAAGTCGCACCTGACTAGCATGATGAGAAGAAAGACTGAGCGTCAACGGAACACGTGCGCTCATCAGGAGCACAGACAAATGAAACGAGTTGGCGTTATCAGCACAGCAATTCTGTTCTTGCTTCTCGGAACCACGGCCCCTGCCTACGCACAGCACGAACAAAAGGGTAACGAGCAGGGCAAATCGCAACCGGGACAGCAACATCAGCAGGCGAAGCCCGCAGCAACAGCAGCATCGCAGCAGGCTAGCAGACCCGCGCAGCAACAGCATCAGCAACCCGCGCAGCGTCAGCAACCTGCGCAACGTCAGCAATCCGCGCAGCGTCAGCAATCTGCGCAACATCAGCAATCTGCGCAACGTCAGCAATCCGCGCAACGTCAGCAATCCGCGCAGCGCCAGCAATCCGCGCAGCGTCAGGGACAGCATCGGGTAACACCGCAATACCAACGGCAGGTGCACAGCGGTTTCGTCCAGGCTCGCGCCAGGTCGTGGAATCACGACCACCGCTCTTGGGGGCAGCGCGGCGGTTATCACGGTTACCGCATACCTGACGACCGCTACCGGCTCTACTTCGGCAATACCCACTACTTCCGCATGTATGGCCTTCCGATGGAATTCGTAGGCGGGTATCCACGCTTCCAGTACAACGGCTATGGGGTCACATTCGTTGATCCATGGCCGGAAATGTGGCCTGCAACGTGGTACCAAACCGACGACGTATATCTTGATTACACCAACGATGGGTACTACTTGTACAACCGCATGCGCCCCGGCCCCGGAATCGCAGTCACCATCGCGTTCAGATGAGATGGTAGGGAAACGGGACGGGATTCGCCGCGCAGCTTGGAGTCAACGCTACACCGCCATCAAATTTGGCTGCAGTTTGGTGTAGCCGTGCTCCTGCGCCCAGAGCGTAAGAGGCAGCGAGGCGAGTTCGTCTACGACCGGAATCGCCAGGCCGTACTTGGTCAAGTCCACGGCTTTGAGGTAGCTTTTGCAGGTGTCGCAGGCCTCGACGCGAACGTGCTCGAAGTATTCCGAGGTATAGACCGCGAGCGCGTCGTTGCGGTCTTCACCGCAACCCGGACACACCAGGCGCGGGAATTCCCACTCGTGGGCGCACAGCGAGCAGATAAACGTGCGCTTGGCTCCGAGTTGCTCCTCGCGCAGCACGCCGACCACCGGCTCGGAGTCGCAGATCGGACAGGTAGCGCTGTTGCCGATGCGCGGCGGCGCGCCCAGCCGGTCGGCGACGAATTCGGCGTAGGGTTGGAGGAAGGCGCGGGCGAAGAATGATTCGGTATAGGGGAGTTCGCTGGAGCGCTGCCAGAAATCGCGCAGCAGTTTTTCCCAGCGCGGCTCTTTCTCGGCGGCCATCTGTTCGGCGAGCGCCGACAGCGCCGCCGGCGCGGCTTCCCTGACCACGTTCAGGAACCCCGGGAAGCGCGGCAGCAGCAAGACCAGATCGAGCGAGTCGCCAAAGGAATGGCCCGGAAGCGGCGATTTGCCCCGGGCCTGTTGTATGTAGCCGTACAACGCTTTCTGATAGCGCGCCACGCCGGCGTAGAAACCGAGGACTTCCGCCGCGAAGGGAAAAATCTCGGCCAGTTCCCCGGCGCGCGCGATCCTCTGGTCCCACGTCGGACGGATCATTTGTTACTTCTCTACTTCTCGACCCTGTCCTCTGCTGCAATGATCTTGTCCAGCCAGAGGCGATGATGGAACTTCGCCCAGGAGGGCGAGACCTCGCCGCGGATCACGGAGGCGAATCCGCCGCGCACCACGGCCGTTCCCATATACACGTGAATGATGAACCCGCCCAGCGTCACCAGAAACGCGATCGGGTGCAGGATCACCGAGAGCAACCGCAGGAAGCGCAGGCTCCAGGGAAGGTATTCAGAGAACCAGAGCACCATGCCGGTGACGAAGAGCGCGATGCCGCCCCAGAACATCACCCAGAAGAGGTATTTCTGGCCGTAGTTGAAGCGGTCCACCGGCGCAAACGGCTGGAAGGTGCGGACGGCCTTGTGCGGATCAGGCTGTTCCTCTTCCTCGTTGCGGACATACCCGCCGATGAACTTGCGCCACTCGCGGTCCTGGTTGGTGATGTACATGTCCTTGCTCCACATGACGAACATGTAGACCACGCCGAAGGTGTAGATCAAGCCCATCCACGGGTGGACGGATCGGACCACGGGGCCGCCGCCGAGGAACAGGGCGAGCCACCACATCCAGGGCGACCAGAAGGCGAGACCGCTGAGCAGCAGGTAGACGTACGACAGTCCCGCCACCCAGTGAATGATGCGCTCCGTGAGCGTGTAGCGGAGCACATCGCCGTTGGGAAGTATGCGATGCTGGCTCATTGTTTACCTCCTGCGTTCGCCTGGGGAACCTTGTTGTTTGGGGGAGCGTGCTTCGGCCCATAGCGCAGGTAATGGATGAAGGTCCCGATGATGCCGCCGATGATCGCCAGATTTCCAATCCACTTCAGCGGCTGCTTCCACAGTTCCACCATGAACGGAATGGTGGGATCGGCGGGCAGACCGTAGGCTTCCGGCTTGTCGGCATAGGCCAGGATGCTAACCACGCCGGTGCCGCCGACCCCGCCGGGATCGTAGATTCCGGCGGTGGTGAAGCCCGTGGCCTTGAGCTGGTCCACGCGCTTCTTGGCCTTGAGCAGCAGGTTTTCCTTGGTGCCGAATTGCAGGCAGCTCGTCGGACAGGCCTTGATGCAGGCCGGTTCCAGCCCCACGGCGACGCGGTCCACGCACAGGGTGCACTTGTACACCTTCTTGGTCTGCGAGCTGAGCTTGGGCACATTGAACGGGCAGCCGGAGATGCAGTAGCCGCAGCCAATGCAGTTCTCCTGCTGGAAGTCCACGATGCCGTTCTCATACTGCACAATGGCGCCGGGCGCGGGACAGGCTTTCAGGCAGCCGGGATCGGCGCAGTGCATGCACTGGTCCTTGCGCATCAGCCAGTGCAGGTTGCCGCCTTCCTCGACTTCGTTGAAGCGGATCAGGTTCCAGAGGTGCGGCGTCATGTCGGGCAGCGTCTGATACGTGCCCAAATTGACGGTGGTTTCCGGCGGCAGATCGTTCCACTCCTGGCAGGCGACCTCGCAGGCCTTGCAGCCGATGCAGGTCGAGGTGTCAATGAGCTTGGCGACTACCTGGGTCAAGCGGATGCCCGGGGAAGCGGCGCCCGCGGAAGCGTTTTTCATTTCCAGTGCTTGCGTCATGGCATCCTCCTCCCTATACCTTCTCCAGCTTCACCAGGAAGCCTTTGTATTCGGGCGCGAACGAGTTGGGGTCCACGATCGTCGGAGTGACGATGTTGGCCATGGAGCCGCCTTGCTCGCCGCGACCAAGGAAGCCCCAATGAATGGGGAATCCGATCTGGTGCACGATTTTTCCGGCCACCTGCATGGGCTTGATGCGCTTGGTCACCATCGCTTTCCCCTGAATGGAGCCGCGCGCGCTGGTGATTTTCACCATGTCGCCGCTCTTCAGGCTCTTCTCCTTGGCCAGCTCTTCCGACATCTCGACGAAGAATTCCGGCTGCAACTCCATGTTGTAGGCGTTGTTCTTCGTCCAGTAGTGGAAATGCTCGGTCAGGCGATAGGTGGTGGCGACAATCGGGAAATCATCGGCTTTCCCGAGACGGTCCCACTTGCCCTTGAAGGGCTTGACGGCGGGATTCGTGCTGGTAGCCGCATGCAGCGGGTTCGTCACCGGCGATTCCATGGGCTCGTAGAACTCGGTGAACGGACCCTCGGCAAACATGCCCGGGACGAACAAGCGTGCCACGCCTTCGGGC
The DNA here is from genome assembly GCA_963760215.1 of Terriglobia bacterium. Classification (GTDB taxonomy): domain Bacteria; phylum Acidobacteriota; class Terriglobia; order Terriglobales; family Acidobacteriaceae; genus JAIQGF01. The sequence goes on from CAVXCJ010000002.1 coordinate 1,272,509, forward strand.
AGCATGATGAAGGCGCCCATGCCGGCTTCGGGCGGACTGTCGGGCTTGTAATCGGGAACGTCGCCCGCCCACTTCTCGCCGTTCCACTTGATCACCGGGCGCTTGGGATCCCACGGCTTGCCTTGCGCATCGGCGGAGCAGCGGTTGTACATCACGCGGCGGTTGGCGGGCCAGTTGTATCCCCAGTTCTCGAAGCGCTTCATGCCGCTGGGATCGGCACTGTTGCGCCGCTGGGCGAGATTGCCGGCCTGCGTGTAAGAGCCGATGTAGAGCCAGTTACCGCTGCAGGTCGAGCCGTCAGCGCGGGCATCGAGGAACTTGCCTAACTGCTCGCCCGGCTTGAGATCAACCACCTTCGCGTCTTTCTCGTTCTTGACCTCGGTGAGGGCGAAGCCGTTGATCTCGCGGGCGACCTCGTCGAGCGAAGGCTGGAACGGGTTGGTGTACCACCAATTCACGTTGAGTACTGGCTCCGGCGATTTGCCGCCTTCCTTGGCGTAGAGGTCGCGAACCTTGAGGAAGATGCGGCTGATGATCTCCTGGTCGGTCTTGGCGTCCCCGGGTGGATCCAGCGCCTTGTACTTCCACTGGAACCAGCGGGCGGAGTTGACGAAGTTGCCGTCCTTCTCGGAGAAATTGGCGGCGGGCAGAAGGAAGACCTCGGTCTTGACGTCGGAGGTGCCGGTCTTCTCCTCGTCGAGGGCGATGATCTCCGGCTTCCAGAAGGAAGCGGTTTCGGTCTCGAAGTTTTCCGCCACGACGAGGAACTTCAGCTTCTTGAGGGCGCTGATCACCTTGCGGGAGTGCGGTCCGTTGTTGACCGGGTTCATGCCGAAGTTGAGCAGGCCGTCCATCTTGCCGTTGTACATGTGGTCGAAGATGAACGCCCAACTCCAGTTTTCGTACAGACCGGGGCCGCCGGCCGAGGGCAGGCGCGGATGCCACTGGTAGCCGAACTCGTTTTCCTTGGTCGCCTTCAGACCGTAATAGGCCTTGAACTGGCTGACGTACGAAGCGGTCGTAATTCTGCACGAAGTTCATGACCGCAGGCCGCAGCGGTTTGGGTAGCAGGTGACCGAAGTACGTCTTGAGGTCCGGCTCGTCCTGCTTGGGAATCAGGATGTAGCCGGGCAGGTTGTGGTACGCCATGCCGCAGTCGGTGCCGCCCTGGATGTTGGAGTGGCCGCGCAGGGCGTTGATGCCGCCGCCGGCCATGCCGATGTTTCCCAGCAGCAGTTGCAGCATGGCGGCAATGTGGATCAACTGCACCGAGAAGCTGTGGTGCGTCCAGCCGAGGGCATACATGATGGTGCCCACCTTGTCGGCGGGATAGGTGGAGGTGATGATCTCGGCTGCCTTGTTGAAGCTCTCGGCGCTGCATCCGCAAATCTTGGCAACCATCTCCGGGGTGTAGCGCGCGTAAAACTTTTTCATCAACTGGTAGACGCAGCGCGGGTCCTGCATCGTGGGATCAACCTTGGCGAAGCCGTCCTTGCCGATGTCGTAGTTCCACGTGCTTTTGTCGTACTTCTTGTTGGCCTCGTCCCAGCCGCTGAACACGCCCTTGTCGTCCTTGAACTCGTAGCCAGGGTGGACGATGAAGGTGGCGTTGGTGTAGAGGCGGACGTACTCCTCCTGGATGCGGTTGTGGGCGAAGCAGTAGTTGACGAGGCCGGCAAGGAAGGCAATGTCGCTGCCGGCGCGGATCTGGGTGAAGCTGTCGGCCACGGCAGAGGTGCGGTTAAAACGCGGGTCCACCGAGACCAGCTTGGCGTTGCGGTTGCGCTTGGCTTCCATGACGAAGCGGAAGCCGACAGGGTGGTTTTCGGCGGGATTGCCGCCCATGGCGAGAACGACGTCAGCGTTCTGAATGTCGGTCCAGCCGTTGGTCATGGCGCCGCGCCCGAATGTGGCGGCCAAACTGGCCACCGTCGGGCCGTGTCATATACGGGCCTGTTGTTCCATGGGGATGACGCCCAACCCCGCACGGAACGCTTTCACCAGCAGATAATTGTTCTCGTTGTTGTCGGTGCAGCCGCCGATGACGCCGACCGCGGTAAGCGCATTGGCCTCGCGCAGCTTGGCGTCGCGCGTGTCCTTCACCAGGCGGGCGATGCGGTCCACCATGAAGTCCCAGGACTTCTCTTCCCAGTGATCGCTGCCCGGCGCGCGGTACATCGGCTTGGTGATGCGGCGGTCGTTGACGATGTTGTGCTTGATGGTCGCGCCCTTGGGACACAGCGCGCCCTGGTTGATGGGATGGTCGGGATCGCCCTCGACGTGGACGACCGCGGGCCTGACGTTGCCGCTCTTGTCGCCGAGAGTGTGAATGATGATGCCGCATCCCACCGCGCAATACGGGCAGGTGGAGCGGGTCTCGGTGGTGCGGGCGATTTTGAGCTGCCGCACTTCGGCGTGAGCTTGCGTGAGGTCAAAGCCAAGTACCGACGCGGCAACGCCTCCGACGGTACTGACTTTCAGAAAATCTCTGCGTGACGTTTTCATACTGACCTTTCCCTCCCCAAACGGTTGCGGTCAGATACGGTGGCGCTTATGGCGCACGAGCACACATCTACTGACAAAAGTGGCAAAGTGTTTATCGCTTTTTCGGAGGCGTGTCAAGCAGAATGGCGGAAAACCAGGCTCCAGGCTTCGGGCGTCAGGCGACAGGCTGCTGCATGTGACATGCAACAAAAAAGGCCCGGAGAACCCGGGCCGGTTGGGTGTACACCGTCTGACTAATTCGCGTAGAACTTGGCGTTCTTCTCGACGAAATCCTTCTTGTCCTCGGGCACTTCTTCGGCCGGGAACAAGGAGTTGGAGGGGCAGACCGAGACGCAGGCGCCACAGTCAATGCAGCCTTCCGGGTCCACGTACATCTGGGTCGAGGTCTCGAACTGCGGTTCGTCCTTCTTGGGATGAATGCAGTCGGTGGGACAGGCGTCAGCGCAGAGCACGTCCTTGAGGCAGGTATCGGTAATTACGTAAGCCATGGTTCAATTCTCCCGATGAGATTTCCAGGGCGCTGCCGCTCGCGGATGTCCGGACGGTGCACCACATCTATGAAGGTAGCGGGGAGACACACCAGCGGCGGTGATGCCGCTCACCCCTGGTTGTGAGCTAGCGCACGCTGGCGAACTTAGCTCCTAGATGATGAACACAGAGTCACCGAGACACAGAGGAGAAAAGCAATAAATGCTCCTCTGTGACTCTGTGTCTCTGTGTTATTCAGTTGGCGGCGCGCGCCAGATGCGGGCGCGTGATCGGCACCGGGTTACCCGCCGGACGCCAGAGCGCGGCGGTGATGAACGGGGCCAGTTGATCCATGTCGGCGAGAAAGCCGTCGTGGCCGTGCGACGACTTCAGCTCGGCGTAGTCGCAGGCGTGTCCGGCGGCGCGGACGCGTTGCGCCAGGTCGCGCAGGTCTTCCGGCGGGAACAGCCAGTCGGAGGAAATGCCGACCAGCAGCACGCGCGCGCGGATGCGCCGCAGGGCCTCGCGTTCCGACTCATACCCGCGCGCCAGATCGAAGGTGTCCATCGCCTTCGACAGCACGAGGTAGGAATTGGCGTCGAAGCGGGCGATGAATTTTTCGCCCTGGTGATCCAGGTAACCGGCGACGTCGAAGCGGTCGGAGTAGGCGCGGTACGGGTCTTCGCCGTTGCGGTTGGGGCGGCGCGCGAAGCGTTCGCCGAGCAACTCCGGCGACTTGTACGAGAGCATGGCGATGCCGCGCGCCAGGGCGAGCCCGGCCTCGGGACCTTCGCCCGCGGCGTAGCGTCCGCCGCGAAACGCGGGGTCGAGTTGAATGGCGAGACGCTGCAGATGGTTCAGCGCCAGGCCCATGGCAGAGAGCGGCGCAGCGCCGATGGCAATGGCGCGCTCCACGCGTTGCGGGAAGTCCACCGCCCACTCGAGCGCCTGCATGCCGCCGATGGACCCGCCCACCACGGTATGCAGGCGCTCGATGTCGAGGTGGTCGAGCACGCCCGCCTGCGCGCGCACCATGTCGCGGATGGAGACCAGCGGGAAGTCCGGCCCATAGGTGACGCCGGTCACGGGATTGAGTGAGGCCGGTCCGGTGGCGCCATAGCAGGAGCCGATCAGGTTGGTCCCGATGACGCAGTAGCGCGAGGTGTCGAACACGCCGGGAAACAGCTCCGGCCACCAGTCGGCCACGCGCGCCGATCCGGAAAGCGCGTGGCAAACAAGAATGGCATTGTCGCGGCGGCGGTTGAGCTCGCCGTACACGGCGTAACGCACCTCCGGCGAAGGCAGCTCCCCGCCGGCCTCGAGGCGGAAGGCGCCCTCGAGCCTGCAATTCGCTTCGGCAGTGGGTTCGATCGAAGCCATGACTAATCTCCCGCGGCTTCTGCCGGAACGTGCGACGGGCGCGCCGCCGTCGCCGATTTCGCGCTTCCCTTCCCCAGGGCCCGGTCGAGGTCGGCGATGATGTCGCGCACGTCCTCGATCCCGACCGAGAGCCGCACCAGGTCGGGCGTGACACCGGTGGAACGCTGCTCTTCTTCACTGAGTTGCTGGTGGGTGGTGGAAGCGGGGTGGATGACGAGCGACTTGGCGTCGCCGATGTTGGCCAGCAGGCTGAAGAGTTCGAGCGAATTGATGAGCGCGCGCCCTGCCTCGTAGCCGCCGCGAATGCCGAACGTGACCAGCGAGCCGGCGCCGGTGGGCAGGTATTTCTTCGCCCGCTCGAAATACTTGCTCTGCGGCAACGCGGGATAGTTGACCCACTCGATTTCGCGATGCGTCTGGAGGAAGCGCGCGACTTCGAGCGCGTTCTGCGAGTGGCGCTCCATGCGGAGATGCAGCGTCTCGGCGCCCTGCAGCAGCAGGAAGGAATTGAAGGGCGAAAGGCAAGCGCCGGTATCGCGCAGGCCCTGCACCCGCGCCTTGATGATGAACGCCGCCGGGCCGAAGGCTTCGGTGTAGCTGACGCCGTGGTAGGAGGGATCGGGCTCGACGAAATCGCGGAACCGGCCCGACGATTTCCAGTCGAACTTCCCGCTGTCCACGATGACCCCGCCGATCGAGGTGCCATGGCCGCCGATGAACTTGGTCGCCGAGTTGACCACAATGTCGGCGCCCCACTCGATGGGGCGGCACAGAGCGGGCGACGCAGTGGTGTTGTCCACCACGAAGGGCAGCCCGTACTCGTGCGCGATGCCGGCCAAGCGTTCGAGGTCGGGAATATCCAGCTTGGGATTGCCGACACTCTCGGTGTACACGGCTTTGGTGCGCGAATTGACGGCGGCGCGCAGGCCGTCGAAATCTTCGGCATCGACAAACCGGACTTTGATGCCCAGCTTCGGAAGCGTGTAGTGGAAGAGGTTGTAGGTGCCGCCGTAGAGCGAAGTGGTGGAGACGATTTCGTCGCCGGCCGAGGCGAGGGTGATGATGGTGAGCGTTTCCGCCGCCTGGCCGGAAGCGAGCGCCAGCCCCCCGATGCCGCCTTCCAGAGCGGCGATGCGCTTCTCGAAGACGTCGGTGGTCGGGTTCATGATGCGGGTGTAGATGTTGCCGAACTCTTTGAGCGCGAACAGCCGGGCGGCATGATCGGCGTCGTCGAAGGCGTAGGAGGTCGTCTGGTAAATCGGGACGGCCCGCGCCTTGGTGGCGGTATCGGGTGCCTGGCCGGCGTGCACCGCCAGGGTGGCAAAACGTCTTTCAGGGTTGCCGTTGTCGCTGCTCATCGCTGTACTCTCCTGCAATTGTTGGCGCCAAAAGAAAACGACCCACGATCCAGGTGGACCGTGGGTCGTTGAACTTTTGCGGCTACCGCTTCAGCTTCTGCCGCTCGTCCGCGCAACCCACAGACCACGACACATGCACTTAATAATGGTGCACATGGCCATGGTCGTGTTGTGGGCAACGTCGAACATTGAAGTCAAAGTATACGCGTCCGAAAAAATCTGTCAATACACTGGCCCGTGAGCCAGGTCACAAAATCACGTGACGCTTAGTGCCATCACCGGGGCGCGGTTCGTCCCGCCTAGGGACGCGCCGCCGGCTTGGCCGCATCGTCCTTGTGAGCCGTGTGCCCTTCGGCGTATGCGGCGTAAAACACCAATCCGCCCATCACCAGGAATAAGGCGAGCGCCAACAGCGCCATAAAGAGGATGGGCACAGGGCACCTCTAGCTGTAGTCTGGTCCCCTTTGCCATACAGTTCCGTGACCGGCGTCACCAGCGGGAGTGATGACGGCAATTTGTAATTGGTAATTGGTAATTGGTAATTTCGAGGGCCACATTGCAATGGTGCGCTTCGGAATCATCGGCTTCGGCCTGCATGCGGTAAAGCGGTTGATGCCCGGCTTCCGCCGGGCGCAAAACGCGCGCGTGACCGCGCTGTCGCGCCGCGATCCGCAGCGCGCGCGGGCCTCGGCGAAGGAACACGGAATCCCCCAGGCCTTCGCGTCGGCCGAGGAGTTGTGCCGGTCACCGGAGGTGGATGCCGTATTTATCGCGACCCCGAACAACTGTCACCTGGGCGACACGCTGCTTGCGCTGGAATGCGGCAAGCCGGTCCTGCTGGAGAAGCCCATGGCCATGAACGCCGCCGAGGCGTCGCAGATGGTAGAGCGCGCCAGGGCGAAGGGCTTGCTGCTGGGAATCGCGCAGATCTTTCGTTTCGCCGACAGTACGCGGAGGCTGCGCCAGCGTATCGCGGCGGGCGAGATTGGCAGCGTGGTGTTCGCGCGCTCGGAATTTTCCTACCTTGTGGCCGCGCACGCGCGCACCTGGATCCATGACGCGGCGATCGCCGGCGGCGGACCGGTCGCCGATGTCGGGGTGCACTGCATTGACGCGCTGCGCTTCATTCTCGACGACGAAGTTGCGCGCGTGTCCGCGAGGGCGCGCGCCGGCGAGTCCGGCGGCATGGAAGCTGCGGCGGTGGTGTCGCTCGAATTCCGGCGCTCCGGGTTGGGAGCGGTGCTGGTGTCCACGCTGGCGGAGTATCGAACGCCGATCGAGATCGTCGGTGAACGCGGCGTGCTTCGCGCCGACAATGGGCTCAGGGTGGATGGGCCAATCACCATCGAATTGCGCCGTTCCGGCGGCGTTGAGACTGAACAGGTTTCGAATGAACTGGCGTACGCCCGGCAGGTGGATGCGTTTGCCGACGCGCTGGAAGGCGGCGCGGCCTTTCCGGTCCCCGGCGAAGAAGGTTGGAAAAATCAGGTGATCCTGGACGCGGCGTATCGCAGCATGAAAACCGGGCGGACGGAAGCGATCCCATCGGGTGATCGGGTGATCGGGTGATCTAAAGCGTCCTTCAGAAATCTGAGTTCGCGGCGACCTGCGATTGCGCCAGCGAGGGCTGGCCGGGCGTCAGGGGATGGTTGACGTACACGGCTTTGCCGCCGCTATCCATCAACAGCCATGTGTGATCTTTCGGCAGGCGCTGGAAGGCGGCTTGGCGTTGTTCTTGCGGCACCACGAGAAACATGCGCAGCGGACCCATCCACATGGCGGGAAACGTCTGGTCGGTGAAAAAGATCTTGGGCGCATCGGGATAATGCGAGCCCAGTTCCAGGTTGTTGTAGCGGCCGTTCCAGATCAGCAACTGGCGATGGGTATAGAACGACACGCTGGAGGCGGGATCGAACTCGCCATAGACGGCGATCTGATCGCCGGTGTGCAAATGTTTCAGGATGGCTGCCGCCAGCGGGCGCGACGACATGTGCGGTTCAAAAACGCCGTAGGCGAGATTGGCGGCGAAGATGAACACCGCCATGGTGACGCCGAGCACCACCGCGCTGGCGATCACGCGGCGAGTGCGGCCGACCAGCCAGGTGGCGACGAACCCGGCGGAAAAGCAGGCGGCGGCGATCAGCGCGGGCGTGCGCAGGTCGGCAAAGGCTTGCGGCGTCAGGTCGAACAGGTGGCCCATGCTGAGGCGGTAGAAATCGTTGGGGTGCGTCTTCAGCAGGGTTGAGATGTCGCCGGTGGCGCGGACGCGCGCGGCCTGCCAGACCGCCCAGGTCAGAACGCCGCCGAGCGCGAGGCCGATGGCCGCAAGCACGGCCTGCAAGCGCGGCAGCCACTGGTCGCGCCGCTCTTCCGCGCGCGCCATGCCGAGGCCGATCAGGATGGTGACCGCGGGCCATCCCCCGAACGCGTAGTACTCCATTCGCGAACCGACCACCAGCGAGAAAAACACGAAGACCACGGCGAACCAGACGAAGAGAAGCAGGCGCGCCTGCATTTCCACCGTCATTTGCTTCCCCCAGGCCCGCAGTGACGGAAACTGCCTGATGGCGAGCGGCAGGAAGACGCTCCACGGAAAAAACCACGCCAAGTGCGCCGCCCACCAGATGGGAAGCGGGGTAGCGTCGTAGTCCGGAGGCCAGCGCGTGCCCAGGGCGCGCTTGAAATGCTCGTTAATGAAGTAGGACCAGAGGAATCCCGGGGCGCGCAGTTCGGCGATGACGTGCCACGGCACCGCGATGGCAAGAAAGATCAAGGTGCCGGAAACCAGGTGGAGCTCGCGCCAGCGCCTCCATCCGCGCGTCAGGATGATGAACCCGACGATGGTTCCGACCGGAAACAGCACGCCGATCAGCCCGCGCGTGAGGACGGCGCACGCGGTCAGCGCGGCGACGCCCCAGTACGCGATGCGCGGCCGCAGCGATCCCGTCCAGCCGCGCAAGAATAAATAGAAGATGGCGGTGAACTCCAAGGCATAGATCGCCTCGGGGATCATGATGCGGGTGAACATGAACATGCCGACGCTGGTGGCGGTGGCGAGCCCGGCATAAAGCCCGGCGCGTTCGCTGAAGAACCGGCGTCCGAATTCAAAGGCCATCAGCGTGAGGCCGATCATCGCCAGCGCAACCGGCAGCCGGGTGGCGAACTCAGTCTGTCCGAAAATTTTGTAGTCGAGCGCGACCATCCAGTAATGGATCGGCGCTTTCTGCAGGTAGCGGACCCCGTTGAGGAACATGACGACGTAGTCGCCGCGTTGCAACATCTCGCGCGAGACCAGGGCGTGGGAGGCATCGGCGTCATCGAGCAGCGCGGGGTGCGATGCCGTGCCCAGATAGACCGCAGCGGAGAGCAGCAGCAGGAACAGCGGCGCCCAGCGGCGCAAGCGGGATGAACTTGAAGATGCTAGGTCCGGCCGGGGAACAGTGGTGTCAGTTGTCTGGGGCAGGATCGCCATTGCACGTCAGGTTGAAATGATAACAGGAATGGTTGGCGGTTGTCGGTTGTCGGTGATCGGTTGCCGGTGGACGGTGCCGCTACCAGCTGCAAATTAACGCAAGGTCCCCTTCGGCTTCGCTCAGGGCAGGCTCTCGACTCGGCGTCGAAAACCGCGACGCCTCGCTCGGGATGACACTACTCACGTTTGGTGGACTCAGCGCGCGGTGACTGCATTCGACGCCGGGATTGGAACCTGCTCGACAATTTCGATGCCGAAACCCTCCAGCGCCACCACCTTGCGCGGATGGTTGGTGAGCAGGCGAATGCGGCGGAGGTTGAGGTCGGAAAGAATCTGCGCGCCGATGCCGATTTCGCGCTGCGTCTTGCGCTCGCTCTCCGGCAGCGAGGGCAGGCGATGCTCGCGATGGAACGTCAGCACCGCTGTGTCGCCGAGCTTCTCGCGGGTGAATCCCTGCGAACCCTGATGAAGATAAATGAGCGCGCCGAGCCCTTCGTCGGCGATGCGTTGCATCGCGCCCTCGATCACGTGGTGACATCCGCACCAGGTGGCGCCGAAGACGTCGCCCAGCAGGCAATGCGAGTGCATGCGGACGAGCACGGGATCGGTGGCGTGCTCGACGTCGCCGCGCAGCAGCGCGATGTGCGACTCGCCGCCGTCCACCTCGCTCTCGTAGGCGATCATGCGGAACTCGCCGAAGCGCGTCGGCACCAACGCCTCGCCGATGCGCCGCACATAGCGCTCGTGCTGCATGCGGTAGCGGATGAGCTCGGCGACGGTGAGCATTTTCAGATCGTGCTGGGCGCAGAATTTCACCAGGTCGGGAACGCGCGACATGGTGCCGTCATCATTCATGATTTCGCAGATCACGCCGGCCGGGACCATGCCGGCCAGCCGCGCCAGGTCCACCGAAGCTTCCGTCTGGCCGGCGCGCACCAGCACGCCGCCGCGGCGCGCGCGCAGCGGGAAGACATGCCCGGGCCGCGCCAGGTCGCCGGGACGAGAGGCAGGATCGATGGCGACGCGGATGGTGCGCGCCCGATCGTGAGCCGAAATGCCGGTGGTGACACCCTCGCGCGCATCAATCGCCTCGCAGAACGCGGTGCCGAATTGCGAGGTGTTCTCCGCCGTCATGGGCCCGATGCGCAGCTGGTCGAGGCGCTCCTCGGTGAGCGCCAGGCAGATGAGCCCGCGGCCGAACCTGGCCATGAAGTTGATGGCTTCGGGCGTGATCTTCTCGGCGGCCAGGGTGAGGTCGCCCTCGTTCTCGCGATCCTCGTCATCCACCACAACCACCATGCGCCCGGCGCGGATCTCCTCGATCGAAGTCGGGACGTCGGTAAAGGGCGAGGTGGGAGGCATGGGCGATATTGATTGTAGCAACCGGAATTGCTGATTTGGCGATTGCCTGATGAGATTTGCTGATTTGGCGATTTACTGATTTGCTGATTGAAGAAAAGGGCTTCCGACATCGAGAAATCGGCAAATCACCCGATCAGCAAATCGGCAAGTTTCTACGCGCCGGGGTGAAACAGCCGGATCAGCCAGAAGGTCAGCGCCGCAACGCCGGCCGAAGCCGGGATGGTGAGCACCCATGCCCACACGATGCGGCGCGCCACGCCCCAGCGCACCGCCGACAATCGCTGGGTGGAGCCGACGCCAATAATTGCGCCGGTGATGGTGTGCGTGGTGCTGACGGGAATGCCAGCGAGCGCGGTTCCGAACAGGGTGATGGCGCCGGCGGCTTCGGCGCAGAAGCCGCCCACCGGTTTCAGCTTGGTGATCTTCGAGCCCATGGTGTGCACGATGCGCCACCCGCCGAAGTAGGTACCGGCAGCGATGGCGGCATGGGCGGCCAGGATGATCGGCCACTTGAACTTGCCCCAGCTCCCTGTCATATCGGCCTTGGTCATGATGCCGGCGGTGTACAGCGCGCCGGCGACAATACCCATGGTTTTCTGCGCGTCGTTGCCGCCGTGGCCCAGGCTGTAGGCGGCGGCGGAGAGCAGTTGCAAGCGGCGAAACCAGCCGTCCACCTGCCGCGGCGCTTTGCGGAAAAAGATCCACGAAACGGCGACCATGAATCCGAAGCCGAGGAACAGTCCCATGAACGGCGCCACCACGATGAACACGAGCGTCTTGGTCCAGCCGCCGGGAATGATCACGCCAATCGTGCGGTGGAAATCGCCGTAAACAATCCAGGCGCGCGCCATGGCGGACCCGGCATAGCCGCCGATCAAGGCGTGCGAGGAGGAAGTCGGGAGGCCCAACAACCAGGTCAGCAAGTCCCAGACGATGGCGCCCATCAGCCCGGCGAGCACCACGTACTGGGTGACAATGTCGAGCTGGATCATGCCCTTGCCGATGGTGTGCGCGACGGCGGTCCCGAGCAAGAAGGCGGCGACGAAATTGAAGAACGCGGCCCAGATCACGGCCAGCTTGGGGGAAAGCACGCGGGTGGAAACCACGGTGGCGATGCTGTTGGCGGCGTCGTGAAAACCGTTCAGAAAATCGAACGCGAGCGCAAACAGAACGGTGATGCCGACCAGTAGGAGTGACGAGTTCACCAGCCTTGCGTTCCTCGTGGGTTGGAATTGATTGGGGTGCGGATCAGGCGCTCTTCAGGACGACGGCTTCCAGCACGTTGGCGGCGTCTTCGGCCTTGTCGGTGGCCATTTCGAGCACCTCGTACAGTTCCTTCATCTTGATCAGCTCAATCGGGTCCTTTTCGTTTTCAAACAAGTTGGCGATGGCTTCGCGGCACACGCTGTCGGCCTCGTCTTCCAAACGGTTAATCTCGACGCAGTGCTCCAGCACGTGCTTGTTCTTCTCCAGCAGCGAAACCGCCTTGGTCAGCTCTTCGCTTTGGCGGACGATCAACCCGGCCAGTTCAGAGGCCGGACTGGGCGCGCGGCGGATTTTATAGAGCACCAGGCGCTGTCCGGCGGCATTGACAAAATCGAGCACGTCATCCAGCGACGATGCCAGGCGATGGATGTCCTCGCGATCGAACGGGGTGATGAACGTCTGGTTCAGCTTGGTCATGACCGCATGAGTCATGTCGTCGCCGCGGTGCTCGATCTCCTTGATGCGCTGCACCCCGGCTTCCACGTTCTCGAAAGTCTGCAGGATCTGGTGCAGCACGCGCGCGCCCTCGGTGACGTTACTCGCCATGTTTTCAAAGATTTCGAAGAACTTGGTTTCGCGGGGAATGAGGCGAACCATCGCGGCTCCTTGCCACTCTCCAGGGCATGAACGGATGACGCTTCGCACGCTGAATCAGGGCCCATTAGTTTCTCATGTGGGGTGGAGCAGGTCAAACCGGAGAACGCGGCTGCAGCTACACGGGCGCGCGGTCCACTTCGTAATTTAGTAATTTCGTAAGTTGGTAATTTGAAAACCGTTGCGATACACGTGCAACATGCAGCACGTCGTCAAACTGCCAAATTACTAAATTACGAAGTCGCTAAATTCTTACCCGCCGCGCAAGACTGTCCAAATCATCGCCACCGTCAATATCACCATCACCACGCTGGTGGTGATGGCGATAAAGTTCGCCAGCCTTGAGTTCTTGTATTGCCCCATCAGGTCGGAGCGATTTACCAGCTTGAGCATGTAGAACAGCACGAAGGGCAACAGAACCCCGTTCGCCACCTGCGACAGGATCATGAGCTTGATGAGCGGTATATGGGGGACCAGCACGATCACGGCGCCTAAGAAGATCAACGCCGTGTAAATCGAATAGAACACCGGGGCCTCGGAAAACCGCTTGTTGAGCCCGGATTCAAATCCCAGGCCCTCGCAGATGTTGTAGGTGGTGGCGAGGGGAAGAATCGCCGCCGAGAGCAGGGCCGCGTTCACCAGCCCGACGGCGAACAGCGCGGCGGCGAATTGTCCGGCCAGCGGCTTGAGCGCAATCGCGGCGTCGGCGGCGTCAGCGATATCGTGAATGCCATTCAGGTGGAGAGTTGCCGCGCACGCCACCACGATGAAGAAGGCGACGATGTCGGTGACCAGGCAGCCGAAAATCACGTCCCAGCGGCTGAGCCGGTACTGGCGCGCGGTGATTCCCTTCTCCACGATGGAGGCCTGCAGATAGAACTGCATCCACGGCGTAATCGTGGTTCCCACCAGGCCAACCACCAGGATCAGGTATTCCGACGACTTGAAGTGCACGGTGGGAATAAACGTCTGGCGGACCGCTGCCATCCAGTCCGGGTGCGCCATCAGCGCCGAGACGGGGTAACAAAAATAGATCAGCGAAAACAGCAGCAGGATCCGTTCCACCGGTTTGTAGGACCCGTAGACGACGACCGCCCAAACCACCACCGCTCCGGCGGGCACGGTCAGGTACTTGCTGATTCCGAAAATCCCCAGGCCCGACGCGATGCCGGCAAACTCGGCCGCGATGTTGCCCAGGTTGGCCAGGCCGAGCACGAACATGGTGAAGAAGGTGGCGCGAAATCCAAATTCCTCGCGAATCAAGTCCGCCAGGCCCTTGCCGGTCACCGCTCCCATGCGGGCGGCCATTTCCTGCACCACCACCAGCGCAATCGTGGTTGGAATCAACGTCCAGAGCAGGGCGTAGCCGAATTTCGCTCCCGCCTGCGAGTAGGTGAGGATGCCGCCGGGATCGTTATCGACGTTGGCGGTGATGAAGCCCGGGCCCAGCACCGCGAGGAATGCCAGCAGGCGATACCGCAGCAGCTTGGCAGGACGCAGCACGGTTTTTTTCAGTTCTGCCATTGGACTGCTCCGAAATCCGGTGGGCCGGCGGGAACGCCGCTTCGCTCGAGCTGAGCACCGCGCGAACAGAATAAATGCCGTGCTTGAATCCCGTCACCCACAATCCTTCGCCGGCTTCGCCACGGCGGGGCTGGTGCTTCGGTTCTACGCGATTGTCGAATTGCCGAATTGCCGAATTGCGCTCACTCTCGGTCGGCGACTGAAAATTCGTCAATTCGTAAATTCGCCAATTGGGCAATACAATTACGCCAGTGAAGCCGAACATCCGACTAATCGCCATCGACATTGATGGCACCCTGCTCGATCCCCAGTTCCAGGTCTCCGATGCCAACCTCGCAGCGCTGCGGCGCGCGCACCAGGCCGGTGTCGAGATCCTGCTGGTCACCGGACGCCGGCACATGTTCGCCATGCCGATCGCCGAGGCGCTGGGCTTCGACCTGTGGCTCATCAGCTCCAACGGCGCGGTCACCCAATCCACCCGCGGCGAGCATTTCTTCACCGACAAGCTGCCGGCAACGGCCGCGCGCAAGCTGCTCCGCCACATGGAAGAATTCCGCGGTAATGCGGTGTTGACGTTTGAACGCGAAGGCCGCGGCGCGCTGGTGTTGGAGCGGACCGACGAACTGCACGGCTCCATCAGCCGCTGGATGGAGAAGAACGAAGCCTACATCGAACGCGTGACGCCGCTGGAGGCCGCCCTGGTCACCGATCCCATCCAGGCGATGTTCTGCGGCACGGTGGCGCGCATGCAGCAGGCGCAGGCGCGGCTCGCCACGGCCGGGATGGCCAACGAGATCACGGTCCTGAAAACCGAGTATGTCGCCCGCGATCTCACCATCGTGGACATCCTCAATTACGGCTGCTCCAAGGGTCACGCCCTGAAGCGTTGGGCCCACCACCGGGGAATCGTTCGTAACCTAGTCATGGCCATTGGTGATAACTACAATGATGTGGAAATGCTTGAGTTTGCCGGCGTCCCGGTTATCATGGGCAACGCCAGCCCGGAATTGAAGCAGCATGGCTGGATAGAGACCGCGGGCAACGACCAGAGCGGCGTGGCTGCGGCGGTCGAGCAAGCGTTGGGCATGGCTGTGGCAGCGGCCAAACCAGAATGAAGAGATTGGCGTACATATTCATTGCTATGGTGGCGTTGACGGCGGCCGCCTTGGCCGACGCGCCCGCCGAGCCGCTCCCTGCCGCGAGTGCTGCCACACCGGGCATGGTGTATGTCGCCGCACTACGCAACGGCTTCAGCATGCGCTTCGACCACCGGCGCATGGTCGAGGACACCTCACGCCTGTACACCACCGCTGACGAGGCCAACTACATTGATGTCCCCACCGCCGAGATCACTTCGCTGTCGCAGGAGCCACTGCCGCCCCCGCCCGCTCCCGCGGCCCCGCCCGCCGCTGCGGTGGACATGAAATCGGTAGTGGCCACCGCCAGCGACAAGCACCTGGTGGATGCTGACCTGATCGACAGTGTGATTCGCGCCGAGAGCGGCTTCAATCCCAAGGCGGTATCGCCCAAGGGCGCGCGCGGCCTGATGCAGCTCATGCCCGGCACCGCGGCGAAACTCGGCGTCCAGGATTCCTTCGATGCCCAGGCCAACGTGGAGGGCGGCACGCGCTACCTGCGCGAGTTGCTGGCGCGCTACAACAATGATCTTGCCAAGGCGCTGGCCGCCTACAATGCCGGCCCGCAGAGGGTGGAGCAGTACCATGGCGTTCCTCCCTATCGCGAGACCCGCGCCTACGTTTCCAACGTGATTCGCGATTTCAACCGCAAGAAGCTGGCCGCGCGCAAATCTCAGGCGAAAAAATCCGTCCACACGAAACCTGTCCCGACCCTGAAGGGAGTCGAAGGGCAGGGATCCGCCCACGCCGCCGCCAAACCAGCCGTGAACCCCGTTCCGGGCTCCTGACCCGCATCCAACCCCGCATCAAAGTAAACGCCGGCTGCATTGACCCCTTCCTACGCGTCGTTTAAGGTGAAGCCTCTGGCTTCGCGCCGCGGATGAACAAGAAGCGAATCCTCACCACCGCCGTCGTCGTCGCTGTGCTTGGCGTCCTGGTGTACTTCCAGGTGCAGCACTGGCGCGCCTTCGACTGGGCCCGCTTTCGCGCCGAGACCGGTGGCGTCAGCAAGCTTCACATCCTGTCCGCTGTCGCTCTGATCTATCTCACCTACCTGCTGCGCGCCCTGCGCTGGAAGGTGTTTCTCAAGCCGATTTGCAAGTCGCGCATCAGCCGCCTGCTGGGCCCGACCTTAATCGGCTTCACCGGACTGGCGCTGCTCGGCCGTCCCGGGGAATTCGTCCGCCCGTACCTGATATCGAAAAAGGAAAACGTCTCGCTCTCGTCGCAGATCGGCGTCTGGACGGTAGAGCGCATATTCGACATCGGCGCCTTTGCCGTGCTGATGACTGCCGTCGTGTTCGCGCCCGGGAGCCTGCAGTCGAATCCCTATATCGAGAAATTTCGCGAGCTATCCTTGATTCTCCTCGGCCTGGTCCTAGCCATGGCCGCGCTGTGCTATCTGATCCGTACACGCGGACCGGCGGTCGCCTCCTTTCTCCATCGCAAGGTCAGCCCCATTTCGCACCGGCTGGCGGAGCACCTGGAGGAAAAAACACGCGCTTTTGGCATCGGCCTGAACACCATCCACGGCCGTCTTTCATTTCTCCAGGTCACCGCGCTCTCCCTCGCCATCTGGTTCCTGATCGCGCTCGCCTACCGCGAGGTCTGTCACGCCTATCCGCCCGAACCCGGCTGGCGAGAAGCCAGAATCACTGGCCAAAAGCCGGAGCCGCGGTCGGTGGACGTCGAAACCGCCAAACTGGCGGACCATTCTTTTCTCGCCGGCCGGCCGTTGGACGACGCCACCATCGTCGAATTGCGCAGCGCTCTCGAACCCAAGGGCTATCGCATCGAACGCCACGACGAACCGCACGAACACGGCTTCTGGCTTTACAAGGGCAGTCACCGCGAAAGGCGCATCGGCGACCGGCCGCATCTTTTCGATCTCGACGTCGGCCATGTTCTGCTGCTGATGGGCTTCAGCATGGTGGGATCCATCGTGCAGTTGCCCGCCGTCGGCGGCGGCAGCCAGCTTGCGGTGATCAGCGCGTTGCAGGTGATCTACGGCATCCCGCCCGAACTCGCGGTCAGTTGCGGCATCCTGCTCTGGATCGTGACTTTCATGGCCGTCATTCCCGTCGGCCTGGTGCTGGCCCACCGCGAGCACCTCTCCTTGCGCAAACTCTCGCATGAAGCGCAAGCGGAAGAGAAGCTGGAGCACGCGCAATCGCACCTAGAAGCGTGAGATGGTCGCCAGTCGCCAGCTCCCAGGCGGCAGGCGCAAGACCAAAAGGCTGCCGCCCGGAGACTGGCGACTGGCGACTCCTTGATACAATCTCTTGCGATCCGGAAAGTAGACTACCCAAGATGAAGTGTCCCTTCTGCGCGTTTGAAAACGACCGCGTGGTGGACTCGCGGGAGAGCAAGGAAGGCGAATCCATCCGCCGCCGCCGCGAGTGCCTGAAGTGCAACAAGCGCTTCACCACCTACGAGCGCATTGACGAAATTCCCTACATGGTGGTCAAGAAGGACGGCCGGCGCGAAAAATTCGACCGCCAGAAAGTTCTCAACGGCCTGCTGCGCGCCTGCGAGAAGCGGCCCATTTCCATCGGCAAGCTGGAGCAGATTGTCAACGAGGCCGAAGACTTCGTCATCAACTCGCCGGAACGCGAGCGCAAGACCAGCGAGATTGGCGAGCTGATCATGAACCGGCTGCGCCGCCACGACAAAGTCGCCTACGTGCGCTTCGCCTCCGTCTACCTCGATTTCAAGGACGTGCAGGAGTTCATGCTAGAGTTGAAGGATCTGCTGAAAGTCAAAGATGCGGCAGGACTTGTTAAGGCGAAGACGCCAGGGGCGAAGACGCAGTAAGGGACTGTGTCCCTCGTTTGACCAAAGCCGCCGTTTTCAGATCGGGAACCAGAATGGGACTTCGGCGGGCGCTTTTTTCCGCGCGGTGGCCGTTTTGTTCCACGCCCGCTGCTGCCAAGGGCGGACAATTGTCTCGGCCTCCCCTTCCAATTCATTCACCGAGGTGCAGCGATGCAATTACGCTGTTTCCGCTCTCTCACCTGCCTTCTTGTTTCCCTACCTCTGTTGTTCGGCTCACTCCACGCGGCGAACTTCAAGGTCGACTGCGACAATAAGCACCCCAAAAAGTCCTCGATTAGCGAGGCGCTGACCAAGCTGTCGCCGGGGCCGAACACCATCACAGTCTCCGGCACCTGCAAGGAGAACGTCCTGATCCAGGGAATCGATGACCTCACGCTGGTGGCGACGCCGGGCGCGTCGATCATCGACCAATCGGGCAATACCATCCCGGCAGTGCTGATCGAGCACTCGCGGAACTTCAGCCTCATCGGGTTTGAGGTGGTCGGTGGATATATAGATGCCATTCTTTGCACGCTTGCCAGCGACTGCGCCATCACCAACAACGACGTGCATGGGGCCCGGTCCACCGGCATCTTCGCCTACGAGGGTTCAACGGCTATGCTGGCCGGCAACCATGTCCACAACTGCGGCATCGGGGTGGGGGCAATGTCCAACTCCTATCTCCATCTCCTCGGCGGTACGCTCGGCGCCCCCAACATCATCGAAAACAACCAGGGAGTCGGGATGATCCTCTACGACGGCTCGAGTGCGCGGGTAGAGGGCATCACGGCGAATGGCACCGCCAGCCTGAATCCCAACATCATCAGCAATAACGGCGGCGGCGGCGTGAATGTCACCTTTTCGACAGTCACGCTCTTCGGTACGGTTCTGAACGGAAACGGCAATTCGCTCAACCCCAACAACCTCAACTCCACCGGGGTGACCCTGATACACAGTGGCGCACGAATGGTTTCGCCGCAGATTACCGGCAACTACGGTCCGGGCCTCTTGCTGACGGACGCCAGCCACACTCAGATATCGGGTGCGACCATCACCGGCAATAGCCGTAACGGAGTGGTGCTGCTGCTGCAATCCACGGCCTACTTCGGCGGACCCGTCAACACGGTTGCCGGCAATGGCACTGCCAATCCCAACCACGTGGATCTGTTCTGTGATGCGACCGCGTGGCTACAAAACCCAAACAACATCGCGGTGGGAACGGGGACCTGTGCTCCGAACCAGGTCAACGGAAACGGCCCGGTGCCGTAGTCCGTTGAGGAGCGCAATCAAAGCGGCCGCTTGGCCGCAGCGGGTGATTCGGGCGACCAGAAAATCGGGTGTGGCGCAGGCCCGCGGAGAAGGGCGGAGTTCGAACGGTTGGGGGCGTCGGACGGGCATAACTGGCGATGAATCCCCTTACCACTAGTTACGCGGGGGGCCGTGCATCCAGGCTGCCAAACTCTGCTGGGTCGAACGGTTGCCCCTGCGCATCAAAATGACGTGACGCGCATGTCAACCACCCACACAGTCACCCTCATTCCCGGCGACGGCATTGGCCCCGAGATCACCGCGGCCACCGTCCGCATTCTCGAAGCTACCGGGGTGAAGTTCGAGTGGGAGCGCCAGGAAGCCGGCGCCGAGGCCTACGAGAAATACCACGAGTATCTTCCGCAGGACCTGATTGACTCCTTCGAGCGCACCAATGTCGCGCTCAAAGGTCCCATCACCACGCCCATCGGCGGCGGCTTTTCCAGCATCAACGTCGCCCTGCGCAAGCGCTTCGAGCTGTACGCCAACTTCCGCCCCATCCGCAATCTTCCGCACATCCCCACGCGCTACCCCGACGTGGACCTGGTCATCATCCGCGAAAACACCGAGGGCCTGTACTCCGGCATCGAGCACGAAGTCGTGCCCGGCGTGGTGGAGAGCCTGAAGATCATCACCGAGAAAGCCTCCACGCGCATCGCCCGCTTCGCCTTCGAGTACGCGCGCAAGAACCAGCGCAAGCGCATCCACTGCATCCACAAAGCCAACATCATGAAGCTCTCCGACGGGCTGTTCCTGCGCTGCACGCGCAACGTTGCCCGCGAGTATCCCGAGATCACCTACGGCGAGCACATCGTGGACAACACCTGCATGCAACTGGTCACCAATCCCTACCAGTACGACATGCTGGTGCTGGAGAATTTTTACGGCGACATCATCAGCGACCTCTGCGCCGCCTTTGTTGGCGGCCTGGGCGTGGTTCCGGGCGCGAATTTCGGCGATGGCCGCGCCATCTTCGAAGCCGTACACGGTTCCGCTCCCGACATTGCCGGGCGCAACATCGCCAATCCCACGGCCCTGCTCCGCTCCGGGCTGCTGATGCTGCGTTATCTGAACGAACACGAGGCTTCCACGCGCATTCGCAACGCCTTGGAGAAGGTGTACCGCGAAAGGTCCAAGCGCACGCGCGACGTCGGCGGCACCGCCGGCACCTCCGAGTTCGCCGATGCGGTCATCGAGGCGATGGAAGCCGAGCCCGAATCCGCTGCGTCCGAGCCCGTCGCCAAGGAAGCCTGAAAACAAGTTTCAGTTTCAGTTTCGGTTCCAGCTTGATCGGAACGGGCCCAAACTCCGCCGAAACTGACACTGAAACTGAAACTCCTCCGAACAAAACTGCCGTCGCTCAAGAACCACGCCCAGCGCGGCTTTCCAAGCACCATTTCGCGCTGCATGGTTTGACGAGCAGCCGACGTTTTGAATATCATCGCTTGCGCATTGTGGGGTGCTGTTTCGGATGGCCTGGACAAACCGTCGTACTGGTGTAGTGCTGTTTCAACTTGGCGGACCGGACTCGATCGAGGCCATCGAGCCGTTTCTCTATAACCTGTTTTGCGACCCCGACATCATCGATTTCCCCCTGGCCCGCCTCGGGCGCAAGGCGCTCGCCAAGCTCATTTCCGTCACCCGCGCCCGCAAAGTGGCGCACCATTACCAGGCGATCGGCGGGTGCTCGCCCATCCGGCGCAACACCGAGCGCCAGGCGCGCGCGCTGGAAAAGCGGCTGTGCGCCGAGGGAGTGGACGCCCGCTGTTTTGTCGCCATGCGATATTGGCACCCGTTCACCGAAGAGGCCGTCGCCGCGCTCGATGCATCGCAATGCGACCATATCGTGCTGCTGCCGCTGTACCCGCAATACTCCAAAACCACCACCGGCAGCAGCCTCAACGAGTGGAACCGCAAATTTTCCGCCGCCGGCAGGCAGGTCTCCTGCATCCATGACTTCTATCGCCACGGCTTGTATATTGACTCCGTCACCGAGCGCATCGAGGACGCCCTCGCCCGCTTTCCCGATCCCGACGACGTGGTGCTGGTGTTCAGCGCGCACAGCGTCCCGGTGTCGGTCATCGAGCAGGGCGATCCCTACCAGCGCCAGATCGAGGAAACGGTGGCGCTGGTCAAGCGGCGCGGCGGATGGCTCAATTGCCACCGCCTCTGTTATCAAAGCAAGGTCGGCGCCAGCAAGTGGCTGCAACCGTCGTTGCGCACCACCATCCGCGAACTGGGCGCGGCCGGCATCAAGGACGTCTGCGTAGTGCCCATTTCTTTTGTTTCGGACCACGTTGAAACCCTGGGCGAGATCGATCACGAAGCCCGCGAGTTGGCGGTGCAGGCCGGCATCACGCGCTTCGAGATGACGGCGGGCCTGAACGATTCACCGGTGTTCATCGGCGCGCTCGCTCAGTTGGTGACCGCCTGCGTGCAGCCGGCCTTGAGGAAGGAACCTGCCTTTGCCGCTCCGGCAATGCGGGTCGTGGCAAAGGGGTAAGAAAGAATGCCTGATGAGGGATCCAAGGCTGTGGCCGGCGGCGAACTGGGCCGGCTACCGGGGTGGCCGCGCAAGCCGCTGAACAACTCCGTGATCGCGGCCGAGCAGGCGTATCGCAAGCGCTCCGGCCTGCCGCTGATCTCCGACGAAGATGTCGAAGCGCTAAAGGCCGGCGAGCCCATGTCGTTTGAGCGCGGCGACGCCCCTGCTGCTCCTGCCCCTGCCGCTCCCGCTGTGCCTGTCGCTGCCCCACCGCCTGCCGCCGCCCCGCCCACAGCCGCCGCAGCTTCCGCTGCTCCCAGCCCCGCCGCCGCCGAATTAATGAAGGGCGGCTTTAAGTGGAGCAAGTCATCCATTGCTGCCGAGCAGGCGCGCCGCAAGCGCAATAATCTTCCGCTGCTCACCGATACCGACGCCGCCTTGCTGCTGGGCGAAGCTCCGCCGGCAGCCGAGCTTGCAGCTCCGGCCGCAGCCGCTGCTGCGGCCGCCGCGCCGGCCCGGCCCGCGGCTCCGGCCGCCGCCAAACCCGCAGCCCCGGCGATGGCGGCCGTCTCTCAGGTGGCGCGCACCGGATCAGCCGTGAAGTACGTGGGAACGCCTGCGGTGGGGACTTCAAAAGCCGCCGCCGCCGGTGGCGTCAGCAGCGGCGGTCGCATCGGAACTGAAATTGATTCCAAACGCCGGCGCCTGGTCTGGACCGGTGTGGCTGCGTTCCTAGCGACGTGGTTGCTGGCATTCTTCCGCTTCTTTCTGCCGCGGACGCTGTTCGAGCCGAGCACGGTTTTCAAAATCGGATATCCCTCCGACTTCGGCCTCGGCGTGGACACCAAGTTCCAGCAGAAATACCGCATCTGGGTTGACCGCATCCCGGGCCGAATGTTCGTGATCTACGCCAAGTGCACGCACCTGGGCTGCACGCCCGACTGGAAGCCCAGCGAGAACAAGTTCAAGTGCCCCTGCCACGGCAGCGGCTACGACAGTGAGGGCATTAATTTTGAAGGCCCGGCGCCCCGCCCCATGGACCGCGCGCACGTCGAGATCGCTCCCGACGGCCAGGTCCTGGTGGACGTCAGCCGCTTGTATCAATGGCCCAAGGGGCAGGCCAGCCGCTTTGATGATCCGGGAGCATTTCTCTCGGTGTGAAGCAGTTTTCGGTTTACGGTTAACGGTTTTCGGTTTTACCGCAAACCGACAACCGATAACCGACAACGGGTTTCGAGGGTCCTATGGCCGATGAAGAACACGTAAAGGGAAACGGCGCTTCCGGTGCCGGCGCCTCCGGCGACGGAGGTCCCGCGGCGCCGAAAAACGGAAAAAAAGGCATCGGGGTGATCGTGAAGGAAGAGGTGGACGCCTTCCGCGCCGAAATGCCCGGCAAGGTCAAGGAGCAGATCGAGAGCGTCAAAGATCCGACCAAGACGCAGGTCTACACCTCGATCTTCCGCCACAAGCACGACGAGACGCCGCGCAACCGCGCCCTCGGCGTGCTCTCCAACGTCTTCCTCCACCTGCATCCGGCCAAAATCAATCGCGATTCCGTGCGCTACAGCTACACCTGGGGCATGGGCGGCATCACGTTTTTCCTGTTCATCGTCCTCACCTTCACCGGCGTGCTGCTGATGTTCTACTACCACCCGACGAAGGTGCAGGCCTTCCGCGACGTGCTCTACCTGGAGCACGATGTCCCTTTCGGCAAGATCTTGCGCAACATGCATCGCTGGGCGGCGCACTTGATGGTGATCGCCGTCGAGCTCCACATGTTCCGGGTGTTTCTCACCGGCAGCTACAAGAAGCCGCGCGAGTTCAACTGGAACGTGGGCGTGATCCTGCTGGTGCTGACGCTGCTGCTGTCCTTCACCGGCTACCTGCTGCCGGACGATCAGCTCGGATTCTGGGCCGTCACCGTGGGCACCAACATGGCGCGCGCCACGCCGCTGCTCGGAAATGAAGGTCCCTTCGGCCCGCAGTTAGGAATGACGCCGTATAACGACGTCCGCTTCGGGCTGCTCGGCGGCTCCATCGTGGACGCCAACGCCCTGCTGCGAGCTTATATCTGGCATTGCATTGCGATTCCGATCATCGCCTCGGTGTTTATGATCGTGCACTTCTGGCGGGTGAGGAAGGACGGCGGCATCTCCGGCCCGGCGCCGGTGATGCTCACCTCCGAAGCCGACAAGCCGCGCCGCGCACAGTCGGCGGCAGGAGCATAAAAGAAGTTTCAGTTCAGTTTCTGTTTCAGCAGAGCGAGCCGACAAGCTGGAGCTGAACACCAACTGAAACCGAAACTGAAACTGAAACTTGGGACTTCTTATGAACTGGCATCAGCTCTGGACGATCGCGACCACGCCTGACAACATCCCCATCACGGCGTTGCTGCCGCTAGTGGTGTTTTATTTATGGCTGGCCTTCCGCCAGGCCAAGGGCAACGACGAGCTCATCGAGCAGCTCGAAGCCGATCCCGAGCTGGCCAAGACGCACCATCGCAAGACCTGGCCCTTCCGCCCCGGATGGCAGAAGGAAGTCCACGTCTGGCCGTTTCTGCTGCGCATGGAATTCCTGGCGGCCATCATCGTCACCGCCATCCTCATGGTCTGGTCCATCACCATGAGCGCGCCGCTGGAAGAGCCCGCCAATCCCAACCTGACGATGAATCCTGCCAAGGCGCCGTGGTACTTCCTCGGCTTGCAGGAAATGCTGGTGTACTTCGATCCCTGGATCGCCGGCGTGGTGATGCCGACGCTCATCATCGTCGGCCTGATGGTGATTCCCTACATTGACACCAACCCGCTGGGCAGCGGCTACTACACCATCAAACAGCGCAAGTTTTCCATTGGTACATTCTGCTTCGGCTTCCTGATCCTGTGGGTTTCGATGATCCTTATCGGCACTTTCATCCGCGGCCCGGGATGGCAATGGTTCTGGCCGGGCCAGACCTGGGACCATAACCGATTAATTTACGAGGTGAACCGCGACTTGCCTGATCTGTTCGGCATCACCTCGAATCTGGGCAAGGGAATTTTCGGGGCCATCGTCGTGGGCGGCTACTTCGCGGTCGGCGGCTTCATCATGACCGCCCTGTTCCGCCGCAAAATGCCCAAGGACTGGCGCCGCATGAGCCTGCTCCAGTACCAGTTGATGATGTTTCTCATGCTCAGCATGGTCGCGCTGCCCATCAAGATGCTGCTGCGCCTGAGCTTGCATATCAAGTACGTGTGGATTACGCCCTGGTTTAACGTGTGAAGGTCGTTCGTCGTTAGTCGTTGGCGCTGATGCTGGCGAGACTCGCTAACGACCAACGACAAACGACCAACGACTCCTTTGGAGGAATTTGGTGCCCGAGCAACCCATTCCCGAGCAAGACCCGATCACCACCAAGTCGTACGCCCTGCACTACACCATCGCCATCGTGGTGCTGATCGGGACGCTGTTATGGGCGATGTGGGACGAGGCCTACGGCCAGCGTCCGTGGAAGCGCTACCAGCGCGCCTTCCAGGAACGCTACATCTCGTTCCTCAAACAGGCGCGCTCGCAGTCCGCCGACGCCGAAAAGGACCTGCAAAACAACCCCGACTTCCGCGCCCTCGACGACGCCTACCAGTCCGCCTACAAATCCGCGCAACCGAAAATCAAGGAGATCAACCAACAGCTCACCAACAAGTCCGCTGAAATTCTCGCCGTCCAGAATGTCTTTACCGACAAGCGCGCTTACGTCAACGCCCTTACTTACGAAATCGAAACTACCGACAGCGCCGGCGGGAAGGCTTCCCAGCAGAAGGACCTGGACAAGTACAAGGCGCAGCAATTCGAAGTTCAGTATCCCGACGGAACGCGCAAGAAATATAACTTCCAGCAACTCGAGGAAACCTACAACGAGCTGAAAAACGAAAAAGGCCGGCTCGGCGGTGAACTCGGCGACCTGCTCAAGCCCATCAACGAAGCCAAGCTGGCGCGCGACACCTGGATCAAGGAACACATGGTGTCGCTGACGCCCGACGCGCTGCGCGGCCTGCAGAACAAGACTGCCGAATGGGATCCGCAGATCGTCCAGATCAACGTCGCCGAGGCCAATATCGTGGACCGGTGCGAGTCCTGCCACATGGGCACGCGCGAACCGGTGCGCCTCACCGCCGCATTAATGACGCCCAAGGGCCGCAAGTCTGCCGACGACTACGCTCTCGCCTTCACCAGCCATCCCGAGCCTGACCTGCTCCAGGTCCACGATCCCGACAAGTTCGGCTGCTCGCCTTGTCACCAGGGCAACGGCCGCGCCACTACCAGCATTGAAAAGGCGCACGGCAATTACGAGCACTGGCTGTGGCCGCTGTTCCGCAAGCAGAACGTCGAAGCCGGTTGCCAGACCTGCCACCAGGCCGACATGTTTATCCAGACCGGCTCGGTCGGCCAGACGATCAGCGAAGGCAAGTTCCTCTTCCGCCAGCGCGGCTGCAACGGCTGCCACCGCTACGAGGGCTACGACCGCGAGCCCGAAGAACTGCTCAACATCGGCCAGCAGATCAAGCAAATGGAGCAGCAGCAGCGCGACAACCTGCGCGAGGCCTCCATCGCCATGAAGCGGGCCGACCAGGCCGAATCCAACGAGGAAGCCAACCAACTGAACCAGCGCGCCGAGTCCATGCGGGTGGAGAACAGCAAGATCGCCGGCCGCATCGAGCAGCTCGATCTCCGCTCCAACAGCCTGCTGCGCGACATGAAGAAGATCGGCCCCGATCTTAAGGAAGTCCGCGAAAAACTGAACAAGAACTGGGTGCCCGTCTGGCTGCACAAGCCCACCGACTTCCGCCCCGGCACCAAGATGCCGAATTTCCGCCTCAACGATGGCCAGGTTAAGGCGATCTCGGCCTACCTGTGGCAGACCGCGCTCAACGATCCGCTCCCCCGGCAGCGACCCGGCAGCGCGGCGCGCGGCAAGGAACTGTTTGAAACCCGCGGCTGCCTTGCCTGCCACTCCATCGGCGAGGGCAACAATCGGATGGGCGGCGACTTTGCCGCCAACCTCTCGCGCCTCGGCGAAAAAGCCAATTACGATTACATCTTCCGCTGGATCAAGAACCCGCGCGTACGCACCCGCCCCTACTGTCCGTACGAGAAGAAGGACATCGGCCCCGAGGATTACGCCAAGCACAACCTGCCGTACGTTTTCGACTTCGACCACAGCAAGTGCCCCAACGACGGCCACGAGCTCCAGGTGGAGCAGATGACCGTGATGCCCAGCCTGCGCCTTGCCGACGACGAGGTCTCCGACATCGCTACCTACCTGGTCGCGCAGAAAAAGCAGGAGCCGTCTTCCTATCCTGACGCCGGCTACATGGACGACCCCAAGCTCAAAGCCGAGGGCAAAAAGTGGATTGCACAATTCGGCTGCGCCGGCTGCCACGAAATTTCCGGCTTTGAAGAGGAAGGTCGCATCGGCACCGAGTTAACCCAGGAAGGCAGCAAGCCGATCGAGCGCCTCGACTTCGCGCTGCTCACCAAGGTGGCCGAAGACACCGGCAAGGAGCCCATCACCGACGCCGAAATTCGCGCCCGCCTGCCCGAGGGCCCTGCCAAAGGCCCCTGGTACGACCACAAGGGCTTCTTCGAGCACAAGCTCGCCATGCCCAACGTCTACGACCAGGGCATGATCAAGAGCGACACCGAAAAACTTCGCATGCCGGATCCGCACCTCGACAAGGAGCAGATCCGCGCCCTCACCACGTTCCTTCTTGGCAGCCAGGAGACTTCCCTTCCCGCGAGCTACCAGTACCGTCCCGAGGATGCCCGTCACGACATCCAGGAAGGCTGGTGGATCGTGCGCAAATACAACTGCGTCGGCTGCCACCAGTTCACTCCGGGCCAGAAGACCGCGCTCGAAACCGTGCCGCGCTATCAGGAAGCGAAGGAAACCCTGCCGCCCAAGCTGCTCACCGAGGGCGCGCGGGTTGACCCCGAGTGGCTGCTGCGCTTCCTCTCCAATCCTGCGATGACCCCAAACCCCAGCGACCAGCATCGCAACGGAGTGCGTCCCTACCTCGGTGTGCGCATGCCGACGTTTTATTTTTCGGAGAACGAACTGCGCAAGCTGGTGCGCTTCTTCCAGGCGCTGTCGCAGCAGCCCCTGCCCTACATTCCGCAGAAGCAGGTGCTCCTGACCGCGTCCGAATCCGACATGGCGCGCGCCCTGTTCACCAGCCAGGCCGCGCCCTGCCTGAAGTGCCACGCCACCGGCGACCCGGCGCATGACAAGACCGCCACCGCCCCCAACTTCCTGCTCGCCAAGGAACGCCTCAAGCCCGGCTGGACCGAGCGCTGGCTCCTCGATCCGGCCAACATCAGCCCCGGCACCGCCATGCCTTCAGGCCTGTTTAAGAAGGAAAACGGGCGCATCGTCTTCGCCGGGCCCACCCCGCCCGCGCTGCAAAGTTACCCCGGCGATCAGACCAAGTTGCTGGTTCGCTACATCTTTCAATTGACCCCCGAGGAGCAGCGCCGCCTCGCGGCCCAGTTGCCGCGCACGGGGTCCCCAGCGCGCGGCGGTGTTTCGCGCGA
Organism: Terriglobia bacterium; assembly: GCA_963760215.1. Lineage (GTDB taxonomy): Bacteria > Acidobacteriota > Terriglobia > Terriglobales > Acidobacteriaceae > JAIQGF01. The sequence goes on from CAVXCJ010000002.1 coordinate 1,300,745, forward strand.
TGGGGTGCAGAGCGCCGCCCCGGCCAAGAAAACTTCGATGGTGCCCCACGTTTCGCCCGGGTTTGGCGAAGGGTGGGTTCACGGTTCCAACTCGGGCTCCGCCCAAAATAAGCAATCTTCCGCCAGCGGCGCCGGCGCGGGAGGCTCGCGCTAAAATAGCTGGATTTGTCAGGGACTCAATACATGAACGGAGAGGCAGCCACATCATGAAAATCAGATCGTCAGTCGTACTGCTCGTACTTGCCATCCTCGGACTGCTGTTGCTGTCCGCTTGCAGCAAGGAAGAAAAACCGGCCGCCACCGCGGGCGAGGAGAAGAAGGCCGCGGCCGCCGCTCCCGCCACTCCTATTGATCAAAGCACGGTTGGCAGCATCAGCGGCACCGTCAAATATCCCGGCGCCGTCCCCAAACCCGTCAAGATCGACATGAGCCAGGATCCTGCCTGCAAGGGCGATAACAAGGTCGAGACCCTGGTGGTCAACAGCGGCAATCTGGAGAACGCTTTCGTGTACGTGAAGGACGGTCTCGGCAGCCGCACCTTCGACGTGCCCAAGACCCCCGTCACGCTCGATCAGAAGGGCTGCCGCTATCACCCGCACGTGCTTGGCATCATGACCGGCCAGAAGTTGGAGGTCCTCAACAGCGACGACACCACCCACAACATTCACCCCACGCCCAAGGACAACCGCGAGTGGAACGAGTCGCAGCCGCCCAAGGCTACGCCCATCGAGAAGACCTTCGCCCGCGAAGAAATTATGCTTCCGGTGAAGTGCAACCAGCATCCTTGGATGAAGATGTACATCAACGTCGTCAAGAGCCCGTACTTCGCGGTCACCGACAAGGATGGCAAGTTCACCCTCAAGGGACTGCCGCCGGGCACGTACACCATCGCCGTGGTGCAGGAAAAACTCGGCGAGCAGACGCAGCAGATCACCGTCGGCGCCAAGGAATCCAAGACCGCCGACTTCACCATGAAAGCGGCGCAGTAGCTCCTGGTTTTCGGTTTTCGGTTCTCGGTTTTCGGTTCAGCCAAGCTGATCGTTCACCGGGGACCGGAAGCCGGCGACCGATGACCGACAACCGAAAACTTACATGTCGCTGACCACGCCATTCAATAAGGCGCACCATCGTTTCGCGACCATCGTCGCCTTCTGCACTTTTCTCCTCATCATCGCCGGCGCCCTGGTCACCAGCAATGACGCCGGGCTCGCCGTTCCCGATTGGCCGACCTCGTTCCATCATTGGCCGGTGACCTACGGCTACTTCACCGTGCCGCTGGTCGGCGGAATCCGTTGGGAACACGGCCATCGCATCATCGCGCAATTCATCGGACTTTTGACCATCGTTCTGGCCGTGTGGACCTCGAAGGTGGACCGCCGTCCCTGGATGCGCAAGCTGGGATGGGCCGCGCTCGCCACCGTGATCGCCCAGGGTGTGCTCGGCGGGATTACCGTGCTGCATTTCCTCCCGCCCAGCGTTTCCGCCGCCCACGCCACCCTTGCCCAGACGTTTTTCTGCATCGTGGTTTCCCTCTGGCTTCTCACCGGACGCACCTGGGTTCAGGACCCGCGCATGCAGCTTCCCACCAAGCGGCCCAGCTTGCCCTGGCTGGCGACCGCGGCCGCGGCCTGCGTCTATGTTCAGTTAATTTTAGGAGCCGCGTTCCGCCATCATGGCATCAAACTCCTGCCGCACATCATCAGCGCTGCTGTGGTGACGTTCGTCCTGCTGTGGACGGTGGTGCGCGTGCTCAGTGAATATGCGCAGGTGCAACAGCTTCGCCGTCCCGCTCTTATGCTGCTGGCTCTCTTGATGGTCCAACTCGCGCTCGGATTTGGGGCGTGGCTGACCCGCGTCGAATGGGGACGCGAGGCGCCCCAGCCTGGAATGCCGATGGTCTACGCCACCGTGGCGCACGTTGCCGTGGGCGCGCTCCTGTTGGCGACCGCAGTCGTCCTCGCCATCCAGGCATGGCGGCACGTCGCTATTCCAACCGCGGAGCGCATTCCCGCGGGCGCCGCCAAGCCGGTGGCCGTATGAGCGCCGCCACGCCTCCAATCCGCGAAGCTGTGGCACAAGATGGGCTGCCCCACCCTTATCGCTCCCGGGGGAGCCTGCCCCGAAGCGCAGCGAGGGGGAGCGATAGGGTGGGGGTTCTACTCAAGGACTACTCCGAACTCATCAAGCTTCGCGTCACCAGCCTCATCGTACTCAGCGCCTGGGCCGGTGCGTACTTCGCCGCGCCGCGCGCCGGGGTCGCACAGCTTTCATGGCCGGTGCTGCACGCGCTCATCGGCATCTCGCTCATCGCCGCCGGTTCCGCCGCGCTCAACGAAGTCTTCGAGCGCGATGTGGACGCGCTCATGCGCCGCACCGCGAATCGTCCGCTGCCCTCCAAGCGCATGGGCCTGGTGCACGCCAGCATGGTGTCCGGAATTCTGGTCTTCGGCGGCGCGCTGTATCTTGCGCTCTACTGCAACCTGCTGACCGGGTGCCTGGCGCTCGCCACCGCCATCGTCTATCTGGCTGCGTACACGCCGCTGAAGCGCGTCTCGCCCGTGTGCACCTTCGTCGGCGCCTTTCCCGGCGCCATGCCTCCGCTGCTCGGCTGGACCGCCCTGCGCGGACGCATCGAAGTCGAAGGCCTCATCCTGTTCGCGATTGTTTTCTTCTGGCAGTTCCCGCACTTCTATTCCATCGCCTGGCTCTACCGCGAGGACTACCAGCGGGCCAGCATCCGCATGCTGCCCGTGGTCGAGGCTACCGGCAAAGCCACCAGCCGCGAAATCGTGCTCTACTCCATCGCGCTGCTGCCCGCCAGCTTCGCGCCCACGCTGCTGCACATGTCCGGCAACGTCTATCTGTTTGGCGCGGCCGTCATGGGCATGATCTTCTTCTATTTTGGCGTTCGCCTCGCCGCCTTCAAGCAGCCCCTGACCTCGGGCCACTCCAAGCGCCGCGCCCGCCAACTCCTGCTGGCGACGGTGTTCTACCTGCCGCTGCTGTTCGCGCTGATGATGTTGAACTCACGCTGACCTCCAATCCTCGCCACAAACCCAAACAGCTGTCATCCTGAGCGAGGCGTCGCCGCGACGCCGAGTCGAAGGACCCCTACACTCCCCGTGCCTCAACGCCGCCATACGCACTCTCCCCGAGAAACCTTCGCCTTTACCTGAAGCTTGACGCTTGCAGCCTTCTCAGCCACGTACAAGCCCTTCCCTGCTGCGCACCTGCCAACCGGCGCTCTTCCGGTTGACATGGCCATAGTGTCGTGCTAAGATATACATATATCGTGTTACGATATATAGCTTCACAAGGAGGATGGTATGGCTGCTGCGTTGTTTTTCTGGACCGTACTGGGCGGACTGGTGGGTGGGTTCGCAAAATCGGTGCTGTGGTATGAGCGCGCGCACACCTGGCTGGCGTGCGTGCTGTTCGGCGCTGTCGGCGGGATCGTAGGCGGTGTCTTGCGCAAATTCGCCGGCCCGACCGACGGCTTCGACTTGGGCAGCATGGGCCTGGTCATTGTGGCGGCAGCGGCGCTGCTCTGCGTGTACAGCCTGTTCGCGCCGCGCGACCGGGCAGCCGCAACCGCCGGCCACGAACGCCGCGCCGCCTGAAGCGGGCCGTTCTGTAAGTGGACGAAAAGCCCGAGCCCGCAACGGCTCGAAGGAGGGGTGTGCGATCCTGCCCCTCCCGGCTGGAGCCTGAGCTCGCGCTGGGGGAGCCTGCCCTCAGCGAAGCCGAAGGGCGCGAGCTCAGGATCTATGCATTTCAATCTGCAATCCTCAAACTTCAATCCGCTGTCAACTTGGGCAAGCCTCGCCGCGATACCGACGCAGAGTCAATCACAACCGCCTCTCTCATCCGTCACAGCATTCTTGGTCGTCCTCGCGTACAACCATCTCAACGGTGCTCTTCGTTGCGGGCACCGGAGGTGGGGCATGCTGATTCTCTTTGGCATCGTTCTCTTCCTGGTCGGCGCCGCGTTCTTTCTCGGTGCCCCTGCGCTCTGGGCGTACGCGCGCGCGCTCCAGCTTAGCGATCCGCGCACCATCATCTGTCCCGAGACGCGCCGCTGGGCCACCGTGACCGTGGACGGACGGCACGCCGCGCGCACCGAACTCGCCGGGCACGCCGACCTTCGCCTCCTCGCCTGCTCGCGCTGGCCGGAGCGCCAGGACTGTGACCAGGCGTGTGTCCCGCAAGTGTCGCTCGTTGGCGACGATCGCCGGCTCACTCGCTTTGCTCCCTTTGCGCTGGATCCCCGCTTCCTGCGGATCAACAACCCGGTGCGCATGAGCCCCACGCTTTATGCCCGGGTGCGTGCTTCGCAGGTTTCACGTCAACGCTAAACGCGTGTCATCCCGAGCGAGAGCCTGCCCTGAGCGAAGCCGAAGGGGCGAACGCCGAGGGACCCCTGCCGAACTGACAGCACCCACACCGCCGACAGGCAGTTCAATCTGCAATCTCCACTCTGCAACCTTCAATTCCTGAAGCCGGAAGCCTGCAGCCCGAAGCCTGCAGCCTGTTAAAATGGTTTGTGGCTTTGTCTGCCGAATTAGCCCCACAAATTGCTGCTCCCGCGCCTGTCATTCAGGTGGAGGACCTGCGCCATCTCTACGACGGGCGCCCGGCGCTCGACGGCGTCACCTTCGACGTGCGCCCGGCGGAGATCTTCGGCCTGCTCGGCCCCAACGGCAGCGGCAAAACCACGCTCTTCCGCATTCTCTCCACGCTCATGCTTCCCAGCGGCGGACGCGCGGTTATCATGGGCCACGACGCGGCCACGGATCCGACAGGATTGCGCCGTCACATCGGCGTTGTATTCCAGGCGCAGAGCATTGACATCAAGCTGAGCGCGGCCGAGAACCTCCGCCACGTCGGACATCTCTACGGATTGAGGGGAGCGCCGCTGAAAGCGCGCATCGCGGAGATGCTGGGGAGAGTCGGGTTGGCCGACCGCGCCAACGACCGCGCTGAGACCTTTTCCGGCGGCATGCAGCGCCGCCTCGAACTCGCCAAGGGCCTGCTGCATCATCCGTCGGTGCTGCTGCTGGACGAGCCCACGACGGGCCTGGATCCGGGCGCGCGCCGCGACCTCTGGCAGTATCTGCACATCCTGCGCGAGCAGGAGCGCGTCACCGTGATTGTGACCACGCACCTGATGGAAGAGGCCGAGCGCTGCGACCGCCTCGCCATCCTGAGCGAAGGCAAGCTGGTCGCGCTGGGAACGCCCGCGGAACTGAAGCGCGAGATCGGCGGCGACGTCATCCTGCTGGAAGCCGCCGATCCGGAATCGCTGGCGCGGCGCATCCACGGGCGCTACCGGCTCGACGCGACCGTGATTGCCGGAAAGGTGCGCCTGGAGCGGGAAAGCGGCCATCGCTTCGTCACCGATGTGGTGGAAGCGTTTCCCGGCGAGATCCAATCTATGTCGGTGAGCAAGCCGACGCTGGAGGATGTATTCATCCATCGCACCGGCCACAGGTTCTGGACAGACAAGAACCCGGAGGAGGAACGCGCACCTGACCGTGCGGAGTGATTTGCCAACGACCAACGACTAACGACCAACGACAATGGCCTCAGGCACCCAAACCGTTCCCGCACCCATCGCAGCGCCCTCGGTTGGCGTATTCATGCCTGCGCTCAGCCTCTGGTGGCGCGAGATCGTCCGCTTCTACCGCCAGCGCTCACGGGTAGTCGGCGTCATCGCTTCGCCGGTCCTGTTCTGGATCGTGATCGGCTCCGGCTTCGGCACCTCGTTCAAGGGCGGCAGCGGCGCGGGCAGCGAGCACTATCTCGATTACTTCTTTCCCGGCGCGCTCATCATGATCGTGCTCTTTACTTCGATCTTTACCATGATGTCGGTGATCGAGGACCGCAAGGAAGGGTTCCTGCTGTCGGTGCTGGTGGCGCCGGTGCATCGCTCGGTCATCGTGCTCGGCAAAGTGCTGGGCGGAACGACGCTCTCCACCATCCAGGGGCTGGTGTTTCTCTGCTTCGCGCCCGCGCTGGGCATTCACCTCAGCCTGGCGCAGTTCGGCCTCATCGTGCTCGACGTCTTCCTGGTCTCGTTCGCGCTGACGGCGCTGGGCTTCATCATCGCCTGGCCGATGGATTCCTCGCAGGGCTTCCACGCCGTGATCAACCTCTTCCTGATTCCGCTGTGGCTGCTTTCGGGCGCGCTGTTTCCGCTCACCGGCGCTTCCGGATGGATTCGCCTGCTGATGCGCATCAATCCGCTGACCTACGGAACGGAAGCGCTGCGCACGCTGCTCTTCCCGGCCAGTGCGATCTTTGCCGTGAGCACTTGTTTGATCGTACTGGTGGGATTTTCCCTGGTGATGTTCTTGGCGGCGTTCGTGGTCGCCAATCGCCGCACCACAAAGCCCGCGGCCTAGAAATTAGTCCCGAGTCCCGAGTCGCGAGCAATGTCTCACTCGCAACTCGGGACTCGCGACTCGGGACTATTTCCGCTCGCGTTCCAGGATCGCCTTTTCGGTGAGCACTGCCTGTTCGCGCACGCGATCCGGCATGTTGGGCAGGTTCTTTTCGTAAGCAGTAACGGCGGGCAGGTCTTCCTTCCGACCGACAAGATAGAGCGCGCGCAGCGCTTCCCAAACCTGCTCGGGAGCGGGATCCATCACCGCCAGTTCGTTTCCCGCCTGCACCTGCACTCCCTGCGCGACGCCGAACGAGCGCACGCGTCCCGCGATCGGCGAGCGCACTTCCACCGTGGTTCCACTCACCTCGAGCTTGGCGATGGTTCCGTTCTGGCGGATCGCTTCACCGATCTTGGCCAGGTCGGCGACGCGTCCAGCTTGCGGCGCCGCGACTTTGGCGGGCTGGAGCATTTCCACCAACTGCGGACGTCCGCTGGCGTCGCCGAATCGGACCAGCGACAGCGCAGCGTTGCCGCGGACCATGGGCGATGCGTCGTGCAGCATCGGCAACAGAGCCTGGTGGAATTCGGAGCGGGTGTTGTCCTGGCCCATGATCCACGCGTCGGTATTGCGGACCTCTTCGACCGGGCTGTTGGCGAGGCGAACTGCGTCGGGATACCAGCGCGCTGCGCCGGCGTCGTGCTTCGCCATGCGCTCGCCGAGTTGGACGAGCGCGTGCTGGATACGGCGAGGCTTCTGCTGGTCGTGGATGTACTCATCGAGCTCGCGGTCGGTGAGTTGGCGCCCGAACCAGGTGCTGTGCCAGAACAGAAACGGCAGCAGCACGATGGCCCACGCGACCACGAAGAACAGGATGCGCGAGCGCACCGACATGCGTGGGCGCTCGAAGTTGGGGTCCTTCACGATCGGGGTCGGCAACGGCAAGAAATCCTCACTCCTCAATATCAACGTCGAGCACGCGATCCTGCTCGAGGTAATGCGACATGGCGTAGTGCGCCAGCAGGCTGGTGGAGACCAGCACTTCCGCTCCGATCCATTCGCCCTTGGGATGCGGAATGTTGGCAGGATGCTTGCAAGCTCCGCTGGCGCCGAATTCGGGGCCGAAGAACGAGCCTTGGCTCTCGGGAAACTGCTGCAGCGCGAACCAGGCTTCGTGGCCGATGGTTCCGCCGACATCAATCTTGAGCTTCACGACAGGCATACTTATGCGCGGAACAACTGGTACAGCATCAAGTAGATCACAACGCCGGTGATGGAGACGTAAAGCCAGATCGGGTAAGTCCAGCGCGCGATGGCGCGATGGCGCTGGTCGCGGCGCCGCAGGCCGAGCGTGAGCGCGATGATGACGAGCGGCGGCACGGTCGCGGCCAGAATGGTGTGCGTGATCAGGATGGCGAAATAAATGGTTCGCGCGATTCCCTGTCCCGGGAAATGCACGCTGCCAACGTGCGCGTGATAGTAAACATAAGAGGCGAAGAAGATCGAAGAAGTCACAACTGCAGCGATCATCAGGGCGCGATGCCGGGCGATGTTTCCGCGGCGAATGGAATTGCGCGCCGAGGCGATCAAGACGGCGCTGGTGCCATTCAGCACGGCGTTAAGAGCTGGTAACGATGACAAATTTGATATCGTATCCGTAGTTACCCTGCCCCCTCCCCCTACGCATTCAGAGAAATCCAGAGAAATCAACAAGTTACGTGCAGGATACCTGAGGTTCAGCCCAGGTTACCTGCGGCTGATCCGGCTAGCGCGCCGGGGCCGAACGAGGCCTGCCTTTGATCGCGAAAAGTTTATCAGGCAGTTAATGCGTGAGCAGGCCGTTTCGGCGACATACAGCGCTAGTAGGGCATGACGCCGACTTCTTTTTCGACCTCGGGGGTGTTCACCATGACGATGGCGTCCCAGGGGCAACCGTCGAGGAAGGCGCCGTCAGGACCCTTGCTGGTGCACTTCTTGCAGCCGATGCAGAGCAGCGGATCCACCGCGATGCGCCCGAACGGCGGATGATCTTCGTCGGGGACCCAGAACATGCAGTCTTCCACCGGACAGTATTCCACGCAGGCTGGCGAGCCGGCGCAGCCGGTGCAACACTCGGTGATCACGGCCAGCTCTTTGGGTTTCTTCTTGCGCGCGGTGGTGAGGCCCTTGGAGCGGGGCTCGTGCTTGAGCTCGTCGGGAACCATTCCGGGGTTCATCTGCGGTTGGGTGGACATGGTGCGATTCCTAATCGTCGGAGGATTCTGCCGCCCGCTGAAGCGGGCTTGACCTCATTTCGCTCCCTACCCACGGCTTGCGCCGTTATCGCCTGCTGCGCAGGCTGTTTTTCGTCCAAGTGCGACTTCTTTCGCGATCACGTGCCCAATGCGTGCGTGGACCGAACAACTATCCGGCCGCGATATGCTCGCTGAGCGCGGCTTCCACATCGGTGGGCGCAAGCTTCTCGCCGTCGTTCATGCGCTTCAGGATGGCGTCAATGATGTCCTTGGCCTCGTCCTTGCGATAGTTCTTGATGAAGCCGTCGTAGAAGTGCTCGCCGGAAAGGGCGCGGTTGATCTCCCACTCCTTGTTGTTCTCGTTGAGCTCGGTGTAATAGACGACGCGGTATTTGCCGGTGTAAGCGGCCTCGCGGTAAATCTCGAACATCACCTTATCGGATTCCATCGCCATCCGTGCGTTCCTCGAACCCTTGAGTATTTTACATGGGGCGAGACAAAAGACCCACATCTGCCAAAAGCAGGCAGATGTGGGGCACCACAGCTTTTAGAGGTTCTGAAACTACTTCTGGCTGGCCATGCGGCGCTGCATTTCTTCCGGCGAGACGTCTTCGACGTGGGTGGCAACGGTCCACTGGTGTCCGAAGGGATCGTAGAAGGTGGCGTTGCGATCGCCGTAGAACTTGTCCTGAAGTTCCTGCTTCACTTTCGCGCCGCTGGCGACAGCCTTCTTGAAGACGGAATCCACGTCCTCGACGTAAATCATGAGGGCGGAGGCGGTGCCGCCGATGGTTTCGGGGCTGACGGCGTTCATCTGGGGAAATTCGTCGGCGAGCATGATGTGAGAATCGCCGATCTTGATTTCGGCGTGGCCGATTTTTCCGTCGGGCGTGGGAAAACGGAACTCTTCCTGCGCCCCAAACACGTTCTTGTACCAGTCGAGGGCCTTGGCGGCGTTGCGGACGATGATATAGGGCGTGACGGAGTGATAGCCGGCGGGGATGTAGTGAGTCTTAGTGGATGCGTTTGTCATGATCCTCCCTCCCACGTATGAGGACAAGTTTACCAGTGAGCAGAATTGTCGCGGGGTTAAGAACAGGTAAAAACCCGCATTTCCTTTTTGAATTGGGCCCGGTTGTGCATATGATGTCGTAAAGACCGGTATTTATGCGGCCCTAACGACCACGACACGTTTCTGGAGGCCTAGCCCCCACTTTTCATCGGCGAATGCGGCTCTGGCGTCGAACATTCGCCCATGAGCAATACAATGTGAGCGATTTAGGGCTCAAAAAGGAGATCCTAGTTTAAAGAGCATTTTGTTTTTTTCCATGACGTACGTTGGAGATTCATGGGCAATTCACAAAAACCCCGACAAGGAGGGAGGAACTTCCATGGCAACCTCTCAACTCTTAGCGCAAGATGTTTTCAGTTATCTCAGGCCTGAGCAAATCGCTGCCATTCACAACGCTTCGCAGGTCGTGGAACGCCGGGCCGGCGAGGTTGTGTACAGCCAGGGAGACGAAGCAAAGTTCCTCTACGTTGTGCTGGAGGGCAAGGTGGCGCTTCGGTTACCAGGAAAGAAGGGCCTCAGCATTCTGATCGAGTTGCTGGACCGAGGTGCCATTTTTGGCGCTGGCGCCAGCTTCGCTCTCCAAGCCTACACCGTAACCGCCCAATGCTTGGCTGATTCCAAGTTGCTCAAGATCGACGCTTCCCTGTTGCAACACTTGATGGAGGACGATTGCCGCATGGGGTACGCCATTCAGAAGCGCATCTCCGACCTCTACTTCAAGAGGTACATCAAGACCATGCTGAAATTTCAGGATGTTGTGATGAGTGTCCCCCTGGAAGCACCACAATAGCACAATGGATCGTGCAGCTTTGAAAGGGTGGCAAGGCAGTGCTTGCATCTTGAATGGTTCATCGTCTGAAATTCGCCGCAGGGCACCAGCGCCCCAAGACCGCAGGTTTTCAGCCGTTGAACATCTCGACCATGGGAGTGATGGCTTTGCCTTCGCCGATCTTGAAGGGCCGCATGGTGCGCCAGTCGAACGAGATGTAGGCGTTGTTCTTCCACGCGCATTTGCGAATCGCACAGGTGGATGCGGTGATGGGCTGCGGCGTGTGCGCCTGCAAACGCAGGTTCAGGGCTATGTGCTGTCGTCCCTGCGGGACTCGACCCCAGGGGCTGAAGCCCATTCTTGTTGAGGGCTGTTCGGCACGACTAAAGCCGTGCCCTTCCCAAAATCAGTCTCCGGCCATTTCGACCAGGTCCTGCTGACCCTGCTGGGCGCCGGCGATGGAGACCAGATCGGCCGGCGCGGTTTCTTCTGCGCCGCAGCAACCCGTCTTGGAGCCGACGCTGGCGGCTAGAGTGAGTTCGTGGCGCAGGCGCTGCTCGAACTGCTTGAGCTGCTCATCGACCGTCAATATCTTCTTATTGTTGCGCACCATGTCTTCGCGGTAGCGCTTGAGGAAGTAGCCGATGGTCTCGACGCGGATCTTGATGGAACCGGTCGGCTTGTTCTCGTCAATATCCTTGAAGCAGAAGTACGGCGTGCCGGAGTGCTCGACGACTTCCTCGATCACGGTGTAAATGGGCGCGTCGTGGCCGCACTTGAAGCTCGATAGCTCGAGCGCCACCAGGTTGGGATGGCGCGCGATGTACTTCGCCGCCCAGACCTTGCGCGTGGTGTTCTCGCGAGTACGAGTTCTTCCAGGCGTCGGCGACGTCGAGCGGGTGCGAGATGACGCCCATCTTGACCTCGTCGCCGAACAGCTTCCAGATGATCTCGTCGTCCAGCGGCAGCGAGTCCTGGGAGAAGACGGGGTAACCGAGCTTCTGGAATTCTTCCAGGATCTCGTGGTTGATGCCGGGATCGTTGTGGTAGGGACGGCCGAGGAGCACGATGCCGAGCTTGTCCTCGCGTTCCAGTTTCTTCAGGACCTCGCGGGCCGTGCCGCGCATGATGTCGTTGTCGAACTTCAGCATGGCCTTGAAGCCCTCGTCGACGGCGCGGAAGTTCTCTTCCTCGCTGAGGCCGAGGATGTCTTTCCAGTCGTCGTACATCTGGCGATGCGCGACCTTGGGGTCGGTCAGCTCGATGAGCGTGTCCTTCCAGATGACGCCCTTTTCGGTGAACAGGTCGGATTCCTTGGTGAAGGCGGCTTTCACCGACGCCGGAGTAGCGGTTACGGTGGGGCAGGCGCGCGAGCTCTGCGTCTTCACCAGGAACGTGGGCAGCGAGTCAATCATCGGGAAGAAGATGATGTCGAGCTGCTTCTTGGGGTGAATGGCGTAGAGCAGGTTGTGGACGTGCGGGATGCCGACCTTCGACGGGAAGCAGGGATCGATGGCGCCGCGCTTGGCGCCTTCCTTGTAAAGCTGCTCGCTGGTGTACTCCGACCAGAAAAGGTTTTCCGCCTTCAGGCCCAGCGACTCGAAATAGGCGGTGAAGAACGGGCCGCAGGAGTACATGTTGAGCGCCTTGGGCATGCCGATCTTGAGCTCGGCGCGCTTCTTCATCAGCTCAACGCGTTTTTTCTGCGCGGCGGTGAATTGCATTTTCGGCAGCGGGTCGGCAACGAGGGGCGGTTCGTAGCTCTTAAAGGCCGCCTTGGCCGCGATCTCGACCAGGTTGGGGTTTTCCTTCTTGATGGCGTCAATGTCGCCCTTGATGACGCGCATCTCCTCGACGTTCTCGACCGTTCCCTTTTCGCAGGTGGCGATGATGAGGCGCTGCGCACCGTCAATGAGCGGGACCTTGGTCTTCACCGGCGGCTTGTAGTTCGGGTTGGGGACAGCTGTCTTGACGTCAATGAAGGTGCGCAGGCACTTGTTCTTGCAGAAGTAGCAGCGGGTAGCTTCGTTGCGGGCGGTGGTGAAGGTGATGGAGGCGATCTGGTCGAGGCCGATGAAAGTGGTCTGCTTGCCGTTCTCCCACAGGCGCACCGCTTCGAAGGCGCAGCCGATGGCGCCGGCTTCGCCGCAGTGCTGGTGGACGATGACCTCGGGCTTGATCTCCTTGCCCTTGAAGCGCGACTCGATGAAGTCCACCTGCGACTTCACGGCGGCGAGATTGTGCTGCGTGCCGCCCTGGAGGACGAACTTTCTCCCGATCGCCGACAGGTTGGGAATCTGCGAGACGTAGAGCCAGATGTTCTTGGGCAGCACGTTGCACAGGCCGGCCATGATTTCTTCCGGCTTCCAGCCCTGGCGCTGGAAGTCCACGATGTCGGACTGCATGAACACGGCGCAGCCGTAGCCGAATTGCGGGTAGCCCTTGGCGTTGAAGGCGATGTCGGCGAACTCCTCGACCTTGAAGCCGAAGCTCTCGCAGGTGCCCTGGAGGAAATAGCCGTTGCCGGCGGAGCACTGCGTGTTCAGCTTGAAGTCCTTCACGCGGCCGTCTTTGAGAATGATGATCTTGATGTCCTGGCCGCCAACGTCGCAGATGACGTCCGCGTCGGCATAGAAATGAAGCGCGGCCTGGGTGTGGGCGACGGTCTCGACCAGGGCCACATCGGCGCCGACGGCGTCCTTGAGGATGTCCTTGGCGTAGCCCGTTGTGCCTACACCTAACACTTTAAGTATTGCCCCTTGATCACTGACTTGCTTGGCTACTTTGGCCACGACCTCCTGAGTGTCCTCGATCGGATTGCCGCGCGAAAGCTGGTAGGTCTTGCAGAGGACATTGCGGTTCTTGTCAACCAGAACGGCCTTGGTCGAGGTGGAGCCGCCGTCAATGCCCATGAAGCCCTCGACCACCTGACCGGGCTGGAAGGTGGTAGCGATAAATTTTTTCTTGGTGTAGCGCGTCTTGAAATCGTCGAGCTCTTCGGGACTCCTGGCGAGAGCTTGCGCGCCGCCCTTCTTGGCTTTTTCCTGGGCGCGGCCTTCGGTGATGTACCACTCCAGTTTGTCGAAGCCGACATACTGACCGATGCCGGGGTCTTCGGACTTGCCGTATTCGACAGCGCCGATGCAGGCGAAGTACTGGGCGTTATCGGGCGTGGTGATGAGGTCTTCGGGATTCACGCCCTCGGGCAGCGGGTAATTGCGCTCTTCCCAGATCTTGGGAATGTTCACCTTCCAGCAGTCGCTCATGCCCTTGATGTAGCAGTTGGGGCCGCCGAGCAGCAGGACGACCGGGCGCAGCGTGTTGCCGCGCGTCAGGACGGAAAGGTTCTGCTGGACGATGGACTCGAACAGCGAGGCCATCAGTTCGTCGGGAGGCACGCCCTGTTTTTGCAGGCCGTTGATGTCGGTCTCGGCAAAGACGCCGCACTTGCCGGCGACGGGATGCAGCTTCAGTCCCTTGTAGCCCATCTGGCAGAGCTGCTCGGAGGGAATGCGGAGCTTGGCGTTGATCTTGTCGATGACGGCGCCGGTGCCGCCGGCGCACTTGTCGTTCATCGAGGGCAGCTTCTTCTTTTTGCCGGTCTCCGGGTCTTCCTTGAAGATGATGATCTTGGCGTCCTGGCCGCCGAGTTCGATGACCGAGCCGCACGCGGGATAGAGCTTTTCCACCGCGAGCGAGACCGCATTGACTTCCTGCACGAACTTGGCGCCGATGTGCTTGGCGATGCCGGAGCCGCCCGAGCCCGTAATGAACACGCGGAAATTGTCTATCGGCGTGTTGGGAAAATCGGCGGAGATGGCTTTGAGCATCTCGATCGCCTTTTCGGGCTGCTTGGTTTCGTGGCGCTGGTAGTCCGCCCACAGGATGTTGTCGGTGTCGCCGTCAATGACGACGACCTTGACGGTGGTGGAACCAACGTCAAGTCCCATCCACAGCTGGTCGTATTTCTTCGTGGAATCCGCTTTATCCGTAAGTCCTGGCATGGTTCTCCTGGGAAAACCTTTAACCGCAAAGGCCGCAAAGGAGGCAAAGGAGGCAAAGGAAAACGCCTTGGCGTCCCTCGCGTCCTTTGCGGTTCAAATTAGTGGGCCTCGGCGTGGAACGGAACGCTGGCGCCCATTTTTTCGGCGACGTGGATGGCGAAGTTCGGCGCGGTGCCGATGACGCCCTTGTACTTGGGAATTTTGTACAGCGAAGCGGACATCTCGGGATGCGCGTCCACGTAGGCGCGGAGTTCGTCGGCGGTCTTGCCGAGTTTCTCCAGCACCTCCCTGAACTCGATCTTGGCCTTGGCCTTGGCTTCGCCGAGCGCCATCTGGACACGGCTGTGGGCGTTGATCTCGCCTTCGCCGGAAGTCTCGATGGGCAGGAAGATCATGTCCTTGTAGCGGGCCACGACCGCGGACTGCGCGCCGTCGGACTGGGTGGAGGGCATGCAGCCGAAGGGCTTGAGCGAGAGCACCATGTGGCAGAGCTCTTTGTTGGAGTAATAAATGTTCTTGGCGACCTCGAGGTGGCCTTCGCCGCCGCCGGCGCGCGAGTTGTAGTAGGGATGTCCGAGGCGCTGGAGCTCGTACTGGTTGACCAGCTTGTGCGCCGTGCCGCCGAGTGAATCCACGATCTTGTGGTACTCGCGGGAGAAAATGACCTCGGCCACTTTCAGCTTGGCGAGCCTCTGGCGGTAGTTCATCTCGATCTTGGCCTGCTTGTCGAGACGCCACGATGGAGGCATCACGGCGCCCTCTTCCAGGCCCTTGGTGTCGCGGATCTTCTGCACCACCTGGTGGATCATGTACATGATCCAGGTGCCGATGGGCTCGACGATGATCTGCGCGCCTTCGCGGACGAGGAACGGGAACATGTTGAAGTTGCCGTCGCCCTCGGTGGTCTGCGCCCAGAATTCGCCGGTGATTTTGACGATGGGCTTCACCTTGAGGCGGTCTACCTTGATGGAATTGAAGCGGTCGCGAACGTGGTTGAGCGCGGTCGTGTAGTCGTCGCTGTAAAGCTGGTTGAGGAACTTGCCCACGTACTCGACGGTTCCCTTCATGGGGATGTTCTTGCCGAGCTTGCCGATCGCGCCCTCGATGGACCACGGCGATTTCTTTTTCAGCACCTCGTGCATGTAGTCCACGCACTCGTCGAGGATGGCGTCGGTTTCGCCGGCGTTGGCCTCGAAGGGGCGGATCTGGTGCGCGACTTCATTGATCACGTCGCCCATGTTCATGGCGTTGAGCAGGTTGAGGAAGAAATCGAGGTTCATGGCGAGGCCGGCTTCAGCCTCGGCCTGATCGAGGCCGCCGGATTGCTGGAAGAGCATGACGCGGAAGCCGTCAAAACCGGCGTTGCGCAAGGCGAGGCGGTATTCGGCTTCGTACATGCCGAAGCGGCACGGGCCGCACGCGCCGGCGGTGAGGAAGATGTAGTTGTTGAGCAGGTCTTCGCGCCTGACGCCGGATTCCTCCAGTTTCTGGAGGTACTGGACCAGGTTGCCGACGGTGAAGTAAGTCGGGTTGCACTGGCCGTTGTTGCCGTATTCCTTGCCAAGCTGGAAGGCTTTGACGTCGGGCACGGGCACGACCTCGCAACGGTAGCCCAGGCCTTCCAGGGCGCCGTGGATGAGCTTTTCGTGCTTCCAGGTCAGGCCGCCGAACAGCAGCGTGGTGCTGGGGCGCTGTGCCGCGGTGAAGGCGCGCTCCACCGGCTTTTGGAAGTGATGCACCTGCTTGTGGACGACCCCGGCTTCTTTTTCGAGGCGCGCGCGCTCCTCGGCAACGCGATCGCGGATCATGTCTTCGAGTGATGCAATCTGCACCAAGCCTGGATTGCTAGGAATCTGCGTAGATGTGCTCATTTCCCCACCCTTTTGCCCCGAATAGGGGTTTGCCTGAATCGCGGGTCGCCATCCTCACCGGGCAACACCGCGGCGCACACCATTCTGCGTGTCTGAATTGGGAACGAAGAATGGAATTTGTCGAACGGAGGAAAATCGCGGTCAAGCGGCGGAGTTGGGAGGCGAGCGGAGCGGCGCGACTTTGGCTTTTCAGCAACTTACGGGCACGTTTGTGACAAGAGCGGTATTTCAGTCAGTCAGTTTGTCAGTTCGTCAGTTCATCAGTTTTTCGGCCTCAAGAAGCTGAGAGCCTGACCGACTGAAACACTGAAATACTGACCAACTGACAAACGCGCATTCTGCTACACTGGCCCCTCTTAAACGGGATTGATGAGGAGCATTTCATGCCAAAGAGCGTAAATAAGGTCATCCTAATCGGACACTTGGGGAAGGACCCCGAGGTCAAGTACACGCCGAGCGGCACGCCCGTGGCCAAGTTCAGCCTGGCGACCAACGAGCGCTTCAAGGACAAAGACGGCAACTGGCAGGACCGCACCGAGTGGCACAGCATCGTAGCGTGGCAGCGCACTGCGGAAGTCGTCGGCGAGTACTGCAAGAAAGGCAGCCAGGTTTATATCGAAGGGCGCCTGAAGACCGACTCCTGGGACGACAAGGAAACCGGGCAGAAGAAATATCGTACCGACATCGTGGTCAACGACCTGGTGCTGCTGGGCGGACGCGGCAGCGGCGAGGGCGGCGAAGGTGGCGGCGGACGGGGGCGCGGCGCGGCGGCGGCGAATATGGATCAGCGCACCCCGGAGCCAGAGCCGGCGGCGAGCACGCAGATTACGGATGAGGATATTCCGTTCTAGGTATCAGTTATAGCCAGATATATCCCTCTTGCGCATTTCGTCTAAAGGCGTGCGTGCGTTACTCTCTCCCGGATGGCTTCCGCGCCCGTAATCACGCCTGTAGTCCATCAGTCCCGCCGGCGGGCGTGGGTGCCCTTCCCAGCGGAGTGCTACGGCCTAGCCGCCGAGCCCGGCACGGTGCTGCTGGAGACCTCGCGCTTCGACGAGGAGAACTGCCGGTCCTACCTTTTCCAATCGCCGCGGGCGGTACTCCGGATCGAGCACCCGAGGCAAGTGCCTTGGCTGTTCGAGCGGCTGGAGCAGGCGCTCGCCGATGGCTACCATGTAGCCGGCTACTTGGGATACGAATGCGGCTACCACTTCGAGCCGGCCGCGGCTCCCTTGGAACAGCCCGGTTCGGAGCTCCCGCTGGCGTGGCTGGGAGTGTATGGCGCTCCTTTTGTGTTCGATCACCGCGTGGGGAGTTTTGCGGGTCCGGCGCCGCCCGCCTCGCCATACCTCGCCGGCGCAGGATTCGAGATCCGCGATTCTCGTCTCGACATCTCACAGCCGACGTATTGCGCGGCCATCGAACGGATCCGGGAATACATCGCCGCCGGGGACGTGTACCAGCTCAACTTCACCACCGACATGCGCTTCGGGTTCGCCGGCTCGTTTCTGCGTTTGTACTCACAGCTCCGCGCGGCGCAGACGGTGAAATGGGCCGCGGTGCTGAACCTGGGCAACGCTCAGGTGCTGTCGCTTTCGCCCGAGATGTTCCTCCGCCGTAACGGACAAGCCATCGTCACCCGGCCGATGAAGGGCACAGCGCCCCGCGGCCGCTTCCCCGAGGAAGATCGCGCCGTGGCTCGCTGGCTCCACGATGATCCCAAGAACCGCAGCGAAAATGTGATGATCGTGGACTTGCTGCGCAGTGACCTGGGACGTATCGCCCGGATCGGCTCGGTGGAGGTGAGAGAGCTGTTCGCTCTCGAGCCGTATGAGACGCTGTGGCAGATGACGTCCACGATTGCGGCGGCGCTGGCGCCGGGCACGAGCTACTACGACATCTTCCGCGCTCTGTTCCCCTGCGGCTCGGTGACCGGTGCGCCCAAGGTGCGCGCGATGCAGCTCATTCACCAACTGGAGCGCCGTTCGCGCGGTATCTATACCGGGGCGATCGGCTACTTCTCGCCGGCGGGCGAGGCCGTGCTCAACGTGGCCATCCGTACTCTGGTGCTGCACGGTGCCCAGGGACGGATGGGCGTGGGCAGCGGGATCGTCTGGGATTCGGTCCCCCAGCAGGAGTACGAGGAGTGCCGGCTGAAATGCGAATTCCTCAACCGCCGGGATGAGGGGTTCTCGCTCATCGAGAGCCTGCGCTGGGACCGCGGATACCCGCTTTTGGACTCGCATCTCGAGCGGCTGGAGCAGTCGGCCGGCTACTTCGGTTTTCCTTTCGATGCGGAGGAAGTCCGTGGCGAGCTGGAGAGCTATGGCCGCGGCCTCGATGCGGGCACCGCCTACAAGGTGCGGGCGCGGTTCGACCCCAGCGGCGACCTGCATATCGAATCGGCGCCGCTGGAACCCTGGGCGGGACGCGGCCGCGTGCTGCTGTCGCAGCGCGCCACCAGCTCCCACGATCGTTTCCTTTTCCACAAAACTACTCGCCGCGAGCTTTACGAGAGCGAACTAACGCGGGCGCAACAGCAAGGCTTCGATGACGTGATCTTCGTCAACGAGCGGAACGAAGTGACCGAAGGCAGCATCAGCAACGTGTTCGCCGATATCGGCGGAAGGTTGTGCACGCCGCCTGTGGATTGCGGGCTGCTGCCAGGGGTCTATCGCCGCTACCTTCTCAATACCGAACCTCGCGCGGAGGAGCGCGTGCTGCGGCCCGAGGACCTGCGCCGGGCTGATGCGCTCTATATCTGCAACGCCGTGCGTGGGCTGCGGAAAGTCCTGCTCATTACCGAGTGACTGGCGAATGCTAGTCTGCTTCAAACTCCCACCGTGTTGAGCTAGTCGGAAATTCCTTTTCCAGCCAGGCCAGCACGACGCGCGGGCGCACGCGGTAGCAGATACTCTCCGGCATCACCAGCAGGGGCATCTTGTATTTGCGCTTGCACTCGACGTCGAGCTTGGCGCGCAGTTTCTTTTCGGAAACGTCAGCCTCGACCGCCTTCCCTTCCAGGATCACCACGTCATCGCCCGATTCCAGGTGCACCGAGACGGCGGGATTGTGGGCAATGTTTTTCGCCTTGCGGGCGTCGCGCGCGGTTCCGAAGTAGAGCGCGCCGTCCACCCACATGCCCCAGACGGGTATGGAGTGCGGGCGGCCGTCGGGACGCGCGGTGCAGATCCAGTAGCTGCGCGAGTTGATGAGCCGCTCCTCGGCATGAGCCCAAGGGAGAAATTTCTTCTTGTGTTGGGACGTGTAGAGCGGCGGCATGTGGGGGATGGAAACTTTGGCGGCGGGCGGTTGAGCTTTCGATTTGGGCATGGCCGAATCCGCGTGTGAGTTCGGCAGATTGTAGCGGGAAATGGGCGTCGTGTCGTGCTGCGAGCGAGAAGCGTCTCGTGAAAATGCCCGGCGGACGGTTGGTATGAACCGCGGCAACGCAGGGGTCCTTCGACTCGGTCGCAACGCGTCCAAACCCGGGACGCGTTGGACCTCGCTCAGGATGACACACCTTAAGCTTTCTTCTCGAAAAATAACGCACTGTAGCTTCGGCGCCATGTTGGTGGCTGAAAGCTGATGGCTGAGAGCTGACCGCGAAATGCTAGAATGCCGCGCCATGGAAGAGATGGAGTTCAGGCGGCACGCCGACGCCGCGATGGAATCGTTGAAGCAATCGTTGATTGAAGCCGAGGACGACGCCGAGTTCGAAGTCGAAGACCAGTCGGGGGCGTTGCACATCAGCTTCGAAGAGCCGCCGGGGCGGTTCGTGATATCGCGAAATGCGCCGGTGCGGCAGATATGGATTTCCGCGCTCTCCACCAGCTTCAAGCTGGATTGGAACGATGACCAGAACGATTTCGTGCTGGCGAAAACCGGCGAAGGACTGAAGCCGCTGGTGTCGCGGCTGATGAACCAGCAGTTGGAGTCGGAAGCGATCGATCTGGATTAGGATGTCGGTTCACGGTTTTCGGTTACCGGTTATCGATTATCGGTTACGCTTTGTCGGGTGTCGTTCTTGATTGCAGGTTTTCGATTTTCGGTTCTCCGATTGTCGGCGGTAGGCCGGCGTCAGTCGCGTAGCGACGCATGAAAATAGCCCGGCACTTCAGTGCCGGGAAATGATTGCGCACAGATGAGAAGTCCCGTAGGGACGACTGAAAATCTCCGCCGAATACCGAAAACCGATAACCGCCAACCGAAAACCGTGCGCAATCTGCTGAGCTGGGCACGTGCGCTGCTGCTGTTCTGGCCCGCCATCTTTCTCCTTACCATCATCGTGGAACCTCTTTGCCTGGTGTTGGTGCGCCTGGACAGGAGCGGCCGGGCGCAGCATGCGGTGGTGCGCTGGTGGGCGCGGATGCTGCTCACGCTGCTGGCGCCGGTCACGGTGGAAGGCCTGGAATGGATCGACGCCAGCAAGCCGCGCCTCTACGCCGCCAACCATCTCTCCGCGCTCGATATTCCCCTGCTCTACGCCTATCTGCCGTTTGCGTTCCGCATCATGGCGCACCGGTTGGTGTTTCGCGTGCCGCTGATCGGCTGGTACCTGCGCCGGGCGGGCGCGCTGGAGATCTCGCCGGAAAGCGTCGCACTGTCGCGCCGGGCGTTGCACCAGGCGGTGGAGACGCTGCGACGAGGCATGCCGGTGGTCGTATTTCCGGAAGGAGAGCGCTCGCCAACCGGCAAGATGCTGCCTTTTCGACGCGGCGCGTTTTATGTGGCGATGAAGGCGCAGGCGGAGGTGGTGCCGGTGGCGATCCTGGGAACGTATGAAGGCCTGCCGATCGGGTCGGCGCACCTGCGGCGAGCGCCGCTGCGGCTGGTGGTCGGCGAACCCATTCCGGTGGCGGGCTACACCCGAAAAGACCTGGGCGAGTTGGCGGAGCGGACGCAGAGGGCAGTCAGGGAATTGTGCAAATCAGCCGCAGATTGACGCGGATGAACGCAGATCGAACAGCAGATTCCTCGGGGCTTCGGCGCTTCGCGCCTCGATCACGGCTGAAGCCGTGACCTACCGAGCCCCTCGGAATGACAAATCAGGCTGTTACGGCGCGGCTCCTTCGACTCGCTCAGGACAAGTTCCGCCGCGCCCTTCAAAGAACTCCCGACCAAACAACTCGGCGATCGCGACGCTTACTGTTTCGGCGGCGTTTTGCCGGCTGGCGGATGCGAGGGCTTGGCGGCCCCGTGCGGGTTGGGAGTGCCAAGAGCAGGCATGCTGATCATGCCGTGGGGATTCTCGCCGGTAACGGGCGGCATGCCGCCATGCGGGTTGGCGCCGGTGGCGCCCATGCCGGTGCCGGGGGCCATGCAAGTGACGCGTCCACTCTGCGCGATGCGCAGGTCAGATGGACAGGGGGCGCTCTTGACTTCCGCCTTCGCGCCCGCGTTCTCCGTTTGTTCCGACTGGACGGAGAAAAGCTTTCCATCGGAATTGCCGGCGTACCCGACGGTCAGGCCGGGCATGTCGTAGGCAACGTAGAAGGCGTGCTTGTCCTTGGCGGCTTTCATGGCGCAGTCGCTGGATTTCTGCGTCTGGTCCTGAGCTTGCGATTTGACGCGGCCGCAGTCGGTGGCGTTTGAGCCAGCCAGATCCTGGACCTTTTGTTGAACGGGATCAGCGGATTTCGCGCTCTCGCCGGATTTCGCCGACACGGAAGCGGGAGCGGAGGATTTGTTGCACGCGACCAGAGATGCGATCGCGATCGTCAGGATGACCAGAGAAATGCGCATGGCAGCATTGTAATAGCTCTGAGCTGTCAGCTAAAAGCTAAGAGCTGCGAGCTGACAGCTTCTTCTTCAGATCCTGGGCGATGTGCTGGCCATGGAAGCGGCCGTTCTCGATAAAAATTTCGCTGGTGTTGGAGCCGGCAACGATGACGCCCGCCACATAAATGCCGGGCACGTTGGTTTCGAGCGTCTCCGAGTTGACCATGGGGCGGCACTCCTCGGGCGTAAGCTGCACGCCGAGGCTGCGCAGGAACGCGTAATCCGGGTGATAGCCGGTGAGCGCAAAAACGAAATCGTTTTTCACGCGAAGCTCGCCGCGATTTGGCCACAGCCAGCCGCTACGGGTCTGGATTACCACCGCCTCAGGCAGGATTTCCTTGACCACGCTGCGGAAGTAGGCGGTGATTTCGCCGTTCTTGATGCGGTTCTCGATGTCAGGCTTGATCCAGTACTTGACATGCGGGTGCAGGGCTTCGTCGCGATGGACGAGGGTGACACGCGCGCCGTGCCGCCATAATTCCAGCGCGGCGATGGCGGCGGAGTTCTTGCCGCCGACGACCAGCACGTCGCGAGCGAAGAAAGGGTGCGGCTCGCGATAGTAATGGAAGACCTTGGGCAGGTCCTCGCCGGGGATCTGCATGATGTTGGGCAGGTCGTAATAGCCGGTGGCGACGACCAGCTTGCGGGCACGATATTCGGCGCGGCGGCCGGGGACGTGGCGCTTTTCGGGACCTTCGAGGGCGCCGAGGATCTCGGGCGAGACGGTGCTGGTTCGGACCAGGAAATCGCCGTCGCTGCCCGAGACCTCGTCCACACGCTCGTACTGGCGGACGTCGAGGCGGTAGTGCTCGGCGACCTTGCGGTAGTACTCCAGCGCCTCCTCGCGCGTGGGCTTGACGTGGGCGCTGGAAAAAGGGATGTCGCCGATTTCCAGCAATTCCGGCGTGGTGAAGAAGGTCATGTTCGCGGGGTAATGGAAGAGCGAATTGACCAAGCAGCCCTTGTCAATGAGCAGCACGCGAAAGCCGGCGCGCTGCGTCTCGATGGCGGAGGCCAGGCCGCTGGGGCCGGCGCCGATGACGAGGAGGTCGAACTTCTGGGCGTTGTCGGGAGGCACGGGGATTGGATTCACGAGATACGATAGCCGAATTGCAGAATTTTGGAGACGAGTACCGAGTACTGAGTACCTGGTACCGAGCAAGAACGCCCACGCATGTCACCCAGTTGTGTGCTTCAGCGCACAATCGCTTGGCCCGCGGGGACTATAATTTCTCCTTTGGGTTCGTGTCTCGGAACTCGGGACTCGCGACCCGGGACTCAGCACTCATCAGGAGCGCGATATGGCAACCACGGTAGAGAAGCCGCGCACGCGCGTTGAATCCGACAGCATGGGCAAGATCGAGGTGCCCGCCAACGTTTACTGGGGCGCGCAGACGCAGCGCTCGCTGATTCACTTCAACATCGGCCGCGACACCATGCCGCCGGAGCTGATCCGGGCGTTCGGCATCCTGAAAAAGGCGTGCGCGCTGGTCAACCAGGACTTGGGAAAGCTGCCCGCCGACAAGGCGAAGTTGATCGCGCAGGCGGCGGACGAGGTGATCAGCGGCAAGCTCAACGACCAGTTCCCGCTGCGCATCTGGCAGACGGGCAGCGGCACCCAGACCAACATGAACGTGAACGAGGTGATCTCCAACCGCGCGATCGAAATGGCCGGCGGGGAGATGGGGTCGAAGAAGCCGATCCATCCCAACGATCACGTCAACATGTCGCAATCATCGAATGACACGTTTCCGGCGGCGATGCACATCGCGGCGGCGGAGCGCGTGAAGAGGGCGCTGATCCCGGCGCTGAAGACGGTGCAAGCGGCGATCGAGCGCAAGGCCAAGGAATTCGACAGCATCGTGAAGATCGGGCGCACGCACCTGCAGGACGCGGTGCCGCTGACCATCGGGCAGGAATTCGGGGGCTGGGCCAGCCTGGTGGAGCGCGACATCAAGCGGCTGGAGATGGTGCTCGACGGCTTGTACGAGCTGGCGATTGGCGGGACGGCAGTGGGTACGGGCCTGAACACGCATCCGGAATTTGCCGAGCGCGCGGCAAAGAAGATCGCGGAGCTGACGGGACTTCCCTTCCGCTCGCATCCCAACAAGTTCGCGGCGCTGTCGGCGCACGACGAGGTTGTTTTCGCCCAGGGCGCAATGGAGACGACGGCGGCGTCGCTGGTGAAAATTTCCAACGACATTCGCTGGCTGGCGTCGGGGCCGCGCTGCGGGCTGGGCGAGTTGACGATTCCGGAGAACGAGCCGGGATCGTCCATCATGCCGGGCAAGGTAAACCCCACGCAGTGCGAGGCCATGACCATGGTGTGCGCGCAGGTGCACGGCGCGACGGCGGCGGTGGGCTTCGCGGGATCGCAGGGAAACTTCGAACTCAACGTGTTCAAGCCGGTGATCATTTACAACTTCCTGCACTCGGTGACGCTGATCACCGACGCCTGCCACGGATTTGTCGAGTTCATGATCGACGGCATCGAGGTGAACCGCGACAAAGTGGATTGGTACGTGAAGAACTCGCTCATGCTGGTGACCGCGCTGGCGCCGAAGATCGGGTATGACAACGCGGCGAAAGTGGCGCACACGGCGCACGTGGAGCACAGCAGCCTGAAGGAAGCGGCGGTGAAGATGGGCTTCCTGACGAGCGAGGAGTTCGACAAGCTGGTGAAGCCGGAGACGATGACGCATCCGTAGGAAAAATTAACCACGGATCGCCACAGATAAACACGGATCGGAAAAAGATAATGGAAGAGACGCGCCGGAAGGTTGGCGCGTTTTGTTTCTTATTCTTATCCGTGTGAATCCGTGGTTAGGCTTTCTTCGGCGGTTGCCAGTGAAGCCGGAGACGATGACGCATCCGTAGGAAAAATTAACCACGGATCGCCACAGATAAACACGGATCGGAAAAAGATAATGGAAGAGACGCGCCGGAAGGTTGGCGCGTTTTGTTTCTTATTCTTATCCGTGTGAATCCGTGGGAATCCGTGGTTAGGCTTTCTTCGGCGGCTGCCAGAGTTCGATCTTGTTGCCCTCGGGATCCATGATCCAGGCGAAGCGGCCGTAGTCGTAGTCCTCGCGCCCGAGGATTTCTATTCCTTCCGCTTGCAGCGCGGCGATGACGGCGTCCATGTCGGCGACGCGGTAGTTGATCATCACCGCGGATTTGCTGGGGTCGAAGTAGTTGCTCGTCTCTTTGAACAGCGACCAGTAGGTATGGGCTTCTTCGCCGGTGCCGCTGTCCTTCCAGGTGAAGTCCACCGATTGCAGATCGGGCATGTGTTTCATGCCGAGGTGCTTTTCGTACCAGGCATACATCGCCTGCGGGTCCTTTGCCTTGATGAAAATGCCGCCGATGCCGGTAACGCGTTTCATTCTCTTCCCTCAGGGGCTAAAGCCCAGAGCGTTTGCGCAACCTATGCGGCACGGCTAAAGCCGTGCCCTTCCCCAGCCGTGCCCTTCCCGCGCCGTCGATGCAGAAACATCAGTACGCCCAGCGCAGCAGCGTCGCACCTGTCGTAAACCCCGCGCCGACCGAGGCCAGCAGCACCAGGCTTCCCTTCTTCAGCTTGCCTTCGTCTATGGCAGTCTGCATGGCAAGCGGCACGGTGGCGGCGGTGGTGTTGCCGAAGCGGTCGATGTTGATGATGGTGGCGTCGGGGCTCAGGCCGAGGCGTTCGCCGGTGGCGATCATGATGCGCTTGTTCGCCTGGTGGGGGATAAAGCAGTCCACGTCCTTGGCACTGATGCCGTTGCGCTTCAACAGGCGCTCGCAGACGTCGGCCATGTTGCGCACCGCGTACTTGAACACCGCCTGGCCGTCCTGGTGGACGAAATGCATTTTCTTGTCCACGGTTTCGTGGGAGGAAGGATTCAGGCTGCCGCCGCCGGGCATGTAGAGCGAGCATCCGCCGGCGCCGTCCACGTAGTGCAGGAAATCAATCAAGCCGGCATCCTCGCCGTCGGCGGCCGGTTCCAGCAGCACGGCGCCCGCGCCGTCGCCGAAAATGATGCAGGTGGCGCGATCGGTGTAGTCGATGATCGAGGACATGACGTCGGCGCCGATGACCAGGACCTTCTTGTGCGCGCCGGTCGAGATGAACTGCGCCCCGGTCTGCAGGGCGTAGACGAAGGCGGAACAGGCGGCGGAGAGATCGAAGCCCCAGGCGCCCTTGGCGCCCAGCTTGTGCTGCACCAGGCAGGCGGTGGAGGGGAAAAACATGTCGGGGGTGACCGTGCCGACGATGATGGCCTCGATCTCCTCGGGTGCGATGCCCCGCTTCAGCAAGGCGCACTTGGCGGCTTCGAAAGCAAGATCGCTGGCGGCAACGCCCTTATCGACGAGATGGCGCTCGCGGATGCCGACGCGCTGCATGATCCACTCGTCGCTGGTCTCGACCATTTTTTCCAGGTCTTGATTGGAGAGGACACGCGGAGGAACGTAGGTGCCAAGGGAGGTGATCTTCGCCCGAATGGGGGTGTTCAATGAGGTCTCCGTTTCGCAGTCGCCAGTCCCGAGTTGCGAGTCGCGAGCGCCCACAGATCCGGGCGTCGTGATTCGGGACGGAGGACCCGCGCAAAACCAAACATTCTGAACGAAAGGGACGGGTGGTGTCCAAAATAAAAAGCCGGACACCGGCGAACCCGCTGCGCACGTAAGAGCCCGTTACCGTTGCTTCCTTCCGGACCTGGCGGGATTGGCGGGAAGACGTCGCGCGGGGCCGATGCCCGACACGGTTGATTCTAACATTCGCGCGACGGCGTGATCGTTGTCGGTTTTCGGTCGTCGGTTTTCGGTAACCGAGAACTGACAACCGTTAACCGATAACCCTGTGCCACAATAGCGGCGTGCAGGTGGGGAAAAAACTCGATCTGATCTCGATCCTGACGCCACCCGCGGCCCGGCAACCGTCCACCTTCCGCAACACCATCGAGCAGTATTTCCAGATATCGCTATTCCTGCTGATCACCACCGGGTTCGTGACGCTGACCACGACGGGGCGGCTGGACGTGGTCTCGCTGGTAACGGTTTCGGCGGCGCTGCTGTTGCGCGCTTACCTGATGCTGCGCGGGCGCACGCTGCAAATTCCCGAGCGCTGGACGTCGTACCTGACACTGATTTACGTCGTGTTCTACGCCGCCGACATTTTCCTCGTCTCCGGCAGTTACGTGGACGCCACCGTGCACCTGGTTCTGTTCATCATGGTGGTGAAGATTTTCTCGGTGCAGCGCGACCGCGACCACCTCTACCTGGCGATCCTTTCGTTTCTCGAAGTGCTGGCGGCGGCGGTGCTGACGGTAGACACGGTGTTTTTCGGCGCGTTCTGCGTATTCATGCTGCTGGCGGTGGCGACGTTGATCAGCATGGAGATGAGGCGCTCGGCGGCGGCCGCATCGCATGCGCTGCCGGCGCCGGCGGTGCCCAACCCTGCGCGGCGGATGGTGCGCTCGCTGTCCGGTGTCGCGCTGCTGATGACGGCGGCGGTGGTGCTGGGAGCGACGGCGATTTTCTTCGTCCTGCCGCGGCTGTCGGCGGGCTACCTGAGCGCCTATGCGCCGCGCAACGAGTTCGTCAGCGGATTCAGCGACCGCGTGCAATTGGGCGAGATCGGGCGCATCAAGCAGTCGGACACGGTGGTCATGCACATCGAGATCGAGGGCGACCGCGGCGCCTACGCCGACCTGAAATGGCGCGGCGTGGCGCTGGCGCTGTTCGACGGCAAGGAGTGGAAGAACCCGGTGTCGAGCACGGTGGAGGCGATGACGTCCAACCCGCGCTACGACCCGGAAGTCCGCCTGACCGGCATGGGGCGCTATAACTTGTCGCTGGCCCAGACCAATGCGCGGAACTTGCCGGTGGACCGCGACGATGTGCGCGGACTACGGCCGCTGTTCTACAAAGTCCTGATGGAACCGATCGGGACCAACGTGCTGTTCTTGGCGCCGGTGCCGATCAGCATGCTAGGACGGATCGCGGAGATCGGGGTGGACGACAGCGGCGCCGTGTACAACCTGGACCGCAACCGCATGACGGAGAGCTATACCGCGTCGTCGCTGTGGGGGCAGCCGGGCGCGGAACGGCTGCGGCGGCCGGCCGGCAAGGTTCCGAACGACATCACCATGATCTACCTCCAGCTCCCGGGCCGTGTGGACCGGCGGGTAACCGAACTGGCGCAGCAGATCACGGCGGGTGCGGGAACGGATTACGAGAAGGCGTCGGCGATCGAGCTTTACCTGCGCACCCGTTACGGCTACAGCCTGCAGATGGCGACTACGCCGCCGCCGGACCCACTGGCGTATTTCCTGTTCGAACGCAAGGAAGGACACTGCGAGTATTTCGCGTCGGCCATGGCGGTGATGCTGCGCACGCTGGGAATCCCGGCGCGGATCGTGAACGGCTTCCGCGGCGGCGAATACAACGACCTGACGGGCAGCTACATCGTGCGCGGACGCGACGCGCACTCCTGGGTGGAAGCGTACATTCCGGGATACGCGTGGGTGGGCTTCGATCCGACGCCGGCGGATCCGAAACCGGTGGTCGGGAGCATGCACCGGTTCCTGCTGTATCTGGATGCGGCGCGCGAGTTCTGGCGGGAGTGGGTGATTAACTACGACTTCCTGCACCAGCGCACGCTCACCATCACGGCAATGGCGCACGGGCGCAGCGTCGGCGACCAGGCACGCACCTGGCTCCGCCGCCATTATCAAGGCTTGGTGGCGCGGGCGCGACGCGTGCATCGCGAGGCGGAGCGCAGTCCGCGCACGTGGGCGATGGGCGCGCTGCTGGCGATGATGCTGTGCGTGCTGCTGGCGAACGCGGCGCGGATCTGGAGGGCGGCGCACCGGCACCGGGTGGCGCGCAATCCGGTGAAAGCTCCGGAGGCCGCAGCCAGCATCTGGTACGCACGCATGATCCGGTCACTGGGCAGAAAAGGATTTCCCAAGAAGCCGGCGCAGACGCCGCGCGAGTTCGTGGCCAGCATTCCGGACCCGCCGCTGCAAAGCTCGGTCGCGACTTTCACTCGTCATTACGAGCGGGCGCGGTTTGGCAAGTCGCCGGAAGACGCGGCCAGGCTTGCCGGAGATTGTACGAAGAAATCAAGACGAAGTAGTACCGAGTACCGAGTACCGAGTACTGAGCTTCGACAGCGTTTTGCTTTTACTCGGTACTCAGTACTCGGTACTCAGTACTGCTGTACTCAGTAACCGGTACTCGGTACTGCTACAATTGATGCACTGCATGTCGGACCTGCCGGTCACCCTCGAACAACCCATCGCTTCTGAGAAGGACGCGCTAAAGACGCGGCCGCAGAAGGTTGGATTCGTGTCCCTGGGCTGTCCCAAGAACCTGGTGGATTCCGAGGTGATGATGGGCATGCTGGCGCAGGCTGGGGCGGAGATTACGCCCAACGCAGAAGACGCCGACGTGATCGTGGTGAATACCTGCTCCTTCATCGAGAGCGCGCAGCAGGAATCAGTGAACACCATCCTGGAAATGGCGCGGCACAAGACCAACGGCCGCGCGCGCAAGTTGGTGGTCGCCGGATGCCTGGTGGAGCGCTTCCGCAACCAGATCCAGAAGGACATTCCGGACGTGGACGCGCTGGTGGGAACGGGTGAGCTGCCGAAGATTCTGGAAGCAACTGGGCTGCAGTCGCCAGTCGCCGGTCGCCAGGAAAACAGCTCGCCATTTGTGATTCTGGGCGGTAATGGACGCGCGGAAGGACATGCACGCGAGCAGGCGGGACGGTTTTCGCGCGAGGCATGGGACGGCGCGATTGCGGACTTGCCGAATTATCTTTACGACGAGACCACGCCGCGCATGCTGGCCACACCGCGCGCCTCGGCGTACATCAAGATTGCCGAGGGTTGCGATCACCCGTGCAGCTTCTGCATCATCCCGCAGCTTCGCGGCAAATTCCGCTCGCGGCGCTTCGAGTCGGTGATTGCCGAGGCGGAGCGGCTGGCGCGCGGCGGGGTACGCGAGATCACGCTCATCGGCCAGGACACCACCTGCTACGGCGAAGATTTCGGGCTGAAGGACGGGCTGGCGCTGCTGCTGGAAAAGCTGGCCGGAATCGAAGACCTGCGGTGGATCCGGTTCCTGTACGCGTATCCCAACAAGATTACCGGGCGCTTGCTGGAGACGATCGCGGCGCAGGAGAAGGTCTGCTCGTACATGGACGTGCCGCTACAGCACGCGTCGGCAACGCTGCTGAAGCGCATGAAACGCGGCGGCGGCGCGGAGCTGTTCCTGCGCTCGATCGAGAAAATGCGCCGCACCATTCCCGACCTGACGCTGCGCAGCTCGTTCATTGTCGGCTTCCCCGGCGAGACGGAGCGCGAATTCAACGAGCTGTGCGACTTCGTGCGCGAGGCGCAATTCGACTGGATGGGCGCGTTTGCCTACTCCGACCAGGAGGGCGCAAGCGCGCACGAGCTGGGCAAGAAGATTCCGCCGGCGGAGATCGAACGGCGGCGGCGGAAGCTGATGCAATTGCAGAAAACCATCAGCCGCAAACGGAAAAAGGCGCTGGTCGGACGCCAGTTCGACCTGCTGATCGAAGGTCCGTCGAGCGAAACCGAACTGCTGTGGGAAGGCCGCACGCCGATGCACGCGCCGGAAATTGACGGCAAAGTGTTCATCAGCGACTTTGCCGATGAGTCGGAACTGGAGCCGGGAACGTTTCACCGGTGCGAGATCACGGAAGCGCACGAGTACGATGTGGTGGCGCGGATCCTCTAAGAAAAACACAGAGACACAGAGGCACGGAGAACCGCAGAACAACCATTGCCGAATGTTTTTTCTCTGTGTCTCTGTGCCTCTGTGTTAATCGGTTCGGCGTCCCATAAAATGAGCCCACCATGCCTCGCAAACGCGTCCGCAGCCTACGTTGTCCCACGTGCCGCAAGCTGGTGCTGCGCGACGATCCCGAGTTTCCCTTCTGCAGCGAACGTTGCCGGCTGATTGACCTGGGCAAGTGGGCCAGCGGCGCGTACGTTGTTTCCACTCCCATCAATCAGGGCGACCAATTCGGCGAGGCGGATTACACTGTGGACCAAGGCCGCCTCTCGAAACCGGACAGCAAGCACGATGACAACCACCGAAAGCGCTCCTGAGTCCACCGCCATTGCGCAGAAGACCGCGTGGGCATGGCTAATCGGCACTTTTTTCGGGATTGGGAAGCTGAAGCCTGGCCCGGGAACCTGGGCGTCGGTAGCGACCGTCGGCTTATGGCGCGCGTTTGCCCCGTTCGCGGGTGGGTATCAAGTTCCGGTTGCAATCGCTGCGGCAGCGCTGGTCACGGCGGTCGGAATACCGGCCTCAACCCGGGTGGCGCGCGAGTCGGCGCGGAAAGACCCGGGGTTCGTTGTCATTGACGAAGTGGCGGGGCAGTTGATCGCCCTCATCGGCGCGCCGCTGCATTGGAAAACTCTGCTGGCGAGCCTTATACTTTTTCGTGCCTTCGACATCGTAAAGCCGCCGCCGCTGCGCCGGCTGGAAGATGTGCCGGAGGGCGCCGGAATCATGCTCGACGACGTCGGCGCGGGGCTTTACGCGCTGGCGGCGATGCAGGCGTTGCGTCATTTCGGCCTGCTGCCGTGATCGGCGATCGTAACTTGCGCATCTAAGTGCACAAAGGACCATGGGAATTTCTGACCGGTTGCTAGGAAAAAAAAACGTCAACGGAAAACCGCGGATTGATACCGTGGAGCCGAGCGCTGCCCTGCCCGGCGGCGAGGTCCGCATCATCGGCAGCGGCCTGCGCCCGCACGAATTGCGCCGCCCCAAGGTCCAATTCGGCGACGTCGAAGGCGCGGTGGTCATCAGTTCCGACCAGTTCCTGGTGGCACGCGTTCCCGAGGGCGCGCACTCCGGGCCGGTAACGGTGGACGCCAACGGGCACGCCAGCAACCCGCACGACATCCGGGTGGCGGTCACCATCGCCGAAAACCTGCACCCGGTCACCAATCCCGCGCTCGACCTGGAAGGCAACATCTACGTGACGTTTTCCGGATCGCGGGGTCAGAAAGTGCCGGTCGCGATCTACAAGATCGACACCAACTACAACGTCAAGCCGTTCCTGGCCGAGATGATGAACCCCACCGCCATCGCCTTCGACCGCGAGGGGCAGATGTACGTCAGCTCGCGCTACGACGGCGCCGTGTACCGCGTCGCGCCGAACGGCACCATGTCCGCCTACGCCGAAGGGATGGGCGTGGCCACCGGGCTGGCGTTCGACCGCGAGGAGAATTTATACGTCGGCGACCGCAGTGGAACGATTTTCAAAATTTCGCGCGACCGGCAGATTTTTGTATTTGCGACGCTGGAGCCGAGCGTATCGGCGTATCACCTGGCGTTGAGCCCCAATGGAAACCTCTACGTCACCGGGCCGACGATGTCGAGCGTCGATGCTGTGTACGAGGTCGATCCGCACGGCAGCGTGTCCGTGTTCTTCCGTGGACTGGGACGGCCGCAGGGCCTGGCCTTCGACGTGGACGGGAATCTGTACGTGGCGGCGTCGCTGCGCGGCAAGCGAGGCGTGGTGCGCGTCACGCCGGAGAAGCACGCTTCGCTGGTGGTGGCCGGGCAGAACCTGGTGGGGCTGGCGTTTGCGCCCGGACGCGCCGTCGTGCTCGCCACCACCGTCGCCACCACCGGTGCCGTGCACCATCTCTCGTGGGACATCCAGGGCCATCCCCTGCTGGCGGTGGAAGAGACGGCATAGCAGTCGATGGTCGATGGTCGATGGCAAAAACGACGGCGTACTAGTCGATGGTCATTGGTCGTTGGTCGATGGCAAAAACAGGTCGCGATTGCCCTTCCGGCAAAGCTCGCAATTGAGTCTCAATCTCCGGCACAGGACATCACACTGCGGCCATCAGCCATCGACCATCGACCATCGACCGGTTTAGACTTCATCCGTGACCGCCGAGATCATCGCCATCGGCTCCGAGCTGCTCACTCCTTTTTTCCAGGACACCAATTCGCTCTACCTCACCGAAAAACTGAATGAGCTGGGCGTGGAAGTGGCGTTCAAGACGGTGGTCGGCGACAACCGCGAGCACCTTACTTCGGCGGCCAGGGTTGCCGTCGGCCGCACCGATATCCTGATCTTCATGGGCGGGCTTGGTCCAACCGAGGACGACCTGACGCGCGAGTGCGTCGCCGCCGCGTTGGGACGCGGGATTCATCGCGATTCCGAAATCATTACCCAGCTTTACACGCGGTTCGCCAAACTGCGGCGCAAAATGCCGGAGAACAACGAGCGCCAAGCGGACGTGATAGACGGCGCGGAGGTGCTGCCCAACGCCATGGGATCGGCGCCGGGACAGTGGATCGAGCACGAGCATGAGGGGGCGAAGCGCTACATCATGCTGTTGCCCGGGCCGCCGCACGAGATCAAGCCCATGTTCGACGGGCAGTGCATACCGCGGCTGCGCGAGCGCCTGCCGCGCCAGTTCATCGCCACGCGCGTGCTGAAGGTGGCAATGATGCCGGAATCGGAGTGCGACCAGCGGGTCGCGCCGATTTACCAGCGCTTCACCGACGTGCAGACGACAATCCTGGCGGGCGCGGGCGAGATCCAGCTTCGCCTGACGGCGCGAGCGGATTCCCAGGAGGCGGCGCAAGCCCGCGTGGACGAGCTGGCGGGGTTGCTGGAAGACGAACTGGACGATTTCGTTTACTCCTCGCAGGGCGAATCGCTGGAGCAGATTGTCGGCTACTTCCTGCAGATGCGCGGCGCCAATATCGCGGTGGCGGAGTCGTGTACCGGCGGGATGTTGGGGGAGAGGATCACCAAGGTGAGCGGCAGTTCGCGGTACTTTGTCGGCGGCGCGATCGTTTACGACAACGAGATGAAGGCGTTATTCGCCAACGTGCCGCCGATGCTGGTGGCACAGCATGGAGCGGTGAGCAAGGAAGTCGCCGAGGCCATGGCGGAGGGAATTCGCGAGGAGTGCCGCGCGACCGTGGGCGTGGGAATCACCGGCGTGGCGGGGCCGACCGGCGGGACGGAAGAAAAACCGGTAGGGCTGGTTTATATCGCGGTGGCCGACGGAAAGCGTACCGAGGTGGTGGAGCGCAAGTTTTCCGGCGATCGCGATCGCATCCGCTGGTGGGCAACACAGCAGGCGCTCGACATGGTGCGAAGAAGGCTGATGTAAATGCGATTTGTGATTTGGTGATTTAGTGATTTGCGATTTAGTGATTTGCGATTTCCGATTGGACCTTCTCCGTGACTCCGTGTCTCCGTGGTGGATTGGATGTGTTTTGAATGAGAGTTTTCGTCGGGCTCGACATTAATCCCGAAATTCGCGAGCGCATGACGCGCTACCTGGAAGGGGTGCGCGGATTTGCGCCGGAGGCGCGCTGGGTGAAGCCGGAATCGTTCCACGTCACGCTGAAATTCATCGGCGAGCAAAAGGACGAACTGGTGGAGGAGATCAAGCGCGAGCTGGCGACGGTGCGCGGACAAGGGTTTGAAGTCTCGTTTCGTGGAAACGGTTTTTTCCCCAACGCGCGCAGCCCGCGCGTGTTCTGGCTCGGCATTGAAGGCGGAGTGCAACTGCGGCAACTTGCCAAGGCGGTGGACGAAGCAGTGGCGCGCACCGGCGAGCCGCGCGAGACCAACGATTACCAGCCGCATTTGACGCTGGCGCGCTCGGGTTCGGGCAGGCCGCAACCTATGCCGGGCGACACGCCAAGCCCGCCACTGCGACGCCTGGGAGAGAAATTGGAAGGCAAGCCCGCACCCGAGTTCGGTACAATGACCGCTCGCGAATTCTTTCTGTACGAAAGCAAGCTGTCGCCGGCTGGAGCGCGCTACACGAAGATTGCACGATTTTCGTTGGAATAGTCGTCAGTCTTCGGTCGTCGGTCTTCAGGCCTGACGACTGGAGACTGAAGACTGACGACTGAAGACTTCTTCATGGCCATCTACTTCATCGTCGCCGTGATCGCGTACCTGCTGGGGTCGATTCCCTTCGGGTACATCCTGATGCGCGTGTTTCGCGGCGAGGACGTGCGCGCCATCGGCAGCGGAAACATCGGCGCGACCAACGTGGCGAGGAAGGCGCCGGGGCTGGGGATTGCGACGCTGGTGCTGGATGCGGGCAAGGGGTTCGCAGCGGTCGCTATCGCAATGGCAGTGATGAACCGCCTTCATCCCCCGACCTATGTGCTGGTTGCTACACCAGAACAGATGGAGGCTCTTCGGCAAGCTGGAAGACCTGGTGCCCAACAGTTCTATTTGGTCGCAGCAATTGCCGCCGTGTTCGCGATTCTCGGCCACGTCTTTCCTGTCTGGTTGAAATTCAAGGGCGGCAAGGGAGTGGCGACTGGGGTGGGTGCTTTTGTCGCGCTGGCACCCAAGGCAGTGCTGATCGTGCTGCTGATCTTCGTCGCGATTGTCGCCGCGTTCCGATACATTTCGCTCGGGTCGATTGTGGCGACAGCGGCGTTTCCGGTGTTTGCGTGGTTGTTGTACCGGTATCAGGCCTCGCCGGCAGTATTCGCCGCAATGGTGTGCGCCTCGGCGCTCATCATTGCCAAGCATCACCAGAACATCCGGCGGCTATTGGCGGGGACCGAGCACAGGTTTGAGTTGAAGCACAGGTAATCGTTTTCAGCCGTCCCTACGGGACTTGAGTTTGTTTTGGCTCGGTACCCAGGACTGAAGTCCTGGGCTATTTTCGTGCCGTCCCTACGGGACTCTAGTCTTGAATGGACGCCTACCCCGGGCTCACGCCCGGGGCTATGTTCTGCCGCGCGCTACGCGCGCTCGGATTTCGGTGAACTTCAAGGACGGTCCAGCCGCGAACGAGGTGTGCAGGTGGAAATAGCGGTTATCGGCGCGGGGGCGTGGGGCACGGCGCTATCCATCGTGCTGGGACGCAAGGGCACGCACCGCGTCAAGCTGTGGGCATTCGAAAAAGAAGTTCGCGAGTCTATCCTGGCGCGGCGCACGAATGATCTTTTTCTCGCCGGCGCGAAGATTCCCGCCACCGTCACTCCCACCGACAATTTCGAGGAAGCGCTGCGCGGCGCGGAAATCGTGGTCAGCGTGATGCCGTCGCACCACTGCCGCGGGCTGTTCCGGCAGATGGCGCCGCACCTCACGCCGGAGATGATGTTCGTCAGCGCCACCAAGGGCGTTGAAACCGACACGCTGCAGCGCATGAGCGAAGTGATCGCGCACGTTTTGGGCGAGAGCGGGCGCGTGCCCAAGCCGCGCATCGGGGCGCTGAGCGGACCGTCATTTGCGAAAGAAGTAGCCCGCGGAGACCCGACGGCGATCACCGTCGCGTCCCAGGATGCGCAGCTCGCCGAAACGGTGCAGCGCGAATTCAGCGAGCCCTGCTTCCGCGTCTATACCAACGACGACGTCGCGGGCGTGGAGCTGGGCGGCTCGCTGAAGAACGTGATCGCCATTGCCGCCGGTGTGTGTGACGGCCTGGGGCTGGGATTCAACACCATTGCCGCGCTGATCACGCGCGGGCTGGCGGAAATCACCCGCGTAGCGGTGGCCTGCGGCGCGCGCGCCGACACCATGGCGGGGCTGGCAGGAATCGGCGACCTGGTGCTGACCTGCACCGGCGGCCTGTCGCGCAACCGCACCGTGGGTGTGGAACTCGGCAAGGGGCGCAAGCTGGACGAGATTATTTCCGGCATGCACGGCATGGTCGCCGAGGGCGTACTGACCACCCAAGCGGCGGTTGGCCTGGCGCGGAAATACTCGGTGGAAATGCCCATCACCGAGCAGATTGACGCGATCTTGAATCAGGGCAAAGCGCCGCGCGAGGCCATCCACGAGCTGATGACGCGGCCCGGCGCCAGCGAAATCGCGTTGCACCGCGCGTGAAGCAAGAAAAACCAGCCGCGGATTTCCACGGATGAACGCGGATCGGAAATATCGATCCGCGAAAATCCGCGTTAATCCGCGGTGTCGCTTTCCTAGCAACTCACAATCTCACAACTCGGAACTCACGGCTCGCTATTGGTCCACGCGCTGCCGGCCGGCGTTGCGGTCTGACGCTGAGGCAGGCGTGACGTTGAGCGCGCTTTCCAGCCGGAAGTTGAGCACGGTTTCCGAAGGCAGTTTGATTTGCTGGCCCTTGGTGGCCGCCTGCACTCCGGTACCGGCCCCGGCGCCCACGCCTGCGCCGATGGCAGCACCCTTACCGCCACCGGCGATCCCGCCAATAATCGCTCCCAACGCCGCGCCGCCGCCGACAGTGGCAGCCGTGCGCTTGCCGCGCGAGGCGCCCTGCTTGTCGTACTGGTTGGTGCGCAGGGTGTAGGTCTTGCCGTTCATGCGCAGACGAGTCAGCGTGAGCGCAATGGCGGACCGGCCCTCGAAGTGGCCGGAGCTCTTGGAGTCCACCACCCGGCCTTCAACGTCGGCGTCAGTGGGAATCACGACTTCATCGCCGATCATGACCGGCTGTGACACGGTCGCGCGAAACGCGTCGCCGACTTTATTGCGTTCGGTGTCAATCGGGTCCACCAGGCGAACGGAAAGGCTGGTGCCCTCGGGAACGGTCACAACCCGCGGCGGGGCAGGCGCTGCGGGAGCGGATGCCACGTTGCCGGCGGGAGCAGCGTAGGTGGCAGCCGAAGGACGGCTATGATCACGCGTGCGGCGCGGGGCCGGGGCACGATGCCGCGACGCCGTACGCGCCGCAGGCGCCGGGTGTTTCATCGGAGCCGGCGGCGGCGGCGCCATCGCCGATTGCGACACCTGGAGGTCGTTGACCACGGTCTTCACGCCGGAGACCTGCGCCGCATCGTTGGCAGCGGCGCTGCGTTCGAGCTCGCTGGCCACCGTGCCGGACAGCGTGACCACACCATTGGCCGACTGCACTCCAATCTGCTTGTTCTGGATGTTGCTGTCGGCGGTGATTTTGGATTGCACCTGGTTGGCGATTTGCGCGTCATTGGGGGCGCGGTTGCACGCCATGGCCATGCCGAGCGCGAGTAAGAGGACGAGAAACAGCGAAGATTTTGCCTTCATGATCGCTCCTTCAGGGTAAACGGTGGATGCTATTCCTTAGATGCAGAGCTGCTACTTTCGTCTGTATGTAAAAACCCTTGATTCCCTCGCCGGCGGCGGCGCTTAAGTCCTCCGCAGCGCCTCGCTTCGGTCGCCCCAGGGAACTCAGAGCGGAACATGAGCCATCTTGGGCCGGCAGGCTTGCGATTCCAGCTTTTTCATGACGGGCTGGGCGCGCCCATGTGATAAAAAGCAACCCTCAGCGCGACCCCAGCAGTTGACGGCGACTATGGCGATCCAGATAGAGCGGACGGAATTTGACGAGCAGTTGGGCTACCAATACTACGTGGCCTTCAACTCCAATGGCACGTTCGAAGAAGATGAAGTGCAAGAGCGTGTGCCGGTGGAAGTTGCGGTATCGTTGTGCGAAAACGGCGATCTGGCCGATATCAGTTTCGAGCTGCCGAAAATCTGCCGCTGCGAAGCTGCGCTGGAGTTCCTCAAGGAAGCCGGCAATGCCAGCTACATCGAGCCGCGGGTGTACATCACCATGCCGGAGCTGAGCGGCGATGTGGTAGCGCGAGCCGCCGGACGCCTGGAACTCGATCTCGCCGGGCGCATTATCGGGATGGAAATCCTGTGGGCGCCCATCGACGTTGATGAACCCGCTGAGGCCAATTCCTAACCGGTCGAAGCCGCGCCCGATGCCGGCGCGTGCATGTGCGGCGTGTGGTGCGCATCGTGGCGGGCGCGCCGGATCTCTTCCACATCTCCCATCACGATCAGCACCGTTCCGCCCTGCAGGGCGAGAGTGTCGGGCGGGTTGACCAAGAAATCGTGCTTGTGCTCGCCCATGCTGGTCTTCACGGCGAGCGGCAGAAGGTGATAACTGGCACGGAATTTCAGGTCTTCAAGGCTCTTGCCGATCCACGGCGAGGTAGCGGCAACCACGATTTCGTCGATGCGCAGGGTGCGGGACTTCTCGCGCAGCATGAGGTCAAGAAAGCTGGTGACGTGCGGGCGCAGCGCCTCGCTGGCCAGGCGCAGGCCGCCGATGGCGTTGGGGGATACCGCAGTATTGGCGCCGGCGCGCAGCATGCGGTCGGCGAACTTCACGTCGGCACAGCGGGCCACGATGCGCACGTTGGGGTTCTTCTGCCTGACCATGACGGTCGTCACGAGGTTGTCTTTGTCGCTGGCGACGGCCGCGATCACGCACTTGGCGCGGTCCAGACCGGCGGCGTCCAGCACGCTCTCCTCGGTGGCGTCCCCGATGACGTACAGGATCTCCTTGTAGCGGCCGCTCTCGTGCTCCTTGAAGCGCGTGATGTTGTCCTCGTTGTTCTCGATGACCAGGAAGGGCGTACTGGTGCGGTGGAATTCCTCGACCGCGTAGCGCCCGGTGTCGCCCAGGCCGCAAACGATGTAATGGTCCTTCAGTTCGTGGATGCGCTTCTGCATGGTACGTCTCCAGAACAGGTTGCGGATTTGTCCCTCGACCAAAAAGGCGGTGAACACCGAAAACACGTACACCGTGATCATGACACCGACGGCGACGACGAACATGTTGAAGACGCGCAGCGCCGGATTGTGGCTGGTGTCGATGATCTCGCCGTAGCCCACCCCGGCCAGCGTGATGACCGCCATATACAGCGACTGCAGGAAGGTGACCGAGGGGCCGCCGAGCACCTGGTACCCGGTGACCGCAATCGCTGTCATCGTGGTCAGGGCCAGGATGGCGTAGAGGAGCCGTCGGCGGATGTTCATGCTTGGTCCGGTGCCCCGATGCTGCGCCTGGGGCGGAGTTGGGCGATGTCAGGGATGAAAGCGAGCGCGATTTTAGCATACGTGGATTACGAGTTGGTCACCGGTCTGAATGCCGGCTGCGCGGCAAAAGGCATGGCATAAGATGTTGGCATGGGTGATGTCGCAGCGTTCGTGATTGCCGGTGGACACAGCTCGCGCATGGGACGCGACAAGGCGTTCCTGACCCTGGGCGGGAGCACGCTGCTGGAACGCGCGCTGGCCGTGGCGCGCTGCGTCAGCCAGGAAGTCACGATTGTGGGGCCGCGCGAGAAATTTGCCGCCTACGGAAGCGTCGTCGAAGACGTCTATCAGGGGCAGGGGCCGCTGGCGGGCATTCACGCCGCGCTCTCCGGCAGCGCCTTCGAGTTGAACCTGATGATCGGCGTGGACACCCCGTTTCTCGATCCGAACTTCGTGCACTATCTCGTGCAAGAGGCGAGGACGAGCGCAGCGACGGTCACGGTCCCGGTCACGAGCGCAGGAATTGCCCACCCTGTCTCGCCCCTTCCACTGTGCTCAGGGCAGGCTCCCCCGGGCGAGACAAGGGTGGGGCAACCTCACGGAAACAAAATGCAAACCGGCCAAGCGCAACCGCTGTGCGCGGTGTACCGGCGCGAGTTTGCCGCGGTGGCGGAAAACGCGCTACGCCAGGGGCGCAACCCTATCGTCCCGCTATTCGCCGGGGTCACGACGCGCGAGATCGGCGACGTTGAAATGCAGGAACTGGCTTTTGATCCCCGAATGTTCGACAATCTGAATACCCCGGAGGAATGGGACCAGGCATGCAGACGAGCACACAAATAGGCAATGGTTCCCCCGCCACCGAAACCGCAGCGTCGCTGGAATACGGTCCGGAAGGGGTGAAGCCCTACATCGAGTTCAAGGACGTATCGAAGGCGTTCGGCGACAACCGCGTGCTGGACCACGTGAATTTCGAGGTGATGCCGGGCGAGACGGTCTGCATCCTGGGACGCAGCGGCGTAGGAAAATCGGTGTCGCTGCACAGCATCATGGGATTCCTGAAGCCGGACTCGGGCCGCGTGATCGTGGCCCACGAGGACATCACCGACTACGGCGAACCCGACCTGGAGCGTATCCGCAAGAAGGTCACCATGGTGTTCCAGAACGGCGCGCTGTTCGATTCCCTCAGCGTCGGCGAGAATGTCGCCTTTCCGCTGCGCGAGCGCGGCGACCTGGACGAGCAACAGATTTTCCAAGTCGTGGATGGGTTGCTCGACATGGTGGGCGTGCGAGCCATGCGTGACCTGCTGCCCCCGGATTTGTCCACCGGAATGAAGCGCTCGGTGGCCATCGCGCGCGCGCTGGCGGCGCAGCCCGAGGCCGTTCTGTACGACGAGCCGACCACCATGGTGGACCCGCTGATGGCGCAGCTTCTAGGAGATCTGATCAAGAAGTTAAAGTTTCAGTTGAAGTTGACCAGTGTCGTGGTGACGCACGACATGAGGCTGGCGGAAAAATTGGCGGACCGCATCGTGTTCCTGCACGAAGGCCGCGCGATATTCCAAGGCACATCGGAAGAGATGGCCGAAAGCACGGAGCCGATCGTCCGGCAATTTCTCCAACTCGACGAGCTCAACACCGAGCAGTTCCGCCGGCCCGACAGCGCACCCGGACAGCAGCCGGGGATCTAAGCCGCGAGTCCCGAGTCCCGAGCGGCCGAACGAAGCTTCTCGGGACTCGCGACTCGGGGCTAGCTACTACCCGTTCCCGTGCACGTGCTCCGGACGGACGGTGTAGATCACCCGCACCTCGCCCGGCTGCGCGTAAGGGTACTTGTCCACTCCGAGATATTTTTTCGCCAGCTTATTGATGGAGTCGTCGGCGCCTTCCTGGGTGATGTCGGTCACCCGGCCGCGGACCTCCACGTAGCGGTAGGGATTTTCCGGATCAACGATGGAAAGCGACACGCGCGGGTCGCGGCGGACATTGAGGTCTTTCTGCCGTCCACGCGCGGAATTGAAAATGAGGTTATCGCCGTCGAAGTCAAACCAGACGGGCGTCACCTGCGGCTGGCCGTCGGGCATGAGCGTGCCCAGATTGGCAAATGCCTTTTTACCTTTGAACAAATCGAGATACTTTTCAGGAATTTTCCCCGCCATTTTCTTTCCTCCTGCCAAACGTCAATGAGTGCCTTTCAAAATCCTTGCTCCACCAGCCGTTCCACGGTGACCGCGCCCGTCGAGCGCCCGCCGATCATCTTCTCCACATACTTCGCAATGATATCGGTCTCGATGTTCACCGGATCGCCCGGCTTGAGGGAACACAGATTGGTCGCCTCCGCGGTGTGCGGGATGATGGCGATGGTCACCTTCGTTGCCTCCACCTTCGCCACCGTGAGGCTGATGCCCTCAATGGCGATCGAACCTTTGTAAACCACGTAGCGCTCCAACTCGGCGGGAATTTCGACGTGCAGCCAGAAATCGTCGGCGCCGGGGATGCGCTCCAGGCCGAGGAATTTTCCCGTGCCGTCCACGTGTCCCTGCACAATGTGCCCGCCCATGCGGCCGTCGGCTTTCATCGGCAGCTCCAGGTTGACCAGCGCGCCCTCCTTGATACGCGAGAACGACGTCAAACGCCAGGTCTCTTCCGCCAGGTCGGCGCGGAATGAATGGGGAGTGGCTTCAACCGCGGTCAGGCAGACGCCGCTCACCGAGACGCTGTCGCCCTTCTTCAATTCCCGCGGGGCGCGGTCGGCTTCAATGATCAGGCGGCGCGTGCCGCCCGTGGTGGTGATTTTCGCTATGCGGCCAACATCTTCCACTAATCCTGTAAACATGAATGCCTCGTAAGCAGTCTATCGGTCATTCGGTCTTTCGGTCTGTCGGTGGCAAAAAGAACTCGTCGCGACTGATAGACCGAAAGACCTATAAGTACGGATCTTTTAAATATCCTTCTACCGCAAAATCTTCCCCGAAGCGGTACAGCCGCATGTTTTTAACATGGGCGGCCTCGCTCATGCGGCGAAAGCCGGACCCGGTGGCGAACGGCACCGAGCCACTGCCCGCCAGGATCTTGGGGGCGTAATACAGGAAAACCTTGTCCACGATGCCGGAGGCCAGCGCCGCCCAGTTCACCATCGCGCCGCCCTCGATGAGCACGCTGGTGACGTCCAATTCACCGAGACGCTGCACGATTCTGCCCAGATCGGGGCGGCCATCCGGACCGCCGAGCGCGACCTGCTCGACGCGAATTCCGCGCTGTTCCAGTTCCCGGCGCTTTTTTTCCTCCGCGAACGAGCACAGGACCAGCACATCGTCGCGGCAGGTTCTTGCCACGCGCGATTCCAGCGGCAGGCGCAAGCGCGAATCCAGGATGACGCGCAGCAGTGGGCGGCGGCGCGGCAGCCCGGTGCGGTCGGTGAGCATCGGATCGTCGGCGATGACGGTGCCGACACCCACCATGATCGCGTCCATGGCGTGCCGCAGTTCATGCACATGCGCGCGCGCCTCTTCGCTGGTGATCCAACCGCCGGTGGCGCCGCCCGCGCCCAGAGCCGAGGGATTTTCGGATTCGCCCGGTGGCGGGGCAATCTTGCCGTCCAGCGTCATTGCAGCCTTCAGCAC
This sequence comes from Terriglobia bacterium, assembly GCA_963760215.1. GTDB lineage: Bacteria > Acidobacteriota > Terriglobia > Terriglobales > Acidobacteriaceae > JAIQGF01. Next base: position 1,344,261 of record CAVXCJ010000002.1, read on the forward strand.
GACCAGTGGCGTGCGGGTGCGGATGTGCTTGGCGAAAGCTTCGTTCAGCCGGCGCGCCTCATCTTCGCCAACCCCGGTTATGACCTCGATGCCGGCAGCAACCAGCTTTTGAAATCCTTGCCCCTGCACTTGCGGGTTGGGGTCCTGCATGGCGGCGACGACACGGCGCACGCCTGACTTGATGACCGCATCGGCGCATGGCCCGGTGCGGCCCTGGTGCGAGCACGGTTCTAAATTAATGTAGAGTGTCGCGCCGCGCGCGCGCGCGCCCGCCTGCTCCAGCGCCAGAATCTCCGCGTGCTTCAGTCCGTCGTAGGTGTAGGTGCCCTCGCCGATCACCTGGCCGTTTGCGTCCACAAGCACGGCGCCGACGCAGGGATTCGGGGAGGTCAGCGCAATGCCGAGCCGCGCCAGCTCGAGCGCGCGCTGCATGAACTTTTCGTCTTGAGTCAGTTCCGGCAAAAGCCCACCGCAAAGTACGCAAAGGCCGCAAAGGAAACGCTAGCGACCTTGGCGTCCTTTGCGGTTCGTATTTACTTAAACAGCAAGTACCTGCATGAGACGCACACGCGAGCGCGCGTGTTCCACACAATCATTCGAACAGCGAATCCACGAACTGCTTCGAATCGAAGGGCAGCAGGTCAGTCTGCTTCTCGCCCACGCCCACGTAGCGCACCGGCACGCCCAACTCGCGCGAGATGGCGACGACGATCCCGCCCTTCGCCGTGCCGTCCAACTTCGTGAGCACGATGCCGGTGACGCCAGCCGACTCGGTGAACAGCCGAGCCTGTTGCAACCCATTCTGGCCGGTGGTGGCGTCCATCACCAGCAAAACCTCGTGCGGCGCACCCGGAACAATGCGCTGCGCCGTGCGCCGCATCTTCGAGAGTTCTTCCATCAGATTGCTTTTGGTGTGCAACCGGCCGGCGGTATCCACGATCACGTACTCGGTGTCGCGCGCCTTGGCCGCCTGCAACGCGTCGTACAAGACCGCCGAGGGATCGCCGCCGGGCTTGGTCTTGATCACCTCCGTGCCGGTGCGGTCGCCCCAGACTTCCAGTTGCTCAATGGCGGCGGCGCGAAAAGTGTCGGCGGCGCACAGCAACACGGTTTTTCCCTGCGCACGCAGCGCATGCGCCAGCTTGCCGATGGTGGTGGTCTTCCCCGTTCCGTTCACGCCGACGACGACAATCACCTCCGGCGGTTCCACGGCTTTGACCGGTTGCAGGCTGGCCCGGCTCAAGATGTTAAGCAGTTCGGCTTTCAGCACATGCTTGAGCTCGTCTACGTTGCCAATCTGCTTGCGGTCAACTTTCTCGCGCAAAGCCTGCAGAACTTCCTGCGTGGTCGCGCTGCCGAGGTCGGCGGCGATCAAGGTGGCTTCCAGGTCGTCGAGGGTCTCGCGGTCAATTTCCTGGCGAAAGGAAACCACCTCTTCGATGCGCTCGCTGAGGTTTTCCCGCGTGCGCGTGACCGCCTGCTTCATGCGGTCGAACAAGCCGGGTTTTTTGGGCTCCTCGTCGAGGCTGCCGAACAGGGTCTGGATCATGGGGATCACTTGGCGACGGTGCAAACCGGGGCACGCGTGCAAACCATTCATTATAGATGGGGTCGCGCGCGCGGGGCGGCCGGCCTGCCATCGCCGCCGGGCTACACGCGTTGGGAATCGAACTTTTAAGGTGTCGCGGCGCTTGACCGGGGCGGCGGCCGGGACTACCCTTGCCGCACGTCACAGTGGGGTGTGACGCCACCCAGCAGGCCAAAGCGGGCCCGCCGGGGTTCCCCATTCTTCCTGGCGTATTTCCATTCCGCGAGAAGGAGCCTCCCCATGATTTCGCGTATCGTCAGTTGCACCATCAAGCCGGACAAAATCAACGAATTCCGCACCGCCCTCAAGACCGAAGTCCTGCCCAACATCACCCGCCAGCCCGGCTTCGTGGACCTGGTCGAGTCGCTCGACGCCGATAGCGGAACGTTCGTGTGCACCACGCTGTGGAACTCACGCCAGGACGTGGAACACTATGACCAGACCCTGTTCCCCGAATTGGCGCAAAAGCTGGTGCCGCTGTTGAACGGCCAGCCCGACATCAAGACGCTGACGGTGGAGAACTCAACCGTGCACGACATCAGCTCGGGAGAAAGCGCCGCAGCCTAAGAAATTACGACGCCACGGATCTTCACGGCTGCACACGGATAAGGAAGAAAGAATCCCATCCGTGTTGATCTGTGAAATCTGTGGCGTTTTTCGTAGGTTAGCTGCGCGCAGTCTCCACCGGGACGTCGCCTGTGTTGCCGGCAGCGGCCGCGGCCACGGTGTCTTCCACAACGGCGGCGCGGCGGGGATGCAGGTCGCCGCGTTCAAAGATGCGCTCCAGTGCCGCGACCACTTGCGGATCAAACTTGTTTTGCGCCAGCGACTTGATGATCTTCACCGCGTACTCGGGCGGGCGCGCCGCCTGGTAAGGGCGGTTGGTGGTCATGGCGTCAAAGGTATCGGCCACGGCAATGATGCGCGGCACCAGCGGCAGTTCGTCTCCCCTGAGGCCAAACGGATAACCGCGGCCATCGAGCGATTCGTGGTGCAGTTCGATGCCGGGGATCATTTCCTTCAACTGCTGCACCGGACGCAGGATGTTGGCGCCGCGCGTGGTGTGCGTCTTCATGACCTCGTACTCTTCCGGCGTTAGCGCTCCGGGCTTCTTCAGGATGCGGTCCTCGATGCCGATTTTTCCCACGTCGTGCAGTTGCGCCGAGACGCGCACGACCTCGATCTGCTCTTCCGTCATTCCCATCTCCGTGGCGAGGAGAATGGAGTAGCGCGTGACGCGATCGGAATGGCCGCGCGTGTACGGATCCTTTTCGTCAACCGCGCCGGCCAGCATCTGGATGGAGCCCATGAACAGCGCGCGGTTTTCTTCGGCGGCGCGCTTCAGGTCGGCCACGAAGCGCTCCAGGTCCTCGGTCATGTGGTTGAAGGTCTGGGCTAATTCGCCGAACTCGGTGCGGCTGGTGAGCTGCACGCGTTGCGAGAAGTCGCCGCGTGCGATCGCCCGGCTGGAATGGGTCAGGATGTCAAGCGGTCCGGTGATGCGGCGCGCCGCGAAGACGCCGACGATCACCGCCAGCACCACCGCGTAGATCGCATAGGTGATGCCTTGCGACTGCATGTCAATGACGTCGCGGTAGGCGTCGGACTGCGGCTTTTGCGCGATCACCGCCCATTCCAGCGACGGCACCGGGCTGAAGGTGCCGAGCATGGCCGTCTTCTGCCCGTTGGCAGCGGTGACGCTAAACTCCTTGGTCGCGACCACCGCCTTGCCGCCGGATTCAACGAAGTTCTTGACGATCTCAAACTTCGTCATGTCCTGGCCGGTGGCATAGTTGGAAGTGGCGGCGGCGACCAGCCTTCCCTGCCGGTCCACGACGTAGGTCAGCAGGCCCCCGAATTTGGCGACCTCCTGCAAGCGCGAGCGCAAGAAATTCAAATCGATGGCAGCGCCGAGCATCCCGATAAACCGCCCGCCCGCCGAGATCGGAGTGCTGAACAACACCACGATGCGGCGATCCCGGCCGGTCTCGATGGTCAGCGCCTGCCCGGTATAGGCGCGGCCCTGGCTGCCGGCAATGAACGCCCGCTCCAATTCTTTGTGGACGAAATCGTCCGGCGTGAGGCGTCCCGCGGAAATGCCCTTCGCATCGGCATTCAGAACGGTGGCGTAGCCGACGTCGGGAGAGGACGAAACGAACTTCTCCAGCAGAGCGCGCAACTCGGGCGCGCTGACATGCTCGCCGTGCAGGTCGCCGCCGCTGGCAATCACGATCGCTGACGCCAGGTTGCCGAGCATGGTTTCCAGGCTGCGCTGCCGGTGTTCGATGTCCTCGCCCACCGACTGGGTGATCGTGTTCTGAAGATACATTTCGTTGGTCTTCAGACGAACGCGATTGATGGACATCACCTGCCCGGCGTAGAAATACATGGGCACGACGCTGACCAGGATCAGCACCCCGAGGATCAGGTACAAGATCGGCACGCGCGCCGGAATCGCCAGCTTCTTGAACAAATTGCCGCCCCCGCAATGGGGCGATTGTATGATGGAAGCGGGATCCGGCAGGGGACAATTTGTGTGGGGAGAATTACTCTAGTACAGGGTCCCGCATCACGCCTGACAAGCCGCGATGGCCAAAATTACCGCCCTCGTCCATACCCACAATGATGCCGAGCGCATCGGCCGCGCGCTGGAGTCGCTGCGCGCCTGCGACGAAGTGCTGGTGGTCGATCACGCTTCCACCGACGACACCGTCAAGCTCGCCCGCGATCACGGTGCGGTGGTGAAGGAAGGCGTGCCCGGCGTGAGCCCGGGGGTCTACGCGATGGACGCAGATCACGACTGGATCCTGTGCATGCTCCCCACCGAAGCCGTCAGCGAGGGGCTGGAGGCGTCGCTGTTCGAATGGAAGGAGCGGCGCGAAGAGACCTCCGATCAGGATGAAAAAGACAAGCCCGAATCCGAAGCGTGCAGCGTTGCCTTCCAGGTGCGCGAGGAAACCGGCGCCGGCTGGAGGGAGCTGGGCACGCATACCCGGCTGGTGAACCGGAAAGGGATCAACTGGACCGGCCATTTTCCTCCGGACGATGCCAACGCCGAGATTCTTCCCGGACACCTGCTGCGATTTCACAAACCGTAGCCGCATTCGACACTAGCCACCTTGCGCCGGCCGCTGCCATAATCAATCCATTCCTGCAAGCGAATGGACCCTCTGCCGGCAACCGCGGTTTTCCTGTTCGGACTGGTGTTCGGGAGCTTCCTGAACGTCTGCATCCACCGCATTCCGCGCGAGATTTCCGTGGTCACGCCGCACTCCGCCTGCCCGCAGTGCCACCACGCCATCCGGCCTTACGACAACATCCCGGTGCTGAGCTGGCTCATCCTGCGGGGCCGGTGCCGGCACTGTGGCGCGCCGATTTCGCCTCGCTACGCCGCCGTGGAATTGCTTACGGCGTTCCTGTTTCTCGCCTGCTACGCGCAATCTGGCCTGACCATCTTCACCCTGAAATACTGCGTGTTCTCGTTTCTGATCGTCGGTCTCATCTTCATGGACGCGGAGTGGAAGCTGCTGCCCGACGCCTTCACCCTGCCCGGGCTGGCGGCGGGGCTGGCCTTCAGCCTGGTGGCCCCGTTGAACGACGTGGTCGCGCAGATCGTGCCGGGAATGTTGAGCGCCCGCGCCGGGCCGATTTCGTGGCGATGGCTGTCGTTGGGGGATGCGCTGTTTGGCGCCGCCCTGGGTGCTTGCTTCTTCTATGGCATCGCCATGCTGTACCTGCACGCGCGCGGCCGCGAAGGCATGGGCCTGGGCGATGTGAAGCTCATGGCCATGGTGGGTGCATTTCTCGGCATCCGCCTGACGGTGCTGACCATCTTCGGCGCCTCGCTGGTGGGCTCGCTGTTCGGTCTGGTGACGGTGTTGACGGTGTGGACGAAGCGCACGCGCCGGCGGATGGCGCGCCATCGCGAGCCGGCCAGCGTGGCGCGACGCCGCGCCTGGCGCTCGGCGCGCACCGTGTACCGCCATTACGAAATGCCGTTCGGCGTGTTCCTCGGCGCCATGGCGATCGTCGCCCTGTTCTTCGGACACCGCCTGCTCCGCTGGTACTGGGGCGTGTACCTGTGAAACTGCTCGCCAACCCGGCGATCCTGCGGATGGCGCTGCTGTTCGTCTTCGTCGTATCGATGTTCATCCTCGGCGTATGGTTCATGCGCCGGATGCGTAAGAAAATGGTGGAAGACCTGAGTGTGCCCACGCCTCGCGCCGACAATGCTCCCGCGTTCGCTCTGGCCACGTACCACGGCGTTATCCAGCAGCTCAAGGCGAAGGAGCAGGAACTGCAGCGGCTGCACCGGGAGGCCGACGAGCGCGCTTCCCTGAGCGAGAATCTGTCGGCCGCCGTTCTCACCAACCTCGATACCGGCGTGGTCGTCTTCAACCCCGCGGGGCTGGGACAATTCGCCAACCCCGCTGCCCGCGACATCCTCGGCTACGCCCTGGTTTCCGGCATGCATCCGCGCGACCTGTTCCGCGGCGTGACCTCGCTGCGCAGCCGCGATCAGCAGGTCGCTCCAGACGGCATTGCCGAGGCGCTGGAGCGTGCGCTGCGCGATGCCGCCGTCTTCCGGGGTCTGGAGGCCGATTACGCAACCCCGGCGGGAGACCAGCGCCGGCTCGCCATCACCATCGCGCCCGCCCTGGGCAGTGGCGGTGAATGTTACGGCGCCGTCTGCCTGATGACGTTAGTGGGGCAACCAGCGTGACGGGACATGGCCTATTGCGGCGTTTACCTTAGTGCTTCCGGCGCGAATCCTTGCCAAAAATGCCATCGGCCGGAGCTACAATATTCTCGGAGCTCTGGAATCGCGGGGCAGCCCGCGGATTCGAGAGAAGAAAACCTCTATGAAACGGACCTTGTCTCTGTTGGCGGCGGCCTTGGTGGTCGCTTTCACCATCGTGACCTGTGCCGGGGCGCAGGAATCTCTCGGCGAACTGGCTCGGCAGCAGCGGCAGTTGAAGCGGCCCAGCTCGGCCAGGGTGATTACGAACGACGATATCGCCATGGCCGCCGCTCCAGCACCCGACGCTGCGGCAGAAGCCAAAGGCGAGAAGTCCGATAAAGGCGAGGCGGCCGCGGTCCCCAGCGCGGAGGACAAGGCGAAGCTGGCGGCTTCCTTCAAGGCGAAAGCCGACGAGCAGAAGAAAAACATCGCCCAGCTCGAACGCGAGCTCGACGTCGCCCAGCGCGAGTATCGCCTTAAAGTAGCGGTCTACTATGCCGACGTCGGCAATAACCTGCGCGACTCGAAGAAGTGGGCGGAAGAAGACCGCAAGCAGCGCGCCGAGCTTGATGACAAGCAAAAAGCGCTTGCCAATGCCAAACAGAAGCTGGCCGACATCCAGGAACAGGCGCGCAAGGCGGGCGTCCGCGCCGAGTAGCCGGAACCAGATCGCCCCCAGGAGAGTCGCCTGGGGGCTTCGTGTTTTCGCGGTGCCGCGGCAACCAGGGGCAAAACTGCGTCTGCTATAATAATCAGGCCTCATTCGATTCGGTCCTGATGGTTGGCCGCATTGGGCAGTGCGGAAGTGGTGGAACTGGCAGACACACCATCTTGAGGGGGTGGCGCCGAAAGGCGTGGGGGTTCAAATCCCCCCTTCCGCACCAACTCAGAATCCCGAAACGCCCAGAGGAAGTTCAGCCTGTCCCGCGCAAAAGCGGCGCGTGCCGGGTACCCGAGGAAAGGAAGCGGCTTCGCGCCGCATCAGCCCGAAAATGCTGGTCGTTCTCTTTACCGTCGTACACATCATCGTTTGCTTGTTTCTCATCATCGTGGTCCTGCTGCAGAGCGGCAAGAGCGCCGACATCGCCGCTGCGTTCGGCGGCATGGGCAGCCAGACCGCCTTCGGGCCGCGCGGCGCCGCCACCCTGCTGAGCAAGGCGACCACCTTGGCGGCGGTGATCTTCATGTTGACCTCGATCACGCTTTCGATCTTCGCCTCGCGCCGGCCAAGCACTTCGGTGCTGCAGAACCTGAAAACGCAGCCGGCGCAGTCGGCTCCGCAAAAGCCGCCGACCAGCACGCCGGCGCCGAAGTAGCTTTTAGCTGTTAGCTATTAGCTCTTGGCTGGTTTCGTTTAACATTGAAGGCTCTCCGCGACGTGAGAGCCTTTTTCGCTGGTATCCGGAGCAGCTAAAAGCTAAGAGCTAATGGCTAAAAGCTTGTTTATGATCCACAAAATTCTTCCCGTCGGCCCGCTGCAGTGCAACTGCTCCATCATCGGCGATGAGGGCACACGCGAAGCCATGGTGATCGATCCCGGTGACGAGATTGACGATATTCTGCAAATCGTCGAGCAGCACGGGCTCAAGGTAAAGCAGATCGTCATCACGCACGCGCACATTGACCATGTCGGCGGGGCGATGAAGCTGAAGCAACTCACCGGCGCGCCCATCCTGCTGAACCAGAACGACCAGGCGCTGCTGAAGATGATGGATGTGCAGGCGGCGTGGGTCGGGATGATGCCGCCGGGTAAAATCGCGATCGATCAGAGCGTCAAGGATGCCGACCGGCTGCGCGTGGGCAGCCTGGAGGCGACCGTGATGCACACGCCGGGGCACACCGAGGGCAGCATCTGCCTGTACTTCCCTGCCGAACAGAAGCTGATTGCCGGGGACACGCTGTTCGCCGGCAGCATCGGGCGTACCGACCTGCCCGGTGGATCGTTCGACAAGATCATGGACTCCCTGAAGGGGCGCGTGCTGGCGCTGCCGGACGAAACCATCGTTTTTCCCGGTCACGGGCCGGAAACCACGATTGGCGAGGAGCGGGAGAGCAATCCCTTCCTGAAATGAAGAATGCAGAATGCAGAATGCAGAATGCGTGAAGCTGCATGGGTACCCATGCGGCTTTTCAATCTGCAATCTGCAATTTTTCAATCTTCAATTTTCTGTAGCAGCCTCTTGATTCCTTCCCTGAACTCTTCCTCGCGCGCAATCAGGCTGAGCACGAGATATCCCTCGGCGGGAAAATCGTAAAAGTGTCCAGGATGGACCAGGACCGATTTCTGCTGCATCAGCTCGATGACGAGATCTTCGTCGGAACGCGTGACCGGCACCCGCAGCACGGCATACCACCCAGCTTCGATCTGCAGGCGCGCGCAAGCCTTCTGCGCGGCGAGCTGACGATCCAATTCCGCCAGGTTGGCGCGAATTCTCGCCATGAGCTGCCGGTGGAAGTCGTGGCGCTGGGCGAACAGCACGGGGGCGGCGAGCTGGATGGGCGCGTTGGTGGAGAGATAGGTATCGGCAATGACCTCCAGCCGTGCCATGGCCTGGCGCGCCAGGTCTTCGGGACCGCTGACCGCGATCCAGGCAAACTTCATCTGCGGCAGGCCTGCGATTTTCGACAGCCCGCTGAGAGTGAAGGTAAGAGGGATCGGGTGATCGGGCGATCGGGTGATCAGGTGATCTTCCGCGCCCTGTTGGTTGAAACTCACGAACGAAAAAGGAAAATCCCCACCCTGTCGCTCCCTTTCGACTGCGCTCAGTGCAGACTCACCCGCGAGCGACAAGGGTGGGGCAACCGATGCATGCGCGAAGTCGAGGAAGACTTCGTCAACCACCAGCGCCAAGCCGCGCTCGGCGCAGATCGCGTTCAACTGCTCCGCCTCGGCCGGCTTGACGTAAGAGCCGGTGGGGTTGTTGGGATGAACCAGCAGGATGGCGCGGGTGCGCTCGCCCGCGGCGGTGGTGAGGGCGTGCACATCCAGGTGCCAACCGTGGTCATAGAACAGCGGATAAGGGCGAAGCCGCACGTCCTGGATGTCAGCGAGAAATTCGAAGAGCGGATAGCTGGGCGCGGGCACCAGCACTTCATCGCCGGGATCGCAGAGCAGGCGGAAGACGAAGGAATAACCCTCGCTGGTGCTGGTGGTAAGCACCAGCCGCTGAGGGTCGATGTGAGCGCCGCGCTCGCGGTAGTACGCGCTCACGGCATCGCGGGCCACGCGCATGCCCTTGGCGTCCGGACGATACTCGAGGGCGTTCGGGTTCGCGAGCGCGGCAAGAATCGCCTCCGCGTCGTAGCGCAGGCCGAGGTTGGTGGGATTGGAGGCGGCAAGGTCGAGCAGTTCCCTGCCCGACGCCCGATGCTTCTCCAGCGCCGTGCTGAAGCGGTTGGGCGCGAGCGGCCAATTGGTGCGGCGAGAGAACATTTGGCAATTTGGTAATTTTGTAATTTGATAATTTGAAGAACTTCACGATTGTAGTCTCTGACAAAAATTTCGTGCCGCTTCTCGATTTCAGCCTGCAGGTGTGGTCGTCGCTGCCGATTTGCCATCCCGCGCGCGGATGATGAGCAGGAGCACGCAAATCATGGCAGCACCGAGCAAGGGCATCGCCATGCCGGCGCGGAATCCGAACGATTGCGACAGGTGCCCAATGCTCCACGGGAACACCATTCCTCCGCTGAGCCCGACGGCAAAGAGCACGCCGAACACGGTCCCGGAAAAGCTGCGGTAGCGATCGCCGGCAATCGCCAGCATGGTGGGATAAATCGAAGCGCAAGCCAGACCGCCCAGCGCTACACCCAGGGCCAGCACCGGGACCGAAGGCGCGAGCGCCACAATTAGCGTGGCGATCAGCGCGCCCACGCCGCTGGCCAACACCAACTGCTGCTCGGTAATGGCGCGCAGCAGGCGGCTGGCGTTGATCCGCCCCAGCATCATCATGGCTTGAAACAGCGCCAGGACCAGGGTCGCATTGCGGGCCGTCGCAGCCATCTCTCCGGCCCAGGTGGAAGTCCATCCAATGAAGGCCGCCTCGTTGCCGGATTCGAAGAAGAGAAGAAACGCGAACAGCAGCACGCCGGGGTAGCGCACCACGTTACCGGCTTCCCGGAGCGAGAACCCGCTCGCCTCGCGCGCCGGCGGAAACGGAAGGACAAGATAGGCAACCATGCAGCCGGCGGAAATGGCGGCGGCCGCGAGCATGATGGGAACGATGTGTGCGGGACCGGCGGCGGCCGCGGCCAGCGGAATGAACAGTGCCCCAACGCCAAAGAAAACCGCGACCAGGTTCAGCTTCGCTCCACGGTCGTCTCCGAAAATATCGGAGACCAGTACATTGCTCGCCATGTTCAGGCCGCCGCCACCCGCGCCCAGAATGAACCCGAATACTTGTGCCGCGCGGTAACCGGTTGCGACCGCGAATCCGGCCATCGCCACGGTGGCCAGCAAGGCGGAGACGGCCAGCATCAGCTTGTTGCCGAACCGGTCGATGAGCGGCCCGGCGATCACCGTCGCTAGGAAAACCCCGAACAGCAGCAGAGTTTGCAGATTGCCCTGGCGCACCATGTCGGTCAACTGCAGCCGCGCGCGCATCTGCGGCATGCCGAAAAGAGTCCCGAGCAGCACCAGCACGACGCCGAATACGAACAACGCACCGCAGGCGGAGAGGAACAGGCGTCCGCGATTGAAGGCTGCACCGGATAAGGGCGTTGGAACCATGGAAGAGAGAATTGAATTTTACGCTGTCCCGGAATTCAAACTACCGGGCTACGGCGTGGGCGCGCGGGGACGACAATTTTTTCTTCACTTTCTTGGCCGAAACCTGGTGGGGGTCATCATAAGCGGCGGGCGGCGAGGCGGCGGTGTTGGCGCACTGCCACGCAAGATAGCCGGCGCCGTGAAGGTTGGCATCTTCGCCCAGGCCGCTGATGCGGATGCGTACCTGGCGTGCGGCGATGGGATGGCAGCGGCTGAGGGCGGTGTGGGTCAGTTCGTCCCAGAACAGGTCGGTGGAGGAAACCAGCGATCCGCCGAAGACCACGACCTCGGGATCGAAAAGATTGACCAGGTTGGCGACCGCAAGTCCGAGCAGCTTGCCGGCGCGCCGGTAGATCTGCTTGCAGGTGGCATCGCCACGGCGGGCAAGCTCGGCGATATTTTCGGCGGCGAAAGCATCCGGCTCGAACTCGGCCAGGGCGCCGCCGAAACCGGCTACGACCGCATTTTTTGCGGCATGCACGATGGCCGGCTCGGAGGCGGACGCCTCCAGACCTCCGCACTTGCGCACCTCGAAACCGTCGGCTTCGCTGACCGCCATCCACCCGGCGGAGCCGGAAAGACCATGCGCGCCGCGCAGCAGCCGCCCGCCGCAGATGATTCCCGCGCCCACGGTCACACCGGCGGTGAGCACGACCACGTCATTCTTGCCGCGACCGGCGCCACGCCAGGTCTCGCCCAGCACGGCGGCGTTGTAGTTGCTCTCCACCACCACCGGAACGCGCAGCTTGCTTTGCAGGAGGCGAGCCAGCGGGACCTTGTCCCAGCCCGGCAGGTCCTGGGAGCAAACCGTGCCGTCGCAACGCACCATACCGGCAACGGCGATTCCCGCCGCGCTGTACTTGTCTCGTGCCTGCCCGAGTTCGGACGCTATGCGCGCGATCTGCTTGACCGGCCCGAGCGTGGTCGATGCATCCAGCGACTCCGTCCTGCGTGCCAGCACCTTGCCATCCCGGTCCAGAACTGCGGCCGATATTTTGGTCGTGCCGATATCCGCTACGAATACGGTTTCCGCCATGAATGCACCCGCCTATAAAACGTTGCCCCAGCCGCCTGCCGAAGCATATCAGCGGCGGGTCGCCAACCAGCACCTGGTTTACTCCGCCGCGGTGCGCCAATTCCAAGTTGGGACACGAGCCACTTCGCGCAGCTTGCAGCTTCTGGCAGCTCGGGAAAATCCCCACCCTATCGCTCCAAACCCGGGAGCGATAAGGGTGGGGCAACCGTTTCGGAATGAGATTCAATTCTACGCTTCGCCTGGGCCCCGGCACGCAGTTTCAGCGCCGCGGCTGTGGTACATTGGCCTGAGTTCCGCGCCCCTGCGGCCGCTTGCGTGTCACTCACTACGATTTTCTTCGATGCCGGCGGTACCATCGTCTTTCCCGACCCCGCGCTCACCCTGGCGGCGCTGGCCGAGCTCCACCTGTTTCCTTCCGAAGAACAGCTTCAGGCCGCCGAACGCGATGCCAAGCGCCAATTCGACGCGGCGCGCGACGGGCACCACTCCGTGGACGCGCAATACTGGGACCTGTATTACCTCAGCCTGTTTCGCGAGTTGGACATCGCCGATGATGCCCGGCTCCGTGCCGCGCTGGTCGCGGCCGCGCGCAGCGGCATGAACTGGCGGCGAGTGCGCCCCCATACTCGCGAGGTGCTGGAACGGCTCAAGCGCCGGTATCGTATCGGGCTGATCAGCAACTCCGACGGCAGCGTGCGCCGGTTGTTCGAGTTGCTCAAGCTCGACGACTGCTTCGCTTCCTTCACCGAATCGCGCCACTGGGGTTTTGAGAAGCCCGACCGGCGCATCTTCGACTGTGCCCTGGCGGAGTTGGGCGCCACGCCGGAGGAGAGCCTGTATGTCGGTGACGTTTACTCCATTGACTTCATCGGCGCGCAGGCGGTGGGCATGGGTGCGGTGCTGATCGATATCGCCGGCGCGTATCGCGATACCGCGTATCCGCGGGTCGAGTCGCTGGCCGAACTGGAAACCCGCCTCGACCAATGGCACCCCTGGGCCGTTTGATATCATTCCACCGACCCGCACCTCGGGGGAGGGTAGGCCTGTCGTATCACGACATTTCTATTCGGAGCTCGCCATGAAATCTGCCCGCGGCCGCTGTGCCGCCCTGCTCGCCTGCTTGTTGCTGTGCACCCTGGCCTCTTCCGCGGCCGGCCAACGCCCGATCACGGAAAAAGACCTGTTTCAGTTCACCTGGATCGCCGATCCGCAGGTCTCGCCTGACGGTTCGCAGGTGGCGTTCGTCCGAGTGGTGGTCAACGACAAGAAGGACGACTACGACACGTCCATCTGGACCGTCTCCACCCGCGGTGGCGAGCCGCGCATGCTGACCTCAGGCACGCGCGACACGTCTCCACAGTGGTCGCCGGAGGGCACGCGGCTGGCGTTTGTGCGCAGCGTGGAGAATAAGGACGGCAAGCGTCAGCCGCCGCAGGTCTACATCCTTCCCCTCACCGGCGGCGAGCCGTGGCCACTGACCAAGTTGCCGAAAGGCGTGTCACGGCCCACCTGGGCGCCGGACGGCCGCAGCATAGCCTTCAACAGCACCACCACTGCGGAGGATGAAACGAAAGAAGCGTGCAAGGGCGGCAAAGACGGCAAGGACAAAGAATCCGAGAGTGACAAAGCGAAGTGCGGAAAGCCGGAGCACGAGAGCGACGTGCGCGTCGTCAGCCGCGCCGTCTATCGCATGAACGGCATCGGGTATCTCGATTTCACCCATCCCAGCCACATCTGGAGCATTCCCGCCGGCAGCGGTGCGGAGGAGGGCGTCAAGCCCAAGCAGCTTACCTCGGGCGAATTTTCCGAACAGGAAGCCACCTGGGCGCCGGACGGTTCGAAGATCTATTTCGTTTCCGACCGATCGCTGGAGCCGTACTACGAATTGGGGCAGAACGCCGTGTACTCGGTTCCCGCAACCGGCGGCGAGAGCAAGGAAGTCACGCGCATTGAGGGCGGCGCGCTGCGCTCGATTGCCGTCAGTCGCGACGGCAAGCGGATGGCGTTCTTGGGCGCGCCCAATCAGCCGGTGCGCTCTTATACCCAGGAGGACCTGTGGGTCGTAGACCTGGCGCCGGGCGCCAAGCCGCGCAATTTGACCACGAACTTCGACTGGGACGTGGGCTCAGGTGTGTTCGGCGACCAGGGGCCGCCGCGCGCCTCAGGCGGATCGCGTCCGCTGTGGAGCGCCGACGGGAACTCCTTGGTGGTCCTGGTTGGGCGCGAGGGGCGAGGCAACCTGGAGCGCTTCGATGTTGCCACCGGGAAGAACTCGTCGGTAACTCGCGGCGACCAGGCGGTCGGCTCGTATGTTGAGAAGCCCGACGGCGGCATGCTCGTTGTGCGTGTCTCCACGCCGACCAACATCGGAGACCTGTTCGTCGTGCTGCCAAACGGCTCGCTCCAGCGCCTCACGGACGTCAATCACAAGCTGTTTTCGCAACTGAACCTGACTGAGCCGGAAGAGATCACCTACACCAGCTTCGACGGCAAGAAGATCCAGGCGTGGGCGCAGAAGCCGCCGGACTTCGATCCGAAAAAGAAGTACCCGCTCATCCTGAACATTCACGGCGGGCCGCACGGCGCGTACGGCTACGTCTTCGACCACGAATTCCAATGGATGGCCTCTAAGGGATACGTAGTGCTCTATCCCAATCCGCGCGGCAGCACGACCTATGGGCAGGAGTTCGGCAACATCATCCAGTACCACTATCCCGGCGACGATTTCAAAGACCTGATGGCGGGCGTGGATGAACTGATCCGGCGCGGGTACATCGACGAAAAGCGGCTGGGCGTAACCGGCGGCAGCGGCGGCGGGTTGCTGACCAACTGGGTGGTGGGCCACACCACACGCTTCGCCGCCGCGGTCTCGCAGCGCGACATCGCGAGCTGGGCGGCATGGTGGTACTCGGCGGACTTCACGCTGTTCCAGCCGAACTGGTTCCGCAAGCCTCCGTTCGAAGACCCGCAGGACTACGTGGAGCGCTCGCCGATCACCTACATCAACGAGGTGAAAACGCCGCTGATGCTGATCCTGGGCGATGCCGACTGGCGCACGCCGGAAGGGGCCGGCGGCGAGGAGATGTTCCGCGCGCTGAAGTACCGCAAGGTGCCGACCGCGATGGTGCGCTTTCCCGGCGAATCGCACGAATTGTCACGCTCGGGGCAGCCGTGGCACCGCATCGAGCGCCTGGAGCACATCGTCAACTGGTTCGAGATTTATCTGCAAGGGAAGAAAATTCCGGGATATGAGCCAGGGCAGGAAGGGGCGTGGAAATAATCGGGTGATCTGGTGATCGGGTGATCTGGCGATCTGGTGATCGGGTGATCTGATCCGCCGAAGTTGCAGATCATCCGATCACCCGATCACGAAATCACCCGATTTTATTTCGCCGGGCTCAGGTCGTTGCCTCCGCCCTTCAGCGCCTGCTGCATCATCTCGACCACGTCCTTCTTCATCTTCGCCAGCGAGGTCACCTGGATGTACACCATGTGGCCGGCGGGATACTGCGCGGTCGAGATGTTCTTGCGCATGGAGGCGTCCAGCCCCATGTGGCTGAGGGTGTACTCGATGCCGAGGATGGGCGTGGCGACGTCGTACCAGCCTTCCGCCACCAGCACGCGCATGTAAGGATTCTTCACGAAGGCGCGGCGCAGGGCCTCGGCGGTTTCGGGAAATCCTCCGCGGGTTCGACGTGCCCATGTCCCACTGCGCGCCGATGCCGCCGCCCAGAATGTAATAAATCAGGTCGGTCTGGTAGCCGAGTTCGGAGCGGATGTACTCGTTGAGAACGGTGGTAAACGGTGGGCGGATGGCGGCTTCGCTGGGATCGTAGCCATAGGGGCCCATCTCGGGCGAGGCCGGTCCCAGGAAGCGGCTGTCGAGACGCCCGACCTGGAGCTTGCGGTCGCGCAACAACTCGCGGCTGAAGGTGGACTGGTCAATGCGCAGGTCGTGCTCGTCAAGGATGGTGTGGCTCAGCCCGGTGTAGCGCGCCAGCCGCTCGATGACGGCCTGGCGCTCGTCGGCGGTGAGGCGGTCGCCCTTCTGCAAGGCTTCCGTATAGCCCGTGTTCGCCCACTGCATTACTTCGGCCAGCAGCTTTGCCCCGTCCATCTGCTGCACATCGGGCGGCAGCCGCTTGTGGTACTGCGCCGTCATGGCGTAGGTCGGAAGGTAGGCGATGTAGGGCAGATCGTTGCCGCGCGCGAAGCTCAGGGTTTCGAAGTGCAACACGGAGGAGATGAGCGTGATGCCATTCAGCGGAATGCCGCGATCAATCAGGTAGCCGGACAAGCCCGCGGCGCGCGTGGTGCCATAACTTTCGCCGGCGAGGAATAGCGGAGAGGTCCAGCGCTTCGAGCGTGTCAGGTACATGCGAATAAATTCGCCCACCGACGCGATGTCGCCCTGCAAGCCCCAGAATTTCTTGCCCAGCTCCGGGGTGAGCGCGCGGCTGTAACCGGTGCCGACCGGGTCAATAAAGACAAGGTCGGTGGCGTCGAGCCAGGTGTACTGGTTGTCCTCGATCTGGTAGGGCGGCGCCGGCATGCCGCCTTCGGGCAGCATTTTGACGCGTTTCGGCCCGATGGCGCCCATGTGCAACCACACCGACGACGAGCCCGGCCCGCCATTGAAGGCAAAAGTCAGCGGACGTCCCGCCGGCGGATTGTCCAGCGTGTACGCCACGTAGAACATGTGCGCTTCCACCTTGTTGGTTTGCTCGTTCTTGATCGGCATCATGCCGACGGTCGCGGTGTAATGCAGCGGCTTGCCGCCGACCGTCATCTGGTGATGCGTGACCACCGGCTTCTCTTCCGGCGCTTCCTTCTCGGCGACGGGCGGCTTGGGGGCTTCGTCACCTTTGGCTTCGGCGGGATGTTCGGCAGGCGTGGCGCCGCGGCGTTCCGCCCCTCGTTCCTGCGCCATTGCTGCCAGCGAAAAAATCACGAAAAACGCCAGAATTGCCGAATAACGCATCTCAGCTCCTTGCGAGTATTGTTGTGAAACGGGCATTGTACGACACCGCTCTGATATTTCGTTTTCCCCACATGCGCGGCGGCAGCCTGAAGTTCCGATTTTGATCTCGCCTGCCTTTCTGGCTGAATACATTCTTGCTCACGAACCCGCCGTCCACCAGTCCAAGGAACCAGAAGTGGTTGCGTCGCGTACCTACTACGGAGAACGCTGCCAGACTGTGTTTCGGAGTCCCGCTTGAATCTTCGTGAAATAGCCCGCCAGACACTCAGCTCGATGCGCGCGCACAAGATGCGCAGCTTCCTGACGATGTTCGGGATCATCTGGGGCATCACCTCGGTGGTGCTGCTGGTCGGGCTGGGGCGCGGCTTCAACCGCGACCAGAAGCGCCGCATGCGCAGCATCGGCGT
The DNA here is from genome assembly GCA_963760215.1 of Terriglobia bacterium. Lineage (GTDB taxonomy): Bacteria > Acidobacteriota > Terriglobia > Terriglobales > Acidobacteriaceae > JAIQGF01. The sequence goes on from CAVXCJ010000002.1 coordinate 1,361,779, forward strand.
GGACCTGGCCATTGTCTGGGGCGGACGCACCAGCACGGAAGCGGGAGGCTACGCCGGCGGGCGTCCGATCCGGCTCAACGTGGAAGACGCACGCGCCATCCAGCGGGAGTGCTATCTCATCAAGACCGTCAGCCCGGAACTGATTCGGCCCGTCCCCGAGGTGAGCGCCTTCAACTCGGCCAACCGCCCGATCCGCGGCGTGTGGCCGGAGTATCAGACCTTCCGTTCGCTGACGGCAAGCGAAGGCCGCCTGATGGTCGCCGAAGACGAGACCGAGGCCCGGCGCGTGGTCGTGCTCGGCGTCGAAGCGCGCCAGCAATTATTCCGAGGCCAGCCCGCGGTTGGCGCTACGCTGGTGATTGCCGGCTATCCCTACCAGGTCATCGGCGTCCTGGAGAAGAAGAAGCAGAACGGCAGTTACGGTTCCGGACCCGACAATACGCAGCTCTTTGTTCCGTACTCCTCCATGGCGCGTGATTTTCCGCCGCCCGAGCGTCCCTGGATCAGCCGGGGCTACATCAGCAATCTGGTGTTCGAGGTCGCCGATCCCGGGCAGCACGAAGAAGCCGTCGCCCAGGTGTACCGCACCCTGGGCCGCCTCCATCATTTCGATCCGCAAGACAGGTACGCGCTGTTCGTCTGGGACACCATGCACGGCGCCAAGCTCACAGAGCGGATCTTCAACGTGATGACGCTGTTCTTCGGCGCGGTAGCGCTGATGACGCTCTCCCTCGGCGGCATCGGGGTGATGAACATCATGCTGGTGTCGGTGACCGAGCGCACCCGCGAAATCGGCGTGCGCAAGGCGCTGGGCGCTACGGCGGGCGACATTCAAAGGCAGTTCTTTGCCGAATCCGCTACCCTCACCATCTTGAGCGGCGCCATCGGCCTGGTCCTCGGACTTGGAATCTGCGTCCTTCTGCAAAGGGTCACGCTGCCGGAGTTCATTCCTCCGCCCGACATCGTTCCCGGGGCGTTGCTGGCATCCATTGCGACGCTGTCGCTGATCACCATCACCGCCGGCATGTATCCGGCGCGCCGGGCCGCGGCGCTGTCCCCGATCGAGTGCTTGCGTTACGAGTAAATCCGCATGGGGCTGAAGGAAATCATCGTCGAAAGCTGGGAGTCGCTGGCGCGCCACCGTCTGCGCAGCGTTCTCACCATGCTGGGAATCACCTGGGGTCTGGTCACGGTGGTGCTGCTGCTCGGCTACGGCCAGGGCGTCGGCGAGAGCGTGCTCAACGCGTTCCTCGGCATCGGCAACAACGTCATCATGCTTTGGGGAGGCCAGACCAGCATGCAGGCGGGCGGCGAGCGCGCCGGCCGCCGCATTCGCTACAAGTACGAAGACATCGAGGCGATTCGCGAAGAAGTGCCGCTCATCAAAGGGGTCAGCGCCGAAGACGATACCAACCTGCCGTTCAAATACGGCAACAAGGTCATCTCCATCTCCAGCAAGGCCGTCCAGTTCCCGTACGGCGCCATGCGGCGTCTCGAGGTGGAAGACGGCCGCTACTTCGAGGAAGGCGACTTCATCGAGCACCGCCGGGTGGTGATTTTCGGCCAGCGCGCCGCCAAGAAGATTTTCTACGGTCTCAATCCGGTGGGCCAAAGCGTCACCATCCGCGGCCAGGATTTCCGGATCATCGGCCTGCTGCGGATGAAAATTCAGGACTCATCCAATAACGGTCCCGACAACGAAAATGTCTTCATTCCGTTCGAGACCTATCGCGACATCATGGACGTCCGCGATCCCGGCATGATCGTCTTCGCTCCCCTCACGCCCGAGCTGCACCTCAAGGCGCTGCAAGCTGTCCGCGGCGTGCTGGCGCGCCGCCATCACTTCGATCCCAAGGATGACAAGGCTACGCCGGAATGGGACACGGTCGAAGACGCACAGGAAATCCAGCAGTTCTCGATTGCGCTGCAGGTCATCCTCGGGCTGATTGGCGCGCTCACTTTGGGGGTCGGCGGCGTCGGCGTGATGAATATCATGCTGGTTTCGGTCACCGAACGCACCCGCGAGATCGGCCTGCGCAAAGCGGTGGGCGCACGCAAACGCGATATCCTCGGCCAGTTCCTGGTCGAAGCCCTGGTCATTACTTTTATCGGGGGCGCGCTGGGCATGATCATCGCCGTCGCCATCGCTCACGCCGTGCCGCCCATGCCGCTCTACGCCGAGGACTTCCACATGGCCAACCACGAAGGCGACATCTTCCTGCGCACCTCGCCGGTAGTGCTTAGTGTCTCATTCCTAATCCTGGCCGCCGTGGGCGTAATTTCCGGCTTCTGGCCGGCGCTGAAGGCGGCGCAAATGGAGCCGGTGGAAGCACTGCGCTACGAGTGACGAACCGGTAGCCCGTAGTTAGTGGTCGGTAGTCCGGGGATTACAGGCTACGGACTACCGACTACCGGCTACTTCGTTTCAAAGATCGCGTATTGGATCGTTCCCGCAATCTTCCGCAATCCCGAAAACTCTGCCACCATGCGCTCCGAAATCGGATTTTGATACGCCAGATATACCTTTCTCGGCGATTCCCTCACCGACCGCTCCACCCCGGCGATCACCTCCCGCAGAATGTCTTCCGGGAACGGATCGAAGATGAACACCACCAGCGGTTCCGGCGGAAGCTGAAACTGGCGCGCGTCGCCGCAGTGCAATTCGAAACTGCGGCACTGTTGCCGCTGGCTGGAATATTTGCGGACGTTCTCCTGCGCGATGGCGTGCAATTCCGGCAGCAGTTCGACGCCAATGATTCTCCGAAAGGGATAGTCGGAAGCCATCAGCAGCGCACGTCCCTTGCCCGAGCCCAGATCAAGCAACGCAAAGTCGCGAAAATCAATGGCAAGCTGCGCCATCATTTCGTGGAACGTCAGCGGGTCGCTGGGCTGGTAGCCGCGGCCTGCCAGCACCTCGCGGATGCGCGTGCCCAGCGGCAGGTTTGACCAGGTGGTATCCACGCGATAGTCCCAGTCGAAATCAATGTCGCCGTAGCGCAGGCGGCGGCGCCACGGCAGATGGTCGCGCGCAATTTCGAAAGCACCCTTCACCAGCTCCGCCGAGGTGCGCAGCACGCCGCGCCGCGTGAACCACTCGCGCAACCAGGCGCGATACGGGAAGTTGGGCTGCTCATTCACCGGCCCCATTCTAATCAGATAAACTGATCGCCGATGCCCGGCGATTTCACTTACCTGCGCGGCCGCCATTACATTGACCTGGTCACCTTCCGCAAGACCGGCGCGGGGGTGCATACACCGGTGTGGTTCGCCGAGGCCGATGGCCGCCTGTACATCTTCACCCGTCCCGACGCCGGCAAGATGAAACGGATTCGGAACAATCCGCGCGTCGAGGTCGCGCCCTCCACCATCCGCGGCCGGCCGCTGGGCCCGCACGTTGCTGCCACAGCGCGCATCGCGTCTGACCAGGCCGCCGCCCGCCAGGCGATCCGCCGCAAGTACTGGCTGGCCCGCGTTCCCTGGCTTTGGAGTAAGGACAGCATCTATCTGGAACTGTCGCCCGCCTGACCGGGCCTGCCAACTGTGATATAGGATTGCCGGGTACTCCGCTTCATGCTGGATATCGCAGCCCTCGTGGCCGGCCTCGCGGTCCTCGCCATCCCCGGCATTTTCCTGTGGCGCGTCGTGTTTCCCGATCATGACCTGGTGGACCGCCTGACCTGGGGCGCTACCGCCGGGCTTGCGCTCGCCGTCCTGATCGCGTTCTATGTTTCCCGATTCCGCCTGTCGCTGTTCTGGCCGCTGTGGATGGGCGCAGTTGCGCTGAGCCTGCTGCTCGCCTGGCTTCGCTCGCCTCGCCTTCAATCGCCTGAGCGAGATCGCACCCAGTGGTGGCTGGCGTTACTGCTCGCCATGGTCGCCGTCTCCCGCTTCGCGCCCACGTTTGTTCGCGACATCCCTCTCGGATGGGACCCCAGCTTCCATCTGCTGCTGGCGAAGAAACTGCTGCTCACCGACAAACTCATCTACGACTGGACACCGTTTGAAACCGTCTCGCTGAACTATCCTCTGGGAAGTCATCTCCTGATTGTGGTGCTCTCCCGTCTGACCTCAATTCCGCTGCACCGCGTCTTCCAACTGCTGGTTCCGGCGCTGGGCGTGATCACCACCGCCCAGGTGTACGGCCTCGCGAGAAGTATTTTCCGCTCCTCGGAGGTCGCGCTGTATTCCGCGTTCGCCTATGGCATGTGGGCCTTCCTCGGCAGCATCGCCTATTACAACTGGGGAGGGCTGCCCAACCAACTGGGCATGGTTTTTCTGATTCCGGTGATCGCCATCATGGCCCAGCCGGCGTGCCATCTGCGCAGCGCTGCTGCCATTGCCCTGTTCCTCGCCGCCATGTTCGTGACGCACCATCATGTGGCCCTGGTAGCGGGCATTACGCTTGGAGTTGCTGCCGGTTATTTACTGCTCTCGCCCGGAAGCGCCGAACCTGAAAAGTGGGGCAAGCTGCGCGCTTTGGCGCTCGGAGTGGCCGGCAGTGTCGGGTTGGCCTCCGCCTATCTTGTGCCGCAAGCCATGAAGGCCGCCCGGATTGGCGACACCGATGCGCTCCGATTCCAAAGCACCAATTCAATCTGGTTGCTGATGGCCGGCATGGGCGTGATTTTCGTGGCTTTTGCAATTTGCGGCATCGTCCTGTCATGGATGCGCGAGGCAGGAGCGCGCGCCGGCATGCTGCTCGCGATGTCACTCGCGCTGGTTGCCGCGTACCTGCTGTGTGGCCCGGTTTATCGCGCCTACGCGTTGCACCATTGGGGAGAGGAGCGCACCGCGCTGGAGCCCTCACGCTTCATCACCGACCTGGTTTACTTGCTCAGCGTGTTCGCCGGGTACGCCATGTTCCGCCTGGCGGCGCGATATCGGCTGGAGATTGGTGCAGCATTCGCGATCGCGCTGCTGCTGGCGCTTTCCAATATCCCGCTGTGGCGCGAGAGCTTCGCCCCGGAGCGCAATCCCGATCGCTGGCGTGCCTACGCCTGGATTCAGCAGCACACACCGGCCGACACGATCGTGCTGACCACCGATGAATGGGCGCCCTACGCAACCTGGCGACGAACCCTGCTGACTCCCCTGCCTGCATCGGAACCCCGCGCCGGCGACAACGATGCACGCCGGGCAGCGGCGGCCTTGTCCGCGGGTCATCCGCCCGCGGTCGCAGCAGTGGTCGAGGTGATCGCTCCCGGCGGCAAGTGGCACCGTGGTTCGGTCATCTGGAAATCGCCGTCCGGATGGTCGATCGTGCAGCAGTGGCCGGAGACAGGGTTCACGGCGACGGCTCCGCGCTAACCAAAACCCGGCCATACGCTGCGCTTCTCTGCTGCTAAGCCGTTTTCACTTTTTATGTAGCCGATGTCATCCCGAGCGAGGGAGGGCTCCCGCGCGTTTTTTCCAGCGCGGGAAACCCGAGTCGAGGGATCTCGGTTTTCCTCTCTCGGCTACACTAATCCTGAAACTGCTGGCGTTTACTTTGCGCCGCTGGAAATCTGCACTTCGGGCAAATTTGCCGACCGCAATTTCTGGTTGAGCGCCGGGACGTCACGCGCCTTTACCTGGTCCCATGTTGTGAGCAGCGGTGTCAGCGACCGCTGCAAGTCGCGGAAGGTCGCCACCGCCTGCGATGTCGGCGCCGCGTCGGCGCTGTCCACCATCTCGTACACGGTCCCGAGGCTGCTGTTCAGGCCCGCAAGATTGTCGCTGGCCGCGCGCTGTCCGTATTCGCCAGGCGCGCCCTCCAGGGCTCGCAAGGTCTTGTCCAGCTCATTGATCGCTTCGGCAGCATCGCTGGGTAGCGACTTGGCGGGCATCAGCAGATTCCTTAGCTGCGCCCGCACCGAGCGCACCTGCTGCAGCGCGTCGTAGTCCTGCGTAGCAAGTCGGCAATAATCATTTGCGACGTCGAATTGCGAATGCCAGGCCCTCCGCCGGCGTGGTGACGCGCGGGTCCATCTTCACCGTGAGTTTTTGCGAGAATGTCTCGCCGCCCGCCGTGAGCTTCACCGTGTACTCGCCCGGCAGCGCGCTCGGCCCCGGCGGCGCCAACGGCGTGTCGTGGGGAATCGCCGAAATCGGCAAATCCCGCTTCAGCACCGCCGGCGGCGGATAGTGCAGGTCCCAAACCCAGCGGTGCATCCCCGCCGAGGCCGCCAATACCCGCGGCGGCTTGACCCAATATTCCGGTACATTCAGCTCTCTGGGATTGATCTCCTCCGGCTTATCCGTGCTGGCAAAGCGCCGCACCAACTTCCCGGCAGCATCAAATACTTCTAAAACAGCCTGTTGGCTTCCATCCTTCAAGTAGTAGTTGATTATTGCGCCATCCGGCGGATTCTGACCCGCCGGCTCTTCCGGCGGCAGCGGCGTGTCGGTATTAGTGCTGCGCCGCACGCGATACGTGATCTGCGGTTTGAAAAGATGCGCCCCGGCCTGCGCGGCATTGGCATTATCCATGGCCGAAATCTGCCGCAAGGGCGTTATGTCATCCAGGATCCAGAACGACCGCCCGTGCGTGCCCACTACGATGTCGTCGCCATGCACCACCAGGTCGCGCATGGAGGTGTGCGGCAGGTTCAGTTGCAGCACTTGCCAGTGGTCGCCGTCATCGAACGACACCCAGATACTGGTCTCCGTTCCGGCAAACAGCAGGCCCTTGCGCTCCGGATCTTCGCGCACCGTGTTCACCGCAGCATCGTCGGGCAAGCCGTTGGTGATTTTCTGCCAGGTCTCGCCGCCGTCGTGCGTGCGGTAGATGTACGCATGCATGTCATCGAGGCGGAAGCGGTTCACCGCGGCATAGCAGGTGTTGTTGTCGAAGTGCCCGGCCTCGATCTGCGCCACCTTGCTCCATGGCGTCAACTCCGCAGGCGTGACGTTTTGCCAGGTCTTGCCGCCGTCGCGCGTCACGTGGATGAGCCCGTCATCGCTGCCTACCCAAATGACGTTTGCATCCTTGAATGACGGCCCGATGCTGTAGATCACGCCGCGATGTTCGGTCTTGTCCTTGGCCGCGAAATTTCCCAGGTTTGGCGGCACGCCGGGATGCTCGCGCGTCAGGTCGGGACTGACGACCTCCCAGCTCTGCCCGCCGTTGGTCGTCTTGAACAGCACGTTCGATCCGAGGTACAGCGCGCGCTTGTCCACCGGGGAAAAGATGAGCGGCGCGGTGCGATTGAAGCGGTACTTCCCTGTCCGCAGCACCACCGGTGAAACGTCCTGGGTCTGCGTGGTCGTCTGGTCGTAGCGCGAGACCTTGCCGCCGTAAATGATGTTCGGATTCAGCGGATCGGGCGCGACGTAGCCGTACTCCTCCGCGCCCACGGTGTGCCAGTCGCGAAAGGTGATGGCGCCATAATCGCTGCGGCTGGCGGTGCCGGCCGACCCGCTCTCCTGCTGCCCGCCGTACACCCAGTAGGGAAAGCGGTCGTCGGTGATGACGTGATAGAACTGCGCCGTCGGCTGGTTGTACCACGAACTCCAGGTAGCGCCGCCGTTCACGGTCAGCGTCGCGCCCTGGTCGGCGCCCAGCAGGATGATGTCGGGATTCTCCGGGTTGATCCAGATGCGGTGGTAGTCATCGCCGCCGGGCGCGCCCTTGATCGCGGTGAAGCTGGTTCCGCCGTCGGTGGAGCGATACATCGAGATATTTGCGGAGTACACGACGTCCGGATTGCGTGGGTCTACCTTGACCTCGGCAAAATCGTCGGCGCGACCGTAGACCCGCGTTTCATTGTTGACCCGGTTCCATGTCTGGCCGGCATTGTCGGAGCGATAGAGGCCGCCGTGCTCCGCGTCCGCCTGCACCGTCGCATAGATGCGATTGGGATTGCTGGGCGCGATTCCGAGCCCGATTCGCCCCAGCCCTTCCGCCGATGTCGGCAGTCCCTGGGTCAGCGGCTGCCAGGTTTTTCCGCCGTCGGTGGATTTGAATAGTCCGCTGCCCGGCCCGAGAATGGTTCCCCCGGTGGTCCATGGCGGCCGGCGCGCCGACCACAGCACGGCGTACACGGTCTGCGAGTTCTTCGGGTCAAACGCCAAATCAATCGCGCCCGTGTTCTCGTCTTGGTAGAGAATCTTTTCCCAGGTTTTTCCGCCGTCGGTCGAGCGGAATACGCCGCGCTCCTGGTTCGGCCCGTAGGGATGTCCGAGCACCGCGGCAAAGACGCGGTTGGGATCGCGCGGGTCTACCAGCACCACCGGAATCTGCCAGCCGTCGCGCAGGCCGAGGTGCTGCCAGGTCTTGCCGCCGTCGGTGGACTTGTAAATTCCATCGCCGGTTGAGAGGTCCGGCCGCTGCAGGCCCTCGCCGCTGCCGATGTAAATGATGTCGGGATTGGAGGGCGCCACCGCCAGCGCTCCGACGGAGCCGGATGGCTGGCCGTCGAAGATCGGATGCCAGGTGTGCCCGAAGTCGGTGCTCTTCCAGGCGCCGCCGTTGTTGACTCCGATGTAAAACACGTTCTGCTTGCCGGGAATCCCCGTCGCCGCCACCGTTCGCCCGCCGCGAAACGGCCCAATCATTCGCCACCGCATCTCCTGATACAGCGACGGGCTGAACTGCTGCCCGATCAGCGGCGCCCCGACGCACAACATCATCAACAGCCAGCGCAAACGCGACATTCTTTTCACCCCGTGCGATCCATCGCGAAGCGACGATTGTACGCCTCCGCGAAATCTTCGCGGCCTTGGGCAAATCCTGGTAGTGGGTCAATTTCCGGTTTGGCGACAATCGTCCAAGTAACGGCAAAGCGGTGAATGCGGTGGCGCTCATAAGGAGTGATCCGCCCGCCGGCCACCAGGTGTGCGCGGAAAATGTGTCTGCTATTTCTCGCGATTTGGGGGCATCCGCCTCCACCTGGCGAAGCTGTAAGGCTACGTTGACTTAACCTCCACTTGCGGCCTAATATGCGCCCATTATGGCGTCCTCCGCTTCCATCATAGGGCGCACGCTTGGTCATTATCGAGTTCTGGAAGAAGTCGGGTCCGGCGGCATGGGCGTGGTCTACCGGGCACACGATGAGCGCCTGGAGCGCGACGTCGCCCTGAAGGTCCTGCCGCCTGGCACGCTAGCCGACGACTTCGCCCGCAAGCGCTTCCGCAAGGAAGCCCTCGCCCTCTCCCGGCTCAGCCATCCCAACATCGCTACGGTGTTCGATTTCGACACCCAGGAAGGCACCGACTTCCTAGTGACGGAACTGATCGAGGGCGTGACGCTGGACAACAAGCTGGCGGCGGGACCGCTGCCGGAGAAAGAAGTCATCCTGATCGGCATGCAAATGGCCGAGGGGCTGGTGGCAGCGCACCGCGAGGGGGTGATCCATCGCGACCTGAAGCCGGGGAACCTGCGACTGACGCCCGAGGGGCGGCTTAAGATTCTGGACTTCGGCCTGGCCAAGCGCGTGGATCCGGCGGATCAATCAACGGTGACGCAGAGTTTCTCCGAGCAGCGCGGGCTGGCGGGGACGCTGGCTTACATGGCACCGGAACAGCTCCGGGGCGAAAAAGTGGACACGCGCGCCGACCTGTGGGCGGCGGGCGTGGTGCTGTATGAACTGGCCACGGGGCGGCGGCCGTTCGAGGGCCCAACCACAACCGCGCTGGCGGACGAGATCCTCCATGCTGCCGCCCCCTCGCCGCAGCTATTGCAACCGAAACTCCCGGCCCGGCTGGCGGACGTCATCCTGAAATGCCTGGAGAAGGATCCCGAGAACCGCTATCAGTCAGCGAAGGAGCTACTGGTAGACCTCCGGCGCCTGGGCATGCCGACGGCCACGGCGACGGCACCCCAATATCCAGGGTGGCTGAAGTGGCGCATGGTACGGCGGTACCACACGTTGCTGGTTTCGGCCGCGTCCATCTTGGTGGCGGTGCTGATCATAGTCTGGTTCTCGGGCCGTACCCCGGCCCTGGCTTTTGCGCCGCGAGATTTCGTGCTGATCAGCGATTTTGAGAACCAGACGGGCGATCCGGTGTTTGACAAGTCGCTGACGACGGCATTCACGACCAGCCTGGGGCAGTCGAGCTACGCCAACGTCTACTCGCGGCGGCGGATAAGCGAGGCGCTAAAGCGAATGAAGAAGCCCGCAGTGGACCGGATCGACGAACCGCTGGCGCAAGAGATCGCCGTGCGGGAGGGACTGAAAGTGATCGTCCTGCCGAGCATCAGCGGCGTCGGAGAAAACTACCGGGTTGTGGCCAGTATCCGCGACGTGGCTTCCGGCAAAGACGTCAAGACCGAGTTTGTGAAGGCCAACGGCAAAGACAAAGTACTCGATGCGGTAGACACGCTCTCCGCAGCGATTCGCAAGGACCTGGGCGAGTCCTTGCAAACCGTCTCGCAAGGCAAGCGACTCAGCTCGGTGACGACGCAGTCGCTAGAAGCCCTGCGGCAGTACTCGGTCGCGACGGAGAGGGCCTTAGCGCTCCAATGGGGCGAGGCAAAGGTGTATTTCGAAAACGCACTGCGCATCGATCCCACCTTCACTGCCGCCCGCGCTTCGCTGGGCATGATGCACGTGGAACAAGCCATGAACGGATTGCCTCATTTCGATGGCGAAGAGGGCAAACGCCTGCTGAGCGAGGCGGTGAAGCACGTAGACGGGCTTACTGACCGGGAGAAATACGGCATCCTGGCGTTTCATGCCCGGGCAGTAGAAAGGAATCCGGAACACGCAATCGGATACTTGAAGACTCTGCTAGCGTTGTACCCCGACGACTCCGTCACGCACGTGAGCCTGGGCCGGACCTACCTTCAGATGAAGCGCGTGCCGGAGGCGATTGCGGAGTACAAAGAAGCGCTCCGGATCGATCCAAGATTTGTTCTCGCATACGCGAATGTGGGAGCCACCTACCTGTACCAGATGGGCGACGTCGCCTCGGCTCTGCCGGTGTGCCAGAAAATCCTGGAACTTGATCCCGGAAACGCCTGGGCGCAGGATTGTCTGGGCTGGTCGTACTTTGCGAAGAATGAACTTCCGCAAGCGCAAGCCGCGTTCGAGAAAGCGGTAGCGGCCAATCCACAGGCAACGTTATCCCGCTACCGGTTGGCGCACACCCAGCGCGTGCAAGGCCACTACCAGCAGGCCATTGAAACCCTACAGCAGATCCAGAAAGTCGATCCGAGCGAAACCTCGGTGTTTTACGACATGGGAGTTGTTTATGAGCGGATGGGAGATCGCCAGAAAGCGCGCGAATCTTTCACCCGCTATCGCCGCGAAGTGGAAACGCACGAAAAAAAGACGTTGCATGAGCCGGGCACACAACTGGCACTGGCCGCAACCTCCGCGCGCCTTGGGGAAACCGAGCGCGCCCGTCAAATGCTGCGTAAGGCCATGGCGAAAGCGTCCCGGCTTCACCTGGAAGCGGCCTTTGTGCTCAGCCTGCTGGACGAGAAGAAAAAAGCGGTTGACCAACTGGAGCTGGCGATCCAGAACGGGTACACCAATTACATCTGGCTGAAGATGCACCCGGACCTGCTGCCCCTCCACGGGTATCCCGCGTTTGAGCAGTTGCTGGATAAGGTGATAAGGACGTAGGCGGTGCCGCGACACGCGAACACCGCTGCTGATGCGGATCGCGCTAGCGAAACGAGCACATCGGCCCCCAGTTGCGGCCGGCTCGATATTTGTCGCAGTCGAGTGGCCGTAAAACGGGCGACGCGGAAATTGACCCTCGACCCTAATCCTTCCCCACTTGGCGAAATTCCTGCGCCGGTGATAGCTTGGTGAGTTGTCGTACAGGAGAACAAGCCTCATGCTGAAGTTCGCTATCGCGACCCTTGCACTCGCGTTCCTGCTCGCCTCCGCGCCCGCGCAGAACCCCGGCGGGCCCACCAAGGTGGCCGGTAAACCGACCAAGCAGCCCGACGGCCTGGAGTATTGGGACATCAAGGAAGGCACCGGCCCGGCCGCCAAGAAAGGCGACAAGGTCAAGGTCCACTACACCGGCTGGCTGACGGATGGAAAGAAATTCGATAGCTCGGTGGACCGCAATGATCCGTTTATTTTTGCGCTTGGCGCCGGCCAGGTCATCAAGGGATGGGACGAGGGCGTCGCCGGCATGAAGGTTGGCGGCAAGCGCCAGTTGCGCATTCCGCCCGAGTTGGGTTACGGCAGCCGCGGCGCCGCCGGCGGCCTTATCCCGCCCAATGCCACCCTCATCTTTGACGTGGACCTTCTCGGCATTGGCAAATAGAAAACCTAGCCACGGATTCCCACGGATTTCCGCGGATCAAAGGCAAGACGCGCCTCAAGACAGGGCGCGTTTTCTTTTTTGCTTTATCCGTGTGAATCCGCGTGAATCTGTGGCTAAGTTTCTTTACGCGGCGACTTTTTTCGTGATGGCCTCGACCTGCTTGACATGGTTCAGGTCGTGACCAGCCATGGTCTCGATGAGCTCGCCGAAGCTTCCTTCGCCGCGTTCCGGGTGGGTATTTTTCTTCGACCGCGCCGCTGGACCAGCGTGCTCGATCAGTTGCAGGTTCCAGTGGCGCACTGCCGAAAACACCGCCAGCGCCGCGTGCGCATCATGGCCGGCGTACATTCGTGACCATTGATCCTGATCGAACGGCTGGATCACGTGATGGTCCTCGGACAGCGTCTGCCGCAAGCGGAAGGCGAACACTACCTCGCAATCGGCAAGGTGGCAGAAAATCTCGCGCGCGCTCCACTTCCCCGGCGCCGGCGAGTAGTTGATCCGCTCCGGACCCAGCAGGTTCGCCAAAGCCTCCAGGCGCGTCGGCGTACCGGTAATAACCTCGGCTGCTTCTTGATCTTTCAGGAATGACGCGTACGGATTCATCGTCAGGCCTCCATGTTCGGTTTTCGGCTGCTACCAGCTTGGATTGGATTGCTCGCCGCGCCGGCAAGCTTCAAAACCATTGCCGCGTGGCGCGCATGGTGTGGGATGAGTCGCTGACCCCGTCTTTCAATGCTCGGCGCGAATCAACTTGCACAACGCATCGGTGGCTTCGCGCGTACTGGCACGGCCCCCCAGGTCGGGCGTCTTCGCGGTTGCGTTGGCAGCGAACTCCTCGATGGCACGCATCAGCGCCTTGGCCGCATCCGGCTCGCCCAGGTGCTCGAGCATCATCTGGACGGACCACACCGTCCCCAAAGGATTTGCCAGCCCCTTGCCCGCAATGTCGGGGGCCGACCCATGGATCGCCTGGAACAGGCTGGGATATTTCCGCTCGGGATTCAGATTCGCGCTCGGAGCAATGCCCATGCTGCCTGAGATGGCCGCGCCCAGGTCGGTCAGAATGTCTCCGAACAGGTTCGACGCAACCACCATGTCCAGGCTTTCCGGCTTGGACACGAAGCGCGCACACAGCGAGTCCACCAACTGCTGTTCATGGGCAATGTCGGCGTACTGCGCCGCCACGCCGGCGAAGACCTCGTCCCAGAACACCATGTTGAATTGCATGGCATTCGATTTGGTCGCGCTGGTCACCTTCTTGCGCCCGTTGGCGCGCGCATATTCGAAGGCATAGCGGATCACGCGCTCGGTGCCGTGGCGGGTGTGCACGCTGCTTTGGATGGCGACCTCGGCGGCCGTCCCGCGATGGACCCGCCCGCCAACCCCGGCGTATTCGCCTTCGGCGTTCTCGCGCACGCATACCATGTCGATGTCTTGGGGAGTCTTGCCCGCGAGCGGCGTCCTGATTCCCGCCAGCAGCCGCATCGGACGGAGGTTGATGTACTGATCGAATCCCTGCCGGATGGGCAACAGCAGTCCCCACAGCGTAATGTGGTCGGGCACGCGCGGGTCGCCGACCGGCCCCAGCAGGATGGCGTCGAAGCCGCCGCGCTCCAATTGCTGCATGCCGTCGCGCGGCATCATCGCGCCCGCGCGCAGGTAGCGCGCCGTTCCCCACTCAAACTCCTGCGTCTCGAAATCGAACGACGCTTGCCGTTCTGCTACGGCGCGCAGCACCTGTAGTCCGGCGGGAATGACCTCGGCGCCGATCCCGTCTCCCGGCAGCACGGCGAACCTGAAATTCCTCATGCTTAGAGTATCTCCGCTCGGCGAACTGGTCGCAACATCCTCGCGGCGGTGAGCAAGTTCAGGACTGAGGCTCTCGCCTGGAGAGAGGTAGAACGCTTGGGTCTCCGCCGCAAGTGTGGGTCAGGCGTTCGGAACTGCTCCGCGCTGGTCCGCTTTACTTCGATGGTTTCGGCGTTCTGCTTCGGTGCTGAAGTACCCGCAGGATTCCGGTGAGCAGCATAGCCGGCGTTGGCGGGCAGCCGGGGATGTAGCCGTCCACGGGAATGACGGAGTCTACGCCGCCCACGACAGCGTCACTGCCGGCGAAGATTCCGCCCGTGCATCCGCATGCGCCCACCGCGACCACCAACTTCGGCGACGGCGTCGCTTCGTAGGTCTGCCGGACCGCCTCGGCCATGTTGCGCGTTACGGGTCCGGTGACCAGGAGCATGTCGGCGTGCTTGGGCGACGCCACAAAATGAATGCCGAAGCGCTCCAGGTCGTAATACGGGTTGTTGAGCGCAAGGATCTCGCCTTCGCACCCGTTGCATGAGCCGGCGTCCACTTCGCGGATGTTCAGCGCGCGTCCGACGATCGCGCGGATCCTCTTGGCCGCCTCTGCCATGAGCGGCTCGCCGGCAATAATTTCGCTGCGCGACTGAACGTCCCAGCGGCGCACCAGGGCGGACTTGCTTGTCCCACAGATCGCTAGTCTCTCAGCGGCGAAAAACGCGCCCTGGCCGGCCTCGACACAGTTGCCGCATCCGATGCACTCGCCATAGTTGAGCGCGAGGTGCGAGCCATTGAGGCTCAGAGCCGAGGTGGGACAAGACTCCACCACGCGTTGTGCGATCGCCGGCGTAAGGCGCCCGGCATCCACGTCGGGCATGCGGCTGCCGCGAGCGTTGGCCAACAATTGCTCGACCGGAATCAACACCTTCGGGCTGGCCAGACTGCGCTTTACGACGTCGAGGATCATCGGTCACATCCGGAATAAGAAAGGTTGAAGCTTTTGTTGATCAGCGGGAAGTCGGCAATGATGTTGCCGGGCATGGCGTGCGGCAGCGCCGGCCAGTTCTGAAACGACGGGGACTTGATGTGGCAGCGCGCGATGCGGCCGTCGCGCACGCGCACCCAGTACAGCAGTTCGCCCCGCGGCGATTCCACCGCCGAAAGACCTTCGGCGCCGACCGTGGCCGGAACCGCGGCGCAGATGCCGCCGGTCGGCAGCGCCCGCAGCGTTTCCTGGATCAACGCGGCTGAAACGCGCGTTTCCTCGATGCGAATGCGCGCACGGGCCAGCACATCGCCGTAACTAAAGTGCGGGATTTCGACGGCGATCTCGCCGTAGCGGCCGTACGGGTGATCGCGGCGGATATCGGCTTGCGAACCGCTGGCGCGGGCGACGGGGCCAACCACCGCCAGATCGCGTACCACCTCCGGCTTGAGGATTCCGGTGGACTCGAAGCGGTTCTGCACGGAGGGCGCATCGAGAATGATCTGCGCCATTGCGGCGAAATCGCCGGCCGCCTCGGCAACCATACGGCTGAGTTCGGCTGCGTTCTGATCGCTGAGGTCGCGCCGCACACCGCCGGGAATCGCAATGCCCTTCCAGAAACGCGTGCCGACCAGGCGTGCCGAGGCTTGCAGCAGCGATTCCTTGATACGGGCGTTGTAGGCGGCCGGGACCGTGAAGCCAACGTCGCCGCACAGCGCGCCGACATCGGCGATATGGGCAATCATGCGCTCCAGTTCCAGTCCGACGAGGCGAATGGCGGCGGCCCGCCGCGCCACGGAAATTCCACACGCGTTCTCCACCGCCTGGCAATAGGCCACCGCGTGCGCGAAGCAGTTGTCACCCGACACCGACTCGGCGACCATCGGCCCATTCATGACCGATGTGCCTTCGAAAAGCTTCTCCGTGCCCTTGTGCGTGTAGAAGTGGCGCAGTTCGAGGTGGAGCACCGTGTCGCCCACCACGCTGAATCGGAAATGGCCGGGCTCAATGATGCCCGCGTGCACCGGGCCCACCGCCACCTCGCAGACGCCTTCGCCGCCGACCTTCAGGAATGGATAATTCGGCTCATGATGAATCAGTGGCCGCAGGTCGGGGTGGCCCTCGAACTGGATGCCGAACCGCTCCTGCACTTCGCGCTCATACCAGGCGGCTGCGGGCGTGATCGCGGTCGCTGCCGCAATGGGGCCGCTGACAGGCGTGGTAAACACCCGATAGACATTGTCCACATCGAGGATGTAGTGGGCGCGGCCGGCGCCATTGTCGTCGAGGCCCCCAAAGATGGAAACCAGGCGCGCCTTGCCCTTGCGTAAAAGCGCAAGAGCTTCTGCACCGGTAGCGCCCATCGCTGCCTGAGTAAAAGTCGTCATGATTGCAACACCGCCATGGCCTTGTGCAGAAGGTGGACAAAGGCCACCGGAATACGCACGCCAAGCACCAACAGTGCCGCGGCGCAAATCGCCATCGGGGCGAAATCGGAGACCAGCAGCTTCGGTTTGCCGGTGGCCTCGGTCGCATCGCCGGAAAGCATGGCTTGGAAATGATGCAGCAATGCGCCGAACACAACGGATAGCCCGATCAGCACGATTACGGCGACGGCGTACTTGGCCTGCGCGAAGGCGGCGGTCAGGATGATGAACTCACTGACGAACAAACCGAAGGGCGGCATGCCGACAATGGCAAGGCTGCCGACAATCAGGCCGGTACTCGTCCAGGGCAGGGCGCGCGCCATCCCGCGGATACGCTCCATCCGCAGTGTCCCGAAGTGCTCGCGCACGTTGCCGGCGGCGAAGAACAGCAGCGTTTTTGCGACCGAATGATTGAACGCGTGCAGGAGGGCGCCGTAGAGGCCGAGCGCGCCGCCCAGGCCGACTCCGATGGCGACAATGCCCATGTGCTCGATGCTGCTGTAGGCCAGCAGCCGTTTGAGATCGCGCTGCACGATCATCAGCAGGCCGGCGACCAGGATCGAAATTCCTCCGAAGATCAGCAGCAGCGTGTGGCTGAAACCCGGGCCGATCGCGCGCCCGGTGATGGCGTCGAAGCGCAGTAGTGCGTACATGGCGCAGTTCAGCAGTACGGCGGAGAGCAAGGCGCTGATCGGTGAGGGCGCTTCGGCGTGCGCGTCGGGCAGCCAGCTGTGCATCGGGACGAATCCGACCTTGGTGCCGTACCCGACCGCCACAAAAACGAATGACAGCTTAACCAGATCGCGCGCGCCGCCCAGCGACGGAGCGGCGTTCATCAGCGTGGCCCAATCCAGCGCGTTGGCGGGATCCTGGCCCGCGCGCACGGCCGCGAGGTACAGCGTGATCGTGCCGAACAGCGCGAATGCAATGCCGACGGTGCAGACGATGAGGTACTTCCAGCCCGCTTCGACCGCGCCCTCGGTGTTGTAGAAGCCCACCAGCAGGGCGGACGCCAGCGTCGTCGCCTCGACGAAAATCCACAGCATCCCCAGGTTCGCCGACAGGTACACCGAGACCATGGTGAACAGAAAGAGGAACACCAGGCCATAGAACCAGCGCGGTGACGAGAACCGGCCCTCGGGGATGTGCCGGAGGTAGCCGACAGAATAGGTCAGCACCAGGCCGAAAATGAGGCCGATGTTGATCAGGAAGAATGAGGTGAGGCTGTCCGCGCGCAGGTAGCGGCCGGAGGTCACCATCCCGGCGCGATGCACCATCCAGACGAGGTTGCCAATGGCGATCAACTCCAAAGCGCCGGTGGCCAGCGCGACGCGGACCGCGCGGCGCGGATTCTTGCAGGCGAACACGGCGAACGCGCCGAATAGCGGGATGAGCATGGCAGCCCACAGACCCATCGCCTCAGCCCCTCAACTTCCGCAGCTTCGATACGTCCAGGTGGTCGAAGGTGTCGCGGATGCGAAACACGAACAGCCCCATCAGGAACACTCCCATCAGCAGGTCGAAGAAAATGCCGATCTCGATGATCAAGGGCATGCCAAACGTGGTTGTTAGGGCGGCGAGGAAGATGCCGTTCTCGAGTACCAGCAGGCCTACCACCTGCATGAGCGCCTTCTTGCGGCTGACCATCAGGAACGCGCCGGTCAGGACCAGTGCGACCGCCGCCGCAAGCATGTCCTCGTCCACGCGCAGCTCGCGGGCGTACGGCGCGATGGCGAAGAACGACAGGAGGATAAGCGCGGAGGCGATGAACACCGACTGCGCCGAGGTGGTGGACGTGGTCACGTCGCGCGGCGCCTGCAGGTTCTCGACAATCCGCGACAGCGCGTAAGGAATCGCCAGCACCTTGATCGTGAGCACTAGGCCGGCAATGGCGTACGCCTCCGGCGAGCGGTGCACATACGCCAGCGCGAGAATCTGCGCCGTAATCACCGCGCATTGAGCGCTGAACAGCAGAATGCAAGTGGAGGTCCGCTTGGCGGCGGCCATCAGCAACACCGTGATGAACAACAGCACGGCAGAGGAGGCCAGCGCCTTGGCCGCCGCAATTTCAACCAGACCCATGCTTCACCTCATGACCACGGTAAACACCACAGCCAAAATCGCCAGCGCTGATGCCACGCCGAGGAAGTCCGGCACCAGGTACATGCGCAGCTTGGCGATACTGCACTCGACCACCGCGATCGTCAGCGCGAGGGCGGCGAGTTTCACCACCAACGCCGCGGCGGCGGCAGCGACCCCGATTACCGAAACGCTCACCACCATTCCCCACGGCGCAAACAGCGCGACGAGCAGCGCCAGGACGAGCGTCAGCTTGATGCTGCTGGCCCACTCGATCCACGCCAGGCTCGGCCCCGAGTACTCCAGCACCATGGCCTCGTGGATCATGGTGAGTTCCAGGTGCGTGGTGGGATTGTCCACCGGGATGCGGCCCGTCTCCGCGATCGCGACCAGCGCCAGCGCGCCAAAGGCGAGCGCGTGAACGGCGGAGATGCGCGTCGGGTCCTGCGCCAGAGTCCAGTGCGCGATGCCGCCCAGTGACATGTCGCGCGCCACAATAGCCACGGCCGTGAGTCCCAGCAGCAACGGCGCTTCCGCCAGCGTGGAGACCAGCGCCTCGCGGCTGGCGCCCATCCCGCCGAACGAGCTTCCGCCGTCCATCGCGCCGAGGACAAGAAAGAAGCGGCCGAGGGCCAGCAGATACACCAGTACGATGAAATCGCCCGCCATGCTCAAGCAAGCCCCGGCATGCAGGACCGGTACGAACAGGGCCGACGCCAGCGTCGCGGCGAATACGATGCGCGGCGCCAGCCGAAACACAGGTGACGCGGACGCCGGCACGAGATCTTCCTTGCGAAATAGCTTTACCAGGTCGGCGTAGGGCCGCCATACGCTCGCCCCGCGACGGTTCTGGATGACTGCCTTGAAGCGCGCAACAGTGCCGCGTACCAGCGGAGCCACGGCAATCAGCAGCACGATCTGCAGCACGGACATTGCCGTTGTCATAGGAACCTCATGCCCACCAGCAGCGCCACCAGCGCCAGGAAGATGTAGAGCAGGTACACCTGAATGTTTCCGGTTTGCAGACGCCGCAAACCATTGGCCCAGGACACGATCGCATCCATGACCGGCCGGTACAGTGCCCGCTCATAGGAAGTCGTGCGCACGGAACGGTACGAAATGGCGGATGGGAAGTACGGCGCGTCGGCAGGCACTACTTCCACCGTCCGCTCCGGTTTGTACGCCTGCGAAAACACCGTGCGCAGAGGCTTGGAGAACGCGGTCGAGGTGTACTGCATGCGGCGGTCGAGTCCCGGCAAGCCGCACGCCCAGGTAGACGTCACACGTTTCAGTTTGCGCATGGCGGTTGCCGCGAGCACGAAGACCACAACGACAACCGCGATCCACGGGATCACGCGCCCGAGCGACAGCGCTTCCTCTGGCATCGCTGCTCCGCGCATGAAGCCACTGATCGCGGCCGCCAGCGGTCGGAACAGGACCGTGGGCGCCACGCCGATCACGACGCAGCACGCCGCCAACACCGCCATCGAGATGCGCATGGCCAGCGGAACTTCCGTCGCGTGCTCGGCTTCCCTGCTGCGCGGCCGGCCCAGGAACGCCACGCCATACACTTTCGCGAAGCAGGCCGCGGCCAGCCCGCCAATCAGGGCCAGAACGCCGGCCATCAGCGGCAGAACCACGGCGGCAGGGATATTCGCCAGGGTAGCCCCGCCCAGAAAGCTGCGGAACATCAGCCACTCGCTGACAAAGCCGTTGAACAGCGGCAGTCCGACAATCGAGCAACAAGCAATAAGGAATGCCGCGCCGGTCACCGGCATGCGCTTTTGCAGTCCGCCGAGTTCTTCGATATCGAGGGTGTGAGCGGCATGGCTGATGGCGCCGGCGCCCAGGAACAGTGCGCTCTTGAACAGCGCGTGATTGAGCGTGTGCAGCAGCGCGGCCATCAGGGCCAGCGTGGCCCAGGCCGGCGCGCCGTGCGCCAGGAACAACAAACTGGCGCCCAGACCCAGATAAATGATGCCGATGTTTTCCACGCTGTGATACGCGAGCAGCCGCTTGAGATCGTGTTCGGCGATCGCGTAGAGGACACCGAGCACACCGGAGACGGCGCCGGCCGCGAGCACCAGGTAGCCCCACCAGGCGGGCCCTCCGCCGAGAAAATCAAACGTCAGCCGGACAAAGCCGTAGATGGCGGTTTTGAGCATGACACCCGACATCAGCGCCGACACCGGGCTGGGGGCCATCGGGTGCGCGCGCGGAAGCCACAGGTGCAGCGGGATAATCCCCGCTTTGGCGCCGAAGCCGACGAACGCAAGCAGGAACAGCGCGCTCCGCATCGCCGCCGGCATCGTGGCGCCGGCCGCGCGCATGGCGGCGAATCCCAGGCCAGGGGCGCTGGGCAGGAAGAGCAGAAACGTGGCGATCACGGCCGCGGCGCCGGCGTGCATCATCAGCAGGTAAATGAAAAGGTCGTGCCGCCTCTGCTCGGAGTCGCCGTCAATCAGGATCAGTCCGGCTGAGAACAGCGTCATCAGTTCCCATCCGAACAGAAAGGCAAACGCCGTCGAAGCGGCAACCACCAGCACCATGGAGCCGAGGAACAGCGGCAGCAGCGTCCAGAACCATGCGCGTCGTGCGCCCTGGTAGTGCTGCTCGACGTAGGGGATGGAAAACAACGTGACCGGCGCCGCGACCACACAGATCAGGAGCAGAAAGAACGCGCTCAGACGATCCAGCGCGAGAGCAAACGGAAACGGCGCCACCGCCGACAAATCCAGGCTGACCACTTCCCCGCGCCAGAAGCCCAGGCCCGCGAGCGCCGCGCCCGCCAACAGCGTCAGCACGAAAACCCCCGAAGCAACGGCGCGCGCCTTCGTCCAGCGCTGCGCAACCAGGGTCACCGCCGGCACAACCAGCAACGACACCAGGAAGACCTTGAACAGTTCCATCAAACCGGGGCCTTACCTTTTTCCTGCCGGGGCTAACTGGGAGAGCAGGTCCTTGATATCAACGAGGTGGTTGTTGAAGACCTGCCGGGCGTCGTCCAACAAACGGAAAATGGCGCGGTCGGCCACGGAGTAGAACACGTTTTGCGCTTCCTTCCGGCCCACCACGATGTTGCTCTTGCGCAGCACGGCAAGCTGCTGCGACAGCGTGCTCTGTTCCACCTTCAGGCGCTCGCTGAGGTCGGTAACGCCGACCTCGCCCTGGCGCAGCGCGTCGAGAATCCTGATGCGCAGCGGATGTCCCAGGGCCTTAAAGAATTCGGCAGTGAAATACGAGAGTTCAGGCATACGAACATAGAAATATTTGCATATAGTGAGTTCTACCGCAAGAAAAAAACAGGTGATGCTGGCAGCGACTCTCCGCGGCTTGCTGAAAGATGAGGAGTTGATGGCGACGATTCGCGTCACCAGGGCGCCACCAGAGCCCAGGACAGAGAAACGGGAGTGGGCGTAAGCCCCGGAAGAATGTTGGCGTCCCACGTGATGGCGAGTTGGAACCAGACGATTGAGTGGCTCCGGCTCGTCAATACAATGAATCATCCAGCCGCCAACCGTAACGGAGTGGCGTGAATACTGCATTGCTAGGCGGCTGTGGAGTCTGGTGAGTAATCCCAGCCTTGTATAGAACCATGTAGTACTGCACAGTGTGCAGGAATCAGGTCATGGTAGGGCGCACACCGAAGCTCGTCAGACGCGCAGGATGCCCGCACAATTTTCCAAGTTTTGAGAACCTGTCTAGGGGTTTCCAAGTTTGGTATTTGCACTGCTTCTGGTGCAGACTGGCGACACTTGTGATAAGGCGACTTATCACTCGTCATCACAGGGTGAGCGATTCCCCTAATTGAACCGTGTACCACCTACGACCACCTACTTAGGCTTCGACTCGGTTGCCGGAGAGGGAGGACTGCTGGATTGCGGCTGCTTGCGAATTGCTGCGTCTCGCTCGGCCTGCAACTTCTTGCTATGAAGAATTTTCAGTAGCTCTCCCGCGGGGACTACGGTCGAAACGTCGCTGTTTGCTCCGATGCCCATTGCGATTGTTGTTGTCACGTTTAAAGAAAAATCAGCGCTCTCAATTACCTCCCCGCTTATCACACCTAGCAGCCGGTACGATGGTCCCGATATAACGCCAGAAAATCTATTAGCATCAATGAATATCGGCGAACCGCTATTACCGCCGAACGTGTGTACCTCCGCGAAAAACAGGCGGCCGAGCTTCTTATTCATCGTAGTCTCCACTGGCCCATCCGGGATCATTGCTAGCGTCCCGGATCGCACAATGGGTTCCAATCTGTGGGTTTTCGCAAAGGATTGGACGAACAGGCCAGAGAAGATCACCGGGTTACCTTCGACCACCGCCTTCTTGCTGATGTCCTCATCCGCAACGAACAAGTCCGTAGGTACGACGAAGAAATTGTAGTATTCAGTGGGCACACCTAGCGGAATGACCGCGAGGTCAACGGAATTATCCTCCGAGAAGTTCCACTCTTGCGGACCGGGAATGACGCTCGTTTCGGCATATGCAGTGGGATGGGTTGAATCCCCTTTCCGATTCATGGTTATCTGCACCCGTAGCACTCGGCACGGCTGACCGTTCTCGGAGCCGGGTTGAATTACGTGGCGGTTCGTAACGAGGTAAGAGAAACCACGTGTTTGGTTTGCTGCGAGTGGTATTGAGGGGTTCACCCGCGGGTCGGGAACGAGAACAAGAAATCCAGTACCTAGATGCTCATCGGACGGCAGCAGCGACAGCAATTCTGGCGTCAGAGCGGAGATGTCGTCCGGGGACAGCAAAGTCAATTTGACCAACGTATCTGCCCTCCATGCCACCTCGTTCGCTAATGACGTAGGGTCGTTCACATTAGGCACAAAGCTTCGATTCAGCCGCGTCACTTCATCGGGCTCTAATTTCGCTAAACTCTGCGGCAGTTGCCGCAGGCGAGAAGTCAACGACGTCAATTTCTGCAGCGCGGCTAACTGCTGCTGAATCGGCATCTGTTGCAGTTGTTGTTTCAACGTTCCGACTTCGGCGGTGAAGTTGTGGAGGCACGAAGTGTTCAGGAACACGACGGTCTTCTTGATCTGGGTAGGAATCGGGAGCGCTGGTTCGGTCACGGTCGTCGCGGGAGCAGTGGGGGTTTGCGCGGCGCACAGGAACTGCGAGGTGATTAGCAGCGCGAACCAGAAACTCAGAACGACTAATCGGCTCATTGGAGTAATTCCTTAGCGCCAACTTACGCCAATGCCCATCAACAATTCCAGCGCCTTCATCCTGACGACGTACCGCGTACGCAATATTCCGGGCATGACAAAGGCTTTTGCTGCAAGTAACACCGGGGCGCATCGCACAAAGATAACGAATTCTTGAAACACGTCTACGAGTTTTCCTTTGGAAGCTACTGACACACAGTGACTTACGTGAGGTCTGCGCCTCTTCCGCCCTTCAAATTCGTACTTCCGCCATTGTAAGTAGCTTAAATTCCAGCAACTTACGAGCGTGGGGGCGGAAGGAAAATACTTCCTCCCCTATCCAAATCGCTTCCGTGCGTTAGTCTTTCGACCCATCCAGTATTCATGCGGGTTTCATGCCGGTTTGAACCTTGCACCTGTTTGCCCTGGTTGGGCGCAGTTTTCGGGCTGTATCGTGACCTCATCGTGACCACCGCCAAGAGAGAACGCCATAACTCCGGAGGCAGAAGTCGGGCAGAATTTCCGAGCGTACTCAAGACCGCCATGAATCCTACATCGCTCCTACTTGAATAGGGGGTTGACGAGGTAGAAGTACACGCCGATTGGCAGCAGCAATTCGGCGAGAATCATGTACAGGGCCACGTGCTTGAAGACGTGCCAGAGCGGCACCTCGCCGTCTTTAATTTTCAACTCACTTTGCTTCTTCCATTGACTGCGGATCGAGACGTAGTGCAGAAAAATTGCCACGGCGAAGAACCAACCGACGGCCAACTCCAAATACCACAATCCCCACGCGATTTTTTGGACTTTCCAAAAGTCCTTCGGACCTGGAAGCTTATCAGAGATTGCCAAGTATCCAAGGCCGCCGATAATTGCTGTGCTCAGCGTTAGAAAAAACGAGAAATTATCGTAGGTGGCTTTCTCATGATGCGAGATCCGTTCAGCCGCGAAGCTTGCTTGCTGTTCTTCAATATCCATAGTCATTGTCTCTTCCTGCGCGTTTTTGCAGCGACTCGATACCGTGTTCGCGTTGCCAGCAGGGACACAGGGGTGAATGCCGTTCTATCGTGACTCCATCGTGACCAAAATTGTGGTATCGCTTGAAATTGGCGTCCCCGGCGGGATTCGAACCCGCGTTACCGCCGTGAAAGGGCGATGTCCTAGGCCGGGCTAGACGACGGGGACGCTTACTGGGCGGGAAATTCCAGCCAATGTATTCATCGTAGCAGTCCATTTCTTCCACTGTCAAAGCTCCACCGGTCCGCGCAGTCGGTAGTCCGTGGCGCAAGTCGCTCAGCGCCATCTAAAATGGTCGGCATGGCCGACCCGCTCTATCTCAGCCTCTGGTTCCCTCGCTTCCGTGAGTCCGACATCATGCCGCGCCTGCTCTCGGTGGTGCGCCAATTCTTGTTTTCGGCCTCGCGGCCCGGTGTGAGTGCCGTCGCCGTGCACCCCGTCTCCTGGAGCGAGCCGACCATCCTGGAACGCCGTTTTCACCCCGGGATCGATCCCGAGGAGGCCATCGCCATCGTCGCCGACATGCTGCACGACGATCACGCCTACCTGCTGGAAGGCTACTGGGACCTCTGGGTGCAGTCGGAAGGCAGCGCCGAGTGGATCGTCGAACCGCGCCAGGTGAAGTTCATCGCCCACGGGCTGGAATTCGACGAAGGAACCTACCAGGAGAGCGGTCACATCCAGGTTGACTTCGGACTCGACACGCCCTTCCTCTTCGAGGGCGTTGACCTCACCGAAGTCTCCGAGCCGCGCATTCGCGCCAACGTTCAGAAGCTGATCAACTTCAGCAACGCCGTGGAGAAGAACTGCGGCGTCACCGGCCGCGTGCTGTGGTCCGAATCCGAGGAAAACCTGGCGCAAAAACTCCTCGCCCGCCTGCAGAAAACGCACTGAATAGTTGCGAGTCGCGAGTCGCGAGATCCGGTTTCAAAAATTATTTTGGCCTCAGGAAAAATATTCCTCAGGGGCTAAAGCCCACTATTTTTGCGGCCTCGAGCGGCACGGCTGAAGCCGTGCCCTACCCAAGAACCGATTCTTAAAACCAGTTCGAGTAACTCACAACTTTACCTACCAGTCCAACAGCGCGTTATCCACCGGACACCTGGTGCCGCGCTTGCGGTTGTCGCCGCCGGCGATGCGCGGCGGCGCGCTGTTCACGATGCGCACCACCGCATCGGAATCGAATGGAAGGTCCGGCGTGGCCAGGTCTTTCTTGTTGTCTTGCGCCTCGCGCAGGGTGATCGCGATGTTGGCGCCGTCCACCTTGCCGGGATAGGTCTTCCAGCCGTCCTTGGCCGTCACCAAGAACTCATCGAAGCCGCGCTTGGCCGTGTTTTCGATGTCCACGCGCGATGTTGCGCTCAGGCTTTTCACCTGGATGGTTCCATGCGATCCCGCGGGGAAATTCACCAGGATTTTGTCGCCGTTGTCCAGCAGCAGGAAATCCTTCTGCGTCATTTGCGCCGACATCATCACCACTGCCAGAAGAATGGCCGTCACGCACAGCACGACTCTCGCCTTCATTTCACGCCCTCCGAATTCTCTTCCCTGAATCGTACCGCAGAACGTGCCCACGCGAACTGAGTGTACAAAACGGAATGGTTTTTTGAAAAAGCAAAAGGCCGCGGCGTTTCTGCCGGGGCCTTTCGCCGACAACTGGCAACTGACAACTATTTCGTTCTACCCGCCTCCGCTCCCAGCTTCTCGCCGGCCGCGGCCTGTGCCGCCGCCAGACGCGCCGTGAGCACGCGGTACGGGGAGCAGGAAACGTAGTCCATTCCGACCAGGTAGCAGAACTCCACCGAGGCCGGCTCGCCGCCGTGCTCGCCGCAGATTCCGACTTCCAGGTTGGGCCGCGTCTTGCGCCCGCGCTCGATCCCCATCCGCACCAAATCGCCCACGCCCTCGCGATCGATGACGGCAAACGGGTCCTGCTTCAAAATCCCTTCCGACAGGTACGTCGGCAGGAACTTGTTGATGTCATCGCGCGAGAAGCCGAACGTCGTCTGCGTCAGGTCGTTGGTGCCGAAGCTGAAGAACTCGGCGTCCTTGGCGATCTGGTCCGCAATCACGCACGCCCGCGGCAGCTCGATCATCGTGCCGACGAGGTAGTGCACGCGGAATTCCTTCTCCGCGAACACTTCTTCGGCGACGCGCCGGCAGATGGCAGACTGGTGCTCCATCTCCTTCATCGTGCTGGTGAGCGGAATCATGATCTCGGCGTGCGTCTTGACCCCTTCCTTCTCCACCTGCACCGCCGCCTCGATGATGGCGCGCGCCTGCATCTCCGTGACCTCCGGCAGCGCAATGCCCAACCGGCAGCCGCGGAAGCCCAGCATGGGGTTGAACTCATGCAGCTCTTCCACGCGCGCCAGCACCTTGCGCAGCTCTTTCAGCTTGGGAGATCTCGGCTTGGTCGCCTCCAGCACCGCGATCTCCACCATCAGCTCTTCGCGCTTGGGCAGGAACTCGTGCAGCGGCGGATCGAGCAGGCGGATGGTCACCGGCAGCCCTTCCATCGCCCGGAACAGCCCGGCGAAGTCCGCGCGCTGCATCGGCAGCAGCTTCTTCAGCGCGGCGCGCCGGTCCTTCTCGTTGTTGGCGAGAATCATGGCGCGCATGTGCGGAATGCGGTCTTCGGCGAAGAACATGTGCTCGGTGCGGCACAGCCCGATTCCCTCCGCTCCGAAGGCACGCGCCTGGATGGCGTCGCGCGGAATATCGGCGTTGGCGCGCACCCCCAGCTTGCGGTAGGGCTCGCTCCAGCTCAGCAGGGTTTGCAGCTCGGGGTCGTCCACCGACGCCGGCACGGTGTTCAGCCGGCCCTTGATGACGCGCCCGGTGGTGCCATCCAGCGAGATCCAGTCGCCCTCGTGGAACACCTGGCCCTTGACCGTCATTTCCTTGTGGTGCTCGTTGACACCAATGTCGCCGGCGCCCGCGACGCAGCACTTGCCCATGCCGCGCGTGACCACCGCCGCGTGGCTGGTCATGCCGCCGCGCGAGGTCAGAATGCCCACGGCCACTTCCATGCCGTGAATGTCTTCCGGCGTGGTCTCAGCGCGCACCAGGATCACCGGGTTTTTCTTCTTTCCCGTGCCCGCCTTCACCACCGCTTCATCGGCGGTGAACACGATCTGACCCACGGCCGCACCCGGCGATGCCGGCAGGCCCGTGGCCAGCACTTCGACGTTCACGCCCTTCTCGTCCAGCCGCGGAACCAGGAAGTCGTACAACTGGTTCGGCTCGACGCGCATGAACGCCTCTTCCTTCGAGATCAGTCCTTCATTGACCATCTGGATCGCCACCCGCACCGCGGCGCGCCCGGTACGCTTGCCGTTGCGCGTCTGCAGCATGTAGAGCTTGCCGTCCTGGATGGTGAACTCGAAGTCCTGCATGTCCTTGTAGTGCGTTTCCAGCCGCGTGGTGATCTCGTGCAACTGGTTATAGACCTTGGGCATGTTCTTCTCGAGTTCGCGGATGTGCACCGGGGTGCGCACGCCGGACACCACGTCCTCGCCCTGTGCATTCATCAGGAACTCGCCGTAGAACTCCTTGTCGCCGGTGGCCGGGTTGCGCGTGAAACCCACGCCCGTGCCGCTGGTCTCGCCCAGGTTGCCGAAGACCATGGCCTGCACGCTGACCGCGGTGCCCAGCATGTCGTCGATGTTGTTAATCCGGCGATAGTGTTTGGCGCGCTGGTTCATCCACGAGCGGAACACAGCGTCGCGCGCCATCACGAGCTGCTCTTTCGGCTCCTGCGGGAAGTCGCGCTTGGTGTGCTTCTTCACCACCTTCTTGTACTCGGCAATCACGTCCTTCAGCGCCGCGGCATCGAGGTCGGTGTCCAGCTTGGCTTTCTTCTTTTTCTTGATGCTCTCGAAGACCTCGTCGAATGCCGGCTTGGGGACTTCCAGCACCACGTTGCCGAACATCTGGATCAGGCGGCGATAGCTGTCGTAGGCGAAACGCGGGTTGTTGCTGCGCTTGGCCAGCGCTTCCACCGACGTGTCGTTCAGGCCGAGGTTGAGGATGGTGTCCATCATGCCGGGCATGGAGAACTTGGCGCCCGAGCGCACGCTCACCAGCAGCGGATTTTTTCCCTCGCCCAGCTTCTGGCCCTGGATTTTCTCCAGACGCGCCAGCGCCTCGTTGGTCTGCCGGTCCATCTCCGGCGCAACCTGCCCGCGCATGTACTCGCGGCAGGCCTCGGTTTGAATGGTGAATCCCGGCGGAACCGGCAGAGCGGCATTGGTCATCTCGGCCAGGCCGGCGCCCTTGCCGCCCAGCACGTCTTTCATCTTCCCGTCGCCGTCGGCCTTGCCTTCGCCGAAGAAGTAAACGTATTTGGTCGCGCCTGCTTGCGGAGTCGTCGCCATTTTTCCAGTCTCAACTTCCATCGTGGGAGTGCTCATGTTCCATCCTTTTCTATGAAATCGTATGAATTCCGGATTCCGCTGTTTACGAAAAACCTAAAACCCTTGTCATCCTGAGCGAGGGCGAACGCCCGAGTCGAAGGACCCCTACACTCTCCACGCCCTTCGACACCTGCCAAACTTCATTTTCTTCGTGCCCTCTGTGGCTATTTTTTCTCCGTGACGATCTCGGAAAAATCCGCAATCGTCGAAAACTCGTTGAGCAGCGATTGCAACAGCGCCAGCCGGTTCGCGCGCACGCGCTCGTCCTCGACCATCACCATCACTTTGTCGAAAAACGTATCCACCGCCGGGCGAATGGTCGCAATCTCGCTCAACGCGTCCACGTATTTGCGCTGCTGCGACAAATCGCGCACGCGCGGCGCGACGCGCTGCACCTCTTGTGCCAGCACGCGCTCCGCGTCGTCGGCAGCCGCATCGGCCTTGAACTCCGGCGCGATCGCTTTTCCCGTCTCGTTTGCCTGCCGCAAAATATTCTTGATTCGTTTGAACGCCGCCGAAATGGCCTCGAAATCTTCTGAAGGACGCACTTTCGCCACCGCCTGCGCCCGCGCAACAACGTCCACGACGTCGTCCGCGCCCGCCGCAAGCACCGCATTCACCACGTCGTAAGCGAACCCGAGCGCGTCGCGAAGATAAAATTCCAGCCGCTCTACCAAAAAGCCCGCGATCACGCCGGCAAAATACGAATGTTGGGATTCGGCGAGCTTTGAGAATGCGGCTTGAAAATCTCGCGCGACGCGGCTGAGAACCGTGCGAATTACTTCCGCATGCGCTGGTACGCCCCATTCGAACGCCGGGTCTGGCTTCCCGTCCGGAGTTTTGAACGACCTTGCGGCGTCGGAACCCTTGTACCCGTCGAGAGCACAGGCAAATGTTTCCGCTAAACTTACCGGCAGCTTGTGCTCCGCGACAATCTTCACAATCCCGTTCGCCTGCCTTCTCAGCGCAAACGGATCTTTCGACCCGCTCGGAATCAGCCCCAGCGCAAACATCCCGGCAATCGAATCCGCCTTTTCCGCAATCGAGAGCACCGCGCCCTCCAGCGTTCGCGGCGCCGCGTCTTCCATGGACTCCGGCTTGTACTGGTCGTAAATCGCGTCACCGATCGCAGGATCGAGGCCCTGCGCCTTCGCGTATAGCCCGCCGACGATTCCCTGCAGCTCGGTGAATTCCTTCACCAGCTCAGTCGTCAGGTCGGTCTTGGCCAGCAGCGCCGCCTTGTGCACGATCCCGGCGCGCACCTTGACGCCCGCGTCTTCCAGCGTCTGCGAAATCTGGCTGGCCAGCTTCTGCACCCGCATGGTCTTGTCGAAATAGCTGCCGAGATCTTTCTGGAAGGTGACATTCTTCAGCCGCTCCACCCGCTCGCGCAGCGACTGCTTCTGGTCGGTGTTCCAGAAGAAGCGCGCGTCGTTGAAGCGCGCCCGCAGCACGCGCTCATGCCCGTGGCGGATAATTCCCGTCGGATCGCCGTCGGTGTTGAGCACCGCCAGGAAATGTGGCGCCAGCTTGCCGGACGCATCTTCGACCGCGAAATATTTCTGGTGATCACGCATCACCGTGACCAGGACCTCTTCCGGCAACGACAGGAACTCGCCCTCGAAATTTCCCAGGATGACGGAGGGATACTCGGTGAGGTTGACCACTGTTTCCAGCAGTTCCTTGTCTTCCCGCCAGCGCGCGCCCGCAACCGTCCGGCACGCCCGGTCCAGCTCTTTGCGGATCAGCGCCAGCCGTTCCTCGCGTTTTGCGAACACGCCCGCTTCTTTGAGATCGGCCGCGTAGGACGTGGGCTCCTTTACCTCAACATCGTGCCCCAGCAAACGGTGCCCGCACGATTTTCGAGCCGCGCGAATTCCCGCGTACTCCAGCGGCACTACCTGATCTCCCAGCAGAGACACCATCCAGCGCACCGGGCGCACGAACCGCTCCGGCTTGCCCGCGCGCCAGTACATGTTCTTCGCCCAGTAGAGCGCGTTGATTTCCTTGGGCAGCGCCTCCGCCAGGATCTCCTGCGCGGTGCGCCCCTTGCGTGTCACCGTTGCTGCCAGGTACTCGCCCTTCGGCGTGGTGACGGACTTCAGTTGCGCCACGTCAACATTCACCTTGCGCGCAAACGCCTGCGCGGCCGCGGTTGGCTGGCCGTCCTTGTAGGCGACCTTGACCGACGGCCCCAGCACCTGCTCTTCCGCATCCGCCTGCCTCTCGAGGATCCCACGCGCCAGCACCGCCACACGGCGCGGCGTGGAGTACGGCTCCACCTCGGGGGTCTGCGCCAGCGACTCGCGCTGCAGCACGTCGGCGACGCGCTTGCGCAGCTCCGCCTCGGCGCCGTCAATCATGCGCGCCGGGATCTCTTCCAGTCCGATCTCAAGAAGGAAATCAGGCATTATGCGAACCGCTCATTGTCCCACTTGCTGTACAAGCACCAAGTGACGTGTGTCACATCGGGGTGTAGCCCCGGGCACGTCAAATCGTTAAAGCGGGGTGCCCCACATCTGCCCGGGTTTGGCAGATGTGGGTCTTTCCTCGCCAATGATCACGCCTTCTGCGCCGGCGCCGGTTGGTGTTGTCCGACCGCTGAGAGCTGACGTCTGACAGCTTCTTGTTGCGCCACCCACGCCTTGGCCACCCCGACCGCCAACTGCCGTATGCGCGCGATCACCCCAACTCGCTCCGTCACCGAGATCGCCCCACGCGCGTCCAGAATGTTGAACAGGTGCGAGCACTTCAAGCACAGGTCCAAGGCCGGGAGCACCGGGAACCGGCGAATCTGTTCCCGCAGGTGCGCCGGAAAATTCTCATCCACGGTGCGCTCTTTCTTCCCTGCTTCTTTCTTCTCCGCCGTGAGTTTGGCGAACTCGTTCAGCAGCTCTTTGCACTCGTCCTCGTGCAGTTCCAGGTGCTTCCACGCGCGGTCCACGTCCGCCAGTTCGAAGTTGTACACCGAGAACTGCAGTTCGTCGGCAAGGCGCACGTCGCCGTAGGTGACCTCTTTGCCGGTCTTGGGATCGCGTGCCCACACGATGTCGTAAATCGAATCCACGTCCTGCAGGAAGGCCGCGATGCGCTCCAGTCCGTAGGTCAGCTCCGCCGAAATCGGGTCGAGATCAATCTGGCCGCATTGCTGGAAGTAGGTGAACTGCGTGATCTCCAGGCCGTCGAGCATCACCTGCCAGCCGATTCCCCACGCGCCCAGCGTCGGCGACTCCCAGTTGTCCTCTTCAAACTTGATGTCGTGCTGGCGCAGGTCAATCCCGATGGCCTCCAGCGACTTCAGGTAGAGCTCCTGCACATCTTCAGGTGGAGGTTTAAGGATTACCTGTAACTGCGTGTGTTTATAAAGGCGATTAGGATTCTCGCCGTAGCGCCCATCGGCCGGGCGCCGCGACGGCTGCACGTACGCCACTTTGTACGGCTGCGGCCCCAGCACGCGCAGGAAGGTCTCCGGCGCCATCGTGCCCGCGCCGACTTCCAGGTCATGCGGCTGCTGCAGCACGCATCCGTAGTCGGCAAAAAAATTCGAAAGCCGCAGGATGAGCTCCTGAAACGTGGGCGCGTTGTTCTTCGCTGGATTCAAGGTCTCTTTCGTCAGGCAGTGCTATCGTTTGGCCAATCGCTAATTGCTAATCGCTAATTGCTGAGTTTCTCCAACATTGTCGCCGTCACCAGCTTCTTTTCCAGATGCCGCTCCAAAATCTGGATCACGAACTTCCGCAGATCGCTGCCCTTCGACTTCGGCCACACCTGCTGCGCCATCGTTTCCACCGGCGAACGGAACATCTCCGCCGCCAGCGCGCGCGATTCCGGCGTGATTTCACTCGACGCCAGGCGCTTGTCGCTCTGGCACATCAGGCCGTCCACCAGCGCGTGGTAAAAGGCGCGGTTTCCATTCAGCGCCGCGCCGCATACCACGCATTCGCCAAGCTCCGGCAAAAACCCGACCAGCCGCGTCAACCACAGCTCGAAATAGGTCAGCGGCATCCAGACGGCGCCGGCGCGCAGCGACCGCAGCACCGAAACTGTGAGCCGGAAGATCGCGTCATTCGCCTCGCGGTCGGGCAGCAATTCATCCAGCAATTCCGCAATGTGTCCCAGCGCGACCGCCCGCGGATAATCCACCGCGCTGGTCAGCGGCGATTCCAGGATCTCGCAGGAATCAATGCGCGCCAGCTCCTGCCGCTCGCGGTCCTCGTAATACAGCTTGACGCAGGTCAGCGGCTCCAGCGCGCCGCCGAACCGCCGCTTCGACTTCTTCGCCGAACGCGCCACCCCGCGCACCTTGCCTTCGGCGCGGGTGAAAAACGTCACCAGCAAGTCGGCCTCGCGCAGCGGATAACTGCGCAGCACCACCGCCTCGGAATCCTTGAGCGGCATACGGTTCCGGCTGCCTACACGGGCGCTCTCAAGCCAGGGACAATCTTCGATTCTAAACGAGGCGGGCGCTGCCTGCTAGCGAAGCCCGAAAAAGATCCAAAAACAAAACGGCGCGCCCTCGGCGTGAGGTGCGCGCCGCAGTGAGCTTGAAAATCTTGTTACGCCGGCTTGCGGCCGTAGTACGCCGCATTGCGCTCGGTGAACGCTTTCCACTTGTCCGGCAGGTCATCGAGCGCGAAGATCGCCGACACCGGGCACACCGGCACGCAGGCGCCGCAGTCAATGCATTCCACCGGATCGATGTACAGCATTTCCTCGCCGGCGTACGCCGGTTCATCCTTCTTGGGGTGGATGCAGTCCACCGGGCAGGCATCGACACAGGCCGTATCCTTGGTGCCGATGCAGGGTTCCGCAATTACGTATGCCATTTCTGTCTCTCCCTGGTTCTGGGTCTTGCTAAGAATCTATATCGAAACTGGGGATTGTAGCAAAGCCCGCGAGCTCACAACCAGTCTTGATCCGGTTTCCGATCATCCGATCACCCGATCGCCCGTTTTATGCGGTCACGGGCTCCCGCTCGGCAGCCGGTTCGTACTCCGTGATATACCCCGCCACCGCGCTGGCGGCCACGGTCAGCGGGCTGGCGAGATACATCTGTCCCGGGCCGCTGCGTCCCGGAAAATTGCGGTTCTGGGCGCTGATCACCACCTGGTCGGGACGGGTGGAAACTCCCGGTCCGGCATTGATGCAGGCCCCGCAACTGGGCTCGATCACGATCGCGCCCGCCTGCTTGAACACCTCGAGATAGCCCTGACGCACGCAGTAGTCCCGCGTCTCCTGCGACCCGAACTGGATGTAGAACTTCACCGAGCCGGCCACGCGCCTGCCCTGCTTGAGCGCCTGCGCGAGCACGCGCGCGTACATGTCCATGTCTTCGTTCTTGCCGGCGGTGCAGGTGCCGCCGTAGGCGATCTCGATCGGCACCGGGGTGTTCAGGTCGCGCACGAACTTGCCGTTGCCGGGATCGCCGGGCGTGGCAACCATGGGATAGATGTCTTCCGCGTTCATTTCGATGACGTGGGCGTACGCGGCATTGGAATCGCTTTGCAAGCCGGCAACAAGCTGTTGCGCTTGCGCACGGTCCATGCCGCGCCGCTCCACCAGGAAGCCCACCACCTTCTCATCGGGCGCAACGATGCCGGTAAACCCGCCGATTTCCGCCGCCATGTTGGTCAGCGTGGCGCGCTCATCCACGCTAAGTTCTTCCACCGCTTCGCCGGCATACTCGATCACCTTCGCCAGCGCCTTGCCGCTGCGCACGTAATCCATGGCGAGGATGGCGAGGATGAAGTCCTTGGCGGTAACGTTCGGCTTGCGCCTGCCGCGGATCAACACTTTCACCGACTCCGGCACCTTGACCCGCACATCTTTCGTGATCCATGAATTGAATACGTCGGTGGTGCCGATGCCGAAGGCGACGCAGCCCATGGCGCCGACGTGCGGCGTGTGCGAGTCCGAGCCCACGTTCACCTGTCCCGGCAGCGCGTAGGTTTCCAGCATCACCGAGTGGCAGATGCCCTCACTGCCCTTGCGGTCCTTGAGCTCGCCGTGAAGCTGGATGCCCTGGTCCTTGGCGAAGTCCTGCTGCTTGAATTTGAGCTGCGTCGCCAGGTCCAGCAAGCCCATCTTGCGCTTTTCTTCCGACATCACCTCGTCAAGAAATGTCAGGTGATCGCGGAAGAACTTGATGCTGTCGCGATCGTTCACCGGCACTCCCTTGCCGACGAAGTGCTCGTAGAAGATCGCCGCCATCGGGGTGACGTACTCGTGCGAGAAGCGCAGGTCCACGCGGGTGAAACCGGTATCGCCCGGTTTGACGTAAAGGGGCTCTCGGCTATCGGCTGTCGGCTCTCGGCTCTCGGCTGAACCCTGCTTGCTTTCGCCCGATGGCCGATGGCCGATAGCCGACGGCCCTTTCACCATGTGCCGCGCGAAAATCTTCTCCGATATCGTCATGGGACGCGGGCCAGTGCTGATCTCCGGCATAGAGACCTTTCCCTGAAGCCGCGCGACGTTGAACGGGAACAGCCCGCCGTACTCGATGACCTGGCGCGTGATCTCGTCCTCGCCCTGGGTAAACACGGAGAGCGGAATCTGGTCGCCGCGGCGGATGCAGTCAATGAGGGAAAAATCGGTGGAGGTCAGCACGCCCAGGTTCTGGCAGTTCTGCTTGTAAATGCGCTCGATGTTTTCCGCGATCACCAACTGAATTCCGGCGGAGCGCTCGGCGTAGGGCGACTGTTCGCGGCTGGAACCCTTGCCGCGGCGCTTGCCGCTCACCGCGGCGACGAATCCGCCCTGCTTGACGTCGCCGCGGCGGATCGGCGTGTCGTTCTCTTTCCCGGCTCCACTGGTTCCGCCGGGGCCGCACTTCAGGCCGGTGTAGGGAAATTCGCCGAGCGTCTCGTCGAAAAAGAAGCAGATGTGCGCGGGCGTGATTTCGTCGGTCGAGATGTCGTCGCGCAGCTTGGGATTTTTTTCCGGATGCAGGGTGTCCCACGGTAGGTCCCACCCCGCAAGCTGTTTGCGGATAAGCTCAGGATTTTCGGTCAGAAACAGGATTCGTCCCTGCAACCGCACCTGCTGCGGACGCTTTTCAATCTTGCGATCCAGGAGTGACTTGATCACGCTTCCATCCTCAAAAACCGCCCACCGAACCCCACTGGCTTATTTTACGCTGTAGATGGGATGGCGGCCTATTCGTCGCGGTGGACGGTTTCGATGGCGAATGCCGGTATGCACACGGCGATGTACTCCGCACCGTCCGCCTCCGGGGTCGAGTACCTGATCCACTCGCCTTGGTGCGCGATCACCGCCTGCCCGGCGCGCACGTCGAGGTGACCGCTCTGGTGCTCGACCCGCAGCAGGCCGCGCAGGACGATGGTGTATTCCTCGAACTCCGGCGTCTGTCCCGGCTCCTGCCAGCCCGCAGGACTGCGCATGTGCGCCA
Source organism: Terriglobia bacterium (assembly GCA_963760215.1). Classification (GTDB taxonomy): domain Bacteria; phylum Acidobacteriota; class Terriglobia; order Terriglobales; family Acidobacteriaceae; genus JAIQGF01. The sequence continues at coordinate 1,398,279 of CAVXCJ010000002.1, forward strand.
CGCTGACCGGCGAGGTCTTCGAATTCACGCGGCCAATGTATTCATCTATGAGCTTGGGCTTATTTCCGGCGGCCTGGATGCGGGTGGGTTGGGGAATGAGCGTGGGCATCGCGGAACAGCATACATCTTCGCAAAGCCCAGCCACGGATTGACACGGATGAACACGGATCGGATGAAACGCGTTTTCTTCAAATCCGTGTTCATCAGTGTTGATCTGTGGCTAATTTTTTCTATTCACGCTTGCGCGCGGCGGCGTACTCCGCCGGGGTGGGCAATTCTTCCAGCCCGCGTCCGGCAAGAATGTCTTCCATGATCCTGACGAAGTCGGCGTGTACCAGGCTGTTGGTGGCCAGGGTTTCGCGGCTGTCGAGGCGCCACGGGCCGCCGGTCATGTCGGTAATGGTGCCGCCGGCTTCTTCCACCAGCAACACGCCCGCCGCCGTGTCCCACGGGTTGAGGTTGAATTCCCAGAATGCGTCCAGGCGTCCGCTCGCCACCGACGCCAGGTCCAGCGCCGCCGATCCCGCCCGCCGCACGCCGTGCGTCCTGAGCGTGATCTGGTGATAGAAGTGGATGTTGGGGTTCTTGTGGCGCTTGTGGCTGGGAAAGCCGGTGCCGCACAGGCATTCGGCCATGTTGTTGACCTTGGAAACGTGAATGCGGCGCTGGTTCAGGTAAGCGCCGCTTCCCTTCTCCGCCGCGAACAATTCATCGCGGGTGGGATCGTAGATGACGCCCGCCACGCGCTTGCCCTTGTGTTCCAGCGCGAGCGAAACGCAGAACACCGGGAAAGCGTGGGCAAAATTCGTGGTGCCGTCCAGCGGATCGATGTACCAGCGGTAGTCGCTGCCGGTCTCGACGCGCGCGCCTTCTTCGCCGATCAGGTCGTGGCGCGGCCAGCGCGCGCGAATGCGATCGGTGATCAGCGCCTCGGCGCTGCGGTCGGCCTCGGTGACCAGGTCGACATCGCCCTTGTACTCAAAGCCGATGCGCCGCCGGAAGTGGGTCATCAGCAGCGCGCCTGCCTCGCGCGCGATCTCGCTCATGGCAGGAACGAATTGGTCGGTGGAGGTCAAGCAGTCGATGGTCCCTTCGCTCCGCTCAGGGCAGGCTGAAAGCGGTCGATGGTCGTTGGCCTGCGAACTGGAAAGTATCGCATTAGTCAAAAGGATTGCGGGATCAAAACTGCCGGAAGGTCTGACAGATGATCTCGGCCGAAAACGGCCATCGACCAAAGCCTGCCCCGAGCGCAGCCGAGGGGACTAACACCATCGACCGCCTTCGACTAACGACCATCGACCGCTTTCACCCGTTTCTGCGGCCCGCCGTCCTCGGCGATATACATGATCTCGTGCTTGAAGATGAACAGATTGGGCGCGTCCTCGCGGGTCAGCCGGATCATGCTCTTGTCGTAGTACTCGATCCAGCCCCGCACCACTTCCCCATCGCGGAGCTTCACCTGCACCGGCTTCTGCTTCTCGCCCAGCGCTTTCAGGTAGGCGGCCTCTTCAAAGGTCTCCTCCGGCGGCGGCGTCCTCGTCTTCTTCAGCGGATTCGAGTTGCCCGGAGCGCGAAATACCATGCGGACATTCTACACGGAGTCGATGGTCGTCGGTCGATGGCCGGCAGATACCGCGCCCCCCATTGATTGTCATTCCGACCCTGAGCGAAGCCGAAGGGGAGGAATCTGCTTTTGCCATCGACCAGAGCCTGCCCCGAGCGCAGCCGAGGGGACCGACGACCATCGGCTATTTGAATTTCGACGTGAAGTATCCCGCGCGATGCCGCGCTTTCAGGCCCTCGGTGGCCGGGCCTTTCAGCTCGACCTTGATCTTGCGAAAATCGCTTTCGGCGATCCGGCGCACGGGGTAGTACGCGAGCAGATACTGCGCCCGCAGCTCTTCGCTGATTTGCTGGAACGCCTGCTCCAGCCGCGGCAGCGTGTCGGCGTAATAATATTTTCCACCGGTATCGTGGGAGAGCTGGATGAGCGCGTGCTCACCGCCCAGATCGCGTCCGGCGCTGGCCTCGATGGGCACCACGATCATCGAATAGACCGTCGCTTCCGACTGCTGCGCCGCCCGCAATGCCTCCTGGTACGAGGTGCTGCTCATGGTGTCGCCGCCGTCGGTGATGATCACCATGACCTTGCGTCCCGGCCGCTTGTACAACGCCTCGGCGCCAAGATAAATCGCGTCGTACATCGCCGTCGCCGAGCGCACGTGGACGCGCTCGATGCCGGCATCAATCCGTTTCAGGTCGGCGGTGAACGGCACCAGCTCTTCCACCACTTCACTGAACTGGTACAGCGCCAAGGAATCCTGCGGGCGCATGATTTCGTGCGCGAACTTGCGCGCCGATACCAGTTCCAGCTTCAGGTCTTTTTTCGTGCTCAGGCTCGCATCCACCGCCATCACGATCGAAAGCGGCAATTGCGACTCGCGGCTGAACACGGAAATCGCCTGCGGCACGCCGTCTTCGAAGAGAGCGAAATTATCTTTGGTCAGGGTGCGGGCGGGCGCGCCGTTGGCGTCGGTGACGGTAACAAACACGTTGACCAGCTTGACGTCAACGCTGATCGCCGGTTCCTGCGTGTCCTTCTGCGGATCCTGCGCGCCAGAAGCGAGCTGCGGAACCAGCGCCAGGATAATCAGGAGCGCAACGGAAAAGAAGCGGAAGACTTTCATAGAAGAGCTGGCTATTATTTTTCTTCCTCCGTTGCCCTCTGTGTCCTCTGTGGCTAAGCCCTTCGTACTTCCGGCGGGAACGGCTCACCGTCGGCCCAGACCGCTCCGTCTTCGAAATGTTCTTTCTTCCAGATGGGCACCGTCTGCTTCAGCGTGTCAATCATCCACCGGCATGCGTCGAAAGCCGCCGCGCGATGCGCCGAGCTGACCACGATCGCCACGCTGGTCTCTCCGATCTGCAGCCTGCCCAGCCGGTGCGCGACGGCAACCTCCCGCACTTTGAATTTCTCGAGCGCCTGCGCCGCCAATTCCTCGAGTTGCTTCCGCGCCATCTCTTCGTAGGCTTCGTAGTCGAGGTAAAGCGTGCGCCGGCCGCGGCTGTTGTCCCGCACAATGCCTTCAAACACCAACACTGCGCCATCTTCGGCGCGCTTCATGCGCTCGGCGAGCCCGGCGGCGTCAATGCGCTCGCTCGTAAGTTGAACCCGCGATCGGGTTGCGGGTTGCGTGCTATCCGCCCCGCCGCTGACCGGCGGCAGCAAACCCACTTCGTCCCGGTCGCGCAAGCCCGCGGTCGGCGCAGCGTACTCCTGGTTCAAAGCCACCGCAATCGAGCCCAGCATGCCTTTGAGTTTCGTGTCTTGCGCGTAATGCGAGAGCAGATCGCGGACCGTGGCGCCCTCCGGCAGCGACACCTCGTCGCTTGCCTTGCCGGCGATGTCTTTCAAGATTCCGAAGAACAGTACGCGAACCTGCATAAAGAAAGTGGTCAGTGATCAGTGGCCAGTTGCCAGTGGCCGGCACCAGCATCTACTTCGATTGTAATGGAAGCGGTTCAAAGATGACGTTGGCGTCGGTGCACTGGAAGCTCCGCGCGACCCGGTAATTCGCCTGCAAGGCCTGCACCGTGCCGGCGGAGAAGCGCTCCACGCCGCGCCGCAGCGCATCGGGCGATTGCGTGTAATCGCGGCGCGTCACCACCATGTCGAACCAGCGCGAATGCAGGCGCGGCTCGATCACCTCATCCCGCCATGTGCCGTGCATCGCAATCTGGCTGTACACGAACGGATCCAGCACCCACACGGTTTTTCCGCCCAGCAACAGCGCGCTCACGTTTTCCGACAATGCCTGATCGCCGGCATGCGCCCGGATGTAAGCGTAGGCCTCAGGGCACTGCTGCAGTCCGTTGGACCAGTCGAACATGGATTGCGCCGGCCAGACCAGCATCACGGCCAGCCATGCGGCGAACAAGACTGCCGCCGGGCGCGCGCGCCTCACCACTTCCCATCCCAGGCCGGCGCACAGGCACAGCGCCGCCGCCCACTCCAGAAAATGGTTCCAGCCGGAACCCTGTTTGCCGGCCGTGATCGCGGTCATGGTCGCCAGCAGGAACCACCAGCTTGCCACCGAGAGTTGCTTGCGCCGCAATTCGCCGATGATCCGCACCGCGGCCATCGCCAGCAACGGCGCGGCGCCGATGGCCAGGCGAGTGATGCGCAGCGCGTAGCCGTTCCAGGAAAACGGGTCAGGATGGGTGAGGAAAAGGTGTTCGGCGAAAAAGCCGCCGGTCAGCCATTCGGCGATGCCAAACGCGGCCACGCCGAGGGCAGCGCCGGCGCCGGCAAAGTTCGCCGCCTCGCGCCAGCGTCGGCGAGCCACCAGGTACAGCGTGCAAGCCGCGGGCGCGGCCAGCAGGCTGTGCTTGCAAAACACCGCGGCAACAAACAGCGCCGACGACGCTAACAAGGAAAGATTAGCCACAGAGGACACGGAGGAAGAAAGATGAAAAGAATTGTCGATTGTCGATTGTCGATTGTCGATTTCGTCCGAATCAGTCCTGGCAATCGGCAATGCTTTTGCTCCGTCTTCCTCTGTGTCCTCTGTGGCTAAGCCTCGGCAGAAAACGAACAAACCGCCGACGCTTAGCGCCAGGCCGACCAGGTCCACGCGCAGCAGCGCGCCCATTCCTACGACCAGCGGGAGCGTGGCGTAGATGGCGCCGAAGATCGCCGCGGCCGCAACCGAGCGCGTCGCCCGGACGATGGTGAGCGCGAGCAATACGCAGATGGCGACGACCGAGGCGATCACCAGCATCCGCGGCGCCAGCAACGAAACGCCGAACAGCTTCACTGGAATGGCCAGCAGGTAGTACCCAACCGGGCCGTAGGGATCAATGGCATTGGGAAAAGCGCGCGGGTCGGGATAGGGCGTCAGGCCATGGGCGATGCGCGCCAGCGTGGCGAGTACGTTGCCCTCGCCGTAGTCGAACTGGAATAGGCTTAGGGCCTGCGCACGCAAAGCGAGGGCCGCGCCCAGCACACGCCACGCCACCAGCGCCAGCAGCGCCAGCTCGCATCCCAGCACCACCGGCGAGCGCGCCCCGCGCCCGGCCGCATCCGCGGAGTTGTTCCCAGCCTCCCGCTGTGTCGCCGTAGTCGCCATTGAGCGCTCGTGCCTAATTGCTAATTGCTAATCGCTAATTGCTAATTGCTAATTGCTAATTTACTTCTTCTCAAAAAACACGCGCGCGTCGGTGCAGCCGTACATCCCCACTGCGCGATAGTTTTCCACGATCGCCTTCACCACGCCGGAGGAGAAGCGCTCGGCGCCGTCGCTCATGAAGTTGGGATACATCGGGTAATTCCACTGCGTCACGATGAGGTCGAACTCGCGGTTGTGCACCATGCGCTCCAGGCCGGCGTCGGGCCAGCCGCCGCGCATCACCAGTTGGCTGTACACGAACGGGTTTGACACCCAGACCGTCTTTCCCGCCAGCACCAGCGCGCCGACATTTTCCGACAGCACGCGGTCGCCCGGATATTGCTTCACCAACGCGTACACCCGGTCGCAATCCTCGACCGTGGCATAGGGATCGAAAGGAAGACTGCGTTCGCGCCAGAGGAAAATGCACAGCCACGCAGTGACGACCACGGCCATCACCAGCGCCAGCGCGCGCGGGCGGGCGCGCGACATCATCTCCCAGCCGAGCCCAGCGCACAGGCACAAGGCCGCCGGCCACTCCAGGAAATGGTTCCAGTTCGATCCCAGCTTGCCCGCGGTCACCGCCGTCAGCGTCGCCACAGCCAGCCAGAGCGCGGGCAATGAAATCCTCCGGCGGAGGAGGTCGGGAATCAGCGACACCGCCGCCAGCGCCACCAGCACGCGATGTCGCGCCATGACGTCGGTGAGCCGCAGCAGGTACACGCTCCAGGAAAACGGGTCGGAATGGGTCAGGAACAGGTGGGTGAGGATGGCGCCGCGAGTGGCGGCGGTCGCGATGGCGAGCGCAACCACACCCATCGCCGCCATGGTTGCAGCGAAGCGCGCCGCCTGCTGCCATTGCTTGCGCGTGATCAGCCACAGCGCGCAAGCCAAGGGCGCCGCGATGTAGGTGTACTTCACCAACAGCGCGGCTACGAACAGCGCCGCCGAGAAAGACAACCAAGGATTTGTCGCAGAGGACGCAGAGGACACAGAGGACACAGAGGAACTTTTTTCTTCTTTGTCCTCTGCGTCCCCTGCGTCCGGAGCCTGCCCCGAGCGGAGCCGAGGGGTGGTGAACCCGGTCACACCACGACAAAAGACGTACACGCCGGTCGCGCTCAATGCGAGTGCCAGAAAATCCACGCGTAGCACGGCGCTCCACGATTCCACCACCGGCAGTGTCCCGTAGATCGCGCCAAAGACGACGCCGGTGAGCGCCGAACCGGTCAGGCGCGCAATGGTGAGCGCGACAAAAACGCAGATCGCCACCACGCTGGCCACAATCACCAGCCGCGGCCACAAGAAGGAGACGCCGAACAGCTTTACCGGAATGGCCAGCAGGTAATACGCTACCGGGCCATAGGGATTGAGGATGTTGGGAATGGCGTGCGGATCGGGATACGGCGTCAGCCCGTGCGTGATCCGCGCCAGCGCGTTGAGGATGTTGCCCTCTTCGTAGTCCACCTGGAAGGGCAGGCCGACGTGCTGCCGGACGGCAGCCACGTGCTGCCACAGATCGCGCGCCACCCACCCGAGGACAAAGAACTGGCAAACCAGAAATGCCCACCGCTCCCACCACATTCGCGGCGGTGTGGCGGCGGAATCCCTTGCCTCAGCCTGGTCTGCTTCAGGGACCTTGGTGAGCAGCATGTGTTGCAAACACTAGCACAGAAACAGTCGATGACCGACGGTCCCCTCGGCTACGCTCGGGGCAGGCTATGGCCGACGGCAGGAAAGCAAGAATCCAGGTTGCGAAACGCGAACTCCTGGGCTGGGCGCTGCGAAAATCGGGCGATCGCTCCCTCACCATGATCAGCTAAGGGCTGAATGAAAAGAAAGAAAGGGCCGCGTCTCGCAACGCAGCCCCTCACTGACCACTGGCCACTAACCACTGGCCACTCTTTACGCCACCGGCACGGCGGCGCCGCTCAGCACCTCGGCGCGCGTGGCGGCGTCCTGCTTCTCTTCCGCCTTGCTGGCCGGCAGGGCGACCTCGAGCACCTCGTCAATCGTGCTGACGTATCGCACGTCCACGTTCTGCAACTGCTCCGGCGTCAGGTCTTCCTCGACGTTGGTCTTGTTGTCCGCCGGGATGATCACGGTTTGTACGCCGGCGCGCTTGGCGGCGAGGAATTTCTCCTTGATGCCGCCAATCGGCAGCACGTTTCCGCTCAGCGTGATCTCGCCGGTCATCGCCGTCAGCGGCCGCTCCGGGCGGTCGGTGAGCAGCGAGACCAGCGCGGTCGCCATGGTGACGCCCGCCGACGGCCCGTCCTTCGGAATCGCGCCCGCCGGCACGTGGATGTGGATGTCGTGGTCCTTGAACCAGTCTTCGCTGATGCCCAGCTTGCCGGCGTTGGAGCGCACCCAGGTGAGGGCCGCCTGCATCGACTCCTGCATCACCTGGCCGAGCTGCCCGGTCATGGTGAATCCGCCTTTGCCCTTCATCTTGTTGGCTTCGACGAACAGGATGTCGCCGCCGGTCGGCGTCCACGCCAGTCCCACCGCCACGCCGGGACGCTTGGTGCGCTCGGCGATTTCGGTGTCGACGCGGATTTTTTCCCCGCCCAGGAACTCGCGCACCACCGGCGTCGTCACCACCAGCTTGTCATGTTTCCCTTCGGCGATGCGGCGCGCCTTCTTGCGGCAGATCGTGCCGATGTTCCGCTCCAGGTTGCGCACGCCGGCTTCGCGCGTGTAGTGCCGGATGATGTTGCGGATCGTTTCTTCCGGAAATTCGATCTGCTCCGGCGTGATGCCGTTCTCATCCGTCTGCCGCTGGATCAGATAGCGCACCGCGATGTGGACCTTTTCGTCCTCGGTGTAACCCTGGAGTTCGATGATCTCCATGCGGTCGCGCAGCGGATCGGGCACCGGATCGAGCTGGTTCGCGGTGGTGATGAACAGCACCTTCGACAAGTCGAAGGGCACGTCCAGGAAGTTATCGCGGAAGGTGTTGTTCTGCTCGGGATCCAGCGTCTCCAGCAGCGCCGAGGCCGGATCGCCGCGGAAGTCGCGTCCCAGCTTGTCCACCTCATCCAGCATGAAGACCGGGTCGTTAGTCTCCGCCCGGCGGATTCCCTGGATGATCTGCCCCGGCAGCGCGCCGATGTAGGTGCGCCGGTGGCCGCGGATTTCCGCCTCGTCGTGCACGCCGCCCAGCGACAGGCGCACGAATTTGCGTCCCAACGCCCGCGCGATGGACTTGCCCAGCGAGGTCTTGCCCACGCCCGGCGGTCCGACAAAGCACAGGATCGGCCCCTTCATGCTCGGCTTCAGCCGCCGCACCGAGAGGTGATCCAGAATGCGGTCTTTCACCTTCTGCAGGTCGTAGTGATCGGTGTCCAGGATTTCCTTGGCCTTCAGGATGTCCACTTCCCCGCCCGAAGACTTGTTCCACGGCAGCACCGCCAGCCACTCGATGTAGTTGCGGGTCACGCTGTAGTCGGCCGCCATGGGCGACATCCGCGCAAGCCGCCCCAATTCCTTTAGGGCTTCCTTCTTGACCTCGTCCGGCATGCCGGCCTGTTCGATTTTCTGTTTCAGATCTTCCGAGTCGCGCGTGGTTTCGTCGCTCTCGCCCAGTTCCTTCTGGATCGCCTTCATCTGCTCGCGCAGATAAAACTCGCGTTGCGTCTGCTGCACCCGGTCCTGCACTTCGCTCTGGATCTTGTTGCGCAGCTGCATGACCTCCAGCTCCTTGGCCAGGTGCTGGTTGATCTTGTCCAGCCGCGAGCGCACGTCGGCGGTCTCCAGAATTTCCTGCTTGTCGCGCGTCGACAGCGTGGGCAGCGAGCTGGCAATGAAATCCACCAGCCGCCCCGGTTCCTCGATGTTCATCGCCACCGTCGAGAGTTCGTCGGAAAGCGTCGGCGACCCGGCCACGATCTGCTGGAACAGCGTCATCACGTTGCGCTGCATCGCTTCCAGTTCCGACCCGATCTTGGCCGGAATCTCCGGAATGGTTTCCACCGAGGCGCGCATGAACGGCGCCAGTTGCGAGTATTCCTTCAAATGCACCCGATCCAGGCCCTCGGCAAAAACAAACAGGCTCTGGTTGGGCATTTTGACGACCTTGTGCACCACCGCCAATGTGCCGATGGCGTACAGGTCCACAGGTTGCGGCGAATCGACCCTCGCCTCGCGCTGCGCGACCACAATGATCGTCTTGTCCTCGCCCAGCGAGTTGATCAGTTGCACCGAGCTTTCCCGGCCGACCGTCAACGGCAGGACTGCGTGCGGAAATAGCACCGTGTCCCTTACCGGCAGCACCGGCAGATTGCCGTTGCCTGGCGGCGCTTCGCCGGGAGTGCCGTGGCGCTCTAAGTTGCGCGTTTCATTAGCCATATGACTCCCTTGAGTGCATGATACTCAAGTTTTGATGCTGCCCGTTGCCAAAGGATTCAGCCGGCCCGTACTTGCTGACTACCAATGTCCACCAGCATGCGACAGGGTCGAACCAGTCCCGAGTCCCGAGTCAAAAGCTTAGAACTCGCGAATTTCGACGGGTTATGCTCGCGACTCGCGTCTCGCGACTCGGGACTGCTTGCAGCGCCCGGATTCTACTCCCCCCCGCCCCCTCCGGCAACGTAACCGAGGTTGGACATTTGGTTCCCATTCCTTACTTGGAACGAACCCAGATCGGCATCTTGCATCCGCCTACCCTCCTACGAATCTTCAACCCAAAAAACAAGGGCCCGCGCTCGCGCACGGGCCCCTCGCAACCTGCAACTCGGGACTCGCGACTCACGGCTCACTTCACCTTGGTTGCCTTCCCCTCAAACATGTTCGCCCAGGTCTTGCCATTGTCGGTGGACATATCGAGCTTGTACGTGTAGGAGGTTGGAGAAACTTCGTTCAGAACGAATTTCGCCTTGGCGACCTTGCCGCCCATTTCCTCATCCGACGTCCACGTCCAGGTCTTGCCCGACACGTGGCCGGTTGATCGCTGGTGTTCCCCCATGCTGTTGAACGCATCGTAGGTGTAGGCCTTCTGCTTGGCGTCGTAGCCCATGGTCGCCTCCTCGGTCATCGGCCCCATCGGGCCGGTGCCTTTCGAGTGCGTGACCAGGAAGAAGTCGCCCAGCATGTGGGCCTCATCCATGCTGCTGAACTTCCCGCCCGGCCCATACGGCCCGGGCTTCATCTCGCCCTCACTTTTCCAGTTGCCGACGAAGTAGTGCAGCCGCTGCTGCTCCGGACCCGCCTTCGGCATCGGCGGCGGCCCCTGCGCCAGCGCGACGTTCGCCACCACCACTGCCATCAGACCGACAACGCATGCTACTGCCCTGATCTGTCGCATCTTTGCCTCCTTCTGAAAGCGGGCGGCAGCATAGCAGCACATTGGCAACCTTTCAATGTGGCGCACAGCCTGCCCTGAGCGAAGCCGAAGGGCGCCCTCGCATGCGGCGGACTGAAGTGGCACACGCGTCCTTGCGTGTGCAGGTATGTTTGTTGCGCCCTTCGGTAAGAAACGCAGGGCCCGGCCTTCACCGCGCCCCACACCGTTTTCGCTAATCGCTAATTGCTAATCGCTAATCGCTGCTTCTACGCTACAAAATACTTCGCGCCCGGATGATGCACCACAATCGCCGACGTGCTCTGCTCGGGGTCGAGCATGAATCCCGTTGTCAGCTTCACCCCAATCGCCTCTTCCGGCTTCAGCAGCTTGAACAGCTTGGTCTGGTCTTCCATGTGGGGACACGCCGGATAGCCGAACGAAAATCGCGACCCGCGATACTTCTGGTGGAACAGGTCGCTGATCCGCGGCGCGTCCTCGCCGGCGATTCCGAGTTCCTGACGCATGTTGCGGTGGTGCAATTCGGCCAGCGCCTCCGCCGTCTCCACGCTGATGCCATGCAGGTAGAGATACCGCGTGTACTCGCCGCCGTGAAACAGTTTCTGCGTCAGCTCGCTCGCCTTGTGCCCGATGGTCACCAGCGACAGCCCGATCACATCCATCTGCCCGCCGGATTTCGGCGCAAAGAAATCGGAAATGCACAAGCGCCGCCCTTCGCGTTGTCGCGGGAAAGTGAAACGCAAAATCTCGCGGACCTGTCCCTCAGCGGCTAAAGCCGGAGTTGGGGGTGCCGCCTTTTCGGCACGGCTAAAGCCGTGCCCTTCCACGGCGGCACCGAGAGACGCGGGCTCGTACACGATGACATCATTCCCCTCGCCCTGCGCCGGCCAGTACCCATACACCACCTTCGGCTCAAACCATCCTTCGCGGACAATCTCCTCTTCCAGCCCGTTCAATATCGGCCGGTATTTCTCCTCCACCACCCGCAGATAATCCTCCTGCGAGGCTGTCTTTAACTGCCACTGGTTTTTGAACAGCGCCGTCTCGTTGATGTACTGAAACACCTCGCGCAGGTCGAAATCCTTTTTCACCCGCGCGCCCCAGAACGGTGGGCGTGGAAGGTTCGGCGCCGGCGACACCGCCGTACTGCGTTCGGTGGAAACTTCCGCTTCGGCCGTGGCCACCCCTGTTTTTTTGAACTCCTTCGCCACGCGGCCTTCCGCCAGACGCGCCTCGCGCTTCTCCGCCGACTGCGTCAGATCGTCCATGACGTGCAGCCCATCGAAGGCGTCCCCGGCGTAGAACACCGCGTCCGCGTACTCCCGCCGCAAATCGTCCTCGACGTATTTCCGCGTCAGCGCCGCGCCCCCACACACCACGGGGAACTTCAGCCCCTGCTGCTGCAAGTCCTGGATGACGTACTTCATCTCCAGGGTGGACTTCACCAGCAGGCCGCTCAGCCCGATGACGTTGGCCTTATGTTCCTGCGCCGCCTTGATGATCGTGTCCGCCGGCTGCTTGATGCCCAGGTTCACCACCTTGTAGCCGTTGTTGCTCAGGATGATGTCCACCAGGTTCTTGCCAATGTCGTGCACGTCGCCCTTGACGGTGGCCAGCACCATGATGCCCTTCTCGCGGCCGGCAACCTTCTCCATCTTCGGCTCGAGATGCGCCACTGCCGCTTTCATCACCGACGCTGAATCCAGCACCGACGGCAACTGCATCTTGCGCGCCCCGAACAAGTCGCCCACTGTGCGCATTCCATCGAGCAGCACGTTGTTGATCAAATCTAGCGGCGTGTACGTCTTGAGCGCGTCCTCCAGGACCTGTTCCAGCGACTGCTTGTGCGCGCCCTCGCCAATCGTCTTCTCGCCGTGCACGATGCAGAACTTCAGCTTGTCCTCCACCGACAGCGACTCGACGTGGACCACTTCCTCCACCGTCTTCTCGCGCCCGGTGAAGAACGCCATGTACGCCTGCAGCGGATCGCCCTGCGACCGGTCCTGGTAAATCAGCTTGCGCGCGATCTCCACCTCGGCCTCGGGGATCTTGTACAGCGGATAGATCTTCGAGTAGTTCACGATCGCCATGTCGAGGCCGTAATTCACCGCCTCGTGCATGAAGACCGAGTTCAGCACCCGGCGCGGATAGGTCGCCAGGCCGAAGGAAATGTTGCTGACGCCGAGGATGGTTTTCACCTCAGGCAACTCTTCCTTGATCCGCTTGACCGCGTTCAGCGTCTCCATGCCCGCGCTGCGGTACTCCTCCTGCCCAGTCGAGATGGGCAGCGTCAGCGCGTCGAAAATCAAATCCACCGCACGCATGCCGTAGTTTTCCGTCGCCAGCTTGCAGATGCGTTTGGCAATCGCGACCTTCTTGTCGGCGGTGAGCGCCATGCCCTCTTCGTCAATGGTCAGCGCGATCACCGCCGCGCCGTAGCGCTTGGCCATGGGCAGCACTTTCGAGGTGCGCTTCTCGCCATCCTCCAGGTTGATGGAGTTGATGATCGCCTTGCCCGGAATGCGCTTCAGCGCTTCTTCCACCACGTCGGCTTCGGTGGAATCCACCAGGATGGGTGCCGGGACGCGCGTCGCCACCTTCTCCAGCACGCTGCTGATGTACTTCTTCTCGTCCTCGCCGACGATGGCGCAGCACAGGTCGAGCATGTGCGAGCCCTCCGCCGCCAGCTTTTTCGCCACCGCGAGAATGTCGTCGTACTTTCCCTGTTGCAGCAGGTTGCGGAAGGTGGCCACGCGCGTGGTCGCGTTCATCTCTTCCGCCACGATCAGCGGCTTGGGCTCCAGATCCAGCGGAACCATGGAGTAGGCGCTCGCTGCCGCCGCCGTCGGCTTCACTTCGCGCTTCGCCGGTTGCAGGTTGGCGCACACCTCCGCAACTTTCTTTAAATGCTCCGCCGTCGTGCCGCAGCACCCGCCGACAATCCGCACCCCGTACTCGGTGATGAACAGCTTGTGATATTCCGCCAGTTCCTCCGGCTTGAGCGCGTACACGGCGTGCCCGCCCACGTTCTGCGGCAGCCCCGCGTTGGGCAGCACCGAAACTTCTTTAGCTGAGTTGATGCCGAGGTAGCGCACGGCATCGTTCATCTCTTTCGGTCCGGTGGCGCAGTTCAGCCCGATGGCGTCCACATCGAACGGCTCCAGCGAGGTCAGCGCCGCCCCGATTTCCGTCCCCAGCAGCATCGTTCCGGTGGCTTCCAGCGTCACCTGCACCTGCACCGGCAGCCGCTTGCCGGCCTGCCTCATGCCGTCGAACACCGCCGCCAGCGCCGCTTTCGCCTGCAGCAGGTCCTGGCATGTTTCCACCAGCAGGATGTCCACGCCGCCTTCGATCAGCGCCAGCACCTGCTCCAGGTACACGGCCGTCATATCGTCGTACGAGATATGCCCCAGCGACGGCAGCTTGGTCGTCGGGCCGATGGACCCCGCCACGTACCGCCGCCTGCCGTTGGAAAATTCCGCCGCTACCTGGCGCGCCAGTTGCGCCGCCGCCCGGTTGATCTCCCCGACCTTGTCCTCGAGCTGGTATTCGCCCAGCACGATCCGCGTCGCCCCGAAGGTGTTGGTCTCCACCACGTCGCACCCGGCCTGGTAAAAGCCGGCATGGATGTCGCGGATGATGTCCGGCCGGCTCAACACCAGGATCTCGCTGCACCCCTCTTTACCCCAGTAATCATCCACCGACAGGTTCCGCGCCTGGATGGAGGTCCCCATCGCGCCGTCATAAATGACCACACGTTCCCGCACGGTTTTTAAAAAGTCAGACATATCTCGCGAATTTCCAGTGTACTAACGACTGTTTAAAGCTGTCATCCTGCCGTAGCTAATTGCTAATGGCTAATTGCTAATAGCTATTAAAAACGCCCGACTCTCGCCGGGCTTTTCTGAAACTGAAACTGAAACTGAAACTATATCTTGCCCGCCGCCGGCGTATCGCTCAGCTTGTAACGCTCCGGATTTTTCTCCACCTCGGCGCAGTTGAATACCGCGTTGGCCCCGAGGTGGGCCGGCATGGGCGACAGCAATTGCTCCTTGCGGTACACCAGGTTGCTGGCGTTAAACGTGGCAATCTCGAACCCGTGCCCGTGCGTGATCGCATCCGTCGGGCACGCCTCCACGCAGTATCCGCAGAAGATGCAACGGTTGTAATCGATGTTGTAGACGCGGGCGTAGCGCTCGGCGCCGCTGACCCGGTGTTCGGCGGTGTTCTCGGCGGCCTCGATGTAGATGCAGTTCGAGGGACAGGCGGCGGCGCAGAGAAAGCACGCGACGCATTTCTCCAGGCCGTTCTCGTCACGCTGCAGCACGTGCACGCCGCGATAGCGCTCCTGGAATTGCGCGCCGCGCAGCGGACCCGGCCCGTCGGGATAATTCTCCACGATGGTGGGCTGGAACAGCTCGCGCAGGGTGACGCTCATCCCTTTGGCGATCGCCCCGATGTTTCTGAACACGGTCATAGCACAGCAGTATAAATTACTTCCCCGCCCACTGCCGCGGGCCGACCGTGAAACGCTTGTAGAGCTGTCCCAGGACGTAGGCGTTTCCGGTCTGGAAGAACTTGTAGACCTTGTCCCAATCCTCGCCGCTCTGCCAGCCGGTCATGATCTCGGAAACGCGCACGCTGCCGTTGCCCAGATCCTTGATCTGCATGATCGCCGATAACTGATCGGCATCGGCTACCGACGCGGGAAAGATCTGCGTCCCCAGCTTGACGTGGATGGCGACCATCTCCAGCGGGATGTACGCCAGCACCGTGTTGTAAATGGTGCCGGGATCGCCGATCCGGGCTGCCGGATTGTAGTTGGTGTAGTAATGCCCGCCGGTCTTCATCTCCACTTCCGTGACCGGCGCCACAAAGCTGCGCAAGCCCTCGGGGGTGCTCACCGCCTCCCAAACCTGCTTCGGCGTGACCCCTGGAATGACGATTTCCAGCCGCTGCACGCGCTCGCCATTGGGCGCTACGAACGAAGTGTCGGTGGTCTTGGCGGTGTAGTCCTTGTCGGGCAGCGCGTCGTGCATTTTGGCAATGTCGAGCTTGGGCTGCTCGGCGATTTTCTGCTCCTGGGCAAGGACGCATGTAGCGAACAGCACCACCCACATCAACGTAATTATCTTTTTCATAGCTAGCCTCGGTTTGTCGTTCGGAAGACTTCCCTCAGGGGCTAAAGCCCAGAATCCTGTGACGCAACCGGCACGGCTAAAGCCGTGCCCTTCCACGGCGCACTCGACAGCAGTTCACGTCGATAAAAACTCCATCCCAAGCAGCCCTAGTCCCGCTATTCGGACTACGGACTGCCTTCCGTTAACAGGTAACCAAAATAGGCCCGCAAATTCGAAATCGAAGCATCGTAGAACGATATATCGCGATGCGTGCGCGCCTGCATGACGGCGCCTTCCATGGTGGTCAGAACGAAGGTCGCCAGGCCGTTGCGGTCCACGCTGGCGGGCAGACGCTCCCCGGCCTGATCGAGGCAGTCGCGGATGTGGTCGCGCCAGGCGGCGAAGTTGGCGGCGATCTTCTCCCGCGCCTGCGGGGAATGGCGCGCCACCTCCAGCGCCAGCTTCCCCACCGGACACTCGTAATCGAGACCGGTCATGAGCAGGCGGCCGCGATAGTCCTCCAGCACGGCAAAAATGCGCTCAATGGGATCTTCCTCGCGCGCAAAGGCCGGCTGCATGACGATCGGGTACAGCATGGTCTTGAAAAACTCCAGGCCCTCCACCAGCAGGTCGTGCTTGTTGTCGAAGAAGTAGTACAGGCTGCCGCTGTTGACCGCGGCGCGCTTCAGGATCTCGGCCACGGTGGTCGCTTCGTAACCCTGGGTGGTGAATAATTCCATGGCAGCCATGAGGAGCCGCTCGCGGGTGGAGGTGGAGGGCGGCGTGTTGCGGAGCCTCTCGCGAGTTAGGGCTGCTTGCGACATTTGATTGATTGTTCAACTAAATACATCGGCGCGTTACGCGTGTCAAGCCATTTCGCAATTCAGGAGCATCTTGTCCAGCATTTCCGGATCGCAAGTATGATTTACCCCGATGATCTAAATGGAAATATGTAGTATCGGGAGGAACAGAGCAGCGTGCGCGGAGGCGCTGGAGGTAATCATGGAGCGGGGTACGGGAGTTGAACCCGTTTCACAGGCTTGGGAAGCCTGGGCACGACCGATATACCAACCCCGCTCGTCAAACACTCATTCGCTTGATGGGTCCCTCGCCGGCCCTGCTGGCCTCGCTCGGGATTTCGCCAGCGGGCTCACACGCCCGCTAAGCGGCTCAACCTGGGCACGACCGATATACCAACCCCGCTCGTCGGTGACAGCCGTAGTGTAGCAAAAACGCCTGTGTCCTGTTCCTACGACGAGGTTTGCAGCTTGAACTTGCGGCTGGCGGACTTGCCGCGGTGGCTGGCCTGGATGAGCAGCGCGGTGGCGCTGAGGTCCAGATCCTTGAGGGCGAGCTGTACGTCGGCAACTCCTTCGGGGCTGGTGGTCGCATAGATGTAGTTCGCGTGGCTTGTGCCGGAGGTAATGCGGCAGCTTACCTGGGCGCCGGCGGCGGGACCGTTTTCATCGCCAATCTGCACGCAGATGGTGACCGCATTGTCGTCGGCTCCGGGCGCCGGCGGCCGGCATTCCAGCGAGAGCCCTTTTCCGATCAATTTGCCGGCCGGGATCAAGCTCAATCCGGGATCCACCGGCTTGCTGGCTACGGCGGCGGCAAATTGGGCGGCGAGATCGTCCATCCGGACCGTGGCAGGTGCGGCAGCAACTGCCTCCGGTATCTGCTCCGGTTCGATGACCACGGCAGCGGGCTCCTCCATCTTTTCCGGTTCGATGACCACGGTATCGGGCTCCGCAGGTTGAGAGGCGCCGCCGGCAGCCGACTCAGCCGGTACGGCGAATTCGGCGATGTGCGCTGCGGCTGAGGGCGGTGGCGCTTCCGCGTGCGCATGCTCGGAGCGTTCCCCGAGTTCAGCTTCGATTCTGCCTTCGCGGACGGCGGCCACAAAGTGCTTGTGCTGGTCCTTGAGCAAATCGTGCATGTGCTCTTCGGAGAAGCCGGGCTGTTTGGTCTGTTCCGCGTAGGAGGCGGTGCGTTTGCCGATACATCGGCCTTTCAGGAATACCAGAGTCTGCAGCACAAGTTCGTGCTGTCGAGCTTCGCTCTGCACGTGGTACACGGTGTCAGCAAACTTGACGTCGGTATTGAAGCCGAAGATCACGAACCCACCTTAGGGAAATCCTGGAGCTGAGCTGCCGCTGATTTTCGGCCTTCCGGCATGGATTGAACGCCGCACTGAACCCGCTCGCAATGGCTGCAAACCCGCTTCCCACGGCCCTGCCGAGCGTGCTTGACACTGCGCAGGAACGAATTCTATAGTCGATGGTTTACCCAGCGCTTGGGCGCGAATTATATACAGCTCCCCTTATGCCGGACAACTACTTTGCCCGCTACTTGCCGCTCCTGATTCAGGTAGGAGCTGCTTTGGCGCTGGCGGGGGCGATGGTGATCCTCTCCACCTTCGTCGGCAAACATCGCTACAATCGCGCCAAGATGTCGCCCTATGAATGCGGCATGACCCCGGTGGGCGACGCCCGCGGACGCTTCTCGGTGAAGTTCTACCTGGTCGCGATGCTGTTCATCCTGTTCGACGTGGAAGCGGTCTTCCTCTATCCCTGGGCGGTGCTGCTGCGGGAGCTGAAGATGTTCGGCTTCTGGGAGATGCTGGTGTACATCGGCATCGTGCTGGTGGGGCTTTTCTACGTGTGGAACAAGGGCGTGCTGGACTGGTCAGACACTGAGCGCCTCAGCGCGCGGGCTGGGAGCGCTCCCGCCCTGATCGCCGAACCGGCGGCAGCGCCTGGCGCCACGCCGGTCTTCTCCGGGCCGGTGGAGGGGAGCAGGCCCTGAACATGCCGCCAACGCCCGCCATCACTGACGTGAGCCAACTGCAGGACCGGCCGGAGCTGGCGCGGATGCTGGCCTGGCGTGCGGACGCCGTGGAAGGAGCGAAGTTCGACCGCGGCGAACTCAGCATCTACATCCGGCGCGACGCCATTCGCGAAGCCTGCGCCATCCTGCGCGACGATCCCGGGCTGCAGTTCAATTTCTTTTCCGATCTCACCTGCGTGGACTGGTATCCGTCGGATCCGCGCTTCGAAGTCGTCTATCACCTGTTCTCGATCCCGAAAAAAACCCGTGTGCGCCTGAAGGTCAAATTGGGCGGCGACGACCCGTCGGTGCAGTCGATCACCTCGGTTTGGCCGGCGGCGAACTACTTCGAGCGCGAGGTTTTCGACCTGTTTGGCATCCGCTTCGAGGGCCACCCCTACTTGCGGCGCATCATGATGCCGGAAAACTGGGAAGGCCACCCGCTGCGCAAGGACTATCCCGTCGAGGGCTACCGCTGATGGGCCACCTTCCGCACATCGCCTCGCTGGAGGAAACCAGCGACCGGACCATGGTCCTGAACATGGGCCCGCAGCACCCGTCCACCCATGGCGTGCTGCGCCTCATCCTGGAGATCGATGGCGAGAACGTGGTCCGCATGATGCCCGATATCGGCTACCTGCATACCGGCATCGAGAAAACCTACGAAGCCAAGTTCTACCAGCAATGCGTGCCGCTGGCCGACCGCATGGATTACCTGGCGCCGTTCAGCAACGAGCTCGGGTTCGTGCTTGCGGTGGAGAAGCTGCTGGGCATCGAGGCGCCGCCCCGCGCGCAGTGGATCCGCGTGCTGATGAACGAGCTGACGCGCCTGAACTCGCACCTGGTTTGGCTGGGCACGCACGCCATGGATATCGGCGCGCTCTCCATGATGCTGTACTGCTTCCGCGAGCGCGAGGACATTCTGCGGCTGTTCGAGGCGCTGGCCGGGCAGCGCATGTTCGATTCCTACTTCCGCGTGGGCGGGCTCAGCATGGAGCCGCCCATCGGCTTCTTCGACCGGGTGAAGCATTTTGCCGATCGCTTCCCTTCCAAAGTGGATGAATACGAAGACCTGTTGACCGGCAATCCCATCTGGGTGGGGCGGACCAAGGGCATCGCGCACATGACGGCCGAGGACGCGATCGCGCTCGGCGCCAGCGGCCCGACGCTGCGCGCCAGCGGCGTGGACATTGACCTGCGCCGCGACGCTCCGTACTCCGGCTACGAGAAATTTCAATTCAAGGTCCCGATTTCCAGCGTTGGCGACGTGTTCGCGCGCTACATCTGCCGCGTGCAGGAGATGCGCGAGTCCGCCGGAATCATCCAGCAGTGCCTGGCAGGCGTGCCCGAGGGGCCGATCAAGGCGGATGCGCCCAAGGTGGTGCTGCCCGATCGCGAGAAGATGAAGACGCAGATGGAAGCCCTGATCTATCACTTCAAGATCATCACCGAGGGCTTCACCGTACCGCCGGGCGAGGTGTACGTGGCGACGGAATCGCCGCGCGGCGAACTGGGTTTCTACATCGTCAGCGACGGCACCGCGAAACCCTACCGCGTGCACGTGCGCGCGCCCTCATTCGGTAATTTGCAGACGCTGCCGAAAATGTGCGAAGGACGGCTGATCGCCGACGTGGTGGCCGCCATCGGAAGTATCGACATTGTTTTGGGGGATGTAGATCGCTGAAGCATTGCGGAATTGCCGAACTGCGGAATTGCGGAATTTGTGGACGAGATTGACGGCAAATCCGGCCAGTTGAAGGCGCGAACGAAGGCCTTCGCTGTGCGCGTCGTGCGACTATTCCAGGCTTTGCCCAGAAGACCGGATGCGCAAGTGCTTGGTAGGCAGGTTTTGCGGTCGGGGACTTCCGTTGCCGCGAACTATCGGTCGGCGTGCCGCGCCCGATCAAAACCTGATTTCGTTTCAAAGATCGGGATTGTGGCCGAGGAGGCCGATGAGACGGTGTTGTGGTTAGAATTGCTTGCCGATACAGGTGTGCTACCGTCCACGCGCCTTCAGCCACTGTTGAGAGAAGCACGCGAACTGACGGCAATTTTTACAGCATCAGAGAACACAGCGCGCGGGCGAAAATAATTCGGCAATTCCGCAGTTCTGCAATTCGGCAATCTGGGAACATGATGGTAGTCAGCCAAGAACTCGACCAGTTCTTCACCGAGAAGATGAAGGACTATCCCACCCGCCGCTCTTTCCTCGTCCCGATGTTGCTGTACACGCAAGATGAGCTCGGATTCTTGTCCGACGAGGCGATCTCCTACATTGCGCAAAAGGTTGACCTGACCGAGCTCGAGGTCCGCAACGTGATCAGCTACTACTCGATGCTGACCACCAAGCCGCGCGGCCGGTACAACGTGCAGGTGTGCCGCAATATCTGCTGCATGCTGCGCGGGTCGGACGAAATCAGCGCGCACGTCAAGCAGCGCCTCGGCATTGCGCACAAGGGCACCACGGCGGATGGAATGTTCTCGTTCGAAGAGGTGGAGTGCATCGGCGCATGCAGTTGGGCGCCGGCCATGCAGGTGAACTACGACTTTCATGAAAAGCTGACGGCGGAGAAGGTGGACGCAATTCTGGAGCAGTACCGAAGCAAGGCACAGCAGTAATGAATTTGCCGATTGGGTAATTTGCTGATTTGCCGAATTAGTTCGGCGCGAATGGCAATCACCAAATCAGCAAATCGGTAAATCGGCAAATCACAAATGGCCGACCTGGTTTCCCATCCCGATGAGGTTCGCGTGGTCTCCAAGCGCTTCGGGCTAGGTGCGGCCGACATTGACCGCTACATCGAGCTCGACGGCTACACGGCGCTGCAGAAGGCGCTTGCGCTGGGCGCCGACGGGATCATCAACGAGGTCAAGGCCTCGAACCTGCGCGGGCGCGGCGGCGCCGGATTTCCCGCCGGCTTGAAATGGTCGTTTGTGCCCAAGGATTCGCCGAAACCCAAGTACGTCCTCTGCAACGGCGACGAAAGCGAGCCCGGCACCTGCAAGGACCGGTTGATCCTGGAGCACGATCCGCACTCGGTCATCGAAGGCGTGGTGATTGCGGGCCTCTCCATTCGGGCGAAGGTCGGATTCATCTACATCCGCGGCGAGTACCGCTACCTGGTCAACATCATGCGCAAGGCCATTGCCGACGCCTACGCGCGTGGCTGTCTCGGCAGAAACATTTTCGGCAGCGGCGTGGATTTCGACGTCTACTGGCACACCGGCGCCGGCGCGTACGAGGTCGGCGAAGAATCGGCGCTAATGGAATCGCTGGAAGGCAAGCGCGGGGTTCCGCGCATCCGCCCGCCGTTCCCGGCGGTGGTGGGACTCTGGGGCGGGCCAACCATCATTAATAATGTCGAGACCCTCGCCAGCGTGCCGCACATCATTCATGGCGGCGGCCAACGATTCGCCGACCTGGGCACGCCCAAGAACGGCGGCACGCGCCTGTTCTGCCTCAGCGGGCACATCAACAAGCCCGGCGTGTACGAGCTTCCGCTCGGCTACAACCTGCGCAAGATGATTGACGAGGTTGGCGGCGGCATCTGGAAGGGCCGCAAGGTGAAGGCGGTCACGCCCGGCGGATCGTCCACCCCGGTACTCGCGGCGGACGAGATTGATGTCGGCATGGATTTCGACCAGCTCATGAAGGCCGGTTCCATGCTCGGCTCCGGCGGCGTGGTCGTGCTCGATGATCAGACCTGCATGGTCAAGTACGCGCAGCGCATCATGATGTTCTACCAGCACGAGAGCTGCGGCTGGTGCATCCCGTGCCGCGAGGGCACCGACTGGCTGAAGAAAACCCTGAACCGCTTCCATGCCGGCGGCGGCGTCAAGCGAGACATCGACAACATTCAATACCTGGCGGAAAACATGCTCGGCCGGACGTTCTGCCCGCTGGGAGACGCGGCGGCGATGCCGATCATTTCCATCGTGAAGAAGTATCGCGAAGAATTTGAGGCGCACCTGGAAGGAAGGCCGTGTCCGTACGAGGCGGCGAGCGTGCAGCAATTGCCGGTGCTGGCGTAAACGATCGGGAGATCTGGTGATCGGGTGATCTGGTGATCGCACCCGAGGGCCGGACAGATCACCCGATCACCCGATGACCCGATCACCCGATATCATGGCTGACGTAAACATCACGGTTGACGGCAAGAAGATCGCGGCCCCGGCGGGCACGCTGCTGATCGAAGCCTGCAAGTCGGCGGGCATCGAGATCCCCTCGTTCTGTTATTACCCGGGGCTGTCGCTGCAGGGCGCGTGCCGCATGTGCCTGGTGCGGATCGAGAAGATGCCGAAGCTGCAGACCGCGTGCACCACGGTGATCAGCGAAGGCATGGCGGTCAGCAGCGAGAACGACGAAGTGCGGCAGGCGCGCAAAGCGATGCTGGAGATGCTGCTCGGCAACCATCCCTTGGATTGCCCGGTGTGCGATGCCGGCGGCGAGTGCGAGCTCCAAGACATGACGTTCACCTACGGCGCCGCCGAGTCCAAGCTGATTGACATCAAGAACCATCGCGACGAGCAGCAGTGGTCGCCGGTGGTCTACTTCGACCGGCCGCGCTGCATCATGTGCTACCGCTGCGTGCGCGTCTGCGGCGAAGCCATGGACGTGTGGGCGCTGGGCATCCAGAACCGCGGCTCCTCGCAGGTGATCGCGCCCAACAAGCAAGATTCCCTGTGGTGCGAAGAGTGCGGCATGTGCATTGACATCTGCCCCGTGGGCGCGCTCACCAGCGGCGCCTACCGCTACAAGACGCGCCCCTGGGAGATGCACCACGTCGGCACCATGTGCACTCACTGCGGCGACGGCTGCAAGACCACGCTGGGCGTGCGGCGCGCCGACACCGGCATGGACATCGTGCGCGGCGACAACCGCGACAAGAGCGGCATCAACGGCGATTTCCTGTGCATCAAGGGACGCTACGCCTTCGATTTTGCGGACGACCCGCGCCGCCTCAAGCAACCCATGATCCGCCGCGAGGGCAAGCTCCAGCCCGCAACCTGGGAAGAAGCCATCGACCTGATTGGCGAACAATTCAAGCAGATCAAGGACGCGGACGGCGGGCAGGCGTTCGGCGTGATCGGCTCCAATCGCACCACCAACGAAGAAAATTATCTGTTGCAGAAGTTCGCGCGCACCGTGCTGGGCACCAACAACATTGACCACCACCGCACCGCCGATTTCCCCGGGTTCGTGTGCAGCGCTCGCCGGGCAACCGGGGTCCCAGACGCGCGCCGATTTTGTGCGCGGTGGGGTGGAAGACCGCACCGCCAGCATGCGCGACGTTTCCCTCGCGCCGGCCATCCTGGTAATCGGCAACAATCCGACCGACCAGCATCCCCTGCTGGCGTGGCAGATTCGCAACAATGTTCGCCTGCACCGCGCGCGCTTGTACGTGGTGAATTCCGCTCCCATCAAGCTGCGCCGCCAGGCGGCGATCTTCGCGCAGATTTCCGAAGACAACGGCGAGAGCGCGTTCGCGCACTTCCTCGCCGGAAACCAGGCCGCGCCTGCGGGCTTGGCCGCCGGCGAGACCACGGCCGAGATTTTGACGCAACTGCGCGACAAACTTCGCGGCGAGCAGCAACTGGTGGTGGCCTTCGGCTCGGAGTTGCGGGCCGGCGGCATCGCTGAACTGGTGCGCGCGCTGCCGCAGGCGAAGTTCATCTGCCTGGGCGACTACGCCAACTCGCGCGGCGCGGCCGACATGGGCCTGTATCCCGACCTGTTGCCCGGTTACGTGCCGGTCGCGAGCGCGTCGGCGCCGAACCAGCCCGGGCTCAACCTGCGCCAGATGTTCGAAGGCGCCAACGACGGACGCATCAAGGCGCTCTACATCGTCGGCTCGAACCCGGTGGCGCGCTACGGAGTTGACGCCTTCGTCCTGTCCAAGCCGTTCGTGGTGGTGCAGGACATGTTCCTGACCGAGACCGCATTGCCGGCCGACGTGGTTCTGCCGGCAGCCTGCGCCTACGAAAAATCGGGGACGTTTACCAACACCTGCGGCGATCTGCAGATGTTGCGCAAGGCCGGCGAGGTGGAGGGCGCCAAGTCGGATTTCGAAATCATCGTGCGCATCGCCGGCAGGATCGGCTACGACATCCGGCAGCTGGTGCCGTTCGGGCGTCCGCTGCGCGCCGACATGGGACAATCACGCGGCGCTCAATCCGGCGAGGCCGACCGCCACGCGGTCTGGCTGGAGCGTCACGGGCTGGAGCCGAAAATGAGCCCGTTTGACCCGCTGGCCATGCTCGACGAAATTCAGCGCCTCGTCCCCGGCTATGACGTCTCGCGCTTGAACCTGATGGCGGGAAACGATGAGCACACCCGCATCGTGCCGGTGAGCGACCTTCCGAGCCATCCCGAGTTGATCGTGCCCTCCGAGGACACGCTGTTCACCTCGGGAACGCTGGGACGATATTCGAAGACGCTGAATGCCGTGGTCGAAAACGAACGCAGGCAGCCGGAGGATGAACAGGATCAGGAAGTGGCGGTTTAGATTCAGGTTTTAGTTTTGGGTTTTAGGCTAATCGCTAATTGCTAATCGCTAATCGCTCATATGCCATCTGGCAATCTCAGCCTCGGAACGTTTGTCCTGATCTCCGTGATCAAGGTCGCGATCGCGATGGTGATCCTTCTGACCATCGTGGCTTACACCGTGTGGCTGGAGCGCAAGCTGGTGGGCCACATCCAGAACCGTTGGGGACCATCGCGCGTGGGCCCGTTCGGGCTGCTGCAACCGCTCGCCGACGGCTTAAAGTTGTTCCTTAAGGAAGACCTCACACCTCCTTATGTCCACAAGACCTTATACCTGCTGGCGCCGATCCTGTCGCTGACCCTGGCGCTGACCTCGATCGCGGTCATCCCCATCGGCGGTTGGATCGTGGTGAACGGCGCCGGCATTCCGCTGCAAATCACCGACGTGAACGTCGCGCTGCTGATCATCCTCGGCATCACTTCGATGGGGGTGTACGGCGTGGCGCTGGCGGGGTGGTCGTCGAACAGCAAGTATTCCCTGCTGGGCTCGCTGCGCGCCAGCGCGCAGATGGTCAGCTACGAGGTTGCGCTCGGGCTGTCGCTGGTCGGCGTGCTGATCGTCTCCGGGACCTTCAGCCTGCGCGGCATCGTGGAACACCAGCTTGGCGGATTCTGGCACTGGAATATTTTCGGCGGCGGACAGTTCGTGGCCTTTTTCATTTATCTGTGCGCCGCGTACGCCGAAACCAATCGCATCCCCTTCGATCTGCCGGAAGCGGAGACCGAACTGGTGGCCGGCTATCACACCGAGTACAGCTCGATGAAGTTCGCCATGTTCTTCATGTCCGAGTACGCCAACATGGTGACGGTCGCCTGCCTGGCGAGCGTGCTGTTTCTCGGGGGATGGAGCGGGCCGCTCTTCGGTCCGCCTCTCTTGAAGGCGCTGCTGCAGGTGTTCTGGTTTTTCCTGCGCGTCGTGTTCTTCCTGTTTCTTTATATCTGGGTGCGCGGCACGCTGCCGCGCTTCCGCTATGACCAGTTGATGGGGTTCAGTTGGAAAGTCCTGCTGCCGCTGGCGATTGCCAACGTGGTGATCACCAGCCTGGTGGTGGCGTTGCGCTCGTGAGCTTGCAGTCGTAATTCTTGGTTCGGTGTTTTTTGCTCGGTACTCGGTACTCAGTACTCGGTACTCAAACATGCTTCATCTCGCCCTATTCGCGTTCTTCGGCGCCATCTGTGTGGCGGGCGCCATCAACCTGCTGGCGCAGCGGCACCCCATCAGCAGCGCGCTGTCGCTGATCGTGGTGATGGGCTCGCTGGCGGTGGAGTACATGCTGCTGGGCGCCGAATTCGTGGCCGTGGTGCAGGTGATCATTTACGCCGGCGCGATCATGGTGCTGTTCGTTTTTGTCATCATGTTGCTCAATGCTGGCGAGGAGGAACGCAGCCCGGGAAGCCGCATTGCGCTTATCTTTGGCGTGCCCGGGATGCTGGTGCTGATGGGACTGATCGCCTGGGTGCTGATCCGCCAGAACCCGGCATCGGGCTCGGTTCCCGCCGGAGCGCTGCCCGGCACGCCGCCGGAGATCGGCCGCTTGCTCTTCCGCGATTTCCTGCTGCCCTTTGAAATCACCTCGGTGCTCATCCTGATCGCCATCATGGGCGCCGTGGTGCTGGCGAGAAGGGAGCACTGATGGTCCCGCTCTCCTATTACCTGGTGCTCAGCGCGGTGCTGTTCGGCTGCGGCGTCGCCGGGTTTCTGATCAAGCGCAACATCATCACCATTTTCATGTGCATTGAGCTGATGCTGAACGGCGTGAACCTGGCGTTTGTCGCCTTCGCCGCCCATTGGCACCGGCTCAACGGACAGGTGTTCGTGTTTTTCGTCATGGTGGTCGCGGCCGCGGAAGCCGCCGTCGGACTGGCCATCATTATTTCCGTTTTCCGCACGCGCGAAACGCTGAATGTGGACCGCGTGAATTTGCTGAAGCTGTAAGAAGGGTTGTCGGTTATCGTTTTTCGGTCTTGCGAGCACATGACTTGCTCGCGACTCGGGACTCGCAACTCGGGACTCAAATGAATCTCTGGCTCATACCGCTGCTGCCGATGGCCGGCGCGATCATCAACGGCCTGTTCGGGCGGCGCTTTTCGAAGAACGTGGTGTCGGCGATCGGGCTGGCGTTCCCCGGCGCGGCCATGCTGTGGACGTGGAAGGCAGCGCTGCAATTCGCGCAGCTTGCGCCGGGCGCCATTCCGCACATCGAAAACTACGGCCCGTGGCTGCGCGCCGGCGACTTCGTTATCAACTACGGCCTCTACCTCGACCAGCTTTCCCTGCTGATGGCGCTCATCGTCACCGGCGTCGGCTTCCTCATCCACGTTTACTCGGTCGGGTACATGGCGCACGAAGGCGGCTACTACCGCTTCTTCGCCTACATGAACCTGTTCATGTTTTTCATGCTCACGCTGGTGCTGGCGAACAACTACCTGCTGATGTTCGTGGGATGGGAAGGCGTGGGCCTGGCGTCGTACCTGCTGATCGGCTTCTTCTTCCTGCGCGATTCGGCCGCCGCCGCGGGCAAGAAGGCATTCATCGTGAATCGGATCGGCGACTTCGGTTTCCTGATCGCGCTTTTCCTGCTGATCAAGAATTTCGGCACGCTCGATTTCGGCGGCGTGTTTCACCGGGCTTCCGGGCTGCCCTCGGAAGCGACCGCCGGCCTGCTGACCACCATCGGGCTGCTGCTGCTGGTCGGCGCCTGCGGCAAGAGCGCGCAGCTACCGCTGTATGTGTGGCTGCCGGACGCGATGGAAGGCCCTACGCCGGTCTCCGCACTCATCCACGCGGCGACCATGGTGACGGCCGGCGTTTACATGATCGCGCGCTCGCACGCCATCTTCGACCGCGCACCCATCGCGCTCACCGCGGTCGCGATCATCGGCTGCGCCACCGCGCTGTTTGCCGCCACCATCGGCACCGTGCAGCACGACATCAAGCGCGTGCTCGCCTATTCCACCATCTCGCAGCTCGGCTACATGGTGCTGGCCTGCGGCGTAGCGGCGTATTCGGCGGGCATGTTCCACCTGTTGACGCACGCGTTCTTCAAGGCGCTGCTCTTCCTCGCCGCCGGTTCCGTCATCCACGCGCTTGGCGGCGAGCAGGACATGCGCAAGATGGGCGGCTTGAGGCGTCACATCCCCGGAACTTTCTGGACGATGACGGTCGCCACCTTCGCCATCGCCGGCATCTTCCCGCTCTCCGGCTTCTTCTCGAAGGACGAAATTCTCTACCGCTCCTGGGCAAGCCCTTTCGGCTCCTGGGGATTCTGGGCGGTCGGCATTTTCTCCGCCTTCCTGACCGCGTTCTACATGTTCCGGCTGTGGTTCCTGACCTTCTTCGGCGAAAACCGCAGCGGGCATAGCGCTCCGGAGGGGGCGCAGGCGGCCCGGCACGACCCCGGGCTCGCGGACATCGATTTGATCGTGCCCGAACCGCATGTCGCCGCCGTGTTGAAGGAATTGCAAGAGCGCGGAGCGCACGTCCTCTCCGCCGCTCCGCACGGCGACGGCAAGGCGATCCGGGCGCAGGTTCCGGCGGCCAAGATGATGTACTTCGAGGCGGAGATCCGCGCCATCACCGAGAACAAGGCTTCCATCAGCGTCCGATATGCGGACCAGGGGCCTGCCGGCCAGGAGCGTCACGCGCATCAAGGCCACATCCACGAGAGCCCGCGCGTGATGCTGATCCCGCTCGTGGTGTTGGCGGTGCTCTCTTTCGCCGGCGGATGGATCGGATGGCCGCAAGCGCTCGGCGGCAGCAATCGTTTCGAGCACTTCCTCGCGCCTGTTTTTCAAGCGTACGCCGTCGCGCCCGAATCCGCTGCGGCCGGCCTTGCGGAGGGCCATGCGCCCTCGGAGATCGCCCTCACGGCGACCGCCACCGGCGCCGCGCTGCTCGGCATCGCGCTGGCCTGGTTGATGTACTACAAGCGCCGCGAATTGCCGGAGAAACTGCGCCAGCGCTTCCAGGGCGTCTATACCGCGCTGGAACACAAGTATTACGTGGACGAACTTTATGGCTGGCTGTTGGTGCGGCCGATTATCGAGGGCTCGCGCAACATCCTGTGGCGCGTGATTGATGCCGGCGCCATTGATGGCACCTTCAACGAATCTGCCGAGGCGGCGCGCGACGTCTCCAACGGCGTCCGCCGCATGCAGTCGGGCAACATCCGCTCCTACGCCGGTTGGGTGGCGCTGGGCGGCGCCGCCGTGGTCGCGTACATGGTTTGGCTGGGGGTGCGATGAGGCGCATGATGCCAAAACGGAATTCCAGAATCGTTGAACGAACCCGGCAATTGCCTGATCCACTTGGGGCGTGCGGTGGGACAGTTGCTACGCACATTGGGCGTCAGGTCATTTACGAGGATCCATTTGGCCCGCGGAACGAGTTGGAATTGAGGCCTGAGATGCATAGAGAACTTGATCAGCGGCAACTTGGCCCTCACGAAGATTGGCAGGGCAACAATATGGCCCTCAACTGTCCCGCATGTGGGCAGTTGTTTATCGTGAGTGAACTCATTCACCGGGGAGAACGCGATTGTCCGAAGTGCGGAAAATCTAGGGGAATCATTCACGGGAAAACTGCGCGAATTCAGTGCTCAGTTTCCATGTGGAACTCAGACTAGCAACCAAATGAGCACGTTGAACGCCTACATTCTCACCATCGTCACCTTCGTTCCGCTCGCCGGGGCGCTGCTGCTGCTGGTGTTCCCACGCCGCGACCACGACATCCGCGTCTTCGCGCTCTCCACTTCCCTGGTGACCTTCGTGCTCTCCCTCCACCTGCCGGTGCACTTCGCGCGCGGCCACGGCGGGTTCCAGTTCGAGCAGGACGTGCAGTGGATCTCGACGCCGAACATCCACTACCACCTCGCGATTGACGGCATCTCGATGTGGCTGGTGCTGCTGACCACGTTCCTGACGCCGCTCTGCGTGCTGATCTCGTGGAAGTCGGTGCACGACCGCGTGAAAGAATTTTTCATTCTCCTTCTGGTTCTGGAAACGGCGCTGATCGGCGTCTTTGTCTCGCTCGATCTCTTTCTCTTCTACTTCTTCTGGGAAGCCAGCCTGATCCCCATGGCGCTGCTGATCGGCGTGTACGGCCACGAGCGCCGCGTGTATGCAGCGGTCAAATTCTTCCTGTTTACCATGATCGCTTCGGTGTTCATGCTGGCGGCGATCCTGTGGCTGTACGCGCACGTCGGGTCGTTCCAGTTTGCCGACATCCAGCAGTGGCTCCGCGGCCCGGGCGCTACCGAGGCCACCGCTGCAGCGCGCTGGCTCTTCCTCGGGTTCTTTGTCGCCTTCGCCGTCAAGGTGCCGCTGTTCCCGCTGCACACCTGGCTGCCCGACGCACACGTCGAAGCGCCGACCGCGGGCTCGGTGCTGCTGGCCGGCGTCCTGCTGAAGATGGGCACCTACGGCCTGCTGCGCTTCAATGTTGGGCTGTTCCCCGAAGAAGCCCGCCACAACGCGCCCTGGATCGTGGCGCTGGCCATCATCGGCATCATCTACGGCGCTCTGGTCGCGATGGTGCAGCCGAACCTGAAAAAGATGGTGGCCTATTCGTCGGTCAGCCACCTCGGCTTTGTGGTGCTCGGAATTTTCAGCTTCACGCAGGCAGGACTGGTCGGCGCGGTGTTCGTCATGCTGGCGCACGGCGTTTCCACCGGCGCGCTGTTCATGCTGGCCGGCATCCTCCACGAGCGCCGCCACACTTACGAGATCTCCGAGTACGGCGGCTTGGCCACGCCCATGCCGATTTACGCGACTTTCTTTCTGATCATTACGCTGGCATCCATCGGGCTGCCATTGCTCAACGGGTTCGTCGGCGAGTTCCTGGTGCTGAGCGGCGCCTTTGTTGCGCATCCGCTTTGGGGGATCCTCGCCGCCACCGGCGTGATCTGGAGCGCGTGCTACATGCTGTGGATGTACCAGCGCGTTTTCTTCGGCAAGGTGAGCCACGAGGTTAATCTCAAGCTGCCCGACCTCGACCTGCGCGAGCGCATCGCGCTGTGGCCGCTGGCGCTGGCGGCGCTGGTGATGGGCGTGGCGCCGCTGATCTGGATCAATGCCGTGGATCCCGCCGTCCGCAATGTGCTCGCCACCGCCGCGCAGTTCACCAGCCAGGTGGTGGGACGATGAATGCCACCGACTACATCCGCATTCTGCCCGAGTTGGTGCTCTCCGTCTTCGGCATGCTCGTCATGCTGATTGACCCGCTCCTGCCCGAGCACAATGACCGCAAGGGGATCGGCGTTCTGGCGCTGGTCGGTTCCCTGCTCGCCATCGCCGCCACGCTCTACCAATCCGGCTATCCGGGCCAGGCGTGGTTCGGCATGGTGCAGGTGGACAGCTTCAGCATCTTCTTTCACCTGATCGTCGGATTCGTCGTCGCGGCCGTGATCCTCGCGTCGTTCGAGTACCTGGCGGTACAGGGCATCCGGCTGGGCGAATACTACGGGCTCATCCTGCTCGGCGCGGTCGGCATGATGCTGATGTCCTCGGCCATCGAGCTGGTGCTGATCTTCATCGCGCTGGAAATTTCCTCGATCTCGACTTACATTCTCGCCGGCTTCCGCCGCCACTCCGCCGCCAGCGCCGAATCGTCGCTCAAGTACTTCCTGCTGGGTTCATTCGCGACCGCATTTTTCCTCTACGGCGTTGCGCTGATGTTCGGCGCCACCGGCTCCACCAGCATCTACCCGATCGCCGCCTCGCTGCGCGCCGGCACGTCCGCGCTCGCCTATGCCGGCGTGGCGCTGATGTTCATCGGCCTGGGATTCAAGGTGGCGTCGGCGCCGTTCCATGTGTGGACGCCCGACGTCTACGAAGGCGCGCCCGCCCCGGTGGTGGCGCTCATGTCCACCGCGCCGAAAGCCGCCGCCTTCGCCGTGCTGCTGCGCATCCTGTTTGCCGCCGCCGCTCCGGGATGGTTCTGGATCGTGTGGTGCTCGGCCGCGCTCTCCATGACGATAGGCAACATCGGCGCGCTGGTGCAGACCAACGTCAAGCGCATGCTCGCCTACTCCTCGATCGCGCACGCCGGATACCTGCTGTGCGCCTTCGCCGCCGCCAAAGATATCGGCATCTCGGCGGCGATCTTCTACGCTGCCTCCTACGCCGTGATGAACGCGGGCGCATTCATCGTGATCGCGCACTTCGCCAGCCACAACGAGCGCTACGTCAACGTGGACGACTACTCGGGGCTGGGCCGCCGCGCGCCCGGGCTGGCTGCGGTGCTCACAGTCTTCCTGTTGTCGCTGATCGGGATTCCGATCACCGGCGGGTTCTTCGCCAAGTTCTACGTGTTCAGCGCGGCGCTGAAGTCCGACCTCGTCGGCCTCACCATCATCGGCGTCATCAACAGCGCCATCGCCTCCTACTACTACCTGCGCGTCATCGTCGTCATGTACATGCGCGAGCCCAAGGAAGACACGCCCATGGTCCCCATGCCGATTGCGCTCGGCGTCTCACTCACCGCCGCCGTCGTGGTGACTATCTACCTCGGCGTGCTGCCCGGCCGCGTGCTCAACTACGCGCTCCAGGGCGCGCGGGATCTGGTCAGATAGCCCGTAACCGCGAGCTGTCTTGTTTTGTGCACCTTTCATAAAATTGGGAATTGAATTAAAACTTATCCATGGCTCAGTCCTGTCAGTTTGAATCTGACAAGCTCCTCATTCGCCTCGACGTCACCATCAAGGCCGACACCGCCTCCATCTCGCCCGTGGTGGATTCCGTGCTGGATGTCGCGCGTCAGATGGGATGCGCCAAGGGACACGAGTTTGAAATCGAAATGGCAATTCGCGAGGCCCTGGCTAATGCCATCAAGCACGGTTGCGGCGGAGACACTTCCAAGCAGGTGCGCTGCTGTGTTGCCTGCGACGAGTCGCGGGGCATGCTGATCGTCGTCTCTGACCCTGGCCAGGGATTCGATCCCGCGGCGGTGGCCAGTCCGCTCGCCGCCCAAAAACTTTATTCCGAGCACGGACGCGGCATATACCTGATCAACCAACTCATGGACCAGGTCTGGTTCAGCGACGGTGGCACGCAGATTCACATGCTGAAATCGGGCCAATGACACGCGCAGCCGACATCAGAAATCAAGGACTGGCATCGCGGTCCAGGAGATCGGCACGCTACTCCACTGCCATCGCAATATCCCGCCGCGAGAAGACCAGCGTCGCCAGCACTGCAAACACAAACGCTTGCGCCACCGCCCATGCGGCCGCCGTCCACGGCGCGCGCCACCCATGCAGGCTGAAGCTGACCATCGCATCCGCCAGCGCGTAACTGGGCAGGATGCTGGTCCACGGACCGCCAAGCAACCGCCCGCCCAGCGCCATGGCGCCGAGCGTCAGAGCGGCGGCTGCGGTGGCCATCAGCGGATGGAGAAACGTCGAGAAGAACAGCGATACCGCGGCGGTCAGCAAGAACGACGCGATCAGCACCCCGACAAGCTCCCACAGTTTTCCCGATAACCGTGAGTAGCGCGCCAATGCCAGGCTGCCAACCAGACCGACCACCAACCCGTAGATGACCGCGCCCAACATCGTGCCCAGCAGCAGTCCGGCCAGGTATTGTCCCCGGTGGATGCCCTTGGCCAGCACCGCCAGCATGCGCCGCGTGCGCCGCTCATTGCGAATGCCCGAGGTCGCCAGCAGTGCGGTAAACGCCAGGCCGTACACGCCGACCGAGCGCAGTAAGAAGGTCGTGTCCTCTAGCGATGGGTTCCCTACGAAAGCAACTCCCCCGCCGAACACAGCAACGTACGCCAGCAGCGTGATCAGCGGCCAGCGGTTCTCGCGGACAAAATTCCCGGCGATAAGAAGTACGGGAATCACGATTTCTCCGCCGATTCTGTCTTGGCCATCGACCGTCGACCGTCGACCATCGACTCTTTCCCCGTCAGCTCCACAAAAATGTCTTCCAAGCTCCGTTTCACCGGATTCACGCGCACGATCTCGCCGCCCAACGCCCACACGCGCTCGATCTCCGCCCTCTGTGCCGAACGCGCAACCGTGAAGCGCACCAGGCCGTCTTCGGTCATGCTCGACGCCTGCGGGAACGACGATGCGGGCACGCCGCGTGCCACCACTTCGCACTGCTCGCTCGATTCCAGCAGATCGCTGGTCCTCCCCATGCGCGCCAGGCGCCCGCGAT
Organism: Terriglobia bacterium; assembly: GCA_963760215.1. Taxonomy (GTDB): domain Bacteria; phylum Acidobacteriota; class Terriglobia; order Terriglobales; family Acidobacteriaceae; genus JAIQGF01. Next base: position 1,432,404 of record CAVXCJ010000002.1, read on the forward strand.
GCAGGATGCCGACGCGGTCGCAGATCAATTCGATTTCCGACAGCAGGTGCGAGCTGAGGAAAATGGTCTTGCCGGCATGGCGCGCGCGCAAGAGCAACTCCCGGACGGCGACGCGGCCCAGCGGGTCCAGCGCCGAGGTCGGCTCGTCGAGGATGAGCAATTCGGGATCGTTGACCAGCGCCTGCGCCAGCCCGGCGCGTTGCAGCATGCCACGCGAAAACTTGCCGATGTTGCGCTGGGCGACGTCGGTGAGCTCGAGCGTTTCGAGCACGTCGCGCGTGGCGCGCGCCAGTTGCGGATCGCGCATTCCGTTCAGCGCCCCGTAAAAGCGCAGCAGCCGGGCCGCCGGGCGGTGATAGAGCGCCACGTTTTCCGCCAGGAAGCCGACGCGCCGCCGCGTGGGCGCGTGTCCGAAAGGACGGTCGAGCATCGTGCCCGAGCCGCGCGTCGCGCGCATGAAGCCCATCGCCAGGTGAATGGCCGTGGTTTTGCCGGCGCCGTTCGGCCCGAGAAAACCGAAAATTTCGCCGCGATGAATGTCGAGCGAGAAGTCCTCCAGCGCAATCACAGCCGGGCGCAGCCAGGCGCCATAGCGTTTGGTGACGTGATCGTATTGGAGAACGGAAGACATCAGCAATTGGCGATTAGCAATTAGCGATTCTCAAAAGCCTACACCCTGGTCAGATGTTGACCGCCCATGCTAATCGCTAATTGCTAATCGCTAATCGCTCAAAAAGCAACGCCCCTGTCCGGGAGTTCCGAACAGGGGCGAAATCTGGTATCGAAAGCGGTTATTTCACCTTGGCAAAGATGATCACCAGCGTGTAGAGCGCCAGCGACTCGATCAGCGCCAGGCCCAGAATCAGCGCGAGCTGAATGCCGGGGCGGGCGGCAGGGTTGCGGGCCAGCGCTTCGGCGGAGGCTGCGGTGGCCTTGGCCTGGCCGAGTCCGCAGACGGCCGACGCGATCGCCATGGCGAAGCCGGAGGTGATTGCCACCCAGTTCGTGCCCGCAGCGGCGTGTTCGCCCTGCGCCAGTACCGGCACGGCGAAGCACATGATCGCCAGCATCAGGAATACGAAGCTCATTGTCTTGCGCATTTCTCTTCTCCTTTATTAAACGCCGCCAGGAGGTGGTTGACCTCAATCCTCGTGCAGAGGCCCTCACGCTGGAAGCAGTTTCAGTTTCCAGTTTCAGTTTCGGGCGAACAGCCACGGGTATTCGGCCGACTCGAAACTGAAACTCGAAACTGAAACTTTCTTAGTGTTCGGTCGCCACCGCGCCGGACAGATACACGGTCACCAGCAACACGAAAATGTACGACTGCAGAAACGACACGCCGATATGCAGCCCCATAAAAATTATGGGCACGCCGATCGGCACCAGGGAGAAGAACACCAGCGTCACCATGTCGCCGGCAAACATGTTGGCGAACAGTCGGATGGTGAGCGAGAGCATGCGTGCCAGGTGGCTGATGATCTCGATGGGAATCATCAGCGGCGCCAGCGCCGGCATTGGCCCGGCAAAATGCTTGGCGTAGTGCAACACGCCCTGCCGCTTCACGCCCTGAATGTGGTAGTAGAGAAACGCGGTAATGGCGCAGCCCAGGGGCACGGTCGGACTGACGCCGGTCGGCGATTCGAACGCGGGAATCAGGCCGATCAGGTTGCAGGTCAGAATGAACAGCCCGAGCGCAAGCAGGAAAGGCGTGTAGCCCTCGCTGTGGTGGCCGATGATCTCCCGGCTCTGCTGCGTGATGAATCCGTGCAGGCCTTCGAAGATGTGCTGGATTCCACCGGGATTCTCCACCGACAGCCGCGCCCGCAGCAGCAGGAAGACCAGGATCAGGAAGCCCACCACCAGCACTTCCATGGCGACGGCGTTCGGGATCGGCGCTTGCGGGAACTCCGGCTCAATGTGAAGGGCGCGCAAGAGTGCGTCCGCGGGCCCGGCGAAGATCCGGTTCAGCAGCGCGGTAAACGGAAGCTGTTCAGGCATGAAAAACAGTTATGAGTTGCTAGTTTCTAGTTTCCAGAAAAAAACGGCTACAAACCGCGACGAAGCGAGACTACAACTTCGTACACTGCTTCGCAGAGAATCGCCGCCACGGTCAGAAACAGGCCGCCCAGAAGGCCGTAGAGGCTGTCCCGGGAAACTCTGAATATAGCATAGCCGGCGAGCGCGATTAAAGCGTAGCGCAGCAGGAAACGCGCCACCACGCCGCTGCCCGACTGCTTAAGCCCGGTGCTGGTGACACGGTCGGCGAGCGCGCTCACCGCCTGCTTCAGCCAGTAAAAATTCACCCACGCGATCACGCATCCGAGCGCCAGTCCGGCGCCGACCTTCCAGCCGAAGAAGATGGAAACGACCACGGTGGCGACCACGCCGATGGCGGCCATGAAGCGGCGAATGCGGTCCAGGGCACCGGAGTAGAACTGCTCGGCGGCGGGATCGGGTGCGGCGTCGGCGGATTTTGGACCGTCGGGCAATTTGGTAATTTCGTAAGTGGGTAATTTGGTAATTTGAAAGCCTGAGTTCGCCCAGATACGCATTTCAAATTACCAAATTACGAGATTACCAAATTACTAAATCGCCGTTATTCCGTACTTCTCCGCCAGGACATGGCTCTCATTGCTTCGATTCCGCCGACATGACCGTGCGCACCAGCTCAACAAACCCGGCGGCGATGCCGGCGATCAGGCCCACCAGGTAAATCCAGTTCTTGTGCAGCCAGTGGTCCAGCGCCAGCCCGACCAGCCATCCGACCACCGTGCACGCCGGCAGCACGAAGGCAAGCTGGCTGTAGCGGGCAACAGCAACGAAGAAACTTCTCTTGCCCGCGCCGTCGTCGTTAGTCGTTGGTCGTTTGTCGTTGGCCATGCCGTCGTCGTTGGTCGATGGTCGTTGGTCGTTGGCCATGCAGTGCAGGGGCGAAGTAGGGGTCCCCTCGGCTTCGCTCGGGGCAGGCTCTTCGACTCGGGCGGCGAAAACCATGCCGCCCTCGCTCAGGATGACATCCGTTCAAAGTAAATGCAAAACCCCGGCTTTGTACCGGGGTTTGCGTCTTCCCATTCCTCTGTGTCCTCTGTGGCAAAAAAATTACCGCAGGAAGCCGAGCACGGAGGATCCCACCTGCTGGATTCCGAGCGACCAGCCGGCGGCGCGGATGAAAAACTCCGGAAAAATTCCGATGCCGACGGTGCCGATGGCGCTCACTGCGAGCACGACTTGCATGCCCGGGCTGATCACTACCGGCTCGGGATCGGTCGCCGGGCGCATGAACATCGCGCTGGCAATTCGCATGTAGTAATAGAGCCCGAGCACCGCGTACAGCACGGCCAGGCTGGCGAGCACGTAGTGCTGCGTCTGGATCAGGCTGAGGAAGATGAAGTACTTGCCGTAGAAGCCCGCCAGCGGCGGAATTCCGGCGAGGGACAGCAGGAACAGCAGCATGAGCACGGCTTCGGTGGGCGCCTTGAAGTAGAGGCCGGCGATGTCGTCAATCTCGTCGCCGATGATGTTGCGCCGCCGCAGCGAGGTGACCACCGCGAACGCGCCCAGGTTCATGAACGTATACACCAGCAGGTACACCAGGATGCCCTGGATGCCGGTCTTGTTGGTGATGTTGTCGCTGGCGATCAGGCCGAGCAGCATGTAGCCGACGTGCGAAATGGAGCTGTAGGCGAGCAGGCGCTTGAGGTTGGTCTGGGTGAGCGCGGCGAAGTTGCCGCCGGTCATGGTGGCGATGGCGACAAACACCAGCAGCGGCAGGTACACCGGGCGCAGCGGATACAGTCCCCAAAGGAAAATCCGCAGCAGCATCGCCCAGGCCGCCGCCTTCACCGCCACCGACATGTAGCCGGTCACGCTGGTGGGCGCGCCTTCATAGGCGTCGGGCGCCCATTGATGGAACGGGACAGCGGCAATCTTGAACAGCAGCCCGGTCGCGGTGGTGATCATGGCGACGATGGCGATCGGGTCCCTGGGATTCACGTTGTAGTGCCGCTGCAGCGCCTGCGCGATCACGTGCAGGTTGGTGCTGCCGGAAAGCCCGTACAGCAGCGAGAGCCCGTAGGCGAAGATGCCGCTGGAGAACGCGCCCAGTAGCAGGTACTTCAGCGCGGCTTCATTCGACCGCTTGTCGCGGCGCAGAAAACCGACCAGAACATAGGTGGAAATGGCCATCAGTTCCAGGCCGATGAACAGCAGCACAATGTCGTAGCCGCTGGCCATGCACATCATGCCGACCACGGAGAACAGGATGAGCGCGTAGAACTCGCCGTGGTGCTCGTGCTCGATCTCCAGGTAATGCGCCGACATCAGGATCGAGATCGCGGCGCCCCCCAGGAACAGGTAGAAGAAGTAAATGGCGAAGCCGTCCATCAGCACCGAGCCGACCACCTGGCCGCCCACGTTGGACAGGTAGGCGAAGCTGCCGACCAGCGGGCGTCCATCGGCGAAGTGGCCGAGGTGAATGCGAACCACCGCCGCGGTCGAGAAGCCGATGCCGATCAGCGCGGTGATGGCGTTCCAGCGCTTCCATTCGGCGGGCAGCATGAGATCGATGATCAGCACGCCGAGGCCGAACAGCGAGAGCAAAATCATGGGCAGCGACAGCGCGTAGTCGGTGCCGGTAAAGAATGAGGTAGGCACTCTTGCTTCCCCTAATTCGTCCTGACCGCCGCAATCGCGGGGGGCAGGGGCTTGGAACTGGTTGTCGCCGGAGCGGCCGGCTTGCTCGCCGGAGCACGTTCACTTGCCGGAGCCGGTTGGGCGGCCAGCACCGGCCTGGCTTCACCCGGGCGAACCGTCTGCACCAGTTGCGCCACCGGCTGCTGCAGGATCTGGAACATCGGCTTGGGATAAATTCCGATAAACAGCGCGACCGCGATCAGCGGAGCGAAGGTCAGGATTTCGCGCGGCGTCAGGTCCTGCAGTTTTTCGTTTTTCGGGTTCGTCACCGCTCCGAAGAAGACGCGCTGGTACAGCCAGAGCAGGTACGCGGCTGCCAGGATCACGCCCGGCACCGCCCACGCCGCCCACGCCTTGCTCTCGATAAACGTTCCTTGCAAGATGGTGAACTCGCCGATAAACCCGTTGAGCAGCGGCAGGCCCATCGAGGACAGGAACATGATCATGGTGATCGTCGCGTACACCGGCATGACGTTGGAAATGCCGCCGTACTCCGAGATCTCGCGCGTGTGGCGCCGCTCGTAGAGAATGCCGACGATCAAGAACAGCGCGCCGGTCGAGATGCCGTGATTGATCTGCTGGATCACCGAGCCGGCGAGACCCGCCTGGTTGGCGACGAAAATTCCCAGCGTGCAGAATCCGAGGTGGCTCACCGAGCTGTACGCCACCAGCTTCTTCATGTCTTTCTGCATCAGGGAGACGAGCGCACCGTAGATGATGCCGACAATCGACAGCCCAATCACAAAGCTGCGCACCCTGGGGAGCATGGCAACGCCGGGGAAGAACGGCAGCGAGAAGCGGATGAAGCCGTACGTTCCCATCTTCAGCAGGACGCCCGCCAGGATCACCGAGCCCGCGGTGGGCGCCTCCACGTGCGCGTCCGGAAGCCAGGTATGGAAGGGGAACATCGGCACCTTGATGGCGAAGCCGACGAAGAAGGCGAAGAACAGCACGATGGCCGCCGTGCCCGTGATCTGCGGCGCCGTCTTGTAGAGTTCGGGAATGCTGAAGGTGTACACGCCGGTGACGGTGTGGTGGTGGAAGTAGAGGAACAGGATGCCCAGCAGCATCAGCACCGAGCCGAACAACGTGTACAAAAAGAACTTGATCGCCGCGTAGAGCTTGCGCGGGCCACCCCAGATGCCGATCAGCAGGTACATCGGGACCAGCATCGCCTCCCAGAACACGAAGAACAGGAACATGTCCAGCGCCATGAAGACGCCGAGCATGCCCGTCTGCAGCAACAGGAACCAGATGTAGTATTCCTTCACCCGGTCCTGGATCGCTTCCCACGAGGACAGGATGGAAATCCATCCCAGCAGCGTGGTCAGGATGATCAGCAGGAAGCTGATGCCGTCGATGCCCAGGTAATAGCCGGCGCCGATGGACGGAATCCAGGTGTTGGCCGCGCCCTCGATGAACTTGAACCCCGGCTGGTCTTTGACCGCCCAGAACATCGGGAGCAGCGGAATGGACACCGCCAGCCCGGCCAGCGCGAAGATATTCGCCACCCAGCGGATGGCATTCTTGTTCTCCTTGGGTATAAACAGGAGAACGAAGGCGCCCACCAGGGGCGTGAACAAAATGATGGAGAGGATGTGGTCGTTAAGCATTTCTTTTTAGCTCTCAGCTATCAACTCTCAGCTTTCAGCCGTTGACTTCATCGTTGCCCGCCGCAAATCAGCGGGCCACGTAATAAATCACGAAACCGACAACACCGCCGACCATGACCAGCGCGTACCACTGCACCAGGCCCCACTGCACCAGGCGCACCGGGTATGAAAGCAGGCGCGCAACAATCGCGGGGCCGTTGACCAGCAAGCCGTCAATGATCCATGTGTCCCACCACTTCGAAACTGTCCCCATGGCGCGCGTCAGCCAGCCGGCGCCGTTGACGCCGCCGTCAATCACGTTGGCGTCGAACTTCCATGACGCCTCCCCAAGACCCATCGCGCCCAGGCGTATAGGCCCGATCGGGCGGCGTCCGGTGAAGGCGTAGTCGTAGATTTCGTCCACGTAATACTTGTTCAGCAGCAGCGCGTACGCCGGCGAAGACACCGCGTTGATGGGTTCGACGAATCCCTTCTCTGCTTTCTTGAAGAAGTAATTCGCGAGCCCCCACCCGATGAATCCGAGCGCCACCGACAGGCCCATCAGGATGTACTCGATCGCCTCGGTCTTCTCGTTCGCGCCTTCGGGCTTGGGCATGGCAGCGGCGGTTTCAGCATTCTTTGCACCGGCCTGCTCGGCATGTTCGCTCACGGCAGGCAGCTGATGCTCGGCTTCGGCGGTGACGCTTTCGGTGGCGAACACCGGCTCCAGGAAGCGCTCGAAGGCATTGGTTCCGCCCAGCGCCTTGGGAACTCCCAGAAATCCGGCGAAGACGGAGAAGAACGCCAGCACGATCAGCGGCACGGTCATGGTTTTCGGCGACTCGTGCACGTGATGCTCGGCCTCGTGGCTCATCCGGCTGGGGCTCCAGAACGTCAGGTAAATCAGCCGGAACATGTAGAACGCGGTCATCAGCGCGGCGAAAAACCCGACATACCACAGCGCGCGGAAGCCGCCGCCGTGCGACGAGTACGCCTGCCACAGAATTTCGTCCTTGGAGAAAAAGCCCGCCAGAGGCGGAATGCCGGCAATCGCCAGCGTTCCGATGAGCATGGTTTTGTAGGTCGTCGGAATGCGCTTCGACAGGTCGCCCATGTTGCGCATGTCCTGCTCGCCGCTCATGGCGTGGATCACCGAGCCGGAGCCGAGGAACAGCAGCGCCTTGAAGAAGGAGTGCGTGAAGACGTGGAACACGCCCGCCGCAAACGCGCCCACGCCCAGCGCCATGAACATGTATCCGAGCTGCGACACGGTGGAGTAGGCGAGCACGCGCTTGATGTCGTTCTGCACCAGGCCGATGGAGGCGGCAAAGATGGCGGTCAGCGCGCCGATGATGGCTACGGTCTTCATGCTGGTCGGCGCGAGCATGAAGAGCGCATTCGAGCGCGCCACCATGTACACGCCCGCGGTCACCATGGTAGCCGCGTGGATGAGCGCGGAAACCGGCGTTGGGCCTTCCATGGCGTCGGGCAGCCAGACATAAAGAGGAAACTGCGCCGATTTGCCGCAGGCGCCGATGAACAGCATCAGGGTGGCGAAAGTGATGACCGGATCGCCCACCGCGAAGTGGCTAGTATGCAGCGTGTGCGTGATGTCGGTAAAGCGCACCGAGCCGAAGTACCAGGCGATGGTCATCATGCCCATCAGGAAGCCGGCGTCACCGATGCGGTTGACGATGAATGCCTTGTTGGCGGCGGTGGAGGCGGAGTGGCGCTTGAAGTAGAACCCGATCAGCAGGTACGAGCACAGGCCCACGCCTTCCCACCCGACAAACAGCATCGTGTAGTTGTTCCCCAGGACGAGCGTAAGCATGGAGAACATGAACAGGTTCATGTAGCCGAAGAACCGGTAGTACCCGCCTTCATGCCCCATGTAGCCGATCGAGTAGATGTGGATCAGCATCCCCACGCCGGTGACGAACAGCAGCCAGATGGCGGAGAGCGGGTCGAGCAGGAAGCCGGCGTCGGCATTGAACTGGAATGGCCCGTGCGCGCCGGGGAGCAGGATTGGGTGCTGCGCATCGCCGCTGCCGAGCCAGGTGTAGAGGATGGTTTGATACGGCCCGTTATTGTGCGCCGGCTGCCACGTCTGCGTGTACTGCCACACCGCCAGGCATGACCAGGCGAAGGCGACCACGACCGTGCCGACGCAGAAAGCGTTCACCGCTTTCTTGTCCAGCTTGCGGCCGACGAAGAACATCACCGCCGCGCTGAAGATCGGCAGCAGCGGAATGACCCAGATGTGATCGAGAAAGAACATTTTAGTTCTCTGCGCTCATTACCACTTCAAGAGATCCACTTCGTCCACGTTGACCGTCTCCTTGTTGCGGAAGAAGGCGATCAGAATGCCCAGCCCGACGGCGGCTTCGGCGGCGGCGTCGGTAATCACGAAAATCGAGAAGATCTGCCCGCTCAGGTTCCACAGGCGGGAGAACGCCACCAGGTTCAGGTTCACGGCGTTCAGGATCAGCTCGATGGACATCAGGATGATGACCACGTTGCGGCGCGTGACCACGCCGATGGTGCCGATGACGAACAGCGCCGCGGCGACTACGAGATAGTGAAGCGTGCCTATGGGTGCCATGTGTTTCTCGTCGTTAGTCGTTAGTCGTTGGTCGTTAGTCGTTAGTCGTTTGCCAATCTCCGCAGCCGTTGGCCCACGACCATCGACCATCGACCGCTTTTCAAATCCTCTTCTTCGCCATCACCACCGCGCCCACGATGGCCACCAGCAGCAGCAGCGACGCGATTTCAAACGGCAGCAGGTACTGGCGGAAGAGCACCATAGCAACCTGCTGCGTGTTCATCGGCTCGGGCATGCTGACCGGATTCACCGGGAAGATCGAGCTGCCGCGCTTGAACACGTACAGAAAAAGTGCGCCCAGCGCCAGGCTGGCCACGATGCCGATGTGCCATTGATGGTTGAACTGCTCCTCACGCTGCGCCCGCTCGATGTTCACCAGCATGATCACGAACAGGAACAACACCATGATGCCGCCGGCGTAGAGGATGATCTGCACGCCGGCCACGAACGGCGCGTACAGCATCAGGTACAGCCCGGCGAGCGCCAGCAAGGTGAAGATCAGCGAAATTGCCGAGTGCACCGGGTTTTTCCGAGTGATCACCAGGATGGCGCTCACCACCGCCACGGTCGACAGCATATAGAAGAAAAAAGTTGGGGCTACAGGCGTCATCGTGTGTACACCGTCGGTTCCGGGCCGCGTTCCAGCCGGGCGCGATCGAAGACGAGGCCGTCGCGGCTGCAGAGAGCCATCTCGTAGTCCTGGCTCAGCTCCAGGCAATCGGTGGAGCAGGCCTCGACGCACAGGCCGCAGAACATGCAGCGGCTGACGTCGTAAGAGAAGCTGGTCATTTCCTTGCGCTTGGTCACCGGGTTGCGCTCGCTCTGCACCACGATCAGGTGTTCGGGGCAGGCGGTGGCGCACAAGTTGCACGCGATGCACAACGTCTCGCCGGTGTCCGGGTTGACGTTCAGGCGCGGCAGCCCGCGGTAGCGTTCCGCGATCGCCGGACGCTCCAGCGGGTACTGCTCGGTGTAAACCTGGTTCGGGTTCTGGTATTTGAACGTGACCTTCAGGCCCTTGATCAAATCCACCATGAAGACTTTGTTCAGCAGCGGAGCGATGCTCACTACACCACCCCTTTCAGCCACGCGAGAATCTCCGGGCCCAGGCCGATGATTCCGGTCACCAGCAGGACGCCAAGTCCCAGCGGCAGAAGAACTTTCCAGCCGACCTTCATCAACTGGTCGAAGCGGTAGCGCGGCCAGGTGGCGCGGTACCAGATGTACATGTACATGAAGCAGGCGATCTTGAACACGAACCAGAAAATGTCCTGAATGCGGTCGCGCACCGGCGGCGCCAGCAGGATCAGGCCAACTCCGCCCAGCACCAGTCCGAACGCGTACAGGCCCATGGTCTGGATTTTCAGCAGCGGGTGTTTCGGCATGCGCGCGGCATTAAAGAAGCAGAAGAAGGCGAGCACGAACAGCACCATGGCCGGCGCAAAGGAGAACACGAAGTCCACCACGCCGAGTTCCGGATGCTCCCAGAAAAATGGGATGTTGATTGCCGGGCCATGCACGCTGGGGAAGGGCCGCAGCCAGCCGCCGAGCCAGAGCGTGATGGCGATGGAGCTGACCGACACCATCGCCGCATATTCGCCGAGCATGAACAATGACCAGCGCAGCCCGCTGTACTCGGTGTGGAAACCGGCGACCAGTTCCGACTCCGCTTCCGGCAGGTCGAAGGGCGCGCGGTTAGTCTCCGCGATCATGGCCACGGCAAAAATGAAGAATGCCACCAGGCCGACGGGAAAAAACTTGAACAGGAACCACACGTGCTGTTGTGCCTGCGCCTGCACGATGCCGATCATGCTCAAGGTGCCGCTGGCCGAGGCGTCGCCGATGCCGTACGCTCCCAGTCCGGTGAAGCCGGTCATCACCACCGCCGAAATCACCGCCAGTCCCATGGCGATTTCGTAGCTCACCATCTGCGCGCTGGAACGCAGCGCGCCCATCAGCGGGAAGTGCGAGTTCGACGCCCAGCCCGCCATCACCACTCCGAGCACGCCCAGCGACGACACGCCCAACATGAACAGGATGCCGATGTTCATGTCGGTGACGGCGTGCGTCGGGCCGAAGGGCACCACAATGAACACGCTGAAGGCGATCATCACCACCCAAACGGGCGCCATCCAGAAGATGGGCTTATCCGCTTCCGAGGGCATGATGTCTTCTTTGGTCAGCAGCTTGATGGCGTCGGCGATGGGTTGCATCAGGCCGTGCGGGCCAACCCGCATCGGCCCCAGACGCACCTGCATATGCGCCAGCGCCTTGCGCTCGCCCCAGTTCATCACGATGACGATGCCGGAGACGCCCGCAAAAATCAGTGCAATGTAAATCAGCGCCCACAGCCAATTGCCCGCCTGGCCCGGCGTAACGCTCGAATGCAGATAAGAGGTGACGTAATCCAGCATCAGCGGTCCACCTCGCCCAAAACGATGTCCAGAGTGCCGATGACGGCGACCACGTCGGCAACCAGCGAGCCGCGCACCATCTTGTCCAGCGCCTGCAGATTGACGAACGAGGGCGGACGCACGCGCACGCGGTAGGGCTGCGTCGAACCGTCGCTCACGATGAAGTACCCCAGTTCGCCCTTGGGCGCCTCCAGGGAGACGTACACTTCGCCGACCGGCGGCTTCATCACCTTCGGCACCTTGGCCATGATCGGCCCCTCGGGAATCGAGTTCACCGCCTGGTCGATGATGCGCAGCGACTGCCGCAACTCGGCGATGCGCACCAGGTACCGGTCGTAGGTGTCCCCGTTTTCGCCGGTGGGAATTTCGAAATCAAACTTCTCGTACATCGAGTACGGCTGCGCCTTGCGCAAGTCCCATTTCACGCCGCTGGCGCGCAGCACCGGGCCGGTGACGCCCAGGTCGATGCAGTCCTTGCCGCTCAGCAGGCCGACGCCCCGGGTGCGCTCCACCCAGATACGGTTGGTGGTCAGCAACTCTTCGTATTCGTCAATCTTCGGCGTGACGAACTTCACGAAGTTGTTGACCTCTTGCTCAAAACCTTCGTAGGTCTCGTACAGCGTGCCGCCGATGCGGAAGGCGTGCGTGGTGAGGCGGGCGCCGCAATACTTCTCGAAGATTTTCAGGATCTCTTCGCGGTCGCGGAAGGTATAGAACAGCGGCGTCATGGCGCCGATGTCGAGCGCGTGCGTTCCCAGCCAGAGCTGGTGGCTCGCCATCCGGTTCAGCTCGGCGAGGATGACCCGGATGTAGGCGGCGCGCGGCGGCGCTTCCACGTTCAGCAGCTTTTCGACGGCCAGACAATAGCCCAGCCCGTTGGAAACCGCGGCGACGTAATCCATGCGGTCCACATACGGGTTGAACATCGCGTAGGTGCGGTTCTCGGCGATCTTCTCGACGCCGCGATGCAGGTAGCCGATCACGCACTCCGTGCCCAGCACCTTCTCGCCATCCAGCTTGAGGATGACGCGCAACACGCCGTGCGTGGACGGGTGTTGCGGGCCCATGTTGAGCACCAACTCGTTGGCGTCGAGGAAGGTCTGGTCCTTGCCAGGGGTAGTTTCCTCGTAAAAACCTGATTTGGTCGAATCCGTCATTGGCCGCTCTCAATGCCGATATTGATCTTCACCCACTCCGTGTCCTGCTGCAGGATCGGGTAGTCCTTGCGCAGCGGGTAGCCCTTCCAGCCGTCCGGGAGCAGGATGCGCCGCAGGTCGGGATGACCTTCGAAGCCGATGCCGAACATGTCGAACACTTCCCTCTCCAGCCAGTTCGCCGTGGACCATAGCGCGGTTACCGTCGGGGCGGACGCGCCGTCCTTGAGCAGCGTCTTTACTCGAATGCGCTCGTTACGCGGAAAGGAATACAGGATCCAGACAATGTCGAACTGTTCGTCGCGCTTGGGATAGTGGACCGCGGTGATGTCCACGCAGTAGTCGAAGCCCTCATCGTCATGCAGGACCTGCAGGACCTGGTAGACCACCGAGGCGTCCACCACCATGTACGGCTGGCCCACGTAGGTGCTGGCCTCGCGCACCCCGGAGCCGAAGCGTCCCTTGAAATTGGCCACCATCTCCGATTGCCATGGCTGCGGGGTCGGCCCGGCCGGCTTCGCGGGCGCCGCCGGAGCGGCAGCCGCGGGCTTGGCGGCGGGTGGCGCCGCAGCCGCAGGCGGCTTGGCGGCTGCAGCCGGTGGTGGCGCGCCTGCCGCGGGCTTTTCCGCCGCCGGCTTGCTCTCCGGCGGCTTGGGCGGGTCTTTGGGCGTTGTCTCGTCGGCCATGAATTTCCCTGCTCAGTCCTCACCGGTGCGCTTGCAATTTGCTGGAAGACTTTCTTTTAGCAGTCCGGCAGCAGCCCTGCAACGTGCACCGCTCACATCAGGTTGTGACCAAAATCACTTCCCGGCTGGAACCACCCCCGCGCAAACCATGCCCGGTGCGCTACCTCACGCCTGCAAGGGTTATCCTCTGGACAAGCGGCAGACGGCGGGACATCCAGCGGCGGCGCCTACACCCACTCCAGCGCGCCCTTTTTCCAGATCCACACGTATCCCACGATCAGGATGGCCAGGAACACCAGCATCTCCACCAACCCAAACAGTCCCAGCGCCCGGTACTGTACCGCCCACGGAAACAGGAAGATAGTCTCCACGTCGAAGACCACGAACAGGATGGCGACGATATAAAACCGCACCGTGTAGCGCCCACGGGCGTTGTCCACCGGGTCAATGCCGCACTCGTAGGGCATCAGTTTGGCTTTTTCCGGGTTATTCGGCCGGACTAGCTTGGCGACCATGAGCGTCGCCGGGATGGCAATGGCGACAAGGGCAACGAACAGAAAGATGGGGACGTAGTTTTCCGGCATAATTCCCTGGACCAACCCTGGCGTACTTTTCAGTTCTGGAAAACAGAACATACTACAGCCGTTTGCGCCGCCGGACAAGCGAGGCGCGAGGCGGTCACAGCAATTTGTGACCGATAAACACTGCGGTTGTGCGTAGTCGGCGCGTTTTCGACAGTTGGTCACGTTCGCGATGTCAACGTATGTCATCCCGAGCGAGGGAGGGCTCCCGCGCGTTTTTTGTAACCGGGGTCCCTGGCACGCCTGCTTTTGGCGTGCTGGGGTGGTCGTGCGCGGGAAACCCGACCCTACTGTCATCCCGAGCGAGGGAGGGTTCCCGCGCGCTTTTTCCAGCGCGGGAAACCCGAGTCGAGGGACCCCTACCCGCAAACCAAACCTTCTGCTTCCGGTCCCGGTTACGCCCAGCAGTGACGCGGCTACACAGAAGCATCCTTTATAATCCTTGTTTCCTGCGCAGAAGGTTGAACCGCCTTGGCACTCGACGAAAAAATTTACCAGCTCCGCCGCGACAAACTGGCCCAGATCGAAGCCCTCGGCCAGCCGGCGTACCCGCACAAGTTCACCACCACGCACGCCATCCCGCAGATCGTCGCGGAATACTCGGCGAAGACGGCAGAAGAACTTGAGGCCAGCAAGGTCGAGGTGCGCATTGCCGGGCGTCTGATGGGCATCCGGCTCATGGGCAAGGCCGCCTTCGCGCACCTGCAACAGGCCGGACAACGGTTCCAGGTTTACGTCAAGAAGGATGCCGTCGGCGACAAGGGCTGGGAATTGTTCAAGCTGCTAGATATCGGCGATCACGTCGGCATCCGCGGCTACCTTTTCCGCACCCGCACCGGCGAACTGACCGTGCACGTGGACGAGATCACCTTTCTCGCCAAGGACCTGTTGCCGCTGCCCGAAAAATGGCACGGGCTTACCGACGTCGAAACCCGCTACCGCCAGCGTTATGTGGACCTGGTGATGAACCCGGAAGTGCGCGAGGTGTTCGTCAAGCGCAGCAAAGTGGTGCAGGCGCTGCGCCGGTTTTTCGACGCGCGCGGGTACGTCGAAGTCGAGACCCCGATGATGCACCCCATCGCCGGCGGCGCGGTGGCGCGTCCCTTCACCACCCACCACAACACGCTCGATATTGACCTTTTCTTAAGGATCGCGCCGGAGTTGTACCTGAAGCGGCTGATCGTCGGCGGGCTGGAGCGCGTGTACGAGATCAACCGCAACTTTCGCAACGAAGGCATCTCCACGCAACACAATCCCGAGTTCACCATGCTCGAGTTCTACCAGGCCTACAGCGATTACCGCGACCTGATGGACCTGACCGAGGAGATGATGGCCTTCGTCGCGCGCGAGGTGAACGGCACGACCGTGTCAACGTTTGACGGCAATGAGATTGACTGGGCGAAATGGCAGCGGCTCTCGATGCGCGAGGCCATCATCAAGTACTGGCCCGAATCCGCCGGAGGCAAGCCCGAGATGAGCGACTTCGCCGGCGCCCGCGCTGTCGGTGAACTGGTGAAGCGCTACAACGCCGCGCACACCCCGCACATGCCGTACGACCCCAACGATCCCGCCGGGAAGACGATCGCGGAATTGTTTGAGGCCGTCGCCGAACATCATCTCGTGCAGCCAACCATGATCTACGACTTTCCCGTCGCCATCTCGCCGCTCTCCAAGAATAAGAAGGATGAGCCGGACTGGGTGGAGCGTTTCGAGGTCTTCGCCGGACGGCTGGAAATCGGCAACGCCTTCAGCGAACTCAACGATCCCGAGGAGCAGCGCCGCCGGTTTGAGCAGCAGATCCATGAGCGCGAGCGCGGCGACGAGGAAGCCCACCAGATGGACGAGGACTACGTCCGCGCGCTCTCCTACGGCATGCCGCCGACCGCCGGCTACGGCCTGGGCATTGATCGTGTCACGATGTTGTTGACCGACTCGCGCTCCATCCGCGACGTCATCCTCTTCCCGCTGCTCCGCCCGGAGAAAGCCGCAGGTCCCGCGGAGGATGCGGCGGAAGCAGATGCCGCAAAGACATAGGACTGATGTACCTCTCGAATTCCAAGGTCCACCACGGAGACACGGTTCACGGAGAGATTGATCTGTTTTCCTCCGTGTCTCCGTGGCCTCCGTGGTGAAAAGGCAATTTTTTTTGCCTCCCTCCCGTTTCCGTTCGCCACACCATTTTCCCATTCGCTGACCGCTGGTTCCGGTTCGCTACCGGATTTCGCACCCCGTGTGATGTCGCCTCACAGGAGTGGGTGAGCACGGTCACAGACCCTAGAGACATGCGGGGTTTAACTCCTTATCTTGCATGGGCATCAACATCGGACTGGACATCGGCGCCGTCAGCCTCAAGCTGGCCGCCATCGGCGCCGTGGGCGACCATGAGTTGCTCGATCGCCTCACCACCAGGAACCCGGACGGCTTCTTCCACGCCGAGTTCCCTGCCGCCACGGCGCTGGCCGGACGCCCGCTCGCGCTCTCGCGTTATCGCCGCATCCAGGGCAGCCCGATGCAGTCCACCTTCGACCTGCTGAAAGAGTTCTACGAGCACGTGCCGGAAGAAAACGTGGAAGGCATCCGCGTCACCGGCTCGGGCAGCGAGCTGATCGCCAAAGTCCTGGGCATCTATTTCGAGAACGAATTCCGCGCCGTCGCCAAGGGCGTGCGCGAGTTCTATCCCGACGTGCGCACCGTTTTCGAGATGGGCGGCGAGACCTCGAAGTACATCCGCCTGGAGCCCAGCGCGCAATCGAAATACCTCGGCATCGTGGATTACCAATCGAGCGGCGATTGCGCCGCCGGCACCGGATCGTTCATTGACCAGCAGGCCACGCGTCTTCTTTACAGCGTAGAAGAAGTCGGGCCGGCGGCGTGCGGTGCCAGTTGCGCGGCGCGGATCGCCGGGCGCTGCTCGGTTTTTGCCAAGTCGGACATGATCCACGCCCAGCAAAAGGGCTATACCACCGACCAGATCCTGCGCGGCTTGTGCGACGCGGTGGCGCGCAATTTCAAATCGGCGATCGTGAAGGGCAAGCAGGTGATGCCGCCGGTGGCTTTCGTCGGCGGCGTCGCCATGAACCAGGGCGTCCGCAACGCGATGCGCGACGCTTTCCAGCTCGGCGATGAGGATCTGTTCGTGCCTGAGCATTACTGCTGGCTGGGCGCGCTGGGCGCCGCCATCTTCGAAAGCGTCGAGGTGCGAAAGCGTTCCTTCAAGCGCATTCACCAACTGCGCCAGCACGCCGGCAAACAGACCTTCGCCTGCTCCGAAGTGCTGTCCATGGACAACGTCCTGCTGCTTCGCGATCGCGTCGCCGACGTGGCACTGCCTGCCGAAGGAAAGATTGACGCCTACCTCGGCATCGATATCGGCTCCGTCAGCACCAACCTGGTCGCCATCGACACGCACGGCAACCTGCTGCACGAAATTTATCTGCGCACCCAGGGCCGCCCCATTGAAGTCGTGGACAAAGGCCTGGAGGAGATCGAGCAGGTGCTCGGCGACCGCCTCAACATTCTCGGCGTGGGCACCACCGGGTCGGGCCGCGAACTGATCGGCGAACTGGTCGGCGCCGACACCGTCAACGATGAAATCACCGCCCACAAGACCGGCGCCATGCACGTCTCCAATCGCCTCGGCATGGAGCGCGTGGACACCATCTTCGAAATCGGCGGCCAGGATTCCAAGTTCATCCGCATTGACGACGGCGTGGTCGTGGACTTCACCATGAACGAAGCGTGCGCCGCCGGCACCGGATCGTTCCTGGAAGAGCAGGCGGAGAAGCTCGGCATCTCGATCAAGGATGAGTTCGCGCAGATGGCGCTGGCTTCCACCAAGCCCGCGCGCCTGGGCGAGCGCTGCACCGTGTTCATGGAGCGCGACGTCACCAGCCTGCTGCTGAAAGGCGCCGAAGTCGGCGATCTGGCGGCGGGCCTGGCCTACTCGGTCGCGCTGAATTACCTGAACCGCGTGGTGCGCGGCCGCAAGATCGGCGACGTCATCTTCTTCCAGGGCGGCACCGCCTACAACGACTCGGTCGCCGCTGCGTTTTCGCAAATTCTCGGCAAACGCATCATCGTGCCGCCACACAACGGCGTGATCGGCGCCATCGGCATGGCCCTGATCGCGCAGGAGGTCATGCAGCAGCGCGGCCATCCGGCCAGCAAATTCCGCGGCTACCACCTCGACCGGGTGGACTACAAAACCCGCGAGTTCGTTTGCAAGGCTTGCTCCAATTTCTGCGACATCAAGGAATTCAACGTCGAGGGCCAGCGCACCTACTGGGGCGACAAGTGCTCCGACAAATTCCGCAAGCGCGCCCGCACCGACCGCAAACCGGTGGTCGCTGACCTGGTTGAATACCGCGACAAAGTCCTCGAGCAGGTCCTCAAGCCGCCCACCGGCAACCGCAAGAAAGTCGGCGTGCCGCGCACCATGTTCTTCTACGACAAGTTTCCCTTCTGGTGCGCGTACATCCAGGAGCTGGGGTTTGACGTGGTGGTCTCGCCGCGCACCGACCCGGTGATCGCGGCCAGCGGCGACGAACTGGCCATCGCGCAGCCCTGCTTCCCGGTGAAGGTGGCGCACGGGCACGTGCAGAAGCTGCTGGAAACCGGCGTGGATTACGTTCTGCTGCCCAACGCGCTCAACGAATCTACCGAGCAGCCGAAGCAAGAATCGCACCTCTGCCCGTGGAGCCAGACGCTGCCCTTCGTGGTGCGCGCCATCCCGCAGATGGAGGCCGCGCGCGCCAAGTTCCTGGTGCCCACCGTCAACTTCCGTTACGGGCGCAAGCACGTGGAAAAAGAACTGGCGGAGTTCGCCAAGACCCTCGGCATTTCGCGCCGCATGTCCGACCGCGCCGTTACCGCGGCCTACGCCGCCCAGGGCGCGTTCACCGACCAGTTGCTGGAAGCGGGTGCGCATGCTCTCCGCGAAGTCGAGCGCACCGGCGAACCCGCGCTGGTACTGGTCGGGCGCTCCTACAACCTCTACGACCGCAGCATCAACTGCGACATTCCGCGCAAGCTGCGCGCGCAGTACGGCGCCAATGTCATTCCCATGGATTTCCTCCCCCTGGAACAGGAGGACATCACGGACGTGAACCCGAACATGTACTGGAACTCGGGGCGCAGGATCCTGGCCGCGGCGCGCATCACCCGCCGCCGCCGCAACCTGCACGTGGTGTACATCTCCAATTTCAAGTGCGGCCCGGATTCCTACATCAAGTCGTTCATGAACGACGCCGCCGGAAAACCCGGCCTGGTGCTGCAGTTCGACGGGCACTCCAACGACGCCGGCTTCATTACCCGTTGCGAAGCCTATCTCGACAGCAAAGGATTCCTGCGATGCTCCGCCACCGCCACCTAACCCGCAAGATCAGCGCCGCCAATCCGCTGGCCGGAAAAAAGGTCTACATTCCCGCCATGGCGCAGGGCAGCGTGGAGGCCTTTGCGAGCGTGTTCCGCTGGCTCGGCATTGACGCCGCCCCCACCGCGCCCTCCAACGAGCGCACGCGTGAACTGGGCGCCAAGCACACCGCGGGCGACGAATGTTATCCCGCCAAGGTCACGGTGGGTGACTTCCTGCGCATTGTCGAGCAGCCCGCCTTCGATCCGCGCCAGACCGTGTTCTTCATGGCCACCGCCGACGGCCCCTGCCGCTTCGGCCAGTACGCGCCCTTCCTGCGCAAGCTCCTGGACGACGCCGGCTACCCCGACGTGCAGGTCTTTTCGCCCCACAGCAAGAATGGGTACGAAGCCATCGGCGACGTCTCGGGACCTTTCCTGCGGGCCTCGTGGCGCGCGCTGGTCACGGCCGACCTGCTGCGCAAAGCGCTGCTCAAGACGCGCCCCTACGAAATCACCGCCGGCGCCGCCGACCGCGCCTTCGACGAATCCCTCGCCGACCTCTGCACCACGATCGAAAACAGTTGCGCCGACACCAAGTGCCAGCTCAAGCAGATCGTGGCTTCGATGGAACGCGCCCGCGAACGCTTCCGCCGCATTCCCGCCCGTTACGAGCGCAACCTGCCGCTCGTCGGAGTGGTCGGCGAAATTTTCTGCCGACTCAACAACTTCAGCAACGACGACCTGGTCCGCAAGCTCGAAGGCTACGGCGCGGAAGCCTGGATCAGCGACATCATGGAGTGGATCGCCTACACCAACTCCGAACAGGTGCGCCGGCTCAAGTTGTGCGGCCGCAACTGGTCGCTGGAAATGGGCAAGACGCTGCTGCGCGATCACATCCAACTCGGTGACGAGCACGCCCTGGCCGCGCCCTTCCATGATGACGGCATCGGCTACGAAGAGCCGCCGATCCACGAAGTGCTGCGCCTCGCCGAGCCCTACCTGCCCGCCTCCGGAGCTATGGGCGAAATGGTGCTGAGCGTCGGCAAGGCCGCCTACCTGGCCAAGCACGGCGCCGACGGCATCATCGACATCAGCCCCTTCACCTGCATGAACGGCATCGTCAGCGAAGCCATCTACCCGAAACTGAGCAAGGACTACGGCGGGATCCCCATCCGCAACTTCTATTTCGACGGCACCCAGTCCGATCTCGATCGCGACCTCGGCATCTACATGGAGCTGGCGCGCTCCTATCGCGAGAAGAAAAAGTGGGCGCGCCGCTATCCCGCCTACTTCGGCGCCGCCGCCGCCGACTAGCGGCCCGCGCAACCAGCGAAGTTTCTCTCGGCACGCACCCCTGAGCTCGCGCAGCGAGCGACAGATCGTAGCCCACGGCGTAAGCCGTGGGTATTGCGCAAACATGATTCCGAGCCCGCTTCAGCGGGCGACAGAATCTACCTTTCGGCAAACCACGCGGGCAGTCGCCTGACGCAGGAGTCCTCCACATCGTGCACTGCTATAATCGCCCGTTCTTTTGCGCTTCGAACCAGGAGAAGCTCTCGTGAAAAAGCTGGCCGTCCTGTTCTTCGCCATCGCCATCATTTCCGCACCCATCGCCGCGCAGCGGCAGAAAAAAACGCCCGCGCCGAACGCCGCATCGGCAAAGGCGCAAGCCCCGCAGCCACAGTTCAGCGAGACCCTTTACGACGGCATGAAGTGGCGGCTGATCGGCCCCTTCCGCGGCGGGCGCGTGCTGGCGGTGACCGGCGTTCCCGGCCAGCCGAACACCTACTACTTCGGCGCGGTCGCCGGCGGCGTGTGGAAGACCACCGATGGCGGCGCGAGCTGGCAGCCGATGTCCGACAAGGAGCCGTTCTGGTCGGTGGGCGCAATCGCGGTCGCGCCCTCGAATCCAAGCGTGCTCTACGTCGGCACTGGCGAAGCCTGCATTCGCGGCGACATCACCTACGGCAACGGCGTTTGGAAGTCGCTCGACGGCGGCCGCACCTGGCAGCATGTCGGCCTCGAAGACACGCGCCAGATCGGCCGCATCTTTGTCGATCCGCACAATCCCAACATCGTCTTTGTCGCCGCCCTCGGACATGCGTTTGGCCCCAACGCGGAGCGCGGCGTCTTTCGCACCACCGACGGCGGCGCCACCTGGCAGAAGGTCCTCTATAAGGACGACAAGACCGGCGCGATTGACCTCTCCTTCGATCCCAACAATCCCAACCTGATCTTTGCCGCCATGTACGAAGCCCGCCGCTCGCCCTGGGAGTTGGTCAGCGGCGGCCCGGGCAGCGGCCTGTATCGCTCCAGCGACGGCGGCACAACCTGGAAGCAGCTCAGCGGAAACGGGCTGCCGAAGGGCGTTTTGGGGCGCATCGGCGTCGCCGTGTCGGGCGCAAACTCCGATCGCATTTACGCCGTCATCGAGGCCGAGCAGGGCGGCATCTATCGCTCCGACAACGGCGGCGAGAACTGGACCAAGGTCTCGGGCGACGCGCGTTTCACGCAGCGCTCCTGGTACTACGGCCACATTTTCGCCGACCCGAAAAACGCCGACACCGTCTACATGCTCAACGTCGGCATGTTCCGCTCCGCCGACGGCGGAAAGACGTGGACGCAAATCCGCGCGCCCCACGGCGACACGCACGGCCTGTGGATCGATCCCGACAACCCGCAGCGCATGATCGAGGGCAATGACGGCGGCGCCACCATCTCCACCGACGCTGGGAAAACCTGGACCACGCTCAATAACCAGCCGACGGCGCAGTTCTACCACGTTGCCACCGACAACCGCTTCCGCTACTACGTGTACGGCGCGCAGCAGGACAACTCCACCGTCGCCATCGCCAGCTCGACAGATCGTGGCACGATAGATCGTGAGGACTGGTACGCCGTCGGCGGCGGCGAGGCCGGCTTCGTGGTTCCCTACCCGCCCGATCCCAACATTGTCTTTGCCGGCTCCTACGACGGCCTGATCACGCGTTACAACAAGGCCAGCGGCGAATTGCAGGACGTGAATCCCTGGCCCGACAATCCCATGGGCTGGGGCGCGGCGCAACTGAAGTACCGCTTCCAGTGGACCGCGCCCATCGCGCTTTCGCCGCACGATCCCAACGTGCTCTATCACGGCGCCAACGTGCTCTTCCGCAGCACCAACATGGGCCGCAGTTGGACGGCCATCAGCCCCGACCTCACCCGCAACGACAAGACCAGGCAAGGCCCCTCCGGCGGCCCCATCACCAAGGACAACACCAGCGTCGAGTATTACGGCACCATCTTTGCCGTCGCCGAATCGCCGCTGCAGAAGGGCGTCATCTGGGCCGGCAGCGACGACGGCCTCGTCCACCTCACCCGCGACGACGGCGGCAACTGGCAGAACGTCACGCCCAAAGACCTGCCTGAGTGGGGCACGGTGAGCCTGGTTGACGCCTCGCCCAGCGACGCCGCCACCGCCTATGTCGCGGTGGACCGCCACCGCCTCGACGACCTCGCGCCCTACATCTTCGCCACCCACGACTTCGGCAAGACCTGGACGAAGATCGTCAGCGGCATTCCTGCCGGGTCCTTCGTCCACGCCGTTCGCCAGGACCCGGTCAACAAGAACATGCTCTACGCCGGCACCGAGAGCGGGGTATTTATATCGTGGGACGATGGGTCGCACTGGCAGCCTCTGAAGCTCAACCTGCCGGACGTCCCGGTTCACGACCTGGTCGTCAAGAACAATGACCTGGTGATTGCCACTCACGGCCGCGCCTTCTGGAGCCTGGACAACATTGCCCCGCTGCGAGAACTCGCGTCCGCAGCCCATGCCGACGTGTACCTCTACAAGCCCGCTCCGGCGTTTCGCCAGCGCGGACGCGGCTTCCAGATTCCTTCGCAGGCGCCGGTGGGCCACAACCCGCCCGGGCCGGTCGTGCTCGACTACTTCCTGAAGTCCGCGCCGCAGGGCGAGGTCACGCTGGAAATTCTCGATGCGCAAGGCAAGCTGGTGCGCAAGTACTCCAGCCAGGAAGAGAAAAAGAAGCGCCAGGTCGCCGAAACCGAAAGCGAGTTCGAGGAGTTCACGCCCCCCGCTTCGCCCAAGCTGCCCATCAAGGCCGGTATGAATCGCTTCACCTGGGACCTGCGTTACGCCGCTCCCGCCAACGTGCCCGGCCTGGCGCAATGGGGCGGCCGTCCGCGCGGTGCGCTGGCAATTCCCGGCGCCTACACGGCGCGGCTTACGGTCGCGGACAAGCCGTACTCCGTCCCGCTGGAGGTCAAGCCCGATCCGCGCGTGCAGGCCACGCCCGCCGATCTCGCGAAACAGTTTGAACTGGCCACCGAGATCGCGCGCCGCACCGGCCAGGCCAACGACGCGGTCAACCAGATGCGCGACCTGCGCACGCAATTGGCGGAGCTGAAAGAGCGCTACGAAAAAGACGCTCGCGCCAAGGAATTGCTCGCCGCAGCCGAGGCGCTGGAGAAGAAGGTCGCGCCCGTCGAAGAGGAAATCGCCCAGACCAAATCAAAGGCCAGCGAAGACCCGCTGAACTATCCGGTCCGCGTCAACAACAAGCTGCTGCTTTTGCAGCAGACCGTCGAAAGCGCCGACGCCGCGCCCACGCAGCAGTCTTACGCCGTATTCGAGGAACTCAGCAAACAGCTCGACGCCGCGCTGGCGCAATGGAGGCAGATTCTGAACACCGACGTGCCCGCCCTGAACGCGCTCATCCAGAAATCGAACCTGCCGGTGATTTTCCTGGCGCCAGGAACCGAATAGGAGATCGTGAAGTGGTGAGCGTGCCCTTACTGCGGCGGGACTTGGAAGCCCGGTGCAGCGGAAAAGGCCAGCCTGCGAATGCTACTCACCTATTTCTTCTAGGCCCCACCTTAGGGGGTAATCCCGTCCGGCCTGCGTTGCGGCCAATGCCCACCGGGGGCTGCGCGTTTCTAGTTGCACTCTTTCGGGGCAGGTGTATGATGCACACGTTCTGGTGCATGGAGTGCCCCGATGTTCGCCCGTGTGGTTGAGTATTCGCCCGCATCCGACGCCGCTTCACAGTTCGTACGGGTCGTGGAAGAGACTGTGCTTCGCATCGTCAAAGGGCAGTCGGGATGCGTTACGGCGTTCGTAGAACTGCGCGGTCAGGTAGTGTTGGGCGTGAGCGTCTGGGAATCCACAGCCGCTGCTGCGAGGTTTAGCCGGGAGTGTTACCCGGAAATCAAAACCATGCTCCGGCCCTTCCTCAAATGCGACCCGGAGATCCACACTTTCGAGGTGCGAGAGATTGGAAGTGTTGTGGTGCGAGCGCGTGCCATGGTGCGGAATATATCGGGACCGCAGGGGCTAGGTTTCAGCCTGCAATAGAACTCGCCATCCAGCCGCCGGCTTCCTACTCCGCTCCGGCCTGCAACAGCCGTATTGCCAATTGGAAAGGGATTGCGTATGGCGAAGGATCAGCGAGCGGAAATGCCGGAATTTCTTGCTGTTCTGCAGGCGGCAAAAAACCGTTTGGAATACGTTACGCCGAATGACTGGGCTCTGATTCTGGACAAGGCCACGCGCCGGTCCTTCGCCCAAGGCGACCAACTGATCCAGCTCAACAAACAAAATCCCAACGTCATTTTCGTGGCTAAGGGGTCGGCCAGCATCGTCAGTTCTCGGGGCTGGCAAATCGCGTCGGTTTGCGCCGGCGAAGTCCTTGGCGAGATGGCTTTCCTGGAAGGAACCAAGCCGAGCGCCACCGTAGTGGCCGATGAGGCTGTCGAGGTCTATTCCATCTCGTGGGCTACCTTGCACGAGCTGTTCGATCTCTATCCGCACCTCGGAGCGCGCTTCTATCGTTCCGTCGCCGTCAGCCTCTCGCGTCGCCTCCGCCAACAGATTTCCGAGTAGCTTGAGGTGTTGAGCGGGCGTGAGCGGAGCGGGAGCCCGCGGAGCCTGCCCTGAGCGACGTCGAAGGGAAATCCTGAGCGCTCCGGCGCGAAGGACCTCAATGATGAAGTGGTGAGCGCGGCAGGATTCGAACCTGCGACCCATGCCTTAAAAGGGCATTGCTCTACCAACTGAGCTACGCGCCCACGGCTTTTTTTGAGCACTTCCCGCTGCCGCGGCTTGCGAGCAGAGGGGAACAATCAGGTATCTACCTTGCTCGATTATATCAGCCGCATGCCGCGATTCATTTCCACGCCGCGCTAACGGGCCGATGCTGCTGGAATAGGCGCCGTCACCTCGCGGCCGCGGGCGTCAAGCGCCGGGGTCGCCAGGTCTTGCGCAGCTACCGGCCAGCGCGCGTTCTGTTCCTGCCAGAGCGCTTCCACGAGACTTGAAGGTCGTGTCTCGACATCATCGAACGAGAGTACCGCGTCCCTTGAAACTTCTCGCAGTAAGACGCAGCCTTCCGAGAGTCCGATCGGCAGGGCTGCGCATTGCCGCGCTTCCGCCCTGTTCTCAATAAGTCCGTACGTGCAGAACCCGCCGATGCCGTCGAGGCGTTCGCCGGCTTTCAAATCCCGCTTGGCAACCGTGACAACTTCGCAGATCGGTCCGGCAAGCGGTGTGACCGTCGGGTCGCGATGGATTGCCGCCCGGCCTATCGTGGAGACGATCTGGATGTGCGGCAAGTGGAACGGCGTGTAGAACACGTAGAACGGACCGTCCCCGAGCTTGTAATACTCTAACTGAGTTCTTTTCCGTGGTGAGTCCTCGTGAACGATCACGAAGACGCCCGTGTGCGGCGCCGCGCCGACAACGTAGTCGATGAGACCCGTGCTCAGCATCTCGTTGGCGGGCAGCAAGCCAGCCACCTCGCGGACATCCTTGCAGGCAGGACCGTACATGCCACGTCGGCCAACGGGGAAGCCCGTCGCATTCGCGAGGACTGTGGCCTCCATGGACAGCTTGGTGGCGTCGGCGAACGAGGTGACTTTCCTCGCGTCCTGGTCGTGTTTCTCCGCAAACGCGCGCTGGGTTTCGGGTGTCCGATAGTGGTCAACCATACCTTTAATGTTGCCCGCGGCCACCGGACGGAGTCCCAACGCTAGCAGGTATCGGAGCAGCGTCATCGCCACCCCCGGCTCATCCCCGTCCGTGTGCGTGACGATCACTCCGGCCCGGTCCGCCTTCACTTTCAGGATCGGACCGAGAAGCGAATCTAGCTCGGCGTTGACCAGGACCACGTCCTTGCCATGGTGAAACGCCTCCAACACCACACGCGCGGCGGGCTCCAGGGTACCGGTCACTTCCACCAGCACATCGACGGCATCGCAGCCCGTCAGCACGGATGCATCATCGGTCAGGACCGGGAGCCCACGGTCGATTGCCCGTGCCGCTTCCACCGCGGACGCCGCACGCGTCCATGCGGGCACGCCCGCTTCTCGGAACGCCCGCTCACCGTGCGCCGGCGTGCGGTTTGCGATTGCCACCAGGCGAATCCCCGGCGCCGGGGTTGCAAGCTGCAACGCAATGGCACGCCCGGTCGCGCCGGCGCCCACCATTCCGACCCGGATCGGCCGGCCCAAAGTTTCACGCTGCTGAAGGACAGTATCGACGATCATGCGAACTCCCACCGCTCAAGCGGCCTCTTGCCTGGTTGGAATGACTTGCTGTTCTGCTGTCCGCGCCCGTTACCGGGTCGAATGCGAGCGCCGAGTGAAGAATCGGTTCCCTCGACCGCGGGGACGCAGGTTCCAGGTATTCAGTTGTGGTGGGTTGTTAGCAGAGCCGGGCGGTGGTCACGTCCACGATGTCGGCACCACAGGCAATCGGGTGTGCAGGCCGCTGCAAGGCGACCTCACGCAACAGGCCAGGATCATACGCGGCGGTGGTGAAAAGTACGGCTGCGAAGTGGGCAACCAGATTCGGCGGGTGGAGCACGTGCTTGGTTCGTACGGTGGTCAGCGGCGACGGCGCCAATGGCGACACGAGGACGACGACGATTGCGAAGCCAATCGCAAACGCAATCACGGCTTGAGTGTACCGCCGCATTAATTAGAAGTCTTATCGTAGCAAGACTAGGTGGTCAAGTGATTAGCTGCCGCTCTGGTTACGTTAGTTACTGCGGCTTGGCGCCAATAGCTGGACGCGTTCGTGACCACCAGGTTCACCACCGGGTCCACCTGTTCGAACCTGCTGACGGTGACCGTCAGTCGCTGAGCGGCCCGGTAGCTCGCTTAACTGCCGGTTCGCTCCCCGCTACCAACTTCCAGCGACTTTCTATCGTTCGGCAATGCGGTCGAGCACGGCGAAAAACTCCGGGAACGAAATCTTCGCCGCGTCCGCGCCGTGAATCAGCGTCTCTCCCTCGGCTCGCAAGGCGGCGATGGCGAACGCCATGGCAATGCGATGGTCGCCGTGCGACGTCGATCTCCGCGCCATGCAGCGTTTGTCCGCCGGGCACCAGCAGTCCGTCCTCGCGCTCCTGCACGCGAGCGCCCATGGCGCGAAGATTGGAGGCCACGGCGGCGATGCGGTCGCTTTCCTTGACCCGCAACTCGCGCGCGTCGCGGATTTCAATGCCATCTTCCGTGTAAGGCCCGATCGCGGCCAGCACCGGCAACTCGTCGATCAGCGCCGCCGTGTCCGCTCCCTCGATGATGGTGCCGCGCAATCGGCTGCCCAGCGCGCGAATCGTGCCGCTCAGTTCCCCGTGTCGGTCTTCGGCATCCAGCAGCAGCGTTCGCAAGCCCAGCAGGTTGAGCACGTCAATCACCGCCGTGCGCGTCGGGTTCAGCAGCGCGCGCTCCACCATCAAGTCCGATTCCGGAAACAGCGCCGCGGCACAGAGAAAAAATGCGGCCGAGGAAACATCGCCGGGAACTTCCGCCTCGATCGCCTCCAGCCGTTGCCCGCCGGTGATGCCGGCGCGATTCTCCGCTCGCCGCAGCTTCGCGCCGAATGCCTCGAGCGCCACTTCGGTGTGATCCCGGGTCGGCAGCGGCTCCTCGACCCAGGTTTCGCCCTCGGCAAACAGGCCGGCCAGCAGCACCGCCGATTTCACCTGCGCGCTGGCCACCGGCACCTGGTATTCGATAGCATGCAAGCCCCCGCCATGAATCCGCAGCGGCGCGCAGCCATCGCGCGATTCAATGTGCGCGCCCATTCGTTCCAGCGGTTCGATCACGCGGCGCATCGGCCGGCGCGACAGTGAGGCGTCGCCCACCAGTTCGCTGGTGAATTCCTGCCCGGCCAAAATGCCGGCCAGCATGCGCATGGTCGAGCCGGAATTCCCGCAGTCCAACGCCTGGCTGGGCTCGCGCAGCGCGCCGCCGCTGATCTCGACCGCGCCATCGGCGCCGCGCTCAATGCCCGCGCCCAGCGCCGCCATGCAGGCCAGCGTGCTGGCGCAGTCGGCGCCCGAGGAAAAGTTTTTCAGACGCGTCTGCCCCTGCGCGATGGCTCCCAGCATGGCGTAGCGGTGGGAAATGGACTTGTCGCCGGGCGGGGCCACGCTGCCGCGGATGTTGCGCGCCGGACGGACGATCACTGGATTTTCGTTTTTCATCGTGCTGCCGCTCGCGCCCGGGCTCACGCGAGTTGCCTGCCGCCGCACCCCGGCATCAGGATTTCGCGCCGGCAGTCTCCCGCAACACGTTCGCCGGGACTTCCTTCACCGCCACCGCGAATTCGAACATCGGCGTCTCCACGCCGCGCCCCCAGCGGTTCACTTCCCAATGCGCGCGCAGGAATTTGACCTCCGCCTGCTGCGTCAGGTCGAGCAGCAGCGGGTGCTGCCCGCGATAAAACTTTTGCGGGAACGCGCCCAGCGCCTTGGCGTCCCAGGTGGCGCCGTCGGTCGAGCCGAAAACGCTGAGATCGAGCGACTCCTGCTCGATCACGTTGGTGATGTTCAGCGTCAGCAGGAACACGCGGCTTTGCGCCGCGCTGATGTCCACGCCAGCGCCGTCGCCCTTGGCGGTGACCGTGGTGTTTTCGGGAACGAGAAAGGCTTCAACCATGATGGCGGAATTCTAACATTGCGGCTGGCGACAACGATTTTGACGCCGGGTGCCGGGTGCCCCACATCTGCCTGGGTTTGGCAGATGTGGGTCTCTTCAATCCCACGGCAGCGAGTCCAGAAACTGCCGCATCACTCGCGCCGCTTCCTCATGCTGCTCGAAGACGGCGTAGTGCCCGGCGCGTGGCATCACCGTCATGGTGCTGCCGCGAATGTGCCGCTGCATCAACTCGGCCTCTCCGACGCCGGTCAGCACGTCTTCATCGCCGGTAATCAGCAGCGTGGGAACATCAATCGTGGCCAGAGTCGCCACCGAATCAGCACGCGCCGCCATGCCGCGCTGCACCGCTGCTACACCGGCGGGCGTCATCTTCATCATCATGGCGCGCGCCGTCTCCACCAGGTCCGGGCGATTGCTGCGCGTCGTCTGCCCGAGCAGCTTCGGAATCATGCTTTCGATGAACGGCTCGACGCCGCGTTTTTCCACGTCCTCAGCCGATCGCAGCCGGTTGGCGCGCGCTTCTTCGTTGTCCGCGCCGGCTTTGGTGTTGCACAGGATCAGCGCCGAGACCCGCTCGCGATGCCGCCGCCAGAACTCAAACAGGATGTAACCCCCGATGGACTCGCCCGCAAACACCGCCTTGCGGATCCCCGCGTCATCGATCAGGCGCAGCGAGATCGGCAGCGTGCTTCTCCATGGTCGCCGGCCCTTCGCCCACGCCCGATTCGCCGTGCCCGCGCAGGTCCGGCAGAACCAGCCGGTAGCGCGATGCCAGCAACAACGCCGCCGGCGCCCACACTCCATGATTGGCGGGAAAAGGATGCAGCAGGACCAGGTCCGGGCCTTTGCCCATCACCTGGTAAGAAATTTCGCTGTCGGAGCTGCGTACGCGCATAAGGTTGGTGTGTGTAGCAGTTGCCGCTGTGACGAAAAACACAGAGACACAGAGTCATAGAGCGCCGCAGTTCAGTTCATCTGCTGTGTGTCTCTGTGCCTCTGTGTCTCTGTGTTTATCATTTTCTTCAGCCTTGCTGCGTGCTCACCGGCGCTCCCGCCGGCATGATCGCGACCATTTCCGGCGCTTCCGGAACGACGATCCACGCGACAATATATCCGATCACCCAGAACGGCAGCATCAGAATGCCCGCGATCAGCCACACCAGCCGGATCAGGGTCACGTCGAGATCGAAATATTCCGCGAACCCGGCGCACACTCCGGCGATCTTACGGCCCGTTTTCGGCCGCAGCAGCCTCCGCCGCGCCACCACCGCGCCCACGCGTTTGCCGCAGTAGGCGCAGACATTGGCGTCATCCTGAATCACTTTTCCGCAATAGTTGCAGTACATGGCGCGCCCCCAAAACTTTCCCTCTATGAAAAGGATACGCCGCCGCAACGCAAAAAGTTCCCGCCCGAAGCCTGACGCCTGAAGCCTATTCCCGGTACGGCTGCTTGATCCTCTTCCGCGCCAGCGCCACCCGTTCCGGATCTCCCGCCACCGCGATCGCTGCCTGGTAGCGCCGCACCGCCTGCTCGCGGTTGTGCAGGACGTCGTACATCTCACCCGCCGCCAATTCTGCGCGCTGCCGCAGATCGGGATCGGCGGCCTTGTATTCCTGCACCGTGTCGTAGGCCTCGGCCGCGCGTTGAAAATCGTGTTGCCCGCGCAGCGCCTCGCCCATGCCGTAGTAGGCCATCTCCATCCTCGACTCGGCAAACAGCCCCGCCTTGTTATCGTCCAGCAGCTTGCGGTAAGCGGCCACCGCGTCCGCTCCACGCCCGGCCGCATTCATCAGGTTGGCGTTTTCCAGGCGGAAAAGAAAATTCCGCGGGAACTCCGCCTCCAGTTGCCCCACCAGCTTCAGCGCCTCCGGATATCTCTGCTCGCGCCGCAAAAACAACGACAGCGCGATGCGCGCGTCCACCGAGGTCTCTCCGCCGCCCTGCCCGGCCGCGTACAGGTACTCGATGCCCTTGCTCTTGCTGCCGCTCAGCCCCACGATCGAGGCCGCCACCTTGATCGCAAAATTAACGCTGCCGATCACGTAATTGTGGATCCCGACCACCATCTTCGCGTCGGTGAATTTGGGGTCCAGTTCCAGCACGCGCTCGTGATCGCGTCGCGCTCCCACGGCGCTCCGCAGCGCCGCGAACCACGCCTTCTCCACCAGCCCGATATACAGTGACCTCGTCGCCCGCGTGACGCCGCGCGCGTACAGCGCATCCACGTCATTGGGGTTGGCCTTCAGCCGCGCCTCTTCCAGTTGCAACGCCCGCTCCATCAGGCCCTTGATCTGCGCCTGGATTTTCGGGTCCATGGGAAATTGCTTGCTGGTCAGAAAGCTGTTCTTGGAATACAGCTCGGTGTCCAGCGCCCCAGTCCGGTACAGTTCGCGGAACAGCACCCCGGACAACAGGTGATTGGTGGTAAACGGGTCGTCCGGGTGCGCCTTCAGGGCCAGCTCGAACTCACGCACCGCCTGATCATATTCCAGGTTGTAGAGGTGTTCGAAGCCGCTGCGCGTGTTGGCGTCGTCAGGCCGGAATTTCAGGTTGGCGATACCCGAGGGCGCGCTGCCGGCCCGCGCCGCGCCCGACGTAACCAACAAAATAATGGCGATCGTGCAGAGCTTGCCCCCGATATCACGAGCGCCGCCTGGGCGCCAACAAGGTCTCATCGCTGTGGCCTTTGCGCAGTTTACCTGATGGGCGCCGCCGGCCAAAAGCAGGTACAAACGTCCCGGCTTCGCAGAGCTAATAAAACGGCATGCTTCAGTTCTGAGTTTCGAATTCCGGAATCCCGCCTTTTGCATTTCGTTGCGATCAATCGGGCCTCTTCACCCAGCAGAACTCCGGCTTTCGCTCACAACTCACAACTCGCAACTCGCACCTCACTCGGTACTCCTTTCGGCCTCCGCGTAAATTCTGCCTCAGTGCAATTCTTTCCCGTCCGCAGCGCTGCCGTAACTCATTTATAAATAGCAGGTTCCGGGCCTGCCACTTTGGTGCGTCAGTTGCCAGCAAATTAATTGGGGATGGAGGATGTGATGTCAGAAGCCGTACACAACGTCGAGCACGAATATTGGCGGCCACCGGCTCAGCCCGCGCAACGCCATGGAAGCGCCGCGCGGCCAGCTTACCTGTGCTCAGTGCGGCAGCGAATTCATCATGGGATCCCGGTTCTGCCATGTCTGCGGCTCCGAGCGCGAAACGCTGGCCGGCTCCGGCACGGCCCACCGCTGGGCCCAGATTCTGGATTTCACCCGCATTCGTGAAGGCCTGGGCCTGTCCCTCGGTTCCCTGATCGCTTTCATCGCCGGCATCGGGTGCGTCATCGCCGCCATCGTCACCGGCTTCATGTTTACCGCCACGACTTTCCAGGACTGGCAGGCCGTCCAGATCTGGCGCATGGAGTGGCTGCTGGCGGGCACTGCCGCGTTTCTTGCCGGCATCCTGCTGAAGAAAACCGACGCGCGCTAGCCGCGTGCGCTGATTAAGTTTTTTCCCCACTGGGCACGGTCTCTCCGTGCCCTTTTTAATGACCCCGGGGCAAAGCTCGCGCAGCCAGCGGCAGAACCTAGCCCGCCCTGAGCGAAGTCGAAGGGCGTAAGCCGTGGGTAAACTCTCACGCTTCTCTCATCCCATACAGATGATTGATTGGCCCCTTCCCCCGGCCCACCGGATACGCCCTCGCGATCGCCCGGCGCACATACTGTCCCGCCGCCCGCACTGAATCCTTCAGATCGATTCCGCGCGCCAGGTTGCACGCCAGCGACGTTGCAAACGCGCACCCGGTGCCGTGGGTTGAGTTCGACTCGATCTTCTTCCCCGCAAACTCAATCTGCTTTCGCCCGACGCTCAGCAAATCCACCGGCCCCTTCAGGTGTCCGCCTGTAATCACGACCGCCCGTGCTCCCATTTCATGCAGCTTCGCCGCCGCCTTCTTCATCCCAAACAGGCTTTCTACCTTCACTCCACTGAGCGCTGCCGCTTCCTCCATATTCGGGGTGACCACGTCCGCCAGTTGGATCAGCCTGGTCCGTACCACCTCGATTCCCCGCTCATCCAGCAATTCCGTCCCCGACGACGACCGCAAAATCGGGTCCAGTACCACCCACGGTGCCCCATACCTGCCCGGGTTTGGCAGATGTGGGTCGTGCACATTTTGCAGCCGCGCTCCCTCCAGAAACTCCGCCACCGCCTCCGCCGCTTCCCCTGAGGCCAGCATCCCGATCCTGACCGCCGACACCCCAATGTCGCCCGCCAGCTCTGCCAGCGTTTCCGCGACCAGCTTCCCCGCCACCGCCTGCACCCGCCGCACCCCCTGGGTGGACTGCACCGTCAACGCCGTTATGCACGTCACCCCATAGCACCCATGGGCGGCAATGGTCTTGATATCGGCCGTGACCCCAGCTCCCGACGACGGGTCATAGCCGGCTATGCTTAGCACCGTTGGCCTCGACTCTGGCATGGCAGGAGTCTACACGAAGGTCATAGCACCAACACGTGTATCAAGTTGATACGCCGCAAAAACCGCTCTTAACTAGCCAACTACCCCCTCAAATCCACGCTTCTAAGTGCTAGACAGCAGGGGGAATCAGACTAGTACCCTCCACCGAGTCCTCCTGCGCCCGCCACTTCGTCGCCGCCGCTCAGTCTCAAAACGGAACCGCAAAGCCCGGATTGCCCGACCTCCGGGTTGACATTTCCCCCTCGTTTGCTAGCCTTACACGATCGTTTCTCGGGGGAGGGACGACTATAGAACGCACGAGGTGACAATGCGACGAGTACTGTCCAACATCCTGGTGGTCGTGGTTTTGATCACCGGCCTGGAGGCGGCATCCCGGAACACCACACACCCCAAAGAGTACGTTCAGAGTAACACCGCCTCCAGACCACGGCCGAACCCGCAGAAGCCCTATCAGGTAGGCACCGCCTCCTGGTACGGACGCTACTTCCACGGCAAGGCCACCGCCAGCGGCGAACCCTTTAACATGTATCAGTTCACCGCGGCCCACCGGCATCTGCCCCTGGGCACCATGGTCCAGGTCACCAACCTGAGGAACGGCGAATCGGTCGTCGTCCGGGTCAATGACCGCGGCCCCATGCCCAAGTCCCGGATCATCGACCTGTCCTACGGGGCGGCTCGCATGATCGGCCTGAGCGGCTATGGGGTGGAGCCCGTAAGGCTCGATATTCTGGAGCCAGCCCCGGAAATCGCCCAATCCGGCGCCTTTTTGCCTTAAACTGACGGCATGCCTGACGCCCGTGAGCGCCTGATCGTTGCCCTTGACGTTCCCAATGCCCCCGAGGCACGTAGAATCGTGGCAGCGATCGGCGACTCGGCCCAGATTTATAAGGTAGGCAAGCAGCTATTCACGGCCGAAGGCCCACAGGTCGTCCGCGACCTCGTGGCCTCCGGCCGTGACGTCTTTCTCGACCTCAAGTACCACGACATCCCCAATACCGTCGCCGGCGCCGTCCGCCAGGCTGCCCAGCTCGGCGTCCGCATGCTCACCGTCCATGCCTCCGGCGGGCTCAGGATGCTCCGGGCTGCCGTGGAGGCTGCTGGGGTGCAGAGTCGTTCCACCGACTGCCCGGCGAGCCTTCTTTGCCGGGGCAGGCTCAGCCGTAGTGCCGGACTTGCCGCTGATTCCGCAGCGCGGGTTACCGGGTACATCCCGTCCCCTGATTCTGGCCGTAACCGTCCTCACCAGCCTCAACGACGAGGACCTCCAGGAAATCGGCTTTTCGGGCCGCGTGGTTGACCAGGCCCTCCGGCTCGCCGCCTTGGCCCGCACCGCCGGCTGCGACGGCGTCGTGACCTCGGCCCGCGAAGTTAGAGAGATCCGCCGCGAACTCGGCGCCGGCTTTGCCATCGTTACTCCCGGCATCCGACCCGCCGGAACCGCCCAGCAAGACCAGGAGCGCTCCGCCACCCCCACCGAGGCCATCACCGCCGGCGCCAGCCATATTGTCGTAGGACGACCTATTACGGCTTCTCCCGACCCCGCCGCCGCCGCCCGCCGCATCCTCGACGAAATCACCGCCGCCTGCCCGGTCACTGTCTGAGAGATCCCAGCCAAACCCCGCTCACCCGCTACCGGCCACCGATCGCAAATCACTAAATCACAAATCACTAAATCACCAATGAATGTCCCTCGCTCACCCTTCCCCTCCCCCACCGTCTAACCGAGCGACTGGAGCTTGCCATGAAGAATAAATCCATCCTCCTCGGACTCATCCTCGGCGTCATCGCGGTTGCCCCACCCTTGTCGCTCGCGGGTTTCGAGCGACAGGGTGGGGATGTTCTCTACGCCGGCGCCTCTCACGCGCAAGCTGGCGGACAGTTGCCATCGACCATAGCCCGCCCCGAGCGCAGCCGAGGGGACCATAGCCTGCCCCGAGCGGAGTCGAGGGGACCATCGACCTTCCAAGAAGAGTTCCACCAGACCTACCCGCTCAACCCCGGCGGACGCATCGAGCTGAAGAACATCAACGGCTGGGTGAAGATCACCTCATGGGATCGCAACGAGGTTAAGGTTGACGCCCTCAAATACGCCGGCACCCGCGAGCGCCTCGCCGAGGCCGAGATCCAGGCCGAGGCCGATCCCGGCTCCATCCACATCAAGACCAAATACAAGGACCACGAACTCACCTTCAACTCCGACGACCCCATCCACAATCCCGCCGGCGTGGACTACACGCTGACCGTGCCTGCCGGCGCGCGCCTTGACGGCATTAAGCTGGTCAACGGCGACCTCGACATCCAGAACATCACCGGCGACGTGGACGCCTCTTGCGTCAACGGACACTTGCGCGCCAGCGGTCTCCGCGGCCGCGCCGATCTGAAAACGGTGAATGGGACATTAGAGCTAACCTACGACGGTGTCATCCCGAGCGACACTAAAGACAGTGTCATCCCGAGCGAGGGAGGGCTCCCGCGCGCTGTCTCCAGCGCGGGAAACCCGAGTCGAGGGACCCCCGCCGCCACTGCGCTGTCCGCAGTTTCTCAAACCGGCAATGACGTTAACCTGAAATCCGTCAACGGCAGCGTGATCGTGACCCTTCCCTCCGACACCGACGCCGAACTCCGGGCTAAGACCGTCTCCGGCTCGATCAGCAACGATTTCGGACTTCCGGTGGACGACGGCCGCTACGTCGGCCACTCGCTCGCCGGCCGCCTCGGCTCCGGCGCCGCCCACATCGAGCTGAAGAATGTGAACGGTTCGATCTCTGTGCAGCGCGCCTCCGACGGCAAACCCCTCAGCCCCGCAACCAACCTGCTGCCGCCCAAGCGTGCGGAGATGGACTAGAAGGCAGGCAGCAGTTTTCGGGATTCAGGTTCCAACCAACTCCTAAAGAAGTGTCATTCCGAGCGGAGCGAGGAATCTGCTTTAAGAGCGCATGCGTGCTATTGAAAAGCAGGTTCCTCGACTCGGATGCGCGCAGGCAACCCGTACCGCCAAAACCGGGCGCGCGGGTCTGCCGGCGCATCCTCGCTCGGAATGACACCTCTTTAGAATTAGCGGTTGGTTCACCAGTGTCGTCGGCGCAGGCCTTGATGGTATGGGTGTGAGACGACGCATTTTCACGCTCCTGCTCGGCGGCCGACTCTTCCGCCATGCATTCGGCTTCGGTTTCCGGAATCTGTAATATCTCAAGCAATTCCTTCATTAACGATTTTTCCTGCGCGAGGTCACCGGATTTGGTGATTTCCTGCGTTTCTTCGTGCAGGCGCTTGAGGTTGGAGGCGGCGATCTGCAGGGCGTAGAGCATGAGGGCGACGCGCTTGGTGTCCACAGCCTTGTCGGTGAGGAGGCGCATGACCTGGAAGAGAGCATATTGCAGGCTCATGGCGTCCTCGACCATGCGGAGAGTATCGTCGGGTTGCTTGGCGTGGGCGGCGTCGTGGAAGACGCAATAGTTGCGTCCGCGGCGGGCAGGGGCGGCGCAGGGGGCGCCGTTCAGCTTAGTGTGCTGGCAGCGGGGAGCCAGGTCGGGCAGAGATGGACTAGGTTGCAGCAGTTACGGGCCTCGCAGCCCGGTCGAGTCGGCCGCTACTTAATCGGGGACAGCACAGGCCCCAAAACTGGCCCGAGCTCCCTTCCGAAAAAGATCACGCCCAGCCACTTCTTCGCTCGTGTCGCCGTGACGTAATAAAGGCGCCGCTTTTCGTCAATTGGAGTTTTGCCACTTTCCGCCCGGGGGTCCACCACCATAACCACGTAATCGAACTCACGACCTTTTGCCTTGTTATAAGTCAGCACATGGGTCTTCCCCTCAAAGGCCTCGTAACCGTACAACCCCTTGGGAGTCCGATGCGCACGCAAATCGTCGAACATCGGCAAGTTTTCATCGACACGATGAATTCGACGACGCGCGATGCCAGGATGAGCGCCAAGCCTGCTCGCAGCCCGTTTGAACGCCGGGAGCTCCCCAAGCGCAATGACCAAGGCTGCAACTGAGGTTTGCAGATCGGCACTGTGCACCCCCGAAAGCAAACTGCCGATGGCTGTTCCGTCCCCCGGCGTGCGCCTCATGAGTAATTCGGTAATTGTCTCCAGCCTCTGCTTTGTCGTTGTACTTCGTGAATCCCAACTCGAGTTCATCGCCAAAAGGCTCAACGCAGCTTTGCGCGCAGCAAGTTCGGTCGGGGAATCCGACAAATCTCGAATCGCTGCAATTGCCAGCACTACTGCGTCGTATGCCGCGTCGTCGCGAGCCATTTGAACGTATACAGGAAGCCGAACAACTGAATCGGCCGGAGGGTTCCGTAACCCGCCTGCGACCTCTTCTACAAGTTTGTTGGACGGCAGGAGGATTCCAATAGTCTGTCCAGCACCGATTTTGTCCTGAATTTGCTTCCACAGCAGCGCAAGCCTCGCACGAAGTTCAGATCGATACATGTTCCCAAACTTCACCATCCCGGAGTTCTTTAGGTCGAAAGCAGTCCCGCTTAACAAGCAATCCGCGAACTCCAAAATCTTTGCCGCACGGCACCGGTAATTGTTCCTTAGCCGTCGGTCTGGCTCTACGTTCTTCCATCGTGCAAACTCTTCAATCCGCCGCTCTGTCGCTTTGTGCATAGACGCATAGATGATCTGATTGGGGTCTCCAAGCGCGATCACCTGCGAGTCATGGCCGATCTGCTTCAGAAACTCCCACTGCTCCGCACTAGTATCCTGGAATTCGTCTACGACAACGAGGGCGTACCGGCGCGCCAGAATCGCTCGCAACACCCGACTGCCACGATGCAACGACGTGGCCAGCGGCAGCAGGGTACTGAAGGTCAAGGTACCTGTTTGTCGAGCTAGTGAGAGCAGGTTCGAGACATATGCTGGATCGCGCTCTTCCCAGCCGGCTTCAATAGCTATCAGTCGTTCTTCCAATTTGTCAGCGATGTGCCGCGTACCAGGAAGGCCCACAAATCTACCGTAGGACGACAAAATATCCGCAGCACACGAGTGAAAGGTAGCGAAACGGAGGCGCCGACGATCAGCGCTGCTGAAATGTACGCCTGCTGAGCAAGCAAGGCGGTTAATCGCCGCATTCGAGAATGAGAGAAAGAGAACCTGCTGCGCGCTTCCGGCTGGTAGAGACGCCACTATCCTCCGCGCAATTTCAATAGCAGTCCTGCTCTTTCCTGACCCTGGGCCCGAAATGATAAGGGCAGATTCTCCTTGCTCAGCTTCCTCAATGATGGCTGTCTGTGCTTTGCTGGGGAAGCTGCTCACGTTTTCTCCTCACATCAAGGAACAGCGACGCGGCTCAATCGTCCCGTCGACCAGTTGGGAAACGATGTCTATCAAGTCCTTGAACACCGTCGGCAGCGTATTCTCGTCCAATTGAGACAGTAACCACTCGTGTAGTGCTCCTGAACCTTTGTTCCCAATCATGAAATCGCAGAATGCCTTTCGGGCAGCCTCTTCGTCGTACGCAGCGACTGCACTTGTAGTAAACAAGGGAACGCGAGAATGCGGCGCGCTCTGCAAAGCATTTCGCACAACAGAAATCGGAAGTTGCGAAGCAAGTACATCTTCAAGGCCTGCCTGTCGCAGAAAAATTGAAGAAAAAGGCGATTTGCATAACTCGCCGACAACCGCGACATCCTTTACTTGGTCTGCAATACAAACAACACGTAGCCCAGCGCTATGGAAAAATGCCCCTGTCTTCACTAGATCAGCATTACTATCAGTACTGACAATGCTGATACCCTGGAGTTCAAGCGCCTCTTGCCGCCTCTCGTTCCATTTCTTTCGGTTCATAATCCGGCTCGCGCCATACATCCACCACTTATCTGAATCTCCCTCCACTACAACCACGCCTTTCCCCAGTAGTGCTTCACAAAAACTTTGGCGCAAGCGTTTCGAATACAGGTTAAGGTGTTTCACATTCGAGAAGTCGAGCGCATGCCAACTCACAATTCCCCCGGCTGTCCGGTCAAGTCTTCCGACGCCCTCTGCCGGTACTCTTTCCAGAACGTAGGGGGAGTGAGTCGTCACGAATATCTGATCTGCTAATTCGATACACTCGTCCACCACGCGACGTTGAGCGTGTGGAAACAAGAAGGTCTCCGGTTCCTCTAGAGCAAGGATTCCTCGCTGCCTCCGCCTCATTATCAGGGTCAGGATCGCCAAGATCGCAAGGCTCCGGGTGCCCGCGCCCATTGTCTGCAACGGAAGCTTGGGGTCACTGCCCACGTATAGTTGTGCAGCTTCCTTTAGCTCAGAACGAGTTCTGTCAGTTATCTCAAACGACAGCGATTCAGGGCCTTCCGGGGACAGCAACAGAAATCTTTCGAGCTCCGCCTTGTAAGAATTCAAGATCGACGCAAAGTCTGGATCGGACGTGAGGGGTTGCAAGATGCCCGTCAGATCGGACAGGACTGTATCAAATTGCTTCGGCACTACATCTTGACTCGATAGCAGCCGACCGAACAAAGTGGCTGGCTCGAGAGTTATTGGTCGCGTCAACGCTCGAAAATCGCGATAGATCAAGAAACCAATTTGCCTCTTGTGTTTACGAGTGAAGTCCGGTTGGTCAGCGTTTTCGACCCTCGAATCGGTAATGAAGAATGTCCGCCATGTGAAATCATCTTCGTCGGGTTCGTACCGCCCTTCGAAACCAACGCGTATGGCCGGCGATGCGCCTGCAAACGGGTCTGCACCTTCATCAGCAGTATCGATGGTTTCGTGCGACTCGGCTTTCCAACCGATCAGAAGATCGCGAAAGAAATCCTCATCTTCAGGTGAAAGGTTCGTGAGCACCGCTTGAATCGTTATCGCCGGGAGCTCATCAACCGGCGGTTCGGTCGTGGACTGCTGGACCGCGTCGCCGGTTCCGTCGCCGCTTGTTCCGGTGCCGGGCTGGTTGTCAGCAACTTCGGCAGGAGTCTCGCTAGCCGCCGTAGACGACGCGTTGGAAGTAGGTGTGACCCGATACGCGCGACCATAGAAATCGTTCTCGTCGATCACATGGCCTCGTATCGGAAGTTCAGGGTTAAACAGAAGGTTTAGGGCCTCTAGTACTGCAGTTTTGCCAATGTTGTTTGGACCCAAGAAGACGTTCTGGGCGGACGGGAAGAATTCCGCCGATTTTATGGCACGAAAATTCTCAATCCGGATTCGAGCTATTCTCATTTCCGCCGAGTATCCCACCATCAGGCGCACTGTCAACGAGCGTATTGCTTCCGTTACGTTTCCAGAACAGATCGGCAGCAGGTCCTACCTGCGGCGTGATGCGGGGGAGAGGGGAATGCCAAAACGCCCTCTCCCAAAACCGGAATCAAAGACTCACAAATTCTGCATTTTTCTCTTGCTTGTCACAGACAGCTCTCGCCCAACCCGCTATCCTCATTCCTGCGCACTATGCGTGCGGGTGGTTGTGTCTCCAACAACCGCTCGTTAGTTCTTTGATAACAATGACCGCGCGCCGGCAGCCCGAAAAGTTACCTCGACGGTACACACCACCGTTCCCAGGTAACCCCGAGATCACGGCGGTATACCTTGGGTATCCAGCATACCGTTTCGCGCGCAACCGACTCATTCCGCCGCGCTTCCCCGCTTCCCAGCCACAACCAAGGGGGGAGGGGGGTGGGTAAACACCCGCGACCTGCAGTTAATAACCACTTGATTAATCTTTCCGCGCTTCTCTTCCTGAAACCAGAAACCAGAAACTCGTATCTTTGCTGTTGCTGAGAGCTGAAAGCTGATAGCTGATAGCTAAAGCAAAAGGCACAGCAGTTTCGCCGTGCCTTGTTGCTTTTGCCGACAGCCGATCGCCGACAGCCGTTTAGCCTTCAGCGAACTACTTCTTTCGACGTCAGCAAATGGTTCTCCACCGAGAACGATCCAGCCACCTCATTGGCGCGGATTCCGGCCACGATGCGGTCGAACTCCGAGCTGACCACGCCGTACAAGCCGACATGGCCGTTGTCCACCACGATGCGGATTGGCGCCTGCGGATCCCAGCCGTAGCGGCTCAGCGACGGATCGCGGTAAATGGCGCGCGCCACGCGGATGCGCAGCTCGTCGTCGAAGAACGACGCGGGAGCAACCTTGATGTGCTCCACCACGCCCTTCACGCCCGCGGTGTTGACGACCTCGCTGATCGCCGACTCGCGGTCCACCGGATTGCGCACTTCGCCGCCGATGGTGGCCACGCCGTTGCTGACGTCCACGGTCAGAAGATTGAAGACGTTGCCGAAGCCGACGCGGTCATAGGCCAGCTTCTTCGCCAGCTTGTCGCGCAGCGCGGCGTCGGAGACTTCCGGCCCTGCGACCGTGACCAGGTCGCGCACGCCGGCAACGTGGTCCTGCTTGCGCGCCTTCTTTTCGGCGTCGAGCTTGTGCTTGTAGGAGTCCACCGTGCCCTGGAGCGTGACAATGCCGTCCGCAACCGAGGGCTGGATGTCCTTGAACTCGGATTTCTTCTCCAACTGCGCGGCGAGGCGGGCCTGGATTTCGGCGTCGCGGCCGTTGTCGGCCAGGGCGAGCCCGCTCAGGGCCATCGAGGCGGCCAGCAGCAGCGCAGCGAATTTCGTTGTGCGGTACATAGGTTTCACCTCACTCCCATCTAACTAACCGTTTAGTTAATTAGACGCTGCTGCGGGGGAAAAGTTGCGGGGGAACGGTCCCCTCGGCTGCGCTCGGGGCAGGCTATGGTCCCCTCGGCTACGCTCGGGGCAGGCTCTGGTCGACGGCAAAAGCAGATTCCTCCCCTGCGACTCGCTGCGCTCGCTCAGGGTCGGAATGACAAACCTTAAAGGGCACTCATGGTTATCGGTTGTCGGTTGTCGATGATCGGTTGGCGGTTGGCGGCAAATGCATAGATCCTGAGTGCGTGGCTGAAAACCGCGGCCACGCACTCAGGATGACGCCTTTTCTGTGGTGCGCAAAGCCCCGGCGGGACAATTTCCGGTATCCTGTTCGACCGGAGGTAGTCATGTTCTCTCGCCTGATTGGCCGGATTGGGTTGCTGGCGTTGTGCGGAGTTGCGTTGCTGGCGCTGGCCGCGCCGCCGGCGCCGCAGTTCAAAGTGGTGAAGCACATCGCGCTTGGCGGTGATGGAGGTTGGGACTACATCGCGGTGGACAGCGCGGCACGCCGTGTGTACGTGTCGCGCGCGACGCGCATGATGGTGGTGGACGCGGATTCGGGCGCCCTCGTCGCCGAGATTCCCGACACGCCGGGCGTGCACGGGATCGCGCTGGCGCCGGAGTTGAACAAGGGATTCATCAGCGCGGGACGCGCCAACAATGTCGTCGTCGTTGACTTGAAGACGCTGAAGGCGACGGGCACGGTGGCGGCGGGCGAGAATCCGGATGCCATTCTGTACGAGCCCGGAACCAAGCGCGTCTTCGCCTTCAACGGGCGCAGCAAGAACGTGACCGTGATTGACGCCGCTTCGCTGCAGGTGCTGGCGACCATCCCGGTTTCGGGCAAACCGGAATTCGCGGCTTACGACGGCCACAAGCACGTTTTCGTCAACATCGAAGACAAGGGAACCGTGGCGGTGATTGATGCCAAGCGGATGAAGGTGACCGGCGAATGGCCGTTGGCGCCGTGCGAGCGGCCGACGGGCCTGGCGATGGATCGCAAGAAGGGACGGCTGTTTGCCGGATGCTCGGGCAACAAAGTGATGGCCGTGATGGACGCGAAGCATGGGAAGCTGCTGGCGTCGGTGCCGATTGGCGCCGGCTGCGATGGGACGGAATTCGATGCGTCGAGCGGGCTGGCGTTTGCCGCCAATGGCCGCGACGGGACGGTGACCGTGGTCGGGGAAACCGCGCCGGGAAAGTTCGAGGCGGTAGAAACCGTGGCGACGCAGGTGAGCGGGCGAACGATTGCGCTCGACGAGAAAACCCACCAGCTCTTCATTCCCGCGGCCAAGCTGCAGCCGCCGGCGGCGCCGGGCCAGCGTCCGACGATGGAGCCGGGCAGCTTTGAGCTGGTGCTGGTGGGGCGGTAAACGAGTACAGTGGCCAGTGTCCAGTGGTCAGCAAAAGCAGATTCCTCCCCTTCGACTCGCTGCGCTCGCTCAGGGTCGGAATGACAATCATTAAGACAAAAGCAGAGTCCTCCCCCTGCGCTCGCTCAGGGTCGGAATGACAACATTCAGTGGTTAGTGTTCCTGCCTGCCGATGAACTGGCAAAAGCATCTTACTGAAGTAGATGCCGCCGCACGTCGAATCGCAACCCTCCGCGCACAACTGGGCGTTCGCGCTGCGCGCGCTACGCCATCGCAATTACCGGCTGTTCTTCGGCGGACAAAGCGTGTCGCTGATCGGCACGTGGATGACGCGCATCGCCACCAGTTGGCTGGTGTACCGCCTGACCGGCTCGGCGCTGCTGCTGGGCGTGGTGGGATTCGCGGGACAGATTCCGACGTTTCTGCTGGCGCCCTTTGCCGGGGTTTGGGTGGACCGACTCAACCGGCACCGCGTGCTGGTGGTCACACAGGTGCTGGCGATGCTGCAATCGTTCGCGCTGGCGGGGCTGGCGCTGGCGCATCGCATTACCGTCTGGGACATTGTCTGGCTGAGCGCGTTCCAGGGATTGATCAATGCGTTCGACATGCCGGCGCGGCAAACGTTCGTCGTCGAAATGGTGGAGGAGCGCGAAGACCTAAGCAACGCGATCGCGCTGAACTCGTCGATGGTGAACATGGCGCGGCTGATCGGGCCGTCGCTGGCGGGCGTGATCATCGCGTTGTCCGGCGAAGGCTACTGCTTTCTGATTGACGGGTTCAGCTACATGGCAGTGATCGCTTCCCTGCTGCTGATGCGGCTGCGGACGCAGGCAATGCGACGTGCGCGGGCGAACATGCTGGACGAGCTGAAGGAAGGCTGGGCGTACGTTTCGGGATCGGTCGCGATCCGCGCGCTGTTGCTGCTGCTGGCGCTGGTGAGCCTGGTGGGAATGCCGTACACGGTGCTGATGCCGATCTTTGCGGGCAACATTCTTCACGGGGGACCGCACACGCTGGGCTTCCTGATGGCAGCGTCGGGAGTGGGCGCGCTGACCGGCGCGCTCCGCCTGGCGTCACGCAAGACCGTCCTGGGACTGGGGCGGGTGGTGACGGTATCGGCGGC
This sequence comes from Terriglobia bacterium, assembly GCA_963760215.1. Classification (GTDB taxonomy): domain Bacteria; phylum Acidobacteriota; class Terriglobia; order Terriglobales; family Acidobacteriaceae; genus JAIQGF01. Next base: position 1,477,015 of record CAVXCJ010000002.1, read on the forward strand.
GCTGTTCGGCGCCGGGTTGATCGGCTTCTCACAATCGCGGCAGCAGTGGCTGTCGCTGGCGCTGATGTTCGCGACCGGCATGGGAATGATGCAGACGATGGCGGCGAGCAACACCATCCTGCAGACCATCGCGGAAGAAGGAAAACGCGGCCGGGTGATGAGCTATTTCTCCATGGCGATCGTCGGCATGGCGCCGTTTGGCAGCCTGCTGGCGGGAACGGTGGCGGCGCGCATGGGCGCACCGCGCACGCTGCTGATCAGCGGAATCTGCTGCGTCGCCGGCGCGGCGTGGTTTCGGCTGCACCTGGAGGAAGTGCGGCGCGAGCTGCGGCCGATCTACCGGGAGCTGGGCATCCTGCCGGAAATCGCCGAGGGCATCCAGCAGGCGTCGGCGCTGCAAACACCGCCGCAGGAGTGAATGGCGTTAGTGGCCAGTGGCCAGTCTCAAGGCGCGGCACGGTTTTGCGCGAAGTCAAACGTTGTCCCGGCGAGGCGCCGGAACCTACAACTGATCTAATCGGATGATTCGGGCGGAGCGCCGGGACCCATGTATCTCTACGGAAAATGGTTCGACGGCTCGCAGACTGATCGAGCGAGTAGGGGTCCTTCGACTCGGCCGCAACGCGCCCAAAAACACGGCGCGTTGGACCTCGCTCAGGATGACAACACGTAAAGGGTCGGAAACTCGTGGCGCCCACCGGAATCCCGCATCCAGAGCGCGGTTTCGGCATCACATAGGCGTGTGACAAAGCGGGCGTATAATCGCCGCAGGTGAGGATGTTCCCCCAGAGAGGTTTCCTACCGCGATGAATCTTCCCCGGACGCTCGGACAGCTCCGCCAGTCGCCCTTTTCCCAACCGCGCCTGAATCGCCGCCGCGTGAAAGACGAACTGCGCGAGAACCTGATCGCGCGCCTGCGGCAGGGCGAGACGTTGTTTCCCGGCATCGTGGGCTACGACGACACGGTGGTGCCGCAGATCGTGAACGCGATTCTTTCGCGTCACAATTTCATCCTGCTCGGCCTGCGCGGGCAGGCGAAGAGCCGCATCCTGAGGGCGCTCACTTCCCTGCTCGACCCGAACATGCCGTATGTGGCCGGGTGCGAGATCCACGACAACCCCTACGAGCCGATCTGCCGGCGCTGCCGCGAGCTGATTGCCGCCCAGGGCGAGGAGACGCCGGTGGCGTGGCTGGCGCCCGAGCAACGGTACGTGGAGAAGCTGGCGACGCCGGATGTGACCATCGCGGACCTGATCGGCGACATTGATCCCATCAAGGCGGCCAAGAGCGGGCACGAACTGTCGAGCGAGCTGACGGTGCACTACGGGCTGCTGCCGAGGGCGAACCGCGGCATCTTTGCGATCAACGAATTGCCCGACCTGGCGGGAAAAATCCAGGTCGGCCTGTTCAACATCATGCAGGAAGGCGACGTGCAGATTAAAGGCTACCCGATCCGCCTGCCGCTGGACGTGGCGCTGGTGTTCAGCGCCAATCCGGAGGACTACACGGCGCGCGGGAAAATCATTACCCCGCTGAAAGACCGCATTGGGTCGGAGATTCGCACCCACTACCCGGCGACGGTGGAGGAAGGAATCACGATCACAACGCAAGAGGCATGGGCGCAGCGCGACGGTTACAAGCTGCACCTGCCGAAGTACGTGCGCGAGGTGATCGAGCGGATTGCGTTCGTGGCGCGCGAGGACAAGAAGATCGACAAGCGCAGCGGAGTCAGCCAGCGGCTGCCGATCACGTGCATGGAAAACGTGATCTCCAACGCCGAGCGGCGAGCGATTTTGCACGGCGAGGAAACCGTGGTGCCGCGCATCGGCGACATTTACGCCGCCATGCCGGCCATCACCGGCAAGCTGGAACTGGAGTACGAGGGCGAGGTGAAGGGAGCGGACAACGTGGGACGGGAGCTGATCCGCACCGCCATCGCCAACACCTACGACCAGTATTTCCACGGCGCCAACATGCAGCAGATCGTGCAGTGGTTCGATCTCGGCGGGAACATCAAGATCCAGGACGGATCGCCGGCCGTCAAGGTGCTGGAAGAGGTCAAAGGCATCCAGGGACTGCTGGAACAACTGGGCGCGGTGGGCGTCAAGCCACGCGATCCGGCGGAAATGCAGGTCTCGGCAGCGGAATTCCTGCTGGAAGGCCTGTACGCGCACAAGCGCATCGGGCGGAACGAGGAGCGTTTGTTTACCGCCGGCGAAAAGCAGCCGCGTCGCGCGGAAGCGAGCGGCATGCGGGGAGAAGAGCCGGGGTTCAGGAGTAGGAGACCGTTTAACTAGGCGCTAGGCGCAAGGCTCGAGGCGCAAGGCAGGAGATCCAGGGCTAAAGCCCTTGTGAGTTGTAGGTTTGTTTTCGCCGGGCTAAAGCCCGGCGCTTCCACCACCATGAAGCGCGTTACCTACACCAAGTACGTGCCCGATCCGGCGGGCGAGATGAGCATGGAAGACCTGCTCAGCGCGCTCTCCGATTACCTGCTGCAGAGCGGGTTTCAGGATTCCTACGGGTTCATGGAAATGCGCGACCCGGAGAAGACGCTGGACGAGCTGCGCCGCGCCATCGAGGACGCGCTGATGAACAGCGGGATGATGGATGAACTCCAGGAACAGCTCCAGCAGATGCAGATGGAAGGCAAGCTGGATGAGCTGATCGAGAAGCTGATCGAGCGCATGCAGCAGGAGGATTACATCTCCATCGAGCAGCCGCAGGACCCGTCGCAGCAGTCGTCGGTGGGCGGACAGGTGGGGCAGAACCAGTCGCAGGCGAAATTCGAGATCACCGACAAGAGCCTGGACTTTCTCGGCTACCGCACCTTGCGCGACCTGCTGGGGTCGCTGGGGAAATCGAGCTTCGGGCGGCACGATACGCGCGACCTCGCCACCGGCGTGGAAGCCAGCGGCGCGGCCAAGACCTACGAATTCGGCGACACGTTGAATTTGGACATCACGGCGACGCTGTCGTCGGCGATCCAGCGCGAAGGCGCGCAGGTGCCGCTGAACCTGGAATACAGCGACCTGCAGGTGCACCAGTGCGAGTACCAGTCCTCGTGCGCGACGGTGCTGATGCTGGACTGCTCGCACTCCATGATCCTGTACGGCGAGGATCGTTTCACGCCGGCGAAGAAGGTGGCGATGGCGCTGTCGCACCTGATCCGGACGCAGTATCCGGGCGATTCGCTGTCGCTGATTTTATTTCACGACTCGGCGGAGGAAGTGCCGCTGTCGCAACTGGCGCGGGTGAAGGTGGGGCCGTACTACACCAACACGCGCGAGGGCCTGCGGCTGGCGCAGCGGCTGCTGGCGCGGCAGCGCAAGGACATGAAGCAGATCGTGATGATCACCGACGGCAAGCCTTCGGCGCTGACCCTGGAAGACGGCCGCATCTACAAGAACGCGTTTGGACTGGATCCGCTGGTGGTGAGCCAGACGCTGGAGGAAGTTTCCAAGTGCAAGCGCGCCGGGATTCTGATCAACACCTTCATGCTGGCCAGCGATTACGGCCTGGTGCAGTTTGTGCAGAAGGTGACCGAGATGTGCCGCGGCAAGGCGTATTTCACGACGCCGTATACGCTGGGGCAATATCTGCTGATGGATTACATGTCGCGGAAAACCAAGACCATTCATTAGGTTGTCGGTTTTCGGTGATCGGTTATCGGTGATCGGCAGGTTGCCGTCGTTCCCAAATTCAAATCCAACCAATCAGAAAGATGATATTCAACGTTGCCGACACTTGGGTGACGCAATTAAGCTCGTGCGAGAGAGGCAATCATGGCAGAACCGAGTTATGAAGAGTTGAAGGCGAAGGTCGCCGAACTGGAGAAACAGCAGGGGCGCAAGCGGAGCGGCACGCTGGAATTCCGCGTCAGCGAGAAGGGCGCGGTGAGCGTGTACGGGATGGGACGATTTCCGGTGACGCTCTATTACGAACAGTGGACGCGGCTGCTGGAGGTGGCGGACCGGCTGAAAGAATTCTTGGAAGAGAACAAGAGCCGGCTGAAGATGAAGAACGCCAGCGAGTAATTCTTGTATTGAAGATTGTTCGACATTTCGTCAGCGGTAAGTGTAGGGGTCCTTCGACTCGGCGTCGCCAAAAGCAGGCGACACCTCGCTCAGGATGACAGCAGGTTAGTTATCGCTCACGCGTAGGCGGATTCGGGGCGGCGGAATTGGCTGAGCGCCAGGCCGATGTGCTGCAGGTGATGGACCATGTGGTCCACATAATCCTCGAGCACGAATTCCAGCGTCATGGGATGGCTGCCCGCGATGGTGCAGGGGCGCGCCAGCGCGGCGGATGGAATTCTGGCCGCGGCTGCCAGCATGTGCTCATTCAACGCTGACCAAAGCGCAATCAGCTCCCGCCAATCGCGATCGTCATAGCCCTGGCGCTCGACCCAGGCGTCCTGCTGATAGCCCGGCAGCGCGGGCGCGTTTTCCGTCTGCACGCGAATGATGCGCGAGTAGTTGTTGATGGCGGAATCGACAAGGTGGCCAAGCTCTTCTTTGGGTGACCAAGCACCGGGTTGCCGTCGGCGCGACGCATCAACGTCTGAGATTTCGGTAAGCCGGCCCGCCGCCGCTGTGATCACGGCAGCAAATCGGTTCAGCATTTCAGTAGAGAAGGCGGGTCCGGTGTTCGCGCCGAGCATGATATCAGCCCTTTGCCGGGTTGCCTCCCAGGGGATTCACACCGCCCTCGGCCGGTTTCACCGCAACCTCGGCGGCCTGGAAGCCGATCTTGGCGTGAGTACCGTCGCAGAAAGGCTTTTGGGTGCTGGCGCCACAGCGACACAGCGAGAAAGCCAGCTTGCCTTCCTTCATCCTGGTGCTGAGATCATACGGGTTGCCGTCGGCGTCAACCATTTCGACGGAACCTGGAGGGGCTTCAACTCGGTACGGGCCGTTCTTACGAATCGTAATCTTCACATCAGCCATTCCTCTCCTCCTCTCTCATCTCCCAATAGATGTGATGGAGTGCGGTACGGATACGGCTTCTTTGCGGCAGCCCCTTCGGCTTCGCTCAGGGCGAGCTTGGGCGGCTGCCGCCCCATGAGTTTCAGGTGAGCACAGGGCGGTCCCGGCAAGGCGCCGGGAACCTACGAGGATTCTTGTAACAGGAAGGCAGCGTCCTGGCGGGCTGCAGTGCACGGGATCATTGGAGTCACGCCGCTGGACGGCGCAGCAAGGCTCCAGGCGCCCGACGTCAGGTACGAGTTCCAGCAAGTTGGAAAGGCCCCGGTTGTCGGCCGGGAGAAACAATGATCCCCGAGCCGACCAGGAGCCACCGTGCAGCCCTAGATCGCAACCCCGAGGCGCTCGCGTATCTTGTCGGCCACTTCATAGACCGACTTGAGCTTGGACTCGGCAGCCGCGGGCAGGGCCGGCAGTTCCAGCGCCTGCTGCGTCCACAGCAGGATGCCGGTCAGTTCGCCACGCAATTCGCCGCGCAGGTCGAACTCGACCGCTTGCCGGGCCACCAAACGCTCTTGGTCGGCGCGGCGGAGCGCCGCCTGAACGTCGCGAACCACGCGTTCCGTGCGGCTGACGGCGAGGTTCACGAACACCGGCACGGCCCTGCCAAGGTTTTTGACCAAAATGTCAATGGACTTGGCGCTGGGCTCGAGCAGGCTCTCGTCGACCACCACGGCGCTGAATTGCTCGTCGCGCAGGCGAGCCAGCGCGGTCCGGATGTCGGGTGCGAGTTCGGTCTTGATGCGAGTGGCGGCCAGCAGAGCTGCGGCACACTCCTGGCCGTTAGACGAATTTGTGATCAGCAAAATCATGCCAATGGCATTGCACGTCCGATGCCATGGACAGCGCAACTGAAAAGACAGGATTGCGTGCGTTTATGTTCCCGTAACGGGAGCCTGAAGCGGGAATGGGAAAGGAGGCGCCAGCAAAAGCCCGGCCGGAGGCGGCCGGGCACGCGGCGTGACGCAGGCCGAGGAGCGACTCAGTCTTCGCTGGCGTACTCCTTCAGCTTGCGATACAGAGTGGTCTTGCCGATCCCGAGCAGACGCGCCGCCAGCAGCTTGTCACCCTTGAGCTGGTCGATGGTGCGCAGGATCGCTTCCCTTTCCAGGTCGGCGATGGGGACGATCTTTCCGCCATCGGCGGCCTCCGTCAGCATGGGATGGTTGGCGTTCTGGATGGGCGAAGGCAAGTCGGCGGTCTGGATGGTGGGACCGGAACTCAGGGCACAGGCGCGCTCCAGGCAGTTCTCCAACTCGCGCACGTTGCCGGGCCAATCGTAGCCCATCATCACCTGCAGCGCCTCCTCGCTCAGGGCGCGCTGCGAACCGCTATTGCGCGACATCCGTTCCAGGAAGTGCTCGGTCAGCAGGGAGATGTCCTGCTTGCGGTCGCGCAGGGGAGGAATTTTCAGGCTGAGCACGTTGAGGCGGAAGTAAAGATCGCGGCGGAAGGTGCCGTCGGCGACAGCCGCCTCGAGATTGCGATTGGTGGCGGCCAGGATGCGGACGTTGATGTTCACGCGCTTGGTGCTGCCCACCGGACGGATTTCCTTCTCCTGGATGGCGCGCAGCAACTTGGCCTGCAAGTCAACGGTCAATTCGCCGATCTCGTCGAGAAAGACGGTGCCGCCGCTGGCGATGGCCAGCAGTCCTTCCTTGGCGCGAATCGCGCCGGTGAAGGCCCCGCGCACGTAGCCGAAGAGCTCGCTTTCGATCAGCGTCGGGACCAGCGAGCCGCAGTCCACCGGGATGAAGGGCTTGTCGTGATAGGGCCCGGAGTAGTGAATGCAGCGCGCCACCAGCTCCTTTCCGGTCCCGCTCTCCCCCATGATCAGCACCGGATGAGTGCTCTGCGCCGCCTTGGCGATGATGCGGTACAGCTTCTCCATCTCGGGGGAACGGCCGATGATGGAGCCAAAGCCATGCTTGGAGCGCAGGCGCTCGCGCAGGACACGCTTTTCGGTGGTCATCTTGAGCTCGTCCATCGAGCGCTCCAGCATGATGCGCAACTCGTCGAGGGTGAACGGCTTGCTGATGTAGTCGAAAGCGCCCATTCTCATTGCCTGGACGGCGGACGAGACGGTGGCATAGCCGGTGATGATGACCACCACCGAATTCGGACGCCGGCTTTTCACGGTGCGCAACGCTTCCAGGCCGCTGGCGCCGGGCAGCTTGAGATCGAGGAGAACGATGTCAATGTTCTGGGTGTCGAGCACCTTGTAGGCGTGCTCAGCGCTATCGGCGACGAAGGTGTTGAAACCGGCGGTTTGAGCCGCGTCGCGGCAGCCTTCACGAACGGCGCGTTCGTCGTCCACCACCAGCAGGTTGAGCAGGTTGGCGCCGGGAATCTCACGCGACCCGGTCAGTACATCCATGGCTGAGATCATGACAGTTCCCTTTCGCGCGCTGAGTGCGCAGCCGCGGCGGCCGCAGCCGCCGGGCGATGATCGAGGACTTCGCGTACCTTCTCCGCGAGTTGAGCGCGCGAGAAGGGCTTGTATAACAGCTTTTCGCCGGCCGCGGCCGCACGGGCCTGGACCGGATACCCGGAGATGAACAGGACCTTGGTTTCGGTGTGCAACTTTTGCAGGTGGGCAGCGACGTCATTGCCGCATATGCCCGGCATCACGATGTCGCTGATCAGCAGGTCAATCTCGCCGCCGTGGGCGCGAGCGATGCGGATCGCCTGGTCGCCGTCGCGTGCCTGCAGCACGTGATAACCGGATTCGGTGAGCAGATGGGCCATGGAGGAGCGCACGGCGTGGTCGTCCTCCACCAGCAGGATGGTTTCGGTTCCGGTCGGAGTGTCGGCGGATGGCGAGCGGCCTTGGGTGGAAATTGCCGGCGAGGCATGGCGAGGCAAGTGGATGGTGACGCGGGTGCCCATGCCGGGTTTGCTGGCGACCGACACCGCGCCGCCGCTTTGGGTCACGATGCCATAGATCATCGCCATGCCCAGCCCGACGCCTTGGCCGGTCCGCTTGGTGGTGAAAAACGGCTCGAAGAGATGCGCACGGACCTCCTCATCCATCCCGCAACCGTTATCGCTGACGGTAAGAACGACGTAGTCGCCGGCGTGTAGTCCGGGATGGCGCTGCACGGAGCGCCCGTTCAAAGTGCCGGCGCCGGTTGCAATGCGTATCTGGCCGCCCTGGGCCATGGCGTCGCGAGCGTTCATCACCAGGTTGAGAATCACTTGCTGCATCTGAGCGGGATCAACCCGAACCGTGTCGCGGTCGCAATCAAAGCGGGTAATCAGCTCAATGTTCTCGCCCAGCAGCGGCTCCAACATGCCGCGCATGGAAGTGACGATGTTGCGCAGTGAAATCAGCCGCGGCGCCAGAGGCTGCTGGCGCGCGAAGGCCAGCAACTGGCGGACGATCGCCGTGCCACGCTGCGCCGCCAGGTGGATCTCCTCGGCTTCGCGGCGGCGGTGGGTGCGTTCCAACAACAGGTCGGCGTAGAGGGTGATAGCGGTCAAGATGTTGTTGAAGTCATGGGCCACGCCGCCCACCAACCGGCCGAGGGCTTCCATCTTTTCCGATTCGCGCAGGCGCTGCTCCAGGCGCTTGAACTCGGTCACGTCGCGCACCACGTGCCAGGCGAGCGTGCGGCGGCCACGGCGAAATTCCATGCGGATACGGGCAAATTCCGGCGGACAACCGTTGCCGGTGACGTTGGTGTTGCTTCCGTGCGCGGAAGTCGAAAGCTCGGCCACGCGTTTGCCGAGCACCGACGCGGCGGTTTTGAAGCCGGCCAGTTGGGCATAGGCGGGGTTGGCGTAGACCACGCGTCCCGCTTGCTCGATCATCAGGCCATGGGGGCAATCGTTGGCAGCGGCTTCCAGGAACTGGGTTCCCGTCGAGTGGGGAACCGAGGCCGCCGATCTCGAAACGGAACGGGACATGGGTGTGCCCAAACCGGTTGGGCCCAAGTTGGAACTAGGCAGCGTCAAGCATAGTTTTTTCCAATTTGGAATGAAGTGACGTAAATCACAGGTGCGGCGGACATTAGAGGCTTCGCTGCCATGCGGTAGCGTACCCTTGATTCCGGAAAAAGAGCGCCAGGCGGGCAAATAATGCCTAGAACGGGATGCCGAATCGGGAAATTCCCACATCCGGAATCTCGCGCCAGAGAAAACCCGGCGCAACAAAAATGGCGCGCCGCCGTCGCGCGCCATCCCGGGAGCACGGGGCTAGGGTTGGGCAATCAGAGGTTGGGTGAGGCGGAACGTCAGGCGCCGTTCGGGCGCGAAGGAGACCTCCTTCTTGCCGGTCGCATACGCGCCTGCGGTGCCGCTGCCGGCGCCAATGGCGCTGCCGATCAGGGCGCCCTTGCCACCACCGGCGATGGCCCCAATCACCGCGCCGGCGCCCGCGCCTCCGCCGATGAATGCCAGATTGCGCTTCTGATGCGTTCCGCCCATGGCGAAAACGCTCGAACTGTGCACCGGCACGGCCTTGCCGTTCATCTCCACGGAAACCAGCGAGAGGCGCAGGTAACCGGAGTTATGCAAGCGCCCGGATGAGCGCGCCGCCACCACACGGCCCCGGACGGCGGCGCCGCGCGGGGCGACGGTGTTGCCATTCACCACGATGGGCTCGTCCAGCACGGCAGCGAATTCGTCGCCGGGGCGATTCGAGGCGCTGGAAACCGCGCTCTGCAAGCGGATGGAAACCGCTGTTCCGGCAGGGACGGTGACCTCCTCGGGGACCAGCTTGTGCAAGAAGGAATCTTCCTGCTTGGCCTTGGAGAATGGCGGACTTGAACTTTCACTGGAGGCGGCGCCCGCGCTGACATTCTCCGGAACCGAGCCGCAGCCTGTGGCGAAGATCGCAATTACAAATATGAGCAGCGAAACGGTCAGCTTCAGTTTCATGGACGGGCCCTCCTGTAATCAGGGCTACAGCGGAATAGGGCACACCACATGCCAATGCTGCGCCTGTAGAATCAATAGCTTGCGCGGACTTGTGGCGCCGCCGCCGTGTACTTTTTTCCGATGTCATGGAGGTGGTGAGCAAACATGCCAACCCCAACCTGCTAAGCCTAGGGCGAGATGGGAAAATCCCCACCCTATCTCGCCAAAAAACGGCGAGATAAGGGTGGGGCAACCAGTCGGGTAGTTTCTGCGGCTTAGGAGGAGAGGTCAGGAGCCGGGACAGACCGAGCTCCTGACCGTCCATGCGCTTACTTCGAACTGCCTGCTGAAGCGGCGCGCAAAGCTTGCGCCTGCGACTCCGGTTGGGCAACGATGCCGCGGAAGGGAGTGATGCCGAGCAAGCGCCCGCCGGCGACGCTGAGTGAGCGAATGTAGACGCCGGCAACCGCGGTCCGGTTCCAGGTTTGGCCGTCGCTGGTGGAGTAGACATCACCGGAGCGCGTCAGGCCGAGGAGTCGCCGCGCCGCCCCGTCATAGCGAACCGACATGAGGTTTTGTGGCGGAATTCCGACCAGGATGTGCTCCCAGGTGGCGCCATTGTCCTTGCTGTAAAACACGCCGGCACGCGAGGAAATCCAGATGGCGGAAGGCGAGAGCGCCACGCCTTGCACGTTGCTGACATACGGGGGCAATTCCACCGAGGTCCAGGCCATTCCGCCGTCGCGCGAAAAGGCCAGCGAGTTGGGCGTGGAAGCGATCACCCGCTCTCCATCGGCGTCCAGGGAGAAGAAGTTGCGTTGCGCGTCCGCCGGACGGCCGCGCCAACTGCGGCCATGGTCAAGACTGGCGTACACACCGTCGGAGGTGGCGGCGTACCAGCGTTCGCCGGAAACCACCACCCCGACCACGCGCGCATTGATCTCCGATTTCAGGTATTCGCGCCGGGTGGTGGTTACCATCTTCCGGGTCTTCGGCGAGCGGCGGCTGACCGTAGTGACTTTCTCCGTCAGCACGGTGTTAATCGGGCGCCAGCGAGCCAGTTTTTGCTCGTAGAGATAGACGCCGCGATGGGTGCCGGCCAGCAAATCGCCCTCGGCGGACTGCGCCAGACTGAAGATGTCGTGTCCGGCGAGGCCGGTGTTCATCTGCTGCCAGTGAGCGCCGCCGTCGTGAGTGACGAATACGCCGCCAAATTCCTTGTCGTTGATCACACCGGCGTAGAGCGTGCTCGGATCGTTGCGGTCGGCGAGCACGGCCGACACCTGGCGGTGCGAGAAACCATGGTTGGAGGCGCTGACGCTCTGGCCGCCGTCATCACTGGCGAGCACGCCGCTGCGATCGGTGGCCAGCAGGACGTGCGCGGGCCGCTGCGGATCCACCATCACGTCGTTCACGATCAGGTTCCCCGCGGTGGTGCGCCGCCAGGTCTTGCCCGCGTCCAGCGACTTCCACAATCCTTCCGTGGTGCCGGCGTAGACGATGGCCGGGTTCACGGGATCCTGGTGCAGGACGCGCGTACGCCGGGCGGAGAACGGGATTCCCTGAATCTTGTGGAACAGTGCGCCTGCATTCTCGCTTTTGTAGATTCCGGAACAGGCGCTCAGGTAGACGTTGGACGGGTTCTGCTGATCGATGATGATGGAGAAGACGTCGGAATCGTCCACGATGCCTTGCTTCATCGAGGCCCAGGTGCGTCCGCCATCGGTGCTCTTCCACGGCAGGTGCCAGGTGCCGGCATAAATCACATCCGGCGAGCGAGGATCGAGGGCGATGGATTCGATGTTCTTGATCTCGGGATGATTGGGGGGCGAAATTCGCTCCCAGGTGTCTCCCGCGTCGGTGCTGCGGAAGACGCCGTCGAGCGCGCCGGCGACCATGGTGCGCGAGTCGCGCGCAAACACGGCGAAGCTACGCACGGATTTGCCGTGCATCGCCGGCAGCGGCTGCCAGGTCCGGCCGCCGTCGCGGGAACGGAAAATGTCGCCGCCGTTGTTCTCGATGCTCCAGGCCGCGATGTAAATGGTGTTGGCGTCGGCGGGATCGACCACGATGTGGTCGAGGACGTAATCGTTGCTGCCCCCCAAGTGGGCGTAGTGGGCCCAACGGGCGCCGCCATCGGTGGAGAGATACAGTTCGCCCGCGCTGGTGCCCAGGAAAATGCGGCTGGGATCATGCGGATCGTGCGCCAGGCTGCGCACGTCGCCGCCTTCGGGACCGAGCGCAATCCAGGGAGCGTTCGGCGATGAGGATTGCGCGGCGGCGAATCCAGCGGCCAGCAGCAGCAGCACAACCCAGCGCCAGCGACGGAAATCCCTCGACACCCATTCGTACGAGGCAGCGGATGTGGTCACATTGTCCATGCGTGAATCTTGCCGCGATTCTAGCCCGGACGCTACCGCGCAATAGTACCAAGTCAGGTGACCAAAGTAGCAAGACGAAAGTGGCACGGCGGCGGGACGGAATTGACGCGCAGTTCCGAGTTCGATTGGATCACGCGTGCGCTGGTTCGCCGTGGCTAAAAACAGGCCGGTCGGAAACCACCGACCGGCCTCAGAGTCCATGCGTCTTTTATTCATTACGGCTTCGGAGCCGCTGGCTTGGCCGCTTTCTTCTTCATGGGCTTGGGCGCCGGGGCGTGCGGATAGGCGTTCACACCAGCCTTCATCTTGCTGGCGTCAAACGTCTGCGTGCCCTGGACATCAAAGCTCGCACCCGGCGGGACAAGGTAAATCTCCGCGGTGCGATTGCCGCCGCTGCCGGTGCGCAGATCAATGCGACTCGGGTCGATTCCCTTTTCCTGCGTCAGGTACGCCTTGGTATTGACGGCACGCTGTTCGGCAATGGTTTGCCCGTTCTTTTCGCTGGGCTCGAAATTGCCGACCACCACCGCCTTGGCATCGGGTTCACGCTGCAGGCGCAGGGCAACATCGTCCAGGATGGCCTTGGCTTCGTTGTCGACGCGCGCCGGCAGTTTCGGGTTCTTGAACTGAATTTCGTTGAGCTTGCTGACGGTCGGCGGAGGCGGCGGTACTTCCACGTTCACCGAGGTTGTATTGCTGCCGCTGAGCCCGCGATCGTCGGTCGCCTTGCAGTTGACGGTGATCAGCCCGGCGTAAGCGCCCGCGGTGTCCAGCGTGGCCTGCTGGCCGCTCGGAGCAATGCGGCCGCCGCTGGCGGCGAAGCCATAGGTCAGCGGACGATTGTCAGGACTCTGTCCGGTAGCGGTAATGGTGGACGGCGTACCCGCCTGGACCGTCGCCGGATTCGCGCTGCAGGAAACGGTTGGCGGATGCTTGGGCGGCTCCTGCACGGTGAAACTAGCGTTGCAGGTGGCCGGCGCCATCTTCTTCGCCTTGGAATCCGTAACGGTCGCGTTGACCGTGTACTGGCCCGGCGCCAGTCCGGTGGTGTCAATGGCAACGGTGTTGTCCCTCGGCGTCGCCTTTCCGCCGCTGGTGCTGAAATCGTAAGTTACCGTGTGGCCCTTGATGACGTCGCTGGTGGAGGTGGTCATGGTGACCGGCTCCCCTGCCATCACTGACCTAGGGTTAATCGAGCAGCTCGCGCCCAGCGGCGGCGGCGGCGCACCGCCACCGAAATTGAGCACGATTCCGCTGCGTACGCGCGCACCCTGCAAGTTCGACGTGGTAAGGATGACCGGGCGGAAATTATGGTGCGCCCAGACATAGTCGGCCTCGATCAGGCGGAGAGAAAAAATTCGCGTCAGCGGGATGTCAAATCCGCCGCCAAAGACGGCGCCGACCCGGTTGTCTGAGCCTAAACCGGTAACCGATAGCCGATGCAGCCCGAACAGGGCTTGCGCGAATGGCTCAAAGTGTTCTTGGCGGACCTTGAACCGGGGGCCGAACATTACCGTGGAAATATTTTCCAGATCTCCATAGTGGCCTTCCGCGTCAACGCTGAGGCCCACCCACTTGTTGAAGTTGTAGGTGGGGGTAATCCCGAATCCCTTCTTGAGGGACGGCAGGGACACGTTGCCGACCTTGCCACCCGGATCCATCCAGGAGTAACCGGCGAAGATGTCGAGCTTCGGGGTAGGCGCCTCCTGAGCGAAGAAAAATGAGGATGACAGTAGGAGGGAGATGACCGCGGCGCACAGCCAGGCGCGGCCGAGAAATCTTTCACGAAGTGACATGCTAGATCCTCCGGTAGATTCAAGGGACCAACTACGTTTTGTTAAAGACGGTGGATTTAGTAAAGAGAGGGCCGGGGCCACAGGCAACATGGCTCGAAATACGACCGAGAATTGTATCGCATCACGGTCACGGTTAAAAGTTTGCCGGGCCTGCCCACGGTGTCCTGATGCGATGGCAATGGCTAGGATGCAATCCGCAGCCGCGGTGTTACTCATGCCACCGGCAATTTTTGCCCGGCGCTCTTTCCCGGTAAGACCCTGAACCGACAGCGGTTATCGGCGAAAAAACCGGGGCAAGTCACGCTCATCGGGAAATCTGCATCTATGAATGAGGTACTCGGAACCGGGCCGCACCAGGTATTACCCACTCCCATCCTTGCTTCGGATAAACTCCGCTGCGGACGCGGGTTGCTCAGCGCGCGCGGGTTGCCGAATGAGTTCCGAGCCTGAATAATGGAGCAAGACGCTATTTATGAACCAGGAAAAGGTACTCATCGTTGAGGATGAGGAGAACGAACGCACCGGTCTGGCCGAGCTGGCTTCGCTGTGGGGCTTCAAATGCGAAACCGCGTGCGACGGAGTTGAGGCGCTGGAGAAGATCGAGTCCTGGTCGCCGGCGATCGTGGTCACCGACCTGATGATGCCGCGCATGGACGGGATGGAACTGCTGCGGCGCGTCGCCGGCCTGCCTCAGGAGTGCAAGGTCATCGTCATGACCGCGCACGGCAGCGTGGATAGCGCAGTGGAGGCGATGAAGATCGGCGCCTACGACTATATCCAGAAGGGCGGCGATCCGACGCGTCTGCGCACCATCCTGAAACACGCCGTGAGCCAGCGTGATGCCGAGCGCGAACTGGAAGTGACGCGGCGCACGCTGCGCGACAAGGGCGTGATGGGCCCGATGGTGGGCACGTCCCGCAAAATGCAGGAAATCTTTCACTTGATCGAAATGGTGGCGCCGAGCACGGCCTCGGTGCTGATTACCGGCGAAAGCGGAACCGGAAAAGAGCTGGTGGCGCGCACCATCCACGAGCTCAGCCCGCGCAAAAGCAAGCCCTTTATCGCCATCAATTGCGCGGCCATTCCGGAAACGCTGATCGAAAGCGAGATCTTCGGCCATGAAAAGGGCTCCTTCACCGGCGCCGTGGAGCGCCGCGTCGGCTGCTTCGAGCTGGCCGAGGGCGGCACGCTGTTGCTGGATGAAATCGGCGAAATGCCCATCGCCACCCAGGCCAAGCTGCTGCGCGTGCTGGAAGACCACAAGCTGCGGCGGTTGGGCAGCAAGGTGGAAACCTCGGTGGACGTGCGCGTCCTGGCGGCAACCAATAAGGTCCCGGAAGAGGCGGTGGCGCAGGGATATCTGCGCAACGACCTGTATTACCGCCTCAACGTTTTCAATATCGCCATGCCACCGCTGCGCGAGCACAAGCAGGACCTGCCGGAGCTGGTGACCGCGCTGTTGGCGGACATGAACGAGAAACACGGGCGCAAGGTGCAGATGGTCAGCGACTCGGTGATGTCGCTGTTTTCTTCGTTTGCGTGGCCGGGGAACGTGCGCGAACTGAGAAACACGCTGGAGCGCGCGATCATCATGTGCGAGGCCGGCGTGGTGGAAACCAAGCACCTGCCGCCGGGTTTCGGCCAGGTCACGCCGCGTCCGCCGGTGCAGGAGGCCAACGCGGTACGGCTCGGCGTAGGCACCACCGTCGGGGAAGCGGAAAGACTGCTGATCCTGAAAACCCTGGAAGCGACCAATAACAACAAAACACGCGCGGCGGAAATTTTGGGGATCAGCCTGAAGACGCTGCACAATAAGCTGAAGGAATACGGAAGCCATCAGGTGGCCACGGCCGATGTGGGACAGTAGAGTCGTCAGTCTCCAGTCACCAGTCTTCAGGCGTCTGGCGCCGGCCTTTCCTGACGACTGGAGACTGACGACTGAAGACTCATGCGCTTAAAGCTCAAAACCAAGCTGGTGATCTCGATCAGCGCCATGGTGGTGGCGCTGGTAGCGACGCTGTCCTATATCTACGTGTCGCAGATGCTGCGGCAGCGGGTGACGGAGGCGTACCAGAGCGGCGACTTCACCGCGCACCAGATTTACCACGGGGCGCGCGAGGCGCTGGAACTCGATCTCAGCAACGCGCGCGTGGACCCGGACGATCCCCAGGCGGTCGAAGCCGCCATCGAGGACAGCCTGCAGACCGATCCCGGTCTCAATTCCCTGTTGCAATCCATCGTCGGTTACTCGCCGACGATCTACGATGCCGCCCTCACCGACGCCAGCGGGCGCGCGCTGCTGCACACCGATTCCGATGTGCAGGGCAAGCTGGCGCCCTCGCGGCCTGACTTCGCTACGGTGGTGAAGGGCGGTTTCCGGGAGCAGATGCGCGTCGTCTTCGGCAAGCCAAGGGTGTACGAAGTCCGCCTTCCGCTCAGCCGCGCCGGCAAGCCCTTTGGCCAGATCCGCGTCGGGCTTTCCACGGTCTTCTTGAAAAGCGAACTGCAGCCGCAGATCACGCACGCGCTGGAGTTTGCCGCTCTGTCCATCCTGGTTTCGCTGCTGCTGGCGGCGGTGCTTTCTCATTTCGCGCTGCGGCCGCTGGAGGCGATCGGGCAGCGCCTGGACCGCATGACGGCGGGAGAAATTGAGCCCGTTTCCGCCAAGAGCCCCGCCCGCTATGACGAGTACGGCCTGGTCACCACCAAGATTGACCGGCTGGGCCAGCAGATGCGCGACGTCAAAGAAGTGTTCTCCGCGTTGAAGGGGAACCTCGACCAGATCATGGGAAACCTGCAGGACGGCCTGATGCTGTTCACGCAGGACGCGCGCGTGGTGCTGGTCAGCGCTTCGGCGGAACCATTCGTCGGCCGGGAACGAAGCCAAATCCTGGGCGGCGGCGTTACCGACATTTTCACGCGCAACACGCGCCTGGGGCGCACCGTCCTGGAGGCGTTCGAACAGCACCGCCCGGTCGAGCAACGCGAAGTCGCCGCCGAGAATGGCCGGCGGGTGCAGGTGTCCATCGATTTTATCGAGGAAGGCGGGCATAAGATTGGGGCGCTGCTGACCATGCGCGATGCCGAATCGGTGCGGAAAATTACCGACGAGATCGAGCTTTCACGCCGCCTGGCCGCCATCGGGCGCCTGACCTCGGGTGTCGCCCACGAGGTGCGGAATCCGATCAACGCCATCATGGTCCACCTCGAGGTGCTGCGCGAAAAGATCAAGCAGATCGATCCCGAATCGAAGCGCCACATGGACGTGATCGGCAGCGAAATCCAGCGCCTGGATCGCGTGGTGCAGACGCTGGTGGACTTCACCAAACCGGTGGAACTCCGGCTCGGCGACACCGACCTGCGCCGTGTCGTGGAGGATGTATCGGTGCTGGCCGCACCGGAAGCCGCGCGCCACGGGGTCACCGTCGGATGTGAGCTGCCGGCGGAAGCGCTGGTGGTGAAGGCCGATACCGATCTGGTGAAACAGGCGGTCCTGAATATCGCCCTGAATGGAATCCAGGCGATGCCGGGCGGCGGCGCGCTGAACCTGGCGGCGCGGCGCGAGGACGACGCCATCGAAATCGAGGTCCGCGACCAGGGGCCGGGCATTCCGCCGGAGATCCGCGACAAGATTTTCAACCTGTATTTCACCACCAAGAAGTCGGGGAGCGGAATCGGCCTGGCCATGAGCTATCGCGTCATGCAATTGCACAACGGATCGGTGGAATTCGAATCCGGGCCGGGTCAAGGGACGGTGTTTCATCTCAGGTTTCCGGCCACCGAGCAGGTTCGGGCGGCCTCTTCGCAGCCCGGGCGCCAACGCGCAGGAAGTCAAGGCATCGTGATTTGCTTGCGCGAGATGTGGAAAGGGATTTAGAACAGCACTATGCGAATCGCGCGCGCCACCGTCGCGGGCATACTGCTTGCATCCATGCTGGCACTCGGCGGATGCAAGAAGAAAAAGCCCGCCGTACCACCGCCCCAGGCACAGGCGCCGGCGATCTCGCAGCCTGAGCCCGAAGTTCAGCCTCCCGTCCCGGCCACGTCCGAGCCAAATCGTCCGCAACCCGAGGTAACCCAGCCGGAACCCGCGCCCGCTGCCACCACGGCCCCGGCCCCGAAGCCCAAAACCAAACCGCGCCATACGGCGAAAAAGGCCGTCCCTCCGCCGCCGGTGGATAAACCCGCGGAAAAGCCTGCCGAGAAGCAGCCGTCGAAAACCGTGGTCACCGAGGGCGGCACGCAGCCCGCCACGCCGCAGCTATCGCCCACCATGCCGGGTGACCAGGCGATCCACCAGAAGCTGAACACCAATCAACTGCTGGAAGCCACCGATTACAACGTGAAAAGCATTTCGCGTACCCTCAATGCCGATGAACAAGCGATGGTGCAGCACATCCGCAGCTACATGCAGCAATCGCGCGATGCGATCAAGGATGGGGATACGGAGCGCGCGTACAACCTCGCGCTCAAGGCCCACCTCCTCTCCGACGAACTCATAAAACACTAGTCCGCGGTTGACCCATGCACATCTAACGGCTAAAGTTCGCGCACCGGGTGGGGGTGGGGTATGGGCAAGACACGTGGGCTCCTCCTTCTGTTCTGTGTTTTTCTCCTGGCTTCAGTGCTTGCGGCCGACGATTCGCATGCCGGCCATGCCATGACGTTGGGCAAGGTGGGGACGGTGAACTTCGATGTCACCTGTTCCGCGCCGGCCAAGCGGGCGTTCCCGCACGCCGTCGCGTTGCTCCACTCCTTCGCGTATGAGGAGGCACTGGCGGAGTTCACCGCCATCGCCAGGAAAGACCCCAAGTGCGCCATGGCGTATTGGGGCGAGGCCATGACCTGGTGGCGTCCGCTGTGGTACTTGCCGGACGACAACGCTCTCCGCAACGGGTCCGCGGCCATCGAGAAGGCCGCCTCGTTGGAGATTGAGACCGGCCGTGAATCCGGCTATGTCGTCGCGTTGCTCGCCTTCTACACCGATTACGACAAAATCGACCATCGCACCCGCGCCATGAACTATCGCATGGCGATGGAACGCCTGCACCGGTACCTTCCCAAGGACAACGAGGTGGCGGCATTTTACGCGCTGTCTCTGCTGGCCACCGCCTCGCCGGCGGACAAGACATATCAGGACCAGCACAAGGCCGGCGCCATCCTGGAAAAGATCTTTACCGAGCAGCCCGACCATCCCGGGGCGGCGCACTACATCATCCACAGCTTCGACAGCCCGGGACTCGCCAAGGACGCGCTGCTGGCGGCCCGCAGTTACGCGCGCATCGCTCCGTCCGTGCCGCACGCCCTGCACATGCCGTCGCACATCTTTACCCGGCTGGGGCTGTGGCAGGATGCCATCGCCTCCAATGTGGCGGCGGAAAAAGCGGCCAAGCAATTTGAACAAGCTACGCACATGACATCGGCCTGGGATCAGCAACTGCACGCCATGGATTACCTGATGTATGCCTACCTGCAATTAGGCCGGGACCAGGAGGCGGAGGGCGTGCTGAACGAATTGACCAGCCTGCCATCGGTGCAGCCGACGGGAACTTCGTTTTACGCCCTGGCAGCGATCCCGGCACGGTACGCTGTGGAGCGAGGCGATTGGGACGCTGCCGCGGCCTTGCAGCCTTACGCTTCGGCGACTCCGGAGACGCAGGCGATCACGCATTGGGCCCGCGCCATGGGCGCCGTCCACACCGGACGCTTCGATCTGGCGCGCACGGAGGTCAAGGAACTGGAGGCGATCCGCGAAAAGCTGGCGCTGAACAAACAGGGCTACGACTGGGCCACACAGGTGGAGATCCAGCGTCGCGAGGCAGCGGCGTGGCTGGCCCATACCGAAAATGACAACGACGGCGCGGTGTCGCTGATGCGGTCGGCCGCCGAACTGGAAGACTTCACCGAAAAACATCCGGTGGCCCCGGGCCCGGTGCTGCCGGCGCGCGAACTCCTGGGCGACCTGCTGATGGAAGCTGGCCACCCGCAGCAGGCGTTCCAGGAATATGAAGCTGCGCTGAAGACGGCTCCGCACCGCTTCCATGCGGTCCGGGGCGCGGCCCGCGCCGCCGAGGCTGCGGGCAAACACGAGGTTGCGCAGCCGGTATCTGCGTGAGCTGTTGGAGTTGACCAGAACGGAAATCGACAACGTTTACTTGGCTGTGAAGTAAGACTTCAGGCTTGAAGCGACATCAGGATAAAACCCACATTTGACGACACCGTGCAAATGTGGGCCACCTGCCAAATTTGGGGCGAGCATGGTGCGAAAAAACCGTAGTCGTGGACACGTAAATTTTCGGAGCGGGCCAGCTCCCACCACATTCGTTATAGTGCCGCAAACAGTGTGCCACCGGCCCGCTCGGAACCGCTTCAATGTCTTCGAATAGCGTAAAAACTGAGCCGCCCAGATGTAACGCCGACAACGATGAGTAATGCGAAGACCACTAGTGTAGAAAGTAACAGAATGCGAGCTGTTCGGCCAGAAACAATACTCAGCACATACGACGTTGGTATTGCGAAAAGCACGATACTCACGCAGAGCAACACAAGCCGAAGAACCGTGACAGGAGACATATCTTGCCTCTTTGCATTGGTTTACTGCCGAACAGCAATAAGCGGTCGCGAAGATTCATCTGCTACGGTCACAAGTGTGGCGGCACTGCCGAGCAGGCATTAGCGGCCGCGTAACTGCCCGAGCCGCCCTTTAGCCTCAAGCACGTCCCCCATATCCTATTACCAAGCTGAATCTCACCGTAACCGTAGATCACCAACCACGATCGAAAATTGAGGCCATTGGAGTCCTTGCACTTTTGCACTTCTGCCGGATGTGGATCTCCGCAATATATGCGGTCGGCGGTGGTGCAATGGTCCACTATAGTGTAACCGCACTTATTGAAAGCAGGGTCCAAGATTATCGGATCGTCGTACCAGATGTACTCGAGCCCAGTGTTCACGTGAATTGGGCTTGAAACGGCGAAGCTGATAATCGTTACGGGAACATATGCAGGCGCGCAGCGGCGGATGACACTACCGTCTCCACTTCCTGAGAAGCCCGAGCCATCGGGAAGATTCGCGGGTATGATCCCAATAGTATTAAGAGTATCCGCCACGTAATCGTCGACAGCGACTGTACTATTCGGGAAAAAGCGGTAGACGTACTGGCTGAGGCCGAAAGCGTAAATGTCGCTGGGGCCGCCAACCGCTATCTGGCTCAGCCCTCCTGGCAATTGTGTAGTTTGGACCCAAGTAGCGGAGATAGTCGTGTAAGGATCGTAGGTAATATAGGCGGATGTCATCGTCCATACATTGCCAGAGGCATCGAGTGCAATTGCGGCATTGCTGGCAGCCGCGATGTGAACAGGCGTGAACGGCGTAGGCACCGGAACCCACTGGAAAGAGGATTCGCTCCAAACGACACTGTACAGTACGTTATTGGAAATGCCAGTCATGAAAAGCCCGCCTGGGGATCCCATGGCGATCTCGCTCATTGACGGATAGGTGACGCCGAGGTACGAAATCCACTGAGTTCCGTCCCATACTTTCGGCGCTCCTGTTGAATCGAGGCCGTGAAGTCCGGGTGCGAATATCTTCACCATGTTTGTCGCTCCAGTGAGTGCCTCCCAGGTGCTGGAGGAGTTGTTGAAATGGTACAAGTAGCCGCCGGGTTGGAGAGCGTAAACGTGGTTGCTGTCTTCTGCCGCGATGCTGCCCGAGGGATCTAGCCATCCCGGTATTGCCTCCCACAACTGGTCGAAGGCGTCGAACACGTACATGGCGCCGTTGGAGTCGACGCCCACTGTGGTGCCGTCGTTAGCGGCGGACATTTGGCGAAAGGCGAGGCTCTGTCCCCCGACATTACCCGACCATTGGTTACCGCCGAAAAAGCTTGCTACCGTATGTCCTGTGTAGCTGCACCGATCCTCGCAGTCACCGTACACGATCGTTTGGTCAATATGCGGTCCCCAGCCAAATTGATCGAGGTACGGCCCGTCGATTGTACCGAGAAAGCCCCAAGTCGCGACCCAATCGTCCCAGTAAGAAGTAAACGTTGAGTAAGTGTAACTATCGCACTGAGCATAGCTGGTACCCGTTCCGCCTAGCAGTACGAGCGTGAGCAAAAGTACGAAAAGAGCAATCCGTCTCATCACTCCACCTCCGTTGTCACGATGTAGCTCTTGCGGCTCCGAGCATATTCAGTAAACGCGGCCATGTGGTCGGAGGTGAGCGCCTTCGAGAGCTGTTGCAGTGTGGTCTGAACGAGATTTTTCTTGAAAGCGCGGTGATTCGTGGTTTTGTCATACTTCTGGCGCGATTGCCCAAGGTCGTACTGCTCGCGGAAGGTCCGCAAAGTCTGCTTTGCGGCATCCATCTCAGCCGCGTTAAGGCCGAGAGCCGTCAAGTGTGCGGTCTGCCTGCGAATATCGGTTGCGGTTGGATTCTGCGGCACAGAGAACGACAGGAGAACCATGCGGTAGGCTACATGGTCGGGAATCAGATTTGGCGTGACTTTGCCGTCGACGACGGCAGGTGGCGGAGCGATTTTAGCGGCCGTTTGCGCTGGGGCTGAGGCGCCCAGCAAAAGGAAGGTGAGTAAGAGAAAGACGACTTTTCTGAGCATGTCGTGTACCTCCCTGGTGACGTGTGAACTCACGCGCTAGGAAGGTACGCCGACCGGAGGTCGGTGATGCGGCGGCAGATTCTTGTTCCGAAAACAGGTTCCCATTCTTGCAATTGACTGACCCGAAGTGGTTTGCGGAGTCGCCGGAATGCTTGGTCTTGGCGCGGCAACGGGCCGTTTTGTTCTGTTTTCAGAACAGCAGAGGTTTCTTAGACCGACAAATGGCAGAACCGGGCAGCCTTGGACACCCAGGGAGAACCGCAAGGTCCCTCGACTCGCGCTCACTTGGCCGCTGACGCTGCGCGCGGCCGTTCGCGCTCGCTCGGGATGACACTGGTTACTGTGCCGCTTCGCCGCAGGCCTGAAGGCCCTTCGACTTCGCTCAGGGCAGGCTCTGCTCCACCCGTCTTCTTTCTTCTTTCTGCGTCCGCGCTTATTTTCTCGAGCGCGCCGCCTTGATCTTGGCCAGCAACTCGCGCGCCGGCTGCTGATAGGGACCCTGGATGTTGCCGGCCTGGGTCAAGGCGCTGATCGCGTCCGCAGCTCGCTCCATCTTGGCGTAGGCAAACCCCAGGTAATACAACGCGCCGGCGAGGTCCTCGGGAGCATCCTGCAGGAGAGCGGTCGCTGTTTTCAGCTCGGTGGCCGCGGCCGGAAACTTATTCTCCTGCAACAGGACGCGCCCCAGCACCGAGTGCGCCACGCCCGCCAGCTTGCGCTCGGTGGGGCTGGCTGCGGGCTGCGTTTTCTGCAACTCCACCGCGCGCCGGGCGTACGCGCCGGCTTTGGCGATATGACCGGGATCGTTCGCATAGGCGCTGGCCAGCACCGTCAATAAGCGGATGTCGTTCGGATTTTTCGCCAGCATTTTGTCGCCGAAGGCGGCCAGGCCGGCGGAATCCTTCATCTCCTGGAGGGTCACGACCCCCAGCGTTGCCAGCGGTTCTGCAAACTGCGATCCCGGAAAAGCGCCCAGGTACCGTTCAATTTCCGGCATGCGCTTGCGTGGGTCCCGCTCGGAGGTGATGGCGTTGTACGCGGCAACTTCCAGGTAGTGAAAGCTCGGTTGGAGCTCCTCTTTCTGGCTGGCAATCCGGTGGGCAAAATCTTCCGGCGTCATCTCGGCGGGTTTCGGCGTTTTGTCGATGCCATGGATTACGGCGGCGCCGCGCACCGCGTAATCCACTACCTTGGAGGAATCCTTGAGCTGCTGCGCGACCTCAACCTGCGAGACCAGAATTTCCACCACATCGGGCATGGCGGCCAGCGCCTGGTCGCCATAGGCCAGCGCTTTCTGAGGATCGCCGGCGGCAACGTACAGTTGCGCCAGTTGCCAACTGCCGTAGGCAACGGCGGCCGGATTCGCCGCGAACTTGCGCACGAATTCCTCCAGCATCGCCGTCCGCTTCTGCGCGTCGCCCTGGTTCGAGATGGCCTGTAACTCCTGGTCTTCGGGCGTGCCCGCCGCAATCGTGATCCTGGATTGCGCCCACACAGGCGGCGCGAGCAGCGCCACCAGGAGCACGATCGCCCTGCATCGCTGATGTGTCATAGGACCTCCCGGCAGCCGGCCGGTTGCAGGCGAATGCTATCCCCGAAACGGGCGCGCGGCAACCGCCGGCCATCACATTCCAAGGTGCGCAAAAAAAAGCTGCTTCACCCCGGTGGGCGAAGCAGCATGCGCAAACAGAACTCTCAACTGATCGGGGCGTCGGAAGGCGCTTCGGGGCGATTGCGCCCGCGCACCGCCGGTAGTCCCACGTCGCGAATCTTGTACAGCAGCGCGCGATAGCTGATGCTCAACGCGCGGGCGGCACGCTTGCGGTTCCAGTGATTCGCCTGCAATACCTTGAGGATGATTTTGCGTTCCAGCTCCAATACCGCCTGGCGGGTCACCTTCTTCAGGGAAATCGGACCATCCACGGGGATATCGTCGTCGTAGATCTGCTGCTTGCGCGGCAGCAGCTCGGAGGTGATCGCCTCCTCGCCACCGAGGATGGCGTAGCGGCGCATCAGGTTCTCCAACTCGCGAATGTTGCCCGGCCAGTGATAACGCTGCAATTGCGTCAGCAGTTGCGCCGAGAGTGGCCGCGCGCGCGAGTTGTACTTTTCGTTGTAGAGGTCGAGGAAGTACTGCACCAGCGCCGGGATGTCGGCAGCGCGTTCGCGCAGCGCCGGCATTAGGATGTTCACGACGTTGATGCGGTAAAACAGGTCCTGGCGGAATCGTCCGACTTCGACCTCGTGCTCCAGGTGCCGGTTGGTGGCGCACACCATGCGTACTTCGACCTTCTTGTCTTCCTGCGCGCCGATGCGGCAGAACTGCCCGTCCTGCAGAACTTGCAGCAGCTTCGATTGCAGGCTGTAATCCAGTTCGGAAATCTCGTCGAGGAACAACGTCCCGCGGTTGGCCAGTTCGACGCGGCCGGGCTTGTTGGCATACGCCCCGGTAAACGCGCCTTTCTCATACCCGAATAATTCGCTTTCCA
The DNA here is from genome assembly GCA_963760215.1 of Terriglobia bacterium. Taxonomy (GTDB): domain Bacteria; phylum Acidobacteriota; class Terriglobia; order Terriglobales; family Acidobacteriaceae; genus JAIQGF01. Next base: position 1,502,140 of record CAVXCJ010000002.1, read on the forward strand.
GCAAGGTGCCGGGAATGGCCGGACAATTCACCTTCACCCACGGCCCGCTTGACCAAGCCGACAGTTGATGGATCATGCGCGCGATAATGTCCTTGCCGGTGCCGCTTTCGCCTTGGATGAGCACAGGAAGGTTGGAACTGGCGACCTTCTGCACCCGCTCGCGCACGGCCTGCATGGCGCGCGTAGTGCCAAACATCACCGCATCCGGGGGTACCGGCAACGAGCGATCAATGGAAAATGGGGCTACAGTAGCAGACATATTCGGCTTATTCCCCGTCCTAAACTTCTTCCTAGACCTCTCTGGCCTTCTAATCTGTCTTGCACTCAAGCCGCCAAACTTTTCAACCACCTTGGTGGTGTACGCTTTAGGAGAGAATTTAACGCAGCCAGACTACTCAGTATTTGTTTCCAGCAACTTAGCCTATTTCGAATTGTCTGTTGATTCCCGGCGCTCGAGGAGAAGACGCGAAATGTGAGAAAGTGTTTTCCTATGCGGAAGCAGTTTTCCCTTTTGCTGTATCGTGCAACGGGCGAGTAAATTTGAGGCCCAGCAAATGACATCGTTCGCCATGAGTGATCCGAACCAGTTTCGCCTTCAGGCTGCGCACCGACTGCGGGGAAATCGTGTTGGGAGGCAGTGGCGCCACCGGAATCTCCAGCGAAAGGCTGGTGGAACGCGGCAAACTGCGCCTCGTCGCCAGCAAGATGCCTCCGGCGCTGATGTTTAGCGCGGTAGCAAACTCCAGGAACTCCTTCCCGTCCTGATCGACTCCACGAACAAAAACCGGTATCGACAAGGGGAGGCGCTGGTGCTTCCGTCGCTCGGGACCAGACTTAGTCATCGCACGTTTTCCTGTGCGTTTAGGCGCACACCATGTGCCAAACACGTAAAAGCCTGCAACCAACGTGGAAATTGATGATAACAACTTTGAACTCAGCTATTTACGCATAAATGGATGGCTTGCTTACAATAAAATCCCGGCGCACTTCATCTGTAAATACGGCAACCTTTTGCGACTTTCAAGGAAATTACTTGCACCGATGATTGACTTCATCCTTCTATTCTCCTACTATCATTGAAGAAAGAAGCTGCCTGCATCTTCCTTTCTCCCCCAAGGCTGCCGACCAACGTGTGTCATGCCTGAACGCGCCGACAACGCAGCCGCCGCGCCCGCAAGACGGGCGGACGCGCGCCTTGCCCGCGGTGACAATGGTGAACAGAAAGTTCGCCCCGTGGGCGGCGACCTGGAGCGCGCGTACCAGCAGTTGGAGATTGACTACCGGCGATGCGCACAGGCCCTGGCCACCGCGGCGCATGATCTGCGCACGCCTCTGGCGGTGGTTTCCGGATACATTGAACTGCTCATGAGCGGCAAGCTTGGCCCGCTGACCGATCGCCAATCCCGCTGCCTCGATGACATGAATTCCAGCAGCCAGCGGCTGCACCGGCTGATCACCGACTTCCTGACGTTCAGCGCGATTCAAACCGGCAATCTCAACCTGCAACTGGACGAGCCGCGCGATTTACACGGCTGTCTCACCGAGATTTGCAGCTTCTGGATGCCGCGCTTTCAGTCCAAGGGAGTTGCCTTTTATTATCTGCCGAGCGAACATTTGCGCCCGTTTCCCTTCGATTACGACCGCATCCAGCGAGTCATTTCCAACCTGCTGGAAAACGCCTTGAAGTTTACTCCTCAGGGTGGCACGGTTTGGTTGAATGCGGAACCGCAGTTGTGGGAGCGGCGCTCGCTGGAGGCGCGGCCGCAGGCTCGCGAACGACGCCGCCAAGCCGCTGCGGTGCCCAATTCGGTGCGCGTCAGCGTGGCCGATACCGGGCCCGGCATCCCGCCCGAGTTTCACCAGGAGATTTTCGGCGACTTTTTTCAGATCCCGAATGGGGAGATGAACGGCGGCGGCATGGGACTGGGCCTGGGCATTGCGCGGCGCCTCGTCCAGGCCCACGGCGGCAAGATCTGGGTGGAAAGCGAACCCAGTTGCGGCAGCAAGTTTTCTTTCGTTCTTCCTCTCAAGTACGGATGATCGCGGGTACAATCAAGCGTTCTGGCCGGAAAGGCAAATTGCGGACGTGATGGCGAACTCGCCTCGAATCCTTGTGGTCGACGATGAACCGAGCATGCTGCGCTACTTGCAGACGCTGCTCGAGGTCGAATCCTACAACGTCGATACCGCCCCCAGCGGGGAGGCGGCCATGGAGAAATTGCAGAAGGGCGCGCCCGACGTGGTGCTGCTGGACGTGCTCATGCCCGGCGGCATGGACGGACTGCAGACGCTGGAGCAGATGCGCGAGCGCTACCCGCAACTGAAAGTCATCATGCTCTCCTGCGTCAGCGACACCCGCAAAGTGGTGCAGGCGATCCGCCTCGGGGCGCAGGATTATCTCACCAAGCCGTTTCAGAAGAACGACCTGGAAGCCGTCATTCAGCAGTGCATCGGCGGCGACGCCAACGCAATCCTGCCGCAGGGCGAAATCGAAGACCTCGGCGACGACGTGTTCTTCGTCTGCGGCAGCGCGTCCATGCGCAAGATTCGCTCCCAGGCGAAGCTGGTCGCCAACGTCGACATCCCCGTGCTGATCCTGGGTGACAGCGGCGTCGGCAAAGAAGTCATCGCCAAGATGATCCACAGGTATTCGCCGCGCTCGCACCGCACGTTCTTGAAGGTGAATTGCGCGGCGGTGCCCGCGGACCTGTTGGAAAGCGAGTTGTTCGGCTACGAGCCGGGCGCTTTCACGGGAGCGACCCACGCCAAGCCCGGCAAGTTTGAGCTCTGCAACAAGGGCACGATCATGCTGGACGAAATCGGCGAAATGCCGACGTCGCTCCAGGCCAAGCTGCTCCACGTGCTGCAGGACCAGCAGTTCTCCCGCCTCGGCAGCCGCACCGTGCAGAAAGTGGATGTGCGGGTCCTGGCCGCCACCAACATCAACATCCAGGAAGCCATCGCCACCCGCAAGTTGCGTGAGGACCTGTATTACCGCCTGAACGGGTTCACCATCACGGTGCCTCCGCTGCGCGATCGCAAGGAAGAGATCTCCCTGCTGCTGAAGCACTTCATGAGCCAGGTGGCGGAACGCTACGCCCGCCCGCCGCTTCCTCTGACGCCGTTGCTCATGCAGGCGTGCGAGCGCTACGCCTGGCCGGGCAACCTGCGTGAGTTGGGCAACTTCGTCAAGCGCTACCTTGTCTTAGGCGACGAAGAAATGGCGATCGCAGAACTGGCGCCGCCAGGGGAGAAGGCGTTGGCCGGCGCATCCGGGGGCGGCGGGGCCGGTAGCGACGGTCTCAAGTCCCTGGTCCGCAGCGTGAAAGACGAAGCCGAGATGGAAGCCATCAGCCACGCCCTGACGGAAACCAATTGGAACCGCAAGAAAGCCGCGGCTTTGCTCAAGATCAGTTACAAGGCGCTGCTCTACAAGATTCGCCAGTACGACATCCAGCCCTCCGCCACTACCAACTGAGGCGTCGGCGACGCCAACCGAAAAAGCCCAGCCTTCCCGCTGGGCTTCTTGCTGCCGGCGAACCGTAAGATCGGGACAGCGCCGCCGCTAATCCTTCATCTTTTCCTTGACACGATGGGCGAGCTTTTCGATCTCCTCCGCCTTGCGCACGACATCGAGCGAGAGCACGTGCTCGTTGGATTTGTCCACGTACTCTTTCAACTCGGTTGCCAGGGCCAGCAACTTATCGGTGTCGCGCTTGATCGCTGCCTGGCGGTCCTTGTTCAGTCGCTTGGCGCGGTCGCGCTCCATCTGTTTTTCGGCAGGGTCGACTTCGTTGCGCCGCTGCCGGAGATTGCGGATCGGTGCTGCCGCTATCGCCACCGCCGCCGGGCGCGGCGGCGCCGGCGCGCCTTTGCGAAATTCCCGAGCCGACGGCAAACAGGAGAACGAAGCCGAGCAGAAATACTTGCCTCACAGTGACCTCATAGAAGCGGGGATGCCGCGATTATAAGATGAACCGCGGCCAGCAAGAAACGCCGCGTGCAGCGCTGCTATAATCGCGCACTTACACGCATGGCCGAGCCCTCCATCCAGACTGTCGGGCAACTGATCGAGCACTGGCGCGCCGACGCTTTGAACTTCCTCCGCGTGGACGCCCCCAAGCTCCTGGTCATCGTCGTAGTCACGTTTGTGCTCATCCGACTGCTGAAGGCGCTGACGCGACGCCTGCGCTCCCTCGGCGAAATCAAGGGCCTGCCCACCGGCCTGCGCGCACAGCAATTGCGCACCTTGAGCGGAGTCGTCCACAGCGCGGGCGTTTTTGTGCTGCTATTCCTGGCCTTGCTCCAGATTCTTCCCATACTCGGGATCAACATGGGACCGCTGCTGGCCAGCGCCGGCATTGCCGGGCTTGCCATTGGCTTCGGGGCTCAAACCCTGGTGCACGACGTCATCAACGGCTTCTTTATCCTGATGGAGAACCAGTACGAAGTCGGCGACACGGTGCGGGTCGCCGGTATCACCGGCATGGTGGAACGCATGACGCTGCGCGCCACGCTGCTGCGCGATGACCAGGGCGCGCTCTCCACCGTGCCCAACGGCAAGATTGATGTCGTTTCCAACCTCACCCGCGACTGGGCGCAGGTGGCCTTGCACGTCTCCGTCGCCTACAGCGAGAACAGCGACAAGGTCATCAGCGTGCTCAAGGAGGTGGGCAAAGAGCTTGCCGGCGATCCCGACTTCTCCGAGATGCTGGTCTCCGACCCACAGGTACCGGGCATTGAGCGCGTCAGCGGCACCGAGGTGGATTACATGATCCTGGTGAAGACGCGTCCCGGTACCCAGTACGCCGTCACCCGTGAACTTCGCCGCCGCATCAAGGAGCGCTTCGAGAAAAACAACATCCAGCCCGGCGGGCCCGGCGGCATATTCCTGGTGCAGACCGGCCCGGAAAAGCCGACGGCGTAATTTGCAGTTTGTAATTTGTAAGTTTTGTGAAGTACCAATCGAGGACAGGGCCACTGCCGGCGCGACGAAAAAGAAAATTACCAATTACCAATGGATTTGGGTCTCAAAGATCGGGTTGTGATCGTCGCCGCCTCCGGCCAGGGGATTGGCCGGGCGACGGCGGAAGCGTTTGCCGCCGAAGGCTGCAAGCTCGCCATTTGCGCGCGCAGCACACAAAGCCTGCGCCTGGCCGCCGGTACCATCGCCGGCAAACATAAGGTCCCGGTGCACTGCGAGGGCTTGGACGTCCGCGATGCCGCCGCCGTCCGGCAATTCGTCGCCAACGTCGCCGAACGGTATGGAGGCGTGGACGTGTGCGTCACCAACGCCGGAGGCCCGCCCGCGAAAGGGTTTCTGGCTACCACCGACGAAGACTGGCAAAGCGCCGTCGAACTCAACCTGCTCAGCGTCGTCCACTTTGCCCGCGCCGTCATCCCGCACATGCAAAAGAAGAAATGGGGACGGCTGATCACGATCACGTCGCTGACCGTCAAACAGCCCGTGGACCAACTCGTACTCTCCAATGCGGTGCGCGCCGGCGTGGTGGGTCTGGTGAAAAGTCTGGCCAACGAGTTCGGTAAAGACGGCATCCTGGTCAACAATGTGGGACCGGGCTACACCGCGACCGCTCGCCTGAAGGAGCTTGCCCGCAGCCAGGCGGAGGCGGCCGGCGTATCGGAAGAGGAAATTTTCCAGCGCTGGGCCGCCGGTTCGCCGCTCAACCGAATCGCGCGGCCGGAAGAAGTGGCCGATGCCATTGTCTGGCTGGCCTCGGAGCGCGCCTCGTTCATCACCGGCCAGACCATCCTGGTGGACGGCGGCGCGTACAAAGGCTTGTAGAACTCGTTTCAGAAATTCATTTCCGCCTAAGAGTGTCCCTCAGGGGCCAAAGTTGCACTACAGTCGGTGCAAAGGCGTAACTTACGATAAGGGCTGTTATCAACAATCAGCGGAGCGCATAATCTCCTTGTGAGCTTGTTGGAGTTCCTGCTTCAGGTTCTCGAAAGCGTTTACTCGTAGAACGTGACGTTTGTGACACTCTGAAGTGTTTCAGCTGACACATTTTGCCACTTTGTAATCGCCTCAAGTTCCCGGTTTTATCCACAAACCGCACCACAAATCGCGCCCTAGTTATTGACAAACATGTACTTACGCGTGAGAACGTTAATCAACGGGGTGCCCACCGTGGGTGCGGCCTTAGGAGTGCACGCAATCATCACCAGATGCACCCCGCCGCCCCCATCCCGAACTCACACTCTGTCAAGCGACGTAGCGCTCGTGTCCAACTGAAGATCCGGCTGTCCATCGAAGCCGGCGATGTGACTGTTCTCGATGGCGAAACTATTACGGTCAGCAAGCACGGTGCGCGCATCCGCGTCATACAAGGCGAACAAGGCACGGCCCCCAGCAAGCAAAGAAGACTGACTCACGGCGAACGCTTGCGGGTTACCGTATGCCGCGCCCAGGAACCGCAACCGGCGCGGGTGGTGTGGCTCGACAAACGCTCCGATCTGCACTATGGCATCGAACTCGACGATGCCGGCAATTTCTGGGGCGTGAATTTCCCCAGCAAGGACAGCAATTGGCGCTCCGAACGCAAAGAGATGCGCCGCGTCGATGTGGTGCCGCCTTCGGCTACCACAGAACCCCAGCTTGCCCCGCAGCTTGTGGCGGAAGAGGAGCCGGAGCCCGCACCGCTGATCAAGATCGGGCGCATGCCGGCTGTGGTTGCGGGTCTCTCGGCCATTCGTTTGCCGTTCGTCGAAAGAGTTGAGATGGTGTTCGACGAGCCGGAAGAGGGTACAGCGCTGCTGCAGAAGTCGGTGGAACCCGGTGCGCAATTGCGGATTTCTTTTCCTCACCTCAAGACCAAAGGACGGGTGATGGCCATCGGCCGCAGCCGGGAAGCGGGCAAATGGCGCGTGCGCATCAAGTGCGAAGCCCATCCACGAGACTGAATTACTGTCGATAAATCGCTTCCATGCGCTCCATCCTACGCTCTCATGGTAGCGGCGGTTGTTGTCGGCCTGAATCTCTACTGCGGTTTATAACTGGCGATAAATCGCCATATCGTAAGTTACGGGGTCGGGACTCCCGTTTTTGGGCGTAAGTTGCGCTAAGGGCTGTTATCGACAGGTGGACGAAACGTCACCAACGTCGTATCACAGCAGTAAACACCGGCGTCACTCCAGCTAAGCTAAACTCAGCTACAGGTCTCAAACTTCTCGGCTTTGTCGATAGGATTTAGGACATGTCAGCTCGGGTCGAACCTCGGGTCCAATGTGTTCTTCCCGTCCGGATCACAGGGACGGATTCGCAAGGCAACCGCTTCGAGCGCCTCACCTGTACGTTGGACATCAGTGATAGAGGTGCGCGAATTACTGGGATTACGGACAAGCTGCGGCCTGGGATGGCTCTCCAAGTTCATCGCAAGAATAGGCGCGGAAAGTTTCGCGTGGCGTGGGTCGGTCAAGCCGGTACCCGGACGGAAAATCGGATCGGCCTTCTAGTTGATTCGAAGGAAGCGCAATTTTGGCCGGAATTGCGCAAACATAAGTCGGGTCCTGACGCTGACGACCTTGCCAAGCGCGAGCGCCAGGCTCAACGTCAGGTGCAAGACGCGAGACCACAGGTTAGTGTCCCTGCAAATCCTCCGGCCAGCAATGCTCAGAAGGCGACCGAGCGAATGAAGGCGGCCACGGAAGAGATGCTCGAGTTGGCCAAGCTGATCGAGGGAGGAGCAGTCGAACCTGCGGCGCTGCAAGAGTTCCGCCAAGCGCTCGGCTACGTTCGCAATACGAGCTGGATGTTGCAGCAATTGATCGAGCTGCGACAGAACGGAAGGGAGCGACTCCCCCTCCCCTTGTTGACCATGCTCAATACGGAACGTTTGCGCCTTGCAGCCAGCCTCTGCAATGACTTGGCGGGCTTTCTACCAACTGCCAAGGTTCGGCTCGACGTTGGACTGACTAATCACTTCATTGCTGCGGTTAGACAGCTGCTTGTCATCTTGACCACATCGCAGCCCGGGGGAATCGGCATCGGCGATATGACAAGCCGCAGTCCGGGCAAGTGTGACTGTTGATAAATCGCCTTAGCGTAAGTTACGGGCCGGGGTTTCCGGGATTCAGGCGTAACTTACGCTAAGGTGTTATCAATTTCTGGACGCCCCTCTTCCGCTTTGACTAGAATGGCGGGTCGTGTCCCCTCCTCCCTCCGGGGGTTTTGATGTCGCTGATTCAGTTCACTCGCAACCACAACGACCACTCTACCGACAAGGGCTACCAGTTCGAGTTTTTCTGCGACCGCTGCGGCAACGGGTTTATCAGCGAATTCAGAACTTCGGCCAGCGGGATGGCTGCCAGCGCGCTCCGCACCGCCGGAGGGCTCTTCGGGGGCATCCTGGGGTCGGCCGGGTCGAGCACTTACGAGGTCGAGCGTGCCATCCGGGGCCCGGCGCACGACAAGGCTTATCGCGAAGCAATTGAGGAGGCGAAGCCCAATTTCCGCCAGTGTCCGAAATGCGCAAAGTGGGTCTGCAAGGCGACCTGCTGGAACCAGAAACGCTCGCTCTGTTACGAGTGCGCGCCCGACATTGATACCGAACTTGCCGCCGCCCAGGTGCAGGCCACGGTTGAGCAGTTGAAGGAAAAAGTCCGCCAGCAGGACATGACCAAGGACATCGATACGACCAGCGAAGCCGTGGCGTATTGTCCGGAGTGCGGAGCCCATACCCAGGGCGCGAAGTTCTGTCCGGAATGCGGCAAATCGCTCCGCCCCAAGAACGAGTGTTCGAAGTGTGGCACGAAGTTCGAATCAGGCACGAAGTTCTGTCCTGAGTGCGGGAACAAGATATCGTAGGCCGCAGATACTGCTGCCCGTGCTTGATTCCAAGTCGCAGCACCATATATTGCGAGATTCAGCGAAAGTCGCCACCGAGGGCCGTAACTGTTGATAAATCGCCTTAGCGTAAGTTACGCCGGGCTGGCAGGTCCGATTCGGGCGTAACTTAAGTGATAGAGATTCTTGGCGAACAAAGTCGCCGCAGTCAGTATCTGGATGGCCGCCGGCACCATGGCGGTCAGCGCGCCCGCGCCGCCGATTAAACCCAGAAACCATGCGGGATATGTCTTGCGCACCAGCGGCTTTTCACCACGGAGGCACCGAGGACACCGAGATTCACCGATGACTCAAATCAAGAAAACCGGCGCCTCGGTGTGTCTCGGTGAACTCGGCGTCTCGGTGGTGAACAATGGCTCGGCCCGGCACAGATGTTTACGCGGTCGTGCTCTGGCTTTCGATTCCCGCCCATTTTTCCAGCAGCGCGAGCGTGGCCGCGTAATCCAGGTCGGCGCTGCCTTCCTCGGTGGCAACCTCGTAAATTTCTTCCACGGTTTCCAACCCGGGCAGCTTGACCCGCGCCTCGCGCGCCGCTTCCAGTATGAGTTGAATGTCCTTGTGCATGAGGCGGAGCGGAAAGTTCGGCGAGAAATCATGCCGCAGCACGAACGGCGCCTTGTAGTCGGACACGCCGGAGCGGATCATGGACGCGTTCACCAGCTCCATGAAGCGCTCGCGCGGCACGCCCAATTTGCTGGTTAGCGTCAGCGCCTCCGCGAAGCCTTCGAACATCATCGAGATCATCAGGTTGCCGCCCAGCTTGGCCGATTGCCCGTGGCCGGTCGGACCCATGCGCAACACCTTTTTCCCCATCGCATTGAACAAGGGTTCCAGGCGCGCGATGGTCGCCTCTTCCCCGCCGGTGATGAAGATCAATTGGCCGCTCTCGGCTGCCACTTTCGATCCCGTCATGGGCGCGTCCACGTAGTCGGCGCCCCGCGCGCGCACCCGCTCGGCAAATTTGCGCGTCGCGGAAGGCGCAATGGTGCTGGAATCCGCGACGATCATTCCGGGCGCGAGTTCGCTCTCCACGCCGTCGGCCGAGAATAACAACCGCTCCACCGCGGCCGTGTCCGAGACGCACATCCACACCACTTCGGCGCCGCGCGCCGCCTCCGCCGGGCTGACCGCCACCCGCGCACCTTCCAGGTGCTTTCCGGCCGAGCGGTTCCACACCGCGACCTCGTGCCCCGCCTTGACCAGGTTCGCCGCCATCGCGCGCCCCATGATTCCCAATCCCAGAAACGCTACTCGCATATCTGCCTCGCAAACAACTGCAGGTGATTATACAAAGTCGCGAGTCCCGAGAGAGTTGTAAGTCGCGAGTCCCGAGTCGCGAGTGTAGGCCCGGACTCATGAATTGCGGGTCCGCGATGCTACTCACGACTCGCAACTCGGGACTCGCGACTTGGGACTCTCTTCCGCATCGTTACCGCCCCGCACTGCGTCTAATAGGCGAATGATCAATGTCCCCCTCCGACGACGCGCCCGCCAGTTCAGCAAGCTGGTACGCCATTCTGTGCTGACGCGCCGCACCGGAGAGCCCGGCAAACCCACCCTGGCCCACAAGGGCCAGCTCGGCCTCACCTTCATCGGCCATTCCAGTTTTTTTCTCCAGATGGCCGGGCTCAATCTCATCATTGACCCGAACTTCGCGCGCTGGCTGTTCGTGCTCAAGCGTCTCCGCCGTCCCGGCCTGAGGATCACGGACCTGCCGCCACTGGATCTGGTGCTGGTCACGCACGCTCATTTCGACCACCTGCATCGCCCGTCGCTGCGCGCGCTGGTCCGCCACACCCAGCGGCTGCGGAAACCCGCTCCCGTCATTGTGGTCCCGCGCCATGTCGGAGACCTGGTTTCCGACCTCGGCTTCCGCGAAATCATCGAGCTCGACTGGTGGGGCGAGTACCACCACGACGGCATCAGCGTGGTGCATACGCCGTCGCGGCACTGGGGTGCGCGCATTGTGAGCGACATGCATCGCGGTTTCGGAGGCTACGTCATCCGCTCCCGGCAGGAATCCCTCTACCACGCCGGCGATACCGCCTATTTTCCCGGCTTCCGCGAAATCGGCGAGCGCCTCCGCCCCGAGCTTGCCATGCTGCCCATCGGCGCCTATGAACCGCCGTCGTTCCGCAACGTGCACACCTCGCCCGCCGACGCCGTGCGCGCCTTTCTCGACCTGCGCGCCCGCTACATGGTTCCCATGCACTACGGCAGTTTCCGGCTCTCCCACGAGCCCATGGACGAGCCGCTGAAGTACCTCGCCTCCGAGGCCCGCAAGCACGGCATCCAAGACCGGGTGCTGGTGTTACAAGAGGGTGTGACACAGGTGTTTGAGTGAGAAAACAGTAGTTAGTAATTAGTAATTAGATTTTCCCGCTTAGAATCACCATTCCCGACGCATCGACCACAACATGGCGCTTGATAGTTACTAATTACTAATCACTGCTTTTGCTTATTACCGCCATCAAAATTATGCGTTTCCCTTCTGCGCGCCACTGCGCTCACAATCCTATTTAGCAAGCCGTCCGCAGGTGGTGACGTATTCGCGGCGGCGGAGTAAAACCATGCGGTGCCCGTACTGCAACACCGAGTACACCCACGACCATCCGTGCTTCTGCCATCCTCCGGTGGCTGCCCCCTCCGTTGAACAACCTGTCATGCGGGCCGTCGATGACTGCCCAACCTTCCCGATTGCCTGGAATTCGCATCGCGGTGTGCGGCTGGATTAAGAAACAGGAGTTGGTAGTCAGGGGCTAGGCCGGAGTGTCTCGATGCAGTTAGCTGCGAACTCCTGGCGAGAACTGGTTTTCAAGAATACATTTTCGCCTCAGGAAGAAGTCCCTCAGGGGCTAAAGCCCACCATTCTTGCGACCTCGAGTGGCACGGCTGAAGCCGTGCCCTTCCCAAAGGCCGATCTAAAACCAGTTCCAGCAGTTGGGCCGAGGTATCTGCAGAATCCACGCTGTAGCCAATGGCTAATTGCTAATGGCTAATAGCTGACTTTCACCACGCCATTAGCACCCTGAGATCCCTGAGATTATTTCCCGTCGGCCCGGTGACAATCGCATCGCCAAGCCGGTCGAAGAACGGGAATGCATCGAAGCCGGCGAGCGCTTTCGCCGCGTCCAGCCCCAGTGTTTTCGCGCGTTCCAGCGTAGTGCCGTCGGCGACTGCTCCGGCAGCGGCGCTGTTGCCGTCAATGCCGTCGGTCCCGGCGCTGAGCACGGTGATGTTCTCGCCCGCGATTTTCTCCGCGCAATAGAGCGCGAAGTGCGAGTTCCGCCCGCCGGTGCCGTGCTTCGCCTTCACCTTCACTGTCACTTCCCCGCCGGAGACGATGCACACCCGCGACCCGCCTTGCCGCAGCTTGCGCAATTTGTTCAACAGATAATCAGCCGCTTTGGCGTAATCCCAATCGTCGCAGGAGTTGTCCACTTCCACGGCAAAGCCGTACGCCACAGCCTTCGCTGCCGCCGCTTGCAGGACCGAGGTATTGGAAAGCACCGGCCACCAGCGCGCCCTGGTGAAGGCGGCGTCGTCCGACTTCGGCGTCTCCTCCAAAATTCGTTTGGTGAACAGCTCACGCACCGGCGGCGGAAATTCTTTCACCATTCCATGGCGCTCGGCGATGCGGTAACAATCCTCGGCGGTGGTGGAATCCGGCATCGTCAGCCCCGACGACAGCGAGTCCAGCGCTTGATCGGGCACGTCGGAAACCATGATGGACACCTGCTGTGCGGGCGCCGCCGCCCTCGCCAGCCGACCTCCCTTGATTCCCGACAGGTGCTTGCGGATGGCGTTGATCTCCGCGATGGGCGCGCCGGAATGGACCAGCACCTCGTAGGTCTTGACGATATCGTCGAGCGCGATGGCATCGTCAATCGGATATTCCACGCACGCCGACCCGCCACCGCTGATCAGGAAAATTACCAGTGCTTGCGGCGGCTGATGTTCCACGTAGCGCAGGATCGCCCGGCCCGCGGCCAGCGATTCGGGGTTGGGCAGCGGGTGGCCGCCGCGGAAATAGCGGAAACCGCGCAGTTGCGTGACCGGATCGGTGGAGCCGGCGACGATCCCGCCCATGCTCGCGCCCGCCTGCTCCACCAGTGCCTCGGCCATGCTGTGCGCGCCCTTGCCGATGGAAATCACCGAGACGCGAGGGTACGCCGACTTTGCATACAGGTCATCGCAGACGCGCAGCACTCCGCGGTCGTGGTGCACATGACGGGCGAACGCTTGCCGGATGGTGCTCTGCGCCAGCGCTTCCTGGAAAACCTGGCGTGCGCTGAGCCGCCATTCACGCGCGCTACGCTCTCGCTCGGACGCACTGCCGGTCGCCGCTCGCTTTGCCATCATGCTAGTTTCCAGTTTCTAGTTTCTAGTTTCAAGTGGCGGCGTGGGTGGTCGCATTGCCGAACAGCAGATTCCTCCCCTTTGGCTTCGCTCAGGGCCGGAATGACAATTGCCGAGGGTTTGCCGGTCCCAGGGCTTGCTGGGCAACTAGAAACCAGAAACTAGAAACTGGAAACTGTCTCCCGCACCCACTCCTCGATCGTCCGCCTCATCTCCGCCAGGTGCCCGGAAAAGAAATGGTCCGCGCCCTCAATGATCACCAGCTTCTTCGGGTCCGATACGCGCGCCACCAACTGCTCCAATTCGTGACGCGGCCCGAACTGGTCGTGCCCGCCGCTGACGAATAGCTTGGGCTTGTTGCACTGGGAAAGAAATTTGAACCCGTAGCTGCGATCGTCCACGCGCACCGGCATGCCCAGCGCAATCAGTGCATCCACGTGCGGATCGGGACACGCGGCGCGCAGTCCCGTCGCCGCCCCAAAGGAGAATCCGGCAAACACGACAGGCAGATGGAATCGCTCCTCGAGCCAGCGCAGCGCGGTCTTGGTGTCTTCGACCTCGCCGCGGCCCTCATCGTGCTTGCCCTCGCTCAACCCGGCGCCGCGGAAATTGAAGCGCAGCACCGGAAATCCGAATCCGTGCAGCGCCTTCATGGCGTGAAATACGACCTTGTTGTGCATGGTTCCGCCGAACATCGGATGCGGATGGCACACCAGCGCGGCATGGGTTGCCGCGGGCGCACCCTGATTGAGGAGCGCTTCCAAGCGCCCCGCCGGACCTTCGAGAAACAAGGATTGAATGGAGCTGGGTTGCGTCACCGCAGCATTGTATTCGCGGTAACAGTTTCAGTTTCAGTTTCAGCTTGAGGCGCATCCGTTTCGCTTCCCCCATCATGCCGAAACCCGGGCAACTGAAACTGAAACTGAAACTTTGAAACTGTTATCCTCATTGCGCATGGACGTGTTCGCCTTAACGCGGCAGTTGGTGGACATCGAGTCGGTCACCGGCAACGAGGGCGCGGTGGGCGAGTTTCTCCACCGCCGCCTGCGCGATCTTGGCTACGAGACGCGTCTCGACACGGTTGAATCGAACCGTTTCAACGTGTACGCCGTCCCGCCGAACCAGGCGCGTCCCGCAGTCTTCTTCTCGACGCACATGGACACGGTGCCCCCGTTCTTTGCTTCGCGCGAGGACGAAACCCGCATCTACGGCCGCGGCGCGTGCGACGCCAAGGGGATCATCGCGGCGCAGATTGGCGCCGCCGAAAAACTCCGCCGCGACGGCCTCACTGCCGGGCTGCTTTTCGTGGTCGGCGAAGAGCGCAACAGCGCGGGCGCGAAATACGCCAACCAGCATCCCGCCGGCGGCCGCTTCCTCATCGACGGCGAGCCCACCGACAATCGCCTCGCCAAAGCGACCAAAGGCGCGGTGCGCCTGGAATTATTTGCCGAAGGACGCATGGCGCACTCCGCCTATCCGGAGCTGGGCGAGTCGGCGATCGAAAAACTGCTCGACGCTCTCGCGCGTGTCCGTCGCATTCCTTTGCCGCGCGATGAAGAGTTCGGTCCATCGACGCTCAACATCGGACTGATTGATGGCGGCCGCGCTCCCAACGTCATCCCCGACTACGCCCATGCCGAGCTCATGTACCGCACCATCGGCCCATCCGACGACCTGAAGCGCCAGATCGTCGCCGCCGCCGAGCCGCTGGTGCGCGTGGAGTGGGGACTGGAGCTGCCCTTTGTCCGCCTGCGCACGCTCGACGGCATCCCCACCATGATTGCCGCCTTCGCCACCGACGTCCCGTCGCTCACCCACTGGGGCGAAGCGCTGCTGATGGGCCCCGGCTCCATCCACGTCGCCCACACTCCGGACGAGCACGTCGAGAAAAAAGAATTACTCGCCGCGGTGGATTTGTACGCGGATGTGGCGCGACGCCTGATGAGTACTGAGTACTGAGTACTGAGTACTGAGTACTGAGTACTGAGTACTGAGTACTGAGTACTGAGTACTGAGTACTGAGTACTGAGTACTGAGTACTGAGTACCGAGTACTGAGTACTGAGTCCGGAATCCGGAGATCCATTCGACGCTCAGTACTCGGTTCTCAGTACTCGGTACTCGGTACTGCTTTTCGCATCTTCCCTGCCAACGGAGTACTCTAACCCCTGCCATGTCACACGACGCTGTGAACTCCCTCGCCCAGGCTTCATCCGCATATTTGCGTTCCGCCATGCACCAGCCCATCCGCTGGCATCAATGGGGCGAGGAAGCCTTTGCCGCCGCCGAGCGCGAGAACAAACCCATGCTGCTCGACATCGGCGCCGTGTGGTGTCACTGGTGCCATGTCATGGACCGCGAGTCGTATGACGATCCCGAAGTGGCGCGCATCGTGAATGAGAACTTCATCGCCGTAAAAGTAGACCGCGACGAGCGTCCCGACATTGACAGCCGCTACCAGTCCGCCGTGCAGGCCATGACCGGCCAGGGTGGCTGGCCGCTCACCGCATTCCTGACGCCGCAAGGCAAACCGTTTTACGGTGGAACTTATTTTCCGCCCGACGACCAGGGGGGACGCCCCGGCTTCAAGCGCGTGCTCATGGCTATTGCCGACGCCTTCCGAGCCAAGCGCGACGAAGTGCTGCAGCAGGCCGATACGGTGCTCAACGGCATCAGCCACGCCGAGTCGTTCGCCGGACGCAGCGGTAGTGTTCCGCCCACCCTGGTGCGCGCCGTCATCGCCTCGGCGCTCAAGATCTTCGATCACGACAACGGCGGCTTCGGCAGCGCGCCCAAATTTCCGCACCCGTCCTCGATGGACCTGATCATCCACCTCTACGCGCGCACCGGCGACGAGAGCCTGCGCGAGGTGATCGGCAGCACGCTGGAGCACATGGCGCGCGGCGGCGTCTACGACCAGCTTGCCGGCGGCTTCCATCGCTACTCGGTGGACGAGCGCTGGGTGGTGCCGCACTTCGAGAAAATGTCCTACGACAACTCGGAGCTGCTGAAGAACTACGTCCACGGCTACCAGGCGACCGGCAATGCATTCTTCGCCGCCGTTGCCCGCGACATCATTCGCTGGATGGATGCCTGGCTCAGCGACCGCAGCGAGGGCGGCTTTTACGCTTCGCAGGATGCCGACATCAATCTCGACGATGACGGCGACTACTTCACCTGGACGCTCGACGAGGCTCGCGCCGCGCTCGGCGACGACGAACTCAAGGTGGCGCAGCTTTACTACGACATCCACGAAGTCGGCGAGATGCACCATAACGCCGCCAAGAACGTGCTCTTCGTGCGCGCTTCGGTGGAAGAGATCGCCGTCCGTCTCGGCATGCAGCGCGACCGCGTCTCCG
This sequence comes from Terriglobia bacterium, assembly GCA_963760215.1. GTDB lineage: Bacteria > Acidobacteriota > Terriglobia > Terriglobales > Acidobacteriaceae > JAIQGF01. The sequence continues at coordinate 1,518,723 of CAVXCJ010000002.1, forward strand.
CCGTGCTCGACTCGGCGAAAGAAAAACTTTACGCCGCGCGCCTCACCCGCCCCACGCCGTTCGTTGACAAGACGGTTTACGTCGGCTGGAACGCGCTCTGTATTTCCGCCTACCTCGATGCCGCGCGCGTGCTCTCGCTGGAAGACGCGCGCCACTTCGCGCTGCGTTCCCTCGACCGCATCCTCTCCCAGGGATTCACCGCGGAAGGCGGCCTGAAACACGTGATCGCCTACTCCGACCCGCAAGCCGCCCAGCGCGATGTTCCCGGCATGCTCGACGACTACGCTTTTGCCGCGCTCGCCTGTCTGGACGCCTACGAGGCCACCGCCGACCTCAGCTATTTCAATTTCGCGCGCAAGATCGCGGACGCCATGGTCGCGCGCTTTTACGACCAGACTTCCGGCGGCTTTTTCGATTCTGAAAACAACGTCGCCCTCGGCGCTCTCAGCGCCCGCCGCAAGCCGTTTCAGGATTCGCCAACGCCTGCCGGAAATTCCGCCGCCGCCATCGCGCTCTTGCGCATGCACGCCTACACCAACCAAAAAGGCTATCGCGAAAAAGCTGAAGATACGCTTGAGGTTTTCGCCGGAATCGCCGAGCAATATGGGATGTTCGCCGCTACTTATGCGCTCGCAGCCGTGTGGCTTTTGGAGGGCCACACGCAGGTGGTGGTGGTGGGCAACGATGAGCGCGCGCGCGAGTTGTACGCCGCCGCGGTGGCGCCGTTCGCGGTGAACAAGGCAGTGCTCAAAATCAGCGACAGCGCCGCCGCGCCGCAGAATCTTCCACCGGCGCTCGCCCAAGTTGTGCCCAACATACCCGCGGTCAAGGATGGCAAATCGACGGCGATTCTCTGCTCCAATTTCACCTGCCAACCGCCCATCAGCGATCCCGACGACTTGGCGAAAATCGCTGCACGACGCGCTGATGGCCAAGGCGGCGTGAAAAAAAGTGGTCAGTGATTAGTGGTCAGTGGCCAGTGAGTTCAGGTATAAAGCTGTCAGTTCACCGGGTCCCCTCAATTTCCAACGACTGGCCACTGACCACTGGCCACTGGAGTCTTTATGGCGCGCATCACTCAACTGCTCATCCAGGCCGAGCACAAGCCCGGCACGCTCGCCAACATTTGTTCAGAGATGGCGAAAAAGGCGGTCAACATCACTGCCATCATGGCCGCATACGATCAGCCCGGCGGCCGCATCCGCCTGGTTGCCGCGCCGCACGCCGCCGCGCGCAAAGTTTTGGATTCCATGAATCTTCAGTACGGCGAAGAAGAGGCCCTCGCCATTCGCGTCACCGACCGGCCCGGCGCCCTCGGCCGCGCCACCCGCAAGCTCGCCGATGGCGGCATCAATGTCCTCTATGCCTATGGCTCGATCGTCAAAGGCACTGAGCGCGCCCTCATCATTTTGGGTGTGCAGGATGTTGCCAAAGGCAGCAAAAGTACTTTAACCGGCCACCGGGCACCGGCCACTTTCAGTACGCCTCATCCAACAGTTCGACGACGTGTGCGACGCGCGTCTTCAGCCCGCGCGCTTTCACCCCGGCGCGCAATTGCAGCATGCATCCGGTATTGGCGGTGGCGATGATTTCGGCCCGCGTGTCCGTCACCTCGTCCATCTTCTGCTCGAGGATTTTCGTGGAGAGCTCGTTCTGGGTCACGTTGTAGGTGCCGGCGCTGCCGCAGCAATAATCCGGATGCGCCATCTCCACCAACTCCGCGCCGATCGCCTTCAGCAGCTCGCGAGGCGCCGACCGCACCTTCTGCGCGTGGGCCAGGTGACAGGGATCCTGGTAGGTGACGCGAGCCTTCAGTGGACGCTTGGGCGGGCGCAATCCCGCCTCGGCGAGAAACTCGGTGATGTCCTTCACAATCGACCCGAATTCGCGTGCCCGGTCCGCATACTTCGGATTGTCTGCCAGCAGCTCGCCATATTCCTTCATCATGGCGCCGCAACCGGCGGAGTTGGTGATGACCGTTTCCCCCGTCGGCTCCAGCATGGCGCGGATATTTCGCCGCCCCATCTTCTGCGCCTCCTCGCGAAATCCGGCGTGCGCCTGCAGCGCCCCGCAGCAGCGCTGACCTTGCGGGATGAAAACGTCGAAGCCGTTCTTGTTCAGCACTCGTACTGTGGCTTCGTTCAACTTGGAAAACGCAACGCTGGCGATGCATCCGATGTGAAACAGCACCCGGCCGCGGATTTCCCCCTCGCCGTGGTGCATCCTGCCGCTGTGCGAAAAGAAAAATTCTCTGTCCACCTGCGGCGCCAGCGCTTCCACTTTCTCCAATCCCAGCACTTTGAGCATGCCGGTGGCGCGCGCCAGCGCCTGCAATCCCGACCGCTGGTAGGCCCGCAGCAGCCGTGCCCAGCGCTCCAGGCCCTTGCGGTCGTGCAGCACGCGGGTGAAGAACCACTTCCTCAGCAGTTGTTCCAGCAGCGGCCGTTTGTAGGTTGACTCGATCTCCGCCCGGGCTCGCTCCAGAATCCTGCCGTACTGAACCCCCGACGGGCACGCCGTCTCGCAGGCGCGGCACCCCAGGCAGCGGTCCATGTGGGTGACAAATGAATCGCCAATCTCCAGCCGTCCCGCGTCCACCTGCAACACCTGGTAGATACGCCCGCGCGGAGAATCGGCTTCCCGCCCCAGCACCCGGTACGTCGGGCACTGCTGCAGACACAGCCCGCAATGGATGCACTTGGAATACAGCTCCCAGGTTGGCCGGTCGGGCGTGGTGAAATTCGAAGGCGGAGCTTTGCCCTCGGCTGATGCCGTCCCGTGCGCCGGATTGGCCGTGGTTGCGCTCAGAACAGGAATCTCCCCCGGTTCAGAATGTTCTTTTCGTCGAACGCTTGCTTGATGGCCTGCATCGTCGCCAGGTCATTCGGCGTGCTGCCCCACACGCTGAAGTGCCGCTTGGCCTCCACCGGGCAACGCAGCACGATCGCCGAACCGTCGCGCGGCACGGCTCCGCGCAGGAACGACACCGCGTTGACGTACTGCATCGCCGCCGGCGGGTCCACTGCGATGGGCGCGAACCCTACCAGCAGCGATCCCACTCCGATCCTGCCCATGACCGCGCCGACAAAGTTGTTATCCATGGCGGCGCGCTGCGCCGCCTCCACGACCGCGCGGACGTCCTGCAACGCCACGTCCACCCGCACCAGCATGGCGTTCTGGCTGCGCTCGAATAACAGGTGCGGGAACTCCGCGATGCGCCGCCACATTTCGCGGTCATCCTCGCCACCGGCCTCGTCGGTCACCGCCGAACCCAACTCGGCGCGATAGCGCGCCAGCACCGTGTCGCTGCCGCCGGCCCGCAGCAGCACGCGCCACGCCTCGGCATTTGGAGGTTGCCCCACCCTTGTCTCGCCCGCGGGAGCCTGCCCCGAAGCGGAGCGAGGGGGCGAGACAGGGTGGGGACTTTCCTGAAGGATTGCCTGTGCGTCTGGCGACACCAGCTCAAGGCACAGCGGCGCCAGCGGCGAGCTCAGCACCCGATCGCGGTATGAAACCGCCTCCGCCACGGCCGCGAACTTCGCGATGAAGGTGCGCGTCTGCCGCGGCCGCGAGAACAGTTTCAAGCTGGCGCCGGTGACCACTGCAACCGTCCCGAAGCTGCCGATCAGCAGCTTCATCAGGTCGTAGCCGGCAACGTTCTTCACCACCTTCGCGCCCGCCTTCGCGACCTTGCCGTCGGCGGTGACAAAGCGCACGCCGGTGCAATAGTCGCGCAGCCCGCCGTAGAACTGCTTCAGCGGCCCCTGCGCCGCCGATGCCAGCGCGCCTCCGATGGTGCACTTCTCCGGCTGCGGCGCATCCAGCGGCACCATCTGCTGGTGCGGGCCGATTTGCCGCTCCACTTCCGCCAGCGTCGTCCCCGCGCCCACACCGATCATCAGGTCGCCGGGGTCGTAGTGCTCCACCGCTTTTAGGCGACTGGTGCGCAGCACGATGTCAATCTTTTCCGGGATTGTCCCGGTGAACTGGTGGGTAAATCCTCCGGCGGGCACGACGACCAATTCGTGGGCGTACGCATACTTCAGCACCGCCGCAACTTCCGCCGCTGACCCCGGTTCAACCACCGCGTGCGGCACAACCTCGTCAATCGCGAACGCCACGGTGCGCGCCGGATCTTCCGTGGCGTGCTGCTCGCCGGCGATGGCCGCCAACTCGCGTGCCAGTCCCGCCGCTGATGTGGTCGCGCTCACCGCGAACCTCGCTGCGCGTCCGCGATGTTGGTCTCGCGGCAACTGCGCGGCGTCGGAAACAACTTTTGCGGGTTCAGCACCGAGTTGGGATTGAACGCGTCGTGCACCCGCTTCATGACCTCGAGATCGTCGTCGCTGAACAGCAGCGGCATCAGCTCATTTTTCTCCATGCCGACGCCGTGTTCGCCGGTGATGGTTCCGCCGCAATCTACGCAGTACTGAAGAATCATGCGTCCCGCCTGGTGGGTGCGCTCCACCTGGTCCGGGTCTCGCATGTCGAACAGGATGCAGGGGTGCAGGTTGCCATCGCCGGCGTGAAAGATGTTCCCGATCTCCAGCTTGTACTTCTCCGCCACCGTCCCGATATAGCGCAGCACCTTGGCAATATGGCTGCGCGGGACGACGCCGTCCTGCGTGTAGTACGCCGGCGCCAGCCTGCCGAGCGACGCGAATGCCGTCTTGCGGCCCTTCCACAGCAGTTGCCGCTCCGGCTCGTTGGCGGCGCGCCGCACCTCGCGCGCCTGGTGCCGCTGGCAAACCGCGCGCACCGCTTCGGCCTGCTCGGTCACCGCTTCGCGCAATCCCTCCAGTTCGATCAGCAGCACCGCACCCGAATCCATCGGATATCCCGCATGGGTCGCTTCCTCGACGCAGCGCAGTGTCTTGCCGTCCAGCATTTCCAGCGCCACCGGCGTGATTCCTCCTGAGGTGATAGACGCCACCGCGTTGGCGGCGTCGTCAATCGTGTTGAAGATCGCCAGCAGCGCTTCCACCGCCTCCGCCACCCTGGTCAGCTTCACCGTGATTGCCGTCACCAGCCCGACCGTGCCTTCGGTGCCGACAAACAGTCCGGTGAGGTCGTAGCCACACGAATCCACCGCCTTGCCGCCCATCTGCACCACGCGCCCGTCCGGCAACACCACCTCCAGGCCGGTGATGTGGTTCACGGTGACACCGTACGCCAGGGTGTGCGGCCCGCCGGAATTCTCCGCCACGTTGCCGCCGATGGTGGACGCCTTCGCGCTGGCAGGATCGGGCGCGAAGTACAGCCCGTGCTGCGCCACCGCCGCCGACAGGTCCGCGTTCACCACTCCGGGCTGTACCACGGCGCGCCGGTTCGGGGCGTCAATGTCCAGGATCCTGGTCATGCGCGAGAACACCAGCACGATCCCGCCGGCGCGCGGGATGGAACCGCCGCTCAACCCGGTTCCCGCCCCTCGTGGGACCAGCGGAACCTTCAGGCGCGACGCCAGCCGCGCGATCTGCGAAACCTGCTCGGCGGTTTCCGGAAACACGATCACTTCCGGCGTGCCCGTGGACAGCCCCGCGTCGTACTCGTACAGCATGAGGTCTTCGGGCTGGTCGAGGACCGCCTCGGCGCCAACGATCTTTCTGAGTTCTTTTACGACCGGTGAGCTGCGCATGGGTGGATGAAGTGACGCGGGAATTTTACAACGGCCTCGGCTGCGCAGAATCGGAAGTTCCCACTATTATTCCGCCGCGCGCAACCGGCCTGCGCAGTCCGACCCAAAAGGCAAGGCCGCAGCCCGCGCCGCGGCCCAACTGAAACTGAAACTGAAACTTGAAACTGTTTCTTACGTGCTCTGCGAAATGTACGCTCTCATCATCTGCACCTCGCCGTCTTTCTCCACCACGGCGTGCGCCAGCAAGTCGCGCAACGAGATCACGCCGCGCAACTGCTTTCCCTGGCACACCGGCAGGTGACGGAAACCGCGCGCGCGCATCAGTTCCAGGCAATCCTCCAAGCTTCGGTCCGGCGCCACCGTCACCAGGTCGCGTGTCATGACCTCCGCCACCGTGGTCGTCCGCGGATCTTTCGACTCATTCACCACGCGCTTCATCAGGTCGCGTTCGGTAAAGAGCCCGGTTAGGTCGCCGTGGCGCATTACCGCCACCGCGCCGATATTGTGTGCCACCATCAATTTGACCACGTCAATGACTAGCTGGTCGGCCTCGACGTGGAATGTTTCCTTGTTGCCAAGCAGGCTATTGACTGGCGCCATTGACTCCTCCTGCTCCCCACTCCGGAGTAGCAAGTCTTGAGACCGCCGAGTATATGCCTGAACCGATGTGCAGCCAAGCCCTTCGGGGCTGGAGGCAAGGGGCCACTGGGCTGCTCAGCCACCACCAGCTAGTTTCGACTGCAACCTAGCTATTCCTCGTCATCCAGGTTGAACAGGTCGGCGATTCGGCTGCCCGGATCCAGCAGCAGCACCCGGTTGCCCACCACGACGCGGCTCCAGTCCACCGGCAATCGCGGCAGGCGCGCATTGCACACATCCGGCAGCGGCTCGGCGCGGCTCTCCAACTGCGGCGGCAGCGTCCCATTGCGCTCGAGCTGCTTTTCCAGTCCCGGCGGCAGGCGGTCGCGCCTCGCCAGCCCGGGTGGCAGATTGGCAGTGTCGTAGAAACAGCCGCGGATGTTCTGCCGGTCGTAGTTGGTAAATTCCGGCTTGAACTGCCGCCGGCGCGGACGGTCACGCCGTTGGTCATAAGGGCGGTTTTCGGCATCGGAGCGATACTCGGGATCCGGCTGGACCGCAGGCGGGGGGACATACTGCCCTGCGGGGGCCAATGCCACGAAAGTCAGCAGCGCCTCCGATTCGATGGTTGCATCCTTCTTGCCGGTGGCCGCGGCGGCGCCCGTACCCGCGGCTGCGCCTACGCCCGCGCCGATGGCCGCGCCCTTGCCGCCGCCGGCGACCGCTCCAATAATGGCGCCCAGAGCGGCGCCGCCACCGATCTTGCTGGCGTTGCTCTTGGTGTGCGATTCGCCCTTGATGCTCCAAGGCTGCGTGTTAATCGGGTAGGAGCGCCCGCCGGTGGAGATCGAATTCAGCACCAGTTCCAGTTCTCCGGGATCGCTCAGGCGGCCGGAGCGATGCGTGCGCGTGATCGTCCCGGTGACGTCGGCGCCCCTGGGATACAGCGTCCGCCCGTTGGCGACAATCTCCTGCTCCAGCGTGGCCTGAAACGTGTCGCCTTCGCGCGCCGTCTCGCTGCTGATGCTGTCAATGATGCGAATCTCCACCTGCGTGCCCGCGGGGATGGGCCAGCCCGCGCCGGCGCTCCGGCGCTCCTGCGCCACCGCCGACGCACTCACCAATATGACCGCCATCAATACCGCAATCGTTCGCCTGACCTGCATGTGCCTGCCTCCTGACCCGACCAGAATGCTATGCCGCGGAATTCCAGAGTACAAGTGTAGTAGATGACGCAGAGAGTGAGAGGAGATGTCCCCGATTGACGAATTGAAGAATTGGAGAATTTACGAATTGCCCGTGTGCCCAGGCGATGGTTTGGAATTCGTCAATTCTTCAATCCGACAATTCGTCAATCGACTCACTTCTCTTCCCCAAAAAACAGGAAGTACGAACAGGACCACAGCGCGGTGGGAATGCTGCCACGCGGACGCGCGGTCAAGATTACGTTGTAGTCGTCGCTGACCTGGAGTTCGTCGAGCACCGATTTGGGCGCTTCGGCCGCCGGGCGCGGACCCACCAGCGCCAGGTAGCGCAGGAATTCGTAGATGTCGTTCGCGCCCTGGTAGTCGGGCGCGGCAAAAGAAAGGTCGGTGTTCCCGCCTGCGAAATGCCACGCCAGCGATGCCGCCAGCGCAATTCCCCGCTCGTAGGACGGGTTATCAACCACGCTCTCGGCCGGGTTGTCGAAGACCACGCGCAGCTTGCGCTCGTCTTCGCGCGTAAATTCACGCACCTTCAGCGACCCGGTGCGCGCCGACGCCTTCCAGTCCACGTGCCGCGCCGAGTCCTCCGGCAGGTACTCGCGGATGCGGTACAGGTCGTGGCCGCGCCCGCGAACGAAGGCCTCGAACTCGCCGGTGATCATGGGCAGGATCTCGAACAGCTCGTCGGTCGGCTGCACGCTGGGGTAGACCACGATCTCGCGCGACAGCGGCACTTTGCGCGTCTTGACCAGGAACGAAAAGGGAAAACGGGTGGACAGCCCGAAACCGTCCTGCACGTAGCGGCCGCGGCGGGCAAAGTCGAGCTCCAATTCGCGGCTCACGGTGGCGCGCGGCGGCACGTAGGGAAAATAGGCCGGGGCGGTGATAATCCCCGGCGTGCTGACCCGGTCGGCCACCACGCGCAGCGACAGGTCCGGCAGGTGCACCCATTGCTTCTCCCGGGGCGCCTTGGCGGGAAACACGAACATCGAGCGTTCCCACTTGAGCCGCTTGTGCGCGTGCTGCGATTTCGGCGGCGCCACGCTCACCGACAATGACGGCAACCAGCGCCGCAGATTGTTCAAGGTCAGGCGCACCAGCACCGACTCACCGGCAAAGACGTGCTCCGGCAAGCCAACATCGAGTTCCAGGCTGCGCAGGATGGCCGCCGAAGCCACACCCGAAACGATGATCGCCGCCAGCATCGCCGACACCACGATGAACAGCAGGTTGTTGCCGGTGTTCAGCGCGGCCACCGCGATCACCAGCACGATGGCCAGGTACACCATGCCTTCGCGCGTGACGTCGTAGTCGAAGGCCTCGCGCACCCGGTGCAGGGCGACGCGACGCGCCAGGTAGGGCACGGTCGTCAGCCCGACCAGGCCGGCCATCAGCAGCGCCGCCGAGGCGAAGATCGCCGTCGCCCAAACATTGCCCGCCTGCCGCGTCACGGTGGAGAAGATGGCGGCGCCGAAGGCCAGCGTCAGGCCCGCGATCGCAACCAGGAAGCGGATCCAGGCTTCTTTCTCGAGGTGGAAGGATTGCAACAAGCTCCCAGCTTTCAGCTCTAAGCTTCAGGCGCTCATGTCTAGGCCGGCGGTTTTTCCTTGTGCAACGTGCGTGCGATCCACGCTTCGCTGCGCTGCTTGGCGTGCTCGAATTGCGCGCCAATTCTCGGGAACCGCTCTTTCATCTTGTGCAACAGCTTGTGGGCCCAGACGTACTCGCTGGAAAGGATGAAGAGGCCGATCAACAGGAATAGGATGCCCTGCAGCACTGGCAGAAACAATCCGGCGATGCCGAGCAGGATGAAGGCCCATCCCACCACCAGCATGGCCACGCGCTTGATCTGCGCCTTCATAACTTCATCCTACGCGAATCGCGGGGCGCCGGTTCCGCCGCCTGTTCCCGCAGGCGTTGCTGCGCTCGCTTTCTCTGGTTCCGCCACAGGTGGAGCGCGACCAGCACCACGGCGAGGAGAATTACCAATTCGGCTTGTTTGACCACGCCGGCGAGAGCTGCGTACTCGCTGCCGAAGAAATACCCGGCGCCGGCGATCACGGTGACCCACGCCGCAGCTCCCAAAGCATTGGCAAGAAGGAAGCGCTTCCATTCCATGCGCAGCACGCCCGCCAGCGGCCCGGCGACAATCCGCATGCCGGCGATGAAGCGCGCCAGGAAAATCGCCACCGATCCGCGGCGCTGCAGAAACTCTTCGCCGGCCTTGATGGTCTCATCACGGATGTGGAAGAAGTGCTTCCATTTTTCCAGCAGCGGGCGCCCGCCGCGCCGCCCGATCCAGTAGCCGATATTGTCGCCCATGGTGCAGGCGCCGATCCCGACCAGGATCACCCACGGCAATTTCAGGTGATGGCCCTGGAAGGCGAGAAAGCTGGCGAGAATGAGGATGGTCTCACCCGGCAGCGGCAGACCCGCATTCTCGCCCAGCAGAGCAAACAGCACGGCCCAATAGCCGTAGGTCTGGAGGTACTGGCGCGCGGTCTCGACAATCCAGTGCATGGTGAGCGATTAGCAATTAGCGATTAGCGATTAGCCTCAAAAAGCATGTGATTGCTAAATGCTAATCGCTAATCGCTAATTGCTCCGCAAAAATTCCAGCAGCACGCGGTTGAATTCCTCGGGCGCTTCTTCGTAGGGCAGGTGGCCGACGCCGGGCATCATCACCAGCTTGGATCCGCGGATGGCGCGCTGCACGTGCGCCGCCGAACTGGGCAGCACGGCCGGATCGCGGTCACCCCAGACCAGCAGCGTGGGCACGCGGATTTTTTCATAGAACGGCTCCAGAGCGGGCACATCGACATGCCAGCGGCGCACTATCCCCAGCAGGTAATCCACCGAGCCGGCGATTTTTAGCGGTTCGGCATAGCCTTCGAAAGTTCCGGGCGCAATCTGACTCGGGTCGGCGTAGAGGCGGGATAGCACCCAGTTGTTCAACGGTCCGAGCCGCAGGAAACTTCTGCGGAACAACCATCCACCTGCGGCGGTGGACAGCACGCGGATGCGCTTGCGTCCGGCGCGCGACCAAGGATTCACCGGCGCGACCAGCACCAGGCGCCGGATACGCTTGCCGATCTCGGCTGCCAGGATGGTGGCCAGTCCTCCGCCATGCGAGGTGCCGACCAGGTCGAATTGGCGCAGCCCCAGCGCGTCGAAAAAGTTGACCATTCGCCGGGCGGAGGCGCGCATGCTGTAGTCGAGCCCGGGAACACGGTCGGAGAAGCCAATGCCGAGCACGTCAGGCGCGTACACGGTGAAGTGTGGCGCCAGCGCCGGAACGGTGAATCGCCACGAGAAAGAGTGCGCGAGCAGGCCATGAACCAGCACCACCGGCGGACCGGAGCCGGCGCGCAGGTAATGGACGCGATGGCCGCGGACGGTGATCTCGGCTTCGGCGATTCCCGCTCCGGTCTTCGTCGTAGGAGGTTTCACGATTTTCGCGGATCGACTGGCAACCGAACTGGTATTTCGGGATTCCAATGGAGTGCTATCGCCTCTGTCGCTTCTGTGGGGAGCCAATCGTGACTCCCCTTTTTTCTGGTCTGTCGGTCTGCCGGTCTGTCAGACGATACTACCCTAGCCCATGCTCTCCTTTGAGTCCCCAAGTTGCCGCTGGTTGAATGTTCGGCTCCCTGTTCGTCCCATTCCAAACTCCGTAGCCGGTATTGAAATCGGGATTCTGGCAGTTTTGGCGAATTTCGTACCACTTCCATGAAATCAGAGGTGGGTTCCAAATAATGTATTTTCTTGCCTTGAACGCTGGTATCATTTTGTAAGTCTTGTCCCTGGCGTTGGATACAAGCATCAGGGATGTCTGAAACCATGGCAGCCAAGTTGCAGTCCAAGTCAATGGAGAAATCTTCGTCACAGCCACCGCGCAAGGTTGCAGGTGAGGGACTCTCTCCGCGCCCCCCCATGACTAGGGACATCCAAATGCGGTTTGTGGCCGTGGTACTGGCCCTGCTGACGATGGCGGCGGGCGCTTTTGGCTGGATCAATTACCAGAAGGAAAGGCAGTTTCAAGTTCCGTACGACGGCGTCTGGTGGGTTGAACACAACAGCCACCTGATCGCCGAGCGGGTGGAGCCGGAAGGTCCGGGCGCGCGCTCCGGAATCAAGTCCGGCGACCTGCTGCAGGGGATCAACGACCACGACATCGGCAATATCTCCGAACTGACTCGGCAGATGTACCGCACCGGCACGTGGTCGAAGGCGACCTATAACCTGCGGCGTGGCGGGGTCACAATCAACGTGCCGGTGGTCCTGGTTCCGTTCGACAAGTCGCTCTACGTCGGACTGCGATTCATTTCGCTGATCTACCTGGGCATCGGGCTGTACGTCCTGCTGCGGCGCTGGACGGCGCCCAAGTCCACGCACTTTTACCTGTTCTGCCTGGTCTCTTACATCTTCTACGCCTTCCACTACACCGGAAAGCTGAACCAGTTCGACTGGATCGTGTACTGGGCAAACGTGGTGGCGGAGCTGCTGCAGCCGGCGCTGTTCCTGCACTTCGTGCTCACCTTCCCCGAGGTCAAGGAGCAGGTGAAGCGGCGGCCGTGGGTGGTGCCGGCCTGCTACGCGCCGGGAATTTTGCTGCTGGCGGCGCACGTCGTGACGCTGCGACTGCTCGCGCCCAGCGAACTGCTGCGCTACAACCTGGACCGGCTGGAAATGGTGTACCTGGCGGCGTTCTTCATCGGCGCGGCGGGCGTGCTGTGGCACAGCTATAAGCATGCATCCACCCCGATCCTGCGCCAGCAGATGAAGTGGGTGACGCGCGGCACCATCCTGGCGGTGGCGCCCTTCACGCTGTTCTACGTGATTCCGTACATGAGCGGGACGCAGGCGACGGTGCTGATGAAGATCTCGGTGCTGTCGCTGGTCTTCCTGCCGCTCACCTTCGGCTACGCCATCTTCCGTTACCGGCTGATGGACGTGGACGTGATCTTCAAGCGCGGCATGGCGTACACGCTGGCAGCGGCCTCGGTCGCCGGGGTGTACTTCGCCGCCATCGGCCTCTCGGCGGTGCTGCTGAACCGTCACCTGCCCAGCACCGGCACCACCGGCATGATCCTGGTGATCGTGGTCACGGCGCTGCTGTTCGACCCGGTCAAGAAGTGGTTCCAGGAAAGACTCGACCGCTTCTTCTACCGCAAGCGGTACGACTACCGGAAGACGCTGATCGAATTCGGACGCGAACTGAGCTCGCAGCTGGATTTGGACAAGATGCTCAGCTCGATCGTGGACCGCATTTCGCGCACGCTGCTGGTGGACCGGATGGCGATTTTCCTGGCGGCGCCGGATTCGCCGGACCGGTTCACCCTGGCCAATTCGTTTGGCCTCTCCCAGATTCCCCACCTCGACCTGAGCTTCCTCGGCGAGGAGCGGCCGGAAATGGCCGCCGGGCATTTGTTCTTCGACAATACCCACGCCGTGGTCCGCGAAACACCGGGCGCGCAGTACTCGATCGCGCAGCTCGACATGAATTACTTCATTCCCTGCTCGGTGCAGGGGCGCACCATCGCGGTGATGGGGCTGGGCAAGACCAGCGAAGGCGATTTCCTGTCGAGCGAAGACGTCGAATTGCTGGAGGCGCTGGCCGGCTACGTCGGCATCGCCATCCAGAACGCGCGGCTGTACGCCTCCCTGGAGCAGAAGGTCACGCAATACGAGCGGCTGAAGGACTTCAACGAAAACATCGTGGAATCCATCAGCGTCGGGGTGTTTGCGGTGGACCTGGAAGACCGGGTGGAATTCTGGAACTCGCAGATGGAAGTGATGTACGCGCTGCCGCGCTGGCAGGCGGTGGGCAAGAAGCTGATCGAAGTCTTCCCGGCCGAGTTCCTGGAAGAGTTCTACCGGGTGCGCACCAACCCGGGCATTCACAACCTCTACAAGTACCGGCTGAGCACGCCGGCGGGCGAGACGCGGATGACCAACATCGCCATCGCGCCGCTGGTGACGAAAAAATTCAACGTCATCGGCCGCCTGGTGCTGGTGGACGACATCACCGAGCGCATCGCGCTGGAATCGCAACTGAGCCAGGCGGAGAAGATGTCGTCCATCGGACTGCTGGCGGCGGGCGTGGCGCACGAGGTCAACACGCCGCTGGCGGTGATTTCCTCGTACGCGCAGATGCTGTCGAAGCAGTTGCAGGGCGACGAGAAGAGGTTTGGGCTGCTGGACAAGATCATCAAGCAGACGTTCCGGGCCTCGGAGATCGTCAACAACCTGCTGAACTTCTCGCGCACCAGCGGCACCGAGTTCGGCGAAGTGGACCTGAACAAGGTGATCCGCGACACCCTCGCGCTGCTGGACCACCAGCTCAAGACGGCGCGGGTAAAGGTGCAGGAAGACATTTGCGACCAGCTGCCGACCATCCACGGCAATGCCGGCAAGCTGCAACAGGTATTCCTGAATTTATTTCTCAATGCGAAAGACGCCATGCCGGACGGCGGCACGCTGCAGGTACGCACCGCCAATGGCAACGGCGTGAGCGTCACCGTCTCCGACACCGGCTCGGGCATCGCGCAGGAGCACATTGACCGGATTTACGACCCGTTCTTTACCACCAAGAATGCGCCGCGGGATGGGCGCCGCGGGACCGGGCTGGGCTTGTCGGTAACCTACGGAATCATCCAGGAGCACGCCGGCAAGATCCGGGTCGAGAGCCGGATCGGAAGCGGGACGACGTTCCATCTGGAGTTCCCGCTGATGAGAAAGGCAGTGAGCGCTTGAGTGAAGCCGCAGTCATTACCCGCCGGGGCGCCGCGAAAGAGCACGCGGCCGCGCAGGGCGCCATTCTGATCGTCGATGATGAAGCGTCCATCCGGGAGTCGCTGCAGACGCTGCTCGAGCTGGAAGGCTTTACGGTGCAGACCGCCGGCACCGGCGAAGAAGGCCTGGCCAAGATGGCCGACCAGCCCATGGACCTGGTGCTGCTGGATTTCGCGCTGCCCGACCGCAACGGGCTGGAGATCCTGCGCGACATCCGCGACCGCGATCCCGAGCTGGGCGTGATCATGATCACCGCCTACGGCACGGTGGAGAACGCCGTGGCCGCCATGCAGGCGGGGGCCACCAATTTCATCCAGAAGCCCTGGGACAACGAAAAGCTGGTGGCCGACGTGCGCGCCGTGGTCGGGCGCCGGCGCGCCGAAGAAGAAAACATCCAGCTCAAGCGCGCCCTCAAGCAGCGCTACAACTTCGAAAGCATCGTCGGCAAGAGCGAGCCGATGCTGAAGATCTTCGACCTGGTGGCGCAAGTGGCGCCCAGCCGGTCCACGGTGCTGATCCAAGGCGAGAGCGGCACCGGCAAGGAGCTGATCGCCAAGGCCATCCACATGAACTCGCCGCGCAAGGACCGCCCCTTCGTGCCGGTTAACACCGGTTCCATGCCGGCGGACCTGCTGGAATCCAACTTGTTCGGCCATGTCAAGGGCGCGTTCACCAGCGCGGTGGCGTCGAAGAAGGGGCTGTTCGAAATCGCCGACCGCGGGACCTTGTTCCTCGACGAAATCGGCACCATGAGCATGGAGACGCAGGCCAAGATCCTGCGCGTCCTGCAAGACCGCAAGTTCATGCACCTGGGCGGCGTGCAGGAGCTCCAGGTGGACGTGCGCATCATCGCCGCGACCAACGTGGACCTGAAGCAGATGGCGCGCGAGGGCAGATTCCGCGAGGATTTGTATTACCGCCTCAACGTCATCACGGTTGACCTGCCGCCGATGCGGCAGCGGCGCGAGGACATTCCGCTGCTCGTCGAATTCTTCCTCCGGAAGTTTTCCGAGGAGAACGATCGTCCGGTACGGACAGATTGCGCCCGAGGCCCTGCGCTCGCTCCTCGAGTATTCCTGGCCGGGCAACGTGCGCGAACTGGAAAATGTAGTGGAGCGGGCGGTGGTGCTCTCCTCCGGCCCCACCGTCACTCTGGACCTGCTGCCCGACCACATCGTCGGGCGCGGCGCCGCGCTGCAGATGCTGGAGCACCGGGCCGACGCTTCCCTGTTCGACATCGTGGAAGAATGTGAGCGCCGCATCATCGTGGACATGATGGAGAAATGCAATGGCAACCAGACCGACGCCGCCGAGCGCTTCAAGATTCCGCTGTCCACCCTCAATCAGAAAATCAAGCGGCTGAGCATTGAAATCAAGAAGCGGGGGCGGGAAGCGTAGGCAGGCTTCAGGCCTGGCGTAGCCTGATGCCTAACGCCCAAAACCTATTCGGCGGAGTTCGCAGCATCCGCGATAGAACGGCGTCGAATTGCCATTTGTCTGTTCTCATGGGGCTTCAGTCGCATCCCATGGCAATCTTAACTTTTGCTGCCAATTCACAGACTCGTGTGTTGCTTAACTGCCGGAGCTTAGAGCGCGGCTCTTCAAGACTTGATTTCCGTACAGTGGTTATGTCTTCAGCCTTGGCTACACACTCTTCCTGCAATCCAGTTTCTCCAGCGGGAAGATATACATGAGTAGGGACGTCTTTGTGTATCGTTGTAGAAATAGGCACGACTAGAACCGTGTCGGCTTTGGCGTGCCTATTGCGGACATCCTGCGAGACAACAACAACGGGTCGCTTGTTTTTCCCTGGGGGATCGGTCGGAAGATCAACAAACCAGATATCCCCTCGCGACGGCGGTTTTTGTGCGACGGCCAATGTTGGTTAGTCCCTCAGAAATTGCGACTCCCCAAATGCGCCCCACGCGCGATTCTCTTCGCGTTCCGTCTCTGAGAGCGCGTCATAGTAGCTACTGATTGCGCTCTGGATTTTCTCGCGCTCTCGCTGGCGCTTGCTCTCGCGGAGTATTTCTTCAAGGGCAGCCGAGAGCGAGGCGATGCTGCGCTGTTCTGCTTCCAGCTTTACGTAGGCCACCAACTCCTGGTCCAACGTAAAGGTGTGGCGTTCCTTGCGAGCTGCGAATCCCATACTACCTTACCCCATATACAGTATCTTACTCCGTATATGATGCATGGTAATACCAATGCGCATCGGAGGTCAACTATTTTTGGTGTACAGACATAACATATTGATTTTAAATGTACTTATTATGACTATCAAAGAACTAGCCTATGAGTATCGAGTGCGATTCGTTGTCGGCTGCTGCGGACACGAAACGGGCAATTAACGTTCAGCTCACTACCATGGGCAAACCGGCTGAGTTTGACCAAGTGGAAGAGCCTATCAGTAGGCGCACACCCAAAATCCGTCCTGACCAGTACTTTCGCTACGTATTACCAGCGCAGCACATGAATACTCGAGGGCAAAGGGATCAGCAGCCCCCGTGAACGAGATTATCAACGCACAGCAGGGCGGCGGATGTGATTTCGGTACTCGCATTCCCCACTAGCGTCTGACCACCGACCACTGCTATATTCCGAAGCTCCGCATGGAATTGATAGCTCCCATCGACCTCGCCAAACAGAGCGTGCTGCGGGTACAGGAGTACGCGCTGCTCGCCTGGCGTTCCATTGCCAACCTGTTCGCGCACCCGCGCTATCTTTCGGACACGCTGCAGCAGGCCGACAGCATCGGCGTAGGCTCGGTGCCGGTGGTGGTGCTGACCGGCTTCTTCACCGGCGCGGTGCTTGCCCTGCAGAGCGCCAATTCCCTGGCGCGCTTCGGCGCCCTGTCGCTCACCGGACAACTGGTGTCGCTGTCCATGGTGCGCGAACTGGGCCCGGTGCTGACGGGATTGATGGTCGCCGGCCGCAACGCTTCCGGCATGGCCAGCGAATTGGGTTCGATGAAGGTGACCGAGCAGATTGACGCCATGCGCGCCCTGGGCACCGATCCCACCAAGAAGCTGGTGACGCCGCGCGTGGTCGCCACGGTCATCATGCTGTTCTTCCTCACCATTATTTCCGACCTCGTCGGGCTGACCGGCGGCTTCATCATCGCCCACTTCACGCTCGGCCTCGACACCTATCAGTACTGGAACACCGCCTACCAGTCGCTGGTGTATGGCGACGTGTTCATGGGACTGACGAAGCCGCTGCTGTTCGGGTTCGTGATCTCCACCATCGGCTGCTATTACGGCATGAATGCGCACGGCGGCACCCAGGGCGTGGGGCGCGCGACCACGCAGGCGGTGGTCGCCGCCTCGGTCGTAATGCTGGTGGTCAACCTGGTGTACACGCGCCTGCTGCTCTCGATATTCGGCATGCACTGATGTCGCTCACCCCTGCCCAGCCCGCCAATGGTCACGAGCAGGAGCACATCATCGTCTTTGAGGACGTGGCCATCGCCTTTGACGAAAACATCGTGCTCGACGGTGTTTCCTTCCAACTGCCTAAGGGCGAAACCAAGATCCTGCTGGGGGTGGCCGGCGCCGGCAAGAGCGTCATCCTGAAACTGGCGCTCGGGCTGCTGAAACCGGACCGCGGCCGCATCTGGGTACTGGACAACGACGTCACCCAGATGAGGGAAGAGGACCTGTTCGACCTGCGGCGGCGCATCGGGATGGTTTTCCAGGAGAGCGCGCTGTTCGACTCCTTTACCGTGCGCGAGAACGTGGCCTACCGGCTGATCGAGGAGCATGTGTCGCCCGACGAAACCGAACGCCGCGTGCGCGAGGCGCTGCGCTTCGTCGAGCTGGAACACACGCTGGACCTGTTTCCTGCGGAGCTGTCGGGCGGCATGCGGCGGCGCGTGGCGATTGCGCGCGCCATCGTCACCCAGCCGGAAGTGCTGCTCTACGATTCGCCCACCGGCGGCCTCGATCCGGTGACCTCAACCACCATCATCGAGCTGGTCGTGAAACAGCGCGACGTCTATCACACCAGCGCCCTGCTGGTGACTCATCGCCTGCAGGACGCGTACACCATGGCCACCCACTACTTTGATACCAAGGCCAACGAGATGCGTCCGCTGGGCGGCAACAAGGTCAACCTGGATGCCACGTTCATCATCCTGCGCGACGGCAAGGTCATCTTCGACGGCAACACGCTCGAGCTGGCGCAATCCAGGGATGAGTACATCCGGGAATACATCGCCTGACAGTTTCAGTTTCAGTTTCAGTTTCGAGTGGCCGGATCACATTCTTGTCGCTACGCCCAAAAGCGAATCGGCAAACAACTGAAACTGAAACTCGAAACTGAGACTTATGACTTCCCCGCTGCCTTCGCCTTCATCATCTCAGCCCATTTCTTGAACTGCCCTTCCATCCACGTCACGCGCTTTTTCAAAGCCGGCGTGCTGTTCAGCAGGGTTTCCATTTTCTGCAGGAATTCGTCGCTGCCCATTTCCCGGCATTGCCTGATATACGGCTTGATCTTGACGTAGGTGAAGATGATCTCTCCGTTCCAGTCGAAGAACAGGTCCCGGTTGACGACGCCGCGCAGCACCAGCGAAGCGGCGTTCTCCCAGTAGGTGAGGACCTGGCGAAACCAGGCGTTTTCCTTGCTTCCCCAGCCCATGGCGACCTTTTTGACCGCCTCGAAACTACTGAAGTCGGCATTGCCGTACCATTCGCGAGCCTTGCGCATTTCCGATTCGCGGCGCAGGTCGTAAAGCTCCATCACGATTTTGGCATCGGCAGCCGTGGCTTTCTTACCGGCAGTTTTCGGCATACGAGTCTCTCCTTGCTAAAGGTTATGTCGGATTCCAGCGGCGCAGGACACGCCGCAGTTCAGGGGTCTGGAAAATATAGCACAACCACGAATCGGGTGATCTGGCGATCGGGTGATCCGGTGATCTGAATCCGGAATGAATCACGCTTGTTCAATCACCCGATCACGCAATCACCCGATGACTCTTACGCCACCGCTCCCGCTTGCGGCGCCAGCGGCCGCGAGTAATCGCACTTGACCGTGCTTTCCTCTTCTTCGCCCTTCTTGCGGCGGCGCTTGGGTTTTTCCTCGTCTTCCGAAGTAGTGCGCTTGTTATTGGGACAAGCCATGATCGGCCCGGACTTCAAATTCTTTTCCACCAGGTACGGGCTGCCGCATTGCGGACAGCTCTCGGCAACCGGCTTGTACGCCGAGGTGAATTTGCAGTTCGGGTAATTCGAGCAGCCGTAGAAAATGTTGCCGCGACGGCGCGCTTTTTTCTCCACCAGATCGCCTTCCTTGCACAGCGGGCACTTCACCCCGATGTAATTCTGCTTGACGTACTTGCAGTCGGGATAGCCGCTGCACGAGGTGAACTCGCCATACCGCCCGTGGCGCAGCACCATGTTGCGATCGCACTTCGGGCATTTTTCTTCCAGCGGAATGTCGGGGATCTTCTTCCCCTGATCGAGGCGCCGCGTGGTCTTGCAATCGGGATAGCCGGTACAGGCCATGAACTGGCCGAAGCGGCCGCGCTTCAGCACCATCGTGCGCCCGCAGTTCTCGCAGTACTCCTCCTGCGAGGTCTCCTGCACGTCGGCCGAATCCAGGTCCGGCAGGTCAATGGGATTCTCCTTGGTGAACGTGCAGGTGTTGGGATCGTCCTTGTCGTAGGTGCTGCAGGCGTAGAAGGAGCCATGCCTGCCCCACTTGATGACCAGCGGCGCGCCGCAGCGTTCGCACAACTGGTCGGTGGGCTTCTCCATCCGCTTGATGTTTTCCATGTGCTTCTGGGCGTAGCGGAGGTCTTTCTGGAACTTCTTGTAGAAGTCGGCGAGCGCGTCGGTCCACTTTTCCTTGCCTTCTTCGATTTCGTCCAGCTCTTCTTCCAGGCGGGCGGTGTACTGGAAATCGAAAATATCCTTGAAGTTCTCCACCAGCAGGTCGGTCACGACCAGCCCGATCTCGGTGGGAACGAATTTTCCGCCGAGCTTCTGCACGTACTGGCGCTCCTGGATGGTGCTGATGATCGCCGAATAGGTGGACGGCCGCCCGATGCCGCGCTCTTCCAGTTCCTTCACCAGCGACGCTTCGTTGTAACGCGGCGGCGGCTCGGTGAAGTGCTGCTCCGGTTTCAGGTCCTTGAGCGTGAGCTTCTGGCCCGGTTCCAGCACGGGCAGCTTGTGCTTGAGCGCTTCGTCTTCTTCGTCCTTGCCTTCCTTGGCTTCCTCGTACAGCTTCAGGAAGCCGTCGAATTTCAGCACCGAACCGGTGACGCGGAACAGGTACGACGTGCCATCCTTCTTGGCCTCGATGTCAACGCTGGTCTGGTCGAAGACCGCGGGATTCATCTGCGAGGCGACGAAGCGCTGCCAGATCAGCTTGTAAACCTTGAACTCATCTTCCTTCAGATACTGCTTGATGGCGTCGGGATGGCGCAGCGCCGAACTGGGGCGAATGGCCTCGTGCGCCTCCTGCGCCTGCTTCTTCGATTTGTACACGTTGGGCGATTCCGGCAGGTATTGCGGGCCGAACTCGCGTCCAACATAGTCGCGCACTTCATTGAGCGCATCGTTGGAAACGCGCACCGAGTCGGTACGCATGTAGGTGATCAGGCCGACCGTGCCTTCCTCGCCGAGGTCAATTCCTTCATACAGCCGCTGCGCGATCATCATGCTGCGCTTCACGCTGAAACGCAGCTTGCGCGACGCGTCCTGCTGGAACTTGCTGGTGGTAAACGGCGGGGCGGGCGAGCGGCGGCGCTCGCGTTTGTCCACCGAACGCACGCTCCATGCCGCCGGGCGGA
The DNA here is from genome assembly GCA_963760215.1 of Terriglobia bacterium. Taxonomy (GTDB): domain Bacteria; phylum Acidobacteriota; class Terriglobia; order Terriglobales; family Acidobacteriaceae; genus JAIQGF01. Next base: position 1,539,733 of record CAVXCJ010000002.1, read on the forward strand.
GCGCGTCCACGATCTTCGCCGACTCTTCCTGGTTCGGGACCTCGGTCTTTTCTTCGCCGATCCCGAGGAAGCGCGCGTCGAAGGCCGGCGGCTTGGCGCCCTGCAGGTGCGCGTCAATCGTCCAGTATTCTTTTTTCTCGAACGCCTTGACCTCGCGCTCGCGGTCCACGATCAGCCGCAGCGCCACGGTCTGCACGCGCCCCGCGGAAAGCCCGCGGCGGACCTTTTCCCAGAGCAGCGGCGACACCTGGTAGCCGACCAGGCGATCGAGCACGCGGCGCGTCTGCTGTGCGTCCACCAGGTTCCAGTCAATGCCGTGCGCTTGCTGGAACGCTTCCTGCACCGCGCGCTTGGTGATCTCGTGGAAAGTGACGCGGAAGATCCGGTCGTCGCCCTTCTTTCTTTTCTTCCCGTCGCTGAACTCTTCCGCCAGGTGCGCGGCGATGGCTTCGCCTTCGCGGTCCGGGTCGGGCGCCAGGTACACGGCGTCCGCCGACTTGGCCAGCTTCTTCAGCCTGGCCAACACTTTTTCCTTGCCCGGGATCACGACGTAGTCGGTGGCGAAATTGTTGGCGATATCGACGCCCAGAGTGCTCTTGGGCAGGTCCTTGACATGCCCAAGCGACGCCTCCACCTCGTATCCCTTGCCGAGATACTTGGCGATGGTCTTGGCCTTGGTCGGCGATTCAACAATGACTAAATTGGACAAAATTACCCCTTGGTTGTTTTCAAGCTAGCACGGAAATATGAGAACGCGCTATCCGCGATTGGTTGTCGGTTGTCGGTTATCGGTTTTCGGTAAGCGCTGCCTTGCCCTAACTTGCTGATGCCGCTCGGACTTTCTGCACCAGTGAAGTCAACATCTTTTTCACACCCGTGACCTCCGTAGCAACACGTTGGTAATCTGCGGCGGGTATGTACGACAAGTCGCGAGCAAGTAACAAGTGATACTGCAGTTCGCTGGCAGAGCCGAGTGCAATCTGAAGAAATCGGCTCAATTCGGCTTCTCCTTGCCGCCCGCACCCTTCAGCAATATTCGCCCCAATCGAACTGGCGGAGCGGCGGATTTGGCTCGTCAGACCGTATATTTCCTCACGTGGGAATAATTTCGTTTTGCGATATAAGTCCAACGTCATCGAGTGGGCCCTCTGCCAGACATCCAGCCTCGTGAAGTCCTGCATCCCGCCTCCTCCAAGCCTTATCTCCAATAAACCGACAACCGAAAACCGATAACCGATAACCGATAACCGAAAACCTTTTCAGAACGTCTTTACAAAATTCTTTCCCGGCATCTGCCGGATCTTGCCGGCCAACTCCAAATCAAACAGCGCGGCAAAAATCTCCGACGACGACATTACGCCCTCGAGCCTCTCCACGATGTCATCAATCTGCGTGGACTCGTCGGCTTTCAGTGTGGCCAGCACTTTGCGCTCGTGCGGCGGCATGGCCTCGGACTGGAACAGGGATGCCGTAGCACCCGGTTCCGTTGCCGAAGGCCGGTCCGCCTCCAGCTTCAGGCGCACGTCGGTCGGCAGGTCTTCCCAGATGTCCTCCCAGGTCGCCGTCAATTTCGCGCCCTGCTTGATGAGCGTGTTCGGGCCCCACGAATTGCGGTTGGTGACATTGCCCGGCACGGCAAACAGCTCGCGGTTCTGCTCCAGCGCACAGCGGGCGGTGATGCGCGTCCCGCTGTACTCACCCGCTTCCACCACCAGCACGCCCACCGACAGGCCGCTGATGATGCGGTTGCGAATCGGAAAATTCTGCGGCGCGGCAAACGAGCCCACCGGAAATTCCGTTACCAGCGCTCCCCCGAGGGCGAGAATCTGGTCGGCGAGCCTGCTGTTTTCGCGGGGATAGTAAACGTCGATGCCGGTGCCGAAGACGGCGGCGGTCTTTGCCTTGGCGGCCAGGGCGCCCCGGTGCGCGGCCGCGTCTACGCCGCGGGCCATGCCACTAATAATGATGATCCCACGGGCCGCCAGGTCGCAGGAAAGTCGCTCGGCCATGCCCAGGCCGTACGGCGTCGGATGCCTGGTGCCGACGACTCCAATGCCGGGAATCGAGAGAATTTCCGGATCGCCGCGCACGTACAGCGCGACCGGCGGATCATAGATCTGCTTCAGCAGCGCCGGATAGACAGGATCATCGAGCGTCAGGATTTGCGCGCCGACGCTGGCCGCGCGCACCATCTCCTCCTGCGCCAGTTCCGCCGACTTGCCCAGCGCGATGGATTGCGCGGCTACCGCTTGCAGCCCGGCGGCTTCCAGTTCCGTGAGACTGGCGCGGAACACCGCGTTCGTATTGCCGAAATGTTCCACCAGCCGCCGGCATCGGCTCGGCCCCAGCGATGGCGTCAACGCCAGCGCCAGCCAGTGAAGCTGATGAGCGGCGGGAGCGGTGTTCGCGGTGGACATGGTGGGTTTCTCAGTTTGTCAGTATTTCAGTACGTCAGTTACTCTTGGTCATCTTCAAACGACGCGCGACTTTATACGCCACATCCGCGCGCGTCAAGGAAGCACGACACGGTGCTTTGTTACAATCGCGGATTACGATGCGGCCGCTGAAGGTTTCCGCCATCTCGTTCCTCAACACCGCCCCGCTGATGTGGGACTTCAACCACGGCGCCACGCCCGAGCAGCACAGTGACGACAATCTGCCTCCCGAGCTTCGTTCTGATTTCACCATCGAGTACACCGTGCCCTCGCATTGTGCCGAGGCGCTCCAGCGCGAAGACGCCGACATCGGCATCATTCCGGCGATCGCCTACGCGACCATTCCCGGGCTGGTGATCCTGCCCGACGCCGCCATCGCCGCCAAATCCGCCGTGCGTTCCATCCTGCTGGTGAGCCATAAGCCCATCGAGCAGGTGAACAGCATCGCCGCCGACACCTCCTCGCGCAGCTCGGTCGCGCTGGCGCGAATTCTCTGCCAGAAACTCTGGGGACGAGTCCGCCAGTTCCGCAATTTCCCGCCCGACCTCGACTCCATGCTGGCGGCCTGCGACGCCGCACTGCTGATCGGCGATCCCGCACTGCGCATCGAGCGCTCGAACTATTTCGTTTACGACCTCGCCGAGGAATGGCGGCGCTTCACCGGCAAGCCGTTCGTTTTCGCCTTCTGGGCGGTGCGGCTGCAGGCCTTGAGCGAAATCCGCCGCTCGCTCGACGTCGCCGCCGTCTTCCGCAACTCGCGCGACCACGGCATCCAGCCGGCGAACATGGCGCAGATCGCGCGCCGCTGGAGTGCGCGCGTCGGCCTGAGCGAGCCGGAGGTCAGGGCCTACCTCACCGGCAACATCCACTTCTTTCTCGACGCCGAAAACCTGGAGGGGCTGGAGCTCTTCTTCCGCTACTCGGCTGAGTGCGGCGTCATCGAGGAGGCGCCGTCGCTGCGCTTCCTCGGCATGGCCGCACCGCAGTTCGTCGGCTGAAGCGAAGCCTCTAATTGCCAATTGCAACAGGCGAATTGCTAAAATGCCAGCAGCCCATGCCGCTGACCCAAGCCCAAGCCCTCGACTGGTTCCGCTCCGACGACCTCATCGGCCTGGGCATCGAAGCCGACGCGCAGCGGCGCAAGCTCCATCCCGACGGCATCGTCAGCTACATCATTGACCGCAACATCAACTACACCAATTTCTGCACTGAGTACTGCACCTTCTGCGCCTTCTACCGCCCGCTGAAGGGCAAGTTGGCCGCCGAGGGCTACATCCTCGACTACGACACCATCTACCAGAAGATCGCCGAGACGGTGGAACTGGGCGGCACCGGCGTGCTCATGCAGGGCGGCCTGCATCCCGACCTGAAAATTGACTGGCACGAGAAGATGCTGCGCGGCATCAAGCAGCGTTTCCCGCGTGTCCACCTGCACTGCTATTCGGCGTCGGAGATCATCGCCATCGCCGAATACAGCGGGCTCGCCATTCGCGACACCATCGTCCGCCTGCGCGATTCCGGCCTGGATTCCATTCCCGGCGGCGGCGCGGAAATTCTGGACGATGAAGTCCGCTACCGTATCGCCCGCCTCAAGTGCCTGACCGAAGATTGGCTCAACGTCCATCGCACCGCGCATCGGCTCGGCATGCGCACCACCGCCACCATGATGTTCGGCGTCGGCGAAACCATCGAGCACCGCGTCAACCACCTGCAGCGGCTCTACGACCTGCAGGAAGAGACCGGCGGCTTCACCGCCTTCATCCCGTGGAGCTTCCAGCCACACAACACCGCGCTCGGCGGGCGCGGCTGGGACGAAGCTACCGCGGTCGAATACCTCAAAGTGCTGGCCATCTCGCGCCTCTTCCTCTCCAACTTCCTCAACGTGCAATCGAGCTGGGTGACGCAGGGCTTGAAAGTCTGCCAGCTTGGCTTGCGCTTCGGCGGCAACGACGTCGGCTCGGTGATGATCGAGGAAAACGTGGTGCGATCGGCCGGCGTCACCAACTGCACCACCGAGGAAGAACTTCGCCACATGATCCGCGACGCCGGCTTCCGCCCGGTGCAGCGCGATACGCTGTATCGCACATATTTCTTGAACTAATCCTCTAATCTTTGGTAATATCTTTTATATGAGAAAGCGTGTGACCTTTACCGTGGAGGAGGACATCCTCGAAACGATCGAGCGGACCAAGAACGGCCGCTCCGCGAGTGAACGCGTCAACCAACTTCTCAGGCGCGCATTTAGGGCCGAGCGGCGTGAACAACTGGAGCACGAAGCAGCCGCATTTTTTGCTCAGCCGGAAACCGCAGAGGAACGTGCCGAGCGAAAGGCTTTCCATAAGGCAGCGCTTCGGAGCCTTGCGCGTGACTGACGAATGACTGGCCCACCTGACCAATGGTTCCCTCACCGCGGTGAGGTTTACCTCGCCAATCTCGACAAGAAACGCCCGGTAATTATCATTTCCGCTGATTTTCTCAACCGGCGGGCACTCGACATTTCAGTGGTCCCAATCACCTCCGTTGAGCGCCTTCGGTTTTCTTGCCGCGTCCCCATCTTGGCGGGAGTCGCTGGATTGCGGCGCGATTCTTTTGCGAAATGTGACGGAGTGATTACGGTGGTTAGAACCAGCATTCTGTTTCCGCCATTGGGCACACTGCCCGCGCACCTCATGATGCAGATCGAAGATGCAATCAAGGACGCTCTCGATCTCCCGTAACTACCCGCCTTTGATTTCGGGTACAATCAATTGTTTGTACCTTGCCCGGGCGGCTTGCCCGTGATCGTCTGCTGTACCGGAGCACTGCACTGCTACCAGCCATCGCCATGTTGGCCCTGTTCGCCGCCCCGCGCGGCTTCGGGCAGTATTTTCGCAGCCATTTCCTCGACACCACGTTCCGCGGGCTCTACCAGGCCAACGCCTTCGACATGGCGCTGCTGATTCCTTACTTCATCGTTCTCATCTGGCTGGCGTCGTACGGCCTGCACCGTTACGTGCTGGTGTACCTCTACTACAAGAACCGCAAGAACCGCGCCAGCAGCGACAATCCGCCGGGACACTTCGCGGAGTTGCCGCGCGTCACCGTGCAGCTACCGATCTTCAACGAGCAATTCGTGATCGAGCGCCTGCTGGAGTCGATCTGCAAGCTGCAGTACCCGCGCGAGAAGCTGGAAATCCAGGTGCTCGACGATTCCACCGACGAAACCGTGGAGGTGGCGCGCAATGCCGTGGATCGCTGGGCCGCCTTAGGCTACCCGGTCAGCTACCACCATCGCACCAATCGCGAGGGCTACAAGGCAGGCGCGTTGCAGCAGGGCATGAAGTCCGCGAGCGGCGAATTCATCGCCATCTTCGACGCCGACTTTGTTCCCCCGGAAGATTTCCTGATGCGCTGCATCCACCAGTTCACCGCGCCCGGCGTGGGCATGGTGCAGACGCGCTGGACGCACATCAACCGCAACTACTCGTTCCTCACCGAGGTCGAGGCCATCCTGCTCGACGGCCACTTCGTGCTGGAGCACGGCGCGCGCTCGCGCAGCGGCGTGTTCTTCAACTTCAACGGCACCGCGGGCATGTGGCGTCGCCGCGCCATCGAGGAAGCCGGCGGCTGGCAGCACGACACCCTCACCGAAGACACCGACCTCTCCTACCGCGCGCAAGTCAAGGGCTGGCGCTTCGTTTATCTGCAGGATGTGGAATGTCCCGCCGAGCTTCCGGTGGAGATGACCGCCTTCAAGACGCAGCAGGCGCGCTGGGCCAAGGGCCTGATCCAGTGCGCGATCAAAGATCTGCCGCTGGTGATGCGCAGCAAAGTTCCGCTGCGGGTGAAGATCGAGGCCTGGTACCACCTGACGGCCAACATCAGTTACCCGCTGATGATCATTCTCTCCACGCTGCTGTTGCCGGCGATGATCATCCGCTTCTACCAGGGCTGGTTCCAGATGCTCTATATTGACGTGCCCTTGTTCATGGTGTCCACGTTCTCGATCTCCAGCTTCTACCTGGTCTCGCAGAAAGAGCTGTTCCCGAAAACATGGCTGCGCTGCCTGATGTTTCTGCCCTTCCTGATGGCGCAGGGCATCGGCCTGACGCTGACCAACACGAAAGTTGTGCTGGAAGCGCTGATTGGCCATCAGACGGCGTTTGCGCGCACGCCCAAGTACCGCGTCGAATCGAACAAGGACAAAGTTCGCACCAGCAAGTACCGCAAGCGCCTCGGCCTGGTGCCCTATTTCGAACTGGCCATTGGCTGCTACTTCGCCGCCACCGTCTGGTACGCCGTCGCCAACGAGAACTACATCACCGTTCCCTTCCTCTGCCTGTTCGTGCTGGGCTACTGGTACACGGGATTGATGTCGCTGCTGCAGGGCCGCTTCGAGCGCTTCTTCTCCGGCCGCGAGTTGCGCGAGCCGCAAACCGGGAAACCGTATCCGGTGGGCGTGTAACGCTCCAACATGTCCTGCCTGGCGGCGCGAATGTTTAGGCGAACGATGTCGTATTCACGGTTCAAAAGCTCACGTTGCCGGCGCCTTGCCATCCTGCTGGCCTGCGCTGCTCTGCTCCAACCCGGCAACTTGTCCGGAGAACAGGTTGCGGTGCGCCACAGTGAAGGACTGGTGCACGGCTTTCTCGTTTTGCACGCTTTAGACGGTAACCACCTCGCCGATGGAGACCTGGTCCAGGTCGCCCGCGGTAATCGAGTAACCACCCAACTCGTGTACCACTTCAAAGACGGTTCGCTTCACGACGAAACCGCCACATATTCCCAGAGCGGCAGCTTCCGCCTGCTCAGTTACCATCTCGTGCAGAAGGGTCCGGTCTTCAAGACGCAGATGGATTTTTCCATCGACGCTCTTACCGGCCAGGTCACCATTCGTCATTCCGGCGACGACGGCAAAGAAGAGGTCATCAGCGAACGGCTCAAATTGCCGCCGGACATCGCCAATGGCATCGTTCTCACCATTCTTAAGAACATCCGGCCCGAGACCCCGCGGACGACAGTATCGTTTGTGGCAGCAACGCCCAAGCCGCGTCTGGTGAAACTCCAGATCGTTCCTCAAGGCGAGGAGGCGTTCACCACCGGTGGCGCCGGGCGCAAAGCCACGAAATACGCCGTTAAGGTGGAAATCGGCGGCGTCTCAGGATTGGCGGCGCCGCTGCTGGGCAAGCAGCCCACAGACACTCACGTATGGATTCTTCAGGGCCAGGCTCCGGCTTTCGTCAAATTCGAGGGGGCGCTCTACCTGGGCGGCCCCATCTGGCGAATCGAGCTGACCAGTCCAGTGTGGCCCAAAGGGTGATCCACAACGGGGCCCAGGAAGCCCGAGACTACTCCGAGCCGGCGAGTCCGACGTTCTCCGCCACGATCCGCGTGGCGCGCTTGATTTCGTGGCTCACATCGCCACGAGCTGCCGACATCGGGGCCTGGCCCTCGCCTGTGATCGCGGAACTTGCCGCAAGCGTAAAACGCAGTGCGTCAGAGGGATTTTCGAAATACAGGATCACCTGCTTCGCTGCCATGGTTGGTTCCTCACTGCTGAGGCGATCTTACTGCGATCCTGGCGCCGGCCGCCGATACTCTCTTGATTCGCCCCCGGGGTGGGCCCAGGCTGTGTACCCAGGACGTTTGCCGGCACTGATCTGCCGGATTCGACGAAAGCCCTTCTAGCGGTTTTATAATCGTGTCAATGAGTAAGGAAACCCGCAAAGAGCTGGCGAAGTTGCCGATCGGCGAAAAACTGAAACTGCTGGCGAAACTGCGTGATCGCAGTCTCGCGATTGCGGCCAGCCGTCGAAAGAAAGCGGAAGCCAAGCGGGAGACATAGGAATTCGCTCTTCCCACTCTTCCAAAACCGCCCTTCGACTTCGCTCAGGACAAGCTCCGTGTGGGGCACGGGCTCGCGCTTAGACGTCGGTATTTTTCAGCCTGCCGATACCTCTGCGTGTCGCGCACGCGCCGGCGTGGGAGTGGAGTCCGTGTCGAGTGCGGCAATCCCTGATAGCACCACGGGCTTGTGGCCGGGAAATTCAGCGACGAGAGTGAGCCGGCCTCCCATGGCTTCCACGTAGCTGCGGAGCGTGGAAATCAGAAGGTCACTGCGCTGTTCGAGGCGGGAGATCTGATCCTGGCCAATCCCGAGAGTCTCCGCGATGCGCTCCTGCGTGAGCTTGTGTGCACGGCGCAGTTCGCGGAGTGACATTTCCTCAGCGAGGAGTTGGGCCGCGCGGTCCTCGATCTTCTTGCGCCGGGCGGGGCTCACTTCCTTAATTTTTTGGTCCAAAGTCTTCATGTTGTTACTTCTCCCTCTTTTGCTGCTGCTTCTCGCTTTCCTTTTCCTTCTTGACGCGGGCCAGATGGGCATCAAAGCGAAAATCGGCCTTTTCGATTAGCTGTCGGTAAAAACGCTTTTCGCTCCCGCCTGACTTGTCTCCACAGACCAGGAGAATCGCGTTTCTGTTCGGGTCGAAGGCGAATGCTACCCTCCAGACCCCGTCGGCGGCATCGAACCTCAATTCCTTCATGTTCGCGTGACGGGAGCCGTTCAGGGTATCAGCACGGGGACGGCCCAGCTGCGGCCCGAACTGCTGCAGCAACCTGGCAAGAGCCAGCATCTCGTCCTGCACGTCTTCCGGCAGGGCGTCAAATTCGGGTTCGAACTCCTTATGAAAGAGGACTTCCCAAGTCACAGGAATAGTATGTATTATAATACATATGCTGTCAAGTACATTATCGCGAGGGAGAGGCCGTTACTACCGACCGTTTGCCCGAATGCCTCCCCTCCAGATGGTCCACCGACATTTGCGCCAGCTTCTCCATGGATATAATCCTCGGGCATGAAGCGATTTCGCATCGTCGAACTGCTCATTTTTGTCGCGCTCATTGCCACCGCCGCCTCGGCCCTGGAGCGACACCCGAACCTGGTTTACCGCGCCCGCCGTGAGGCGCTGGCGAAGAAAGCCAACGGCGCGCCGATCGTCGTCTTCGCCACCACCGAAAGCGACCTCACCGAGGCGCTCACCGGCTTCCGCCAGGACGAGGATTTTTGGTACCTCACCGGAGTCAACGAACCCGGCGCGGCGGTGCTGATCGTGCCTGCGCTCGACGAAGCGGCAGTGAAGGCCATGAACGCGCAGTTGCCACACGGACGTCCGGCGACGCTGAAGCCGCGCCCCTACTCCGAGGTCCTGCTGCTGCCGCAGCGCAACCGTGCCGCCGAGCGCTGGACCGGACCAAAGCTTGGGCCCGGTGATCCGGAGACGACAAAGAGCACCGGCTTTGCCCGCGTCGTGCCGCTGGACGCGCTGCACGACGAAATCGCCAACGTTATTTCCCCGCTCGGCGGCGCGGTGCTAGTCAACCAGGGCAAAGATGCGAAGCTCGCGCTCGAATGGCTGAAGCGCGGGAACTTGTCGGTGTATTCGCGCGACGTGAAGCCGCTGATCGCTTCCCTCCGCGTGGTGAAGGACGCGGGCGAGATCGAATTCATCCGCAAGGCGACCGACGCATCGGTCGAGGCGCACCTGGCGGCCTGGAAGGCGATCAAGCCCGGCACCGGCGAGCGCCAGATCGCCTCCCTCATGGTGTACGAATTCGAGCGCCGCGGCTGCGAGCGCCCGGCGTACGGCCCCATCGTCGGCGCGGGCTTCCATTCCACCGTGCTGCACTACGACGAGGATTCCGGCCCGATCCATGACGGCGATGTGATCGTGATGGACGTGGGCGGCGAGTACTCGATGTACGCCACCGACATTACCCGCACCGTGCCGGCGAACGGCCACTTCACGCCGCGGCAGCGCGAGATTTACGACATCGTGCTGGGCGCGCAGCAAGCCGCCATCCAGGCGTTCAAGTCGGGCAAGTCCCGGCTCACCGGGCGCGACGAGAATTCGCTGTTCATGGTCGCCTACGACTACATCAACTCCCACGGCAAGGACCTGCACGGGCAGCCGCTGGGACAGTACTTCATCCACGGCCTCGGCCACATGGTCGGGTTGAACGTGCACGATCCCAGCGAACCCGGCGCGCCGCTGGGGCCAGGCATGGTGTTCACCATCGAGCCGGGAATCTACATTCCGGAAGAAAGCCTCGGCGCGCGCATCGAGGACACGTTCCTGGTGGACGCCCAAGGAAACCTGGTGAACCTGAGCGGCAACTTGCCGAAGAATCCAGAGGAGATTGAGAAGTTGATGGCGGGACGGTAATTGCAGAGTGAAGATTGCAGATTGAAGATTGGCCGGCGCGCTGGTTCGAGCTATCGCCCATTCTTCATTCTTCATTCTTCATTCTTCATTCTGCAATCTGAAATCTTCAATTCCTCTGGTATCCTTACCACGGTGTTGATCAAGATTCTGTACGTGGTCCTGGTGCTTTCTACGGTGGCGCTGCTGTGGGCGGCGGCGGCGGCTTACGTGCGTGTCCGCCGGCACCTGGCGGCGAAGCACGAAGGCCTCGCCGGCGGCAGCGAAGAAGAACACCCACCGCGCCAAGCGGTGCGCGGAGGTTGATTTGCGAGTTGTGAGTACGGATTGCGGAGCGGAATAATGGCGAGAGGTACAGCGATTGTCCGGGAGCAGGCCGCGGCCATGGCAGCGGCCCGGCAGGTGGCGATGGTGGTCGGCGCGAGCCTGTTCGTGGCGCTGTGCGCGCGGCTGTCGTTGCCGCTGCCGTTTACGCCCGTGCCCTTGACGCTGGCCAACTTCGGCGTCCTGGTGGTCGGGCTGTTGCTGGGCAGCAAGCGCGGATTCGCGGCGCTCGTCCTTTACCTGGCGCAGGGCGCGGCGGGATTGCCGGTGTTCAGCCCGGCAGGTCTGGGCGGGATCGCGCAACTGCTGGGCCCCACCGGCGGCTACCTGCTGGCCTATCCCCTGGCGGCCTTCATCGCGGGGTGGATCGCGGAGCGCGGCGCAGGTAAGTTCGGACGATTCGTGGCGGCGGCGCTAGCGGCGGAAGTTGTCATTTTCGCCGGCGGCCTGGCGTGGCTGATGGTGTTGACGCACGGCGCAACCCAGGCGATGACCTTCGGGCTGTATCCGTTTGTCTTTGCCGAAATCATCAAGATCGCGGCCGCGGCGGGAATTGGAACGCGAGTTGAATTGTGAGTTCCAGCAATCAAAGATTTGAGATTGCAGATTGAAGAGTGCAGATTTAAGAATTGAGAGAACGAGGCGTCAATCTACAATCTTAAATCTTCAATCTTCAATTGTGTTCTAACCCAGCCATGCCCACATCGGCCTCCACGAAAACGCGCACCATCAGCATCGCGCACAGTCCGGATTCCGACGATGCCTTCATGTTTTACGGCCTGGCGACGAACAAGGTGCGCGTGCCCGGCCTGAAATTCACGCATACCCTTTGCGACATCGAAACCCTGAACCGCAAGGCGATGGAAGGCGTATACGACGTGACCGCGATCTCCTTCCACGCCTACCCGTACATCCAGGAGCAGTACGCGCTGATGTCGTGCGGCGGCAGCGTGGGCGACGGGTACGGCCCGATGCTCGTCGCCGCCAAGGCGCTCTCGATCGCGGAAGTCAAGACGCGGCGCATCGCCGTGCCGGGAAAATTGACCACCGCCTACCTGGCACTGAAGCTGTTCGCGCCGCAGATCGAGACCGTGGTGGTTCCGTTCGACCAGATCATCCCGCAGGTGCTCCAGGGCAAGCACGACGCCGGCCTCATCATCCACGAAGGCCAGCTTACCTACGCGAAGTCAGGGCTGCACCGCATCCTCGATCTCGGCAAGTGGTGGCGCGACAAGGAAGGCCTGCCGCTGCCGCTGGGCGGAAACGCGATCCGCCGCGAACTGGGCCAGGAAACGATTGCCAGCATTTCCGGCGCGCTGAAACGCAGCATCCAGTACGCGCTCGACCACCGCGAGCAGGCGCTGAATTATGCCATGCAGTTCGCGCGCGACCTGGATCCGCAGTCGGCGGACAAGTTCGTCGGCATGTACGTCAACGAGCGCACACTGGATTACGGCGAGGACGGCCGCGCCGCGGTGGCGTTGCTGCTCGACCTGGGCCACAAGGCAGGAGTGATCCCGAATGATCCAAGGGTGGAGTTTGTGTGATTTGGGTGATTTGCTGATTTGCCGATTGAGCGCGCCTGCGGGCGCGTTTTTATTTGGCGGCGCGGGCAGCGTTGAAATACTTGCCGATCAAGACGCCGATTTCCACCGCGGCATCGGGCTCCAGCGCCTGGAACTCAAAGCCGACATCGCCCTCGGGATTGGTATAGCGCTGCACGGCATGGACCTGGCGGCGTACACCGTCGTCTTCGCCGACGAGCGTGAAGGCAAGAGTTTCGGCGGCGGGAAATCGGCGGCTGGTTTCCAGCAGAAAGCCGCCGCGGCCAAGCATGCGAATCCGCCCGAAGCGGTTGCCCTGGTCATCCTCGAGGAACAGGTTGGCGGTCGCGGGAATGACGATGCGATCGAAGTAGCGCCGCTCTTTTAAGTCCCAAGCCATCATTCCACCCGTTGCGGAAAGGAAAAGTTGGGCGTGATGTCCACCGGGACATCGGCAACCGTGTTGAGCGCGGCCTTCAACTCCGCCGGCATCGCGCTGTACTTGGCAAACCAGTTTTCGGCGCGGGTGCGGTCGCCGGTGGCCTCGATTTCCAGCAGCTCCCGGGCGAGCGCGGCAATGGCGGTCGCGGTGCGTGCATAGTCAATCACGAACTTGCCGCCGGCGTCGCGCTGGATTGCCTTCTGCTCGGTGAGGTAGTTGAACTCCATCATCTCGGCCTTGCCGTGGGCCTCGGCGGTGCCAAAGCGGATGGTGCGGAACAGGCCCGCGAGATAGGAAGAGTAGAACTCCGGCAGGCGTTCCTTGGGGATGGCGCCGTGGTCCACCAGCCACTTGAGGCCGAACATTCCGACCGCGTCGGCCTTGGCTTCCTCCAGGCCATTGAACGCCGGCCCGATGGCCTCGCGTATGTCCACCTGCTTGCCGTTTTTGCGCGCGAAGGCCGGGCCCAGCCCGTGCGACATCTCGTGCAGCAGCGTGCCGGCGAGATATCCTTCGCCGGAAGCTTGCGCCGCCTGGTCGGCGCGCATGAGCTTTTTCGCGATCGGCAGAATCACCACGTTGACGCGCGCGTCCATGAAATTCTTGAAGAAAATTTTCTTGGTGCCCTTTTCCTGGTGAATGCGGGCGTCGTTGGGCAGGTTATCGGCGACAGCCTGGTAGCCGTGGTTGAGGTCGCCGGCGCGGAAGGGCGTGTCCATGACCTCCATCGGGGTTTGCTGGCCGCGCTTGGAGGGACGGTCTCCCGCCGGCAGGGGCAGCGCGTCCTGGATGTCGGGGACGTACTTTTCATAGAGCGACAGCTTGCGGCTCTCGGTTTCGTTGCGGATCAGAACCGCGGCGCCGTAGCTGGTCTTGATGCCGAGAAGGCCGTCGTCATAGGTCTCATAGGGAGCGTAGATGATGTCGAACTTGGGGGATTTCAGGTCGAGCCATGCGATGTCGCTTTTGTAGTAGTCGTCGGAGAGAAGGGCGTCGGCGCGAAGGCGAAGGAAGTTGGCGAACTGCGGTTCGTCGGAGAGCGCGGCGGCGTCGCGCAGGGCCGTGGCCGCCGGCTCCAGGAACGAGCGGTAGGCAACGTGGTAAGGCACGCCGTCGAGTTGGTTCCCTTTCCAGTGGATGACGGTGTGCGGATCGTAGATGGCGGGTTTCTTATCGGGATGTTGCTTGATGAATTGCTCCACCTGTTCGCGCGTCAGGCCATGCGGATAAAAGCCGCGACCGGGATTCATGGGCGGGCACGTGCCGCGGTTGGCTGCCGCTTCCGATTGCGTGCAGACGAAGGACTGATTGTCCTCCAGCAGGTCAAAGCGGCTGGCGTTGATGAACAAATAGCGGCGGAGGTCCTGGTCGCGCTGGTCCTTGCTGCCGGCAAGTTGCTGGTAGAGGGTCAGGGCCTCGGGATCGCTCTGGCGCCAGTAAATCTCCTCGATGTAGCGGCAGGCTTCCACCAGTTTGTCCACCAGTTGGCGCTCGCGCGGGCTGAGACCGTCCGCTTTGAAGGGCATTTCGACGGGCTTGAATTTGGCGACGCGCTGGGCGAGATCGGGGACGACCTTGAGGGCAGTGGTCGTGCTTTGCGGCGACGTTTTGCGGGACGTCTGAGCATCGGTTAGTGGAGTCATGAGGAAGACCAGCAAGGCCAGGAAGTAGCTGACGCCAACGTTTGGCATGCCGCAGATTCTAGCAGTTCATCAGTATTTCATTACTGGCAAACTGAGCGACTGACATACTGGCCTGCTGACATACTGAAATACTCACCGTTATAGTAAGAACATGCCCGGTGCTCCCCAGTTCAACGGCGCGCAGGCGCTGCTCATCGATGCCGACGACACGCTTTGGGAGAACAACGTCTACTACGAGCGGGCCATCGCCGGCTTTATTTCCTATCTGAACCATCGCGAATATTCGGCGGGACAGGTCAGGGCGGCGCTGAACGAGGTAGAGCGCGAGTGCATTCTTTCGCACGGGTACGGGCTGCATAGCTTTGCGCACGCGCTGATGCGGACCTTCGAGCAACTGGCGGTGGAGCCGGTCACGCCGGAGCAGCACGAACGCATCCGCAGCTTCGCGCATGCCATCGCGGAACATCCGGTGGAGATTCTGGCGGGCGTGCCGGAAACGCTGGAGTACCTGGCGGCGCGGCATCACCTGATCCTGATGACCAAGGGCGACTTCACGGAGCAGTCGGGGAAGGTGGAGCGGTCGGGGCTGAAGGAATTTTTTGCGGCGGTGGAGATCGTGGCGGAGAAGAACGCGTCGACCTATGGCGAGGTGGTCGCGAAATACGGTTTGGCGCACGATGGGACGTGGATGATCGGGAACAGTCCGAAGTCGGACATCAATCCGGCGCTGGCGGCGGGGTTGAATGCCGTGTTCGTGCCGCACGATCAGACCTGGATCCTGGAGCATGAGGAAGTGGCGGAGGCGCCGCCGGGGCAGCGGTTGCTGGTGGTGGAAAAATTTGCCGGGCTGAGGGAGCATTTCTAGAAGTCGATGGTCGTTGGTCGATGGTCGATGGCAAAAGCATTGTCGATTGACGATTTCTAAAGGGCTCTGGGCGGTTCGAGCTTTATCGATCCTCCGCCGCCGTTTGACGACCGTCGGCGCCATCGACCATTTGCCATCGACTATCGACCATCGACTTCCCGGTTACTTCTGTAACTGATTGGGAGCACACGAGTTTGAACCTACTTAGCTAATACGCCCGCGGCCTCGCGGAATGTTCCGGCGTGGTACTCTCAACTTGCTCTGCTCGGCGATTCTTGCTCCCGCGCGCCACGATGGGAGTAACGAACGACAATTTCAGGCGGCTCCTGCTGACCTTCCAGGCCCTCAGCGAACTGGGCTCGGAGATGACGGCGGACACCGACTTTGGGCAACGTGCGCAGTCCATCCTTTCCTGCGTCATGGAAGCGGCGGACGCGCGCGAAGGTGCGTTATTTGTCTTCCGCGACAAGCCCGCGGTGCTGGCAACAGTGGCCGTGCGCGGCTTCACTTCCTTTCCCGGGCAGGGCGTCATCCCTCTGTTACCCAAGCATGTGCATGCCTTGAACAACGTGCACGCGCCGTTGCTGATCTCGCGCGCCGCCTGGGAGCAGTACCTCAGCTCCAACGGCAACGTGGCGCCGGAGCTGTTCAAGTGCATCGCTCCTCTCCGCGTGGGCGGAAAGCTGGTGGGCATGGTCGCGCTGGGACGCCGCGGCGAAGATGAGCAGTACGGGGAAGACGACCTGCAGGCGATCGGCATGATGGTGCATTACGTGGCGCTGGCGGTGCACAACCACACGCTCTCGGAGTCGTTGGCGCAAAGGGTCTCCGAGCACTTGAAGTTGCTGGGTTCGGTGCACAATTTCTATGACACCGCGCTGGAGACGTTCGCCAACGCGATCGACATCAAGCACGTGAACGTGCGCGGGCACTCGCTGCGCGTGGGGCGATATTCCGCCGGGATCGCCGATGCCATGGGACTGGAGCAGACCGAGGTCGCGGGGTTGCGCGCGGCCGGGTACCTGCACGATATCGGCAAGGTCGCGGTGGACAAGCGGCTGTTCGCCAAGCCGAGCGCGCTGGATGAAGACGAAATGCGCGAGATGGCGGACCACACCGTGGTCGGGCACCAGATCGTGCGGGGCGTGGAGTTTCCGTGGCCGAAAGTGCCGGAGGTGGTGCGGTCACATCACGAGCGGACGGACCGCAGCGGGTATCCGGACCGGCTGGCTGCCGACGAGATCACCATGCCGGCGCGCATTACGGCAGTGGCCGACTCGTTTGACGCGATGACCAGCGAGCGCCCGTACCGGGCGGGAATGACGGTAGGCGAGGCGCTGAGCGAGATCGTGCGCATTGCGCCCCTGAAGTTCGACATCAACGCGGTGCAGGCGCTCATGGTGCAGGTGCGGCGCGACGCGGTCGGGCGCAAGGAGAACCGGTTCCTCGCCGAGCGGACGGTCTGCAATATCGGGCCCACCGACGTTGACGTGCTGGCATCGGCGCTGAATCACAAGATTACGCATGGCAGGATCTATTCGGCGTGAGGACAAAACATCTCACCGCAAAGGACGCAAAGGTCGCCAAGGAATAGATGCCCGTTAATGCGGATTTCGCACGAGAAGTCGACGCGTTTATTTCCCGCGTCTGCGCTTTGGCGTTAAATCAATCCCCGCCGCTTTTCTTTTTCCTCTTTTTTCTTGTTTTTCCACCTTCGCGTCCTTAGCGTCCTCTGCGGTTCAGGCTTTTCGGTCCGCCCGAATGCAACAACTTCCCGGCCTTAAATGGGTTCATAATCGCCATGGGGATGGCAGACGTTCGGAGACCCACCATGCAACGCAAGCAACTGACGGTCCTGCTGGTAATTCTCGCCTGTGCAGTTTCGGCCTCGGTCTGGGCCGGCAACAAGAAGAAAGACAAGAAAGCGACGGCAGTGCCGCAGATGGAAGAGCGGCAGCGGGCGCTGCACGCGCTCAACCGGCTGACCTTTGGGCCGCGGCCGGGCGACGTGGACCGCGTAACCGCCATGGGCGTGGACCAGTGGATCGAGCAGCAACTGCATCCCGAAAAGATTGACGACTCGGCGCTGGAGGCGCGGCTGGAGCCGCTGCGCACCCTGCGCATGGACGCGCACGCGCTGGTGGAGAACTTCCCTCCTCCGCAGTTGATCAAGCAGGTGGCGGACGGACGAAGATCCATGCCATCGGACAAGACGGAGCGCGCCATCTACGAATCGCAGGTGGAGAAGTACCAGGACAGGCAGGAGAAGAAAGCAAATAAGGCGGAAACGGCCAATCAATCGGGCGACGATCAGGGAATGATGCTCACGGAAGAGCAGAAAGCGGAACGTCGCGAGGCCCGCATGTACGCGCGCGCGCAGCTCGACAAAATCCTCGCGCTGCCGACGCCGGACAAGCGCATGCAGGCGATCCTGGCGATGGATCCGCAGCAGCGTCAGATGCTGGCACGGGCGCTGAACCCAGAGGACCGGCAGCGGCTCATGGATTCGCTCACGCCGCAACAGCGCGAGCAGTTGATGGCGATGAACAATCCTCCGCAGGTGGTGGCCACCGAACTGATGCAGGGCAAGGTCCTGCGCGCGGCCTACAGCGAGCGTCAACTCGACGAGGTCATGACCGATTTCTGGTTCAACCACTTCAACGTATTCATCGGCAAGGGAGCGGACCGCTACCTGGTCGGCGAGTACGAGCGCGACGTGATCCGTCCGCACGCGCTCGGCAAGTTCCAGGACCTGCTGATGGCCACCGCGAAGAGTCCGGCCATGATGTTCTACCTGGACAACTGGCAGAGCGTGGGGCCGCGATCGCAGGTGGGGCTGGGCGGGTCGCCGCGGGCGAGGAACAACGCCCGCATGGGCCGGATTCGCCCGTTTGGCGGGCCTTTCGGGCTGCCATACCCCAGGCCGCAGCAGCGTCCGCAACCGCCGCAGCAGGCAAACGCCAGGAAGCAGCCGCGCGGGTTGAATGAGAACTACGCGCGCGAATTGATGGAATTGCACACCCTCGGAGTGGACGGCGGATACACGCAGAAGGACGTCACGGAAATGGCGCGCGTGTTCACCGGGTGGACGATCAGGGAACCGCGGCGCGGCGGAGATTTCGATTTCAACCACCGCATGCACGAGCCCGGCGCCAAGTTCGTGCTCGGACATACGATCAAGGACCACGGCGAGGATGAAGGCATGGAGATGCTGAAGATCCTGGCGCATCATCCGTCGACGGCGCACTTCATATCGAAAAAGCTGGCGATGCGGTTCGTCTCCGACAATCCGCCGGAAGCGCTGGTGAACCGCATGGCGGGCACGTTCCTGAAAAGCGACGGCGACATCCGGCAAGTGTTGCGCACCATGTTCGACTCGCCGGAATTCTGGGCGCCGCAGGCGTATCGCGCCAAGGTGAAGACGCCGCTGGAGTTTGTGGTATCGGCGGTGCGGGCAAGCGGCGCGGATGTGAGCAACGCGCTGCCGCTGGTGCAGACGCTGAACCGGATGGGCATGCCGCTGTACGGGGCGCAACCGCCGACCGGGTACTCGATGAAAGCGGAAACCTTGGTAAATTCGGCGGCGCTGTTGAACCGCATGAACTTCGCGCTGCGGTTCACCTCAGGGCGGATGCCGGGCGTGTCGTTCGCGCCGGAGCGCGTGCTGGGGTCGGCGGAGGCCCCCAGCGATACCAATGCGGCGCTGGCAAGACTGGAAAACACGCTGCTGGCGGGCGATCTCTCGAAGCAGACGCACGAAACCATCCTGAAGCATGCCGTGGATCCGCAAGTCACCGGGCGCGTGCTGGACGATCCGTCAAGGCCGGTGAACGTGGGAGTGCTGGCGGGACTGATTTTGGGGTCGCCGGAGTTTCAGAAGCGGTAGCTAGGAGTTAGTAGAACTGGTTTCAAAAATCATTTTCATGAGCTGAAGACGGAATCCCTCAGCGGCTAAAGCCGCCAAAATTGGGGCTTCTTACGGCGCGGCTGAAGCCGCGCCCCTTCAAGGATGCATTATTGAAACCAGTTCTAGTTAGGAGCTGGCGAGGCGGGCATGTCAATAACGCGGCGAGTGTTTCTCAAAGGCGGGGCGATGGCGGTGGTGGGGACGGCGGTGGTGCCGGCGTTCCTGCAACGGGTGGCATTCGCGTCGGAGAAGGCGGCAACGGGCAAGAAGCGGTTCGTCGTCATCTTCCAGCGGGGCGCGGCGGACGGGCTGAACATCGTGGTACCGCATGGCGAGGCGTCGTACTACGCGATGCGGCCGACGATTGCCATCCCGCGGCAGCAGGTGGTTGATCTCGACGGATTTTTCGGGCTGCATCCGGCGATGTCGTCGTTCAAGCCGCTGTGGGACCAGGGACACCTGGCGATTGTGCACGCCGCCGGGTCGCCCGATCCGACGCGCTCGCACTTCGACGCGCAGGATTACATGGAGTCGGGCACGCCCGGGCTGAAGGCCACCGAGGATGGTTGGCTGAATCGCGCGCTGCGCAATCCCGCGGACAAGGATACGTCGCCGTTCCGCGCGATCGCGCTCGGCAGCGCTCTGCCGCGCATGCTGGCGGGAAGCGCGCCGGCGGTGGCGATCAGCAACGTAAACGAATTTGGCGTGGGCGGTGGCAATCCGAAAGCACAGCCGCTGGCGAATACCTTTGAGGCGATGTACGACCAGTCAGTGGACGCGGTGTTGCACGGCACCGGTCAGGAGACATTTGACGCGGTGAAAATGCTGAAGTCGGCGAACCCGGCGAAGTACACGCCGGCGCCGGGTGCGAATTATCCACGTGGGCCGCTGGGCAACGCGCTGCGCCAGGTGGCGCAATTGATGAAGGCGGACTTGGGGGTGGAGATCGCGTTCTCCGATGTCGGCGGCTGGGACCACCATGTCAACGAAGGATCGGTGCAGGGGCAGATCGCGAATCGCGTTGGCGATTTGGCGCAGGCGATGTCGGCATTCTGGACCGACATGGGGAATCTGGCGGAAGAAACGGTGGTGGTGACGATGTCGGAATTCGGACGCACCGCGCGCGAGAACGGAAACCGCGGCACCGACCACGGGCACGCCAACGTGATGTTCGTCATGGGCGGGCCGGTGCGCGGGCGGCGCGTGTACGGACGGTGGCCCGGGCTGGCGCAGGAACATTTGTATGAAGGCCGCGACCTGGCGCTGACCACCGATTTCCGTACCGTGCTGAGCGAGGTGTTGTACCGGCACATCGGGAACCGCAACCTGGGCGCGGTGTTCCCGGGATTCGACGCGAGCCCGGGATCGTTCCTGAAGTTCATCGGCTGAGCGGGAAAAAGCAACCGCGGATTTACGCGGATCAACACGGATCGGAAAAAGAAATCCGCGAAGATCAGCGCAAATCCGCGGTTGTGTTTTGCCCTATAGTCCGGCTTCGATGCGGGCGCGGGGATCCAGATAGTCGCGCAGGGCGTCGCCGATGAAGTTGAAAGAAAGCACCGCGAGCATGACGGCCATGGCGGGAAACAGCACGAGGTGAGGCGCGTCGAACAGGTGGGCGCGGCCGTCGTTGAGCATCGATCCCCAGCTTGCCGCCGGAGGCGGAACCCCGAGACCGAGAAAGCTCATGGTGGCTTCGGCGAGAATGGCGCCGGCCATACCGATGGCGGCCTGCACGATGACCGGCTGGATCATGTTGGGAAGGACGTGGCGCGTGATGACGCGCCAGTCGCTGGCGCCGAGGGCGCGCGCGGCTTCGATGAACTCGCGCTCGCGCGTCGCCAGTACCTGGGCGCGGACCAGGCGGGCATAGCCGACCCATCCGCCGATAGAGAGCGCCAGGATCAGGTTGAATATCCCGGGGCCGAGAAAGGCGACGAAGGCGATGGCCAGCAATATGCCGGGAAACGAGAGGAAGGCGTTCATGATCACGATGTTGACGACGCGGTCCACGCGTCCGCCATAGTACCCGGCGATGCAGCCAACGATCAGGCCGAGAATGAGCGCAACCGTAACCACGCTGGAGCCAACCAGCATGGAGATGCGCGCGCCATAGATGATGCGCGAGAGCATGTCGCGGCCGAGCTCGTCGGTGCCCAGCCAGTGCGCCGCCGAAGGTCCGGAGAGGCGGTCCGGAAGATTGATTTCGGCGGGATCGTGGGGCGCGATCCAGGGCGCGAAGATGGCCATCACGGTGAAGATAACCACCAGGACAATTCCTGCGGCGGCGAGCGGGTTCAGCAGGATGGCGCGCCGCAAGCGCTGCGCCGCGGGCGCGGTGGCCGGGATGCCGGAGGGAGTGGTCGCAACTGTGGCCATGGGTTAGGGTTGGATTACGCGAGTTTCAGTTTCGGTTTCAGTTTCGGTTTCAGTTTACTTCAGTTAGGGTTTGAGAGATGAATGAGAGTCGAGAGGGGTCCAGTGTATAGGGGTCCTTCGACTCGGCGTCGCGGCGACGCCTCGCTCAGGATGACACCACTTTGAAGGCGCGCGTGAATGGACCGAATGCGTAAGGCACTGAGCATTTCCTGTTTCGTCGTGATGGCGGCGGCGTATTGCCTTGCCGGGGTGGAATTCGTGGCGCAGACGCGCAGCGATGGCGGCGGCGACGTCACCGTGCATGCCTACGTCAGTGGTGCGCGGGCGAAGGTGGTGTTTGTCGAGAGCCAGGCCGACGATTATGCGATCGGCGACTACATGCTTTCGCCCGACGAGGGCAAGACGCTCTACCTGATCAGCCCGGCAACCAAGACCTACACCAAGTACGACGTGCAAGCGATGATGGCGGGCATGGGCGGCATGGTGCAGGGCATGCGCGGCATGATGAAGGTGAACTTCGAATCGCCCAAGATCGAAAAGCTGCTGGAGGAAGATGGCGGGCTGCTGGCGGGCCTGCCGACGCGCCATTATCGCTATCGCACCAGCTACACGGTCAGCATGCACATTACGGGCGCGAAGAAGGTATCCACGGTCCTGGAGGAAGACATCTGGACCACCGACAAGCTGGTGGATCCGGCGCTGAAGGTCTGGCTGAAGCAGGAGCCGCCAAGCACGGGCGACGAGCAGGTGGACAAGATGATTCGCGCGGAGATGGCGAAGGTGCAGGGCTTTCCGCTGAAGCGCGTGACCGTGACGCGCACTGGTGACGCCAACGGCGAACATAGCAGCCGCAGCGAGATGAATGTGCTGGAAGTGAAGCAGGTCAGGGTGCCGCTGTCGGTATTCGCCATGCCGCGGGGATACAGAGAAGTGCCGCCGAAGAGGGTGATAGAGGAGTAGCTGGTGACTGGGAGTCCAGCCGCGTAGCGGCGGCAGAAAGTAGCCCCGGGCGTGAGCCCGGGGTAAGCCGTCTAGAAAACATCTCCAGAGTCCCAGAGGGACGGCACGAATGCCATTGCTTGTGATATGGCGATTTATCAACAGTTACGTCGCCCGGCAAACCATCTGCTATCTCGTAGCCCGATTCCGCATCAGCTGCTGAACGTCTGTGCTATTGTCCGGCCATGAAAAGAGCCTTCGTATTGTTTGCTGCAATGTGCATGGCCTTGCCCCTTGCCGCGCCACAGACGGCAGTACCAAAACCTGAAGTGCGCGAGCGGCCGATGAGCGCCGACGAAGCGGCCATCCGGCAGGTCTCGGAAGACTGGATCAGCTTCTATAACGCGGGGAGCGTGGCAAAGGTCGCGGCTTTGTACACCGACGATGGCTACTATCTCTCGGCACACATCCTCGCGCACGGGAGGCAGATGATCGAGGCTTATTGGGAACGCGGCATCAAGGCGGGCGGGCACATCGATTTCATCAAGCCGCTGACGCTCTACTACACCGGCGACCTCGCGTATTGTGCTGGCACCTACCAGGCGACCAATGCCGGTGTGACGGTCGACGGGCGCATTCTGATAGTGCTGAGGAAAGTGAACGGCAAGTGGCTGATGGCCGCGCACGAGACGGTAGTGCGCGACCAACCGCTATGATTCGGGATTTCAGTCCGAAACGAGCTCCGGGCCCGTAACCGGAGATAAGGGGACTTAGAGATTGGGCGTCGTCGCTCTTACGCGTTTAATCCTCTTGCAGCTCTCCTCTTCCCACATTGCCGGCTTGCCGTCGCCGTCGAACACTTCGAGCGCGCTATCGTAGGCCGCATCGCTTTTCTTCGTGAAGGTGTTCTTGACAGGCAGCTTCTCCTCGCCAGTGATCATGTAGCCGGTAAAGACGAGCTTGTCGCCCTCCCATCCGGACGAGGTCAAGTCCATCCGTGAGCCGCCTATGTTCATGTCACGGCGGACGTGCACCTTGGCGTTGTCGTCCCAGGTACTCGATCCGATCAGCGTTTGTCTGCCCTTCACTGGCCCCTTCAACTGATCGATGTGGTAGATGAGCCAGGAGCCGCGTAGCGCCATGTTAAAGCTGAACCGATCGGTGAACTTCTCCCCAGGCCCCGTCAGCGAGGCGTGCTGTACCCCCTTGCAGATCCAGTCCCCGACGAACCACTTCTCGACCGACAATTGCTTCGGCAGTTTCTGCGCCTTGGCGGGCTTGTCCTGGCCTAAAGCGGACAGAGCGAAGAGCACGAAAGAAAGTATGAGCATCTTCTTCATACTGTGGATTCCCCCAAAGAGACGAGCCATCAGCATCGGTAATCATGGACCGTCGCACCCACACATGATCATAGACTTCTGGACGCGGCAAGATGATGCCGTTGACGCTTGCCGCTGATCACGCTCGGGGCACGGGTTACTCGGAAACTGATGTTGCGCGGACAACTGTCGATAACAGCCCTTATCACAAGTTTGGCCGGAATAAACCCCCATAGCCTGGCTGCCAGCCCTACTGTCTGATCCGCGGATTGAACGCGGAGTAGAGCAAATCCGTCAGAAAGTTCACCGCAACGTAGGTCAATCCAATCGCCAGAATGCAGCCCTGGACGAGGTAGTAGTCGCGGGTGTTGATGGCCTGAATGGTGAGGCGGCCGATGCCGGGCCAGGAGAAGATGGTCTCGGTGACGATGGCGCCGGCCAGCAGCGCGCCAAATTGCAGGCCGATCACGGTCAAAACCGGAATCATGGCGTTGCGCAGCGCGTGGCGGTAGACCACGGTGCGCTCCGGCAGGCCCTTGGCGCGTGCGGTGCGGATGTAGTCCTGGCCCAATTCTTCCAACATGGAAGTGCGCACCATGCGAGTAAGGATCGCCGCCAGCGCGCCGCCCATGGTGATCGCCGGCAAGACCAGATGCGCGAAAGTCCCGCTGCCGGATACGGGCAGCAGTCCAAGATTCACCGCGAAAAACAAGATCAGCACCGGGCCGAGGGCGAAATTCGGGAACGAGAGTCCCAGCAGGCTGGCGAAACTGATGACGCGGTCGTCCCAGCGGTTACGCCGGCGCGCCGAGCGCACGCCCGCGGGAATCGAGGTCGCCAGGGCGACGAGAAGCGATGCCAGCGTCAGCTTAAGCGTGAACGGGTAACGCTCGGCAATCAGGCTTCCGACGTTCTGGTTGAAGCGCAGCGACTGCCCAAGATCGCCGTGCAGCACGCCCTTCCAGTAATTCAGGTATTGCCGGCTCATCGGCAGGTCAAGACCGTAGGCGTGGCGCGCCGCCTGGATGTCGGCGGCAGCGGCGCTTTCGCCCAGCATTTGCTGGATAGGATCGCCGGGGACGAGGTGGATGAGCAGAAACACGATGGAGACCACCAGCCAGACGACCGGCAGAGTGTAGAGGATGCGGGTTGCGAGAAAGCGGAACATCGTCAAAAACGTTTACCACGGATTCCCACAGATTTACACGGATCGACCTTTTCTTCTTTGATCCGTGAGCATCCGTGAAAATCCGTGGTTAACCCCTCCTAGTCCCCGGCCCGCTGCGCAGAGTTTGGCTCGACCGCCTCGATCAGGGCGCGGGCGATGCGGCGGTTTTCCATTTCCAGTACGGTGAAGCGGCGGCCGCCGTATTCGAACGAGTCGCCCGGCTTCGGGATGCGCTGGAACTGGGCCAGCATGAAACCCGCGAGCGTTTCGAATCCCTGGTCCGAGGGCAGCAGGACGCGATACTGGGTTTCGAGGTCGCGAATATTGACCGCGCCCTCCAGCGCCATGCTGGTGGCGCCGGCGGGAAGCGGCTGCGGGGCGATGTCGAACTCGTCTTCGATCTCGCCCACCAGTTGCTCGAGCACGTCTTCGACGGTCACCACGCCCGAAGTGGAGCCGAACTCGTCCACCACGACAGCCAGGTGGCGTTTGCGGTGGCGGAATTCGACCAGCAGGTCGGTGAGCGTCTTGGTTTCAGGCACGACCAACACGTCGTGCATGACGTCGCGCACCACCATTTGGGCGAGGCGCGCGGCGGCGGGATCGGACGCCGGCTTGGTGTAGCGCAGGCGCATCCAGCGCGTGAGGTCCTTGCTGTAGAGCAGGCCGATAATGTGTTCGGCGCCGCGCTGCGGGTCGTACACGGGAACGCGCGAATGCTGTTCCTCGACGACGCGCGCCAGCGCCTGTTCCAACGGCATGTCGGCAGGCAGGGAAAAAATCCCGGGACGCGGGACCATGACCTGGCGCACGGTGATTTCGCCCAGTTCGAGCGCGTGCTGGATCATCTCTTCCTCGAGCTGGGGAACGATGCCGAAGCGGCGGGAGGCGTCCACGATCAGCTTCAGTTCCTCGGGCGAATGGACCACCGAGGAACGTATCTCGTGGGCCCCGAAGCGGCGCAGCACAAAGCGGGCCGAAGCGCTGATCACGCGCAGGAACGGGCGCGCCACGGTCATGAAGAAATCCATGGGAGCGGCGACGGCGAGGGCGACGCGATCGGCGCGCTGCAAGGCCACGGATTTCGGCACGACTTCACCGAGGACAACGTGGAGGTAGGTGATGAGGATGAACGCCACCACGACGGCGACGGTGTGAGCCAGGACCGTGGGGTGATCGCCGCCGCCCATCGCCATTTGGAGTAAGGCGGCCAGGGTGGGCTCGCCAACCCAGCCCAGTCCGAGGCTTGCCAGGGT
This sequence comes from Terriglobia bacterium, assembly GCA_963760215.1. Lineage (GTDB taxonomy): Bacteria > Acidobacteriota > Terriglobia > Terriglobales > Acidobacteriaceae > JAIQGF01. The sequence continues at coordinate 1,566,152 of CAVXCJ010000002.1, forward strand.
GACACCGAGCTGGACGGCGCTGAGCAGCTCGTCCATGCGCTCGTGCAGCTTGCGGACGGTGCGGGCGCCGACGCGGCCGGCCTCAATGAGCTGCTGAATGCGGGTGTCGCGCACGCTGACCAGGGCGAATTCCGCCGCCACAAAGAAGGCATTGGCCGCCACCAGCAGCAAGACGGCAAACACCCGCAGGAGGACGTATCCGGCCATTGGGCGAAATTCTACAGGTCAGGCTGCAGGCTGGCCCAGTCGCCAGTCGCCGGTCGCCGGGGTTTTCCGCCTGGAGACTGGCGACTGGAGACTGATGACTGGCTTCAAGCCTAAAGCCTGTTTCTTTGCTTTCCTTTTTCAACCCGCGGTGTCTAAGACCAGGGAAAACGAGCAGGTCTGCGGTTCGTACCAAATTGGTCCCAAGGCGTGAATTGCGCCGATATCCGGGAACCAAATCCGCACCCGGTGCGTAATGATCATCATAGGGGCTGTATATCCCTGCGCGACGCCAGCACCGTGGCAGCCAGCATGGCCGGCGGTTAGGGCGAGGAGGGCGTAATGGCAAACGGCAATGGTAAGAAAAAGAAGAGACGCTGGCTGTATATCGGCGGATCGATTGTAGGCGTACTGATCATCGTATTCGGGGTTGTGGCTGCCACCCGGGGCGGAACCAAGATTGACTCGTCGAAGCTGGCCAAGGTGGACCGCGGCGATCTGGCCAAGAGCGTGGTCGCGACCGGGAAAATCGAGCCGATCACCAAGGTGGAGATCAAGTCCAAGGCCAGCGGCATCGTCACGAAATGGAACATTGACGCCGGGCAGTCGGTGAAGGCCGGGTCGGTGCTGGTCGAACTCGACAAGGTGGAGATCGAAGCGCAAGTGCGGCAGGCAAAAGCGCAGCTCGAGGCGGCCGAGGCCAGCGAGCACGCCTCTACCGCCGACTACGAACGCGCCAAGGTGGATGCCCTCAGTCCCGATGTCCCGCTGCTCAAGCGTGCCTACGATCGCGCCATCAGCATGGCCAAGGACGGGGTGGTTTCGCAGTCGCAACTGGATGACGCGCAGAGGAACTATGAGCTTTCGCTCAACAAACAGCAGGTGGCGCAGGCCCAGCTCGGCGTTCTGAAGGCGAAAGAAAAACAGGCGCAGGCGCAAGTGGCGCAGGCAAGCGCGAACCTCGCGCAGTTGCAGGAGCAGTATACGTACTACACGATCGTGGCGCCGATGGACGGCATCATCCTCTCGCGCGACGTGGAAATCGGCAACGCGGTCAGCTCCATTCTGGTGATGGGCTCGGCGTCAACCCTGGTCATGACCGAAGGCGACACCAGCGAGGTGTACGTCAAGGGCAAGGTGGACGAGAGCGATATCGGCAAGGTGTATCTCGGGCAGCCGGCGCGGATCAAGGTGGAGTCGTTCAAGGACAAGAGCTTCACCGGCAAGGTCACGAAGATTTCGCCGATGGGCGTGGAAAAGGACAACGTCACCACCTTCGAGGTGCGGGTGTCGATTACCAATCCTGGCGGCGAATTGAAAGCGGCCATGACCGCGAACGCGGAAATCATCCTGGACGAACACAAGAACGTGCTGCGCGTTCCGGAAGGCGCGGTGCTCTACGACAAGGACAAGAAGGCGTCGGTGGAAATCCCTGACCCGAGCGCCAAAGACGGCAAGAAAAAGGTCGCAGTGAAACTTGGGATCTCCAACGGCGCCAAAGCGGAAGTGCTGGAAGGTCTCAAGGAAGGCGACCAGATCGTGCTGCAGTAACTTGGGTGCGGCACTAAGGGGATCCCCCAAGACCCCTCCAGTTGGGGGATCCCCAAAAATCAGGCTCAAGGCTTCAGGGTTCAGGCTTCAGGCGCAAGCACACAGGCACGTAAGTAGTGCCCTGAAGCCTGGAGCCTGCAGTCTGAAAACTTGAACGAGGTCACCATGAAAAAACTGGCGCGTATCGGTCTGGTTCTGGCGGTAGTGCTGTGCACTCTGCCGATGCTGGCGGAAGAGGCAACGTTCGATCGCACCTTGAACGTCAGCGGACCGGTGGACCTGGAAGTGGTAACCGGTTCGGGCAGCATCACGGTACGAAGCGGCGCCCCGGGAACGATTCGTGTCCATGGCACGGTTCGTGCCGGCTTCTGCTTCGGCTTTTGCGGCGGCGGCGATCCCGAGGCGGCGATGAAGGCGATCGTGGCCAATCCGCCGATCGAGCAGAGCGGCAACACGGTGCGCATCGGACACCTGGGCGAAACCCTGCGGCACAACAATATTTCGATTAGCTACGAGCTGGTGGTGCCCGCCGAGACGAAGCTGCTTTCGAAAACCGGTTCTGGAAGCCAGGAAATTTCCGGCGTCGCTGGGCCGGCGGAGGTCAACAGCGGATCCGGCAGCCTCCGCCTGGCGGACATTGCGGGCCCGGTGCGCGCGCACACCGGGTCGGGCAGCATCACGGTGAGCAAACTGCACAGTTCGGTGCGCGCTCACACGGGGAGCGGCTCGATTCGGGGCGAGGGCGTGGGAAGTGGAACGTCCGTCGAAAGTCGCGCCCAGACCGAGGGTAAGGAAGTGCCGCTGGCGTCAGGCTCGCGGATTCATACCGGCATCAGCTATATCGATAGCTCCACCGCGGGTTCGTCGGGCGCGGAGATCGATTTCCAGACAGGATCAGGCAGCATCCGCGTGGACGACGTGCGCGGCGCAGTGCGCGCCCACACCGGCAGCGGCAGCATCGAAGTGCAGGGCCAGCCTACCGGCGATTGGAGCATGAGCACCGGGTCGGGCGGCATCATCGTGCGCCTGCCCGCACAAGCCGCCTTCTATTTGAGCGCGCACACCAGCTCAGGATCCATCCACACTGACCGCCAGGTCGCCGTCCAGGGCACGATCGGGAAACGTGACCTGCGCGGAACCGTGAACGGCGGCGGATTTCATCTCGACCTGCACACCGGGTCGGGAAACATACGGATTGAATAGTCGATGGCTCCCTCGGCTACGCTCGGGACAGGCTCTGGTCGATGGTCGATGGCCGTGCATCGCATCGCCTCACTCAGTGTTTCTTAGCCGGTCATCAAAGCAAATCCGCACTGCCATCGACCATCGACCAACGACCATCGACTGCTTTTCTTGACTTGTCCGCTGCTGCGCGCTAACGTCGCCCTGCCTTTGAGACCATCCAGCGAAACGAGGCTCCCGTGGCCCAGCGTGTGATCACGTTTACCACCGATTTCGGACTGAACGACCACTACGTCGGCACCATGAAAGGTGTCATCCTGAACATCAATCCGGTGGCCCAGATCGTGGACATCTGCAACGCGGTGCAGTCGTTCGACATCCTGGACGGGGCGCTGACCATCGTGCAGGCGTACCAGTACTTCCCTGCCGACACGGTGCACCTGGTGGTGGTGGACCCGGGCGTGGGCTCGACACGGCGTCCGTTGCTGGTGACCACCGGCAAGCAAATGTTCATCGCCCCCGACAATGGCGTGCTGTCGTTCGTGTACGACCGCGAGGAACGGGTTTCGGTGCGGCACATCTCCGCCTCCCATTATTTCTTGCAGCCGGTGAGCAGCACGTTCCACGGCCGGGACGTGTTCGCCGCGGTGGCGGGATGGCTGAGCAAAGGCGTCGAGGTGGCGAAGTTTGGCGATGAAATCACCGACTACATCCGCTTCGCGGCGCCCAGACCCAAGCCGGTGAACGACAAGCTGCTCAAGGGCGTGATCCTGAAGGTGGACAAGTTCGGCAACCTGGTCACCAACATCACGCCCAACGATTTGCCGCAACTGTTTGCCCCCGAGCCGCCGCCGTTCAAGGTGCTGATCGCAAAACATGAAATCACCAAGATGACGCAATCGTACTCGGAGGGCACGCCGGGTGAGGTGTTCGTGGTGCTGAATTCCGGCGGTTTCCTGGAGATCGCGTGCCATCGCGGTTCCGCGTCGCATATCGTGGGAGCGGGCAAAGGGTCCGATTGCGGGGTGTTGTTCGAGACCGCGCAGATCGGAGCTGTGACGCCCTGATTTCAGCCACAGAGTACACAGAGTCATGAATTAGAGGCTTGGTTTGCCGTTTTTCTCTGTGGCCTCTGTGGCTACGGATTCTTTGGCTTGGGTCGGGCGTAGCGCTCCATCTCCGCCGTCCACTGCAGGAAGCGAAACAGTTCCGCCCGCTCCTTCCACATGAATTCGAAAAATTCCAGGAATCCGATGTCCTGCATCTTGACGCCGGTGTAGGTCTCGATCCGCCACCGCAGATACGGACTGCGCCACGGGGCCAAGTGATGGCCGCGGGTGGCGTTCCACAGGAATCGCAGGAGGTACCACATCGTCTGTCAGTCTATCGGTCTGTCGGTCGATCGGTCTATGATTCCGAACCGATTGACGGATCGACCGATCGACTGACAGACTGTTTCCATGTCAGACGTGCGCCAAACCGCCGAGGATCATTACTACAACGCGCTCGACCTCTACGCCGAAGGGCGGCACGAGGAAGCGGTGGCAGCCTACCAGCAATCCCTCGCAGCCGATCCCACCTTCACCGAGGCGATGCACGGCCTTTCGCGCGCCTACCAGGACATGAACCGGCTGGATGATGCGATCGAAATTGCGAACCGCATCGCGCAACTCGATCCCAACGACGTGCTCGCGCACACTTCACTTTCCATCCTCTACCAGAAAAAGGGCATGGTTCCGGAGGCGGAAGCGGAGGGCAACAAGGCGCGCATCCTGGGTTGGAAGCAGCAATTGAAAGAGGGGAAGAAGTAGTTTCAGTTTCAGTTTCAGTTTCAGTTTCAGTTTCAGTTTCAGTTTCAGTTTCAGTCGTGGGTGCAGGACGCTAGTTTTTGGCCGACATTTCGGTGAGTGACTCCGCCAGCCCGTGGAGCATGCGCTTGATTTCGTCGCAATCCTGAAACGCCGGTGCGACCGCCGCCTTATCAACGTAGCCCAAGCGCTCCGCAATTATCAGCTGTGTTTCCACTTCCAACGCCGATCCTCGCGCTTGGCCAACGAAATGTCGAAATTCGCCGGTGGTCATACGCCCCTGCCCTTCTGCGATGTTGCTGGCGATCGACACCGCGGCGCGTCGGAGTTGGGCTGTCAATCCATACGCCTCATCGCGGGGAAAACATTTCGTCATACGGTATATCTTTTCAATAAGGTCGATGGAACGTTGCCAAACGATGAGGTCCTTGTATGTGTGCGACATAAGAATGCCTCGCGCGCTTCAGGCTGAAACCGAAACTGAAACTGAAACTTGAAACCATTAAAGATCATACTTTTTCAGCAGATGCCGGAAAGACCTATAGGAAAGCTTTAACATCTCGGCGGCCCGGGTCTGGACCCCGTTGCACTGCCGCAGCGCCGACTGGATCAGCGCCCGCTCCAGGTCGGCGACGTAGCCTTCCATATCCATTCCATCCGGCGGAATGGGGACCGTTGCGGCGGCGCCACCGGCTCCGGCGGCGGCGGCGCAAGCGCGTCCGCGCTCCACCGGCAGTTCCACCTCAAGTTCGTTCCCGGTGCAGAGGGCGACGGCGCGCTCGATGGTGTTCTCCAATTGCCGCACGTTGCCCGGCCATTCGTAACCAGCCAGGGCACGCAACGAATCCGGGACTACACGCAGGATGCTCTTGCCCGCCGCCGGCGCGTACTTCTTCAGAAAATGATTCGCCAGCATGGGAATGTCTTCCGGCCGCTCGCGCAACGGCGGAACGTAGATAGGGATGACGCTCAAGCGATAGTAGAGGTCTTCGCGGAAATTGCCTTCCGCGGTGGTACGTTCCAGGTCGCGGTTGGTGGCGGCAATGACGCGCACGTCCACCGCGGTCTCGGCGGCCGACCCCAGCGGCCGCACGGCATTTTCCTGGAGCACGCGCAGCAGCTTGACCTGCATGCCGATGCTCATCTCGCTGATCTCATCGAGGAAGACGGTGCCGCCGGTGGCTTCCTCGAACAGCCCGCGCCGGTTCTGGTTGGCGCCGGTGAACGAGCCTTTCAAATATCCGAACAGCTCGCTTTCCAGCAAGGTCTCGGTAAAGGCGCCGCAGTTGGCGGGCAAGAAGGGCAAGCCGGCACGCGTGGAGCAGGCATGGACCGCGCGCGCCACCAGTTCCTTGCCGGTACCGCTCTCGCCATGAATCAGCACGGTGCTGTGGGTGGGCGCGACGGTGCGGATAGTCTGCTTGAGCTTTTCGATGGTCGGACTCACTCCGACCAGGTTGTCGAGCGAGTTGCGGCTGGCGGCATCGCGCTTGAAGGCCAGGTTCTGCCGCCGCAGAGAGAGCTTGTCCATCGCCTTGCTGATGGCGAACTTCACGTCCTCCACCAGCGCCGGTCCCTTGCGGATGTAATCGAACGCGCCCCCCGCCTTGACCGCCTGCACGGCCGACTCCAGGTCGTCGACGGCGGTGATCAGCACCACGGCCGTATCGGGCGAGACGCTGTGCGCGTAGCGCAGCACCTCGATGCCGTTGGTGTTCGGCATCTTGATGTCGGTGACGATCACGTCGAAGAGGGCGGAATTGACCTTCTTCTTGGCATGATCCCCGGATTGGACGGTCTCGACTTTATGGCCGTCCTTGCGCAGGGCGATTTCCAGCAACTCGCAAATCGAGCGCTCGTCGTCAACCACCAGGACATTACCCACGCGCCCCCCTTGCCGCGGCCGCAGGGGCGGGCTCGGAACCGGCCGCCGCGGCCTGTCGCAACTGCACCGTAAACACGGTTCCCTGCCCGATCTTGGAGCGCACGGAAATCTTGCCCTCATGCGCCTGCACGACCTGGTACACGATCGCCAGCCCCAGCCCGGTTCCTCCATCGAAACCGGATTGGAACGGCTCGAAAATCTTTTCCATCTCCAGCCCGCGCATGCCGTGCCCGGTGTCGGTGAAGCTGATCAGCCAGTTCGCCTCGTGCGCCCGCAGCGTAACCGTCAACGTTCCACCCCCCGGCATGGCGCGGATAGCGTTATCGCAGATGTTCCAGAACACCTGCTTGATGCGGTCGCCGTCAACCTGCGCCGGAGCATGCGCCGCCTCGAATTGGCGGACGATCTGCAGCGCTGCCGCACCCGGCGCGGCGCGGTTCTGCAGCAGGATCAGCGTGTCCTCGAGCAACGGCACCAGGTCGAGAGTGGTGAACTCGTACTTCTTCTCGCGCGAGTAGGTGAGGAAGTCGGAGACGATGTTGTTGAGACGCTCCGACTCGCGGGTCACGATGTCCACCAGCGTGCGCTGCTCCTGGTTGAGCACGGAGACGTCGGCGAGCACCTTGACCGAGCCGGCGATGGAGGAGAGGGGATTGCGGATCTCGTGCGCAATCGCGGCCGCCATGCGCCCCACGGCCGCCATGCGGTCGCGCAGCCGCACCTCGCGCTCCAGGCGGCGAATCTCGGTGAGGTCGTCGAAGGTGTACACGTAGCCCATGGCGCCGCGGTCGGGCACTTCCAGCACGGAGCGGCTCATGCCGAAGGTCTTGGTGCCCCCGTTCGGCGTGGCGGAACGCACCTCGCAACGCACCGCATCGGCGCCCGGCTCCGGCAACTGGTCGAGGAAGAGGTGCTCCACGCCGCGGCCCACCACGGTGTTCTCGCCGCGTTCCAGCAGTTTTTGCCCGGCGGCATTGATCAGGCGCACCCGGCCGTCCATGCCGGTGGTGATCAGGCCGCCGCTGATGGAGTCGACGATGTTCTCATGCAGCGCCTGCAGGTTTTCCAGCGCGCCGCTCTGCTCCTGCAGCCGGACGTCGGCCTGGCGCAGCTTCATGCTCAACTGGCTGGCCAGATAGGCGATGGCCGCGTAGGCGAACAGGTTGATGAGGATGCTGGCTTGCAGGCTGCGCAGGTCGGGCCGGCTCACCGAATAGGAGCGCAGCATGTCGAAGTACGACAGCTCCAGGATGGCGCCGGAGAGAATGAACGCCAGCGCGGCGATCAAGAACGTCCACGCCCGCGAGAACAGGATGGCGGCAACGATGATGATCAGCGGATAAAGGAAGTTGAAGGAGCTGTCGATGCCGCCGGTCAGATAGACGATGGTGGCGGCCATGCACAGGTCGGTGAGGACTTGTAAACGCGCCTGGAAGCGCCCATCTCGCCATAAGGAAAGCAGCAGGAGGTAGAAAACCGACAGCGTGTACCACAGCAGGATGGCGACGACAAAGAGCCTTTTGGGAAGGTAGGTGGGCGTCAGGACGGTCACGGCCAACTCGATGCCAAAGACAAAGGTGATGATGATGATCCTCACCTTGCCCAGCCAAATCAGCCAGCTTCGCTCGTTGAACTGCTCACCCATCACGCCTTTAGCTACCACGCGGCCGCCAACCTGGACGTCACGTATTCAGCATGTCCGAGGTACTTACGATGGATTGCACCACGGGGGCACGGAGACACGGGGATTCGTTGGCTGCTGTTTCCTCCGTGCCTCCGTGTCTCCGTGGTGAGTTCCAGTTTTCAGAATCGCGTCTGTCTAGCCCCCCGAGAGCTTGGAGATCATGGAGAACAGCGGCATGTACAGCGAGATCACGATGCCGCCGACCGCCACGCCCAGAAACGAGATCATCACCGGTTCCAGCAGCGTCAGCATGTCCTTGGTGGCCGAGTCCACTTCGTCTTCGTAGAAATCGGCGATCTTCTGCAACATGGCGTCCATGGCGCCGGTGGCTTCGCCGACGCCGATCATCTGCGTCACCATGTTGGGGAACACGCCACTTTCCTTGAGCGGGTCCACAATCGTCCGGCCTTCTTCGATCGCCTTGCGCACCTTCATCAGCGCTTGTTCCAGCACCGCGTTGCCGGAGGTGCGCGCGGTGATACTGAGGCCCTCCAGGATCGGCACGCCCGAGGTGATCAGGGTGCCCAGGGTGCGGGTGAAACGCGCCACCGCGATCTTGCGCAGCACCATGCCGAACACCGGCAGGTGCAGCATCATGTTGTCCCAGAGATAGCGGCCCCTGGGGTGCTTGCGGACCTGCCTGATGCCGATGACCAGCGCGATCAGCACCGCGAAGAACAACCACCAGAAGGTGCTCACCAGGTAGCTCAGGCCCATGACAAAGCGCGTGGGGGCGGGCAGTTCGACGCCCAGACCGGCGAACAGGTTGGCAAAAATCGGGACCACGAATTTCAGCAGCGCGCCCACGATGAGCACCGCGATGCTGATGACGGATACGGGATAGATCAGCGCCGACTTCACCGCCGAGCGCAGTTTCACGGCCTTTTCCACGTAGGTCGAGAGGCGCTGCAGAATGACGTCGAGAATGCCGCCGGTTTCGCCCGCCTCGATCATGTTGGTGGTGAGGTCGTCGAAAATCTTCGGGTAGCCGCGCATGGCATTGGACAGCGTGGCGCCGCCTTCCACCGTCTGCCGGATACCGGTCAGAGCCTTCTGGAACACCGGGTTCTCCTGGTTGGCGGCCAGGATCTCCAGGCACTGCACCAGCGGCAGGCCGGCATCAATCATCACCGAGAACTGGCGGAAGAAGATGGCGATGTCCTTGGTCGCCACCTTGCCCGAACCAAAGGTGGGCATCACGAATTCCTTGCCCTTCTCCTTGATGGTGGTGTCGGTGATGCGCTCGCGGGTGAGCGCCGCCTTCAACACCTGCTTGTTCTCGCTAACCCGCTCGCCGGCTACTTTCTCGCCGGCGGGGTTCTTGCCCGTGAACGTAAAAACTGGCATGTGAACCTCGCAAAAACAGTTTGTCAGTTCTTCCGCAGGCAGAGGCGGATGTCCTGCCTGCTGAAAGCCTGTCTACCTCTTGCCCGGCGCCGCCGCCCCGACTCCCGGCTTGGTGATTCCGGCGCCACGGTTAATCATTTCCTGCAACTCGTCCGGCATGGAGGAACGCTGCAACGCCGTCTCCAGCGTGATCTGCTTGGTCATGCACAGCGTCGCCAGGGACTGGTTGAACGTCTGCATGCCGAACTTGTCCTGGCCCGCCTGCATGGAGGAATAAATCTGGTGAATCTTGTCTTCGCGGATCAGGTTGCGCACGGCCGAGTTGGGGATCAGGATTTCCATCGCCATGGCGCGGCCCTGGCCGCCGATCTTGGGCAGCAACGCCTGGCACATGATTCCTTCCAGCACCAGGGAAAGCTGGGCGCGGATCTGCGATTGCTGGTGCGACGGGAAGACGTCAATCACGCGGTTAATCGTGGAGGCGGCCGAATTGGTGTGCAAGGTGCCGAAAGTGAGGTGGCCGGTCTCGGCAATGCGCAGCGCCGATTCGATCGTCTCCAGGTCGCGCATTTCGCCGATCAGCACCACGTCCGGGTCTTCCCGCAGGGCGGCGCGCAGCGCGTTGGTGAACGACTTGGTGTCGGAATGCACCTCGCGCTGGTTCACCAGGCAATTCTTGTGCTGGTGGACGAATTCGATCGGGTCCTCGATGGTGATGATGTGATCGTGGCGGTCGGTGTTGATCTTGTCGATCATCGCCGCCAGCGTGGTGGATTTCCCGGATCCCGTCGGGCCGGTGACCAGGATCAAGCCGCGCGGCTTGTCGCACATCCGGCCGACCACCGGCGGAAGGTTCAATTGCTGAAAGCTCTTGATCTCGAACGGAATCACGCGGAACACCGCTCCGGCCGCGCCGCGCTGGTTGAAAATGTTGGCGCGGAACCGCGCCAGCCCTTTCATGCCGAACGAGAAGTCGAGCTCCAGATCTTCCTCGAAGCGGTGCTTTTGCGCGTCGGTCATGACGCTGTAGGCCAGCGACTTGGTTTCGGCGGGCGTCAGCGGCGGCATGTCCAGCGGTTGCAAGTGGCCGTGAACGCGGATTTGCGGCGGCGAGTTGGTGGTGATGTGCAGGTCGCTGCCGCTCAATTCGAGGAGCTTTTTCAGAAGATCGCTAAGTGATGCGGCCATAGTCCAGCTTCCCGTTTCTAGTTTCGAGTTGCGTTGCTTGCTCGAGTTTCCGTAACTGCCTCAGTGCACGGTTTCGCGCGCCACTTCTTCCAGCGTGGTCGCGCCGGCCATGGCCTTGATCAGGCCGCTGCGGCGCAAGGTAATCATGCCGCGCTCCACCGCTTTTTTCTTCAGTTCCACGGCGGAAGCGCCCACCAGGATCAGTTCGCGCACCTCATCATCGATTTCCATGACTTCATACAGGCCGCAGCGGCCCTTGTAGCCGGTGTTGTTGCACACCCCGCAGCCCTTGCCCTTGGAGACCTTCACGGTCTTGGCTTCTGCGGGCGTGAAGCCGGCCTCGATTAACGCCTGCGGTGGCAGCTCCACCTCGGCCTTGCACTCGCCGCACACGCGCCGCACCAGGCGCTGCGCCACGATCATGTGCACCGAGGTCGCCACCAGGAACGGCTCGATGCCCATGTTCATCAGGCGGCTGATCGTCTCCGGCGCGCCGTTGGTGTGCAGGGTGGAGAGCACCAGGTGACCGGTGAGCGCGGCCTTGATGGCGATTTCCGCCGTCTCGAAGTCGCGGATCTCGCCCACCAGGATGATGTTCGGGTCCTGCCGCAAGAACGCGCGCAGCGCGGCGGCGAAATTCAGCCCGATCGATTCCTTCATCTGCACCTGGTTGACGCCGGCCAACTGAAATTCCACCGGGTCTTCCGCGGTCATGATGTTGGTGTCCGGCACGTTGAGCCGCGAAATCGCCGAGTACAGCGTGTTCGTCTTGCCGGAGCCGGTGGGGCCGGTGACCAGCACCATGCCGTAGGGTTTCAGGATGGCCTTCTCGAATTTCACCAGCGATTCCGGCTCGAAGCCCAGCTTGGTCATGTCCAGCCGCAGGTTTTCCTTGTCGAGCAGCCGCATGACGATCTTTTCGCCCCACAGCGTGGGCAGGGTGCTGACCCGGTAATCGAGCTGCTTCTTCCGGCCGCCCAGGTTCACCTTCAGCATGATGCGCCCGTCCTGCGGCAGACGCTTCTCGCTGATGTCCAACTTCGCCATGATCTTGATGCGCGAGGTGATGGCATCTTTCAGCTTCATCGGCGGCGACATGATGGTCTGCAAGATGCCGTCCACACGGAAGCGGACGCGATATTCCTTCTCGTAGGGCTCGACGTGGATGTCGCTGGCGCCGCGCTTCACCGCATCGGTCAGGATCAGGTTCACCAGCTTGACGATGGGCGCTTCGTCGGCCGCCCTTTCCAATTCCGACAGGCCCATCTCCTCTTCTTCGGCCTGCAGTTCGACATCGGCGTCGCCGCCCTCGGTCATCGACATCATGACCTTTTCCAGGTCTTCCTCGTGGGCGGCGCCATACGCCTTCTCGATGCCGTCCAGGATCGAGCTTTCCGACGCCACCACCGGCTCGATGTTGAACCCGGTCATGAACTTGATATCGTCCATGGCGAACACATTGGTGGGATCCACCATGGCGATGGTGAGCGAGGCGCCGACCCGGCTGAGCGGCAGAATCTGGTAACGCTTGGCGGTCTCGTAAGGGATGAGCTTGACCACCGTCGGATCAATCTCGAAGTAGGCCAGATTGATGGCGGGCACGCCGTACTGGCGGGAGAGAAAGTTGGTGACGTCCTCGTCGGAGAGATACCCCAGCTTGACCAGGATGGACCCCAGGCGGGTGCCGGATTCCTTCTGGACCTTGAGCGCCTGATCCAGCTGCTCCTGCGTGATTACCTTCTCTTTAACCAGCAGGTCGCCCAACCGCTGAGACATACCCCTCCCTATCTTCCTACTCTCCAGCGTGACTCGGAACCGCGCCCGCAATACGGGATTACAGCATCAGCTCGGGGGAAAAATGTTCAACTCTGGGTAGGGCGAATCGTATGTTGAGTGACAGAAATTGTCAATTGAGAACGGTGGCAGAAAGGTTAACAAAACAGGCTCTCTAGGTCACGTTAGGACAAGACCTTACGGGCGTTTCGGGAGCTGCCTGTGCGGAAGGAGAATGGCCCGCCGGCCCGACCCCAGCCTGAAGCCCGGCGGTCGCGGATCGCTGGGGCCGCCTCGCCGCCCAGGCAGGCCCAAAATCGCCCCTGCCCGTCATTGATGGACTACGTGCGGCCACGGCTTTGCACCATAACCTGACGCTCGTGACCCGCAACACCAAGGATGTCGCCGCGACCGGGGTCCCGGCGTTCAATCCGTGGGTGACTTAGGCTTACGCAGGACACCTGTGCACAAAGGAGAAGCCGATAGTCAGCCCGGATTTCGCGTAGTGTGGGCGAGCCCCGGGACCACAAGGAATGGCAGTATAATCGCGGCATGGCCCACCATGTGATCCACATCTCGGAAGCAGAGGCCGCCAGCGACTTCGCTTCGGTGCTGGCCCGGGTGCGTGCAGGTGCAGAAATCATAATCGAGAGCGGCAAGCTGCCCGTGGCGGTGATCCATCCGCCCGCTCCGCCTCACCGTTCAATTTCTGAGTGCATCGCGCTGCTACCCGAGGACTCGACAGCGGTTATGGACGCTGACTTCGCCAAGGATGTCGCGGCAGCTATCGAGAGCCACCGCGAAGCGCTAGAACCGCCGGCATGGGACTGATCCTCGATTCCAGTGTGCTGGTTGCTGCCGAGCGTCAGGGGCAGAATGCACGGCAGATGCTCGCCGCCATCGCTAACAAAGTGGGAAATGCCGAGGTCGCCGTCTCGGTCGTCACTCTGATAGAACTGGCCCACGGTGCAACCCGCGCTGACACACCGCAGCGAAAAGCCAAGCGGTTGCAGTTCATCCAGGAACTGCTTACGGCTGTGCCAATCCATTCGATAACTGTTTCGGTTGCTCTTCGCGCCGGCCAGATCGATGGCGAGAATCAGGCCAAAGGGGTTCGCCTTCCGCTTTCGGATCTGCTGATCGGAGTGACGGCCTTGGAACTCGACTACAGCGTAGCCACTGGCAATCTCCGCCACTTTCAACGTATCCCTGGCCTGTCGGTGGTGCAACTGTAGTCATTTACCATCTGCCATGGCTCTCACGCGAGATTTCAAGCAAACCGTCCAAGCGCGGGTCAAGCGCGACTCCGCCTTCCGCAAGGCGCTTCTCTGGGAAGCGATTGAAGGCTTTCTCTCCGGCGACGTCGAAACCGGGAAGACCGTACTACGGGATTTCATCAACGCCACGGTGGGGTTCACCAAACTCAGACAGGCGATGCACCGTTCGCCTAAGAGCCTGATGCGCATGCTGGGCCCGACGGGGAATCCGCACGCCAAGAACCTGTTTGAGATCGTCGCATTCCTGCAGCGGCACGAAGGGGTGCGCTTCAAGGTCCAGTCCAGCTCGGCAGCGGCTTAACGCTTTAGGTGGTCGCGATGATCGGAGTGCCGCACCCTTCGCCCCTTCGCTGCGCTCAGGGCAGGCTCCCCCGGGCGAATGGGTGGGGCCGGCCCCGATTAGCTCGATTCGTAGCTCTTCAGTACCAGCGGCTTCGCGCGCTCAAGCTGCTCGTCCGAGCTAATTGTTATTTCTAGGTCTCCAGTTCCGAAATGTCCGATTGAACGGACATCCCGCAGGAACCCCGATGTGAGCTCGACGGAATCGGGGTTAATCTTCACGAACACCGCTAGCTTCTGTGCCTGTGGATGGATTTCGACACAGGCAAAGTTACGGATGCGCTTGAATGCGATGTAATACTTCAGGGGTGTGACTTGCACATCGTCACCAAGCGCAATCAAAAATGCCTTGAGAGATTCGTAAATGTCACGGAGATCGGGTGAAGCCTGATTCAGGTATTCCAGAGGACTCTTTGCCGTGGCTGGCGTGCGACTCGATACAGCACTGCCGTTTTGCCCTTCGTCGGCTGTCGTCGCGTTAACCAGCTCCAGAACCAGAAGATCGTCTTCGTAGCGGCGATATCTAATCAGCTCAATGTTGCGATTGATTTGTTGAACGGCGTATTCATCGTACTTGGTAAAATCACCCGCGATGCAGAGCAGCCGCGGGTTCGACCAGTCGATTTCGTCCGCAACACTCTGCCCGAATCTCCTGGCGACGAGCAGAACGAACTCAGCCTTGTGATCCAGGAGCCAGTCAAGGTAGAAAAGCCCTTGCGTAATAACATTTTCGTTCAGGGTGCGTTTGTACTCAACCACCACGGGTGATCCGTTCTCGTCAATTCCCAGCGTATCAATCCTACCGCTATGGCTCCTGCCTGTGGCGTACTCGGTAGCAAGGAAACGAATTCCGAGAAAGTCTTCCATGTGGCGTTCTATAAGCGCCTGCAAGGACTTTTCTATGGTTGCCGATTTACCCTGTAGCTCGTAAACCTTCGGTCCATACCGAAACAGCTTGATGTCACCCATTCGCGGCTCTCCCCTTCTTTCGGGAATCTGCAACGGCATGTCCTATTACGTATGGCTTTTCCTTCAGCAACTCGATGTCTTCGCTCCACCCTGTGCGCAGCGCGGCCATCCCGATGAGGGACATGACTTGCAAATCACGGCATGGCATTACGTCACTCAACTCCGGCCAAGTGGACTGGAAAAGTCGAGCGGCTGCTAGGGCGTCTTCTTCATCAGTCCCGGACCGCTCCCCAGTAATGAATGCTTCCCATAGCAAAAGACCTTGGCCCACCTTACGGAACGCTGAAGGATTCACGAAGACTGGAATGGGGCCCTGGCACCGGGACCGCACACAGGCCAGCAGCCATGCGGACTCGACTAGGCCCGCACCCAGCGAACACACGCCAGCGCTAGCGGACCATGATCGGTCTCCTTCGCCGGGCCGACTACGCAAAACATCTGCGCTGGCTTTGTACAAGGGGACAAACAGAGGACACTCGAACCCAAGTGCAACGCACCGCACCTGAACGTCAGCGGCGATAGCACTGGCAAGCCGTTCGATGTCTCTACCCGTCTGTTCCTGCGCGCCGCACACCCGAGCCCACCCGAATTTGCTCTTCGGAATTGAGCCGACATCGGCGCAATAAACCGCGATTTCCGTCGGTTGACTCACCGCCATAAGTTACGCCTGAGCGTCGCTCATGAACAAGTGCGGAATCCGCCGGGTGGCCACTCTTTCGTCCGCTTTTGACGAAGGGGGATTTTCTGAAACTGAAACTCGAAACTGTTCTACGCGTTCACCCCGCAGCACTTCTTGTACTTCTTCCCTGAGCCGCAGGGGCAGGGATCGTTGCGCCCGATCTTGGCGCCGGAGCGCCCTACATCCGTCATTTCTGTTTAGGCGGGTATTTGTCTAAGGACTTGCGGACCATGTCGTCGAGCTTGCCGGCAATGTCACCGGCGGAGCTTTTTTCTTGCGTTGCGATGCCACGCCACACCAGCGATTTCGCGGCTGCATCACGCAGGTCGATGACCAGCGTGCCCTCGGCGTAGGGAACTCTGACAACGCGCGTGCCCCACCCCCGCCATCCTGCGGGGTATCGCTCGACTTCAGTTCTGCGCGCCGTTCCGAGGTGATAACGGACGTTGAGGTCGGCTCTGCCGGCGGCTGCCGTTAAGCCCTTGGCGGTCAGCGCGCGCTCAATGTCGCTCTCCACGCGCTTCCGGGTGAGCTCGCTGTTGAGCGCGGGATTCGTGCTGTTCAACTGTCCGCCCCGAATCGCGAAGGTCTTGTATTTCGAGAAATCGGCGCTCTGGTCGAACTCCACCCTGATTTTTTGTGCCGCAGCGACCGACGCAAGCAGCAACGTTAACGCTGTGATACTCAACGTTCGGGCTTGTTTTTGAGTCATATGTGAGGACCCGCCGGAGAGAAGTTGCCGAGAGTATACAACAGCGGCCTGAACTGATTGCAAGGGAACCTTGGATTATCCGAGTCGGCTTGGTCTTCACCTGCTATCATCGCGCACCACGGCTTTTCTCGCCCGCTGCGGGCAATCCACCTTAGCCGCTCTGATTCTGGAATAGAGGATAAATAGTGAAACGAGACATGCGTCGGCTGGCAAAAATGGAGGCCGCCACGGCGGCTGTTTTCCAACCGAGAAAAACTCAAATTCCGAGCTTCATGAAAATCGCGCGATTTAGTCGACTGCTTTTGGTCGGACTGCTGTTGATGTCGCCGGCCCTGGCTCTGGCTGGCCCAGCAGAAGAGGCCAACGCGGCGATCGACCGCTGGTCGGCGTCGTATAACACCAATGACCCGGCAGCAGTGGCGAAGAACTATTGGCCCGACGCAATCCTGCTCGGCACCAAGAGTCCGGTCATTTCCACCGGCACGGAAGCCATCGAGAAGTACTTCACGGACCTGAAGCTGAAAGGGAGCGGCAACAAGAACGTGATCCAGGAAAGGCACACGATTCCGATCGACGACCACGCCGTGCTGGTGACCGGATTTTACGAGTTCACCCGGATGCAAGAGGGGAAGCCGGTACCGGGACCCTCGCGCTTTACCATGCTGGTCACGAAGCGCGGTGGGGAATGGCGCATTGCCCATCACCATTCTTCGCCCCTCGTCCCGGCAGCGAAGTGAGGCCCGGCGGCTAGAGCGGTTGCCTGGGTGGCGCAGGGCGGAACTTGTCCCGAGCGCAGCCGAGGGAGCCCTGCATTCCCGCGGCATGTTTGAACTCGGCTTTAGCCGCTGAGGTACTTGGCTATCGCGCCGGCAGGCAGGGCCAAAATCGCCTCTGCCCGTAATTGATGGACTGCTGGCGGCCACGGCTTTCCACCATAACCTAACGCTGGTGACCCGCAACACCAAGGATGTCGCCGGGACAGGGGTCCCGGTGTTCAACCCGTGGGTGGTTTAGGCTTACGCCTGATTTGACAATGGTAACAGATATGGTACCATCTGCCATGGTCGATGTGCGCGAGTATCTCGACACGGCCGGGCGCAGCCCTTTCGCGGCGTGGTTCGAGGGACTCAACGCCCATGCCGCCGCCAAGGTCGCGATTGCGGTGAAGCGCATCGGGCAAGGCAACTTCTCGAACGTCAAGGGCGTTAGCTCCGGCGTTTACGAATACACCATCGACTTCGGTCCCGGCTACCGTATTTACTTCGGCAAAGATGGCGATCGACTGGTGATCCTTCTCGGCGGCGGAACGAAAAAGCGCCAGCAGCGGGACATCGCCATGGCCATCGCATTCTGGCAGGACTACAAGCGGCGAAAGCAGTAGGAGGCGATATGGCTCTCACGCGAGATTTCAAGCAAACCGTGCAAGCGCGGGTCAAACGCGATTCCGCCTTCCGCAAGGCGCTTCTCCGGGAAGCGATTGAAGGTTTTCTCTCCGGCGACGTCGAAACCGGCAAGACCGTACTCCGGGATTTCATCAACGCCACAGTGGGGTTCACCAAACTCGGACAGGTCATGCACCGTTCGCCTAAGAGCCTGATGCGCATGCTTGGTCCGACGGGGAATCCGCACGCCAAGAACCTGTTTGAGATCGTCGCATTCCTTCAGCGGCACGAACGCGTCCGCTTCAAGGTCCAGTCCAGCTCGGCAGCGGCTTAACGGTTTAGGTGGGCACGATGATCGGAGTGTCCCACCCTTTGCCCCTTCGCTGCGCTCAGGTCAGGCTTCCGCAGGAGCGGCAAGGGTGGGGCAACCCGCCACGCCAAGTTACATGCGGGTGGGTGGGTAACCTGTCTGCTTCTAGCTTATGTGGATAAATCCGGAAGTAGTCAGATGTAGACCTTAAACATCAGAAGTGGTCCAAAGTGGTTATCCAGAGGTTTTTTTTGAAAACAGTGCAAGCATAGTGCAATTTCTTGATGTTTCTTAAAAAGCGTTCGCACCGAAGACGCGACATGTAAAGTACCCAGTCGGTAAACAATGCGCCATTTTTTTAAAGCCGTAGCTGCTCTCCACAGACGCGATATCGCGAAATCGGTTTTTTTAAAAACAGCGTACGTTGATTTCGACTTTTTTTTGGAGCGGGACCGAAGGTATTGAATCAGTGCTGTACCGAAGGTAAGAACCGAGCTGATAAACGTAACGTAGCTTGGGTCGGGCAGGTGCATATTGGCTAGGTACCAGCCTAGCATCTCCGTCAATCGCTGCTCCTGTGGATAACTGCGCTTAAATTGTGTAAATCGCCTGTGCAGTTTTGCAGGCTGCATCGAACCGGCGGGTGGGCCACCCCGCCGTCGGCGCATTTAGAATGTTTGTTGTTCCTGCTAACATAACGCGCAAACATGGCCAAAACGCGAACTCCACAGCCGCCGCCTACGCCACCCACCGTTCCCCCAGAACAAGGGATTTCCCTTTTGCAGCGTCAGATCGAACGCGCAAACGAACTTCTTAAGAACCGTCCGCTCAAGTCCGACGCTTATTCAGCTTGGTTCAACACGACACGTGAGTTCCTCGTCAAAGCGTTTGGCTCTAACTCCCCAAACGTAGGTAGCGTCCTGGACATCGGCAGATATGAATCCCACCCAATGAACGCAGGAGAGTTGTATTGGGAAAACCACCGTGTGAAAACGCTCAACGGACAATTGACAATGCTGGCGAGCCTGGTGGAATTGTTGCAAACTGAGGCGGAATTGCAATCCGGCGGGCAGAAGCAGCCACACATCGCCGCGCCACACGGTAATCGGGTCTTCTTGGTTCACGGACGAAACGAGTCGGCTCTACAATCGGTAGCACGCTTTATCGAGAAGTTGCAGTTGCCTGTAACTATCCTGCACGAGCAGCCCAACGAAGGACGCACCGTCATAGAGAAATTCGTTGAATACTCCGATGTAGCATTTGCGGTTGTGCTTCTGACTGGGGATGATCGAGGCGGGTTGAGCGAAACCTCTTACGAAGCTCAACTGCCCCGCGCGCGGCAGAACGTGATTCTTGAACTAGGATTTTTTCTGGGGAAACTTGGGCGCAGGCGCGTCTGCGCGTTGTACGAGCAAGCCGTGGAAATCCCATCAGACTACGCGGGAGTTCTCTTCGTGAAGCTGGATGATGCTGGCGCGTGGAGGCTAACACTCGCCCGCGAGTTGAAAGCGGCCAATTTGCCGATTGATATGAATAAAGCGGTATAGCAGGTCGGTTACGTCTGGGCGGTGGACAGCACGCGGGCGGGAGCGGCTCGGAATCTATCCGGGATTGAGGCGGCGCGATGGACAATAACAGCCCCACGCTTCGCCAAAACCGGGCGAAAAGGGTGGGCCACCCGTCAGGTCACTGCCTCTACGATTCGCATTCTCTTGAGAGTAGTAAGTAAAATTGGTACACATATAGGTCCTCATGGACGAATTTGCGGAGCTGCTAACCAAAATCAGGGCAACTCTAGACCTGCTAAAACGCAACGGTTGCGACATTCCATTTTTTCGCGGCCACGGCAGGGCCGATTGGCAGCTGACACCTACTCTGGCCAGGCGACCGGAATTCGCCGCCCTGGAATCAATTCTCTACTACGATCTGCTAACTAGGGCTGGTTCCCTCATCCCAGCAAATAGCACGTCCTGGGACAGGCTGTTCATTATGCAGCACCACAAAATTCCGACACGACTCCTCGACTGGACAGAAAGCTTTGCTGTTGCGCTTTATTTTGCGGTGCGCGAATTTCGCGGGCGTGCCGCAATCTGGGTACTCAATCCTTTTGAGTTGAATCAACAGCAAATTGGCGACGGCTCATTGCTGCACCCTCAGTCAGACATATACGGCGAGTATTTCGACTACTTCATTACAGGAAAGCGAAAGTTTAAAGGTGGGCCGGACGCCATCGCTATTCTTCCGAATAAGACTAATCAACGAGTTCTTGCTCAAAAAGCAGTTTTTACACTGCACTGGAACTTGAAAAAGCCATTAGAAACAATCTGCCCCAAGCATGTTTACAAAATTGAGTTCTCAGACAAGGCTCTAGACCGAGCTACAAAATTCTTGGAGCTAGCCGGCGTAAGCGAATACGCGCTATTTCCTGATCTCGATGGGCTTGCACGTTGGATGAAGGTGGTCCACGGTATTTGATGTCTAGATTTCCCGGCGGGGACCCTACCCTTTCGCCCGCTGGAGCCTGCCCTGAGCGAAGTCGAAAGGGCGAAGCGTGGGAACTTCCTAAAACTGAAACTGAAACTCGAAACTGTTCTACGCGTTCACGCCGCAGCACTTCTTGTACTTCTTGCCTGAGCCGCAGGGGCAGGGATCGTTGCGGCCGACCTTGGCGCCGGAGCGCACCCGCTGCTGTACCGGCTGGTACTCTCCAGAACCTGCCATGCGCGCCTGCTCCAGTTCCTTGCGCTTGCGGCGCTGGAAAGCTTCTTCGAGTTCGTCCACCGAAGTTGCTGCTGCGCGACGGCGTCGTCCTGCGCCATCGCCGCCATCGCCGCCTGCTTCGATAGTCACGGCCGGTGCAGTAGGCTCGATCACCTGCATCAGGTACAGATAGCGGACCGTCTCTTCCTCGAAGCGCGCCATCATCAATTCGAACATGTCGAAAGATTCGCGCTTGTACTCCACCAGGGGATCGTGCTGGCCGTAGCCGCGCAGCCCGATGCCTTCCTTCAGGTGGTCCATGTTGAGCAAGTGGTCTTTCCACTGCTGGTCAAGGACGCTCAACATGATCATGCGCTCGTGATAGCGCATCTGCTCCGGCCCGATGAGCTTTTCTTTCGCCTCGTAGCGTTGCTTCAGCTTTTCGAAGACGGCGTCGCCCAGCTCCTGGCGATTCAGCGACTCCGGCTTCACACCTTCCGCGAGAATATCCACGCCAAAGCGGGTGAAAATCTCGTTCTTCAGGCCCTTGATGTCCCAATCGTCGGGGTGGACGACTTTCGCGACGTACTTGTCGAGCAGTTCGCTGAGAATGCCGGCGACGTAGTCTTCGAGGATCAGGTCCTTCTGGTCCAATCCCTCCAGCAACTGCCGGCGGAGGCTGTACACCGCCTCGCGCTGCTTGTTCATGACGTCGTCGTATTCCAGCAGGTGTTTGCGGGCTTCGAAGTTCTGGGCTTCCACCGCCTTCTGCGCCGCTTCGATGCGCCGTGTAATCATGCGCGACTCGATGGGGACGCCTTCCTCCATGCCCAAGCGCTGCAGCAGCGTGGACACCCATTCCTTGGCGAAGATGCGCATCAGGTCGTCTTGCAGCGAGAGGAAGAAGCGCGATTCGCCGGGGTCGCCCTGGCGTCCGGCGCGGCCACGCAACTGGTGATCAATGCGCCGCGCCTCGTGCCGCTCCGTGCCGAGGATGAACAGGCCTCCGACATCGACGACCTGGTCGTGCTCCTTGTCGGTTTCCGACTTGTAGCGCAGGAATGCTTCGTGCCACTGATCGAGGGGCGCTTCGAACTCCGTGCCCTGGTAGTAGAACTTGGTCGTCTCCTCGCTGCTGGGTGCGGCTTCCACCTCGCCGCCGACTTCGTGCAAGGGGCGCGCGATTCCCTTCTTGACCAATTCCTGCTTGGACATGAACTCGGGGTTGCCGCCGAGCAGAATGTCGGTGCCGCGGCCGGCCATGTTGGTGGCGATGGTCACCATGCCGAAACGGCCCGCCTGCGCCACGATCTCGGCTTCGCGTTCGTGGTACTTGGCGTTCAGCACCACGTGTTTCACGGCGCGCTTCTTGAGAATCTCCGCCAGCCGCTCGGATTTTTCAATCGAGGTGGTGCCCACCAGCACCGGTTGGCCTTTTCCGTGCAATTCCTCGATGTGGTCGGCAACCGCCTTGTACTTCTCCGGCTCGGTGCGGTACACCACGTCGGCATTCTCCAGCCGGCGCAGCTCTTTGTTGGTGGGAATGACCAGCACTTCCAGCTTATAGATTTTGTCGAACTCGGGCGCTTCGGTTTCCGCCGTACCGGTCATGCCGGCCAGTTTCTTGTACATGCGGAAGTAGTTCTGGAAGGTGATGGTGGCCAGCGTCTGGTTTTCGCGCTCGACTTTGACGTTTTCCTTGGCCTCGACCGCCTGGTGCAGGCCATCGCTCCAGCGGCGGCCGGGCATCAGCCGCCCGGTGAATTCGTCAACGATGAGCACCTCACCGTCTTTGACGACGTATTCGACATCTCTTTTGTACAACGCGTGCGCCTTGACCGCGGTCTCGACGTGGTGCTTGAGGTCCCAGTTTTCCGGGTCGGCGATGTTGGTGATCCCCAGCAGCTTCTCGACTTTTTCCCAGCCCGCGTCGGAAATGGTGATGGTCTTGTGCTTCTCGTCCACCACGTAGTCGCCGGTGAGGATCTTGGCCTCGCCCTGCGCCTGGTCGATTTCCTCGCCCTTCTCCAGCTTGGGGAGAATCTTGTTGACCTTGTAATACTTGTCGGTGGATTCCTCGCTGGCGCCGCTGATGATGAGCGGGGTGCGCGCTTCGTCAATCAGGATGGAATCCACTTCGTCGACGATGGCGTAGTTGTGCCCGCGCTGCACGCACTCGCGCACCTCGAATTTCATATTGTCGCGCAGGTAATCGAAACCGAACTCGTTGTTCGTCCCGTAGGTGCAATCAGCCGCATAAGCGGCGCGGCGCTCGTCGTCGTCCAGGTCGTGCACGATCACGCCGACCGACAGCCCGAGGAAGTTGTAGATCTTCCCCATCCACTCCGAGTCGCGCTTGGCCAGGTAATCATTGACGGTGACCACGTGGACGCCACGCCCGGGCAGCGCGTTCAGGTACACCGGCAGGGTGGCGACCAGGGTTTTTCCCTCGCCCGTCTTCATTTCCGAAATCGTGCCGGCGTGCAGCACCATGCCGCCGATCAACTGCACGTCGAAATGGCGCATGTTGAGGGTGCGGAGGCCCGCCTCGCGGACCACGGCAAACGCTTCCGGCAGGATTTCTTGCAGAAACTGATTTTCCGCCGCGCGCCGCTCGTCGTCGTCCTCGATGCCTTCGAGGCGCTCGGCCAGCCGCTTGCGGAATTCTTCGGTCTTGGCGCGCAGTTCAGCGTCGGTGAGGCCGTGCGTCTGCGGTTCGAGCACATTGATCTGCTCGACCGCGGGCATCAGGCGCTTAACTTCGCGCTCGTTTCTGGTGCCGAAAATCTTGGCTGCTAAGGTATTAAGCAATGTTGTCCGGATCCCCGCGCGCCCGGCGCAAGTAAGGCCGGAACACGTTTCTAATACAGGCTAACATAGTTAGATGCGGCAGCCTGGCTGTTGGCTCTAGGGTTCGGCGGTCGGCTTTCGGCTCTCGGGAAAAGCAGATTCCTCCCTTTCGCTGCGCTCAGGTCGGAATAACAATCCTTTGGAAGTTGCTCGCCGCCTGAAGGGCCGAAACCCGACAGCCGATAGCCGACGGCCGCGTTCTGCGCTAAGCTCAAGCTTCTCCTCCGATGCGCTCCATCCTGCGAATCCGGCCGCTGCGGCTCGTTTTTACCGCCAATGTCATTTCCATGATGGGCAGCGGGATGAATTCCGCCGCGGTGATGTGGTTCGTCCTGCAGGCGACGCACTCCGAGGTGGCGCTGGGGATGCTCGTGGTCCTGCAAACCATCCCCTCGATGCTGATGCTTCCTTTCAGCGGCGTCATCATCGACCGGGAAGACCGGCGGCACCTGGTCATGCTGCTGGACGCGGCGCGTGCCCTGATCATCCTCACGGTGGCGATCCTCGCGCTCGCAGGCCGGGTGCAGGTCTGGCACCTGTACCTGATGAACACGTTAGTCCAGCTTGGCTTCTGGATGTTCTGGCCGACCATCAACGCGCTCATCCAGGAGCTGACGCCGCCGGAGCACTACATACACTCGAACACCTTCCTGATGGCCGGAATCCAGGGCGGATTCCTGCTCTCCGGCGCGGTGGTCGGCTTCGTGTACAACCACATCCACCTCGGCGGCGTGCTGCTGATTGACGTCTGCACCTACGCCGTGTCCCTGGCGTGCTATCTCGCGGTGCGCAAGGGACGGCATGTGGTCCGCCCGGCTGATGCGGCGCCACCGGACGCCGAAGGGCCGCTGGCGCGTTACCTGCACGAAATGCGCGCCGGCATCCGCTACCTGCGGCCTCGGCGTGACGTGCGGCTGCTGGGGTACAGCTGGTCGTTGTACCTGGGAGCGATGATGTCGTCTGTAGTCGTCATGGCGCCGCTGAGCGACCGCATCCTGCACGCCGGCGCTATCGGGTTCGGATGGATCTACGGCGGGTGGGGCATGGGGGCATTCCTGAGCGCGCTGTACGTGCCTATTTTGATCGGCCGCGTCGGAGCACGGCGCGCACTGCAGATTGCCATGGCCACGCTGATGATCGGCATGGTCGCCATTCCGTTTTCGCGCCTGCTTGCCATTACGGTTCTCATCTTCATGACCATGGGTTCGGCGCGTGGCGTCGGCGGAATTGCCATCTCCAGCAGCATGATGCATCTGGTTCCCAAGCACTTTATGGGACGGGTGCAGAATACGTTTTATTTTGCGGGCACCGGGCTGCAGATCGCTCTCGCCTTCTCAGCCGGAGTGATTGCGCAGCGAGTGTCGCTGACAGCGGCATTCTTTCTGCTCGGGATCGTGTACGCGCTGGCGTTCATCGCCTCCGTCTGGCCGGCGCCGGCGGTCAGCAGCGAAACCGAATCCGTCGCCGCTGCCGCCGCGGAATAGCGCATCGTCGATCCGCTTCCCTTCTCGCGACCGGAGACTCACGCCCTCTTCAGCCATCGACCATCGACCATCGACCTGTTATTCTCATCGCTTTGAAACCGGTCGGCGTGGGAGAGGAATGCCAGCTCTACTCGAAGGACGCACCGCGGTTGTCTTCGGAGTCGCCAACAAGCGCAGTATCGCCTGGGCAATCGCGCAGCAGTTGCACGGAGCCGGTGCGCGCCTGGCCCTCACCTACCAGAACGAGCGGCTGGCGCTGGAGTCCAAGGACCTGGTCGAATCGCTGCCCGGCACCGAGGGATTTCAGTGCGACGTTTCGAATGACGCCGAGGTCACGCGCCTTTTCGAACAGTTGAAAGAACGCTACGGCAAGCTCGACGTGCTGGTCCACAGCATTGCTTTCGCACCCCCGGCAGAGTTGAGCCGGCCCTTCGTCGAAACCTCGCGCGAGGGCTTCCGCATCGCCCACGACATCAGCGTCTACTCACTGATCGCGCTCGCCCGCGGCGCCGCCCCGCTGATGACCGACGGCGGCAGCATCATGACCCTTACCTATTACGGCGCGGAAAAAGTCGTACCCAATTACAACGTCATGGGAGTGGCGAAAGCCGCGCTGGAAGCCACGGTCCGCTACCTCGCCGCCGATCTCGGAAAACAGAAGGTGCGGGTCAACGCCATCTCCGCCGGGCCGATCAAGACGCTGGCCGCGCGCGGCATTGCCGGCTTCGGCGACATGCTCAAGGGCCATGTCGAACGCGCCCCGCTCGGGCGCAATGTGGAACCCGAAGAAGTCGGCAAGACGGCGCTGTTTCTCGCCTCCGACCTCTCCACCGGCGTGACCGGCGAGACGATCTATGTGGATTGTGGTTACAACATCATGGGATTCTAGCGATTTGTGATTTAGCGATTTGGTGATTGGTGATTGCGAGCCGCGGGCGAGGGCGCCGGGGCCCACGGTAGTTAATCTTCTACAGTTAGTTTTCTACAAGCCGCTGACGCGGATTCGGCGTTCGTTTTCGCCCAATCGCTTGATGCGAATCTCGACATGCCGTTCGCGTTCGAAGCGGGGAAATTTGTCGCCCCACTCGATCAGCAGGATGTTCGCATCGCCATACAGGTCATCAATGCCCAGCGTCTCCAGCTCCCGCTCGGTATCAATGCGGTAGAGATCAATGTGAAAGACGTTGATGGCCGGGCCGCGATATTCGTGGATCAGCGTAAACGTGGGGCTGGTAACGTCCTCCTGCGACGCCGCCTGGAATCCCTCGGCAATTCCCTTCACCAGCGTGGTCTTGCCCGCGCCCAGATCGCCGCGCAAAACGACGACCTGCGGCGGCTTCAACTCGCGCGCGAGCTGCCGCCCCAACTGGATTGTCTCTTCGTCCGAGTGGGTGGTGAATTCGCCGGTGGCCACGGCTGCTAGTGTAACGAATAACACAGAGGCACAGAGACACAGAGGAATGAAGAATTAAGAAGTCAGAATGAAGAATTCTGCGTTCTTAAGTCTTCTCCGTGCCTCCGTGGCTCCCTGGTGCCATTCTGCCGCCCCCTTCAGCTTCGCTCAGGGCAGGCTGTGCCGGGCTATGTACTGCCGCCCCTGCGGGGCTCGACTCACCATCGCGCCGGGTCAAACGTCAAGTGTCTGCCACCGATATCCTGAATACTCGTAAACGGTTGTTCATCGAGCCAATCGCGAGTTTGCTCGTCAACGTACGCGTCTTCGAGGAGATCTGTTGCCGTGAGCGCCTGCTCCGAGGAGTATGTGAACACCACACGATCCCCCGCGTAGCCGTGCAGCCACACCGCCGCGCAAACCGCCCGCACCAGATCGTTGGGAAATTGCGCGATCATTCCGGCGATGAGACCGGTGAGCACATCGCCGGTGCCGCCGGTCGCCATGCCGGGATTGCCGGTCATGTTGACCCACACCTGACCGCCGGGTTCTGCGACCAGCGTGCGGTGTCCCTTGAGCACGACAATGCAGTGGTGATCGCGGGCGAAGCTACGCGCGACGCCGATGCGGTCCTGCTGTACCTGTTTCGTCGAAATGCCCGCCAGGCGCGCCATTTCGCCGGGATGCGGGGTCACGACCAGCGAACGCGTGCTGCCGTTCAGCTTCACGGTCGAACCCGCGAATGCGTTCAAACCATCGGCATCCGTCACCAGCGGCTGAGGATACTTGTCGACAATCGCGCGGATGAACTGCACGGTGTCGGCGTGGCGCGAAATCCCCGGCCCAAGCGCGATCACGGTTTTGCCAGCGACGATTGCGTCCAGCCGGCCATATTCGATGGCGGCGAGCGAGATGGTGCCGGCCTCAGTTTCCGCCAGCGGCTCGGTCATGAGTTCGGCGGCGAATCCGGCGACCATGGGCAGCACGGATCGCGGTGTCGCCACCGTGGAGAGTCCGGCGCCGGCGCGCAGTGCCGCCATTCCCGCCATAGCAGCGGCGCCTGATTTTCCCAGCGAGCCGCCGATGGTGAGCACGTGCCCGAAGCTGCCCTTGTTCGCGTCCGGCGCGCGCGGCGCAAAGCATGGCTGGATGTCCGGCCACGCAATCACATCGAGGTTGAGTTGCGACTGAATCGCCTCCGGAGGTGAGCCGATCTGTCCTACTACAATTTCGCCGCGGGTAAGATCGGCGAAGACATGCGCCGGACGCGGCGCGGTGAAGGTGACGATCGCGTCGGCGCGGCAGCGCAGGTGCGGCTCCGCAGCAAACGCATCGGCGCTGGCGCCGGAAGGAATGTCCACCGCAAGCACCGGGACGGGCAGCGCATTGATCAGCTCAATGGCTCTGGCAATCAGCCCGGAAACCGGCGGTTTGAAGCCGGTCCCGAGAATCGAGTCGAGGATGAGGTCGCATCCGTTCAGTGCGAGGTCAGGGACTACCCCAAGGGCAGTTAGTTCCTGTTCACTTCGGACCGCGAGCGGCGCGACGGGTAGCTTCACGAGCATCGCCGCCGCATCGCCTTTTACCTCCGCCGGATCGCCCAGCAGCAGGACGTCGACCTTCTTCCCCGCTTCATGCAGCTTGCGGGCGGCCACGAAACCATCGCCGCCGTTGTTGCCTTTTCCGCAGACCACGCAGATGCGCTGCACGCGCGGGTAGCGCAGCAGCACGTAGTCAGCCACGTGCGTGCCTGCGTTTTCCATCAGCGTGAGCGAGGGCACGCCGTGGCGCTCGCTGGTCACGCGGTCGATCTGGCGCATTTCCTCAGTAGTGGTGACTTTCATCTAGTTCTCACCACGGAGACACCGAGGCACGGAGGAAACAACATCGCCGCAGATAAACGCAGATCCCTAAGAGTTTCCGTTTCAGTTTCAGTTTCAGCAACAGCAGATTCCTCGCTGCGCTCGGAATGACAATTCTGAATACCATTCCTCCGTGTCTCCGTGCCTCCGTGGTGAACGAACTTCTGAATCAGCGGGTATCTGCGTTCATCTGCGGCTACGTATTAATTCCCGCGGCCTCCTCCAGCTTCCGCAGTCCCGCGGCCTCGCCCATGGCAATCAGCGTATCGCCAGCTGCGATCTGGTCGTCGGGCTCGGGATTGAAGCGCATGGCGCCCTCGCGCTTGATGGCGAGCACGATGATGCCGGTATCGTGGCGCATCTTCGAGGTGCGGAACGTCTGTCCGACATAGCGCGATCCGGCGGCCACCTCGATTTCGGCAATCTCCAGGTCAACGCCAAGCCGCACCGTGGCGGAATCAATGAAATCGAGCACGTGCGGCCGCAGGAATGACTGCGCAATCCTGTGCCCGGCGAAGTGATACGGCGAGATCACCGAATCGGCGCCCGCAGTCTTGAGGTGCTTCTCGGCGTCTTCCTCGCTGGCGCGGGCAATAATCTTGAGCTTCGGGTTCAGCCCGCGCGCGGTGAGCACGATGTAGATGTTGGTGGCGTCGGTGGTGGTTGCGGCCACCAGGCCGCGGGCGCGCTCAATTTGGGCCTGGCGCAGCGTCGGCTCCTGGGTGGCGTCGCCCCGGATCACCAGCCACTCCGGCGGCAGGAGGTCCATCTTGACGGCGGCATTTTCGATGATGACGAACGGCACCGGTTTCAGCGCCAGCTCGCGGGCCGTGCTGCGTCCCACGCGTCCAGCGCCGCAGATGATGAAGTGACCGCTCAGGCGGTCGATCTCGCGTTCCATGCGCCGCCTTCCAAAGAAGTGAGTGAGCTCGAATTCTAGCAAAGCCTGCGCCACCACCCCGATCGCCAGGAAAACCAGGCCGACGCCGGCGATGATGACGAACACGTTGAAGATGCGGCCCGATTCCGACAGCGGATGCACTTCGGTGTAGCCGATGGTGGTGACCGTGATCAGCACCATGTAGAAGCTGTCGAACCAGGGCCAGCCCTCGACCAGGTGGAAGCCGGTCGTGCCCAGGGCGAAGAGCACGAGCAGCGCGATCGCAACAAGTTTGAGATTGCGAATAGCTTTCAAAAAGCAGGCTCCAGGCTGCAGGCTCCAGGCGTTCGCGCCGAGAATTCGGCTGCTGAGTGTAAAACAAAAATGCGCAGCGGGGATGTGATTCCGCAAAAACAACAGCCCCTCGCTTGCACGAGGGGCTGGTTGCCAGCCACGAGCGGAGAAAGTTAGTCGGCCATCGCCGTTCCCTTGGATTCGCTCCGAGCCATCTGCACGCGGCTGTGGTGGCGGCTATAGGTGAAGTAAATGACCATCCCAATGACCAGCCAGATAATCAACCGCGCCCAGTTGATCCAGCCCAGCTTGTACATCATGTAGCCGTTGAATCCGATGCCGAGGATGGGAACGATCGGCACCCACGGCGTGCGGAACGGCCGGTGCTGTCCCGGGTTGCTCCGGCGCAGCACGAGCACGGCAATGCAGACGATGACGAACGCCAGCAAGGTGCCGATATTCACCATTTTGCCGATATCGTCAATCGGCACGGTACTGCCGACAAGCGCAGCCAGGAATCCCACCAGGATGGTGTTCTTCCACGGAGTGCGGAACTTGGGATGGATGTCGGCGAAAAATTTCTTGGGCAGCAGGCCGTCATTCGCCATGGCGTAGAGCACGCGCGTCTGACCGAGCAGCATCACCAGCATGACGCTGGTCAGGCCGGCGAGCGCGCCCAGGGTGATGACGTGCGAGGCGGTGGTCAGGCCGCGGTCGAGGAAGGCGCGAGCGATGGGCGCCTCGATGTTGATTTCGCGCCACGGCACCATGCCGGTGAGCACCGCCGCCACCGCGATGTAGAACACGGTGCAGACCAGCAGCGAGGCAATAATGCCGATCGGCAAATCGCGCTGCGGATTTTTCGCCTCCTGCGCCGTGGTCGAGACCGCGTCGAATCCAATGTAGGCGAAGAATATGTACGCCGCCCCGGCCCCAATTCCGGAGAAGCCGTAGGGAGCGAACTCGGACCAGCCGTGTCCCCAGTTGGCGGAGTTCACGTACCGGGAGCCCAGCCCGATGACGAACAGCACCACCGACACCTTGATCACGACGATGGTGGCGTTGAAGCGCGCGCTCTCGCGGATGCCGATGACCAGGATGGCGGTGATGGTGAGCGCGATGACGAATGCCGGCAGGTTGAAACCGAATTCCATGCCGAAGATGTGCGGTGCATTCAGCAGGTCGTGGGCGCGCTGCACCAATTCCGGCGGGTGGGCGCTGATGATCGCCGTCACCTTGTCAATGAACGGCTGCGTGCCCGGAACCAGCGACGGGTCGGCGGCGCGCGCCATCTGGCGGGCAATGATGTTGTCGGCGGTGCGCAGCGCGGTCCAGTGGTCGTAGGCGAGCCACAGCGGCATCCTGATGTGCAGCACGTCGAGCAGCTCAATGAAGTGATTGGACCAGCCGGAGGACACGGTACTGGCGCCCATGGCGTATTCCAGCGTGAGGTCCCACCCGATGATCCAGGCAAAAATCTCGCCCAGCGTGGCGTACGCGTAGGTGTACGCGCTGCCGGCCAGCGGGATCATCGCCGCGAATTCCGCGTAACATAAGCCGGCGAATGCGCAGCCGAGACCGGAGACAACAAACGACAGCATCAGGCCGGGGCCGGCGTAGTGCGCGCCCAGGCCGGAGAGCACGAAGATGCCCGCTCCAATAATTGCGCCCACACCGAGCGCGGTGAGTTGGAAAACGCCGAGCGTTCTCCTCAGACTGTGTTCGCCCGTTTCCTTCGACTCTTCCAGCAGAGCCTTGAGCGGTTTTTTTGCGAGCAGATCTGTCATTCGTTTGATCTCCGAGTAAAACTCACCCCACGACCGGCGCCGCCCGGCGCCGCCAGAGGTAAAAGACCGGAATCCCCACCAGAACGATGATCAAGCCCGGCCAGGTGTACTGGGGCTTGTAACGCAGCAGCACTATATCAATAAAGAGGGCCAGTAAGATGTAAATGGCCGGCAACACGGGGTAGCCGATGGCGCGATACGGCCGGGGCGCGTTGGGCTGCTTCACCCGCAGGACAAAGAGGCCGAGAATGGTCAGGATGTAAAACACCAGCACGGCAAAGATGATGTAATCCAGCAACTGCCCGTAGGTTCCCGAAAGGCACAGGATAGAGCACCAGACCATCTGCACCATCAGCGATACCGCGGGCGTCTTGTACTTGGGATGCAGACGGGCGACGCTGCGGAAAAACAAGCCGTCCTTGGCCATGGCGTAATACACGCGCGCGCCGGCCAGGATGAGCCCGTTGTTGCAGCCGAAGGTGGAAACCAGGATCGCCGCCGCCATCAGGAGGGCGCCAAACTGGGCGTACACGGCCTGCATCATGGCCGTCCCGACGCGGTCTTCGGCGGCGTACTGGATGCCGCGCGCGATCACCGTGGCGCCCTGCGGATCGCCATGCAACGGCAGCACCGACAGGTACGCGAAGTTCGCCGCGATGTAGAGCAGGATCACGATGCCGGTGCCCATCGCCAGGGACAAGGGCAGGTTGCGGCTGGGATTCCTGACCTCGGCGGCGGTGAAGGTGACGTTGTTCCAGGCGTCGGCCGAGAACAGCGAGCCGACCTGCGCGACCGCCACGATGGTGAGCATGCTGACCATCGCGATCGGGCCGCCGACGCCGACTTCCACCGGGAAACGCGCGCTCCAGCTCACCCGTCGCCAGAATTCTGCGGCGAAGTTGGCGGCTTCAGCCACGTGGTTGCGCCCCAGGACAAGGCCGACGCATACCAGGCCGATCAGTGCCGCTGCTTTGGCAAAGGTGAACACGTTCTGCACCATGGCGCCGGTGCGCACGCCATACACGTTGACGATGGAGAGCACAACGATGATGAGGATGCCGAACAGGTTGGCGGTGTTCAGGCCGACGTCCATGTTGCCCAATACCATGGGTCCAACATGGATGGGGGGCACCTTCCAGAAGTGGAGGATCCAGTGGGTGGAAGAGACCGAGGGAAAAAACACGCCGAGAAATTTTCCAAACGCCACGCCCACCGCGGCAATCGTGCCGCACTGGATGACCAGGAAAAACGTCCACCCGTAAAGGAAGCCCCACAGCGGTCCCAGGGAGTCGCGCAAAAACACATACTGGCCGCCGGCCTTGGGCATCATCGCCGCCAGTTCGCCGTAGCAGAGAGCGCCCACAATGGTCATGAATCCGGTTACGGCCCAGGCAGCGATCAGCAGCGCGGGCGAATCCACCAGGCGGGCGATGTCGGCGGAAACGATAAAAATTCCCGAGCCGATCATCGAGCCCATCACCAGGGTGGTGGCGCTGGTCAGGCCGAGTCCCTTGACGAGTTCCTGGTCCTGGGCGGGAGCGGAGGGGCGGCTCGCGGAATGAGTGCTCACGAAGCTCCTTGGGCGCAAACTGCGCAAGAATTTACACCGGACCCGCGGACTTCTGCAAATTAAGACAATCCACCAAAGTGCCTATGGACGCTGGGTTTCGGGCACTTGGGCCCAACCCGGTTTGCGCACGGGCTCTTCCGGATCGTACACGTGCAGGCCGCGGACAATCTTGTGTTCGGGCTTGAGCCGCAGCAGATACACGAAGCGCCGCGGCGCCTGGCCGGTTTCTTCGCTCAGTAGCTCGTACATCCGGTCGTCGTAGCGAATGGTGATCAGGGGGTTCCACTGCTTGGGCCGGCATGACTCGATTTTCAGATCGTACTTCCCTGCCACGCCCGGCCCCACGGCATCGGCGACGCGCGTCCCCATCTTCGCCTCCCGGAAACGTCCGGCGACGTAATCGTGCACCCACGCGAAAATCTGCAGCGGCATGGAGGGCAGAAGAACGTCGCTGGCAACGACGGAGAAAATGCGCACCGCGCCCTCGATCGCGAAGTAGAGCAAGATCAGGGTTAAAGGCCGAAACATGTACTCCAGCGCAGCAAACTGGCCGTAGGCGAAGACGGTGAAACCTTCCATGAGCTTGTCGCCGGGATGGCCGGCCGCGGCGAGGGCAGAGGCCTGTGCGAAGCGCTGGCTGATGAATGCCGGGTAGAGCGCCCACATGGCGGCGCAGGAACCGACAAACTGCACCACGCAGGACAGAATTGCGCCGCGGCGCACGTCGAGATTGCCATCGCCCAGCCAGTGACCGCGATACCGCCGGGGCAGCAAGGAGGCGAAAATGCTGAGCAGGACTACCGGCATGAAGGTGCGCGAATCATATAACGGGTCTCTGGTATTGCGGGCGCGGTTGTGCGAGGGAGAAACCAAGTAGTCACAGCAAGTCGTCACAACAAGACGTGACCCGAATCACCGCGGGTCGGTAGGTTTGCGGGCAGACTGTCCCCTGAAGTTGAAATTGAATTTCATTTTCATAATATAATCGTGAGGCGCTGCCTATGTCCCGACTCTCCTCCTTCTTCCGTATCCTCGGTGCCGCCCTGCTGGCCGCCGCTGTCATGATTCCTGGGGTCAAATTACACGCCCAAGCCGGCGCGGAATCTCCAGCAGCCGCGCCGCCCCAGCCCATCCAGGACAACAGCTTCCTGGTCGAAGAGGCTTACAACCAGGAAGCCGGAGTCGTCCAGCACATCAGTGCGTTCACGCGGCTGTGGGCCAGCCAGGACTGGGCTTACACCTTCACGCAGGAGTGGCCGGTCCCGGGGCGGCCCCGCCACCAGTTGAGC
This sequence comes from Terriglobia bacterium, assembly GCA_963760215.1. Lineage (GTDB taxonomy): Bacteria > Acidobacteriota > Terriglobia > Terriglobales > Acidobacteriaceae > JAIQGF01. The sequence continues at coordinate 1,600,551 of CAVXCJ010000002.1, forward strand.
TACACCGCGGCTGTCACCAGCGCCGGCGCGTTTCCCGGTTCTGGTCCTGGATTCGGCGATTCCCTGTTCAACTACCGCTACCAAGTCCTCGGCGACGGCAAGTCGCGTGTCGCGTTTGCGCCGCGCGTAACGTTGATCGCACCGACTGGCACGCCGCGCTTCGGACGCGGGTACGGCGGCTTGGGATTCCAGGTAAACCTGCCGCTCAGCGTCGTCGCAGGCAAACAATTCGTCACGCACTGGAATCTCGGCACGACTCTCATCCCAAACTCGCGCAATGCCGCCGGCGACCGTGCTTCAACGGCGGCCTACAACGCCGGCCAAAGCATTGTGTGGCTGGCGAAACCGCGCTTCAATGTCCTGCTGGAAACGGTTTGGAGCGGCAATGAGGCGGTGATTGCGCGCGGCCAGACGCAACGGTCACACTCCTTGCTGGTCAGTCCCGGCATACGCTGGGCGCACAATTTTGCCAGCGGGCTGCAGATCGTGCCGGGCATCGCCGTACCCATGGGTGTGGGCCCGAGCCGCGGCGAGCGCGGCGTGATCCTCTACCTCAGCTTTGAACATCCGTGGCGGAGCTTGTACGGGACGCGGTAAGGCGTTCAAGAGAGCAGACGCTGGAATTCCTCGACCGCGTGCCGGGGATCCAGCAGCAGGTCGGAGATGACGGCGACCGCGTCAGCGCCGGCTTCGATGACCGAGCGTGCATTGGATCGCGTGATGCCCCCGATCGCGACCAACGACTTGCGGGTGAGGGCTCGGGCGGCGCGCACGCCCTCCAAGCCGACAACGGGATCGGGATTGGCTTTGCTCGCGGTGGCAAACACGGGGCCGATAGCGACATAGTCGGCATCGCTTTCATCGGCGCCGCGGAGCTGTTCGGGGTTATGCGTGGAAACGCCCACCCAGAGTGCCTTTCCGACGATGCGCCGCACGGCTTCCGGCGGGAGGTCGTCCTGGCCCAGGTGGACGCCGTCGAAGCCGGCGGCGAGGCAGAGGTCGGCGCGGTCGTTCATGATCCACCGCACGCGCTCGCCGGCGATGCGGCGAAGCTGGCGCGCCTGAGAAAGCATCTGCCGCGGGCTCCCGGCTTTATTCCGGTATTGCAAAAGGGTCGCGCCGGCCGAGAGTAACTCCTCGGCGAATTGAACCAGTGCGCGGTCGTCCGGAAAACAAGACGCGTCCACGATCGGGTAAAGGCGAGGGAGGTCGATGGCTGACGGTCGATGGTCGATGGCCATTTCGCAGGTCCGTGCTGCTAGATAGGGGCCTTGGCCGTGTTCAGCAAGCGCTCCATGAACTTGGTATCGGTGCGGCCGGCGCGGAAGTCGGGATGGGCGAGGATGCGGCGCTGCAAGGGAATCGAGGTGTGGATGCCCTCGATGATGAACATCTCCAGGGCGCGCGACATCCGCGATATCGCCTCGTCGCGGTCCTTGCCGCGCACGATCAACTTGGCGATCAGCGAATCATAGTAGGGCGGCACGACCGCTTCGGTGTAAGCGGCGGTGTCAACCCGCACGCCGGTCCCGCCCGGCGGATGAAAGGTCGTGATCGTTCCCGCCGACGGCGTGAACTTCTCCGGATGCTCGGCATTGATGCGGCACTCAATGGCGTGGCCGCGAGTGACCACCGGCCCTTGCAAGACTTTCTCCAGCGGCTCTCCCATCGCCAGCCGGATCTGGCTCTTGACCAAATCCACATCGGTGACCATCTCCGTCACCGGATGTTCCACCTGGATGCGGGTGTTCATTTCGATGAAATACAGGCTGCCGTCCTCGTCCATGAGGAACTCAACCGTGCCGGCATTCACGTAGCCGATTACGGCCAGTGTTTCCGCCACCATCTTCCCCATGCGGGTACGGAGTTCGGGGGTGAGCGCAACCGAGGGCGATTCCTCCAGCAGCTTCTGGTGGCGGCGCTGGATGGAGCACTCGCGCTCGCCGAGCGTGACCACGTTGCCGTACTGATCGCCCAGCACCTGGAACTCGATGTGGCGCGGCTGCTCGATGAACCTTTCCATGTAGAGGTCGCCGTTGCCGAAGGCGGCCGCCGCTTCCGATTGCGCCGCCTGAAACAGGTTGGGAAGTTCCTGCTCGCTGCGGATGACCCTCATGCCGCGTCCGCCGCCGCCGGCCGACGCTTTCACGATCACCGGGAACCCCACCTGGCGCGCCCACTCGGCCGCTTCCCCCGCCGACTGCACCACGCCTTCGGAGCCGGGGAGGATGGGCACGCCGGCTTGCTTCATCGCCTGCCGCGCCTTTTCCTTTTCCCCCATCAGGCGCGTGACATCCGGCGGCGGCCCGATGAACTTGATGCCGCAGGTCTCGCACACTTCGGCGAAGTTGGCGTTCTCGCTGAGCAGGCCATAGCCGGGGTGGATGGCGTCCACGTTGGCAATCTCGGCGGCGCTGATGACGGCGGGGATGTTGAGGTAGCTTTCGCTCAGCCGCGGCGGGCCGATGCAGATGGCTTCATCGGCGAAACGCACGTGCAGCGAGTTGCGATCCACGTCGCTGTAAATGGCGACGGTGCGGATGCCCAGTTCCTTGCAGGCGCAGATGACGCGGAGCGCGATCTCCCCGCGGTTGGCGATCAGAACTTTATTGAACACAGTTTCACTTGGTCTATGGGTCGGTCGGTCTATCGGTCGGTCGGCGGAAGAATGGGATGACAGACCGATAGACCGATGGACCGACAGACGGTCATTTCGTCCGGACAGCAAACAGCGGCTGGCCGTACTCCACCGGCTGCGCGTTGGTGACGTAGATCTTGACCAGCTCGCCGGCGTAGTCGGATTCGATCTCGTTCATCAGCTTCATGGCTTCGATAATGCACAGCACCTGGCCGAGGGTAACGGTATCGCCAATCTTGACGAAGGGCGGCGCCCCCGGCGATGCCGCCGCGTAAAACGTGCCCACGATCGGCGAGCGGATGACGTGCAGCCCGGCTTCCTCCTCGCTTTCGACGGTCCCTGCCGGAGGAGCAGCCGTGGGCGAAGCCGGAGCGGGGTGCGCGGCCGCGACGGCAGGCGGCGTGAACGCGGGGGCGGGTTGCGCCGGCGGAACCGCGAAATAGCGCGGCTCGCCCGCCGCCGGGGAATCGGCGCCGCCGCGTTTGATGCGCACCTTGACGTCGCCACGCTCGAGTTCAAACTCGGCGATGTCCTTCTCGATGAGGAATTCGATGAGTTCCTTGAGTTCTTTTTGATTCATGGGGTGTCGAGTTATCGGGGTCCCGGCTTCACAGCTCGATCAAGTCTTTCGGGGCCGGCGTGAGAACCTCGCAAGCATCGCCGGTGACCAGGAGCATGTCCTCGATGCGAACGCCGCCTCGGCCGGGAAGGTAAACACCGGGCTCGACGGTGACCACCATGCCGGAGCAAAGCAGTTCCGCCTGGCCTCGGCCAAGCCGCGGCGGTTCATGGATCTCCAAGCCCACGCCGTGGCCGGTGGAATGCGTGAAATACCGCGCCAAACCGGCGCGACGCAACGCGTTACGGGCGGCGCGGTCCACCTGGCCGCAGGCGACACCGGCGCGCACCGCATCCACCGCCGCCTGCTGCGCCTCACGCACTGCGTTGTACATGCTGCGGTCGCCGGCGGAAATTTTGCCGACGTGCACAGTGCGGGTCATGTCCGAACAATAACCGTGGAGTATAACACCGAAGTCGAGGATGACGAACCCGCGTCGCGGGATGAGAGCGGCTGAGGCGACGCCGTGCGGCATGGCCGAGCGCGGCCCGCCGGCCACGATGGTTTCAAACGACATGGCTTCGGCTCCGGCGCGCCGCGCGGCATACTCCAATTCCGCCGCGACCTCCGCTTCCGCGACGCCGGGTCGAATCACCGGCAGCGCGGTGTCCAGCAGCCCGGCGCCGAGGTTGACCGCCTCCCGGATCAGCGCGATCTCGCCGGCGTCCTTGATCATCCGCAGCTCTTCCACCACCGGCCCGACGTCGCGCAGCCGAGCTTGGCCGCCGAGGGCGCGGCGGAGCGCAGCGCGGGACGCGACGGTCATGTGCGCGGCTTCAATGCCCATGCTCCGCAGCTTGCTCTTCCGGGCAAACTGCGCCGCCGCCAGCAGCGGCGATCCCTGGGAAATGATTACGCGCGCGCCGGCAACTTCCTCGCGCGCCTGCGCGGTGTAGCGCCCGTCGGTGAAAAATGCCGGCCGCCCCGGGCCCAGCGACAGCACTCCCGCGCTGCCGGTAAACCCGCACAGGTAGCGGATGTTGGGAAGATGCGTCACCAGCAGCGCATCGAGGTGGAGCTTCTCGATTTGGGGTTGCATTGCGGACTGCCGACGCGCGTAGTCCATCGCGAGAAGATTAACAGAGTGGTTGTCGGTAAGCGGTCATCAGTTGTCGGTTGTTGCTTGCTGGTGATTCGCACCGAGAACCGAAAACCGACAACCGTCCACCACAAAAGCGAAGCCCCCGAACCTGCCGGGGGCTTCTGGTTAGGTGATTGGTTGCCGACTATGTCTGCACGATCTTGGGAGTGATGAAGAAGATCAATTCCTGCGTCGTGGTGGAAACGCTGCGGCGCTTGAACAGGTTGCCCAGGATCGGAATATCGCCCAGCAGCGGAACCTGGAACACCGAGACCGAGTTCTGAGTCTGGATGACTCCGCCAATGACAACTGTGCCACCGTCGGTCACGAGCACTTGCGTGGTGGCCTGTTGCGTCAGCAGCGTCGGGTTGCCGGCGACTTGGCGGCTGAAGTCAGGCGAGGTGTTTTCCACGTCCACGTTCAGGAAGATGGTGTTCTCCACCGTAATCTGCGGCGTCACCTGCAAGCGCAGTTCGGCGTCGATGTAGGTCGTGGTGGGGGGGCCGCCCAATTGCGCGGCGGTCACCACCGGGAGCTTGACACCCTGCTTGACCGTCGCCCCGATGTTGTTCTGGGTCACGATGCGCGGGCGGGAGAGGATCTTCAGCAGGCCCTTGCTCTCGGCCATGGTGAGGATCGCGTCCACGCGGTAGTTCTGGGTCGCATTGGAGAAGCTGATCCCCGAGGTCGATCCGACTGCTCCCAGGTTCGAGAACAGCGGAATGGCGCCGGCAGTGGAGAAATACGTCGGATTGGCAATGCCGACCAGCAGCGGGCTGGTACCGACCGCACCCGCACCGCCGACAGCGGTCGGGGTGTTGCCCCAGCCAAACCCAAGCTGCACGCCGATGTCGCGCGCGAAGTTGCGCGTGGCGGAGACCACCCGCGCTTCGATTTCGACTTCCTGGGTCTTGCGGTCCAGTTGTCCGAGCAGGCGTTGTATTTCAGGAAGCGTGCTCGGAATGTCGGTGATGATCAGGGCATTGGTGCGCGGATCGGCAATCACGTCGCCGCGCGCCGACAGGAACTTCTTCACGATCGGCATCACGTCGGCAGCGTGGGCATAGCTGAGGAAGTGCGTGACCTGGACCTTGTCCACTGCCAGGGCCAGCGCTTCGGCCTGGGCGCGCCGCGCTTCGGCTTCGTGGGTAAAGGTTTCGCGGGTCGCGATGCGCAGCACGTTGCCTTCGAGCCGGCGGTCGAGTCCGTTGTTCTGCAGAACGATGTCGAGCGCCTGGTCCCACGGTACGTCATCCAGCACCAGCGTCAGGCTGCCCTTCACGTTGGGATCGAGCACGATATTGAGGCCGCTGATCTCGTGCACCAGGCGGAAGAAATCTTTCAGGTCAACATCCTTCAAATTGACCGAGATGGGCTCGCCGGTATAGCGCTGCCCGGCTGGGGCGGGCGCTTGCGCGGCGCGCTGCATCTGCTGCTGCTGTTGCGCCGCCAGGTTGGCGGCGGGCGCACCCAGCGAAGCGCTGGGAACGGGCAACAGGCTGGGGTCGGAGTGCGCCGGCGCGCTCTTCGCCATCACCTGCGCGGCGCTCACGGCGGCTGCTTTCGCGTCCGGCGCAGGCTCGGCCGGCCGGGTTACGAATTTCGGCTCCACCGCCACGATATCCGCAGCGACCTGCGGCTTCGGCGGTTCCGGCGTCTTCAGGGCAGCCGGTACCACGGCAGCCGCCACCGGCTTCGGCATCTCCACCGCGGGCGGTGCGCTCGGCGCTGCGGCCGCTCGCTCGGCACGCAGCTTGAGAATCAGTTTGTTGCCGGCAGGGACGATTTCGTAATCACGCGCGGCTACCAGGTCGACGACCACGCGGGTGACCGGCGGGTCCTGCTGGAAGCGCCCCACGCGCACCGACTTGATATCGCCGCCGTTGAGCATGATCGGACGCGGATGGCCTGCGGGAATCGCGTTCGGCAAGTCCACCACGAGGCGGTCGGGGCCGGTGAGTTTCATCAGCTTCGGGGTGATCGGACCGCTGGCGGAAATTTCCACCTGCATGCCGCCTTGTTTGCGCGCAACGGCAATGTTGCGCACCAGCACCGGTTGCCCGGCAGGGTGCGCCGCAGGCGCGGCCTTGGCCGGCTCCGGCGTCTTCAAGGCGGCGGGAACAAGCCTGGGCTGCGATGCCGCAGCGCCGGCGCCGGCCGCCACTTGCACCTGGAGCCCACCCGCGATCTCCGAGACGTTCACCACCGAACCCGGATGCAGGGTAATCTCGACGCGAGTGACCTCGGCGCCGCGATTGCCGGCGTATCCGAGCACGCGGTAGGAAACGACGCCCGGCAGGTTCACGGCTCTGCTCGTGTCCTTCAGAGCCCCGGGAGCCACACCCGAGAGGTCGACCAGCAGCATGTTGTCCACTGGACGATACTCGGTGTGGGTGAACGCACCGCTCGCGTGGAGGACAATGGTGGACGTCTGCGCCTGGCCCGTCACATGGACGCTGGTCAGTTGCGGACCGGCGGCGACCGCCATCATGCTCAGAATGAGCAACAGGAAGAGAACACTCAGCAGTTGCTTCAGCCTCATCACAATTCTCCCCACGCGCAGGACTTGCCTGATGCGTGTGCGGCGCTCACGCCGCTTCAAGGTTAGCCCCCGCCGTTCGCCAACGCCGCAACTGGCTGCGGCGTGGACCATGGCGGTTCCTGCTCCCAGGGTTCGGCCGAACTGAGGTACTGCGACTGCGCCATACCGAAACCGTTTCTTCGCCCGCGCTACACCACGGGCGCAACTACCTTCATCACAACGTCACGCGTGCTCTGCTTGCCCACGCGGTCCATCACGTTCTCGCGGAAGACCACCGTGTCGCCGGTGATCTTGACCACGTAGCCGTTGAACACGGGATCGTTTTCCCGCAGGAAGTAGCTGATCCTGCGCGCCGAACTTTCGACGACGGCGATCATGCCGGCCTGCGACTTGACGATCCCGCGCAGCACGATGGTGTTGATCGCCAGACACTTCTTGCCCGTGGTGCAAGCGGGCCCGGCTGCGCCCTGCTCCCGGATCGGGCTGATGAAGGGATCGCGTTTGGCGGGCCCCGCTTTGGCGGTGGTGGCTGGCGCCGCCGCCTTCTTCACCGCGGTGGCCGCCGGTTTGGCCTTGGCCTTGGCTGGGGCCTTCGCGGGCTTGCGCGCCATGGGCGAAGCCGCCGCGGGCTTCATCGGAGCCGCCGCCGGCTTCGCCTTCGTCTTGGCAGGCGTGGCGGCAGCCGGCTTGGAACCGGGCGCGACCTTCTGGCTCGGCGGCGCCGTTTGCGCCAAGGCCATGCCGCCCGCCATTACCCACAACAGAGCAATCGTCCTAGCCTTCATGGCTTCCTCTACTTCTTCTTGGCCGGGGCCGGTGCGGCCGCCCCGGACGAGATTTCACGGCTGAAGAAAGTGGTCGCAACGCAGGTCACCGCCACCGTCTCGGTCGGCGCGTACTGGTACGTCTTCTTCACCCCGGCTTCGCTGGCCTTGCGCAGGGAAGCCATCTTCAGCCCGGAGACATTGATGATGCGGTCCAGGTGGGCTACGTTTTCGAAGAAACGAAGCATCGAGAAGTACGAACCATCCAGCTCGATATCGAAGGGAACCTCGGTGAAAAACTCACGCTGCGCGGTTGACTTCGCCAGGTAGCGGCGCACCTCGATCCCGGCCTTGCGCGCCTCCGCCTGCATCATCTCCATGAATTGAGGCGCTTCCTTTTCGTCCGGAACAATGCGCTTCATTTGCTCCAGCTGGTCCTTGAGAGTAGCCAGCTTCCGCTCCATGTCGGCTTTCCGGTCGGCATACGGACGCAGGGCCGCGTTCTCATCCTGCTTGGCCTTGAGCTGGGCTTGGAGAACGCGGTTGCTGTGGTCCATGTCTTTGTAAACGAACCAATACGCCGCACCGCTGAGCACCACGGCCAGGCCCACCACCGCGGCCAATTGAACACCCGACGATAACTCCGAAAATTTCGCCATATCCGCCGCCCTAACTCTTCTGTTGAGGCTGCTTTTCGCAGACCAGGGTGAAGGTGAACGCGGTCACATCCTTGACCACGTCATCCTGGAACGACTCCTTGATCTCGACGTTCTTGAAGTAGCCGGTCGCCTTCAGGTTCGTCATGAACTGCGCCACCGCGTCCACGCTCAGGGCCACGCCGTCGAGGTTGATATTGGTCCCGTCGTCTTTCATGCTGTTGAGCCACACGGCGTCGGACTTGTTGACGGTGTCGCTGATCGTGGTCAGCAGGTTGGCGGGACCGGACTGGTTGGACTGGAGCTGGTGAATGACGTTGACCCGGTGCTCGTAGAATTCCTTCTGCCTCTCCAGCTCGATGTACTTGGCCTTGATGTCGGAGAGACGCTGGTTTTCGCGCCTCGCCTCTTCCATCTTCACCTTGAGGCTGGCGGCGTTGCGCTGCAGCATCCAGTAGTAGTAATAGTTCCCGCCGGCGGCAATCGCCACAATCACCAGCAGCACCACCAGCATGTTGGGGCCGCCGCCTTCCACCCCGGCGGTGGTGATGGCAGCGCGCTTGCCCTTCTTCGGATGGGAGACGCCCAGCAGGTTTATGCGGATCATAGGTCGTCAAAACTCCTCAGGGCCAACCCCACGGCAACCGCGAGTTGTCCCGCATTCTGACCGATCAATTCGGCGGCGGGCGTGCCCTCCGCGTAGTTGATGCGGGCGAACGGATTGAGGACCTCCACCGGGAGCGAAAACTCCTGGCGGAGCGCCTCCATCAGTCCCGTCACCTTGGAAGAACCGCCGGCCAGGTAAATGCGCTCGATATGCTCGCCGGCGGCGGTGGCGCGGAAAAAATCGAAAGTCTTCTGGATTTCCAGCACAATGATCTCGGTCACCTGCTGGAGGATGGGAAGCTTGGCGTCTTCGCTGACCGTGCCCACCTTCTGCCCCAGCTTGAGCGACTCGGCATCGTCGAAGCTGAGGTCGAGCTCTTTTTGCAGCGAATCGGTGTACTGGTGCCCGCCCACGCTGACGTCGCGGGTGAACAGCGGCTTGCTGCCCTTGACGATGTTGATGTTCATCACGCTGGCGCCGATGTTGAGCAGCGCCACCGTGGTGCCCGGCGCGGGCTCGTAGTTGTACTCGTAACAGTTCTGCAGCGCGAACGCGTCAATATCCACCACCGCCGGGGTTTTGCCCGCCATGTTCAGGACGTTGGTGTAGTTCAGGATCTTGTCCTTCTTCACCGCCACCAGGATGATGTCCATCTGCGGGCCGCTGAGGTCCTCCGACAGCACCTGGTAGTCAATGTTGACCACGTCAATGTCGAAGGGAATGTGCTGGGCAGCCTCGGTCTTGATGTCGCTTTCCAGTTCACTTTCCGAGCGCGTCGGAATCGAGATCGGCTTCACGATCACGGAGTGACCGCTGACGCTGGTCGCCACCGCGCGCACCTTGATGCCGTTCTCGTTGAACAGCTTGGTAATGGCGCTGGAAACGGAGGGCGAATCCATGATCATGGAATCCACCACCACGTCGGAGGCCAGCGGCTCGACTCCGAGATGAGCAACCTCGATCCCGGCACGGGACCGCTTAAGCTCGACCGCCTTGATGCAGCTGGAGCCGATGTCGAGCCCGATGATCGTTTTGCTGCCACCCAATCCAAACATTGCGTCCGCCCCTATTGCCCTGCCGCGATGCGCGCAGCCTTGGGCTTCTTCTTTTCCCGGGTCTCCCGCATCGTGCTCTTCTCTTCCATCCACTGGTCCAATTTCGACTTCTTGAAGCGCCAGCGGTTGCCCAGTTTGAACGCCGGAATCTTTTCCTCGTAGACGTACTTGTAGAGCGTGTCGGGACTCACGCCCAGATACTGGGAGGCCTGGCGGATATTCATGACTTCACGCGAATCGGCCATAAAGCGCTAAGCCCTTTCCACTAATGTGACAGCCTCTCGGTTGCGCCTGCCCCGCCGGGCAAACACGCCAAACCAGGACCCCGCTGCCGGTGCGCGCCGGCGGCGACAGTGATCCGAACGGGTCGAGGAAAATCCTCGGCTGTCTCGGGGGAAAATCTTGGGCGCTGCACGTTATATCAGTGTTACGAGGGTGAGTGTCAAGATGTACTTTGGTTTTCACCCGTTATTTTCCCTGTTTGCCGGAAAATCCGGGAACGTTCCCGGAAAGGAAAGGCCCAGATGCTGTGGCCGTGTTCGCCTGTAGGCCCAACATATGGTGGTGTTAATGCAAAGGGTTCGAAAAAGGCGCCGGACCGGTTACCAGAGTAGTAGTCCCGGCGGTAGCCGCTTCCGTGCATGACATAGTGGTTACTGCGGCGCGCCGGCGGCGGTCTCATTCCGAGGTCGTCGGATCAATCATGGTCTTGACTTCGGAGATGCCGACCGTGCGCCGTCAGCGTGATCCGGGAACTCGTCCGGTCTTGCCGGTGCCGGTCTTGCAGCGGCCGCTGCAACCATCGAATATCCATGAAAACCTCCGGAATCTAGGGTATTCTAAGTGCACCTGGGGTGCTGCCGCGGATTAAAACAAGCGTCCTTTTCGGCAGCGATTCGAAGATCGATTCCAACAAAATTGCGCACCGTCGGCAAGTCGGCCATGTCAGGCCGATAGCTGCGCCACGAGGTCCATGAACCCGCCGCTTACGCCAGGTTCGATGCCGTCCACCCTGTCGCCGGGAACGCGCTTCGGCACTTACGAGATTCTCCAGCGGCTGGGCGCCGGCGGCATGGGCGAGGTTTATCGCGCCCGGGACATCCGCCTTGGCCGTGAGGTCGCAATCAAGACCGTTTCGCTGGACCGCCATTCTCAACCGGAAGCGCTATCGCGCTTTGAGCAGGAAGCCCGTTCCGCCTCCGCGCTCAATCACCCCAACATCGTCACCATCTACGAACTCGGACACGTGGATGGGACGCATTACATCGCCATGGAACTTGTTAGTGGTGAAACCGTGCGTGGGCTGCTCACCTCTGGCCCGATTCCATTTCGCAAGGCCGTTGCGATCGCGGCGCAGATTGCCGACGCCCTCGCCAAAGCGCACGAAATTGGTATCGTTCATCGCGATTTGAAGCCGGACAACCTGATGGTTTCTGGCGACGGCGCGGCCAAGATCCTCGATTTCGGGCTGGCGAAACTGCTTGCGGTCGAGCACAGCCGGACTTCCGATAGTTCCACCGTGGTCGGCCTTATGACCGAGCCGGGAACGGTGATGGGCACTGTCGGCTACATGTCGCCGGAGCAGGCGTACGGCGGCGAAGTGGATTTTCGTTCCGACCAGTTTTCCTTCGGGTCGGTGCTTTACGAGATGGTCACGGGGCGTCCTGCGTTCCCGGGAAGAACCCATGCGGAAATCATGGCTGCCATCCTTCGCGATGAGCCGGAGCACATCGCTGCGAGGACGCTTCCGGCCCCCGCTCCCTTCATTTGGATCGTGGAGCGCTGCCTTGCCAAGGACCCGAAGCAGCGCTATGCCTCGACCCGAGACTTGGCTCGCGATCTCGCCGCGGTGCGCGACCGGCTCGCCGATGCGCCTGCCCGCCATTCGGAGCCTCGTCCCAGCAATCTGCCGGTGCAGCGCACCGCGTTGATCGGACGCGAGCGCGAAGCGGCTGCTCTCGGCCAGCTCTTGAGCCGAGAGGATGTGCGGCTCGTGACCCTCACCGGTCCGGGCGGCATAGGCAAGACGCGACTCGCTACGCATGTGGCGGGCGAACGCGCCAACCAATTTCCCGATGGTGTTTGCTTCGTTGCTCTGTCGGCGGTTGGCGAACCCGGTTTGATTGCTTCGGCCATCGCACAAGCGGTGGCGGTGCGCGAAACCGGCAATCAGTCGCCCCAAGAAAGCCTGCAAGAGTACCTGAGCGGGCTGAACCAGCCGATGCTTCTCCTGCTCGATAACTTCGAGCACCTCGTCTCCGCCGCGCCGGTCATCGCCGATCTGCTCTCCATCGGCCCGAAGCTCAAGGTCATCGTCACCAGCCAGGCGCCGCTGCACGTCTACGGCGAACACGAATTTCCGGTACCGCCGCTTGCGCTGCCCGACCTCGAATCCATGCCGCCCCTGGACATGCTTTCGCGTCTTCCGGCAGTCGCGCTCTTTGTTGAACGCGCGCAGGCTGTGAAGCGCGACTTCGCGCTGACGAAGGAAAACGCACCCGCGGTGGCTGCCATCTGCGCTCGGCTCGACGGCCTGCCGCTCGCCATCGAGCTTGCGGCAGTGCGCATCAAGCTGCTGTCGCCGTCCGCCATGCAGGCACGCCTCGAAAGCTGCCTGAACCTGCTGACCGCCGGCGCCCGGGACCTGCCGACACGCCATCAAACTCTTCGCGGCACCCTGGACTGGAGTTACGGCCTCCTCAACGCCGCCGAGCAAACTCTTTTCCGCAGGCTTTCCGTCTTTGTCGGTGGCTGCACGCTGGAAGGCGTCGAAGCCGTCTGCGACACCGCGGGCGACCTCGGGCTCGACGGGCTCGACGGCATGGCCTCGATGGTGGACAAAAGTCTGGTGCAGCAGGTGGAACACGTCGAGGGAGAGGCCCGCTTCGTCATGCTCTCCACAATCCGCGAGTACGCGCTCGAACGCCTCGCCGCCGGCGGCGATGAGCCTGCGACTCGCCGTGCCCACGCCGCGTATTGTCTCGTGCTCGCCGAAGAAGGCGCCGAGGACGTGGCCTCTCAGCCCGAGTGGCTCGACCGTTTTGACGTCGAGCACGACAATTTCCTTATCGCGCTCGACTACCTCATCAAAACCGGCGACGCCGACTGGGGCCTCCGCCTTGGCGCCGCCCTGTTTCAGTTTTGGGAAACCCGGGAACATCTCACCGAGGGCCGTGACCGCATCGCCAGGCTCCTCAAGTTGGAAGGGGCCGCGGCGCGCCCGAAGCTCCGTGCCCGCCTGCTGTTCGCCGCCGCGGTGCTGGCCGGCGGGCAGGGCGATTACACCTCCGCGCAGGAATTGTTCGAAGACAGTCTCGAGACCTGTCGCGCGCTGCGCGACAACCGCGGCGTTGCCGTCGCGCTCAACGCCTTGGCCGTCAACGCCCGCGATCGCGGCGAACTTTCCGCTGCCTCCTCACTCTTCGAGCAATGCGTCGTGATATGGAAGGACCTCGGCGATCCCGCCGACATTGCCCGCGCCCTCAGCAATCTCGCGAACGTAACCAAGTTGCAGGGCGGATATGCGCGCGCGTCCTCGCTTTATGACGAGTGCCTGACGATGTTCCGCAAGGCGGGGGATGACGCTGGAGTCGCCTGGACGCTGAACTACCAGGGCGACGTCGCTCGCGAGAAAGCCGACTTCGTTGCCGCGCGCTCGTTTTACGATCAGAGTCTGGCGGCGTTTCGACAACTGCGGGATGGCTGGGGAATGGCGAGTGCCCTCTCCGATTTAGCAAGTCTCTGCCGGGATCAGGGCAACTACGCCGAGGCGCGTCGCCTGTACGGCGAGAGCATCAAAACGTTCCAGGATTTGAGTCACAAGCGCGGAATCGCGAGGGTGCTCGAGTGTCTGGCCGCTTCTGCCGCGGCACAATCGAACGCCGAGCATTCGCTGCGCTTGGCAGGAGCCGCCGCCGCGCTTCGCCAGCGATTGGGCGCGCCTCTCACGCCCGCCGAGCAAGTTAGGCTGGAGAAGGCCCTGGAAGCTGCGCGCCAGGCGCTCAGCAATGCCGCAGGTCTGACAGCATGGATGGAAGGTTGGGCGATGCCGGTCGAAAAAGCCGTCCAGGAGGCGCTTAGCTACGACGCCGAGCCAAGTCTTCGGACTCGAAACTCTGCTTAAGTCAACCTGCGATGCTGGGGTCGATCAGGCGGCGCACTGCCGACACGCGATTCGCCGGGAAACCTCCGCGGCGCGCGTGCTCGCGAATCGTTTCCTCGTCCGGCGCCAGGTACACACAATAAATTTTGTCGCCGGTGACGTAGCTGTGGAGCCACTTGATTTCCGGGCCCATCTCCTTCAGCACGCCCACTGACTTTCGGGCGACTTCCTGCAGTTCCACATCCGACAAATTCCCCGCGCCCGGGATTTCCCGCTCGATCACGAATTGGGGCATGTCCACCTCACCGAATGGTCATGGTAGCAGATTTTTCGCCTGACCTGTTCCTGAACCCAGACCTTCTGAAACCGCTACATATCAAACTGCTCCTGGTGCAGGCTGGCATCCGCCTTGATGATGATGCTCTTGCCGGATAGTTCCTCCAGGTCGTTCAGCCAGCGCGCATTGTTCGCCTTCAACTCCTTGGCCACTTCCGGGTTCACGCGCAGCAGGATCTCGGAGCCCTCCAATTGCCGCCGCAACTTCTTCATCTCGATATAAATCTCGTTGCAGACGGTTTCCACCGACTTCACCAGCCCGGTTCCGGTGCAATACGGGCAGGGTGTTCCCAGGGTCCGCTCCAGGGAATGTTTCACCCGCTTGCGGGTGATCGCGACCAGCCCGAAGTCGTTGAACTGGAGAACCTTGGACGGCGCGCGGTCGCCCCGGAGGGCTTCCTCCAGCGCCTGCATCACCTTCTGACGGTTCTTGCGCTCATCCATGTCGATGAAGTCAATCACGATGATGCCGCCCAGGTCGCGCAGCCGAATCTGGCGCACGATTTCCTTGATGGCATCCACGTTGGTCTTCACGATGGTGTCTTCCAGGCGCGAGGTCTTGCCGACGTACTTGCCGGTGTTCACGTCAATCGCCACCAGCGCCTCGGTCTGGTTGATGACGATGTAGCCGCCGCTCTTCAGCCACACCTTGGACTTCAGCGCCTTGTTGATTTCGTCGTGCAGGCCGAACTGCTCGAACAGCGGCGTCTCCTTGGTGTACAGGCGGACGCGGCGCACCAGGTTGGGCTGGAAGCGGTTGACGAAGCGCAGCACGCGCTCGTATTCCTGCTCGTTGTCCACCCACACGTGGGTGAAGTCCTCGGTGAACTGGTCGCGCAGGGTGCGTTCCACCAGGTTCAGGTCGTGATAGATCAGCGCCGGCGCCTTGCTTTCGTCGGCCCGGGTCTTGATCTCGTTCCACAAATTCTTCAGGAAGCGGATGTCGGCACGCAGCTCGTCTTCGGCAACATTCTCCGCCGCCGTGCGCACGATGAACCCGCCGTGGCCGGGGACGTCGCGCTCGTCCATCACGATCCGCTTCAAGCGCTGGCGCTCATCGTCGGAATCAATCTTGCGCGACACGCCGATGTGGTTCACCGTCGGCATGTACACCAGGAACCGTCCGGGCAGCGCGATGTGGCTGGTGATGCGCGCGCCCTTCTTGCCGATCGGTTCCTTGGCGATCTGGACGACGATCTCCTGCCCCTCTTTGAGCATGTCGGAGATCATCACTTGCTGGCGCTGCATCGGCCGCGCCGGGCGCATGCTGCGGCGGCCGCCACGGCGTCCCCGCCCGCGCCGCTCGTAGGGCGGGCGCTGCGTCCGCTGCTGATACCCTGCGGTCCCGGCGGGCGCCCGCAGTTCGGCTCGCGCGGCGGTGTCTTCTTGGCTTTCGCCGCCTTCCACGCCTTCGCCGCCTTCGGCAGCCTCGTATTCGACTTCCTCGCCGTTCTCCTCGTCTTCTTCGTACTCTTCGATCGCCTCCGATTCCTCCACCGCTTCGGTCAGCTCATCCCCGATCGCGGCCAGATCGCCGTTGCGCTCGGCGTGCGCCGGGTGCGCCTCCAGGGTCTCTTCTTCCAGTTCCTCGAAATCGTCGGCGTCCACCAGGTGTTCGGCGGACACGGGCAGGTCCGCCTCTTCCTCCTCGATTTCTTCGTGCTCGACGGTTTGCGAGGGCGTGGCGCGCTCCGCACGCGCTTCGCCGTACTGTTGCTGCTCCTCGTCGTGGGCAGCTTCCGCTTTGCCTGGGTCCACTGAGGGAGAATCTTCGCGCGGCGTTTCGCCTCTGGTTGCTTCCCCGCCGCCAAATACCGCGGCGACATTCATGCGGTCGAAGCGCTGCTCATCTTCGCTATGTTCGGCCCGCTCCCCGGCGGCCTCGGTGACCGGCGTTTCCGCGTGCGCCTGTGGCAACGGCGGCGCCTCGATCACCGGTGGTTCGGTGGCTGCATGCGCCTCGGCGCGCGGCGGTTCGTATTGCCTGGACTCGCTGCCCAGATCGGAGGCAGCCGCCAGGTCCAGCGCCCCGGAGGATTCGCCGGAAGCGGGCGGTTCTGCTGCGGCCGGCGGCGCCACCGGTGATGGTTTCATCCGCGAGTACTTGGAGATGGACTCACCCGGCAGGACGATGGGCTGAAACCCCGGCGGCGGACCGTACGACTGCGTTCCCCGGTCGCGGTCCCGTCCGCGGCCGCGATCAAAACCGCGCTCCGGACGCCGCTCGCGTTCCACCCGTTCCGGCGCTCGCGGCGCCTCATCCGGCGGCGGCTGCGATGGCGAGAACTTGGAAATGGATTCACCCGGCAGCACCTGCGGAGGCTGCGCTTGCGCGCCCTGGGAGAACTTGGAAATGGATTCGCCGGGCAGGACCATCGGCTGATAGCCGGTGGGCGGAGCGTAGGACTCGTCGCGATTGCTCTCGCGCGGTTGTTCTTCCTGCTCGCCACGCGCAAACTTCGATTCCGGGAAAGCGCGCCCCCGGCGTCCACGGCGTCCACGGCGTCCGCCCCGTCCGCGGAAACCTGCGCTGTCTTCTCGTTCGCCGGCCGGGCCCGCCTCCTCGGCGGCGCCGCCGGCGGGCGCTTCTTCCGGACCTTCAAAAACAATCGGCGAGGTTGCGCGCGGCTGCGGCTCCGCTTCCGGCTCGATCAGGTGCGGCTGCACCTGCTGGTCTTCGCGATCGGGCTGACGGAATTCAGGACGCGCTCCGCCGATCTTGACCGGCTCGAACTCGTCCTGCTCGCCTTCCATTTCGAAGAAATCGGAGACGTAGAGGAAGGCGTCCCTCTCCAGGCCGATTTCCACAAATGCGGACTGCATGCCGGGAAGCACGCGTGTGACCCGGCCTTTGTAGATGGAGCCGGCCAACGTGTATTCGTTTTCCCGCTCGAAATAGATTTCAGTGAGTTGGTCTTCCTCGCTCACCGCGACTTTGGTTTCGTGCGGCGTGAGGGAGACAAAGAGTTCTTTCGACATGCTTGCTCCGGTTCCGCTTGCGCGGAAACAGCACCGGGCGAACTAGCGAGGGGCGAATCAAGGACGGAGCTTCAGGATGCAGCTTTCGGGCAGTCCACGGTCCTGCGCGCCCTTCCGGGACGCGGAACTGGTTTCTTCCCTACGGCGCTCACCGCAACCGCATGTGAGCTGGATTCGTTGTGCAGAGCTCGGAATCTTTTTGCACCTGTGGCGCGCACCAACACGGGGTTTGTGACCGCTCTTCCGGACTGCGCTGCCCTCGATCCATACCGCAGGGCATCCGAAGGGGGGCCGTTACCCGCCCCGTGGCGCTGGTTCAGGGTTCCCGCGGCTGCTCCGGCGCGTGGTCGCTGCCCGGATGGCGGCTGGACGGGGCCCCTGCTTAGCTCAATCCTGTACCGGCCCCTCATTCGGCCGGTGTGAGCCCCCGTTTCGAGGGGGCGATCGTATTTCAATTCTGTTCGCGTTTCCGCATCCCAGGGATGCCGCGAAACGCGCATTCGCTGCTTTCCGCTCAGTTCACGAACCGGCGCATGCGTATGTTCATCACGATGCCGAGCGCCAGGAATGTAAACAGGACGGAGGAGCCGCCATAACTCATCAGCGGCAACGGTATTCCGGTGACCGGCATAAACCCGACCACCATGCCGACGTTAACCAGGATGTGGAAGGTCACGACCGCGACCACACCCATCACCACAAAAGTACCCGACCGGTCCGGAGCCGTTTGGGCATTCTGGACCAATCGCATCAGCACCACAAAGTATAGCAGCAGGATGGCCAGCGCACCGATAAATCCGTGTTCTTCGGCGTAGGCCGCAAAGATGAAGTCGGTCTGCGGCACCGGCAGGAACGACCCCTGGATTTGCGTCCCATGGCCCGTCCCTTTGCCCCAGATGCCCCCGGACCCGACTGCAATCAGCGATTGGATCACCTGGTACCCGGACCCGTGATAGTCCGCTTCCGGCTGCATGAAGCTGGTGAGCCGGTCGCGCTGGTAGGGCTTCAGCACGTGCCATGCGACCGGCGCCATCATCGCTCCGAGCAGCAGGATGGCCATCGCGTGCTTGAACCGCAGCCCGCCCAGGAACAGCCCCATCAGGGCGATCGGCAAATAGGTGAGCGACGTCCCGAGGTCCGGTTGCGCCAGCACCAGCAGCATGGGGATGCCCACCAGCATGCCGGCTTTGATGATGTCGCCCACCGTTAATTCCCGCTGTCGAGCGTCGGCGAAATACTTGGCGACTGCCAGGATCAGGATCAGCTTCACCCACTCCGACGGCTGAAAATGGATGCCGCCGCCGATCTTGATCCAGCGGCGCGCCCCCAGGTACTTCTGCCCGAACACCAGCACCGACATCAGCGCCACCACCGACACCACGTACATCCAGGGCACCTGGTCGAGCAGCACGTGGTAATTGACGCGGCTGACAATGAACATGACAAAACACCCGCCCAGCACCCAATACACCTGGCGGATGTGCGCGCCGGCGAACTTGGTGCCCACCGTCGCGCTGTAGATCTCCAGCACCCCGGCGGCGCAAATTGCCAGCACGAACCCCAGTAGGATCCAGTCAAAATCGCGGAATGAGATGTAGCGCTTCAAAACAGTTTCAGTTTCAGTTTCGGCGGGAAGGGCACGGCGGAACCTGTCCCGAGCGAAGCCGAGGGAGCCGTGCCGTCAACCTGCTCTCAATAATGTCATTCCGAGCGGGCTTTAGCACGCGAGGAATTTGCTTTCCTAACTCTCCTAACTAACGAATCACCATCGCCGCAACCGGCGCCTTGTGAACCTCCAGATCAATCCGGATCCGCGCTCCCCGCATGCCATCGCCGCCATCGCCGTCAGGATCCGGAATTCCCCAGAACCCGGCAAGCTCAACGTTCTGCGGCCCAGGGTGCGGCGCCGCCGCCATCTTGGTTTCTTTGCTGCGCTGCTTCATCACGTACGCCTTCACCACCTGCGCCGCCATGCGGGCTGCAAACTGGCCGTGTTCGCCGCCTTCAAACAGCACCGCCACCACCAATTCGGGATTGCGGCGCGGCGTCACGCCCACGAACCACGCATTGTCCTTCATCGAGTGGCTATGGCCCAGCCGCTGCGCCAGCGCATTGCTCATGGTCTGGGCGCTGCCCGTCTTGCCCGCGAAGTCGATGCCCTCCAGGTGCGCGCTGCCGGCAGTTCCCTCGCCGGTGGGGACCAGCGCCATGGCGTCGGTAATCAACTCCCAGTTGGCGGGATCGATCGCTACCGTGGTGCTTTCCCGGAAGGCTGCCGGCTTGAGTTGCGCCGGCATTTCATCCGGGAACACGACGTGCGGCCGGCGCAACACGCCACCGCTGGTGATTGCCCCGATGGCGCGCGCCAGCTGCATCGGCGTCGCCGCCACCGCCCCTTGCCCGATGCCCACCGAAATCGTTTCGCCCGCATACCATTTCTGCTTGTAGTTCTTGATCTTCCATTCTTCCGACGGCATCACGCCCGCCACTTCGTTGGGCAGGTCAATCCCCGTTTTCTGGCCGAAGCCGAACGCGGTGGCGTATTTTGCGATGCGGTCGATGCCCAGCTTTTCCGCGAGCGTATAAAAGAACGTGTCGCAGGACTGGTAAATCGCCTTGTAGATGCCCACCACCCCATGGGTGCGGTGCTGCGCCGCGATCCAGCACTTGAAGTAGCGGCCGTAGAAGGTCCCGCCGCCGGTGCAATTCACCTGCAACGTCTGCGCAACGCCCTCCTGCAGCCCCGCGGTCGCCATGATGATCTTGAACGTCGAACCGGGCGCGAGCTGGGCCTGAATCGCCTTGTTCAGCAGGGGATGATCGTCGTCGGTCACCAGCCGGTTCCAGTCCGCCCGCTTGATCCGCACCGCAAACGAGTTGGGATCGAACACCGGGCGGCTGACCATCGCCAGGATCTCCCCGTTGCGCGGGTCCATGGCTACAATGGCGCCGTTCTTGTCGCCCAGCGCCTCCTCGGCGGCGATTTGCAGGTCAATGTCGACCGTCAGCTTCAGCGGCTTGCCGGGCACCGCCGGGGTCTCGTCCAGGCGGCCGACTTCCTTGCCGCGGCTGTTCACCAGCGCCCGGCGAAAGCCGTTCTTGCCCATCAATATGTCGTTGTACGACAGTTCGACGCCCGACTTCCCCACCACGTCGCCGGGGCTGTAGAACTCCCACTGCGGCGAGTTGAGCATGTCCTCGCTGACCTCGCCCACGTACCCGATCAGGTGCGCCATGAAACCGCCCTTCGGGTACAGCCGCCGGTGCGCCATGATCGTCTCCAGCTCCGGCAGCTCGTTGCGGTGCGACTCGATGAACGCCAGCTCGTCGGGCGTGATGTCGTCCTTCAGGAAGATGGGCTGGTATTGCGGCGTGAACGCGAACTTCTTCACCCGGTCGCGGACCTCGTCGGGGTCCATGTGCAGCCCGGCCGCGATGATGTTGACGTCGTTCAGGACATTCTTGCTGGCATCGCGCAGCAGCAGCGCGGAAAACGACGGGTAGTTGTCCACGATGATGCGCCCTTCGCGGTCCAGGATCTTGCCGCGCGGCGCCAGGATGGGAACATTGCGGATGCGGTTTTTTTCCGCGAGCTGCGAGTAATAATCGCTGCCCACCACCTGCAGCCGCCACAGTCCGAACACCAGGATCAGAAAAATGCCGAGAATGCCGTATTGCACGGCGGTGAGCCGGAGTTGCGGTACTTTTTCGTCGCGCCCTAACGGCATAATGCAGTTTCGAGTTTCAGTTTCAGTTTCAGCAAGCTTGGTGGCCATCGAGACTGGCCTGACCCAGATGCATTCTGCAACCGATGAAACGCGAGTCCCTTCAGTCTAGCAGCGTTTCCACGCGCTCACTTCGCCCGGCGCCTCGAAATTTCGCTACAAGAATTAAGACAATTACCGGAGTCTCAAGTTACAAGTTCAGAAAGCTGGACCGCACAAGCCCCAGCCTCAATGCGACACTACCTGAAACCGAAACTGAAACTGAAACTTACGTTCGTTGCCGCAGCCGGTCCAGCACGGTGTACAGCACCAGGCCGAGCAGCGCATTCGCCACCGCCGCGATCGCCTCGTGTCCCCAGCGCCAGGACAGCATCTCGCCCGCCAAACCGCGCGCCACCGCTAGATACATAATCTGGTGCAGCAGGTAAAAGCTAAACAGCATCAGCAGCCGCGAACCGGGATTGTCCACATCCAGTTTCACTCCCACCGACGAGGCGGCGTATCCCACCACGGTTTTCGCGATGCCGTACAGCCCGAGCGGCTGATGCGTGAGGCTGTCCTGCAGCAGCCCGATCACGCCGCCGGTCAGCAGTCCGCTGATTTGGTTGCGCCGCGCGACTCCGAAATAAATCGTAACCAGCAACGGCAGGTCGAAGATGGCCGTCGAGGGAAAATGCAGCGGCAGAAAGCGCTGCAGCAGCAGCGCCGCCAACGGCACCCCCACCGCCGCCGCCACCGGGAACCGGTAAACCTCAATCTGCTCTCGGGAAGCACTCTGGGCAGCCACTAGCGGGGTGTGTCCTTTACTGTGGTTTCCGGCTTGGCTGCTTCCACCACCGCCTTGGCGCTGGCCGCATTCTTCTCGGCGGAAGGCGCCGGCTTGACTGCGGTGGACGATTGTCCTGCCGTCGCGGGCGGAACGGCCGGCGGCGCCGCCGCTCCCGGGTTCGGATTCGTCCCTGTCGCCGGTTTGCCCTGCGCCGTTGCCGATGGCTTCGTGGCATCCGGTTTTTTCGCATCCGGCGGTTTCGGCGGCGGTACCGAAGGCAGCCGCTGCGCCAGGATGTCAATCGCCCGGACGGGCGCGCTCTGGTCGTTCACCTCCGGCGCCTTCTCCACGATTTTGGTAATGACCAGGACCTCTTCCAGCCCGTTCAATTGCGCCGAGGGTTTCACTTCCACGTTGAGGAAGGTTCCCGCCGGATTCACCCGCGACACCGTGCCCACCGCCATGCCCTTGGGATAGACGCGATCGCCGCCGCTGGTCAGGATGCGTTCGCCGGGTTCGATCTTTTCGTCAGCCATGATGTTGGCCACGAAGGTCTGGCCGGTCGGCGAGCCTTTCAAAATTCCCTGCAGCCGCGACTTCTCCATGATCACGCCGGCGCCGCTGGACGAATCGTTGATCTCCAGCACCAGCGACGAAGTCGGATAAACGCGAAAAACCTTGCCCACGATCCCATCGGGCGTGATCACCGGCATGTCCGCCTTGATCCCGTCGCGCGATCCTTTGTCGATAAAGACGCCGCGCGAAAACTCGCTGCCGGTGGTGCTGATCACCTGCGCCGCCATGGTCTGCGAAATGAATTCTTCCTTGAACCCGAGCAGCGATTGCAGGCGGCGTGCCTGGCCGGCATCCTCCGACATGCGCACCTGCTCCAGCCGCATGTGCTCGATTTCCTCGCGCAGTTTCCGGTTCTGGGCGCGCACGCCGCGCAGGTAGAGGTAGTTGTGCCAGGTGTCGGCAAACCACCGGCTGGTGTGCCCCACGCCTTTTTCAATCGGGGTAATGGCGGAAACGGCCCAGATGCGGATCAGCCGCGATGTGCCTTGATCGGTGCCTCGTTTGACCTGCACCGCCAGCCCGAGAATCTGCGCAAACAACACCGCCGCCAGGATGGTCAGGTTGCGGTGGCGGTTGATGATGTTTTCCACTTCTCAGTGCCCAGTGGCCAGTGGCCAGTTGTCAGTGGCCGTCGGCGATCGGCTGTCGGCCATCAGGTCTCGCGCTTCGATCTCACGCCAAAGAACACAAGCAGATATGTTTCCATCTGCGTTCATCCGCGTAAATCTGCGGCAGTTTCTTTCCTTCGTTTTCCTCTGTGTCCTCTGTGGCTATTCCAGAGAAATTTTCCGCAGCAGCTTGAAGTCGCTGAGCATCTTCCCCGTGCCCAGCACCACGCTGCACAGCGGATCGTCGGCAATGGAAACCGGCAGCCCGGTTTCTTCGCGGATACGTTTGTCCAGGTTCTTCAGCAGCGCGCCGCCGCCGGTGAGCACGATGCCGCGATCGCTGATATCGGCGCTCAACTCGGGCGGGGTGCGCTCCAGCGCGACGCGGATGGCGTTCATGATGGTGGCCACGCACTCGCTCAGCGCCTCGCGGACCTCGCTGTCGTCCACCGTAATCGTCTTGGGCACGCCCTCAATCAGGTTGCGGCCCTTGATTTCCATGGTCAGCGGCTTGTCCAGCGGATAGGCGCTGCCGATCTCGATCTTGATCTGCTCCGCGGTGCGCTCGCCGATCAGCAGGTTGTACTTGCGCTTCAGGAAGTTCATGACCGCTTCGTCCATCTGGTTGCCGGCCATGCGCACCGAGCGCGAGTACACGATGCCGCTGAGGGAAATCACGGCAATGTCGGTGGTGCCGCCGCCGATGTCCACGATCATGTTGCCGCTCGGTTCGGTGATCGGCAAGCCCGCGCCGATGGCCGCCACCATCGCCTGCTCCACCAGGTGGACCTCGCTGGCCTTGGCGCGATACGCCGAATCCATCACGGCGCGCTTTTCCACCTGCGTGATCTCGCTGGGCACGCCGATCACGATCCGCGGATGGACCAGCATCTTGCGGTTGTGCGCTTTCTGGATGAAGTAGTTCAGCATCTTCTCGGTGACTTTGAAGTCCGCGATGACGCCATCCTTCATCGGCTTGATGGCCACGATGTTGCCCGGCGTTCGGCCCAGCATCTCCTTGGCTTCCTTGCCCACTGCCTCCACTTCCCCGGTGTTCTTGTTGATCGCCACGATGGACGGCTCGTTGACCACGATGCCTTTGCCGCGCGCGTACACCAGCGTGTTCGCCGTGCCCAGGTCGATGGCCAAGTCGCTGGAAAACATGCTGAACAGCGACCGGATGTTGTGGAAGCGGGAGGTGGGATGGAAACCGTTTTGTGACATACTTCGTCTCTCTAATCGTCTCTTGCCAGTCCGAAAATTTCTCTGGCCGTCTACCTTGATTTTATTCGATGTGCAACCGCTTCGGTGGAACTAAAGTCGCGGGCCTCCAGTGATTCTCTGTATGCCTCCTGACCCGGCCCCGGGAAAGCCTGCCGGCAGGAGCGTGGGAGCGGCGCGCGCCCGGCGTTTACTGAATCACGATCTTCTGCTGCTTCGTCTTCACGCCGCCCTTGGCGTTTTGCGCCGTGACTGTGATGATGTTCTCCCCGTTGGGCAGGGGCGAAGTGAAGAAGAAAAACGTGCCGTCGTCGCGTACGCCCGGCACTTCCGCGCCATTCACCATCACCCGCGCATTGCGCTCGGTCTTGCCTTTCACCTCGATCACGTGCCCGTGCTGCACGAACGGCGAAAGCTCCAGTGCGATCTCCGCGGTGTCGGCCCCTTTGGCGATCACGGTAAAGCGGTTCTTTTCGCTCTCCACCGATTCCTTGCCGCCCGCATCCACCGATTGCACCGTCCAGTAGTAGGCGCCTTCCGCCAGGCCCGGCACCTTCATTTGCGGGACCGGCACCCTCTTGTCGAACACGGTGGATGAGAAGTACGGGTTGCGCGAGATGCGCATGTGGTAGAGCAACGCATCGGCGACCGGCGACCAACTGAAGTCCACCACGCTTCCGCCCTGCAGGTTCACGAAGATCGGGGCCACGTTGGCGGGCGCGATCAGCGTCGGCGGCGCCAGTTCCTTCAGCTTGGTCATGGTTCTCGAAGTCGCCTGGAAGCTCACGCTCTCGTACTCGCCCAGCTTCACCACTTCCGCGCCGCGCGCCACCTGGCCGGAACCTTTCTTCAGCAGCACTTGATGCTGGTCGCCGCGCGGATCGTTGCGCACCATCGCCGAACTGTCGGCCGCGATCGAGGCCGTTGCCCCGGCCAAAATCACCTGGCTCTTCGAGCCCTGCGCGTACGACGAGGTGGACAGGTCCACCGTGCCCGTCGTCAACTCCACCGCCACCTGCGTCTGCTGCCCGGTGTTGGTGGAGTTCTCCTGGATGACGATCAGCGAATCCTGCTTGATGGTGTAATTCGTGTTGTCGGCGAAGACCACCTTGGCGATGCCTTCGTTGCTGGTCTGCACCACGTCTCCCTTGTCCAGGGGAACGTTGAAGTCGGCGTTGATCCACGTGTTGCTGTTCGACTTCTTCACCCGTACCGTGCCGTCAATGGCGGTGAAACTCGCGGACTGCTGCCCCATTTTTCCGGTCGGCTGGCCGCCTTTCTTTCCCAGCCAGTCGGTGATCGCGATGCCGGACTTCTCCGCAAAAGTCTTAGCTTGCTCAGGGAAGAGGATGTAGAGGACGAAGGAAACCACTATCACAACGCCCAGGATCGCCAGCAGCACGCTGCGGTAGGTGACTGTGGTCCACGAGATCTGGATGCCCGGTCTGTGTCTTTGTTGCACGGGTTAAAAAGTAAATTGTATGACTCTGGCTGATGCGGCGAGAGTACCACAAGCGCCAACCGTCGCAAATAGGTGAATAACTCCAGAATTAACCTGCCCCGCCCTCCGGGATAGCGCCTGATCGAGGCGTCCCAGGCCGGCCCGCAGTGGGCAGATCGTGGGACCATCACGCTCTCTTTTGTCACCGGTTCTGGTGGTGGGGCGCACTTGCGTGCCCTGCGCACCCCGGATACGATGATTGGTTTGCACATACTCTGCTGGAGGCGCTGAGCAATGGCTACCGAGGTTGACGCGATCAGCAAGGTTTCGACATCCAGAATCTACAAGAACTTCATTGCCGGCGAGTGGGTGGAAGCCGCAACCGGCGAGACCTTCGAGGACATCAATCCCGCCGATACCCGCGACCTGGTCGGCGTGTTTCAGAAGTCCGGCAAGGCCGACGTGGACGCCGCCGTGGACGCCGCCGGTCAGGCATTCAAAAAGTGGCGGCTGGTTCCCGCTCCCCGCCGCGCCGAGATCCTCTACACCGCCTCCCAGATGCTCGCCGAGCGCAAGGAAGACTACGCCCGCGACATGACCCGGGAGATGGGCAAGGTCATCAAGGAAACCCGCGGCGACGTGCAAGAGGCGATTGACACCGGGTTCTACATGGCGGGCGAAGGCCGCCGCATGTTCGGCGCCACCGTGCCCTCCGAATTGCCCAACAAGTTCGCCATGGCGGCGCGCTATCCGGTCGGCGTGTGCGCCATGATCACTCCGTGGAACTTCCCCATGGCGATCCCGTCGTGGAAGCTCTTCCCGGCTCTGGTTGCCGGCAATACCTGCATTATCAAGCCGGCGCAGGACACGCCGCTCTCCGTCTTCAACTTCGTGCAGACGCTGGTGGACGCCGGCGTGCCCCATGGCGTGGTCAACATCGTCAGCGGCTTCGGCTCCAAGATCGGCGGGCCGCTGACCGAGCATCCCGAAATTCGCGCCGTCTCCCTCACCGGCTCCAGCGATGTCGGCCGCATCGTCGGCCAATCCTGTGCCCGCAGCTTCAAGCGCTGCTCGCTGGAACTCGGCGGCAAGAACCCGATGATCGTGCTGGACGACGCCAATCTCGATCTCGCCCTGGAAGGCGGCCTGTGGGGCGGATTTGGCACCACCGGCCAGCGCTGCACGGCGACCAGCCGCATCATCGTGCAGAAGGGCGTGTACCGGCGAGTTCGTCAGCCGCTTCGTGGAACGCGCGAAACAGCTCAAGGTCGGCAACGGCCTCGATGAAACCGTGGACATGGGCCCCGCGGTCAACAAGGCGACAACTGGAAACCGACCTCAGCTACATCGAGATCGGCAAGTCCGAAGGCGCCAAGCTGCTCTGCGGCGGTCATCGCCTCGACAGCGGGGTTTATAAGTACGGCTGGTTCCTCGAGCCCACGGTGTTCGGCGACGTCGATCCCAAGATGCGCATTGCGCAGGAAGAAATCTTCGGCCCGGTGGTCTCGATTATTCCCTGCGACGATTGCGAAGACGCCATCGAAATCGCCAACGGCGTCGAGTACGGGCTCTCCAGCGCCATCTACACCCGGGACGTGAACCGCGCCTTCCAGGCCATGCGCGACCTGTTTGCGGGCATCACTTACATCAATGCCCCGACCATCGGCGCGGAAGTTCATCTGCCCTTCGGCGGCACCAAGGCCACCGGCAACGGGCACCGCGAAGGCGGCTTGGGCGCCATCGAGTTCTACACCGAGTGGAAGTCGATTTACGTGGACTACTCCGACCGGCTGCAGCGCGCGCAAATCGATAGGCCGGAGTAACAGTTTCGAGTTTCAGTTTCAGTTTCGGTTAGTTTGAAACTGAAACTGAAACTGAAACTTCTCAGAAGCTCCCCTCATCCGCGCTCGGGCCGTAGATGGACGGCACCGGGATATCGTTGAGCCGCAAATACACGCCCATCTGCGCGCGGTGATGAATGATGTGGTTCAACACGAACGAGCGCAGCACCGCGATCTTGGGCATGGTCATGATGGTCTTCCCGGTCTTCAGCAGCGACCACGGCCTCATCCACTGCTCGTCGGTGGCGGTGGCAATTCCCTTGCGCGCGTCGGCCACGTGCTGATCGAAGACTTCCAGTACTTGCTTGCGGTTTTTCGTCTCCGGCAATTGAAACGGCTGCCCGCCGGCGGGCGCGATGTCCAGCGTGTCTTCCTTCAAGGTCATCACCGCCCACAGCGGCAGGTTGGCCAGATGACCCGCCAGCCATCCCATGGACCCGGACTTCGGGTGCGGCTTGAACTCGAACTTTTCGTCGGGCACGCGCTCCAGCGTCTTGCGCGTGTTCGCCATCTCCATATCAAATTCCGGCAGCAACGAATGCGAGATCGCCATTTCGGCCTCCTGTGATCAGGTATCAGATGTCGGTACCGTGGTCATGGATACAACTTGCGACCATGCGCTGCCGGACGAAAGCGTTGCGCGTCACACTCGGGGGTGAGTTCGACCTTCCCTTGGCTTAGCCACAGAGGACACAGAGGAGCTCGAAGAAAAGGAAACCGTCGTCCTCTGTGTCCTCTGTGGCTAATCCCGCGTCGCCATCGGCTACAATCGTACGTTGGCCGGATAAAACCATGCCCACCACTACGCAAGCCCGCGAAATCCTGGCCGCGCTGCGGCTGGAAAACGTACGCTACGCCATCCGCGACCTCGCCGTCCTCGCCGACGAAGTGGCCAAGACCGGCAAGAAAATCCTGCCGCTCAATATCGGCGACCCGCTGAAGTTCGATTTCGCGACGCCGCCGCACATGATCGAGGCCACGCATAAGGCCATGCGCGACGGCCACAACGGCTACGCGCCCTCGCTCGGCGTGGAGGAAGGCATCCAGGCCATCGCCGGCGAGGCTGAGCGCCGCGGCATCCGCAACGTGCAGAGCATCTTTGTTACGGCGGGAGTCAGCGAAGGCGTCGAGCTCTGCCTCACCTCGCTGTGCAATACCGGCGAAGACGTGCTCACGCCCGCGCCCGAATATCCGCTCTACTCCGCGGTGCTGGCCAAGATCGAGAGCCCGATCAACGCCTACTACCTCGACGAGGAGAACAATTGGGAGCCCAACGTCGAGGAGATGGCGTCGAAGATCACGCCCAAGACGCGCGGCATCGTCGTGATCAATCCCAACAACCCGACCGGCGCGGTTTACTCGCGCCAGACACTGGAAGCGATCTGCGACCTGGCGCGCCGGCGCAACCTGGTCATCTTCGCCGACGAGATTTACGACAAGCTCATCCTCGACGATGGCGTCGAGCACATCTCGCTGGCGTCGCTGGCGCCCGACGTTCCCGTCATTACCTTCAGCGGACTGTCGAAGCCGTATCTCGCGCCGGGATGGCGCGTCGGCTGGGCGATTTGCAGCGGCCCCAAGGATGCGCTCAAGCCCTACATCGAAGGCGTCCACAAGCTGTTGCGCGCGCGTCTTTGTTGCAACGCGCCGATGCAGTACGCCATCAAGCCTGCGCTGGAAGGCCCGCAGGATCATTTGAAAGAAATGAATGGCAAGCTGCGCCGCCGCCGCGACCTCACCGTGCAGTGGGCGAATTCCACGCCGCGCGTAAGCTGCGTCTCGCCCAAGGGGACGTTCTATGCGTTTCCCAAGCTCGACATTCCGGGCGACGACCTCGATTTCGTCAAGGGCGTGCTGAAGGAGAAGCAGGTGCTGGTGGTGCACGGCAGCGGCTTCGGCCAGAAGCCCGGCACGAAACACTTCCGCATCGTATTTCTACCCGACGAGCAGACACTGGCAAAGGCTTACGCCGGCATGGCGGACTATCTGCGCGAGCACTACAGATAACAACCCCAGCGTCGGGTGGCCTCCCCTTCGCCCGCCTGTGGCGAAGGGGAGCACCAGTTCGATTTCAAGGTTGAGTATCGGCTGTGACCAACGAAAAATTCGCTCCGTTGGGCACAATGAAAGTAAAGTGGTCTTGCTCGTAACAGCCAAGCATTCCTTTGATAGCACGGGATTCATAGCGCCGTATCGGTTCACCCGATAAAGAGTTATAAGTCACGATCTCCACTTTCCTTTTCTTAGTTCCTTTAATTGGATCCACTTCCATGGGGCCCTGGAACAAAATGGACAAGCTGCCATTCGCAATCTTAAGGTCTGAAGCCTGCGCGCCTTCTATGGGAGACGCCAACCGGAGTTCCCTGATCTTGTTGCCTGCCTGGGAGCGGACCTCGACCACGGGCAGAGCTCCGGGATTCAACATGTAAATATAGCCATCGGGACCAAGCTCGGCATCGGCGAAGGTAATCGCTGGATCGCTAACGGTGCCAACCTTTAGGTCAACGGCATATCCTTGTTGTTCCTGCTTCGAGGTAAGCTGGCGCTTGATGTTACCGTCTGCGTCCATGATGACAGTGAATGCCTTTCGCGGTTCCTTAACAGAGTTCCTGTCCGGTGGCAGTTCCAATCCCGACACCAGAAAATCGCCGGACGGAAGGGCTACGAACCGAAGCGTGTCGAAACGCCTGGGGAGTTTGGTCTTCCAACGATAAGTACCATCCTGAGAAAAGGCTACCAGGTACTGTGCTCCCGCGTCATTCTCCGACGAAGGAGTGAGGGTAGCTACGATATACACCTCGCCACCTGACCCGAGCGCGAAGCGGGAGAAATACAGCTGCTTTCCCGCGAAATCGGGTACGCCGTGCAGGTTAAACTTCACTGCCGTACGACTCGCACGACTTAGCCGCACGATTGGCCCACTGAGGGGATTGCGAAGGTCTTCCGCTACAGAAAAATACACGCCTCCCGACTGATCACACCGGATTGATCCGTACACCGGTGCTATCGGCTCCGATGTCACGACCGGTTCGCCTCTGGCACTCAGATGTACAAGAGGGACGTTGGCGAGCACAGGTCGTACAGCTGACACGGACTGCCCATGAGGATCGCTTCGCGCTTGCGGGGTCGCCCCTTCCTGCGCCGCTGCCGCCAAACCAGCCAAGATTATTAGAGTCGCGCATAGCAATCGCATAATTTCCTCTTCTAGCAGACTTTGTGTCCAACGATACCACTACGATGGTGAAGGACTCTTAACCATATCGCTGCGTCTGATTTCTTCAAGCGAGGTGAAGCCGCCTTCACAATCCGGCACAAAGATTCTGGCACGGAAAGGCGCAAGCTCGCCATTTCGAAGCAGCTCTCGATATTGCAGCCTGGCTTGTAAGCACCTATGGTGCCCGTCACAGCCAAAAGGGTCGACGGTCGTCATCATTACAGAACCGCAGCCTTCGGAACAGTCAACCCGCTCTCCAAGGTTATCGCAGCAAGCCGTACTGATTGAATCGTTCAAACAAGTCAATGTCGGCGCGTATTCCGCACAATATGGGCACCTAGTTTGCGATCCGACAACCCTCTGACACAAACTGGCCTGGGCACTGGCGTAGCCCTGACAGGCCAAAACGAAAACGGCGATGTTAACAAACCAGAATGTGAATGATTTCCTTACCATTTCATTCCTCCAATTCCGAATTTTGAGCCAGGATAGTGCGACAGCATCCGCCGTAGACACCTAAAGTTTTTTTGTTCTAGATTCGGAACAAACTAATTCTGCCTGGATGCCCCACCCTCTTTCTCTCCAAAGCAACTCCAATGTGGGTACCCCACCCGGAGCCTGCCCTGAGCGCAGTCGAAGGGCGATTTTCGAAGGGCGGGTAAAGATGCCGCCGTAGGCACCTAAAGTTTTTTTGTTCTAGATTCGGAACAAACTAATTCTGCCTGGATGCCCCACCCTCTTTCTCTCCAAAGCAACTCCAATGTAGGTACCCCCCGGGGCCTGCCTTGAGCGCAGTCGAAGGGCGATTTTCGAAGGGCGGGTAAAGATGCCGCGAGTACTCATCGGCTATTCCATCGGCAATCGGCAACGCCTTTCCCGATTTGAAAACCCAACGAAAATGTTTTCTGCCATGTCAATGGCAGGGCGTGTTCATGGCTTCGTCAACGTGAAGCGTGAAACGCGAAACCGTTTTACGGTGGCAATCCGACTCCGCGCATCAGCTCGACGTAGCGCGGGTCTGCCCGCAGGAAATCAAGATCGGATCCCGGAGTTTGTACGAAAACTCGCTGTCATGATTGGCGGCGGCTTTCTGCAGCCACGCGATGGCGCCTTCGCCTGCCCTCGCGCAAGCGCGGCGCGATCTCGAGGTCGCGAGACGGTTTGTCCCTCACGCACTGAATCTGTTTTAATGCTCCTCACGCCATGGTTGATATCCACAGCCACATCCTTCCCGAAGTTGATGACGGCGCCCAATCCTGGGAGATGGCCGAGCACATGTGTCAAATGGCGGCGCAGGACGGCATCGAGCACATGGTCGCCACCCCTCATGCCAACGGCGAGTATTCCTACGACCGTGATTGGCTGCGCGGCGTGCTCAACGAATTGCGCCAGCGCACCGGCGGCAAGCCCAAGCTCAGCCTGGGCTGCGATTTCCATCTTTCCTACGAGAACCTGGAAAGCCTCGCCAAGGATCCGCACCGCTACACCATCGAGGACACCCCTTACCTGCTGGTGGAATTCAGCGACTTCTCCATACCGCCCTCGATTAACGACGAACTGGAAGATCTGCTGCTCCGCGGCCTGGTGCCCATCATTACCCATCCCGAGCGCAACCCACTGCTGCAGCGCACCCCGGAGCGCGTGCTGCACTGGGCGCAGATGGGATGCGCGGTGCAGGTGACGGCATCGGCCATTACCGGGGGTTGGGGTGAGAAGCCGAAGAAAGTCGCGCAATGGCTGTTCGAGCGCGAGGCCGTACACATCCTGGCCAGCGACGCCCACAGCGTGGAAGGCCGGCCGCCGATCCTGTCCGCGGCCCGCGACGCCATCAAGCGCGGTTACGGCGCCGCCATCGCCCAGGCGCTAACCGACGGCAACCCGCGCGCGGTGGTCACGGGACAGCGCCTGCCTTATTTTCCGAGAAATTGATTGGGGATAGGGGCTAGGGGGGAGACTATCTTTGCGCTGAACCGCCACCGCCGCCGGGCATGAACGACGACGTGGCCGCCGTCTCCGGATTGATCAGATCGGCGTGGTCCGGCCCCAAACCCAGCTTGATGATCGCGCGCGAATCGGGCACCATCTTGGTCTGCCACCCATTCGCGCCCTGAAACTTCTGCATGGCGTCCTTGGAACGCTGGTCCCAGATGCCGTTGGGCCGCCCGTCCAGGAACTTCTCCCGGATCAGAGCCGCCTGGATCTCCCGCACGCGCGCCGGATCCATGGCTCGTTGCCCGCGCTTGCGCACCTTGCCCGACTTGGCGGTGGTGGCATGCTTCTTCGATTTGGGAGGCGTCTTCGCGTATGCCATGCCGGTCAATATCAACAGGCACAGAAACATACTAAGAAGACAGTTCCGGTTGTTGCTCAAAACATCACCTCTAGAATCTCGGCGGGAGCCGGGAATTGTATGCGCCGAAGTCACCGTCATTCAAGCACAAACCGCCGCCGAGGCCCACGGCACCGACGGCCATGTCCTTGGACGGCAGAAAGCAGCGCTCTGGCTGCCTGTTGTAAGTCATTGATTCAAGGATGTCTGTGCCTCCGATCACACTAAAGTATCGGGCTAACCACCGAGACACCGAGAGCACAGAGCCACACCGAAAAGAGAAAGACTCGGTGAAACTCGGTGTCCTCGGTGCCTCGGTGGTCGGTCACGGTTGGCGGTCGCATTTAGGACGCTGGCAAGAAAACAAGGGGCAGCCACTGGCGGCTGCCCCTTTTCTAGTCTGCTCCTAAAGACTCAATGCGTTTCGGCCTAAAGCCTAACGCCCAAAGCCCAACGCCTGTTCTTACGGCAGTGTTCCGCCCAGGAAGATGGTTCCCTGGTTCCGTCCCCGGCCTTGGCGCACCAGGAACACGACATCCTGTCCGCTCTTCAGGTTCTGCGAAACCTTGCGGAAGTCGTCGTCGCTGTTCACCGTCTCCTTGTTAATTTCCAGGATCACGTCGCCGCGGCCCAGCCCCACGTCATCGGCAAAGGATCCCGCCTTGACGTCGGTGACGATGACGCCCTTGCCCGGTGGAATTGACAGCCGCTCGGCGATCTCGCGGGTGACGTTTTGCACCGTAAGCCCCAACTTGCTGGGCGCCGGCGCGGCCTCTTCATTGCCGTCTTCTTCCTCGCCCAACCGGCTGGCGAAAAGCTTGGCGCGGTTGGCGATGGTTACCGTGGTGGTCGCTTCCTTGCCGTTGCGGACGTACCCGATCTTCGCCGTGCTGGACGGCCTCCGGCCGGAAATATCGCTCACCAGTTCGTCGCCGTTTTTCACCGCTTTGCCGTCCACCGAGACGATGGTGTCGCCGACTTTCAATCCGGCCTGGTCCGCCGGACTGCCGGACACTACGTTGGCAATGGTGACGCCCGACTTGACGCCGTACACGCGCGCCACGGCCGGGTTGGCCTCGGCGGCAAACTCCACGCCGATGGAGCCGCGCGTAACCCGGTGCTCCGGCCCGATGAGCTGGTTGTAGACGCGCGCCACCGTGTTCGACGGCAGCGCGAACCCTACGCCCTCGTAGCCTTCACCGCCGGTAATGATGGCGGTATTGATGCCGATCACCTGTCCATCCATGTTGACCAGTGGTCCGCCCGAGTTGCCGGGATTGATGGCCGCGTCGGTCTGGATAAATGACTGGAACTGCCGCCCGGGAACGATGTTGCGGCCGACATACGAAACGATGCCGGCGGTCACCGTCGCATTCAGCCCAAAGGGGCTGCCGATGGCCAGCACCCAGTCGCCGACCTGCATGCCGTCGGAATTGCCAATCTTGGCGTAGGGCAGCGGCTTGTTCATCTCCACTTTGATGACCGCCAGGTCGGTTTCCTGGTCGGTGCCGACAACCTTGGCGTCATGCCCAGGGGAGCCCTGCGGATCGTCCTGGAATTTCACCCGAATGCGGTCGGCTTTCTCGACGACGTGGCGGTTGGTAACGATGTAGCCCTTGGGATCGACGATGATGCCCGATCCCAGCGACCGTTGCCGGATCGGACCGCCCGGTCCCTGCCCCTGGCCGAAGAAGCGGTCGAAGAAATCCTGGAACGGATTATCTTCGTCGCCGGGCCCCTGCCCCGGCCCCTGGCCTTGGGGCGTATTCGGGGTTGGTGTCCGCCTGCGGTGCGGGTTCTGCACCGTGGATTCGGTATTGATGTTGACGACCGCGGGCTCCAATTGCTTCGCGATCTGGCTGAACTGGTTGGACAACTGTCGGGGTGAAGGGATGGTGAGGGGCGTGGCGTCGGACGAGGCGCCGGCCTTGTCCTGCCCCCTCACACCAAACGAGATCACCGTTCCGATCAGGATGCCCACCGCCAAGGTCAGCAAGACCGCGAAGGTCGATGCCCAGCGGTGCGCTTTGAATCGTTCCCGAAAAGCGCTGGCGCGCAGATTCATATCTTCTTATTTCCTCCGGCTGTACTGCCCATTCGATACACGAGAGGGAAGGTTATTGCAAGTGAGGCACAATTAACTCTCAATCAGTTTAGACGCACTCTTAATAAATTCGTTGCTATAAATCATGAAAACATTTGCCGGGGTGCGGTTTCGTCGTTACGTCGGTACGTCCCTGACACCCAAATCGCAACCTGCCGGCCCTTGACCCCCGGCGGGCTTGACCTCATAATTCCTCCACTTCCCCCGGGGTTATTGTCCGCGTCAGCGGCGTTCTATCTTCTTTAACAGTGAGCTTCTCAGCGCAACAGCAGGAGTCCAAAATGACCAGCGATGCTCCCCAGCGGCTTGGCGATTATGAAATCCTGAGAGTCTTGGGCGCCGGCGGAATGGGCCGCGTGTACCAGGTTCGCAACGTGATCACCGACCGCGTCGAGGCGATGAAGGTCCTGCTGCCCGAAATCGGCGGCCAGGAAGAGGTGGCGGCGCGCTTTCTGCGCGAGATCAAGGTGCTGGCGGCGCTCAATCATCCGCACATCGCCCGGCTGCACACCGCGCTCACCATTGACAACCAACTGGTCATGATCATGGAGTTTGTCGAGGGCCAGGCGATCTCCGCGCGTCTGGCCGGCGGACCCATCCCGGTCCCCGACGCGCTCACCTACATTGACCAGATCCTGGACGCGCTCAGTTACGCGCACCAGCAGCACGTCATCCATCGCGATATCAAGCCGGCCAACATGATGTTGACGCCGGGCGGCACCGTGAAGCTCATGGATTTCGGCATCGCCCGCACCGAGAACGAGCCCACGCTGCTCACCGCGCCCGGTTCCACGCTGGGCTCCATGAATTACATGTCTCCGGAACAGGTGCAGGGCGAGCGCACCGACGAGCGCTCCGACCTGTACTCACTCGGCAT
Source organism: Terriglobia bacterium (assembly GCA_963760215.1). Lineage (GTDB taxonomy): Bacteria > Acidobacteriota > Terriglobia > Terriglobales > Acidobacteriaceae > JAIQGF01. Next base: position 1,636,635 of record CAVXCJ010000002.1, read on the forward strand.
CTCGCTCTACGAGATGGTGACCGGCGAGCGCCCCTTCCACGGCGACAGCAGTTTTTCCCTGATGGCCGCGCACATCAACCAGGCGCCCACGCCGCCGGTGGAATTGCAGCCTGAAATGCCCGCCGGCCTGAACCAGATTATTCTGACCTCGATCGCCAAGTCTCCCGCGGAGCGCTTCCAGTCGGCGGACGCCTTCCGCAACGCGGTGAAGATCGTGCTCCGCGATCTGCAGGAGTCGAAGACTCTGGTGCAGGGCTCGCAGGACGCCACCGCCGCCGGCTCGCGTACTCCCCTGCCGCACGTGCGCACCGGCCCGATCACGCGGCCCAGGACGCAGACGCCCGTGCCCGTCCCGGTGTATGCGCCTCCGACTGCTTCCGCCGCTGTCACTGCCGCTACCGCCACCAAGCCGGCGCCGTTTACGGTAGCTGCACCACCTCCGCCTGCGCCCGCGCCGGCGCAACCGGCGAGCAATCGCGGCCTGTTGATCAGCCTGGGCGCGGTAGTCGTTCTCGTGGTGCTGGTTGCCGCTGGGCTCTACATTCCCCGGGGGAAGAAAGCGTCCGCCGCCGACGAACCTACCGGCGGCAACAAGCAGCCGCAGGTTGTAACCCAGCCGACGGAATCCAAACCAGCCGAGGTCGTCCTGCCGCCTGAGCCCAGCAAGAGCGCGAAAAAAGAGGTGGCGAAGAAAGGTGACCGGTTGTCGGCGGGAGATGCCCAGGCCGCGGCGGAAGCGGCAGCAGCGGCAGCAGCAAAGGCCGCGGAACTGGATCGCATCGAGCACGAGATTGATCAGCTCACCGGCCGCGCCGCCTCGGTCAACAGCAGCATCGAGAACCTGCAACGGCAGCAGGAGGCCATGGGGGTCGGTCTGCGTGGGGATGTCGCGTCCAGGCTGGCGAGCATGAAAGTGAACCTCGCCAAGGCGCAGGACGCGATCGGCCGCAACGACGTCGAACGCGCCAAGCGTTACGCGGGCTTGGCCGACCGCGATGTCGAGGCCCTGGAAAAATTCCTGAACCGGTAAGAGCGGTCGTTCGAAGCTCGTTTTGAAGGGGCGCGGCTTCAGCCGCGCCGCAAACAGTGTTGTGTTTTCTTTTGTCATTCCGAGGGGCTTTAGCCCCGAGGAATCTGCTTTTCTCTACGACAGGCAAGCAATGAGTTCAAACGACGGCGTCACCCGCATCCTGAACCTCGACGCCCAACAACTCGACCGTGCTGCCGAGCTGGAAAAGCTCCGCCGCAACATCACCGTCCTGTTCACCGACATCAAGGGCTCCACCGCCTACTTTGAAAAATTCGGCGACTCCGCCGGGCTGCTCATGGTCTTTCAGTGCAACAACCTGCTGGGGAAGTGCGTCGAGCGCCATGGCGGGCGCGTCATCAAGACCATCGGCGACGCCGTCATGGCCTCCTTCGAGGATCATTGCGAAGCCGTCGCCGCCAGTATCGAAATGCAGGAAGCCGTCACCGCCGACAATTCGCCCAGGCCCGCAGCGCACCGCGTCACGGTGCGCATCGGCATCAACTACGGCCTGGGCTTCGTTAAGTCCAACGATGTTTTCGGCGACGTGGTCAACGTGGCCTCGCGGGTCGAGGGCGCCGCCAGCCCGGAGCAGATTCTCATCTCCGACACGCTGCACCAGGCGGTGGCGCCGAGCGGGCGTTTTCGCTTCCGTCATGCGGGAAAGTTTTCCCTCAAGGGCAAAGCCGAAGTCAGCGACCTCTACGAAGTTGTCTGGCGCGAGCAGGCTGACGGCGGCCTGGTCAGTTCGCACAGCATGGTGGTCGCCGCGGTCGTTGCGCCGCAGATCAAGTACAAACTGGTGCAGCTGCGCAACGACGGCCGTGCCGTTCGCGAGTTCGACGTTTGCCAGAAGGCGCTCATCGGCCGCACCCAGGGCGAGGTCACTTTTCCCAACGACGAATACATGCAGCCGGCGCACGCCCGCCTGCTGGTGGAATCGGGACAGCTCTTTCTGGAGCCGATGGCGGACGCCGATTCCTTTTTCAGCCTGGTCGGCACCTACCGCCTGCAGCACGGCGATGTGGTCAGCTTCGGCGCCCAGGTGCTGGAGTTCCACGTGGACGAAGCCGCGCTCGCCGAAGCCTCTCGCACCGGTACCGGACTGGGCGAACTCACCGCCATGCTGCACGGCGCGGTCGCGGAGTTCGTTTCCCTGAATCCCGACGGCAAGCGCTACCCCATTCGCGAGGCGCAAACCACCTGGGGCCGCACCAAGGCCACCTACACATTCCCCACGGATACCGCCATGAGCCGCTCGCATGCCAAGGTTTACCACCGTGGCGAAGACTTCTTCATCGAAGACGTCGGCTCCACCAACGGCACCTTCGTCATGGCGCGCGGAAAAACTCCCATTCCCGCCGGCGCTGTTCTCTCCATCGGCGGCCAGCGCCTCAGGGTCTCGCGCGAAGAAGGCTCCGCGAAATCCGTCCGCGTGGGCTGATCGTAAAATCTGGCGATCGGGTGATCTGGCGATCGGGTGATCGTGTGATCCGACGATCACACCTGCGTGCCAGTCCGCTTTACCGAAGTCGGTTAGGCCTCCGACTTCGCCGTTTCCGGATCCTCGCCCACTTCGGCCTGCAGTTCCGCCTGGCTGCCCTTCAATTCCGATACCACGATGCCGCCCAGGATCAGCAGCGCTCCAACTCCTGCCCTCATTCCCAGCCGCTCGTGGAGCACGATGTACGACGTCATCCACGCGAACACCGGCTCCAACAGGAAGATCAGCGCGGTGTGGGTTGGCGGCGTGAATTGCTGCGCCCATGCCTGGATGGTGAACGCCGCGCCCGTTCCCAGCAGGCCGGTCACCAGGATTGCCCAGATTACCCGCGACGACCACACCACGTGCGCGTGCTCGATGACTGGCACGGTCGCAAACATCAGCACTGCGCAGGTGATCGCCTCCACCGTCGCGACACCTTCAAAGCGGTGCTTCTGCATGGCGCGTCCCATGAGGATGATCTGGAAGGCAAACATCACCGCGCAGCCCAGGGTCAGCAGGTCGCCGCGGTTGATGCTCTCCAGATTCAGCCCGCTCCCGTTCCCCGCCGGGACGGTCATCAAATACAGTCCGACAAACGCGATGAATACTCCCGCAACCGTCCAGGCGTTCACTTTCTTGCGCCAGCCGATGGCCAGGAATACGGGAACCAGGATGACCGAGAACCCGGTCAGGAAGGCCGATTTCGACGGCGTCGTCAGCCGCAGCCCGGTGGTCTGAAAGGAGAATCCCAGCCACAGTGGGATTCCGACCAGCACGCCAGCGTACAGCGCGCCGCGGCTCATCGTCCGCAACTCCCTCCGGTAAAACAGCGCCAGCGCCGACGACGCGAAGGTGATGCGCACCGCGTTGAACAGCAGCGGCGAGATCTCCCGCAGCGCATCCTTGATCTGGACGAACGTCACCCCCCACACCAGCGTGACCAGCACCAGGAGGATGTGAGCCTTCACCGATCGCGACACGCCCCCTAGATTAACAGTTCCACAATGGGCGGATGCCGCTGCCGGCCGCGGCGACGTCCGAGTTTCCAATCTCCGAGGCCGCACACAGCACCGTGACCGCGGTCACTGAGTTTGCAAGGGCGATGTGGCTGAATTAGCCGCGCAGGTTATCGCGAGCCGGTCCAAATCCCCCACATAGTATGGGCACAGCAGTAGCTCAGAGGATGCAATGCTCCAGGAACCACCAAGGGGCGCTTCCCTCGTTTCAGCCGCTGGTTGCCGCCACCCCCAGGCGCGTCCTCCGCTCAGGCATTCCAATTTCCTAAAGCCAATGGGGTCTCCCCGAGAAGATCCCGTAGGAGACACCCCATGACGGAAAGAAGATATTTCCACGTCGCTTTCATTCTGCTGTTGCTCTTGGCGGGGCTGCCTATCCGCGCGGATGGGCAATCTCTCGTTAAAACCCTGGACTTCCGTCCGCCCGGCGTGCAGGACCAAGTGGGCTTCGACTACCGGATCGCCGTCGTGGAGAGCACGGGCCTGGTTTACATCGGCAGCACCGCCGCTTATGGCGAGGAAGTCGGAGTGATCCACCCCACGAAGAACACTCTGGTGGCGACCATTCCCGTGCCCACAGGCGGTTCGTATTTCAACCTCGCCCGCGCTAACCAAGCCACCAAGCTGGTTTACTTCCGCGTGTTCAATTCCAATCTGATCGCGGTGGTGGATGGCCGACCGGCCAGCCCCACCTTCCACAAGGCGCTGCCCTCGCTAACGTTCTCCGATTACGTGCAATCCTTTGCCATTGATGAGAGCTCTGGGCTGATGTACGTGACCATCTTCAACTACGCCGATGATCCCCACGACCAGCAGTCGCGGGTTTGCGTCGTGGACGTCAACCCGGGCAGCGGCACCTTCCACCAGGTGCTCCGGGAAGTATTCCTGACTTCGGGTAACTGGTCACAAGGCGTGGCGGTCAATCCAGTCAACCACAAGGTCTACGTCGCAACCACTGGAGTCGGTGCCGGGGTGTATGTACTGCAAGGCACGGCGCTGACATTGATCGCGGGAACAGCCCCGTCGTTTGGGGTTGTCGTCAACGAAAGTGCGAACCTGGTTTATGCATCTGCCAACAAGAACCGCATGAACGCGATTGACGGCGCCACCGATTCACTGCTCACCGTGATCGACATCCCGGGCACCATTCCCTCAGGGAATTTCGATCTGCGGCTGGCGGTCAACCGCGTGACCGCTCGCGTGTACGTGCGCAGCAACGAGTCTCCGGCGCCCGACAAACTCATGGTGGTGGACGGCGAACGCTCCAGCCCCACGTTCAATACCGTGCTGGCTGCGATTGAGGTGGGCCGCAACGGCTCTACCGTGGTCGTGGACGAGAGCCTGAACCGCGCGGTCACCAACTCCATGGTGGACCACCGTACCTACATCGTCGACGGAAGCACCAACACGGTGATGCAGACGGTCCCGTCCACGCAGACCCCTTCCGGCGTGGGCCTGAATCGAGTGACCCATCGAGCCTACGTGGCTAACCAAGCCAATTTCGTGCAGGTGATTAACTTGCAGAACAACAAGCTGGCGGCCACGGTGGTGACGGCCACGGAACTGGGTTATGCTGTGATCAATCCCGCTAACCACCTGCTCTACCTCCCCGTAACCACTAGTACATTGGGAATGCGGACGGTGGACAAGAACGGCAACTTGGGCACGGTGACCGGTTTCCCCACCACCGCCGGCCGCTGGATCTTCACGGCCATCAACCGCAATACCAACCGGATCTATGTGCAGAACTCCGGAGCAAACCTCTCGGGAGACGCCATGCTTCCCGGGTTCGTGTCGGTGGTGAGCGGCAAGAAAGTGATTGCCAATGTGACCACCGGAAACCAGCCTTTCGGCCTGGCGGTGAACGAAACTACCAACAAGGTTTATTCACTGGATGCCGGCTTCCCCGTCGGCTTCGGCTCGCCCTTTCCCGGCGGTATCACCGTGATCGATGGGGCGACGAACTCGACCGTTGCGGCCGATGTCAGTGCCTTCCCTCCCCAAAGCACGTTCTGGTTCATCGCGGCAGTCAACGAAACAACCAACAAGGTCTACTTGTGGGGCGGATACGGGATGGGGGTCCTCAACGGCTACACGAACGTGGCCACGCCGCTGCCGGATTCGCTGGCGCCGGTCTCGAACTTCATTGTGAGCAAGATCCTGAATCGCATTTATGTGGCCAGTCGGGACGCGAACCTGCTCCACGTTCTCGATGGCGCGAGCGACACGGAGATCGCAACTCTGAGCATCGATTCTCCCGGAGCCCTGGCAGTCAATGAGACGACTGGACGGATCTATGTCGCCAACGAAGCGAACAAATCGGTGACGGTCATCGATGGAGCCACCAACACCGTCGTGGCCACTATCCCGGTGGGCGGGTCGCAGGCGGCCTTGGCCGTCAACGAGCTCACGAACCGGGTCTATGTGTACAAGGGGGACGACCAAAGCGTGTCCTTCATCAATGGGGCGACGAACACGGTGGAGGCCACTCTTGCTCTGCCGAGCATACCTGTGACTACCCGGTCGGCGTGGCTAGTAGCCGACCCGGCGGTGGCTCGAGTGTACGCGCTGGAAATCGACGGCAACAGCCATCTTTTCGTCCTGTCGGACACCGGTGGCACGGTGGCGGCGCTGAAGCAGGCCATCGTTTCGGCCACGGCCGGCAACCCCATCGTCCGCCTGAGCATGCTAGTGAAGTTGGGAGTGGCGCAACTGGCCCTGGCTCGAGGTAACACCAAGGCTGGGGTGATCGCTCTGGAATTGCTGGAACATGAGGCGCAGTCCCAGCGTGGCAAAGCGTTGACGAATGCCGAGGCCGACAACATCCTGGCGCTGATCGATGCGGTAATCGCATCGGTGAGCTGATTTGCAGGCCAAATTACTGCCGTGTTAGTTCCGGCTGCCGGTCAGGACCCCAAGGTCAGTGCGCGCCGAAACCTTTTGTTGCTTGATCTTCATCAACTCGGCGGCTTTCTGCGCGATGTGCTCGGCCGAGACCTCGAATTCCTTAATCAGCTCCCAGGGCGCGCCGGAGTCGCCGAAGCGGTCCTGGACGCCAATCGCTCCGGTGATAATCGGCCGGCCATAGAGTTCGGGGCTGGCGGTAATCGCGCCGCTGACGCGCCACGCCAGCGCGCCGATCTGGTGTTCTTCGGCGGTAATCACGATGCCGGTTTCTTTGGCCGCGCGGATGATGGCTGCCTCGTCCACCGGCTTCATGGTGTGCAGGTTGAGGACGCGTGTTTCGTACCCGAAATCCGTTTTCAGGATATAAGCGGCGCGCATGGCTTCCGGCACCATCGGACCGCAGGCAATGATGGAAAGGTCTTCCTCTTCGTCGCGGTACTGCGAGGCCAGCACGGTATCGAAGGCGTCGATAAATTCCTTCGACTCGCGGCGCAAGCGGATCACGTTGGCCTTGCCGAAAACGAAGGGCGTGTCTTCCCGGGTGACGACCGGCGTAGCCTCGCGCGCGAAGCGGATGTACTTGGGGCCGACGTGCTGCATCAGCAGGTAGTCGGTGGCCTTGCGCGTCTCGACGCTGTCGCAGGGCACCACGGCAACCATGTTGGGCAGGCCGCAGATGGCGAACAGATCTTCCAGCGCCTGGTGGGTGGCGCCGTCGGGGCCGACGGAAACGCCGCCGTGCGCGCCGGCGATGAGGACGTTGAAATTGCCGTAGCAGATGGAAGTGCGAATCTGGTCGAGGTTGCGCGCCGCGGCGAAGGTCGCATAGGTGCCAAACACCGGCAGCTTCCCTTCCCGCGCCAGTCCTGCGGCCACCGCGGTGGCGGACTGTTCGGCGATGCCCATGCTCAGCCAGCGCGGCTTGCGCTCCGGCTTGCCGTTGTAGAACTCGCTGATGGTGATGGAACCGGAAATGTCGAGGCCGAGGGCGACCACGCGCTCGTCGGCGCCGTTCTTGGCCAGCGACTCGCCGAAGCCCATGCGCGTGGGTCTCATCTTCGCCTGCATGTCCACCGAACCGTTCCACCAGTAATCGCGCTTGAAGTGCGGCATCTTGTCGAAGAGCTTGGAATCCACCGTGGCCTGGTACGCCTTGGCTTTCGCCAGCAGCGCGTCGAGAGGAATTTGTTCGCTCAGGCCGAGTTCGGCGAGGGCTTTTTTGGTCTCTTCCAGGTTGGGCGCTCTGCCGTGCCATCCGGCAACGTTTTCGCAGAAGCTGACGCCCTTGCCCTTGATGGTATCGGCGATGATGGCCAGCGGCTTGCCCGTGCCCATGCGCGCCTTCGCTTGCCGCAGCGCACACACCACCTGGTCCATGTCGTGGCCGTCGATGCGAATCACGTCCCAGCCGAAGCTGCGGTACTTGTCCTCAATGGGATCGATGTTCATGACATCGGAGACCAGGCCGTCAATCTGCAGCCGGTTGCAGTCCACGATGCCGACCAGGTTATCCAGCTTGTAGTGGCCGGCTTCCATGGCGGCTTCCCAGATCTGGCCCTCCTGCTGTTCGCCGTCGCCCATGATGCAGAACGTGGTGTAGGTCTTGTTGTTCAGCCGTCCGGCGAGCGCGATGCCGACGGCGATGCTGAGGCCCTGCCCCAGTGATCCGGTGGAGGCTTCCACGCCCGGCAGCTTCAGCCAGTGGGGATGGCCCTGGTAGGGAGAGTAGAGCTTGCGCAGCGTGACCACTTCCTCGGGTGGGTAGAAGCCCGCGAACGCCAAGCCCAGATACAGGCTGGGCGCCTTGTGCCCGGTGGAGAAGATGATGCGGTCGCGGTCGGGCCATTCGGCGTTTTTCGGATCGAGATTGGCGACCTTGAGGTAGAGCGCGGCGGTGATGTCCATGATGGAGAGCGTCCCGCCGGCATGGCCGCTGGCGGCAGCGCACAGCGCGACCAGGTCGTAGCCGCGCATGAGGTTGGCGGCGTCTTTGAGTTGTTCGATGGAGTAATCGCGCACCACCGCGCCGGTCTTGGAATCCGTGATTGCCATGGAAGCTCCCCCTGTAAGGCACATGAACGCACAAGTGCCCTCGGACTGTTAACTGGCGAGAGTAGTGCCTGGTGACAGAGGGGTCAGTGAGAGTAGTCACAGGGAGTAGTGATGGGCTGACTTAGGATTTGGTGATTTAGTAATTTGTAATTTGTAATTTGCAATTGATGACCCCTGGCCTAGCCTGTGACGGCATGGAATGGCAGACGAAATGAAAAGGGCTGCGCAGGAGCAGCCCTCAAAATTGCAAATTACCAATTGCAAATTACAAATTCTTCTTCGTCCACTCCTCAATCCGGTCCAGCGCCTTCTGGATGTTCTCCATGGAATTGGCGACGCTGAAACGGACATAGCCTTCACCGAAGGCGCCGAACGAGGTGCCGCTGAGCCCGGCAACGCCCGCCTGCTCCAGCAGCGCGTCGGCGAGCTTCTTCGACGGCCAGCCGGTCTTGGTGACGTTCGGAAAGACGTAGAACGCGCCCTTGGGCAGGCGGCAGGAGAAGCCCTTGATGCGGTTCAGGCGCTCGACCATGTAGTCGCGGCGGCGCTTGAACTCGGCGCACATCTTGCCAACGGCCGTCTGGTCGCCCGTAAGCGCTTCCACTCCGGCCTTCTGCGTGAAACTGGCGGTGCAGGAGACGGCGTTGGTTTGCAGACGCGCCAGGTGGGTGGCAAGATCGGCGCGCATGACGCCATAGCCCATGCGCCAGCCGGTCATGGCGTAGGTCTTGGAGAAGCCGTCGAGCAGGATGGTGCGGTCCTTGAAACCGTCCACCGACATGATGGAGAAGTGCTCGCCTTCGAACAGCAGGCGGCTGTAGATCTCGTCGGAGAGCACCATGATGTCGCGGTCGCCGATGGCGGCGGCGATCTCGAGCACGTCTTGTTTGGTCAGCACGCCGCCGGTGGGATTGTGCGGTGAATTGAGGATGATGAGCCGCGTGTTCTTGGTGATTTTCGCGGCCAGTTCCTTGACGTCGAGGCGGAAATCCAGTTCTTCGCGCAACTGAATGGGCACCGCCTTGGCGCCGACGAAGTTGATCATCGACTCGTAGATCGGGAAGCCGGGATTGGGGTAGATGACCTCGTCGCCTTCTTCGGCCAGCGCGGTGATGGCGTAGAACATGATCGGCTTGCCGCCGGGAACGACGACCACCTCTTCCGGCGCCACCTTGACGTTGCGCGTGCGCGCGACGTAATCGGCGATCGTCTGGCGGAGTTCGGGCAGGCCCGGCGATGGGCCGTAGTGCGTCCAGCCCTTGTGCAGGGCGTTGCTGCCGGCTTCGATGATGTTGGCGGGCGTGTCGAAATCGGGCTCGCCGATTTCCAGGTGAATAATGCTCTTGCCCTGCGCTTCCAGGGCACGCGCCCGGACCAGCACTTCGAACGCGGTCTCGGTGCCCAGCCGCGACATCCGCTGGGCCAGACGCAGTGCGGGAGTGACACGAGCTGTTTTTTCCATAGCGGGAGTAGCCATTATATAGCCCCCTTCGAGAGGCTTGGCCGGAACAGCTCAGTTTCCGCCGGCGGACGAGGAAGCGCAGTGATAGGGATCACAGGGCGAGCGGTCGACCCCGTCGATGGTCCGCAATGGTCGGCAACTCGCACGTACTCCATTCTGGGAATTGAACTAGCGTTGGGAATATCTGGGGGTACTTTTCTGGATCTAGCTTTGGGGTAGGCATAAAGTTTTGGTTATAGTGAGAAGCAAAATTTCCAGTTCCTGGCGTCCTGAGTCAGAAATAGATTTACTATTTTCTGGGGCGGAGAAAAAGTCATGCTAAACAATATGCGGCGATTGATTGCCGCTGGTTCTACGCTGAAGGAGAAATCCGACTTTTTGCATATTGGATTCACGAATCTTTCTCAGGCTCTCTATGTCAAGTTGCGCATGGGTTTGGCTAGAAATCTTCCCGAGATTGAATCGGTCCCGGTCAATGGCTATCAAGTCCTGGTCCGCCCCAAAGAGCACATGGGAGCAGCACTGCGTTATCTCGGCGAACAGAGCGACCATGAGGAGATGGCGATAATCAGACAATTTGTAAAGCCCTCAGACATCTGTTTCGACATCGGCGCAAACATCGGTTATTACACTTTGCTGCTGGCCAAGCTTGCTCAAGAGATCCATGCCTTTGAGCCTGTGCCGCTCATCTACCATCTGCTCACATCCAACCTGCTGCTTAACGGAATCTGCAATGTCATCGCTAATCAGTCCGCAGTCGGCAAAATGACTGGAGAGACTTCATTCAATATCGCCGCCGATTCCGCATACTCTGGCTTCTGCGATACCAACATTGTTAGCCCGGCCGAATCCGTGCGCCTTCCTGTGACTCGCCTTGATGATTACTGCACTACTCGCAGAATCTCCCGCATTGATTTCCTCAAAATAGATGTTGAAGGAGCAGAATCTTTAGTACTTGATGGAGCACGCGAAGTATTAAAGTCCAGACCGCGTTTTATGATGATCGAGCTTGCCGAACGCATGCAGGAGAAATATGGCTCAGCTATCATCGACGTCGTAAAATCACTCGCTTCCTACGGCTACAAACCTTTCATTCCCCTCAATGGAAAACTGCGCGAGTTCCGATCCGAGCACCATAATCTTTTCTTTAATGTCTTCTTCTTTAACTCGGATTCCCTGCCCCAGTGAAAGCCGCTAACATCGGAAGCTCCTGATTTCTTTCCCCAAGTCCCGCTTTCACGCAGAACAGGATACGGTTGGCTTCAGGAGGAATGATGCGGTACGCATTTTGTAGTTAGTTCTCGGTCACCGCCGACTGGTCGCTGGCGCGGAAGACGCGGTCCACGGAATAGGGCGCGGCTTGGCCCTGGGCGCCGTAGTAGTGATGGACGTGCATTTCGCCGAGCAGACCGAGCGCCAGCATCTGCACGCCGGCGATGATGAGCACGGCGCCGAAGATCATCAGCGGACCGTGCGTCGCCATGATGTGGTCGCCGGTAAGCAGCTTGTCCAGCGCCAGGAACACGGCAATGCCAAGTCCGGCCAGATTGCTGAGCATGCCGATGGTGCCGAAGAAATGCAGCGGGCGCGACAGGTAGCGCAACAGGAAGCGGATGGTGATCAGGTCGAAAAAGACGCGGAAGGTGCGGCCCAGGCCGTAGTGCGACTCGCCGCGCTCGCGCACCGAGTTCTTGATCGGGATCTCGCAGATGGTGGCGCCATGCCACGACGCCAGCGCGGGAATGAAGCGGTGCAGTTCGCCGTACAGCGGCACCTGCGAAAGAAGATCGCGACGATAGGCTTTGAAGGTGGTACCGAAGTCGTGAATGTCCACCCCGCTGAGCTTCGCCATCAGCCAATTGGCACAGCGGGAAGGGATGCGGCGCAGCCACAGGTTATCCATCCGATGCTTGCGCCAGCCGCTGACGATGTCGTAGCCCTCGGCGAGTTTTTCCAGGAAGCGCGGAATGTCGGCGGGGTCGTGCTGCAGGTCGCCATCCATGGCGATGACGTACTCGCCGCCGGCATGATCGAAGCCGGCCGCCAGCGCGGGCGTCTGCCCGAAATTGCGCCGCAGCTTGATCACCACCACGCGGCTGTCCACGGCAACCACTTCCCGCAGCAGGTGAAAGGTGCGGTCGGTGCTGCCGTCGTCCACGAACACCAGCTCGAACGGGTCCGGCTGCGCTTCCATCACCGCTTTCAAGCGGTCATAGAGTTCGGTGACGTTCTCCTGCTCGTTGTGCAGGGGGATGACGATGGAGTACTTCAGCACCTGACGATTATAACGGTCCGCGGGCAAGAGTCATTAGGTTCTCGGTTTTCGGTTCTCGGTTGTCGGTCATCGGTTGTCGGTCATCGGTTGTCGGTTATCGGTTGTCAGTTCTGGATACGGGTTGTCGGATGTGAGTACGGTTGGTAAGCGGACCAATATCTCGGTTACCGATTACCGCACACCGAAAACCGCAAACCGCGAACCGTGAACCGACAACTAATTTCCGTGCAGCGCATAGCCAGCTTCCAGCGGCAGCTTGCCGTTGACCTTCACCACGTTGACGCTGCTGGTGATGGAATAAATATCAATGAGACCGACAGCTCCGGACAGGCTCTCGACCATGCGGATGACGTCGGCGTCGGAATCCACGACCACGAAATATCCTGGGTTGGCGGCCATGACCGCCTTGATTTTTTCCGCTGTCGCGCCGAAGAATTTTTCCATCGCAATCTTCATCGCGGGCGCGCCGGGATCGCGAAGGATCAGGGTCACCTTGCCGCCGCCCGGCAACGTCGCCAACGACGCGTTCGCCAGCTTGCCGAGATCGGCGGAGGTCAGGGTCCTGACCGGGCTGGACTTGTTGACGATGACCGCCAGATCGCGCGCGGCGCACGGAAGGACGGCACTCAGCAACACCGCGCCGATTGCAAGCACACGAAGAATACCCACCGGTGGCAGGATAATTCCCCTCCTTCCTGCGCGGCGATTTAAACGCAGAACCGGTGTGGAACGCAATCGCCAACACGTACCTTCGCGGGTACGCAGGCGCAGAAAGCCGCGGCAACGGATTGCATTCCGGCGAAATCCGCGCTACATCACAGCCGATGCAACGCTCATTGCTGATCGCATTTTTATGCCTGTCGCTGGCGGGATTTGCGCAGAACACGCCCGCACACTCCTCGCGGCCGGCCGCGCGCCCGCAGGCCGGCACGACTTCCATGCTGCCGGTCACCACCACCTCGGCCAAGGCCCGCGCCCTGTACCAGCAGGCGATGACCGACTCGATGAATTTCCACCTGGACCGCGCTCTCGACCAGTGGCGGGCGGCGGTGAAGCTGGACCCCAACTTCGCGCTGGCCAACCTGATGATCGCATTCCGCTCGCACAACCCGACCGAGGCCAAGACCGCGCTGCAGCGGGCCAACGCAGAGGTCCGCAAGGGCAGCGACGGCGAGCGCCTGTTCGTGCGCTGGATCACCGGCATCCGCGAAGGAAATTTCGTGTCCGGTATTGCCGCCATGAACGACCTGATCGCCCGGTATCCGTTCGACAAGCGACTGCTGTCGCTGGCCGGGAACTGGCTCATGGTGCGCTACAGCTACGATCGCGCCGCTGAATTGTTGAACCGAGCCCTGGCTGTCGACCCCGATTACCCGCCGGCCTTGAATTCGGCGGCCTACGCCTACGCCGGCATGGGCGACTTCGCAAAAGCGATCCGGACGATGGAGCACTATGCCGAGGTGCTGCCCAACGAACCCAATGCCCAGGATTCGTACGCCGAGATCCTGCGCCAGGCAGGCAAGTTCGATGCCGCCGTGGGACACTACCAGGCAGCGCTGAAGATCGCGCCCGGCTTCTCCATCATGGGACTCGCCGATACCTACGCGCTCAAGGGCGATGAAGCGCGCGCCCGCGCCGAATACCGGCGTTGCAACCAGCAGGCGGAGATGTCGGAAGACCGGATTCTTTGCCGGCTGCAGTTCCCCATCACCTATGTGTGGGAGAAAAATTATCGCGCTGCCGACCAGGCGTTTGCCAGCACCGCTCAGTGGGCGCACGAGCACGATCTCGGCTTCGCCGAAGCGCAGGCTTATCGCATGATGGCCATGTACCAGGAAGACGACGGCGTGGCGCTGCGGCAGCTCGAGCGCGCGGCCGCATCTTTGAACGAACACGCCAGCGTTTCCAAGTCCGACCATCAGGATGAGACGGCGCGTATCCTGCGCTGGCGCGTTACTCGCGCCATGCACGCCGGCGACAAGAACACCGCCGAGCACGCCATTCAGCAACTCCGAACTATCGCCGACCACGATCCCAGCGAAGTCATTCAGCGAAGCTACAACGCGGCGCTCGGAGCGCAGCTCATGGCCGAGGGCAAGCCATTGCAGGCGATTCCCTACCTTCGCGAGGACTTCAAGGACGCCTGCTCGCTGGAATTGCTGGTGAAGGCTTACGAGCTTACGGGCGACAAGGAAATGGCCGCGACGCAACGGGGAGAGCTCGCCCATTTCAATCTGCCCACCGTGGAAACTGCGATGGTGGTTCCGGCATTCCGCTCCGCCGAAGCGGCGCATTGACCGCTACACGAAGCCGAACGCCTCTCCGCGACAGCGCACGGCGGCATTGGCCAGGTGATTGGCCTCCAGATTCAGTTCGCGCGGGATGTGGCTGATGGTGAATTCCAGCGCCCGGGCGAGCTTCCGGCAGGTCCAGTTCAGGGAGTACAGGCGCGGGCTGCGGCAGGCGTACTCACCGTTCATTTGCCGGACGACCACTTCCGAATCACAATAAACTTGCAGCCGCTTGGCTTTGCGGGCGACGGCCAGTTGCAACGCCTCCAGCACCGCGGCATATTCGGCCACGTTGTTGTCCTGGTGGCCAATCCACTTGGAAATTCTGATGGTTGCGCCCCCGGGGGTCTCCAGCACGATGCCAATACCTGCCGGCCCCGGATTCCCGTGCGAACCGCCGTCGACGTAAGCGACCAGATCTGACATCCCGCCCTGTTGGAGACACAATGAACCCTCGAGGTTTTCTGGGTCAAGACATTCATTTGGTACAACTGTTGAAAACCGCACACTTTGGCGCGTTTTGTGGAAAAATCTGTGGATAACCGCTGCTCGTGATTTTCACGACCGTCAACGCCCATTTTTTGTGCATATTACAAATCTGTGAATGGCCTCTACAAAAATTCTGATTGCACCAATCATGAGCGTTGACAATCGCAATTCCCAGAGTACTATCCAACCCGTCGACGGTCGAAAGGGTTGGCGTCAATCATCGGTCGCCGGTCCAAAGTAGACTGGGTGATCCGGAAGGCGGGGCAACCCGCTGGACGGCCGGACCCGAAAAAACCGACGGTTCTGCGAGGTTCCGTTGGGGTTCGGCACTGCGAAAGCAGCGATCGCATCAGGGGCTGTGACGGTACATGCGTCCACGTTGTTAACTCCCTCGCAGGAGTTGGCGGCTAGACCATAACCAATGTCACGGCCCTTTTAATTTTTCCCGCCTGATTTTTCTCCCGAACCAAAACCAACCATCACAAAGGCGCACGTTCACCCCGGCCACCTGCTCTTCAGCCGCGGAGCGGAAGAGGAAAATTGCCCGGCGCTGCAGCCCCGCAAGGCCCATGGTGTGATCTCCCAGGTCCCCTAGCGACGGCTGCAATTTCCCCCAAACATGATGCCGGGTTGCTGTCACGCGATCCGCCCAGGTCGTAGCCTGGTCGCCGAAGCTGCTCCGCAGCCATCATTTACGAAAAAAATCGAAAGCTTGAATTTAATCCACGTTTTCCGCCCCTTTTCCGCAGGCTTTTCCACAATTGCACCAGAAACGGGCATTGACTCTATTTTCGAACCTGCTAATCTCCATCACGTCGACGGTCGAAAGGGTTGGCGTCAATCATCGGTCGCCAGTCCAAAGTAGACTGGGTGATCCGCAAGGCGAGGCGACTCGTTAAGCGGTCGGACCCGAAAAAACCGACGGTTCTGCGAGGTTCCGTTGGGGTTCGGCACTGCGAAAGCAGCGATTGCACTAGGGGCTGTGACGGTACATGCGTCCACGTTGTTAACTCCCTCGCAGGAGTTGGCGGCTAGACCATAACCAATGTCACGGCCCTTTTAATTTTCCCTGGTACTTCCCTCCCGCCCCACCGCAGCCGGATTCACGCTGCCCTCGTGGCCCCGCAACCAGTCGAGATACCGTTGCTCGTACGACTTGTCGGTTTCCCGCCTAACATGCCGGATGCTGTGCCCGGTCACCATGTGGCAGATCTCCTCGCCGAGGTTGACGGCGTGATCGCCGGAGCGTTCCAGCGCATTGGCGATGAACAGCACGTGCACGGCATTGCGCGTCGCCGAGGTCAGGCTATTGAGGATGCGGAAGAGGAGCAGGTTGCGGCGGCGGTCGATTTCGGCGTCGGCGCGAACGATTTCGACGGCAATCTCCACATTGCGCCGTGCCAGCCCATCGTGGGCGTCACGCAGCATCGCTTCCAGCGCGGTCGCCATCTCGATTAGGTCCTTGATGTCCGCCATGTCCACCGTGTGGTCGAGCGCCTGGACGCAGGAGGCGGCCGAACACAGCAGGTCTCCGATGCGCTCCAGGTCGATCAGAAACTTCATGCAAACCAGCAGCTCGCGGGCGTCGGCGGCTCCCACCAGGGTGACCGCATAAGCGACGCGCTCGTCGAGTTCGCGGTCAATCAGGTCGAGCTTGCGCTCGCAATCGGCAATCTGGGCAAACGCGGCCGGCGATTTGCTGGCCAGCGCGTCGGCGGTGGCAGCCGCCGATTGCCGCGCCAGCTCGCAGGCGGTCAGCGTCAGTTGCAGCAGCTCGACATAAATCGGAGTGGCCGAGGACGCCTTTTCCGCAGTTTCCATGCCGCCATTCAATCCCGGGGGTGTGAAACGGTGATGAATGGCAGGTTACACGTGCATGAATAAAGCCGGGCCAAGCGTTTCGCAATTACCGGGCACGCAGCCTGCCCCCGGACCGCACCTTTCGTCCCTGTTCGTTGGTTACTTGTGATGCCGAGGCGTACAGGCGATCATCGAAAGATGCAATCCGCATCTATCCCCAACGCCTTCTCCAGGGCGTTCAAACGGCGCAGCGCACGCGTCCAACTGAAGATCCTGATTTCTATCGTGAGCGGCGACGACCGTGTTCTCCACGCCGAAACCACGTCGGTAAGCAAGCACGGTGCGCGCATCCGCGTCACCAGCACACCCGCAAGATTGGCCCACGGCGAGCGCTTGCAAGTCGCCATACACCACGGCCAGAACCCGCAAGCGGCGCGGGTGGTGTGGCTCGACAAACGCTCCGCCTCGCACTACGGCATCGAACTTGACGAAGCTCTCGGCAACTTCTGGGGCGTGTATTTTCCCAGCAAAGACGGCGGGTCGCGCAGCGCAGACAAAAAAGAGGTGCCCGCTCCCGTGGCCGTTGCCTCGACCCCGGCTGCCGGTCAACCTCAGGCTGCCGGCCAACTTGCCGTCGAGGAGCAGCCGGCGCTCACACCGCTGGCCGAAATCGGCCGTATCCCGGCTATGATCGCGGGCCTCTCGGCCATTCGTCTGCCGTTCGCCGAAAAAGTAGAGTTGGTGTTCACGCACCCGCACGAGGGTACGGCGCTGCTGCAGAACATCGTGGAACCCGGCGCGACGTTGCGCATCACTTTTGCTCACCGCATCGCCAAGGGGTACGTCTTGGCCGTCGCCGGCCAGCGCGAAGCGGGCAAATGGCGCGTCCGCCTCAAATGCGACGCCGCCTCCGCGTAACAGCAGTACACGGGAGATGCGAACAAGAATGGGAGTGCCACTGGCACAACGGCTCAACTCGATCCGATTGCGGCGACTGGGGCCGTTAAACAATTACTTTCGCTCGTGCCAGGCAAGGTACCGCGGCTGGCACTGGGCACAGGAGGTCGGAGCGATGTCCAACAATTTCGCCATGACGCTCAGCCTGGCTGTCTTTTTCACCATATTCCTGACAGCCATCGTCGTCATCATCGGCGGCGGCACGAACGGCCGGCGCCGCGCAAAATTCCCGACGCAGTGATTTCGATACCAGCTGTGCAATGCAGCTTCTGTCTAACAACGCGGCGCACCGCCTCGGTGCCGTGTTACCGCGTATTCTGACTTCTTGATTTTGAATCCTTCATTCCTCCGTGTCTCCGTGCCTCCGTGGTGAATTCACATCCGCTTCTCCGCGGCTTCGGTTTCCATTCCCGCCCCGCCGCCATCGCATATTAAGATAGTCTGCCTTCTCAATCCTGATTCCGAGGACACGCCAGCCTGTGAGAACGGTCTTAACCGCATCGGCGCTGCTGACACCCCTGGAGCAGATCTCCCGGCCGGTGCTGGTCATCGAGGATGGAGTCATCGCGCAGGTCACTTCGCGCGACCACAGCGAGGTTCCCGCCGGCGCGCAGGTGCGCGATTTTCCGGGCGCAATACTGGCGCCCGGATTCATTGACATCCACATTCACGGAGGCGCCGGACACGACGTCATGGCCGCCAATGCCGCCGCGCTGGAGGAGATCGAGCGTTTCCTGGTCAGGCACGGCGTGACTGCCTATTTCCCGACGACGGTGACGGCGCCGCTGGACGATACCTACGTCGCCTTGGACAGGCTCGCCGCTGCCATCGAGACCACCTCCGCCCGCAAGCGGAACGGCAGCTTGCGCGCCCAGCCACTCGGCATCCACCTGGAGGGCCCCTTCCTCAGCCATGCCAAGTGCGGCGTGCACCCCGCCGAACATCTGCTGGCGCCGTCTCTGGAAGTGTTCGACCGGTTGTGGCAGGCGGCGCGGGGAAAAGTCTCGCTGATGACGGTTGCGCCGGAATTGCCCAAGGCGGAATACCTGATCGGCGAGGCGGCGCGGCGTGGGGTGTGCGTCAGCCTGGGCCACAGCGACAGCTTGCTCGCCCCGGTCGAAGCGGCGATTGCCGCGGGCGCGCGCCACGCCACCCACACCTTCAACGCCATGCGCGCCCTGGACCATCGCGAGCCGGGCATCCTGGGCGCGGTGCTGGCCGACGAGCGGCTCACGGCCGACATCATTGCCGACGGAATTCACGTCCATCCCGATGTCGTGCGCCTGTTCCTGCGCGCCAAGGGCGCCGAGCGCGCCGTGCTGATTACCGACGCCCTCAGCGCCACCGGCATGGGCGATGGCCGCTATCGTCTCGGCGGATTCGAGTTCGAAGTGCGCGGCGAGCGCTGCGAGCACAACGGGCGCCTGGCGGGTAGCGTGCTCACACTCGATCGCGCGGTGCGCAACGCGATGAAATTCACCGGCTGCGAATTGCAGCATGCGGTCCGGATGGCCACGCTGAATCCGGCGCGGGTCGCCGGTTTCGCGGGACGCAAGGGACAGCTTGTGGAAGGCGCCGACGCCGACATCGTGGTCTTGACGCCTGACGGGCAGCCGATGCATACGTTCGTGGCCGGCGTTGCCGTGGCGTGAGGGAGAGTGAGAATTAGGGAGGTCTGATCAACTCCGGTTCTTTGAAGGGGACGGCCTTGAGGCCGTCCGTAAGTCCCACACGACAATCACGGCTTTAGCCGCTGAGGGACCGACGGCAGCCCTTGATCAGACCATCCTTAGAAGGCAAGGTCAGAATGAACACGCGGTTTTCCGCTTGGCTGGCTACGTGCTAACCTGATTCTGCCGGGGCCGTAGCTCAGTTGGATAGAGCAAGAGTTTCCTAAACAAGTCGTCGAAGCTCCCGTTCGTTACATCTCAACACGATAGACATGGTTGGACGAGCTTTCTCGCCCTTCGAGGTTCCCCTAAGATCGACTGGCACCGAGGTTCAGCGATTACCAGAATCAGTCTGTTGCTGCTTCTGCTCCCGATTCCGTCGAGCTGCATCCCCAAGTGATTCCTCTTGCTTTTGGGGAGGTTGAAGCGCAGCAGTTGCAGCCGTGGCCGACTGCTGAGGAGCCGCCGAAGTAGCTGGAACCGTCGTCGGTTGTGGCGGCGGTGTGGCAGCTATACTCTTGCAAGATTCGCGAGCGTCCTTGACTTCGTCCGCTGTCGAGATGCCCTTCTTCGCTTTCTCGACGATGATGATGTGAACTCCCTCGCTTTGGAGCTTTTGAAGTTCACTTCCTTTGTACTTCATCTTCGGCTTGGACACGTTATAGGCATCAACGTACTCATATTTCGCGCCACTGAAGGCAAGTCCGCCAGCGAATCCGATGCCGCCTGTTAGGGCGCCAGCTATCATCGAATTTCTGAAGCGATGGCCCTCAGACTGCCGCACGACCAAACAACTCTGTGCGCTAGATAGCACCGAAAGGCTCATTAAGATCGCAACTACGAACACTAGGCGTTTCATGTTTCCCGTCCATGCACGAATTATTTCCACCACAGGAAACTATGCGCGTCGGTGGGCTGGAGCGGCAGGGTACGAAAGTATTGGGCCTTTACTGCGCTGGTGGTGACAAATCAGGCACGGGGCGAGCAGCGAATCGCTTAAACCGTCTCGCCGTGGCGTAGCCCGCCTCGGCGCGCGGTTTTCCGCTCGGCTGGCTACGTGCTAACCTGATTCTGCCGGGGCCGTAGCTCAGTTGGATAGAGCAAGAGTTTCCTAAACTCTAGGTCGGCGGTTCGAATCCGCCCGGCCCCTCCACCCTTCCGCGGCGCGCCAAGTTCGGCGCGTTACAATCTTGGATTTTTCTTTTTGCTGGCCATGCTGCGCCTCCGTTTACGAGACGACGTTGGCAGAGCGGCGGCGGAAAATAAACCGAGAACTTCGTGATTGGTTACTTTAGTTTTCGGGGCTAGAATGCGGCGAACGGTACGTAGCGCTAATCCGGAAGGGGAAAAAATGAGCAATGGCACGCGCGTGAAATCCGGCCCCGTATTCGAGGAGGACCATAACGCTACTTGTGATGTGCCGAGGTGTGGAAAGGTGGGGAAGTATAAGGCCATTTGGAACGACGGAAAACCTATCAAGTGGGTTTGCTCTAACTGCAAGAAGAACCTTGAAGGAAAATCGTGGCAAGAGGTCAGAGCCCTGTTTGGTAACAAACCGCCGCAAATCTAAATGGAGGGGCGCGCCTACCTATCGTGCGTTACAATCCAGCCAGTATGTGCGGTCGATTCCGGTTAGGCAAAGGGCGTGAAGCGCTGAAGGAATACTTCGGCGCCGAGGTTGATCTGGACTGGTCGCCGCGCTACAACATCGCGCCCACGGATCGCATTCCCACCGTCCGGCAAAACGCCACCAGGCCGATTCGCGAGCTGTCGCTGATGCGCTGGGGCCTGATTCCCTACTGGGCGAAAGACGCCTCCATCGGCTACAAGATGATCAACGCGCGCTCCGAGACCGCCGCCACCAAGCCTGCCTTCCGCGACGCCCTCAAGCTCCGCCGCTGCCTCATCCCCGCCGACGGCTTTTACGAATGGAAAAAAATGCCCAAGGCGAAGCAGCCGTATTGCTTCACCCTGCGCGATGAATCCATCTTCGCTTTCGCCGGCATCTGGGACCGCTGGAAAGATCCCGACGGCAACACTCTCGAGACCTGTTCCATCCTGACCACCTCGCCCAACCAGCTTGCCGCCGCCGTGCACGATCGCATGCCGGTCATCCTGCCGCCGGACAATTACGACCTCTGGCTCGATCCCGGTTTCAAGGACACGAAGGAAATCTCCGACATGCTGAAGCCCTATGGCGCGGCGCTGATGAAGGCGTACGCGGTCAGCACGCGGGTGAACACGGTGAAGAACGATGACCCGCAATGCGCCGAGCCGCTCGACACCCCTGGCGACCTGCACACTTTAACTTTGCGATTTTAGCCGTGGTGGAATCGCGCCACAGCCTTGACATTACCCTGCCAAGATGAGATTCCTATACGCTTTTGGGTTTGCCGCTTGCGGCAGAAGGGGCCTCAGTGAGAGTTCGGGTCTTTTACCACGACAAGTGTTTCGACGGCGCCTGCTCGGCCGCGTTGTTCAGCCGCTTCTACCGGGAGCGGATCCGCGAGGATGTGCAGTTCCACTACAGCGGCCTGGTGCACCGCGCCGGCGCGCTGTTCGACGAGCGCCACTTCGACGGCGACGAAAACGCCATCGTGGATTTCAAGTACTCCCCCTCGCCCAAGATCACCTGGTGGTTCGATCATCACCTCAGCGCCTTCCTCACCCCCGAGGACGCCGCCCACTACGAGAGCGACACCAGCACCAAAAAATTCTACGATCCCGATTTCAAGTCGTGCACCAAGTTCATCGCCACCATCGCCGAGACGCGCTTCGGCTTCAATCCGGCGCCGGTGGCGGAAGTCATCGAGTGGGCCGACACGATTGACGGCGCTTCCTATGCCGACGCCAAAACCGCGGTCGAAATGCAGCATCCGGCGATGAAGCTGACCATGGTGATCGAATCCACCCAGGACCCGAACTTCATTCCACGGCTGATTCCCCTGCTGGCCTCCATGCCGCTGGAGGAAATCCTGCGCCAGCCCTTCGTCACCGACCTGCTGCCGGCACTGCTCAAGCGCCACCAGGAATCCATCCGCCTGCTGCGGGAGCGCGCCGAGTGCAAGGATGGCACGCTCTTCTTCGACGTCACCGACCAGGACCTGGAGGGCTACAACAAGTTCATCCCCTATTACCTGCATCCCTCCTGCAGCTACAGCGTGGGGCTGAGCAAGAGCAGTTTCCGCACCAAGGTCGCGGTCGGCTCCAATCCCTGGGCGCGCGCCGATACCATGGTGAACCTGGCCAAGATCTGCGAGCGTTACGGCGGCGGCGGACACGCGCGCGTGGGCGCGATTTCGTTCGAACCTGACAAGTTCGATGTTGCCCGCAAGGCCGCCCGCGAGATTGTGGAGGAGTTGCGCGCCAGCTATCGCGCCGCCCAATCCTCCGCCAAGTAACCAGTGAAATCGGGTAATTGAGGAAGCTAAGACGGCCTGTCCACAATTACCCGATTCCACTGTGCCCGGTTAGGCATCTTCCACGCCGTTGCCGCCCGCCCCGGGCGGGATTATCCTGTAATGTATGGCTTCCCGCGTCCGCCCCGCCTGGTCTGATGACGAAGCGCGGGAGTACGCCTCCATTCTCGACCTCGCCAACGATGCCATCCTGGTGATGGACCCCAACGGTAAGGTTCAATTCTGGAACCGCGGCGCCGAGCGGCTCTATGGCTGGACGCGCGAGGAAGCTCTCGGCCAGAACTGTCAAAAACTGCTGCAGACGCAATTTCCAGTTCCTTTGCAGGAGATTCTGGCTACCGTCCGCGCGGCCGGGGAATGGCGCGGCGAACTGGTTCACACCAACAAGGACGGCCGGACGGTCGACGTTGCCAGCCGCTGGACTCCCCGCACCGACGCTTCCGGTCACCTGATCGGCACCTTCGAAATCAACCGCGATCTCACCGAGGAAAAGCGCCGCCAGGAGCACAGCCGCAGTGCCGAGCGGCTGGCCGCTCTCGGGCGGCTCGCCGCCACCGTCGCTCACGAGATCAACAATCCGCTCGAGGTCCTCACCAACGTCTTTTATCTGCTGAAACAGCAGCCGCAGTCCGAGGCCGCGCGCGGGCTGATCCAGGAGGGTGAAGCCGAGCTGAAGTGCATCTCCGACATCACCAACGCCACGCTGCGCTACTCGCGCTCCGCCATCCAGCCGGCCGAGGCCAGCTTGCGCGACATCCTGGACAATGTTTTGGTTATGCACTCCGGGCAGATTCGGACGCGGCATGTCAGCGTGGAAAAGCGCTTCCGCGCCGAAGGCCGCATCGTGGCCCGGGCCGGCGAAATCCGGCAGGTGATCGCCAACCTCATCGGCAACGCCCTCGACGCGCTGCCCAACGGCGGCAAACTGCGGGTCACCCTGACCGCCGCCGGCCATCATGGTTTCCGCGTCGCCATTGCCGACCACGGAATCGGCATTCCCGCCGCCGCCCGCGCCAGGATCTTCGACCCGTTCTTTACCACCAAGGGAGCCAGCGGCACCGGCTTGGGATTATGGATCGCCCGCGACATCGTCAAGAAACACGGCGGCTCCATCCACGTCCGCAGCTATACCAGCCCGGGCCGCTCCGGCACCGTGTTCGTGATCTATCTTCCCAGGCGCACCGCGAACCAGGAACTGGAATCCTCGGTTGCGTGACCGCCTCGCGCCGAGGCATTACGAGTTCGCTTGCTTCTCCGCGATGTCGCCCACCACCGGCAGCTTCCACATTTGCCCGCCGTAGGCTTTCACCGCCATCAGGATCCAGAGGATCAGGCCGCCCAGCCCCAATAGCGGCCACAGCAGCAGTGTCGCCCACCCCAGAAACGGAATCGCCCCGACGAACGTCAGCGCGACCCAGAGAACGGTCCAGGCAACGTAAAAGAAAATCGACTGGAACGCATGAAACCGGACGAAGCGGTTCCGGTTGAAGGGCTCGATCACCAGGAAAATGATCGCGGGGACGATGGTCACGTAGGCCAGCATGCCCGCGACGTTGTCGGCCAGTCCGCCGGCCCCGGATTGCGTGGGAGCGGCCTTGCCGCCTCCGCCAACCGATTGTGCCGGCTTGCCGCAGCCGGGGCAATTGTTCGCGTTATCGGGTACTTGCATACCACAGTTGGAACAGAACCGCGCCATGTCAATCGCCTCCCGGGCAATTCTAGTGCTGGATGGTGGAATCCGCCGTCCGGCGCGAAAAGCCGCTCCCCGCGCCGCTCTTCTGAACGCGGGCACAGTATCAGAACGCTGCCGCCCGCGCAACGACATGCCAACCTGAAAGCCTGTGGACAAGGCCGGCAGTGCGGGTTTGGAACTAAAGCGCGCGCCCGCGCTTGCGCCGGCACTGCTCGCACACCCCGTAGATCTGGAAAGTATGCCGCGTCGTCAAATAGTGATGTTTCCGCCCGATCTCCTGCTCCAGCTTGCCCACCTCGGGCGAAAAGAATTCCACCGACCCGCCGCACTCCGTGCACACCATGTGGTGGTGATTGCGCCGGTTGTACTGGTGTTCGTAACGCGTGATGCCGTCGTGAAACGCGACCTCGCTCGCCAGCCCGCATTCGGCCAGCAGCTTCAACGTCCGGTACACGGTGGTGAATCCGATGCGCGCGTCCTCTTTCTTGACCACGCGGTGCAGTTCGTCGGTGGAAAGGTGCTCGTGCGTTTCCAGGAACGCGCGCAGAATGGTGTCCCGCTGCTCGGTGTGCTTCAGCCCGACGCGCTTCAGATGATTGTGAAAAATGCTTTCCGCTGCGCGGACATTCTCCCGCGAAATCGTGGCGTGATCATCGACGCGCTTTTGCAGGGAGGGAGCCACGGTCCCAGCATAACACCAGCTTTTCCGCCCACCCAAGCCGTCTTTCGGCCGATCGGTCTTTCGGTCTTTGTACACGGAGTGAATAGACTGACCGACCGGCCGACCGATAGACTGATAAACCTCCATGGCCACGCCTATTCTCGCTGCTCCACGCCGGCCCGCGCGCCTGATTCTCCGCGGCCTCGCCGTGGTGCTGGTTCTGCTTCTGATGGCGGCGGCCGCCGCTTCGTGGTGGTTCTATTCGGCCGCGCGGGCTTCCCTGCCACAACTCGACGGCAGCGTGCGCGTGGCCATCTCCGCCCCGGCCACCGTCATCCGCGACGCCCACGGCGTTCCGCACATCACGGCCGCGAACATGGAAGACCTCCTCTTCGCGCAGGGGTACGTCACCGCCCAGGACCGCCTTTGGCAAATGGACATGACCCGCCGCTATGTCGCCGGCGAACTCGCCGAGGTCCTCGGCCCCGACTACGTCAAGAGCGACCGCTACCAGCGCACGCTCGGCATGCGGCAGGTGGCGCAGCGCGCCGCCTCCGCCATGTCGGACACCGACCGCCGCCTGCTCGACGCCTACGCCCGCGGCGTCAACGGCTATCTCGATTCGCATCGCCAGTCCCTGCCCGTCGAGTTCCGCGTCCTCGGCTACGTTCCCCGCCCCTGGTCGCCCGAAGATACATTCCTCGTCGCCTGCACGTTCAACGAGATGCTCAACCTTTTTCTCATGGACGACATGCTGGCGCGCGAGCGCGTTATGGCCCGCATTCCCGCCGACCTCGCCGCCGACCTGTTTCCCAATACATCGTGGCGCGACCATCCGCCGGGCCAAGTGTGGCACGGGTCTCCGACCCGTGATTCCGCACCATCACAATCCACGTCCCCGACGGCCATCGACCATCGACCATCGACCATCGACAATTTTTCCCCCGGCTCCAACAACTGGGTCGTCTCCGGCGCGCACACCGTCTCCGGCAAGCCGCTTTTGTCGAACGATATGCACCTCCAGCACCACATCCCGGACGTCTGGTATGAGGTGCACCTCACCAACCCTGAGCTCGACGTTGCCGGCGTGACCGCGCCCGGCCTGCCGCTCGTTCTGGTGGGGCACAATCGCCGCATCGCCTGGGGCTTCACCAACCTCGGCCCCGCCGTCACCGACCTCTACATCGAGACCTTCGACGCGCACGCCCGCTATCAGACTGCCGACGGCTGGCGCCTGCCCGAGTACCGCCACGAACTCATCCACGTCAAAGGCAAGCCCGACGTCGCCGTGGACGTCACCATCACGCGCCACGGCCCCATCATTACCAGCCTCATTCCCGGCGAGACTCGGCCGCTCGCACTCCAATGGACGCTCTGGGATCCCCAACTCCTGACCGGCACCTTGCAGTGCATCCGCGAAGTTGACGAGGCGCAGAACTGGGATCAGTTTCGCCGCGCGGCCTCGCATTTCGGCGGTCCCGGCCAGAACATTGTTTACGCCGATGTCGACGGCCATATCGGCTACCAGGCGACGGGCTGGATTCCGCTGCGCAAATCCGGTGACGCCACCAAGCCCGTGCCCGGCAACGTGGACGCCTTCGAGTGGACCGGCTACCTGCCATTCGACAAGATGCCCAGCGTCTTGGATCCGGCTTCCGGGATCATCGGCACCGCCAATGGCCGCGCCACGCCCGATGGCTACCCCTACCTGATCAGCGCCGAGTGGATGCCGCCATATCGCACGCAGCGCATTTACCACGTGCTGGAATCGCAGAAGAAGTTCGCCGCCGCCGACATGCTCGCGCTGCAAACCGACATCTACTCCGATATTGACCGCTTCTTCGCCGAGCGCTTTGTTTCCGCCATTGACCACAGCGCCAAGGCCTCGCCTCGCGCGCGCCAGGCTGCCGGCCTGATGCGCAACTGGGATGGCCGCATCACGATCGATTCCGTGGCGCCCTCCATCGCCGTCGCCGCCCGCCGCCAGCTTCAGCGCCTGCTGCTGGAACCGCTGCTCGGCCCCGCCGACGAGAACAGCAAAGTCGCAACCGGCTGGCGCCAGTACACCTGGATGAACTCGATTGTCTGGCTGGAAAACGTGGTGACGCAGCGGCCGCAGCGCTGGCTGCCGAAAGACTATAGATCGTGGGACGATCTATTGGCCGCCGCCGTCGAGCAGGCGGTAACCGCCAAGAACGCTCCGCGCGATCTCGCCTCCTGGCATTGGGGCCAGGCGCATCCGGTTTACCTGCAACATCCCATCTTCGGGCGCGTGCCGCTGCTCAACCGCTGGACCGGCCCGGGCCGCCAGCCGCAGTCCGGTGACGGCAACACCGTCAAGCAGGTGGGACTGGGATTCGGTCCGTCGGAGCGCCTCACCGTAGACTTCGCGGATCTCGATGCCTCGACCCTGAACATCGTTACCGGCCAGTCCGGCAATGTCGCCAGCCCGTATTTCATGGACCAGTGGCAGGCGTGGTATCAGGGCGCAACCTTCCTGCTTCCCTTCTCGCCGGAAGCCGTCCGGAAGGCGCGGGTTCATGAATTGAAATTGGAACCGAAGTAGCTTTTAGCTTCTAGCTTTTACCAAAGTCTGAAGTAGTGTCATCCTGAGCGAGAGCCTGCCCTGAGCGAAGTCGAAGGGTCCAACGCGCGCCGGTGTTGCGCGCGTTGCGCCCGAGTCGAAGGACCCCGCGGTTGTTGCACGCTCCGCGCCGTTGATGAATCCTCAACGCGAATGTCGACTCCGTCCGCAGGTCCAGAATGTCTGATCGTGAGAACAGATTGGAAGGGAATAAAACTCTGCGCGCCCAAGCTGCTCCGGCTAAAAGCTAACAGCTAAGAGCTAACAGCTAATCCACCACCCGCACATCCAGCGCTTTCCCGACAATATCGATCTGCGTGCTTTGCGGCTTGCTCGTGGTGGTGTCGTAGATAACCAGTTCTCCGCCCTCGATCACGTACACGACGTTGCGTGCCGACACCGGCTCAATTCCGGTTACGTCACCGCCGCCCGCCGCCGAGAGCACCGCCGATCCCGCCGCGGTATCGACAATCGAGAGACATCCCTGGATGGCGTTGCTGCACGCCCGCGAGGCGACAAACAGCTTGCCGTTGGCGCCCAGCGCCATGATGGTGTGCGTCCCATCGCTGATCGCCACGCCCGACTTGCTCACCGTCAGGCTGCTCGCGTTCACCACGTCCAGCTTGCCGCCGCCCGCTGCCGTTCCCGCCACGTACAGGTTCCCGGAGCTGTCGAGCAGTCCCACCGTCGCCGCCGACACCGCGACGCTGGCTCCCGGAGTGTTCGTCGCCATGTCGAGCACGGTCACTTTCGCCGCCGTGCCGCCGCATTCCGGGCCGCAATTCAGGATGTAGGCCTTGCTGTCGTCGCTGCTGAACACGCCCGACACCGGCCGGTCGAAGCCGGTCACCGCCGTGGCCGTTTTCGCCGTCGTATCCACCACCCACATCTGGTCGGTGGCGTCCGCGAAGACCAGCAGCTTGTTTCCGTTATGGCTCAGTACCACGCGCCGCGCGCGGGGCACCGGGATCGTGTTCGCCAGCGCACCGGTGGTCGCACTCAACACCTCCACCGCACCCGCCGACTGCCCGGTCTGCGGCGCGTTGGGCACGGCCACGTACACGGTCGCGCTGTCGGGCGCCACCACGAAGCTTTCGGTGGAATCCGGCAGCGGGATCTGCCCGGCGTTCGCCTCCGTCGCATTGACGATCACGGCGATGGTGTTGGAACCCTGGTTGAACACCAGCGTCAGTTTCTTGTCCGCGGTCAGCACCATCTGCGCCGGCCCGGCCCCGGTGTTGATCGTGTTCGCCAGCGTGGTTTGCGTTGTCCCCGTCGAGGTCGTCGTCAGGATGGTGTTGATGGTGTCATTCGCCGCATTGACGATGTCAATCTGGCTCTGGAAGTTATTGCTGATGAACGCGCGTTTCCTGATACCGCTGGTGGTGCTGCCGGAGGAGGAACTGCTGTTGCTGCTGCCACACGACAGCAGCAAGGCGATGGCCGCCGTGCACAAACCCAGGTTGATCGCTCGCTTCAAACTCTCGGACTCCGCCCAACTGCCTTGGATTGGACTTGCTGGAATTGGCAATTATAACAAAGGAGAGCGCGCCTTCCCTACCGGGGCGCTTTCCGCATTGCGCTCTTCGTAGTACATTGCTGAGATACCGGTACCTTGTTCCCCATGCCCATAGATCTGCTAGCGCGCCTCAAACAACGCCCCATGCTCTGCGACGGAGCCATGGGCACGCTGCTCTATTCCAAAGGCATCTTCATCAACCGCTGTTATGACGAGCTCAATCTCGCCATGCCCGACCTGATCCGCGAGATCCATCACGACTACTACCAGGCGGGGGCGGAGATCGTCGAAACCAACACCTTCGGCGCCAACTCGTTCCGGCTCGCGCGCCACGGCTGCGCGGAAAAAACCAGGGCCATCAATGTCGCCGGCGTCAAGCTCGCCCGCGAAGCCGCCAAGGCGTTCAGCGGCCTGGTGGCCGGCTCCGTCGGCCCGCTCGGCGTGCGCATCGAGCCCCTGGGCAAGACTTCGCTCGACGAAGCCCACGCCGCTTTTCTCGAGCAGATCGCCGCGCTGGTCGAAGGCGGGATTGACCTCATCATCCTCGAGACCTTCGGCTATCTCGACGAGATTCGCCAGGCGATCCGTGCGGCGCGCGACGTCAATCCCGACCTTCCCGTCGTCGCCCAGGTCACCATCGATGAAGACGGCAACTGCCTCGACGGCGCCACCCCCGAAACCTTCGGCGCCAAGCTCGCCGACTGGGGCGCCGACGTCATCGGCTGCAACTGCAGTGTCGGGCCCGGCGCCATGCTGAGCGCCATCGAGCGCGTGCACCAGGTCACCAACGGCATCCCCCTCTCGGCGCAACCCAACGCCGGCATGCCCCGCGCCGTCGAGGGACGCAATATTTATCTCTGCTCGCCCGAGTACATGGCGAATTACGTTCCGCAATACGTGGCCGCCGGCGTGCGCCTGATCGGCGGCTGTTGCGGCACCACGCCCGAGCACATCAAGGTCATGAAGTCGTTCGTGCGTGCCGATGCCGCCAAGGGCGCCGCCTCGCCCACCCTGGTCAAGAAAAAGACCGAGGCGCCGGTCGTCCCCACGCTCCCGCTGGCCGAACGCACTCGCCTCGGCGGCAAGATCGCGCGCCGCGAATTCGCCACCCTCATCGAAATTGTTCCTCCGCGCGGCACCCAGCCGGTCAAGGAACTGGAAGCGGCGAGATTCTTGAAGTCCGTGGGCATTGACGCCGTCAACATCCCCGACAGCCCGCGCGCCTCCGCCCGCATGAGCAACCAGGCCTTGGCCACGCTCCTGCAGCAGCAGGTCGGCATCGAGCCTGTCCTGCACTACACCTGCCGCGACCGCAATGTCCTCGGCATCCAATCCGACCTGCTCGGCGCCGAAGCCCTCAGCATCCGCAACCTCATCTGCATCACCGGCGATCCCCCGAAGATGGGCAACTACCCCGACGCCACCGCCGTCTTCGACGTGGATGCCATCGGACTGGTCAACATCGTTGCCAATTTGAATCGAGGCCACGACCTCGGCGGCAATCCCATCGGTGCGGCCACCGCGTTCGTCATCGGGGTCGGCGCCAATCCCGGCGTGCCCAACATTGATGAGGAAATCCGCCGCTTCGAATACAAGGTCGAGGCCGGCGCCGAGTACGCCGTCACCCAGCCCGTGTTCGACCTCGCGCTGCTGGAGCAGTTCCTGCGCAAGATCGCGCACTGCCGCATTCCCATCTTCGCCGGCATCTGGCCGCTGGTCAGCGTGCGCAATGCCGAATTCATGCAGAGCGAACTCGGCGTCGCCGTGCCCGCCGACATCATGCAGCGCATGGCCCGCGCCAGCACCGCCGACGGCGCGCGCGCCGAAGGCGTCGCCATCGCCCGCGAGATGCTGATTGCCGTCCGCCAGATGGTCGAGGGGGTGCAGATCAGCGCCCCGCTCGGCCGCTACGCCGCCGCGGTGGACGTCCTGGAAGCCTTGGGAACCAAGTCCGGCGACACCGCCAGCGCGTAATCCCAGTCGTCAGTCCGAGTCGCCAGCTGCCAGGTAGTGCACCACTCCTTGCGCATCATCCGCGCCCCCTCCAGCCTGGCGACTGGCGACTGGCGACTGCCGGAAGGCCCAGACTACTGATTCGTCCGCAACAGGACGACGATCTCCTGCTCCAGCTTGGCGAAATCCGCCAGACCAGGGTATTTTGCGCGAATGCGGCCATCGCGGCTGATCAGAAAGCTGGTCGGCAATCCGAGAATACCGCCGTAGGCCTCCGCAATTTTCGCGCTGCCGGCGGCCACCGGGTAATTCATCTTGTATTTTCGGTAGAAGTCGCGCAGGGCGCTGTCACGATCTTCCATGGAGATGCCAATCACCCGAAAGCCCTGGTCACGGTACTTGTCCTGCAAAGCTACGAGCTGTGGAACCTCCTCCGCGCACGGTGTACACCAGGCCGCCCAGAAATTGATGAGCACCACCTTGCCCGCGTAGCTGGGCGTGTCGATCTTGTTGCCGCTGAGGTCGACCAGGGTAAGCGCCGGGGCCGGCGGCGCCGATGATCTCGTGTCCGGCTCGCGCGTCGGTTTTGCGCTGCGATCGTGTGCGCCGTAATAAACGGCAACGGCCAGTCCGATGGCGGCAATGACGACCGCGATTCTCCTCATCGCGCGCTACTGGCCTTTCTCGAAGGGATAGCCCTTGTCCACCCAGTCGGTTCCGAAGCTGTTCCCGAGATACAGCACCTTCACGCCGGTGAATCCCGTCTTCTTGAGTTCTTTATACGCCGGTCGAATATTGGGACAGTGTTCCCACGGGCAACATCCGCAGTAGAGAACGATGGACGAATTCCTGGGCAGAGCTGCGACGCGCTTCCGCAGCTTATCGAGCGACTGCGGCTCCGACGCCGGTCCTATGAACTCGGCATTTCGGATGTGGGCTTGCGCGTACAGGAAATGCGGACCGACGTAGAGCACGGTGGGCTTCGCCGCAGCGGACTGGAGCGCTTTCAACAACTCCTGAGGCTGAATCAACTCCGCGCTTCCGGGCCGCAACTCCGAAGCGGCCGGTGAATAGCCGCCACTCTGGGCGGCGGCAACCACGGTTACGAACACAGCAATCAGTATCCAAGCATGGTAGATGCGCTGCTGATCGTTGGTGCGTTTCATAGGGGCCTAGTATACGGCCACACAATGGCGCGAAAAAACGCTTGAAACCTGTGCGGCGGGCATGCATCCTATCCGGCACCATGTGGGGACAGCTCCGCGGCTTTACTTGAACCCGCCTCGCCTAAAACGCCCGTCGGTCGTTTCAGTCCCCAATTCCACCCTCGAATAACGTGCAGGAACACATCCTGGCCGAAGGAGCAAGGCTATGAAGCGTCGTGATTTTTTGCGATCTACCGGCATTGTGTGCGCAAGTCTCGCGCTCCCCAAGGCGGGGCGCCTGTTTGCGGAGCCCGCACCATCCTCGACATCCGAAGGTTGGCGCTCGTTCGAAGTGACGACGCGCGTGGAAGTCCTAAAGCCTTCCGGAGTGACGCGCGTGTGGCTGCCGGCAGCGCTGATCAGTAACACACCTTTCCAGAAGACGTTCTCGAACAAGTTCAGCGCCGAGGGCGGCGCCGCGAAGATGTTCGAGACCAAGGCTGAAGCGCTTGGAATCATTGCAGCGACTTTTTCCGCCGGCGTCAAACCGGTCCTCACATCGACAAGCCGGATTGCGCTCAGCAACTATGCGGTCGATCTCTCCGCGCCCGGCCACCCGCCGAAAGCGGACCGCGCGGAGTTGCAGTACTTCCTGCAGCCGACCAAGCTCGTACCAACCGACGGCATCGTGAAAGCGACAGCCATGCAGATCACCGGCGGCGCCAAAACGGATGTCGAGAAGGCGCGCGCCATCTACGAGTGGATCGTCGACAACACCTTCCGGAATCCCAAAACACGCGGCTGCGGCCTGGGTGACATCCGCTTTATGCTGGAGTCCCGCGACCTGGGCGGCAAGTGCGCCGATCTCAACGCGCTCTACGTTGGCCTCGCCCGCGCGGTGGGCCTTCCGGCGCGCGACGTGTACGGCATCCGCGTTGCCAAGTCGGAGTTGGGATACAAGAGCCTCGGGGCCGCGTCGGAGAAGGTGACGAAAGCGCAGCACTGCCGTGCCGAGGTGTACCTCGGCGGCTACGGCTGGGTTCCTGTCGATCCCGCCGACGTGCGCAAGGTCGTGCTCGAGGAACCGCCGGGGAATCGTCCCCTGGACGACGACATGGTGAAGAAGGCGCGCGCGCGGCTCTTCGGGTCCTGGGAGATGAACTGGATGGCGTACAACTTCTCCCACGATGTCGCTCTGCCCGGATCGAGCGGTGCGCCCGTTGGCTTCCTCATGTATCCGCAGGCGGAAACGGCCGACGGCCGGCTCGACAGCCTCGACCCGGACAGCTTCAAGTACGAAATCATCGCGAGGGAGATTTCGCCTGCGAACGTCTGACGGAGACGGACACTAGCCTCCCAACTATCGGCTGGAGCATGCCAGAAACAACGGCCATGCTCTCGGCCGGGAGTCGCTGCAGGTCCCTTGCACAAGAAACCGTGCACTAAAGTACAGCACCAATATCGGTCAATTGTGCAAACCAACATGCCCCAAAATATCCGCTGGCCAAGTCGAGAATTGCATTAAACTTTATGGTTGAGGAGTTACTTTGCCGAAGTTCGAAGAGTGCCTGCAAAGGCTGGAAAAGATCGTGGATGAACTGGAAAAGGGGAACGTGCCCCTGGAACAGGCCATCAAGCTCTTCGAAGAAGGTGTCAAGCTCTCCAATTCCTGCCGCCAGGAACTGGAGGCGGCCGAGGGCAAGGTCGAAATCCTCCTCAAGCAGAACGGGAAACTCCAAGCTGAACCTTTCGAGCCCTCGGCGGAACGCGCCGAGGCCAAACCTTAGCTACCACCTGCGGTTCGCCGCAGATTCCGCTTCGAAAGGGGCCCCCCATGCAGTCTCTGAGCGTGGTAATCGCCAATCGTGATCCCCAGGCCGCGTCGCAGCTTGCCGCTTCGTTGAACGCTTATTTCCGGAACGTCTCCGTGGCGCGTTCGCTGGATGAAGTCCGCAACGCTATTCCCAAACACCGCGCCCAACTTGCCATCCTCGACCTGGAACTGGCCTCCGTACAAGATGTCGAGCAACTCGCCCGCGAATTCAACCACACCAGCATCGTATGCACGCATCGCATCCCGGACGACGAGATGTGGGCCGCTGCCCTCACCGCCGGCGCCATTGATTGCTGCCAGAACGCCGATGTCGCCGCCATTGTTCAGGCGGTAGACCGTTACGTGAAGTGGGCTCGCGCCACCGCCGCCTAGCTCCGCCGCGCGCACGCGCAAGCCGACAACTTTCGACCCGCTTCCGCAAGCGGGTTTTTTGTGCTTGTCATACCGAGCGCCGCGAGGCATCTCGGTTTTGTGAAATCGACAATCGACAATCGGCAATCAGGCAATGGTTTTGATAACCGATGACCGACCACCGACAACCGACACCCGACCGACCCGCTACAATCAATCTGTCGGCATGAAACGCCTTCTTCTTCTCTCCACCACCACCGGCTACCAGGCACAACAATTCCGCGCCGCCGCCGAGCGCATGGAGATTCCCCTGGTGCTCGCCTCCGATACCTGCCACGCCATGGACGATCCCTGGGGCGACGGCGCCATCTCCGTCCGTTTTCAGAAGCCGCGCGAGTCCGCCGGAAAAATCCGCGAATACGCCCTGCACCAGCCCATCCACGGCGTTGCCGCCATCGGAGACGCGCCCACCGCTACCGCCGCGCTCATCGCCCGCGACCTGGGGTTGCGCTTTCATTCGCCCGAAGCGGTGGAGCTCTGCCGCAATAAGTTCCTCGCCCGCCAGCGCTACCAGCAGGCGGGCATGCGCGTGCCCTGGTACGCGCGCTTCAAGGCCGCCTCCGCTCCCGCGCAAGCCGCCCGCGCCGTGCCCTATCCCAGCGTGCTGAAGCCGCTTGGACTGTCTGCCAGCCGCGGCGTTATCCGCGCCGACAACGAAAAGGAATTCGTCGCCGCCTTTAAGCGCATCGCCGCGCTGCTGCAGCAGAAAGATGTGAAGATCATGCGCGACGAGAGCGCCGGATGGATCCAGGTGGAGAGCTTCATTCCCGGGCGCGAGGTCGCGGTGGAGGGCCTGGTGACCCGCGGCCGCCTGCGCGTGCTCGCCATTTTCGACAAGCCCGATCCGCTCGACGGCCCCTTCTTCGAGGAGACGATTTACGTCACCCCCTCGCGCTTCAACGACGCGGCGCAGCAGGCGATCGCCGACTGCACGCAGCAGGCGGTCAGTGCGCTCGGCCTGAGCGACGGTCCCATTCACGGCGAACTTCGCCTGAACCACGACGGCCCGTGGATGCTGGAGGTCGCGGCCCGGCCCATCGGCGGCTTATGCGCCGGCGCGCTGCGCTTCCTCCGGGGTCCCCGACGCGCGCCGGTTTTGGGCGCGACGGGGTGGGAGGGCGGCGGTCGGTTGCTCTCGCTGGAAGAGCTGATCCTGCGGCACGCGCTCGGCGAGCCGGTGGGCAACGTCGCGCGCGAGAGCTGCGCGTCAGGCGTAATGATGATCCCCATTCCGCGCGAGGGCTTTTACGAAGGCGTCGAAAACGTCGAGGCGGCGCAGCAGGTCGCGGGCGTCGAGCGCGTAGAGATCACGGCCAAGCTCCGGCAGAAGCTGGTACCGCTGCCGGAAGGCGCCAGCTACCTGGGCTTCATCTTCGCGCGTGGCCAAGACCCGCAAGTGGTTGAAAACGCGCTGCGGGAATCGCACGCGCGGCTTAAGTTCATGATTTCACAGGCTATTCCGGTCGTGTAGAGGAAAATGTTCTACGTAGAACATCTGTGGATTGGCACGGTTTTCTGTGGAAAAAGACAAGGTTGACGGGAAAATTTAACGAGAGCGTTCCCGAAACGGGAAGAGCGCAAGACAGAAAACAAAAACGCGCTCGCGGACGAGCGCGCTCTATCTTCTTGCTGAAGACTGAAGACTTACGACCGAAGACTATGCCTTGCTTCGCGGTGGCACGTAGCCCGGCGGGAAAGCGGAGCCCTCGCCGAAGAAGTATTCTTCCATGTGCTTCAGGATCAGCTCCTGGTCTTGTTTGTTGGCGGGATTCAAGCGGTACTCGTTGAGCACCATCTTGCAGTACTCACCCCAGAGCTTCCACGCTTCGGCGGAGACGTTTTCATAGATGCGTTGGCCGAGCGGGCTGTCGAACGGCGGCTCGTCGAGCCCCGGCATTTCCTTCTGAAACTTGACGCACATAACCTTGCGCGCGTTGGGATCTGCTTCCTGGTGTGCCGGCCCGTCGGCGAAGGGATTACCGCAGCTCATGTGCGCTCCTTGTAATGCAATACGATTTTAGCGCATGAGAGGGCTGCGGGTCAGTTGAGCCTGTTTTAACCACGGAGACACTGAGGCACGGAGATCAGGAGGAATCAGTTCTTCCTCCGTGTCTCCGTGCCTCCGTGGTGGACGAATTAGTCTCCCGCCATGCGTTCGCGCTTGGGCTCGACCGCGGGGCAATCGCCCAGGATGGGCTGGCACGCCGGATCGTGGCCGATTTGAATCACCGCGGGCGTCGGCTTCAACTGGAACTGCTCCTCCTCGGTGGAGCCTTCCAACGCCTTGGTGGAGGCCATGCCTTGGGTGACGACCTCGGTGACGGCGTCGAAGTAGCCGGTACCAACGAATTTCTGGTGCTTCACCGCCTGGTAGCCGTATTCGAACTCGCGGCTGAATTCCTTTTCCTGGAGGCGCGAGTAAGCGGTCATGCCCTTGTCGCGATAACCGCGCGCCAGTTCGAACATGCTCAGGTTGAGCGAGTGGAAACCGGCGAGGGTGACGAACTGGAACTTGTAGCCCATCTCGGCCAGCGCCGGCTGGAAGCGGGCGATATCGGCGTCGTTCAACTTCTTCTTCCAGTTGAAGGACGGCGAGCAGTTGTAGGCGAGAATCTTGCCCGGGAATTTCGCGTGCACGCCCTCGGCGAAGCGCTGCGCCTCTTCGATGTTCGGCTCGGAGGTCTCGCACCAGATCATGTCCACGTAGGGCGCGTAAGCGAGGCTGCGCGCGATGGCGTAATCGAGCCCGCCTTTGCACGCGGAAGAAGCCTTCATTGGTGCGCTCTTTGTGGATGAAAGCGCGGTCCACCGGATCGATGTCGCTGGTAATCAGCTTGGCGGAATTCGCATCCGTGCGCGCCAGCAGCATGGTGGGCACGCCCATCACGTCGGCGGCAAGGCGCGCTGAAATCAGTTTCTGGATGGCTTCCTGCGTCGGCACCAGGACTTTGCCGCCGAGGTGGCCGCACTTTTTGGCCGAGGAGAGCTGGTCCTCGAAGTGGACGCAGGCGGCGCCGCCCTCGATCATCGCCTTCATCAGTTCGTAGGCGTTGAGCGGGCCGCCGAAGCCGGCTTCGGCGTCGGCAATCAGCGGAGCAAACCAGTGGGTGCCGTTCTTGCCTTCGGAGTGGTCAATCTGGTCGGCGCGCAGCAGCGCGTTGTTGATCTTGCGGCAGAGGTTGGGAACGCTGTCGGCCGGGTAGAGGCTCTGATCGGGATAGGTCTGGCCGGCGTCGTTGGCGTCGGCGGCGACTTGCCAGCCGCTGACGTAGATGGCCTTCAGGCCCGCCTTCACCATCTGCACTGCCTGGTTGCCGGTGACCGCGCCCAGCGCGGGGACGTACGTGTCGCTGTGCAGCAGATCCCACAGGCGCTCCGCGCCCAAGCGGGCGAGGGTGTACTCGATGCGGATGCTGCCGCGGAGGCGCTCGACGTCGTCCATGGAATAGGGGCGGCTGACGCCCTTCCACCGGGGGTTATCCGTCCAGATGTTCTTATCCTTCGATTGGCCATTCACCGGCATGTGCGTTCTCCTTAGCGTTGGTTGGGGGCCCGGAGCCTGGGGGGACTGTTCCGGTGTTCAGCATTACGAACACCGTTCAAGATGGTGTACAAAGAGTAGCGGTTATCGCGCCGGGCCGTCAATTTAGCTGTTCACTATGCTGAACATAAATTCGTGATCGTGTACACGCAAGTT
This sequence comes from Terriglobia bacterium, assembly GCA_963760215.1. Lineage (GTDB taxonomy): Bacteria > Acidobacteriota > Terriglobia > Terriglobales > Acidobacteriaceae > JAIQGF01. The sequence goes on from CAVXCJ010000002.1 coordinate 1,674,983, forward strand.
TTCGATGGTGTGCCCAAGGTAACCGTTCAGCCGGTTGAACAATGGTTCGAACTGCGGTACGATGAGGGTTGCGAAATTCAGCGGTAGCGCACGCTTACGATGCCCGGAACCATAGAATCTCCGTCCACCGCGGTTGACCGCACCATCGCCATCCTGGAAGCGGTGGCGGCGCGCTCCTCCGGCATGAACAACGCCGAGATCAGCCGCAAGCTGGACATCCCCAAAAGTTCCGCCAGCTACATCCTGCGTGCGCTGGAGAAGCACGGCTATTTGCGGCGCAACGGCGACGACGGCAAATACCGGCTCGGCTTGAAGGTGCTGAACCTGGGACACGGCGCGCTCAGCGCGGTGGACGTGCGCGAGGTGGCGCTGCCCATGATGCGCAGCCTGGTGGAGCACGTGCACATCACCTCTCACCTGGCGATCCTGGACGGCACGCAGGGCGTTTACGTGGAGCGGGTGGAATCGCCCGGGTTCATCAAGATGGACACCTGGGTGGGGCGGCGCATGGAGGTTTACTCCACCAGCGTCGGCAAGGTGCTGGTATCGCACCTGCCCGAGGCGCAAGTGCAGGCGATCCTGCGCGACCGGGGGATGAAGAAGCGTACGCCGACGACGATCACCAATCCGACGCGCTTCCTGCGCGAACTGGAGACGGTACGCGAGCGCGGCTATGCCTTCGACGACGAGGAAAACAGCCCCGGAGTGCGCTGCGTGGCGGCGCCTGTCTTCAACGCCACGGGCGGGGTGGAAGCAGCGTTGAACATCACCGGAACGACGCAGCAGGTGAACCGCGAAACCCTGCCGCGGATCATTGACCTGGTGAAAGAAACGGCGCGGCGGATCTCCACCCAACTGGGATATCGCCCGGCTCGAAAATAAATTCTCGGCACACAAGCAGTCGCGGGCGAGGGCGAGGCGGCGGGGCGCATTTTTCAGGCGAGGCGTGCAGCCACCGAAAAGGCGCGTACTCCAGGCGGCCTACAGAATTGCCTCGTGAGCGGCAGGAGCAGGAGTCCAGGGCGTAGGGGTCCTTCGACTCGGTGTCGGCGGCCGACACCTCGCTCAGGATGACAGCCGCACAAAGTTGGGCTTCGTGGAAAACGTGGAGCAATACCTTACTCACCTCAGGCGGAACGATGGCCTCCCGAGGCAGCAACCGGGCGCTGCTTCTCTTCGGCGGCGGGAAAAATATCAAAAATGTAGTCGTGGGCCGCGAGGGCGATCTTGTCCATCTTGCCGGCGTGAACGCGGCGGACGACCTCGTCACGCGAGAGATCGAAGACAGCGTCGAGAATCTGCGCGCGCTCCTGCACATTCGCCTTGCCCAATTCGAAGAGCACGCGGGCGCTGTGCTGGATGTAGCGCGGCGACAGCAACTGGCGCTGCAGCAGGTCCATGATCACGGGCGCCTTGGAACGGTCGAAGCGGCCGGGATCGCCGCGGCGGTCGAGCTCGGCGAAGAATTCCGCCGTCCATTCATTGTGGTAGTTCCAGACTTTGTCGAACAGCTCGCGGGTGAAGCGCGTGCCCGCCTTCACCGGCTCGGCATTGGCCGCCAGTTCGACGCCGTCTTCGGTGAGCGCCTGCCGCTTGAAATACCCGTCCTTGGTGATGACCGCCTGGCGATGCGCCACCGTCCACAGCCACGACACGTCAATGCGATAGGTGGCAAGGTCGTTCATGAAGCGCAGCTTGAGCTCGTAATCGTCAATGGCGGCGGCGAAGTTGCCGTTGAGGATCTGGAAGCCGTAATTGGCTGCCATGTAGAAGGCGTGCTGGATGTGCTCGATGGTGACGTCGCCCTGGGGCACGCCGTAAATGTCGTCCCAAAGTTTTTGCGTGAAAATTTTCTCCGGGGTATCGACAGATTCCTTGGCGAGGACCACAGGCGTGATTTTTCCCTGCGCGTTCAGCAGGCCGCGGGCTTGCAACAGGCTGCGCTCGGCGTCGCTGAGACCGCTGGGGACGGTGGGCACGGGCTTTCCGTTCACGTCGGTAGTTTCTAGCGGCGCGTTGAGCCGAGCCTCGAGCTGCGCGATCGGAACGCGAAGCGGCTCATTGCCGGCGGCGACATACGCGGGTTCGGGGCTGGCGACCCAGCTCTGGCGATAGGCGTCGTAGAGATGACCTCGGACGCGGCCGGCAAGGATGTCGTCGAGCGTGGGCTGGCCGGCTGCTTGCGGCTGATCGGGGACGAAGATGAGGCCGAGCACGCGCTCGCGCAATTTATCGATCACCATGGCGCGCAGGGCGAGCGGGTTGTAGCGCGAGCGGCCGTAGGGGTCGCCGGCCTGATAGATCATGACCGCGGCCATGCCGCCAACGGGCGCAGCCTGCGTGAGCTCGCCATTTTTCATGCCGGCCATGAGCATCAAGAGCGCGTTGTAGCGCTGGTAGGCGATCATGGTCGGCGTAGCCATGCCAATGGTCTGCGGGTCGGGAAAGACTCCCTTGGGATCGTCCTTCCACATCTCGATGATGCTGCCCAGGTAATCCCAGCGGCCGACGTTGGTGCCGAGCAGGCGGCGCCGCAAGACCCAGGCGATCGCCGGCAGGATGCGGCCGGCATTTCCCTCTTCGTAGAGGACCTTGATTTTGAAGCTGCCGGCGGGAACGCCGATCAGGCCTTCGATCCGCGACAGGAGTTTTTCCAGCACGAAAGCTTCGCGTGGCGTCTGCAGTTTCGGGATGTAGAAGTACACGCCGCTGCCGCCGCGCTTGAGGGCGTCGTAATTGTTGAAGGTCCAAAGGACGGTGACGGCGATCATGCCGGGCGCGGGGCTGCCGTCCACCTCGATGTGGTCCCAGCGGACGTGCATGCCGGGAGGCCGGTTGAAACGCGTCGGCCACTGCGACGGCGGCCGGGAGATCTTGTAGCTGCGCTTCTTGCCTTTCTTCTCGACCTCGTAGGGGCGGTCGTTCCAGCGGCCTTCGTGGATTTCCTTGGCGTTCTGCAGGGCGGCGTAAACGCCGATGGGCTGGTCTTGGGGCGTGCCGTCAGGGCGGAAGTGCGGCGGCGAAGCGTCTTCCCAGTCCGGCATGTTCACCGGCGCGGGACTGTTGAGCGCGTTGAAGGCCATGTCCAGCGGATGCCACGGACCGGTGAGTTCGAGTCCGGGGTTGGTGAGCGGATGCGCGTCCGCCGGGATGGGCGTTTCATCGTTCAGCCGCCAGCGCCACGGGGTGTCGCGGCCGAGGAAATTGTCAATCATGCCCTGCACGATCTGGCGGAATGTCCACGGCTTGCCGGTGACGGGATCGTCATACTTGTCGTCCCAATTCGGCCAGGCATATCGCTGGCGCACCGGCGCGGGAGACTGGAGAAGCTGGCGGCGCGCGGTGAGGACGGCGGCGATGTCGGGGCGCAGTTCGCGGGTGAGGGTGGCAATGGTTTCTTCTACGTTCACGTCGCGGCCGTTCACCTTCTTGTTGCCGAACAGGTCGGGGAAACTTCGCAGTACGTCCGGTTGGACCATGGACTGGAACCTCCTCAGATTTTCCTAGGAGCGCGCGCGGGGCACGCAGGGAAGAATAGAACAATCGTACAGATGCGCTGCGGGCGCGCGCAGACGGAAAAAATATCTAAAAGGAATTTTCCATCAGCGGCTGGCGAGTAGCGTGGCGAAAAAAGCCCCGCTCGCGAGGAGTCGAGCGGGGCCTTCGCTAGCTAGCAGCCAACTTCGGGCCTAAAAGCTGCTGAAAAACTCGCGTAGGTGGAACAAAACCGAGATCCCTCGGGGCTTCGGCGCTTCGCGCCTCGGTCACGGCTGAAGCCGTGACCTACCGAGCCCCTCGGAATGACAATAACAAGGGGCTTATGCGGCACGGCTGAAGCCGTGCCCTTCCCAAACGAGCTTCACACGGAGTTTTTCAGCAGCCTGCTAAAGCCTACCGGTCGTCCGTCTTGCCGCGGCGCATGTCGCTGTGTCACCACTTCCGGGCACTGCGCGCATCGTGGTCACCGCGCCGGCCATTCCTGTCATCGCGATCGTTGCGGGCGCGCCACCCACCGCGGTCATCGCGATCGCGATCGCCGTCACCGCGCCGGTACACGTACGGGTTGTACCTACCACGGTACACATCGTCGCGGTCCCCGCGCCAGGCGTTGCGATCATCTTGATCGCCTTGCGCGCGGTTCGCGTCGCTCCGATCGGTGGTATAGCCGCTGTGCACGGCTGCGTCGCGATCATGGCTCGGCGCCGGTTGCGCCCAGGCGGCTCCGGCCATGCCCAGGCCGAGAATCATCGTGCCCAACATCAGCTTCGTCGGTTTCATGTTTTCACCTCCGCCGCCCGCGGCTGGTTACGCCTGTAGGCCGGCTGTCCTGCGTTCTACCTGCTTAGACACGCTGCCACGGGAAAAGACCGTAACGATTGGTCATGCGGAGGTAAAGCTTTGTATTGAATGTAACGAAGGTCTGATGGCTTCCGGCACGAAGCCAGCCAAGCACTTGGCGAACAAAAAAGGGGCAGCCGGCGCGACCGCCGGCGTGCCCCAAGTCGTCAATCAAAGAAAATCTAGACCAGCGCTTCTGCCGGTTTCTTCCCTCCACGAGCGGCTGCGCGTTCCGCCTCTTCCTCCTGGCGTTGTAGGTCCTGTCCTTTGAGGAAGGTCTTTTTGGCGACCGGTTTCAGCCAGAACAGCGCCAGCAAAGCCGCCAGAACGTCACAGAAAACCATGGCGTAGAAGACCTGAATCCACGACCCGGTCTTGACACTGGCCAACGCGGCCACCGGTCCGGCAAAGATGGAGGCCAGACCTTTGGACGTGTAGACAATGCCATAGTTGGTCGTAGCCCATTTCTTGCCGAACAGGTCACCGGTGATGGAGGGGAAGAGCGAGAAGATCTCGCCCCAGGCGAAGAAGCACAAGCCCGACAGCAGGATGAACCAGATCGGCCGGCTGATGGTATGCAGCAGGGCGAAGACTGCGGCAGCTTCGCACATGAACGCGATGAACATGGTGTTCTCACGTCCAATATGGTCGGACACCCAGCCCCAGAACGGCCGGGTTATGCCGTTCAGGATGCGGTCCACTTCGATGGCGATCACCAGCGCCGACATCCCCCAGGCGATGATGACCTTGTCAACGTTGTAGTGGCGGGCGATCGGTGCAATCTGGGCGGTAACGACCAGGCCGCCGAAGGCAACCAGCGTCATCATGATGTAAATCACGTAGAACGCCGGGGTTTTCAGCATTTGCCAGTGGGTCATGTCGTAGGTAGAGGTACGCACCTTAACCTTGGCGAGTGCCTCCGCGGCCGTCCAGCCCTTCGGTACCCAGCCCTTGGGCGGGGCAACAATGAACATGGCGGCGATAATGACCACCGCGCCCTGGATGAAGCCCCAGGTGATGAACGTCTTCTGATAGCCGGCGTTCTTGATCATGGCGGCGATGGGCGCCACGGTGAGCGCGGTCCCGATGCCGTACGCGCCGGAGGTGAAGCCAGCGCAGAGGCCGCGGTGATCGGGGAACCACTTCAGCGAGTTGCCGATGGTTCCGCCGTACACGGCGCCGGCACCGACGCCGCCCGTCACGTACCAGAAATAGAGCTGATGCAGACTAGACGCATACCCTGAGCCGATCCACCCGAGGGCGACCAGCACGCCGCCGATGGCGATGACCCGGCGCGGTCCGAGGCGGTCAATCAGATAGCCCTCGAAGGGCACCAGCCAGGTTTCGGCGATGATGAATGCGGCGAATGCCACCTGTACGGCGGCCAGGGTTGCGTGCAAATTTTGGGTTAGGGGTTTAGTAAACAAGGTCCAAGCGTACTGAAGGTTCGCGATAGCCATCATCGCGAAGACGCCTGCGATCATTTGAACCCAGCGATTGACGACGCGGGGTTCGGTGGGATTGGTTGCCACTGCAGTGGCCATACCGTACACCTCCGAAGGCGTTAACTGCGGTCCCCGACGGTCCCGTTAAAGACAAGGCCACCCGCCGAAGCGGGTGGCCTGTCCCTTAGTAAGTGAGCTCGTTCCCGAGCGGAATGATTCCGGGTACAAGCCACTTGGTCCACATCTCATCCACTTTGCTCTGGAAGAACTCCGTGTCTTCGTCGATAAAGTGGTTGAACCTGCCTTGCTTCTCCAGATAGTCCTTGACCGGGAGGCGCTTGAATTTGCCGTCGGCAATCTGTTTGGATTTGCCGTACAGCTTCACGACGCCATTCTCGATCTCGTACAACGGCCAGATGCCGGTGTTGACGGCCAGCTCGCCGAGCTCGTGCGCCTGGACAGGATCGAAATCCCATCCCTTGGGGCACGGGTTGAGGCAATGCACGAAGGTCGGTCCACCGATGCTGAGGGCGCGGCGGACAACGTTCATGGCCTGCAGCGCGTAGGACGTGGAAATGGTCGCTACGTAGCGGCAGGTGGGATGCCCGATGGCCATCAGGGGCGCGACATTCTTTTTCCAGCGGTGGTTCATGATGCGCCGCTTCTTCCCCGGGAAGCTGAACGAGCTGTTCGCGCCGTAGGGTGAAGTGCCGGAAATCTGAATGTCGGTGTTGGCGTACGACTCGTTGTCGTACATGAGGATGAGGAGGTTGTAATCCGGATGGGTCAGAGTCGCCGAGATGGCGCCCAGGCCCATATCCGCACCACCACCGTCGCCGCAGAAGGCGATGACGTTGATGGGCTCATCCTTCATCTTGCCCTTGCGCATCTGCGCCTTGAAAGCAGCAGCGGCACCCAGGACGGCGGAGCCGGAGCTGCCCAGTTGGGTATGCATCCAGGGCACGCCCCAGGGCGTGGTGTAGTACGACGTGTTAGCCACGTACATGCAGCCGGTGCTCCCCAGGACGATGGTCCGGGGGCCGGCGGCCTTGGCCAACAGCCGCATCATCTGAGCCGACTCGCAGCCTTGGCAGGTGCGGTGGCCGGATGTGTAGTATTCGTTGTGGGGGACTTTCTTGACACCCTTAAAGTCCTCCAGGTTTTGGGTCGGTTGTTCGTCTACATAGATAGCCATGTTGTCGTAATCCTTTCCGGCGCCAGGGACACGTCAGCGACGTGCTAGTCCCGCAGCCCGATCCATTGCGTCAGCGGTACGGACTTGCCTTCCGCAGCCTCGAAGGTCTTGTCGGTCATCGTCTTGACGTCTGCCAACGTGACCTCGCGACCACCCAGCCCGGCGATAAAGCCCAGCACCGGCGGCTTGGGCCCCTTGCCCGGATACAACGCGGTCCTGACTTCGGTGGCGACCACGCCGCTCAGGTAAGGCGAACCGAAGGAGAAGTCGCGATCGACGACGCCAACGGCCTTGAAACGGCTGAGGCACTTGGCCAGTTCCTCGGCCGGGAAGGGCCGGAACCAGCGCAGGCGAACAAAGCCGACCTTGATGCCTTTCTTGCGCAGATCGCGGATGGCGACGTGCATCGGCATCGACATGGTCCCCATGCCGAGCAGAACGACGTCCGCATCCTCGGTCATGAATTCCTCGAAGAACGGGTTGCCGTACTTGCGGCCAAAGATCTTCTCGAAGTCGGTATAGGCTTCGCGAATGACGTCCATGGAGCGCTCGGTGACGGCGTAGTTCTGCTTGCGGATTTCCATCACCCAGTCCTCGTTGACCTGCGGGGCGATGGAGATGACGTTGTCCGGGTGCATCAGGAGATTGCCGCGGTCGTAGGGGGGCAGGAACTTCTTGACCTGCTCGGCCGAGGGAATCTTGATGAGCGACTGCGAGTGGGTGAGGAAGGCGCCGTCGCAACTGATGGCGCAGGGCACCAACATGCGGGGGTCTTCCGCCACGCGGTAGGCGATGAGGGTGGTGTCGAGGCACTCCTGGCCGCTGTCAACCCAGGTCAAAAGCCAACCGAGGTCGCGGACGGCAAGCGCGTCGTTGTGTTCGGTGCCGAAAGCGCCGGGGTCGTCCAGCGCGCGGTTGCCCACCATGGCGACCATCGGCACGCGCAGCGCCGGGGTGACCGTGAGAGCTTCCATGGCATACATCCAGCCCACGCCGCTGCTGCCGCAGAAAACGCGGGCGCCGCAAATGGAGGCATGTTTGACGATTTCAAATTGTGAGTGTTCGCCTTCCGCCACGATGAACTCGCAGTCCATCTCCCCATCAGCATTCAGTTGGGTGATGTACTGCATGACCGTGTCGTACGGGCGAATCGGATAAGCCGTGACTACGTCCACGTCAGCCAGCTTGCAGGCGACCGCCATGGCTTCGGCACCCGTAATCAGGGCTTCAGTTTCGACTTGTTTTTGATCTGCCACTGCCATTGTTGCCATACGAATCTCCTTCTAAGCTAGCCTTGCTGGGCGATTTCCAGGGCCTTGGCTGCCTGGTCCTTGTACTGTCCCTTGAAACGGTAACCGTGCGAACGCTCGGCCGGCGGAGGAACCACCAGCCTGTCCAACGTAGCTTTGTAGGCGGCCTTGTCCTTACGGAAGGCTTCCCACTGGCTGGCGCTATCGGCGAACGCGGTTTCCGGAACCATGCGGATGCAGTTGGGCACCGGGCAAACCGCTTCGCAAATGGCGCAACCGCAGCATGCTTCGAGGTTTGCGTCGTAGGTGCCGTCGGGCGTGACATCGAACGACCCATCCGGGCAGTTCAGCCAGCACAACGTGCACTTGGTGCAGGTCTCGAAGTTAACCACCGGACGCAGGGAGCGGGTGGTCGCCTTCTTCAGCTTGTCATTGCGGACCGGCCGGAAGCCGCCCGCCTGGTGGGTGACCGGATCGGGATACGGACCTCCCTGCCCCTGGCCCGGGATGGAAACGCCCAGGCGCATGGCGGAGGAACCGATCAGATCGAAGTGCTCCAGTTTTTCCGTATTACCGGTTCCCGGCTTGACCTGGATGGTGGTGAACTTGTCGAAGGCGGTGCGGGCCGAGGTGACCTTCAGCGTGTTCTTGAGCTTCTCGCTGATGAATTTCTCCAGCGACGAGAACTTCGCCAGTTCCGGCAAAGCTTTCACGATGGCGCCCAGGATGCGAACGTCGGTGTGATCGTCCTTGAAGACCCACATGCCGGAAAAGCTGGTGACGCCGCGGAGGACGCCGAGCTTGTACGGTTTATCGTGGGTGTGGAGCGCGTTGAGCAGCGTGGTGGGCTGCTCCAGGGAGGCGACGATCAGGGTCGCGCCGGGCTTCAGGTGCTCGGTCACGGTCTGTACGCCGTACCAGCCCCAGGACTCAAGCCCTTTGCAGAGCGAATCGTCCAGGACGACGGTAACGTCGGTTTGTTTGGGCTCATACTGAGCCATTCCTTTTTCCAGGGTCTCATCGTCGGTGGCGACGATGGCAAAGCTCTTGGCGGGAATGCCGTTCCGCTCCGGGCTGTCCCCGTAACGGCCAAAGGAAAGCCCTGGTTTGCCCTCGTTGTGGGCGGCCAGGACGATTCCACGGCAGATGTTCTTCGCCAGAGTCTTTTGGAAGACCCCACGGTAGATAATTTCGATCGCAAATAGCTGGCCCATCTGGCGACCTCCATTCGTTTATTGCTGTTTGAGTACGAGTTGCGTGACTGCTTCCAGGTGCCGGCGCATGGCCGCTTCCGCCGCCTTCGCGTCTCCCCGGGACAGTGCTGTAAAAATGCGTTGGTGGCCTTCGAAGGACTTTTGCGGACGCCCTTCGACCTGCATGTTGCGTTCCCGGCTTTCCCGGAGCAGATCCATCAAAACGTCGATCACGTGCAACAACACGGAGTTGTTGGCCGCCATGGCGATGGTGTAATGGAACTCCGAGTCTTCTTCCATGGCCGGCTCGCCCCGCGTCACCTTCTCGCTCTGGCGGCGCAGGATTTCTTGCATGCGAGCCAACTGCTCGGGGGTGATGTGCCTGGCGGCGCGCGCCGCGATGGGCGGCTCGATGATGGTGCGGACATCGAGCAGCTCGGCAATGTGCTTGCGTTTGCGCATCAGGACGGAGAACAGGGGGTTGACCATCGCATCCGGGGATGAGTCGCGAACAATGGTGCCGGCGCCCTGGCGCGGCTCCACCAGCCCCAGCAATTCCAGCCTGCGCATGGCATCCCGGATGGAACTGCGGCTGACTTTGCATGATTGCGCCAGTTCGCGTTCCGAGGGGAGCTTGTCACCGGGTTTCAGCTCCTGGCGGATGTACTGTTCGAGATTCCGCGCGACCTGGTCGTAGACCTTGTCCTTGCGGACTTCGAAGGGCGGTTTGAGGGTGCTGGCCAAGGGGTTTTGCAAGTGGTCTGATAACCCGACCACTCGCAAAGTCTACGCATCCTAGAAAATCCCGCAGTGACATCCATCACCCTGCGTTGTGACCAGAACGGGAAGGGGAACCGAACGGGCGCGGAATCAGCCCATAACCAGCTGCACGCGGCGCCGCGCGGCCGCCGCGCTGACGGTACGCAAGGCGGAGGCGATGTCGTTCGCAACCTTATAACTGGACGCCTTGACGCCGCGCTGTCCGAAGGCGAGAAAGCGCAGTTCGTCGCGGGGCGTGACCGAGGCGGGCACCAGTTCGCGGGCGGCGTGGCGCAGATCGTCTTCGGAAATCGGCCGGCGGGCTTTGCGGGCGCGGCGCGCGGCTTCGTCCACCAGCAGCTTGAGATCGCTGGCGGAATAACCGGGCAAGATATCGGCAAGCGCTACGACATCAATGCCCTCGCATTGCCGGCGGCCATAAAGATGGAAGCGCAACATGGCGGCGCGCGCGGGTGCGTCGGGCGCGGGCACATAGATGAGCTTATCGAGACGGCCGGTGCGGATGACGGCGGGGTCGATCTTCCACGGCTCGTTGGTGGCCGCAATCAGGACGATGCGGCGTTGCGCGCACGATTCCAGTTGCTTGAGAAACTCGCTGACTTCTTCCGAGGTATGGTGCTGATGGGCGCCCAGCGAGCGCCGCGCCGGCACCATGGATTCGAACTCGTCCACAAACAGCAGTGCGGGGGCGTGATCGGAGGCGGTATCGAAGGTTTCGCGGATCTTCAGGGTGGTCTCGTGAATGAAAGTGCTGCCGATCTCGGAGGGAAAGACTTCCTTGAAGAAAAAGTTGAGCTCCTCGGCAAGCTGGCGCGCGATGTAGGTCTTGCCGCAGCCCGGCGGACCGAACAGGAGAATGCCGTTGGGAATGGTGAGGCCGTAGGCTTGCAGGTCGTCGGGTTCGCGCAGCGCGGAAACGACTTCGTCGTGGAGCAGCGCCTTGAGATCGTCCATGCCCGCCACCTTGGCGAGGCCGCGCTGGGTGGGATCGGGCAGGACGTCTGGTTGCGGGGCGCTGTGTTGCTCTGCCGCGTGCGGCGTGGTTTCGTGCTGCGTCTCGTCAGCGGACGCTCCGGCGCGAGCGCGCGCGGCGAGTTCTTCGGGTTGAATATCCTCGCGCGCGGCCCAGCGCTGGGCAAAGATCGGCATCGGGCCCATCACTTCTTCGGCGCAAAGGTTGCAGAAGGTGTCGTTCGGCGGCTCACATTCCCAGGCGTCGTGGCGAAACGGCATGCCGCATTTCGAGCAGGTGTGCTGGTGCACGGAAGCGTCGGAGCTTTCCCCCGCGGCGCCGGCCGCCAGGCCGTCCGGGTTCACGCTTGCCACCGGGAACTTGAGGCGCGTGTAGGCCTGCTCGATGCGAATGCGATCGCGTTCCGAAAGCACGCCGTTGAGGAGTGCGGCAAATTTCTCGGCCGCCGCGCGGGCAATGTAACCCCAGGTTTCCTGGAGCAGCGGTTGGATGGCGTCGCCGAGAAGGGCCTTGAGCGAGGCCGTCCATGGCTCGAACAATCGCTCTCCCGACTCGTAGTGGAATCCCCCGACTTCCACCAGGTCGGGCAGCCAGGAATAATCGGCGACGGCGCGGCGCCGCAACCGGACTCGGATCGCTTCCAGCGCCCGCTCGTAGCGGTCGCGGGTAAAGAAGATGTTGCCGGAGCCGGCCGTCACAGCGGCTGCCGATCGCGGGGTTCGAGCCATGGACTTTCCTCTATCGCACTTCGCCGCCATTGTCTGTGACGCGTGCTTCTAGGCCCTGTGTCAAGGCGGCTGCGAATTGCGGCATGGGGGAACTGCGGAATTGCAGATCCCAGATTCCGGCAATTCTTTCAGCAGGGACGTGCTGCATCAGGGCACCGGGGTGGCGTCGCGCGTCATGCCCGCCATCGGATTTGCCGGGCCACAGCCCTTGCCGATGGCCAGCCCGTTGCGGATCGCGGCGGTGATGAACTCTTTCGCCGCGACGACGCTTTCTCGCACGCCTCGCCCGTGCGCCAGGTTGGCCGCGATGGCCGACGCGAAAATACAGCCCGTGCCGTGGGTGTGCTTGCTGGGGAAGCGGTCGGCGCGGAATTCGGCGAACTCCTTGCCGTCATAGAGCACGTCGGCGGCGACACCCGCCAGGTGCCCCCCTTTGACCACCACGTTCTCCGGCCCCAGGTCGCGAATGGCGCGCGCCGCTTCCTTCATTCCGGCCAGGTCATGAATCTGGCGCCCTACGATCGCCCCCGCCTCATGGAGGTTGGGCGTGGCCACCATCGCGAGCGGCAACATTTTCGCCTTTAACGCCGCGACCGCTTCCGGCTTCAGCAAATGCGCCCCGCTCTTCGCGATCATCACCGGGTCCACCACCACGCGGCGCAGCTTATGCCGCGCGATGGCGGCGGCCACCGCTTCAATGATGGGCACATTCGCCAGCATGCCGGTTTTCACCGCATCGCAGCCGACGTCGTTCACGCAGGCATCGATCTGCAAGGCAACGAAATCCGGCGCAACCTCCACGATCCCGAGCACGCCGGTGGTGTTCTGCGCCGTCAGTGCGGTGATGGCGGTCATGCCGAAGGCGCCGAGCGCGGACACGGTCTTCAGATCCGCCTGGATGCCGGCGCCGCCGCTCGAATCCGAACCGGCAATGATCAGCACGCGCGGGATGCTTACACGGGCCATCGCTCTTGTTTCCATGCCATCTCCCAAAACTGCCACTCGTAGCGGCTGCTGGTCAGGAAAATCTCCTCCAAGTGAGCCCATTGGCGCTCCGGCAAGCCTGCGGCCACCTCGTCGAGCAGCTCGCGGCACCAGCGCGCCAGCTCGGCAAACTCCGGCGACGCGTACATCGCGATCCACTTCGCGTACCGCTGGTCGGCGGGCGCGGGCAGCTTCGCCAGACGCAATCCGATCTCGCTGAAGCTCCACATGCACGGCACCAGGGCTGCGACCAGTTCGGCGTAGTCGCCCATGGAGGCAACGCGCAGCAGGAAATCCGCGTAGGCGCGCGTCGCCGGCGCCGGCGCCTCGTGTTCCAGTTCGTGGTTGCTGATTCCGAACTCCGCGGCGTAGGCGCGGTGCAGGCGCATCTCGGTGTTGACGGTCTCGCTCAGCAGCGTGGCGAATTTCGCGATCGTTCTCAGCTCCGGACTGCGCGCCGCCGCCAGCGCCACCACGCGCGCGTACTCGATCAGAAAAACATAATCCTGGCGCACCCAGAACTTGAAGCGCTCCAGGTCGAGCGTGCCCTCGCCGATGCCGCGCACGAACGGATGCTGGTACTGTGCGTCCCACAGGGGCGCGACCGTTCGGCGCAAGCGCTCGGTAAGTTTTTCCGCCATGTCCCTCTCTGACTTGTACCACTCTGCAAATGTGGCCGCAACGGCGGGCGCAGCCAGGACGTGTTGAACGGTTCCAGTGCGGGACTACAATCGTCCTCGCCCAATGACAACCATGAACGAACTCGCAAACCGAGCTGCGGACATCATGACCAGGGTGCGCTCTCACAAGCCCCTGGTCCACCAAATCACGAATTTCGTGGTGATGAACGAAACCGCCAACATTACGCTGTGCGCCGGCGCATTGCCGGTGATGGCGCATGCCCGCCAGGAGGTGGACGAAATGGCGGGCGCGGCACACGCGCTGGTGCTGAACCTGGGGACGCCCTGGGCGGAGCAGGTGGATTCCATGCTGCTGGCGGGCCGACGCGCGAATATGCGCGGCATTCCCATCGTGCTGGACCCGGTGGGCGCCGGGGCGACGCGCTTTCGCACCGAGAGCGCGCTCCGCCTGCTGGAGCAGCTTTCCGTTTCCATCGTTCGCGGCAACTTTGCGGAGGTCGCCACGCTGGCCGGATACCAGGCCAGCATCAGCGGGGTTGAGTCGGTGGGCGCCGCCGGCGATCGCGCCGAGGTCGCCGCCGCTTGCGCGCGCAAATTCGGTTGCATCGCCGCCATCACCGGACGCACCGACGTGGTGAGTGACGGCACCCGCGTGGCGCGCGTCTCGAACGGCCACGAACTGATGAGCCGGGTGAGCGGCACGGGTTGCATGTCAACCGCGGTGACGGCGGCCTATGCGGCGGTCGAGGGAGATTGGCTGCTGGCGGCGGCTTCGGCGCTCAGCGCCTTTGGCCTGGCCGGCGAAATCGCCGCCCAGGGATCGCCCGGCCCCGGCACGTTCCACGTCCGGCTTTACGATGCCCTGGCGCAACTGACCCCGGAGGCATTGCGCGCGGGGGCGCGCATCGAGGTCGCGGCATGAACGTGGACCTGCGGGTGTACGTCATCACCACGACGCTGCCGCACCTGGGCCGCGATCACCTCGCGATTGCCGAAGCTGCGGTGCGCGGCGGCGCCACCGTCCTGCAGTTCCGCGACAAAACGATGCCCGACGCCGAGTTCGCCTCCACCGCCTCGCGCATCCTGTCCATCGCCCGCACAAGCGGCGTACCGCTGATGGTGAATGACAGGGTTGAAATCGCCGCTGCCATCGGCGCCGACGGTGTGCACGTCGGCCGCGGCGATGCCGCGGTTCGCGACATCCGGCGTTCGCTGCCGCGGGGCATGATTGTCGGGGCTTCCGCCACCTGCTACGACGAGGCCATCGCCGCCTGCGACGCCGGCGCCGACTACCTCGGAGTCGGCCCTATCTTCTCCACCGCCAGCAAAGCCGACGCCGCGCCGCCCCTGGGCCTGGGCGAACTGGCCCGCATCTGCGGCGACGTGAAGCTGCCGGTCGTCGCCATTGGCGGCATCCATGTTGGAAACTTGAAGAGCATCATGGAAGCGGGAGCGGCAGGGGCGGCGGTGATCGCCGCGGTCGCCGAAGCTGCCGATGTCGCGGCCGCCACCGCGGAACTTAGAATCGCGTGGGACGCGTTGTTTGTGGTTCCCGGCAGTGTAAAATCCTGACTCGTGGGACGAGGGTGAGGCTGTGGCCAATGCAAGCGCAGTACTGCAGATTGAAACCGAACGCCAACTCGACAAAATCATTGTGCATTGCACCGGAAAAGTGAACCTGGAGTCCTGGACGCAATTCTCGAGGACGGTGCGCGGGCTGATCGGGGAACACAAACCGATCCGGGTGGACCTGGCCAATGTGCTCCAGGTGGACAGCACCGGCATCGGCGCATTCGTCAGCGTATGGGCATCGGCGAAGGGCGGCGGCGGCGACCTGAAATTCATCAACCCGAACAAGCGCGTTCAGGACGTGGTCGAGATCACGAAGTTGCACGACATGTTTGAAAACTTTGCGGCGGGCGCGAAGTCGTAAGGATTGACGCAAGGAACGCGGCGCTATTGCGGAGGACGCGCGGCAGTATCGGCCGGCGGAGCAGGCGTGGCGGCGGGCACTTCGACATCGTCCCAAACCCCTTCATCGCCCCCGGGGTTGGCCTTGGTGCGGGCTTGTGCCGCGGCGGCGCGTTCTTCATCGTTGGCTCCAGGAACAGGTGGGGCAAGGTCCTCCAGCAACGATGGCTTGCGCGTCAACTGAATACTCTGTACGGCGCGATGATCTTGGGCCGCTGCCGCAATGACGAAGTTATATTGCGTGTGTTCCAGCAGCGCGGCGACCACCTGCACCGCGGGCCCGGGGCCAAGCTCCACGGCAATGCGCTCGCTCACATCGGCGGGAGCGTCAATGGTGGCGCCAGTGCGCTGGTGCAACTGGGCCAGAATGTCACTCAGCGACGCGTCCCGGGCCGAGATGGAGAGCAAACCGCCTTCATAGGACACGTGGAGCGGTGCGACCGGGGGCGGAGCGGGCACAGCCGCAACGGGCTTGGGCTTTGCCTTCCGTGCCGGGTGAGCGCGTTGACGGCCGGACGAGACAGCCCGCGGCGCCAGAGCCACCGCCGTCGCACCGGTGCAGCCCAAGAGAACGAACACCGCGAGGGCTCTGCTCCCGAAATTCATGCTAACCGTCATTGTACCGCTGAATGCTGGTGTGGATGTTCGGGCTTGGGCGCGACCGCCAGCAACCGCGGCGGCGACCTGAAATTCATCAACCCCAAGAAGCGCGTTCAGGGCGTAGCCGAAACCACCAAGCTGTACGGCACGTTTGAGAACTTTCCGGCGGGTGCGTAGCATCGCGCGCATGAAAAAAAGGGCGCCCGCGAGCCGATGCTGCGCGGGCGCCGAACCTGCCTTGTCAAAGTTCCCTGCTTCTACAGGCCTCAGTGATCGTGATCGTGATCGTCATCACGGTCGTGATCGTGGTCGTCCTTATCGCCGTCCACGATGTCCCGGGCATGGCCGGTGAGTTTCAAGATGTCCGCTCCGCCGCCCACGCGGTCGACGACATAGATCAGACCCCGGTCGTCGACCTCCGCATTGTCGCTGGAAACATCCAAGAAACTCTGCACTACGCCGTTGATGGTCACAGTTGTCGGTATCGTGTTTGCGGTGACATTCGGAATGAAGTACGCCACATTTTTCGGGCGATACGGATTCCGGATGTCAAAGACGCGCAAACCGCCGTCAAAGTAGGCGATGAACAACAGTTTGCCGTAGTACGGCGCATAGAACGACTCGTTGGTCGAGTGCGTGCCGAAGCGCGTGCCGCGGGTGCAGAAGTCAGGGCGAGCCGAGTCGTCATGAACCTGCATGGTCGAAATCACCATGGGGTGATTTTCTCCCGCCGAGGCTCCCCCCGCTCCTTTCGCCCTGGTGGCGTCGACGAGGTAACCGAAGTGCGGCGATCCCAGGCAGTGGTTGTCGACTTCCTCCGAGATGAGCGCAACCAAATCCCGAGTCGCATTGCTGGTGAACCCCTGGTAGTGCTTCAACGGCACGCCAAAAATCGGGAACGAGGTGTGCGCGCCCTCGGTGGGTGTCATGTCCATCGATCCAACCACCAGCGAACGCAGATCGTCGTCGGTCGGATTCCCTGGCCGTAACCCATTCCATGTGCCGCCAAAGGTGGGAGGAAGCACCTTCAGGCGGTCGACAATCTGGAACACGCCATTGGTTGACGTGCCGTAGGGGATGTAGATCCGGTTTACCGGCTCGCCGGTGATCGGATTGTTTTTGATCGAGATCGGCCCGTGAACGCCGCCGGTCGCCGTCGTGACCGACGAGCCGGGATTCTGTCCGACCAAGCCGATATCGCGGATGTAGACGGGATTGGAGGGGTCTCTCAGATCGTAGACCTTGATGTGCTGATTGGTGGTCCAGCCGTCGGGGCTGGCGGAGGCTGCGCCGGCACCGGCGACAATAAACGCGAGCCCGGTATCGCATTCCCACCAGTTCTTGTGGGTGTTGGTGAACAAGGCGGTGGGAGACTGCTGGATTACCGATAGCCGCGTCGCGCTGGCGGGATTGGTGACATCCCAGACCTCGTGAGTGTTGCTGGTATTGCGCAGCATGTAATAGGAGCCAGCCGAACCGATGACGCCGCCGTCACAGACGCGAACCATCTGCGACCCATTGGACGGAATGAAGTTCACTTGCGTCGGTTCGTCCGGATCGGTAACGTCAACGATCGTGGTGCCGCCGTTGGCCAATCCGGCCTTGGTGGTGCCGCCGAAGTGACCGACGAAGAGATACACGCGCCCGTTGATGGTGTGGAGCGTCGGCTGATACGCCGTGCGGCCCTGCAAGTCAGCGTGGCCGATGCGCCGCATGTTGTAGCTGACCGGAAAAGCGTCGTTCGGCTGAGTCGCGAGTGCGGCCAAGCTGAATGTAAGCAATCCGAGCGCCACGATGGCTCCTGCGAGGTGCCGTGTAACACTTCTCCTTGTGCGCTGCTGCGTCATGACGGATTTTCCTTTCTTGCGAAAAAGTGGCGTTGACGCGGTAGTCGCAAGTAGCGAACTCAGACATATCGCGCTGCGATAGGTTTGTGGTTGAGATTTGGCTGGTTGGAACGAAGAAAGTTGCATTGCTGCTCTCTCCTTGAGCTAGCTGTTGGCTCGTACTAACACCTGGCCGGCTTACGTTGTTGGAATGGACGAACGCGGATGACACCCGGTCCTGCGCCAACCCCCACTGGTTGCCGCAGGTGATAAAAATGGCAGGCGGCAATCTAAGCCCGGCGCGAGACTCTGTCAAGCGCGGCAACGGATAAATTTCTTGTAGACCGGCGCACCAATCACAAACCTGCACCGGAACACGCTTGCCGGATTTACTCGGTGTGCAACCTCTTGCACGCGGCAGCGCCAGGCCGGATTGGCTCAATTGCGGGCCCGCCGGGTCAGGCAATCAATGCCCGTGTCCGGTAACCCTCGCCGACTACTCATCCGCCGGGAATTGGGAGCGCGGCTGACGGCCAGACCGGCCACCACCATGGGTTTGACAATCCGGTCCGTCATTCCACGTTGTTTCCGCCGCGGGCGCGATGAACGACATCGCCCGTTCCGCCAGCGCGGTGATGGTCAGGCTGGGGTTGACTCCGAGATTCGCCGCCACCACCGACCCATCGCACACGTACATGTTCTTGTAACCGAAGACGCGGTGGCGATGGTCCACCACGCCGCGCTCGGGCGACTCCGCCATCACGCAACCGCCAATGCAGTGCGCCGTTCCGGGAACGTTGAACAGGATCTCCGGAAGCATGCTCATCGCCGTGCCCCCGGTAAGGCGCGCGAGCTTTTCCGCAAACTCGTTGGCTGCGGGAATGTAAGCCGGGACCTTGTCGCCGCGGCTGACCAGAAACTTGCGAAACGGCCAGAACCACGGGCGCTTCCACCGCATTTCAATGTGTCCATCCAGCGCCTGCATGCAGAGGAGGATCACCGACTCCCGCGCCCATCCCCAGGGTCGAAACAGGCGCAGAGTTTTGAGGGGGTGCCGCAGCAGCGCGCGCGCCATGTTCGCCAGCCACAGCAGAATCCTTCTCGGCCCGGGGCGGCCGCCGGTCAGGATGGTGGACAGCAGGCCCATGGCGTCGGAGCCGCTGGGGTACCGCACCGCTTCGATGTGGGTGTGCTCGTCAATGTAAATCCCCGACCCGATGGCCACTCCCGTCGACAAATCTTCCTTGCAGCCCGGAACGCGCACGCCGATCAGCGATTCGGAATTGGTGCGCACGTGCTTTCCCAGCTTGTCGCTGATCGCCGGCAACGAGCCGCTTTCCTTCAGGTGAAACATCAGCTCCATGGTGCCGAGCGACGATGCCGCGAACACCACGCCGCGGCAGGTGAAGCGTTGCGGCCGGCGGCGTATCCACGCGGTGGACTTCACGGTACGCACTTCGTAACCCGCGCTTCCGTCGGCCGCGCCGTGGAGCGGGTTCACGTCCACAACTTGCGTTTCCGGAAAAATCCGCGCGCCGTGCTTTTCCGCCAGATAGAGATAATTCATGTCGAGGGAATTTTTCGCGCCGTGGCGGCACCCCATCATGCAGCCGCCGCACGCCTGGCAGGTGGTCCGCTCCGGACCTTCTCCCCCGAAGTAAGGATCGGGAAAGGTCGTGCCGCCCTGCTCTCCTTCAGCGGCCTGGAAAATCGCTACGCTGGTGCGATAAAAACTTTGTCCAACTCCCACGGCTTCCGCCGCTTGTTGCAGCAGATGATCCGCCGGGCCGAGAATCTTGTTCTCGGTGACGCCGAGCATGTTGGACGCGGCTTCATAGTGCCGCGGCATCTCCCGTTGCCAGTCCGCCAGCCCGAACCATGATCCCGAAGTCCAAATCTTGTCCGGCGGGCGCAGCAAGGTGGCGGCGTAGGTAATCGAGCCGCCGCCGACGGCGCAGCCATGCAGGATGGTGACGTGGCGGAAGTACCGCATGTTGAAGAACCCGCGCAGCGCCAGCTTGGGACGCCAGAACCAGCGGTGAATCGACCAACTGGTGCGCGGGTAATCGTCGGCGGTCCAGCGCCGGCCCATCTCCATGACCGCGACGCGATAGCCCTTGTCCACCAGCCGGTGCGCGCTCACACTGCCGCCGAACCCGGAGCCGATCACAATGAAGTCGAAGTCGAATTGCTGGTCGCTGCCGGCCATCTCAGCCCGCAATATACTCTGGCCGGCGTTGGTTCGCCGGAGGTTATTGCACGACCGGGCCACGAGTCCGCCATCCGCGAAACCGAAGCCGCCCTGCAATAACGCGAGACCGCCAGGCATTCCTGATGGCCATCGCTAATGGCTACGCTTTTCCCGCCAGATATCCCCCGTCCATAAAAGAAAGGCCGCGGATCGCCGCGGATCTTCGCGGATCGAACGTCTTGCTGTTCTGATCCGCGTGAATCCGTGGGAATCCGCGGTTAAGTTTTCTTCAGTGCCCTTCTCCCGCCTCCAGCACCACCTTGCCTTTGAACATCCGGTAAACGAACACGAAGTAGCCGATCGCGATCACGATGCCGATCGACCACCACACCAGGCCCACGGCCAGGCCATGGCGCGCGGCAGCGGTGTTGTAGATGGTCAGGCTGTTGGTCTGATTCATCGCCGCCGGCAGCACGTCGGGATAAATTCCGAACGCGGCGCCGCCCAACATTCCCGCAACGTAGGCGGACGAGCAGAGGAACGCCGCCTTCTCCCGGTACTCGGTGGCAAAGTACAGCACGCCCACCAGGCTGGCGAAGACGATCAACGGGATCGCCAGGCCGATGGGCCAGCGCTTGTAATTGTCCACCACGTCGAGGTGCACGCGCATGGTGAGCATCAGGCTGATGAAGGTAAGCGCCAGGACCACGGGCCAGGTCGCCAGCGCAATGCGGCGGGCGCGTTCGTTGACCGCGCCATAGGTCTTGTGCGCGATGTAGAGCGCGCCATGCATGGTCAGCGTGGCCAGCGCCATCACGCCCGCCATCACGGTGAACCAATCCAGGATTCCGGGATGCGGCCCGACGCGCCAGTTCGTCCACAGCGGCTCGAAGAAGTAGCCGTCGTTATTCAGCGGCACGCCGCGCACCACATTGCCCAGCGCCGCGCCGAAGAAAATTGCCAGCAGGATGCTGGAAACGGAAAAGATCACGTCGAAAAAGCCGCGCCACACCTGGCTTTCCAGGTGAGTGCGAAATTCGATGCCGATGGCGCGCAGCATCAGCAGCCACAGCACCATCATCAGCGGGAGATAGAAGCCGCTGAAACTGGAGGCATAGAGCAGCGGGAAGGCGAAGTAGAGCGTGCCGCCGGCGGCGAGCAGCCAGACTTCGTTTCCGTCCCACACCGGGCCGATGGCGCGCAGGATGGTGCGGCGCTCCTCGTCGGTGCGGCCGGCGATGAGGTGAATGATGCCGGCGCCGATATCGAAACCGTCGAGCACCACGTATGCGACCAGCATCAGGGCGACAAGCACGAACCAGAGAGTTTCCATCACCGCACCTCCGCCAATTCAGGCTTGCAGGCCGGGGGATTCAGTTTGACCGGCGCGGCCTCCTCCGGCCCGCGATCAATTTCGCGGTGAATCAGGAAGAGGAACAGGACCGAGAGCACGGTGTACATGCCCATGAAGCCCAGCAGGGTGAACAACCCGTTGCCCGCCGAGACCATCTTCGAGTAGCCGTCTGCCGTGCGCAGCAAGCCGTACACCAGCCACGGCTGGCGGCCGACTTCGGCGGTCATCCAGCCGGCGGTGTTGGCGATGTAGGGGAAGGGGAAGCTGAGCATCAGGATCCACAGCGCCCAGCGCGCGTCGAACAGTTTCTTGCGCCACAGCAGCCCGGCTGACAGGACCATGACGGCGATGAAGATCGTCCCCAGCCCCACCATGATGTGGTAGCTGTAGTAGAGCAGCGCGACGTTCTCCGGCTGGTCCCGCTTGGGAAATGCGTCCAGGCCCTTCACCTCGGCGTTCCAGCGCTGGTAGGTGAGGAAGCTCAGCATCTTGGGCACGAACAGCGGGTTGTCGATTTTCTGCTGCACGGTGTCGGGTTGCCCGATGATGACCAGCGGCGCGCCGGGCCGCGTGGTGAACAGCGCTTCCATTCCCGCCAGCGTCGCCGGTTGATGGCGTGCGACCATGCGCCCCTGGCCGTCGCCGGTGGGGAATACTTGCAGGATGGTGAAGATGACGCCCGCGATCACGCCGGTGCGGATGTAAATCTGTGCCTGGTCGCGGTGCTTATGGCTGAGCAGGTAGAAGGCGCCGACCGCGGCCATGACGAACGCGCCGGTGATCACGGCGCCGCTCATGTTGTGGGCGTACTGCCAACCCGCCCACGGATTCAGCACCAGCGCCCAGAAACTCTGGAGCTGCACGCTGCCGTTGGGCATGCGCACATAGCCGGTGGGGTGCTGCATCCAGGCGTCGGTGGCGACGATGAAGTAGCCCGACAGCCACGATCCGGCAAAAACCATGAACCCGCTGAACCAGTGCAGCTTGGGACCCAGCCGCTTCTCGCCGTAAAGGAACAGGCCCAGGAACGTGGACTCCAGGAAGAAGGCGAACATGCCTTCCATGGCCAGCGTCTGGCCGATGACCCCACCGGCCCACTGCGAGAAGAGCGCCCAGTTGGTGCCGAACTGAAATTCCATGGGGATGCCGGTCACTACGCCGAGCACAAAGTTGATGCCGAAAATCTTCGCCCAGAAGCGCGCCGCGCGGGTGTAGCGCTCGTCGTTCTTCCACAATGCCAGCGACTGGAGGGCCACGATCAGCGGCGCCAGGCCCATGGTCAGTTGCGGAAAGAGATAGTGATAGGTCACGGTGAAAGCGAAGTGCAGGCGATGAATGATGAGCGCGCTGTCCATAAATAGTCTCGACTTGAGTCAGCCAGAAACGTCTTGCCCGCCGGTCTGGCGGAAGCGGTGCCAGCGACATAGCCCCACAGCCAGGCCGCGAACGTAGTAATCCGAGTACAGTCTCGCAACCGGCTTACGGTTTGGCTGTGATGGCAGTCACAAGGGAGAAGGAGAGTTTCAGTTTCAGTTTCAGTTTCAGTTTCAGTGGTTGTCGGTTATCGGTTTGCGGTTGTCGGTTTTTGTCTGATCGAGCAAGCGGGATTCGCGCCGTCATTCATAACCGAGAGCAGTCTCAGAACTGAAACCGAAACTGAAACTGAAACTATTTTTTCGTTCGCTCGCGGACTTCGCGTCTGTGCCCGGCATCTTCGTAGCGGCGTTTTTCGTCCTCCGTTTCGGGAATGACCGGCGGGACGGGGAGGTGGCGCCCGTCGCGGTCCACGGCGACAAAGGTCAGCAGCGCCGAGGCGACGTGCGAATGCGCTCCCTTGATGTAGTTCTCCACCAGGACCTTGACGCCGACTTCCATGGAGGAGTGAAAGGCGCGATTGACGGATGATTGCAGGATGACGAGATCGCCGACCCGCACCGGAGTGAGAAAATCTACGTGGTCCATGGAGGCGGTGACGACATAATTTCGGGAATGGCGGTGCGCCGCCATCGCTCCCGCCAGGTCAATCCAGTGCATCAGGCGGCCGCCGAGCAGCGAGCCGAGCGGGTTGGCATCGTTGGGCAGAACGATTTCCGTCATCTCCGATTGCGATTCGCGCACCGGGCGCGGCCCCAGCTTCAGGTTCTCCTGGGCCGTTCGTTCCTGTGACATCACTGACCTTTCTGGCGAGTCTTCAGTCGCCAGTCTTCAGTCGTCAGGCGGTTTTCCTGAAGACTAACGTCTGAAGACAACAGAAGACCAGCCGCCACACCTGAGCGGTGCAGATAGGAGTCCACATAGCACTCGGCCATCTTCTGGATGCGCGCATCGGCGTGCGAGGAAGACCAGCGGCCGACGGCGGCATCGAATTCCAGCATGCCATGCTCGCCGGGCGCATGCGCGATCTCGCAGACGAACTGCACGCTCAAAATTTGATCGCGGTCGCGCGCCAGCGAAAACCGCACCGCGTCGGACGGTCGCCGGCGCGGCAGCCGCGGACACGCCCGCGCGTATCCCAGATTGCAGCCCTCGCGCAGTTCGTCATCGCTGGGCCGGGCGCCCTCGTGGCCGGGCGCGGTGCAGTGGCCGGTCCATGCATCGCCCAGAGGCAGCCGCGCCGGATGCGGCCAGGGAGGATTTTCGATCCGCTTCTGCGGAAGAAAGTAGGGGCAGGCCATGAAGCGGCATTGTAACGCGAAGTTTCAGTTTCAAGTTTCAGTTTCGGGTCTTCAGTTCCAAGCGCCCAGAACCTCGCAACCTTACAATGCAGCTTTGCACGCAATGCCAGTCGCGCGATTTAATACGCAGACTGAAAACTGTAATCCAGAAACTGAAACTTGAAACTGAAACTTGCTACACTGATCATCGCCTTATGGATCGCATTGCTGCCCTCAAGGAACTGCTCGCCGCCAATCCCACCGACGCCTTCGCGCATTACGGCCTGGCCATGGAGTATTCGAAAGCGGGCGACGTCGCGGGCGCGCTCGCCGAGTTCACTACCATCCTGCAGCACAATCCGGATTACGTGCCTGCCTACCAGATGGCGGGGCAGATGCTCATGTCGGCGGGACGGATCGAGGAAGCGCGCAAGATGTTGGAGGATGGCATTGCGGCGGCGCGCCGCTCCGGCAACCAGCACGCTGCCTCGGAAATGCAGGGCATGCTGGACACGATGCCGAGCGATTAGCAATTAGCTCTAAGCTCTTAGCTCTAAGCTCCGGAGCTTACCTGTTATCTGGATCGATTACCGAAACCCGTAAACCGACAACCCGTAATGGCTAGAACTGGTTTCAATAATACATTTCGGCTCAGGAAAAATGTCCCTCAGGGGCTAAAGCCCACCGATCTTGCAGCCTCGAGCGGCACGGCTGAAGCCGTGCCCTTCCCGAAAACCAAGTTTTGAAACCAGCTCTAATAGCCAATCGCTAATGGCTGCCTTTCAGCTTTTTCCCCATTCCCCACTCCACCAGCGCCGGGAAGAGCTGGTACAGCTTGGCGACCATCCAGTAGTACCAGGGCGTATAGACTTCGCGTTTACCCTTCAAGTAACCGTTTAAGATATCGCGAGCCACCAATTCGGCGCTGGCGCCTTTCTGGTCGGCGGAATTCAGGCTGCGCGGCTCGCGGCCGGGTGTCTTGTTCACGTTGAAGTTTGTGGCGATGTATCCGGGGCAGACGGTGAGCACGTGCACGCCGGTCCCCTGCAACTCCACGCGCGCCGCCTTGCCGAGGGCGTTCATGGCAAACTTGGTGGCGCTGTACGCCCCCGCAAACGGCAGCGGGATGTGCCCGGCAACGCTGGAAATATTAATGATGGCGCCGCCGCCCTGGCGCTTCATTGCCGGGATGGCCGCTTGCATGCCGTCAATGGCGCCGAACAGGTTGGTGTCGAACATCCGGCGGTAGGCATCGCGGTCCATCATCTCGACCGAGTCGTTCATGCCGTGGCCGGCGTTGTTGACCCAGATGTCCACGCGCCCGAAATTGTGCAGGGTGAGGGACAGCACGCGGTCAATCTCTTCGCGGTTGCGCACGTCGCAGGTGAGCACCAGAGTCTGCTCCGGATGACCGATGCGGGCGCGCGCCGCCTCCAACCGCGCCTGGTCGCGCGCGGTGAGAACGACCGACGCCCCCTCTTCGACGAACAGCTTCGCCAGCGCCTCGCCGATTCCCATGGACGCGCCGGTGATGACCGCAACTTTTCCGCTGAGCTGTGCAGGCATGCTTCGCTTCTATCGGGTAGCGCATGCGAAGTCAAGCGGCGTGAACTAAACACCGAGGTCGGAAAGGCGTTCCACCGGCCGCGCCAGCACACCTTTCTTCCCGCGCACCACCAGCGGACGCTGGATGAGTTCCGGATGCGCAGCCATGACGCGGACGAGTTCATCGTCGCTCAGATTCTTCCCGGCCACGAACTTCTTGTACGCCGCTTCCTTGGTCCGCATCGCGTCCATCGGCTTCAGGCCGGCGCTGCGCAGCAACTTCTGCAGCGCATCGGCGGTGAGCGGCTGCTTGGTGTAGTCCACCGTGTCAAACTCGACGCCCTTCGCGGTCAGGACCCTCCTGACCTCGCGGCAGGTGCTTCAGGTCGGTTTTTCGTAGATCGTGATTTTTTCGCGAGCCATGGCGCTTCAACAAGACCTGACTGGATTCAAGAGATCATTTTCATAAGTTGAAGACAGAATCCCTCAGCGGCTAAAGCCGCCGAAATTGGACTTCTTACGGCGCGGCTGAAGCCGCGCCCCTTCAAGGATGCATTATTGAAACCAGTCCTAATCACGGATCACAAATTACCAATTACCAATTGCAAATTACCAATCACTCCTCCAGTCCCCCGCTGAGCGCCTGCGCCGCCTCGACCGCAGTCGAGTAAGTGACGAACACGGTCGCCAGCTTGGTGATTTGCAGCACGTCGCGTACCCGCCCGGTCAGGCCCGCCAGCACGATGGTTTTCTGATCGCGGCTCGCCGTGGTCAGCATGCGAACCAGCTCTCCTACCCCCGAGCTGTCAATGAACGTGACATTCGAGAGGTTCAAAACCACGTTGCGCGATTGCTGCAGCAGGTCGTATACCTGCTGTCGCAGGAGAGCAGTTTCTTCCCCAAAGGTGATCCTGCCGTTGCAATCCAAAATCAAGGCATCGCCATAGATGCGGCTGCTGGTCTTGAGCAACATCGTTCCCCCAATCGCTTCCGCCGTAACTTACTACTATCCGGCGACGA
Organism: Terriglobia bacterium; assembly: GCA_963760215.1. GTDB lineage: Bacteria > Acidobacteriota > Terriglobia > Terriglobales > Acidobacteriaceae > JAIQGF01. The sequence continues at coordinate 1,701,671 of CAVXCJ010000002.1, forward strand.
GAGGAACCAGTAAAAAGCAGCAATTTTCGTAAATCCCAAACGCTGTCTCGACCGCAGGTGGCCATTCGGCATCGCAAGCACGGTGCCGCGCTGACCTACTGAAAAACTGACTAGAACTGGTTTCAAAAGTACATTTTCGCTTCAGGAAAAATGTCCCTCAGGGGCTAAAGCCCACTATTTTTGCGGCCTCGAGCGGCACGGCTGAAGCCGTGCCCTACCCAAGAACCGATTCTTGAAACCAGTTCTAACTGAAATACTTGTTCCTCCCATAAGAACCTTTTATCTGCCCGATTGAATTTATGAATTCGACCCACCGGCTCGGACCGGGTTACGCTCCAATCTGGGAGCGTCTCGCCCGGCTCTCGTCGGCAATTGGCATTGGCATGGCTCCTCCGCCCACGAGAGGTTGCACTTATACAGGAGTGGTTTGTGATGCGACGTGCATGCGTCAAGGCAGTTCTGGTTCTTCTCATACTCGGTACGGCGGCCTCGGCCTTCGCGGTCGTCCCGATTCTCCGCGCCGCCCGCACCTCCAGTGTCCTGGCCGCCGCCGAGGTCTCCGCCGACCGCATCGCCAAACTCGAGCAGCAGGTCGCCGACGCCAAGGGCTCCGCCGACAATGCCTGGATGCTGATGTGCGCCGCCCTCGTCCTGATGATGACCGGCCCCGGCCTGGCTCTTTTCTACGGCGGCCTGGTGCGCAAGAAGAACGTGCTGGGCACCATGATGCAGAGCTTCGCCATGATGGCCATCGTGACCGTGCTCTGGGCCATCGTCGGCTACAGCCTCGCCTTCGCGCCCGGCAGTGCTTTCATCGGCAACCTGAGCCGCGCTTTTCTGCACGGCGTGGGCGCGCAGCCTGACGCGGACTACGCCGCCACCATCCCGCAGCAGACTTTCATGATTTACCAGTTGATGTTCGCCATCATTACTCCGGCGTTGATTACCGGCGCCTTTGCCGAGCGCATGAAGTTCAGCGCCATGGCGCTGTTCATGGTTTTGTGGTCGCTGTTGGTGTACTGCCCGATGGCGCACATGGTCTGGGGCAAGGGAGGCTTTCTGAACGCGGCGCTGGGCGGCCGCTTTCCCACGCTCGATTTCGCCGGCGGAACGGTGGTGCACGTCACCTCCGGCGTCTCCGCGCTGGTCTGTGCCGCCTACCTCGGCCGCCGCCTCGGTTACCCGCGGGAGATGATGCCGCCGCACAGCGTGGTGCTCAGCTTCATCGGCGCCTGCCTGCTGTGGGTGGGATGGTTCGGCTTCAACGCCGGCAGCGCGCTCAGCTCCGGCAGCCTGGCCACCAGCGCTTTTGTTGCCACTCATTTTGCTGCCGCCGCCGCCGCGCTCGGATGGGGCGCCGCCGAATGGATTCGCAACGGCAAGCCCAGCGCGCTGGGAGCGATTTCCGGCGCGGTGGCGGGCCTGGTTGCCATCACTCCTGCCGCCGGTTTCGTTACTCCCATGTCGGCGCTGGTCATCGGCCTGATCGCGGGTGTGGTCTGCTATGCCATGGTGGCCAAGGTCAAAACGATTTTCGGCTACGACGACTCGCTCGACGCCTTCGGGGTTCACGGCGCCGGCGGCACCATCGGCGCCATTCTCACCGGAATTTTTGCTTCGCGCCTGGTCAATCCCGTCTTTCACAACGCGCAGGGCAATGCCACCGCCGTCGGATTGATGGAGGGCAACTGGCGCCAGGTGGGCAATCAGTTGGTGGGAGTCGCCATCGCCTGGACCATCGCCGTGGTCGGCACCCTCGCGATTTTGAAAGTGGTGGACCTGGCGGTCGGCCTGCGCGTCTCCGCCGAAGACGAAGCCCAGGGCCTCGATCTCACGCAGCACGGCGAAGAAGGCTATTACTGGGAAGCCTCCGCGCCGTAACGTTGAACCGATGACCGAAAACCGAGAACCTCAGCTATGACAAAAATCGAAGCCATCATTCAGCCGGCCCGCCTCGACCAGGTCAAGGATGCACTCCTGGAAATCGGGGTGGACGGCATGACCGTCCTCGAAGCCCGCGGCCACGGCCGCCAGAAGGGCCACACCGAGTTCTACCGCGGCCGCGAGTACACCGTGGACCTGCTCCCCAAGGTCAAGCTCGAGATCGTCCTCAATGACGAGCTCGTGGACCGCGCGGTGCAGGCCATCGTCACCGCCGCCCGCACCGGAAAAATCGGCGACGGCAAGATCTTTCTCTCCCGCGTCGACGAAGCCATTCGCATTCGCAACGAAGAGCGGGGCGTCACCGCCTTATGACCGTGCCCGCCCACGAGGTTTCCCATGTCCACCGCGGCGCCCATCGGCGCGCTCGATAACTTCTACGCCGGCGAGTCCGCCCGCATCGCTCGCGCCTTCGAGCTCACCGGCGACGGGCGCGTCGCCGTTGGGCAGCGCAGCGAACTGGTCGGCAACATGGTTGTCGGTCTCTGGCGCAGACCTGTTCGGCGACGATTCTCCCGCCTTCGCCCTCGCCGCCATCGGGGGTTTCGGGCGCGCCGAGCTTTTCCCCCACTCCGACATTGACCTGCTCTTTCTCTGTGCCCAGCCGCCGGATGCCGAGGTCAAGCAGAAGATCGGCGCCCTCTGCCGCGAGTTGTGGGATGCCGGGCTGCGCGTCAGTCCGGCCACGCGCACTCCGAACGAGTGTGACCGGCTCGACGCCAACAACATCGAGGGCGCGCTCTCCCTGCTCGACTCCCGCTTTCTGGCCGGCGATGGCGCGCTCTTCCGCCAGCTCCACGACGAGCTTCTGCCCACGGTTGGTGCGCCGCGAATGGCAAACTTTGGTACAGGGCGTTGCCGAACTCGCCCGCACCCGGCAGGACAAGTTCGGCAACACCATCTTTCATCTCGAACCCAACGTGAAGGAGTGCCCCGGGGGGCTGCGCGATCAGCACATCGCGGGCTGGCTGGCGCTGATCGCCGCGCTCGACAAGCAGCGCTCCTGGCCGGATCGCTCGTCGCTGGTTCCGCCGGCGTTTCAGGCGCAATTCGCCGCCGCCTGCGACTTCCTCTACGCGGTGCGCTGTTTTCTTCATTACCGCCACGGCCGCGACGACAACAAGCTCACCTGGGACGCGCAGGAGCAGGCCGCGGCGCGCGGCATCGGTTCCACCACCCGCGCTCCCGCCGACCCGGCGTCATGGATGCGGGCCTACTTCCAGCACGCCCGCGCCATTCATCGCTTCATGATGCAGGTGCTGGAGGACATCCCTTCCGCGCGCTCTTCGCTGTTCCAGCAGTTTCAGCAATGGCGCTCGCGGGTTTCCAACCAGGACTTTTCGGTGGTCGGCGGGCGCGTTTTCCTGCAGCAGGCCAGCGCCGTCTCCGAACCCGACATGGTGCTCCGCCTCTTCGCCTTCATCGCCCGCCACGGCCTGCGCCTCAGCGCCGACACCGAGCGCCGCACCGAGCAGGCGCTGCCCGCGCTGGCGGAGCGCATGCCGCGTGGCCCCGCGCTGTGGGCTCCCTTGCGCGAGATCCTGCTGGCTCCGCATGCCGCGCAAACCTTGCGAGCCATGCATTCGCTCGGCTTGCTGACGCATCTACTCCCGGAATTCAAGCTGGTGGATTCGCTCGTCCTGCGCGACTTCTACCACCGCTACACCGTGGACGAGCACACCTTCCTGGTCATCGAAAACCTGCAACGCCTGCCCGCCGCCGGCGAAGATGGCGACCGCCGCTTCGCCGTCATGCTCAGTGAAGTCAAGGAAGCCGACCTGCTGTACCTCGCCACCCTGCTGCACGATCTCGGCAAGGGCTCGCCCGGGGACCAGCACGTGCAGGCGAGCGTGGGCATCGCCGAAGGCATCCTCGCCCGCCTCGGACTGAATCCGCACGAGCGCGATACCGTGCTCTTCCTCATTTCCAGTCATCTGGAAATGTCGGCCGCGCTTCGCCGCGACATCTTCGACTCGGAAACCATCCGCAATCTGGCCGAGAAAATCGGCACTCCCGAGCGCCTCCAGATGCTCAGCCTGCTCACCTGGTCCGACATCAAGTCGGTGAATCCGGCCGCCCTCACCCCGTGGAAAGCCGAGATGCTGTGGCAGCTTTACATCGCCACCGTGCGCCACCTCAACCGCAGCGTGGAGCAGGAGACGGTGCGCGCCGACGATGCCGACGTGGCCCGCGTCATCTCCACCTTTCCCGACCGCGCCCAGGAAATCCGCGATTTTCTCAGCGGCCTACCGCAGCGCTACCTGCGCACCTACGCCGAGAAAGCGGCCTTCCACTTTCAGCTCGCCTCGCAGCTCCGCAGCGGCGACATCCAGTTGTCGCTCAACCTGAATCGCGATCTCTTCGAGCTCACCATCGTCACCGCCGACCGTCCCGGATTGTTTGCCACCATCGCCGGTTTTCTTTTTGCCTGGGGCATGGGCATCGTCAAGGCCGACGCTTTCTGCCATCACTCCGGCATCATCCTGGACACGTTTCAGTTTTCCGACCGCTTCGGCACTCTGGTTATGAATCCGCCCGAGCGCGAACGATTCAAGCGCAACCTGGAGGACGTCCTCTGCGGGGCGGCTAACCTCGACAAGCTGGTTTACAACCGCCTGAAGAGCGAGCGACCCTCCGCCCCTGCCCTGAAGATCAAGCCCCGCGTGGATTTTGACGACCAGTGCTCTTCCCACAGCACCGTCGTGGAACTCATCGCCCAGGACCGCCCGGGCCTGCTCTACGACGTCAGTTCCCTGTTCGCCGCCGAGAAGTGCAACATCGAGGTCGCCCTCATCGACACCCAGGGCCACATGGCGGTGGACGTTTTCTATCTCACCTCCGAGGACCGCAAGCTCGACGCCGCCCACCAGCAACGACTCGCCGCGCAACTGCTCGAAGAACTTGGCTGATCGCCAGGGACCCTTCCTGACTTTTCCCGACTATCTCAACGTTGCACAAGCCCGTAGTGTGGACCCGCGTCACATTGTGGGCGGGTTGCCGACGATACGCGAGTCATCGCGTAGTCGCTCGAATCGAGGCGCCGAGTGCGGCCGCTCCTACGGGTATGCATCGCGCCTCCAACTCTCCGTTCCGCCTTCCAACAGTAATCCGGTGAGGTATGCTCTTTGTGGAACATCCCCCAGAGATGAGTGAAAGCGGCCAAACGACGAGCGGAAGTTGGTGGAGAACCTGGCTGTTAGATCGCGTGGCCGAACTGCGGAAACGTGAAGAGCAGGTATTTCTGGTTTTGGCGCTGGTGATCGGCGCATTGACCGGGCTGGCGGTCGTCGCATTCATCTTGCTGACGGAACGAATGGGGATGCGGCTGTACCCGGTGGGGGGCGCGCCGTGGCGGCGTCTGCTGTTTCCGGTCGTGGGCTCGTTGGGCATCGGTTACCTGCTGTATCGCTACTTTCCCGATGCGCGAGGCAGCGGAGTGCCGCAGACGAAGGCTGCGCTGTTCGCGCGCGAAGGGCGCATCACGCTGCGCACCGTGCTTGGCAAGTTTTTCTGCACGTCGGCAACGCTTGCCAGCGGAATCCCGCTGGGACGCGAAGGGCCTTCGGTCCAAGTTGGTGGGGGCATTGCTTCCGTGCTCGGACGGCTCCTCGGACTGCGCACCGAGCAAGTAAAGAAGCTCATCCCGGTGGGGGCGGCGGCGGCCATTGCCGCCGCGTTTAATACGCCTCTGGCAGCGGTGCTGTTTTCGCTCGAGGAGATCGTGGGCGATCTCCACGCCCCGGTGATGGGGGCGGTGGTGCTGGCTTCGGCGACTGCGTGGATGGTTCTGCGCGTGTCTCTCGGCAATCATCCACTCTTCAAGGTTCCGCAATACCAACTGGTCCATTCCGCGGAATTTGCCGTTTATGCTGTGCTCGGGGTAGCCGGAGGCCTGGTTTCGGTGGCTTTCACAAAACTTCTGCTCGGCATGCGGGAACGTTTTCTCCGCTTCCCACGAAAGACACTCTGGTCTCAGCCTTTGGCAGGCGGCTTGTTGGTCGGCTTGTCGGGATGGTTTGTGCCCCAGGTCTTGGGCGTGGGTTATGGATATGTCGGCGACGCCTTAAATGGAAACATGGCGCTAAAACTGATGGCTCTGCTGGTGGTTCTGAAACTTCTCACCGTTACCACCAGTTATGCTTCCGGCAATGCGGGCGGTATCTTCGGCCCCGCCCTGTTCATCGGCGCCATGTTGGGAGGTACGGTGGGGACCGTGGCGCATCATTTGTTACCGGCTTACACCGCGACGCCGGGCGCCTACGCGCTGGTTGGGATGGGCGCGGTCTTCGCGGGTATCGTGCGCGCTCCTATGACCTCGGTGCTGATGATCTTCGAGATGACGCAGGACTATGAGGTTATCGTCCCGCTGATGATTTCGAATCTGGTGAGCCTTTTCATTTCTTCACGGTTGCAGCGGCAGCCCATCTACGAAGCCCTGGCAGTACAGGATGGCATACACCTGCCTGGGGCGGAGACTCGCCAACGACACGGTCGTCGTCAGGTAATAAGAGTCATGCAGACTCCGAGGCAGTTGCTGCCGGCCGAGATCACGGTTCGGGAGGCGCTGGAACGGGTTCGCTCAAGTGAATTCCGAACGTGGCTCGTGACGGATCAACGAGGTGTAGTTGGCGTGATCAACTTTTCGCGGCTGGAACGCGAACTGGCGGAAGGTGCGGATAAGAAGCTTGGTGAGTTGGTGGATGCGCTGGTTTTTCCGCACGTCCACCCCGACCAGGGGCTTGACTTGGCGCTGGAGCGCATGGGCACAAATCAGATCGAAATCCTGCCCGTCGTGAACCGTGCGGATTTGCACAAGTTGGAAGGCATTGTGACGCTGCGTGATGTGCTGGATGCATTCGGCGTGAGCCGCGCCTGATCGGGCTTAGGCTTACCGGCCGGTGGATTCCTCCCGTATGACGGGCAACTCGGAAGCAACGGCTCGCCGCCTTCCTCAATCGGTAAATCACTAACGTCCCTCCGCGGTGCTATCGTAGTGACGATGTCCGAACCCGAATCCTTCCACGATCTCCTCTCGCAGTTCGAGCAGGCGCACGCCCGCAAGCCCGCCGAGGGCCGCAAGCAACTCGAAGGCACCGTGATTGCCGTCACCGGTGACTCGGTACTGCTCGACATCGGATTCAAAACCGAAGGCATTCTGCCGCTGGCCGCTTTTCAGGATGCCGCTGAAACCGTCAAGCCCGGCGACAAGTTCCCGGTCTCGGTCACCGGCCGCGATCCCGAGGGCTACTACCAGCTTTCCCGCACGCGCGTCGAGCGCCCCACCGACTGGGCTTCCCTGCAGCAGGCCTTTACCGAGCAGGCGGCCATCATGGGCACGGTCACCGGCGTGATCAAAGGCGGTCTCAGCGTGGATGTCGGGGTGCGCGCCTTCATGCCCGCCTCGCGCAGCGGCACCCGCGACGCCGCCGAGTTGGAAAAACTGGTGGGCCAGGAGATCCGCTGCCGCATCACCAAGCTCGACATAACCGACGAAGACGTGGTGGTGGACCGCCGCGCCGTCCTGCAAGATGAAGCGCGTGCTTCCAACCAGCGCCGCTACTCCGAACTCAAGGAAGGCGATGTCATTACCGGCACGGTCCGCAGCCTCACCGATTACGGCGCCTTCGTGGACATCGGCGGCGTGGACGCCCTGCTGCACGTTGGCGACCTCGCCTGGAGCCGTGTCAACAGGCCCGCCGACGTCCTCTCCGTCGGCCAGCAGATCGAAGCGCGCGTTTTGAAGATCGATCCCGGCAAGCGCCGCATTTCTCTCGGCCTCAAGCAGCTGCAGCCGCATCCCTGGGATTCCGCCGCGGAAAAATACAAGGCCGGCGAGCGCGTGCACGGCACCGTCACCCGCATCGTGGATTTCGGCGCCTTCGTGGAACTGGAACCCGGCGTAGAAGGGCTGATTCACATTTCCGAGATGTCGTGGGCGAAAAGAATCAAGAAGGCCAGCGACGTGGTAAAGCAGGGCGAATCGGTGGAAGCCGTCATCCTCGGCGTCAACCTCGCTGACCGCCGCATCTCCCTCGGCCTGAAGCAGGCGCTGGGCGATCCCTGGGCGCTAGCGGCGCAGAATTATCCTGTCGGGACGGTGATCGAAGGCCCGGTGACCAGCCTCACCAATTTCGGCGCTTTCGTGCAACTTGTGGAGGGCGTCGAGGGCATGATCCACGTCGGCAACATCAGCGCCGAAAAACGCATTAACCACCCGCAGGACGTGCTTCGGGTGGGTCAGACGGTTCGCGCCCAGGTGCTGGAATTCGATCGCGACAAGCGCCGCATCTCGCTCGGCATGAAACAACTCGTGCCTACCGGCCTCGACGAATACCTCGCCGAGCACAAGCCCGGGGACCTGGTCACCGGCCGCATTATGGAGATTTCCGGCTCCGACGCGCGCGTCGAACTCGGCGAAGGCATCCATGCCGTTTGCCGCATCCCCGTGCCCGTGCAGGCGGAGAAGCAGACGGAAGCAGAGAGCGGAGAGGTTTCAGATCAGGCGAAGCCGGACCTGAGTTCGCTCACTTCCATGCTGAACGCGCGCTGGAAGGGCACTTCGGCTCCGAGCAAGGTTGCGTCCAAAGCGGAGCCCCCCAGCGCCGGGCAGATTCGCAGCTTCCGCATCGCCAAGCTCGATGCCGCCGCCAAGAAAATTCACCTGGAATTGTGAGCAGGCGGCGACGGATCGACGGCATCACGGACGCGAAGTGCGTCCGCCACCAGACAGGCCAGCAATTCAAGGGCGCGACTCTCGCCGGTTCCGAATCGCGCGGGCGAAGCGGAAAATACTTCGATAATGCCGATTGCTTGTTGATCCTGTTCGACCGGCGCCACGAGGATAGAGCGGATGCCGGCGACGCTACACGCTGCCTCATCAACGCGCGGATCGTTCTTGGTGTCCTCGCAGTACAAAACCTCGCGGGTGCAGAACGATTGGCCGGTAAAGCTCGAGCGAAGGTTTACGCACGTGCCAAGGGCGGGCGCCTTCAGACCGGCGCGCCCCCGGCAGACCACGCCGTTATCCTGGAGCAGGGCCACCGCTGCCGCATCCGCCCGGGTCAACGCGCGGGCATGATGCGCGACTGACGCCAAGACTTCGTCCATTTCAAGCTCGAGGTCGGCGGCCTGCCGCTGCAGCGATACCAAGGAGGAGAATAGTTGTGCCGACCCCGCTGGCGCGAGTTTCGTGCTCAGCGGCTGCCGGTTCTTGCCCAGCAGGTATGCTGTGGCCAGGACGGCCTGCAGGCGAAGCATTTTCTCATGACCGATCTCATCAAGATCAGCAACCGATGCGGCGGCGGCGTGGGTCGGCTCGCGGACTACAGCAGCACCTGGCATTGCGGGCACGTCCGCACGGCGCTCCTGTTCTGCTTGCCTCAGCAATTCGTAAATTTTGCTCATTCAGTTCCCAGCCGCAATCACGCTTTGCTGTGTTGTGGCCGGACTCGACCTGCCGTCCTGGGGCAGTCGAATCCGCTGGCCGGCTTGGACGTGGTTGGGGTCATCCAGCCCGGGGTTTAGCGCCCTGACCTGTTCCAATCGGTTCGCGTCGCAGCCGCCGAGGTAACGCGCGCAAATGGCCCACAGCGTCTCCTTCGGCGCAACTGAGACCACCAGCGACTCGGTGGTAGCTTTTGCGGGATCCGGTCCGGGCGACGCTGCATTGGGCACGGTTGCTGGTTGCGCTTGTTGGCTCGGCGCCGGCACCCCGCTCGCAGCGGAAGCACCTCTCGTCGCCGATGCAGTAGCTGCGATGACTTCCGGCTTCCACTTGGGGCCGTAGCCGGACAAGAGCCCGAAACTGAACGCCAGCGCAGCAGCCGCCATGAATATTCGGCGCACCAGTGGCCGCCTTATGCGACCTCGTACGGCCGCGGTGTGCTGTGGCTGGATCATGGGTTTTGGGTTAGCCTCGCCGCACTCACCGGCAGAAGTTGATGCGAGGGACTTGAGGTCCTGATCGGCAATGACCTCCTCCAGGACCGCCCGGTCCACCTGCTTCTTCCTCAGCGCACAGCACAGCGACAGCGCGTTAAAACATAAGGTGTTGATCCGGCGCGGATTGCCCTCGCTGTACTCCGCAATGCGATCAAGGGCCCCAGTGGTAAACGGAAGGGCACCGCTGTGCCCCGCAATTTCGAGGCGGTGGCGGATGTATTTGGCGGTTTCCACGGGCGTGAAGCGGTCCAGGCGGGACACCAGAGAAATGCGTTGGCGCAATTGCTCCAGCGCGGGGCTGGCTAATTTCTCGGAAAGTTGCGGCTGGCCGGCGAGAACGATCTGCATCAACTTGGCGCGGGGCGTCTCAAAATCGGAGAGCAGGCGCACCGTCTCGAGCACCGAATCGGGCAGGTTCTGCGCTTCGTCGATCACCAGCACAACCCGGCGGCCCGCTCGCGCCTCCTCCACCAGCACGGCGTTGAGCTGCTGGTGCATTTCGGCGACATCTTTCCCGGGCGTGATACCGAGGTCGCAAAGCAGGTAACGGAGGAATTCCACCCTGTTGCATTGCGTTTGGAACAAGAACACGGTCCGAGCCTTGTCGCGGATGTTGTGCAGAAACTGGAACAGCAAGGTGGACTTGCCCATGCCCGGTTGTGCGATCAGCGCCGTGAACCCGCGGTTCGAGTAGTAACCGTAGTAAAGCGTCGCCAGCGCCTCGCGGTGCGTTTGGCTCTGGTACAGGAAACGCGGATCGGGCGTGCTCCCGAACGGCTCTTCGCGCAGCTGGAAATGGTTTAAATACATACTTACTACCTGCCGTTCTTGGGCAACGCCGCCAGTACCGGCGTGCCCAGATCTGCTACGACCTCGTCCGGGGTGCGGAACGAGGGGTCGATCAAGTCACAAGCGAACGCTGCTGTCAGGCCGACGGTCGTTGCCAGGACGATGCGGAGCTGGTTTCCTTTGGGCGGGCAGTTGCGGGCCAGCACAAACACCGCATGCGTACTGATGTCGCGCGTCGTACCCTCTCCCACCTGTGAGCCGCCTTCCAAGTCCTTCCACGAAAAGAAGACCGGGGCTTGCACGTCGTAGCGCTTGACGCTTCTCAGCTGCCATTTCGCTCACACAGGCATTGGCAGCAAAATGAAGTTAAGGAAGACAAAGGCGAGCAAAAAGCTAATGGACGAAGTTGGGCCGAAACGCGCGACGAGACATCCCATGACGCGCCACTGTCACCCGTTGACGAGCTTCGAGACGAGCATCGTCCCTCCCGAACGATGAACGTCCAGACTGGAAGCAGTGCACTTTAGTAACCATCTAAATATTGCGATTTACCTATTGATATCAGTAGTTTGCGGTGTGATTCTCGGGGCGTTACGGCTCGACCAAAGTGCAAGAGATTGCAGAGTAAGGAAATAGTCTGGGAACGATCAAGGACATGGGCCAAGGTTCTGCTGTGGTTATAGCAGCCGGTCCTATCTACTCCCAGTCGGCATAATCGCTGTGCCGCGCCCACACTTGCAGGTTCCGATCAGAGGCGCTGGACAAGCTCTAACCGAATCGGAACGCTCCAACCGGCCGAGCGCGATGGCAACCAGTCTTCATCAGTCTCCGGCAACGGCAGCGGATTTTTTCGCCAGCAGAGCATTCACTTTGCTCATGACGGCGAAGGCGTCGGCGACATAGACCACGTCGGCCTTGCCGCGCGCCCAGCCGCAGTTGGGGTCGAGGTTGATCGCCCGTCGCTCGGTGATGAAGCGCCAGCCGACCACGTGCGGCTCCTCGCCGTGGCAGCAGGTGGAGAGTCCCTTGGGATGCCGCGGCGTGGCCCCGGTCTGGCCCACCTGGTTGAGGTGGGTCATGAAGCGCAGCGTCGGCTGGTTTTCGCCGCCCTGCTCCACCAACGACTTGCTGCCGCCGAGCGACGCCTGCGATTCACGCAGGAACCCGAGGATCAACTGCTCGGCTTCGGCCGAGTGCACCTGGCCGTCGGATTGTTTCTTGGTCCAGCCCGCACCGGCAACGAACAGCAGCTTGGCGTCCGGACGGATGGTCTGCTCGCCGGCCTTGGGCGCGCGGATGCCAGTCACGACGGTACGAATCGGCGGAAGCGCGACCGCGACGCTTTCGACGTTGGCGATTGCGGCCTGGCCTTGCCACGCCGGACGGCAGCCGCTCTCGACCAGCATCAGCCACGGGCGCGCCGTGCGCTGGAGCGACGCTTCGATGCGCTGGCGATAGAACCAGCGCGTCGCAAGGGGAGCGCCTTCGGAAACCGCGATGCCGGTGATGTGTGTGTCTACGCAGCCGTTGAGCCGATGCGCCACGCCGGGAAGAACGCGGGCCAGGCGCAAGGTCGCAGGGGCGACGATGATGGTGGCATTGGCAGCGCGGCAGAGAGCCTCGCAGGCGGCAGCATCGGTCGCGTAACGCGGTTGCGCGAACTCCGCGCCCGAGACGCCGAGGAAACGCGTGGCGCCCGAGGCGGCGATGGAGTTGGCCGCAGTCTGGACATCAGCGCCGAGGAGCGCAACGGTGAGCGGCGCAGCGAGTGAGGCGGAGAGTTCGATCGCGGTGGTCAGCGATTCGAGCGCGGTTCTTGGGAGCGCGTTGGCATCGTCGGTGTGGGCGAGAAAGAGAATGTGTTCCATAGTTTCAGTTTCAGTTTCAGTTTCAGAAAACGCGACGGCGCCCATTCGACTTCGCTCAGGGCAGGCCGTGTGCCACACGTTCCTATTCCTTGCCGATCCACTCGACGATTTCGGCGGCGATGGCGTCGGGAGACATGTCTTTGACGACACGCGTTTCGCGCTGCTGCTTGGGCAGTGCCACGTTGATATATCGCAGACCGTCACTGGCGACGGACGCGGGTTTGGCGCGTTGCAGCGCGGGCATCACGGCACGCATGTTGGCCATGCCAACCTGCGGGTTGTTGCGCGGCTCGGGCAGATTGCCGGTGGCCCAGCCGAACACGGCAGGAGGCGCATTGAGCGTGGAGACCTGGTGACGACCGCCCTCGATGCGCTCCAGGATTTCGAGCGAGCCGTCGGCAGTGACGTTTAACTGGTCCACTCCCTGGAACTGGTCGGTGATGCCGAGCAGTTCGCCGACGATCTGCAAAGTCGCGCCGGCGCCACGGCTGGCGGATTCCCAGCCGCCGAAGATGAGCAGGCGCGCGGGATCGAGTGCGGGAATTGCCTTGATGGCATCGGCGAGCGCGGCGGCGGTGGAGTGCGCGTCGGTGAAGCCGCCGGCGGGACCGTCGAGCGCGATCAATTCGAACGGCACCTTCTGCGCGACGGTCATCATTACCTGCTGCAGCTTTGCCTTGGGGCCGAGGCTCAGCAGTGTGACCTTGCTCCCGGGATTCCTGGCGGCAAGATTCGCGGCTTCGTAGAGTGCGTGTCCGGCCCACGGATCGAGCACGGCGGGCAGCATCATTTCGTTCTTCAGCGCGGGGCCGGTGGGCGTGCTGACCGGCTCCAGGGTTTGCAGCGGATCGGGAACAACGCTGCCGAGGACGATGATTTGGAAAGGCATAGTTTCGGTTTCAGTTTCAGTTTCAGTTTCAGAAGTCCCGAGTCCCGAGTCGCGAGCAAACAAACTCGGGACGCGGGACTCGCGACTCGGGACTAATTCAACGCCGAATGCAGGCCGCCGGCACCGGCGCGGAACTCGATATTGGCGCTGTCGTCGCTGTTGATCGCCTGCACGCAGTTCCACAGGCAGGCGCCGCAGTGCACACATTTTTCGCGATCGAAGACGGGCAATCCGCCGTCGCCGGGCGCGATTGCCTGGCCCGAGCACATCTCGATGCAGAGCTTGGCCTCGCACGCCTGGCAGACCTCGGGGAAGTGAAACACCACGTGGTCGGCGTACCCGGATGGCGCCTGCACTTTGCCGCCGAGCAGCAGCGCGTCCTGGTGCGACACAAGCAGCTTGTCGTCGAACGGGATTTGCGGCCAGCCGCAGCGGGTCATTAATGTATCGTGGAGCGATGTGTTGGTCTGGACACAGCGGCAGCAGATCTCTTCGAGCTCAGCGTGCGGGATGCGCCCGGCGAAGTAGTGCTCGAGGGTGCTGACGCGGTCGTTGACGGAGCGCGGCTCGTGACCCAGCGAAAAGCGGCCCTTGGTCAATGCGGCGAGCGCCATGCCGAGCACGCCGGTGACGACGCCGCGCTGGAAGCCGTCACGGGCCTTTTCGGCGATGCGGCCTTCCTGCTCCACCCAACTGGCGCGGCGGCGGGCAACGTAGGCGCGATCAAGATTGTCGCGGGTGAACGGAGCGCGCGCGCGCAGCAACTCGATGACGGCTTCGGCGAGCAGCGTGCCGGTGGTCCAGGCTTCGTCTACGCCCGAGCCGGTGAGGACGTTGGTGCTGCCGGAGCCCTCGCCGATGCGCGCGTAGCCGTTGCCGGCGAGCAGGGGCTCGCCGCGCTTGCCGGATTCCTGCAGCGACTTCGCGCCCCAGGAGCGCAGCGTCCCGCCCTCAAGGTAGCGCCACAGGTACGGGTGCATCATGAAGTGCTGCAGGTAGCGATAGGCGGTGCGCACCGGGCTGCCGAACCACGAGGGCACGAAGATGCCGACGGAGGCGAGGCGGTCGGGATGCACGTAGAAGAAGCCGAAGATTTCCGGCTCGGGGAAGCCGAAGGTATGGAAGACGGTGCCGGGCTCGAGGTCAACGCCCTCGCGCAGTTCGACGACGAACTTCATGCCCACGGCCCACTCGCGGCGATGGTGGCCTTCGGGCATGCCGAATTTCTGGTCGAGTTGGCGGCCGACGGGCCCGACCGGGCCGTCCGCGACGACGGTTAGATCGGCGCGCACGTCCATGCCGGGCATGAACGCGGCTTCAGGATTGCCGGCTTTGTCGGTGCCCTGGTCGGCCAGGCGGATGCCGGTGACGCGATCGTTTTCAATCAGCGCCTGCGCAACCGGCATTCCGGGCCAGATCTGCACCATGCCGCTGGCCGCGAGTTGCGAGCCGACCCACTGATTGAACTGGCCGACGGAGAGCACGAAGCCGTCGTGCTTCTGCAGGAAGTCAGGAATGGAGGGCAGCTCGAGCGCGTGATCTTTGATCGGCAGCGCGAAGCGGAGCGCGCGCATCACCGCGTCGGCGGAACGCAGGGCGAACGAGCGGCGGCTGGCGCCCAGCGGATCGAGAAGGTAAAGCATCTTCTCGCTGGTGACGCGCGCGGCCATGGGAATCTGCGCGGGATCGAGATCGGGGAAGCTGGCGCGAATGCCGCGGGCACGCGTGACCACGCCGGAGACGCCGACTCCAAGATCGTCGGCGCGCTCGTAGCAGATGACCTGCGGAGGAAGTCCGCCGGAGCTCTGGAGGGAGCCGTCGGCGAGGGCGCGCGAGAGCGTGGTAAGGAAGCCGCCCATGGCGGGGCCGAAGCCGACGCAGGCGATATCCACGGCGACGGACTCGCGCTCGATGATCTCCGCTTGTGCTTCCGGACACTCTTCCATGTGAGCACTCACGCCGGATAATCCAGCGCCTCGGGGATCATAACGCGGGCGACCGCTTCGGCGGCACGGTCTTTCGCCAGGCGCGCGCCGGTGAGACAAGTGTCGAGCTTCTGCCGCAGCGAGAGGAACTGCGCGGCGTTGCCGGAGCAGCCGGCGCACGGGCCCGCCTTCGCCGGATGCGAGCCGTCGGCGGCGATGACGTCGGTGGCACAGGCGGCGATACCGGGGATGAGGCCTTCGAGCGAATCGAGGTCCTCGGCCTGGAAGCAGCCGCGGTAGCCCTCCTGGTCCCACGCGGGATGGCGGTTGAAGCCGAAGACCAACTCGGCGCAGATGCGTCCGACTTCACCGGAGGCGCGCGCCGATTCGACGTGGCAGAGGTCGGTGAAGAAATTGACGAAGCCGGGCAGGCCTTCGGCGAGCGCCGAATTTTCCGCGCCGGCGTTTTCCAGTTCGAGCACGTCCAGGATTTGCTGGCGCGCGGCCAGCAGCCAGCAGAGCGCGTCGGCGAGGGGGAAGGTGACGCCCTGGCGCGGGCCGTGGTAGAGCTTGGCGCCGTTGGCGTCGGTGGAAGCCTGGAGGTAGTCGAGCGACCACAGCCACATCATCATGGCGGTGGCGAGCGTGCACGCGCCGGTGCCGGGATGGCGTGGAAGCGATCTGGCGCATTTCCTTGATCCAGTTGCGGAACTGCGCCAGGAAGACCTGGTTGGTCATGGTGACGGAGAGTTGGCGGCGCTGCACGCACTCGGGGCCTTCGTAGGTGGCCTCGAGTTGCGCGTCCATCCACTTGTGGCCGAGGAAGCCCGGGCAATCCTCGGTGATGCCGTAGCCGCCCATGAGGCTGACGGCCTCGCGCATCATGTTGGCGCCGTGGCCGGTGTTCCACAGCTTGGCGGCGGGGCAGAGGACGCCGGCTTCGCTGTCGAGAATGGCGAAGCGGACGAGCGGGTCGGACTCGATGGCGGCTCGGCGCTCGCTGTCCTGGCGGAAACGCCAGCGCCTCCAGCGCATGTTCTTCGGCGGCGCGCATGGCTTTCATCTGCGCGCGACCGCCGGTGATGCCGCGAAGCTGGAAAATGGAATCCTTCTCGCGCTCGAGAGGATCGACGACGTCGAAGGCGCGGGCGGCGGCGAAGGCGAGCGCGGCGCTGGCTTCGCCGGTGGCCCAGATGTCCACCAGGCGCTGGAGCGACGTCTTCGCGCTGCTGCAGGCCGAGATCGTAGCGGACGGTGCCGGGGGTGACCTGCTCGGCGCCGCGGAAACGTCCGCGCTGGTAACGGATGACGGGTTCGATGGCGGAGAGCAGTTTCGCCGCAGTCATGACGCCGACGGTGACGCGCGTGCGGCGGAAGACGGCCTCAATGACCTCGCCGTGGCTGTAGTTGGGAACGATGACACCGTCGTTGACGGTGTAGCCGCCGATGATGCGGCGAGGCGGGAACTTTCAGGCTGAAGATCGGATCGCCGGTGGAGGAGAGCTGGTGAACGAGCTTCTTGGTGGGCGTGCCGCGGTCGAAGATGCCGGGATCATTTTCTTCGAGGATGACCATGCAGGAGCCCTTGATGCGTGGATCGGCGGAGTCCACGGCGGCGGTGACAAAATTCGCGTAGGCGATGTTGGTGATGAAGCGCCCGCGCTTGTCCACCTGCAGGGTGGGCTCTTTGCCTTCCTCCCACTCCGCGATGCGCAGCTTGCCGTTCAACATGCCGGTGTCCACGCCGACGTAGGGAATAGGCTCGGTGAGGCAAAAGGCGCCGCGCCAGTGCGGGCGGTCCTCGCCGGGAGCGGGCGGCACGGCGAGGCGCATGTAGTGTTCGATCTGCTGGTGCGTGCCGCGCTCGTGAATGGGCGCCAGCGCCAGACATCCGGCGAGGGAGGCGGTGGCGGCGCCACCGTCAACCCAGGCGAGTTCAAAGGCCACCAGCGCCAGCGCCAGGTTCTTGGGGCCGGCGATGAAGCCGCCGTGCTCGGGATCCATAAAGACGGCGGTGATGCCCGCGGCGTCGTAGGCCTGCAGCAGTTCGGACTTGCGCTTGGTCCAGTCGTGCGAGTGGCGTTCGCCGGCGGCGACCAGCCGGGCGACGGGGCCGCGGGCGACCGAGCGCGAAGACTGCACCAGCATCTGCAGGTCGTAGCGGTCGGCGAAGCGCCACATCAGCTGGCGGACGTCGTCACCGGGAAGGGTGCGCAGGGTTTCCGGTTTGGGCTTCACGACAGAGGTAGCCATGTGCAGGTCCTTTCGCGAGGCTTCCCATTCTGGAATCTGAGCGCACTTGCGTCTGTGATATACGGCACAGGGGGGAGTGACATGGAAAAAATCAGGGCATCGCTGATTGCCGATTGTGTACCTGAAGCGAGCGCACGTGATCCGGCAGGGTCGGAAGCGGCTTTACGACGCTGAGAAGCGCCTCGGGAGGCGAGTTGGAGCAGATCCAATTGCTCCGGCGTTCATCAATGCCGCTGGTGCGGCGCGCAGAACCTCCATCCCGATTGGCTCTGTATTAGGTACCCTTTCCGGTGAGCTTGACCGTCTGCGGACTGTTGCTGGCGTCATCATTAATCGTCAGCGTGCCGGTCCTGGCCCCTTTCACCGTCGGCGTAAATGTCACCCAGACGGTACAACTGCTGTTCGCTGCAATTCCGCTTTCGCAACCACTAGCCGCAAAGTCCCCGGTGGTGGTGATGCCAGTTGTCGTAAGCGGAATGCTTTGCCGATTTCGTACGACCACGCCCTGCCGTGCGCTCGTCGTCCCGATCGGCGTAGAAGCAAAGGCCAGGCTGCTCACCGACAACACGACGGGGTTGGTGCCGGTACCGGACAAGGGGATCGTCTGCGGGCTGGTCACCGCTCCATACACCGCGGTGACAGCGCCGGTGCGCACTCCCCCGATCGTCGGCTTGAAACGAAGCGTGAGAGTACAGCTGGCGCCACTCGCCAGCGAAGTGATGGCGCAGCCGGACTTGATGAAGTCGCCCGAGATTGTGATGCTGGAAATGGTCAGGCGCGTATCCAGATTGTTGGTAATGGTTATGGAATCCGGGTCGCTGGTGGTCCCCACATCCGTCTTGGGGAAATTCACGCTGGCCGGCGCGAATGTCACCGGCGGCGTTCCTCTCCCGTTGAGCGATACCGACTCGACCCCAGCGTTGGAATCGTCGGTAATCGTCAACGTAGCCGTCGTCTTCACGGTAGTCGTAGCCAGGAAGTTCACCGACACCGAACAGGTCTGCCCCGCGGGAATCGGCGATGTGCACGGATTGGAAACCTGGAACTGGGGATCGCCGACCGCCGTGCCGAGGATGTTCAACGGACGTGGCTGGTTGTTCTTGATCGCAACGGTCAGCGCGGTGCTTAGCTCGCCCAGCGGCCAGGTGCCGAATCCAAGGCTTGCCGGCGTCAGCTTGACCGGCGCCAGGCCCGTACCGGACAACGGCACATCGATCGAGTTGGGTACCGAATCGCTCTTAACGCTCAGCGTGCCGGTACGCGCACTCACATCGGTCGGGGCAAATGCCACCGTTATTGAGCAGCTCACGCCGGGCTGTAGCACCCCGCAAGTGGTGCCGGTTCGGATGAAGTCGCCGCTGATGACCGAGGTGACGGTCATCGGCGTAGTACGCACATTCTTGACGGTCACGCTCTTGGTCGTCGTGCTAGTGAAGCCCACCGCCGTGTTCGGGAATGACAAGCTGGCAGGCGTCACGGTTGGTGGGTTCGTATCCGCCGACGAATTCACCGTAATTCCAGTTTGCGATCCCGTCATGCCGGAAACGACATCGGACGCGGAGATCGACTGCACCCCCGCCGTCTGCAGGGTGGCACTGAACAGGTGCGATCCGGAATCCCCCGACACGAATGTGTAGTTGCCGGGCAGGGTTGCTGCCGCATCCGAGCTGCTGAAGCCGACCGTTCCGGTGTAGCCGGTGGCGGTGTTGCCAAACGGGTCTTTTGCCGCAACACTGAAGGTATGGCTCACGCCTGGGTCGGTGCTCGCCGGATAACCGCTTACCAGCAACGCGGCTGGGTTGGCGCTGATGACGGTGATCGCCGACTGCGTGCCCGTGATGGAACCATTGCCAGTGTCAGTCGCGGATATGGCCTGCGTGCCTGAGGTCTTCAGCGTGGCGCTGAAGGTGCGGACGCCGCTGTCGCCGGCAACAAACGTGTAGTTGGACGGCAGGATCGCCTGCCCATCGGAGCTGGTGAAGTGCACGGTGCCGCTGTAGGTCGTGGCAACGTTGCCGAAACCGTCTTTCGCCGTCACCGTGAAGTTGTTGCTCACGCCCGCCGTGGCCGGAGACGGATAACCGCCTACTACCAGTAGAGTCGCGGTCCCGCCGCCGACCGTGATGTTGCTCTGCGTGCCCGTGATGGAACCATTGCCAGTGTCAGTCGCGGATATGGCCTGTGTGCCCGAGGTCTTCAGCGTGGCGCTGAAGAGATGGACGCCGGCGTCCGAACCCTGGAACGTATATTCGGCCGGCAGGACTGCCGCCGCGTCGGAGCTGGCGAAGTGCACCGTGCCGCTGTAGCCCGTGGCAACGTTGCCGAAACCGTCCTTCGCCGTCACCGTGAAGTTGTTGCTCACACCCGCCGTGGCCGGAGAGGGATAACCGCCTACTACCAGTAGAGTCGCGGTCCCGCCGCCGACCGTGATGTTGCTCTGCGTGCCCGTGATGGAACCATTGCCAGTGTCAGTCGCGGATATGGCCTGTGTGCCCGAGGTCTTCAGCGTGGCGCTGAAGAGATGGACGCCGGCGTCCGAACCCTGGAACGTATATTCGGCCGGCAGGACTGCCGCCGCGTCGGAGCTGGCGAAGTGCACCGTGCCGGTGTAGGCCGTGGCAACGTTGCCGAAACCGTCCTTCGCCGTCACCGTGAAGTTGTTGCTCACGCCGGCCGTGGCCGGAGAGGGATAACCGCCTACCAACAACGCGGCTGCGCCGGCGCTGTTGACGGTGATCGCCGACTGCGTACCTGCCAGTGCATTAACAGTGTCAGTGGCAGTGATCGACTGTGTGCCCGAGGTCTTCAGCGTGGCGCTGAAGAGATGGACGCCGGCGTCCGAACCCTGGAACGTATACTCGGCCGGCAGGACTGCCTGCCCATCGGAGCTGGAGAAGTGGACCGTGCCGCCGTAGGTCGTGGCAATGTTGCCGAAACCGTCCTTCGCCGTCACCGTGAAGTTGTTGCTCACACCCGCCGTGGCCGGAGAGGGATAACCGCTTACCAGCAACGCGGCAGCGCCAGCGCTGTTGACGGTGATCGCCGACTGCGTGCCCGTGATGGAACCATTGCCAGTGTCAGTCGCGGATATGGCCTGCGTGCCCGAGGTCTTCAGCGTGGCACTGAAGGTGCGGACGCCGCTGTCGCCAGCGACAAACGCGTAGTCAGCCGGCAGGACTGCCTGCCCATCGGAGCTGGTGAAGTGGACCGTGCCGCCGTAGGTCGTGGCAATGTTGCCGAAACCGTCCTTCGCCGTCACCGTGAAGTTGTTGCTCACGCCCGCCGTGGCCGGAGAGGGATAGCCGCTCACTAGCAGTAGAGTCGCGGATCCGCCGCCGACGGTGATGTTGCTCTGCGTGCCCGTGATAGAGCCATTCCCGGTGTCAGTACCAGTGATCGACTGTGTGCCCGAGGTCTTCAGCGTGGCACTGAAGGTGCGGACGCCGCTGTCGCCAGCGACAAACGCGTAGTCAGCCGGCAGGACTGCCTGCCCATCGGAGCTGGTGAAGTGGACCGTGCCGCCGTAGGTCGTGGCAATGTTGCCGAAACCGTCCTTCGCCGTCACCGTGAAGTTGTTGCTCACGCCCGCCGTGGCCGGAGAGGGATAGCCGCTCACTAGCAGTAGAGTCGCGGATCCGCCGCCGACGGTGATGTTGCTCTGCGTGCCCGTGATAGAGCCATTCCCGGTGTCAGTACCAGTGATCGACTGTGTGCCCGAGGTCTTCAAGTTGGCACTGAAGATGTGGACGCCAGCGTCCCCCGCCTGGAACGTATAGTCGGCCGGCAAGACTGCCTGCGCATCGGAACTGGTGAAATGCACGGTGCCGGTGTATTCCGCCACCGTGTTGCCGTTGGTATCCTTCGCCGTCACCGTGAAGTTGTTGCTCACGCCCGCCGTGGCCGGCGAGGGATAGCCTGTCACCCTCAATTTAGTGGCTGGCCCGCTGCTCACGCGGATATTGGACTCCGTCCCGGTGATAGTGGCGGTTACCGCGTCGGTCGCCGTGATCGACTGCTTGTTGGCTACAGTATTCAGTGTCGCTGAGAACAGGTGCACACTGTTATCGCCGGCGGCGAAGGTGTAATCGGCCGGCAGGACTGCTGCCGCGTCAGAGCTGGTGAAGTGCACGGTCCCGAGATAACCCGCTGCCGTATTTCCGAAGGCATCCTGCACGGTCACGGTGAAGTTATTGGCAATCCCCGCCGTGGCGGGAGAGGGATAACCGGTCACCGCCAGCGTGGACGCTGCCGCGCCAGTCACGACGATGCCAGCAACCGTACCCGTAATCGTGGGCGCCGCACCGTCGGTCCCGGTAATCGACTGCGTACCTGCAGTCTTGAGCTTCACTGCGTTGAAAGTGTGCGTGCCGGCATCTGTGGCGAGGAACGTGTAATCAGCCGGCAAATTCGCCTGCAGGTCGGAACTGGTGAATTTCACTATTCCGACATAACCGGTTGACGTGTTGCCGAAGGCGTCTTTGGCCGTGACCGTCAGGTGGCGGGCATCACCGGCAACAACCGGGGTGGGGAATGTGAGACTCAGAGTAGCGGCGGCAGCGCCGCTGACGGCAATGCCACTTTCGGTGCCGGTGATCGTAGGAACCGCTACGGTGTCTGTCGCCGTGATCGATTGCGTGCCCGCTGTACGCAGGTTTGCTGCAGCGGAGAACGTGTGTACGCCGGCATCAGCCGACACAAACGTGTAGTCCGCCGGCAAGATCGCCTGCGCATCCGTGCTCGTGAAGTGGACTATCCCCGTGTATCCAGTGGCGGCGTTGCCGAAGTTGTCCTGAGCGGTGACGATTATGTCGTGGGGTGTATTGGCCGTCGTCGTTGCCGGGAATCCGGAGAGCACAAGAATCTTGGCGGCCGCGGCGGTGATCGTGATGCCAGTTTGCGTGCCCGTAATCGAGGCCGTTGCAGTATCGGTGGCCGTGATCGACTGCGGGCCGGCGGTGCGCAGCCGGACGGTCAAGTTGTGGGTGCCGTTGTCGGTCGCCGGAATAAACATGTAATCGGCCGGCAGGACCGCCTGCCCATCCGAGCTGGTGAGGTGCACGGTCCCGGCATATCCCGCGGCGGTGTTGCCGTATTGGTCCTGCGCGGTGACGGTTACGTCATGCTGCGTGTTGGCCGTCGCGGTTGCCGGAAAGCCGCTGACCGCCAGAACGGAAGCGTCCGCGCCATTGATCACGATGCCCGTTTGTGAGCCGGTGATAGTGGCGGTTCCGATATCCGTGGCAGAAATGCTCCGTGTCCCTGCCGTCTTCAGCGTGGCGCTGAAGCTGCGGACGCCGTTATCCCCAGAGACAAAGGTGTAGTCGCCCGGCAAGACTGCCTGCGCATCCGAGCTCGTGAAGGTGACCGTTCCGGTGTATCCCGTGGCGGTGTTGCCGAAATTGTCCTGCGCAGTCACGGTGAAGCTGTTGCTCGTGCCGGCTATTGCCGGCGAGGCGTACCCGCTCACGGCCAGGGTTTTCGCCGGGCCGGGAGTGACCGTGATGCCGGAGACTGTGCCCGTGATCGTCGCCGTAAGCGTGTCGGTCGCAGTGAAGGACTGCGTTCCGACTGTCTTGAGCTTGGGGTTGGTGAACTTGTGGGTGCCGTTGTCGGTCGCTGGAATAAACGTGTAATCGTCGGGCAGCACCGCCTTCACGTCCGAACTGGTGAAGTGCACGGTGCCCGCGTATCCCGTGGCGGTGTTCCCGTACGGGTCTTGCGCTGTCACGTTCAGGTTATGGGCGTCGCCGGCCACCGTCGTCGCCGGGTACGTCAACGTGAGTGCCGCTGCTGCTGCCGCATTCACCGTGACCGATTGTGCTCCGGTAATCGTCGCCGTCACGGTATCGGTTGCCGTAATTGTTTGGGTGGCTGCCGTCTTCAGCGTGGCAGCTAAGCTGTGCACGCCGTTATCCGCGGCAACGAAGGTGTAGTCGGCCGGCAAGACTGCCTTAGCATCCGAGCTCGTGAAGGTGACCGTTCCGGTGTATCCCGTGGCGGTGTTGCCGTACTGGTCCTGGGCGGTCACGGTGAAGGGGTTGCTCGTGCCGGCTATTGCCGGCGAGGCGTACCCGCTCACGACCAGGGTTTTCGCCGGGCCGGGCGTGACCGTGATTCCGGAGACTATGCCGGTGATCGACGGCGTTGTCGTGTCGGTCGCAGTGATGGACTGCGTTCCGACTGTCTTAAGTTTCACGTTGCCGAACTTATTGGTGCCTTTATCGGCAGCGACAAACGTGTAATCGGCGGGCAGGGCAGCCTGTCCGTCGGAACTGGTGAAGCGCGCCGTCCCCAAATATCCGGTTGCGGTGTTGCCGAACGCGTCCTGGGCGGTAACCGTGAGCTGGTGCGAATCGCCGGCAACGGTCGGGGTGGGGTAGCTCAACGTGAAGCTGGCCGCATCGCCGGGCGTGACCGTAATACCGCTCTGCACGCCGGTGATGGTGGCGGTTACTGTGTCAATAGCAGTAATGCTTTGGGTCCCGACAGTCTTCAATGTCGCACTGAAGCTGTGGACGCCGTTATCCCCAGAGACAAAGGTGTAGTCGGCCGGCAAGACTGCCGGCGTATCCGTGCTCGTGAAATGGACTATGCCCGTGTATCCGGTGGCGGTGTTGCCGAAATTGTCCTGGGCGGTCACGGTGAAGCTGTTGCTCGTGCCCGCTGTTGCCGGCGAGGGGTACCCGCTCACCACGAGTATCTTGGCGGCCGCGGCAGTAACGACAATGCCTGACTGCGTGCCGGTGATGGTCGCCGTCACCGTATCGGTCGCCGTAAGAGACTGTGTCCCGGCTGTCCTGAACTTCGTCCCGCCAATGCTGTGGACGCCGTGGTCAGCCGCCAGGAATATGTAATCTGCCGGCAGCACCGCCTGCGTATCGCTACTACTGGAGAGGCGCACCGTCCCGGCATAGTCGGTTGCGGTGTTGCCGAAGGCATCCTTGGCAGTGACTGTGACCTGGTGGCCGTCGTTCGCGATTGTCGGCGACGGATATCCGGTTACGGCCAGTGTTGCTGCCGGACCTGGCGTCACGGTAATGCCCGATTCGGTTCCGTTGATGGTGCCCGTCACGGTGTCGGTCGCGGTGATGGTTTGCGTGCCCACGGTGCGCAGGCGCGTGGCCGCACTAAACGTATGCACACCGGCGTCAAGGGCGGTGAACGTGTAGTCGGTGGGCAAAACCGCTTGCAAGTCGGTGCTGGTGAAGCGGACCGTCCCCGTATATGTCGCGTTCGTGTTGCCGAAGTTGTCCTGCGCCGTCACGGTGATGTCTTGCGCTTGGTCGGCGACCGTAGTGGCAGGGAAACCGGTCACGACAAGATTCCTAACCACGGCTGCAGTGATAACGACGGAGCCGGTGCCGGTCTTGGTCGTATCTGTCGTGTCATTGACGCTGATCGTCTGCGTCCCGGCTGTCTTCAACTTCAGGCCGTTGAATTGGTGGACGCCGAGGTCCGCCGCAGTGAACGTGTAGTCCGCCGGCAATACCGGCGCCTGCGGGTCGGAACTGGTGAAGTGAATGGTCCCGGTATAATCCGTAACCGTGGCATTACCCGCGTCCTGTGCGGTTACCGTGACATTGAAACCATTGTTCGCCGTCTGAGGGGGGTTCGGCGTGTTGACCTTGAAATGATGGAGCGGCCCGGCATCGGTGAATGCGATCTGCGCCGAGAAGCGGCTGCCCCGGCCGGTCAACAGAAAGCGAACGTCGAGGTCGTGCGCATCAGTCTGAAAACTGTCGTCGTAAATATTTCCAAAGGCGTCCGCGACCGTAGATATGGTTTGGTCGGAATCGAGCGTTGGCGATTCGTGGAGCACCAGCGTCACCGTTTCGCCAGGCTGCCATCCGCCACCGGTGATCGTGACCTTTTGGAAAGGACTGTAGTCTGGCTTGTCGGTTTTCAGGGTCGCGAAACCGTACTCCTCGGTGGTAGCGAGGTTGCTGCCACCCGCGACCAGCAGCCGGCCCGCTTCCAGCGGCGACCCCGCGGCGCCGTTTCGCGCCGCCGCCAGAGCACCTGTCGCCCTGACGCTGTTCGACCATGGTTCATAAATCTCCGCCGACGCGAGCGCGGTTCCTGCCGAAGTGCCTCCGACGATCAACACCGAATTGTTTGCGGCTAGACGAAATGCCAGGTGTCCGCTGCGCGGAATCGCCAGCGCGGGAGTACTCGCGGCATTCCACGTGCCGGACGCTGGGTCGTAGATTTCGAGGCTGGCAAGATCCTGCGTGCCATCGCTGCCTCCGATAGCAGCGATGGTGCCGTCGGCGAGCGTGGTCAGCGTGCATCCGAACCGCGCCGTTCCCATGGAGGCCGCCGGCGTGACGGTCGCAGTGGCCGGGTCATAGATTTCCGCGGTGTTCGTCGCGGCTGGCTGACCATCGCCGCCGTATGCCATGCCGCCGGCAATCAGCACACGTCCGTCGCGCAACACGGCCATAGCATGGTTGCTGCGTGCGCTGGCGAGGATGCCAACTTGGAAGAAATCCTGTGCAATCGGGTCGTAGATCTCGAGTGTACCGACGGGCCCGGTGGGCCCTTGGCCGCCGGCCACCAGCACCGTGCCGTCGGACAGTAGCGCCATGGTATGTCCCTGGCGTGGCTCGACCATCGGCTTCGCCACAGTCCACACGCCCGCCGCCGCGTCATAAATCTCGGCTGAATTCGTGACGCCTCCACCGTTATCACCGCCGGTGACCAGCACGCGCCCGTCCGGCAACACGACCGCAGCGTGGTGCGATCGCGCCTCTGCCATGGGCTGCACCGGCGCAAATGCGCCGGCGGAAAACAGTTCTGCCGTGTTGAGAGTTGCGCCTGCATCGGACACACCGCCGCTGATCACCACGCGACCGTCGTTCAACAGCGCGCTCGCAGAATGGGTGCGGCCCAGGCTCATGCTGCCCGCGTTTTTCCAAGTGCCGCTTTCGACTTGCGGAATTGCGGTGTGCAGCACCGAGCTAGCGAACAAAACTGTCAGGAATACGACGACAGAAAGGTGGGAAAGGAGGGCAAACGGGTACGCACGACGGCGCATGCCAAATCTCCTGCAATGAACTTTTCTAGTAACAAGAGGCTGGAGCCTAGGTGGGCCGGGACCGGTGCATCACCGACGTGGATTGGTACAGAGAAACCCACCAAAGTAGCAGCACGTCAGAGGCCAACCATCATGAAATAGAACTGCACATGGCAAGAGACTTGCGCTCATATCCGACACGGGCGGGCGCAAGCGGATGCAAGTCGTTGCACAATGAATGGAACAAATGTAGTCAAAGCGAGGCCAATCGGTGCAGGTGATTACGTAGTATTCCCAGTTGCGGGGAACCCAGACTGGCGCTCTGTCCTTCTTGATTGCCGGGCGCAGCGCAGCTTCGTAATCGCGAACGTTCTCGATGAGTTTCTTGATAGGTAACGGGCCGAAGCATGATCTGCGGCACACCGGCTGTACGCGCATGTTGGAAGCCGGCGTCCCCTTTTCCGTGGTTTCCGACATCATGGGTTGGGCGGCCTCTACTGCGATCAGAATGTCGAAGGTGTACGGGCATATCGGGAACTCTGCCCGGCGCGATGCCGTGGACAAACTGGCGAGCGTCACGGTCTTTGATGCAGAGGGGGCACAAAAATGGGCACAATGGGTAACTGAGGAAACCGCGCGTGTTCAGTAAGCCGCAGAAAAGAATGGCTCCTCAGGTAGGACTCGAACCTACAACCCTCCGGTTAACAGTTCGAGACAAGCCATTTCTCCCGGTTGCTGCGGTTGATGGTAGGTGTTGCAAACCGGCTATTCATGCGCCTTTGACGGCATGTGCGGTTGCTGCTGACTTCGCCCGATTTCTGGCGAGGGTCCCTACAGTTTTCACTACAGCGGACGAGCGCGGGCCGGGTCCTACTTTCGCCAACCCCCATGCCCCCCCCAGCGATTCCGCCCACATAAGTCTCATACCACCCACCTGTTCGAATTTTCCCCCAAAAGCGTTTTTTCCCGCAAAAGCGGCGCGCGCCGTTGTGAGGCTCGCCACAACTGCCCCTGGAATGGCGGTAGAAGGCCACTACAGGCTGCAGGACGCGCCGATAGCCTCGGGGGTGTGGGCCTTTACCTCCGGGCGCCTCGTAGCGCAAACGGAATGCGGTGACAGTCCAACAATAGACCTGCTCGCCTGTGAGTAGATGACACCGGGACAGGGGAAAGGGTCATGCCCCTGCGTTAGGCTGTGCCGGCGGGCAGATTGAGCCTTGACGAATGGACCGAACAATTTCTGACTGTGCAAGGTGCGCCTTCGGCAACGAGCCGGGTGTGCGATTCTCGCCAGGAGCTCTCTTGGGGTTCTCTGGCGCGGGAGCGGATCGCCTCGGCCACATCCAGGAGCACGTCGATATTGAGATTGACCGTGGGGTCGCCGCTCAAGAGCAAAGACTTGTCGATCAGGATGCCGGAGGACACGGATTTCTGCTGCAAAGACGCGCCCGCAATGTCCCGGTCGCAGATGGAATCGAGAACTCTTTCGGATTGCAGTTTGAACTTTTCCGCCAAGGCTGCTTTCGTGACTTTCACTTCGGCAATTACCACCGGGTTCCTCAAAACCTTTGCGACCGTATGTGGACTCTTGCCGATGGTGCGCGCTATCCGCCGAGGGGTGAAACCCTCAGCCGCAAGCTGTTTCACTTTCGCAAGCTGCGCGGCGTCCAACCCAACGTCGCCTTTCTTTTTCATGGCTACCTCACCGAAATTGAGTTCTGCACACTTACGCATGCGATAAAAAGAGCCCGCCGCATCACCGCTGGCCCGAATACCAGCGGTTCCCGCTCGTCCATTCTTCGCTGCGAACTGGCGCGGTAAGGCTATCGAGGAAGTACTGCTTCACGAGAAAGCTGTACGGCCGTTCAATCGTTCCCCCGGTGTCGGTGCGCTCTTGAAACTCGTAGAAGCTCGCCCTCAGGCCATCGAGCAAGGTGCAAAACAGCCCGCGCTCGGCTGCCCGGATGACGGCTTGGCACTCGGTGAACAACGTCTCGAAGATGCGGCGGGCGATGGCTTTCTTTTCTGTCTCGATGGCGGCCAACCGCAAGTCGATTTCGCGTTGCCTTGCGCGCATCGCTTCCGGCGCGTTCCTGGCCTCTTCGGCCTCGGCGAGCTTCACTGCGGCCGCTTCGTGCTTTCCGGCGACGGTGAGCTTGTCGGCCTCGGTTTGAGCTACGCGTGCGCGAGCCGGAAGGAGCAATTCCTGCTTGTGCGCGGACTCCGTGAGTTCGGCGCTCTCTTGCTGTAACACTGCGATCTCGGCGTTCAGCGGCTCGATGGCCGCGGCGTATGCCGTGTCGCGCCGTGCAATCAGCATGTCGAATGCGTGTTGCAGAACGGCGCCGATCTCCGCGACGGTGTTCTGAATTTCCTGCTCCGGTAACGACGTCTCAAGTTGTTCTGTCGGCATTGTCTTCCCTCCCGCGCCCTTTCGTGGCGCCGTACTTCTGTTGAAGTTGCGAGATTTGAAGTTGCAGGCGGGACACTTCGGCCATATCTCCCACCCGCAAGTACACGTCGATCTTTTTTGTAAGAGCGAAGATCTCGTTTTCGGCGTTATGCAGGGTGTCCATGAGGCTACCTCTTCCCAGGAGTCAGGCCGTGCAAAAAGGGCCGGACTGTTCGCGCGAAATACTCTTGCGGGGAATCGGCCCGCTCGAATTCCTTGGCAAGTGTGCTCATGCGCTCAAGGCCCGCCGCGTCCAGCAAGCTCGCACCCCGCGCGACCGCTGTGTAATGGCGGAACACTTGCTGCGGAGTTTGCGTCGGCCCGCTTCTCAGGTACCCCTGCCGGCTCTGGGCGCTCTCGATTTTCCCGACTACGAACGGGCCGAAATCCCGCGCGTGAAGTCGCTCTACATCGCTATGGTTTCCGGGCAAGCTGGGCAGTTCGATCTCCACATGGCCCGAGACCGCCGCGCTTGGGTAATGGAGTCCGCGGTCATCGGCGCCGATCGCCTTTTTGGGTTCGTCTGTTGGTAAAGTGCTCATGGTCGTTCGTCCTTTCGTTTTTTTGTCGAGAAGCAAATTGTCGCGATGGTACTGGCCTTCGAGCCCGACATCGGCCCAGGTTACCTGGACCAAGTCGTCCCAAGTGATGCCAGTCACCACGCCGGGCTCCTCGCCACTATCCCGCAAGCCCTGCAAACGAACCCTCGCGCCGATGTCGAACGGCTGCTCTGGCCTCATTGCACCGACCCCGAAAGCGGACGCAGCAAGCGCAGCACCTCAGCCGCATTTTCTTTGAGCAGTTCCAAAAGTTCCGGCGGGTAATCGGCCGGCAGCCGGTAGCGCAGCCTGGTCGGAGTTTCCGGCTCAAGCACACCTCCGATCTCGGCGACTGTGCGAATGATCTCAGCAGCAGCCATCATGGGTTCCTCCGAACGAACTCACGGATTGAAGCCCGCAATCTCGGCGCCATAGTTTCGCAGGTGTGGCTGCGGTACTCAGAGGCCGACATGCGGCGCCCGCACCACCCGCACGGGGTTTGGTTGTCGGAAACGTCAATCACACCTTCGGGTGAGGGAAACCCGGGCGGATTTGGGCCGCCCGGGACCCGTGCTGGGACTGACCTGAATGCATCACCAGCAACTCCCGCTTGCGCGGGAGACCCTACAAACTCGCGAATTTCGTCCACCACGCTGTAAGAGCCATCTTTCACATCCCTCACGAGCACCCGCATGAAGCGGCGGCGAAAAACCTTGGGAAGCATTCGATCTGCGCGGCTGGGCGGTGCACCAGCCGCAGCGCACCATGCCTTCCAATAGCGGCTTCGGCGCCCTACAAATGGTCGCTCTTTTCGAGACCCAAGCGCGTACCACTGCGGCACCTCCGCAATTTTTTCGCCCACGGAATTGAGCACCGCGAATTTCAGCAGACAGACCCATCTTTCAAAGGCCCGATCAAAGTGAACCTTGGCGACACAGCATCGGGCCAGATATTCGCCGGGCGGAATTCGCGGATACACAACGTGCTCAATTTCTTCCGCCCCAACCTCATCTGACTTCTGTTTTCTGCCACGCTTCTCCCCTACCGCGTTGGTTCGTAAACCACTTGAGGGGAGGGAGACCTGACTACTAGACTGACTGACTACCTGACGTGTCCACCGGCCAGGGTCCCGCTGCGGCGCCGATGCTTTCATTGTGTTTGCCCCATCGGCGCGTCTGAGCCGGGCTGTGAAGCTTCACAGGGGCATCCCTGGGGGTCGGACGGCTGCTTTGCGACCACGTACGGCTTTCCGCAGTGCGGACACCGCAGCCGGGCCAGTCGGCCTGCGAGAATCCGCTCCTCGCGCTGCCGCTTGAGCTGTAGGCGGCGCCTCTTGTCTCGCTTCAAACATTCGGGGTGAAACAGCGCCCGATCGGACTCTAGAGCTCGCCCGCATCCACGGCAGAAGTAGGCAGGCGCCGGTGATGTGACGGCGTTCACTGCTGCTCTAGGGCCGGAATCGTGCCACGCTCGATAATCTGCTGCGCTGTCTCAGGTCGGAACCGGATAGCCCTGCCCACCCGGACATACGGCACCTTGCGGCGCCATACCCACTGGCGCACAGTGGCCGGCCGCAGGCCCACGGCCTCTGCAAACTGTTCCACGTTCAGCAATCCCTTACGTACTGCCTGCATGTTTTCCTCCGTTTGTACCTGCGGGCTACTCCCGCGATGCCAACACTCTTTTCCTTTTTTCGTGTGAGGTCAATATTATTTACTCGTTCTCTTTGTAGTTTATGTGCTATAGGTAATTCTTGAGTACTCGCAAGATGCGGCGCGCCGGAAAACAACCCGTCCTTGTTGGCCTTCAGGCAGCTTTTCCGCAATCGAAGTTTTTCCATCTCGATAGAAGCGATTTGGACTACATCGTCAAGACGCTCAACTGGAAGCCGCAAGGGGGAGTGTCGCTGTATGGTGAGCCGCTAATCGGCTTAATGGAGAAACTGAAAGGGCACGGCGGCAACCTGAAAAAAATGTTGCACAGCAACCCTGAGCTGGCAGAGACCGTGGCAAAGGTGTGTGTCACCTGCTGGAAGCCGAGAACGAACCGAACGGCGTATCTGGTGCTTCAACCATCTTGGGAGCACCTAGAGCGCGAACCGACGCCGGAGCAGGGGAACCAGATGGACCCGGAGCGGTACGCCGCGCTCCTCTTTCATGTCGGGACCCTGAATCCTGAATGGGATAAGCTGGCCGGCCCGTGCGCGCGCTGTGGCAACTACTACATCAAGAAGCGCGATTCGCAAAAGGTCTATTGCTCCCGAGAATGTGGAAACGCTGCTACCGCCGTTGTCCGAACCCGCGAGAGGCTGGACAAGGAACACGCGGACAAGCTGAGCCGGGCAAAGGCAGCCGCGCAGAAGTGGGCTAAAGAATGGCGCCAGGGCCGCACCCGGCGGGACTGGAAGCAGCGGGTTAACGAGATAGAACCAGACATCACCCCAAAATTCTTAACCAGAGCAGTTAACAAAGGCGAATTGAAAGCGCCAACGAAAGGCAGGTAAGGTCATGTCCCTCTATCGTCGCGGAAACGTGTGGTGGATGGATTTTCACTTCCATGGCCAGCGCGTGCAGGAATCAACAGAGATGACCTCGATTACACGCGCGCGCGAAGTCTTTGAGCATCGGAAGCAGGGTTTGAAAGACGGCGCAGCGGGTCTGCGAAAGCACGAGCGACCACAGATATTTTCCGTGGCTGCCGATAAGTGGCTGGGAATCCGCAAAGACAACGGCGACCTGGCGGCCAAGACCATTCAGAGCGAAGAAACGGACCTGACGCACCTTAAACCGGTGCTCGGGCGCCTGCTGGTCTCCGACATCGGCTTGCGTGAGATTGCCAGATACAAGCAGGCGCGCCAGGGCGAAGGCGCAGCGCGCAAGACCACCAATCTTGAATTGGGGACCTTGCGTTCGATTCTCGGGCCGCGCGCATGGATCAATCTTCGGGTGGAAGCCAAAGCCGCCGGCGCAAAACTGCTGTACAAAATCCGCGATGACGAACACGGCCGCGCTTTGACTGCCGAAGAGGAATCCGACTTGCTGCTGGAATGTGGCCGGTCGCGGTCTCGTATCTTGCTGCCGTTCGTTGTGCTCGCCTTGAACACGGGTGCGCGCTTCAACACTATCCGAATGCTGAAATGGAACAACATCGACTTTGCTAACCGCTGCCTGAAATTCGGCCACGACAAGACCGAAGCCGGCAGCAACCGGACAGTTCCGCTGAATCAGCGGGCGGTCACCACCTTGACGTTTTGGGCGCAGCAGTTCCCTAACCGCCAGCCAACCCACTACATTTTCCCGAGCGAGAAGGCCGGCGGCGGCGGCCGGGAAGATACCTTCGGCTTTACTGCCGGCGCAGTCGCCTACAAGACAAACCCGTCAGAGCCCATCGGCACCATCAAAGAAGCATGGGAAGCCGCCCGCAAGCGGACCCGGCGCCATTGTCCCGAGTGCAAAACCGGGATCCTGGTCGACAAGCCGAAACCGGACAGGGGCTATGTGTGTATCGACTGCGAGTTTGAAGTCCCGGAACTGCCGGCGGGTTTGACGGGCTTCCGATTCCACGACCTTTGCCACTCGGCAATATCCCGGATGATTGAAGCGGGGATTCCCTTGCCCAAGATCGCCAAGATTGTCGGCTGGGCTCAGAGCACGATGGTAAAGATGGCGGCCCGGTATGGGCATTTCACCTTGGACACACTGCGCGATGCCATGGAAAGCATCGCATCCCGCCGCGGCGGAACCGCAGGGGATTCGAGTTTAGCGGGAAGGCGAACGGAAGGCCGATTTTGGGGGGAAGTCCCTACAATTTTCACTACAGTCGGAAGCCGATTCCGGGACCGTCCAACCTAACTAGCAGAAAGAAATGGCTCCTCAGGTAGGACTCGAACCTACAACCCTCCGGTTAACAGCCGGATGCTCTGCCATTGAGCTACTGAGGAGTGTGGCGAAACCGAATTCTCTCTTACGTTTATATCGCAATTTCTCACCCGCGGTCAAAGCGGCGGTGCATGTTTATTGACCCGGATTTGGACCCATGTTATACATTCGTCTCTTGTGCTCCGCGGAAATGGCGGGCGCAAGCAACCCCGCGGTCCCATCCCGGCCGGCAGCAGGCGAAATGGGGCCAAGAGCGCGGCCAAACGCATAGCTCCCGCCTTGACGTGGAAGCGCGCATCCGGGTGGTATCAGGTACGAGCAACCGCTCTCCCTTCGCCGCAGGCCTGGACGGAGAGAAAGCAAGGATGCGGCCCGATTCGTCGTCCTATTCATCTGAATACCGTTTGGAGGACTTTTATGCGCACCAGGCTCCCGTTTGGCCGAGCCCTGTCCGGCTTCGGACGTTTGCGTCGTCCGGCCCTGATTCTGGCGATCTCAATTGCACTTCTAACCCTGCTTTCCACCGCGAGCTTCGCCCAGCAAGCGGCGCCCGCGTCGCACGAAATGGGCGGCGAGGCCAGTCTCAAGCTGCCCGACCTTTCCACCGTCCAATTTCTTGGCACGGATGGACACTCACTGCTGCTGATCGGGATCCTGTTTTGCGTCTTCGGGCTGCTGTTCGCCCTGGTGCAGTATATGCAGCTCAAGAAACTGCCCGTGCACCACTCGATGCGGGAGGTTTCAGAGCTTATCTGGAAGACGTGCCAGACCTACCTGGTGACCCAGGGGAAGTTCCTGGCCATCCTGTGGGCGTTCATCGCGGTGGTGATCGTCCTGTATTTCGGCGTCCTGCTGAAAGCCGAATACAGCATCGGCAAGGTGCTGATCATCCTCGGCTTCAGCGTGGTGGGAATCCTGGGCAGCTATGCCGTGGCCTGGTTCGGTATGCGCGTGAACACTTTTGCCAACGGGCGTATGGCGTTTGCCGCCCTCCAGGGTAAGCCGCTTCCTGGTCATACCATCCCGACACGCTCCGGCATGAGCGTAGGGATGATGCTGATCAGCGTTGAGCTGCTGATCATGCTGATCATTCTCCTCTTCATTCCGGGCGATTACGCCGGGCCCTGCTTCATCGGTTTCGCCATCGGTGAGTCGCTGGGCGCGGCGGCGCTGCGCATTGCCGGCGGCATCTTCACCAAGACGGCCGACATCGGCAGCGACCTGATGAAGATCGTGTTCAAGATCAAGGAAGACGACGCCCGCAACCCGGGGGTCATCGCCGACTGCACCGGCGACAACGCGGGTGACTCGGTGGGACCCACCGCCGACGGTTTCGAGACCTACGGCGTCACCGGCGTCGCGCTCATCACCTTCATCCTGCTGGCGGTGAAAAGCCCCACTATCCAGGTGCAACTGCTGGTCTGGATCTTCGTGATGCGCGTGATGATGCTGGTGTCGAGCGCCGCCTCCTACTTCATCAACGCCGCCTGGACCAACGCGAAATATCGCAACGCTGACGACATCAACTATGAGCAACCGCTGACCACGCTGGTGTGGCTGACCTCGATCCTCTCCATTGCGCTCACTTACGTTGTCTCCTACCTGATGATCCCCACCCTCGGCGGCGACACTTCGTTGTGGTGGAAGCTGGCCAGCATCATCTCCTGCGGCACGCTGGCGGGCGCGGTAATTCCGGAATTGGTGAAGGTCTTCGTCTCTACCGAGTCGCGGCACGTAAAGGAAATCGTGATCTCGGCGCGCGAAGGTGGCGCGTCGCTGGACATCCTCTCCGGCCTCGTCGCCGGCAACTTTTCCTGTTACTACCTGGGCGGCGCGATGATCGTGCTGATGAGCGTTGCCTATTACGTCAGCCTGCAGGGCCTGGGCGCCATGCTGCCGGGCACCAACACGCCGCTGATGCTGGCGCCGGCCGTGTTTGCCTTCGGCCTGGTGGCGTTTGGCTTCCTCGGCATGGGGCCGGTGACCATCGCGGTGGACTCCTACGGCCCGGTCACCGACAACGCGCAGTCCATCTACGAGCTGTCGCTGATCGAGACGTTGCCCGGCATTGAGGCCGAACTGAAACGTGATTACAACATGACGGTCAACTTCGAGCGCGCCAAGTACCTGCTGGAAGCCAACGACGGTGCCGGCAACACCTTCAAGGCGACTTCCAAGCCGGTGCTGATCGGCACCGCCGTGGTGGGCGCGACGACGATGATTTTCTCCATCATCATGGCGCTGACCCACGGCCTGACCGCCAACGTGGACAAGCTCTCGCTGCTGCACGCGCCGTTCTTCCTCGGGTTGGTTACGGGCGGAGCGATGATCTACTGGTTTTCGGGCGCAGCCACCCAGGCGGTGACCACGGGCGCGTATCGCGCGGTCGAGTTCATCAAGGCCAACATCCGGCTGGAAGGGGTGGAGAAGGCGTCAGTCGAGGACAGCAAGAAGGTGGTCGAAATCTGCACCCACTACGCGCAGAAGGGCATGTTCAACATCTTCCTGGCGGTGTTCTTCGGCACGCTGACCTTCGCGTTTATCGAGCCGTTCTACTTCATCGGCTATCTCATCGCGATCGCCATCTTCGGCCTCTACCAGGCCATCTTCATGGCCAACGCGGGCGGCGCCTGGGACAACGCCAAGAAGATCGTCGAGGTCGAGTTGCAGCAGAAAGGTACCGACCTGCATGCCGCCACCGTCATCGGCGACACCGTGGGTGACCCGTTCAAAGACACCTCCTCGGTGGCCATGAACCCGGTCATTAAGTTCACCACGCTGTTCGGCCTGCTGGCGGTGGAGTTGGCGGTGAAGCTGACCAACGAATTGGGTTCGGGCGTGGCCCACCTCATTGCGCTCTGCTTCTTCGCCGTGTCGTTCACTTTCGTGTACCGCTCGTTCTACAGCATGCGAATCGGCACGATGGAGAGCGCGCAGGCGCCGGCGGTGGAGAAGGAAGGGACTATGGCGCACAGATAGTCGCGAGTCCCGAGTCGCGAGTTGCGAGAAAAAGCCATCCGGAGACGGGTGGCTTTTTCATTGGTTGGTCACTTAACAGGTAATTTCGGGAACAAATGCATTGTCGATTGCCGATTGTCGATTGCCGATTTGGGTGCGCAGCCGATGACGCTCCGAGTCTGGGCTGAGGCGCGCTTTCGTACTCACACACTGGCGCCCGGGGAATCACCCCGCCCGCTTTAGCGATCGGAACTGCTTAATTTCAACTTTTCCCTCGGGAAAAATTGCCTCGATGCGCAGGGTCCCTCCCATCGCTCTGACGAAGTCCTGGAGGGTGCTGACGTACATATCAGCCCGGTGCTCCAGCTTCGAAACAGCCGCCTGGTTCACCCCCAGAATCTTGGCCAGGTGTTGTTGCGTCATCTCGCGGGCTACGCGAAGTTCGTCGAGCGCCATCGCCTCGGCGTACTCGCGCGCCTTCGTCCTGGCGCGTTCTTGGGCTTCGGGACTCATCTTTTCTCTTAGTGCCTTGAACTTCTTTGCCATCATCCCTCTCCTGTTCGCGGCGGTCCCGCTAGGTCAGCGTGTTCCACCACGCCTCGAATTCGTCCGTATACTCGACCTCCCATGCCATGGATGGAATATAACCTAAAAGGAATATTCTGTCAACAGCGGCCACACCACCGCTTTCGCCAGCACTCGGTAACTCGGCTATTTTGTGCCGGATCGACTTGCGAGTAAGATGAGCCACCCCGATTGAGCGGGCCGGAATGGTTGGACGCACGGTTTCCCATTACAAAATCCTCGAGAAGGCGGGCGGTGGGGGCCAACTCCTCCGCCGCTACCAGCAGTAAAGGCACTGCGAAAATCCCATCGCCAGTAATTCTTGCCGCCAGCCCGAAGTTTCGTCATGATGCCCTTCTTCACGAATTCCGCAAGCTATTGATTACCAGCTAGTTAGGAACCGCAGCCCGTGGTACGCAAGTTGCTCTAATCAAGGTGTCCTGATACGGACTGGGAGATGCTCCATGGATGAGAGTTCCGGCAAGTCGTTTCTGTTTACGCCGCTTAAGGGCGCGGTGGCGGCGCTGAGCGTGGCGGTGGCGCTGGCGGGCGGGTATTCGATCCACGAGCACAATGCGGCGCAAAAGCTGTCGGCGGAAAACACGCAGATGACCACGGCGCTGAAGGACACGCGCGGTCAACTGGACGAACTGGCGTCGAAGGTGAACGCGATGAGCGAGGCGGAGGCGCAGCGCCAGCAGGCAGCGGCGGCCGCGGCCCAGCGCGCGCGGGTGACGCACACGGCGACGGCGCGCCGGCCTAATGGCGTGACTGACAAGCGCTGGAAGGAAATCCAGGCGAAGCTGGACGCGCAACGCCAGGCGATTGACGCCAACGGCAAGGCGATCGAAGACACGCGTAGCGATTTGGCGGGCGCCAAGACGGAGCTATCGGGATCGATCGCGCGCACGCATGGCGAGCTGGTTACGCTTCAGCGCAAGGGCGAGCGCAGCTACTTCGAATTCGACGTGGACAAATCCAAGCAGTTCCGCGCCACCGGCCCGGTGGGGATCAAGCTGAAAAAAGCTAACACCAAGCACCAGTTCGCCGACATGGACCTGATGGTGGACGACGTGGCGTTGAACCAGAAGCACGTCAATCTGCTGCAGCCGGTGATTTTCTACGCCGGCGAAAATGGAAAACCGGTCGAACTGGTGGTGCAGCGGATCAGCCACAACCATATTCACGGGTACGTGAGCACGCCGAAGTATAAGGACTCGGACCTGGAAGCGATGGCGACCGCCAATGCCCAGACCAACGGCGAGCAGGGCGCTCCCGCAAGGCAGAAGCTGGAATTGCCGAAGAACTAGTTTCAGTTTCAGTTTCAGTTGGACGGCGCGGAGAGATCTGCGCCGTTTTCGTTGTTGAGACGGGTCGCGCATCGGGGCAGACAGGCAGCGCGATTCAGGCGAGGACAATCAGGCGAGGAAGTAGATGTCGGGCTTGTCCACGACTCCCGAATCTTCTTGCGCACGCGGCACTGCGGGAGAGGTGACGAACCCTCGCGCTTTCGCCAGGTCCGTGACCTCAAACCAGGTAACGACCTCGTTGGGGGCGTCGAGGTTGCGCAACACCTTATCGAGCCGCAGTCCCGACTGGCGTTGCGCCTCGGCGTGGGAATCGAAAACCCGCTTCCAATTGGCAAAGTCCGCCACTTTGAGCCGCACCAGCAGATAAGGCATTCAATTGTCCTCCCCATCGCGTTCGAGGACGAACGCGCTCCCACTGCGCATCGCGGCAAGAGAGACGACGAACCGAGATTGTACTGCCGAGGGAGGAATGTCGCCGAGGCACGGATTTATTGAACCGGAACGGATGGCATATCGTAATAAACATCAAGTCAGGAGATACGGCATGAAACTCAAGTTCCTGGTAGTCACGCTTGTCCTATTGTTCGCGGCCGGGGCGTTGCAGGCGCAAACACCGCGGCCTGCGCCCGACGGCCCGCCGTTTATGGGCCACTGGAACCCGCCGGCCGCGCTGACGACCGACTGGTGGAACAATCCCGATATCGCCAACGACCTGCGCCTCACCGAGGCACAGAAGAAGCAGCTCGAGCAGGTGAGCACGAACGTGAAATTGACGCTGATTGATGCCGGCGCCACGGGGCTGAAGTCGTACGTGCGGCTGCAGTCGCTGCTCGACGGCGATCCGTTCGATCGCGCCGCTTTTAACCAGGAGCTGGATGCGGCGTCCACCGCGGCCAGCAGGTTGGTGAAAGATTTCGGGCAGATGGCGGTCACCGTGCGCACCATTCTGACGGCGGAGCAGTGGCACAAGCTGGAAGCGATGAAGTCCGCCGGCCGCATGCGCGCGCGCCCGCATCCTGACCCTGCACACGACGGCATGCACGACCGCATGCATCCGGCGCCGCCTCCATCGCTGCAAACGCCGCCGCAGTAAACAGCTTTTAGCTCTTAGCTCTTAGCTCTTAGCTCTTAGCTCTTAGCGGATTCGGGTGGCACGGCTGAAGCCGTGCCCTTCCCGCACAATCCTGCTGGTCCAACTTCCTGGTCCAACTTCCCCTTCAAGATTGCCGATCGCTACAGTCAAAATTGCAATCGCTACAAATGAAAATTTGCTAGTCACAAGTTGTTTCAATCGCCAGTCCAATCGCGTCGGCCAATGCTAAACTGAAGTCAATGAAAGTCGGCGTCATCCAGTTTCCCGGCTCCAACTGCGACCAGGACCCTTACTGGGTATTCCAGCAGGTGGCGAAAGAGCCGGTCACCTACCTGTGGCACGAGTCGCAGGACCTGGAAAACTGCGATCTGATCGTGGTTCCCGGCGGTTTCTCCTACGGCGATTACCTGCGCACCGGCGCCATCGCGCGCTTTTCGCCGGTGATGGAAGCGGTGGGCAAGTTCGCCGCCTCGGGCGGGCTGGTGCTGGGTATCTGCAACGGATTCCAGATCCTGTGCGAATCGCACCTGCTGCCGGGCGCGCTGCTGCGCAATGCCGGATTGAAATACATCTGCAAGCCGGTGCACGTGCGGGTGGAGAACGCGGAGACGCCGTTCACCAGCGGCTGCCGCCGCGGCGAAGTGCTGCAGATCCCCATCGGGCACATGGACGGCAACTATTTCTGCGACGCAGCAACGCTGGAGGAGCTGCGGAACGAACAACGTATCGTGTTCCGATATTGTTCCCCGGCGGGCGAGATCAGCGTGGCGGCCAATCCCAACGGGTCGCTCGACAACATCGCCGGAATCTGCAATGCCGGACGCAACGTGCTGGGCATGATGCCCCACCCCGAGCGCGCCAGCGAGGCCATCATGGGCGGCACCGACGGCTTCAGGATTTTCGAGTCCCTGGTCGGTGCCATGGCGCCGCGACCGTAAAACAGCTTAGAGTTTCAGTTTCAGTTTCAGTTCAGAAGGGCTAACTGAAATCGGGAATGAAACCTCCTTCCGAATCGATCAAAATTTTCAACTCCGAGGACAACGTATATGCAGCAGGCCACCAAGACGGCAAAACAAGAAGCTCGGGCGGGCGCGAGAAAGGTCGCGCTCCTGGGTGCAGGAAAGATGGGCGGCATCCTGCTGGAAGCTTTTGCGCGCTACCAGGGATCGCCGCGCCTTGCGCTCAGCGCCACCGTGCAGCATGCCGAGCGCGCCGCGACCCTGGCGCGCCGCTTCAACCTACCCATCAGCACGGACAATCGCAAGGCGGCTCGCGCCGCCGACATCATCTTTTTGTGCGTCAAGCCGCAGGTGGTGGAGCAGGTGCTGGCGGAAATCCGGCCTGAGGTCGGACGCGGCAAGCTGGTCATCTCCATCGTCGCTTCCGTCCCCACCAGCTATATCGAGCAAAGGCTGAAGGGAAAAGTGCCGGTGGTGCGTTCCATGCCCAACACGCCCGCCGTGGTGGGCTGCGGAATGACCGCCATCTGCAAGGGCCGCTTTGCCACCGACGAGCACATGGAAATCGCCCGCCAACTGTTTGGCTCCGTGGGCCGGTGCGCGATCGCCGAGGAGAAGCAAATGGACGCGATCACCGGCCTTTCGGCCAGCGGTCCGGCGTACATTTTCATCATTCTCGAATCCCTCGCCGAAGCCGGCGTGAAGGTTGGGCTGTCGCGGGAACTGGCTACCGAGCTGGCGGCCCAGACCGTGCTCGGCGCCGCGCAAATGGTGCTGCAAACCGGGAGTCATCCCGCGCTGCTGAAGGACGCGGTCACCACGCCCGCGGGGTGCACGATTGACGGCATCCTCGAACTGGAAGAGGGCAAGCTGCGGGTGACGCTGATCAAGGCGGTGGTGAAGGCGACGCAGAGGGCGAAAGAACTGCTGATTAGTAGTTAGGAGTCGATGGTCGTTGGTCGCGACATCCCAATAATTTCGAGCCGTTATTCGTGCCGTCCCTACGGGACTTCTCTCGTAGAGCAGGCTTTCCCTTTAACCTTCAGCGCGTGAGCAGCTTGGCCGTGGCGACGGAAAGGTCAGCTAGAAACTTTGTCAGGTTCTTGTCAGGTCAAGCGGCATTTCACAACCGTTACCTGCGGGGCAATGGCTGATTGTGCCTGCGTTCGTGCCGTTTCGCGTTGCGATACAAAATCAAACACCAAGAAAACGTCCAAATCAGACTCAACGCAGCACCATAGAAGCGGCTGCTGCTGAAAAGCGAAGTGACCCAAAAGATTGCAATGACGATGGCCGCCCAAAGCAGCCCCTGCTTGAGCAGGCTGCCGTGGTACAGAGGCATGGCGATCGCGGACTTCCCCGTCCCGTCACATTCGCTGCACATCCCAGTTCCAGAGCAGTGAGGGCACGTCGGCTCGGTGGAGCTCAGATGCGGATTCGTGCCGGTGCCATTGCAGTTCGGGCATCTGCCCGTTCCTTCGCACTGCGCACACGAATTGGAGCTATGCATAACCGGGTTGCCTCAGCCGCATTGTGCTCCCGCGTAACTATTGATCACAGCCCCATCTCTACCGATCGTCGGAATTTTGAAACTAGGCCTAACTCCCAATTGCCACCTACTTCTTGAACGCTTCTTTGTTGACCACGAACGGCATCTTGCTGGGATCGGCGTTGTAGTGGTTCTCCAGCACATCAATCAGGCCTTGCACGCAGCGGCCCGCCATGCCTTTGTCGGGATCGGTGGAGAGCCGCGTGATCTTGCCCGCGCTGGCGAAGTGCGGGTAGAGGCGGCAGCGGTCCTCGATGGCGGGATCGCGCAAGGGCGAGTCGACGGGCAGCGGTTCTTTGGCGAAGACATCGAGGGCGGCGCCGGCAATCCAGTTTTCCTTCAGCGCCTTGGCGACCGCGACCTCGTCCACCACCGGCCCCCGCGAGTTGTTGATGAGGTAGGCGGTAGGCTTCATTATGCGCAGCGTCTTCTCGTTCATCAGGTGATAGGTCGGGATGTCGCCCTCGCCGGGACGGACCAGCGGCACGTGAATGGTGACGAAGTCGGATTCGTGCAATGCCTGCTCGAATTCCACGTACTTGATCCAGGTGCGGTCTTTGGTGATGCCGGAAGAATGGCGCAGGTTCTTGAGTTGCTGGATGGCCTGCACGAACTGGTGGTTCTGGTACACCGGGTCGTAGCAGAGGATGTTCATGTCGAAGCCGTCGCATTTCCTGATGATCGCCTGCCCGATGCGGCCGGTGCCGATGACGGCGATGGTTTTGCCGGTGACTTCGTCGCCCAGGAACGGCAGGTACGGGTGCCAGGTGCCCCACTCGTTTTTGCGCACGTTATGTTCGGCGCTCCACAGCTTGCGGGCGAGGGCGCCCATCATGAAAAAGGCAAATTCGGCGGTGGCTTCGGTGAGAACGTCGGCCGTATTGGTGAACGGGACTTTAAAGCGGTTGGCGTCGGCGCGATTGATGTTGTCGAATCCGACGGCGAGCTGCGCGACCACCTTCAGGCGGCCCTTGCCCGCCTCGAAGATTTCCGCATCGATGGGATCACGCAGGGTGGTGATGAGGCCGTCCACACCGCTTTGGATCTTTTCGATGATGAGTTTTTTCGGCGGCGGCTCCGGGCCGGGATAGACCTCGACGTCGTAGCCGCGCTGGCGCAGCAGATCGAGGGCTTCACCGATATCGCAGGTGGCGTACACGCGCTTCTGGTCGGCCATGTCGTTCGCTCCACAGGAAAGGAAACAGCCTAGCTTACGGGAGGGGGTCGGAAAAAATCCAGCCAGGCGAGATCGGGTGATCTGGTGATCAGGTGATCGGGTGATCTGAAAATCGCGCAAGAAGCGATCAGACGCAGCAACACGCCGCGCTACATGACGGGCGGGACGGTGATGCCCATGACGTGGAGAATGCGGATGAGTTCGCGGCGCACCACCGCAGCCGTCGCCAGCAGGAATTGTTTCCTGCCCTCGTCGGGTTCGTTGAGGATGTGGTGGCGGTGGTAGAAGTTATTGAAGAGCTGCGCCAACTGGAAAGCGTGCTTGGCGGCGTGGGCGGGCTCGGCGGTCGCGATGCACTGCTCGAAAACGTAAGAGGTTTTCGAGGCGGCGAGCCAGAGCTCCCAGAGTTCGTTGGCAGAAGGCGCGCTGAGATAAGTGGCGAAATCGATGGACGTCGATGGTCCATGGTCGATGGTCGATGGCGAATTGCCGATTGTCGATTGTCGATTGCCGATTGCGGAGAGCACCGATTCAGGATCAACCCCGGCTTTGCGGAA
Organism: Terriglobia bacterium; assembly: GCA_963760215.1. Lineage (GTDB taxonomy): Bacteria > Acidobacteriota > Terriglobia > Terriglobales > Acidobacteriaceae > JAIQGF01. The sequence goes on from CAVXCJ010000002.1 coordinate 1,745,329, forward strand.
GATGTTGGTGGCGCGGACGACCGCGTACTGGGCGTAAGGGCCGGTCTCTCCCTCGAAGCTGAGGGCTTCCTTGAAGTCGAAGGCGATGACGCTCGGCTTGGTGAACTTGAGCATGAAGTAGCGCAGCGCGCCGATGGCGATTTGGGTGGCGATCTCGCGGCGGTCTTCCTCGCGCAGTTCGGCATGACGCGAATCCACTTCCTTGCGAGCGGCAGCGATCAGCGTGTCGATCAGGTCGTCGGCCTTGACGCCGAAACCCTTGCGGCCCGAGACCTCGATGTAGGCCTTGCCCAAATCGTCCTCGCTCAGCTGATAGCCGAGTTCGGAGGCGCAGCGCGGGGTGAGCGCAACCATTTCGTAGGACAGGTGCGTGTAATGCTCCGCAGCATGGGTGTAACCGAGCGCGCGTAACGCTTCGATCACCGTGTTCTGCGCTTCCGCCTGGCGCGCGTCAATGACGTTGTAGATGGCGCTCACCCCGCCGAAATGCGGATGATCTTTTTCGCCCTCGACCGCCGAAATCCAGACTTCATGCTGATTGGGATACTGGTAGAAGCGGCGGTATTCGAAGTCGCGACCGAGCAGGCCGAACTTCCACAGGTGATACGCGATGTCCTTGCCGACGTAACCGACGGTGCCGTTGGAGCGCACGATGACCTTCTGGTCTTCTTCGGTGTGCTCCTCTTCGGACTTGCCTGCCGCGTGCGGACGCCCCATCACCCAGCAGCCCTTGTTCTTGCCCTCGGCCTCGAGGTAGAGCACGCCTTTGTCCTTCATCTGCTGGAAGGCGAGGTCCCAGAAATGCAGGCGGAGAATTTCGCTCTCGCGCGGCAGGAAGTCGTACTCGATGGAGAGCCGCTCCATGGTTTCGAGATGGCGGCGCAGAACGGCGGCGGAGATGATCTCGGCGATATCGGCGGATTCATTGCCGCCCTGCTCGATCGCGTGCAGCGCCTCGGCACGCTTCTGGAGGTTTGCGTTGTCTTCCTGGTACCACTGCGAGACGCGCGCGTAGAGGTCCCAGCAGAGGTAATCGAAACGCGGCTCGCGGCGCGCGAGCTGTTCGATGTCCTGCTGGCTCTTGGGTTCGAGTTCGCGGAAGCCGACGACCACGTCGGCGACCTGGACGCCGGTGTTGTCGATGTAGTTCTGCACGTCCACGGTGCGGCGGGCGGCGCGCAGCAGGCGAACGAAGGTGTCGCCGAGGATGGCGTTGCGCAAGTGGCCGATGTGCGCGGCCTTGTTGGGATTGATGCTGGTGTGTTCGACGAGAATTTTGCCTTCGACGCCGGGAAGTTGTGGCGGCTCATCTCCTGCGGCGAGCGCGGCGGCGGCGGCGGCGCGATGGAGGTGCGCGTTGATGTATCCCGCGCCCGCGACTTCCAGCTTCTCGAAGCCTTCGATGGCACCGATGCCGCTGACGATTTCCTCGGCGATCTTGCGCGGCGCCTTGCGCAGGCGCTTGGCGAGCTCGAAGCAAAGCGGCAGCGCGAATTCGCCGAGCTCGACCTTCGGCGGCTGCTCGATGACAACGTTGGCCAAGTCAATGTCGTAGGTTTCGCGCAGGTAGGCGCGAACGCGATCGGCGAGCTGCTGCTGGAAATGGCGGTACAAGCGGCCTCGTAAGAGCACCCCAACACGCGCGGCGCGTGTTGGGGACCCCGCACAAACGGTTGTAGGAAGAAGCGATTATAGCAATGCCGGAGGTTTGACGAGGGTGTGAGGGTTCCCTATGATGAAGGATTCGAGTGCAAGTACCGAGTTTGGTTGTAAGAAGTGAACAGCAGATTCCTCGGGGACTAAAGTCCCCTCGGAATGACAATTCTTGAGGTGCTTGTGTCGCCGGGCTGAAGCCCGGCGCTTCCACCGAATAGCAGAACGAACTACATGTCAGAGAAGTTCTACATCACGACGCCGATTTACTACGTGAATGCGCGGCCGCATTTGGGGCATGCGTACACCACCATCGTCTGCGACACCATTGCGCGGCGGCAGCGGATGCTGGGCAAGGACACGTACCTGCTGACCGGCACCGACGAGCACGGGGTCAACGTGGAGCGCGCGGCGCAGGCGGCGGGACGCGATCCCAGCGAATACGTGGACGAGATCGCGGCGGCGTTCAAGGCGATGGCCGACCGGGTGGGCGCGACCTACGATAAATTCATCCGCACCACCTCGGCGGAACACAAGCGCGGCGTGCAGGCGCTGTTCCGCGTGCTGCGCGACAACGGCCACATTTACAAGGGAACGTACACCGGCCAATACTGCGTCCACGACAACCTGTACGTGGATTCCGCAGGTCCGGGCGCGCCCTGCCCGACCTGCGGACGCCCGACGGAAACGATCAGCGAGGAAAATTACTTCTTCAAGCTCTCGGCATTCGAGGACAAGCTGCTGAAGTACTACCAGGAGAATCCGGAGTTCATCCGCCCGGAGACGCGGCGCAACGAAGTGATGTCGTTCGTGAAGGGCGGGCTGCGCGATCTCTCCATCAGCCGCAGCACGTTCCAATGGGGCATTCCGGTGCCGGACGATCCCGGTCACGTGATCTACGTGTGGCTGGACGCGCTGAGCAACTACATCACCGCGATCGGGTACGGATCGGAGAAGAAAAAGGACCAGCAGCAGTTCGAGAAATACTGGCCGGCGGAGGTGCACATGATCGGCAAGGAGATCGTGCGCTTCCACTGCGTGTACTGGCCGGCGTTTCTGATGGCGGCCAACCTGCCGCTGCCCAAGACGATCATGGCGCACGGGTGGATCCTGTTCGAGCAGGACAAGATGTCGAAGTCGCGCGGGAACATCGTGCGCGCGGAGACGATCATTGACGTGCTCGGCCTGGACGCGCTGCGCTACTTCCTGCTGCGCGAGATCGTGTTCGGGCAGGATGGGTCGTTCTCCTTCGACGCGCTGGTGGGGCGCTTCAATTCCGACCTGGCGAACGATTACGGCAACCTGGCGAGCCGCACCTTGAGCATGATCCAACGCTATTTTCGCGGCGAGGTGCCGTACCCGTCGGCGACAGGGTCGCGGACCGCGGCGGACAACGCCATCCAGGAGCACGCGACGCGCGCCATCGAAGAGTGCCGGCGGCTGTTCGACGATTACCAGTTCTCGCGCGCGCTGGAATGCGTGTGGGGCGTGATTGCCGCGGTGAATAAGTACATCGTGGAAAACGAGCCCTGGGCAGTGGCGGAAAAAGGGGATGAGCCGAGCCGGTCGCGGCTGGGCACCATCCTGTACACCGCGGCGGAGGCGCTGCGGGTGGTGACCGCGCTGGTGCACCCGGTGGTGCCGGAGTCGAGTTCGCGGATCTGGAAGCAGCTCGGTCTCGGAGAAATTTCGAAGTTCCGCCTGGACCAGCTCAAGTGGGGACAATTGGAGTTGGGAACGAAGCTGGGCAAGGTGGAGCCGGTGTTCCCGCGCGTCGACAAGAGCGCGATCGAGAAGATGCACGAGATGGAGCAGCAGGGCCGCGCGCCCGTCGCATCGGCCGAGACCAAGAAGCCGCCTGCAACCGCCGGAGCGCGCCAGCCGGTGGAGATGGCGATGGGACAGAACGGTGAAACCGCGCCGCCCGCGGGAAGCGGAGCGACAGCGGAACAGCAGGCGACGCCGGCGGCGGCGAGCGGCCCGGCGGCGGCGCCGAGTGCTGGCGTAGTGGCGGCGAGCGGAAAACCGGCTGCCGCGGCGCCGGAGGGAAAAATCTCGATTGACGATTTCCTCAAGGTGGAGATGCGCGTCGGGCAGGTGAAGTCGGCGGAAAAAGTCAAAGGCGCGGACCGGTTGCTGCGGCTGGAAGTGGATATCGGAACGGAAGTGCGGCAGCTGGTCGCCGGCATCGCCGAGGCGTACACGCCGGAGCAGTTGATCGGACGCAAAGTGGTGATCGTGGCCAACCTGGCGCCACGCAAGCTGAAAGGACTGGAGTCGAACGGCATGATCGTGGCAGCTTCGGTCGAGGGCGGCAAGCCGGTGCTGGCGGGATTCCTGGAAGACGTTCCGGTCGGGGCAAAATTGAAATAATTGACCACGGATTTTCACGGATTCACACGGATCATTTTTTCTTCTGTTTTATCCGTGTGAATCCGTGGCGATCCGTGGTTCGCTTTTATGTACGTTGACTCTCACTGTCATCTTGACGGGCAGAAATTTGCGCCGGACCGCGAACAGGTGCTGGCGCGGGCGCGGGAAGCGGGCGTCGAGGCGCTGGTGGCGATCGGGAACGGCAGCGGGCCGGATGACGTGGCGTGTGGGATCAGACTCGCCGGTCGATGGTCGATGGTCCCCTCGGCTTCGCTCGGGGCAGGCTCTGGTCGATGGGAAAACCAAAAGCAGGTCCCTCCCCTTCGCCCCGCTCAGGGTCGGGATGACACATCTTTAACGATCTACGCCACTATCGGCGTGCATCCGCATGAGGCGGCGCTGGACCAGGAACGGCATTACGGCGAAATGGAAAAGCTGGCGCGCGACCCGCGGGTGATCGCGTGGGGTGAGATCGGGCTGGATTATTTTTACGACCACTCGCCGCGCGAGGTGCAGCAGACCGTGTTCATTCGCCAGATGGAGCTGGCGCGCGCCGCCAAGCTGCCGATCGTGATCCACAACCGGCCGTCGGACAACAGCGAAAATGCCTGGGAAGACCTGTTTCGGCTGCTGCGGGAGCATTGGCAGTCGAGCGGCCTGGGCGGGATTCTGCACTGCTTTACCGGCACAGTGGAGCACGCGCGGGCGGGCATGGATTTGGGATTCATGATTTCGTTTGCCGGAAACGTGAGCTATTCGAAAGCGGTTTCCATTCGCGAGGCAGCGGCGCAAATCCCGCTTGAACGCATGCTGATTGAGACGGACTCGCCTTACCTGGCGCCGGTGCCACATCGCGGAAAACGCAACGAGCCGGCGTTCGTGGCGGAGACGGCGCGGCATATTGGCGAGCTGCGTGGGATGCCGGCGCAAGAGGTTGGGGCGGTGACAACGGAAAATTTCTACCGCTTCTTCGGACTTGATTAGCCACAGAGGGCACAGAGGAAGAGGAAGGTCAGTTTCAGTTTCAGTTTCAGTTTCAGTTTCAGAAAAGCATAGATCCTGAGCGCGTGCCCCTTCGACTTCGCTCAGGGCAGGCTCCACCCATGCGCGCGCTCAGGATGACGCCCTTCAAGAGGATGACCCTTTCTCAGAAAATCTCCCTCTGTGTCCTCTGTGGCTAGCTTTTCTTTCCGCGATACAGTCCCGCAATTCCAAACGTGTAGGGCGTCCAGGAAACATCGCCGAATCCGGCGGAGCGCATGCGGTCGAGCATTTCTGCGGGCGAAGGAAAGCACTCGACCGAGGCGGGTAGGTAGGCGTAGGGGCCTTTGACGCCGGAGATGACGGTGCCGACGGCGGGCAAGACGCGCTTGAAGTACAGGCGATAGAGGCGGCCGATGAGGCCCGCGGGTTCGCCGAAGTCGAGAATGCCGACTTCGCCGCCCGGGCGCAGGACGCGGAAGATTTCGCGCAGGCCGGCGTCGTAGTCCGCGAGATTGCGGAAGCCGAAGGCGGAGGTGACGAGGTCGAAGCCGGCGTCGGGTATGGGAAGCCGGAGAGCGTCGGCCTCGAGCCAGCGAAGTGAGCTACCGCGGGATTTCTGCACGGCGCGGACGAGCATGGCGTGAGAGAAGTCGGCGCCGAAAATTTCAGTTTGCTTGCCGGAGGCACGTAGCAGGGCAAAGGCCATATCGCCGGTGCCGCAGCAGAGGTCGAGAGCGCGCGCGCCGGGGCGTTGCAGGATGTGGCGAAAGGTGCGGGCCGCGCGGCGCCACCACAGGCGATCAATGTTGAAAGAGAGCAGGTGGTTGAGGCGGTCGTAGCGGGGCGCGATGGAGGTGAACATGTCGCGCACGGCGGCGGCGGCCTGCTGGCGGTCCTGCGCGCCTTCGGGGGTAGCGCCGACGACCGGCTTGAGGGAATCCGCCATGGGGTTAGTTAACCACAGAGGATAGTCTTCAGTCGTCAGTCTTCAGTCGTCAGGAACATCCCCACCCTGTCTCGCCCCGGTGACTGCGTCAGCGCAAGCTCCATCGCGGCGAGACAAGGGTGGGGCAACCGCAAAAGCAGGTTCCCTTCGACTTCGCTCAGGGCAGGTCTCGACTCGGACGCGCCTTGCGTGCGGGCAAACCCAGCCCGCACACTTTCGGGCGCGTCCTCGCTCGAAATGACAATTCTTTAGATATTTGTTCGAGACGCCGTGCCCTTCCCGAAAAGCCTAATTTACCGGACCAAGCCTAATTGCGAGGAAGTAAGAGTGCCTACGCCTGCGATAGGTGGCGGAGTTCTTCGACCGCCTCGATGACGGCGCGCTCGGGGACGTCGGGAACGACTTCGACCTTGCCGACCTCGATGGGGAGGATGAAGTGGACGATGCCGTTCATGGTCTTCTTATCGTGAGCGAGGCGGCGGGCGATGCGCTTGCCGCGCGCCTCGACCCTGGGCAAAGCGGCATAGGAGAGCACGGAAGAGATGATGCGGCGCACGGTTTCGGAGTCGGCCTTCTGCATGGCGGCGGAGATCATGGAAGCGGCGACCATGCCCCAGGCGACGGCTTCACCATGCAGGAAGTGCTTGTAACCGGTTTCGGCTTCCAGAGCGTGGCCGACGGTGTGGCCGAAATTGAGGATGCGGCGCAGGCCGGCTTCGCGCTCGTCGGCGGCAACCACGTCGGCCTTCACTTGCACACATTCGGCGATCAGCCACTCCAGCGCGGCGGGATCGCGCTGCAGGATGCGCTCGCGGTTCTGCTCCATGAAGGCGAAGATGTCGGGGCGGCGAATGATGCCGCATTTCAGGGCTTCGTAAAGGCCGGAGCGGTATTCGCGCTCGGCGACGGTGGAGAGCACGCCGGGATCGATGAGCACGGCGCGCGGTTGATGGAAGGTGCCGAGAAGGTTCTTTCCTTCGGGGAGGTCCACCCCGGTTTTGCCGCCGATGGAGGCGTCCACCTGCGCCAGAAAGGTGGTGGGGATTTGCACGACGTCAATGCCGCGCATGTAAATGGATGCGACAAAGGCGGCAACGTCGCCGACAACGCCGCCACCCAGGGCGATGACGGCGGACTTGCGGTCGGCGCCACGGCGCACCAGCTTGGTGGCGAGGTCGCGGACGGTTTCGAGGTTCTTGGCGCGCTCGCCGTCCCTCATTTCGATGACGGTGTGCACCAGCTTAGCCTTGGCCAGGGAGGCGGTGAGCGTTTTGGCCCAGAGTTTCTTGACCCTCGGAACCGTGATGACGAAGTAGCGCGAGCGGTCGGGCAGAGCGGCGCGGAGAAGCTCCCCGGCGCGCTTCAGCAGGCCCGATTCGATGGTCGCCGTGTAGCGATGGGAGGGGAGTTGAACTTCGACTTGCCGCACCATTCAATGATAACGCAGAGGTAAGTGGCGCGTGCGGTTCTCGGTTATCGGTTTGCGGTTTGCGGCGGGCGAGGGCGCCCGCCGCCGCGGGAATTTGGTACGCGATAAAGGCCAGCCCCGGCGGGGGCGCCGGGGCCTACAACGGGAGATTTGCGAGTCGGCCTCGAGGACGGGCGCGCTGCAACGGTGCGTGGTGACGCTCGTTTGCGACGATACTGACTATCGCAGGGGCGAAGATGTAACATCGTGCGTCCATGAAATCCGTACCCAGTGAGACCGATTTCATCGTGGTGGGAGCGGGGATTGCCGGGCTGCGCGCGGCCATCGATCTGGCGCCCGCCGGGCGTGTGCTGGTGCTGGCAAAGCGCGAGTTGAGCGAATCGGCAACCCAGTACGCGCAAGGCGGGATCGCGGCGGCGCTGAGCGATGAAGACGAGATCGGGCTGCACCTGCAGGACACGCTGAACGCGGGGGACGGGCTCTGCAACGAGGCGGCGGCGCGGGTGCTGGTGGAGGAAGGCCCGGAGCGGATCGAGGAGCTGATCGCCTGGGGCACGGAGTTCGACCGCAATGGGAGCAAGCTGGTGTTCGCCCGCGAAGGAGCGCACAGCCGCAACCGCATCCTGCACGCGCATGGGGACTCCACCGGGCGCGAAATCGGGCGCGCGCTGTGGCTGAAAACCAAGGCGCTGAAGAACATCACGCTGCTGGAGTTCGAGTTCGCAACCGAGCTGTGCACCGAGGAGGGACGCGTCACCGGGTTGAGCGTGATGAACGAGAAGGGCGCGCGCAAGCAGGTGCGCGCGTCGGCGGTGCTGCTGGCCACCGGAGGATTGGGCCAGATCTATCGTGAGACGACCAATCCCGGCGTGGCGACCGGGGACGGCGTGGCCATGGCGTACCGGGCCGGAGCGGAGATCAGCGACATGGAGTTCGTGCAGTTCCATCCGACGGCGCTGTACGTGCAGGGAGCGCCGCGATTCCTGCTGTCGGAGGCGCTGCGCGGAGAGGGAGCGTACCTGCGGAACATGGAGCTGGCGCGGTTCATGCCGAAGTACCACGACATGGCGGAACTGGCGCCGCGGGACGTGGTGGCGCGGGCGATCGCGCACGAAATGGAACTGGTGAAGTCACCGCACGCCGTCGTGTACCTCGACCTGACGCACCTGAATGCGAAAAAGCTGGAGAGCCGCTTCCCACGGATTTACAAGACCTGCCTGGATTACAACGTGGACATCACCACCGACCTGGTGCCGGTGCGTCCGGCGGCGCACTACGCCATGGGCGGCGTGCGCACCGACCTGAACGGCAGAACCAACCTGCGCGGGCTGTTCGCGGCGGGCGAGGCGGCGTGCACCGGGGTGCACGGCGCGAATCGTCTGGCGAGCAATTCCCTGCTCGAAGGGCTGGTGTTCGGCGCGCGCGCGGCGAAGGCGATGCGGGAAGAGCGGCGCGGGCAACACTCCGCTGCGGAACATCCTGCGGAGGCTGCGCCGAGCGCGAGTAACACGGCTTCCACCAACGCTGTGGTGCAGGAAATCCAGAGCCTGATGTGGCGCGAGGTGGGGATCGTGCGCAGCGGACCGCAGCTCAAGCGCGCCGTCTATGAATTGCAAAAGCTGCAGGAATGCTGGGGGCAGGCGATCCATCGGGCCGTGTGCGAAGCCGCCAATATCCATCAGGTTGCGCTGTTGATTGCGCGCTCGGCGCTGGCACGGGAGGAAAGCCGGGGGGCGCAGTATCGGACGGATTTCCCGCTGCACAACGATGCGAAATTCAAGAAGCATTCGGTGGTCAAGGGCGACAGCATAAGATTTGAGTAAGTTTTCCCGCACAATTCAACCGTCCCTACGGGACTTGACCGTAACTTGCTGATGCCTTCCCGGCACTGAAGTGCCGGGCTACTTTCACCCGTCGCTCACGCGACAGACTTCGATTCGCGAGGACATTCTCGTGCACTTATCGAGAGCTGTTTCCGTACTTCTGCTCCACCTTTGCTTCTGTGCGGCCTGCGCCCCAATGGCGATCGCTCAGCAGCCGGCGCCCGCCACGCAGCATCCAGAGCCAAAACCAGCAGAAACAGCGAATAACATCCCCGCGTCGTACACGCCGGGACTTGACGTGACGGCGATGGACAAAAGCGTGGACCCGTGCGTCGATTTTTATTCGTACGCCTGCGGCGGGTGGCAGCAGAAGAACCCGATTCCGGCGGACCAGTCGTCGTGGAGCTTGACCGCAAAGCTGCAAGAGGAGAATCGCCAGGTTTTGCGTCTGATCCTGGAAAACGCAGCGGCACCGGGTCCGCACCGCGGGCCCATCCAGCAGAAGATCGGGGATTTCTACGCCTCGTGCATGGATGAAAAAGCGGTGGACGCAACCGGCGCCGGCGCGCTGCAAGTTGATCTCGATCGCATTGCAGCGGTGCGCACCAAGGGAGATCTGGCGGATCACCTGGCGCGGGCGCATCCGGAGGACATCGGGATTTACTTTGGGCAGGCGCCGCTGTTCCGGTTCGGCTCGACGCAGGACGCAAAGAATTCCGCGGAGGTGATCGCGGAGGTGGACCAGGGCGGGCTGGGGCTGCCCGACCGGGACTATTACCTGAAGGATGATGCAAAATCGCAGGAATTGCGGACGAAGTACGTGGCGCACGTGCAAAGGATGCTCGAGCTCGCCGGGGAGACGCCACAAGCGGCCGCAACGGACGCGCAGGCGGTGATGCGGATTGAAACCGCGCTGGCGAAGGGCTCGATGACGCGGGTCGAGCGGCGCGATCCCAAGGCGACCTATCACCGCATGTCGCGGCAGGAACTGCAGGCGCTGAGCCTGGCGTTCCCGTGGGACCGCTATTTCGGCGCCTACGGCTTGTCGGGCGTGAAGTCGCTGAACGTGGCGTCGCCGGATTTCGTGAAGGCGATGGACGCCGTGGTCGCCAGCGAAAAGCCGGCGGCGTTGCAGGCATACTTGCGGTGGCACCTGGTGCACGCGCAGGCGCGCTGGCTGGCAGCTCCGTTCGTGGAGGAGGACTTTAACTTCTACAGCCGGACGCTGACGGGCGCGCGCGAGCTGCAGGCGCGGTGGAAGCGGTGCGTGCGCTACACCGACCGCGCGCTGGGCGAGGCGCTGGGGCAGGCGTACGTGGAGGTGGCGTTCAGCGCGCAGGCCAAGCAGCGCACGCTAACGATGGTGCGGCAGATCGAACAGGCGATGGCGCGCGACATCCGGCAATTAAGCTGGATGAGCGATCCGACGAAACAGCAGGCGCTCACCAAGCTGCACACGGTGGTCAACAAGGTTGGATATCCGGACAAGTGGCGCGACTACGCGGCGCTGAAAATCGCACGCGGCGACGCGCTGGGCAACGGCGAGAGGGCGAACGCGTTTGAGTTCATGCGGCAATTGCGCAAGATCGCAAAGCCGGTGGACCGGACGGAGTGGTACATCACCACGCCCACGGTGAACGCGTACTACGACGCGCAGAACAACAGCATCAACTTCCCTGCCGGGATTTTGCAGCCGCCGCTGTTCGATCCCAAGATGGACGACGCGCCGAATTATGGCGACACCGGCGGCACCATCGGGCACGAGCTGACGCACGGCTTCGACGATCAGGGCCGGCAGTTCGATGCCGAGGGGAACCTGCGCGACTGGTGGCAACCGCAGGATGGCAAGGAATTCGAGCGGCGGGCGCAGTGCGTGGCCGACCAGTACGCGCAGTACACGATCGTGGACGAGATCAAGATCAACAGCAAGCTGACGCTGGGCGAGGACGTGGCCGACATCGGCGGGCTGATCCTGGCGTACATGGCGTGGCGCGAGGAGACACACGGGCAGAAGCTGCCGCCGGTTGAAGGGCTGACGCCGGAGCAGCGGTTCTTCGTCGGCTACGGGCAGAGCTGGTGCAGCAACCAGCGTCCGGAGGTGATGCGCATGCGGGCGATGACCGATCCGCACTCGCCGCCGAAGCACCGCACCAACGGCGTGGTGCGCAACATGCCGGAATTCCAGGAGGCGTTCCACTGCAAGACGGGCGCGCCCATGGCGCCGGCAGAGAGGTGCAGGGTGTGGTGAGAAGAGGAGGCTTCAGGCTTCAGGCGTTAGGCTTTGGGCGGTGCTCTCTTAGGGGCGATGAGGAGCGAGGCGACAACCGAGATCAGCAAGACCAGGCCGACCGTGATGAGGGCGTATTCGGTGGGGATAGGGTAATAGCTGGAGAGCAGCATTTTCACGCCGATGAAGATAAGGATGGCGGAGAGGCCGTAATGGAGAAAGTGGAAAGCTTCCATCATGCCGGCGAGCGCGAAATAGAGAGAGCGCAGGCCGAGGATGGCAAAGACGTTTGAGGTGTAAACGATGAACGGGTCGCGGGTGATGGCGAGCACGGCGGGGATGGAGTCGGCGGCGAAGAGAACGTCGGTGGTTTCGACCACGATGAGCACCAGCAGCAGAGGGGTTGCGAACAGGCCCGGCTGGCGGACGGTGAAGCGCCCGCCGACGTAGTCGGGCGTGACCGGCACCCAGCGGCGGAACATTTTCAGGACGGGGTTGTGCTCGGGGTGGATTTCCTGTTCTTTTTGCCGGAATAGCTGCACGCCGGTGTAAATGAGGAAGGCGCCGAAGACGTAGATGATCCAGTGAAAGCGGCGGATGAGCGTGACCCCGGCGAGGATGAAGACGCCGCGCATGATGAGCGCGCCCAGGATTCCCCAGAACAAGACTTTGTGCTGGTAATTGGAGGGCACGCGGAAATAACGGAAGATCAGAAGAAAGACGAAGAGATTGTCGACGCTGAGCGATTCCTCGACCAGGTAGCCGGTGACGAATTCGAGTGAAGTGGCGCGCCCGCGCCAGTAGTAGACGAAGACGGCGAACGCCGCCGCCAGCGCCACCCACATGATGCTGAAGCCGAGCGCCTCGCGAAACTTGATGGCGTGCGGCTTGCGGTGGAAGACCGCCAGGTCCAGCACCAGCATCAGCACCACGAAAATATTAAAAGCGATCCAGAAGGTGAGATGGTTCATGTTGCGAGTACCGAGTACCTAGTACCGAGTACCGAGCAACTGCGCCGGATTGAAGATTGAAGATTTCAGATTGAAGATTGCCGGAGCACCCTGCAATCTGCACTCTTCACTTTGCACTCTGCACTTTGCAATCTGCACTATTCAGCTCTGGTTAAGCATACGTATGGTTTCCAGCACGACGCTGCCGACAATTTCCAGGCTCTGCGGGCTGAGTTTGTCCAGTGTGTCCTGGGGCGTGTGCCAGTAAGAATTGTTGGGGCCGTAATTGAAGTCAATGAGGTCGGCAACGGGGACACCGGCGCGGGCGAACGGCAGGTGGTCATCTTCGATCTGGTTCGCGCGCGCAAAAAAGTGCGTTGCATAGCCGAGGCCGGTCGCCGCCTTGTAGATCACGTCTTCCAGCCAGGGAGTTGAATTGGCGTCGCGTTCGACGTTGAGGTCGGCGTCGCCGATCATATCGAGCAGCAGGAAGGCCTGGATCTTCTTGAGCGTGCCGTCGTTCGCCCACTTCGCGGCCAGATGCCTGCTGCCGTAGGTGGAATCCGTAGGCGACCACTGCCGGATGGCCTCCTCGCCGTCAAACCAGACCAGCCAGACGCTGCAGCCGTCAAGCTTTTTGCCGCGGAGTTGGCGGGCGAGTTCCAGCAGCAGGCCGGTGGAAGAGCCGCCATCGTTGGCGCCGACGAAATCCTTGCGTCCGTAGAGGGTGTCGTAGTGGCCGCTGACGACGACCAGTCCGTCCTTCTTGCCCGGGAACTTGGCGATGAAGTTGGTCATGCGGAGGCTGCCGGCGGGAGTGGAGGCGGTGAAGGCGTCTTCCTGGAGGTTGTCACCGCTGAGTTCCTTGCGCAAATACGCCTCGGCTTGGGCGTGGCCGGGGCTGCCGACATATCGCGGGCCGAAGGCAACGACCTCGCGCGTGTATTGCAGCGCGCGCTGTCCGTCGGCGTGAGGTAGCGAAGCGCCGGCGGACGCCGAAGCCGCGGCCGGTTTGGGCGAGGACTCGGGGGCGGCAGCGCTGGTGCTGCTGCGATTGCAAGCGGCGAACGCGGTCATGATGAAAAGCGAAAACGCGGCGGCCCTCAGGCGGGGCGAGCAGGTGATCATGCGACGTACCCGCAACAGGATAACAGGTTGAGGGGGCAGGACAGTCCCCACCCTATCGCTCCAAACCCGGGAGCGATAAGGGTGGGGCAATCGCAGGCTCAGTCTCGGCAAGAAAGGTGCGAGACAAGGGTGGGGCAACCAGTTTCCGTGATTCGGGTCACTATGCCGCGGCGTGAATTCCAGTAAAATCAAACCTTCCTATGGCGACCCTGGTATCCCAGGCAGCACCGGCCATAAGCTGGCAGGCGGCTGCCCGCATGATCGATCACACGCTGCTGAAGCCGGAAGCCTCGCGCGAGCAGATCGAGAAGCTTTGCCGCGAGGCGGCGCGCTTCGACTTCGCCTCGGTGTGCGTGAACGCGTACTGGATCCCGGTGTGCGCCGCCATCCTGCGGCCCACGCCGGTGAAGGTGTGCACCGTGGTCGGGTTCCCGCTGGGGGCGACGCTGACCAGCGCCAAGCGCTTCGAGACGGTGGAGGCGCTGCGGCTTGGGGCCGATGAAATTGACATGGTGATGAACGTGGGCGCGATGAAATCGGGCGACCACGCGCGGGTGGAGAACGACATCCGCGCCCTTGCCGAGGTCACACACGATGCCGGCGGGCTGCTGAAAGTCATCTTTGAAAATGTGCTGCTGACGCGAGAAGAGAAGATTGCCGCCTGCGAGCTGAGCCTGGCAGCGGGAGCGGATTTCGTGAAAACGTCCACTGGGTTCTCGTCGGGCGGCGCGACGGTGGAGGATGTTGCGCTGATGCGCGCGACGGTGGGCAACCTGGCGGGAGTGAAGGCGGCGGGCGGGATCCGGACGGCCGACCAGATGATGGCCATGGTGGCGGCCGGCGCGGACAGGGTCGGGGCGAGCGCGTCGGTGGCGATTTGCCGGAAGCTGGGGGCGCCGTACTAAACCAGTCGCCAGTCGTCAGTCGCCGGTCGTCAGAAAGAATCAAATCGCCCTTCCCGTTCAACGCCGCATCCGAACTGCTCCGAGAAATGCGACGACTGAAGCCGCGCCCCGCTTGATATCATCCAATCCTAACAGCCCAGACCATGACTACGATGCCCCGAACCATGACCACACCCGCGACCCAAGCCGTGCCCGTGCATGTCGACTCGCTGCTGCTGGAAGTGGCCGACGTGGTGAACTCCACGCTCGACCTCAACACCATCCTGCGGCGCGTTGCGGAACTGGTGCGCCGCGTCATTGAGTACGAGCATTTCGCCATCATGTTGCTCAATGAAAAAACGCAGGAGCTGCGGATCCGTTTCTCCATCGGACTTCCACCCGAAGTCGTGGAGCGATGCCGGATCAAGGTGGGCGAAGGCGTCACCGGCCTGGCAGCCCAGCGGCGGGAAACGGTGCTGGTCAACGACGTTCTGAAAGCGCCGCACTACATCGAGACGCTGCCCCAGGTGCGCTCCGAGCTGGCGGTGCCGCTGATTATCAAGAACCGCGTCATCGGCGTGATTGACATCGAAGCGCCGCAGCCGAACTACTTTACCGAAGATCACAAGCGGCTTCTCTCGCTGGTAGCGTCGCGCATTGCCATCGGAATCGAAAACGCGCGGCTGTACACGCGCACCTCGCGGCAGGCGAAGACGCTGGCGGTGCTGAATGAGATCAGCCGCGACCTGACGTCGATCCTCAACCTCGACCAGTTGCTGCAGCGCGTGGGCGAGGCGGTGACGCGGCTGATTGACTACCAGATGTTCAGCGTGCTGCTGGTGGACCCGGCGCGCGCAATACTGGAGCACCGGTTCTCGCTGCGCTTCAACGAAACGGTGCAGGTCAAGCACGACATTCCCATCGGCAAGGGCCTGGTCGGCTATTCCGCGCAGCACAAAGAGCCGGTGCTGGTGAGCGACGTCAGCAAGGACCCGCGCTATATCAACGCCAACCCGGAGACGCGCTCGGAGCTGTGCGTGCCGCTGGTCTACAAGGACAAGGTGATTGGGGTGCTCGACATCGAGCACACCCGGCGCGGCTACTTCACCGACGACCACGTGCGCACCATGACGACGCTGGCGGCGCAGGTGGCGATCGCGATCGAGAATGCGCGGCTCTACGAGCACGTGGCGCGGCAAGAACGCCGGCTGCAGAAGGACATGGCACTGGCCCACGAGCTCCAGTTCCGGCTGCTGCCACAATGCTGCCCGGTGATCGGGAAAGCGGAGCTGGCGGCGAAGTTCGTTCCCGCGCGCGAGATCGGCGGCGACCTGTACGACTTCCTGCAATACGAGCGGCGCGCGCCGGACCGTGAGCGCGGCGAGGAGCGCAATCCGAACCTCGGCATCGCGATTGGCGATGTCAGCGGTAAGGGCGCTCCAGCCGCGTTATATGCCGCGCTGGCCAGCGGATTTCTGCGGTCGCACGCCAGCTCGCGGCCGGGCGCAGCCGAGATGCTGTCGCTGCTGAATCGGTCGCTGGCATCGCGCCGCATCGAAGGCCAGTACATTTCGGTGGCGTATGCGGTGTGGGACGATCAGCGCAAGCTGCTGCGCGTGGCCAACTCCGGGCTGCCGCGGCCCTTGTACTGCCGTAAAGGCCGCGTCGAGCGGGTGGAGAGCGTGGGCCTGCCGCTCGGCCTGTTCGACGACCCCGAGTACGACGAGGTGACGTACCGGGCGAATCCCGGCGATGTGTTCGTCTTCTTCAGCGACGGCGTGCTCGACGCGCAGAACCGCGAAGGCGACATGTTCGGGGGCACGCGGCTGGTGAAGGTGATCGAGGCCAACTGCGAGCGCAGTGCTGACGATATCGTGACCGCAATCTTCGCGGCCGTGGGCGAATTTACGGCGGGCGAGAGCCCGTATGACGACCAGACCGTGGTCGCGCTCAAGGTCCTGAGACAGTCCGGCAAAAAGAAATGAGCAAGAGCGCCGTGCCCGAGGGGCGACCGCCCGCATTCGTGTATCGCCGCGACGTGCTGCATTGCGAGCGCGCGCCGCTGCCCGAGCTGGCGCAGCAGCACGGTACGCCGCTGTACGTTTATTCGGCGAGGACGATCCGCGACCGCTACCGCACCTTCGACCGGGCGTTCCGCGGGATTCCGCACACCGTCTGCTATTCCGTCAAGGCGAATCCCAACCTGGCGCTGCTGAAAATGCTGGCCGGCCTGGGCTGCGGCTTCGACGTGGTCTCCGGCGGCGAGCTGCTGCGCGTGCTGCGCGCCGCCAGAACAGCCGCCAGGCGCGTGGTGTTCTCCGGGGTGGGAAAGACGGCGGAGGAAATGGATGCCGCGCTGCGCGCCGGGATCCTGATGTTCAACGTGGAAAGCGAAAGCGAGATGGCGGCGCTGGCGCAACGCTCCGCGCGCCTGAGGAAGACGGCGCGGCTGGCATTTCGGGTCAATCCCGACGTTCCCGCGGAAACGCATCCCTACATCGCTACCGGGCTGCATCAACACAAATTCGGAGTGCCGATTGATGCCGCGCGGCGCCTGTACGGGAGCGCCGCGCGGGAAAAATGGCTGGAGGTGGCGGGCGTCAGCGTGCATATCGGGTCGCAAATCACCAGCGTGGAACCGTTTGGGGCGGCGATGGAGCGCGTGGCCGAACTGGTGCGCGGGCTGAAGAGCGACGGACATCAAATCCGCTACGTGGATGCCGGCGGCGGGCTGGGCATCCGCTACGACGCGCAGGAATTGCCGGAATTCGCCGAGCATGCGCGGGACTTCGCCAGGGCTGTGACGCGTCCGCTGCGCCGGTCAGGAGTGCATCTGCTGCTGGAGCCGGGGCGTTCGATCGTGGGTCCGGCGGGCGCGCTGCTGGTGCGCGTGCTCTACCGCAAATCGAACAATGGAAAGTCATTCGTGGTGGTGGATGGCGCGATGAATGACCTGATCCGCCCCGCACTGTATGGCGCTCACCACGAGATTGTTCCGGTGGAGCGCACGCGAGTGCAGGAGCGCGACATTGTGGACGTGGTCGGGCCGATCTGCGAGACCGGCGATTTCTTCGCCCGCGACCGCGCCCTGCCGCCGGTCGGGGAAGGCGGGTTGCTGGCGATCCTCGACACCGGGGCGTACGGGATGTCCATCTCTTCGAACTACAACACGCGGCCGCGCGCGGCAGAGTTGCTGGTGGAGGGGAAGAAGGCGCGCGTGATCCGGAAGCGGGAAACGGTCGCGGAGTTGTTGAGGAATGAAGTGAAGTAGGTGATCGGTGATCGGTTATCGGCGATCGGTTTCTTCGCCTATTGAAACCCCGCCAGTTCTGTCCATTGCCGGTTCGGAGCCGCCTGGACTAGAGCGGTTCCAGAGTCGGTGTAGCCGGTAGAGATCCCTCGACTCGGGTTTCCCGCGCTGGAGACAGCGCGCGGGAGCCCTCCCTCGCTCGGGATGACATCCGGATACGGTAATTGAGAATCCGGTATAACCGAGTTTCTTCACCGTATGCCCATTTTCAACTTGTTCCGCAGCACGTCGAAAAAGGTCTTGCGCATGCGCAGCAGAGTGGCATGGTACGCGGACTTGCGGCAGACGACGCGGTCTTCATCGGCGAGCGGGACGCCGACCTGGCCATCAATGCTGAGGTAGGCCTCCTCGCCGGCGCTCTTGACGACGATCTCGATCTCGACCGTGTCCTTCACCACCAGCGGCCGGTGGGTGAGCGAATGCGGGCAGACGGGCACAATCACCATGGCGTCCACCGATGGCATGAGGATGGGCCCTCCGGCAGCCAGCGCGTATGCGGTGGAGCCGGTGGGAGTGGAAATGATGACGCCGTCGGCCTTGTAATTGGATACGAAGACGGTATCGAGATAGAGATCGAAACTCACCAGCCGCGAGATGGCGCTCTTGTTGACCACCGCGTCGTTGAGGGAGTCGTAGTTCGCCACCACTTTTCCGTCGCGCATCAACCGGCAATTGAGCATGTTGCGGGTTTCGTGGGCACAGCGGCGCTGGTCAACGGCTTCGAGAGTTTCCCAGAGCTCATCGAGCGGGACCTCGGTGAGAAAACCGAGCGACCCGAGATTGACGCCGAGGATGGGGATGTTGGCAGGGGCAACCGCACGCGCCGCCGAAAGCAGGGTGCCGTCGCCGCCGAGGACAAGGACGAACTCGGGTTTCTTCCCGGCAAGTTCGTCGCGTTCCACCGACTCGGCTGCCGGCAGGTAGGCCGCGGTTTCGCGGTCGAGCCAAACGCGCTCGTAGCCGTGCTCCTGGAACCAGCGCAGCACTTTCGGAACCAGTTGTTCGAGTTCCGCTTTCTCCGGCTTGGAAACGATGGCGGCGGTCTTCATGGCGCAATCGGGGATTGTACAGGCTGGCGGCGGAAACGGGCTAGCGTTCGGCGTAGAGGAGGAATTCGCGGTTGCCGTGAGCGCCCAGAATGGGCGACTCGATCACGCCGGTGATGCGCCAGCCCAGGTCCGCCAGGGCCTTGCACACCGTATCGGCCGCGGCCTGCTGTGCCACCGGGTCGCGCACGATGCCGCCCTTTCCGACCCGTTCCCTGCCGACTTCGAACTGCGGTTTCACCAGCACCACGATGCCGCCCAGCTTGTCACCGGCGGCTGCGATCACCGCCGGCAGCACCAAGGTTGCGGAAATAAACGAAACATCCATGGCGACAAACTCCACCGCTTCGGCCACGTCCTCGCGCCGCAGGTAACGGGCGTTGGTCTTTTCCAGCAGGCGTACGCGGGGATCGGTGCGGAAGCGGAGGTCAATCTGGCCGTAGCCGGTATCCACGGCGATGACGCGCGCGGCGTCGTGCTGCAGCAGGCAATCGGTGAAACCGCCGGTGGAGGCGCCGATGTCCATGCAGAGGCGGCCGCGAACATCAATGTGCCAGTGGTCGAGGGCACGCTCCAGCTTGAGCCCGCCCCGGCTGACGTAGCGCATGTCTTCGCCCAGCAGGCGGATGACAGCATCCGCGTCAACCGTGGTTCCCGGCTTCTCGACCTTTTGCTGATTGGCAAGCACCTTGCCCGCAAGGATCAATGCCTGCGCGCGTTCGCGCGAGGGCGCGAGGCCGCGCTCCACCAGGAGCTTGTCAATGCGGGTCTTCACCGCGCCAGCGTAGCAGGAAAGAAGCGATTAGCTTTAGCAATTAGCTGGTCAGCGATGGCAAACAAATTTTTTCGTCGCCCACAAGGTGTGCAGTTTGCTAAACGAAGCGTCATTCCTTGACTTGCGAGTCCAAAGCGGGTGATTTGCACACGCTTATTCACACTAGTGTTGAAATTTCAGAAAGAGTTTGGCAGCAGACGCGCTGAGGCGCCGCCACTACTTGAACCAGGTGTATCCCACGCGGAACTGCATGGTCGCGTTGATTCCCGGATTGTGATCGGCGAGGCTGGCATTGGAGATGTGCGTGATGTGCACCGACAAGTCCAGCGCCTGCCGATTGCTGCGCAGGAAGTAAAAGCCGAAGGCGCCGCCGGGCATGAAATTCACCCGCGAGGTGTCGCCCGGCGGTATTTCCTTGGAGCTGAAAAGCAAACCGCCTTCCGCCGCGAGGTAAGGCACGACCCGGTTGCCGCCGGTCCAGTTGTATTTCAGTACGACCGGGTTGGCGGCGAAGCTGTAGATCCATTGCTGCGGCCCGGAGGTGTAGAGCGCCGATTGGCGGACTTCGTACACCGGCATGATGTCGGCAGCCCATTCAAAGGTACCGCGCATGCGGCCGCTGCCCAATTCGCCGGTGAGCACGCGTCCGATGCGCAGTCCGCCATTGATGAACTTGAATTCCGAGGCTTGGCCAAGTCCGGTGCCTCCGCCGAACCATGGGCCAACTTCCCACACCGGCTGGCGCAACGGATTGTCCTGCGCCACGGCCGCCGCGCTCAGCAGCACCACCACCGCGATCAGTTTTTTCATGTACCCTTCCCGAGTGTGAGGAATGTAGCAGGGAATGAAAGGAATTGTCGATTTTCGATTGCCAATTGACGACCGTGCGTTCCCGGGACAGTGGGAGCTTACAAATGGAAACCCGGCCGAGGGCGGCCGGGCTACAAACTCTCAACTCCGCTGAAACTCGAAACTAGCTTGCCACTTCCTCCAACTGCTTCAGGTCCACATCGAAATTCGACCAGACGTGCTGCACGTCGTCGAGCTCTTCCAGAGCCTCCACCAGACGGATCATGGTGGTGGCCTGCGAGCCTTCGAGTTTGATGTAGTTCTGCGGGATCATGGCAATTTCCGATGCGGTCGGGGTGATCTTGGCCTTCTTCACCGCCTCCAGCACCGTGTCGAAGGCGTGCGGATCGGTGATGATCTCCCAGGTCTCGCCATCGTCCTTCAGGTCCTCGCCGCCGGCTTCCAGCACGATGTTCATCAGGTCGTCTTCCTTGGCCGCCGGCTTGGGCACCACGATATCGCCCTTCTTGTGGAACATCCAGGACACCGACCCGGCTTCGCCGAGGTTGCCGCCGATACTTGGCGAAGGCGTGCCGGATCTCGCTGACGGTGCGGTTGCGGTTATCGGTGGAGAGATCCAACAACACGGCAACCCCGCCGGGGCCGTAGCCTTCCAGGTTGAATTCTTCGTAGGTAACGCCGGGCAATTCGCCGGTGCCGCGCTGAATGGCGCGCTTGATATTGTCGGCCGGCATGTTTTCGGCTTTGGCGTCGAGGATGGCCTTGCGCAGGCGCGGATTCTTGTCGGGATCGCCGCCCGACTTCGCCGCCATGGCAATTTCGCGGATCAGACGGGTGAAAATCTTGCCGCGCTTGGCATCGAGCGCGCCCTTCTTGTGCTTGATGGTGGCCCATTTTGAATGGCCAGACATGAGAGACCTCGATGAAAAAAGAAGTGGGCACAATGGTGCCCCGGCGCACTAGGACGCCCAAAAACACTGCAGCAATCGAGGATTATAGCACGCTGGAAAAGGCTGAATCAGGTAGTTGGCAGCCGGCAGCCGGGATCACCGCAGCGGCGGCAAAATCTCAATTTCGGGTTGGCTGGCTCTTTGCTTGTGCCGAATCCGGTACGCATACAGGACTGCCAGCAGCGGCGCCGCCAGCAACACGCCCCAGAAGCTGAAGATCATTCCCAGGACGATGGGCGCCAGGATGGAAGCCCAGATCGGCACCTTCGCCGTTCGTTTCATCAAGTACGGTTGCAGGACCAGCCCGTCGGTCACCGCAACAACGGCGTAAAGGATGAACACATAGATCAGGCGCATGAAGCCGCCACTGATCACGGCCGCCACCGCCGGTCCAGCCAGCGCCATGACCGGCCCAAGATGAGGAATGAACTGCAGGATGGCGGCCAGCACCGCCCACAGCGGCGCCCAGGGAACGCGGATGATCAGCAGTCCGATCAGCCATAGACATGCCACCGCGGCCGAATCCTGCAGTTGGGCGATGAACCATCGCTGCAGTGCCCCGCCGGTCACGCTGGCATGTTCGCGGAAGTCCATTTGCTTGGTTTGGATGCGCGGGCTGCCATGACCGTCTCGAACAAGTGGCGGACGGACCCACATCTGCCAAGTGCGGGCAGATGTGGGGCACCCAGCTAGCTCTTCCCCACGTAGGCATCGCGAATGTATTTGTTGTTGATCAGCGACTTGCTGCTGCCGGACAGCGTGATACGACCCGTCTCCATGAGGTAGGCGGTTTCCGACATCTGCAGCGCGTAGCTGACATTCTGGGCAACCAGGAGAATGGTGACACCCTCCTTGCTGATCTGCTCAACGTGGCCGAAGATTTCGTCCACCAGCTTGGGGGCGAGGCCGAGCGAGGGCTCGTCGAGCATCAGCAGTTCGGGTTCACCCATGAGGCCGCGGCCGACAGCGCACATCTGCTGCTCGCCGCCGGACAACGTGCCGGCAAGTTGCCCGCGGCGCTCCTTGAGGCGGGGAAAGAGATCGTAAACGCGGGTGAGGCCCTTGTGGGCGCCGCGGCGCAGATTGGGCGGAAAGGCGCCCATGAGAAGGTTATCTTCCACCGTCATGCGCGGCCAAAGCTGGCGGCCTTCGGGGACGAGGCTGATGTGGCGCTTGACGCGCTCGTGCGGCGGCAGGGCGGTGATGTCCTCACCTTTGAAAACAATGCGGCCGCTCTTGATCTTCAGGACGCCGATCAGCGCATTCAAGGTGGTGGTCTTGCCGGCGCCATTGGAGCCGATCATGGTGACAATCTGGCCGCGCGGCACCGACAAGGAAACGTCCCACAAGACCTGCACCGCGCCGTAGCCGGCCGCGAGGTGCTCGACCGAAAGCAGGACATCGTTGGCCGGGGCGTCAGGCATTGTCCCAGCCCTTTCGGGGCGACGCCGAGATACGCTTCGATCACAGCGGGATCGAGTTGGATCTGCTCGGCCGTGCCTTCGGCAAGTTTCTCGCCGTAATTGAGGACGAGAATGCGGTCGCACACGGCGGTAATCGCTTTGACGTCGTGCTCGACATACATGATGGTGATTCCGCCGGCGCGAATCTGGCGAAGCAGGTCGAGCATGGCCGCGGTCTCGGCGTGGGTGAGGCCGCCGCAGATTTCGTCGCAGAGCAGGATTTCTGGGCTGGTGGCGAGGGCGCGCGCCACCTCGAGCTTTTTCTGGTTGCCGACCGAGAGCACGTAAGCCGGAGTTTCGGCTTGATCTTGCAGGCCGACCGAGCGCAAAACCTCCATGGCGACATCGGGCGGGAGTTTATGGTCGGCGGATTGACGGCCGAAAGAAGCGCCGACCTGCACGTTTTGCAGCACGGTCATGGTTCGGAACGGGCGCACGATCTGGTGGGTGCGCGCAATGCCTTCCTGCACGAGACGGAACGAGCGCAGCCCGGTCACGTCCCGGCCGCGGCACATCACCTGGCCGGAGGTCGGCTTGTACGTGCCGGCGATCATGTTGAAGAGCGTGGTCTTGCCGGCGCCGTTGGGGCCGATGAAGCCGAAGATCTGTCCGCGGCGGACTTCAAAACTAACGTCCCGGACCGCTGCCAACCCCCCAAAGAACTTCGTCAGATGATTTACCTGGAGTATTGGCAGCCCGTTTGTCTGCTCGGCGGTCACGGAGCCTCCTGATCCTGCGAATGAGATTGCGAAGCGCGCCCAAAATTCCGCCCGGCTCGACCAGCACGATCACGATCAGCAGCCCTCCATAGAGGAGCAGGTGGGCCTGGGGAAAATAAGCCACGATTTCTTCCTCAATGATACCGATGACACCGCCGCCGATGACCGGCCCCCAAACCGTGCCCAGCCCGCCGATGACGGGCATAAGCAGGATCTGAACGCTGGTATGAAAACCAAAGACTCCGTTGGGGTGAATGAACGCGGCATAGCGGGCAAACACGCCGCCAGCCATGCCGGTGAGGGCGGCGGCGACGGCGTGGGCCTTGAGCTTGTAGGTGAACGGATTAACGCCGGAGTCGGCGGCGGCGTCCTCATCATCCTTGATGGCGCCCAGGCCAAGTCCGAACTTGGTGTTGGCGATCCAGTACGAGATGGCAACCGCGGCAGCGGCCAGGACCAGCGCCGAGTAGTAATGCTCGGCCTGGTTGAAGGGGCGGAGTTCGGAAATCCGGTAGCCGCTGGCGCCGCCGGTAAATCCGACGTTGGTGGCCACCACGCGCACGGTTTCGCTGACCCCGATCGTAGCAATGGCGAAATAGGGTCCGCGAAGGCGGAATGTCGGCAACCCGATCAGCACGGAGGCGATCGCGGCCGTAACCCCCGCGCATAGAAAGGCGACGTACGGGTGCAGATAGACGGCATCGATCAGGATGGCCGCGGTGTAGGCGCCGATGCCGTAAAACACCGCGAAACCAAACGAGACCTGCCCGGCATAACCGCCGAGGATATTCCACGCGACACTGGCCGTGACCCAGACGAACGTAATGAAAAGGAGACGGACAGAGTTGGCCTGGAGTCCGAAGGCGGGAAGAAGCGCCAGGACGGCAAGGAGCACCAACGGCGGCAGAAGTTGCCACAGGCGGCGTGGCGGTTTCATGCAAGCCGCCGGATTCTCCCGAGCAGGCTGGCGATGCCTCCGGGAAGGACAAGAAGCACGACCACGAGCAGGCCGAAGGAAATGGCCAGCTGGTAGCCGGCAGGAAGCCAGATGATGCTGAGGCTTTCGACCAGAGCCAGCACGAGTGCGCCAATGGCGACACCGGAGACGGATTCCAGGCCGCCGAGCACGATGATGACGAAGGCGCGGATCAGGAAGGGGCGTCCGAAATCGGGATTAAAGGAGTAGAGGCTGGCAAGCAGGGCGCCGGCCAGTCCGGCAAAGCCGATGCCAATCCCGAAGGTCAGGCCCGCGACCTTCTGGTCGTTGACCCCGACAATCTGCCCGGCATAGCGATTTTGAACCAGCGCCCGGAGTGCGCGGCCGAACCATGTCCAGTTGAGCAGCGCTTCCAGCAGCAGCACACACCCGGCGGCGGCGCCGAAAACGTAGAGGCGAATCGTGGGAACGATGATGGGGCCGAAGTGGATCACATCGAGCGTGCGGGGAGTGAAGATGGACCGGTCGGTATTGCCCCAAATCAGGTAGCCGAGGTTCTGGAGCACGAGCCAGAGGCCAAACATCAGCAGCAGCGAGGCAAGGGTCGGCTGGTCGGAACGCGGCAGCCAGCGCACCAGCAACCAGTGAACGAAGATGCCCACGATCACCATGAGGGGAAAGACGGCCAGCGCGGCCAGGATGGGATCGAGGTGGAAACGGTCAAACAGCTCCAGCGCGAAATAGGCGCCCAGCATCATGAACCCCGCATGAGCGAGGTTCACGATCT
This sequence comes from Terriglobia bacterium, assembly GCA_963760215.1. Classification (GTDB taxonomy): domain Bacteria; phylum Acidobacteriota; class Terriglobia; order Terriglobales; family Acidobacteriaceae; genus JAIQGF01. Next base: position 1,770,523 of record CAVXCJ010000002.1, read on the forward strand.
TCATCACGCCGTAGATGACGGTCATACCGACCGACATCACGGCGTAGATGCCCGCCAGCAGCACCGCTGCCACCAGCAGGTTGGCAAAATCCACCGAGGTCATGAAATTGTCATCTCTTCGGCATGGGCGCTATGGTTTCGCCGGTTGCCGCGTCCTTGGGATACACGATGTCCACCTTGCCACCCGGCTTGGTCTGCACGATGACGAAGGGCAGATTGGCCTGGCCATTGGTGCCAAACTTCAGCACTTGTCCGGGCAGCAGTGAGTCCTTGAGCTGCGCGGTCTTGAGCTGATTGCGAATGGCGTCCTTGTTGAGCGAACCGGCCTTCTCGATGGCGGCCACCAAAATGCGCACGGCGTCGTAGGCGGTGGCGGCATACCAGGAATCAGGGTTGCGGCCGGTGAACTGCTTGTAATCCTGGATGAACTTTTTCACCTGCGGGTAGGGCAGGTCTGGCGACCACCAAACGCCGGCAACGATGTAGTTGATGCCGTCGCCCAGCGCCTTGCGCGCGTCGGACTCCGGACCGCGGGCGCCGTAACTCACGATCTCGTGGTACATGCCACCTTGCAGGTATTGGCGCTGCATGGTGATGTAGTCCTGGAGGTGGGCGTCGGAGAGGAAGATGTCGGCGTGGGAGTTCTTCACCTTCTGCAGGAGGGCGGAGAAGTCGGGCGAGCCGAGATCGAAGTTCTCGTTGAACACGATCGTGAAGTAACCGGGGTGCTTGTCCACCCATTGCTTGATGCCCTTGACGTAATCAAGCCCGTGATCCGTGTTTTCCACTGCCATTGCGATCTTAAGGCCTTTTTTCAGCTTGCCGGAATCCACCACTGACCCGAGATATTCGCCCGTGGTGTAGCCCAGCGAGTCCACCGGGCTGAGGGTGCCGAAGGTGTACTGGTAGCCCTTGGCGAAGATGGTGGAGGCGGCGGCGCCAGGAGTGATCCAGGGCGTCTTATAGCGGTCGGGCATGACCGATTCAGCTTCGCCGAGCACGGTGGAATAACCGCCGATCACGGCGGTCACGCCATCGGAACTCATGGCGCGCTCAGCCAGCGAAGCGGACTTTCCCTGGTCGGAACCGTCGTCGTAGAAAACTTCCTTGATGGGGAGCTTCTTCTTGAGGCTCTTCACCATGACCCCGCCCTGGTCGTTGATCTGCTTGATGGCGAGCTCAATGCCTTCCTTCTGGAACTGGCCCGGCTTCCCTTCGCGGCCGGTAATCGGCAGAACGACGCCAACCTTGATTTCGGTTTGGCTCCACGCTGTGGGGACGAAGCTAGCTGCGAAGAGAATGCAACTGGCAACAGAAACGCAGAGTGATCGAATGTGGTGAGTGCTCACGATTCCCTCTCCTGTAGATTCGGAAGTAAACACAACGAAAGTGGGCCGCGGAACAGGTGCAGTCGCGCATGATAGTCTGTCGAGTGGAAAGCCGCAAGCGTGGGAGTTATCTCATGTGGTTTTCCGTTCCGCGTCGCCCGTTTCGGCACCGAAATCAGCCGTCAAGCCGCGGCAGGAGGGCTTGGAGGAGTTCGGTCGGATAAAACACCTGGCGTTTGAGTCCTGACGCGAGTTGCTCGTGGCACGAGGTTCCGGTGGCCACCAGCACGCGCGGGCCGTCGGACTCGGCTTCGGCCACCTGCTGGAACAGGTCCTGGCCCACGGCCATGCTGAGATCGTAATACTCCTTCTTGTATCCGAAGCTGCCGGCCATGCCGCAGCACTCGACGTTGGAGGTGGCGACGTCAAAACCGGCGGCTCGCAGCAGGGCCTCGGTGGCAGGCGCGCTGCCGACGGTCTTCTGCTGGCAATGGCTGTGATAGAAGAGGCGCGTGCCGAGCGGGTGGCGCGAGGCTGGGAACAGTTTCGCCGCGTCCAAGCCGGTTCCTTGCATGAACGCCCAAAGGTACTCGACGGCGTCGAAGCTGTGATCGCGAAGACTCTCGAACAGGAGCTGGCCTTCGGCGTCGGTCAGCAGGCGGCGGTAATCGAGGCGGAACATGGCCAGCACGCTGGGCTCGATGACGACCACGTCGCGGCCGTCTTCAATGTACTTGCGCAGCAGTTCGGCGGTATGACGCGCCTGACCGGCGGCGGTGGAGATCAGTCCCTGGGAGATGGCGGCACGGCCGTCGGCACAGGTGTCGCTGACCACGACGTCAATGCCGAGCGATTGGAACACTCTTAGCGTTGCCAGGCCGCGCGCGGGCGAGCCGTAATTGGTGAAGATGTCGGCGAACAGGACAGCTTTCGCTTGCGGGTCCGACACCCTAGCCACACGATTTTTCGCCGCTTCCACCAACGTTGGACTTGCAAATGGCGGCAACTCACGGCGGCGGTCCAGGCCGACCAATTTCTCCATCAGCAAGCCGGCGCCGGGGATGGCGCTCATCCAGTTTGACAGCGGCGCCAGCAGCGAGCCCCACCGCCCAAAAGCGTCGTAGCGTCCGAAAAAGAGTTTCTGCAGGGGCGCCACATCGCCGTCGTGCGCCAGCGCGGTGGAGAACAGTCGGGAAACTTTGCCCGCGTCGCGTTGATTGAGCCGGTGCCGCAACGTCGAGTTGAGATACGGAATATCAATGCGAATGGGACATTGCGAAACGCAACGCGAACACCCGGTGCAAAGCTCGCTGAAGCGCGCAGCCTCGAGCGCGCGAGTGCCGGCCTCCCAGGCGCCGCCGATGCCTCCCGAGTAGGTCTCGCCGCCGAATGCATGGCCGCCGACGGTCTGGAAATTGGCGCACGAATTCAGGCAGGCGCTACAGCGGATGCAGTAAAGCGCCTCGTGAAGCACGGGGTCCTGGCGCATGTTCATCCGGCCGTTGTCCACCAGCACGAGATGGAATTCGCGGCGTGGCGCGGTGTCGCTATTGGTAAGCACGGGCGCGGCGTGCAGCGGGGGAGTGATGATGCTGGTGTAAGACGAGAGCCTTTGGCCGGTGGCGCTGGCGGCAAGCAGCTCGAGGAAGGGCGCAAAGTCGGCCCGTGACGGGAGCACCTTCTCCACGCCGGCGATGGCGATGTGCAGCGGCGGGAGCAGCGTCGTCATGCGGATATTTCCCTCGCTCTCCACCAGGGCGATGGAGCCGGAGTCCGCGGCGATCAGGTTGGCGCCGGAAATGCCGGCATCGGCGGCGAGGAATTTCTGCCGCAGATGCTCGCGGGCGAAGCGTGTAAGTTCCTCGCCTGTATCAAGTGGGAGGCCGGTCTTAAAGCGGCTCTTGAACAGCGCCGTAATCCGTTCGCGGCTGTAGTGAATGGCAGGCGCGATGATGTGCGAGGGCTGCTCGTCGGCAACCTGCAGGATGAATTCGGCGAGATCGGTCTCGGCGACTTCAATTCCCTGCGCCTGCAGCACGTGGTTCAGCCCGACCTCTTCCGAGGTCATGCTCTTCCCTTTCACCACCAGGCGGGCTCCGGCGCGGGTGCAGACGCCGGCGATGTAGTGGGTGGCGTCGTGCGCATTTTTGGCCAGATAGAAGTGTCCGCCGTTGCGCTTGACGCTGGCTTCCAGGATGGCGAGCAATTCCGGCAGGCCGGCGATGGCGCGTTCCTTGATGGCGCGGGTGCGGTCCTTGAGCTGGTTGTAGTCAGCGAGAGCGCTGGTGGCCGCATAGCGGTTGCGATTGAAAGTCTGGGTATTGCGGCGCACCGCGGAGCTCTCGATGCGCAACGCCATGCGGATGGCGGCGAGCAGCGTGCGCTTGGAGCTCTTGTTGGCGACGGCGCGCGGCGACTCCGGTGCTGGTGCAGGTGTAGCCATGGCTATACCACGATGACGTGCAGGCGATGCGGGCCGTGAACCCCGCGCACCAGCGGTCCCATGTCGGCGGTGGCGCTGGGCCCGGTGATAAAGACGAAGTTGCGCCGCAGACCATCGCCGTTCAGGCGGTCGGGGCGGAACAGGTCGGCGGGACGCTCAACGATGTTCTCGGCGGGCAGCACGGCAACATGAAAACGGGAGAGCAGGCTGACGAAGCCGGCATAGTCGTGATCAATGCAGACGCAAATGGAGCCGCTGTGCGCCACGCCGGCAAAGGCGTCGGTGATGCCGACCACGCAATCATCCATTGCCTTGCGGCTGCGCGCGTCAAACGCGCCGGGAAGACGGCGGCAGGCGTCGAACAAATCGGCAGGCAGATAAAGTGGTTCAGCGACGGCCAGGGGCCCGGCGGGCGCGACGCGGGCGACGGCGGCGGCAATCTGATCGGGCGTGCGGGCGACACGTTCCACGGTCGCGGCCGCCGCGGTGGCCGACTTCTCGAAGGCGTCGATCAGGGACATGGAGGCGGATTGTGCCACAGAAACGGTTGTCGGTTTTCGGTTATCGGTTATCGCCTGAGAGCCCGCGCCATACTCGACATTTGTTGAATACGCGGGTCGGAGACCCGCGCCACACGTGTTTGCCTAAAACCCGCGCCCATTCGCGTGTTTGCGGGTTGACTTTGTAGTTTCGATTGACAAACCGTTTGCAAACAGCATATACCATGCCGCACAGAGTGCCTTCCAGGGTGAGGGCTTTCGCAGGGATCCGGCCAGCAATTTCATCTCGCGCATAAAGTTTTGCAGATAAAGACGTGAGGGGGCTCCTTGGGCTCTCCAGGAGGAATGTGATGGCCAAGAAAAAAGCATCCAGCAAACGAGGAATCACGCGCCGCGACTTTGTCAAAATCGCCGGCATGGCGGGAGCGTCCGTGGTGGGCGCCGGAGTATTGGGGAAAGCCCCGGCCTTCGCGCAGGAGAGGTCGCTCCATTTCCTGCTATGGAAGAATTTCTCGCCGCCGGCCGATGTTGAGATCCTGCGGCAGGGAGAAGAGTGGAGCAAGCAAAGCAAGGTCAAGGTCAAGATCGAGCAGATCAACGCCAACGACATTCCTGCCCGCGCCGCCGCCGCCATCGAGAGCAAGCAAGGGCCGGACATCATCCAGTTCTTCCATAACTGGCAGAACCAGTACGGCGATTCGCTGGTTGACGTCACCGACATTTGCACTGCGCTGGAGTCCAAGTATGGCGGATACATCCCCTACGCCAAGGCGGATGCGATGCTGAACGGAAAGTTCAACGCGGTCCCGCACACGATCGTTCCCAATATCTACGTGGCGCGCCAATCGTACCTGAAGGCGGCGGGGACCGCGCAGTGGCCCAAAACCTGGGAAGAGCTGCGGCGCGAAGGGAAAAAGTGGAAGGCGGCCGGGCACCCGATCGGCCAGACCGTCGGACACACCTTCGGCGATGCGGTCGACTTTACCTATCCTTATCTCTGGAGCTACGGCGTAGCGGAACGGGACGAGAAGGGCCGCATTACGATCAACAGCAAACAGACGCTGGAGGCACTGAAGTTCTTCAAGGCGTTGTGGGACGATGCCATGGATCCGGCGGGCGCGGGCTGGGACGATTCGGCCAACAATCGCGCATTTCTGTCGGGATCGATCGCCGCAACCAACAACGCACCCAGCATCTACCTGACGGCGACGAACCAGGTGATCCTGGACGAAAAAGGCGATCCGCTGGTGAACGACATCCTGCACGTGGCGAACCCTGCCGGTCCGGCCGGGATATTCCACTACCACTACAGCCAGCAGTTGGCGATCCCCAAGTACTCCAAAAACGCGGACGTCGCCAAGGAATTCATCCGCTGGCTGATGGACAAGGATCAGTTCACGAAATACCTGCGGCGCGGGCAGGCGTACCAGGCGGCAGCGCTGAAGGACTACATGAAAGACGCCATGTGGGAAATGTTCCCGGCGCTGAAGCCTTACCGGGACCATCTCCTGGAGGCGCAGCACGTCGGCTGGAAAGGCGCCGCCGACGCCAGCGCTGCCCGGGTGGTGCAGAATTACGTGCTGATTGACATGCTGGCGAATGTGGCCACCGGGAAGATGACGCCGGACGAGTCGTTGAAGTGGGCCGAGGGGCAGCTCAAGACAATCTATGGTGCGTGACGCGGCAGGGACTGTGCCCCAGGTCGGTACTGAAACATCGCATCCCGGGCAAGCACCAGGGAAGCCAGGAAAAGGCAGGTACAGGGCCGCTCTAGAGTTGCTGGAGCGGCCTAATGTGCTTGGCTACCTGCTGATGATGCCGGCCGGGTTCATCATCCTGTTCTTCATCGCCTACCCGTTCGGCTGGGGCGTCTGGATGAGCCTCACCAACAAACAGATCGGAATGGCGTGGTCGCAGGTGAAGTTCGTCGGGTTGGGCAATTACATAGACCTGGTGACCAAGGATGCGATTTTCCGGGGCACGGTGTGGAACAGCTTCGCCTACACGGGCGTCGCGACGGTAGTCAAGTGGGCCCTGGGCATGTGGCTGGCTGTCCTGCTCAACCGGATGACCCGCCTGCAGCGGATTGTGCGTGCCGCCGTGCTGCTGCCGTGGATCGTGCCCACGGTGCTCAGTTCGATCGCCTTCCTCTGGATCTTTGACCCCGACTTCAGCGTGATCAATTGGACGCTGCGGCATTTTTACAGTTGGATGGGGTGGGGATACTTCCGCGGGCCGCTCTGGCTGGCCAACCCGACGCTGGCGCTGGCGTCGGTTACGTTTGTGAACATTTGGCGCGGCACGCCGTTCTTCGCCATCTCCTTCCTCGCCGGCCTGCAGACGATCAGCCCGGAGCTGTACGAGGCGGCGATGATCGACGGCGCCAACGGGTGGCAGCGCTTCTGGCATGTGACGCTGCCGGGCATCAAGCCCATCATGATCGTCGTCCTGGTCTTTTCCGTGATTGTGACCTTCTCCGACTTCCAGATCGTCTACGTGCTGACGCGGGGGGGGCCTGCGAACAGCACGCACCTGTTTGCCACCTACGCGTACCAAGTAGCGATGGTCGGGTCGCGGCTGGGACTGGGGGCGGCGGTATCGCTTTTCATGCTTCCAATACTGGCCGTCATGATCATCTTCCAGCTCGTATACCTGCGGCGGGAGAAGGCATAGCATGGCGAGCAAGGTGGTCGGCGAAACCTTTGCCAAGCGGCTGGCGTTTTTTCATGTGCCGCTTTTCTTATTTGTTCTCTTCGCCCTGTTCCCCTTCTACTGGATGTTTGTGACGTCGATCAAATCGACGCGCGAAACCTACAACCGCGAGGTCAATCCGTATATTCCGGTAGCGTGCACGACGACGGTGGTGGAGCAAGTGCGCACGCTGCACTTCGACGGATCGGCGCTGATGGAGAACTGCGCCTACCACTGGCGGTCGCTGCTGCGGGACACGCTGTTCGTCCGCTGGCTGGAGAACACGCTGCTGGTGGCGATCGTTTCCACGGCCATCTCGCTGTTCGCGGGGATCACCGCGGCCTATGCCCTGGCGCGGCTCAATTTCCGGGGCGCAAACACGCTGGGCATCCTGATCTTCATCACCTACCTGGTGCCGCCCACGCTGCTCTTCATCCCGCTCTCGGACGTGATCGGCAATCTGCCGATCCTGCACACCAACCTGCTGAACTCGCCGTGGGCGCTGATCGTCGCCTATCCGACCTTCCAGGTCCCTTTCTGCACCTGGCTCCTGACGGGTTATTTCCGGACCATCCCGAAGGAGCTGGAAGAGGCAGCGATGGTGGACGGAGCGACGCGAATCCAGGCGATGATCAAGATTGTGCTTCCGCTGGCATTGCCGGGCGTGTTGTCGGCGGGGATGTTCGCCTTTACGCTGTCGGCGAATGAGTTCCTGTATGCGCTGATCATGATCTATGATGCGGGGAATAAAACCGTCCCGGTAGGCGTGGTCAGCGAACTCATCAAGGGCGATGTTTTTTACTGGGGAGAGCTGATGTCGGGCGCGCTGCTGGGGTCGGTGCCGGTGGCCCTGATCTATTCGTTCTTTGTCGAGCACTACGTGGCGGGCATGACCGGCGCGGTCAAAGGTTGAAGGAGGTCCAAGTGGAATCGCGGAGGAATCGCACGGGAAGCCGGACGATGATTTTGGCCGTCATTTTTCTTGCCATGGTGGCCGGATTGAGCGGCTGCAGCAAGAAGCAGGAACAGAACACTGCGGCGGCGGCAGCGAACGCCGGCCCAAGCGGCGAGATCTCGGGCACGATCACCCTCAGCCCGGAGTTAACAGACAAAGTGGGCAAGGCGCCACTGCTCCTGATCTTCGCTTCGACTTCATCCGATCCTAGCCAGCCGGCCTTAGTGGTCCAACGGGAAGCCGGTGCAAGTTTTCCCTACTCGTACAAGCTTTCCGCCGAAGATATCACTCTCACAGGTTCATCGTTCCGGGGGAAGTTGTATGTAACGGCCCGGATCGATCCTTCCGGTATGGTGGGTCCGCCGCGTCCCGGCACGTTCGACGGCACTTATTCGGGTAACCCCGTCCCTGTGGGGTCGAGCAAGATTGATATCGTGATCAATAAAGCCCACTGAGCCAACGCCGGCGCGCGACCTGCGCGGAGTGTAAGAAAATAGGTGAGTGTGTAAGCATATGAGGAAGCAAGATTAGGGTGGCTAAAGTGGTGGTAATTGAAAGAGCGCCCGCAGGTTATAAATTTAAGATACATGAGTATATCGTATTTGTCAGAACGGTGGGGAACGGAGATCTATAACGGCTGTTAAGTATCGCAGGATAACAAGCAATAAATATTTATGTGATGCGAGATTGATTGCATCGGACGTAGAAAAGTGAAGAGCGGTATGATGACGATCCTAGCGTACACCGATATTGAGCCCACCACGTTCAGGTGAATTGAAAGTACGGATGTCACCGTAATTGCTAGGGTGAGACATAAACTAAGTTGGGAGATAAGGTCAAAGTGCGGTAACGGCATGGAGCATTATAATAGGCTAGGGATTGCAGGTAGGGATGGCATATGTGAGCATGCGGGTCAACTGTATCGTGTGCTGGAGCAAAAGCGCGCTTCCGAACCGCCTTCACACCCGGCCGCCCGGCTGAGTTCCCTGCTTCCGGCCTTGCGCGACCACCCGCGCCGCTCCCGCCTTTCACATTTCTGTTGTGGGAACGTGCCCATAATGACAGCAAGCCTGCACAATCCACGGTAACGAAGCGCACCCCGGCGGGCCTTACGACACGACAATGGAGGGGTGCGGAGTGCCGGCGCAAAACGAGGGACACGGCTGCTTCAGGTAAGCGCCTGCCTGGTGGTGGCAACCGCATTTGCGATGGCGCAAGAATCGGACTGGCAAAACGCCGTGCGCTCGGAGGTCGCGCGCAAGAACCTGGACGGCGCCGCCGCGATGGTGGACGGACGCCTGGCGGCCAATCCCGGCGATCTGGAAGCGCGCGCGTGGCGGGCGCGCCTGCTGGCATGGCGAGGGCGTTGGGCAGAGGCGGAGAGCGAATACCGCCGCGTGCTGGAACAAGCACCGGCGGATGCCGAGGTCATGGCCGGACTGGCGGACGTACTGACCTGGCAAGGCAAGCTCGACGAGGCGCTCCGTGTCCTGGATCGCGCGCGCACCATTCTGCCGCTGCAATCGTACGTGCTCGACCGGCGTGCACGGATCCTGACACGCCTGAACCGTTTGCGGGAAGCTCGCGCCGAGTACCAGGCCGTGTTGCGCCTGGATGCGAACGATCGCGAAGCGCGGGCGGGCTTGCAATCCCTGTCTGGCGAGCGGCGCCATGAACTGCGCTTCGGCATTGATACCGACACCTTCAATTACACCGACAGCGCAGCCGCCCAAAGCGTGGTCCTGATTTCGCGCTGGACCTCGAACTGGACCACGACCTTTTCTTCGACCACCTACCAGCGGTTCGGAGCCGATGCCGAACGGCTGACCGCGCGCATTAGCCGCCGCGCCGGCAAGAACTGGTTCACCGTGGGCGGGGGCGCCGGCCACGACCAGGGCGTGATTCCGCGGCGAGAATTTGCGCTGGAGTACGGCCGCGGTTTCCGCATCGGCGACCAAGGCCTGGTGCGCGGCGTTGAGTTCAGCTTCAGCCCGCAGTGGTTCTGGTATCGCGACTCCAGCGCCGTGACGCTGACCTCGGCGGCAATCTTCTATCTTCCGCGGGACTGGATGTGGTCACTCACGGTGGTGGCCGCGCGCAGTTCGTTCCCCACCGTCGGAGCGCAGTGGCAGCCGTCGGGGAGCACGCGGCTGTCGTTCCCGCTGCGCTCCGAACGGCTGCGCGGAAACATTTCCTTCGGCGTCGGGACGGAGAATTTCGCCAAAGTGGACGAGGTCGGCCGTTTCTCGGCGCGGACCTTCGCCGGCGGCCTCAAGTACCGGATCAACGCCCGGCAGGACATCGGCGGGTACGTCGCATACCAAGCGCGTTCGCAGCAACGGACGCAGACCAGCGTGGGATTCTCCTATGGGATCCGCTTCTGAATGGATGGCGCGGCTCGCACCGGCGGCAATCGTGCTGAAGGCGATTGTTGTCTCCCTGGCGGGAATCTCGGCGCTGATGATTTTCATCCTGCTGCGGCGGTGGGTGCGCGCGCGCTATTTCGCCCGGCGGGAGCGGCAGACGTTTGAAATCCGGCAACGATGGAACGACCTGGTCAGCGGCAAAGTGCTGCCGGAAACCTGGCGCTTCGACCCGCTCGCCTGCGAGGTGCTGGAAACGATGCTGCTGGACAGCATCGAGGTAAGCCAGGGGGAGGAACTACCGCGCCTGGTGAATTGCCTGCGGCGCCGGGGCCTGATTGACCGGCGCATCGAGGAGGCGCGCACGGCGGAGGGCTGGCAGCGATGGCGAGCGCTGGTGGCCCTCGGCCGGACTCGCGCCCGGGAAGCGGTACCCGCACTGGCCGAGGCGCTTGACTCCGGCGACATGGAGACCCGTATCGCGGCTGTCCGCGGCATGGGGAAGCTTGCCTTCCCGGAGGCCGCCATCCCCATCCTCGACCGCTGGTCGGACGGCCACCTGATGGTCCCAGGACCGGTGTTGAAGAATGCCCTGTTAAATTGCTGCCGCAGCAAACCCGGCGTGTTGCTCCTCTACATTGTCCATGCGAAGGGTTCGCAACGCGAATTGCTGGCGAGGGTCCTGGCGGAACTGGCGGACCCGTCCATGACGGATGAAATGCTGGTCCTGGCCAGCGATGCCGCGCCCGAAATACGGGCAGCCGCAGCGCGCGGCTTGTCGCAGGCAGAGGGGCGTATCGCGGTGCCGCCGCTGGCGCAACTGGCCTCCGACCCGGAGTGGTTCGTGCGCTTGCGCGCCGTGGTGTCCCTGGGGTCTTTCGACGCGACCGATGCCACGGCGGTGCTGATCCGCGCCCTCGCCGATCGGAATCGTCACGTCCGGCAGCGGGCCGCGTGGGCGCTGATGAATTCACACCAGACCATGGCGCGCGTGCTGCGGCAGGTGGTCAGTGCGGGAGACAATTACGGGCTGCAGGCGGTGGTGGCGGAGTTGGAGCGCTCGGGACGTTACGCCGAAGCATTGGGCGAGGTGGAGCGCACGCCAGGATCCGACGCGGAACGCCTGGCGGCCGCGCTGCGAGCGGCGCACTCGCGGCTGGCCCTGGAGCCCGCAGTGGAAGCGGAAAAAGAAACGGCAGGCGTGGAATGATCAAATTACTGCAACTCTCGAACTGGATCCTGTTCTTCTATTTCCTGCTGTCGAACATTTTTTACCTGGCGCTGCTGATCACCGCCATCTTCGCCAGCCTGCGGCACCGGCGTCGGCTGAGCAGCCTGCGGCTGGAGACGCTGGAGTTGTCTCCGTTCACCCCGCCGATCAGCATCCTGATTCCGGCGCATAACGAGCAGGCCAACATCGTGGAGAACGTGCGCGCGCTGCTGACACTGGATTTTCCGTCGCTGGAGTTGATTGTCGTCAATGACGGCTCGACGGATGAGACGTTGTCCTGCCTGACATCGGCCTTCCGGCTGCGGCCCGCGAACCTGCTCTACCTGCCGCAGGTAGCGTGCGCGCCTGTCCGGGCCGTGTACGCCAGCGACGCGGACCCACGATTGATCGTGCTCGACAAGCAGGCGGGCGGCACCAAGGCCGATGCCACCAATGCCGCGCTGAACGCCGCGACCGCGCCCTACGTGTGCGTCATCGACGCCGATTCGATCCTGGAGAAAGATGCGCTGCTGCGCATCATGGCGGAGGTCTTTTCCGACCCGGTGCGCGTTGCCGGCGCCGGCGGGATCGTGCGCGTGCTCAACGGGTCGGTGGTTTCGGAGGGGCGGGTCAGCGAAATCCGCCTGCCGCGCAGTCCCGTGGAGTGCATCCAGGTGGTCGAATATTTGCGCGCGTTTCTCATCGGCCGGCAGGCCTGGGGACGCGCCAACATGCTGCCCATCATCTCCGGCGCATTCGGCGTGTTCAGCCGCGAAGCCATGCTGCAGATCGGCGGCTACCGGCCCAAGGCGATCGGCGAGGACATCGATCTGGTGGTGCGCATGCACCGTTCGTTGCTGGAGCACCGCGAACAGTATCGCATTGGATTCGTGCCGGAGCCGACCTGCTGGACGCAGGTGCCACGAAGCCTGCGTGCCCTGTCGCGGCAGCGGGCTCGGTGGCAAAAGGGCCTGCTGGATGTGCTGTGGCGCAACCGCGACATGGTGTTGAAACCGCGCTACGGGCGGTTCGGCTGCGTCGTCCTGCCTTACCAATGGATTTTCGAACTGTTCGCGCCCGTGATGGAAGCGATCGGCTACGCCAGCATTTTGCTGGCCCTGATGTTGGGCGTCCTCAGCAGGGAGTTCTTCCTTCAGTTCATGATCTTCGGCTATGCCTTTGCCACCATGATCTCAATCGGGTCTGTCGTGCTGGAGGAAGTTACCTACCGCAGATACGGTCGTTGGACGGAAGTTGTGCGCCTGCTGCTGTACTGCTTTGCCGAACACTTTCCCTATCGCCAGATGTACATGGTCTGGCGCCTGCAGGGCATGTGGCAGTACCTGCGCGGGAACGTGAAGTGGGAAGCGGCGGAGCGGACACAGTTCGCCCCTGCCGCTGGAGGAACGAAGAACTAAGAAAAGTCTTCAGTCGTCGGTCTTCAGTCGTCAGGAAAAGCCGGAAGAAAAGTCTTCAGTCGCCGGTCTTCAGTCGTCAGGAAAAGCCGGAAGACCGAAGACTGATGACTGAAGACTTTTTCACTTCTTATTTCTGACTTCTGACTTTCCTACCTACTCCGGCGGATTGTTGCTGCTCTGGTCGGAAGTGCCTGGACGACGCTTCAGGACCGGCCGGTTCGGGTCGCTGCTGCGATTGGAATCGTCCGAGTAATCAATGACGTCGTTGTCATTGCTCGACGGCGGCGGCGCATTGTAGTTGTGGTCGGACGGCGGCGCATTGTACCCGCCGCTGTAATCGTTGCGTGGGCGCTGGATGTTGCTCACCGGCATGACCGTAATCGGGCTTTCCAGGCGGAAGCTGAGCAGCGCTTCCGATTCCACCCGCACCTGCTCCGGCTTGCTGATGGCTTGCGCTCCGCCGCCGACGCCGGCGCCGGTGGCCGCGCCGATTGCAGCTCCCTTGCCACCGCCGGCGATCGCGCCGATCACCGCGCCAATCGCCGCGCCGGTCCCCACCTTCTTCGCCGTGCTGGAGCCGCGCGACTTGCCCTGCCGCGAGTACTGGTTGGTGTGCAGGGTGTACTTGCGGCCGTTCACCGACAGGCTGGCCAGTTCGAGCGCCAACTGCGGCTGGCCGGCGAAGCGTCCGGCATCCTTCAGCTCGGCAATGCGGCCCACAACGTCGGCGCCTTCGGGAATGATGACCTTGTCGCCGATGGTGATCGGCGAATCGAGGGTGGCGCGGAAGCTGTCGCCAGGGTGATTTCTGCCGGAATCCACCGCATCGATCATGCGGATGTTCAACATCGTCCCGCTTTCGATCGTCATGGGTGTCGGCGGAGGCGGAGGCGGCGGAACGACCGGTGCGCTGACACTTGCCGTCGGCATCGGCGCCATGGCTGGCGTGCTGGCGGTATATGTCGCCGGGCCCGAGGAGATGATCGGCATGTCGCTGCTTCTGCCCTTGGCTTCATTCCTGGCGTAGCGTTTTTCGCGATATGCGGAGGGCTTCCTGGTCACGTGCGCGGGAGCCGTGGCCTTCGCGGCGGGCTGTTCCTGCAGAGCCGGAGGCAGCTCACTCGCCTGCCACGATGGCGGCGCGGCGATCAGCAGATTGTTGACCACGGTCTTCACGCCCTCGACCTGGGCGGCGTCGTTGGCAGCCTGGGCGCGCTCTTCATCGGTGGCGGCGGACCCGCTCAGTGTGACCACGCCGTTGCTGGACATGACGGAAATGTGTTTTTCGGAAATCTTCGGATCGCTGTTGATCCTGGTCACCACTTCGCCGATCACCTGCGCGTCGCTGCGCCCGCGGCTGCAGCCCACGGCGACAGCCAGCGCCAGCACGGCCGCGATCAGCACGATGGATACACGCTTGGTCGTCATCACTCACTCCTACCTGTCCAGAGCCTACATATGGCGCTGGACCCTGCTCACTAGAGCCGGAAAAACTGCTACCGGAATAAACCCGCTCACCAGGGAAAAGTTCCTCGCCGCGCAGGACCAGGAAGGACTAAGGCCAACGGGTGGCGCTACTTGGCCCCAGGCGCGGAGGCTGCCAGATCAACCCGCTTTGCGATGTGGTCCCGGATCCAATGCGCGTCCCACCACTCCTTGGGGTCGATTTGCACTCCGTCGAGTTGCATGCTGAAGTGGATGTGGTCACCGCCGGCAAGCCCGGTTTGGCCGCTCTTGCCCATGACCTGCCCACGTTTGACCAGGTCGCCTTCATGCACGGCAATCTCGCTCAGGTGGCCGTAAATAGACTGCAAGCCGTATCCGTGGTCCACGACGATGCAGTTGCCATAAATGCCGAGTGGCGCGGCATACACCACCCGTCCGTCGTTGGCCGCCTGCACTCCCACATGCTGCGTAATCGACAGGTCGTAACCAAGGTGCACCTGCTGGTCGATTTTCTTGCCCTGGTAAAAGTAATTCCGCACGTCGGCGAAGTTGGATTCCACCTTCGAGTTCGGCTGCTGCTGAAACGGCAGCGACCACAGGAACCGCGCTTCCGTCTTCCAACGCAAGTCGGAAAGCGTCTTGTTGTTGGCGCGGCGCATTTCGCCATTGATCTTCAGGAAGCGGGTCACGAGATCGCCCGAGCCATTGGGGTCGAGTTCGCCCACGGCCTTTTGCAAGAAGCGATCGTCCAACGGCAAATCGCGTACGCGGTATCGGGGCTGCTCTTTCTTGGGGAACGAGAAGACGATTCGACCGGTCACCTGATTGCCGGCGGGATTGGTGGCGTAAACAACCGGGGCGGTACCGGCCGGCGCGTCCCAGGGAAACGCGAACAGCGAAAAGAAACCAGGCTTGCCGCCGGGCATGGGCCAGCTCCGGAATGTCAGGTCGCCGACCTTCACGCCTGCCTCCGTGGAGTAACCGGAGACGTTGAAGGACACCAGGTCAGCCATGCCGAGATAGAGATAATGCTGCTCGGAGTCAACGCTGAGGACGGGCGGCTGGGTCACGACCGTCACCTCGCGCTCCAGCCGCATGGTGCCTCCCCGGAAATCGTTGGAGGTTGCTTCGACCAAGAGCAGCGCCTTGCCGTCTTTCAGTTGTGGCGTGGTCTTCGCACCGGCCGCGAAATCCCACGTGGCGTCTGACACGTGCCGTTGCCACAGGATTCGCCGCGCCGGCTGCATCTGTTCCGCGAGCTGATAGCGGGCGCCATTCTGCTCTACGTACGCCGCCAGGCGCCGTACTCCATGCGGATCGCTCACGCGAACCGAAACCGGCGTCGCTTGGCCGAGCACGGTGACCGCAGGCGCCAAGACGAGGACCGGCGAGACCGACAACACAAGCAGGGCGATAATCGCGACTGCGGCCAGGAAGATGAAAATGATAATGGTTCGCACGATGGACAGTGAAGTTAGCACACCCGGTGCGCGCAGGGGACCAGCCAAATGCCCTATGTGCTCAGCCGAGCCGCCCGTAAGCGAGGGCTACGGCCGCGCGTAATAGCCGTCGCGGGCCTGCACGATCAGGTCTTTCTGCCGGGTGGCGAGTTGAATCTTGTGATAGCCGCCTTCGATGCGGTCGGGAGTGTAACCCAGGCTGTACTGGTTGCGGAGTTCTTCCTGGATCTGGGCATAGATCTCGCCGATGGGCTGCTTCTTGGATACTTCATACATGCGGGCGCCGGTTTCCTTGGAGATTCTTTCCAGCACCTTTTTGCCATCGGCGGTGGATTCCCGAGGCTGGGGTTGAGGGAACCTGGGGTAACCTCCGCCGCGCCGGCCCCATCCGCCGCCGCCGCCCGTCCTGCCTCCCCAACCTCCGCCGTAGGCTTCCGGGTCGGCGAACAGAATCGAGTACACCATGGTATCGGCACGCTGCGCCGATTCGATCGCCCGCTCCAGCGAGATGCGGCTGGCGTTGTCCACGCCGTCGGAAAGAATAATGAGAGCCTTCCGGCCTTGCTGTTTGCTGATGACCTCATCGGAGGCGAGAAAAACCGCGTCGTAGAGCGCGGTGCCGCCACCACCTCGCGCACCCCCGCGCGCACCGCCGCGGCCTTGCCCGGGATAGCCGCCGCCGCTTCTCTGCATCTGGGGAGCCTGCAGCGCGTCCAGCGCCGACTCCAGCTTCTGGCGCGACGAGGTCAGGTCCTGCAGCAGCTCCACCTCGCCTTCAAAGTGAATCACGAATGCCTTGTCCCGGTCTGCCCGCATCATTTGTTGCAGAAAGGCATAACTGGCGCTTCGTTCCTGCTCGATGAGCCGCCGCTGGCTCCCGCTGGTGTCCACCAGCAAACCGATGCTGAGCGGAAGGTCGCTCTCCTTGGCGAAATACTTGATGGATTGCGGGCGCCCGTCTTCGGCCAGCGTGAAATCATCCTTGGAGAGGTCGCGGACAATTTCGCCTTTTTTCGTCCGCACCGTCGCCGGCACGTTCACCACCTTCACGTTCGATGAAAACGTGGGCACTTGTTGCGCGCTCAGCGGGCCTAAGGCTGCGCCAACGGAGAGCACGGAAAGGAATGAGCAGAATTGGCGCCAGCGCCGAAACCTGCCGCTACATTCGTGTTGGGTTCGTGGCTTCACGTTGGTGGAACCTGCAAGGCTGGCCGGGGCGGCGCGCCGTCCTAACGGTCTTAACACGATACGCAGCAAAAAGTTGGCTGAGTGATTACCAGATCAGGCGGCCACTAGTCCTGCCGCACCATCTTACCGGTTAATACCCGGACATTGTCGGTTTCCAGAATCAGCGCCTGGTCGGAATCCAAAATGTACAGGATGAAGCCGGCATTGCTGAGGACAGCTGAGCTGGGAAGCGCCGTGGCAACACCGCGGCCAGTGTTGACATCCACCGTGAAACCGCCAACCGTAAAGGCGCCCCCCTGGGTTGCCGTGCCGTTGGCAACAATGTCGAGCACGCCCGTGAATGGCGCGCCTCCGGGTAGAGCAACGTGACCCGTAATGCTCTCGTTGGCGACGCTAGTGGGCGGCTCGGCCCCGGCTAAGGTGACGGCGAAATTCCCCTGCAGTGAAAAAGTGCTGGGAGCGGACACGGTTTGCGGAAGAACCACGCCCTCGGCGGCCGCGCTTCCGTCCACCTCGAGCATCACAAATCCGCCATCGTTGCGCGGGTACAACACGAATTGCGACATCGCTCCGTTGTTTACAGTCCAGGTAACGGTGGTGCGACCCAAGGCAGAGTCGGTAACCACGTACGATCCTTGCGTATCAAACACGGTCTGGTTCACGCCATCAAGCAGCCGGTTCGTAATCCCGCCGAGGTTCATGGTAAACAGGCCGCCCATCCCGAATGAGGCCCCACTCTTGGAGCCAGCCGCAGTGAAAGCGAACCGGCCATTGAAGCTCGTATTGGTGAAGGGACCCGCCGGCTCGATTGACAGATCGCCGGCAAGAGCGTTGGCGCCATCGATTTCAACCAGCTTGAGACGCGTGTCGTCAACCTGGTAGTAGGCGAACGTCTGGACCCCAAGAGTGCTGGTGATGGTGAGAATTCCGCGGCCGGACGATGATGGGGAACTCAACGTGCCGGAAGCGCCCACGTTCGTGGTTACGGTGGCGTTGCTGTTGAGGTCGAGAATGCCGCGACTGACATGTCCGGCCCCATCGGCGGCCAGGCTTCCAACCATGGCGGTAAAGGCGGGCGACGTGCCCGCGCTGACGCCCACCAGGCTCATCGCATAATTTCCCTGGATCGAGGCCAGGTTGAATTTGTTGGCCTGCTGCAATTCAAGAGTGCCGCTGGCGGTCGCACCGTTGCTGTCGAAACGAACGACAAACCCCAACGGTTGGTTGGTCAGAACGAATTGCCAGGCAACCAGTCCTTGGGCCGTGTTTACGACGGCAGTTCCGCGTCCATCGTTGCCCACCTGGTAGGTGCCCCCGTTGATGGCGATGGGCGAGCCGCCATCGTCGCTGCGATCGGTAATGCCGGCGGTAATGTTGCCGTTGCCATCGAAGCTAATCGTGCCCGCTTCAGCGGACAATGCCTGGGTGGAGCGAATCACGAAAGCAAACGCGTACTGGCCCGCGAGCGAAGCATTGGAGAACTGGATCGAGACATTGGTGCTTGCCGGGACCGCACTGCCATCCGCCGTCTTCGCCGTGACGGTCACCGTCCCGCCAGGGGGTGGCACCGAAGGCGCCGTATATAAACCGGCCGACGAAAGGGTCCCACAGGCGCCCGGCAGCTGGCTCCGGCAAGCCACACTCCAAACCGGAGAGACGCTCGCCCCATTCACCGTGGCGGTGAACGCCTGCTGCGCGCCGGCCGCAAGGGTTAGTCCGGTGGGAGCGATGATCAGCGACGGAGGATTGATGGTCACCGTCGCGGACACAGTTTGCGTCGAGTCAGCCTGTGCGATAGCCGTGACGGTGACGCTATTGGGGTTGGGCAGGCTCGCCGGGGCGGTATAAAGACCGGCGGTGCTGATGGTGCCGACAGTCGCATTGCCGCCAGCGACGCCATTCACTTGCCAGGTAACCGCCGTATTGGTGGAAAAAGTCACGGTGGCGGTAAATTGCACTGTCCCGCTGAGACCGATCGCGGCGGTGGTAGGTGAAATCGAGATCGGCAGCGCTACGGTCACCGCTGCCGAGGCGCCCTGGGTTGTGTCGGCCGCGGAAACGACCGTCACGGTGACCGAGGCGGGACTGAGCGGAGCCGTGTACAGGCCGTTGGTGGTGATCGTACCCGTGTTCGAGTTGCCGCCGGTCGTCCCATTCACCTGCCACGTGACCGCAGTATTGGAGGTGTTCTTCACGGTGGCGGTGAACTGCTGCGTGCGTCCCAGAGCAACCGTCGCGCTGGTCGGAGAAATGGAAACTGAAACCGCGCCGCTGGTACTGCTGCTGCCGCACCCGATCATCGTAGCGGCGAAAAGGATCGCAATCGCCGCAGCTACGTGCTTCATGAGGTCTCCCGAAGTCCGCCAATCCGACTATGGCGCGGTCACGGTCAGCGTGGCCGTCTGGCTGGTTACAGTGCCGACCGAGGCGTTAATCATCGTCATGCCGGGGGCAATTCCGGTCGCGAGCCCATTGGTGCCGACAATCGCAACCCCGGCAGAGCTGTTGTGCCAGGTGAACGTCACCCCGCTGACAGGATTTCCGCTGGCATCCACGGCGCTGGCGGTGAACTGCTGAGTTTGGCCGACCTTGATGGTGGAACTGAGTGGCGTCAGCGAAACGGAGGCGATGGCGGTTGTCGTACTGACGACGTTGAGGTTCGCCGCCGCGCTGGTCACGCCCGATGCCGACGCCGTGATTTGAGCCGTACCGACAGTGTGGCCGGTGGCGACGCCTGCGCTGTCAATGCTCGCAACGTCGGGCGCATTACTGGTCCAGGTGAACGTGATTCCACTCAGGGATTTTCCTTTGGAGTCCTGGGCCGTCGCGGTAAACGTCTCCTGGGCATTGATGCCGAGAAAACTGGTAGCGGGGCTAATGAGGATTACGGTCAGTGAGCCGGTCGAAGAGCTCCCACATCCCAAGAGCAGCGCGGCCAGCGCCAGCAATGAGCACCAGCGATGTGCGCTGAGACGAGACTTGGGCTGCGTCGCGGAAAAACGCGTTCGCATTCGCGCGCTAACTCCTGGACATCCTGAGGTTCGCCGCTTCCAAACACCTGGCGTTGAGCAAAGTTGCTGGGCGAATTGATCAGCGGATGCAAGCTTCACAAAAAGTTTACCATCTCCCGAGGATCTTGCGGTACACTCCCCATCTGCTGACGACTTTCCGATAGGCGCTGTGTCCGCGTATTATGTGTGTCAGCGCGATGCGCCGCAATTTACCGCAAACGAATCGTGCAGCCGGCCAGGCAACTTAATGTGGCACGCAGGGTTGAAAGCGGATACCGACCGCATGCCGCGCTTCTGCACCTGCGCCACGGCCAGGTTGGCCTCCAAGATCATGCTCATGGCACTTGCCCGTAGGACTACTCGACGCGCTGCTGTACTGATGTGCTTGCTGGCCCTCAGCGTTTCTCTAGCGAGCTGCGGGGGCAAGTCCTCGTCCAGTTCGACGGGGCCGCCGGCGACCATCAACATCACGCCCCTAAAGGCATCCATCTCGCCCAACCAGGTGCAATCGTTTTCGGCAACGGCTCAAGACTCGAAAGGGAATACGCTCACAGGCGTGAAGTTTGCCTGGGCGAGCAGTTCGCCGAATGTGGCCAGCATTGACAGCAACGGACTGGCTCTGGGCCGCAGCAACGGCAGCACGCAGATCACCGCTTCTGCGTCCGGCGTGACCAGCGCCCCGGCGACGCTCACCGTCACACAACCCATAGCCTCCATCACCATCTCGCCGCCAACCGCGACGATCGCGGTAAATGCAACCCAGCAGTTTACGGCGGCGGCGGTGGACGCCAATGGCAATGCCATACCGGGGGTGATATTCACCTGGGCCTGCAGTTTCTCAGGCACCGCCACCATTGACAGCAATGGCGTGGCCACCGGTGTGGCCCCCGGGACGGTTACGATTTTCGCGACTGCTTCCGGAGTGACGAGCCCGCTGGCCACGCTGACCGTGACGCCGTAATCGCGGATTTCAGCGACAAGGCAGCCGCGACACTAGAAATTGCTGGCGATCGCGGCCGGATTTCCCACCACCGTTGCAACCGGTGAACCGCCCGCCGCAGTCAGCGCTCCGCCACCGCCTACCTGGAACACGGAAATATTGTTTGATCCCTGATTGGCAACAAACAGCAGCCCGCCCGAGTTTCCAGATGCGATATACACAGGATTCGTGCCAACGGCGTAGGGCGAGCCGCTGATTGCCGTCAGCGCTCCCGAGCCGCCGATGGAGTAGCCGGATACGTTCCCGGACCCGGAATTGGCGACGTACACCGAACTTCCGACAACCCTCACACTCACGGGCGCTGTTCCCGCCGCAATCGGCGAACCGGGGATAGCTGAAAGCGAACTCCCCGCTATGGCAAACGCGAGGACACTGTTCGTCGCCTGGTCGGCGACATAAAGAAACTTGCCGCTGGAATCGACGTCGAGCGCAGTCGGGCTGGTCCCCGCCGCAAAGGGTGAGCCGGCTGCCTGGGTCAGATTCCCGCTCGCCTGATCAACGGCATAGACCGACACCGTTCCCGCACCCTGGTTGGCGACGAACAGCGTAGTCCCGGTCATGGCCAAACCGCTCGGCCCGGCGGCAGTGGCGAAAGGCGATCCTGTTATCTCGGTCAGAAGACCGGTGCCGCTGTCCTGGCTGAATACAGAAACTGAATTCGAGCCCTGGTTGGCCACGAACACGAACTTGCCGTTGGAATCCATGACCATGGAAAGCGGGTTCAAGCCGGTTTTGGGTGGCGTGGAGGTCACCGTCGTGGTGCTGAGAACCTGGGCGGTGCGGGCCGCCGAGAGCGTACCCGAACCTCCGATCGTGTACTCCGATATCCCGCCTGGCTGAGCGCCGCCGGTGGAATCCAGAACGTAGGCGTAGTGGCGAGTCAGGATGATTGCGTCCGGCCGGGAGCCGGTGCCGGCCAGGTTGGAGGTGTCCGCCGTCAACCCACCTGAGCTGGAGGCCCCGAAGATTTGCACATTCGGCGTTCCCAAGCCGACAACGTAAATCTTCTTGCCATTGCTGCTGCCGCCGCACGCCGTCAAAGCCGCAGTCAGCAACACAAGTGCGGCTATGGAAAATGTCCGGGCGGCCCGACGAATACTGCACTGAGGTTCGACTGTGATGGCACGCACACGCATGGCTTTACAGTGTATACGAATTGCCCTGTTGCAGAGCTGGGATGGGAAAGCTCAGCGCACAACTGGCCCTGCGACTCGATCACCCTTACGCGGATGCTAAACACCGGCAAAACCCAAAAGTTGCGGTGCGGACTAATACCTGTCGTTTTGTTCAAAGCAGGGCCGACCCTCATGGCCGCCGGCCTGGTGAGTGCGTATCTCTCGCGCTATTCGGACGTAGGTCTCCTCCAATTCCTTCTTGCGCTGTTCCGGCAAGCTGAGGTCTTCCAGCGCGCTCACAATGTCGTCGAACTCTGACTCGAGGCGCTCCAGCTCTGCGCAAAGCATTTTCGACCTCCATTTCCACGCCGCGGATTACGCCGCACTCCTGGCGATGAGTTCCTTCCTGCTCAATCCCAGGATCCCGTGTTTCTGGCCGATTTTCTTGAAGGCGGCAATCGCCGAATCCAGGTGATGCTGTTCGTGAGCGGCCGACATCTGGGTGCGAATGCGCGCCTGGCCCTTGGGCACCACCGGAAAGAAGAAGCCGACCGCGTACACGCCTTCCTCAAACAGATCGCGGGCAAAGTCCTGCGCCAGCTTGGCGTCGTAGAGCATGACCGGCACGATCGGGCTGTCGCCTTCCTTGATGTCGAATCCGGCCTCCTTCAGCAACCCGCGCCAGTACCTGGCGTTCCATTCCAGTTTGTCGCGCCGATCGGTGCTGGCGGTGATCAGGTCCATGACCTTAAGCGCGCCCGCCACGATGACCGGCGCCACTGCGTTGGAGAAAAGGTAAGGACGCGCCCGCTGGCGGCACATCTCCACCAACTCGCGGCGCCCGCTGACGCAGCCGCCGGAAGCGCCGCCCAGCGCCTTGCCCAGCGTGGTGGTGATCACATCGATCTTGCCGAGAACGCCACAAAGTTCGTGCGTCCCGCGGCCGGTGCGCCCGATGAAGCCGGTGGCGTGCGAGTCGTCGAGAAACACCATGGCGTTGTATTTTTCGGCGAGCTCGACAATTTGATCGAGCCTGGCCGTGTCGCCGTCCATCGAGAACACGCCGTCAGTGATGATCATGCGATAACGCTTGTCCTGGTGCTCTTGCAGCTTTTCCTCCAGGTGTTCCATGTCGGAATGTTTGAAGGTGTCCTGCATCGCCTTGCACAGGCGCATGCCGTCAATGATGGAGGCATGGACCAAGCGGTCGGCGATCATCACGTCCTGCTCGTTCAGGCAAGCCTCGAAGAAGCCGGCATTGGCGTCCATGCAAGAAGGAAACAGGAGGGTATCCTCGGTGCCGAGAAACTTGGTCAGCCGATTCTCCAGCTCGCGATGGATGTCCTGCGTGCCGCAGATGAAGCGCACCGACGACATGCCGTACCCGCGGCTGTCCAGGCCGGCGTGAGCGGCGGCGATCACGTCGGGATGACTGGAAAGACCCAGGTAGTTGTTGGCGCAAACATTGATGCATCTCTTGATTTGCGTTCCGACGGGAAATTCGACTTCGATTTCCGAAGATTGCGGCGAATGAATGAAACGCTCTTCTTTGAACAGGCCGGCGGCCTTGATCGCCTGGATGTCGGCCAGGTAGGAATTGCGGACTGCATCATGAAAGGCCATGGGTTGCCCTCCCAGTGAAGTTATGAACTCAAAGCCCGAGAACCGGACACCCGGGGCTCACGCCACGGGGACTTGCTGGAAACGCCGCACCAGCGCCACGATGCTCTGCACCGTGTCAAAGGCCTGGGGCGTGGCGTCAGCGTCGGGAATCTTGATCGAGTACTTCCTCTCCAGGAAACGCTTGAGAGAGACCATGGAGAAGGAGTCGACGATGCCGCCCGAGATCAGCGGCGTGGTCTCGGTAACCTCCCGCTCGTCTCCTTCCTCCAGGTACTCCTTGATCACGTAATCGCGCACCACTTTGGTGAGTTCGTCCATTGCCCTGTTCTCCTGTTCGCGCAAACCGCTGCGCGTATCACTCGTTCATCACGGTGGAAAGATCGCCCACCGGCTCGTGGAACTCCTTGCAGCGCAAAATCCGGCGCACGATCTTGCCGCTGCGGGTCTTGGGCAAGGAGTCCACGAACTCGATTTCCTGCGGCATCGCCAGCGGAGACAGCCGCTTGCGAATACGGTTCATGATTTCCAGTTCCAGGTCGGCCGATGGCTCGTAGCCCCGCTTCAGGGTGACGTAGGCCTTGACGACCTCCATGTTGACGGGATCGGGCTTGGCCACCGCCGCCGATTCGTGCACGGCGGGATGCTCCAGCAGCGCCGACTCGATCTCGAACGGGCCGACCAGATGGCCGCCGGTATTGATCACATCGTCGTCGCGACCCATGAACCAGAAATAGCCATCCGCATCCACCGAAGCGCGATCGCCGCAGAGGTACCAGCCGTTCTTGAATTTTGTTTGAAAACCCGCCTCGTTCCTCCAATAACTCCGGAACTGCGACGGCCAGCCGGGGCGCAGCGCGATCAGCCCGGCAACACCCGGCTGGTTGACTGGCTCATAGGTCTTGGGGTTCAGCACCGTCGCCGTGATGCCCGGAAACGGCTTGCCCATCGAACCTGGTTTGATCCGCATGCCGGGGAAATTAGTGATCACGATGCAGCCGGTTTCGGTCTGCCAGAAGGTGTCGTGGAAGGGTTTGCCAAACACTTCTTGCGACCAGATCACCGCCTCGGCATTGAGCGGCTCGCCCACGCTCGCCAGATAACGCAGGCTCGACAGGTCATGCTTGCGGGGAATCTCGTTCCCCTCTTTCATCAGCAGACGGATGGCGGTGGGCGCCGAGTACCAAACGGTCACGCGACGCTTCTCGATGAACTCATACCAGCGCTCCGCGTTGAAGCCGGAATCGAGCACCACCTGCGAAATGCCATTCGCCCACGGGCCGATGATGCCGTACGACGTGCCCGTAACCCAGCCCGGGTCGGCGTTGCACCAGTAAATGTCGTCCGGCCGCAGGTCGAGCACGTATTTGGCGGTGAGGTACTGCGCGACGATGGCGTAGTGGACGTGTTGCGCGCCCTTGGGCTGGCCGGTCGTGCCCGAGGTGTAATGCAGCACGGACGGCGACTCGGCGGTCGTCGGATAGACGGCAAAATTCTCGACTCGGGGCAGTTGCTCCATCTGGAAGGCCGTTTCTCGCGCTTGGAGCGGCGAGCCGCCGGCGTCCACCACGATGATGTGCCGCAGTTCGGGCAGTTCCTCGCGAATCTTCCGCACTTTGTGCACGTGCTTTTTCTGGGTGATGATCGCCGAGGTCCGGGCGTCGGCGAGACGCACGAACAGCGACTCGTCGCCGAACGCGGAAAAAAGAGGCTGCGCGACCGCTCCGGTCTTCAGAATGCCGAGGAATCCGATATACAGCTCGGGAACACGGTCCAGGAAAAGGCACACACGCTCGGCGGGCTTGATACCGAGTTCGACCAGGAACGCGGCAATGCTGTTGGAGAGAATGCGCAGGTTGTCAAAGGTGAATCGCTTCTCGTTTCCGAGATAGTCTTCCCAGATGAGCGCGAGCTTGTCCGCCTGACCGAGGCGGCAAATGCGGTCGCTGCACATCCAGCCAATATTGAGCGGCTGGCCCGGCTCGTAGCCCAGTTCACGCTCAGCCAGCGACCAATTGAATCCGGAGACCAGTTCCTCGTAGGACGGCGGGGCCATAACCTGTCCGATCTCGGCGCACGATCCTGGTCACGACTCCAAGATGACCATCGCGCCGGTTTGTCGTTTGCTCGGAGCGATTGAGAGCCTGATGTGCCGCACCCCCAGTTGTTCGGATTCCGATTTCATTCTGTCGTGCAGCACGATTGCGCACTTGTCTCCAAGCTCGACTTCCACCTCGCGCATCACGCCCAGATCGGCGACCTCGACTCCCAACGCCTTGAGCGTGGCTTCCTTGGCGGCGAAGCACGCGGCATAACAAAGCGCCGGTCTTCGATCCCGGCTGCATCGGCTGATCTCCCGGCTGGTGAAGATGCCGTCGCCCGACACCCATTCACCTTGCGCGAGTTCCCGCTCCACTCGGCTGGTCGCGACGAGATCGATCCCAAAGCCAACAATCATGCTAGTTGCGAGGAGCAGCGCCGGATGCAAGCGCCTCGCCTGCTTGCATCATGATCCACCTCAGGGTTCAGGGTGGAGCTGAATTTTCAATTCTGCCCACCTGGGAGTTCCCGAAATAGGCCTCCGGGCGCACCTTCGCCGCCACGGCAGCGAATTGCTGTCGCGAAAATCCGTGTTGAGCGTCCTAAAATAGAGGTAGTAGAGGTTCGATTGCCGCCTGCGTTCGGAGGCCGCCATGGAAGTGCAACTGACCTTGCAGGAAGAACAACTGGTGGCCGAGGTTCTCCGGCAGTACCAGCGGGAACTGAGGCTGGAGATTTCGCACACCGATCACCATGAGTTCAAGTCGAGATTGCGCGAACGGGCGCAAGTGCTGGAAGGAGTGCTGGAAAAGCTCGGGGTTTCGCAATTCGCCGCGAATTGATTGCCAATCAACCAGCGGGGCCAAAGGCGCACGATGGAATTCGCACCGAAGAAAATTTTGTCGTTAATTGACCTCAGCCAGGCGTCCGCCAATGTGCTGAAGTGGACAAGGCTGTTTGCGGAGAAGTTCGGTTCCGAGGTCCAGATTCTGCATGCCATGTGGCCGCCGGTTCCGCGCGCCGTCACCGAG
The DNA here is from genome assembly GCA_963760215.1 of Terriglobia bacterium. Lineage (GTDB taxonomy): Bacteria > Acidobacteriota > Terriglobia > Terriglobales > Acidobacteriaceae > JAIQGF01. The sequence goes on from CAVXCJ010000002.1 coordinate 1,797,342, forward strand.
GCCGAAGGCGAACAGTTGCTGGAAGAATTCGAAGAGCGGCGGGTGGAATTGCAGCGGGCCATCCGCGCGCAGGCCGACCAGGTTTTCAACCACCGGATTCACTGCGAAATTGCCGTTGGGGTAGGCCATCCCGTCAAGGTGGTGCTGGACGGCATCGGCCAGGTGCGTCCCGATCTGATTGTGCTGGGCAGCCACGGCCACGACGGCATGGCGCGCTCGTTAATGGGTTCGGTGGCGGAGAACGTGGTGCGCGAGTCGGCCTTTCCCACCCTGGTGGTCAAAGGCGCGGATTTAGCGCCGGGTCAGCAAACGCTCAGCCGGCTGTTGTGCCCGGTGGACCTTACGCAATCGGCGGCGGAATATCTGGACGCGTCGGCGAGCCTGGCCAGCAGCTTCGGCGCGACTTTGGAAGTGTTCCGCGTGCTGCCCGATGACGCAGCCGATGTGGAGCAGGAAATGGACCGCCTGCAGCAATGGGTGCCCGACCTGGTGCGACAACGCTGTCCGATTTCCGAGACCGTGCATACGGGCGATACCGCGGAGCAGATCGTCATCTTTGCACGCCAGCGTGCGGTGGACATCATGATTGTGGGAGTGGAGCCTCGCAGGTTTCTCGAATACACCGTTTTGGGCCGGACGACAGAGCGCGTGGTCCGTCACGGGCCATGCTCCGTCTTGCTGTTGCGGCTGGAGCTTCGCAGCAACTAGTCTTGCTATACCTGCGGCACGGGTGCGAAACGGTCGATCTCCACGGCAACGCCGTATTGCCCGCTGCCGGAATCCGAGCGAACAATGCGCCCGTGGCAGCAGACCATCCCGCTTAACGGTAATCCGGCTTCTTCCGACAGCATGATAACCAAGTCGATTTCGCTGCCGGGTTCAAAATGAACATCGGTAAAGAAGAACAGCCCTCGGTCGCTGATGTCTTTTGTGGATGCGGCGACGCTGTGCTGACCCGCCGTAACCGTCGCCGGGGCTTCGAAGCGAATCCGCCGCTGATTGCGTCGTTCCTTAGATTTGGAATCGGTCACTGGTATCTCCCACGCGCCTGAGGGCTGATGATGCTACCGCCGATCCGCTAGCCGCAAGACATTTATCAGAGCTTGGTGGGAATGACTGTACAAGAATGGCCAAATTAAAAGGGCTGCGACATTGGTTATGCTCTAGCCGCCAGCTCCTGCGAGGGAGTTAACGACGTGGAACATGCACCGTCACAGCCCCTTGATGCGATCACTGCTTTCGCAGTGCCGAACCCCAACGGAACCTCGCAGCACCGTCGGTTTTTTCGGGTCCGACCGCTCAACGAGTCGCCTCGCCTTGCGGATCACCCAGCTTACTTTGGACTGGCGACCGATGATTGACGCCAACCCTTTCAGCCGTCGACGGGAGCGAGATTAGACACTGCACCGACCGCTGTCAATGCCCATTTCTTGTGCAACTGTGGAAATCTCGACCGAATTCCGCGAGGCCTGTGAATGCCCCCGCAACTGGTTCAAGCCAAGCCAAATAGAGTTGCACGATTTGGATTGACTTGCAGATGTGTTGGCGCGATATCTGACGTTACGATTTTTCGCGATCGTCCAGCCCCTTCCTGCGCAGAGGCCACCGCCCATGTCGGACGAACTCGACTCGTTGGTGAAGCAGATGTATCAGCGAGGGATTCTCTATCGTGAGGCGGTCAGCGAATTCCAGAAAGTTTTCGTAGCCTCAGCCCTGCGCGAATATAGAGGGAACCTCTCCAACGCTGCTCCGAAATTGGGCATGCATCGGAATACTCTGACGCGAGTGATTGCTCAGTTGGGGTTGGATGTTTCCGCGTTTCGCTCCCCGAGACGGCGTCCGCCCGGCAGTGTGATGGCTGCAGATCGCAAGACGATTACTCGCCGATAGCAGCCCACATCTCCCAATATTGAACTTGCCCCGCGCCGAAACGGGAACGACCCCGTCTTTAATGTGCTCTGTGTCCTTGCGGTTTGGCCCAATCCCGATCAGGCTGAAGTTGGCGCGAGTACCCCCTGCTCGCGTACGGCGCATTGCAGGAGTTGGCGATGTCAACTCTGCGGCAAGTACGCATTCGGAGCATCTGGGCAAAAGAATACTCGTGGATTCATTCTGCTTCCTCAGCGCAAATCATTCTGCTATCGGCGTTCGCCGGATTTCTAGTCTTCGGCACGGCGGCCATGTGGAAGTGGATCGCATCGCGGGAGGGGTGGTCACTGCTGCCCATGGCGCTGGTGTCCGATGTCGTTGCGGGGACGCTGTCCGGAATTTTTATCTTTGCGGTGCTCCGCAACGCTCGTGAGCGCCGCCTGGCGATGCTGCGGCGACTCAAAGCAATCCGTGAGATCAATCACGAAATCCGGAACGCATTGGAATTGATTCAATTGTCCGCGTATTCCACCCAACATCAGCAGGCCATCGACACCATTACGAATGCTGTCGACAGGATTCAGTGGACACTGCGGGAAATCGTCTCTCCAACGGCAGAAGCAGAGGAAACAACATCGGACCGCGATCGAACGCCTTAGCAGCTACGGATGCTGGGAGGAGTCAGGCAATCGCGCCCGAGGCCCTCAGCCAATGCTCCGCAGGATCAACCTTGAGCGGGAGCTTGCGAGACATGGTGGCCTCGCAGCGATGGGCACGGGCTGCGATGGCGATGCTGCCCAGCTCCGCCGAGGCAGCAACGAAGTCCTTACAGTCGGCACAGAATGCAAGCAAAACGCGGCCGTGTATGGACACATAGACGGAGGAGCGCTCGCTGGCCATAGATTGCACCTTTGCTGTGGCATACACATTAATGCCGAATCAAGAGCTGTCAATGGACGAATGATAGTGCAATCCGGTCTTCCTCGCAGTCGCTTGACGGAGCGCGTCTTAGCGGAGTTTTGCGCCAGATATCCACAGGGAGTCCGATGTGCGCAGACTTTCTGGTGCATCCGCTCCCCGGAGCGCGTTCGAGTCACTCGATGCGCGTGGGATCGAGCACGCAGTCGAGGCAGAGACGGCGGGCCGGGGCAAAGCCCTCGCGTTTAAAGAAGGCGAGGAGATCGAAATCATCCCAGGAAACTTCGGTACGCAGGGTGGTGACGTGGAGAGCAGAAAGATTCATCCGCAACTGCCGGAGCAAAGCCCTGGCGACGTGCTGGCCGCGGTAGGCGGGATGGACGCCGATGGCATCGAGGGACGCGGTGGGCTCGATGACGCCGTACTCGCCGTAATAGAGCGAGGCAATGACGAAGCCGACGACGAAGCCGTCCAGTTCGGCGGCGAGCGACACCTGCAGCGCCGCCTGCTTCACGGCGCGCTCCAGCATCAGCTCAAAGTACCGAGGACGGCGGCGTCCGGTGGCGGCGGCGTCAATGGAGACGACGGCCTCCAGGTCACGTTCGTGCATGATGCGGACAGGAAGGCTGTCCGTCTCCAGCATGCCGGGTTCGTCCACAGGTTTGGAATTCATCACGATCTCCCTTTTCACGCGCTGCCGAGGGATTGTCCGCCGTCCACGCGAAGAATCTGGCCGGTAATCCGCCGCGCGCCGGGTCCGCATAGAAAGGCGACCGCGGCGGCGACGTCGGCGGGTTCGACAAAGCTTCCCAGCAGGCTTTCCGCCAGGGCAGCGTTTTGAATGTCCTGCGGCATGGATTGGGTCAGGGGAGTGAGCACCCATCCCGGCTCGACGACATTAATAAGGATGCCGAAGCGCGCCACTTCCCGGGCGGCGGTTTTGGCCAGCGCAATGAGGCCGGCCTTGCTCGCCGAATACGCCGCCGTGCCGAACTTGCCACGCGAGCCGTTGATGGAACCGATGAGCACGATGCGCCCGCCACCGCCCGCGCGTACCAGGGGAATGGCATGGCGCAACAGCAGGAAGGCGCCGCGCAGGTTCACACGTTGCACAACATCCCAATCTTCAACCGCAAGTTTCCACAGCACGCCTTCGCGCGAAATTCCCGCGGCGTGTACCACCAGGTCGAGGCGGCCGTACTCGCGCTGCACGGCGGCGAGGGCGGAAGCGACCGAATTGTCATCGCCGACGTCGCAAGCCTGGCAGAGCCCGCCGGAGGGCGCTTGCGCCACGTCCAGCGAAACGGCGTGCGCGCCCTGCTGCTGGAGCGCGGCAACGATGGCGGAACCGATGGCGCCCGAGCCGCCGGTCACCACCGCGATCTTGTCCTGGAGAGGCGCGTTCACGCCACCACCTCGGCGCGCCGGGCGAGGATGCGATGGCGGTACGCGCCCCAGAGCGCCGCGCCCAGCGCACCAGCATAAATGGAATCGGCGTGAGTGCGCACGTGCATGTCGAGTTTTTCTTCGGCGATCTTTTCTTCCAGGGCGCGCGTCAGGCCGATGTCGGACGCGAGGCCGCCGGTCATCGCCACCTCACCGGAGGCGCCGATGGCGCGCAGCAATTTGATGTAGCGTCCCGCCATGGAAAGGTGAATGCCCTTGAGAATGTCGTTGCGCGATATACCGCGGCTGACCATGTTGATCACGTCCGTTTCCGCCAGCACCGCGCAAATGCTGCTGACCAACTCGGGATTCTTCGCTTCGCACGACAGCGGGCCAACATCTTCCAGCATGATGCCCAGGTAGCGCGCGACGTTCTCGAGAAACTGTCCGGAACCGGAGGCGCACTGGCTGGTCATGCGATAGTTCAACACGCGGCTGCGTTCGTCAATGCACATGGCGCGCGCGTGCAGGGCGCCAACGTCGATCACGGCAGAAACGCCCGGCATGAGAAAGGCGGCGCCGCGCGCGTGCGTGGTCATGCCGTAGAAGTGGCCGCTGCGAAAATCCACCAACTCCCCCTCGCCGGTGCTGGCGATGTAAGCAATGTCGTCGCGGCGTACTCCGGCTGCTTGCAGCACTACTTCATAGCCTTCGCGAATGACCTTGCGCAGGTCGCGGCGGCGAATGCGCTCGTTGTGCAGCGCCACAATCGTCGCTGTCCCGCCGGCAGCGGCCTTGACCAGGGCAAACTTTGCAGCGCTGGAGCCAACGTCCACGCCAGCGGCGATGATGGTCTCGGCGTTCATGCGGCGCGACCTGCTTCGGCATCGCGCAGAGCGAATAATGCCGCACCCAGCGCTCCGGTGTAGATGGATTCGGAAGAAATATTGAGCGTGCGCTCGCCGTAGTTCTGGCGGACGAGATTCTGCAGCGCGGAGACGGCGGCGGGATTGCGCGCCACGCCGCCGGCAAAAGTGAATTCGTTGGAAATTCCTCCGGAGCGCGCCAACAGCGACATGGCGCGCAGCATGATGGCACGGTGCAGGCCGGCGAGGATGTCGGACTGCTTCTGGCCGAGCGAGAGGCGGTCGCGCAACTCGGCGCCGGCAAAAACGGTGCACGTGCTGTTGATCTTCACGCTGCAAGTGCTCTCCTGTGCGAGCGTGCCGAGTTCGTGCAGGCCGAGGTTCATTTCGTCGGCAATGTAGCCAAGATAGCGGCCGCATCCCGCCGCGCAGCGGTCGTTCATCTGAAAGCTGGTGACGATGCCGGCGGCGTCGACCTGAATCGCCTTGGTGTCCTGGCCGCCGATGTCGAGCACGGTGCGCGTGCCGGGAAACATGGCGTGCGCGCCGAGGCCGTGGCAGAGGATTTCGCTGCGAATCTTCTCTTTGGGAAATGGAAGCCGCTGGCGCCCGTATCCCGTGCCGACCATGCCCACGATGTGGAATTCGAGCGAGCGCACCGAGGTGATGGCGGAACGAAGACTGAGGGCACGCTCACGAATGGCCGCCGGCGAAGTGGCGAGTGTCTGTTCGAGAGCGGCGGCGGCGTGGCGCCCGAAGGCACCGTCGGTGGCCGCGTTTTCCACTTCCAGGATGGTGGCATCAAACAAGCCGCAGAGAACGTCGAAGGAGATCCGTTTCGGATCGCTGCACTGTTCGGCAAGTTGCATGTAGTCGGCGGCGGCCAGGTCGCGGAAGAAATCGCTCTTGCGCACCGCCAGCTCGCTGAAATGCTCGGCGACCCGGGAGCGCATGGCGTCGCAGATACGATTCAGGGCTTCGTTGATGGCGTCGCGGTTGGAGGCGTAGCGGGGCGCGCCGGCACAGCGGTGAAGCCCGGACTCGAGGCGCTCGAGTTGTTCCAGGTGCTGTTGACGGCGGAAATTGCGCGCCAGAGGTCCGAGAAATTTGTTCTCCATGCCCGTGAGTTCGGGATCGGCGGCGAGCGACTGGCGGACGAGTTCAAATCTGGACTGCACCAGGGCTTCCTCGCGAACGATCTGCGACGCGACCTCGTAATTGCTGCGGGTATTGGTGATCCCGCGCCCGATGACGCGGCCCGCACGGTCGAGCGCGACGGCTTTCGTCGTGGTCGAGCCGAGATCGATGCCCAGCACAATTTCCACCGCGCTCATGCGCTCACCCGCTTTTGCTCGAGCATCTGGAGGTAGCTCTCGATGCGGTTCTTGATATTGGCGGAGGAAAAATAGCGCGGGTCCACCAGGTCGCTCTCGATGAAGCCGCCGGGGACGCCGGTGCGCTGCTCGAGCTGGCGCAGCATGAGCAGTTGGCCGACGCTGAAGGAATTACAACTCTTGACGCTGTTGATCATGAACCCGTCGGCGCGGTACTCGAGGATGTAGCGCTCCAACAGATCGACGCGCGCCGGCAAGCCCAGGTTGGTATAGCAGCCGAGGCAGTATTCGGCGAGGCTTTCCAGCGGGCGGTTGGGATCGTGGCGGAAGCCGCGGTCGTAGAGCCCGCCGACCTTGGTGTAGGTGCTGGCGACGACGACGGCGCCCTCGTCGTAGAACATTTTCCAGAACTCGCGGAAGCTGGTCCAGTTGGGCGGGCCTTCGACGACCAGGCGGTAGCGCTGCCGCCCCATCGTGCCCTCGGGCGTGATGGGGCCGAGGCCGAGGCGGATGCGCTCGGCGATTTCTTCGCGCAGCACGCGGTAGTAGTCGACCCCTTCGGCGGTGCCGCGGAAGGCGGTGAACATCGGCCCGATGTAGTAGACGCCGCCGAAGTAGGCGTCAATCGGCGAGGGCTCGTGTTTCGCGCTCTCCAGTACCCAGACCAGATCGTCTTCCGCCTGCGCGGAGAGGGCGAGCATCTCCGACAGGCGCGCCTCGTCGTAGCGGCGTCCGCTGATTTGCTCCAGCTTGGGGATGACCTCGGAACGAAGCTGCTGCACAACGTAATCCACATGGTGCGGTTCAATGCGGCCGTTGGCGAGGTACGGTACGTGCAGCATGGCAACCGGGCATTGATATTCCTGCCGCAGCAGTTCGAACCACTTCAGAAACGTGAAACAGCCGGTATAGGAAAGCAGCAGCAGGTCGGGGCTCGGCAGTACAACGCCGGTCGGGCCAACGTTGCCGGACTTCAGCATGCCGATGTCACACTTCACGTAGGTGCAGACATCTTCGCTATGGCCCTGCTTTTCGGCTTCGGCGATGAAGTTGGCCGAGAGCTTGCGCATGCCCGACTGCAGCGCATTAATTTCCGGAAGAATCGGCAGCAGGTCGAAGGAGCGCAGCAATTCCGTGAGGTTGCCGGGAACGAAGGTGGAGACGACTCGCTGGCCGGCGGCGCGCGCCCGGCCCAGAGACTCGTAGTAATTCCCCACGAGCTCTTTCTGTAGCACCATGCTGCGCTCTTTCTGCACGGTAGCATCCTGCATTGCGCTCATGCCTCGCTCCACAGCCGGATGGAATCCGAGAAAGTGCCGGCCTGTTCGCGGATGACGGCAAACTGTCCCGTGTCCTCGGAATACTTGAACTGGGTGTGGGGAATGCGCTCGCGCTCCAGCGCCGCAACCAGCATGGGCTGTTCGAGCAGCGCGGGATCACAAAAACTGGGCGCGCAAAAAATGACGCCGTCGGCGCGGTTGAGGCGTACCGAATCTACCAGCCACTGCCCGCGCTGACCGTCCGGCGCGTAGCACGAGGCAGTGGAAACGCTGTGCGCCAGGTAAGCGTGCGCGAGGTTCTCGATGGGATTGCCGTCTTCCGGCACGTCGGCGGTGAACCAGCGCAACCCGAGCAGCAGGTCGTCGTCCACGATCCAACAGCCCGCACGTTCCAGGGTCATGAGCAAGGCCACCGGAGGCTGCTCGCAGAACATGCCGGTCAGCACAATGCGGCTGCGATCTTCGGGCTGGCTCGACTCCTGCGCAGCCAGATCGAGGTAGCGGCGCACCATCGTGGTGTGCTCCTCCGGGGGAAGCACGCTGCCCGCTCGCAACACCGCATAAACCTGCGCGATGGGGTAAAGCCACGGCGATTGGCTGCGCGCCTGGTAGAGTTCCCCGATGACACGGCGGTTCTGGTTGTACACCTGAATGCTGCTGCGGAGATCCTCATCGGAAATCGGCCGGCCGGACAGTTGAACCATGTCGTCGCGCATCGCCGCCAATTCCCGCCGCCAGAATTCGCCTCCGACACGAGCGTCGTAATTCTGGGGAAGGTCCACATAGCGCACATAGCGGCCGGGAAAAAGCATGCTCCACATGCCGCTCAGGTTCCGGATCACATCGCAAATGGATGGGAACAACATGCCCTCGAGCGAATCCAGGCGTCCCGAAAGCGCAAGTTCAATCGTGCTGCGCGGGATGTGGCAGATGTAGCTCTGGAAGTAGGCGTCGCCACGGATGATCTCCAGCCGATCGCCGCCGCCGAAGATGCCGACCGGCAGCATTCCAGCGGCATGAATCAGTTCCCGCGGGACATACATCGGCATGTAGCCGATCGCCTTCCGTCCGGGTGCGGCGGATTTCCATTCCGCAACCGACTTGAAGTCAAGATCCTCGTACAGTGCCTGCGCGTGGGCGAGGATTGCATCCAGTTCCCGGTTCACGGAGTCGTTTCCTTTTTCTTCATGCCCGGCGTAATTTCCGCGATCAACTCCTCACTCCAGCGCGCACCTTCCGCGAGACGCTGGCGCAGGCGCACGAAGTCCACCTCGCGCTGCTGCTTAGCCCCGAAGTGAAATGCGCGGAAACCGGCGTTGCCCTCGGTCATCATATTCAGCGCCAGCCATGCGCGGTTGGTTTCGCGATTGCGGTCCCAGTGTTCCAACTTGTGCTTGCGCACGCTTTCGAGGGTCTTGGTGAGGCAGTCCGGCATGGTGTGCAGCAGCTTGGTACAGAGCTGCTCAACGGCGTCATCGAGCAGCGCGAGATCAATCGCTCCCTTGGACATCACGGCCTTGCCGGCTTCGCGGGCGTCACCGATTTTCCAGTCTCCGAATACTCGGCGGCCAAACTCGTCGAACTCGCGGTCGGTCACCACCAGCGGGTTGGAAACGTATTTGCTGTCCAGCATGAGCGCGGGCACGATCTGCGTCAGTCCGCCGAGGCGATAGAAACGATGCGCGCTCCAGGGCTCACACAGCGTGGCGCTGTACATCGCGTGTTCGATCCCGACGAACAGCGGCAGGAAATCGGTGCTGCCGCCGTCGGGCGCCGAACCGTGCCGCGGCCCGGCCTGCCCGAACATCGCAAGATCGCTGGCCACGGAAAAGTCGCACGCCATGCCGATCTCCTGCCCGCCGCCGACGCGCATGCCGTTCACGCGACAGATGACCGGCTTGTCGCAGTGCAGGATGGCGGTGACCATGTCGTTGAACAGCCGCATGTATTGGCGGTATTCACCGGGCGCGCCGGCGTAGACCTCGGCGTACTCCCGCGTGTTGCCGCCGGTGCAAAAGGCCTGCGTGCCCGCGCCGGTCAGCACCACCGCCACGGCGGCGCGGTCGTTGCCGGCCTGGCGCAGCGCGAGGATGACCTCTTTGATCATGGTGGTGGTGTAGCTGTTCAACTCGCGCGGGTTGTTGAGGATGATCCACACGTTGTGGAGCCCGTTGACGAGCTTGCCGTCACGATCGCGCGCCGGTTTGCGCTCGATCAGGATTTCGCTCGGACAAAACTTTTCGACCAGGTTGTGGTCCTTCATGGTTTCGATCCTTGTTGCTGACAGACCAGTACGGCTCGGCGACGCAGTTGATGGTGATGGGCGGCTTCCAGTACCTGCTCGGCTTCGTCCAGGGGGTGGAGTTCGACGAAGGGCGCCAGTTGCACTTTGCCGTCGAGCACCATCGCGAGCGCGTGTGGGTACTGGTCGGGAGGGCAGCCCCAGTTGCCGCGCGCGGTGGCGTCAAAGGCCATCAGGTTGGAAAGGCGCAATTCTACTTTTTGCGCGGTGTATCCGACGACCGCCAGATGAGCGCCGGGATCGAGCAGGCTGAATGCGGTCTGCTGGCCGGCGGTGGTGCCGCTAGTTTCAAAGATCTTGAGGCCAATGCCGTGCCGGCCACTCTGCTTGGCGAAAGAGCGCACAGCGGAACGTACGTCAGCGCACTCACGGCTGTTCACGGTAAGCGCGGCGCCGTGTTGTGCGGCGAGTTCCAGACGCCCGTTATCAACGTCAATCGCCACCACGGCGGCGCCCAAGGCGGCCGCGATCTGCACGCCGAAACCCCCGATTCCGCCGACGCCGACGAAGATGGCGACGTTGTCCGCGCCCAGGCCGGAACGGCGAATCGCCTCGTAGGGAGTGGTCACCGCATCGGCCACCACCGACAGCATCTCCAGCGTGATGCCAGCGGGCAGTTGGTCGGGTACCGGGCAGAGGCCGCGCGCGGGCACGCGAACGTGCGTGGCGAATCCACCATCGCCATCATTACCCGGCATGAACTGCTTGCGGCAGATGGTGGCATGGCCGCAGCCACAAGCGTCGCAGGCGCCGCAGGGAATCACGGCGGGCACGATGACCGAGCGCCCCAGCCATTCCCTGGCCTGTTCCCCCGCGAGCACGACGCGCCCGGAGATCTCGTGGCCCAGGATCAAAGGCAGGCCATGGCGGGTGGGAACGCCGTCGTAGGCAAATCCGATGTCGGTGTGACAGACGCCGCAGCCGGCAACCTGGATGAGGACATCATCGGCCGCGAGGTGCGGCGGGGCTGCCTCGACGCGAGCGAATTTTCCTTGGGCGACTAAAGCCAGGCCTTGCACGACGGCGGGCGCGGCAGAAGCCGGTTGCATAGACGGGGCGGCAGCCATGGTCATCCCCATTCGAACGAACGTTCGATATATGCAAGGCTACGGCGCCTCGGGCGACCCGGCTGTGACCGCCATCACGCCCCGCTGTGACACACCCGGCAACCTTTACAGCTAGCCCCGGCGCCCTTCTGGCCAACCGAACCGGACGCGGTTGGGACACGGGCTCATTCAGCCGTTAGCGCAGCGACTGCAAGTCGAGGATCTGCCCCAAAATCGCGCCAAGGATGCTATAGCTTCCGTTGGCATAGCGACCGTATTGATAGCGGCTGTTGTAGCCATCTTCATACCCTCGGGCGAAGCCCTCGCGAAAGTAGAAGTTGTAGTCGGCCTGGCCAACGTAATAGCCGTCATAACCGTAGTTCGCGTCCTGATAGGCATACGAGCCCTGGTACCCGGAGGTCCAGCGGTCCTGCCGCGCTGCCTGCCCGGCGAGGAAGCCTTGCGCATACCCGTAGTTCACGGCCTGGCGGAGTAATCTCGCGCCATATTCATTGGTTTCGTAGTAGCTGCCGCCGCGATAGTACCGATAGATCGGCGCCGTGTAGTAGTACGGATCGTTGTTGTAGTCGTGGGCGCGCTGGAGGCGTGCTTGCTGCTGACGGAGGCGCGCCAAGTACTGTTGCTGGTAGCGGTATTCCGCCATACGTTTCTGTTGTTGTAGCTGTGCCCCGGACTGAACTGCGAGGCGCTGCTGCGAGTCCAGATGTTGACGATACTGGACCACGCTCTGCTGCTGCTGCGCAATTAGCTGCTGCTGACGCTCTTGTGGGAGACGGGCCTGCTTTTGCGGCTGCGCCTTTTGCTGCTGCGCCTGCTGTTGCTGTCCGCGCTTTTGCTGCTGTGCCTGCTGATCTTGCTTCTGCTGCTGCGCCTTCTGCTGCTGCGCTTGCACCTGCTCATTTTGCTTCTGTTGCTGCTGCGCCTGCTGTTGCTGTCCGCGCTTTTGCTGCTCTGCCTGCTGATCTTGCTTCTGCTGCTGCGCCTTCTGCTGCTGCGCTTGCACCTGCTGATTTTGCTTCTGCGCTGCGCCTTGCTGCTGCGCCTGCTGTTGCTGTCCGCGCTGTTGCTGTGCCTTTTGCTGCTGGCTGACCTGCTCATTTTGCTTCTGTTGCTGCGCCTTTTGCTGCTGCGCTTGCACTGCTGTGCTCTGCTGCTGCTGCGCCTTTTGTTGCTGCGCCTTTTGCTGCTGCGCTTGCACCTGCTGATTTTGCTTCTGTTGCTGCTGCGCCTGCTGTTGCTGTCCGCGCTTTTGCTGCTGTGCCTGCTGATCTTGCTTCTGCTGCTGCGCCTGCTGATTCTGCTTCTCTGCTGCTGCTGCGCCTTTTGCTGCTGCGCCTGCCGCTGCTGATTTTGCTTTGCTGCTGCGCCCGCTGTTGCTGCTGCGGTTCAGACCGAGCTTGCGGTGCGGCTTTCTGTTCCTGTTGCTTGCCTTGCTGCGGTGCCGGCTTGGCCTCCGGCTTGCCTTTGTCTTGCTTCTCTGAATTGCCCTGCTTGTCGCCCTGCTGTGCGTATGCAGGCGCTGCAGTCCCGAGAAGCAAGAACAGAGATAATGCGGTGCTGACGACTCTAACTGGCTTCATTTGTCTGCGCTCCGTTTCAGCTTATCTGCGCTCTTTTGCAGCGCGAAGTGTGGTCGGTTGACCCTTCACTCCTTCTTCATCCTGCTCGTCGGTAAATACGGCGGCATCCACGAGGTACCTTTCAGGCTAGCAAGTTGTCAGTCGACGGTCTGAGCAATAGCGCTCACAGTTCAGACGTGGGGCGCATGGTATTCCTGGTACAAGGATTTCTCTTTCGTTAGAGCAATTGTGCTCAGCATTGTTTTACCGCGCGTGTGATCTTGTTCAGGTGAGTCTTGCAACGGCGCGCGCTTCCAAAATCCGTTTGCTTTTGCTTCCAGCGTGATGTCGATGATCAGGATCGAGACAAATGTTCATCGCTCGTGAATATGCCGCCTGTGCGCTCGTGGCCTTGTTTGCAGCAATACTCTTCCTGGCAGGTTGCGGGATCTTCCTTGCGCTTAAGGCGGGGTGCCGTATCGCTGCAAGAACTTTAGTACGGGCACACAAGTTAACTACAGCAACGCTGGAGCGCAGAGGGGCCGAATTACCAGTCCGGGGCGCCGCGCCGGCGATACCACAGGCAGGAGGTATGCAATGAAGCCATTGCTTTGGATCGGACTAATCGTTTTCGTGTTGGGCATCGCATCTTTCTTCGTGCCGTTTCCCCAACGTGAAAAACAAACCTTGAGGGCAGGAGGAATGTCGATGGGTATCGAAACAACCCACAGCCAGACCCTGCCCGCAACGGCGAGCGTGGTCATGATGGTCGGGGGCTTGCTGATGGCGGCAGCGGGTGGCCTGTTTCGAAACAACAAAGCATGACGTCCATCGCAGCGTCTGCATGGTTGGTGACGACGTACTGGCCACCGAATCCGGATTAACCGTGCGGGTTGAGCTTTATTGCTCAGACGGCCAGCGCGACAGTTGTTAACGTTGCTGTGATAGCAAAGGTTCTCGGAAGGAAATGAAATGCTGTTAACCATTTTGATCGTCGTCCTGCTTCTGATGATGGTGGGAGCGCTCCCCAGATGGGATCACAGCCGCTCGTGGGGTTACTTCCCGAGCAGCGGCCTGGGGCTGGTTTTGGTCATCTTGGTCGTTTTGCTGCTTGTGGGTCGCCTCTAGGGACAAGGCGCAAGTTCCAGCGGCCTTCTGATGGTACGGCCAGTGCAAGCGATCCAGGGGCAGAGTGCCATCGCCCACTAGCTGATGCATCGGCCCTCAGCGGTTGCAGGATTTTTCGTGCCGTGATCTTCGTGGCACGTCACCCTTTTCCTCAACACACCAACTTGTGCCGCACCCGGTTCAAATGACTGGAATGCCAGCGAGAACTGAGCGGCAGATCGTCGCAACGAACGAAGGAGAACTGTCCCTATGAAGAAACTTATGTTGCTGGTCGTAGTTCTTAGCCTCGGCTGTCTGTCTTGGGCAGGGTCGGCTCGTCAGGATGCCACCGATCGCCTCAATAGCGCAGCCACCGTGCTGCACGAGATTATGCAGGCGCCGGACAACGGCATTCCGGAAGAAGTACTGGAGCATGCCAGGTGTGTCGCCGTTGTACCGCACCTGATGAAGGGCGGGTTCATCGTCGGAGCAGAGCATGGCAAGGGTGTCGCCACGTGCCGCACAGCAAACGGCTGGAGTGCGCCAGCGTTCATCACGGTTTCGGGTGGAAGTTTCGGATTCCAAATCGGGATCGAAGGCGTGGACCTGGTCATGATCATTCAGAACGAGAAAGGTATGCAGAGGCTGCTCTCCAGCGACTTCAAAATTGGAGCAGATGCGTCGGCCTCGGCGGGACCGGTGGGGCGGCATGCATCGGCGGGCACGAGCTGGAAGCTGGATACCGAGATTCTGACCTACTCACGCTCCAAGGGTGCTTTTGCTGGCATCGCGGTCGACGGAGCGTCGGTCCGGCAGGACGTCGATTCCACTCGCGCCATCTACAGGAAGAAAATCACCACGCGAACCGCGTTGACGGGGCAGGTCGCTGCGCCGCGCGCAGCCGAGGCGTTCCTCGATGCAGTCAGGAACGCGAAAGCCCAGGCCGTTGCGCAGGCTGACTAGTAAGTATTTGCAGACTGTGTGCCCGCTGGTTGGTTCCAGCGGGCACGCGCAATGAACCCCACAGTTCGGTGCCGATGAGCACTGGAGGCAAGTATGCTTTGGACAATCTTTGTAATTCTGCTGATCCTGTGGCTTCTCGGCTTCAGCTTCCATGTAGCCGGAGGCCTGGTACACATCCTGCTGATCGTGGCGCTCGTGGTGCTGATCTTCAACCTGCTGAGCGGACGGCGGGGCGTAGCGTGACGCCGGTTCCGGATGGAGGAGGGCTTCGGTAATGCGTAGCCCTATTCCGTCATGAATCACCCATTGAGAACCCTGCTGTACGAGTTGCTCGTTGAGCCGTTACTGCGGTTGTTGCAGCGAATGTTAGGAAGCTCTGCATAACGACTTTTCCCGCGGAAGCGAGGTCGTTATGGAGGCACATGCTGGCGGTGAATGCGGCTGGGAAGAAACGCAGCACCGCACGATCGGTGAGGAGAATTTATGAAAGTGCAGAGAGCCGTAATTGTTTTCATGTTGATAGTGCTGGGTCTGGCCACGACGTCGTTTACGCAGACGGTGAAGACCGATTATGACCGCAATGCAGATTTCAGCCGGTACAAGACCTATTCGTGGAAAAAGGTCGAAACGGTAAGTCCGTTGTGGGTCGACCGCATCAAGAACGCGGTGAATATCGAGTTGGCGGGGAAGGGCTGGACGCAGGTGGCGAGGGGAGGCGATGTTTCGATCGCGGCGGTGGAGATCACGCGCGAGCACTCCGCCGTGTTGACGTATTACGGCGGCCTTGAGAATTGGCGGGATTCGGAGGGCTCCGGATACGACTACATTGTCAAGCGGGAGCAGGTCGGTACCCTGGTTGTCAGTCTATTCGATAACGATACGAAGAAGCTGGTGTGGCGCGGTTCGTCCGCCAATACGCTGTCAAACAAGTCGAAGAAGAACATCAAGAATTTTGAAAACGGAGTGCAGGAGCTGTTCGAGCACTTTCCGCCAAAGCCGCAGGACTGATCCTCCAGCAGTTGAGGTATCGCATGCTCGGGCAAGTGAGCAACTCTGCACAGCGGCCCGGGAATGGATAAGCGAACCTGGGCAAGTCTGAGGACTGTGAATCCCCCGGCCACGGGGTGTTAAGCCGCGTAAGTCCTCCGCACTCTGCATGGAGTGTGGCGGAATCCCTGATCGGCGCTTTCGAGGCCGAAATTTCCGAGCCGCAGTTCTGATGCAGATCCAGCAGCACAGAGTCCTTCCTTCACGAAACTTCGCCCTGCAATTCCCATATTGGTAACGCGAACGGATGCCCTTCTCCGGACTTTGTTGAATGTGCAATTTTGAACAGACACGACAAGGAGAAATTCCTAGGCTTGCCCGATTGCGATTTCAGACAGAAAGCTCCTGGGCAAACTGTTGGCCTGAAGGGGAGCCATGTCGTTCGCGGGCAACAGGAACGGTGACGTCCGGCTCACTGTCATGGGATCGAAACAGTTCATAGGCACGCTGCACAAGAAGTCCCGTGCATGCGTCGGTATCGATCAGACCTCCCATATCTGCCGTTCTTGTCGGGAGCGCGGTTGAGTGAAGCTAAATTTTGTAAGAGAGAGGAGCTTGGAATGCGAAAATTCCTAGCATGCGCAGTGCTGGTTTTTACACTTTCTGTGCTGGCCACCGCTCAAGAAGCTCCGAAGGCTGAAGTTTTTGGTGGGTTCTCCTACTTGCATCTTGACACCAAGGGCGCAGCCGGCGTGGAAGCGAATCACTACGGCTGGAATGCAGCCCTGAGTCTCAATGCGAATCGTTGGTTCGGCATCACGGCCGATCTCAGCGGTCATTACCGGGAACTGGCCCCAGGAGTTAGCTTCAACAGCTTCACGGCCGTCTTCGGACCCCAGCTTACATATCGCGCCGAGAAGGCAAGTCCTTTTGTTCACGCGCTGTTCGGCGTAAACCGGGCGAGTACTGGCGGTCTTAGCGATAGCGCCTTTGCTATGGCACTGGGCGGCGGTCTGGACATCAATATCACGAAGCGTCTCGCCTTTCGCCTTGTTCAGGCGGACTATCTCATGACTAGGCATGCGGACGACACACAGAACAATATCCGGCTCTCTACCGGCCTGGTGCTCAAGCTGGGAGGCGGCCCGCCGCCCGCGCCCTTGGCGGCGAGCTGCAGCATCCAGCCCTCGGAGGTAATGGCGGGCGAGCCGCTGACGCTGACCGTCACCACCAGCAATGTCCCCAAGAACCATACCGTCAGCTACGGCTACACCGGCACCGGCGGCAAGGTGGAGGGCAAGGATGCCACCGCCAGCGTGGACACTACCGGCTTGGCGCCGGGCAACTACACGGTGACGGCGACAGTCACCGACACCAAAAGCAAGAAGGCGGTCCCGGCTACTTGCAACTCCAGCTTCAGCATCAAGGCGCCGCCCATGCATCCGCCGACCATCTCCTGCAGCGCCAACCCGAGTACGGTGAGATCGGGTGATCCTTCGACCATCACCGCCATCGGCCAGAGCCCCGACAACCGGCCTTTGACTTACAACATTACCGTCTCCGGCGGCCGCGTCACGCCCAACACAGCACAAACTACGCTGGACACGACGGGCGCGCCAGCCGGGCCCATCACTGTCAACTGCACCACCACCGATGACCGCGGCCTGAGCGCCAGCGCACGCGCCACCGTCAATGTCGAAGTGCCACCTCCGCCGCTCGAAGCCAGCAAGTGCGGCAGCATCGAGTTCGGCCGGGACAAGCGTCGTCCGTGGCGCGTGGACAACGAGGCCAAGGCCATTCTCGACGATTGCGCCCTCCGCCTGCAGCGGGAGGCGGGTGCTCGCGGCGTGATCGTGGGCAACGCTGTTCCCAACGAGAAGAACGCCCCGAACATGGCGAAGCAGCGCGCGGTCAACACCAAGGAGTACCTGGTGAAGGAGAAAGGCATCGATCCCGCCCGCCTCGAGGTACGCACCGGCAGCGGTGGAACCCAGACGGCGGACATCTGGGTGGTGCCGGCGGGCGCCACCTTCAACGTCGAAGGTACTCAGACTTTCGACGAGAGCAAAGGGATGGCCCAGCCGCGCACCGCGCCACGGCGTAAGGCTGCCGTCAAGTAAGTTGCTTTCGCGGCCAGGAAGTCGTCCTCCCCCGAGGCCGGTCGTCCCCCGACCGGCCATTTTTTTCCCCCTGGTCGGTCGTGCTGATTTGAAATGGCGGAAATGGGAAGGCGTGCTGGAGCGACGGACGGGTCGCGGTCAATTCAGCTCAGTATTCGGCGCCAGCAACGTTGAGAATAGCGAATGCAAGAGTCCCTCAAAGGAGACTAATAAATGAAGATCGCAAGAATTTTCGTGGCATTCCTCATGGCTTTCGGGGTGTCCGCACTGGCCATGCCGCCTCCCACGCAGGCGCAGACGCAACCCAGTAACGCCGACCAGGCGACTCAACAGCAAACAACGATGACGGTCGTGCCCATGGATCCGACGCCCACGTTCCGGGTGACGGTAATCAGCCGGACGATTCAGGCGGTGAATTATCACCACCGCAGCGGGGCGACGAAGCTGGGATTCAAGGGCACGGACCTGATGCCCGGAGCCCACGCCGAAGCCAAGGTGGAGAGCAAGAAGGGCTATATTGAAATCGAAGTCGAATTTCACGGACTGGAGAACCCCACCAGTTTCGGCCGTGAGTATCTGACCTACATCCTGTGGGCAATTACGCCCGAGGGGCGATCAGTGAACCTGGGCGAAATCCTGGTGAGTGGCAAGAGCAGCAAACTGGATGTCACCACGGACCTTCAGGCCTTCGCGTTGATCGTCACCGCGGAACCTTATTATGCCGTGCGGCGTCCCAGCAACGTGGTCGTGATCGAAAATGTGGTTCGCGAAGATACGGCGGGAACTACCCAGGCGGTGAATGCGAAATATGAGCTTTTCGAGCGGGGTGGCTACATCCCCACGGGCTACAACTTCGACCCGGTCGTCATGAATGCCAAGTTGCCGTTGGAATTCTTTGAGGCGCGCAATGCGTTGCGCATCGCTCAATCGGAGGGAGCCGAAAGGTACGCCAGCGACACTTATCAGCATGCCGTCCAACTGATGAACCAGGCAGATGGATACGCTACCAGGAAAGACGTCGACAAGAAGTCGCTGATTGCAACCTCGCGCGAAGCTGTGCAGACGGCGGAAGACGCCCGCGAGATTGCGGTGAAGCGCATCGAAGCCGAGCGCATCGACGCTGAAGCCAAGGCGGCAGCCGCTCGCGAAGCGAAAGCCAAGGCTCAGACCAGGAGCGCCGAAGCTGACACTGCCGAAGCCATACGCGCTCGTGACGAGGCCGAGCGCCAGAAGCGCCAGGCCCAGGCTGATGCCCTCCAGCAGCAACAGGCCGCTCAGGCAGAAGCAGAGCGTAATCGCGCCGCTGCCGCAGCCGCCGCCGCCTCCGCGGACGAGCAGCTCCAGCAAGCCCAGCGTGAAAAGAAAGAGCTCCGCGCCCAATTGCTGCTGCAATTCAACACCATCCTCGAAACCCGCGACACTGCTCGCGGTCTGGTCGTCAACATGTCGGACGTTCTCTTCGACACGGGTAAGCACACCCTGCGCCCGCTGGCGCGCGAGAAGCTGGCCAAGATCAGCGGCATCATGCTCGCCTATCCCGGGCTCAAGCTGGGAATCGAAGGTAACACCGACAGCGTCGGCGGCGATGCCTACAACCAGGGCCTCTCGGAGAGACGTGCGGAATCGGTCAGAGGCTATCTGGCGGAGCAAGGGATTCCGGGATCCTCGATGACGGCAGTGGGTTTCGGGAAAACCCGACCCATTGCGTCTAACGACACCGCCGATGGACGTCAGCAGAATCGACGTGTCGAGTTGGTAGTATCTGGCGAAGTGATCGGAACCACGATCGGTGAGCTGCGGATGCAGCCCACCACACTTCCTCAGCCTCGGTAACCGAAGCGCTACCACGCCTCGGTAGTCCGCACATGGAGCCGGCCGCGAGCGGCCGGCTCTTCCTGCAAGCAGCCCAAGGCCAAGCAGAAAGAGCATATGCTGCGAATACGCAACTGGCGCCGTGAGGCATCGCCCAGGTGTGCGGCGGGGCCGGAGAGACGTGCGATCAGGTGGCTCAAGCGTACGCGGGCGCGCACCCTGGCGGCAGCTCGGCAATTTCGTCGCACCCACTCAGTCGGGCTGCGTTGGGCGGTTCGCTTTGGAATCGGCACAACCGGCATCGCCGGCGTGATTGCTGCCCTTGTTCTTTGCATGGGACTTCATTACGTCTATTTTGACCGGAATAGCCTGCCTGACATCGAGCCGTTTGTCCGTTTTGAGTTTCCTGCCATTGGACATGTCTACGACGCCAACGGACAGCCGCTGATCGAGCTGGCAAGAGAGCACCGCCAGATCGTGCAATATGCGGACATTCCCCCGGTAGTCCGCAACGCGATTCTTGCCGCCGAGGATAAGAATTTCTTCTCCCACGGCGGAGTTGACTATTCCAGAATCCCCCGGGTGCTGAGCAAGGTCAGGATTGGAACGCTGGTGACGCGCATTACACGGCTCGGGCGGCCAGACAAAGCCGATAGCCTTGTCATGTTGCGGCAGGGCGGCTCAACCATCTCGCAGCAGCTTGTGCGGGCCTACTTTCTGCGAAATCTCACCGACCAGGAAAACAGCAACGAGCTTCGGCCGGGCGCGCTTTCGTATGTGATCGGCGCGCGCAGCGCCAAGAAGCTGGTTCGGAAACTCGAGGAAATTCGACTGTCGGTGTGGATGGAACAGCAGATGCAAGAGCGTTTCGGTTCAAAACGCCGTGCCAAGGAAGAAATCCTGGCCCGTTATGCCAGCTTTCTTTACATGGGAAATGGGCAGTACGGGTTTGCGGCGGCTGCCGAATACTATTTTGGGCGCCCCCTCGCCAGCTTCACCGCGGCCGACGCTGACAAGGCAGCCCTGCTGGCGGGAATCGCAAAATCGCCTCGCGTCTACGCCCCCAGTGCCCAGGACGTCGAGAAAATCCTGCATCGCCGAAACCAGATCCTTGGCCTCATGGTGAAGCGCGGTTTTATATCCCGGGAGAACGCACAAGCGGCCGAACAGCATCCCATCCTGGTGGTCGCGCCGGGCAAAGACAATATGCCGCAGGCGCCGGCCGTCATTGAAAGCGTGCTCAGAGAGCTGAAAAACCGCGACACCGAACTGAGTGTTCAAAACCTGCTCTTGGGACGTATCCAGGTCTACTCCACCGTGGATTCCCGCGTGCAGCACATTGTTAACCAGGCGCTGGAGCATGGCCTCTTGATGTATGAGAAGCGGCACCCGGGCGCAAAAGGGGTAATCCAAGGCTCTGTGGTTGTGCTGAAGAACCGGAATGCAGGCATCCTCGCCGAGAGCGGAGGACGCGAGGTCTACAAACTGCGTTCCAACTCCTACAGCGACTTCAATCGTGTCACGAAATCCCTGCGGCAACCCGGCTCGGCCATGAAACCCTTCGTCTATCTCGCGGCTTTTCGCCAGGGAACGTTGAACCTCGAAAGTATGGTTCCCGACGAACCCATCAGCGTGCCCGACCGAGGGAAGCAAAGTACCAAATGGATCTCAAACTACGACGGTCAATTCAAGGGCATGATTCCCCTGCGGGAGGCGCTCGCCGAATCCCGGAATGCCGTCGCGATTTGGATCGCAACGCAGATTGGGATTGAGCAGGTGGTGCAAACATCGCGGAGTTTGGGAATCCGGACACCCTTGCAGCCGTACGCCACCACGGCATTAGGCGCGTCCGAAGTGAGCTTGTTGGAACTGGCCAATGCCTACCGCACCATGGCATCGGGCATTCTCGCCGAGCCTCATGTGATCCAACGAATCCTTCGCGAATCGGGGAAGGTGGCCTTGGACAACGAACATGGATGGCCTCAGACAAATGTGAACGACACCGCGCTGGTGCTCATTCAGGAAGGGCTGCGCGGTGTCGTGCGCATGCCGACCGGCACGGCACACGCGCTTGACTCGCACAGTTTTCCGGTAGCCGTGATGGGCAAAACAGGAACGACGAACAACTTCAGGGATGCATTATTCGTGGGCTCCACTTACGGCCCCGAAGGAATCACCGTCGCCGTCCGCATCGGCTTTGACGACAACCGCTCCCTCGGACATAGAGAAACCGGCGGCAGGGTTGCGCTTCCGGTGTTCCAAGAGATCATGCTCAACGTGTACCGCAAGAAGCTGGCAGGGCCTGCGCCGGAGTTTCCACCTGAGATGGAACAGAGCATCAGCACCTACCTGAATTCCGGCCCGGTCGAAACCGCCGCAGCGGCCGACGCTGCTTTCGCGGAGAAGTTCAAATCACACGGTTTAAATGTCCAAGCCACAACGCTCCCGCACGTTTCTCCCCGCAACGATGGTCAATTCTGACCAGTTTTCCCGGCACGGTTCGGTTTAAATAGTACTGGCAGAGCTGTGCTCAATGCCGGCGGCAACGGCGGCCGGGGCACGCAGCCGATGGCCGTATTGGTTGACCTTCCCTCGGACGCAACCGCTGACGCATGCACTTAGTGAAAACCGAGTTCGAGAGCTTTGAAGGGCGCTGCAAAGAGTCCGAAGCCTTGAAAGAGCACCTTGCGCCGGTTGCCACAACCAAGGAGATAGGAATGTTGTCACAAGAGAGTGCATCGTTGAGAGGACCCTTGGCTCGACTCAAGGTGCGTACGCTGGTGCTCGAAGAAAAACTTGCGGCGTCGCTGCGGTTGAGATCCGGCGCTTCGCTTCCCAGCCGGATCGCCGTGATCGGAAACTATCTCCCGCGACAGTGTGGAATCGCGACTTTCACGACAGACTTATGCGACGCCATCGGCGCGGAGTACGGAACAGCTCAACTGTTGGCAGTGCCGGTCAACGACCCCGGCTCGCAGTACAGTTACCAAGCGTACGGGCGGTGGGGAATTGTCTGTTTTTCTTATTCTTAGAATGCAGGTAAAGATCAAAAGTCCGTTGCAGGCGCGCGTTCGCTGATGGTGGGCTTCCTGCGCATGATGAGCAAGCTATTACGGTATTTCGATCCAGGAGGTACGTTCGTTTCCGACAAATCGAAGAAGTACGGCGTGATATCACCAGAATATAGAGCTGCTTCTGCTATGGAGAAATACGTATCCATTTCTATGTTGATTCTTGTCACGTCAAGCGATTTCAGAGCGAATGTGGATGGATAGTGTCTGAGAACTAAGAACGACGGTAGAGGCATACGTCTGACGAGTTCCAGAAATGTGTTACTAACGTGGTTTCTAAGCTGAGAAATGGAGTCTGATTGGGACATCATATTCCAAGCCTTTTTGGACAAATCTGGATCAGAGTAGAAGTGTCTGCGCTCCTCGGGAGCGGACCAATACAGGCCAAACAAGAGATCGTCGATTACATGATTACCGAGAATCAAATCGTAACAGAGTGGGGCTTTGAGGAGATCGGCGATATTACCAGCCTCCCAACGGTCTGAAAAACCGAGAGTGGATGGTAAGGGAATCGGCATTTCGTCGTTTAGTCTGACAAGCGTGCCGTTGAAACGGGCGCTCTGTAGCGCGAGTGGGATTGTCAGTGAACTGCCTGGTAGCAACTCCAAAATTTCCGCCCCGCTGCTGAGAGGTCGAATGCGATTTATGACTTGGCACCACAGCCAGGAGTCGTATAACAATTTGTAGTCCGGAGGCTGCTTCGTCTCCATGACAAGATTGAAATGCCTCTCATCTCCGATTGCCACCGTCCAGTAATCAGGGGAGAAAGAGGTCCTGCGATCCAGGGCGATTGCGTCTATATCGGAAAGGGTTAGCATTTTGTATCAGAGCGGCCTTCAGGGGCGGCGAGGCGCGAGGAAAGAATCGTCCAAATCTCATCGTAGTCGGATGCACAGGGTACGTTTGCACTAGTGCAGGTTTCACCATTGTGGAAGTGAATCGCGCCGAGGCCTGCGTTCAGCGCACCGGCAATATCAGTCGCTAACTTGTCACCGATGTGGATTGCCTCGGCCGGTCGGCACCCTGAGGCTGAGAGTGCGAATTCGAAAATCTTTGCTGATGGCTTGGCACTTCCAACCCTGTCGGAGTAGGCGAAGAAATCGAAGAAGTGGGCCACTTCGCATCGTGCCAACGCGGTGTCTATTGCACGAGATGAGAACCATCCGGTGTTGCAAATTAAGCCTATTTTCAAGCGTTCTTTCTTAACCATCACGAGAAACTGCCGGACCCCGGGGATGAGCTCGGGCGGAGGACTGAGTATCGCCTCCTCGAAGGTTTCCTGGAGTTCGCGCAGTGCAGGTTCGGACAACTGCACTTGTGCGTAGGTCGCTAATGTCTTCAAGCGTGTCATGAGCTTGGGCGTAATCATCTCGTTTTTCAGAATTCGGGAAAAGTCAGCATTTTCCGCGCAGAACGCTGCTGTGACGGACTGGCGATCAACATTCGGGTATTTGACTCTGAACGCTCTTAACGCAATGTCCACAAGAAGAAAATCCCAGGCATCATTGTTTCTGAGTACAGTGTCCCAGCAGTCGATTGTTACCAAGCGGATCACTCAGAGTCCCCCGAGTAGCCTTGCATGTCCCGAGCCATGCGCACAGATACTCCCTCGCAGAATCTCTTTGAGTTCGGAGATAAACAGAGAATGGGACCTCGACCCCGGAGGAGGTGAAAAGCTCGGACAGAGACTGGAAGGGCTATTAATGCAAAACTCGCTCACGTAGACGGCATCATCATAGAGTCCAATGGAATGCGTGAGGGCAAGGTCTGTATGATATAAAGCGAAACACTCTAATTGTCTTTTGTCCAGCGACCTGGCAAACTCGGTATACATGCCGTGTGTTCCGACAATGGTCTTGTCCACGCCGCGGGAGTACCGAGCGTAGAAGGCGATGTTCCGCGGCGTTGCCTTCGTGATTACGATACCGATCAACCTGCCGCCTGAAAGGGCAGCCTGCAATTCATTTCCGCAATACTTAACGATATAGTGAAGTCCAATTCCTGTGATGATTACGCGTCGTTGCGCTCCGGTGACGAGGGCACGAACATCTCTCCCATGTGCTTCTCTGTCCGCCACGCTGTGCCAGAAATGCACATCGGAAGCGCTTCCATCTGCACCGTGTTGTGGCTGTATCCGAACAGGCGGAATCTCGGTATTCGATACGGCTGCCGAAGGGCCGGAGGCTGACTTGCTGGGCACGCTCGCAGCGAGGATTTTGGTCGACTTTGCTGCAAGAAAGAAAACGACTCCAGCAAAGATGCTAAATGCTAGGAGGGATGTTACAAAAAGAAAAGCTAGGACGTACCAATCTAAAGACACATGATGAGCTTTTTGCCGAAGCAAGAACAACCCAGGCGATATGACACTCGCCAGAAGCACGCTTCCCACGAGCGTGATCGCATGCCACAACGCGTGCGGCCGCAACTCTCGGAATATTTCGCCAAAGGCGAGGCGGTTAGTATCTGGCATTCAACCCACCTCTCTATCACTTGTCGTGCCCAAACCGAGCCTGCCTCCTTGCCTGCACTGAGGTGGCAGTAACCTGAAGCGAGATGTTGCCATAGACTTACTCGTAGGGGCAAGGATATAGCAGATTGTGACTTGGCAAATCTCGCGACGCGGTGACAAATCTTCTCATTGCTGTCAGGAGATCCGAAACAGGATGGCGTGCTGGCCTTCGTTTAGCTGTAGGTCTTTGTACGGCATGTTTTCCCCTTTCCTGTGCGGAATGCACGACCCGATTACGCCCCGCTTTTTTCGTCAATTTGTACTAAAGTGTTTACTGCGAGGGGACTCGTGGATCTTTGGGCCCGAGGCCGAGTACGAGCGCCGTGGCGACGTCAATGATGTTGTGTTCCCGTGTGGATACACGAAGAACCCGGATGGGGACACGATCAACATTTACTACGGCGCGGCTGATTGCGCGATCGCCCTGGCGCGGGCGAGTGTGCGGTCTCTGCTCGAGTGGCTGGATGCCAATGGAAGTAGCGAACGCCGGCAGCGAGTGCAGGATTAAACTCTTACGGCAAATAAAACGAGGTGGTTGCAGCGTCGCTGCGCCGGATCTCACGACCTGGCGGGTGGAGGATTGGGGAAACAAGAAGTTCGTTCGCGTCCGACAGGCTGAGATCACCGGGAACAGCGCGGAAATTGGATCGGACCTCGTATTGCTGTTTGTTGATTGTCTTGAAGAAAATCAGTCGCCCTGACAATTGGATGTTAAGCAAAGCGGTCTTCCATTGTGAGGGCCCGACCTGAACGCGCCCAATTTCGATTGTGCCGCCATTGTCGATGTGCCCGAAGATCCCAAACCCAAAATTCACACCGTTGATGAGTTGGCCCGAGAGCTTGGCCAGGCGCCTCTGCTGCGCATCGACCAGAACCGTTCCGGCAAGGCTATGCACCACCCGAGCTTCATAATCCGGAGGGTTGTAGCTGGGGTCGGGGCGGAACTTGAGCCTCACAAAAGCTCCATCGACGCCATCGTAGTCGTAGAGAAAAGCTTGCGGCATCACGCGCATCAGCTTTTCCAGCTTCTGCTCGTCACCGTCATACTGTTGCTTGAGCTTCGATTGCTGGCTGGTGTCGTGCAAAAGACGATGAATGCGCGCATTGTCCTGCTGGCGCTGGTCCGGGGTCAGCGGTATGCCGTCCATGGCAAGTACACGGTAAAGAGGGCCGTTTGGGGTCTCTACCTGCTCTTCCGTGAGGGATTGGGCTCCCTCTCGCTTTGCGACCACATACATCCACTTCCGCAGCTGCACGCGGTCCTTAAGCTCATTCGCTACGACAGCATTAATGAGTTCACCCGCAGGGACCGCAGGCACCACGGAACTTTGATATTGCGCAGGGGCGGCGGTAGACACTACCAACACGGCTGCGATTATGAGGCGGCGCAAGTTCATCGGGTCCAGAAGATTATCGAGGCGCACGGTCGTCGCTCTGTCGGGGTGCTTCCTGCGTCTTGGCTGCGGTCGCCTCTGGAACCGTCGATTTCAGCAATGCAAGGTTACTGAGTGCCTTATTCCAGTCTTCGGGTTCCTTCTTCGCGAAAACCGGAACATTCCCGGTGCTATAGAAGTCCAAAATGTTCGCCCGCAGCTCCGGCGTGACGGCGGCAAACTTACGGCCTGCCAGCTTGTCCAACAGCTTGGCATAGGCTTCATCTGTCAACCCGTACTCCCCGGCTACGGTCGGCTTGCCGGTATCAAAGTCCGTGTTTGCCAGAGAAAGCTTGTCCGCCTTCAAGTCCCGGAGATAGATCCCATATTGCTCGACAGTGGCGTTGATACTCTTCAGATACAGCGTCTCGGTTTCCGGGCTTGGCATCTTGAAGCCGACCGCCTTGAAGGGGCCGATTTTGGGCACGAGCCTGAAAAGTACGGAGAGTACCCGGGCTCCAGGTCCCGGTTTTTGGTAGCCCTTTCCCCACTCTTTCTCGTAATCCGTGCGCTTCAAGTTGAAGAGAAACTTCTTCTTGGCGAAGGTCGGGTCCTCTCTGACCAACTCGTCTTTCTTGAGGAGGAGCGCGACGCGGGTCATTTCAGGTATGACACTGCTGATGGACCGGCGAAACGTGCCGATGGACAAATCAACGCTGTTGAAGACGTCTTTGATCTCAATCCCGTAGGTCTTCAGGAAGGCCCGTTCCAGCACGGGTTTTGAGACCTGAAACCCGATGAAGTTGTGGTACGCATCGGACGTGTAGCGGTGCTCGGCGACTTGGACAACGTCAAAGCCGAACTCCGTCTGGATGTGGGCTTTTTTATCCTGGGCAAACGTGACCCGGGATCCATACTTGGCCTTCAGTTTGGGAAACCGCTGCGCGACGGCGGCATTCACTGACGGATGGCCAGTGATGTCGGAGGCGTAGTGCGCCAATGCTCCCAATGCGAATGCGTATTCATTGACGTCGGTCGCCTCGGAAAGCAGTGCCTGAACAAAATCGCCGCTCCGAACGTAGTGAACCAGATCGCTGAACAACCTGTTCCCGAATGGGTAATAACCCATATCCTGGATCAGGCATCCGCCGTACGCATAACTATGAGCCATACGCAGGTCCTCGTCGGTTGCGCCGGGGTATTTCTGCAGCAAGAGGGGTTTGATCTGTTCGTCCCAAAGCAGATCAACGATCTGTTCGTGCGTCAGCACGGAATATGCGGTACACGCCTGGGGAAAGGTGAAGACGAGCAGCACTAGGACCAGCAGTGTACCGACGGCATGTCGCATGGATGGATGTTAGCGGAGAGCTCGCCCCGGGGTCTGTTCCAAATTGCTCTATCCGAGCGATTATCCGACCGTGGAGTTTTCCACTCTGGGCACCTGTAAGTTGCCGCCGGTTAGCTGCACTGACAAAGTCTTGAACGCACGCAGGAATCCCGAGCGCTACCCTGCTCTCACGCGTAATCGATGGGGTGGCCCTTCAGCCAGTGCTGATCGCGCGCCGCGGCCACATTCGTGATGGCGCCGCGAGCGACGGTTTCAGCGAAGGTGTGGCTGCTCCATGCGAAACTTGCCGCAAAGCCGACGGCGCCGCCGAGAGCACCGTAGGCAACCGCCCGGACCGCCGGCTGGTGTTTCCTGCCCAGGTACCCGCCCAACACACCGAGGCAGGCACCAAGGGTTGCGAGCTTCAATGCTTTCTTGTTCACATCGGCGAGAAACGGAGAAATCGGACCCCCGTTCAGAAACGCGGTGCGACCTTGGCTCGCTCCCTGGAGGCCGGAACCAACAAGCTCCCGCCCGTAACCAACGATGGATGCAATCCGCTCGTGCAGATTCATAACAGGGATGCTCCCCGAAGCCCAGCCTATGTTCTCGCGGCTTGTCCCCCGGTGCAAGTGACGGGGGTCACGCGAACCAGTGCGGGCACAAGTGATTTTCGAGGACTTCGGTTAAATCGTCAAGAATCATGGTGGCCAGGGACGGAATCGACCCGCCGACGCCAGCCACTTCAGGGCTGTAGCCGCCCTAAGCTATCGGTTGTGGCGAGATCTGCCCTCGCACAAAGAGACGCAACAAAATCCTCCACGGCGGGTTGCAACAGATAGCCACTTTGCCACAAATAGTTTGTCCGGACGGGAACGGCCCCTTAACCGAGGAGGCCCGTCGCGGGAAGGAAGGCAAGCCATGTTAACCAAGAAAATGAAGCTGGCCTTTGCGGCGTCGCTGGTGCTGATGCTGTGCGGGGCGAGCTTCGCCCAGGAGCAAGAGCACAACCGGGGATACAAACATCAACAAGGTTCTCGTGACGGGCAAAATGACCGCACACGCGACCACAGCTATCGCGCACCCGACCGCCACCAGGGCGGACACTACGGGAATGACCGGATTTGTCGCTTCCCAACTGTCAGTATGGCGGCTCTGGCAACGGCACTTACCGCCATAGTCCCTACTACGGGAATGGCCAGTACGGTGGCTATTCCAACCCTCCGTATAGTGGCTATGGCAACGGCCCTTACGGCAACAGTCCCTACTACGGAAATGGCCAGTACGGTCGTTATCCCAACGGTCCGTATGGTGGCTACGGCAACGGCACTTACGGCAACGGCCAGTACGGCAACTATGGCGGCAACGCGCAAAGCGTCGCCTACAGCCAAGGGTATCAGACCGGCCTGTCTTACGGGGCGGCGGACCGCAACAACGGTCACAGTTACCGTCCGACCTACAGCAGCACCTACCAGCACGGCACCAGTGGCTACAACTCCTCCATGGGCAGCCAGACGGCGTACAAGAATGCGTTCCGGCAAGGCTACCAGGCCGGCTACCAACGCGGCTACGGCGGCGGCGGCTACGGCGGCGGCGGGCGGAGATACTAGTCGCGAGTCGTGCGTGAGTAAGAATTGCGGGCCATACGGCCCGCGATTTTTTTGTTTGAGTGCCGCAGATTGCACGCAAAATCGCACCCGAGAACAAACATCTTTCCCGCTCTCGTGAGAGCATCATCGAGGAGGACTTGCCGCTTTGTTCAGGAATGCAATTGTTCGAATCCCGGGAAGTAATTTTGGAAAAGGGCTCACCACCGCCGGCCTGGGG
This sequence comes from Terriglobia bacterium, assembly GCA_963760215.1. GTDB lineage: Bacteria > Acidobacteriota > Terriglobia > Terriglobales > Acidobacteriaceae > JAIQGF01. The sequence goes on from CAVXCJ010000002.1 coordinate 1,827,019, forward strand.
GTTCCGCGCTATGACATCGTTGTGCAACAGCATTCACGCTATCGCGAAGCGCTGGAGGAATGCGGCCTCACGATCACAACCCTGGACGCCGATCTCCGTTATCCTGACTCGACCTTCGTGGAGGATACAGCGGTACTGACCCCGCGCACCGCGATTCTGACACGACCTGGAGCCGCGAGCCGCGAGGGCGAGGTGGCTGCTATCCGCGAGACCATCCGCCGCTTCTTTCCGGCCACACTGGAAATTGAGGCGCCGGGAACGCTCGACGGAGGCGACATCTGCGCGGCTGAAGATCACTTCTTTCTCGGCCTGTCGCACCGCACCAACGAAGGGGGTATCTGGCAACTGGCTGCACATCTTGCCGGTCTGGGTTACACCTCTTCCGTGATCGATGTACGCGAAATGACCAGCATTCTTCACCTGAAGAGCGGCATCTCCTACATCGGCAACAACACCATGGTCGCGATGGAAGAGATGGCGGGAAATGAGCTCTTTCGCAACTACGAACTGATTCGAGTTCCCCTGCAAGAAAGCTATGCCGCCAACTGCGTTCGCGTGAATGAACGAGTGCTGGTGGCAGCCGGATATCCGCATCTCACGGCGGAACTTGCCGCTCGTGGATTCAATCCTCTGGTGCTCGATATGTCAGAGTTTCAAAAGATGGACGGCGGCCTCAGTTGTCTTTCATTACGGTTCTAGCGAATCACACACATGCGTGACCGCCGCCGCTGTCAACACGCCGGCGCCCATCCAGAGTTGTAGCCTGTCTGCCCGCTCCTGGACACAAGCGGCGAAAAATATTACAGCAACCAGGTCCGCGGTTCGGCCCTGGGCGGTTGTGCTTTGCCTGCATCCGGTTTGGCAACCGCAGTTAGCCTGGAGATCAACCGCTTGGGGCGACCCCTACGTGGCCGCTCCATGTTGGAGTGTCCGGACATCGCAGGTGGATTGTGCGACCGATTGGACGCGCGATTTGCCTGACATGTATGAGGCGTAGGTTGCTTACTCGACATGTTCTCCTACTCGCTTTTTGCGCTGGCTGCCGAAGTTCAATAGAGCCGGAAGTTAACCTCCACATTGATCTGCACTGCCACCGGAACACCGTCTTTGCGGGCGGGCTCGAATCGCCAAGTGCGAATGGCTTCGATCGCTTTCTCATCCAGGCCCATGCCGAGTGTCCGCTGAACGCGAATCTTTTGCGTGTGTCCGTCCGACCCCACGACGAGCCATAGAACCACAGTACCCTGATACTTGGCCTTGCGCGCTTCCTCGGAGAATTCCGGATCGGGCGCGTAGATTACGCGCGGCGCAGAGACGCCGCCGCCGACTCGATACACGCCACCCCCCATCCCCCCGCCCCAGCCCGGTCCGACGCCGGGACCCCGACCGGAGCCCACGCCGCCGCCGCTACCGCTCCCGATTCCCCCGCCCGAGCCGGTTCCGCTCGATGGCGGTCCCAACACGGACGACAGCGGGTCCCCGAGCGGACCGGCCTGCTGCAGCAGTTGAAGTTCGGGCGGGACGACCACGGTGGGCTCGGCGACGAGCTTCGGAGTCTCATTGCGAATCACCACCATGGGAGGTGTGATTTGCTCGCGCGAGAATTTTGGCAACACGCCTTTGGATGCCGCCAGCTTGTCACGATCTCCGCCGCCACCGCCGCCGCCTGCTCTTGTCGATGCGGGCGGGAGAATATACGGGCTGACATCCGACACCAGCCCGATCACCTGCTGCTTAATTTCACTGCGGTGATGCATCACGTAAGTGCCTGACGTCAGCAGCACCACGATGGCGAGCACGTGTACGAGAAAAGACAAAACGAAGGTACTGGGGCGAGTCGTGTAGAGCCCATAACCCTCGCCGAAGAGGGTGGGCAGAACGGTCGGCTCCGGGGCAGAGCACGCCTGCGGGTGCTCCGCAATTCGAGGCGAAGCTAACCCGATCATCGTGATTCAAGTATAGACCTGGGAGCGCCTCGCCTCTTATCACTTCACTCTTGTGGATAGCTCTCCCGTTCCCGACGTGGGAAATGCGTCCGCATACGTGGTTCCCAATTCGGTCGGTGAACGATCGTCAGGTTGAGTCCGCGTCACCGCCCAGGCCTGATCGGAAGCAGGGAGAGACCGATCAGCGCTCCGATGCTGTCTACAGCATGCCGCCGGTGCTCACGGTCAGCATGTTTAAGGCGGTTTCAATCTTCAGAATGGCTTCCTCGAGTTCGGGGTGCTGGTCGAGTCTCTTGCGCAAACTGTCGAGAAGCCGATGTGCCTCCTCGAGATGTTGGGCCGCCTTTGCCTGTTGTTCCGGCGAAGGCGGGTTGGTTGGCGATTCGGTCATTTCAGTCCTCCATTTGCGCCTCGGCGGTCGTCGACCGACCGGCTCTAGTTCCGATACCAGTCATCGCGGACCAGGGGTAGCCGGCTGTCGCCGTGCTCAGGTTTCGCCAGCAACGTCTGATAGATGTTCACCCGCCCGCTCGCGAAACGATGCGCCGAACCTGCCATGTACAGTCTCCAGATGCGATAGGTGCTGTCGTTGGTGATGCGGCGCGCTTGCTCGGCATGGTCTTCGAGTCTCTGCACCCACCGTTTCAGGGTCAATATGTAATGCTCGCGCAGGCTCTCCACATCCCTCACCTCGAACCCGCTGATTTCCGCCGCATGCAAACTCTCATTGATGGGCACTAACTCGCCATCCGGAAACACGTACGTGGCGGAAAACGACGCCTTGGGCAGAGGCCACGTCGCCGAGTAGGCGATCCCGTGGTTCAGGAATACGCCCCCGCCTTTCAGTAGCTGCCATGCGCGCGAGAAGTATTCGGGCAGCCGTTTCTTGCCCACGTGTTCAAACATGCCCACGCTGACGATCTTGTCATACTGTTGGCTGCCATCGAGGTCACGATAGTCGCGGAGCTCGACGCGGCACCGGCTCTCCAGCCCGGCCGCGCGAATCCGCTCCCCGGCCACCTCTGCCTGGGCCGCGCTGATGGTGATTCCATACGCATCCACGCCATAGTGCTCCGCCGCGTGCTGGACGAGAGCACCCCAGCCGCAGCCGATATCCAGGAGACGTTCGCCCCGGCAGAGTCGCAGTTTTCGGCAGATGTAGTCCAGCTTGCGCACCTGCGCCGCGTCCAGATCATCTTGCGCAGTCTGAAAATAGGCGCAGGAATAAACCAGCCGAGGATCGAGCCAGAGCGCGTAGAACTCGGTGGGCAGGTCGTAGTGATAGCGGATCGCCTGCCGATCGCGCTCTTTGGAATGGAGCCACCCATGGAGGCGGGGCGCCCGGCGAAGCAGTCGCAGGTGACCGCTCGGCGGCAATCTGCGTACGAGCGCTCCCAGGCGAAGACGCTCTGCCAGCGGAAATTCCTGTCGCAGAAGATAGTCACCGAATTCCAGAGCGGTGCCGATGTCGCCCGCAATATCGAATTCGTCGTTTACGTAGGCTTCGCCCATCCCCTGCTCGGTCGGAAGATCGCACATCTGCCGCACTGCGTCGGGATGCTTGATGACGAGAATGCAGCGCGGTTGGCCGCCGCCGCACGTGCTTCCGTCCCACAATCGGATCTGCAAGTCGCCTTTGCCGTAGCCCGCGAGAAGAGTTTCGAAGAGCTCGATTGCGGCCTGGGCTGGAACTTCTCTGACGGCATTTTTGGCCAACGCGCCCATGAGTCTCACCTCCCCGGGTGCCTCGAGGTGCAGGTCACTTTTGCCTTAAAACGATCTTGCAGCAGGATCCGGCCAAGTACAACCTTCAGCCGGCGCCGGTCGCTGAAATCCCGAAATGGTACAAATTGTCAGCGAAGACTTCAACACCGGCTTGGTTGCCGATGGCAGCCTGCACCGTCGTCAGTGCCATTGCGGCGTTGGTGAACAACTCGGCCGGATTGCGCCCTCGGACCCGGAGGGCGCGGTCCGCGGCATGCCCGATCTCCTTATTAAACCACAGGCACACTGGCGTCAGCGCTGCCACTGAATGGGCGGACACCGACCGTCGATCCGATTCAGGCCACAGGCAGCGGCACAGCTGAACGCATCTTCCATCTCCCGCCGCGTGACGCAACGGGCGATCTTGCCGTAATGATCCTGGTCGACGCAGCCGGCGGGATGGTACTGCGACATCAGGTTGACGTAGGTGTCGGGTCCGAGTTCCTGGGCAATCCAGCGCAGGACGCGCGGCGTACCCGCCAGGCCGTCCGGCATCACGAGGTGACGCAGCAGAACACCGCGCCAGGCAATGCCGTCTTGATCGAGAACCAACGGACCGACCTGACGATGCATTTCCTTGATCGCGCTACGGGCGGCCTCGGGGTAATCGGCGGCGTGGGAACAACACGTGGCAACATCCGCGTCCCAGTACTTGAAATCCGGCATGTAGATATCGACCACGCCGTCCAGCAGAGCGAGCGCGTCCAGGGAGTCGTAGCCGCTTGTGTTGTACACCAGGGGGAGATGTAAACCCGCGTCCACTGCCAGCAGCAGCGCTTCGAGGATTTGCGGGACGACGTGGGAAGGTGTCACCAGGTTGATGTTGTGACAGCCGCGTTTCTGCAGGTCAAGAAACATTGCCGCCAACTCCGGAGCGGTGGTGGCCCGTCCTTCACCGCCCCAGCTTATTTCGTAGTTCTGGCAGAACACGCAACGGAGATTGCAGTGCGCGAAGAAGACCGTTCCCGAACCGCAGGCGCCGCTGAGGCATCGTTCTTCACCGAAATGCGGACCGTAGCTACTAACAATGGCGTGGCGGCCGGTGCGGCAAACGGAGGTTTCGTCGTTCAGCCGGTCCGCACCGCATCGTCGGGGACACAATTGGCAGCCGGCGAGCGCGGCGACGGCGCGTTCGACCCGGCCGCGCAGTTCGCCGTTCTTCCACCGCTCAAAGTACGCCGCTCGAAACTGGCGGCGATCCCGCGCATATTTCCGCAGTGCCATAGGACCCGTGTGCGACCAAAGCGATTCTAGTTCTTTCGACGAGAAGAAAATATGCGCGGTGAGTGCGGCGGAGCGGCATTCCCCCGTTGGGCACCGCGCCCGTGCTCACGAGGTCCAGCGGCGGAAAAAGAGCGCTTCGTGCGCAATCGGTGCGGCTTTCGCCGTCAATGCGGCTCGCTGTTGTTCGCTGAGTGGCGTGAACTCGCGCGCGAGCTGGACATTTTCGGCCAACTGCTCGACCGAATCGCATCCGATTATCACGGTGCTCACCGGCAGCGACAGCACATAGTAAAACGCGTCCCGGATGCCCAGTGGGCCAGGCTGCTTTTTCCCCGGCGCATACGGCCCGACCGCGGGCCAGTTCGACAGCAGGCGCCCGCGCGCGGGAATCTTCATGCCGATGATGCCCATCTGTTTTTCAACCGCCATCGGCAGCAGCTTTTGCTCGAAGCTGAGGTGGTGCGGGTCGGCCGCGTTGACCGCCATGAGAATCTGGTCGAAGGGAAACCGCCGCAAGCATTCCATGAGTACTTCCGGATCGGTGTGGCCGGTCACGCCGAGGAAGCGCACCAACTTCTGCTCGCGCGCTTGCTGCATCGCCTCGATGGCGCCGCCTTTGGCGAAGATCTGGTCCACATCGTCCATGGAGCTGACGTGGTGCAGTTGCCACGCGTCGAGGTGATCGGTGTTGAGCAAGCGCAGGGATTCCTCCAGCAGTTTGAGCGAGCCGTCGCGGGTACGGTCGTCCGTTTTACTGGCGAGATAGACCTCCTTCCGCCGACGCTTCATCACCTGACCAATGTAGCGCTGGCTCCACCGTCCGCTTCCTCCGTACCGCGGCGCGGTATCGATGTAGTTGATGCCGAGATCGATCGCCTTCTCGACAATGGCGACCGCCTCCGCCTCTTTGTTGGGCTGCTCGACTGTGGCCTGCCCGCCAAGACTGAAGATACCCACGCGAAACCCGGTGCGACCCAGATTGCGCGTCGGCAGTGCCTGCGGCGTCGCCGGGTTGAAGGGCAGCAGCGGCTCGGCAATCGCCACTTTCCCGGCCATGCCCTCTGCCACCAGTCCAGCCGTCAGCGCGCCCGTCGCCTTCATGAAATTGCGCCGCGAACTCGAACTGGGCTTCCCCTTTGCCTCGCTGCTCATGATTGCCTCCCGCACCGCTGTTGGCCCGGCAAGTTCGACCGTCAATTGCTGAGGCGATCGGTGAATCTGCCGGCGCCAGCGCTCCTGTTTTGCTTGACCATGATGACTCACGCCGGCCACGCGGGAGTCACAGAATGCGGTAACCGTCACTCTAATGACTCCCGAAACGGAACGGCATTCGCACCTACCGGAGTTGCCGAGTGTGCAGCGGCAGGTAATCGTGGGAAGCTTAGAGAGAGACGAAAAGCGTTACACGCCTATTCAAAGCTTTGCCAATGCCGTCCGCCTGCGCTTGGCCGGGGAAATAATCGTGAGGGTGCTGCTCATCTCGAGCAACAACGTAACCAGCGGCCTGGAAACGCCCTTGCCACTGGGCTTGGCGTGCGTTGCCGCCGCGACGGAGAAGGCCGGGCATGAAGTACGCTTGTTGGCGTTGGCGTCGGAAGCCACGTGGGATGCAGCGATCCAGAATGCGATCTCGCAACTGCACCCCGACGTCATCGGCATCTCGGTCAGGAACATTGACGACCAGAACATGCAGTGCGCGCACTTCTTCCTCGCGCCATTAAAACAATTAGTTGCGGTTTGTCGAAAGGTTTCGCGTGCTCCCGTCGTCTTGGGCGGCGCCGGCTACGGCATTTTCCCCGGAAGCGCTTTGACATTCCTGGGCGCCGACTTCGGAATTCAGGGCGAAGGTGAGATCACGTTTCCCGCTCTGTTGTCCTGGCTGGAGGCGGGCCGTCGAACCGCCGTGCCTCCCGGCGTGTATCTGCCGAATCGCGCGGCCCTGCAACGAAGCTATGTCGAATCCTTGGACACGCTGCCTTTGCCGGTGCCTGGGTTGTGGTTGAACACCACCGATAGTGCGGCGCGAGTTCCGGTGCAGAGCCGGCGCGGTTGCCCGCTGGATTGTGTCTTTTGCTCCACCAGTGCAATTGAGGGCAAACCAGTGCGAAAGCGGTCACCGGAATTGGTGGTCGCATGGATCGCCGAAGTCTACGCACGAGGATTCCGGAACTTCCATTTCGTGGACAATACCTTCAATCTCCCGCCGTCCTACGCCAAAGACCTGTGTCGCAGGGTGATCGACTCGGGACTCGACCTCGACTGGTGGGCCATTGTCTACCCGAAATGGGTTGACCTTGAGTTGGTGCAGTTGATGGCCAAGGCAGGGTGTACGCAGATAAGCCTGGGATTCGAAAGCGGGTCGGAACCCATACTGCGGATGTTGAACAAGCGGTTTAATCGCACCGAAGTCCAAATCATCTCCGAGATGTTTGCCGACGTGGGCATCGAAAGGTTCGGCTTTCTGTTGCTCGGTGGACCGGGTGAAACGAGAAACTCCGTCGAGGAGAGTCTGGGTTTTGCCGAGTCGTTGCATCTCGATTGTCTGAAGATAACTGTTGGAATACGAATCTACCCGCACACGCCGCTCGCAGCCCGGGCGGTTGCAGAGGGGGTCGTGAGAGCAGATGACGATCTGCTTTCTCCACGGTTTTATTTGGCTGCCTCGCTGCGGGATTGGCTGCCCGAACGCGTAGCTCAGGTGGCGGCATCTTGACTTGAAGTGGACATCACCCGATCGAGCGCGGCGCCGGCTGGCAGGCGAGTCCGTTGGTCCCAACATGGTCCGAGAACCCGATCAACTCAATCCGCGTGCAGTCCGGGCGCAATTTAATGTGGAGGTCTATATGCTGCAGCGATTCGTTGCGGGGACCGCAATTGCAGCGGTGGGAATCGCGTGCGGAGCGCTCGCCATTCTCCTCGTGCCCGCCGTGCCCGTGCAGAGGAGCTACCTGCTTCCGCTCTTCTGGTGTTTCGCGCCGCTCGCGTGGGGTATATGGGCGATGCTGGCGCCGCGCTCCTGGGTCCCACGGAGGCTGCCGGCCTGGGGAGCGATCCTGGGACTCATCGCCGGCACGCTCGCGGCGTTCGTGCTCGATATGCCCTCGCGGATCCTCGGCCAAACCGTGCCGGCCGCACTCCGCGGAGTAGGAGTAGCGGCGGTTGTGGCGTTCTATTACCTCTTGTGGATGCTGGTGCGTGCTGTCTATCGGGCACTCGGCCCAACCGGCTCAACAGTGCCGAAATCCTCTACCACCGGGGATTAAGATCGGTTTCACAAGCTGCAAATCCTCCCGGCGGTGGGATTAGCGGCGTCCTTTGCGCGAACCCGGCTGAGATCAACAACAGCTTATGGCCGGGTTCGCCGACTTGGGCGGTGTAATGTAGACAGACCAGCGGTATTGCTGACTTCATCGCGCCGGTCTTGCAGAAATGCCGCGAGCAGAACCAGGAGCGGACCAAAGGCAGAAGGAGATTTACTCAGCTTGCCAGCGGCTGCAGGCACCCAGTTCAGCAGGTGGCGGCTGAGGAAATCGGTCTCGAGCTTTGCCAGACTACAGCGGGTGGCAGAATCCTGCGCATTCTCGAACGTGTAGTGCACGGCAGCGAGAAACTCCAGTTGGGTGATGAGATAGTCTGGGACGGCGCAGCTTGAATCCCATCTGAGCCCGAGCGCGTCGTAAAACATTGTGTTCTCGAGCGCGATCTCTTGAGGGGGCCTGGTTTTATCATGCGCTGACTCGAAAAGGGGTACCGGGGGCTCGGGAATGCCAACATCGAAGAGCGCGATGTACGTCGCTTCGTATTCCTCGTAGCTCTTGAACCAGGCGAATTCCGGGAAGTCTCCCGCGCAGCCAAGCTGCTGCCACAGGCCGGCAAGCGCGTCCTTCAACGCCGGTTGCGCGAGTGTGTCGAAGCGCTCGGGTGACGGCTGCGAGAACACGAAGGCGAAGAATCTATACAGATCGAGGCCTTCCCAATCAAGTTTCACCGAGGCGCGGGATTCGCGGGCTACTGTCATGAACTCCTCACTGCAATACCTGCCATACTGAAAAGTACTTTCTCCCGTCGCGATCTTTCTGGCTGCCATTCCAGATGGCAAAAGCCAACGGCGTGCCCGCCGGCAGATCGGGTAACTCCAGAGCCACCGTCCAGCGGCCCTTCTCGTTTGCGGCGTGGGCGGCGAATGAGGCTCCTGTCCTGCGTGTAGTACCGCGTCCAGCCGCCTCCATCAGCATGGGACCGCGGGCGGCGTTCCAGTAATAGATCTGCACCGGATCATCAGTGTCACCCATTTGCAGCGAAGGCGTCACAGCACGCGGCTTTGCCGGGAACATGACGGCGGCCGCGTCGAAGAATCTGTCTTCGGCTTCGGTGGGGAGCTTGCGAAAGCGCGTCTCGGGGGGCGTGTTCGGGACCTCGGGCAGCGCGGCGCTATCGTGAGTTCGATCGGCCCACGACATCTGCACCAGCACTTTGCCGTTTGCGCGCGCGACTCGCACGTCCAGTACTGGGATTTCCAGGGATGCCGGCTCGTCGGTGTCGTACAACGGGGGAGTGCGGTTCAGGCTGATCCTGTGGGCGGAAACCCGATCCCACAATGCCGAGCCGTTGAGGAGCGCCTCGGCCGAGGCCGACAGTGACGTTGCGTTCAGCATCTGGCCGGCCAGCGGCTTGCCCACCTGCGCACCGGCGATCGTACTGGTTACAAGTACGACCACGAGAAGCAACGTCACTCGATTCGTTCGCATGGCAGTCTCCTAAAGCTTGATCTGCACCAGTTCAGGCTTGATGCGATAGCGCGTTGCGGCATCACGGCCAATGAGCAGTTGCAGGAGTTCGCTGCGCCCGCCGCGCTGGGCTGTCTTCAGTTCGGCCTCGAGCCGCGTGATCACGTCTCGCACTTCGGGGCCAAAGAGGTAGACCAGGTAATCGAGCGGCATGCGCGGGTCTTCGAGAATGCTCTTATCGTAGTTCGCGCGCTTGGGCGGATTGAACGGCGGCACGTAGAACACGTTTGGCTGCGTTCCCTTCTCCGGAAACAGCGGCAGGGCCGCACGGTGCACCAGCACAAGTTTGTGCACCGGGGATGCGGGATCGTCGAGCAGGCCGACGAAGCGCAGTCGTCCGGGACATTGCGCGGCGCAGGCATTCACTTCGCCCTTTTCCAGGCGCGGATAGCAGAAGATGCACTTCTCCGACTTGCCGGTCACCTCGTTGTAATAGATCTTCTTGTAGGGGCAAGCCTTGATGCAGTAGCGGTAGCCCTGGCAGCGGTCCTGGTCGAGGACCACGATGCCGTCTTCATCACGCTTGTAGATGGCCTTGCGCGGGCACGCTTCCAGACACGCCGGATAGGTGCAGTGATTGCAGATGCGCGGCAGATAGAAGTAGTAATTTTCCTCGCCATTCATGCCGCCGACATCTTCGTCCCAGTTCACTCCGGACGTCGGAGCGGGCGACGGCATGACCGGCCTTTTCTTGCCCTCATAGAGCCGCTGTTCGTAGTTGAATTCCCAAGCCTGACCGTAGTCGTCCATGCTGGGGAGCGGGCTGGGTTGGAGCTGGCCGTTTTTCCAACCGCCGCCGATCGAGTCCCACTGCCGCGGGTAGCCCATCCCGGGACGCGTCTCCACGTTGTTCCAGTACATGTAGCCGGTGCCGTCGCGATCGGTCCAGAGCTTCTTGCAGGCGATGGTGCAGGTCTGGCAGCCCAGGCACTTGTTCAGGTCCATCACCATTGCATATTGGTGTCTTGACATGGCTGCCCCCTCAGACCTTTGCCTTCTCGATTTCCACTTTGATGTCGCGATTGTTGCCGGTCGGTCCCCAGTAGTTCAGCCGGAAATTGATGTGTCCATATTTGCCGATGAGCTGCGTGGGTTTGATCTTGATGTAAGTGAGCGACTGCCAGCCGCCCTGCTGGAAGCCGAGGTATTTCTCCCAGCCGTGATACATGGTCACCCTGCCCGGTTTCTCTCCCGGCAGGATCTGCAGGCGGCAGACGCACTGGCCGACGTTGTTATAGATGCGTACCCAGTCGTTGTCTCGCAGGCCGCGTCGGCGGGCGTCGTCGGGATGCATGTAGACGATGGGGCCGCCGCGCTGCAGCCGCAGCATGGCCCGGTGGTCCCGCCAGGTGGAGTGGATGGACCAGCGCCCGTGCGGAGTGTTCCAGTAGAGCGGATACTTCTCCGGCACCGGTTCCTTGAAGGTGGGCAACGCCTCGCCCAAATCCAGGTACCAGGGATGATCGATGTAGAACTGCTGCCGCCCGGTGAGGGTGCGCCAGGGCCGCTTCTTCTCCAGTTGGTGCTTGAACGGCGTGTAGGCGATGCCGTCCTCGATGTCGCTGTTCCATGCCTCCGGGTCGGTGGCGACAAAGCGGCGCGGCCCCTCCTGCAACTGCTGGTAGGTCATGCCCTTGGTTTCGGGAGCGTTGGCGAGGATGAAGTTGGCCGCTTGCTCGTCGGTGAGGATGGTTCCCTTCCCTGTCCAGTCGTGCGCCAACTGCGTGAAATCGCGGTTCCAGTCGAAGGCATCGTCGTGGAAGGGCTTGAGACCTTTCTTCGTGGCAAGCTCCGCCATCTTCTCGGCCAGGGCGTGAAAGATGTCCCAGTCCGTCTTGCTCTCGAACAACGGTTCCAGCGCTTTGCCGAAGGGATGGACGTAGCTGTGGCAATCGGTGGTGTTGATGTCCACCTTTTCGTAGTAGCTGGCCGCGGGCAACACGACATCGGAATAGAGCGCCGTGGTGTCCATGCGGTAGTTGATGTCCACGATCAGGTCGAGATCGCGCCACAGCGATGACTCCAGGATTTCGTTGCCCTTGGCCTGATTGAGATAGTTAGCGCGCCACACGATGAAGGCGCGCGGCTTGCGGCCGCCCTTGGGCCACAGCGGCATCCACCCGTTCTTCACCGATTCCTGGATGTACCAATCGATGGGCTTGCCGTTGTAGAGGTGCGGATCCTTGCTGGTGGAGTGGACGTAGCTCCACAGTGTGGTGTTCTGGAAGCGCTGCTTCTTGCGTCCTTCGGGGAAGGCAAGCTGAAAAAAACCGTGCTCCGGCCAGATGCGTTCCTGGCCCACATAGTGGTTGAACCCACCGCCGTTCTTGCCCACGTTGCCGGTGAGCGCCACCAGCAGGATGAACGAGCGGTTGATCAGGTCGTTGTGGAACCAGTGGTTTGTCCCGGCACCGTGGATGATCATCGCGGGCTTGCGTGTTCCCAATTCCCTGGCGAACAGCTCGATTTCGTGTGCCGGCAATCCGGTGCGCGCCGCTACTTTGTCCAGCGTGTACTGGGCCAGCTCTCGCTTGAGCATCTCGAAAACCGTGGTGACCTCGACGGTTTTTCCATCAGCCAACCGCACGGTGAAAGCGCCCGTCAGAGCCGGATCCACGCCGTTGAACTGGATCGTCTTCTGTTCCGAGCCCATGGACCCGGGTGTCGCTACGGCGCGCTGTTGTCGCGCGTCCCAGACATAAAAGACATCCTCTTTGCCTTTGGCCTCGAGGTCGGATTGGCGCAGGAAACGCTTCGTGCCGGATAACACGAGCAGCGGCAGGTCGGTCTGCTCTTTCACGTACGGAATATCGATCAGGTTCTGTTCGATGAGAAGCCGCGCCACGCCCAGGGCAAGAATGCCGTCCGTGCCCGGATTGATCTGCCAATAGAGGTCGGCGTGCGTGGCGCTGGAGTTGTAATCGGGCGAGATACAGACGATCTTGGCGCCGTTGTAGCGAGCTTCGTAGGCGAAGTGCGCGTCGGGAATGCGCGTCTGCGAAATATTCGAACCCCACAGCACGATGTACTTGGAGTTGAACCAGTCGGCGCACTCGCAGGCCTCAGTCTGCACGCCCCAGGTAAGCGGCTCGCCCGGCGGCAGGTCGCAGTACCAGTCATAGAAGGAAAGGAACACTCCCCCGATGTAGTTCGCCAGGCGCGACCCGGCGCAGAAGCTCACCGGACTCATGGCCGGGATCACGCTGAAAAATGTGTTGGTGTCCGGCCCGTGGTTGTAGATGTTGTCGAGCAGTTTTTCGGCGACCAGCGTTAGAGCTTCGTCCCAGGTGGCGCGCCGCCACTTGCCTTCGCCGCGCTCCCCGGTGCGGATCAGTGGATACCGCAACCTCTGCGGACTGTACACATACTCGACGAAGCAGCCGCCCTTCTGGCATCCGCGCGGGTTGTAATCGGGCAGGTCCTGGCTGATGCGGGGATAATCCGCCGCCTGTTCTTCGCGTACCATCACACCGTTGCGGACATAGACTTTCCATGAGCAGGAACCGGTGCAGTTGGCGGAATGCGTCGAGCGAACCACCTTGTCCCAGGTCCAAATCTTGCGATAGAAGTCCTCCCAGCCGCGGTAGGGATAACTGCGGAGAGGGTCGAAGTCGCCGACGAGCGTAGTGAGAACCGGTTTCTCTTTGCGCGAACAGCCCGGGATCGCCAGTGCCGCAGCCGTCATGGCGGCGGTCTGGATGAAGGTGCGCCGCGACCGCTGGTTGTCCGACTTGTCCTTATCGCTCATGGCTTACCTCCCGGAATCACGTTGTTCGCAACCGCTTTTTCTCGCTTGTGCGCGCCCAAAGTCCGCACGTACGCCAGAACGTCGGCCACGTCCTGGTCGCTGAACGCCGGCGCGTCGGGCCGCTCGAAGGCGGGCATGGCGGTCCCCTGGCGTCCGTTGCGGATGGTGTAAACGATGAACTCGTCTGTCGCCGCCTTCTGAAAGACCGGATTCCCGATCTCCGGCGCGATTCCTCCACGACCGTCCATGCCGTGACAACCGGCGCAGTTGCGGAGAAACAGCGTCAAGCCCCGAGTTGAATCGCCCGCCAGGGTGAGCCGCGGCATGCTTGCAACTGCCGGCGCTCCGGCTCGCAGGTACTCGGTGACCGCGGTGATCTCCTCCGGCAGCAAGCCACCGGCCTGCTTGTCCCACGCCGGCATCTGCGTGCCTGGCCGGCCATGCTGGATGTTGCTGGCCAGGTATTCGGGGCTCGCGGTCGCGATCAAAGAAACCCCGCGAATGGCGGGGATGAAGCGCTTGAACGTTTTGTCCCAGCGGCTGTAGGCCCCATTGCCATGGCAGGCCGCGCAGTATTGCCCATAGACCTGCTCGCCGGAGAGCGGCGCGGGATGCAGCGCACGATATTTCTGCTCGATCTTGTCGGGAGCGAGATAACTCTCGGGGATATCGCGCTTCCACTGCGAAAGCATGTAAACCGTCAGTGCCAGCGCTTCCTGCCGGGTCACGGTCGGATTGCGCATCTGGCTGCCGGCAGCCACGGCGGCGGGATCGCGGAAGTGAGCCTCCTGCCACCTCCAGGTGGTGTGTGGCGGCTTGAGATTGCTCATGATGAGCTGGTGACGCGTCTTGGCGCCTTCGTTGTCGAGCACTGGCCCCAACGCACCCCCGCGCCCTGCAAGCTTGTGGCAGGAACCGCAGCTCTTCTCCTGGTAAAGCTTCATGCCGGCGAGCAGCAGTGGGATTTGTGCTGCCGGCAACTTTTCCGCGTTGTGACAGGTGGCGCAGGTGGACTGCGTCATATCCAGCGGCAGCAGAGGATAGTCCCAGAAGGCGTCGTCCGCCTTGGCATCACGAAACGTGGTCGCCGGTCCTTGTCCGTGATGGCAGACGGTGCATCCGAAGCGATCGACGGGATGCTTATCAAGGATGCCCGCGGGGTGGACGCGGTGGGGCAACGCGACATCCGTCATTCTCGGATCGTCGATCCCGTTGTGGCAGGTGACGCAGCGGTCCACCGTCCCCAGCGCCGGCAGGCTGACCTGTTTCAACTCAATGTGGAACTTGGCCAGCAGTTCGCGTCCCCGCTCGTCCGTTGCTTTTTCCCGGAGGATTTCGCGGTACTGGCGCTGCACGGCGCTCCACTGCGCCCCATAGTTCTCGTGTACCGCGGCGCCCACCAGATAAACGATGGTGAGAACACTGGCCAGGAGCAGAATCCAACGATAAATGCGTGACGGGTCCTTCATCGCATTCCTCCTAATGCACCGGCCACTGTGAGGGCCACCAGTAGAAATGCCAGTTCGGCCCCCGGTGGACGGTGGCGAAATAGGTCAGAATGGTGAAACCGACCAGGAAACAAGTGAACAGCGCGACTGCCGCCAGACGGACGGAGTCTTTGCGCTTCAGGACCAGCAGCGACCAGGCGGCGAAGATCAGCACCAGCAGCGAGCCGGGGTTGAAGATGATGATCCACATCTGATCAACGTTCGGGAACCAGTTGCGCAACCACCCGAAGTTCACCGTCAGGACCAGCATGCCGACGGTCACCAGCACCGCGAATAGCAACGAGTAACGGAAGACGGATTTCTCTCCCGGAGTCCCGAACCATGTGCCTTCACCGCCGGAGCGCCGATCCAGGAATGGAATGAGGGCGAGTCCCAGGAGGACGATCACCGGGATCATCAATCCGCCGGTAAACGCGGAATACGAAACCAGCTCCTGGATTCCGAGAAAGTACCAGGGCGCCTTGGCCGGGTTTTCCGGAATGGCAGGATTGGCCAGTTCCTTCAGCGGCGCGTCCCAGTAAAAGGAGAGCACCAGAGTGGACGCCACCGAGACCATGAAGACGGCCAGTTCCGCCCAGAACAGGTGCGGCCAGCTCATCACCGTGTTCTCCGGCCCGCGGTTTACGGTTGGCCGCGTGCCTTTTACCAGGGCCATCAAGCCGTAGGTCTTGGTGGGAATGGGTTGGAAAACAGTTCGGCGGGCGCCGCCCCATTCCGCCTCGCCGCCCATCGGATCCTCGGGACGCGCCAGGCCGCCGTCTTTGCGGATCCGCCAGAAGTGCACGCTGAGCAGAGTGACCAGCGCCACGGGCAACAGGAATACGTGCAGCACATAGAAGCGGATCAGCGCGTCCTGGCCGACATAGTTGGCGCCCAGGAGCAGCCGTTTCTGGAAGCCGCCCGGGTCAAGCCAGTGCGTGACGCCGAGCGCGTCGGTCAGTTCACGGGGCGAGTTGGCGATGTTCGATCCGATGGTGATGGCCCAGTAGGCAAGCTGGTCCCAGGGCAGCAAATATCCGGTGAAGCTGAGAGCCAAGGTCATGACCAGCAGCCCCAGTCCCACCAGCCAGTTGAATTCGCGCGGCTTCTTGTAGCTGCCGGTGAAAAACACCCGCGCCATGTGCAAGAGCACGGTCAAGACCATCAACTGTGCCGCCCAGCGATGAATGTTGCGGATGAACCGTCCGGTGTAGACCGTGAAGTGGATGTCCTTGATCGATTGGTAGGCCAGGTCGGTGGAGGGCTTGTAATAGACCATCAGCAGGAGACCCGTGACCACCGTGATCAGGAACGTGGCCGCCGCCATCAGACCCAAGCCGAAGGTGAGCGTGGGACTGAGAGTGCGCACGTGGACGCGAACGCTGTGAATGTGCAGGAACAGGTTATGAAAAGTAGCCTGCGACTCTTCGCGCTCGGATTCCGGATTTTTGCCCAGGCGGAACCATGCATCCTTCAGCGAGCGTGGCAATTCCTGCAGGTTGCGAATGAATTCCTGGGCCGCGGTCGCCATGGTTCGCCTCCTACACGCGGTAACGCGTGCCTGCGGGGACTTCGTTGTCGGCATTGATCACGAGCTGGCCATCGGCAGCCCGGCTTAGTTCGAGCCACGGCAGCGGACGCGGCGCCGGACCGCCCACCACTTTTCCGCGATCATCGAAACGCGATCCGTGGCAGGGACAGGCAAACCCCTGCTGGGCGCGCGAGACGATGCATCCCAGATGGGTGCAGATGGTGGAGATGGCGTAGAAGCCTTCGTCGTCGCGGAACAGCACCAGGTTCTCATCGGAGAAGAGGGTTTCGCTGCCGGCCGTGAATTGCTCCGGCGCGCCCAGCTTGAAGCGCCGTACCGGCCCGGGCAGGACCGCGGGGTTCGGCAGCCGGAACAGCCCCGCTGCCGCAGTGCCGACCGCGGCAAAGAAGCTGCCCAGCGACGCGATGCTGAGAAAACTGCGCCGGCTTACGCGGGGTGGGTCGAGACGGGACATGACTTCCACTCCTTGGCGAAACTGAATTGCTCCATGGTGATTGCGGTTGTGGGACAGCGTTCGGCGCACAGGCCGCAGCGGATACAGCGTTCTTCGTCCTTGATAATGGCGGAAAGGTCGGACACATCCAGGTCGAGCGCGCTCACAGCCGCCTGCGCTTCAGGTGTGGGCGCGATGCGATCGAAAGACACCAGCTTCAGGCACACCGTCGGACAGACATCAACGCATCCGCCGCACAGGATGCAGCGCTCGCCGTCGAAGATGGTGTTGATGCCGCAATCGAGACAGCGCCCGGCTTCGGCGCGCGCCTGTTCTTCGTTGTAGCCGATCTCCACCAGCGCCAACGGGTCCTTCATCCGCTCTTCCGCGGAACGGGTGGGAATGGCCAGGCGAGCGCGGCGTTCGTAGTGCTTTTCCCGCCGGTAATGCTCGAGAGGAGCGTGGAACTGCACTTCTTCCGGCGCGATCTCCCGGCCTCGCAGATGCCGGTAAACGGAGCGAGCGGCCTGCTTGCCGCTGGCAATGGCATGAATCATCAGGCGCGGTCCGTAGGCGATGTCACCGGCGATGAAGATCCCCGGCGCGGAGGTGGCGCATGTCGCGGGATCGTTGACGATCTGCTGCGGTGAGCGCATCTGGATGCCGTCGCGCTCCGCATCGAGGAAACTGAGGTCCGCCGATTGTCCGACCGAGAGCAGTACGGTGTCGCCCTCGATCTCGGTGGTGACGGTCTCGTCAAACTTGGGAGCGAAGCGCTTGTTCTGG
Source organism: Terriglobia bacterium (assembly GCA_963760215.1). Lineage (GTDB taxonomy): Bacteria > Acidobacteriota > Terriglobia > Terriglobales > Acidobacteriaceae > JAIQGF01. The sequence continues at coordinate 1,844,746 of CAVXCJ010000002.1, forward strand.
TCATAAACCTGGCTGCAGCGGACAAAGCGCACGCCCCGCACAAACTTCTGCCCGTTCGTCTCCTTCACCAGTATTTCCTTCGGACCCCAACTGTTGTGCCGAAGGACGCCCTCTTCCTGACCTTCGAGGATCTCCACCGTATCGGCCGGCATCTCTTCCAGCGATTCCAGGCAGACCAGATTCACCTGGCGTACGCCGGCCATGCGAGCCGCCGTGCGGGAGACGTCGTACTCTTCCTGGCGCAGCACCGTGCGCGCCACGTCATAGGCGACGTTGCCACCGCCCACCACGATCACGCGCTGGCCCAGTTCCACCTTTTTGCCCAGGGCTACGTCGCGGAGAAAATCCACGCCGCCCATCACGCCGATGGCTTCGGCGTTCGGGATGGGCAACGCCCGCGAGCGTTTGGCGCCGCAGGCGATCACAACCGCAGCGAAGTCGCGCCGCAGGCCGGCAAAACTCACGTCCTTTCCCACCTGGGTATTGCAGCGGATCTCCACGCCCATGGCCTGGATCACCGCCACTTCGGCCTGGATTAGTTGGCGCGGCAGACGGTAGCCCGGGACACCGGTGGCCAGCATGCCCGCAGGTATGGGATCCATTTCGAAGATGGTCGGGCGGAAACCCATCAGCGCGAGATCGTGCCCGGCGGCCAGGCCGGCAGGCCCGCAGCCGATGATCGCGATGGGCTCACCCGTGGGTTGGGGAAACTCGGCGTTGGCGAGGAACTCGAGAAGATGACGGAGTTCGTCGAGGTCGTCGCACTGACGGTCGGCGGTCTCGCTCTTCAGGTACGGGAACAGCTCTTTGCCGGCATCCGCCCGGGATTCGCAGCCGAACTTCTCACACACGAACCGCTTGAGCGCGCGGATGGAGATGGGCTGGTCAATGCTGCCGCGTCGGCAGGCAGTCTCGCAGGGCGCTCCGCAGATGCGTCCGCAGATAGAGGCCAAGGGGTTCGGACCGCGAGCGATCAGGTAGGCGTCTTCATACTTGCCCGACGCAATGGCCCGCACGTAACCGCGCGCATCGGTGTGGACCGGACACGCGTATTGGCATTTGATCTGCTCGCGCCAATACTCCCGGTCTGCGAATCGGACCTGGTATTGCTGCTGGTCCAACGGTCCCGCCTAAGAAGAATATGAATAAGGAAAGAGAGTGCGCTCTGGATCGAGCCTCGTCTATGACAGAAGTCACACCCCCAAAGTACATCCTCCTTCTAGCGGTCAGAGGGTTGCACCGGCTTGTTTGGTGCTCCGCCCCGCTAAACGAAGTCGGGAACGATCGGTCCGCGGTCCGCACTGATTCTTGGGCGAGCTGAGTGGCTGAAAGGCTGGCGGAGAGAGAGGGATTCTGCTTCGCCCAAAATCAAAAATCACAGCAACAGCGGAAAAATCGTTCTATCCCCTTGCGATTCGCTGGACCTTAAAGAATAGCTGCCATGAAGCTCAACGAAGCTTGACGAAGCCCACAGCAGCCAAAAATCGCGAGATTATACCCAAAAATAGTAACAATTAGTAACCAGAACTTGGGGCTGCTGTTCATTGCTTATGTCGGCATTGTTTAGCAGAGGTGTCCGTCGCCAAAACTCTGATCTGCTTCTGGAACAATGGCTTAGAAGCGTGTGTCGAATGCCCGTTCGCTGCTAGAACATCATAATGCTCCCCTGGTCGAAACTGATCTTGGATTCCGTCCTACGACTTTTCTGGTCTCCCAGGGACTTGCTAGTCGAAAACCTGGTTCTGCGGCAGCAATTAGCAGTTCTAAGACGACGCCGTCGAAGGCCGAGCCTCCGCCTGCCGGACAAACTTTTCTGGATCATGGTCCGACGACTGTGGAGCGGCTGGCGAGAAGCACTGGCCATCGTGACACCTGAAACTGTGGTGCGCTGGCACCGTGCTGGCTTCAAGCTCTACTGGGCTTGGCTATCGCGGCATCGCACCCGCGGCGGGCGCAAGCCGACCAGCGGGGAGCTGCGGGCGCTGATCTTCCGGTTGGTCGCTGAGAACCCGACCTGGGGAGCTCCGCGAATCCATGGGGAGCTGCAGATGTTGGGTTTCGATGTTTCGGAGCGCACGGTTTCACGCTGGGTGCGGCGCGCTCCGCGCAACCCGGAGCCGGCCAAGCGGTGGCTGGTGTTCCTGCACAATCACCGCGAGTTGATCGCGGCCATGGACTTCTTCACCGTCCCGACGTTCACGTTCGGGGTACTGTACTGTTTTTTCGTCATTGCGCACGACCGCAGGCAGATCCTGCACTTCAACGTCACCCAAAACCCGACCAGCGCTTGGGTCGTGCAGCAATTGCGGGAAGCGTTTCCGTACCGCTCTCCTCCCCGGCACATGATCTTGGATCGCGATGCGAAGTTCAGTCTCGACGTCGCCGCGGCGGTCAGAGTGATGGGGAGCCAACCGCTGCGAACCTCGTTTCGAAGCCCCTGGCAGAATGGCGTGGCCGAACGGTGGGTGGGAAGCTGTCGGCGCGATCTGCTGGATCACGTGATCGTGCGTGACGAGCGGCATCTGAAGCGATTGCTCAGGGATTACGTTCGCTACTACCACGACGACCGGACGCATCTCGGGCTCGACAAACAGACGCCGTCAGGGCGGATCGCCGCCAAAGCTCTTGGCTCTCGGATTAGATCCGCGGTGCGCTTGGGTGGCCTACATCACCGTTACGACCTCGCTGCCTGAAGATTGTTTCGCCGACACCAGCGCTGGCATGAACGTCGGTTTCTGTTCGCTTGCCGGCAGAGGCCACCAGTGACGGCACGCTCGTGTCGAGAGCTTTGCGGCGCAATGGCGAACGCCACATTTTCAATGCCAGTTTTCGCCCAACACTTCAGATTCCCGCGGCCGATCGGCTTCAAGGAGTGCTGCGAAAACGTTCTACGCAGCATTTTGGCGAAGGACAGGTCAAAAAGGGTTCTTCCACAGCAGCCGCAAACTAATGAATCCAATACCCGAGAATTTCGTGTTCGAGGTGGTCACGCGGGTATACCTACGGACTAGCATGGGCAAAATGGCTGGGACACCCTCGCTTGCGCTCTCCGGACCCACCCTCTTAGGACAAGACGAGCAACCGGGTAGCTCACGGTGCCGGTGAGCGCAGCATTGATGAACTCTTGAAAAAGCGCGGAAAGGCGACGGCTGCCTAACCCAACCATTTCTGGTTTGAGTCCCGTGCGTTGTGCAGGTCGGCGAATGCTTCAGCACGCGCCTGCGTCTTGTGAAGGCTGACAACGGTTCCATCACTGCCGTCAGCAACGGCCAAAACGAAGCCCCGGTTTCGCATGTCCTGCTGTTGCCGGGTGAGAGTCAGGTTTGGCTCCTCGGTCACGTCAACGACTTGGAATCGGTTCTTCATTGAGTTCCGCCCGTGCCGCATCGCTTGGGCACGCCCGAATGCTTCGTTACTTTTCCTTGGCCTCTAAGCGCCGATCTCTATGCGGGTCATTGCGCGGCTGACCAGTGCCAAGCTCGCACTTCTCTCCCGGCTTAGCGCCACAAATGGGGCACCGCACCTCTAAGGGTTGCTTCTTTTTGCTGGTTTTCACGAAGACATTATTCGCCTTTCTCGGCGAAAAGATGTTCAATCTTGACCATAGGACTTTCAATCGGGATTTCAAACTGACCCACTACCCTTTGATCGGCTTTTGGTCAGCGTTTCTGCCCCTATGGAGACGAATTGCTTAGAGGATTTCACGGAATTATACCTTTGACAAACCCTTTATTTCTAGTAACCTATAGGAGTTCTTCTGTCCGCCAAGTTTTCGATGACCAAAGAACCAGACTCCGATGAGTGAAAAGCCAAGCACGACCCTGCCCGGAACTGTCGAAAAAATCATTAATTCTCCAGACCCCAGCGTGCCGGAAAAAGCGCAGATTGGCATAGAAGGTGCCGACCCTCTGTATGCTGAGATTCGTGTTGAAAATACCCTGAAGAATGCGAAAGGGAAAGAAGTGAGCCTAAAGCAGGGTGCACCAGTCGAAGTCACCATCGAAGCAAATCCAAAGGACACAATCAAGAAGTAAGAGATTAGCCAATCTCCTTACGCTCTCGATTTCCATGTTCGCCGTCACTTTTTTGCAGGCCGCTATTCTTCATTAAACAGAATGCGAGCCGAGGCTCTTCATCTCGGCTCGGAAAGTGGAAATGGCGCCCTGACCTACTTCTTCGAATCAAGCCGCCATCGCTTCACGTTAGCCCTGCCGAGCGAGGCTACAAGACCTCCCTTAAGCGGCTTGGAGCGAAGACATCTGAGCTTGACAATCCGGATCAAGGGACTAGCATTGAACTTGAGCGAGCACCTCTTTTCACTCTTTCAGGTCTCCTGAACTAAGTCAGCCCATCTGAAGTTTTCCCTCCTTAGGCTCTGGAAAGCTGCGTACCCCATGAATCCGAGCCCGATCCTGCACGAAGTTAAGCAACTCTACAGCGTGAGCGACCGCCTCGACTCGCTGGCGGATGAACAGCCTTTCGTCTCAGATGCGCTCACCACCATCTCTGCAAGCGTTCGCCACACCGCAAACCTGTTGGAGGTGCTGGTCGTGACGAAAATGGCGCTGTTCTCTGGATTAAATCCAGCAAGTGCCTGACATGTCATCGCTGTCTTTGAGCCGGGCTTTGGGATTTCGGCACGGAACCTAGTCGCGGAGAACGACACTCAGAAGCGAACTGTGGACTTGCAGCCCGCTCTCGCCATAGTCAACGACGCCTAACATACGCAGAAGAAGATTTTTGTTCGTGCGTACTCCCGATATCTCTGGCTGGTGGTGCTCAGATGAGCAAGGCGAAAGCGTAACGGGCCGAGCTGGAAGTCCGAGTCATTATGGCGCGGTGTAAGGTTCTCCTCAATGTCTGTTCCGGATGACTACCTCAAGCAGCTCGATGTCTGTTCCAGACGACTACCTCAAGCTCGTACCGGCTCTTCGACCCTACTTCCACCAGATAACGGGAGTCGTGTGGGCTGTATCGTGGAGACGGGACATCCGTAAGGGGACATTCCACGATTCTCTGTTCCCTGTCTGGGCAGTCGGTGCAGAGAACGTTTCGTGCCCGAACCCAGTAGGCCTTGCCTTGCGGCTTGCGATCCGCGGCGATTGCCGGGCCAACCTGCTCCGCGCTGTTCAGCCACCCGCTCAGTTCCTCGGTTCCGTCCCCGTGGACAATTCTGACCTGATACTCACTACCGTGGTTGTGCGCCATGTGTTTTCTCCCTAGCGCCAGGATGGGTTCGGAGGTTTCGGAGGGTTTCGGAGGTTTCGGAGTTCCCGGTCCAGATGCTACGCCGGGCGCAGTGGCCAGTCAATGCCACAAACATTGTGCAGTGATGCATTTTCCAAGACTTCGGTAAACGGGCTTTGCTAAGCCTTCTTACTCAGCCGAAAGCCTTCAATTTGCAAGTGGGTCAAGGCGGGTCATATCTCGCCACGTTCGCGTTGGCGGGCGTGTGAAATTAAGCACGGCACATCCGATCGGCTATTTATAAAAGCGTGCGGTGTTGGGCATGAGGCCCCTCAACATATTTCAGCCCAAGCCTTGCCAAAGGGCACGATCTAGCCTGCTTAATTCATGAGAGCTGAGAGTTTTCCTGTCTAGGCGTGGATTTTTCATAATGAGGGAGTTCGCGACGGCGGGCAGAGTGTGCTGCGAGGGCGGAGACGCCGCAGGCTGGGTCGGCGGACCTGAAGTGGAGATTACCTGATCGGATGAAGCGCTAGCGTCGCAGGCGAGCCCGCGCAATTCCCAAAACGGTCTCAAGAGGGAGGGCGTCATGCCGAACCCATTCGAGAGCCAAGCCAAGAAGATGGTTCATATCCTCAATGCGAAAGTATGAGCAAGCCTTCAGAAAATTCCGCCAGTGGGCAGGGGGAATTGAGGCCGTTATCAACCTCATTGATCGCATATATGGATTATCGTGGGTCTGCTCTACCCTCCGTGTTCCCCGAAAGGCGAGACCTTGTTTTAGCCGCAGGAACTTACTTCTGTTCTGTAGCTTTTCGGCCGGTCCGCACAGCGGCTTGGCTGAAGTCCTCGCGTGTACGCTTCTTGGGAGTCTGCTCGGGGCGGCTATTTGCCATCTTTTCCAGTTGGTCGGCTTGGCGCTGTGATCTATCGATTTTGGTGCGTTTCTTTGCCATGCCCAGAGCATGACACAACTTCGATACTCAGGGGATTGAAGATCGTCAGCGTACGTTCCAAAACGGACCCGATCATTTTTTGTGAAAGCTATAATGCTCCACCGATGTCTGTGGACGCTGCGACCGAGCTATTGAAATTGGCCAACCAAGCCAAAATCAAGGCCGCCGAACACAGGGCGGTTTGGGCAAGCATATTGCTCACCAGATGAATCCCCCAGCTCCGGAGCCGGGTTGGTCATGCAGTCCTGTGGCGCCCTCAGTGGCAACTCGCAACAGCAAGGCCCCCCGTTCGACCCGTGAAGTTTGTTTTCCAGAGGCCGCCGGACCCTTATGTAATCGGTCTCGAGGCGTACACTGGGAACAGCCACGAAGATCGAAACGGCGCCCCATGTCGGTCCCGTCCTTTGCGCCTTCGCGAGTGAGCGCCACTGATCATTTTGTCGCAACCGCCTCCACCCCCGGCCTGCAGCTTTCCACTCAGCGGAGCAGCGAAACATCGGAGGCTGGCACCACGCCTCAAGCAAGCAGGGCCGCCAAGCCTCGAATCGGCTGCTCAGACGGCGATGTCGGGTTAAGATCCCGCTTTGGGTCAACAACAGGAGACCTGAAAGTTGAACGTTAACAGGAAGACTGGCGGCGGGCCCTTGCTCCGCCTCAAGGCGCGACTACGAACGGCCAGCTTGGCACGAAAGTACGCCGCGGACGAGCCACCGCTGCGGTCAGAGTTGTTGACGGCCGAACAGATGGAGCAGCACGGGAAGAGATTGGCGGGCTCGCACCAGTTGAACTTAGAACGTGCCTCGGACCAACTCTTGACCCGGCTGACCGAGAACGAAGACGTTTTGCTTGGGGTCCGCGACCTGCTGGCCGAGGCGGTTACGGCCAACCGGCGGATTGCGCCGGCTGGGGAATGGCTGCTCGACAACTTCTACCTGATCGCGGAGCAGATCCGCACCGCCAGAAAACATTTGCCGAAGGGGTACAGCCGAGAACTGCCTTGCCTGCTGAACAGCCCATCCGCGGGTCTGCCGAGAGCATACGCCATCGCCCTGGAGACAATCTCGCGCGGCGATGGGCGCGTTGATCCGGAGAGCCTCAGTAGTTTCATCGCGGCCTACCAGACGGTCACCACGCTGAAGTTGGGTGAACTTTGGGCTCTACCCATCATGCTCCGCCTTGCACTCGTCGAGAATCTGCGCCGTGTTGCGGCCCGCGTTGCCACCGACCGGATCGACCGAAACCGCGCCGACGATTGGGCGGACCAGATGACCGCGACCGCCGAGAAGGATCCCAAGAGCCTGATTCTGGTGATTGCGGACATGGCGCGGTCGAATCCACCCTTGATGAGTTCGTTCGTGGCGGAACTGGCGCGCCGGTTGCAAGGGCAGGGCCCCGCCCTAGCCTTGCCTCTCACCTGGATTGAGCAGCGCCTTTCGGAAGCAGGCACGACGATCCAGCAGTTGGTCGAGGCGGAGAACCAGCGCCAAGCCGCCGACCAGGTTTCCGTCAGCAACAGCATCGCGAGTCTCCGATTGCTCGGCGCGATGGACTGGCGCGAGTTTGTCGAGACCATGAGCGCTGTCGAGCAGGTCCTGCGTGCGGACATCGGCGGCGTTTACGGCAGGATGGATTTTCCCACTCGTGATCGCTATCGCCACGTCATCGAAAAGATTGCGAAGAACAGTCGCCTGTCCGAGAGTGCGGTGGCGCGCGCCGCGATTGAGCTTGCGCACCGGAACGCGGCCAGCCCAGGCAGCCACACTCGCGCCGACCATGTCGGCTTCTATCTGATCGACGATGGACTACGGCAGCTCCAAGAAAGGGCAGGGGTACGCTTATCGGCGGCGGAGGCTCTTCGCAAGGTGGGCTGTCGTTTCCCCCTCCTGCTGTACATTGGCGCCATCGTCCTACTTTCGGCGGTAATCGCCGGAAGCTTGCTGGTAAAGGCGTATGCCGGCGGCCTGCATCGTTGGCCGCTCGGGCTGATGGGAATAGTTTCGCTTATGTGCGCCAGTCATCTAGCGGTAGCCCTGATGAACTGGCTGGCGACATTGCTGGCGCCGCCTCACTTACTGCCCCGAATGGATTTTTCCAAAGGGATTCCGCCGGAATCGCGCACGCTGGCGGTGGTCCCGACGATGCTCACCAGCGCAACCAATCTCGAGAAATTGATCGAGGCGCTGGAAGTCCATTTCCTGGCAAATCGAGACGACAACCTGCACTTGGGCCTGCTCACTGATTTTCGAGACGCCGACCAGGAGTCGCTGCCCGAGGATGAACCGCTGTTGCGGCTGGCTCGGCAGAAAATCGAGCAATTGAACGACAAGTACCAGGGTAAGAACTCCGATACATTCTTCCTGTTTCATCGACCGCGCCGCTGGAATCCTGGCGAGCGGACGTGGATGGGATACGAGCGCAAGCGGGGCAAGCTTGGCGATTTAAATGCACTTTTGCGGGGCGGCCCAGGCAACCGCTTCTTTCTCGTCGTGGGCGACACCCGAGTTCTTTCCAGCGTGAAGTACGTCATCACCCTCGACACGGACACGCAGTTACCGCGCGACTCGGCTTGGCAGCTTGTGGGGGCGATGGCGCACCCGCTGAATCGTGCGCGTTACGATCCAGACAAGCAGCGTGTAGTTGAAGGCTACGGTATTTTGCAACCGCGAGTTGCCGCGAGCTTGCCTAGCACCAACCGTTCGCGGTATGCGCGGATGTGCGGGAGTGAGCCGGGCATCGATCCGTACACCCGCGCCGTATCTGACGTTTACCAGGACCTCTTTCATGAAGGTTCGTTCATCGGAAAGGGCATCTATGAAGTAGATACCTTCGAACAGGCACTGAACGGGCGTTTCCCGGAAAACCGCATTCTCAGCCACGATCTTCTGGAAGGGTGCTACGCGCGGGCGGGGCTGTTGAGCGATGTGCAGTTGTATGAAGAGTATCCCACTCGCTACAGCGCGGACGTAAGCCGGCGGCACCGCTGGATTCGCGGCGATTGGCAGCTCCTGCGATGGGTTCTGCCAGGCGCCCCCGGCCCCGGCGGGGGTTTGCAGCGCAACCCGCTCTCGGGATTATCCCGGTGGAAGATCTTCGACAACCTTCGCCGTAGTCTCACACCTTCGGCACTGGCGCTATTGTTGATCCTGGGCTGGACGGTGCTGCCGGCCGCATGGTTCTGGACGGTGGCGGTGATTGCGATCGTCCTGATTCCTTCCTTAATGGCCTCCGTCTTGGATGTGCTGCACAAGCCGAGCGAGGTGCTTCTCCGTCAGCACCTCGCGGCCGCAGCGCACTCGGCGGGAAGGCATTTTGCGCAGGCGGCATTTACGCTCGTGTGCCTACCGTATGAGGCGTTCTTTACGCTGGACGCAATTTTCCGCACGGTGGGGCGGATGTGGATTACACACCGGCGAATGCTCGAATGGAATCCGTCGAGCGCACACGATCTGAGCAAACGCACGAATCTGGCCGCCGTTTGCCGGACGATGTGGATCGCCCCCGCGTTGTCGATCGTCGCGGCGATTTATCTCGCGGTTTTGAGGCCTTCCGCCTTGGCTTGTGCTGGACCCTTACTCGCACTTTGGCTCACTTCGCCGGTCATTGCATGGTGGATCAGCCGCCCGCTGGTCCACCGCGGAGCACGGCTGACGGCTGACCAGACCGTGTTTCTCCGAAAACTGTCCCGCAAGACCTGGGGGTTCTTCGAGACCTTTGTCGGCCCCGAAGATCATTGGCTGCCGCCCGATAACTATCAGGAAAACCCTGTCGCTGTAGTCAGCCATCGCACCTCGCCGACCAACATGGGGCTTACGCTGCTTGCGAATTTGTCCGCCTACGACTTCGGCTACGTTTCCGCTGGACAGCTCATCGAACGCACGGTGAATGCGCTGCACACCATGGGAACCCTGCAACGCTATCACGGCCACTTTTTCAATTGGTACGACACAAGATCTCTTAAACCTCTGACACCGAGGTACGTTTCGACCGTGGACAGCGGCAATCTCGCCGCAAGTCTGCTGACCTTACGCCCCGGACTGCTCGCCCTTGCCGATGACAAGATCCTCGGAGCGCGATTGTTTGCCGGGCTCAGCGACACTCTGGAGGGCCTGCAGGAGGCTGCTGGTGGCACGGCCGCAACCCAACTCGCGCAACTCCAGAATGAGTTGGCATGCCTCTGCGAATCACCCCCGGTGACGCTCACCGCCGCCCGGTTGAACCTCGAGGCGTTAATGTCGTCCGCTGCGAATGTGGTCGATGCCCTCGAGCCCGGCTCCGACAGCGAAGCGAACTGGTGGGCAAGTGCTTTCGCCGGCCAATGCCGGGCCGCTGGCGATGAGCTCGCGTTCCTCGCTCCGTGGTCCGCGCTTCTAACCACCCTGGATTGGCGCAGCGACTGCCCCGAGCTTTCCAATATCCCCACGTTGCGCGAACTGGCGACCCTTGAGGTGAACTTACTAACCGCCCTCGAGCAGCGGCACCGTTCGGAAGCGACGCCCGAAGCAACCACCTGGCTGGCTGAGCTCCGATCACTCATCACGCAGGCTGGCCAGCGAGCCCGGACAAGAATTTCGACCATCGCAACGCTCGCCCAACAATGCGGAGAACTCGCCCGCTTTGAATATGGCTTCCTCTTCGACCAGGCACGTCATCTATTGGCGATCGGCTACAACGTCGGCGAAAGCCGGAGGGACTCGAGTTTTTACGACCTGCTAGCCTCGGAATCCAGACTGTCGACTTTCGTCGGCATTGCGCAGGGGCAACTGCCGCAGGAGAGCTGGTTCGCCCTTGGCCGATTACTCACCAATGCCGATGGAGAGCCAACTCTGCTTTCCTGGAGCGGCTCGATGTTCGAGTACCTGATGCCGCTGCTGGTGATGCCGACCTACGACAACACATTGCTCGACGAAACTTACAAGGCGGCTGTCCATGGTCAAATCGAGTATGGGAAAAGGCGCGGCGTGCCGTGGGGTAGTTCGGAATCGGGCTATAACACGACCGACGTTCACCTCAATTATCAGTACCGCGCCTTTGGCGTTCCCGGCCAAGGTCTGAAGCGTGGCCTCGCCGAGGATCTGGTGATTGCGCCCTATGCCTCGGCGCTCGCGCTCATGGTGGCGCCCGAGGAGGCGTGTCTGAATCTGCAACGACTCGCAGCGGAAGGCGCCGAAGGCAGATATGGCTTTTATGAAGCGATCGACTACACGCCTTCGCGTCTGCCGCGCGGAAAATCGAGCGCCATCGTTCGCTCCTTCATGGCGCATCACCAGGGCATGAGTGTGTTGTCGCTGGCCTATCTGCTCTTGAATCGGCCGATGCAGAAGCGGTTTGAATCGGACCCGTTAATCCAGGCAACCATCTTGCTGCTCCAGGAGCGGGTTCCCGAAGCCACCGCGTTCTATACGCATACGGCCGAGTCCTCCGATGTGCGCACAACTCCCACGGGTGCGGAGGCCCCGGTGCGCGTGTTCGGGAGCCCGAACACGCCGATACCGGAAGTGCAGTTGTTGTCCAACGGCAGATACCACGTCATGGTCACGAACGCGGGAGGTGGGTACAGTCGCTGGAAGGACATCGCAGTCACGCGCTGGCGCGAAGACACCACCTGCGACAACTGGGGAACATTCTGCTTTCTCCGGGATGTCGCGAGCGGGCAGTTCTGGTCGACCGCTTACCAGCCGACCCGCGAGCCATCAGAAGAATACGAAGCTATTTTCTCGGAGGCGCGAGCCGAGTTCCGCTGTCGCAACCATGACTTCCTAACCCATACGGAGGTCGCCGTATCGCCCGAGGACGACATCGAACTGCGTCGCATCATCATTACGAACCGCGCTTGGACACGACGGGCCATCGACGTGACGAGTTACGCAGAGGTGGTTCTCGCGTCCTCGGCGGCCGACGCACTCCATCCGGCTTTCAGCAATCTATTTGTTCAGACCGAAATCCTCCGGAAGCAGCGCGCGATCCTCTGTACGCGCCGCCCCCGCTCGCGCGACGAGCACGCACCATGGATGTTTCATCTGATGGCAGTGCACGGGGCCGACATTGGAGAAGTTTCCTATGAAACTGACCGAATGCAATTCATCGGGCGCGGAAACACGATTGCTGCTCCGCAGGTGATGAGCGACTCCACCCCGCTCTCGGGCAGTGAAGGTTCGGTGCTGGATCCCGTTGTTGCTATCCGGCATCGAGTAACTCTGAATCCCGGAGAAACGACAACGATCAATATCGTGACCGGCATGGGGGACACCCGCGAAATATGCCTGGGCCTGGTTGACAAATACCAGGACCGGCGTCTCGCGGACCGGGTGTTCGATCTGGCATGGACACACAGCGACGTGTTCCTGCGGCAACTTAATGCCACCGAGGCGGATGCGCAACTGTATGCGCGTCTCGCGAGCTCAATCCTCTACGCCAATTCCTCGCTGCGCGCTGATCCGAGCGTGCTGATCAAGAACCGCCGCGGGCAATCTGGTTTGTGGGGCTATGCCATTTCTGGCGATTTGCCCATCGTGCTGCTGCAGATCGGAGACCCAGATAAGATCGATCTGGTGCGCCAACTCGTACAGGCGCATGCATACTGGCGCCTGAAAGGCTTGGCCGTAGACCTGGTGATCTGGAACGAAGATCACGCGGGCTACAGGCAAGTACTCCACGAACAGATTATGGGGTTGATTGCTGTCGGCACCGAAACGATCCCGGCAGGCCGGCCCGGCGCCATTTTCGTACGGCCCGCGGACCAGATGTCCGACGAAGATCGTATTCTGCTTCAAACGGTCGCCCGCGCCGCGATCTCTGATACGCAAGGCTCGCTCGCCGATCAAGTCACCCGTCGCGGACCGCTGCACGCCGCAGTTCCGCGCCTTACGCCGATCCGGACACATCGCGCCGCACTCGCCGCCGCCGCCGCACCGCCTCGCAGCGATCTCATTTTCTCGAACGGACTGGGCGGATTTACCCCCGACGGGCGTGAGTACGTGGTTACCACGACGCGCAAGCAAACGACTCCCGCACCATGGGTCAATGTGTTGGCGAACCCCCGGTTTGGAACCGTGATCTCCGAGCTTGGTTCCGCCAACACCTGGGCCGAGAATGCCCACGAGTTTCGCCTTACTCCCTGGAATAACGATCCCGTGAGCGATTCCAGTGGAGAAGCGTTTTACCTCCGTGATGAGGAGAGCGGCCACTTCTGGTCGCCCACACCATGGCCCAGCCGCGGCGCGACGCCCTACATCAGCCGGCATGGCTTCGGCTACAGCGTGTTCGAACACATGGAAGGCGGCATACGCTCGGAGTTGTGGGTTTATGTAGCGTTGGATGCGCCTATCAAGTTCGCGGTGTTGAAGGTGCAAAACCAGTCGGATCGTTCGCGCCGACTCTCCGTCACGGGATATGTGGAATGGGTTTTGGGTGACCTGCGGCCGAAGACGTCCATGCACGTTACCAGCGAAATTGCCCCGAATAGCGCCGCCCTGTTTGCGCGCAACCCGTACAACACGGAGTTCGCCGGCCGGGTGGGCTTCTTCGCCGCGGACGATCCGAAGCAAACCGTGACGTGCGATCGGGCTGAGTTCCTCGGACGCAATGGCACACTCCGAAGTCCGGCTGCGATGTCCCGGTCGCGGCTCGCCGGCAAGGTGGGGGCTGCGTTGGATCCCTGTGCGGCGATCCAGGTTCCATTCGAACTTGCCGGTGGGCAAGAACGCGAGATCATCTTCACGCTCGGCATGGGGCAAGACGCCGAAGATGCGAGCAGCCTGGTTCGCCGCTTCTGCGGGGCTGCTGCCGCCCGAGCCGCCCTCGAAGCTGTGTGGCAGTACTGGAAGCACACCCTCGGCGCGGTGCAGGTGGAGACACCCGACGCGTCTCTCAACACACTAGCCAACGGCTGGCTTGTCTACCAGACTTTGGCGTGTCGTCTTTGGGGACGCAGCGCCCACTATCAGCCGGGCGGCGCTTTCGGTTTCCGCGACCAACTGCAGGACGTTATGGCGCTCATCCATGCTCAGCCGCGCCTCGTGCGCGAGCACCTGCTGCGGTGCGCGTCCCGTCAGTTCCCGGAGGGAGATGTCCAGCATTGGTGGCATCCTCCGGCCGGCCGAGGCGTGCGTACTCACTGTTCGGATGATTACTTGTGGCTGCCGCTGGCCACCTGCCGCTACGTGCTGAGCACCGGCGACACCGGTGTGCTCGATGAACCCGTTCACTTCATCGAAGGCCGCTTGCTGAGCGCGGAGGAAGACTCATACTGGGACCTGCCTGCCCAGTCGCAAACAGCAGCCACTCTGTACGAACACTGCGTCCGAGCGATTCTCAGGGGTCTCGGAGTGGGTGAACACGGACTGCCACTTATCGGCTGCGGCGACTGGAATGATGGCATGAATATGGTTGGCGAACACGGCACGGGGGAAAGCGTCTGGTTAGGCTTCTTCTTGTACACCGTGCTTTTGCAGTTCGCTGAAGTGTCGTGCCTGCGGGGCGATGTCTCTTTCGCCGAGCGTTGCCAGACAGAGGCCGCGCAAATGCGCCGGAACATCGAGCAGAATGGGTGGGACGGTGAGTGGTACCGGCGCGCTTACTTTGACGACGGTTCGCCGCTTGGGTCGGCAACCAATGCCGAATGCCAGATCGATTCGATCGCCCAGAGCTGGGCGGTTCTGTCTGGGGCGGGCAATGGTGAGCGCTCACGCATGGCGATGGACGCGGTCGATCGGCGTCTCGTTCGCCGGGAGTTTGGGTTGATCCAACTTCTGGATCCGCCGTTTGATAAATCGGACTTGAATCCTGGTTCGATCAAGGGATACGTCCCCGGCGTGAGGGAAAACGGCGGCCAGTATACCCATGCGGCGATCTGGGCAGCCATGGCGTTCGCTGCCTTGGGCGACCATAGCCGGGCATGGGAGCTATTCGACATGATCAATCCCGTCAACCACGCGAAGTCTCCCGAGGCGATTGACACGTACAAAGTGGAACCTTATGTGATCGCGGCTGACGTGTACGCTCTCTCTCCCCACATTGGCCGCGGGGGATGGACTTGGTACACGGGCTCCGCCGGGTGGATGTACCGGCTTATCCTTGAGTCACTTCTGGGGCTGAAACTGGAAGTCGACAAACTGCGCTTTGCGCCGTGCCTTCCTGCGGATTGGCAGTGGTTCAAGCTCCACTACCGCTATCGCGAGACGGTCTATCACATTACGGTCACACAATCGCGCGATGCAGGGAGCGCGAAAGGCGTGACCGTTGATGGCGTTCAACAAAACGACACGGCTATTCCCCTGATTGATGACCGCCAGGAGCACACGGTGGCAGTGAGAGCATGATGGAAGGCGATGACACTAGCATTACCGGACGAGGAACGACTCACCCGAAAAGCGACAGCCGTTCGGCCCGAGGTGAAAGGGCCGATTCGGTGCCACAAGTGCCAGTTGAAGTGCCGCGACGCTGCCGAGTATTTGAACCACGAATGCGAGCCTAACCCTCACGTGGGTTCCGCGCCCAAACAATTCATCGTCCGCACAGAAACTGGCAACAGCGCAGGGTGGTTGTCGCAGCCGAGGGGAGAATCTCTTTGGAAACTCGACCTGTTCAGGCTCCGTGCCGCGCCGCTTATTTGTGCAGTTTTGAGCAGCACTGAGACCCGGCGAATGCGACACTTGATGTCAACGTCGGATGAGACGCTCGCACCTGCGCTGCCCTTGCACATCGCCGCCGAGCGCATGCTCCGCGGAGTACCACCGCGCGCAATGGAGAGAGGCGATGTATTGGCGTAATTGATCTTCTTGCGCGCCTTTCGATGTCGCAGACTGTTATCGCCGGTACTATGCCACTTGGTGGTCGCAGTCGGCCGCGAATGTGCACCAACATACGGATGTGTTCACAAGTGAACAGACATCTGTCTTCGCCTCTTCGAAGGTGTTGGTTGTAGGTGAAGCAATAGGACCAAGGCGAAAACAAGTCCAAGAGGTTCCGCCTGAGCAACACCGGAGATCGCAGGTTCCCTTCTACTCCAGCCGGCGGTGACAGTTCTTTGGGTCAACACAGAAGCTGGTGCAACGCCTTGGACGGTTCGGAGTGTCTGCCTGCTCGAGAGCTGGGTCAATTGCCCAAAATTGGTGCAGAGGCTTGGCTGCCCAATAATGGCTCTGCGTCTTTTTCATCGCCGCCATACCGAGCCTCCGGCGCTGTAGAATATATACGCCGAGTTTCGATTGGGGGTCGCCATGCCTCGTTACGAATTCTTCTGCGAAGATTGCAAGAAGCCCTTCGAAACCATCCTCACCCTTGCGGAATACGAAAAGGGCAAGATCACCTGCCCGAAGTGCGGCGGTAAACACGTGCACCAAGAGGTCGCCGCCTTCTTTGCGGTGACGTCGAAGAAAAGCTGAAAGAAGCCGCCAGCGCGCCAGGGTTTACTTCCCTGTGTCGGACGCGCACGTTCGACGCTAGTCCGGCCTCTGCTTAGTCCAACCTTGATTGGCCTCGAAATTCTGTGACGTATCCCTGCGTTAGCTCTGCAGGTTCGAGCTGGTGCCCGTGCACGGAGCAGGTTAAGGCAAACGGCACGTGCGGTTTCGTCTTGAACAGCAACCAGCACCGGGGCTCGTGGCAGGGTGCGTAGTAGACGTTTACGGGGTTACTATTCATGCGGGGAGTGTAGCCCAAGGTGGACTGCTGCCTGACCACGGAGTGATTGCAGGTTGATCCGGCCGCTGGACCGTTTTGGAACTGAGGGCATGGACGTTGTGATGGTTTCGCGGCACCAGATCCACGCCGAATTATCATAAAGGTGAGCCGGGCGTCTGGACGGCCGCTCGCCTCTCACCGGAGTGCTAGACCGCCGAGGCCAAACAGCGCGGCGGGCAATGCAGAGCGCGTCCAGGGCCCGGTCGTGTTGTGTCCGGTGCGGGTTGACCTGCCTTGGGCGAAATGAAAGTGGCCGCGGGCGGCCTGCGATCTCCGATTATGGCGCACTCGGGTCGGGTGGCTCGCTCTTACTCCGCTGCGGAGCCCGGTGCCGACGGTTCCTCGGTCTTGTCGACTGCGCTCGGTGCTTGAGGCTTCGTCGCCGGCGGAGCGGCAGCTTCTTGCTTCTTCCTGACGCGGGTCGCCACTGCTTTCTTGGCTGCGGCTCGGCGTTTGCGGGTGGTCGCAGCCTTTACTCCCGCCGCGCGGTGTTTGCGGGTTGCCGCGGCTTTCCTGCCTGCTGCACGATGCTTGCGCGTTGCCGCGGCTTTCTTGGCCGCCGCGCGATGCTTCCGTGTTTCTGCGGCCTTTTTCCCGGCAGTCTTGCGTTTGGGGCTCATATCTGCCTCCGGATATTTCCAGTTTTGCTTGGCTGTGCATTAGAGCCGAACATTGACGGGGAATGCAAGGAGAACCTGCCTTTGGCGGGGCTTTGCGTGTTGAGGCTGCCTTTTGGCAGAATGAAAAAAGCCTTCGCGCGTGGGTGTATTTATTAAAATAGAAGAAGCCTTCGGCGAGAGTGCTGAAGGCATTTCTTGTAGACCAAGCTCACATCAAGTGTGATACGAAAAGGCTCGAGACGAGAAGTCAGGATCATCAAATACATAAGAGTTCAGAGATTTGCCAGTAGCTTCAGAGCTGCCTTGTTGCGGATCAACAGCGTGGCGCCCTTGACGTGCACGATCTGCCGCTTCTTGAGCTCGGCGAACAGCCGCGTCACGGTTTCGCGCGAGGTGCCGATCATCTGCGCGATCTCTTCTTGTGTCAGTGCCATCTTCACCCGTGACTCCTGCTTGCTCGATTCGCCGCCCTTCGAACTCCACTCCAGCAGCAGCTTGGCCAGCTTCTCCACCGTCGAATGCGACAGCCCCAGCGAGCGGATCTTCCGCAGTGAGCTCGTACGGTGTGCCGGAAACTGTGGCGCGAATACCGTTCATCCCAACTCAATTTTGGAAACGTCCGGACTCCCGAAACGTCTAATACACAGGTCGAATTTCCTTCAGAACTAGCCGTTCTGTAATCACGTATTCATCTTCACGTGCGAGCCTGCAAACAGACCATGGAGGTCGCGTGCTGACATTGGAAGTTCAGAATCATCCGCATGTCACGGTGCTGCGCTGCTCGGGCCGAATCGTCCGCGGTGACGGAGCCGATGCCCTGCTCCGGGCAGTGATGTCGCAAGACAAACGCCATCTTCAGATTGACCTCAGTGGGGTGGATGCAATTGACGCTGCTGGCTTGGGCGTTCTGGCCGCGTTGGAAAAATGGGCGAAAGATGGAAATCGAACAATTCAGCTAGCGAATCCCTCGAAGCGAGTCCGTGAGGCGATGGAAGCCACGAAGCTGAGTTCAGTGCTTCAGGTTTGCCCTGCCATTCGGGATTGTGATGACGCCGCGTAGGGCGTAGCCGTTGGCGGGAACGGCGAGCAAAGAAGGCGGGGGGCGTGCTCACTCCGAGTAGCCGTCGTCTTCATCTTCGTTTTCGTTATCGTCATCTTCTTTGCCGTCGCCGTCGTCTTCCTCTTCGTCTTCTTCCTCGTCTGGCTCTTGTCGGAGGAGCACATCCGCAACCAACCGATCAGGAAGGTCTGAGTCGGCGCATTCTGGATGTATTTTGCTCATGCCCAATGGTACGCCCCTGCTCCTTTGAAAGAGCACCCCCGCAATGCGGCGCGGGGACTGTTCGAGCGCGAGCGCGGCGGCGATCCGGATGCACATGGCTCTGAGGAATGCACTCATGCATGTGCCGCCGGCGGCGCAGCCCGCTCTTGAAGTAACCGCCTGACTGCAAGTCAATGCTGCCACACCTGTTGTTCCCTTGATTCACGCCAGTGATCTTTGGTAATCACATCCGCCCATTCTTTGCTTGTATCGATTCGGTGCTGGAATCAGACTTGCTTCTTCGAAAGCCTTTCTATTTCTGATGTTGAACATTCCTATTGAGGGAGCAATGATGAAAAGCGCGACGGCTATGGAGGTCCCTGATGAATCCTGACCTCAAGGCGCTTTACGAGGATTTGTACATACAGGTTCAGCAATACTGGGAACACAAACTAAGCGTGCTTCCTCGGACAGGGGAATTAAAGTTTGGAATCTTCTACAGCCCCGTCCGGCATCGTCCCGCGTTGATGATAATTGGAGCGAATCCGGGCTTCGACGCAGACGATGATACGAAGGACCCACCTCCAGAGAATCTGTTTTATGAGGATCCCCCGCCAAAAGGACGCAAGAAAGAGCAATGGACAATTGCCCCGGCATTGCGAAAACTCTTCCGGCTAGCTGATCGGGAAGAGATACTGCGCTGCAGTGTTGTTACAAATCTGCTTTTCTTCAAGAGCAGATGCTTAGGCAGGGATCAGAAAGAGTGTCGAGGGTGGCGCGACAACGGGAATGCGAGGGCTCGTAGTGAAATTGAGAGTTATTGTCAGGATAAGGTTTAGGAAATTGTCCGCCGACTCGACCCGACCCGAATTCTCGTATTTGGAATGGCTACCTGGGACAAGCTTGCTGAGGGGCAAGTCAGGTTGACTGTTCGTAGACCTGAACTGCGCGGACGCCTTGCCGTGATGGGAACCGTTTTCAACAAGAGCGCTCTAGGCATTATTCACCCAACAGGCGCAAGAATCAGCCATGACGAGCGTAGCGAGATTGCCGAACACTTGGGCGAATTCCTGCGTAACTGACCGCGCAATATATCGGATTCCCGCCGCTCCCGAAGCCCGACCGGGGTTGAAGCTCCGGCTCCGCGAGACCGGGAGCGAGGAATGGACGGTCAGACAGACGTTCACAACGTGTCCCGGCGTCCCGCCCGTGCCGCATCGCTTGGGCACGCCCGATCCCGCCTTCTCATGGTCTCCCCTGTGATGTGCCTTGCGAAGGCCTTGCGATACATTCGCCGTGGTTACCCCAAAACTCACCCAAGCCGACTAGGCGACCTTCTTCTCCGCTCGCTGCTGGGCTTTCACCTTAGCCCACCGCGCCCGCTGTGCCGCCGCGATCTTCCGACGTGCGGCTTGACTCATCTTGCGCACTGGCTTGGAAGCTTTGGCCTGCTTCGCCCTCGGCTTCATCTTCCCCTGCGCCCAACGTCGTTTCATCAGCCGCGACAGCTTCCTCCGCCCAGCGGCACTGATGCGGCCACGCCTCCTCTGGGTAGCTTCTGCCCTTGGCGAACGACCCACCATCCGGCGCCCAGTTGAGTTGACGGCTTCGATTGCCGCGATTGCGCGGTCAAGGCGGTCGCGCTCCGCACGAAGTTCCGCAAGAATGCTATTGGTGTCCATGAATGGCTCCTCGGAGGCATCCTAACAGCCCATAGAGAACTAGCAAAGGTGGTCTGTGCTGCTTCGCTCTGCCCACTTGATGGGCTTTACATTTCAACCAGAAGGGCAACATCGAACTTCGAGTAGTATTTCTTCACGTCCTTCGCCCCATACTTCTCACGGAATTTCTCGACGACCGATGAAACCGCTTTGGCACCGGTGATGGGAGCGGCCCCGAATTCGGCTTCTGCGCCTCGCGCATCGATCCGGATCGAGGGGTTCTTGAGCACGTTCTTGTACCACTGCGTGTCGGAGCCCTGCACGGGCAGGAGGTGGAGCTTCTTGCCTTCGAGCACGAACCAGACCGGGATCGAGATCGTCCGCCCGGACTTCCTCCCGATCACGCTGACCTTGATTTGGCGGTAGCGGGAGAGGCGGTCTCTCAGTTCGCTTTCCTTCACTTGATAGCTCCGTATTTCTTCAGTATCTCGGTGGTTTTCTCAAGAGGCAGTGCCTCGACGGTGTGCCCGCGTCCGGTTATCGTCGTCGCCCGAAGCAGGGAGTTGTACACCGCTTCTTCGGTGGCTTCGATCACGGCCAGAAACAGCGGCGACATCGCATCATTTGGCAGCACCTCGAATTGCCGGGGTGACGCCTTGTCCTCCGGTCGTATGCGCGTCTGGGATGCCGTTGAGAAAGCGATCACGTAGTCCCCGCTGCCGTTCGAGCCCGCAGCCCCCGTGCGCCCCAACCCAAGCATGGCCCTCGCTGCCGTCCGCTTCAGGTTCCGAGCCTCCACTGGCGCGTCGGTCGCGATGACGACCATCACCGATCCGTTTCCCCGATCTGTCGCGCTGCCTTCCTCTTGAAGCTCTTCGCGCAGGTAGTAGCGGCCTAGTTCCCGGCCTACGGGAGCGCTCCCGATGGCGAGCACGCCCCCAAAATATCCGTCGTTCGTTTCGCCGACCAGCGGGTTGATGGACTCGACATGGCTGGTTTCAGTCTGTGTCGCAACTGGCTCCATGCCTCTGGCGGCGCGGCTTGCAATGATTCGCCAGTCGTGAAGAACGCGTCGCTGGCGGAGCACAAAAATGAGCCGTTATTATAGGCAAAATTCCCATTGAGGCATTACTCGTTCTCGTTATGCCTCTCACCGACGTTCACACCTGCGACCGCGACAGTAGTAGGTGAATGATGAAACCAGTCACCAGAGGTCGAACCGAAGTCACACGCGTGTTACACCATACACTCATCCGTCCAGCGCGATTCCCATGGGCGCATCAAGCGGAGCGCGGCGGCGAAGGACGCTTTGAAGCGGCAACACCCGTGTCCGTCAACGGGAAGGAGTTCCGGTGCCTGCCCCGGCTACGTCGTCGATCACCGAAAGCCGTTGGAGTGCGGCGGTGCTGACGCGCCGGGCAACATGCAGTGGCAGACCACGGCGGCGGCGAAGGACTGGGCGGAGAACTTCAGCGGCGTCTTCACCTAGAATTGTTCAGAGAGCGGCAGGTCTGTTTCCGGCTGTTCAAACACATGGATTGCTGCCCAAGCGAGGGCATAGGCTTTCGCGTGCATTGCTGCGCCAGACTCGTTGATCGCCACGGCGATTTTGTCGTACAGAAGCTCCATCGAATTCATGTCGCCATCGTCTAGCACATGACCGCGGTCACAATGTTGGATGAACACGACTGGATGTTTGCGAGCCCCGTGAAGCTCGGCCGACTACCGCTCTCTTACCCGTGGTTCTTCAAAGAACTCCAACGGGCGGCGACTGCGGCAGGGATCGGTGCAATCGGAACGCACACCTTCCGGCACACGTACCGTTCATGGCTGGATGCGGTGGGAACTCCGATTGCCGTACAGCAGAAATTGATGCGGCACACCGACATCCGCACCACGTTGAATATCTACGGCGATGTGGTCACCGACGAAATGGCGCAGGCCAGTTCGAAAGTGGCCGGATTGGCACTCCAGCGGCACGCCCGGGCTTAATGGATTGCAAGTGGATTGCAGAGCCCGCTAAGCGATTGAAAGTATGGCGGAGAGAGAGGGATTCTGTTTCGCTCAAAATCAAAAATCACAGCAATAGCGGAAAAATCGTTCTATCCCCTTGCGATTCGCTGGACTCAAAGAACCACTGCCATGAAGCTCAACGAAGCTTGACGAAGCCCACAGCAGCCCAGAATCGGGGGATTATACCCAAAAATAGTAACAATTAGTAACCAGAACTTGGGACGGCTGTTCACTGCATTGGTCGGCATTTTCCCGCCGAGGACCCCGGCAGCAGGCATTCAGTTGACCGCCGTCCCGCCGCAGCACCGCTTGTATTTCTTCCGTGAGCCGCACGGGCACGGGTCGTTCCGCCCGGCCTTGCGGGCGGTGCGCCGCGCTTTGCCGATTGCCTGCGCGGAAACGCTGTAATTCCGGCGAAGCTGCAACCGGTCCGACCTGAGAGCGGGAACTCCGCCCGCGTTGCTCCAACTGCGGATTCTCATTGTCGCGCTGACTGGCTTGCCGCCAGCCTCTGGAGTCGCTGTATTGATCTATCTGCGCTTCATCATCCAGCCGATGAAGACTCCCGCGACCAAACCCAACGCCAACGTCGCCGCTATCGTCTCTGCCGGGTGACGTTTGACACGTTGCGTTGTATCGTCCATGAGCTCCTCAGCCACATCGCCGCTCCGTTTCACGGCACGCTTTATGACGCCTATGCCCTCGCCGATCGCGTTCGCCATCGCAGACGTTGCGCGTGAAAATTTGTGGATTGATTCCGCGACCTGCTCGTCAGCTTTTTCCAAAATGTTTTCTGCCATCAGACCTTGACCTCCTTCACGGAATTGCAATCCGATGACGCCACGGCGCTCCTCATCCTACTGCTTGGCATGATTGCCCGCCATGAGATTGCTAAGCGCAGCAAACTTGGAATCTCTCTTCGGCGGCTCAAGCGAGAGCGGCTGGCGCAAAATCAGGGACGACGCATAACTCCCCTGCCACGATGAAGCTGTTGTAGCGTGTCAACGCCAAGCTGATGATGGGGAGCGGTCGCTGGTGCGGCGGACGCGGAGGCGGTTGCCGCTGGCGTTGACGTGGTCGCCGGTCGAGCCGTGCAAGTAATTGAGAAGATGGTGGCCAGGGACGGAATCGAACCGCCGACGCCAGCCTTTTCAGTTCAGGGACAAACATTACTTACAACAACTTACAAGGTTGCGGGAGACTGCCAACTACCTGCAAATACCTGGAAGCGGCGGAATTGCGGGCTGAGAAAATGGGCCAAAAAACTCGCCATTGCGCTTTCGCTAAAGGCACGTCAACAGAGTTCCGATGGTGGAACGCGCGAACAGACCTTGGGGTTATGAGGAGAAATCAGGTCCCAACCGCGTGCAACACCAACCGGACTAACCCAAGAGAACTCAACAAATTCGCACTTCCCTTCTCGCTCGTTTTGTGGAGTTTTGGCGGCAGTTCACGGACAGAACACGGACATTTTTTCACGTTACCAGGCGCATACGGACCTGTGGCGCGGCGTCTCTAATCCGGGTTCACGAATCCGCGTACTGCCAACGCCGCTCCCCGACCGAGCCTGGTGTCCGCTTCGTCGCCGAAGCTTCGCATCATGCACGCCAAGGTCGACGGGCTATATCACTTCGTGGATGGCTTGAAGCGACGCCACAGCGAGGTCCCCAAGTACGCCGACGCCCGATTCCTCGCCGAGGACATTCGGAAAGTCGATGAGCTTTACCTGGTGGTTCGTCAAGCTGAAGGAAAATCACGACCGGCCTCTGTCCGCGCCGACTAGTCTCCAGCGGCCCACTCAAATAGCCAGGCGCAGGCCGGTCGAACCTACAACCCTCCGGTTAACAGTTGCGCCCGCTGCGTAGAGACAGTATGCGATAGTTGGCGACAGTCTATGTCGAATCAGCGGGTTACAGGCAATCTCACCAACTGGCGATTACAACCATTTTGAACGGTTTCTAACGGATAGGGGGCACAAAAATGGGCACAATTCCTGACATGTTTCAGCAGCATTCAGACTGGGAAATTAACATCACGAAAAAGGGGGGCGATCTGACCAACCGCTGATCACAAGGGGCCCCCGTTCAAAAACCTGTGGTTTCGGCACACCCGTCTAATACCGGCAACCACGAAACGGTTCAGAAACCTGCATCAGTGCGGAAAGACATGTTATTGGAATACTGAGCCTCGTTCACTGTTGCTTAAACACTCACATGCAAGTTAAGCTGCAACAGTCACAAATGGTCGGCCTGGCCGACCTGAGGCACATCAGCAATCGGCTTGTGGCCCATGCGTGGCAGAGCTGTCGTTGGTCGGGACGGCGGCGCCCGCTGTTCTGAATCAGGAACACGGCGAAACACGCCTACTCGCGCTAGTCAAATTGAGCTAGACTTCTGTTCCGCGTAGCTCGTAACGCGCGAGCGGATGCTCGACGTCAGTTCTTCGCCGCCAACGGGCGCGCTTCATCACTCCTCCGCAAGGCGTCCGTGAATTCAAAGGACATTTGTGCTGAGGCAGCCGTCATTCGGGCACAATCCCGAGAGGCGTTCATGGTCAGTTGAGAAGTCGGACCTTCCAAGTGCGGATTCCTGCTGTATCAGCCAAGGAAGTGCATTGGCCGCCAATTTCGGCACCGATGCCTGGTAGTAGGCAATAAGGCCGACCCGAGAGAATGGCTCGGCGTCCGACATTCTTCAAATCTGCAAACCGTTGTAGTTTATCGGTCTTCGGTAATCGTGATTGGCTAATTTCTAAGTTGCAAATCGCTCATAGCTTGGATTCGCAGTTTCGGTGTGATCAGCAACAGCACGGCGGAAACCGCGGCTAGCGCGGCGGAGAGCAGAAACGGAAGCTCGGCGCCATAATGCTTCCAGAGCTCGCCGGTGAGAATGTTGGAGAGTAACGCGGCAATGCTGGTGACGAAATAGAAGATGCCGAAGGCGCGGCCGCGCGCTTCCGGTGGCGCATTCTCCACCACCACGCCCTTCAACACCGGCGTGGTGAAGGCGTAGAAAAGACCGTAGAACGCCATCATGGCCCACAGTGTGCCGCGCGAGGGCGCGAACGCGAACACCGTGTACACAATCGCGAACACCGCGTAACCACTGGCCACGAGGGCACACTTTGAAATTCGGTCGGCGAGCTTGCCCGCGGGCCAGGAAAACGCAGTGTAGGTCACGTTGAACACTAGCCCGAGCAGCGGCGCATGCGCAGTCGCAATGCCCGTACTTTGCGCTCGGAGCACGAGGAACATGTCGCTGGAATTCCCCAGCGAGAACAGACCTACGGCAAAGAGAATGTGGTAATAGCGCGGGGGAAGAGTTGGTCGCATGCCCAAATGCGGGTCACTCGAATCGGACGCGGCGTGTACGTCAAGAGTTCCACCGGCTTCGCCGCGGGATTTCAGAAGTGGGGTCGCGGCCTCGCTGCGCTCGGCTTCACGCCCGTTAAGTGCCTCACCTTCGCTCGAGATCACACCAGTTTTGGGTTGCGTGTCGCCGGTTTCGCGCGCGCCGAGCACGACGACCACGATGCAGGCCAGTCCCGGAATTGCGGCGGCCCAGAAGACGGCACGCAGTCCGTAATGAGCCATCAGCGCAAGCGCGATCAGCGGGCCGGCAATGGCCCCGGCGGAGTCCATCGCCTGAAGCAGTCCGTAAGCAGCGCCGAGGCGCGACCGCGGCACGGATTCGGCAAGCATGACGTCGCGCGGCGCGCCGCGGAGCCCTTTCGCCAGACGGTCGCCGAAGCGGAGCAACAACACCTGCCACCAAATCTGCGCGATGGCGAGCAGCGGCTTAAGCAGGTTGGCGACCGAGTAACCGAAAACGACGATCGGCTTGCGGCGGCGGACGCGGTCGGTGACGTAGCCGGAAAACAGCTTGCCAAACGAGGCCACGCTTTCGGCGATGCCCTCGATCAGGCCGAGCTTTGCCGGGCCCGCGCCGATGGCAGTGAGAAACGCAGGCAAGACCCAGTAGGCCATTTCGCTGGCGGTGTCGTTGAGGAAGGAGGTGGCGCTGAAAACGGCGAGGTTGCGGGATTTGTCAGCGTCGCGCTTCACACCGAGAGATTAGAGGACTCGGAGGACAAAGAGGAATAAGTCTTTACCTTTCGTTGTACGGCGCCAGCGCATTCGGATGTTCCCTGGCGCATTACTTCTCGACTGCCTCCGCGACCTTCTCGAACCGGCCGTATCGCAGAGCCAGTGTCGGCAGCACGAGCAGATTCAAAGCGGTTGACGTAGCCAATCCCCCGAGGATGATCATTGCCATCGGTCCCTCGACCTCGCGGCCTGGAGCGCCGCTGCCAATGGCCAAAGGAAGCAAACCGAGGCCGGTGACGAGCGCCGTCATCAGGATCGGCGACAGCCGTTCGGATGCGCCGCGCAGCGCAGTACCCCAATTCCAATTTAGGCCTTCAACTTGGACGAGATGCTCATAGTGCGAAATCAGCATGATGGAATTACGCAGAGTGATACCGAAGAGGGTGACGAAACCTACCAGCGAACCCAGCGACAGGTTGCCGCCCGTGGCGAGCGCGATGAAAATGCCACCGACCAGCGCGAAAGGAAGGTTTGCCAGAACCAGGAGCAGGTTGCGATAGTTCTGGATCACAATCGACAGCAGGATGATGATGCCCAGTCCGGCGAGAATCGCGTGCACCAGCAGGTCGCGCTGCGAGCGGGCCTGCTCCTCCGCGGTGCCGCTGAACTCAACGTAAACACCAGGTGGAAGCTTCAGTTGAGAGATGCGCTGGCGCGCGGTAGCGACGAAAGTTGCCACATCTCCGCCGACAACATTGCAAGTGACGGACTGCACGCGGCGTGCGCCAACGTGGGAGATCATGTAACGTCCCGAACTCTCGTATACATCCGCGAGCTGTCGAAGAGGTACGTAGTTTCCTCCCGGATTCCGAACGGGGAGAGAGGCGATCGCCGAGATGGACTGACGTTCAGCCGGAATCAAAATCACCGAGACCGGAAAGACTTGATTCCCCTCATAGATTTGGCCAACCACATCACCGCTGAATGCGGTTCGGACAACATCCAAGACCTGAACTGAATTAAAACCCCATCGTGCGACATCTGATGGACGCAGTCGGACGATCACCTGCGGCATACCGGGCGGAGATTGAATTTGGACTTCTCTTGCGCCAGGAACCTTGCCGAGGACCCCAGCGATGCGTACCGCCTGCTGGTCAAGCGCGCTTAGATGAGGACCGAAGATGTTTACAACCACGGCGCCGGTATATCCCGAGAGGATCTCGTTAATTCGCTCGGTTAAGAACGTATTGACCGAAAATGCTGCGCCCGAAAATGTCACCAGGGTGCGGCGGATATCATTCAGCGCCTTGTCCGTCTGAGCCCCGCTAAGCTCTCGTAAGTCGACTTCAATTTCGCTACTGTGTGTGCCGGCATAATCGTCGGACATTTCAGCCCTGCCGGCGTGTTGAGCTATCTCCCGTACCTGTGGGATCTTTTGCAGCGCCTCGGTGACACTGTCGCCCAAGCGCATGGATTCGTCGAGCGACGTACCGGGCACTGCGGTCATGTGGACGATGAAATGCCCTTCACGGAGGCTTGGCAGGAACTCGCCACCGAGAAACGGGACCGCCAGAACGGCGGCAAAAACCAGAACGCCGACTGTGGCCATCACCGCCGTCGGGTATTTCTCTACGCCAGAGAGTAGCCGCTCGTACTTGCCCTTGAGCCACTCTACGAGGGGTGGCTCGGCAGCACGCAGTTCGCCGCGAGGCAACAGAATCAAGCACAATGCGGGCGTAACCGTCAGGGCCACCACCAACGACGCGAGGATTGACCAGATATACGTCACGGCGAGCGGAGAAAAGATGCTTCCCGCCACACCGCTCATGGTCAATACCGGCACAAACACCAGGATCACGGACAAGGTGGCGTAAACGACCGCGCTGCGCACTTCGAGCGACGCGTCCAGCACGACTCGGAAGACAGACCGCGGCTGCGGCAATGTTCGGTTTTCCCGCAAGCGACGATAGATGTTTTCTACGTCGATCACAGCGTCGTCCACCACTTCGCCTATGGCGATGGCGAGTCCACCGAGTGTCATCGTGTTCAAGGTGTACCCGAATCGCTCGATGATGATCGTGGCGGCCAGCAAGGAAAGAGGAATGGCGGTGCAGGATATTGCAGCAGTACGAAAATTGAACAGGAATAGAAAGAGAACGACCACAACCAAAATTCCACCAACGATCAGCGATGCCCGCAGGTTGTGCAGCGCGGTATCAATGAAGCGCGCCGGGCGGAAAATGCTGGAATCTACTTGAATATTTTGTGCCGCCAGTACAGGGCGTAGCTCGTTGACCGCGGCATCCAGGTGGCGAGTGACATCGAGCGTGTTCGCGCCATACTGTGCGGAAATCATCAGGATCACCGCCGGACGGCGCATTACGGACGCAGCACCCAAGCGTGGCGCTGCTCCCTCGGTCACATGTGCGACATCACCGAGCGTCAGGTTCGCACCTTGGCGTTGCAGAACAACGGATTTTGCCAACTCGCTGGAAGTGAGCGCCTGTCCTTCGGACTGCACGATGAGTTGCTGGTTGGGAGTGGTAATAAATCCCGCACCACGGATGCCGCTGGCCTGCTTCGCAGCAGCAAGCACCTGATCCACTCCGATGTCGTGTTTCGTCAGTTGCTGCGGGTCAATTTGGACCTGGTATTGTTTTTCGTCGCCACCGAAAACGGCGACTTTGGAAACGCCGGGAACAGCGAGCAGGCGTAACTTCATTGTCCAGTCCGCTTCAGTGCGCAAGCGCATCAGCGATTGGTTGGGTGAGGTCAGACCAATTGCCATGACGATGCTCGTTGATGTTGTAAGCGGAGCAATCGTGGGACTGATGCCCGCTGGAAGCGAGCCGGTGACGGTGGATAGGCGCTCGGTCGCCACCTGCCGATCACGATAAATGTTGGTGCTCGCGTCAAATAGGACGGTTACGACCGATAGGCCTTGAACGGACGCCGACCGTATTGCCTGAACGCCTGATACGCCGTTGACGGCATTTTCGATCGGCTGGGTTACGAGCAGTTCCACCTGCTCGGGCGCCAGGCCGGAGGCTTCCGTTTGAATGACGACCTGAGGAGGCGAAAACTCGGGAAAAACGTCGTACTTCGCCTGTCCCAGTGAATACAGGCCATAACCAAGCAGGACGCAGGCGAGGATCACGACCACGCTCCGGTGTCTCAACGACCAGTGGACAATTGCAGTCAACATTCTTCGCCTCCGGCTAGTCCTGTTGCTGAATCTCGCTGCGAAATTCTTCGGAGAGCAACGCCTGCGCGCCAACGATCACAAGTTTCGTTTCCGGAGCAAGACTTGCAGCAGGCACGAAGTAGCCGCCGCTGACGGGACTGTCCGTTGGCACCTCGCGACGGGCAAACGTGGTTGGTGAAACCTGTTCATACGCCCAGGCTTTTCCTTGCCACCAGACGATTGCGCTCTGCGGAACAACGATGCCGCGCAGCGGTTCTCCGATGGGCACGAGAGTGACCAGGTTCATTCCCACCGCGAGTCCCGGCCGGCTGGACACTAGGTAAAGAAAACTGATGCCCTGGATTTGAGGGCTTACCTGGGGAAACGGCGATACGAACCGCGCTTGGACGAGCTGTTTTCCGGGTGTTGTCAGCGATAAAGCCGCTGGCGGCTTGCCAACTTCGCCCGGCGGGAAGGTTACTTGAACCAGAAATTCACGCTGTTCAAGAACGAGCTCCAGCACCCCCTTGTCTCCCGCGATCCAATCGGCAACCACTCCTCCCCAGCGTTGACGCGCCGTGTCCACCTGGAGCTTGGCCTCTAGTTCTGCGGCCCGCACCTGCGCCTGATTGTTGCGATAGGTTGCCTCGGCATCCTGCATCGCCTTGAACGACATGTTTTGGTTTTGTTCGTAAAGCGTCTTGATGCGCTCGTAAGAGCTTTTGGAAACGGCGATGTCCACGCCTGCACGTTCCACCTTTGCGCGTGCCGCAATATAGTTGTTGCGCAAGGTTGCGAGGTCACTGACCGGAAGCACCATCGCAGTGCCGCGCAATTCTGCCCGCATCGACGTTGGTGCCGGCACCGTCACGGTCATGTGTTCCTGCGTTTGTGTCTGCTGATCCAGGTTGATCACCTTGCGCCCGTTTTTCACTGCTACACGTGAAGGCGCCTTAACAGCCTCGTCCTCGTCATCCGTATCGGGACGACGTGCGATCATTAAGACCATTGCGACAACCGACGAAGCCGTGATGGCGATCAGCGCTGCAACCAGCCACTTCACCGATTTGCTCATATCACTTCCTTGTGGCCGGCATCAGAACCGGCGATTGCGAGGACAATGGTTGAATATCTCCGGGGAGCAGTGGCCGCTGGACTGCATCTTCCAGGTCGCCCATCGCCTGATGCACGCGCGAGAGCGCATCCAGCGTTGCCCCGGCCGCTATCGCAACCTGCAACTGCGCGCCATTGAGGGCGACGCGGTCCGACTCACCGGCGGAGAGCGCGCGCTGCGTGGCTTGCTCCAGGGACGCCGCTTGCTGCTGAAGACTCTGCGCTTGGTCGAGTTCTTTCAAAGAAGCACGATAGCGTGCCAATGCCTCCTCGCTCGCGCTGATGCCGGCCGCCTGGGTCGCCAGGAACCGGGCCGCGGCCTGTTCGCGTCGCGCTTCAGCTTGCGCGATCGGGCCCTGGTTTTGGTTCAGGACCGGTAGAACAACGGAGAATCCCAGCGAGAATTTGTGATGGGCCTCCTCATAGTTGTAGCCCGGGCCAAGATTGATGTCGGGATACTGCTTGGCGATTTCCAGTTGGAGATCGGCTTCGGCGGCGGCGTAGTCGACCAGCGCACGTCGGATGTCTAAGCGATTGAGAACAACGTCATCCTGTATGGCGGACTGCGGGAGAGACTCTGCTCTGGTTGGGTGATCGAATTCCGGCCATGCCAACGCAATATCCTGCAGGGCCGAGACGGGTACGCCAACCGCCGCGGCCAGTGCCGCCTTGCCAGCGCCGAATTGTTCTTGCGATTGTTCCAGAGCCAGCAACACCTGCGAATGCTGGATCCCCGCGGCATCCACCTCGGGCTGCGGAATCAAGCCCACCGCAAGCCGTTGTTCAAGCAATCGCACCTGTTCAGCGCGGACGCGCTCCTCCTGCTGAAGAGCTTGCAGGCGTTGCGTAACCGTGACGTACTGCAGGAGGGCGCTGCGTACCTTTGAACGCACCGTCCAGGCCGCACTTGCCAGATCCCAGCGCGCGGCTTCGGCGAGTTGCTGCGCGCGCGTGACGCGGTGGCCGCGTTTTCTCGCAGTCTCCAGAGGCAGGTCGAAGTGCAAAGCACCCAACCAGGGACTATCAGGCGAGGTGGAGCCGCCTATCGAGCCGCCGACAACGGGATTGGGCCGTGCTCCTGCCGTAATCACCGCCGCATCAGCTTCCGCCATGCGGGCGCGGGCAAGCTGCAAGTTAGGGTTGTAGTAGAAAGCCGCCAGAGTAAGCTCGGACAGACTCCACTGCTGCAGGGGCCACTGGGCGGGCGATGGGTGCAACACTTCGGTGAGGTATTTGCGCAGGCCCTCGTCGTTAAGCGTGCGCGCCCGCAAGGCAGCGGCGCTTGCCGACGGCGAAATAGGCGCCGGGCGATACTTCCGGACCGCGCAGCCCGTCAGTGTGGCCGCTAAGGCAAATACAACGGTGATCCTGGATTTCGGCATGCAGCTCTCCGCAATGTGAAAGGAGACGAGCCGGGGCCCATAGGACCTCAGCAGTTCTGATCACAGAGGGAGAATCTAGATTCGAAGAGGAGAGAGGTTCGGTGGAGGAGACAACCCTGAATCGTGTGTGTCCGAAACAATTGCCCGAAACGCCGAGAGGAACTGCAGTATCGGCCAGCTCTCATTTGCGTGACATCTACCGAGCAGAGAGCTCACATAGTTCGCAACCATGAACACGGACCCAGCGCATGCAGCCACGAATACGATCGAGTAGTCTGCGTCCGTGCCGGTTGTCAGCGTGTGATCCCAGCGATCGAACAATTCTGTCACATGGCCGCATAGCATCACGGCCACCGCCAAGACGATCACCCAGCGTAGTAAGACACGCCGCATGGCGGTGATTATACGTTGTTGACTACGGGGGCTCCAATCCATCATTTGTCACGTGCATCCCTGGTCGGCGGGTATCCGCTTACTGCCGTTCGACAACCAGAACGCGGAACGTTCCCGGTTTGAATCTCGTCTGGGCACCTGGGGGCGCCTTCTCTGCCGCCGAAAGGAACAGGCGTTTCGTCTTGGGGTCGAAAGCCATAGTTTTGGCAGTTTCTTGCGTTGCAATGGTGCCGATTGACTCGTACTCATTCGCGTTTTTTTGCCGGATCACCGATATCGTGCCGTCACCATTGGAGGCGAATATCATCTTGCTGTCCGGATCGAAGACAACCGCATCAACCGTGTCGCCGATGGGAAGAGTAGTAATTACCTTGCCGCTGTCGGCGTCCATAACTGCCAACACCTTGCTCCTGCAGCCAATGAATAAGCGCGAGTTCGCATCGTCCATGGCCAGGGGGACGGGAGCCTCACACCCGGGAATCGGCCATTTCTGTTTGACTGTCAGGCCCCGCGGATCAAAACTCACCACCATAGCCGCCGCCTCCATGTTCACGAACCCTATGCCTTTCCGATTCACGACAGCGGCTTCCGGGCCTCCGCCCAGGTCGATTCTCCCGATGAGGACACCTTTCTCAGGATCAATCGCCGTAATTGCTTCCGCACCTTCGTGGCAGATCAGTATTCGTTTCGTTAACGGTTCATAGAAGATAAAGTCCGGGCCTTTAGGGACGGAGAGCTTCTTGATCGTCTTGAGGGTGCTTGTGTCAAAAACCGACACGCTCGAGTCCCCCTCATTGCTGGTGAATCCGCGGTGCAGGCCCGGAACAATGGCAACGCCGTGGACGTGCGGCGTACCTTCAACTCTACCGAGCCGCTTGCCGGAATTGGCGTCGAGGACTTCCACGGCGTCTCCATGCGAAATATAGAGGCGATTCGAGGAACTGTCGAACACGATATAGTCAAAGCCGCCGTTGCCAGGAATGGAGTACTTCTTCGTCAGTTTAAAGCCGGGCACTTCTGCGGCTGTGCATAGACCAACCATCACCAGAATGATTCCGATTCGCGCGATTGTTTTCATCCGTGTCTCCCTGTTCAGGATTGCACATCAACTCCACCCACAAGCTGCGACCCGCGTCAACCATGCTTCAGATTCCAGTGCCACACACTGCTACCTTCAGCTTGGAGCTAACAGCGCCAGCGCTGGCCTTCTGCTGACCTATTGCGTCACTGCTTGCCGTGAATCTTGATTACCGCGTAGACGATGTACCCCTCGCCGGGATCGAATTGATGCGGCGTTCCCCCTGCGTCATTAAGCGTGAAGGCCGGGAATCTTGATCACCATGTAGACGATGTACCCTTCCCCGGGTTCGAAATAGTGCGGCGTTCCCCGCGGCACGCTCACGACATCTCCCGGTTTCACCTTGTATACGGTACCGCCCTTGATTCCGGTGCCGCGAAGTTCGACCTTGCTTCCATCCTTCAAATACTCGTTTATGATTCTCCCGCCAAGCGTCAGTTGGGCCTCCCCGGCCAGCACCAATATGATCTCGTCGGTCTCGGCATGGGCTTGCGCCTCTGGCTTGTGTTTCGCATGCCAGTAGGAGGTGTCGACCACGTAGTGATCCCCTCCCTTAAAGAGGATCTGCGATTTGGTTATCTCGCCAGAACGCAGGCCCTTGGCCAACTGTTCCAGTTCAGCTTTGGTCTTCACACCGGGCAGGTCTTGGGCGCTCACCGTCGCCGCCATAGCGACCGCAGCAATGACAGCCAGAAACAGCCTCCAAATAGTCTTCGTGCTCATCTCAATCTCCTCCGCAATTCGACGAGACGGCGCTGGTGCTCCGTTCTGAGCCGCAGGCGCAATCATCTCGGCCAACGGACCGTAGCACGAGGCTGGTGACAGAAAAACGCCGGTAAGATTACGTTATCGTCATGTCGCAGATCCGAAAAGACCGCCCAGAACGGCTGCGAGGAAGTCGCTTCAAGGCGATGACGAAGTCAATGCGTCATTTCGCGGCAGTGCCGCAACTTGCACAATGGGCCCACCCACGCTGCAACGGCTGGCTGCACTTCGCGCACACCGTAACCAGCGCATGGCCACACCATGGGCAGTGGCGGAACTTTTTCTCCACCCCGCCGCCACAATTCGGACATTGCAGCCATTGCCGTCGTGCGATCAGGTAAATCGCAACCCCCACCAGGTTGGTCAGGAGCGCCAACATGCCCCAAGCGAACGGATTGTTTTCCCGGCGACGAGCATCGAGGTACACCCACCACGCCACCGAGAGCCAGTACAGCAATAATCCCAGGGCCGCCACGGCGCCAACTAGGCGGACGGAAATGCCCAAAGGCGTAACCAAGCGAGGAGCGCTGACTTGCAGCAGGTAACCAATCGGCGGGGCGGAAGCAATGAATCGACCGTGCCGGCCAAGCTCCTCCTCCCAATCACCTTCGTGTTCGGCTATTGGCTCAGGCGACAGGCCGGCAGCGGTTGGAGTTGCGGCGGTAAGCGGGAGCGCCGTCATGAGACGGCTTTTGCGAATTCGCGAGCCCTCTTTGCGCCAAGGATATAGTGGGGAAAGCCGTACCCTGACCCAATTCCTGCGGTTTATGAGTGCTCGTATTCTTGTCAGGGAATCCGTCGGTGCGCCAGATTGTCCTCGGGGAAAACGGCGCAGCCGAAAGGACTCGAAACCTCGAACCATCTTTAGGCTGGGCAGCTTCACCCCGCTATCCAGCACCATGTCTTCGGGCGCCTTGCCGGCGTACTTGGCCGGCCAGGCTGCCGCGGCCTTGCCCGTAGTGGGGTCCAGAAGGGCCAAGAGTTCCCTGGGGCGCGGACTTTCGCCCATCTGCTTGATGGCGGTGGCAGCCTCGGGGCTCTCTAGGCCGTACTGCCAAACGATCTGCGCAAGATCTTCCTGCACGCGTCCAAGCTCCCCCTGGCGGAAGGCTTCCCACCCGGCCAGACCACCGGCCACAAGGGAAAGAATGACAAAGCCGAGCAAACCGGCCAGAGCACGCCGCAGATGGCGATCTTCGGGAAGTAGGCGATTCATCATGACGATTGTCCTTCCTGCGGTTGAGACAGAATGGCTTCTCCGTTGCCAGCACGGAGTAGCGGCAACAGGATCAGCGGCGCGATCAGGGAGAGGACGACCACGCAGAGCAGCGCAAACTCGCACCAGGGATTTTCGGCGAGGAAGTCGGAGATATACGGCCACGCCAGGTAGACCAAGACGGCCAAGGCCGCACCCGTGGTCAACAGCAAGCGGAACTGCGGTTCACCGAAGCTTTCCGCTGACGCGGCGCGCAATGCTGCCAATTGGTTGTTCATGCGCAGCGCGATTCGTTGCATAGTCAACGTGTCCGGAGCCAGCTCAGGCCAGCTTTGGAGACGCCGGTTGAGATCACCATTGAGCTGCGTCATTGGTGGCTTCCTTCCTGCACCTGAGACAGGCGGGCGCGAAGCTCATCGACGGCATAGTGAAGCCGGGAGCGCACGGTGCCGACCGGGATACCCAGCGTGCGCGCGATTTCTTCATATTGAAGTCCTTGGTAGTGATGCAGCACGACTACCTCTCTGTGTTTAGGCGCCAGACGAAGCACCGCATCGCGTACCGCCTGCTGCTCCAGCGAAGCGTGGACCTCTGCTTCCAGGTTCACGGGGGCCGCCGATACCATGAGGTTCTGGATCTCTTCGTCTCCACCGGAGTACGTAATTCCCTTGGCGCGGGCGCGCAGCTCGCGCCGGATGCGATCGCGCCAGAGATTGAGCGCCGTCGCATTGAGCCAGGCCCCGAGCTGTTGGATTGCGCGCCCGCGTGCCACTTGTTCCGTCAGGCGCAGGAATAGATCCTGGGTCAACTCCTCGGCCTGGGAGCGGGTACCGGTCAGGCGATAGAACAAATTGAGCATGCGTGAATAGTGCCGCTGAACAAGGATGTTGGCATGCGTAGCGCTTCCGTCTCGCCGCCATAGTTCGATCAACTCCTGGTCCGTCTCCGGACATTCCATGTCAGCTCGCTATCAGGTAAAGACGAACGAACCCGGAAAGGGTTCACACAACGTGGACCCCTCCCGCAGCGCCTGCCCATCTCTGCCGCCGGGTTTCCGGTGCTCCGCAGCCTCGACTCCGAACTCCTTGCGCACCTCCTAGAATTATTAGCGATGATTGAGTGCTTTCCTAAACTCTGCTGCTGACATGACGGAAACGTAATCTCCGCGCAATCTTCTTGCCCCCAGCAGTTTTGTACCCTGCCCCTTGATCGGGCGTCGGCAAGGCCTCGTATGTGAGTCTGGGTGCAGAACAGGGCGGCCAAATGGAGGAAGAACTTGTTACGTGAACTCTTTTCGGGTTCGTTCGTCTTTACCTCACAGCGAGCTGACATGGCATCCGGATGAGGGGACAGCAATAACCTGCGGGGTCCTGCGCTGAACGAAATTCATCTGAGTGGTTGGCAATTTCTTTTTGCAAGGAAAGGTGAAAAATGACAACAAAACACTATCTGAGGGTTGCCGTTGTCCTGGCGCTTGCCCTGCTATGGTGCGGAGCGGTACCCAGGGCCGGCGCGCAGGTGGAGAAACCAAAGGTTGCTCCTCCACCGCCGGAATGGCAAGGCTCCTTCCACTCCAGTGTCCAGGTTCCGCCAGCGGAAAACAATCCCGATAAACTCCAGGCTGCGGCCAAGGTCAATGCCGAGGAAATCAAGAATGCCGCGATCAAGGTGCACCCGGGATGGAAGATCAGATACATCCAACTCAAGAACGTCAAAGGCAACTTGATATATGAGGTCGAATTCAAGGACGAGAAAGAATTCTTCTTCGATGCTGGCACCGGGGAGCTCATGAATAACCCAGCAAAAAAGAAGAAGTAATTCCTCCCTGTAAGACCGTGAGGAGCGGCTTACCGCTCGGGCGTATTCGTTGGGGCCTGCCCTGGCGATACGCGGGTGCATGGCTTTGCCTCCGCCAACGGTAGCAGCGAGACAGCGATGGATGCTCCGCGGCGGCTAATGTCTGGCCAGTCAGAAGAGATCGACAGAGAGACTGCGAAGGAGGTCAACATGCGCGCCATTGGCAGGGGCCTGCTGGAGATGGGTCTTACGTCGTTTGTGGTGTTGCTCCTCGCTGTGGGAGTTTTGGCACAGAACTCTCGTATCGGAGGGGCGATTAGCGGAACGGTGAGTGACGGTTCGGGCGCGCGAATCGTCGGCGCCGAGGTCGAGTTGCGAGGGGGTGACACGAATCAGGTGCGCAACCTGGTAACCAATGAAAAAGGGGTCTTCTTTGCACCCGACCTTCGAGTCGGCACCTATGAGGTGCACTGCACGCATGAGGGCTTCGCGCCGTACGTACATGTGGGCGTCGTCCTGGACCTGGGGAACACAGCTAATCTTGAAATCGTTCTCCGACCCGCGTCCGCGACCACGCAGGTGACGGTTTCCGAACAGCCTCCCATGGTCGGCGCTTCGCAGACGTCCGTGTCCTTCAACATGGATTATGAGGGTGTGGAAGAGACTCCGTTACGGACGCGCGACTACCTGGACTTTACTTTGCTCGCGGCGGGAGTCTCCAGTGCCAATGCGTCGCACCTCTCCGTCGCGCATACGCCGCTTGGCGACAGCGGGTTTACGTTCGGCGGGTTGCGCACCCGCAGCAACACGCTTTCCATCGACGGACTCGATAACAATGACGAATACGCGGGCGCCAGCCGAACCGCGCTTTCGATTGAGGTGGTTAGTGAGTTCCAGGTGGTCAATAACGGTATGTCGGCCGAGTTTGGCGGGGCCTCGGGCGGCGCCATCAACATCGTCTCCAAGTCCGGCACCAACTTCGTGCACGGCGACGTTTTCATGTTCGCGCAAAACGGGGTTTTCAACGCGGCGCCATTTGTGCAGAACGGCAGCGGAAAGCCCGATTCGGGCCGATACCGTGGCGGGATGTCCGTCGGCGGGCCGATCGTGCGCGACCGCACATTCTTCTCGACTGCGTTCGAGTTGGAGTCGAGCAATATACAGATGAACAACGCCGTCGATCCTACCCTCGCGTCATCGCTGAACACGTTTCTGAAAACCGGCGCCTTCCCCCGCCTGCCGGTCCGCAACATCAACCCCGGGTACGTGCCGACCAGCGGTGGGGAGACCGAAGCTTCCGCCAAAGTGGACCGCCTGATCAACGCGCACAATTCGTTCTGGTTGCGCTACGCGTTTCGCAACCGGCGCGAGGCGAGCAATAGCTTCAACGCCGGGGGTTTGGCGGACCCTAGTTCCTGGGGCAGCAGCTTTGTTGCCGATCACGATGTGGCCGGCTCGCTCGTCAGCACGCTGGGGACGCAGTCGGTCAGCGATTTGCGTTTCCAGTTGGCGACGCGCAGGGCGGTTCTGCGGACCGCCACCGTCACCGGGCCGGAAATCGACATTGCCGGCCTCGTTCAGTTTGGACAGACATACGAAGGCAATGGCGATCGACGCGAAAACCACTATCAAGGGAGTTATTCCTTCAGCACTACGCGCGGGCGGCACCTTTTGAAGGCTGGCGTTACCCTTAACCGCGTCAACCTGCAGGCGACGGTGCCGGACGGATTCGGCGGCGTCTACCTGTTCGACACGTTGAACGACTTTTTCGCCGGCCGCCCCGATTCGTTTCGGCAGGCCTTCGGGAATCCGCAATTCGACTTCGCCGTCACCAGCTACGGAACATTCGTGCAGGACCACTTGTCGTTGAGCCATGGATTTACCGCGGACTTTGGCGTTCGTTACGATTTTGAGCACCTACCCCAGTCC
The DNA here is from genome assembly GCA_963760215.1 of Terriglobia bacterium. Lineage (GTDB taxonomy): Bacteria > Acidobacteriota > Terriglobia > Terriglobales > Acidobacteriaceae > JAIQGF01. Next base: position 1,884,026 of record CAVXCJ010000002.1, read on the forward strand.
TTCAATCAGAGCACGCATAATTTCAGCCCCAGAATCGGCGTGGCTTACAGTCCTGTCCCGCACTGGGTCTTCCGCGCCGGATATGGAATCTTTTTCGACCGATACGTGCTGGCCTATCTCGGCCGCGCCATCGACAAAGACGGCCGATCCGCCTTTGACCAGGTCGCGTACGGCAACGTGGCGGCCAACCTTTTTCAAGGTGCGGCAGGCGGGAGCCTGCTGGGCCCGGCGGCGGGAATTGCGCCGTCCATCTTTCGCGCTGATCCCCACATGCCAACCAGCTACAGCCAGCAGTCGAGCCTCGGCGTCCAACACGAAATCTCAAAGTACACCTCGGTTGACGCCAACTACCTGTTCATACGCGGGGTCAAGCTTTCCCGAACCCGCAACGTCAATCTCTTGCCACCTGTACAACTGACCCTGCTGAACGCGGCGAGTCTTGGCATTCCTAATCCGACTCCCCAGCAAATCGGCCAACTGGTATTCCCTACCGGCCGGCTCGATCCATCGTTGAACAACATCTATCAACTGGAAGACGCCGCCGGTTCGACGTACCACGGCCTTACGGTGTCGTTCAATCGGAAGCTTACGGAACTAAACTTCTCCGCCAGCTACACGTTTTCAAAAACGCTCGACGATGCGTCGGATTTCGATGAACAGCCGCAGAATTCATTCGCAACCCGCGTCGAGAAAGCGCCTTCACGCAACTACCAGGAGCATCGCTTTACATTGAGCGCGCTTTGGGAGGCCCCCAGTGAGGCGAAGGGATGGGTGAAGGTGTTAAAACACGTCGCAGTTGCACCCATTCTTACGATCGGGAGCGGCCGACCTGTGGATGCACTGACCGGTCTGGATTCCAACCGTAGCGGCGCCTGGCCGCTTTCGGCCCGCCCCTTGGGTTTTGCGCGGAATTCTCTATTGACTCCTGCCGTGGCCAACCTCGATTTCCGAATCAAAAGGGACATTATGGTCCCGGAACACGGGCATGTGAGCGTAATCGTGGACTTCTTCAACATGTTGAACCGGAGAAATGTTTATCAACTCAATCCCATCTTCGGCTCCAGTGCGACTGCGCTTGCCGGATTCGGCGGTGCGCTCGGACCTCAAAGACCACGGGAAAACCAGTTCGCACTGGAATGGGAGTTCTGAAGCTTGCTTCGCCAACACCCCTGAATTTGAGTTGGTGGCAGAAGTCGCACGCGCGGTTTGGCGTGAGGAAGACATGCGCGCCGCGTCGCCGTGAAACGCAGTCGCGGTTCAATTCCCAATCCGTTTGAGCGGTCAAGGACAGGCTGATCTTCAGGGCTCGCCATACGTGCGGGCCAAACACAGCCTTGCGTCCTATAAGGAGAGCTTATGATGCGCGGGGTGAGGGAGCCCTTGCTGGTGCTGCTTCTGCTGGTTGTTACCTGGAACTCACTGGCTCAGAACAATCCTGCTCCAGCCGAATCACCTTCCGGTTCCCGTTTGACGGAACTGGAAGACAAGTTGAACAGCGCCCTGCATCAACTTGACGAGACTCGCACCCAGGTGCAGTCCCTGGCGGCCGAGGTCCAGACGCTCAGAGGACAAGCACAACGGGTCGGCGCCAACGCTGCGCTGGCGGCGGCCGCGGCGCCTGCGCAATCCAACCCGGCCGCGCCGAACAAGGGCGACGTGCCCGCCGTTACCCCTGAGCTCCGACCGACGCCCGAGGCGGCGTTTATTAGCCGCATCGTCGATTTCGGCGTGAGCGCCGACGAGCGCCAGAACGAACTAACACCGAGGCCGCATCTCTTCGTGCAGTCCCGATATTCCACCTTGCCCTTCGATCACGCTACCGTCAAGGATTTTGCCTCCAACTTCCGCCTCTCCCGCGCTGAGGTACGCTGGTCCGGACGGATCAACTCTCGCTTCGGGGCCGGCATTGAACTCCAGTACCACCCTGCGAACGATGGCGATCCGACGCAGATCATCAACGACGCTTTCCTCCAGTACTACCTGACCGACCACCTCACGATCACCGGCGGCCAGTTCGTGGTGCCGTTCGGGTTTGACATCCAGCAATCCAGTGCCCATCGGGAATCGCCGGAGCGTGCCATGTTCGCCGGCTACTTCTTCCCCGGACAGCGCGACCGGGGCGTCCTGCTGCAAGGCAACCTCGATTCGTGGAACACTTCCGCGTTCAGAAACGTCGACTTCTTCGCCGGAGTCTTCAACGGCAATCGGTTCTGGGCCGACAATAACCGGCAGTTGAATTACGTTTTTCGCCTTCGCAAGCGTTCCGAGTCACTTCATCTGGCAGCCGGAGTCTCCGGGCAGATTGGGCGCCAGATCCTGCCGCCTGGGAACCGCGGCAGCGATCGGCAAAACGTGGTCGGAGTCGACGTTCAGTGGGCGCTCCGACGCTTCGGCCTCCGAGCGGAAGTCGTCGCGGGTGATATGCCCTCGACGCTCCTCTCGATAGGGCCGGCGTTCGCGCCTATGTTTCGCCCCGGTCGGCACGCCGCCGGCGGCGCCGTCTTTGCCACGTACCACCTCACCGACAAAGACAACGTTTATATCCGCTACGACCAGTTGAACCGCGATCTCGTGAACGGACTGAATATTCGGGCCGTAAATTGGGGCTATCTCCGCGAACTCCCCGCCAACTCGCGCATCGGCATCGATTTCCAGCAGAAGAACCTTTTGTCGTACAACGACGACGCAGTTAACAGCCGGCTCCAGGTCACGTGGGGAATTGTGTTCTGAGGGGATCGTGAACCGCGCAAACCGCCAGCACGATAAACGCTGTATCAATAAAAAAGGGCTTCGGCAGAGAGAGGTGGAGCACCGAAGCCCAGGCTCAGCAGCGAGTGCCTAGAAGGTGTAAATAACGTCAAATTGCATCCGCTTGCGGTAGTGGTCCAATTGGCCCGGAGCCACTCCCGGTGCAAGTAATCCCGGCTGCAATGTGTCGGTCTTGGCGCTGCCGGGAATTGCAACCGGGGCGAAGAGGGAGCTGTTGAGAACACGGCCGACATACAGCCTGTAGTTCAGCAAGACCTTAGGCCGCACCACCCACCGCGCATACAACGAGTGCTCGAGAATGTTTGTCGGCAGGCGCTGGTCGTCTTCAACGAAGGGCGCGAGTGCGGAATCCTGCTCCTGGCGTAGGAACGTGTACCCGATCTGAACATCGTTCCGGTTCTTCGTCTGGCCGAAGCTTGTCTCCACCTGATAAATATGAGAGTTGTTGCTGGCGGCGCGGAGGTTCTCCTCATATTCCAGCATCACCCGCCACGGCCAGCGTTTCAGGCCCGTGTCAATGGTGTTTTCCAGGATCAGGTCGCTATACAAGAACTTCGACAAAAAGGCTCGTGTCACATTGCCATTGGCGGCTACGCTGACCACTTTGTAGGCATTCGTCATCCCACTGGGGGCGTACGGCACGGTGGCAAATGAGCAGCTAGGGTTGGTGTTGAGCGCCGTCACCGGGTTGCAAACGATGCTGGTTGTGCCGCTAACCGGTTCTGCGCCGGAATACGCCGGCGCGTTCAGCAGGATGCCCTGGTTGTGCCAATTCAGTGCCATGTATGAGGGTGTGATAGTCCAGCGCTTATGCGGCTGCAGCTTGAGCAGCACTTGTCCGCCGGTGGCGAACGAGTCGACTCCGCTAGTGCCGAAGCTGACGGCGGAATTTTCAAAAAAGAATAACTGGATACCGTTGAAGGTCACGTTCTTCAGGTATTTGTCCTTGAGATCGAAGGAAAACTTTTCACTGAAGCCTTCGGGGCTGATGTCGTTGTCGAAGGTCTGAGAGGTTTTCTGCCAATTGAAAGCGAATTTGCCGCCGGTAAGACTGAGCCACTTATGATCCTGGGGATTGTAGGTAATATACCCAAGATGCCAACCCACCGTTTTCCGCTCAAAGAAAGGGGACAGATCGGAGTTGCCGCTGGTCGCGTCGGTTAGCTTGCCGGTGGCGAGGGATACGCCGGCAGTGAAATCCTGGCCCAGCTGGCTTTCCATTCCGAAGTGGACGCGGATGCGCTCCCGCACTCGCGGATTCTGGCCGGCAAGGAAGTAGTCCACATTCTGCACGCGGAGGTCGCCAAATAGGCGTACCCTGCCGAGCAGGTTCTGCAACAAAGACACGCGCTTTTGCTCCTCCTTCGCGTTGGCGGTGAGGGCGGTCACATTATTTCTGAAGTCGCTGATATCGCTCTGCAGCTTCCTGTAACTTTCTTGCTGCAGGCTCGATGAAGACCGGACTTCCGACACCTTGGTCTCCGCCTCCGTGGCGGTCGCCTCGGTCCTTTGCAGCTGCGATTGGACCTGCTGCCACGCCTGATCGCGCTGCTGAAGTTGCTGTTCGAGGTGTTGAATTCTCCGGTCCTGGGCGGCTAAGGCGTCCTGGAGAACTTTGAGTTGTTCGGCCGTGATCGTAACCGGCGCGCTCTTCGTTCGTGACGAAGCAGTGGACAAGCGCCGCGCGGGTTTTTTCGGCGGCGTCGCTTGCGGATCGGCCGGATTCTCAGTCGCAGCCAGGCTGATCGGTAGCAGAAGCAACAACAGCAGCAGATGTTTTGCTAGTTTCATGGCGCCTCCGACGTTTGCGGTCCGGTTGTACAAAGTCGCACGCTGTCGATGCCTCTTGAGGCGGCCATGCACCGCACAACGAAGGGCATCTCAGCCCCTTATCCGGTAAAGACGCACGAACCCGGAATGAGTTCACGATGTGAAACGTTCCCGGCGCGTACCCATGTCTCGAGCCTGAACATCGGTGAAAATCCGAAAACTCATTCAGAGTTTCAGTAGCTTACGACGCGGACGCGGAAAAGAAGCTTGCGCGAGGATTACGATTCTGTCATGTGGCGAATTCGAGCGTTCGACAGCTTGACAATGGCACATACTAACCGGCAGTTTGCCGTCGTGCCTCAGACCGAGATTGATCTTCGGTCTTCTGGCCAGGACGATCCCGCGGCTTGGGTTTTCGGGCGAGGACTTGAAAGCAGGTTCCCCCCTGGAGGTTCCCATTGTGAAGAGGTCGTCAATTTCGCGCCGGTGCAGAAGGCCTTGCGCGGGGAAGGATTCGGAGCACAGAATAGTACTTGGCGAGAAAGGAAAGATGGTTTCGTGAAAATCTTGGTAGTAGAGGATGAGAACAAGACAGCCGCTTATGTCCGGAAAGGCCTCACCGAGAGCGGTTTTGTTGTGGACGTCGCCGAAGACGGCACGGCTGGCCTCGACTTTGCCCGAGCCAGCGATTACGACCTGATTGTCCTCGACATAATGCTCCCTGGCAAGGACGGGTGGTCGGTGCTTGCCGAGTTGCGCCGCAGCGGCAAGGAAACTCCCGTCTTGTTCCTGACGGCGCGTGATGCCGTCGAGGACCGAGTCAGAGGATTGCATGCGGGAGCAGATGATTACCTGGTGAAACCGTTTGCTTTTGCCGAGCTGCTGGAGCGCGTGCGAACCCTGTTGCGCCGCAGTCCCGTCCGTCAACCTGAAACGCTGCGCATTGGCGATCTCGAGATAGACTCTTCCAGACACCGAGCCACGCGTGCCGGCAAGCGTCTCGATCTGACGCCGAAGGAGTTCGCGCTGTTGTCACTCCTGGCGCGCCGCAAAGGGGAAGTCCTGACCCGGACGCTCATTGCCGGGCAAGTCTGGGACATGAATTTCGATAGCCACACCAACGTGGTCGAGGTGCACATGCGCCGCCTTCGCGCCAAGGTAGACGACCCGTTCGAGCGTAAGCTGATCCGCACCGTGCGAGGCGTAGGGTATGTCCTCGAAGAAGATCAGTAGCCGCTCGTGGTCCCTGGCCACGCGTCTGACCACCTGGTACACGGTGGCTTCCTTGCTCCTCGCCGTGTTCACGATGGGGAGCCTCTACTGGTGGCTCGCTGTCTTCCTCACCCAAAGAGAGGATCGGGTCCTGATCGAAAGGGTCCAAGTCTTGCGAGCGATCCTGCGTGACCGGCCAAATGCGATACGCGACCTAAGACAAGAAGTGGACTTGGATTCGCCCGTCCACCGCCGCGATGATGTACAGGTCTACGTGCGGTTGCTGGACGAACACGGGCAGCCCAGCCTGACCACGGAAGGAATGGATGCTTTGCTCCCCCCCGGGGTCTTCACACTGGTCCTCCCGGCAGACTCCCAACCCAGCCGTATCACTGACGTCCAGTCACGCGAAGGCCGATACTTCCGCGCGCTCGCGGCACGGGCCGCCGTGGGAGGATCCGGAGAGAAGACCTGGGTAATTCAGGCGGCCAGGGACAGAGAGCATCACAAGTTCCTGCTGGCGAACTATCGCCGCGGGTCGCTGATGATGCTGGCGATCACGGTTATCGCTTGCCCTCTGGTCGCATATTTCATCGCGCGACGTGGTCTTCGACCGGTGCGCGAGATCAGCGAAACGGCGCGACACATCGGGTCCGCGACCCTCTCTGCGCGCATCGAAGCCGCTGGCTATCCAGTCGAGTTGGGCGCTCTGGCCGTTACCTTCAATGCCATGCTCGACCGTCTCGAGGATTCCTTCCGCAGGATCTCTCAATTTTCCGCCGACATCGCGCATGAGCTTCGCACGCCAATCCACAACTTGCGCGGTGAAGCTGAAGTTACCCTGAGCCGAGCGCGATCGATCGACGAATACAAGGAGGCGTTGACGTCATGTCTTGAAGAGACGGTTCGACTATCAGATCTGATTGGGAGGTTGTTGTTTCTGGCCCGAGCCGAAAATCCAGGAACGCAACTGGAGCGAGAGCACGTAAACCTCACCGAGGAACTTGCCGCCGTGCGCGAATACTATGCGAATGCTGCCTCAGAAGCGGGAGTTACGCTCTCCGTCGCCGCAGGTGGCGACGTAGTGGTCGCCGTTGACCGGGGTCTCCTACGAGGGGCGATCGCAAACCTCGTCGCGAACTCTCTCACCCATACCCCGCCGGGCGGCACCATCACGCTTGCGGTGCAAGTGGATGACGGCCATGCTCGTGTCGAGGTATGCGATACTGGCACCGGCATTCCCCCGCAGGATCTGCCGCGAGTGTTTGACCGCTTCTATCGAGCCGACCGGTCTCGCTCCTCACAGCCGGGTAGCATGGGTCTGGGGTTGGCGATCGTCAAAGGAATCGTTACGCTCCATGGAGGCCAAACCGCGATCGAGAGTGAAGTGGGCAAGGGCACTAGAGTCACACTCACATTCCCCATGTCAGCCCGACCTCAAGATCGAGAACCGCGCCGCGCTGGCCCCAGCGATATGATGGATCCTGGGAGGGTTGTCCCGATCCCTAACATGACGAAAAAGTAATGTCGGCGACGGGGTTTTGCAAACCGGTCCGCTGTACAGTTCGGCGTCATGAAAACCAACATCGCAGCAGCTCACCATCCTGTTTCGGCGTTCAGGTCCGTGAGGTCTTGGACAACTCTACTGTTTCTTCTGATGTTCCTTTCAGTTCCGCTGGTCGCGCAGGTGCACTTCGAGCGCAAGGCTGATCGAGTCGACGTGCAGATCAACGGAAAACCGTTCACTACCCTTTTCTACGGAAAGGACGTGGGTAAGCCGTTCCTGCATCCACTGATAAGCGCTTCGGGAAAGACCGTCACGCGCGGATTTCCGCAGGATCCTCTGCCGGGGGATTCGGTCGATCGTCCCCACCTGCGCGGAGTGATCATCGGTGTCGAAAAGCTGGCCACTGCCTCCGGTGGCGTGCAGGACTTCTGGGAAAACGATCCCGCCCCCTTCTATCGAAAGCGTATCAAGGGCAACATCGTACTCCAGGAGGTCAACACCACCGATGGCGCCGATCATGGCACGCTCTCCCTGGTGGCAAACTGGATCAGCAAGCAGGGACAGTTGTGGATTATCGAACGGCGCACCATGACGTTCTACACGAAGCCGGTCGACAGCCGGATGTTTGACATCGACCTATCGCTAGAAGCCGTGAACGAAGAAGTTACATTCCTGGACGATAAGGATGTCATCCTGGGAATTCGCCTAGGCTTGCCCTTCGATACCCACTACGATGGGAGGCTGGTCAACGCCATCGGTAAGATGAATGAAGCCGGCGCTCGCGGACAGCGCGCACCCTGGGTCGATTGGGTTGGCGACGTGCAAGGCGAGAAGATCGGCGTTGCCGTGTTTGACCATCCTTCTAACCCCCATTACCCCAATCGCTGGCACATCAGGGACTTCGGACAAATCAATGTGGGCCCTGTCGGAGGCAGGGTTTACCAGGAGTACGCGTCTGCCGACGAGAAGGTTTATCGTGAAGATTGGACCATCAAGCTCAAGAAGGGGGATAAGCTCAATCTGAAGTACCGCATTCTGATCCATCCGGCAGAGGGGCCGGCAGCCGGCGAACTCCTGTCTGACATGGAGAAGTTGCTGGATCTCACGTACCGGCCGTTGGTGGACCAGAGGGTTTACGACATGTTCAATAAGTGGGTAGGCCGGTAAGTTGGCGAGGGGACGAGCCGTTACCAAGTGGTGGATTGCCGGCGCTCCTTAGCAGTTGCGTTGGGCCGGCTTTTCCGGTTGCGTGTCGGCTTTCACTATTTCGCCGGCCCTGTGTCTCGCACGCCTGCGTGCGCCTGGTGGATTTCGGCAACACCGGAGCGCATGGGCGGCTGGGCGATCAGGGCCGGCGATCTGCTCCTCGGCGACCAGCACGGCGTCCTCGCGCGCCCCGGCAGATCGCGGCCGGCATCTCCGAAGCGGAGCAGGCGGTTTCATGAGCGCGGATTCTTCCGCGGACTTCTGCTGAAAAAGAGACTGGAGGCCTAATCATGCAAGGGACCGTATCGCACGAGGTTCTACTTCGATTCTGCAGCGCCTGCTTCGTCAAGTTGGGGATGCCATCCGAGGACGCCGCGTTGACCGCAGACAACCTCGTCTTCGCCAGCTTGCGCGGTGTCGACTCCCACGGCGTGATGCGCATGAAGATCTACGCGGATCGCATGCGCGCCCGCGGCACTGACCCCCGTGCCCGCCCCCGTGTGCTGAGCGAGAGCGCTATCCATGTGCTGATCGATGGCGGAGATGGTGTGGGCCAGGTAGCCACTGCCGAAGCCATGCGCCGGGTAATCGCCAAGGCGCGCGACTCCGGCTTGGCCGTGGGCGGCGTGCGCAACAGCAACCACTTTGGCGCCGCCGCCTACTTCGCCATGATGGCCCTTGAACACGGCATGATCGGCCTAACCTTGAGCAACGGCACGCCGATCATGGCCCCGAGCGGAGGCCGTCAAGCCCGCGTGGGTAACAATCCGTTCGCCGTCGCCGTGCCCGCCGGCCATCATCCGCCCCTCGTGTTGGACATGGCCACAGGCGCTGTGGCCAAGGGCAAGATCTATGTGGCGCAGCAGGAAGGCAAGAAGATTCCGCTCACCTGGGCGCTCGACGAAAATGGCGTCCCCACCGACGATCCGGCGTTGGCTGCGCGCGGCCTGATCCAGCCGATGGCCGGTTACAAGGGGTATGGGCTCAGCCTGCTCCTGGACATCCTGAGTGGGGTACTGATGGGCGGCAATTTCGGGATGCTGGTCGGCAAGATGTATGGCGACGTAGGCATTCCAACCGGGACCGCGCACACTTGCGCGGCACTCCGTGTGGACCACTTCCTGCCGGAAGCTGAGTTCCGCAGCCACATGGATGGGCTGATTGACCAGATGCACTCCTGTCCGCGGGTCGCGGGTGTCGAACGAATCTACGTGCCGGGGGAAATCGAAGTGGAAATAGAAAAAGAGCGCCTGGCGCGCGGCATCCCGGTCTCCTCCGCCCTGGCAGAAGAACTTCGCGCTCTGGGCGCGGATCTGGGTGTGGAGCCACCATGTTGAGCGCGCGGCGTCTGCTCCCGCTCCACAACGTGGATCTCTTGGCCCAGCAGATCTCCGGGAGGACGTGGGCGACACCGTCGCACTGACTCCTTTGACGTTTTCGAAGTCAAATAGGAGGCCCCAGCATGATCGTTCTCGTCGTCCATTACACAGTCCGCCCCGGCACTGAGGGCCAAGCCGTCGGATACATCCGCAAGATGCAGGAGCACACCCGTCGCGAGCCCGGCTGCCGCCTCTATTTCGGGCACCAGGCGACCGAAAACCGGCGGCGCTTCCTTTTCTACGAACAATACGACAGCCATACTGCTCTCGAAGCCCACCGCACCGCACCCTACTTCGAGCAGTACATCACCAACGGCCTGGCCAAGCTGGCCGAAAACATCAGCCGCGAGTTATTCGAGCCTGTCGAATAACGCCCGCCGCGGGTTGCAAGGTTTTCTCGATGAATTGCAGCCTCATTGAGGTCGGTATCTTGCGCTGCTTGCGTTCCTAGGTGCGCCGGCTTATTCGGCCGATGCCAACATGACGAAACCGTAACCACAACGGCGAGGTTTTGTCATACGGCTTGCTGTACAGTCGGCCGTCATGATGACAGATCAGCCTAGTCAACCTCACCGTGGGAAACTGTTTCGCCGATCCCGGTATTTCCGGAGTTCCTCGATGTCTTGGCAAGTACTTAGAGTCTTACCTTTGTTCTTGTCATTACCTCTTGCCGCACAGGTGCGTTTCGCGGTGATGACTGATTCAGTCGCGATCCAGATCAACGGCAAGCCATTTAGTGTCCTTCACTTTGGTAAGGAGGAACATAAGCCCTTCCTGCATCCGTTGATGACCCCATCGGGTAAGAATATCTTGCGTGGATTTCCCGTCAGCCCGCTGCCGGGCGACTCCACGGACCGACCGCACCAACGCGGAGTATGGATGGGCACCGAGGGCCTGAAGGGTCCCTCGGGTATAGAGGACTTTTGGGAAAACGATCCTCTTTATCCGCAAAAGCACAAAGGAGCCATCGTCTTTCAAGAACTCACCGGTGCGACAGACGGCCATGACCGTGGGGTGCTCTCTTTTTTCTCACACTGGATTAGCAACGAGGGACAGTTGTGGCTCGTCGACCGACGGAAGCTGACGTTTTACAACAAGCCCGCCGACTGCCGGATGCTTGACATTGATATCGAACTCGAAGCCAAGGAGCCGGTTACGTTTGAAGATGTTCAAGACGGCGTGCTTGCGTTGCGCCTTGCTTTGCCTTTCGATGATCATTATGGCGGTAAGGTCGTGAACGCGGAAGGCGGCGTCAATGAGGAAGGCACTCGCGGGCGCCGTTCGGCGTGGCTCGATTGGACCGCCGAGATGGATCCCCGGGAATACCAGACCTCGCCACACGGACACGGCGAAAAGATTGGCATCGCGGTGTTCGATCACCCGTCGAATTTGAATTACCCGTCTCGTTGGCAGGTTAAGAACTTTGGAGATTTCTCGGTGAATCCGTTTGCCGGGCAAATTTTTCAGAAATTCGACAAGACGGCTCAAAAGGCCGATTACGCAATGAAGCGCGGGGACAAACTCCGTCTGCGCTACCGGATTCTCATCCATCCAGCAGAGCTAAAAGTCGACGGTTTCTTCAAGGAGTGGATAAGCCAGAGATAACGAGGGTGCGAACCCTCAAGCAGTGCGTTCCATTGCCGGCGCTCCTTGGATTACTACGCCGGCGGCCGGTGTGTGGCCGACCCCCGAACATGACGAAAAAGTAATTTCAGCGCCGCGGTTTTGTTAGGCGCTCCGCTGTACAGTCGGCCATCATGATGACACCTCAGTGCAGTCAAACTCGCCGAGCGGATTGTCCTCGTCGGTCCTACAATTTGTTGAACTCCCCAATGTTTTGGACAATCCTGATACTTCTTCCCATGTTTTTCTCGCTCCCCCTTGCCGCACAGGTGCGTTTTAAGGTGGGGACGGATTCGGTCGCGATCCAGGTCGCCGGCAAGCCGTTTAGCGTTCTGCATTTCGGGAAGGAAGCGCGCAAGCCATACCTGCATCCGCTGCTCACCGTCTCGGGTGGGCCCGACCCGGTGACGCGCGGATTTCCGGTCGACCCGTTGCCGGGTGATTCCACCGACCACCCCAACCACCGCGGACTGTACATCGGCGCGGAGGAGGTGAACGGCGAGGATTTTCTGGACAACGAGCCCGGTAATACGGAGCCGCCACCCAAGGGCAATATCGAATTTGAGAAGCTCACCCAGGTCACCGATGGCGATGAGCGCGGGACACTTTCGCTGCTGGCGCATTGGATCAGCCACGAGGGAAAAGTGTGGCTCATTGAGCGGCGGACAATGATTTTTTACGGCAAGCCTGCCAACGTGCGAATGTTCGATATCGATACCGAACTCGAAGCCGCCGAGCCGGTCATGATCACCGATCACCAGAGCGCCATCATTGGATTGCGCCTGGGCTTGGGCTTCGATACTCACTATGACGGTTTTGTCGTCAACGCGGCAGGGGGCAAGAACGAGGAAGCCGTTCGCGGACGCCGCTCACCGTGGCTGGTATGGATCGGCACTACGAGTGGCGAAGGGCGGGTCGGCGTCGCCATGTTTGACCATCCGGCGAACCTGAATTATCCGTGTCGCTGGCAGGTTCGGGATAAGGGGCTCCTCATGGCGAATCCTTTCGGGGGAAAAATTTTTGCGAAGTTCGATCCGACGGCTGCGAATGAGAACGCCGAGTTCAAAATGAAGCGCGGGGACAAACTCCGCCTGCGCTACCGAGTTCTGATCTACAACGCGGGGAAAAATGAGGCCGTGGGAGCAATTGTTGCCAGAATGAACGCAGCGCAAAAAGAGTTTGCAAAGCAATGACTCAGTTCCGGCGAATTCTCGCCAGGGACGCCCCCGCATCAGCGCGTACCCGAGGTTAATGATTTTCTTGTACTCATCCCGTGACCAACCCAGGCGCACAGGCCGCAGGTTCGCGCGGCTTTGTGCGCGCAGCGCGGTCAGCGCCAGGGAAGCCATTTTCCCGAGCACGGGCAGCGGACGGATATCCTGGCATGGAAGTTCAATATGACAAAAATGTAATCTCAGCGTCGCAGCTTTTTCACCCGATTGCGCGCACAATTCCTCGCGGAGAATCCATTCATGAATATGTTCCATGCTAAGCAGTGTGTATCCCGGTGCTCATCGAGGCCGCCCACAACGTGGTCAGCGGTGTTGCTTTTTCTCGTGTTCCTCTCGCTATGTTTATGGGGTTCTCCGATTGCCGCACAGGTGCACTTCGACGTGCGGTACGACTCGGTGGTGATCCAGATCAACGGCAAGCCTTTCAGCGTTCTGTATTACGGGAAGGAAGCGCGCAAGCCATTCCTGCATCCGCTCCTGACAGCATCGGGCAACGCGGTTACGCGCGGATTTCCGGTCGACCCGTTACCCGGCGAATCCACCGACCGGCCCAACCACCGCGGACTGACGATCGGCACGGCCCGCGTGCAGGGACCGGAAACTGGGCTGAACGCGGGATTGTTCTTCTGGGGGCAGAATTTTGTCGACAACGACCCCAGCAATATGGGTCCGGATAGGGGCACCATCGCGTTCAAAGAGCTTACCGGCGTGGTAAACGGCGAGGATCGTGGAGTGCTCTCGATGGTCTCACACTGGATCAGCCACCAGGGACAGTTGTGGCTTATCGAGCGCCGCAAAATGACGTTCTACAGTAAGCCCGCAGACTGCCGGGTGTTCGATATTGATCTCGAACTCGAAGCCGCCCAGCAGGTTACTTTCAGCGACTATCAAGACTCCATGCTTGCACTGCGCCTGGGTTTGCCCTTCGACTCTCACTATGGCGGGAAGATCGTCAACGCAAGCGGTGGCGTCAACGAGGAAGGCATTCGCGGACGCCGCTCACCATGGATTGACTGGACCACGGAGTTGAACAGCGGCGAGAAGGTCGGCGTCGCCATATTCGACCATCCTGCGAATCTGAATTACCCGGCACGCTGGCAGTATCGAGACAAGGGCATCGTCGGGGTCGGTCCCTTCGCGGGGCGATGCTTCGCGAAGTTCGATCCGACGGCTGCAACCGAAAGCGCCGAATACACCATGAAGCGCGGGGACAAGCTCCATCTACGTTACCGGATCGTGATTCATCCGGCAGGGCTAAAGCTCGACAACCTCCTGAAGGAGTTTACAAGCCCATGAAATCGTTCACGCGAATGCTCGCTGGATTGTTGCCGATGCTCGCCCTCCTGGCGGCGCCGGCTTTTGCGGCCGACTTGCACGGCGTTGTGGCTGCATCCATTGATCGGACGCCAATCTTTGAAGCCCACGTGGTGCTGCACGGGCCCCACGGTTTGCAGCTAACCACAGTGACCAACGCCGAAGGCGCTTATAGTTTTACGGGTCTGGATGCATCCCTGCGCTATTCGGTGGACGTGGAGGCGAAGGGATTCAATCCTTTCACGCAAGACATCACGATGTCTTCCGCTTCCCAGCAACTCGATATTCTCCTCGATTTGGTAACCCACCATGAATCGGTGGTGGTAAAGGCCTCAGGAGAAGTGTTGACTCTGCAAAGCAGTGCGCCGGATGTCAGCCAAATCATCACCCCGACCGCGTTGGCGGCACTCCCCTCGGCCTACCGGAACGTGACAAAGTATGCGCTCCTGGACCCCCACGTGCGCCAGACGCAGGGGGCAGCCAGCGACGGCAACAATGGCAACCGGCTCTCGTTCAACGCAGAGTCGCATCGCTACACCGGCTACATCCTCGACGGCGTGATCAATTACGACTGGACCTACTCCAACGGGCCCTACCAATTGGTCGCTGCCAGCGCCGTGTCGGACGTAAGAGTGATCACCAACCAGTACGCCGCGGAGTACGGGACTTCAACCACCGGCGTGGTGAAGGTGGAAACGAAATCCGGAACAAGCCAACTGAGCGGAGAAGCGTTCGTCTTCGTGATCCCGAGTGGCATTCAGGCCAATGCGCCTGTCGCAACATTCCATGTCCCCAATCAACGATTGCAGTGGGGAGTCCTTCTGGGCGGCCCGCTGGTGAAGGACAAGACTTTTTTCTTTGTCGACTATGAAGGCATCAATCAGCAGCGGGGATCGTTCATCCAGTCGCCCACTCCCATGGTCTACGTCGGCGAGGGCCATGAAGCTTATGGACTCGCGCGGATTGACCACAACTTCACCGATAATCACGCGGTGGCGCTCCGGCTCAACATCTACCACTACCGCAATACGAACCCGAACGATCGGGTCGGCGGATTCAATCAAATCAGCTTCGGCCGCATGGAGCGCAGCGCGTCGGCGGGCGGACAAGTGAGCGACCGGCTGGTGATCGGAAGCAACCTGGTGAATTACTTCCGCGTCAACTACAATGCGTACTCGCCGGACAACAATGGCCCCGGCGGGATCTATATTCCCTCTGTGGGGATCAATCGGGCCTCCTACAGCATCTCGGGGTTTTCCCAGAACAACTGGGATCGCTCCCGGCTTCTTGATCTGAGCGATAATGTGGCCTGGAATCATGGACGGCACAATTTCAAGTTTGGCGCTGAAGTTGTGCGGGTCAAGGTCACCGATTTTCTGACCAACCTTTACGGAACCTACACCTTTAACGCCGGCCCGCCCGTGGTCGGCGAGCATCCGGCAAGCTTTCAACAGATTTTCGGGACGGCGTTCCTCCGTTTCGGCGACACCATCTGGCAGGCATACTTCCAGGACGACTTCAAAATATCATCGCGTCTCTCCGCCAATGTCGGCCTGCGCTATGAGTACCAAGCCACCACCGACTCGGTGCACAGGTTGGGTCCGCGCGTTGGCTTGGCTTGGGACGTCAGGGGAAACGGTAAAACCCGAGTTACGCTCGGAGCCGGGATGTTTTATGCCTCAAACACTTACAATGAGCTCCGGCGAGCCCTCCGCTCCAACGAGAAAGGCCCCCTCTTTACGTACACGATTCCCTGGGGAGTTGCAGGATTTCCCACGTTTCCGAACTCGCTCACCGTGCCTCCCAC
Organism: Terriglobia bacterium; assembly: GCA_963760215.1. Lineage (GTDB taxonomy): Bacteria > Acidobacteriota > Terriglobia > Terriglobales > Acidobacteriaceae > JAIQGF01. The sequence goes on from CAVXCJ010000002.1 coordinate 1,899,845, forward strand.
CTCAGTCCAGGCGGCAAGGGCAGACATCGTAGTGCGACCCCCTAATTATCTGAATCCTTACAGCATGCAAGCCTCTGTCGGTGTTGAACGGGACCTCGGAGGTAAATTCGCGCTGATAGCGCATGGCATTTGGTCCCATACAGTGCACCAACTCCGCGATTACGATCTCAACCATCCGGCGCCCTTCATCCGAACCGCTCCCGGTCAGACACGATCCGCAACCGCAGCCGACGCAACGCGCCCATTCACTACGTACAAGGGCACACCCGTGCGCGATATTGTGACGTTCACCAACGATAACTCGACTGTTTATGGTGCGCTCGATGTCGGAATTCGGCGATTGTTTGGCGCTCGTCTCCAGACCGAAGCGCACTATGTCTGGGCGTACCAATCTACGTACGGCGACATTGACGATTGGAAGCCCAACGAATGGAACAACCTGGGATCGGCCGAAAAGGCGCCCGGCAATTATTACCAGCGCCATCGGGCCGTGGGAAACCTGGTTGTGGAATTGCCCTACGGATTCAGATTCTCGCAGATCATGACCGTGGCTTCTGGACTGCCTTTCACTCCCCTGACGGGAGTTGACAACAACGGAGATAGCTATCGGCTTGATCGTCCCTTGGGGTACAAGCGCAATTCACTCCGGACGCCGAGGCAATTTGGCTGGGACATGGCTTTGGGCAAGCAGTTTAAAGTGAGCGAGCGCTTTGGCATCGAGGCTCGCGCTGAGTTTTTCAATATAGTCAATCACAACAACCCCGCCTGCTCGGCGAGCCAATGTGGCGTAAACGTTACTTACGGAAACGCTGCCGCGCCGGTTGCCTCTTTTGAGACGCCGGTCGCGGGAATCGCAAACGTCGACCCGTCACGCCGGATACAGTTCGCGTTGCGATTCCTGATAGGACGGCAATCTTTTAGGCCATGAATTGCCCGACCCAGTCGGGTCCGCCGCTAAAGAACGTCTCGGTGGCCGGCTAGGAAGCCACCTCAGAGGTAGCGTTGTGGCTCCTTAGCCGGCCGCATCTCAGTATGAAATCTTAGAACGTGGAGCGATGAAAACATCCCCGGCCGCAACTTCTCGCCAGCTGGTTGTAACTCATGTTCGCTATTCCGTAGTTGCCATGTTGTTCATCGTGACGGCGGTGAACTATGCCGATCGCGCCGCGCTTTCCATCGCCGGACCTGCTGCGGCAAAGCAATTGGGGCTGAACGCAGTCCAAATGGGATACGTATTCTCGGCGTTTGCTTGGGCCTACGTGCTCGGACAAATCCCCGGGGGATGGCTTCTGGATCGATTCGGGTCGAAAAAGGTTTACACGCTGAGTCTTTTCGTCTGGTCTATCTTTACAGGATTGCAGGGCTTCGTCGTCTCCTTTCACTGGGTAGCGCCTGTGATTGCGCTGTTCGCCCTCCGGTTCTTGATGGGATTGGCGGAATCGCCTTCCTTTCCGGGCAATGCCCGGATCGTGGCGGCTTGGTTCCCAGCCCCGGAGCGAGGAACAGCGTCGGCGATCTTCAATTCCGCACAGTATTTTGCCACTGTTCTGTTTGCGCCTCTTATGGGTTGGATCACCCACGCCTTCGGTTGGCGATACGTGTTTGTGGTGATGGGTGGTCTGGGATCCCTTCTGGTACCCGTCTGGTTGAAGGTGATTTACAGCCCGAAAGAACATCCGCGCATGGACAAGACCGAGCTGGAGTATATCGAGCGCGGCGGCGGTCTTGTGAATATGGACCAAGGAGGCAAGGCCAACCGGAGCGAAAGCAGCTCGAAGTGGTCTACTATCACACAACTCCTCGGCAACCGGATGTTGCTCGGCGTCTATATCGGCCAATACTGCATTACGACCCTCACTTATTTCTTTATCACCTGGTTTCCTGTCTACCTGGTTATGGGGCGCGGCATGACCATCCTCAAAGCCGGCTTCGTCGCTTCCTTGCCCGCCCTGTGCGGTTTCTCCGGCGGCGTCTTGGGCGGCGTATTCTCGGATTACCTGCTGAAAAAGGGCTACTCCCTGAGTACTGCGAGAAAAGTGCCGATCGTGGGCGGCATGCTGCTGGCCACATCCATGATCGCCTGCAACTATGTGAATGCTGTGTGGGTGGTGGTGTGCATTATGAGCCTGGCCTTCTTTGGAAAGGGGAGCGGGGCTTTGGGTTGGGCGGTAGTTTCCGACACCTCGCCGAAGGAAAGCGCGGGACTATGTGGCGGCGTGTTTAATACCTTCGGCAACGTCGCCGGCATCAGTACGCCGATTATCATCGGCTACATCGTCCAAGGGACGAAGTCCTTCAATGGTGCTCTAGTCTTTGTTGCCGCCAATGCGGTGGGCGCCATTGTCAGCTATTTGGTGGTGGTCGGTGAGATCAAGCGTGTGGAACTCAAGACAGTGGGATGAGGTCAGAGAAAGGATGGACAAAATGCCAGGTGCCAATGCAATCAGGAAGATAGGATTCATCGGCTTGGGAATCATGGGCAAGCCCATGAGCAAGAACCTGCTAAAGGCGGGCTATGAAGTGGTCGCTCTGGACATAGACAGGAAAGCCCTCGAGGAGGTCGTAGCTGCAGGCGCCCAGGCTGCGGAAAGTCCCAAAGCAGTCGCGGAGCAGGTCCCAATTGTGATCACTATGCTGCCCAATTCTCCCCAAGTAAAGGACGTAGTGCTGGGGGAGCGCGGCGTCATCGAGGGCGCCAAGGAAGGCTCCATTGTCGTCGATATGAGCTCGATCGCCCCGCTGGTTAGCCGCCATGTTGCAGAACGACTGGCGGCAAAAGGCGTGGAAATGCTCGACGCGCCGGTGAGCGGCGGTCAGCCCAAGGCAATTGACGGCACGCTTTCCGTGATGGTCGGCGGGAAGAAGGAAATCTTCGAGAAGTGTTACGACCTTCTCAAGGCGATGGCGGCATCGGTTGTGCTTACGGGCGAGATTGGCGCGGGCAATATCACCAAGCTCGCCAACCAGATCATTGTGGCTATCAACATTGCCGCCATGTCCGAAGCGCTGGTGTTGGCCAGCAAAGCTGGTGTGGAACCCGCCTTAGTCTACCAGGCTATCCGGGGTGGACTGGCGGGAAGCACGGTGCTGGATGCAAAGGCGCCCCTGGTCATGGACCGAAAGTTCAATCCCGGATTTCGCGTCAACCTGCACATCAAGGATCTCGCGAACGTCTTGGACACCTCTCATGAACTCGGCGTCCCGCTTCCTCTAACGGCTGCCGTCATGGAAATGCTCCAAGCGCTGAAGGTCGGAGGCATGGGCGATTGGGACCACGGCAGCTTGGTGCGCTACTACGAAAACATGGCCGGTGTCGAGGTAAAGCGATAGTGCGGTAGCGAGCAAGACTGATAAAGGAGAAAACACTATGTCCTACATGTCCGCCACTTTGCCCCCGAATGCCTTCAAAGCTGCTCTGCGTGATGGTAAGCAGCAGATCGGATTATGGACTGCCCTGTGCAGCAATATTACCGCTGAGATCATCGCAGGTTCCGGTTTCGACTGGGTAGTGATCGATACCGAGCACGGCCCCAACGAAGTTCCAGGAGTGCTGTCGCAGTTGCAGGCGATGGCACGAGGTACGGCGGAGCCGGTGGTCCGTGTCGCCTGGAACGACGCTGTGCTAATCAAGCGCTTATGCGACGTGGGAGCTCGAACGCTGCTGGTTCCATTCGTCCAGAATGGCGAGGAGGCTCGGCGGGCTGTCGCCGCAACCCGCTATCCACCACGCGGAATTCGTGGCGTCGCGGGTGGGCCACGCGCCAATCTCTATGGGAGGGTCGCAAACTATCACGTCAACGCCCATGAGAACATGTGCGTGCTGGTTCAGGTCGAAACGCGCGCCGCTCTCGCCGAGGTAGAGGCGATTGCCGCGGTCGAAGGCGTGGATGGAATCTTCATCGGGCCCGGTGACCTTGCCGCGGCACTGGGTCACTTGGCTAATCCTGGTCATCCGGAGGTTCAGGCCGCCATTGCCGATTGTTTCGCTCGTTGTCGGGCGGCGGGCAAAGCCGTGGGCATCCTACTTGCGGACCCCAATGAGGCTATGCGCGCCCTTGAATTGGGCTTCACCTTTGTCGCTGTGGGCAGCGATGTCGGGATTCTTGCGAAAGGCGCCGAAAAGCTGGCTGCGCAGTTCAAGCAGCGGCTCGTTGCTGTTGGCAGATGATCGGCAAATATTGCAGTTGCTAAGTCTGATCAAAGGAAGGCACGTGTAGTAGCGCAGGAGAACGGCCGTTCGATGTGCCGACGCGAGAGCTGTTCACCTCAGAGCACTTCTGGGTCCGCTACGACTATCGTCTGCTGTTGGGCGGCCGACTGTGTCCGGCCACACGGTGGACGCCGAATCCAATGCAGAGCTCCATCTTTGGGTTGCGAACCCAACGGTCTGTCCGCAACGTGGAAATCAAACCCAAATAGTGCCTCAGCGATATTGCAGGCGTCTGCAGACGGCTGACACCCAGACGTCAGCGAGGCAGCGGCAGAAGCTCGCGGGCGAACTGGAGACGGGTCGGATCTTCTCTGCCGGAACGAAGTCAGGTCACATCGAGGGCACAGGTAAATTTCACGCGCGAGCGCTTCAGCCGTTCGTCAGTTCCAGGAATTTGAATTTGGAAGTCAGAGGCCTATAGACCTTCGTAGGCTGACGCAATCACAGATGCGCGATTTCCGCCATGATCTGCTGTACCTCGCCTGGGGCAAAGCCAGCATGTCGCGGGAGGAAAGCGCCACCAAGCCTTGCGGTGAACCGGGATGGCGCCATGCCCCGGACGCGGCCTTGGACGGTGCGATGGGTCGCGTAGCTAACAATACACCCGGCTCTGGCACGGGTGACCGAAACATATAGCAGCCGAGCGGCCTCCAATACGAGGCCCGGGTAAGGCTGGCGCCACGGCCCTGGGAAAATGTCATCCTCAAGACCGGGAACAAAGACTACCCTCGCTGAAAGCCCCTTGGCGCCGTGCATACTCATCACTCGCACACGGGGAGGGAGGACCGCCGCTGCCGGAATTGGCCGGTTCAGTCTGTTGTAGACTGCCGCCAAAACCATCATTTGTTGTTCATCTGTATCAGCCCATAGCCAGTCACGCAGTTCTTCGAGATTCATATCCTGCGGTAGGTTTTGGACGTAAGCGTCCCATGCCTGAGCCTCCGCAGCGTTAAACGCGCCGTCAATAATGACCAAAATGTCTGGGGCGCGCTGGGCTACGGTGTCTGTCCGCTGCCAAACGGCGATCTGCGCGCATACTTGCCTAGCCTGATTCAGTGCTGCCAGTCGCCGGCCGGCAAAAACGTTTGCAGGTAGCGCACCGTAGAAAATATCCCGATAATTCACGCCATTGTTAATGACGCTTTCGGCTATCGAGTGACACGTGCCGATCCCGACCCCTGCCCTCAAGCCCAGGACTAGACGGTGTGCCACGTGATCGTGCATATCGCAGACGATTCGCACCAATGCCAACACACATCTCCCCGCATCTGAATCTATGAAAGTCTCCGCCCGTGGCGGTTCAAAAGGAACACCAGCGGCCGTAAAGGCATTCCGTAAACCGGGCAAGAGTTCACGTTGATTGCTAATAAGTATCAGAACGTCACGCGGGTTCAGGCCAGCATTGATCAGGGCCTGGCAAGAGGCTGCAATCGCAGCGGCCTCATCGGCTGCTGTTGGGAATCGCCATCTGTGAACTGTGCCCGCTACTGGCGGCGCCGCCGCAGTGTACAAGGATTGTAGGTTCTTAGGGATTCGGTCCGGTGAAGGATAGGCGCCCATGAGTGTATTGCCAGCTACGACAATATTGGGAGTATAGCGGAAACAATCATTCAGTGTGTGAGAAGTACTGCCCGGATGCCGCTGGGTAAATGTCTGGATACCGGCCGGCGAGGCGTAACGAAACGAGTAAATACTCTGGTCATCATCTCCGGCAACAAATGCTACAGCTGCCCTGCCAATCAGTTCCTCAACGAATTGTTGGTCAACGGGGTTGAGGTCCTGATACTCATCCACAATCAAGTGCTCCAGATGAATCAGCGGAACGGGATCAAGAGTGCCGGCCAAGATGTGATCGAGGCACTGTCGAACGATTTCTCCCGGCAGGACGCACGAGTAGGTTTGCGTTCTAGGCCCATGAAACGCGACGAACGCTGCGCGCTCAAGGGCATTCACTGGCGGATTGGGAGGGATGTAGTTTGGTGGTGTCCATCGACCCGTATTCCAGAACGCCTCGTGCTCTCGTCGAATCGCCTGGCTTCGCCGTTTACCAATTCGTTCGGAGCGGCCAAATTCCGCGTCAAACACGCTCTCCAGTTCCCAGTTGTCTAACACCAGTGGGTCTGCTGGGTACTGAAGGAGTCCGGCAGCTCTGAGGATCCGCAAGGCGAGCGAATGCAGAGTGCTCACACGCACGTCGTTCACACCAGGTTGATTTTGATTCGCACAGTAACCCTGTACCCGGTTGCGGAGATCGACGGATGATGCGCGGGTGAATGACACGACGGCAATCCCCCGCGGCGCCACTCGCTGGCTTAGGAGCCAACAGACACGCTCTTCAATCGCAAAGATTTTCCCGTACCCGGTCCGGCGACGAGCCTAACCTGCTGGTGCTGGTCGTGAGCTGCTGCATCTTGGATTGCTTTGGCTGCCTGAACCTGCGCTGGCGTTATCGGCATTGTCCCTCCGCATGACATGCATTGTCTTTGCCAATACGGCTCGAGCATATAGCCGCATGGTAGGGTTTCAGGCCCAATGTAGGTTCGTTTCCAGATTCGGAACAGCCAATAAATCGGGCCGTTTTTGTAGTTGGTTAGTGCTGACATGCATGGCGTCATCGGCAAAATTCGGGGGAAGGAATCGCTGCCGCAGTTCGCTCATTGCCTGGCGGATGTTGGTGGTGTTGGTAAGCTCGGGGAGTGAGGGCGGGCGGCGCCGAGTGGTCGTGGCCGTGGGTGAGACTCGGCGTACTGCTGCTGGGTGAGAACCGCGCGGCAGAAAAGGCGACAATAAACTGGTTGATTAACCTCCGATAAACCTAGTTTTCGCGCTTCTAGCTGGTACGACCTCGCCGCTCGCGCGTTACTCGCAGCCGGCACCCCTTCGGAAGGACCCGCTTGCGCCCCCGCCAGCAGCCACTCATCGTTTTGAGGCGTCCGCTGACCGCCGCAGTCTTTCTCCAGTAAGGTACAGCGGGCGGTTGAACTCGTCCAGCGGCGTTGCGAGATAGTCCAGTAGCTGGGGCACCCATTTGTATGGAGCTTCAGACGGATTGCGAATGGACTCGAAGTAGTGGTCGACGCAAATCTTCACTTGCTCAAGCGTAAGCTTTGGGGAACGATCGAACAGACGGGCCAGGGCGCGCTCCTCTCGGGAATCCCAGGGACAAAAATCGATTCGGTTTACGCTTTGCCACTTGTGCTGAATATATGTTCGGACTTCATCCCATAATCGTCCTCGTTTGCAGTCACGGGCACCAGTCTTGACGTTGGTATTGTTTATAGGTTTTGTCTCCTTTTTGTGTCGCTCTGTGGGAACAGACCCCTGCTCTCCCAGAGCTTGGGTGTGGTCTGGAGGAGCGTAGTCTTTGTTGGGCATTGTTCTTGATCGGGCTCCGATCCGCAGCTGTTTCTCTACTGCCAGCAGCACATAACGGCACTCTTCGCCAGGAGTGCTAACGACTACAATCAGGCCGGAAACCTCGAGCGTGTGCAGCGCTCGTCGAACCGTTGATACGGATAACTTCGTTCTCTCCGCAATTTTCCTGTAAGACAGAGTGCAACGGCCCGTGTGATTATCGGCTTGACGCGCTAGCACTCCGTGACGGCGGGTATTGGAGCTTGCGCGAGCAGGATCGATTCCCGCTTTTGCGATCGGCAATGGGCAGCGCAGGACATGGCTTTTCAATTGTCTTTGCTTGCCGCAGCAATGGAATCGCGCTTACACTTCGATCGGCAGTCTCCCGCGCCGGAACAGGAGAACTGATGGCGCGGTTTCAACGTGGATGCTTGCGGGTTGAACCCCGCAAGAATGGACAGACGTGGGTGCTGCGGTACTACGCCACTAGGCAGGCAGACGGCCGGAGAGTTGAGCATAAGATGGCAATTGGCCTTGTGCGCGATCTTCCGAACGAGTCTGCTGCATGGGCCGAAGTAAATCTGCCAGCATCTGCACTCGCAAATTAACAGCGCAGGCTTTCGAGGACGACTGACCTTCGAGGACCTCGCCCAAAGCTATATCAAGCACGAACTCGGAGACCAAGGCGATGCAGTCTCCCCGAAGTCACACACGACCATTGCAGCCTACCGATGCACTCTGGGGGACCGCTGCATACCGAGATGGGGTAAGCGTCTCGCGCTGAGTTTGGAACCACTCGAAATCGAACAGTGGCTCAAGGCGTTAAAGCGCGAAAGGAGTTTAGCGAATCCCACACTCGATAAGACCCGCCGCGTGATGAGCTTGGTTTTCAAGCACGGTCAACGCTACGGACTGATTCCCCGCGATGAGGAATCGAATCCCACGCGATTCGTCCGTTGCAAGACGACAAGTGACTATGAAGCGATGATTCTGACACCGCAGCAGGCGTTTTCGGTGCTGATGCACATGCAGCAGCCAGAAAGAACGCTCACGCTGTTGGCCGCAAGCACAGGACTTCGAATCTCGGAGTGCCTTGGTTTGCAATGGCAGGATATCAGCTTCGATGAGTCGGTTATTCACGTGCGCCGGACGTGGACGTGTGGTCTGGTCGGTTCACCAAAGAGCAAGGCTTCGCATGCGCCAGTGCCGCTTCATTCGCTGCTGGCCGATTTCATGCATGACTGGAAGAACACCAGTCCGTACTCTCAACCCGGAAACTGGGTGTTCGCTTCATTCAGGCTGAAGGGCAGACAGCCGCGTGTAGCAAACATGCTGGTTGCAGACCATCTCCGACCGGCAGCGGTGAAAGCTGGCGTGCTGAAGGAAGGTGAGAAGCTGCGGTTTGGCTTCCACAATCTGCGGCACTCGCTTGCGTCGTTCTTGGTGCGCAGCAAGACGGATCCCAAGACGGTTCAGGCTTTGCTGCGTCACTCAGACGTACGGACGATCTTGCAACTGTACGCACACAGCGTGAGTGAAGACCGGATCGCAGCACAGGGTGAGGTGCTTCGGGCTATCCTGCAACCGAGTAGCGCAACGGTCAACCAAGAGCAGGTCTGAAAATCGTGGGCTGAATGCGGGCTGAGGGGTTTTCGATGATTCCAGCTATGGCTTACAAAAGAATGGTGGCCAGGGACGGAATCGAACCGCCGACGCCAGCCTTTTCAGGGCTGGATTCGCGCATCGCTAACCGCCTGAAATCAGCGTACTTGCCCCATAATTTCCCTGCTTTTTAGGCCAACTTCTTGCAGCCAAAATGCAGCCAAGCGCGAACTGTCGGTGTTTTGCCTCACCGTACCTGATCATGGGTTCGCCTCAGTTTGGCGCGTTTCGGCCACTATTCACGGAACAGAATGCGGACAGTCTCTAACAGCCGATACATCCAGCCGCCGCGATGGGGGCCAGCTCGCTTAGCCGGGCATCAGGCTGTGCAGTTTCAAGGACGTGGGATCTGACAGGATTTGGCGGTGTAGGTGGTTGGCGACGCGAAAAATGCACGGGAAGCGAACCAGTGGCGCGTAGCTGGCGTCGCAGTTGCGGTCTGCGTTGCTCGAGCCGAAGGACTCTTCGGCGTTCGCCGTCCCTGTAAATCGCTGCCTCTGCTTCGGGCGGCTCACCGGGTTCGTACCGGCCTCGTCGCCAGTCGACTCGATCTTCTTCGCAGCCGCAGTGGGTGTGCTGATGTTTCATGTCGACTCTTGCTCCGACGCCGCAAAGAATGCCACCAATCTCGCTCAACATCACGGCGCCGATGAACACGTAAGTCGATGTCTGCGGGTTCACCGCAGAGCAAAACCAATTGCAGTGGAACAGGAGAGAAATTAAAAGGGCTGCGACATTGGTTATGCTCTAGCCGCCAACTCCTGCGAGGGAGTCAGCAGCGTGGACGCATGCACCATCGCAGCCCCTGATGTGATTACTGCTTTTGCGGTCCCAAGCCCCGACAGCACCTCGCAGCGCTGTCGGTTTTTTCGGGTTTGGGCGTCCGCCGGGTCACCTCGGCGGGCAAATCACCCAGCCTACTTCGGACTGGCAACGAGTTAGAAGTCAATCCTTTCAGCCGTCGACAGCTCAAATCTATTCTTGCCGCGCAGCGATTGTCAACGCCCGGCATTGGTGCAATATCAGCAACCTATTGAAAACACGAGGTTTCCCAATTCGGTCCGGCTGGTAACGTCCGATCCGGCATCATTTTGAAGCGCGTATTTCAGGCAGCTTCAGCCGATTCACCGCTTCCCGGCGGAGTTGAGTGGACGTTCCGAGACGGCGCTGCGCTGTCGCTGGACTAAGCGCAACCCCATTGCGATAATTCAGAACCTTGTTCAAACGAGGTCCCGCGACCGGATAAACCTGCAATCACTCCGTGGTCAGGGCGTCTAGCAGCTGTGACACGGTCTCGATGAAATCCTGTTGATGGGGTTGACCTAGCGCGAGCCGATAGAGCCATCGCTTCTCCGCAAGCAACGAAACGCGCTGCTTGTTGCCTCAACGCTCCTTGCAAGGCGTAAGGCAACGGGCAGCGATTTCGGGGGGTACAGGGTTATAAAAAAACCACGAAGCCCGTTCGAAGCCGGTCGTGGGGATGATTTGCGGCAGAATCTCGACATGCCAGTGGAAGTCCTCTTCGATGGTCTCCCAGTATCCCTTTCTCGGGCGCAGGAACGGCCTGTCCGGAAGGGAAAGGTTGTAGGGGGCGCCACCTATTGTCTGGTCCAGTTTCTGCAGAACATCTCGCAGGATGCTCGCCAGCTTTTCAATCTGCGACGGGTCGATCCGGCTGAACGCGCTGCTGTGGAATTGTGGGAAGACACTCACGGCGAACGGAGTACGTGACGCAAAGGGCGCAAACGCGACAAACGCATCGTTTTCCGCGACCACGCGACGGCGATCAGTAATCTCCTGTTGCAGGACGTCACAGTAGATGCACCTTTCCTTCCTGAGGTAGTAGTCGCGAGCCACCATCAGCTTGGTCTTGATGGCGCGCGGAGTCACAGGTAGGGCCATCAGTTGCGAGATCGAATGGGAAATGGTGCGCGCGCCCGCCTCTTCGCCGTGATTCTTGAAGATCAGCACGTAACGCATCCGCTGATCTCGCTCCAGGTCAACCGTGCGGGCGACCCAGGCCCGGATGACGTCGGCGACTTCGTGAGCTTCCAGTTCATGAAGGCTGCGGTCGTGCCGCGGCGTTTCGGCAATAACCTCGTCTGCGCCCACACCATTCATTAGGTCGTGAAAGCCTTCCGGGCGCCGCCCCAGTTCGCCTTCGATCCTCAGGCGTGGGTGAGCATTGGGTACAACCCGCACCGACCATCCGGGGCCATTGGGCGGCGAGCCCGGCCGCCGGATGGCAAACACCTCCGGCGGCGTGGAAGCTTCGTTGGTTTCGCAGAACGGGCAGAAAGTACTGTCTCTAACGAACCTCTTAAAGCGAAACTCCGAGGGCCGCACCGTATCGGTTTCGGCCATGATGACCCAACCGCCGGTAAAGACATCTTTGCGCATCTGTGACATGTCGGCCCTCCCGGAATGAAGTATCGGCCCGGTTCTGGAAGGAACAAGTTGTCCTGCCGCGAATTATCGGCCTCTGCGGCGGTCGCGCGGGAAACTTTTGACATTTCTTCCCAGAGTGGGAACGATCTGACACCCATGAGGCTGCCCCGGGCTCCCCGTGGCCGTCACTGCGGAAAGTCGGACAGTGATGTACAAATGCACTGAAATGCCCTGCACGATACAGCCATGTGCCCGTCCAACGTTCACCCTCTGCGCGAAGTGCCGGGGAAAAATCTGCAGCAATCACGCTGAGGATTGCGATGGGTGTGGGCAGACGTTCTGCTCGATCTGCTACCGGCAGCACGTTGCGGAGGAAGCAGAAGCCTGCTGAGGCTTCGAGTCTTGGGGGAAACTGGATAGTGTCGCCAGCGCCGGAAATCTCACCGTGATCCGGGGCGCCACCCTCTGCGCACAACAGCGTTCTAAAATTACACAACTAATACATTCGCCGCCACACCACGTGCCTACAATCGGCACGATGGACGAATTCGCCAACGCGCTGACGCACGGCATCGGCCTGCTCCTGGCGCTCGTGGCCGTTCCGGTCCTGATCGTGCTGGCCGCAACGCAGGCCACGGTATGGCACGTCGTCGGCGTCAGCATCTACGGCGCAAGCCTCATCGCGCTCTACACCGCCTCGACCATATACCATTCGGTGCAGCACCCGCCCGCCAAGCGCATCCTGCGGATCATTGATCATTCCGCCATCTACCTGTTCATCGCAGGCACCTACACGCCGTTCACGCTAGTGAACCTGCGCGGCACATGGGGTTGGACGCTGCTGGGACTGGTCTGGACGATCGCGCTGTTCGGGGTCGCGTGGAAGCTCGTGCAAGTCGAGCGACACCCGGTGGTTTCGACGATCGTCTACATCGCGATGGGATGGTTGGTGGTGATCGCGGCGCGGCCACTTTTCCGCGCCGTTCCGCTCGCCGGCCTTGCGTGGCTGTTGGCCGGAGGACTGGCCTACACGCTGGGCGTCGCCTTCTTCGGCTCGTCGCGCTTCCGCTTCAACCATGCGTTATGGCACCTGTTCGTGCTCGCCGGCAGCGCCTGCCATTACGTCGCGGTCATCCGCTACGTCCTGCCTCACCGCGGTGTGTAAAGCGCACCTCTGCAGTTCGCCACCTGGAGATCAACAACTCGCGAGAACACCTTCTCACCACTAATCAGAAAATTGCGCCCTCGAAGCCAGGCACGCGTCCACTTGGATGGTTAGTCGGCATACTGGAAAGTGACCGGAGCCCCGAGGACGCGCTCAAATGATTTCTCGTCGTCTTCAACGCCGCGCCGGTGTTGGTCAATTTGGGCATCGGCCGGCCGGTAGCATCACCGGTCCGGTGGGTGCATACACCCGGGAGTAACAGCCGAGGGTTGGCGGCCATACCAAATTGGCCGCACTTTCCGCAGAAAAATCCTCGCCGTAACAGGACCGATATGCTTGAAGTCTTGCAGCTTAGCGGAGAGCTCGGTTGGACGCGTTGCCTGTGCGACCAGTTTGAGTAATGTTCCGTAGCGCTCACTTAATTCTTGGCACACGTCGAGGAGCTTCGTTGCCGTGGAAAAATCGTATCGAACATACCGCGCCTGATCCAACAGGCGCACAAGTTTGTCCCATCCGGCATGGAGAATGGCCTTTGGGGTCACGAGGCCTGCCTTAACCAGTTCCCGATAGGCGTTCTGGGCAATCTCTTGTTGAATCGGCTTGCCAAGAAGCAAACAGGCAAGAAACCATCTGAAGAGAGGTCCCTCTTTCTTCGATCGCAGATCGATGCCCAGATCCTTCGCGCGAATTTGCTTCTTCTGTCTCATCTGACGTGCCCCGCAGGGTCGGCGATGGACGGCTTACATGGGCATCGCGGGTCAGCTTCCACGCCCGGGGCTCATTAGAACGTGCGCCGCCGAAAGCGCGTTGCTGTCGGCAGTGGCGGTTTCAGGCATCGCCGGCGGCGGCATCGCCAGGCCGAAATCAAGGATTTTCAGACGGCCCTCGGGGGTGACGCGCAGATTAGCTGGCTTCAGGTCGCGGTGAATGATGCCCAATTCGTGCGCCGCCGCCAGTCCCTCGGCCAATTGTGCTGCCAGGTCGAGCACCTCTCCGACAGATGCTGGCCGGCAATCTTAAGATGTGCTTCCGCCTGTTCACAGGGGCACCCATCACGCCTGTGTGTGATCAGTTCGTTGCGCGCCGCAGTCCGCCAGCCGATCTGCTTGTTTTATTGCGGCTGATCCGATCATCGGTACGGGTAAAAGATAAAGAACAGTAGAGAAAGTGCGCCCAAAACCCATAATCCACCGCGAACTTCACGCCAGCGTCCAGCGACGATCTTGCAGAGGGGATAAAGTACCAGGCCGGCGGTGATCCCAATGCCGATGTTGTAGGTGAAGCTCATCAGCACCACCACGGCGAAGCCGGGGATCACCTCGGTGAGGTCGTCGAAGCGCAAACGCGTGATCGGGGCGAGCATAAGCAGGCCGACCACGATCAGCGCCGGGCCGTAAGCCTGCGGCGGAATGGCAGCGACAAAGGGCGAGAAAAACAGGGTTAGCGTAAAACAGGCGGCAGTCACCAGGGCGGCGCAGCCAGTACGCCCGCCGGCTTCGATTCCGGTCGCCGACTCGATGTACGCGCCGGCAGTGGTCGTCCCGACCAATGGCGCGAACATCGTGGCCAGCGCGTCCGTCAGCATGGGACGTTCGATCTGTGGCAATTCGCCCTTTTCGTCGAGAAAGCCGGCTCGGGCCGAAACCCCGATCAGCGTACCCATGGTGTCGACGAAGGCCATCACAAAGATGGTCAGCACCACCGGGAAGAAGCTCCAGCTGAAGACGCTGGAGAAGTCGAGTTTGAGAAACACAGGCGCCAGACTGGGCGGGGCGCTGATCCAGGCATGCGGGCGCGGCGTTACGCCCGTCGCGACCCCGAGAATGGTGGTGCCGACGATACCGACCAGGATGGCGCACGGGAAGCGGCGGATGAGCAGCATGGCCATCAGTAGGAATCCGGCAATCGCGAGCAGCACCGGCGCCGAAATCAGGTTTCCAGGCTTGACCGGAGCTCCGGGCGTGCCGAGCGTCACGATACCGCTCTCGTTAAATCCCACAAAAGCGAGAAACAGCCCAATTCCCACCGCGAAGCTGTAGCGCAGGCTCTCGGGCAAGGCACTCACCAGCCACTGCCGCAGGCGGAGCAGCGTCAACAACAAGAAGAGCACGCCGCCAACAAAGACGGCCGCGAGCGCCGCCTGCCAGCGGTAGCCGAGCGCCTGCACCACGGTGTAGGCGATGAAAGCGTTTTCTCCCATGTAGGGAGCAACGGCGAAGGGCCGGTTGGCGTAGAGGGCCATGATCACGGTGCCGAAAATCGCAGTCACGATCGTCGCCACCATGGACGCTCCAGGGGGAATGCCGGCCGCGCGCAGCACGGCAGGATTCACCACGACGATGTAGGACATGGTCAGGAACGTGGTAAGGCCGGCGACCACTTCCCGCCGAAGATTGGTACCATGCTGGGCGAATGCGAAACGAGCGAACAGGCGCGCGCTTGCGCGCCTGGCCTGGGAGTCCGCTGAAGCTGTGAAAGATCGGTTCATCCCCATAGTTGTGTGATGAGTTGTGCTTCTCGCGATTCAGTTCCGGGCCTTGAGAGGAATGACTGACTTGTCCTCCATTAATTTACCGCCGCTTTCGAGGCGAAGGCTGCGATTTCAGCCCTCGGGCGGCCGGAGCACCATCCGTCACATCAAATGCAGGCGCTTCTTTTTCATGCTCCACGCCCGGCAGGCTCCGCAACAGCCGGACGCACCGGTTCCATCGCAGAAGGGCTTCATCATTGTCGGCCGGACGGATCTTCTCCGCCTGTTCGAAGCAGAGCATTGCATTATCGATCAGGGGTACGAGCGTGCGTAAAGGCTGGCCCGCTCGCAGCTGCGCCTTCGCTCGCCGCTCGTGGAGCAAACCGATGTAGTAAAACCGCTCGTAAGGATCTGTCAACGACTGGAAAACGCTCTCTGCCTCTGGCCAGCGATCCATGCGTCCACCGGAAAGCTGGTCGGAAATTGCGAGCCCAAGCATGCGCAGAGCGGCTTGGTTATCGCCTTCGACTGCGAGGATGTCGCGGCAGATCGACTCCGTCTCCTCCGGCTCAGCAAGGTAGCGGTACAATTCGCCCTTCGCGATTGCCTGTGCGATACCATTCTTGGAGATCATCTTCAGTCTTGGTTCGGGCATAATCCCCTCCTACCGATCCCACTTAATTCTAGTCACCAAATTGCCCACCGCGCGGTCAAGTCGGGGAGTCAAGCGGCGAGGTTCCCACAATAGGAAGACGCGCCCCGGCCAAGCGGCGGCCTATTCGCATGAAATGAGCGTGCTTCCTTGCAAATGCATATGATCCTTCGTTTGGGGTTCGTATGCACCTTCAGGCGAGCCAACCAAGAATACCGACCGCAGAACTTCCCAGCGAAGGCGTCGCGGCTGAGATCAGGGCGGCGCCGATCTGCATCGGCTTCACTGCCGTCATCGCGCAAATCGTGCTCATGCGCGAACTAGTTGTAGTTTTCTGCGGGAACGAGATTTCCTTTGGCCTGATGCTCGCGACTTGGCTCCTGTGGACCGCAATTGGCGGCGGCATTCTCGGTCAGTTGCGATTCCCACTTTCCCCTCGGGCGGTGGTGGGAATGCTGCAGCTCGCAGTCGGATTATCCGTTCCGGCCACCATCGTACTCGTGCGTTCGGCCAGAGTTCCTTACCAAGTCACTCCCGGAGAGGTCCTTGGTCCCGGAGCCATGCTCCTCACCTCGGTGATTGCGTTGGCAGCATTTTGCACGATGTCAGGGTGGCTGTTCGCAGCGGCCAGTCGTCTTTATTCATCCGAATGCGGTGCATCGTCGGCTGCCGCGAGTGGAACTGTTTACCTGCTGGAAGCAACCGGATCCTGCGTTGGCGGGTTGCTTGCCAGCATTGTGTTGCTGCGGTACTGCAGCGCTCTGCAGATCGCACAGCTGGTCTTGGTGGTGAATTTTGTTTGCGCTGCTTGCATCGTAGTCCAGCGTGGCCGACCGCGGCTAATGATGATCGCCGGTGTAGCAGCCATGTCCCTGGCGTCGGGCGTATGGATCGTCCCCCGGTTAGAAAACGCATCTCAGGCGCAGCTGTGGCGCGGTTTCCGCCTGGTGTCGTCAGCCAACTCGGTTTATGGCCGCCTGGACATCGTGGACACGGAGGCGACCCGCAGCATTTATGAAAACGGACTTGTCGCCTTCCACGCTGAAGACCCTGCCAGCGCGGAAGAAGGTGTCCACTTCGCTCTCTTGCAGCATCCTCAGCCCAAGAGCCTGCTGCTGATCGGAGGAGGACTGAACGGCAGCCTTGGCCAAGCACTGCAACACCCGTCCTTGGGTCGCATTGATTATGTCGAACTCGACCCCACGATTATTTCCCTGGCCGAGCGTTATTTTCCTGACCAATCAGTGTCCCTGCACTCGGCTCGGGTTCAAGTCCACAATCTCGATGGCCGTCTATTCGTGAAGACGACCACCTCACGTTTCGACGTGATCATCGTGAACCTGCCTGAGCCGCAAACGGCGCAGCTCAATCGTTTCTACACCCGTGAGTTCTTTGCCGAGGCAGCAGGCAAGCTGAATCCCGGAGGCCTTCTCTCTTTCCGGCTCCGTGGCGCGGAGGATTACATCAGTCCCGACTTGGGCGAGTTCCTGCGTTGCATCAATAACACCCTGCGGAGCGTGTTTGCCGACATCGTGGTGATTCCAGGCGAGACGGTCCATTTTTCGGCCGCAAACCGGCCGGGAATGTTGACCGTGAACTCCGAAACGTTGCTGGAACGGTTGCGTGAACGGCACATCAAGGCGAACTACGTGCGCGAATACTACCTACCGTTTCGGCTGATGCCGGATCGCATCCGCGAACTTGAGCGCGAACTCCAGTCGCACGATGCCACGCCCGTCAATAGGGACTTGTCGCCGGCTGCCTACTATTTCGGTGTGACTCTGTGGAGCACGAACTTCGGAGCAGCATACCGGCAATTGTTTTCCTGGCTCGCGGGCGTTAAGTTCGCCAACTTGCTGCTGGTCACGGTGTTCCCGGTTATGGCTTTCGCGGCCGGCGTGCGCTGGCTTGCGCGTGGTCGTCGCAGGCAGAAAGCAATCGCGGGCCTCTGCGTAGGAGCGACGGGAATGGTTCTGATGGCGCTGGAGGTCCTGCTCTTACTTGGGTTTCAGGCAGTTTACGGCTATGTCTACTACCAGCTCGCGATCGTCATTGCCGCTTTCATGGCAGGAATGGCGGCAGGCAGCTGGCTGATGCTGCGAGGCGGAACGTCGGCCGAGGATCAGCAAGTGCGCGTGCACTTCTACGCTCTCGCCTATTTGCAGGCGGCAGCGGCGATTTCACCGTTGCTTCTCTACGCGCTACTCCGAACGCTGACAACTATGACCAGCACCGGTGGCTTATTGCTGGCCAGTCAAATTTTGTTCCCGGCGATGGCGATTGCCTTCGGTACGTTGGGCGGATGCCAGTTCCAGGTCGCAAGCCGGGTTTACTTTCCTGAACTGAATAACGAGCCTGCCAGCCTAGCCGCCCTTTACGCGATTGACCTGGCCGGAGCATTTCTTGGTGCGATCCTGGTGAGCGCGTACCTGGTTCCGGTTTTCGGGATGCTCAAGTCGGCATGCCTCATCTCCGCGGCGGCCCTGGGGCCAATCCTTGCGGCACTGCCTGCTTCTCCAGCAGCGACTCGCCCGCGTTGCTAGGATTTCTGTGTTCTCCGAAAACCAGTGCCGTAAACATGAACAGATCGGTATCTTCATCCTTCCAGGCGTTGGGCGGGAGGCCGGCCTTCAAGCAAACCTGCTCAAGAAAAGTCTGGCAATTCCAACCCTGCTCTACAGGCACCTGAGGAAGCAATACTCCCTCGCCATTACCTTTCTTGACGAGGAGACCGTGGCGCCCTATCTGAATCTGTTTTGAATCCGTAACACGGCGGAGCGGAGACAGGACTGAAATCTGGTATTCCAGGGCGCCGAGCTCGGCCGGCACCACCGGCGGAAAACGGGGATCGCGCATGGCGGCGAGCGCAGCCACGTCACGGACCGTCATGTAGAGTGGCTTGAGCGCGCTGACGTAACCGATGCAGCCGCGCACCTCGCCACGTTTGGTGAGGGTGACAAAGGCCCCTCGTTCGTCCAGCAGAAAATCGGATTTGGACGGCGCAACCGGCTCCAGCAGCGCGTGCTGCCGTACGGCCGTTTCGACGGACTGGCGGGCGATCTTCAGCAGCTCAGCCTGATCGCGCTTGTTGAGCGAGTAATCCGCGATTGTCGCCGAACGATGTGCGGTCGGCTGAATTAGGGCCGCGGCTGCATAACCCACTACTCGACTGTGGTCGCCTGTCGCATCGCCGGTGTTCGCGTATTTGAGTAGAGCTGCCTCGGTCGCGCCCAGGCGCTCAGCGGCAATCATGGCCGCAACAATTGGGCCGCCTCCGCACGCCTCCCAAACCCCAGCCGCGAGGTTCCGTGAGAGGCTGAAGTAGTCCCAGGCTTGCACAGCTCGCAGTGGCTTGCGATCGAGGGCGGTGGCGTCGTCATAGTTGTGGAAGTGGGACAAATCGGAGCTGGCAACGATCAGCGTGTCCGGCACAGTGATCAATTTGGCGAGCGCAACACCGAGCGCACGGCTCACTTCATAGCTCTGCTCGCCCATAACAATCGGCACCAACTGAAAATCACCGAGGGCGCGTTGCAGAAATGGCAGTTGCACTTCCAGCGCGTGTTCGCGCCGATCGCCAGAAGGCGTATGGCCGCGGCTGGAGAGTTTTAGCAGTGGACTTGCCCCGGCCAGTTTGGCCGCGAAGCTCTTGTCCACCGCAACCTTTCCCAGCGGAGTAGCGTATGCATCACCGTCATAAATGGAAGCGAAGCCAAAACTCTCGTAGTGCGACGGTGAGATGACTACAACACGCCGAAACCTCTGCCCCTTCAGCAGCGCATACGCGTGCGCGGCAACGGCCCCAGAATAAGGGTATCCGGCGTGTGGAGAGATGATTGCCCAGAGCTGGCCTTGCACCGGCGCTACCTGCGCGCCGGCGAGCAGACCGTCGACGGTTTTTTCCAGCTCACTTCGATCGGCGGGATAAAAAGTACCAGCGACCGCCGCGGGCCTGACTTGGCCCACATCGTTCGTCGACACCACTAGCATCGTTAGCAGCATCGCGCCCGATACGATCGGCGAAAGCGCAGACACCCACATAAGTACTTTCCTCTCGACTTCAACGTCACTTCGTCACAACCACACTCCCGGTATCGGCTGCTGGCAAAACTCGCACTTGCCGTTCTTCAACTGCAGCCTGCGCACGGTGAAGCCCGTGCGCTCCACCACAATGTGGTGGCACCTCGGACAATACGTATGCTCGCCAGGATTGCCCGGCACATTGCCCACGTACACAAAATGAAGCCCTTCCCTGTCGGTGATTGCTTTCGCTCGCTCCAGCGTTTCGACGGGCGTCGGCGGAAGATTCTTCAGACGATACAGGGGATAAAAACGCGTGAAATGAACCGGAACGTCTGGCCCCAGTTCAGACTTGACCCACTTCGCCATAGCTTTTAACTCGCTCTCACTGTCGTTCAACGTTGGCACCACCAGGTAGACGATTTCCAGCCACACACCTCGCTTGCGGATGGTCACAAGCGTGTCCAACACCGGCCTGAGCTCTGCATTCACAACTTCCCTGTAGTACGTTTCGGAGAACGCCTTCAGGTCGATCTTGATCGCGTCCATACGATCGCAGAGCTTGTTCAACGGCTCGCCGCGAATGAATCCGTTGCTTACGAACACGCTCTTGATCCGCACCGCGTGGCCGGCCTCGGCGCATTCCAGGTAATACTCGGAGGCGATGATGGGCTCGCTGTAGGTATAGGCCAGCGTCGGGCATCCGTTCTGTTTGGCCGCAGCGGCCAGATCCGACGGCGGCACGTACTGCCGGCGAAGTTGCTCTGGCGCGATCTGCGAGATCTCCCAGTTCTGACAAAACTTGCAATTCACGTTGCAGCCGCCGGTGGCCACTGAAAAGGCGAGCGTGCCGGGACGGAAATGGAAGAAAGGTTTCTTCTCTATGGGGTCAATGTGTGCCGTACACAACCGAGAGTGGACGAGGCTGTAATACGTTCCCCCGCGGTTTTCGCGGACATTGCAGTAGCCGCGTTGCCCGCTGGCAACGACACATTGCCGTGGACACAACCTGCACTGGACATTACTCGATGCGAGCTTGTCATAGAACCGGGCCTCAATGGCATCGTCGCTCGGCGGAAGCAGCGAAGCATGCAGCGACACGGAGGAAACCGGCGGCAAACAAGCCGCCACCACACACGCGGCGCACGGGATGGCCGCTAATTCGAGGAAGCGCCGCCGATTGAGGCTTGCGGCTGCAGTTGCGATCAGCCAGTCGCTGGCGTCGCCAGGTAACGCGTCGATACGATCGGCCTGGGGAGGCTCATAATCATGCTTCTCCTCGGTTGTGCTACTCGGCTTAGTCGCACACTGCCGGACATCCGCAAACGATTGACCTCGCTTCATGCGGGTTCAGTGGCTGCCTACATCGACACTCGCACTTGCCAATCGCGAATCGGCAGCCCTACTACAAACTACGATATTCCGCATTATGGTTGTCGGCTGAGGAATCGCCCGCCAGGCCGAGAATACGGACCAAAATGGAACGGCGCCCGTAAATACCCGAGTTGCTGAGCTGCGACTCGTGCACGAAATCGTGGGAAGCTTATAAGGTAGGCGAAATAAGCGTTGCACGTTGTTGCTCGGTGGACGCGGTGAAACGAGAGACTCCGTCGAGGAGAGCCTGGCATTTGCCGAGTCGTTGCATCTCGATTATCTGAAGAAAACTGTGGGAATACGAATCTACCCGCACACACCACTCGCATCCCGGGCGGTTGCAGAGGGGGTCGTGAGAGCAAATGACGATCTGCTTTCTCCACGATTTTATTTGGCGGCCTCGCTGCGGGTTTGGCTGCCCGAACGCGTAGCTCAGGTGGTGGCATCTTGAGAAATTGCCACTAGATCCTGTGACCGGCCGCGTCTCGCAATGACTTCTACGATACGGGCAGTCATAGCTGCCCCACCCAGCTACAGTGTTGAATTGTCCATCGCTAGCTTAATGATAGCGGCCAGGAGAGAGCGGGACAACCAACGCTGGATGCCTCGTTGCGACTTGAGTCGCCGTTTCTGCGAATTTCGCAACCCCGGGAAGAGGGTCTGGTTGTGGAACCAAAATGGGAAAAAACGATGCAGACCTCAGTGTCTTAAGACAACATCGCATCAGCGCGGTCGTAGGCGAACAGGTTTGAACAGTCGCGAATGCGACCAAAGAAGACACGCGGGACAGCGGACCTGTTCATTGGTATTACTCAGCTTCGCTATCGCTTGAGCGGAAAATTCGTGCCGCGCTATGTACTCACCGCAGACGAGGTGCAGGTACCCTCGCGGCTCTGATTGTGTAGTCTTCACTTTTCGCCACCTTTTAGCATGACGGAGTTCTGCACAAGCCAATGCGGCCAGACGAGATGACCGCGAAAATCAGGGCGTTGATCGGCCCTGCATCTGGTGTGGCCGCGTAGTGGTTCCCTTCTGCGTGTCTCCGAACGAGACCCGCCGCTATGCGCGACCGTCGTCAAGGAATGCCTTGAGCTGGCGGGAGCGCGAGGGGTGGCGCAGCTTGCGCAATGCCTTAGCCTCAATCTGCCGGATGCGCTCGCGCGTCAAAGCGAAAGACCGTCCCACGTCCTGCAGCGTGTGCTCTCTGCCGTCTTCCAGCCCAAAACGCATTTTGACCACCTTCTCCTCACGCGGGCTGAGCGTGTGCAGCACGCGTGCCATTTGCTCCGTGAGGTTCGCCTTCATGACAACCTTCGCGGGCGAGACTACGGTTCGGTCTTCGATCAAGTCGCCGAGGTGGGAATCCCCGCCATCACCAATTGGTGTTTCCAGCGAGATTGGCAGCCGCGCGATCTTCCGCACGTTGCGCACCTTGGCCACCGGGATGTCCATGCGCTTGGCAATCTCTTCCGCGGTGGGTTCTCGACCCAACTCCTGCACGAGCCACCGCGAAGTGCGTGTCAGCTTGTTCAGGGTTTCCAATCTATGTACGGGGAGGCGAATGGTGCGCGCGTGGTCGGCGATGCCGCGGGTGATCGCTTGTCGAATCCACCATGTGGCATACGTGGAGAACTTGTAGCCGCGGCGGTACTCGAATTTGTCCACGGCCTTCATCAACCCAAGGTTGCCTTCCTGAATCAGGTCGAGTAACTGCAGCCCGCGATGGCCATACTTTTTGGCGTTGGAAACCACGAGGCGCAAGTTGGCCTCGACCAGCTCGCGCTTGGCCTGTTCCGCGGCCAGTTCCCCCTGAGTGATTTCACGCTGGGTGCGCTTCAGCTCTTGGTAGCTGGCTCCTGACTCGACCTCCAGCTCTTCCAGATTTCTGCGCAAACGACGCGCCTGCCGCCGGTATTCTTTCTTCTGATCTTCGTTCTGTGCGGCCTCGGCCTTTCCGTTCAGTCTGCCTACTTGGCGTTCCAGGGATCTCATCGAGACCACCGTTTTCTTCACCCGATCAACTAGGCGCGTGAGCTCCCGCTTAGCAAGGCCGAGGTTCCGGATGACGCGCGAAATCCGAACGACCTCACGGGCCAGCTTGCGCCTGCATGCGCGTGCTTTCTGTCTTTCTGGGATGGCCGATAGCTGCCTGGCCAGCCGGCTGGCCGTCAGATAGTGCTTCTGCATCTCGTCGATGCGTCCCGCGACATCCTTAGCACGCTGCTGCAGGATTTCAGGGGTAATCTCTTCCTCGTCGAAAACGACAATTTCTCTGATCGAGCACACGTCGCGCTTCAAGCCCTTACCCAGAGTCACGATAAGGCGAATGACGACGGGCGAGCGCGAAAGAACTTTCAGTACGCGCAGCTGTCCACGCTCGATACGCTTGGCAATCGCCACTTCTCCTTCACGGGTAAGCAGAGGCACCGCGGCCATCTCGCGCAGGTAGATCCGCACTGGGTCGGTAGTCTTCTGAAGTTCGCCTGGAGTCAGGTCGCACTCGACGCGTTCACTCGCGTCTAGTTCCTGCTCCGACCTCATTTCGAAAAACGAGGAATCTAGTCCAGACTGCCCCTCCAGTGCCTCAGTGTGCTTCGCGTCAAAACTGGTGAGCAGATCTTTCACGTCGTCCGGAGAATGGACGTCCGGCGGAACGAGCTCAATCACGACGTCGTCGGGCACGTGAAGATTATTCTTTTCGAAGTGAATGAGATTTGCATTGTCGTCAAGGGCCAAGGCGGAACTCCTCCTCAGCGTCAACCCGAAAGCTGAGAAGACGGCCAACTGCTCACTGTTCTTTGCGCGACGCGTTGGTGTTTCTTGGCCGCCGGCCAGCGTTCCGGATGGCGACGCGAAGTGACGTAGTACCGGGATGAGGCAAGGAATGGCCGGTACCGCAGGTACAGCAATGGCTCGCGGGATCCCTACTGCGCATTATCCTTCTACTTACAAATTGTACGCCTTTGGGGTGCCGCACCCGAGACAGCCGCGGCGAGCGGACGTTCGCGGTCACCGTATGGCGGACAAGGGCCGACGCAGACCGATATGTAAAAACCCACCTTGCCGAAGTGGTGAGTATCCTGAAACCGTTGGTCGTCCAAGGTTCTCACGTGAGGTGGGGCCCCGCTGATTCGCTCAATGAGATTGGACGGGCTCTGGCGTAGATTGCACGGGAGATTTCTCGCCGCCATTAATGGCCATGAGGAGATGGCCAGTTAACGGACGCAACTGCCGGAAATGTCCTCTTCTCAGCGTCCACCGGAATTGAGAAGGCCGGCGAATCGTTTGTGCAATGGGCTAACTTTTCTGCCTGCGGTTCACGGCTCCGGTTCCGCACACAAGCGTTCATTCCGTCTGGTCCTGTTCCGGCCCCCGCTAATTGCAGTTTCAGAACAAGTGTTCCGCCCGGTCTCCCTTGAAGGCGAGGCGGTGCAGCACAAGCTGTCCTGCCGAATTTGACGTGAAGCCCACCTGATCTTGCTCAACAGGCTTGGCCACCGGAACGAGAGTGCATTCCACACGTGCCTCGGCGGGTCTTTTTGCAAACATTTGCCGAAAAACCATGACATGCTCTTCGACTTGCATGGTGTGTTGAACCTCGTAGTCGCCGGCTGGCAATAGCACGGTGCCGACCCATACAGGATGATCGAACCGCACCTGTCGCTTGTCCGCGATGCCGTACGTGCCGGCAGCGGCCTGCGCGGTCCCGGTTAGAATGAGGACAGCTAATATGAGAAGAGCTGTAAGGAATAACTTTCGTCGCATGGTGCGCCTCCCTAAAACTGAGCTAGGGAAGGCAGAAGCGCTGGACTGTAGCCTGGCCGAGACGGTCGGCCGATACAACGCAGCCGAACGCCCCACCTCTAATCTGAATGATGCTCCTTGTCGTCACATTGAAACTTGAAATCGGTGCAGCCGCTATCAGTGCTTTCCCGAAATGGAATGCTTCAGTATATCCAAAAAACAGGAAGCAGATCGCATCTCAAACATCGCCTTCTTCGGGGGCATTCATGTGCATGCGACGCGCAATGAATGCCCCCCCCAACTACGGCCTAGGCTGCTTCTGCCCGGACCCTATGCTTGGGCGCCGTGATTCGGCCCAAAGCCGTGCATATGTCCCTGGGATCGGCCGCATTATGCCGAATCAGATCGGAAATACCGACGATTCCCCGGACATTGTTGTCCCGATCGACCATCGGGACTCGACGAACCTGACGTTTCGCCATCGCTGCCAAGACTTCTCGGATGTCTGTATCTGGAGCACAAGTGACCAGATCAGTCGCCATGCAGTCCTCAACCGTGGTCAAAGTTGGATCGTGCGGTTCCCCTAAAGCCGTCAAGCAGAGGTCTCGGTCAGTAACAACGCCAATAAGCTTTCGTGTCCACAAGTCGTCGATGACCGGCAAAATTCCTATCTCGAACTCTCGCAGCATGCCTGCAGCGTTCATTACACTCGTCGTGCGAATGCAGCAGACTGGATCTTTAGTCATGACTTCGCTGACTCGCATCGCATCCACCTCCTTGTCAGCCGTGTTCGGCTTGCGCCGCGTGCATACGATCAGCCAGGTCCTCCATGTTCGATGTTGTCCCCCTATACCGCCATTGATTTCGCTGCCCGCTCTGCTGTTGCTGCCTTGCTGCGGTGGTAACCGACGGTGGCGTAATACAGGGCCTTGTCGAAGAACTGCTCCAACAAGCGCAGCAACTCGAAGCCGCCCAGCAGATCCAGAGGACTCTCCGCAAAGCCCTCTTCCTGCAGGAACTCCCACAGGACTTCGCGCGTGGTTACGATCGCCCAGAAAAAATGGCCAAAGGATACGCCTTGCGAGGCCCGTCGCATCCCCAGTTCGGTGTAGGTCTTTTCGATCTCCCTGTCGGTCTCGTAGAGCAACCAGCCGGTGAGGTGGCTGTAGACCTCATAGGCCCTGCGCTCCAGTTCGTGTCGCGGCACGTTGCACAGAACATCGTGTGTCCTGACCGAGCGCTCGAACCGCGCCAGCAGACGTTTCGCCAATTCGTCGGAGTGAGATTCAATGAGTCGGACAAGCTTAAGAGCGATCATGGTCCACCTCCACGCCCTTGTGATCACTTTGGTAGTCTCTACCAGCCCGGGTTGCCGTTCGCATCGCGGAATCGGAATGTCGTTGCCGCAGGTAATCTCTCGCGCCAGCGGCACTTGCGCCGCTGACAGGCTCACGCTGCTCTCTGCGCCACCAATAATCTGTTGGCTGCGGAGACAATCCCTTCCGGCCCTTGCAGCGCGTACACCCGCGCATCCGCAAGGATCTCCAGATCAGGCCCAGACCCGCACACCAGCACCACAGGGATCTTGGTCTGCTGCGCAAGCGTTGCCACCGCCTGTTTATTTGCCTTGGGAAAACGGTGGCCGAGGACGATCAAGTCGAATGGCTCGGCCCCCAGCAGTTCCATCGCTTCCTCAATCTTGATTGTTGCTGTGACAATGTACCCCGCTTCCTTCAACACCGCGCAGCGTGAATCAGAGACCAGCTTGTCGAAAGACACACAAAGGATTTTCTTTTCCGCCATGACACACCTCGCAACACCGGAGCCTCGCAATGGGGGCTTCTTGTGCACGGATCCCAACTCCATGTTACGGCGGCGGAGAAAGATGGGGCCAACACCTGACACGAAACACCCGCCTACCCTCCCAAAACGGGAGCCGAGCGAGCATCGGCTTGTGAGGTATAGGATTTCGGCGCTGCTGAGTCGGTGGGGCCGAGTGCCCGATAGACAGCACGCACGAGCATCCACAAGACGTAATAGAAGGGCTTAGCCGAGATCTCCGGTATGGTCAATCCGCAGGTCTGCTGGGTCGCCAACACACGCACGATCTGGACGCATTTGGTCATCAAGCACGCCGACAGTATCGCGAAGGCGGATGAAGAGCTCAAGCTCTACCGTGAGGCGGACGTAACGTCTGAGATCGAATCCTTGGGATGCAATAACAAAGTTGAATACTTACCTGTCCCGCCTACAATCGGCAAACGCAGAAAAGCTGCGTAATGCCGGATTATTAGTCCTCGGCATTCTCGGACTCTTCTTGCTTGGCGGAAGCGAGGGAGGTTAGTTCTTATTTCTTCCTTCCGAGGAAGCGGATGCGGGCGGTGAAGGCGCGGCCTGTGGCGGCTTCGAACTGGAGGAAGTCGGGGGAATCAATGTTGTTGTTGACGGCGAAAGGATTGCGGTGGCCGGTGATGTCCTCGAAGCCACCGCGCAGGGCGAGGTTGAGACCGCGCAGGGTGAAGCGGCGCTCGAGGAAGAGGTTGAACGCGAAGTAGTCGGGAAAGCGGCGCGAGTTGGGCGGGCCGACGATCTGCTGGTTCTGGTTGACGATGCTGAAGGGGAAGCCGGTATGCCAGTCGGCGGAGTAGGCGATGTCCCATTTCTTGGTGAAGGGGAACGGGAGAAATCCCCAGGAAATGAGCTCGTTGGGCGAGTCCCAGGGAAGATCGCCGGCGGCTTGCGGGCCGAAGATGGGATTATCGAGGGTGAAATCCACGACTTGGTTGGAGCGGGCCCGCGAACGCGTGTAGGCGAGCAGGACCTCGTGGTTTTCGCGGTAGTGGCGGCGGGCGGAGATCTGGAAGGCGCGGTAGTGGTCGCGGCGGGTGTTGGTGAGGAGGTACTGGCCGACGAGCGGGACGGTGGAGAGGTTGGTGTAGACGAAGCCGCGCGAGCCGTCGCGCTGCATGTATTGCGCGTTGACGAGGATGGCGGCGGGCATGCGGCGCTCGAGGCCGATGCTCCAGTTCAGAAATCGCGGGACCTGGAGCGTGCCGCGGATCAGGGAAAACGTCGTAGGCAGCGGCCGGCCGACGAGGGTGGTTCCAGTGGCGTCGTAGATGTACTGCAAGCGCTCGCCCTGGAGAAACTGGGTGACGATTTCGAGGTTGGTGGCGTCGTGGAAGATGCCGACACCGGCGCTGAGCTTGGTATCGCCGCTGCTGGAGAGCAGGTAGGTAAGGCCGAGGCGCGGTGAAGCGACGGTGCGCCCCACGAAATGGTCGTGGTCGAAGCGGATGCCGGGCTGGAGGAGCAGGCGATTGGAAGGTAACCAGCGGTCCTGAATATAGGCGCCGAGTTCGACGTTGTCCTGCGAGAAGGCGGGCGGGCCGGAGAAGACGATGCGGCTGTAGAGGGTGCCGTCGGCGCGCAGGATGGAGATGGGGAGGCGGTCGATGTGCTGGGTGTCGTCGAGGCGGTCGAGGTCGAGACCGAGGCGGATCTCGTGGCGTCCGGCGAGGTGTTGGGGCGGCAGATAGAGACTGGCAATGCCTTCGAGGCGGCGGGAATTGCCGCGCGTGCTCTCGAAGAAGTTGCCGTGGGCCAGGTCAGGCGTGATCACATACGGAAGCATGCCGAGCGGGCGGGCGGTGTCGTCGTACTGGTTCACCGCAGCGCCGATTTCAAAAAGCATGCCGTTGGAAAAATAGTGCTGATCCTTGATGGTAGCGAGGTACGCGCCGTCGTCCCGGATGAGGGTGGTCTCTTTGGGCGTGAACAACGAGAGGCCGTCATAGTCGGAGTGGAGATGATTGATGAGGAAGCTGCCGCTGAGGATGTTGGACTGCGTGAGGTTGACCTGCACCTTGGCGAGATTGCTGACGCGCCAAAGAGGATTGCGGTCGGCACCGGAGGGCAGGTCCTTGATGAGGTTGTTGTCGTACTCGCCGTCAGGCGCGAGCAGGAACCAGGCTCTGCCTTTGACAATGGGACCGGAGAGAGTGGCGCGCGGCGTCCACTTGTCGAAGCCCAGCCCCTTCTTGTTCTGCACCGAGGGGATGAAGTTGGTGGCGGAGAAGCGGAGGCGGTCGTCGCCCATGCCGGTGGCGAAGCCGATGACGCCGGCGGATGACTTGCCGAATTCGACGGAGTAGCGGCCTTCCTGGACGTCAATGGCGCGGACGGCATCAGAGCTGAAGCGCAGGTCGAGCGTGCCGGTGACCGGGTGGGTGATGTTGAAACCATCGAGGATAGTGAGAGTTTCGTAGGTGGCGCCGCCGGCAACGTGCGCCTGGCCGGAGAAGTCGCGGACGACGCCGGGAATGAGCTGCAGGGCTTCGCGGATGTCGCGCGTGGTGGAGTAGGGGACGTCAATAATCTCCTGCGAGTCGAGCGATTGCGTGTTGGCGACCTGGGTGGGATCAATCTGCGGTGTGGAAGCGACGACCTCCACGCTTTCCTTTACTTCCTGGGTGTGCGCCAGGGTGAGGTCGAGATGCGAGACTTCGGGGAGGCGGAGGTTCGTGCTCAGGGCGTAGAAGCCATCCTTATTAACGGTGAGGCGATTGGAACCGGCGGGAGCGCGGAAGGGGCAGCGGCCGGCGTGGTCGGTCTCGCAGCGCAGCGTCGCGGGGCCCTGCAGCTGGACGACGGCGCCGGGCACGGCAATGCCGTTTTCGTCGGTGACGGTCACCAGGAGCGACGAAGTTTGGGCGCAGACACAGATGGACAGCAGCAGGACGAGGACGAGCAGTTGGGGTGTGCGGGCCACTTGTTTCTTAAACGGGAAATCCTTTTAGGCTGCCCCGATACAACAATCTTTTAGATGACCACTCCGGAGTTGAGCACCGAACCAGTTAGGCATTACAGGATGGCGCCGCGGCGAGTTCCGAACCTGCGAAAAGCGAGGAGGAATGAAACGACAAATGCCGCCACGAAGACCATCATCGCAGTGCGAGACCTGAGTCCTCCTGCTACCGCTCCCAAACCTGACCGCCGCGCCAGTCTGCCCTCTTCGTGCCCATTATGTTGCTCGTACGGCAAGACCAGCGGAATTTGTGCGAACGGGCCCTTGATGTATTCCCGAATCGAAAAACGACGTCAAAGGTACGGCGGCGGGCCTGGCTTGTGGCGAATGAAAAACAACTTCGGGAATGGACGACGATCAGGCGTATTGTCTTGGGGCGCGGCCCTTTTTCCCCAGAATTACCGGATATTTCCGTTTCTTGTCCTGCACGCCCCATGCTTTGAGCACGACAGTGAACCGCCAATCATCGCCGTAGTCGAAGAGCATCACCATGCGGTCGCCTGGTTCCCGCCACACCTCGGATACCATCGTTTTTTTGACGCTTCCCGCCCCGGTCGGCTCGATGTCGTCGCCCTCTTCGATCATATCGGTGAACAAGTCATACTTCCTTTCGGCCGCGAAAATATGTCCGGTTCCCTGGTCGAAGTCGAAAAAGCCGAACGCGTGATCGAAGTCAAAACCGAATGCGCCAATCACGGCCTCCGCCAGGCGGTAGAGGCTAACCGCTTCGGGGAGCTCGATGGTCCGTGAAATATTCCTATGTCTGAGCAGTTGGACTTCAAAGATGCAGGTTTTCATAGGCGGCGATGTATTCCGTTTTGGAACTGAAGACATGGACGATGTGATGGTTTCGCGGCGCAAGAACCACGCCGGATCATCATAAAGGTGAGCCGGGCGTCTGGACGACCGCTCGCCTTTGTCCCGAGTGCTAGACCGCCGAGCCAAACAGGCGCGGCGGGCAATGCAGAGCACGTCCAGGGCCCGGTCGTCTTGTGTCGCGGTGCGGATTGACCTGCGTGTGGCTCGTTCTCACTCTGCTATAGGGCCCGGCGCCGGCAGTTCCTCAGTCTTGTCGACTGCGCTCGGCGCTTGAGGCATAGTCGCCGGCGGAGCGACAGCTTCTTCCTTCTTCCGCACGCGTGTCGCTGCCGCTTTCTTGGCTGCGGCTCGGCGTTTGCGGGTCGCCGCGGCTTTCCTGCCTGCTGCGCGATGCTTCCGGGTTGCTGCGGCTTTCTTGCCCGCCGCCTGACGCTTCCGTGTCGCTGCGGCCTTTTTCCCGGCAGCCTTGCGTTTGGGGCTCATCTCTGCCTCCGGACATTTCCAGTTTTGTCTGGCTGTGCATTAGAGCCGAACTGTGTCGGGGATGCAAGGAGAACCTGCCTTTGGCGGGGCTTTGCGTGGTTGAGCCTGCCGTTTGGCGGAATGGAAAAAGCATCGCCGAGGGACGAGGGTCAAGAATTGTGCAAGGTCCATTGCCACAGGACTAAGAGCTCGCCGACGACGAACAGCACCCCGAAAATGCGCTTGTTATGGCGGGCCAGCCACACTGGGAGGTAAATGTCGAAGTTATCGGTCCGATCCTCGGTGTAGCGTGCCGCAACGTCGGTCAGCGGACAGCGACCTTCGTTGACAGCCAATACTGCGAATTCGCCGAGCACGATCGCCGTGAGGACGAGCGCCATCCCAAAGAATCGCGCTCTGCCTGCCCAGGGCAGTGCTACGATGCACCCGGCCATAACCGCCCAAATCACCGTGTGCAGCATCTTGATGCGGCGGAGCTTCACGTTGTCGCGCATGGCATCCTCACGCGCGGCAAATGAAAAAAGCCTTCGCACGAGGTGTTGAATAGAAGCAGAGACAAGAAGAGGCGATCACATCTGCGACTGCCCTCTGTATTACCCCGTTAGCTTAGACGGGGCGGACGTTCTCGGCCTGGAAGCCCTTCGGCCCCTTCACAACGTTGAACTCTACAGCTTGACCTTCTTGTAGGCTGCGGAATCCCTGCGCCTCGATGGCCGAATGATGGACGAAGACGTCTTCGCCCGACTCACGGCTGATGAAGCCAAAGCCCTTGGCGTCGTTGAACCACTTTACGGTTCCTTTTTCCATGGGGTTTTCTACTTCTTTCTGTTGTTGAATTTACGTTGAGATGAACCGGAGGGCATTGCAGAGGCAGGTAGCTCTTTTCTGGGAGAACTTGCTTACAACCACTTCGCTCCAAATTGACGCAAGACTAGGGTATCACGTGTTTCGACGCGTTGCTGAAACGAAATCATGTGCCGCCTCGACACACGGTTAGGGCAAGGTGTTCAAAACAAAAGCCCCGGCGCGGGCCGAGGCTCTCCTGTTTTGTGGTTTGTGAGATGAGTTCAAGCGGCGATAGTGCGAGCCTTCTGCTGGGTGACTAGCTCCTCGGCGCGGAGCCAGTCTTCGAGATCGCGGCCATCTTCCCCGCCCCGTGCCTCATAGAGTTCGTAGGCGCGGTGGCGGATCTGTTCTTCGAGGCTTTGCGGTTCGCTCTGAACCGCCATCGGTGATTTCTTGACTGGATGCGTTGCCATGGCGGTACTCCTAATTATTTCTTGATGCGGCGGGCGAGCCGACATGACTCGCCCGCCACGGCATTTATGCGGCTTTGCTTGCGGCGATTTTGTGGAATGTCGAGGTCTCCACGTTAAACGTGCGGACCTTCATGCCTTCCAAGAGGGGTGTGATCCGGTCCAAGATCTTCGACTTGAACTCCTGGGTCGCATAGAACTTTTCTGCGTCGTCCTTCGTGGTCCAGAAGGTCAACGTGACGCCCTCGTCGGGACTTGTGTCGCCGGAGAGCCCGACGGCATCCACGAAGCCTTGCTGTTTCTTCAAAAGCGGCAAAAGGTCGTTCGTGACAATGGCGATGATTTCATCTCTCTTGCCCGGTTTGGGTGTTGCTTCGACAAGACGTACGAACATGGCGTTCTCCTTTCGGACGGCTGGAGGTGAAAGGAGTCGCCGCGACGGCGTCGCGGCGGCAGGAGGATCCGAATCAGGAGAACGCTACGCCTGCTTGAGAGCTGGGTCAACTGACAGGAATTGGTGCAGAGGCTTGGCTGCCTAAAAATAGCTCTGCGTCTTTTTCCTCGCCGCCATACCGAGCCTCCACCGCTGTAGAATGTGTTCGCGGAGTTTCGATTGGGGGTCGCCATGCCTCGTTACGAATTCTTCTGCGAAGATTGCAAGAAGCCATTCGAAATCATCCTCACCCTTGCGGAATACGAAAAGGGCAAGATCACCTGCCCGAAGTGCGGCAGTAAACATGTGCATCAAGAGGCCGCCGCTTTCTTTGCGGTGACGTCGAAGAAAAGCTAAAAGTATCCGGCAGTCCACCAGGTTATAGTTCCCTGCGTTGGGCGCACATTCGGCAATCATCCGGCTTTTGCTTGGTCCAACCTTGATTGGCCTCGAACTCTGTCACGAATCCGTGTGTCAAGCCTGCGCAAATAACACGGCATGCTGCCGACGCCAGCCGCTTTCAGTTGTGACGTTCGCGGTCCAGATTCGAAATGGCGCCAACGACTGACTTGTTTGTTTCCCCTGCACTATCCCGCACTCGCGGCCGCTTTCGCCCTCACAAAGCTCAGCACCTTTGGTTTGACCAGCTTTTCAAAATCTGCGTACGCCATCCGGATGAGCTCACGATGGGAGCAGGCATTGAAAACGATCTCTTTATCGCGGGTGAGACTGTCGTCCACGAACACAGGCAGCTCATAGAGATTGCCGAATGGTGGCATGGCGCCGGTTTCGCAGTCAGGAAACCTGTCCTTGAATTCCGCTTCGGTGGCCAGCTCAACGGCATTGGCGCGGACGGCAGCTCTCATCTGGATGAGATCAATATGCGCAGATGCCGGCAAGACTGCCATCGCCATCTTGCCGTCGATCTTGAACACGACCGTCTTCGCCAGTTCCCTTCCCGGGATGTGGGCTAGCGCGGCTATCCCTTGTGAGGTGTAGGCCAGTGAGTGCGAAATGCGTGTGTACAGGATGTTATGTTCGTCGAGAAATCGCTGCAGTTTTGTGATTGGCATAACGACCTCCGTGCAGCGTCGTTCTGACGGTGCGCTTACTTCCACGATACGCAGTTGCGCCCGAGTGGACACGCTTCATGCGCACACGGTCGCATGCGCGGTGCCAAAAGAGGAATGCCGCTCCGCCGCACTCACCGCGCATATTTTCTTCTCGTCCAAAGAACTAGAATCGCTTTGGTCGCACACGGGCCCTATGGCACTGCGGAAATATGCGCGGGATCGCCGCCGGTTTCGAGCGGCGTACATTGAGCTGTGGAAGAGAGGTGAACTGCGCGGCCGGGTTGAACGCGCCGTCGCCGTGCTCGCCGACTGCAAATTGTGTCCCCGACGATGCGGTGCGGACCGACTGAACGACAAAACCTCCGTTTGCCGCACCGGCCGCCACGCCAGTCAAACCTGGCGGCATGCTGCGAGCTCGTAGGTCTTAGGCGGATCTATCAGTGAGCCGCAAATGATTTCTGCTATGATGCGGGACGCCCATGGAAACACAACGGATCATCGCTGACCTTCGCGCCGAGCGCGGCCGCATTAACGTCGCAATTGCCGCCCTCGAAGCCCTTGATGGAACTGGCCGCCGCCGCGGCCGCCCCGCCGGGAGCACCGCCGGGCCACCGAAGCGCGGTCGGCGGCGCATGAGCGCGGGTGCTCGGAGGCGAATCGCTGCTGCGATGAGGGCACGCTGGGCAGCGAAGAAGAAAAAGGGTGCGCGTCCGCAGAAGGCCGTCGCCAAGCAGAAGCCGCACTTGGGCATCACTGCTGCCGGGCGCAAGCGCCTTTCCGAAATGATGAAGAAGAGGTGGGCGGAGCGGCGGAAGCAGAAAAGCGCGGCTTAGCTTGCCGACTTTCGGAGTCCTCGAACAATTGATTCTGCTCAGACACGGACATTGGTGAAGCCGTTCCGGCGGAACTTAATCCTCAATCGGCTGCTCCCCAGAATTTTTTCCAGCCGCGCACCCACTCTTCCTCGCTGATCTCGTCCAGCTTTCCGCCCAGGGCTATCGTGGTCTCCTCGATCCATCGCCGAAAACCTTCAAGGCTGGGATCGGCAGGACGGCTGAAAATAACTTGTCGCGGTTTTTCGCTTGCCATGGCGTTGCTCCTGGCAGCAGGAGCTGAGGCGGGATTTCCGGGCCGATCGCCCAGCACATCCGCTGTTTTTTCCAGCGCGGCCACCGTTTTGTTTGTGGGTCGGTTGGCGCGGGTCGGCTTTGATGCGGCACAAGCATATCACGCTGCTCAGGCTGAAATTCGAATGGGCAACGACACCTGCGATGCCGAGACCACTGTCCCGCCGCATAACTTGTGTTGAGGCGATTTATCAACAGTGGTTGAAGCGGGACCTGCCTTTTTTCACCGGTGGAGTTCTAGGGTATCCACAAGCGGATCCCGAGCTTGCGCGCGGCCGCCACCCGGGCCTTGCCCAGACCTTTCTGCG
Source organism: Terriglobia bacterium (assembly GCA_963760215.1). Taxonomy (GTDB): domain Bacteria; phylum Acidobacteriota; class Terriglobia; order Terriglobales; family Acidobacteriaceae; genus JAIQGF01. Next base: position 1,935,190 of record CAVXCJ010000002.1, read on the forward strand.
TCAGCTTGCGTCGATAGAAGCGTTTCAGTTCTTCATCGCGGCGCACCGCATGCCCGACGGCCTCGCACCACAGAAAGCGCAGCAGCGGACTGCCTTGCTTGCTGAGCGCGCCGCAGCGCTGACGTCCGCCGCTGGGGTATTCGCTGGGGATCATGCCGACATAGCTGGTCACTGCCTTGCCGTCGGCGAAACGCGCTGCGTCGCCGAGGAAGACCTCAGTCGCCAGTTCGGTAATCGGCCCGACGCCAGGATGACTCATCAGCAGACGTGCCCGTGGACGTTGCTCGGCGCAGGCGGCCACGGTCTTTTCCAAATCGTCGATCTCGCTCTGCAGCTGTTGGTACAACCGCGCCAGCGCATCGCGGCGCTGCATGGAGTACGCCATCTTCCAGAGGGATCCACCTGAACTGCCGCAATTGGGAATGGACGCACTACGCTGGCGAGACAGCGCTTAGGGCAGAGCCGGGCACCCCGGCTGGCGAGTTCAGACCTTCTCACCAGTTTGGCCAATCGGGGAATGCTCCGCCGCGTAGAGCTGCTCTCAACCGGGACATCCCATATGTCTTGCTCAGCTTCACGCCACATTTTTGTATGTAGGACCTGCCACGGACTTCAGTTCGCCACGCTGCGGAGGCGGAAGAGACCGCCCGCGCAGCTGGCCTCACCAACGTACGCATTGGCAACCGGCATTTGCTCTCAAACGAGTATTAGCGTGCGCAGTACACGTGATGAGAAAGGGATGCGGCAGCCAGGACGAGATAAAGTCGTTGCCCCGGACACTCCAGCACTGGTCATGCCATGATCCGAGTGGGAGTGGTGCCGTTACGCCCCCAAGTTCGCAGTCAGAATCAAAATGTCGTGAACTTGCTTCACGACAGCAGGTATCGACGCTCGGACCAGGAGGTGAATGCCACCGCCAATTGTGAAGCAATCCGCCGCTTCCACCGAGACGAACGTCACGCGCTCCGCCACCGCTAGTCCCAGAGCTCTGCCCAGGGCAAGCGTCTCCAGCACGCCGACGTAATGCGGCGAGCCTCCCGGGACTGATGCCACTTCGTCTTCGCGAAGCACAGAAATCGTCCCCGGGGTACATGCACCCGTCACGACGGTATCGACGACAAGCAGGAGTCCGGTGTCCAGCACGTGCTCCAGAAGCTCGAAACCCGCTGCCGGGCTATAAACGATCTCCACGCCAGACCAAGCGAGCTGTCGCAGTTGGTTCGCTACCAGGGCGCCGAGCGCATCGTCGGCGAGCAGATCGTTGCCAAGACACAACACGCGCGCACCACGCGCAGCGTTGCGGACGATCTTGGCGTCCTCGAGACGGTGGGTAGCGCTAATCACGGCGTATGCTGCCATCCAGGTCTCGTTGCAGCGAGGCCAGCACCTGCCCCGTTGGGTCGCGCAGCCGGATCAGCAGGGGCATGCTTCCCGGCAGCGCATGCGTGGCGCAGCCGTGGCAGGGATCGTAAGCACGGAATGCCATCTCCACCATGTTCAGCAGACCTTCGGGTACGTTAGTGCCATGGATGAGCTGCCGGGCCGCCTTCTCCACGCTCATGGCAATGCGTGCCGCATTGTTTTGCGTGGCCACGATCAGGTTGGCCTTGGTGATCAGGCCGCGTTCATCCGTCTGGTAATGGTGGAACAAAGTGCCGCGCGGTGCTTCGACGACCCCGATGCCCTCCCGCGGCGTTGCCGTCGGCAGCACGCGCACTTGCGGATCCGTAAGCCCGGCGTCGTCGGCCAGTTCTTTCATGCGTTCCGCGGCATAGAGCAGTTCGACCACCCGCGCCCAGTGGTTGGCCAGGGTCGCATGGACTGGCCTGCTCTTCAGCCGGGAATAGAAATCCTGAAAAGCTTGCTGCGCCAGGGGTGTTGCCATGCCGTCAGCGACATTCAGTCGCGCCAACGGGGCAACGGAGTAAACCCCGCTGTCAGCCCCATCCCGGAAGCCTTTCCAGCCGATGGGCTTCAGGTAGCAGAACTTCATGTACGTCCAGGGCTCGACGTGCTCGGCAACATAATCAAGGTATTGCGCCGGCCGGAACTTCGCCCACTCCTTGCCGTCCGGCGACACCACGCGCACGATCCCGTCGTAGAAGTTGAGGTGATTGTCTGCATCCACCAGGCCCATGTAGTAGGTGCGGTGGGTGTAGGCGTCCGACAGGATCAGGTCTAAATACTGCGAGTTTTTCAGAACGACGTCTTCAAATAGTCCCAGGGTGAACTGGGCGAAATCCACCGCGTCGGCAGCCAATTGCTGGAACTGCTTTTGCTCATCGGAGGTGATGCCTCTGGCAACGCCGCCGGGAAGACCGAGAACGGGGTGAATCGGCTTGCCCCCGACTAGCGCCATCAACTCGCGCAATCGGCGGCGCATGGCAATGACCCTCTGGCCGACCTCGACGCCGACCTTTGCAATGACCCCGAGGACGTTGCGCTGGGCGGCGGGGGCGGTAGGGCCGACGACGAAATCGGGCCCGCCGAGAAAATAGAAATGCAGCGCGTGGTCCTCCACTAGGAACGTGCTGTAAAAGAGCTCGCGGATCATTTTGGCGGCCGGCGGAGGCTCCACCTGGTACAGAGCGTCCAGGGCCTTGGTGCTCGCCATGTGGTGCGCGGTCGGGCAGACGCCGCAGATGCGCGAGGTGATCTGCGGCATCTCTTCCGCCGGACGCCCTTGGACGAACTTCTCGAATCCCCTCAGCTCGGGCACTTGGAAGTAGGCGCGGTCGACGCTGCCCTGCTCGTCAAGAAAGATCTCGATCTTGCCGTGACCCTCCAGCCGGGTAACGGGATCAATGGTGATCCGGCGCCGTGTGCCCGCTAGGCCCGTCCCAGTGCTGGTTGGCTCCGACGTTACCTTGGGATCCACCATGACTGCCTCCGTCGAATCCTCGCGAGCCGCACTCGCGAGATGACTACGTCGCCTTCCCGGCCATCCTGCGCCGCTCCAACTGCGAGGAGGGCAGGCTATAGCGATACAGCGTGCCCACCGGATCGGGAATCTGGTCGAGGATGCGGGCGATTTCCTGCTCGTCAGTACTTCCGACCAGCGAAGCAATTGCAGAAAGAGCTTTGCCGCCGAAGTCCTTCACACGGCTGGTGGGACCGAAGCAGCCGGTGCACGGCATGTTGCCCTGCACGCAGCGCGCCTCGCAGCCTGCACGCGTCGCCGGCCCCAGGCACACGATGCCCTGCGCGAGCAGACAGGTCTGGCTGTCAACGATGAGCTCATAGGGCCGCTTAAAAGCGGTCAAGGCCAGATCCTGGGGTTTGCTGTCCTTGCGGGGGCACTCGTCGCAAAGCGCCAGGTCGGGCGCCAGGACTGTGCCCCGGGGTGGCAGGTTGCCGTTGAGCAGCGCCTGCACGGCCTTGCCGATAAGCTTCGCTGTGGGCGGGCAGCCAGGCAGGTAATAGTCCACTGCAATGACCTGGTCGAGCGCTCGCACCGTGTCTGCGAAGCTGGGCAGCTCCAAGGTCTCGCCGTCGACTAGCTGCGAGGTCTGCGGCGTGACGCCGTCCGGGTTGGCGGTGGAGGGGGCTTCCCGATAGACCGTCTGGAAAATGCTGTTCCGGTCCCAGAGGTTAGCCAGCCCGGGAATGCCGCCCAGTTGCGCGCAGGCGCCAAAGGCGACCACCACACGCGACTTCGTGCGCAACAGGCGGGCCATCTCCAACTGCTCGCTGGTGCGGATGGCGCCATTGATGAAGGCAGCCGCTAGCGAGCCGTCCGCCATGGCTTCCACGCCCGGCCGCTTGAAATCGAGAGCCACCGGCCAGAAGACGATGTCGACGGCAGCGACCACGTCCAGGATCTGTTCGGCCAAGTCCACCACGGCTTCTTCGCAGCCGCCACAGCCGGCGCACCAGTAGAAGGCGACGCGGGGCTTCTCCGCAGCGGTTGTCGCCGCATTGGTCATGCCGCCACCTCCTCCGCGACCGGTTTGCGCTGCTCCGGGATTGGAGAAACCGGAGCGCGCCACGGACCTAGCGCGCGCACCTTCGCCACCATGTCGTTCACCGCAGTGCGCAGCCGGTCCGCCTCTGCCGCCGAGATCCACTCCAGCCGAAAGCGCTCCTCCTCCACTCCCATCTGCTTCAGTACTCGCTTGAGCAAGTGAAAACGGCGCAGGGTTTTGTAATTGCCTTCCTGGTAATGGCAGTCGCCGGGATGGCAGCCGCCGATGAGCACCCCGTCCGCGCCGTTGGCGAAGGCGTGCAGCACGAATTGCGGGTCCACGCGGCCGGAGCACATTAGCCGCACCACGCGCACGTTGGGAGCGTACTTCATCCGCGAGGTGCCGGCCAGGTCGGCCGCCAGATAGGTGCACCAGTTGCAGAAGAAGGCGACAATCAGCGGTTCAAATTCCGTCGGCGGGTGCTCCAGCGCTTGCAGATTGCGGTTAAGCATAGGTCAGCAGTCCTTCGATCTCTTCAAAGACTTCCTCGTCTTCGAAGAAGTTCTGCCGGATCGAGCCGGATGGGCACGCGGCCACGCAGGTCCCGCAGCCCTTGCACAGCACTTCGTTGATGGCGGCATTTTTCTTGGTCTCATCGAAACCGATGGCGTGGTAGGGGCAGAGCGGAAGGCAGGTCTTGCAGCCCGAACAGTCCTCCTCCAGGATGAAGGCGGTGTAGGGCTCCAGTTCCACCGAGCCCAGGTCGATCAGCGCCATCGCCTCGGCGGCGGCCGCGCCTGCCTGGGCCACCGTGTCGGGGATGTCCTTGGGCCCCTGACAAGCGCCGGCGATGAATACGCCATCCGTGAACGTGCTCACCGGCGCCAGCTTCGGGTGACGTTCCAGGAACCACCCCTCGGAGGAGCAACTGATGTTGAACAGGCGCCGGACCTCGTTGGCGTCCGCTTGTGGCTCCAGCCCGACCGACAGCACTACCATGTCGACGGGGATGCGGCGCACGAAGCCGGCCAGCGTGTCCTCGGCGCGCATTACCAGCTTGCCTTCTTCGGAGGGATGCGCGGCCCAGTCGCTGACCTCGGCGACGCGGCCGCGCACGAAGTGCACGCCCTCGTCCAGCAGGCGGTCGTAGAACTCTTCGTAGCCTTTGCCGGGGGTGCGCATGTCGATGTAGAAGTTGTAGACCTCGGCCCCGGTACGTTCCTTGATCAGGTGCGCGAGCTTCAGCGAATACATGCAGCAGACTTTGGAGCACCAGCGGTTGGTGTTGTGGTCGCGGGAACCCACACAGTGGATGATGCCCACGGTCTTGGGGCGTTTTCCGTCGCGCATGATCAGGTCGCCCTCGGTAGGGCCGGCCGCGTTGAGCAACCGCTCGACTTCGAGCGAGGTGTATACGTTGGGGAAGCGCCCATAGCCATAATAGGCGTTCCGAGCAGCATCAAAGGTGCGGAAGCCGGTGGCCAGGATGATGCTCCCAACTTCGATCTCCTCCAGCTTCTCCTTTTGGTTGAAATCAATGGCCTGGCGATCGCCACAGGCCTCCACGCAGGTCTTTTTGCACTTGCCGGACTTGAACTGGATGCAGGCGTCCGGATCGATCAGCACCTTCTGTGGCACCGCCTGGGGAAACGGCAGATAGATTGGCTTGCGCTTGCTCAGACCCAGGTTGAATTCGTCCAGGGTCTTGCCCTCCTTGTAAACACAGGCTTCGACGCATTCCTGGCAGCCGACGCAGAGATCTTCAATGACATAGCGCGGTTTGCGCTTCACCGCGATCTTGTAGTTGCCAACGTAGCCCTCCACCCGAACCACCTCCGAATACGTCCACAGCGTGATCAGCGGATGGAAGCCGACGCCGGTCATCTTGGGGGTGAGGATGCAAGCGGCACAGTCGAGGGTGGGGAAAGTCTTGTCAAACTTTGCCATGTGCCCGCCGATGGTGGGCTCGCGCTCGACCAGGTAGACGTGCTTGCCGGAGTTTGCCAGGGTCAAGGCGGCGTGGATTCCCGCGATGCCGCCGCCCACCACCAAAACACTGGGGTTGACGGGAACTTTCTTTTTCTCCAGCGGCTTGTGCAGCGAAACCCGCCGTACCGCGGCGCGGACTAGGTCTTTCGCTTTCCTGGTCGCGTGCTGCTTGTCCGTGTGCACCCAGGACACGTGCTCCCGGATGTTCACCATCTGGAGAAAGAAGGGATTGATCCCGGCCCGCTCCAGCGCCCGCCGAAACGTGGGCTCGTGCAGCAGCGGCGAACAGGAAGCCACGACCACACGGTTCAGGTAATGGTCGCGGATGTCCTGCCGGATCAGGTCCTGACCGGGATCGGAGCACATGTACTTGTAGTCGCGGGCGACTGCCACCGAAGGCAGGCCCCCGGCATACGCCGCCAGCGACCTCACGTCCACCGTGCCCGCGATGTTGGTTCCGCAGTGGCAGACGTACACGCCGATGCGCGGCCGGCCATTGCGGGAGCCAATGTCACCCATCTCAGGCATAGGCCAACTCTTTGCGGGCGAGGACCGGGCCGAGGGGTACCAGGCAGCGCTGCAGCCCGAGTTCTTTGGGGCCCAAGCCCAGTGCCAGCCCCATCAGCTGGCTGAAGTAGAGCACCGGAATGGTTACCGGCTCGTAGTGGTTGGTGGCCTCTTTCTGGAAAACGTCGAGGTTGAACTGGCATAGCGGGCAAACGGTGGCAATTACGTCGGCATGCTCCTTGTGCGCCTCGACCAGCAGATAGCGAATCAGGTCGAGACCCACTGCGGGGAGGGTACCCTTCTGGCTGCCGCCACAGCAGCGCGTCTTGAGGGGGTAGTACACGATGCTGGCGCCGCACGCCTCCAGCAGGCGGTCCATGGAAATGGGGTTGCGCTGGTCATCGAAGGTGGCGTAGGGCCGCACGATCTGGCAGCCGTAGTAGGGCGCTACCTTCAGTCCCTTCAGCGGCCGTTTCACTTTGGCGGCCACGGCCTTCACCCCGATGTCGTGGTAGAGGATGTCGAGGGGATGCCGCACCTTTACCCGGTCCTGGTATTTCAGCCCGATCGCATCCAGCGCCCGGGTAACGATCAGGTTGATATCGGGATACTCGCGGATGTAGCGCTGCGTCTTGTTCAGGACCAGGTAACAGGCGGCGCAGGGGGCGATAATGTCCATCTGCTGCTGCTCGGCGAGGGCCAGGTTCCGTCCCGCCAGTGCGTAAGACGTCAGCTCGTCCACCGACATGTAGGTGGTCGCGCCGCAGCAGTTCCAGTCCGCCAGTTCCTCGACCTCGACATTCAGCGCGCGGAAGACAGCCAGCAGCGACTCTTCATAGGCGCGGCCCGTACCCTTCAAGGAACAGCCCGGGTAGTAGGCGTACTTCATAGCGCCAGCTCCTTCTTCGTGTCTGCCACCGAATCCAGCAAAGCGATCATCTGGTCACGGCCGACCACTTTCTCCGACGTTACCTTCATGCGCCCGACCCGGAACAGCTGGAACCCCAGCCTGCTCATCCCCAGAAGACGGAGTATCGCGGTACGCAGAAAAACGCGTACCACCAGCCAGCTTTCGGTGATGCGCCCGTTGGCCCGGACCATCTTGGAGAATTCTCGCGCCATGACGGGGATGGCGAATCGCTTGGGGTAGAACCGCTCTTCGATGGCGCGTTGCTTCAGCGCATACATCAGGTGGGTGATATTGATTTTCTTGGGGCACTCCACCATGCACGCGTAGCAGCAAGTGCACAGCCAGATGGAGAAGCTGCTGAGCACCTCCTCCTTGAAGCCTTCGCGCGAAAGATGCATCAGCCGCCGCGGGGTGTAGTCCATGTAGAGCGATAGCGGGCAACTGCCGCTGCACAGGCCGCACTGCAGGCAGTGGCGGATGCGCTCGCCGCCCACCGTGTGGCTGATCCACTGCGCGAAGGCGGGATCGCGTTCCGCCTCGAACTTGATTATCCGCTTAATCTCCATGTGCACTCCTCGGCGGCAACAGTGCCGCGACGGCCTGCGGTACCCCGATTTCGCTGAAGTCGTTCCCGACCGTGCCGAATACGCCCCATCGCCGGGCCGCGACGGTGAAGGCGGCAACCGCCGCGGCAGCGATGCTGAGCGCGATAGCCATCTCCGTCCAGGTGGGGAAATACGGAAAGCCGTTGCGGGCCTCCACTGCCGTGATCAGCGTGTTTAATCGGTTGGTCATCACGCCGGCCATCGCCATCTCCGCGGCCAGCATTAGCCGGGTGGAGTTTTCCGCCCCGCCGCCGGCCAGCAGCAGAATGGGCAACAGCAGCAACGCGAGTTCCAGCCCGAGCAGGTATTTCGCGCTGCCCATGGGGGCCAACTGGTCGATGATTCCCCGCTGCAGAAAATCCTGGAACCGCAGCAACAGGTAAAGGAACAGCACAGTAGCCAGCCACCTGCCCACATTGCCCAGTTGCGCGCCCGAGAGCACCGCCGCCACCCTGGCATAGCGCGCGGAAAAGATGATCACCGCCAGGCATGCGCACACCCCGGAAAAGAAGAAAAGCATGGGCAGCGCGGGGGTGGCCCAGAGGGGCGAGTAGCGCCCAGGGGCACGCAGAACTGGGCTTAGCAAGGCCAATTCGTGCAGCATGGCCGCCACGGCCACCACAATAGCCAGCAGCAGGCCGATGATGCGCCTGTACCGCGGCGAAGGGCGCCACCCGGAAACACTGCATCGTCCGGGTGCGAACTCCACGGCCAGCAGCCCCGCAATCACCAGCAAGGACCAGCCCAGCCCGGAGAGGACCGAGCGCGTGCTCCACGGTGCTAACAGGAGGGACCAAATGTTCCCGACCCTCCCCAGGCCGGAAATGGAGGCGAGCACAGCCGCCAGGTAACCGAGCGGGGCGATCAAGAGGGCGGCTCGCCGGATCCATGCCGTGCCCTGCCAATCGGAAGCAAACAGAAAGGCGGCGATGCTGAACCCACCTACTGCCAGCGCGAGCCCGCAACCCACAATCAGGCCGCTGGACAGGCTAGCGGTGATTGTGTCGCCCAGATGGGTAGGACGGCTTCCTCCTCGGATCGCACCGACCAAGCTGGCGTAAGCGCCCCCGGCCAGCAAGATCAGGAAAATCCACTGCCAAAGTCCCCGGCGTAATCTGCGGAACAACGAGTCGTACATTGCCGATCTCCAGGAATCGGCGCTCGGCCGCCGCGGCTAAACCCGACGGAGAAATGCAGCCGCCTCGCCTGCGCTGAAGGCGCGTTTCCGGCCACCACCCTCCCAGCCAGGGGCGCTGTCGCTCGGTTGTTCTGGCCGCCTACGCGGCTCGATCTGGCCTCGCTTTTGCGCTGCTGGCAGTGGCAAGCTGCAGTCGAGTGGCGATCAGGCGGGCGGAAAGCACTTCCATCAAGGTGCGATATAGCTCCAGGCCCATCTGTGGGTCTTCCCACGCGACGTCTTCGAGTTCATCGCTCTTGAAGCCCAGCACGTCGACGTCTTCCAGAGCCTGGGCGGTCGCGGTTTCGACACGAGTTTTTGACAGCGCGGACCAACTGAAGATCTCGCCAGGACCCACGGTCATCAACGTCACCGGGCCCCTGCCCGGAACATCGGCCGCAAGGGCAACGTGGCCTCGTTTGACCAGGTACAGGTAACGGCTGGAGTCTCCTTCGGCAAAGATGGTTTGCCCTTGCTGGTAATGGAACGCATGTCCGAGGGACAGCATCTTCGTCCGGAGGCGCTCCGAAAACCTCGAAAGGAACTCCCCATGCGGGGATGTCTGATCCATGGCACACCTCTGAATCAGTGCGGCCCGGGTTGTGGCTTGGCGGTTTGCCGGCCGACGCGCGGTGACGATTCTGGCTGCGCGGCGTGCTGCGCCATGGCACCCCACGATTCAGCACCTCTATCTCGATGTCGCTGATAAAAACAGGTGCGATGCGACAGACTTCTCAGCAAACAGCGATCACGAAAGTAGATGCCGCACTGGAGGCAGACTTCTTCCGGGTTTGCTGTGTGGTTCACAATGCCGACCGCCACGCTTTCCAACAGATCAGCGGCGCTGCGAAGCTTCTTCAACGGCAATCGGCGGAAAATCTTGCCTAGTTTCTCCGCCCTGGCGCGATCGTACGCGGCAAGCAAACGGCGGCTGCCAGGGGTCAAGGCGAGCTCGGTTGCCCTGCGATCGATTTTGCCCTCAGTGCGGGACAGCCACTTGTGCCGCACCATCTTGTCGACCATTTGGCTGGCCGCAGCGTTGCTTACCCCGAGAAAGGCGGCCACATCGCTGATGGTCTGTGTCTCGGTGAACGCCACCAGCTTCAAGATCTTTAATTGCGAGAAAGTGAGTTCGCGGCCGGCGATGTCAGTGAGCAGCTTCTTTTCCATGACATCTCGCACAGCCGAGGCAAATACGTGAGCACTGCCCAAAAAATCCTGGACCAACCGCATCGTTTCTTGGTCGCACATGACAACCGTCCTGGCGCGGTTCTGCGCGCAACCCAAATGTCCACCGTTCAATCGGTCGCTGCGCACAGCAACCTTCAAACACTGTAGCGGAAATACTGAAGGATCTTAATAAATAAGTAATTTTATGGTTAAGTACATTTTCATTTCGGGACCGCCTCCTGCCAAAAAGACACGTGCCTTCTCCGGAGGATATCCGCTGGCGCAGTCCGCGACCTGCGCCATTACGGAAAGCACCCCCTTCGCCCAGATGTTGTCAGGAAGGTTGCTGCTGCAATCGGTGAGCGGCAATCATGGCTTGCCCCAGACTGAGACCGCCATCTCCCGGCGGCACCACCGTATGTGTGAACACCTGAAATCCATTTTCCCGTAACTTCTCCTCCAGATGCTCCGCAAGATACGCATTCTGGAAACAGCCTCCGCTCAAGCACACGCGGTCGAGGCCAACGCGGCGGCGCAGTTGTTCGGCCGCCGAGGCCAGCGCCGCCACTAACCCGTTGTGGAAGCGACAGCTCATCACACCGGCGGGCATATTCATCCGGAGGTCTTCCAGCAGCGCTTCGAACATGGGCCGAGTATCGATTCGCAAGCAGCTATTCTCCGCAACCACCGCGAATGGATACGCGCCGGCTGCCGGACCAGGTTCCAGGCACATCTCCAACTCGATGGCAGCTTGCGCTTCGTAGCTGATCCTGTCTGATAGGCCGATCAGGGCGGCCACCGCGTCAAACAGCCGGCCGCAACTGGAAGTCGAGGGTGAGTTCACGTTTCGCTCCAGCATGCGTACGACGAACTCGACATCGCGAGCAGGCATGCGGTCCAACAGCGGAATCGGAGTCGCCAGGAATTTCCGCCCAAAGTGCTGCCAAAGGTAGCTAACCGCCATGCGCCACGGCTCTCGAATCGCGGCCACCCCGCCCGGCAGGTGCACGTAGGCCAGGTGAGCGGCGCGGGTGAAGCCCGCGTAGTCGGCCGTGAGGATTTCCCCACCCCAGATTCGCCCGTCCGTGCCATAGCCGGTGCCGTCAAGGGCGATGCCGATCACCCGCCCGTCCAAGTGGTTTTCCGCCATGCACGCGGCGATGTGCGCGTGATGATGCTGGATTCCGATCCGTTCGATGCCCGTTCGTTCTTGTGCCCACCGCGTCGCCAAGTAGTCCGGATGCAAGTCGTAAGCGATGGTCCGGGGCATGACCTGAAGTATGCGCCGCATGTGCTCTATGGCTTCTTCGAAGAAGCGATACGCCTCCAAATTTTCTAGATCGCCTACATGCTGGCTCAGGAAAGCCTCCCGGCCGCGAGTCAGGCAAACGGTGTTTTTCAATTCTCCGCCCACGGCGAGCAACGGTGGAACTTCCCGATGGAGAAAAACGGGAACCGGTACGTAGCCCCTGGACCGACGAAGCTGCCGCACGCGGCTGGCGACGACCTTCACTACAGAGTCATCGCAGCGGCGCAGGATGTCGCGATTGTGCACCAGGAAGTAATCCGCCAACTGCCCGAGACTGGCGACGGCCTCCTCGTTGCCGATGGCAATGGGCTCCTCGCTGCGATTTCCGCTGGTCATCACTAAGGCCAGAAAATCGCGGTCCGCGAACAACAAGTGATGCAGCGGGGTATAGGGAAGGAACACCCCGAAGAAGCGGTTGCGTGGCGCTACCCCGTCCGCCACGGGATTAGGGAATTTCTTGGGTAGCAGCACGATCGGCCGCTGAAACCCGGATAGCGCCTGCCGCGCGGAATCGTCGAGCTGGCAGAACTGCTCGATCGTCTCCAGGTCGGGTGCCATAATGGCGAACGGCTTTTCGACTCGCCGCTTGCGTTCGCGCAGGCACGCGACCGCATCCGGCTGCGTTGCATCGACTGCAAGGTGAAATCCTCCTAGACCCTTCAGAGCTACTACCGCACCTCCGTGGAGAAGCTTTTGGACCGTGCGGATCGGGTCCTCAGTTTGCACCGGCCGCCCTTCCGCGTCCCACAGTTGCAGTTGCGGACCGCAATCTCGACAGGCGTTCGGCTGGGCATGGAAGCGGCGGTTGAGCGGATCGTTGTATTCGGCCCGACACAAACTGCACATTGGGAACACTGCCATGGATGTGCGGGCCCGATCGTAGGGGATATCGCGCACGATGGTGAAACGCGGGCCGCAGTTGGTGCAGTTGATGAATGGATAGCGGTAACGGCGGTCAGCGGGATCGAACAACTCGCGCAGGCAGTCGTCACAGACAGCTACATCCGGAGAGACCAGGACTCGGGCTTCCGCCCCTACCTCGCTGGGGCAAATGCGGAACTCGGTTTCCAGACGGCAAGGCAGTTCGCACACTGCAATAGCGGTAATCCGCACCAGGGGAGGCGCTTCCGCGCGCAAACGCGCGACGAAGTCGTCCACCGCTTCCGCCGGACCTTGCACTTCAATGCTCGCACCTGCCGAGGTATTTCTGACGCTCCCCAGCAAGTGCCGTTGTACGGCGAGACGGTAAATGTAGGGACGGAAGCCCACGCCTTGGACCAGCCCCGTGATCTCAATGCCCCGTCGCACGACCATGGCGGTGTGTTATCCCGCGGCTGCGCGGACGTGCAGCGCAGCCCGCCTGTGCTCCAGCCACGTTTGCCAATCGGGCAGGCCCGCGCCCGTGATGCAGGACAACTCGAGGATCTCCAGCCCGGGGTGCACGCGGTGGGCGTTGTCGCTGGCGATTTCGCTATCGAACGGCACGTGCGGTAGCAAATCGCTCTTGGTGAGGATCAAAAGCTCGGCCTTGAAGAAGATGGAGGGATATTTCAGCGGTTTGTCTTCGCCTTCCGCCACGCTCATCACGACAATCTTGGCGGCCTCGCCCAAATCGTAGGCAGCCGGGCAGATAAGATTGCCAACATTTTCGATCAACAGCAGCTCCAGTTCGGCGATTTTCCACTCGCCGAGCGCCTGCTGCACCATGCGAGCCTCCAAGTGACACGTTCCGCCGGTGGCAATTTGCCGCACAGGGAATCCAAACGGGCGCAGCCGGGTCGAGTCGATTTCAGTCTGAATGTCGCCAGTGAGGACGGCCACTCGCGTTGTCGAGGGGAGACCCTCTAGCGTGCGTTCCAGCAGGGTGGTTTTGCCCGCTCCGGGTGAGCCGATGAAGTTGAGGCAGAGCACACCATGTTGCAGGAAGACTTGCCGCAATTCACCGGCAATGCGTTCGTTCTCCTGCAGGATTTTCTGTTGCAACGGTACTCGGTGCATTGTCATCCACCTCCAGATACGCAAACTCCAACTCATCCCCGCTTACGAATTGCACGTCCGCGGCGCCGCAAGCCGGACATGGCGGCCGGAAATCATGGATGGAGAAAGCCTCGCCGCACTTAAGGCAGCGGTAGCGGCAGGGACATTGTTGAATGTCAAGCGTGAGGGCCTCCAGTTCCGTGTCGCGGAGAAGAACGGAAAAGCAGAAGCGCAGCGCTTCCGGATCCACGCCCGCCACCTCGCCAATGCGCACCCCAAGTTTCGCGGCGGAGACACCGGGGTACTGGCGCGCGACCTCGCGTACCTTCTCCAGCATGGCTGTGGCGATACTCAGTTCATGCATGTGCGCCTCAGCAGATGCGTGGCAGCAGATCGCCCGAGGGCATGTCCACGATACGAGTGGGCCCGATCAGCGTGCGCATGGCGACGAGCCCGGGGTGGCTGTCGGTTACTTTGCCGATGATTTGTGCTTGGCGGCCCAAGGGGTGACGCCGCATGGCATCCAGCAGCGGCTCGGCCGATGCCGCCGCGACGATGGCGAGCAGCTTGCCTTCGCTGGCGACGTGCAGCGGATCCAGCCCCAGCAGCTCGCAAGCGCCTTTTACCTCTTCGCGCATGGGTATGCTGCGCTCGTCGAGGACGATACCCGCTCGAGACTGCACCGCAATCTCGTTCAGCGCGCTGGCGACGCCGCCGCGGGTGGGGTCGCGCATGCAACGGATGCCATTTCCGACCTCGAGCAGGCTCGCCACCAGCGTGTGGAGAGCGGCGCTGTCGCTTTCCAACGCCCCTTGCAGCTGCAAGCCCTCGCGCTGCGCCAGGATGGCTATGCCGTGCTCACCGATGGGCCCGCTTAGGAGAACGCAGTCGCCCGGCCGCGCCTGATCACAGGAAAGTTGCACGCCTGGAGGAACCACCCCAAGACCTGAGGTGTTGATGAACAGACCATCACCCTTGCCGCGTTCGACTACCTTGGTGTCGCCGGTGACGACTTCGACGCCAGCCTCCTCGGCCGCGTGCTGCAGCGAGTGCACCACCGTTCGAAGCACGTCCAGCGGCAGACCCTCTTCGAGGATGAAGGCCGCGCTCAGAAACCGAGGCTGTGCTCCTCCCACCGCCAGGTCGTTGATGGTTCCGTGCACGGCTAGCGAACCGATGTCCCCACCGGGAAAGAATAGCGGTTGCACCACGAAGGAATCCGTAGTGAAGGCCAGACGGGAACCATTGACCGCGACAATCGCCTGGTCATCCAGTCGGCTTAGGATGGGATTGCGGAAAGCGGGGAGGAACACGTCGTGGAGGAGTTCGCAAGACAACCGGCCGCCGCTGCCGTGCCCCAGCAATACGCAGTCGCTCGCCGGCGCTAAGGGACACTGCAGCCCGTTTGCCACCGTGGCTTCATTGGACATGGTTCGCCTCCTTGAGCTCTCCAAACCCGCGACGGCGGTATTGGTAATAGGCGCCGCACGCTCCTTCGCTGGACACCATGGGCGCTCCGAGCGGAGTTTGCGGAGTGCAGCGAGTACCAAACTCCGGACATTCCGGCGGCTTTCTCAGCCCCCTCAGTACCTCGGCGCTGAGGCACGCAGCCGCTTCTTTCACCCCGATACCCATCTCGCCAAAAACCTTCTCCGCATCGTAGGCGGCGAACTCTGGGCGCAACCGCAGACCGCTTTTGGGAATCAACCCCAGTCCACGCCAAGAACGATCGCAGACCTCATACACGCTCGCGATCATCCGCTGCGCCCAAATATTTCCTTGCGCGCGCACGGAGCGGACGTATTGGTTCTCCACCCCCGCCCGGCCTTCTTCCAATTGACGCACCAGGATGGAGATGGCCTGCAATAGGTCGAGTGGTTCGAAGCCGCCCACTACGATCGGCACGTGGAATTCGCGGCTCAGCACTTCGTACTCGCGATAGCCCGAGACGGTGCACACATGTCCGGGTGCAATCAATCCCTGCACGCGGTTCTTCGGAGAGGAAAGCAGGCCACGGATGGCCGGCGGGATCAGCATGTGACAGACCAACGCGGAGAAGTTGGGCAGTTTCTTCCGCGCCGCCTGCCATACTGTCGCCGCCGTGGCCGGAGCTGTGGTTTCGAACCCGACAGCAAAAAAGATCACCTGGCGGTCAGGATTCTCCCGCGCGATGCTCAGCGCCCCCTGCGGGGAGTAGACGACACGCACATCACCGCCTTGGGCTCTTACCTGGAGCAGAGTGGAATGGGAACCAGGGACCCGTAGCATGTCCCCGAAAGAAACCAAGATGATCTCGGGACGCGCGGCGAGCCGCTGCGCTTCATCCACCAAGGCTAGCGGCGTAACGCAAACCGGGCAGCCGGGCCCGTGCACCAGCTGGATTTGCGACGGCAACAGTTGGTCGATCCCGTAGCGCACAATGGTGTAGGTCTGCCCGCCGCAGATTTCCATCAACACCCACGGGCGGGTCACGCAACGAGAAATCTCCCCAACCAGAGCGCCGGCCAGCGCGTCATCCCGGTACTCGTCCACGTACTTCATCAGGTTGCGGTACCCCGCCTAGCATTGATTGAGTTGAGAAGCTCGTACGCTCGCTCGGCCTCTTCCGCATCAAGCTGGCTGATGGCAAAACCCGCGTGCACAATGACGTAGTCCCCGACAGCGGCTTCGGGCACGAAGTTCAAGCAGGCTTCGCTCCAGATCCGGCCGAACTCTACCCGACCGAAACGGTATCCGTCTCTTTCGTAGATCTCCAGAATCTTGCCCGGGACAGCGAGGCACATAATCCCCCCTCGCCTCAATGTTGAGCCCGGCGCCCCAAGCTACAACCCAACCACTGACACCAAGCTCTTCACCGCACCTGCACTTTTCTCGAGCGCCGCCTGCTCCTCGGCCGTCAGCTTGACCTCCACGACATCTCGTCATTGAGAAAGTCGATCAGCTTTTTCACTCCTGCGGTGCCTTGTTGCCACTCGATGCCGGCATACACGTCTTCCGTGTTCTCGCGGAAAATCACCACGTCCATCTTCTCGGGGTGCTTGACCGGCGAGGGTGCGCCGTAGTGCTTCACCGGGCGGACGCAGGCATACAGATCGAGGACCTGCCGCAGCGCCACGTTCAAGGAACGGATGCCGCCGCCCAACGATGTGGTGAGGGGCACTTGATGCCGACGCGGAATTCCCTCATCGCATCGATCGTGCCGTTCGGCAACCACGTGTTGAACTTCGCCATCGCTTTTTCGCCGGCGAAGATCTCGAACCACGAGATCTTGCGCCTGCCGTTGTATGCGTTCTGCACCGCCGCGTCGAACACGCGCACCGAGGCCTTCCAGATGTCTCGACCCGTCCCGTCCCCCTCGATGAACGGGATAATCGGGTTTGCTGGCACAACGTACGTGCCGTCTTTGTAGTCGATCTTGCTCCCATCGCTGGGGATTGGAACACCGTTGAATGAAGCCGCCATATACCACCTCGCTAGCTTTGAGCAGCAAGTCTGCGCCACTATGCCGCCCTCGATTTCTCCGTTTCGAAAGGCGTCTGCAAACGCGCAGAGGAGTTGAACAACGCAAGACTCCACTCACCGAGGCTAGCCTACACCCTTTTGATTCGGCGAGTATCGGAGTGCCGCATGGAACGAGGAAGGCTGGTTCGGAATTGGAACCGACTCGACGGTATGTCACTGCGAGGTCACGGGAGTTGGCGTAATATTTGCGCGGGCACCGATCCCAGTCCATTGGGGGTGTCCGATGGTAGTTCCACCACTCACAAGCCGCTCCCATTCTCGCCACAGCTGCTGCGGGCTTTTTCTTACTCTTTCCGGTCGCGGCGGACAATCCCACTTCGACGATCACGTCTGCATGCGCGAACGGCCGTCAGCGCAAGAGATCCGTAGCTGCATAGCCAAAGGGGGTCAGTGATGCTCGCGCCCAACTTGCAACCGCACGACCAGGGTCCGCAGTGGCTGGGGATGATCCTAAGCAGGATCCTGGTCTTGATCATCTTCGTTCTGCTCGCGGTCCTGGTCGCCAATTCTCAACTCAGTGCAACAGCACAGCAACAGATACCCGCAGGCATTGGGGAGCGGCAAG
This sequence comes from Terriglobia bacterium, assembly GCA_963760215.1. Lineage (GTDB taxonomy): Bacteria > Acidobacteriota > Terriglobia > Terriglobales > Acidobacteriaceae > JAIQGF01. The sequence continues at coordinate 1,952,826 of CAVXCJ010000002.1, forward strand.
CCGGCGCCGCGGGGGTGCTGATGGGCACACGGTTCTACGCCTCGCAGGAGGCGGCCGGAGCGCAGGTGGCCAAGGAACGAATACGCGCAACCACGGGCGACGACACCCTGCGGAGCATCGTGTTCGATATCTCGCGGCGCAACGTGTGGCCGGCCCCGTTTACCGGGCGGTGCCTGCGCATTTCGCATGCGGATCGATGGTTCGGGCGTAAAGTCGAACTCATGCGTCACTTGGACGAGGAGTCCGCGAAGTATGCGGCGGCACGCGAGGCAGGCGACTTTGACATTGCTGCTGTGATTGCGGGCGAGGCTGCTGGCCTCATTCACGACATTCCCTCGGCCCACGACGTGATCGAGCGAGTGGTGCACGAGGCTGTGGCGCTACTTGCCCGGTGGTCGTCACAGGCCACTTAACCCGTCCTGAAACGGATGGGCATCACTTGGACTATAACGGCCCACTCGTAGAAGTGGCCATGCGCACTCGTTGGGCTCGCATCGGGCAGATTCCGGACGGTTTGTCGACAATCCGGAAGTAATCCAGAGGGGCACCGAGCGGATCAGTACCGGGAAGTCGGCTTCTGGAACGTGATTTTGCAATGGCAATGTCGTTTGCCAATTGCTCATGGATCACGGGCAAATCGGAAGTTATTTTCACGACAACACGAGGCGGATCGGTTCCCTCCCCTGTGGCACACAACTGGCACCCCAGCTATCAAATTCGCCGCTAGATTCGCGGCTTTCCGCGCGAGTACGGCTGATGGCCAGTCAGTTGCACTTGTCTCCAAGCTTGGAAGTCCCTTTCCCCATCCGTTCGAGCGGGGCACTTAACTTCCGAATGACCAGACAAACCTGGAGTTGAAGCTTCGGGTTACCAGAACAGCTCTAGCTAATTTCCGGAATCGAGCCCTCTTCAGGTTCAGGTCAGCCAGTTGTTCGCACGACACGTTTTGGCCTTAAGGGAGCTGTACCAGTCGAGGCCGGTCGTCGTTTTCTCCGTGGCAGGTTGGTGGATCGGAGTTTAGCTCTTACCCGTTCGTACTCAGATTTCGGCTGCGCTGGACGACGCAACCGGGCTGGACGCGGGGGAAAGCTGATAGACGTCGCCCCTTTTGCTCGAACTCTTGATGAGTTGCCCTTCCTTCCACAAAACATCTATGACCTGATTCGCCAGACTGGGGGCCAGCGTACAGGCCGCAATCAGTTCGTTCAACTCCAGGGGGCCGCTCAGGAGTGTGGCCTTTATCAGGTTCACACGCACAAGCTGGAGCGCTGCTTTGATGTCGAGCTTCCGGTAGGTAACCGGTTTCCCATCCAATTCGCTGGAGATTTTCTCGGCAGTCGAGAGCAGGACGCGTTTCACATCCCCCGCCGTTTGTTGCGGGTCTGTGCACCAGACCAGCACAGCCGCCGAGACAACGTGGAGACTGGCAAACGAACTGCCCTCCATAGAGGGATCTTTGAGGACCTTCTCGAGTAGCGTGCCTTTCACGGAGGCGAGGGTGAAAAGTTCGGGCTTGTCCAGCGCCGGGTCGAAGGCGGCATATTCGAATGATCCGTCCGGGCGGGGACCTATTTTGTGGAAAATGTCCCCGTTCTCATCGAGTGGTCCCACCGCTAGTACGCTCGGGGTCCAGGCTGGATAGCTGACGTCGGAACTGTTGGAACTTGCGGCCACAATCAGCCTGTCTTGGCGGGCGTGTTCGAGGATATGTTCCAGCACCTCGTTTGGTGAACTGGAGCCGAAGTCCGCCAGAATGATGTTGGCGTGCTCCAGCGCCTGGACGAGCCACTGAGTGAGCTCAAACGAAGTTGCGGTGCAGTCTTTGCCGAAGGGAGAGGGAATCGGTAAGAGGTGGGCCAGCTGGGTAGAGTCCTGGCCGCTAGGTTCGCCGGTCACATACCCGCTGACACCGTATTCGGCCGCCATGGCCGTCATTGCTTTCGCGAACTCGGCCTGCCGGCCCTCGATGAAAGGACCAGCGCATGCCACCTGCAACCCTGCACCGGTCGCTTCCATCGCCATCTCGCGGGCGCCGAGTGCGGTTTCCGGCCGTCGCGCCGACAGGATGGCGTCAACGGCATCATCAATCGAGGGCGACGGTTTCGTGGGATCCGCGTCTTCTACGTAGTCAGATACGTCGCCCCAGAGTTCGAGGTCTTCTTTCAGGCGGCTGAAGCACTTTGCCAAGTCGTCCTGGTCATACCGTGTTAGGGCCGGCCGGTTACGCTGGATCCATGACCAGACCTCGTCCCACCCGAGCGGCTGAAGCCGGATCACTCCGGTCCAATTCTTCTGCAAATTGGGCAGGAACGCGTCTTCGCGATTGTCGGCGAGGAAGACAAGCCGAGTCCCCCGACGCTGGACGAATTTGCGGAGCGCTTGCTGGACCTCGGGAAGCAAGGGGTGGCCAATTTGCAAATCGCTGAGTGCCACAACCAAGCCGCTGTCGCGTATATCGTCCAGTACTTGGTCCCACCATTCCGAAGCCGTCCAACCGTCGAGCCGGGAACGCAGGGGCCTGGGAGAGGTGGCGAACAGTTCCGTGAGCCTGCCGCAGAGTTGCGCGACCGGGTCTGGGTTCGAGAGGAGGCGCTCGAAAGGGCAGAAGAAGAGGTACGAGATATGCTCGGACGCATCGGTGAGCGCGCGGTCCAGAAGTGCCATCTTGTTCACCCCGGGCGGCCCGGTGATCCACAGAACGCGTTTGTCAGTCCGGCCGCTGACAAAATCCACTGCGACGCGGAGGTCCTGATGGCGCGTGAAGTACTCGCGGTCCGTTTCCACATAATCGAGCCGGACTTCGAAGCGCTGCGGACGCGCGGGCTTGGCGGCAGACCGGCCTGTGAGGAGTCTCTCCGGGAGTACCCCGCCCACGAAGAGGATGGGGACGGACCAATCGAGCAGACCCCGACCGACATACTGATTGTCGTTGACGGCGCCACGCGCCGTTCTTAGCGCCTCGGGAACACTCTTGCCACTGGCAATACTTTCGTAGAAGAACCGCGACAGCAGGCGCTCAGTCCGCATCGGTAGCAAAGCCTGCATGCCGATGACGACCTGACAGGCATCGCGCACGCAAATGTCGGTGATGCTCATGGGCGGAACACCGCTCGTGGCCTCTTCGGGTACCCGGCCGGTCTCGCAACCACAGAAAAACACCAACAGCAACTCAGGGCAATCCTGCAGGAGCCGTGTGAACACGGCGGCTTCGGTATGGAGCGAGCGGCCATTGCGTTCCTCCAACTCCAGAGCGAGAGGGCTACCGTGGCCGACGTAGTGCAGGATGTTATAGCCATTCGGTCGCGTGGCGATGCGGGCGCGGAGGTTCTCCAGTGTCGGCCGGTCCTCGACGTCCACCTCGATAAACCCGTTCCGGATCAGAGAATCGAGCTCCCGCAGAAACTCGTGCTTTTCCTCGTAGATGTCAAAGCTGAGCTGTTGCTGCGCGGTCAGAAAGCGAGGACTGGAGAGCACCAGCAGCATACGGAGTGGAGCCTGGACCAGCGGGTTGCGTAGAGGATAGGTACGCACGCGACCGAGGCGAACCATGTGGCAGTCTTGCGTGAGCGTGAGGGGACCGTCGAATTCCGGATCGTAGATTAGCTCCCAGGGCAGGGCGGCGCAGGAATACGGGGCGGCAAGAATGCGGACAAGAATCTGCTGTCCGGCGGCTGCGGCCGCGCCACGAGTGCGATGAAAAAGGAGACTGATGTCCGGAGCGTCGAAAACAAGCGCCCGCAGACTCCGGCCCACTTCAGCCGCGAGTTCGCGGTTGGGGATGGCCCGTCTAACGGAACTCCCGTATAAGTCGGCAACTTGAGCGACGTCCTCAAGGATGTTCCCGTGGGGCAACTGTCGCGAGACCCCATGGACCGCTCCTATCGAGGACACAGCCGAAAGCCAGATCTGGCCGCCACCACCGTACGTCACGCTGAGGTCAAAGGTCTCGAACGGCATCGTAGGTTCTTAGACGAGATCAACCGTGACCGAGACCGGCGGCGTTTCAATCCGCACTGTCGAACGGAACCATCGGCTGATGACTGCAAATCCCTGCAAAGTGTAGTGAAGTGCCTTGGCGCCTTTTGGCACGATGAGCGTCTGGGCCATGACCTGTTCACCCACTAGGGGCCTTTCGTTTTTCCGGAACTGCCAAGTCACACTAGCGGAGGCCTTACCTACCGCCTGGATGACCGGGGAAAGCAAGCGGATCGACAGGGTGGCGGCGACGTCAGCCCTGGTCCCGACTTTGAGGCTGGCATTGGCGCCCAACTCGAATCCCTGGACGTTGATATTCGCAAGGTCCTCCGGAGTCTTGGCATGGCCGTCGGCTCCTATGCCAGCCACGAAGTCGAGGCCAGCCATGATGTATTGCGTAAAATCCGTAGTTGGGAGAACTTCCACCGTACTGCCTTTGTCCGAAAAGGAAGCCGTGTACCCAACCACTTCAATTGCGTTAGCGTGATCATCGGCAATGACTCCGACCCGGTGGGTGATCAGATACGGCTCACCTCTTAGTGAACCGATCTCTGGCGGTACCGGTTGGTTCTTCAGCCCGTACAATTCTTTCAGACTTCGCACCAACGGTTTTTCACCAAGCTGGAGGTGATAAGTCTTTTTCATGCTATCCGCGGCATTCTCGCCCTTGGCGAATGCCGCTACCTGACCTTCGACGAGCCACGGCTGGCTGACATGAATCTCGTGCGTGGCGAGCGGAATCAATTCAGGCATTTGTGCTCCTCTCGCGGTTGAGGTTGCTGGACGTTATATGCCGCGCCAAGCCGTGCGCGAAGCGCCGGACCACGGGCGAATAGCGCTCATGACAGCGGCCAGACTGGCGACAAGCGTTTAAGTTCATTACACCCGGCAACAAACACCGGGTTCCTATCTACGTCATCTCCTTCCCATCAGAGAGGACGGCTTTTCGCCTCATTCCACGACCGGACTCATCCTCCAGATGGAACATAGGTAACGATCAGGTGTCCTTCACTGGACGCCTGGCCCGGAGCAGGCCATTCGTCGTGACCTTGCAGCGTAAAGCGCAAGACCACTCGGTTGCCCTCAACTGCCAGAGTGCAGGTTGACCACCTGTTGCACGCCCTATCACCAGTGAGGGAATAAGTGTAGGTCCCAATCTTATAACCAGCAGGCGGCGAATCAGAGTAGAGCGTATATACACCGCTGAAGCTAGCACCCGAGCCGCTGATCTTGGGGCCCGAGTCGAACGACTTGATCACCGGAGAAGCAGAGTCTTTGTTCTGCGACCGATTTACGTCCGTACCAAGGGCGCTGATAAGAGTAGAGTCCTCGCCTCGGCAACCGGTTTCTGACGGGCAGACGAATGCCCTGGCGCAGGTTCCCGTGCGCTGATAATCAGTGTCGCCTCGCACTAGAATCCCCTCTACGAGGTTCGAACTAAAGCTAAGTACCGGCGACCCAGAGTTCCCCCCGAATGTATCTAGATTCGAGACAAAGTATCCATTATCATTGACCTGTGACACATATGCATCTGTTGCGACTTTGAGTGGCAGGCCAGATGGATAACCGACCACGTATACTCCCATGCCCTGGCCGATTTTGCCGTCGGTGTGAAGAGCCAAAGGAGCATGATTAGTGACTTGTCGTTCCAGCCTTATCAGAGCGAAATCCACACCATCATTGACTTCTTTCCTCGCCACGATTTGAATTGGTTTATAAACATCAGAGTTCGGAATATCTCTTACGATCCCATTGGTGGACTTTCTAAATCCGAACACGACTCTTGAGTTAGCAAGCTGATTTACACAGTGCCCTGCCGTTGCTATCACATCTGGCCCAACAACAAAGGCGGTGCAGTACGCGCCCACTGGCTGATCCTCGAAGGCTTCCCCAGTGCACAGATTGAAGGCGGATGCGAGAGTGGGTCCTACTATTCGGACTCCTTGGGCATTCTGTTGTAGATGGTCGAGTGTAAACATTCCGGCGACGCTGTCGCTCACCTTCAGAATGTTGGGGTCTCGAATGTCTGAGAAGTCTTTCCGCCTGTCGAAGCCGTAGATGGACTTCTGACGATAAATAACACTCTCCGCCATCGCTGAGCTTGGAACTTCTCGCAACTCCGGTGGCTCGCCATAAACGGTTTTGTTACCTCTGTTCTTCAGAAAGTCATGCAGCTGGTCTAGTGAATACTTGGCCAAGACGTCTGAGTAGTTGGCTTTGGCGGGCGCGTTAGCGCTTTTGTCAACCGATCGAGTCTGCGCTGACGTCTCGGAGGAATTCCTCGGCGTGCTTGAAACGGTGCTGCTTGGCTTGCATGCGGACAGTGTGAACAGAAAACTGAAAACAATGAGAGAGAACAAATGAGCTGTCCTATGCATGAGTCGCATGCTCCTTTCCTTCAGACGCAGTGCTCGCATTCGTCAGTAACGACTTCACTCTTTCACTGTTTCACGCCCGAGTTGGATCCGGCATTTGTGTTTGCAGCAGGCGATTTGTTTCCCCCCGTGCCCGTCAGAGTGGTTGGATCACCGCCCCTAAATGTCACCGCGAAACCGAACCGGGCAGTCCAGCGGGTAACGGGACTTAGAGTGCCGAAGTTTTGTGGGATAACTTGCCCGGCTTGAGAAAAACCCAAAGGAAAACCTGCAAACTGACCGACGTGTACGCCCGGTGTCAAGAACAGACGGTTCCAGATGTGAGCTGATACTCCTCCGAAGAACCCGAAGGAGCTGGTATCCGCCTTTCCGTTCGAGATGTCGATAACGGGTCCGGCAGAGATTGCTAACCCGAAATGAGGCTTGTTCAACGGCCAGTCAAACGGATCGTGATAATTCAAGAGCCCCACCAGCGCAGGCCTAATGCCGGAATTTCCATTAACAGCAAGCACCGTCGATGTCGCGGTGGACGGAGGAACAGGTGGGGCATTGACGGTCGCGTATGAACGAGCAGGTAATGTCGTTAGTAGGAAGCCACCAGAAACAGTCATCTGGTTAAACCCGGCTTGGAGAGGATAAGACTTCGGGCTTCCCGCAGTATCGGAGCCGTTATAAGTTTCCTTTACAATCAGAGAGCCGTTTTTTGTGCGATCAAGAAACCCCTGTCCGTATATGACGTGTGGGCCTCTAACCACAGCGTCTGTGGGCTCAACTCGCGTTTTAATGTCATCGTACGTGAGGAGCAGTTGCGCAGCGTTCTCCAAAATGCTGTCGTCTGTACATGCGGTGTTGCCCAATACTGCTTTGGCGGCTTCAATTTTGGGTATTAACAGTTTGTACTGGTTCATCACGTCACCCCACGCGGACACCGTGTCTTTGATCGAAACACTGGGGTAACTTCCACTAGACGGCTTTTCCGGCTGGATTTTTTGAATTGATTTGTTCGCGCTGTCGATCATGGCTTTCGCGTCAGCCAAAGCCGAATTCAAAGGGCCACACGGGTCAGCTATGGCCTTGTTGATACCCGCACTGGAGGACGGAAGCAGTTGGGACAGTTTGCCGAGAAGGCCTGACAGGGAGCTAATGTCATCCGTTGCCGACGGATTGACTGTGACGCTCATTTCGTATTTATATAGGACGTCATTGACTCCGCTAATCTTGAAAGCATAGTTGGCAGTATGCAGTATCGTACTCGGAGAAACGGTTGACCAATCCAAGTTGATAACGTCTGCAGAGGGGGCGACGGGAGCATTCACGGGCTTCGGCCAAGCCGGTGAGTCCGGGGAAATCACTTCCACCACCTTCGCTTTTGCGACATCGTTGGCTACCTTGTTGTGGTCCAAAAGCGGAGATGAGGGCGCCGATTGTGTCCCCATCGTCGAGCCTGGCCTCGCAACAGTAGGCGTTGTTGTCTGCTGCCCGTTTCTTTTGAACGAGGCCGCCACCGCGTCTACGATCGCGATGTGGTTTTTTATCAGTCCCGCAAGTTTTGAATCGTCCAAATTGAATGCAGTTACATGGCTGTCGATGTAGGCGACGACCGTATTATCGGAATCGCCTAACTGGATCATCCGAAATACATCGTCATTGGTCATTGATTCCGGGTTTTGTGTTGCTGTTGCCGCGTACGTACACAGGAACAGGACTAAGAGTCTCCAGACAATGCCCGAGAGCTTGGTACGGTGGCGCATAGTCCTCCTTGGAGATACTTTCTGAGCCGATGCTTATTTTGAGAACCCGTTTTAATAGGGGGCGAGTTGCAGACGCTTTTACACGAAAGACACAAAAGTCAATAGAAAATTTAATTCTTGTTCTGAAAACGTAACAGTCGGCGCTAGGTCTTGGACGCTGTCGAAAGGGCGCTATTGGCGTGGATTGTTGAAGGCGGGTTTCGCGAGAGTTTAGGGGCAGCGATTCTGCCTTTGGCGTACTGGCCTTGTTTTCAGTAGGTTGTGGGGGCCCGGAGACCGGTTTCTTGAGACAGCCTCAAAGACTGCTAGTTGGAGCAAGGGTGTTGAACGCCACAGGGTCGCTCACCCTCCTTGCCGTCGCTCGAATGACGGGCGGAGGTTATCGCTGATAGCTTGGGACGCAAGGTTCTTCCCCCCAGCTTTCTGCCCGCGGCCCGCCGTGCGGCGCACAACTGGCACACTGAGGCGAGAAAAAGCCTGCAGATTTGCGGGTTTGGGAGGGGTACGACTGATCGATCGTCAGTCGGCCTGATCCACCACGAGAGTGCCACTGTTTCAATCCCGTCCTGTTAGGCTCTTCAACACTTAGGGAGACTCTGAATAAGTTCTCTGATTTCCACAACAACTCAGGCTAGAGTGCGAGGAGATCACACGGAGGACTTCAAACGATATGAAGCAGCCCACCTTGGCGACGATGACCGGCTTTGAGCGCTACACGAAGAAGACGCGGCGGGCGCAGTTTCTGGAAGAGATGGAGCAGGTGGTGCCGTGGCGCAAGCTGTGCGCGCTGATCGAGCCGCACTATCCGAAGGCGGGCAACGGGCGGCCACCGGTGGGAGTGGAGCGGATGCTGCGGATTTACTTTTTGCAGCAGTGGTTCAACCTGTCGGACCCGGCGGTGGAAGAGGCGTTATACGACTCGGCGGGGATGCGCAGCTTTGTGGGGATTGACCTGGGCCGGGAGCCGGTGCCGGACGAGACCACGGTGTGCAAGTTCCGTCATTTGCTGGAAGAGCACCACTTGGGCGGGGAGATGCTGGAGGCGGTGAACCTGCACTTGCAGAGCCAGGGAGTGCGGATCACGACCGGCACGATCGTGGATGCGACGATCATCCACGCGCCCAGCTCGACCAAGAACCGGGAGCAGCGGCGCGACCCGGAGATGCACCAGACGAAGAAGGGGAACCAGTGGTACTTCGGGATGAAAGCGCACGTGGGGGTGGATAGCAAGACGAAGATGATCCACACCGTGGTGGCGACAGCGGCCAACGTGGCGGACGCGACGGTGCTGCCGGAGTTGCTGCACGGGGAGGAGACGCGGGTCTGGGGCGATCAGGCGTACCAAGGGCAGAGCGAGATCATTCACCGCCAGGCGCCGCAGGCGCAGGACTGCACGCATCGGCGCTACCGGTACAAGGACCACGTCGATGAAGGAGAGCGCGCCAAGAATCGGGCGAAGTCGACGGTGCGCTCCAAGGTCGAACACGTGTTTGGGGTGATGAAGCTGAAGTTCGGGTTCGTGAAGGTACGCTACCGCGGACTCAAGAAGAACGCCAACCGGCTGTTTGCGACCTGTGCGCTGGTGAACCTGTTCATGGCGCGCAGGAAGCTGCTGTACGCAGCGGCGTAGTGTCGGTCGGAGCGGTTGTAACACGCGGCGTGCCGCAAATTCAGCGACCGTACCCATCGTAGGCTAAGTCAAACTCGCTGAAACTCCGCATCGCGGCCATTCAGCGGCTCGATCGCTGGAGTTGTTCAGAGATTCCCTAATGCTGAAAGAGAGTTTGTTCACGGCGCTCCGTTTGAGTTTTTCGTCCGGATCAAGATACTGCCGTGTGGTATCGATGTCACTGTGCCCCATGAGTTTTTGCACAGTGACAATATCACACCCGCATTCGAGAAGCTTTGTGGCGTAGGTGTGCCGGAACTTGTGAAGTGTGGCGCCGGCCACGTTCGCCGCAGCGGCGATTTCCTTCAGCCGCCGCAGGAGATGCGTCTGCCGGTTCCCCGCTTTCGTCGGGAAGATCCACTTTGACCGGTGCGGAAGTTTTTTCAAGAGTTCCGCTAGTTCGCGCGGAATGGGAATCACTCGTTCCTCGTAATCCTTCGGTGAGAAGCCCTGCTTGCCTTCTCCGCTCACGCGAAGCGTGGCGTTGTTACGATCCCCAAGATCAACATCTGCCCATGTGAGATAGCACAGCTCCTCCTCCCGAAAGCCGGTGAGAAGGAACGTGGCAAAGATCGCTTTTTCGTTCTCATCGCACTTGGCGAGAATTCGGTTCAGTTCGTCCTGACGGTAGGTCGGCGGGCGGCGCTTCGCCTTGGCACGAGGGTCCTTCAACTGCTTGAACTTCGCGCAAGGGTTCTGAATCGGCAGGTTCCGCTCGCCGATCAGAAAATAAAAGAACGTCCGCAGCACGCAAATTTCGTAATTGACCGTGCGGGGCGTGATGGGCCGGTCCGGATGCTGGTTGCTGGACTCACCGCTGCGGACGGCCTTGTAATCGTCGATGTCGGGGCGCGTAATCGCCTCGACGAACATCTTGCTGCCCAGGATTCGCTTCACGTGGTCGAGTGCTGCCGTATAGCGCTTGACAGTGCGCGGCTTATCCGGTGAGTGCACCCGCACATGCTGCAAGAACATGTCAATGGCTTCGGAAAGCAGTGTGAGAGGTGCAGCGTCCGCCGGCGCCGCTGGCTTGCCGCTTGAACCAAGCATCAATTCACCGACAAGCTCGTTCCGTTTCCGCCGCTGGGCCTCCATCGCCTCACTGGGCGTCTGCCCGGCGACTTCTCGGCGCCGGTGGCGGCCTTGCCACCACTCGATAAAATAATGGCCGGGCCGCTTGTCCCAGGCGTAGCGTGCCCCTGCTTTCTTGAGCGATATGAAGCGCCAGACTCCGCTCGCTACGCGAACCTTCTTGATGATCCGAACGCTTTTCGTGCCAGCCACATGCAACCCCTTGGTGTCTGTTTTCGCCAATTTGACCGACACCAAGAGCCTAGCACATGTTACAAGTGATTTATCAAGAACAGCTTAGAAAGTTATGGCGGAGAGAGAGGGATTCGAACCCTCGATACGGTTTCCCGTATACACGCTTTCCAAGCGTGCGCCTTCAGCCACTCGGCCATCTCTCCGGAGACGCTTCGAAGGCGGGACGACTCTCTTATTCTACCTTTTTGTCGCCCAACTGCTGGGTCAGGTAATTCTGGATTCCCATTTCCTGGATCACGTGCAACTGGCCTTCCAGCCAGTCAACATGGTGCTCTTCGTCCATCAGAATCTGCTTCAGCAGCTCGCGCGACCCGTTATCGTTGGCGGTCTCGCAGGTGCGGATACCGTCGTTCAGGCGCTTCACCGCGTCGTATTCCAGTTGCAGGTCGTTCTTGAGCTGCTGTTCGATGGTGGCGCCGATATTGATCTTGAAGTAGTCGCTCATGCTCGGCGTGCCGTCCAGGTAGAGGATGCGCTCGATCAGCTTTTCGGCGTGGGTCATCTCCTCGATGGATTCCTTGCGCGTGGTCTCCGCCAGCTTGTAGTAGGTCCAGTTCTCGCACATTTCCGCGTGCAGAAAATATTGGTTGATGGCCGTCAGCTCCGCCTTCAGCGCCTCCTGCAGGACCGCGATTACCTTGGCATCGCCTTTCATGATTGCCTCCCTTCGGCCAGGCACATAGATGACTGCCGGATTGAATTGCGAACCCAGAAGTTTACCAGATGGGAGGCATGCCCGAATGTTGCTCGCAGTTTGTCAACGCCGGCGGAAATCTGCTTGACGGAGAAGATCCACTCAGGAAGAGGGCCTACATTCCCAGGGAGGAAGCCGGCGGCTCGTGCTCCTGAACAGGTCCCGGCGGCTGGCCTGGTTTCCGATGCGCTATTCCGCCACTTCCGTGCTGTTGGAGGCGGCGGCCGCGGCTTCGGATACATCCGCCGCTGCGCTGCCCTTGTTCATCAGCCGGTGGTGAATGCAGTACAGCGCCAGTTCCAGGCGGTCGGAAACGCCCAGCTTGTCGTACACCTTGCGCAGATAGTTCTTGATCACCTGCTCCGTGGTTCCGACCTGCTGCGCGATTTCCTTGTTGCGCATGCCCTGCGCCACGCAGGATACGATCCGCAGTTCCTTGTCGCTCAGCCGGTTCTTGGGACGCGGCGCGGTCAGCAGCGTCGCCTGCGAGCGGTAGGCCTCGATCATCCAGTTGACGCCGCGGTTGTCCAGCCAAGTCTCGCCCTCGGCGACCTTGCGCACGCACCTCACCAGCAGGTCGGGGGCGATGGAGCGCGTCACGATGCCGCGCACTCCGCGGCGCAGGTATTCCACCGTCTGATCGGCATCGACATCGCCGGTGATCACGATCATCTTGACCTCCGGGGCGCGCTTCAGGAATTCCGTCGCCGCTTCCGGTGCATTGGAAGAGATGCGCGACTCGAACAGCAGCACGTCAGCGGGAAACTTGGCCACCGCCGAGAACGCCTGGGCCAGCGTTTCCGCCTGCGCGACCACGCGCAGGTCGTCTTCCACCGCCAGCACTTTGCGGATGCCGACGCGGAAAATGGCTTGCGAATCCGCGATGATGACACGAATGGGATGGCCGTTTTCGGCCGAGGTCGGTTGAGTTTCCGCTTGTACTTTGGCCAGTCGGCTGGCCATGTGGCTCCCCCAGGAGGTCTACTGGCGACGCTCGAACCGGTACTCGTCAATGACGGCCGCAATGGCGCGGCGTTCGCCTTCGACGCTACAACGTACCACGCGTCCCAGACCGGTTACCAGTACATCCGTGGATGCGCCCAACACTGCTGCCGGCATCGAAATGCGGAATTCGATCGGCGATCCGACCTTCATTTCCGATTCCAGATGAAACAGGACCCCGCCGGCTGAAATGTCTTGCGTTTCCGCCTGGTGTTCTTCGCCCGATGTCGTGATGGCGATGGGGAGCCTAAGCGGGAACCGCACCGAAGTTCTCAGTTCCGTTGATGTTTCTTCAAGGGTCACGAAGGCCGTAGATTACACCCACTCCGCGCTGATTTAAAGTTACCAAAGTATTACCGGGTAAGGTCACCTGCGAGGGTTACCTCGGGAGTCGGTTTTCGGTCGTCAGTCTCGAGGGGTTGAGCGGCTGACGACTGAAGACTGAGGACTGGAGACTCGCCTAGAATTTCGTCACTTCCGTGAAGTTAAACTTCTTCACCTTCATCGCCGGCACGACCATGTCGAACGACTCTTCCCCGCTCGCCCGCACCGGCTGCCCCATCTCCTCGACGTTCGCCAGCATTTCAATCAAGCTCTCGTTGAAGCGGAAATTCAAGATGCCGTGCCGCACCTTGCCGCCCTCGACGTAAAACGTGCCGTCGCGCGTCATGCCGGTCAAAATTTTTTCGTACGGGTCCACTTCGCGGATATACCACAGCCGGGTGATCAGCACGCCGCGTTCGGTCGTCGCCACCATCTGCTCCACCGTCTTCGGTTCCGCCGGCGGCGCAAAAACAATGTTGAGCGGAATTTCGCCGATTTCATTCGGCAGCGGCAGGCCGTGACCGGTAACTTCCACCGGCCCCACCTTGCCGGAGTGCTCCGATTTCTTCATCTTCTCCGCTGTGGCGCGCGCGTACACCAGCCGCTTGGGGACGCCGTTCTCCACCAGCGGAACGCGCTGCCGTCGCACGCCTTCTCCGTCGAACGGCGGGCCCGACTGCAGCGCATGATCGGCGTCGTCGTAGATGGTGACGTTTTGGCCGAACAACTGCGTCGCGATACGGTTGTTGAGGAACGAGCGCTCGTCGAGAATCGCCTGCCCGCCCCAGTCCCAGAACATGAAGCCGCACAAATCCAGCACCGCCGCCGGCTCCAGGATCGCGGTGTACTTGCCCGGCGCCAGCTCCTGGGGCGCGGCGGACTCGCGCGCCTTGCGCGCCGCAATCTCCGCCAGCGCCACTGGATCCAGATTGCGCACATCCGGCGAGTTCGCCTTCTGCCAGCCCGACGAGTCCCTGGCCAGCATGGTGACCGATATCTCGGCCGAGGTTTGCGTGTGATAGGCAAACAGTCCGCGCGAATTCAGGACGGCTTCGACCGATTCTGACGTGGCGTAAATCCCTGCCGTGGTCAGGTTCTCGCGCTGGGCGACGCGCACGATCTTGCCCACCGCTTCTGCGCGGTCTGCCGGCGTGATACCGGCCGTCTCGATGAATGTGCGCCCTACTTGCGGGCCTGCGCCAAACGCATCGGGTCCGGCAACCGGCAGCAGGTCGGAATCTTTCGCCTGCACGCGCGCCAAATCCTCGCTCGCCTTGACGCAGCAGCGAACGCTCTCGTCATCGAACTTGTTCGTCGTGGCGCGCGCCGTGCGGCCGTCGAACACGGTGCGCACGGAAAGAACGTAATTTTCTTCCGCCACGTTCTGATGAATGGTGTTGTTGGCGAAGCGGGTGAGGGCATTTCTACCGCCGCCAATCAGCAGTTCAATTTCGTCGGCAGTCGAGAACTTCTTTACGCGATCAAACGTGTCTTGCGCTTTATCTTTCGTCAGCATGTCACAGCCATTTGCCATTGGCCGTTAGCCGTTGGCCCGCACGACCCCCCGCTGATCATCAACTGTGCAGATTAAGGACGTGAGTCTTCGCCTTAGAGTAGCCAAGTTCCCCGCCAGGCGTTTGTAGTCAGCTTCTGCTAAGAAACCGAGGTCATGTGCAAGTATGAGGTGATAGTCCAACTCACTTGCGGATCCGGAAGCTATCTGTAGAAAACGGTGGAAATCGCCTTCGCCCCGCCTTCCGCAGCCTTCCGCAATATTGGCCGCGATCGAAGCGCTGCAGCGCCGAATTTGAGAGGTGAGTCCGTACAGCTCTTCGCGTGGAAACTAAACCATAAGAATTGGATTGAGGGATCGTTCCCTCCAAATTCATCTGATGGCAGCGCTTGCCACACTAGCCAGGAAATCGCTGCTTAACATTTCATATTTCAGCCTCACGCGGCGACAGAACCCAGACCGGCACGTGAGTGCCGGAGAAAATCGGAAACAACATCCGAGTCCCAATAGGCTGATGGCATCCAAACTAATTCCCTTTATAAGCCGTCCCCACCGTTACTCCACGAAATCTCGCCGGACTCGCGCCGTGTCCCGTTCCCATCACCTGTTGCGGCTGGCCCTTGCCGCAATTCGGCGTGCCCCACAGCGTCCAATGCTCGCGCGAACAAATGGCGTCCATCGAATTCCAGAACTCGGTCGTAATCCCCGAATACGACGGGTTCTTCAGCATGCGCCCGAGCTTGCCGCCCTTGATCTCCCAGCCGATCTCGGTGCCGAACTGGAAGTTGTAGCGCTTGTCGTCAATCGACCAGGAGCGGTTCGTCTGGAAGAAAATTCCGTGGTCGGTGGAGGCGATCAGTTCCTCCGGGCTGAGCTTCTTTTCCCCCGGCAAAATGCTGACGTTGGTCATGCGGATCATCGGCAGGCGGTTCCAGCCTTCGCCGCGCACCGTGCCGCCCGAGCGCTCCAGTCCGACCATCGCCGCCGTCTCGCGCGAGGTCAGGTAACCGGTGAACAGGCCGTTGCTGATGATCGGTGTGCACTGCGCCGGAACGCCCTCGTCGTCGTACTTGAAGGTGCCGAGGCCGGGACCGTGCTCGGGGCGCGCGTCGGCCACCACGTTCACCAGTTCGCTGCCGTACTTCAGCTTGCGCAGCTTGTCGATGGTGAGAAACGACGTGCCGGCGAAATTGGCTTCCATGCCCAGCACGCGGTCGAGTTCGATCGGGTGCCCCACCGACTCGTGAATTTGCAGCCCGAGCTGCGAGGAATCGAGGATGATGTCGAACTTCCCTTGCGGACACTGGTCGGCCTTGGGCAGCGCGACGCACTCCTCGGCGATCCGCCGCGCGTTCTCCAGCAGCTTGAGCTCGTGAATCAGCTCGTATCCTTTGTCCTGCCACTGCCCGCCGAACGAAGTCGGATACGAGCGCTTCTGAATTTCCGAGCCGGCAAAGGCAAACGCCGCATATCCTGCGCCCGTCGTGTACTTCACCTGGTGAATGTCGGAGCCGTCGGAGGAGTAATACCACTGTTCGTAGCGGCGGAAATTCATGTTCGTTTCCGCCAGCGTAACGCCCTTTGACCGCACGCAATTCGGCATCAACCTTCATTAACAGGTCGAGGTTCTGCTCCACCGAGATGCCGAAAGGATCGATCTGGTAGGGGCTGGTCCAGTCATCCGTGTAGGCCGTCTCGGGCGCGAGGCGCACGTCGTGCTGCTTGACCCGGGCCGACGCGCGCGCAATCTCGACCGCCTGCCCGGCGGTGATCTCGACGCCGGTCGCGCGTCAGGTCCTCGGTGGCGGCGAATCCCCAGGCGCCGTCAGCCAGGACGCGAATGCCGATTCCCAGCGACTGGCTGTCGGCCACGTGCCCGACCTTGCCGTTCTTGGTGGCGAGCCCGCGCTGGCGCTCGTCCACGATGCGGCAGTCGGCGAACTGCGCGCCGCGCGCGCCGCATACATTCAGCGCCCAACTGGCAATTTCCTTCATGCTCATAACCAGCAGACATGATAAATGAGAGGCGGGAGTTGCGGGATGAAGAGGCGGAAATCGGCGCTGAAGGTCGTCAACCTGGAACAGGACATGCCGACGGTGCCGCTGGCATTGTCGTTGATGAATGACGCGCTGCGGATGGCGCGAGCCGAGGGGTATGCGGCGGTCAAGATCATCCATGGATACGGCTCTTCCGGGAAAGGCGGCGCGATTCGCATGGCGGTGCAAGCGGAGTTGATGCAGCGGGTGCGCGCTGGGGAACTACGCGCGTTCATCGCCGGCGAGGAGTGGCGCATCTCCGATGAGCGCTCGTGGGCGCTGCTGCAAGCGCATCCGGAGTTGAAACAGGATTTCGACCTGGGACGCGGGAACAAGGGGATTTCGCTCGTGGTGTTATGAAACGGGATCTCCATTCCGCAGGGACGGCACAAACAAAATCACGTTCGCATCTCTGTATTCTCTAGCGCCGTGCCAGCGTGATGCCGGACGGAATGTTGACCTCGCCGGCGACGTTCTTCACTTTTACCTGCCCTGATTCCTTGGTGCGCACATTGACGCTGCGGGCGCCATCAACCACCACGTCCCCAGAAGCGTCATCGATCGTGAGCGCGCCGACATGCGAGGCGCGGATCTGGCCGGAGGTGTCACGGATGTCAACGTCGCCGCCGACCTGGCTGACTACGATCTCGCCGGAGTCGTCGTCAATGTGCACGCTGCCATTCACGCCGGAGACGCGAATATTGCCGCCCTTGTTGACCAGCCGTGCGGAACCGGCGTCGTTGACGTCGAGATTGCCGTCGGAGGCGGTGACGTTCAGTTCGCCCACACGCAGAAAGTGAAGCTGGCCGGAGCGGCTGGCGATCGTGGTCGTGCCCAACACGTCCTGCACGCGCACGTCGCCGGATTCCTTATCAATGCTGAGGGGGCCTTTGACGTGGCGCACGGCGAGGGTGCCGCTGCCATCGTGGACATCGACCGCGCTGTCTGATGTCCGAAACTTCGATTTTTCCGGAGGTATCGCGGAGGTTGAGCACCGCGCCGGCGGGCACCACGACCTCGAAGTCAATCGGGTACTCGGCTCGGCCGTAATTCCGCCACGACGGCTCGATCTCGGTGATGATTTTCAGCTCCGGCGTCCCTTCGCCGCTGACTTTGACCAATTTCTTTAGAATGCCCTCTTCGCCGAGCCTGAAAAGCCAGTAACGGTCAATGGAGACCCGCATGTGTACCGACGTGGCGGCCGGATCGCCGCGGATAATGAGGTCGCCTTCCTGCACGTCGAAGGTGATGGAGCGCGCGTTAGCGGCGGGCACAACCATTGTGTATGCGTGGCGCGGCGCGGCAAAGGACAACGTCGCAAAACCCAGCATGAGCAGGGCAAGCACGGCAGATTTCATGAGGGACTCCTGGTGGTTGGATGCGAGAGTGGGGCGAAGCGGCCATCGGTGATTTGCGGTTTGTGCTTGGCTGGCGAACGCGCTAGTGACTCCCGTGACAGTTCAGGGTACACTTCCCGCCCATCTCCGCGAAATTCATGGCCACAGACAAGTCAGAGCGGCTCCTCGCACGGCTTGAGGAAAGCAAGCGCCGTTTCGGCCCCGGCGAAGCCGCGCGCGCGGAGAAGGCCATCGCCGCCGCTGGCAAGGGGCACTTTCGCGACGCGCAGTCTCTCATCCGCTTTCACGACGCAGTCCTCTTCCTGCGCGCGTTCCCGCAAGGACCCGGCGTGGTGCGGATCAGCGAAGCGCTGCTCGCGGGCATGCTCGCGCGCGTCGAGCAATTGCGCGCCTCCGGCGCCGACATGTCCGCTTTCGACGACGAATCGGTCTCCGGCATCGCCGGCATTGAAATCGTTGACACGTTTCCTTACGAGATCGCCGCCTGGCTGGCGCAGTCGTATCCCAAGCACGTCGAAATCTGCTGGGACGCCGACATCAACAGCGCACGCCTGGCCAACACCTGGCCGCGCTTTATGCCGCTGCTCGATGAAGACGGCTTCGTCGAGCCTGACGTGCCCTATCGCGAGTGGCTGGATGCGGCTCGTGGCAACGAGCCCGAAGTAGCGTGGCTGCTGCGGCGCTTTGCCTCGCCCAACATGCCCGAGCGCAGCAAGGCGGAACTGTACGAATCGCTGCAACTGCCGGTGCAGTGGAACCTCGGCGAGCTTCCCGCCAGCCGCACTCTCGCCCGCCGCGACTCGCATCCGATCTTTTTTCATCGCGAGCCGCTCATCCGCCGCGGCGACGTCTCACTGGCGCGCGAACTCGCTTCCCCGCTCAGGCTGGAGACCCTCTCTCCCGGCGAGAGCGCCGACATCATCAACATGGGGCGCGAGGTGCTGACCGTCCGCTACCGCGGGCTTTACGGCATGACTTTCGGAGCGCCGCCGGTCTATCTCGCCGAGGTCGGGCGCGGCACGCAGATTTTTATCTGGGGACTTCCCTCCAGCCGGCGTTTCCCTCTGCGCACCTACGCTGCGGGGTTCACCCTCAAGAACGGAATCCCGATCAACTACCTGGAAGCGATCGCACTCGCCGACTGGATGGAAATCGGCTTCAACACCTTTTATGCATTTCGCGAAGGCGAGACGGGCTGGACCTACGCCCAGGTGCTGCGCGCCCTCCGCCAACTGCTCGGCATGGACACGATTTCCGTGTACCCGTACCAGCTCGGCGCGGACAACGAGGAAGCGATCGACTCCGGCGCGTTCTGGTTCTACCGCAAGCTCGGCTTCCGTCCCGGGTGGCCGGAACTTGCCGCGCTGGTCGAAGCAGAAGAAAAGAAGATTGCCGCCAACCCGCGCTATCGCACGCCCGCACGCACCCTGCGCAAACTGGCCGCCGGCCATGTCTTCTTCGAAATGCCGCGCACGCCGCGCGGCGATTGGGACCGCTTCCGCGCCCGCACCCTCGGCATGGCCGTGCTGCGCGAGATGGCCAAGTCCGGTGGCGACGCCGACGCCTTTCGCGCCGCCTGCACCCAGCGCCTCGCCTCGGCGCTTAACCTCTCCCCGGGCGAGTTGACTTCCGACGAGCGCTACGCCTTCAGCAACTTCGCCCTCTCCCTGAACTCCGCCGCCGACCTGCGCACCTGGACCGCGGCGGAAAAATCGAAGTTGCTGCACATCATTCGCGCCAAGATGGCGGACGAAGAATGGGACTACCTGCGCCTAATGCGCGAGCACCCGCGCCTGCGCCAGGCGCTGATACGGCTGGGTTCCCCCCGCACCCTGGCGGCGGACGTTTAGACTTATTTTGTGGCCCTGTCCCGGACGGAAACAATTCGCGCCTTCTACCAAACCCTGTTTCGCGCCTGGGGACGCCAGCACTGGTGGCCGGCGCAGAGCCGCTTCGAGGTCGTCGTCGGCGCCTTTCTCACCCAGAATACGGCGTGGACCAACGTCGAAAAGGCCATGGCGCAACTCCGCCGCGCGCGCGTGCTCAGCCTCACCGGAATTCGCCACACGCCGCTCCCGCAACTGGAGCAGCTCATCCGCTCCGCGGGTTATTTCCGGCAAAAAGCGGCGCGGCTGAAAAATTTCGTCGCCTGCCTGGATGAGCGCCACGCCGGCTCTCTCCATCGCATGTTCGCCCGCCCCACCGCCGAATTGCGCGCGGAATTGCTGGCGCTCAACGGCATCGGCCCGGAAACCGCGGACTCCATCCTTCTCTACGGCGGCAATCATCCGGTTTTCGTGGTGGACGCCTATACCCGCCGCATTCTCGACCGCCACCGCATCCTCCCCCCAAACGCGCCCTACGACGACATTCGCAGCCTATTTGAAACCTCATTGGCTGCACCGGCATTCATGACTGAATGTGAAGCTCATTTCCACTCACTCCCGACTCGGGACTCGCGACTCGGGACTCGCCCCGAAGGTTCGTGCCACCCGCCCTCTCGCATGAGCACCGTTCGTCGCACCGCGACCGCACAGGTCTTCAACGAAATGCACGGTTTGATCGTCGGCGTAGGAAAGAATTTTTGTTTGAAGTCGAAGGCGCTGTGCGACCAGTGCCCGCTGCGGGTGTTCCTGCCGGTTCGAGGGCCACGGCTAATGCCCCAAGCCCGCGCGCGCGGGCCGCGTCTTCGCTGAATTTCCCTGCTGGTTCTCCCGTTATAATGTCCCTACCGCCCCGCATGACGCGCTTCTGTCGCGGAGGCCGCTCCTTTTGTCTGTCAAAGCGCCAATTCGTCCCGAGGAAAGCTCGCGCCGGCGCCGTACTGCCCTGATCATTCTCGCGATCATCATCTTCCTGTTGTTGTTTGTAGTTTCCTCCCAGCAGGCATTCGATCTTACGTTCCTGCGCCCCACCACCAGCGAGCAGACGCTGATCTTCTCCGCCCTTTCCTCGCTCATCTTCCTTCTGCTGCTGGCGCTCATGGTCGTGCTGGCGCGCACCCTGCTCAAGCTGTTTGCCGAGACGCGGGGAGGCGTGCTGGGCTCGAGATTTCGCACCAAGATGGTGCTGGGCGCTCTGGTGCTGTCGTTCGGCCCGGTGCTGTTCATGTTCATGTTTGCTTATGGGCTAATGAACCGCTCGATTGACAAGTGGTTCTCTCGCCCGGTGGAGGAAGTCCGCCAGGACACGGCGCGCGTCGGCACGCTGCTCTCCAATTACGCGATGGACAACGCCAAGGCGGAAGCCACCTCCATCGCCGAAGCGGCGCCGACGCAGCGCGGGTTTGAGAAAGGCGATTTCGGACAGGTGGTCAGCATCTTCCGCCATCATGAGGCGCCTCTTCAGGGCGGCTTCGCGGTCGCCATCCTGGACGGCGAAGCCGAGGCCGCGTTCCACCTGCCCGAACCCTGGCCGACGATGCGCCAGCGCATTGGCGAGCACCAGGGCACGCTGCTGCCGCTGCCCAAATCCTTCACTCTGAACGGCGTCGAGTTCATGCTGGGGTCGGCGATGGTGGGCGGCCGCGGCGGATGGGTGCTGGTCGGCATGCCGCTGCCGCCGGAATTCTCCCGCACCATGGCGCAGATTGAAGCCAGCCAGCGCCGCTACATGGAACTGGCGCAGCAGCGCAAGCTCGTCCGCCGCACCTACATGGGACTGCTGCTCCTGCTCACCGTATTGGTTCTGTTCGCCTCCACCTGGATGGCGCTGTTCCTCTCCAAATTCGTCACCCGGCCGGTGGCTGCGCTGGCGGAAGCAACCGAACAAATCTCGCGCGGAAAATTCGATTACCGTGTCGCCGTGGATACCGGCGACGAACTGGGCAAGCTGCTGCGCTCCTTCAACCGCATGGCGGAGGAGCTGGAATCCTCGCGCCGGCAGATCGAGGCCTCCAGCCGGGAACTCGCCGATGCCAACGCCGCCCTGGAGCAGCGCCGCCGCCACATGGAAACCATCCTGGAAAGCATTCCCACCGGCGTGCTGTCTCTCGATGCCGAGCGCCGCATCACCCACACCAACAACGCGCTCAACCGGATCCTGTGGCCCGACGGCAACGGCTCGCACGAAGGCCTCCGGGTTGACCACATCTTCCCGCCCGAGGTGATGCAGGAGATGCGCCATCTGCTGCGCAAGGCCGACCGCATGGGCTCCACCACCATCCAGATGGAAATCCCGTTTCAGCGCCGCCATCTGACCGCGGCGGTGACCGCTGCGTCGTTGCAGCACGAAGGCCAGCGCCTCGGCTACGTGCTCGTCTTCGAGGATTTATCGGATCTGCTCAAGGCGCAGAAGCAGGCCGCCTGGCGCGAGGTGGCGCGCCGCGTGGCGCACGAAATCAAGAACCCGCTCACCCCCATCGCGCTCTCCGCCGAGCGCATCCGCCGCCACCTGGAGCGCGGCACGCCGCCCGACCCGCAGTCGCTGGAAGTGATCAAGGGTTGCGCCGAGACCATCGGTGGCGCCGTCGAAACCGTGCGCACGTTGGTGGACGAGTTCGCTACGTTTGCCCGCTTCCCGCAGGCGCAGCCACAGCCCGCCGACATCAACACCATCGTGGAATCCGCGCTCGCCATGTTCAACGGGCGGCTCGACAACATCCGCGTCCACACCCAGCTTGCACCCGACCTGCCGAAGGTCATGGCCGATCCCGAGGCCATCAAGCGCGCCATCGCCAACCTGGTGGACAATGCCGCCGAAGCCATGCAGGAGTCTCTGATCCGCGAAGTAGACATCAGCACCGCGCTGGCCGGGACGCGCGACGCCATCGAAATCGTGATCGCCGACAGCGGCCACGGCGTCACCCACGAGCTCAAGGAAAAATTGTTCCTGCCGTATTTTTCCACCAAGAAGCGCGGCACCGGGCTCGGGCTGGCCATCGTCAGCCGCATCGTGGAAGACCACCGCGGCACCATTCGTGTCGAGGAAAACAAGCCGGTGGGCGCGCGCTTCATTGTCGAGCTGCCGGTCGCCGCCGAACCGGCGCAGATGGCCCATGCATAACGTCCTCATCGTTGACGACGAGCCCGGCATCCGCGAGTCGCTCAAGGGCGTGCTCGAGGACGAAGGCTATACCGCCGCGCTCGCCGGCAGCGGGGAGGTCTGCCTGGAGATGCTCGACAAGCGCCCGTTTGACGTGGTGCTGCTCGACATCTGGCTGCCCGGCATGGACGGCCTGGAAACGCTGCACAAGATCAAGCAATCCGACGCCTCGCCCGAGGTCATCATGATTTCCGGCCACGGCACCATCGAAACCGCCGTGCGCGCCACCAAGCTGGGCGCCTTTGACTTTCTGGAAAAGCCGCTCTCCATCGAGAAGACGCTCATCTTGGTGAAAAACGCGGCCGAGGCGCGCCGCCTGCGCGTGGAAAACCGCGACCTCAAGCGCCAGCAGCCCAAGAGCGTGATCGCCGGCGAGAGCATCCCGATGAAGGCGCTGCGCCAGCAGATCGGGCTCATGGCGCCGACCAACGGGCGCGTGCTCATCTTCGGCGAGTCCGGCACCGGCAAGGAACTGGTCGCCCGCGCCATCCACGCCGAGAGCGAGCGCTACGAGGCCATGTTCGTCGAGGTCAACTGCGCCGCCATTCCCGAAGACCTGATCGAGAGCGAATTGTTCGGCCACCGCAAGGGCTCATTTGCCGGAGCGAGCGCCGACAAGGAAGGAAAATTTCAGAAGGCGGACGGGGGTACGCTGTTCCTCGACGAAGTCGGCGACATGAGCCTGAAGACGCAGGCCAAGGTCCTGCGCACCCTCGACGAGCAGAGCTTCACGCCGGTTGGGGGAGACGAGGTGGTCACCGTGGACGCGCGCGTCATCGCCGCCACCAATCACGACCTGGAGGAAGAAATTTCCAAGGGCAATTTCCGCGAGGACCTGTTTTATCGTTTAAACGTGATTCCCTTCCTCGTGCCGCCGCTGCGCGAGCGCCTGGAAGACGTGCCCCTGCTGGCGCGCCATTTCCTCAAGGAATTTTCCTCGCAATACAGCCGCCGCACCAAGGAGATGACCGACGACGCCATTGACGCGCTCATGCGCTACTCGTGGCCGGGCAACGTGCGCGAGTTAAGAAACGTGATCGAGCGCATCGTCATCATGAACCCGGCGGTGACGAAACTCGACCGCAAGCACCTGCCGCCGCTGGTCTATCGCGATACTTCGCGCCGCGGTGGCGACGGCTTCTCCACCCTGCACCAGGCGCGCGCGGCCTACGAGCGCGACTTCATTTTGAAAACCCTCGACCAGAATCACGGCAACGTCAGCCGCACCGCCGAAGTGTTGGGGCTGGAGAGATCACACCTCTATCGGAAGATGAAGACGCTGGGAATTGCGGTGAAGGAGTGATCTTCGATGAGCACGCTGATTCAGACCATTCCACCTCCCAGCCCCGCAGGGGCGGATGAAAATAGCCCGGCGCTTCAGCGCCGGGAAACGTCATCGTAGACCGTCCCAGTCCCGTTAGGGACGACACGATAGGTTGGCCGCAGCAGTTGAGCTTAGGGCCGCGTGCCCCACCCGCAGCCTGCCCTGACCGCAGCCGAACGACGGTTTCCCCTGGGGTAGGCACCCTCGATGCCGCCCTCTTCCAGGTCATGCGCCTCCTCACCGACAAGGCCGTGGACACCAAGCGCGTCGCCCTCATGCTCTACGCCCTACAGATCGCCAGCTCCAACCTCAATCGCCTCCACGAAGAGACGCAGGAAATCTCCAAATCCGGTGACATCGCGCAGGAAAAATCGTTGATGAAGGAATTGCTTGAGGTATTGCAATTGCCGGAGACGGAAGCGGAACGGCTCGCGGAAGAAATGGCCGTCGAGGAAGAGCGCCAAAAAGGCTCCGCTGTCACCCACACGATCAAAGCTTGCGCTTCCGGCCACGCCGAATCACCAGGGGATAATCACGAAAATGAGAATTGTCATCCTGAGCGAGGGCGCACGCCCGAGTCGAAGGACCCCTGCAGTACTAACCGCCACCTTCCATTCCCCCATTCCTCAACACGGGACCAACTGGTTCATCGCACACGCGTGGGCGCGTGTGCCACAAGCCGGAGCCCGAAGCCTGAAGCCTGCAGCCCGAAGCCTTGCGCCCGTAGTACTTTCGTGCCTTTTGTGGGACAAAATGCCCGTAAATGCCCCGAAATACCCATGTTATACTTCGAGCAGTTCACGGTGAGGACATCGTTCGCGTCTTCGTCGCACCGGAAGGATTTCTATCACTATGCTCCGTGGCGCCCGCCGTTCCCTTCTGCTGGTTGTCCTGGTCATCCTGGTATGTGGCTTCCTGGGCGCGCTGTTTGGGCAGCGTGTCAGCCCCTCGCAGCCGTCGTCCGACACCGACGTGCGCGACAGCCTGCGCTCGTTCTCCCAGGTCTATGACGTGGTCGAGCAGAACTACGCAGAGCCGGTAAACGCCGACAAGGCCATCTTCAACGGCGCCATTCCCGGCATGCTGCGGGTGCTCGATCCGCACTCCAATTTCTTCGATCCCAAGTCGTACTCGCTGCTGCGCGAAGAGCAGCGCGGCAAGTATTACGGCGTGGGCATGTCGGTGGGACCGCGCAACAACAAAGTCATCGTGCTGATGCCGTTCGTGGGCACGCCGGCGTATAAAGTCGGCATCCATCCGGGCGACGTGATCGCCGCCGTGGACGGCAAGCCCACCGACAACCTGAGCACCAGCGAAGTCGCCGACCTGCTCAAGGGACCCAAGGGCACGCAGGTGCGCATCACCATCCTGCGCGAAGGCGCTCCCAAGCCGATGGAGTTTACCGTTACGCGCGACGAAATTCCGCGCTACAGCGTGGACCTGCATTTCCTGATCCGCCCGGGCATCGGATACCTGCACGTCACCGGCTTCCAGGAAACGACCGACAAGGAAGTCCAGGAAGCGCTCGATCAATTCGGCGAGTTGAAGGGCCTGGTCCTTGATCTGCGTCAGAACCCCGGCGGGCTGCTGAGCGAGGGCGTCGGCGTGGCCGACAAGTTCCTGCCCAAGGGCGCGGTGATCGTGTCGCACCATGGGCGCTCGTCGCCGGAGAAGGTGTATCGCGCCAGCCACGGTAATGGCGGGCGCAACTACCCGATCGTCGTGCTGGTGAACAAGGGCACCGCGTCGGCCGCCGAGATCGTGGCCGGCGCCATCCAGGACCACGACCGCGGCCTGGTCGTCGGCGAGAACACTTTCGGCAAGGGCCTGGTGCAGACCGTCTATCCGCTGTCGGAGAACACCGGCCTGGCGCTGACCACCGCCAAGTACTACACCCCCAGCGGGCGGCTCATCCAGCGCGATTACAGCGGCATTTCCTTGTACGACTACTACTACAACCGCGAAAACGGCGAGAACGGCAATGCCAATCGCGAAGTCAAGATGACCGACAGCGGCCGCCCGGTATACGGCGGCGGCGGCATCACCCCCGACGTCAAGGTCCCGGCCATCAAGACCAATCACTTCCAGGACACGCTGCTGCAGCACTACGCGTTCTTCAATTTCGCCAAGCACTACCTGATCAACCGGCAAATCCCCAAGACCTTCGAAGTGGATGACCCGGTGATGCTGGAATTCCGCAGCTTTCTCACCGACCAGAAAATTCCCTGGTCGGAAGCGGACCTGGCGCCGGTGAACGATTGGATCCGCGCCAGCATCAAGAGCGAAATGTTCATTGACGAGTTCGGCCAGATTGAGGGCCTGAAGGTCCGCGCGGAAGCCGATCCGCAGGTGCAGAAGGCGCTCGAACTGCTGCCCAGGGCAAAAGAACTCGCCGACAACGCGCGCCGCACCATCGCCGAACGCAACAGCGCGCGGAACAATCCGCCCAACAATCGGTAGGAAAACAGTTGCCAGTTTCTAGTTGCTAGTTTCTAGTTGTTAGGCAAAACGAGATCAATGAAGAAAGGGCACGCAAGAATCCGTGCCCTTTTCCTTTTTCTGTTTTTTCCCCCTGTGTCTCGGTGGTGAAATGCTGGTCAGGCTGCGACGTGAAGATCGGCCACGCACTTCCTGACCTCCTCCAATACCTCCTTGTCGTTCCACTTGCATGCCACCCCGTGTGCGCCCAGGTACTGCAGGTACTGCTCCGAGAAAGGATGCCGCGCCGTCGAATGCATCACCACGCAGGGCATCCACAACTGGCCTCGGCGCAGCAGCTTCAACAAGCGCTCGCAGTTCAGATCGGGCGGATGATCGCCCACCAGCAGGACATCAAAACGGCTGGCGTCCATCAGTTTCAGGGCCTCGTTCAGCTCCCATGCGGTGGTGGTTTCATATCCTTGTTCCTCCAGTACGCGTTCCAGGGCGATGAGTACAGATTCATCACTGTCCACGATGAGAATTTTCTTGTTCTGCGTGCGCATGGCAATTGCCTCCTGTTCAGGGAGTTCACACACGTAGCGGGCAGCAGAAAGCAGAACCGGGACCCGCAGAAGTGGCCCGCATAGCACACAAGGATTACGGGAGATGGCGCAACTGAGACAATCGCGCTGAAAGATGGTGCTCATGGGACCTTCCATCCCAAGTTGCAGGACAGGTGCCCGGCTAGGGTTAGCTTACTCCCCCCGGCAGCCGTTTTCAGCCATTACTTTGGTACCGGGGCAAGGGCAGCATTCCCAAAATAGTGACGCGGTTCCGGTTCGGTTTTCGGTTGTCGTTTTCGGCTTTCCCTTTCCAATTCCCCGATTCCGCAGTTCGGCAATGCCGCAATTTACAATGCTTCCATGTCCGACCTGTTCGCGCCTTTCCCGATACGCGGAGTCACGCTGCGCAACCGCATCGTCGTTTCCCCCATGTGCCAGTACTCGAGCCACGACGGCTTTGCCAACGACTGGCATTTCGTCCACCTCGGAAGCCGTGCCGTCGGCGGCGCCGCGCTGATCTTCACCGAAGCCTCCGCGGTCACGCCCGACGGCCGCATCAGCCCCGACGACCTCGGCATTTACCAACACGAACACGTCGAATTTCTCTCCCGTATCGTCAAGTTCATCCATGCCCAGGGCGCGCTCGCCGGCCTGCAGCTGGCGCACGCCGGGCGCAAGGCCTCGACCGACGCACCCTGGCGCGGGGGCAAGCCGCTGGACGAAGCGCATCGCGGCTGGCGTCCTATCCTGGCGCCCAGCGCGATTCCATTCGGCGACGGCTACCAGGTTCCCAAAGCGATGGATGAATCCGCCATCCGCGCCGTCATCAGCGCCTTCGCCGCCTCGGCGAAACGCGCGCTGGACGCCGGTTTCGACGTGATCGAAATTCACGCCGCGCACGGTTACCTGCTGCACTCGTTGCTTTCGCCGCTGGTCAACCAGCGCACCGACCGCTACGGCGGCTCGTTCGCGAATCGCATCCGCCTGCTATGCGAGGTCGTGTCGGCGGTGCGCGGCGCCTGGCCGGACGAGAAGCCGCTGTTCGTGCGCATTTCTTGTACGGATTGGCAGGAAGGCGCGTGGGACATCGCGCAGTCGGTGGAACTGGCGCGCCAGTTGAAGCCGCTGGGCGTGGACCTGATTGATTGCTCCAGCGGCGGCATCGCGCCGCACATCAAGATTCCCGTGGGAGCGGGTTACCAGGTGGAATTTGCCGAGCGCATCCGCCGCGAAGCGCAGATCGCCACCGGCGCCGTGGGCATGATCACCTCAGCGCAGCAGGCGGACACCATCGTGCGCAGCGGCCAGGCGGATGTGGTGGTGATGGCGAGGGAATTTCTGCGGCAGCCGTACTGGCCCTTGCGCGCGGCCAAGGAACTCGGCCACGACTTCCCGTGGCCGAAGCAGTATGAAAGAGCGAAATGAAGTAAGGAGTAAGAAGTCAGAATGAAGAATGCCTGCGGTTTGGAACGCTTCCGGCATTCTTAATTCTGAATTCTTCATTCTTGATTGCTAATCCGCCATCACCGGTTGCTCGCGCTCGTCCGCCGCCGCTTCCGCTTCGGGTTTCTTGAAGCGCTTGCGCGACCAATGCTGCGCCCGGTCGAGGTAGATGTAGAAAACCGGCGTGATGTACAGCGTCAGCAACTGCGAGAACACCAACCCTCCGACCACGGCCAGCCCCAGCGGCCGGCGCGACTCCGCCCCCGCTCCGATACCCATCGCGATGGGCAAGGTGCCCATGAGCGCGGCCATGGTGGTCATCATGATCGGGCGGAAGCGCACCAGGCAGCCGTAGTAGATGGCGTCGGCCGCCGTCTTGCCGGCATTGCGCTGCGCGTCGAGCGCGAAGTCGATCATCATGATGGCGTTCTTCTTCACGATGCCCACCAGCATGATGATGCCCACAAACCCGTACAAATTGAGGTCGAGGTGGAAGAGCTTGAGCGTGAGCAACGCGCCCACGCCCGCGGCCGGCAGACCGGACAAGATCGTGATCGGGTGGATGAAGCTCTCGTACAAAATTCCGAGCACGATGTAGATGACCAGGATGGCCATGATGAGCAGGATGCCCATGCCCTTGAACGACGACTCAAAGGCCTGCGCCGCGCCCTGGAAACTGGTGGTGATCGAGTCGGGCAGCACGCGGCGTGAAACGCGGTTGATTTCGTCCACCGCGTCACCCAGCGCCACGCCCGGCTTCAGGTCGAAGGAAACCGTGACCGCGGGCAGTTGTCCCAGGTGATTGATCGCCATCGGCCCCAGGTCGCGCCGCAAGTGCGCCAGTTCCGACAACGGAACCAGTCGCGGGGTGCAGCCGGTCTGGCTTTGGCAGGAGCGCACGTAGAGCAGCGACAGCGCCGAAGGATCCATCTGGTATTCGGGCTTCAATTCCATCACCACGCGATAGGCATTGTTGGGCGCGTAGATGGTGGAAATCTGGCGCGAGCTGTACGCGGTGTAGAGTGCGTCCTCGATCTGCGTCGCGGTCACGTTCATGCTCGACGCCTTGTCGCGGTTGATCTCGAGGTTCACCTGCGGATTTTTCATCAGCAGGTCGCTGGTGACGTCCTGCAGGATCGGGCTCTTGCGCAGCTCGGCTTCCAGCTTGGGGGCGTAGTCGTACAAGTCCTTGGTGTCGGGGCTCTGCAGGGTGTACTGGTACTGGCTCTTGGTGAGCTGGCCGCCGATGCGGATGAGCGGCGGATTCTGCAGGAAGCTCTGGATGCCGGGAATTCTCGCCACGATCGGACGCCAGCGCTGCATCATGGCGTCCACGCCCGGACGCTCCCCGAGCGGCACAAAGCGCGCCACCATGAATCCCTGGTTGGTGGCGCCGCGCGGCACCGCCGCGAAAAACGTGCTCACGTACTTGCCGTCGGGCGAGTCCAGGATGGCGCGCGCCACCGCCACCTGGTGCGCCTTCATGTCTTCGAACGAAATGCCCTGCACCGCCTCCGTCATGATGTAGATCTGGCCTTGGTCCTCGCTGGCGAGAAAGCCCTTGGGGATGGTGACAAACAGGTAGCCGGTGGCGACCAGCACCACCGCCGAAACCGCCATGACCGAAAGCTTGTGCCGCAGCACCACCTGCAGCGTCTTGTCGTACACGTGCAACATGCCGTCGAAGAATTTCTCCGACAGCAGGTACAGCTTGCCATGTTTGACCTCGGCGTAAGGCCGCAGGATGCGGCTGCACAGCATCGGCGTCAGGCTCAGCGAGACGACGCCCGACACCAGGATGGCCGCCCCGATGGTCACCGCGAACTCGTGCAGCAGGCGGCCCACGATGCCGCCCATGAACAGCACCGGAATGAACAC
Source organism: Terriglobia bacterium (assembly GCA_963760215.1). Taxonomy (GTDB): domain Bacteria; phylum Acidobacteriota; class Terriglobia; order Terriglobales; family Acidobacteriaceae; genus JAIQGF01. The sequence continues at coordinate 1,983,522 of CAVXCJ010000002.1, forward strand.
CGCCGCCAGCGACAGCGTCATGGAGACAATGGTGAATCCGATCTCGCGCGATCCGCGCAAGGCCGCCTGCATCGGCTTTTCGCCGTGCTCCATGTGGCGCACGATGTTTTCCAGCATCACGATCGCGTCGTCCACCACGAAGCCCACCGACAGCGTCATCGCCATCAGCGACAGGTTGTCGAGCGAGTAGTTGAGCGCGTACATGACCGCGAAGGTTCCCACCAGCGAGAACGGCAACGCCAGGCTGGGAATGAAGGTCGCCGACAGGTTACGCAGGAACAGGAAGATGACCAGGATCACCAGAATGAGCGACAGGAAGAGGGTGAATTTCACGTCGTCCACGGACGAGCGGATGGTCTTCGAGCGGTCGTACAGGGTGTCGAGGGAAACCGAGGCCGGGATCTGCGAGCGGAACGACGGCAGCAGCGCGCGGATGCTGTCCACCACCTCAACCGTGTTGGTGCCCGGCTGCTTCTGGATGGCGAGCACGATGGCGCGAGTCAGCTTGTGGTCCGGACCGGCGTACCAGCTCGCTGTCTTGTCATTCTCCACGCTGTCGAAGACGTTGCCCAGATCGCCCAGGCGCACCGGATTGCCGTTGCGGTAGGCGACGACCAGCGGCCGGTACTGGTCGGCCTTCGTAAGCTGGCCGGTGGCCTGCAAGGTGAACGCCTGCCGGTTGCCCCACAGCGTGCCTGTCGGCAGGTTGACGTTGCCGCTCTGCACCGCCTGGTTGACCTCGTCAATGCCGATCTGGTGGGCCGCCAGCTTCTTGGGATCGAGCTGCGCCCGCACCGCGTACTTCTGGGCACCATAGACCATCACCTGCGCCACGCCGCTGACCATGGAGATGCGCTGCGCCATCAAGGTCTCGGCATATTCGTCCACGTCGGAGAGCCGCAACGTCGGCGAACTGACCGACAAATACAGCACCGGCTGGTCGGCCGGGTTCACCTTTTGGTAGGTCGGCGGGGCGGGCAGGTCCTGCGGCAGGTCGCGGCCGGCCTTGGCGATCATCGCCTGCACGTCCTGCGCCGCCGCATCAATGTTCCGGCTGAGGTTGAATTGCAGGGTGATGGACGTCGTCCCCAGCATGTTGGTGGAGGTCATCTGGTCCACCCCGGCGATAGTGGAGAACTGCTTCTCCAGCGGCATCGCGACCGCCGAGGCCATCGTGTCCGGGCTCGCTCCCGGCAAGGCTACGCTCACCTGGATGGTGGGGAAATCCACGTTGGGCAGATCGCTCACCGGCAGCGCGCGATAGCCCATGATGCCGAACAGAAGGATAGCCAGCATGACCAGCGTGGTCATCACTGGGCGCCGGATAAAAAGTTCCGCGATGCTCACAGTCCGTTACCCTGCCGCGCTGCCGGCTGCGTCGCCGCTTCCGTGTTGCTGGCCGCGTTCGCCGGTTTCGACAACGCCACTTTTTTGCCCGGCGTCAGCCGCACTTGGCCGTCGGTCACCACCTGTTCGCCGGCGCGCACGCCCGAGGTGATCACCGAATCGCTGCCGATAACTCGCGACACCGTCACGTTGCGCAATTCTGCGGTGCTGTCCGGCTTGACTACGAAAACGTATTGCCCGTTCTGTCCCGTCTGCACCGCCGCGCTGGGAATCAGCACGGCGTTCTTGTCGGTGCTCAGCGTCAGGCTGACATCGGCGAATTGTCCCGGCCACAGCCGGCGATCGTGGTTGGCGAATGTCGCCTTCAGCTTGATCATGCCCGTCGCCGGGTCCACGGTGTTGTCAATGAAGGTGAGCATGCCCTCGGCCGGCTTGGGTTCGTTGGGCACCCGCACCATCACCGCCAGCTTGCGGCTGGCCTGGTACTTCTTGATCTCCGGCAGGTACATCTCCGGAACCGAAAAGGTAGCGTAGATGGGCTCGACCTGGTTGATGCTGAGGATCGGGATGTCGTTCGCCTTGACCACGTTGCCGCGGTGCACCAGCAGGTTGCCGGTGCGGCCGTCAATCGGCGAATGGATGGTGGTGTAGGTCAGGTTGACCTTGGCCGTCTCCACCGCCGCGCGATCGGCCTCCACCGCCTGCTTCAAGGCATCCGAGGCGGATGTGATCTGGTCGTACTGCTCGCGCGAGACTACGCCCTCTTTGAACAGCGCGGCATAGCGCGTCGCCTGGGCGCGCGCATTGGCCTCCTGCGCCAGGTCGCGCGCCAGGTTGCCCTGCGCCTGCGCCAGCGCCGCCTGGTAGGGCCGCGGGTCAATGACGAACAGCAGGTCGCCCCGGCGCACGTCCTGCCCTTCGGTGAACCCCTCCTTGGTGATTTCGCCGGCGATCATGGACTTCACCTGCACGTTGGAGTAGGCCTCCACCGTGCCCACCGCTTTGACCTCCAGCGGGATGTCGCGCTGCATCGCCGCCGCCACCACCACCGGCGCGGCCGTATCGACAGGCGGTCCCGCCTTGGTTTTGCCGCACGCCGTCAGCAGCGCGAGAGCGGAAAATGTGACCAGCACCGCGATACGAGAATTTCTAGTTATGAGTAAACAATTCATGATTCAGAACCTGAAATGCCTTCACGAAGCATGGTGACTGCGGACTAAGTAGGGGTCCTTCGACTCGGTCACAACGCGCCCAAAACCGGGGCGCGTTGGCTCCTTCGACTTCGCTCAGGACAGGCCCTCGCTCAGGATGACACGCGCTTAATTTGTTTCGCCCTATCAATCGTTACCCCCTAATCGTCAGTCGTCCAACTGCAATCGTCAATCTTTTTCCATGCCACGCAACCACACGTCCACCAGGGTTTCGCTGACGTGATGCGGATCGAAGGTCTGCACCCGCTTGCCCCCGAACAGCTCCTGGATCTGGAAGTGATACCAGACCATGCCCAGGAAGCCGCGCGCGGCCAGCAGCGGGTCCACGTCGCGGAAGCGGCCGGCAGCGATCCCGCGCCGGATGTAATCGGCCAGCAGCTCCAGGTATTGCGCTACATGGGTGCGGAAAAAGCGGTGTGTCAGCTCGTGGTTCTCGAGCGCGGTGTAGAGCAGTAAGCGGCTAAGCGTGACGTCGCGGCTCAGCAACTCTTCGGCGATCGCCGTCAGCAGCTCGCGGTCGCTGCCGCCCGCCGCCAGCTTGGCTTCCAGGCGCGCCCGTCCGCCGCGGACCCGGATCTGGTTCTCGATCACCGCCCAGTACAGCTCTTCCTTCGTCGGAAAATGACGAAAGATGATCGCCTCATTGACGTGCACCTGCTGAGCGATCTGGCGCGTTGTCGTCCCTTGGTATCCCTGCCGTGCGAACAGCTCGGTGGCCAGTTCCAGGATCTGCTGACGTCGCTCCTCCGCCGGAATTCTCACCTGGGAGGCCGACATTGTAAGTACCCGCTTACCTTTTATCCGAGGCACTCCGGTAAGTCAATTGGGAAATCGGCGTTAACTCACAAAGGGAGTCCGGCCGCCGTGCCTGGCAAGACACATCGGGGGCATCAGGGGACCTTAGCATCGGTCGGGTCGGAACACACCGCAGGGAGCTTCTTGGCCGGCGTTTCGCCGTACAACTGGCGCATGAAATTCTCCCATTGGGAATCTGCACCCGACGTCCGCTGGTGCCAGGCGCGGAAGCTCCACCATCCCTCCGAATCCCACCACTCGCGGAAGCTTTCCACCATCTCCGCCGGTAATTGGATCTGCGCGCGCCACTTCTGACCTTCGTCGCAGCGCTGCTCGCGGTCGTCGTCGGGCATCATGTTCGTCCCCCCAGAACCTGCCTCAATTCAATCGCGTCTTGGTCCGGCAAGCCAGATATCGCGCGTAATCGGAGGTTGCCCGGAGGTAACGGCCAACCAGGGGGAAGAGGCGCCGGCGAGCGGCCCACGGTGCTACCGGACCATAAAGTGCAGATACGTAGCGGGGTTGCCGCAGGCGTGCTCAAATCGAGAGTTGCGGCACGGGGCTCTCCGGCGTCCTCCGGTCACCGATTTTCCCGGTCGGCTGCGGCTATAATCGGAGGTGTCTTGAGCTCTCTTTCGCGATATTCCGCACTGCTTCTTCTCGTCCTGGCCGCCCTGGGCGCCGCCGCCCAGATGCGTCCAGCCAATCTCTCGGCCCAGACCCTGCTGGTGCTGCCGTTTGAAAACGAGTCTAAGGCGCCCGGCCTGGAGTGGATCGGCGAATCCTTCCCCGAAGTGCTCGGCCAGCGGCTGGCCTCGCCGCTGCTCTACATCGTCTCGCGTGACGACCGCAGTTACGGCTTCGACCGCGCCGGCATCCCGGCCAACGTCCATCTCTCGCGCGCCACGCTCTACCGCATCGCCGAGCAGATGGATGCCGACTATGTGGTGCTCGGCGCCTACAACTTCGACGGCCAGACGTTCACCGCGCGCGCGCAATTGCTCGACATGAAAGCGCTCCGCCTCTCGCCCGAGCAAAAGCAATCGGGCGCGCTGGTGAAGCTGATTGACGTGCAGACCGCGCTCGCCTGGGACCTGCTGCGCCTGGTGCATCCCGAACTGCTGCCCTCGCGCAACCAATTCATCACCGCCGCGCCTTCCATCCGCCTTGACGCATTCGAAAACTACGTGCGCGGCGTGGTCGCCACCTCGCGGCCGGTGAAGATCAAGTTCTTCCGCGAAGCCATCCGCCTCAGCCCGGACTACACGCTTGCCATGCTGCATCTCGGGCGCACCTACTTCGACGGCCGCGACTACGAGCAGGCGGCGACGTGGTTCGCGCGGGTTCCGCGCAGCGATCCCGCGGCGCGCGAAGCCAGCTTCTATCTCGGCCTCGCCGGCTATTACATGGGCGACTTCGCCAAATCGGAAGACGCGTTCGCCTTCGTTGCCTCCCGCCTGCCGCTCACCGAGGTGTACAACAACCTCGGCGTGGTCGCCGGGCGCCGCGGGAAGCGCAGCGAGATCGAATACTTGCAGAAGGCGGTGAAGGCCGATCCCAGCGATCCCGACTACCACTTCAACCTCGGCATTGCGCTCTACAAGGCAAGCGACATCGGCGGCGCTGCACGCCAGTTGCGCGAAACCCTGGCCCTGCGTCCCGCCGATTCGGAAGCCAAGGCGCTGCTCGACTCGATCGCCCCGCTGGCGACCGCGGCGGCGTTGCGCACCTCGGACCGGCCCGCGGCGGCCGGCAAAGTCCCTCTCGAGCGCATCAAGCGCAACTACGACGAGACCTCGTTCCAGCAACTGGCGCTGGAGATCCAGAACGCTGCCGAGCTGCGCTTGTCGCAAACCGACTCGCACACGCACGCGGAATTCCACGTCAGCCGCGGGCGCGAATTTCTGGCGCAGGGATTCAAGGCGGAAGCGGAACGTGATTTCCGCGAGGCGGTTGAGCTTGATCCCACCAACGCCGCCGCGCATGTCGGCCTGGCATGCGTGCTGGAGGACATCAACGAGCCCTCGGCGCGTGCCGAGGCCCAGACCGCGCTCCGCCTGCAGCCCATCTCCACCGACGCGCTGCTGGTGCTGGCGCGCCTTGACCTGAAAACGAACCAGACGCAATCCGCCGAACAGATCGTGGACCGCGTGCTGGCGCTGGAACCCAACAACTCGGCCGCGTTAGCATTAAAAGAGACCATCTCTGAAAAGGTTCTAAAATGAAGAATGAAGAAGTCAGAATTAAGAATGTCTTAAGACCGGCGCCGCAGCGCCGTCTTCACCGATTTTTATTCTTCATTCTTCATTCTTCATTCTTCATTTCCCTGCTCACGTTCGCGGTGTTCGTGTCGGCGGCACGCCCGGCTCACGCAGGCGACGTTCTCCGCCTCGACATCCACGACACCATTCACCCCATCACGCTGGAATACATCACCCGCGGCATCGAAGCCGCCAAGGCGCAGCACGCCGACGCCATCCTGATCCGCCTTTCGACGCCCGGCGGCCTGGCCGAATCGACGCGCGAGATCATCCAGCAGATCGTCGCTTCGCCCGTGCCGGTCATCATCTACGTCGCGCCCAGCGGCGCGCGCGCCGCCTCGGCCGGGTTCTTCATCCTGGAAGCCGCCGACGTCGCCGCCATGGCGCCCGGCGCCAACACCGGCGCGGCGCATCCGGTCACGCTCGGCGGCGGCCAGCCCGACAAGATCATGGCGGAAAAAATCGAGAACGATTCCGCCGCCCTCATGCGCTCGGTGGTCGCCAAGCGCGGCCGCAACGTCGAGGTCGCCGAGAGCGCCGTGCGCCAGTCCAAGTCCTTCACCGACCAGGAAGCGCTCAAGGACCACCTGATTGACGTGGTCGCCCCCAGCCAGGAAGACCTGTTGAAGCAACTCGATGGCCGCGAGATCACGCGCTTCAACGGCGAGAAGATCACGCTGCACCTGGCAAACAAGCCGGTGCGCGATTTCGACATGACGGTCAAGCAGAAGATCCTCGCCTTCCTCATGGATCCCAACATGGCGTTCGTGCTGCTCGCCATCGGACTGCTGGCGCTCTACGTCGAGTTCAACCATCCCGGCGCCATCGTTCCTGGCGTGGTCGGATTTTTCTTCGTTGTCCTTGCCGATCTTCGCCTTGAACATCCTGCCGGTGCGCTATGCCGCGCTGGCGCTGATCCTGGTGTCGTTCGTCTTCTTCGCGCTGGAGGCGAAGTTCGTCTCGCACGGCATTCTCACCATCGCCGGCATCGTCTCGCTGGTCTTCGGTGCGCTGCTGCTGGTGGACGGGCCCATCCCGCAGATGCGGGTGCAGCTTTGGACCGCGCTCGCCGTCGCCATTCCACTCGGCCTGATTACGACGTTCCTGATGGGGATTGCGCTCAAGGCCCGGCGCGGCAAGATCACCACCGGCGCGCAAGGACTGGTCGGCGAAGTTGCCGTCGCCCGCACCCCGCTCACCCCGCAGGGCAAAGTCTTTGTCCACGGCGAACTGTGGAACGCGATTTCCTCCGTCCCGGTCGACGCCGGCGAGCAGGTCCGTGTCCGCGCCGTGGCCGATCTGCATTTAGAAGTCGAGCCGGTAGGAGTCACGACCGCGAAATAGTTAACGCCGCGGCCGCCCGTCATCGCCCAATGCGAACAAGCCCGACTGCGCAATGCGCTCGGAGAACGCGGCTTGTTCCATCGTCAAATACAGCCCGTCCGGCTGCCGGTGTTTCGCCCGGAATTTTCTGGCGTGTTCTTCTGACCAGAAGAATACGGTCTGCATTCAATAGTCGTGAATGATGTTGGGGCCGTGGAAGGTTTGCCAATTCATGTCGGGTTCAAACAACAAGGGCGCTACGCCCGGCGAGAGGACCCGCCAGCGCAGATCATCGTCAACCTCGATGGCGATCGGGAGCGAGCAATGACGGCAACTCGACTCGATGCGGACCCGCAGTTTCTCTTTTCGGAGGCGTCCTTGCACGAAGGACGTGGCAAATGCGTCTTCCGCTCAAGCCCCGAAGGTTTTTTCTCCGGTGGAGAAGGTCAGCCGGTGTGGCGTCCGGGAGGTCGTGACCGGAAATGCCCAACCCACGTTGCCGCCGGCATCGCGCGCCAGAAAAAACAGATGTTGTTCCAGATCCGCGAGAATTCGCTTCACTTGGTGAAGCTCGAGGCCGATGGTTTGCGCGATTCGGCCGGGCCGCAGGGGGGTGCGTTGCCGCGGCAATTCGCGCACCACGAAGTCGCGGACCAGGTGATGCTCGCGCGTCATGAATGCCAGGCGCGCCGACATGCGCGCCGGAAGATGGTGCATCGCCTGCACGAATCCATCTTCCGGCAGGGTAAGGATGTCGCGGCCTACGCCGTGCAGGATTGGTGCGCTCATCGGCCCCCCGCTTTGCCGGCAGGTGCGCCCGCGACAACGCAGGCGCGGTTGCCACCGGCTGTGGTGATATGGTACATATGTACCATGGTAACACAACCGGAACGGCCGCGCGAGATCCAGCGGGTGCAAACGGGGATCCGGATCGAGAAACGGCTTTTGAAGGTTCTCAAGGCAGTCGCCGAACTGAAAGACTTGACGGTCGGCGACCTGCTGGAAGGAATCCTGCTGCACGTTTTCGAGGGCAAGACGCCCTTCTCCGAAGCTTCGCTCCGGCAGATCGGCGAATTCAAGAAGATTTACGGGTGCGACTTAAAGGCGTCCGACAGTCACCACTTGAAGGAGCGCCGGCGATGAATGAAACAACCGACGATGACGTGAAGGCCATCAAGAGACTTGGGGAGGAGTATTTCGAAGCTAGCAATGTCGGGGATGCGGAGCGATGTATCGCGGTGATGACTCCCGACGTGATTATCATGCCTCCCAATCGCCCTTCCATCATGGGGACAGAGCAGCTTCGTCGCCTCTCCCGCGAATACCACTCGACATTTGAACTCAGGTACCACCTCGCCTACGACGAGGTGGAGACGATCGGAAATTTTGGTTTTGCTCGCTCGACGGTTACGGGCACGCGCACATCCAAGGCAGACGGCAGCGTTGAAAAGCTGGCCTGGCGGAACCTTTGGATTGTTAAACGGCAAGCTGATGGCAACTGGAAGTTCTGGCGCATCATGTTTAACAGCACAATTCCCTCACCGGCGGACTGAAAGCCGATCCAACCGGCCATCGTTACTCCCAAGGTTGCACTGCGGCGAATCGCTGCTATCCGGGCGCGCGAATGCTGCTACAATTCGCGCAGAAGATCTTATTGTTGCGCGCTGTGGAGGCGGAGCAAAGCTATGAATCCGCTCATGTTTATTCCGATCGCGATCTTTGTTCTCTACGTCCTCAACTCCATCAAAATCCTTCCCGAGTACGAGCGCGGCGTCATCTTCCGCCTGGGGCGATTGCTGCCCCAGCCGAAGGGACCCGGCATTTTTCTGGTGTTCGCGCCCCTGGACAAAATGGTCCGCGTCTCCCTGCAGCAGGAGGCGCTGGAGGTTCCGCCGCAGGACATCATCACCCGCGACAACGTCACCCTGAAGGTGAACGCGGTCATCTTCCTGCGCGTGGTGGATCCGAGCCGCGCCGTCGTCGAGGTGAAGAACTACCTGTACCAGACCTCGCAGTTTGCGCAGACCACGCTGCGCTCGGTGTTGGGCGAGGTCGAACTCGACGAACTGCTCTCCCACCGCGAGAAGCTCAACCTGCGCATCCAGAGCATTCTCGACCAGCACACCGCGCCCTGGGGCGTGAAGGTGGCCAACGTCGAGGTCAAGCAGGTGGACATGCCGGAATCCATGCTGCGCGCCATGGCCAAGCAGGCCGAGGCGGAACGCGAGAAGCGCAGCAAGATCATCCACGCCGAGGGCGAGTTCTCCGCCGCGCAGCGCCTGGTGGATGCGGCGCACCTGCTCGCCACCGAGCCGACCAGCATCCAGTTGCGCTACCTGCAGACGCTGACCGAGATCGGCGTGGAAAAGAACACCACCATCGTCTTCCCGCTGCCGATTGACCTGATGCAAGGCTTGCAATCGCTGCTGGATTTGCGCAGCAAGAAAAGTGAACCCGCGGCGGGAGCGTAGTCAGACTTCAGGCTGCAGGCGTTAGGTGGCGGATAAAAAGCGGAAGGCGTGGCGAGTCGAGTTCCAGTTTTCGGAGTGGAGATGACCAATCAGGATGAGGAAGTCACGCTAGGCACAGGCCGCCTTCTGGGCCTGTTTTTTGGCTTGGTGATCGTTTGCGCGCTGTTCTTCAGCCTGGGATTTACGCTGGGACACCGCTCGGAACCGGTGGCGGCCGCGTCCACCACCATCCCCGCCATCGTGGGCGCCGAAGCGAAGCCATCGCCGGCGCGGGCCGAGGCCACATCGAAGCCCGACTGCGCCACTCCGGGCGCGTGCCCGGAAACCGCGCCTAAGTCCACGACCGACGAGCTGACCTTCTATAAAGCGGTGGAGCAGAACGAGCCCAAAGCGAAGCTGGAGCCGCCAGCGCCGCCTGTGGCTGCGCGAGTGACCACCCGAGCGGCGGAATCCAAGCCGGTAACGCCGGAAATGCACCGTTCGGGGATGCTGGGCGCCGGCTACATGGTTCAGGTGGCCGCGGTCAGCAAGCAGGACGACGCCGCAGCGCTGGTGCAAGCGCTGCGCAAGAAGAGTTATCCGGTCATTACCACCAGCGGGCCGAATGACAAGTTCTATCATGTGCAGGTCGGACCGTTTGCGGAGATGAAAGAAGCGGAAGCGACCCGCTCCAAGCTGATCGGCGACGGGTATAACCCGATCCTGAAGAAATAGCTGTCAGCTCTCAGCTTTCAGTTGTTCGGGTTCACCTTCAACTCCGCAGGCGGAGAGAAGCAGAGTGTCATCGTTTCAGCTGAGAGCTGAAAGCTGATGGCTGACAGCTATTCCGAAAAGCGCTGTTCTTGAAACGGATCCCCGTACATGTGGTATCCGTTCTGCTCCCAGAAGCCCGCCTGATCCTGGTCGAGAAACTCCAGCCCGCGAACCCATTTCACCGACTTCCAGGCGTACAGGTGCGGAACGATCAGGCGCAGCGGGTAACCGTGATCGGGAGAAAGCGGCTCGCCGTCGTGGTGGGTAGCGAACAGAACGTTGTCGCGATCGAGATCGGCGAGCGGCAGGTTGGCGGTGTAACCCTGCTCGGCGTGGACGAGAACGAACTTGGCTTCCGGTTTGAGCTGCACCCGCTTCAGCACGTCGCGAAACAGGACGCCGCTCCAGGTGTTGTCGAAGCGGCTCCAGCGCGTCACGCAATGGAAATCGCTGTTCACCTCAGATTTTGGCAGGCGGTTGAATTCTTCCCAGCTCAGCCGGACCGGGCTTGCGACCAGCCCCGAAAGACGAAACTCCCATTGCGCGGGATCGAAGCGCGGCACCGAGCCATAATGCAGGATCGGCCACTTCAGGGTGAGCGACTGCCCCGGAGGCAAACGGCCCGCCTGCCGCATCTCGCGCTCGCGTTCTTTGCGCTCGTTGCCGTCGAAGAGCATGGTTGTCCCGAGTCCCGAGTTGCGAGTCCCGAGTTGCGAGGCTAGGAGGCTTGGAAACGCAACCTAGAACTGATTCATGGGATGCGAAAACCGGAGGGAAGTTTCAGCTTCCAGCCGTACATCGAGGGCGCTGGAAACCCAGGGCAGGCTCTGCGCCAACCGGTAGCCTCTGTCGCCCGCTGAAGCGGGCTCGCCATCTTTTCCGCAGCGAACCCACGGCTCACGCCCTTCGACTTCGCTCAGGGCGGGCTAGGTTCTGTCGCTCGCTACGCGAGCTGATTCAAACAAGACCCAGAACTCAGACCTTTTAACTCAGAAATAAGCTGGTTTCAAAAGTCAGTCAGGGCGTCGGAGGCTAATCCCTCAGGGGCTAAAGCCCGCTATTTTTGCGGCCTCGAGCGGCACGGCTGAAGCCGTGCCCTTCCCAAAAACCGATTGTTGAAACCAGTTCTGGAAACTCGCTACTTGATCACCGACGCGAACAGGTCGGACTGCACCAGCGACTGGAACTTTTTCTCGTCGGACTTGAAGCTCAGCTTCAAGTTGGCGCTCTCGGAATTCACGGTGACGCTTTCCAGCGCGGTCTTCTCGATGCCCTGCGCGTTCATCTTGCGGAACAAGACGCCCGCCTGGACCAGCGACGACAGGGTTGCGGCCGTCATGGAATCCGAAGTCACCACGCTCAAGTTGAAGTTCACGCCGTTGTTGAAGTCCATGGTGTAGCGCGAACCGAGCAGACGCTTTTTCACCATCTCGTAGTCGGCGAGCTTGGCGGCATCGCCGAGGGTGGAGTGCAGCAGGTTTTGCGTGCCCTGCGCGTCCAGGACGCTCCACACCGGCCCGGAATCCACGGCGCTGATGTTGTCGGCGATGGTGGAATTGCTGCTCAGAGCGGGGGCTTCACCGTCGCGGGCATCGAGAGCCGCCTGCACCGCAGCCTTTTGCCCGAACAGCATGGTGAAGTCGTCGAGGAAGGTCATCTCCTGGTCGCCGGGCATGGAATACAGGTCGCTGGTGCGGTACTTCAACGGCTTGATTTTCTTGAGCTTCATGCGCGCCAGGATCTTCTTGGTGGGAAAGGTCCCCTGCGCCAGTCCGATGATCTCGACGTTTTTCTTGGTGCGAAACGAGGCGAAGGTGAGTTGCTCGACGTCGTTGTCGGGATCGATGCCGAACCCGCGCAGCGAAGTTTCGAACTCCTTGAGCTGGTCGGGCAGCACGCGCGCCTTCAGGGCCAGCGCGGTGGGCGAATTCTTCAGTGCCCGGTAATCGACGGAGATGATCTGCTGGATGTCGGCGGGAATGACCACGCGCGCCGACGTGCCCAGCGGCATCGCCAGCAAGGGCAATCCGGCCAGCAGCAACAGGCAAAAACAAAGGATATTCCGCTTCATGCGACCTCGTGGGAACGGTTACGGGACCATCCCGATGGTGCTTTCCTGCTTTTGGTTGGAACCCGGTTCTGCTCACATTGTAGCGGAAATTCGGGGCAGGCAGGTACGCGGTTTGCCCTGGTTTGGTTTGCGCTGGGCACCTTAGTTCAGGGGCGATGGGTTCTCGGTTCTCGGTTTACGGTTGTCGGTAGTCGGTAAGCCGTTGCCGCATAGGAATACCGATAGGCACAACCGATTACCGATAACCGACAACCGGATGTATCCTAATCGGCTATGTCCACGCTGGTTGAGTGTGTACCGAACTTTTCCGAGGGCCGCGACCAGGCAAAGGTTGACGCCATCATCGCGGCCATGAAGGTTCCCGGAGTTTACCTGCTGGACCGGGAAATGGACGCGGACCACAACCGCTGCGTGATCACGCTGGTCGGCGACCGCGAGCACATCGGCGAGGCCGCCATTCGCGGCGTCGGCAAGGCCGCCGAACTCATTGACCTCACCAAGCACCAGGGCGCGCATCCGCGCATGGGCGCCGCCGATGTCATTCCCTTCATCCCGATTGACGGGGTCACGCTGGAAGACTGCGTGGCCATCGCGCGCAAGGTTGGCGAAGAAATCTGGCGGCGATTCCAGATTCCCGTCTATCTCTATGAAGCGGCCGCGACCCGGCCCGAGCGGCAGAACCTGGAAAACATACGGCGCGGCCAGTTCGAGGGCATCCGCGACGAGATCGCGACCAATCCGGCGCGCAAGCCGGATTTCGGCGAGCCGCGGGTGCACCCGACGGCCGGCGCAACCGTGGTGGGCGCACGCAAATTCCTGATCGCCTACAACGTTTACCTCAACACGCCGGACGTGGAAATCGCGCAAAAAGTCGCCAAGGCGGTGCGCTTCTCCAATGGCGGGTTGCGCTACGTGAAGGGCATGGGGATTCCGGTGCGCGGGCTGGCGCAGGTTTCCATGAACCTGACCGACTTCGAGCAGACCCCGATTGCCCGCGTCTTCGAGTACGTGAAGCGCGAGGCGGCGCGTTATGGCGTGCTGCCGGCGTTCAGCGAAATCGTGGGGCTGATTCCGAAAAAGGCGCTGGAGGACGCCGTCGGAGTGGTTCCTGCAGGTGGAGAATTTTGATTCGTCGCTGATACTGGAAAACCGTCTGGCGGCAGTGATGGGCGGCAAGATGGCCGTCGGCGGGCTGCGCTCCGGCGTGGAGCCGTTCGTCGAACAACTGGCGGCGCCCACCGCCACGCCCGGCGGCGGAAGCGCGTCCGCTGCCGCGGGCGCCATGGCGGCGGCGCTGGCGCACATGGTGGCCGGCATGTCGCGCGGCAAGAAGAATTATCTCCAGCACGAGCGCGAGTTGAGCGAAGCCATCGCGCGCCTGGCGCAGTTGCGCGAGGAGTTGAAGGCGGCGATTGATGCCGACGCAGCGTCGTACGACGCGGTGGTAAAGGCCTACAAGCAGGCCAAGGATTCCGCCGGAAAAAATGGCGCGGTCAATGAAGCTCTACGGCAGGCGACGAATGTACCGCTGGCGGTGGCGGAGCGCGCGCGCGAGGTGGGGCGGATTGCGGAGAGTCTGGGTGCGATTACGAGTCCGAGGATGGCGTCGGATTTGACCGTGTCGAAAGCGCTGGCGCGGGCGGCGATGGAGGGGGCAATCGCGAATGTCGAGATCAACCTGGAGTCATTGCAGGCGGAAGAGCCCATGTTTGCGGAAGAGGTGCGGGAGAAAGTGGCGGAGTTGAAGAGCTAGGCTGCAGGCTCCAGGCTGCAGGCATTCAGGGCGAACGGCATGGGTGGACACGAAGTAATTCTCTATTCCCGCAAAGGTTGTCATCTGTGCGAGGTGGTGAAGGAGTCGCTGGAGGGGCTGACCCATCGCGCTCAATTCACCTGGCGCGAGGTGGACATTGACCAGGATGAGGAGCTGCGGCAGAAATATAACGACGAAGTGCCGGTGGTGTTCATCAATGGGCGGAAGGCATTCAAGTACAGCATGGATGAAGAGGAGTTTTTGAGGAAGCTGGCAGCGCGGTAATTCTTGAATTTGGTAATTTCGTAATTTGGTAATTTCGTAGTTTGCTGATGCACCGCGGCTCGCACAAGCTGCGAGTGTGACTCCAATCACCAAATTACGAAATTACTAAATTGCCAAATCAAATGTCTTCTTCATCGCAGTTGAATCCTCAAAGGCTGCGGACGGAGTTGTACGCCGATCCCGCGGGCGTGTTCGTGCACGATGCCATCCTGAGCGCGTGCCGGAAATACGCCGCCAAGACGGTGTTCCTTGACACGTCGTACACGGCGGCGCGGCGGATTTCCTACGGCGAGTACGGTGAGACGGTGGAGAGGCTGGCGCGCGGCCTGGTGGCGGCGGGAGTGAAGCCGGGCGATCGCGTCGCCATTTTTCTGCCGAATTCCTGGGAGTTCGCCGCGACCTATCATGCGACGACGCTGGCGGGCGCGACCCCGTCGCCGCTGAATCCCAGCTACAAAGAGCGCGAGGTCCGCTATCAACTGGAGAATTCCGGCGCCAAGATCCTGGTGACCGACGGCGCGCTGATCGCGGACTTGAACCTGGGGGGACTGCCGGGCCTGGCTCGGGTGTACACCACGCGCCACGCGGCGGCGGGCGCGAGCGAATTTTCCGAGCTGCTGCGGCCGGTCACGGCGCCGCTGCCTTCGCCGGAGAAGCCGCCGGAGTTGACGCTGGCCGCGCTTCCCTTCTCCAGCGGCACCACCGGCCTGCCCAAAGGCGTGATGCTCACGCATTCCAACCTGGTGACCAACGTCTACCAACTGATCGGTCCGGGGGCGGCGCCGTTCACCGGGCAGGAAATCGGGCTGTGTTTCCTCCCGCTGTACCACATCTACGGGCTGAACGTAGTGCTGAACCCGTGCCTGATGCTGGGCTGCACGGTGGTGCTGATGCCGCGCTTCGACCCGGTTCGCGCCCTGCAGTTGATCGCCGAGGAAGGAATCACGTTCATGCCGCTGGTGCCGCCGGTGCTGAACATTTTCTGCCAGGCGGCGGAGCGCGGCGAGTTTCCTCGCGATCAACGCATCAAGTGGGTGAAATCGGGCGCAGCGCCGCTGGCCCCGGAACTGGCCAAGCGCTTCACCTCGCTCACCGGGGTGAAGATCGCGCAGGGATACGGCATGACCGAGGCGTCGCCGGTGACGCATGTCGGATTCGAGCACGGCCCGCTGTACAACCCGATTTCCATCGGGCAGCCGGTGGCGCTCACCGATTGCCGCCTGCTCGGCGAACTGGAAACCGAAGTCGGCGCCGGTGAGATCGGCGAGTTGGTGATGCGCGGACCGCAATTCATGCTGGGATATTGGAATGCGCCGGAAGCAACCGCGGACGTGGTGCGCGACGGCTGGTACTACTCCGGCGACGTGGCGCGCATGGACGAGCAGGGCCTGTATTACATCGTCGACCGGCGCAAGGAGATGATCAAGTACAAGGGATTTCCGGTGGCCCCGGCGGAGGTGGAGAGTGTGCTGCTGGAGCATCCGGCGGTGCGCGACTGCGGCGTGGTGGGCAGGAAGGACGATGCGGCGGGCGAGATTCCCTGCGCGTTTATTGTGCTGCGGGAAGGGTTCCCTTCCACCGAGAAGACGCAAGCGGAAATCTGCGGCTACGTGGGCGAGCGCCTGACCGGATACAAGCAGCCGCGCGAGGTGCGCTTCGTCACCGCGATTCCGCGCAACCCTTCGGGGAAAATCTTGCGGCGGGAGTTGCGGAAGATTTTGTGAAGAGAGTACCTAGTACCTAGTACCGAGTACCGAGTTTCCAGCACGAACGTAAGGTAGGCTGCTCGGTACTGGGTACTAGAACTGGTTTCAAAAAATAGATCTTCGCCTCAGGAAAAATGTCCCTCAGGGGCTAAAGCCCACTATTCTTGCGGCCTCGAGCGGCACGGCTGAAGCCGTGCCCTTCCCAAGAACGACGTTTGAAACTAGTTCTAGTGCCGAGTTCCCAGCACGAACGTAAGGTAGGCTGCTCGGTACTGGGTACTCGGTACTCGGTACTATTTTGGTTTCTCTTCCGGCTTTTTTTCATCCTGCTTCGGCTTGTCGTCGTAGATCGAGTACTGCTGCTTGGGGCGGTGCAGCTTGATGGTGATTTCCTGGGTCGGCTGGTTGATGTCGAAATCGTCGCCATAGGTCTGGAAGCCGCGCACCAGCACCTGGACGCGCAGCTTGCCGAAGGGCGCGCCGCTGAAGCTCGCCTTGCCGTCAGGATCGGTCTTGAGTTGGTAGCCGGAGTGCTTCTGGTGTCCGTCCTTGGTAACCGGGTGCAGCACAACCGAAGCGTTGCGGATGGGCTTGCCGTTGTCCGCCCTCACCACGAGAAAATTCAGGGTTGCAATTTTGTCGTCGGCGTGGAGCGCGACAGCAAACAACAGTGCAGCGATGAACGCGAACCGTTTCATGGTGGCTCTATTGTAAAGCTATCAGCTCTCAGCTCTCAGCTGTCCAGCCTGTTTCCCAAGGCCGTCGGCACTCGGCTATCGGCTGTCGGGAGGTAATGCTCGCCCGGCGATCCCACGAATTCCCGCACGCAACGATTCAAAAGGAAATCGCGGAAAGCTGAGAGCTGAGACCTTATTTTTTCACCGCGATGCCATTCATTTCGAAGTGTCCGCCGCGCAACAGCGGGCCGGAACCAACGAAGGCGCGCGCCGGGTAGTCCTTTCCGAAATACGTTTTGTAAATGTCGTTGAATTTTCCATAGAGCGAGAGGTCGGGACAAAAGACCTGGACGAAGACGAGGTCGTCCATGGTCATGCCGGTCTCGGCGAGCACCGACTTGAAGCCGTCGAGCAGGATGCGGACCTCCTGTTCCATGTCGTCGGGCGGCTTGCCAGTCTTGGGATCGACGCCGATGCGCCCCGCGATGTAGAGCGTGTTGCCGGCCAACACAGCGTCGCTGAAGGGCGCCTGCACCGGCTTGGGCAAATTGATGTAGCGGCGGGCGGATTGCGCTGCGCCCTTCTTGGGCGCAGCTTGAGCGGAGAGACTGGCCGTCGCCAGCATCATCATCGTGATCAACGCAAGAATCCTTTTCATGTGGCGCGCTCCGTTTCTTGAGCCGTTGGCCGTTGGCCATTGGCCATTTGCCATTGGCTATTGGCCGTTGGGGAGTTCGCTCAAGCCAATGGCTAACGGCTGTTCCAGACGCCGACATCTTACGGCAAAGCGGGATGGTATGCTTCCGGCGATGGCGTCGCCGAAGGAAGTGGAGATCAAGTTCGCGCTCGATGACCTGCGCGGCATCGAGCGCAAGCTGCGCGCGCTCGGCTTCCGCCGCCAGACTCCGCGCACCCGCGAAATCAACACTCTGTACGACCTGCCGGGCGCGGTTCTGCGCCAGCGCGGCGAGCTGCTGCGGCTGCGCAAGTACGGCGACGGATGGACGCTGACGCACAAGGCACCCGCTCTCGCAGGGCGTCACAAGACGCGGGTCGAGACCGAAACCGCGGTCGAGAACGGCGAGCGCATGCAGGGAATCCTCAGCGCGCTCGGATTCGCGCCCAGCTTCCAGTACGAGAAATTCCGCAGCGAGTGGAGCGACGGCACCGGACACGTGGTGCTGGACGAAACGCCGATCGGCAATTTCGGCGAGATCGAGGGCCCGCCGCGCTGGATTGACCGGACGGCGCGCGCGCTCGGCATTGCGCCATCACAGTACATCACCGACTCGTACGCACAGCTGTTTGCCGAATGGAAGACGCGCACCGGCAGTCGGGCGCAGGAGATGACGTTCAAGGCGATCCGGTCCATTCACTAGACTTCAGCGGTGAAGACCCACATCTGCCAAATTCGGGCAGATGTGGGGCACCTTATAACTTCATCGTGAAAAGAAATGCCCGGCCAAGTGCGGCCGGGCTGCAATGTCCCTCAGGGGCTAAAGCCCACCATTCTTGCGGTCTTGAGCGGCACGGCTCCTTCCGCCTCGCTGCGCTCGGCCTCAGGACAAGTTCCGCCGTGCCCTACCCAAAAACTACCCTACCCAAGAACCGATTCTTGAACCCAGTACCAGCAGTCTGACAACTGCCACTTACGTTCCCTCGTCCCAGCTCGCCAGATACTCTTCCTGCTCGGGAGTGAGGCGATCGATCTTGATGCCCACGGATTCCAGCTTGAGCTTGGCAACGCGCTTGTCGAGCTCGACCGGAACCACGTACACCTTCTTCTCCAGTGAATTGCGGTTCTTCACCAGGTAATCCACGGAGAGCGCCTGATCGGCGAAGCTCATGTCCATCACCGACGCGGGGTGTCCCTCGGCGGCGGCCAGGTTGATCAGCCGGCCTTCTCCCAGCAGGTTGATCTTGCGGCCGTCCTTCAGCGAGTACTCCTCGATGAAGTTGCGCGTGGTGCGCTTGGACGACGACATCTTCTCCAGCGCCGGGATATCGATCTCGACGTTGAAGTGTCCGGAGTTGCTGATGATGGCGCCGTCCTTCATGAGTTCAAAGTGCTCGCCGCGGAGGACGCTCTTGTTGCCGGTGACGGTGCAGAAGACGTCGCCGAGCTTGGCCGCTTCCGACATCGACATGACGCGGAATCCGTCCATCATGGCTTCCAGCGCGCGGGTGGGGTCCACTTCGGTGACAATGACCTCGGCGCCCTGGCCACGCGCGCGGCTGGCCAGACCGCGTCCGCACCAGCCGTAGCCGGCGACGACGAACTTGGATCCTGCCAGCAGGAAATTGGTGGCGCGGATGATGCCGTCAATGGTGGACTGCCCGGTGCCATAGCGGTTGTCAAACAGGTGCTTGGTGTCGGCGTCGTTGACGGCGATGATCGGGTAGGCGAGCACGCCTTCCTTGGCCATGGCGCGCAGGCGAATGACGCCGGTGGTGGTCTCCTCGGTGCCGCCGAAAATGCCTTCGAGGACGTCCTTGCGCTTGGTGAGCGCGGTGGTCACCAGGTCGGCGCCGTCGTCCATGGTGAGGTGCGGCTTATGGTCGAGCGCCGCCATGATGTGCTGGTAATAGGTCTGGTTGTCCTCGCCCTTGATGGCGAAGACGGGGACGCCGTAGTCGCGCACCAGGCAGGCGGCGACGTCGTCCTGGGTGGAGAGCGGGTTGGAAGCGCACAGCACCACTTCCGCGCCGCCGTCGCGCAGCGTAATCGCCAGATTCGCCGTTTCCGCGGTCACGTGCAGGCAGGCGGAGATGCGCACGCCCTTCAGCGGCTGCCCCTTGATGAAATCCTTGCGGATGATTTGCAGGACCTTCATCGACTGGTTGGCCCAGTCAATGCGCTTCTTGCCGAGATCGGCGAGTTCCATGTTCTTGACGTCGCAGGCGGCGTTAGCAGGTGTGGTTGACATAGTCTCCTGAACAGTTTCGAGTTTCAGTTTCGAGTTTCAGTTTCAGTTTCAGATCGAGCACGGGCGCATGCGCCGAAACTCGAAACTGAAACTGAAACTTGCTTTTATTTCTTTATGGCGTGGATCGCCCCGTGGGACGCGCCGGCGGCCTGCTCGCGCAGCGCCTTGGCTTTGTCCGTCGCTTCCCAGGTAAAGTCTTTGTCGTCGCGCCCGAAGTGCCCGTAGGCGGCCGTCTTGCGGTAGATGGGACGGCGCAGCTTCAGCGAATCGATAATTCCGCGCGGCGTCAACTGGAAGTTGGCGCGCACCAGTTCCTGGAGCTTCTCCGGCGCAATCTTGCCGGTGCCGAAGGTATCCACCAACACGCTGACCGGATTGGCGACGCCGATGGCGTAGGCGAGCTGGACTTCGCAACGGTCGGCGAGCCCGGCGGCCACGATGTTCTTGGCGATGTAGCGCGCCATGTAGGCGGCGGAGCGGTCCACCTTGGTCGGGTCCTTGCCGCTGAAGGCGCCGCCGCCGTGACGTCCCATGCCGCCGTAGGTGTCCACGATAATCTTGCGCCCGGTGAGTCCGGTATCGCCCATGGGGCCGCCGATTACGAAGCGCCCGGTGGGATTGATGTGGTACTTGGTGTCGGCATCGAGCAGTTCGGCGGGAATGGTGGCCTGGATCACGTGCTTCAGAATGTCGGCGCGCAGCTCATCATTGGTGACGTTCTCCGCGTGCTGCGTGGAGAGAACGACCGCGTCCACCCGCACCGGCCGGTGGTGATCGTCATACTCGACCGTGACCTGCGATTTGCCGTCGGGACGCAGATAATTCAGCGTGCCCTTCTTGCGTACTTCGGAAAGTTTGCGGCAGAGCTTGTGGGCGAGAGAGATAGCGAGGGGCATCAATTCGGGGGTTTCGTTGGTGGCGTAGCCGAACATCATGCCCTGGTCGCCGGCGCCGCCGGTGTCCACGCCCATGGCGATATCGCCCGACTGCTTGTTGATGCTGGAGATCACCGCGCAGGTGTTGGAGTCGAAGCCGTACAGGGCGTTGTCGTAGCCGATGGAGGCCACCACACCGCGCACCAGCGACTGGAAATCCACGTACGCCTTGGTCGTAATCTCGCCGGCAATGACCACCAGGCCGGTGGCGGTGAGGGTCTCGCAGGCCACGCGGCTGTAGGGGTCCTGTTCAAAACAGGCGTCGAGGATGGCGTCGGAAATCTGGTCGGCGATCTTATCCGGATGGCCTTCGGTAACCGATTCCGAGGTGAACAAAAAACGATTCTTGGTCGTCAAACGAACCTCCTGCTGGTGTTAGGCGCTACGGGCGGGGACGGACCGCAGGAACTGAATTTTAGTCTTATCCAAAGTAGCAGAGCGCTCCTGTGGCCGCAACGCTTTTTGCGCTCGGGAAACAGGTCAATTAACGCACCCGAGGGCGGAGTTGCGCACGATTTCCACAGTAAATGGTGTGTTTTGAACGGTGAACCGCAAACCAGGAGCCGGTTGGTTACGGTCGTAACCCGGCGGGGGTGAATTCCAGTGTCTTGACCTTGCCGTCCGGGATCAGGGATGGCATCAGCTTGTCGTTGTAGAACACATCGAAGCCGGTAGCTTTGCCGATCTTGAGCACGACACTCTGCTGCGCGTGGACGGACTTTTCGGATTCCTTGGGCAATACGGCCGACATCACCGGCTTACCATCGGCCACGATGGAAATCCAGGAATCTTCCTTGGCCTTCACCCGCACCACAAAACCGTCTTTTGCCGGGAACGGGTTCGTCGCCGGACGTGAGGCATCGGCAGGGGCTGCCGGCTTGGCTGCCGGCGGCGACGGCTGCTGCGCTGCCGCGCGCACGCGCCGCAAATTCGGCATCCCATTCCTGGTGTAATAACGCCAGCCGCTGAACAGCAGGACCGCGACCACCACGACCACGGCAATCGGGCCGAGCGGCAGGCGCATGGGCCCGCTGTCCTCGACTTCGGGGAGGAAGATGTCGCGTTCCGGGGAGACATCATTGGCGCCGGGTTCCTGGCGGGTGGTCTTGCCGGCGGCCTGGGCTTCGCTGAGCGCGGTCAGGTAATCGGCGACCGCCTGTTCTTCGTCGAGGCCGAGATAGCGCGCGTAGGCGCGCACGAATCCCTTGTTGAAGATGCCGCCGGGTAGCTTGTCGAAATCCTGCTCCTCGAGGGCCCGCAGCGACCGGGTCCCGATCTTGGTCGCCTCGGCTATTTCTTCCAGCGTGATGCCGCGCATCTCGCGCTCGCGCTGCAGTCGATCACCAAACGATCCCACGAATACATCCTCGAGTCAGGGAAACGGCCGCCCAAAATGGGTGGAGGAGAGCGCCGCCATCATAGGTTTGGCGCTTGGCAGTGTCAAAGAAAAAACCGTAAACTCGCACCGGGAAACGGCTTGCCTGCCTCCGGCCCGGGCAGAGGGGTGGTCACCAGGGTAACCGTTCTGGCGATTGAATGGCGACCAATAAACCTTATAATGCGCCCAGCGAACTAACCGAAGCTGGAACGCCCCCTATGAGCGAGGCCGCTGCCACCGACCGTAAACGGCATGTGCAGGAGCTTTCCATCTTCCATGAAGTCGCCAAGGCCCTGACCTCCTCGCTCAATCTGGATTCCATCCTGCAAACCATCATGGAGAAAGTGGCGGAGTACTTCCGCCCCGACACCTGGTCGCTGCTCATGGTGGACGAGTCCGCCGACGAGCTCTACTTCGCCATCGCCGTGGGCGACGCCGCCGACGCGCTGCGCACCGTGCGCCTGAAGATGGGCGAGGGCATCGCCGGATGGGTGGCCAAGCACGGAGAGCCGCTGATCGTGCCCGACGTTTATACCGACCCGCGTTTCGCCAAGCGCATCGACGAAATGACCAAGTGGCAGACGCGCTCCATCATCTGCATTCCGCTGAAGGCCAAACACCGCGTGCTGGCGGTGATCCAGCTCATCAATGTCCCCATGTCGAGCTTCAGCGACAGCGAGATGTTCTTCCTGCGCGCCATCTGCGACTACGCCGCCATCGCCATTGATAACGCGCGCGCCGTGGAGAGAATTCAAGAGCTCACCATCACCGACGACTGTACCGGCCTGTACAACGCGCGCCACCTCTACAAGACGCTGGAATCCGAGGTGTATCGCTCGGCGCGCTTCGGCTACGAGTTCACCGTGCTGTTTATTGACCTGGACCATTTCAAGCAGGTCAACGACACGCACGGACACCTGGTGGGAAGCAAGCTGCTGGCGGAAATCGGCTACACCATCAAGAGCCACCTGCGCCTGATTGACTACGCCTTCCGCTACGGCGGCGACGAGTTCGTCGTCCTGCTGCCGCAGACGGGGAAGGATTCCGGGCTGATCGTCGCCCGCCGCCTGCTCGATTCATTCCGCAAGAGCAGGTTGCTGAAAGAAGAAAACTTGAACCTCAACATCCGCGCCTCGATCGGCGTCGCCTCCTATCCGGAAGACGCCAAAAGCGCGCACGAAATCATCCGCCAGGCCGACGAGATGATGTACGAGGTCAAGAACACCAGCCGCGACAACATCGCCGTGGCGCAGCACGGCATGCTGAAGTAGAGCCATTTGTGATTTAGTGATTGGTGACTTAGCGATTTGCGCCGGAGCGCGCTCGCCCGCTAATCATTGCTGGCTGAATGCGATTATCCCGGCTTTTTGCGAGCCGCGGGTTTCTTCGCCGGAGCCGGTGTTGCCTTTTTCGCGGGCTCGCGGTCTTTCTTCACTTGCTCGGCGAGTTTGTCCGCCTCTTTCTCGAAGGCAGCCATGACGGCATTGACGCCCATCTGGTCGCCATCGGCCGCCAGCGGCGCCTGCTTCAGCTCCGGCAGTGGTTTGCCGACGCGATAGATCGTAATCGCGAGCAACGCCTGGTACTTGCTCTTGTCCAGCGAGACGCCCTTTAACGCAGCCGGCAGCACCACTCCGCCAGAGTCCGGAGCTTTCACCTGGCTGGCATCGGTGTACAGGATGTAGTCGCAGTTTTTCGACGCAGCTTCGGCGGCGATGGACGGATCGCTGTCGGCATCGAGCGGAACCGCCTCCATCTGCCGCAGGCTGACCTCGCTCATCAGGTTGATGCGGAGATTTTCGATGGGCAGGTACTGCTCGCTCTTGTCGTTGATCTTCACCACCCCGACGCGCACCACGCCGCTGGATTTCGGCGCTGCGGCGGGAGCAGGTGGCTCCGCCGGCGCTGGAGGAGGTGGCGGCTCAGGCTTGGAATCGGGCGCCGGAGCGGCCGCAGGCGGCATCCCACGTCCGCCCATCATGCCCGCGGCCATGCCGCCTATATTCAGCAAGTCCTGGTAGCTGCTGACAACCTTGCAGCCTGCCGGCATTTCGAAGAGCGACGCATCGAGCGGGGCGTTGGTCAGTTCAACCACTTCCGAAACGGTGGAAAAGCTGCGTCCCTCGACTTGCACGGTGGTCGTCTGCTTCAACGGGTAACCGGGAAAGCCCCCGCCGGTGTGCTTGAAGCGCACCGTGTCCTGGCAGGCGGAACGGCCGCCCGCGCCCGAAGGCGGAGGCGTCATACCCATCGAGCAGTGGAAGGCCGGCGCGATGTCGGCGTACCAGCCGTCGGACTCGGTATGCAGGCTGGTCTTGGAACAGGCGTCGGCGCTGGACTCGGCGTTCATCGTGCTCTTGATATGGCGCGCGGAGAGCCCCAACATCTTCTGACGCTCGCCGGTGTCGACCGTGTTGACGTTGAATGTGATCGTGCCGCCTTTGCGGCCGGCTCCGGCGGCAGCGGGCGCGGCATCGGCCGCCGATTCTCCGCCCAGCGGCATCACCATGCAGGTGTTCGCCTGCGGATTGATGGTGATGATGCGCTTCTGGTCACACTGGGTCAGGGTGACCAGAGCAGGCGCCATGCCCATGCTCGCCGCCTCGGTGCGCTCGCGGGCGCCCTTGATGTAGACCGTGCTGTCCGTGCTGTGGCCCATCGCGCTGTTACGAGTTTTGATCTTGGTATCGGCCGCAGCAGAAAGCGAGAACAGGATCAGGACGGCGAAAGCCAGGAACTTGCGGTTGCGCATTGGGACCTCCGTAGTGCCAGACACGCCTGAAGAATTTCGGAGCGGAGGAGATTGTAATCAAGAATGGTCGATTTGATCAGTGATTCATCTAGGCATTCGGCTTTCGGCTGTCGGCTTTCGGGCCTAAGAACCCGATAGCCGAGCGCCGATGGCCGACCGCCTCTTCTCTTGATTGCTGGATTAAACCACGGTTGCGCTGAGCTCTTCCCCGCTGACGCCCTGCACCTGCGCCCCCAACCACTGGTTGGCCGCGTGCCGTCCGGCCAGCCTCATTTTCAGATAATTATCGGTCAGCGCTTCGGTGGAATGATCGTCGCCGACGCTGAGCGTGATTGCCGGCAGCTCACGCCCGACAAACGAATTCATGAACGCGCGTTTCTTTTCCGCCGCGAGTGCGCGCAGGATGCGATTGCGCTCGCGCGCCACCTGCAACGGCACCGGATTGGGCATCGCCGCCGAGCGCGTTCCCGGCCGCGACGAATAGGTGAACACGTGCAGGTAGGTGAGCGGCAATTCTTCGATCATGCGCCGCGTTTCCGCAAAATCCGCCTCGGTCTCGCCGGGGAAGCCGACCATCACGTCCGCCCCGATGGCCGCCGCCGGCATGGCCTGGCGAATGCGGCGGATCTTCTCCGCGTAATGCCACGGCCGGTACTTGCGGTGCATGGCGCGCAGCACGCGGTCGCTGCCCGACTGCATGGGCACGTGCGCGTGCTTGGCGATGCGCTCGCAGCCGGCGGCCAGTTCGATCAGCTCCGGCGTCCAGTCCATCGGCTCCACCGAACTGAGGCGCAGCTTTTCCAGCTCGGTGCGCTCCATGATCGCGCGCACCAGGCTTACGAAGCGGTCAGGCTTGGCAAAATCCCGGCCCCAGCGCCCCAGATTAATTCCCGAGATCACCAGCTCGCGAAATCCGCCGCGTACCAAAGCGCCAACTTGCGCCAGAACTTCGGCCATCGGCAGCGACCGGCTGGCGCCGCGCACCGACGGAATAATGCAGAACGAGCAGCGGTTGTCGCACCCGTCTTGCACCTTCAAATTCGGCCGCGTCTTGTCCGCGCCGCCATCGAGTACCGGCGCTGCCAGCAATTCGGTGTGCGCGAAGATGTCACCAATGATGACTTGCGCCGGGGGTGTAGCGCGGCCGACGCGGGCCGGGGAAATCATCCCTAACGGAACGAATCCCTCCCCTCCGCACAGCACGTCTCCGACCTGCTGTTTGTGGGAGTTCCCGATCACCCACTGCACGCCGGGCAGGGCCGCCAACTCCTGGGGCGCGCGCTGCGCGTAGCAGCCGGTGACAAGAATTTTGCATTCCGGATTGCCGCGATAAATCCTGCGGATGGCGGCGCGCACGTCCTGGTCCGCCGACGCGGTTACGGTGCAGGTGTTAAGGACAACCACCTGCGCTTCCTCCGGCTGCGGGGCGCGCTCCAATCCTCGCTCGCGAAGCTGGCGTTCGATGGCCGCCCCGTCGGCTTGGGTCGCGCGACAGCCGAAGTTTTGCAAATAAAAGCTCGACACGAGTGCTATTATACCCGCAAGTTTTCGCGCTAAATTTGCGGGCATCTGCTTGCAACGAGCGCTAGCGCCGGGCGCGTGGCAACGCTTCTGCAAGCCGGGCCGTGGGGGTGGATTTCATGAAGCGCCGCATCCTTCTGGTGGATGACGAACTCGCGATTCTGCTCACCCTCAAAGCCATTCTCGAGATGAACGGCTTCGAGGTCGAAACCGCTTCGAGCGGGCCCGAAGCGCTGCAGAAGCTGGACGCCGGCGTCTTCCAGATGGTCATCACCGACATGCGCCTGGAGACCGAAACCACCGGCTACGACGTCATCCGCGCGGCCAAACAGAAGCCCTACAATCCCGCCACTTCCATCCTGACCGCGTACCCGTCGCTGGGCAGCGACTGGAAGAGCAAGGGCGCGCAATCTCTGCTCGTCAAGCCGGTGAACACCCAGGACCTGTTGCGGCAGGTCGAGGCGCTGCTGATCGCACACGAAGACCAGAAACGCACCGCCGCCGTCGCTACCAACAAGGCCGCTTCCGCCTCGCGGTCCACGCGCCACGAGGCCAAGAAGGCCGGATAAGCCGGCGTAAATTTTTTCCGGAAAAATTGGCTGGGGAGGGAAAGAGTGGCCGCGCCACCACGCGCGAGCACACCTCTTCGCTTTCGGACACACAGGTCTGGTGTCCTACTTAAGTGGCCCGGTCAGAGACTGGTCAGAAAGTCAGGCGCTTGCGGCCGAACTTCGTTTCGACGACTGAAAACACTCCCGGCAAAATACCGGGCGTCCCTGCGTCGGCTTAAAAGGCACCGTGGTTTCTTTTCCGCATTGCGAACAGACGGTCCGGGTCTCCACCTTGGGATAACTGCCGGGGGTGGCGGTCCCCAGCATACTGGCGCGCTTTGCTTTGCACGGCTTGCAACGCTTGGGCTCGTTCTTGAACTGCTTGTCGTGGAAGAATAACTGCTCCCCCGCAGTAAACACGAACTCGGCGCCGCAGTCGATGCATTTCAAGACCTTGTCCTGGAATTCCATCGAACCTTGCTCCCTTCAGAGTCCCTGTCCCGCGCCCCTGCTTGCGCGAAACAGGATCAGCCCTTGGTCCCACCCACGAGCTTGCTGACTTCCACGTGGGTCGCTACTGGAGTCGCCGTTGCGGCGGCCCCTACTACCCAACGAATGATGCCAGTGCTGAATATGAATGCGACGGAACGCCTCCCGCAATGACGCGGCGGGTTATAAATAGAGCGGGCCGCTTGGGGGGATACTGCGGCCCGCGTTACTCGATTAGTCTTGCTCCTTGCGCGCTTTTTTCCGGCTGCGTTTGCGTGCCAACGCTTCCTTCGCGCGTTTTTTTTCGCCCGGCTTGAGGTAAAAGGAGTGCCGTTTGACCTCCTTGATGATGTCCTCCTGCTGGACCTTGCGCTTGAATCTGCGTAGGGCGTTCTCTAACGATTCGCCTTCCTGCAAGCGTACTTCCGCCAAATCCGAAACACCCCCAAACCAGCCCAGTTGGACCAAGGTAGTTATCCCAAGCTTTTGGTGTCAAAGTCAAGCTCCATTTGAAGTTAGCGGCTCAAAATGAAACAAAAGCAAGCGTTTAGCGATTCGCCATGAGCAATTAGCGATTAGCAATTAGCGATTAGCAATTACCGGTTCCGACCGATGCTTTCTTCCCGGTTGAACCCCTGAGGCGACGCGCCAGGGAGGCCAACATACGCTGGACTTCCAAAACGCGCTTCTCTAATTCCTCGTAAGTTGTGGTTACAAGGAACCCGAGGTCCTTGGCGAGCAGCAAGTGATATTCCAATTCACGGGCTGAACCCGAGGCAATCTGCACAAAACGACCCAGTTCTCCGTC
Organism: Terriglobia bacterium; assembly: GCA_963760215.1. GTDB lineage: Bacteria > Acidobacteriota > Terriglobia > Terriglobales > Acidobacteriaceae > JAIQGF01. Next base: position 2,011,536 of record CAVXCJ010000002.1, read on the forward strand.
GCTGTCCTTGCCGCAACCTTCCGCCAGGTTGGCAGCAATGGATGCGCTACACCGCCGAACTTGCGACGTGAGTCCATACAGCTCTTCACGCGGAAACCGTGCCGTGGCCGTATAGCATGCCAGCGTAAGCCGGTGAGCTTTTTCCCAGACTAACAGTCGCCGGAAATCCTTCATTGACCTCATCCCGTCAGGTCTTCAGGGCTTCGGTTTTGCTAATCGCTAATCGCTAATTGCTAAAAGCTGATTCTCACTCCAAACTGCACCTGCCGCGGAGCATAGGCGCTGGTCGGCGACAAAAATCCCCGCGTCGCCCGAAACGACGCGGGATACTGCTTCCCGCCCACGGTGACGTCGCCCAGCACAAAACTGGCCGCCGTATTCAAGAATCCATCATCGGAAATCTCCACCCGCCGGTTCGCCCGGTTCAGCAGATTGAAGCTCTCCGCCAGGAACTGCAACTTCCAGCGATCGCGCACCACAAACCGGCGCGCCACCCGCAAATCCGCGGTGGCGTAATCCGGCCCGGTAAACGCGTTGCGGCTATACCCCGGCAGGCGATCGTTGTAGGTGTTGCCGTCGGCATTGGCATCGCCAACGATGCGGGCGCTCAGCGGCCGGCCGCTGCCGATGGTGACTACGCCCGCGAAGCGCCAGTCGTTCAACAACCAGCGCAGCACCGGGCGGTCGCGATGAAACGGCTTCGGCTCCGCCGTCCACGCCGCGATGAAGCGCTGCCGCTGGTCGGTGGTGCTCGGCCCCCATTCCAGGCGAGGCAAGTAGGAGTTTTCAACCGTCGCCGGCCGGCCCACAACCAGCGCGTCCTGGCCATCGTCCATGGCATGCGCCCAGGTGTACGCCAGCCGCAATCCGAAGCCGTGGTGCATGCGCCGCCGCAACGAGATCGTCAGCCCGTGATAGACGCTGGTGGCGCTGCTTTCGAAGACATTCACCGAGCCCAACTGCGGCGTCGGGCGCTGTACATCGCCGAGACACGGCGGGAAGGGGCAGCTCAGAGTGCGGGTTGTGTCCCAGGTGGCGAAGGAATCCACGGTGTAGTAGCCGAGCAGATTCGCGCCCGACTGGTCATACAACGGATAGGTCACCGGCGTGGGCGGCGGCAGGTTGACGTCGCGCGCGCGGATCAGGTGCATGCCGTGCACGTACAGGTAATTCACGCCGACGGCGGTACGTGTCCCGATCTCCTTCTCCACGCTGAGGCTGGTCTGCTGCACCACCGGGATCTGGAAATTGCGCGCGAAGGCCGACACCTCGGTCGTCATGTGGCTGAGCAACTCCGGTGGTGGCGCGCAAACCGTAGCCGAGGTGGCGCACGAAACCAGCGGGGCCGGATACGCCGGGAACAGCGGCCGGTCCTCCTGGCGCGCGCTGCTCAGCATCAGGTGCATCCGCCGGTCGCCGTTCTCCGTCTCCACCGCCGAGGTGTACATCGAGGGAATGCGGGTGTAGAACAGCCCGTAGCCGCCGCGGATCACCAGCGGACGGCGCTCGCCGATGGAGTATGCGAATCCCAACCGCGGCGCGACGTTGTTGCGGTCCACCGGCACGCGGCCGGAATCGCGAAAGTAGTAGTTCGAGACCAGTTCGTCGGTGCGGAACGCCTGGAAATCGTAGCGCACGCCCAGCGTCAGCCCGAAGTGGCCGGTGACGCGGATGGTGTCCTGCACGAAGGCGGCGTACTCGGTGGTATCGGGATGCGACACCGCGGTGCCGAAATTCTGAATGTAGTAGTGCGGCACCATGTGGGCGTAGGCGCGCAGCGGCGTGATCCGCATCCCGTAGGTCTGCGGCGCAAACGTCCACGGGTCCACGGTCACGTCGTCGAAGATGTACTCTCCGCCGAACAGCGACGGGAAAAAGTTGTAAATCCAGGTGCGGATGAAATCGCCGCCGAATTTGAAGGAGTGCCGCCGCCCGGATAGCGCCAGCGTCTCGGCGGCATGCAGGCGGTGCTCGCGGGTGGCGCGCGGCAGGATGGAAGAGCGCCCGAATCCATCGACGGCGTCATAAATGCGGGTCAGCGGAAAAGCCGAATTGGGGTACGACTGCTGCAGGTCGCGCGAAAACTGCATCCGCAAATGGCTGGTGAGGTTGTTGGTGAGGCCGCTGGCCAGCGTCGCCGAAGCGGTTTCGGTTGCCACGTCCTCTTCGCCATTTTCGCTGAGCGCATAGGTGGTGATCGGGCTGGCGGGATCGAAGAAGACGTTGTTCGCGCCGTAATAGCGCGAGGTGTTGACGCGCGCGCTCAGGTGATGCCGCGGCGTGATGGCCACGTCCAGCTTGGCGAAGGCGGCGTTGCCCAGCAGCCGCGAACGGAACTCGCCGCCCATCTTCGACAGCGCCGCGGCGGTCGCCATCACCAGCGGGTAGTCGCTGTACTCGAAGTCGTTCACCGTCGGCATCAGCACCGGGTAGCCGTTCAGGAAATGCACCACCGTCGGCACCTGGAAGACGTGCTGGTCGAAGCCGGCAAAGAAAAACGCGCGGTTCTTCTTGATCGGGCCGCTCAGCGTTCCGCCGAACTGGTGCTGCCGGTCCTGCGGCTTGAAACCGACATACGCCGGGGTGGCATTGAAGCCGCTGTCGCGCAGGTAATAGAACCCGGTACCGTGGAAATAATTGGAACCGCTGCGCGTGACCACGTTGATCACCGCCCCGCCCGCCCGACCCAGCTCCGCGCCGTAGGTGTTCGAGGAAACCCGGAATTCCTGCACCACCTCGTTGCTGAACTGGTAGGGGGCGCGATAGCGGCCGCGCGCCTGCGCGAAAAAGGCGTTGTTGTTGTCGGCGCCGTCCACCAGGTAGCTGGAGTACACGCCGCGAATGCCGCCATACGCCAGATCACCATTGGTGGCCGAGGTGAGCGAGCGCGGGTCCGTGGTCATGTTCGGCGTCAGCAGCGCCAGGTCGGCAAACCGCCGCCCGTTCAGCGGCAGATCGGAGATTTCTTCTTCATTCAGGACGGTGGAGATGGCGCTGGTCTCGACGGCGACCATGCCCGCCTCGCCCGCGACTTCCACGGTCTGTTGCGCGGTGGGCAGTCGCAGCCGCAGCGTGAGTTCGACCGTTCCCCCGACCTCCACCAGCGCGGCCTGCTCGAGCGGCGCCATCCCCGGGGCTGCCACCCGTACGGTGTATTCCCCAGGCGTGAGCAAGGGCACGCTGAAGCCGCCTTCGTCGTTGGTGACGGTGGCGCGCGTCAGCCCCTTTGCCGTTTCGTTTACGAGCACCTTGGCGCCCGCCACCCGCGCTCCAGCGGCGTCTTCCACCATTCCGCGAATCGCCCCGGTGGCCGAGTCCTGCGCCATGCACGTGGCCAGCAATAGCACGCATGCGGTCAATATGCCCACCGGGTGGCGCAGGGCGGAACCTGTCCTCAGCGCAGCCGAGGGAGCCCTGCGAACAAGTTGTTGGGGTCGAATCGGCTTGAGCCGCTGAGGTACGTCGGCAATCGGCAATCGAGAATCGGCACGCGGCAATGCCGATGATCGAGCGCAGCCTTGCGCCGGGTGCGAGCTGGCTTCCGCCTCTGCCAACCTGTTCACCTTGGGGGAAACAGGTTTCTATAGCACGCGCAACCCTTCGCTTATCCCGAAATCGAGATCCCACAATGGATTCGTTCCCGAATTGGAACACGCGGCCATGCCGGCGAGTTCCCCACCCTCAACCCGCTCCGGCAATTGGCCCATTACGAATGGCAGATTACAGAGGGTTACGACGCGCTCGTCTCCCGGACTGATTCCGGCAGCTTGCGCAACCAGCGCGCCTGCGCCTCGGCGTCGGCGGGCATGTGCTCCACCTGCTCCTGCAGCGCGGCCGACAACTGCCGCACCAGGTCGCCGTACAGGTGCAGCAAGCGCCGGTCCTTCAAGTAGCTCAGCGCAGCGCCGCTGGCGGCGCCCACCAGGAATACCCCGAGATCGATCAGCGTCTGGTCCATGGTTACCGTTGTACTGCGCCCACCACTCCAGCCCAAGCGATTCGCAGCATTTTTGCCAGTGCCTCTGCCCGCTTTGGTTCCCTTCCCAATCTGGATGAGGGCGGAATTAGCCACAGAGGACACGGAGGAAGACAAAACAAGGACAAGAAAAAAAAGAAAGCCTCTGCGTTCTCTGTGTCCTCTGTGTCCTCTGTGGCTAATCCCCCGGCTTGTGCTATGTTCTTTTCTTTCGCGCCATGATCCGAAGCTATAAAGGCATCACCCCGCGCGTCCCCGCCACCGCATTCGTGGACGACTCCGCCCAGGTCATCGGCGACGTCACCCTGGGCGAGCACGCCAGTATCTGGATGAACAGCGTGCTGCGCGGCGACGTGCACTACATCAAGGTCGGCGCCCACTCCAACGTCCAGGACAACAGCGTGCTGCACGGCATGAAGGAGGAGTGGCCGGTGGAACTGGGCGAGTGGGTCACGGTCGGCCACTCGGTCACCCTGCACGGCTGCGTGATTGAAGACCGCTGCCTGATCGGAATGGGATCGATCATTCTCAACGGCGCGCGCATCGGTAAGGGCTCGATCATCGCCGCCGGCACGGTCGTCCCCGAGGGCACGCACGTCGAGCCCGGCTCGTTGTGGATGGGCGTCCCCGGCCGCTTTCGCAAGAAGCTCGGCCACGACGACGAGCAGACCATCATGGCCTACGCCAAACGATACCTGGAATACAAGGAGTCGTATCTGCGGGAGAGGAAGTAGCGATTAGTGATTAGCGGTTAGCAATTAGGCTGTTCGAAGGGAGAGCTGGAAATGAGCTGCCAATCAGCTCCGATCCAGCCCGTGCGCAGTTATGCGGACACGAATTTCGCAAGGCCGTAAGCACGAAACGCCTTTGCTAACGGACAATGGCCAACAGCCACCGGCTGTGATACTTTTTCGCCGCTCTATGCGCCGCCTGCCCGCGATTCTCGCCGCGCTCTTCGCCTGCATTCTTTCTCTCTTCGCCCAGGAACCCATCGAAGCCCGGGCCCGGCGCCTCCAGGCAAATGACATTCCGCCGCTAATCGAAAAGGCTGACGCCGGCGACCAGCCATCCCAAGCGCTTCTGTGGCTTGCCTATGCCCATGGTTATGGCGTCCCCAAGGACTTGAAGAAGGCCGTGGTCTGGCTGCGCAAGCTCGCCGAACGGGACAACCCCGAAGCGCAATTTATCCTGGCCTCCCTGTACCGCGACGGACGGGGTGGGCTCCCGGTCGATCACGCCGAGGCTTTCAAGTGGACGCTCAAGTCCGCCGAGCACGGCCACGCTGTTTCCCAACTGAACGTCGGCGCCGCTTACATGGACGGCGACGGCGTCAAGCAAGATTACCGGCAGGCGCGTGTATGGCTGACGCGATCGGCCGAAGCCGGTTTCTCACACGCGCAATATCAACTCGGGCGCCTTTACTTCGAGGGACTCGGCCTTGCACCAGATCGCGTCCAAGCCGAGCGCTGGTTGGTCAAGGCCCTGGCCCAGGGCCATCCCGGCGCCATGAATCTGCTCGCCGAAATACACACCGGACCGACCGGCGTGCCCGACGATGCCAACCTGGTGTTCGACCTCTACCGTGCCGCCGCGGAACACAAATCGCAGAGCGCAACCTTCCAACTGGGCAACATCCTTCGTGCCGGATATCTCGGCGCGCCCGACTATGCGCAAGCCATGATGTGGTACCAGCGAGCCGCAGCCAAGGGATTCGCCCCTGCCGACCTCGCTATCGGCGAACTGTACGAGCAGGGGCGAGGCGTTGCGGCCGATTCTCAGCGGGCGCTCTCCCATTACGAGCGCGCCGCCGGTCTCGGCTCCTACCACGCGGTGAAAAAACTGGGAGAAGTTTATCGGGACGGCCGCGGCGGCCCACCGGACCTGGTCGCGGCTGCGATGTGGTTCACCATCGGCGGCAAAATGGGAGGCGGCGCCAGCGAGAATGCGCTGCAGGCATTGCTGCCGCGCTTAAGCGACGCTCAGCGCGCCATGGCGGCGGCACGCGCAAATACGTGGATCGTCGAGCATCCCGCCGCCATGCAGCAGAGGGCGGAACAATATCAGTATCAGGAGTGGACTCTCGCCTCCTACCCGAGCAATCAGCCTCCGCGCGGGCCGTCCACGGCGGAGGAGCGCGCCTACGCTCTCCAGCTCACGCGCAAGCTGGAACGGGACCCTCTTTCGCTGGGTGCCGCGGCCGGCCGCGCTTGGCTGGAGCTGTGGTGGTCGGAGATTCCGGACATTGAGGTCCGCTATTGCAACCTGGTGGACCCGCCGGATCACCAGCCCTACGAATATGCCCCGATCCTTTACCAGCAGATTGCGTTCTCCGAAGGCGCTTTCACCTTGGAGAACCTTTCCAAGCCGCGCGATTGGCAGGCCGCTTACCTGGCGGGCGTGAATGGTACGCTGCGCGCGTATGAATCCATCCTGCGCCAGAAGCAGGAGCGATCCGCATGGCTCGACGGCCTGCTGGAGAAGCGCGAGCGCGCCGATTTGCCCGATGCCGTGCGCCAGCTCGTCGCGGAGCGCTGCAAGTAATCTTCGCGAACAACATTTCGCCGCAATTCGCCGGTGCGATACATTAGCTGTCTTAGTCTGAGCTGGCGACCCACTCGAAACTGAAACTGAAGCTCGAAAACCGAATGATCAAGTCCGTCCGAGGAACCCGCGACCTGCTCCCGCCGGAAACGGCGCTGTGGAACTTCGTCGAGGCCGCCGCCCGCGACGTCTTCCGCGCCTACAACTTCCAGGAAATCCGCACCCCCATCCTCGAGGAGCTCTCGCTGTTCCAGCGCTCCGTGGGCGAAGAAACCGACATCGTCAGCAAAGAAATGTTCGCCTGGCAGGATCGCGGCCGGGCGGAGAGTGATAAGGGCCAGTGGCTGGCGCTGCGCCCGGAGAACACCGCCGGCGTGGTGCGCGCCTACATCGAGCACAAATTGTGGGATTGCCCCGGGGTGCAGAAGCTCTTCTACATCGGGCCTCAATTTCGCCGCGAGCGCCCGCAGAAGGGCCGCTACCGCCAGTTCTACCAGATTGGGGCCGAGGCCATCGGGCCGCCCGCCGCGGGCAGCGAATCGCCCGCGCGCGACGCCGAAATCCTGGAAATGCTAGCCACGCTCCTTGACCGCCTCGGCATCCAGGGCTGGACACTGCAGTTGAATACCGTGGGCTGCGCCAACGACCGCCCACGCTACCACGAAGCCCTGCGTGCTGCGCTTTCGCCTGTGGTCGCGAAAATGTGCGCCGACTGCCAGCGCCGCGATGTAACCAACCCGCTGCGCGTCTTCGACTGCAAAGTCCCCGAAGACCAGCCCATCATCGCCAAGCTCCCCACCATCGGCGAATTTCTCGACGAGCCCTGCCGCGCCCATTTCGCCGAAGTCCAGCGCATCCTGAACACCCTCAACATTCCCTTCGTAGTGAACGATCGGCTAGTCCGCGGCCTGGACTACTACGAAAAAACCGCTTTCGAGTTCACGCATGGCGCGCTGGGAGCGCAGAACGCGATCCTGGGCGGAGGAAGGTACGACGGGTTATCGGAGACGCTCGGCGGGCCGCGGGCGCCGGGGATCGGGTTCGCGATTGGCGAGGACCGGCTGATCCTGTCGCTGCGAGAGACTGCGGAAGCGCTGGCGAAAAAGCCGGATGCGTACATCGCGCCGCTCGGTGCCGGGATGAATGCCGAGGCGGCGAAGCTGGCGCGCGAGCTGCGTCGTCACGATCTGATCATCGAACTGGGCGATGAGAGCTTCCGGCTGAAGAAGTCGCTGGAGACGGCGAGCAAGATCGGCGCGCGCTACGTGGTGATCGTCGGAGAAAACGAAGTCAAGGCCGGCGCTTTCGCACTGAAGAACCTCGCCACCGGCGAGCAGGTGACGGTGCTGCGCGCGGAACTGCCAGGGCGAATCCAATCATCGTAGAACCGAGTGAAAGTGGCCAGTGGTCAGTGGTCAGCGAAAGGCGCGCGCAAAGTAACTGGAACTGGTTTCAAGATTCATGAGCTGAGGACGGAATCCCTCAGCGGCTAAAGCCGCTAGAATTTTGGCTTGTTACGGCGCGGCTGAAGCCGCGCCCCTTCAAGGATTGCATTATTGAAACCAGTTCTGGCCACTGACTGCTGGCCACTGACTGCTGGCCACTGACTGCTGGCCACTGACTGCTCGCCACTGACCACTACAAGTTCACGCGTGTAGAATTGTTGATTCGCGAGACAGTGGCGAACTCGCCTGCCGCTCGCCGGACAACGCAATCATGCTCGACTTCCTGGGAGATCTTCGACGGACTCACACCTGCGGCGCGCTGCGCGCCGGCGATGCCGGATCGCGCGCCGTGCTCATGGGATGGGTGAACCGCCGGCGCGACCTCGGCAACCTGATTTTCATTGACGTCCGTGACCGCACCGGGATGACGCAGGTAGTGTTCGACCGGGAGCGCAGCCCGCGCCTGCACGACAAGGCGGCTTCGCTGCGTTCTGAGTTCGTGATCGCGGTGAGCGGCAAAGTCGAGCAGCGCGATCCCGCAACCGTGAACCGCAACATCCCGACCGGCGAGATCGAAGTGGTGGCGGAAGAGCTGCTGCTGCTGAACGAGTCGAAGAACCCGCCGTTCCTGCCTTCCGAGCCGACGCTGCCCAACGAGGAAGTGCGGCTCAAGTACCGCTACATTGACCTGCGTCGCGCAGCCATGCAGGCCAACATCGAGCTGCGGCACAACATCGCGCTCGCCATCCGGGAATATCTCGCCTCACGAGGTTTCCTGGAGATCGAAACGCCGTTCCTGACGCGCTCCACGCCGGAGGGCGCGCGCGATTTCCTGGTCCCCAGCCGGGTGCAACCCGGCAGCTTCTACGCCCTGCCGCAGTCGCCGCAGTTGTTCAAGCAGATCCTGATGATCTCCGGCTTCGACCAGTATTTCCAGATCGTGCGCTGCTTCCGCGACGAAGATTTGCGCGCAGACCGCCAGCTCGAGTTCACGCAGGTGGACCTGGAGATGAGCTTCCCGCAGCAGGAGCGGGTGTTCGAGGTCACTGAGGGATTCCTGAAGGCGGCGTTCGCGGCGGCGGGCGTCACGATCCCGACGCCGTTTCCGCAAATGACCTACGACCAGGCAATCCGCTTCTATGGCAGCGATAAGCCCGACCTGCGCCTGCCGCCGATGTACGAAGTGGGCCGCGCGCTGCCGGCGGAGATGATCGCGCAATTGAAGATCGCGGCGGACGCGCCGGTGATGGCAATCCGCATTCCCAACGTCGGCGAGCTTTCCCGCAAAGAGCGCGACGAAATCAAGCCGCTGTTCGGCCAGCGTTCCGAGGCCAAGGTATTCGAAGACTTCAAGCGCCTGGAAAAATCGTGGCCGGAGGCGCTGGAGAAAGTGCGGCACATCGTCGCGGCCGCGGAGGATGACTTGATCGTGCTGGTCGCGGGCCCGGAGCGCCCGGCGGAGCACAAGTCCGAAGGCGGAGTGAAACCGGAGGTCAAGCAGCACGATCGTCCGGTGTACACGGCGGCGGGCGCGCTGCGGCTGGCGCTGGGTCAGAAATATGCCGACCGGCACAAGGCGTACGCCGGGGCGCGCAACCATGCCGCGTCGTACCAGTTCCTGTGGGTGACCGATTTTCCCATGTTCGAGTGGGACGAGGATGGCCGGCGCTGGGCCGCGGCGCATCATCCCTTCACCTCGCCGCACGAGCAGGACATGGACAAGCTGGAGAGCGATCCGGCGTCGGTGCGCGCGCTGGCGTACGACGTGGTGCTCAACGGCACCGAGTTGGGCAGCGGGTCGATCCGTATTCACCGGCAGGACATCCAGCAGAAAATTTTCAAGGCGCTGGGCATGACGCCGGAAGAGGCGCAGGCGCGCTTCGGATTCTTTCTTGAGGCGCTGACCTACGGCACGCCGCCGCACGGCGGGATCGCGCTCGGTCTGGACCGCATCGTGATGATCCTGGCGGGCGCGGATTCCCTGCGCGAAGTGATTCCCTTCCCTAAGACCGCCCGGGCGGTGGACCTGATGGTGGACGCGCCGACGCCGGTGAGCCGTGAGCAGTTGCGCGAGCTGAGCATCGAGGTGAAGGCAAAGAAAGAGGGAGCGGGGGAGTAAGCCGTCACTTTTACTACTGTAGTAGTAATTACGGCGAATAATACTACTTTAGTAGTATATATCGCACCGGTGCCGAGGCTGCGATTGCAGATCTAGCCCCGGATTCCGGGCCACACCGGCCAGAGCGGACGGTGATCGAGATCGCGCCTGGCGATCTGCTCAATCATTGCCCGCCTGCTTGGTTCCGACACACGCCGGCGACTTGGTCGGCCTTGAGTGGTTCCAAGCGGTCAATTTGTTGTCGTGCCTGCACCGGATCGGCAAGCTCGAACGTTCCATTCTCACTGAACGGACCAGTCGTGCCGACGACCCGAAGGAAGTAGTCCCCGCCAGGCTTCACTTCCAGATCAATGCCGGTCTTGGCGTTATTCGAGGTAAACGTGTGTTTGCCGGCGGCGACGTTCATTTTTACGTACTTCCCGCCCTGCATCGCAGCGATTCGCTGCCCGTCGCAGAACGCGACCGGCTTCCAGCCCCGGTGATGATCCACCGTTCGGAAGATCGTGACGGTGCCGACGTCCCCCGCCGCAGCAGAACACACCAGAACAAACGTGAGAAGAAAAGCCCGTTTTCTCAAGAGCCACCTGCCCCATTTCCGTGGAATGCTGGATCGTACCATTGGCAGTGGCCGTGTCAAGGTAAGCCGCTGCATTTTCGATTGTCGATTATCGATTGCCGATTTGGAAAACCTGGATCGGTTCTCGGTTTTCGGTTCTCGGTTGGCTGTTAGCGGATCAAACCGATTGCCGATTGTCGATTGCCGATTTGGAAAGCAGATCCCTCCCCTTCGGCTTCGCTCAGGGCTAAAGGCGCGCTCGGGATGACACTGCTTAGGGCGGCGGCGAGCTTCAGGGAGGCGGTGAACTTCTGCTCATGCTTTTGCGACGGAAGCGAGAACCGACGACCGAGAACCGAAAACCGATAACCGAAAACCGGTTTTTCATTTACTCTGCGGACACACGTCATGGGCCGCATTCACATTCTCCCGGAGCACGTCGCCAACAAGATCGCCGCCGGCGAGGTGGTGGAGCGCCCGGCTTCGGTGGTGAAGGAACTGCTGGAAAACGCGCTGGACGCGGGGGCGCGGCGCATTCGGGTGCAGGTGGAAGGCGGCGGTAAAAAGCTGATCCAGATCACCGATGACGGCTGCGGCATGGTACGCGACGATGCCCTGCTGGCGTTCGAGCGGCACGCGACCTCAAAGATCCGCAGTGCCGACGATTTACTGACGGTCGCGACCCTGGGGTTCCGCGGCGAGGCGCTGCCGTCGATTGCGTCGGTGTCCAGACTGAGGCTGGAGACGTGTGCGGCGGAGATGGCTGAGGGTAGAGACCCGCATCTGCCAAAACCGGGCAGATGTGGGGCACAATCGGTACCAACAACACCATCGGCACCAACGGCACCAACGGCACCAACGGCACCAACAACACCCTCGGCGCCAACGGCGCCAACGGGCACGGTGGTCGAGATTGCGGGCGGAAAAATCCTGCGGGTGGAGGAAGCCGGGCTGCCGGCGGGGACCTCGATCACGGTACGCGACCTGTTCTTCAATGTGCCGGCGCGGCGGAAATTCTTGCGCTCCGAATCGACCGAGCTGGCGCAGATCGCTTCCCTGGTGACGCACTACGCGCTGGCGCATCCGGACAAGCATTTCGAGCTGCACTCGTCGGCGAACGCGATGCTGATCGCGGCGCCGGTGGGGTCGCACCAGGAGCGCATTTACCAGGTGTTCGGGCGGGAGACGCTCGATCAGTTGCTGCCTTTGGCGGCGGTGCTGCCGCTGGCGCGAGTGGGGCTGCCGCAACCACCGCCGTGGGCGAAGCAGTCGCCGGTCGCCAGTCGCCAGGCGCCAGGCGTGAGGCGGAACACGGCAGGGCCCGAGGAAGACGAAGATCAGCAAATGTTCGTTCCCGGAGAGTTGAAACTGCATGGGTTCGTGTCGAAGCCGGAGATTCAGAAGCTGAACCGGAATTCGATGTTCGTGTTCGTCAACGGGCGGCTGATCCGCGACAAGGTGGTGCAGCACGCGCTGACCGAGTCGTACCGCAATATCCTGCCGCCGACGGTGTACCCGGTCGTCCTGCTGTTCCTGGAGTTGCCGAGCACCGAGGTGGACGTGAACGTGCACCCATCCAAAGTGGAAGTGCGCTTCCGGCAGGGGTCGGTGGTGCACGACTTTGTACGCGACTCGGTGAGAGCGGCGCTGATGAAGGCGCGCCCGGTGCCGCAGTTCACCCGCGAGATCACGGCGCAGCCGACGGCGTCGCCGGGTCTCACGCCCGGGGCGAGATTTCCCGGGCCGGAGACCTGGGCCACACATGCGGCTGCCGGTGCGGGCGAGCTTGGAATCACGCAGGCGGACGCGGATTTTGCGCTGCGCGCGCCGACGCTGCCGCCGGTTTCGCAGCGGCTGGAATTTCAGGGCTCGATTGAGGTGGAGGGCAATGCGGCGGTCCCGGTGGCGCGTTTTACATCCCAGGCGGTGGCGCCCGACGGCGGATGCGGGCGTGAGCTTGCCGATCTGCCGCCCAGCGATGCGCCGCCGTTCGAAACGCTGAAACCGCTGGGGCAAGTGCGCGAGTCGTTCATCCTGGCGGTGAATGAAGAAGGGCTGTGGATCATCGATCAGCACGTGGCGCACGAGCGCGTGCTGTTTGAGAAAATACTGCGGCAGCGCGCCGCGGAGCGCGTGGAGTCGCAGCGGCTGCTGATGCCGCTGATCGTGGAGCTGTCGCCGCAGCAGCAGGCGGTCTTTGCCGAGATCTGCGACGAGTTGCGGCACAACGGCTTCGACGCGGAGCCGTTCGGGTCGCGCACGGTGGCGGTGAAGACCGCGCCCGCCGGCGTGGACGCCAGCGACGTGGAACGCATGCTGCACGAGTTGCTGACCCAGTTCGAGCGCGAAGAGCAGGCGCTCAACCTGGAGATCGCGCGCGCGCGAATCGCCGCTTCTATCGCTTGTCACGCGGCCATCAAGATCAACACGCCGCTGACCGCGGACAAGATGGAATGGCTGCTGCGCGAACTGGCCAAGACCGAGTGCCCTTTTTCATGTCCCCACGGGCGGCCGGTGGTGTTGCGGTATTCTGTTCGCGACATCCAGAAAGCTTTTAAGAGGATCTGACGATCTGGCGATCGGGTGATCGGGTGATCGCGAACCCGAAGGGACCCTCGCGCCAGATCGCCGGATCACAAGGTCACCAGATCACCCCATGACGGAACAGGAATTGCAGCAAGCTCGACGTCAAAAGTGGCGCCTGGACGGACGCGGCATGCACACCGTGGAAGAGGCGCGCGAGTTCATGGAAAGCGTCGGCATGTGCCTGCTGTATCCCACCAAGCCGCCGGTGCTGGCGCCGACGTTCCTGGGAGCGTTGGTGGGGACGGACGAGGGGCTGCCGACGGCCCGGCAAGCGTTTGCGGACCCGCGGGCGCGCGAGGCGATCGAGTTGATGGTGCGGCTGCTGCGCGAGAAGTCGGTGTTCGAGGGCAATGTGTTCGGTGAAGCCGGATTCCTGGTGTCGGAGGCGGTGTTCCCGTACCTGTTCGGCGCCTTCGGCGACAAGAATCCCCGGCAGACGCCGAAGCCGGGAGCGCACTCGGAGTACTCAGTGCTGGCGCGCGACGCGTTTGAGGCGATCCGAACCCATGGTGCGACGTCCAAGCCGCAATTGCGCGAACTGCTCGGCGGCGAACCATCAGCGCCGGCGCTGGACCGGGCGCTGAACGAGTTGTGGTCGCGGCTGCGGATCACGCGCGTGGATTACACTGCGGACGAGGGCGCGAAGTGGGACGCGCTGTATCGCTGGGCGCCGGACCGAGTGCGGGCGGGAATTCACATCTCGCTGCCGGAAGCGCTGTCGGCGCTGGTGTCCAAATACCTGGAGGCGGTGGTGGCGGCGGAGCAGACGGAGGTGGAGGAATTTTTCGGACACATGGTGCCGAAATCGCGGGTGAAGGATGCGATCAACGCGCTGCTGGCGGCGCGCGAGTTGAGTTTCGTCAATGTCGGGAAGAAGTCGATGGTGCAGGTGGCGCAGAAAAGAGAGGCGTTCGTGCCGAAACCACGTTGGAAAGTCAGGAGCTAGGGGCTGGGGGCGGAATAGCGTTTCCGCATTGGAGAGGCATTAAGAATTTGTGAAGCGATGGACAAAGTAGGGGTCCTTCGACTCGGGCGTGCGCCCTCGCTCAGGATGACACCCGTTTAGATTGGTCGCGAAACCAAACGGCGCATCCTCCTCAGGATGACACTCGTTTAGGTTCGTGTTCGTTCAAAGATGGCGGAAAACAGCAAGAACCTGGTGATCGCGATTGATGGGCCGGCGGGAGCGGGCAAGAGCACGATTGCCTCGCGGCTGGCGCGCAAACTCGGCTACGTGAACCTGGAAAGCGGAGCGATGTACCGCGCGCTGGGCCTGAAAGCGATCGAGAACGATGTCGGGTTCGACGACGAAGGCGCGCTGCTGGAGCTGGCGCGCAATTCGCGCATCGAACTGCAGCCGCGGGTGGACGGCAACCGCGTGCTGCTGGACGGGCGCGATGTCAGCGAACGCATTCGCGAGACGGATGTGACCGCAGCGGCGTCGCGCGTGTCGGTACACCCGGCGGTGCGCGCCTACATGGTGGCGCGGCAGCGGGAGATGGGCGAGCGCGGCGGGGTGGTGATGGAAGGGCGCGATATCGGGACAGTGGTGTTTCCCAACGCCGACGTGAAGATCTTTTTGGAAGCGGCGCCCGAGGTGCGAGTAGAGCGGCGGTTGAAACAGGGCAGCGGCGAGGCGAGGAAGATCGCTGCGGAGTTGCAGCAGCGCGACCAGCGGGACCGCACGCGGGCGGCATCGCCGCTGGTGGCGGCGAAGGACGCGGTGATTTTGGATTCGACGCATCTCACGATCGACCAGGTAGTGGAGAAGGCGGAAGAGTTGGTGAGGGCGAAGCTTCGCGGCTAGGGGTTAGGCGCCAGGGGTTAGCGCTGCTCTGCGGGTTTTTGACGCGCCCTCCGAAAAGCAGGTTCCTCGGGGACTGAAGTCCCCTAATCATATCCGGGAGGGTCGAACTGCATCTCGTGCCGTCCCTCCGGGACTCGTACCTTTTTCCGAGCCTCTACCCAGGACTGCCGTCCTGGGCTACCAGCGCGCGTCCCTGCGGGACTTTGCACACGCGGGGGCGCGTTTCCACACGGGAGTTTGCACACGCGGGGGCGCGTGAGCCACACGTGACTTTGCGTGCGCGAAGGCGCCGTTCGACAAGCTCAGGGCAGGCTGTGTGCCACACGTCACGCCGCGAAATCTTCGCTCGCTTCCCCGTCCTGATCGGCGGAGGGAGCGGCGGAGTTGCGGTCGCTGACCGCGGAAAGCCGCGCCAGACGTTCGGCATGTTCCTTCTGCAAATCCCCCGGACGATAACGCCAGGTCCAGTTGCCGTCGCGGCGGCTGGGAACGTTCATTCTCGCCTCGCTGCCCAGCCCGAGAACATCCTGCAGGGGAACGACGGCGAGCCGAGCGGGCGAGGTGATGGCAGCGCGGATGAAAGCCCAGTGCATGCCCGCCGGATCCGTGCCGACATAGTCTTCGGCAGCGCGGCGCTCCTCGCCCCAGGTGGAGTTGAACCAGCCGAGGGTGGTGTCGTTATCGTGCGTGCCGGTGTAGACGACGCTGTTGGGCTCGTAGCGGTGGGGCAGGTAGATGTGCGCGGCGGGGTTGCCGAAGCCGAATTGCAGCACCTTCATGCCGGGGACGCCGAGGCGCTCGCGGAGGGCGTGGACCTCGGGCGTAATCATGCCGAGGTCTTCGGCGATGAACTGGAAACCGCCCAGCGCCTGGCGCAAAACGTGGAAGAGGTCGTCGTTGGGGCCGCGCACCCACCGGCCATGCGCCGCGGTGGGCTCATGCGCCGGGATCTCCCAATAGGACTCGAAGCCGCGGAAGTGGTCGAGACGCAAGTTGTCGCACAGTTCGAGCGCCCACTTCATGCGTTGCACCCACCAGTCGTAGCCGCGCGCTTGCAGCACGTCCCAGCGATAAATGGGGTTGCCCCAGCGCTGGCCGATGGAGCTGAACGCATCGGGCGGCACGCCGGAAACGACGGTTGGATTCAGATGATCGTCGAGCTGGAAGAGATCGGGATGCGTCCACACGTCGGCGCTGTCGTAATCCACGAAGATGGCGACATCGCCGATGACGCGAATGCCGCGCCGGCGTGCGGCCTGATGGAGGGCGCGCCACTGCTCGAAAAATGCGAACTGGGTAACGCGGGAAACATCGAGGGCGGCACCGAGTTCCCGGCGCACGCGAGCCAGCGCCTGCGGCTCGCGGCGAGCCAGGTCGCGCGGCCACTGGTTCCAGGAACCGCGCGGGTAACGGTCGCGGAGACGAACGAAGAGGACGTAGTCGTCGAGCCAGAAGGCGTTGTCGGAACAGAATTTTTCATACCGGCTGCGCGCGGCAGCGCCGGCGTTGGCCAGGAAGTTGCCGGCCGCTTCACGCAACAGCGGCAACTTGGTGGCGCGCACGTGGTCGTAGTCAATCGCTCCGTGGCGTTCCGACAAAACCGCCAGGCGGCCGCGGTCAATCCAGCCGGCATCGGCGAGTCGTTCCAGGCTGACCAGCAGCGGATTTCCGGCAAAGGCGGAGATGGAAGAATACGGAGAGTTGCCGAAAGCCACGGGCCCTAAAGGAAGGATCTGCCACAGCGTCTGGCGGGCCGCGGAGAGGAAGTCAAGAAATTCATAGGCGGCAGGGCCGAGGTCGCCGATGCCGCCGCGCGCGGGCAGCGACGAGGGATGCAACAGGATTCCGGAGGCGCGTTCGGAAAACAAGCTCTTAGCTCTTAGCTGTTAGCTCTTAGCTTTTAGCTGGTAGCTAACGATGGAGATTCTATGGCTCGCTGAGGAACAAGGACACGAGAATCAGGAAAGCTTGTGTGATCCTTCGTGTCCTTCGTGGCTAACGAGCGTTGGTTGACGATTGCGTTAGGAGCCGGTTTCGGAGCCCTGGGTCGGCGTCGTAATCCGTTTGAGCTCCTGCTGGTTGATCTTGATCTTGCCGCTTTTCTCCATCTGCTTCTGGAGGTTGGTGGCAAAGACCTCGATGAACTCGTTGCGCTTTTTCTGCAGAAGCTGGTCGCGCAGCCGCTCCTTGGAGGCGGCGAACTGCGCCGGCGGCGGTTCCTGTTTTTCCAGCAGGGCGACGACGACGCCGTTGCGTCCGGTGTTGATGGGCGCGCTGATCTCGCCCGGCTTCATCTCAAAGACGACCTGCGCCGGACCGGAGAGCGCACCGAGGTCGGGCACCTGGCCGGAAGGTCCGACCAGATCGCTGGTCTTCACCGTGGCGCCGACTTCCTTGGCGGCCTTCTTGAGGTCGTGCAGGGAGCGCGCTTTCTCCGATAGCTCAGTTGTTTTCTGCTGCAGCATCTGGGCAGCCTTGTCGCCCTTGAACTCCTGCTCGACGCGGGCGCGGATTTCCTCGAAGCTGGGGCTGCGCGCCGGCTCGACCTTGGTGACCTGGTAGATGACGTATCCCTGCGGGATGTGGACACTGTCGGGCGCGCTCTTGTCGCGCGCCCCGAAGATGGCCGACATCAACTCCGGCGCATTGCCCACGCCGGGCAGCGAATCGTTCCGGGTGAACAGGCCGGTGTCCACGACTTCGAAGCCGTTGTCTTTGGCCGCCTTGTCGAGGCCGGCGGTGCGGGCTTCGTTCTGGACCTTGGAAGCGAGCGCGTCGGCACGGCTGGCCGCCTTGTCGGAGGCGAGCTGCGGCTCGATCTGCGGCTTCACCTCGTCGAGCGGCTTCACGTGCGCTTCCTGCTTGTCGTCCACGTGGATGATGTGGAAGCCGAAGGTGGAGCGCACGAGGCCGCTGGTCTGGCCCTTCTGCATGGAGAACGCCGACTGCTCGAACTCGGGGACGGTCTGGCCGCGCTGGATCCATCCGAGGGAACCGCCGTTGTCCTTGCTGCCGGGATCTTCGGAAAATTTCTTGGCCAGCTCCGCGAAATTGCCGCCGGCCTGGACCTGCTTGAGGACGGATTCGGCCTTCTCGCGCGCCGCCTTTACCGCCGCCTCGTCCACCTTGCCGTCAGAGCCGGGCGCCGGCGTCTTGATCAGGATGTGGCGGACGTTCACCTGCTCGGGCACGCGGTATTGGTCGCGATGCGAGTTGTAGTACTGCTGAAGCTCCTGGGGCGTGACCTGCACCTGCTGCCGCACCTTGTTGGTGTCAATCACGATGTAGCGCGCCTGGCGCTTCTCGGGAATGGCGTTGGCGTACTGCTGCTTGTGCTGGTCGTAGTAAGCCTTCAGCTCGGCGTCGGTGGAATGGACCTGCTTCATCAGGTCTTCGAGGGTGACGACGGCGTAGTCGAATTTGACCTTGGTGTTCTCGCGCTGGTACTGCTGCGCCAGTTCCTGATCGGAGACGGTGACGCCGCCCTGGATCGCGGCGGTCAGCTTGCGGATCAGCAGGTCGGTCTTGAGCAGCGCCTCGAACTGCTGCACGCCCATGCTGAAGTTCTGCTGGATGAAGTTCTCGTAATTCTCCTGGCCGACGAAGGTGCCGCCGGGAAACAGCGCCGAGGCGAAGCTTCCGTGCTGCAATTCGCTCCGGAGCTCGGCGTCGGTGACTTTGAAGCCCATGCGATGGGCCTCGGCGACCATCGCCTTCTGGACGATGAGCTGCTGCGCCGCGCGCTGCATCAGGAACGGCATGAACTGCTGCGGAAAGCCGCGCGGGAACTGCTGCTTGCCCATCTGACGGGCGGTGTCCTGCACTTCGTTGACGGTGACTTCCTGATCGCCGACCTTGGCGACGATGTTGCCCTGCGGGTTGCCGAAACCGAAGGCATCGCCGAGGATGCCGCCCGGGATGAGGGTGATGGCCATGGCGCCGCAGATGACTACCAGCAGCCCGCCAAGAACAATCTTCTTCACCTTGCCGGGGGTTTGCAGAAATCGAATCATGGGTCTAGTTGCTCCAGAAATGAGTGCGCAGTTATTTCATTATAAACGAGAGAGGCGGCGGGACTGGCACAGTCCCGAGACGCGAGTCCCGAGTCGCGAATCCCGAGCGGAACCAGGCCTGACTCGCGACTCGGGACGCGCGACTCGCGACTATTCTTCGATTCCCGTGATCCTCAACCCCGCCGAATGGACTTTGTGGCGGATGTTCAGGGTGATGAGCAGGGCCGTGATCTGCTCCACGATACGGGAGTTCTCCAGCTTGCCGCCGTCGAGCGGGCGCGCGCCCGGGATTTTGCGGGCAAGTTCGTAGGCGACTTCTTTAGCCTTCTCGTGGTCGGTGCAGACGATGACGTCACACTCAACGGGCAAGTCGGTTTCCAGCAGCGAGGCCGAGATGTTCTGAAACGCGCCCACGACCGCGATCCCCTGCGGGACCATTTCGGCCGCCGCCTGCGCCGCCGAACCCTGCCACACGCCGAGCACGCGCGAGCCGCGGTCGCCGACGCCGCTGGCCAGCGGTACGGTGGCGCAGACCAGCACGGTGCCGGGGCGGAAGTGATTGCGCAACTGCTTCAGGATTGCCGCCTGACCTTCGAAGGGAACCGCCAGCACCACGACATCGGTGGCGCGGACGGCGGCGGAATTTTCCATGCCTTCGACCACGGCGTCCGATCCGAGCCGGCCGCAGAGATCCTGGGCAGTAATGCGGGCGCGGCTTTCGTCGCGCGAACCGATGATGACGCGCAGCCCAGCGCGCGCCCAGCGCGAAGCCAGGCCGCGTCCTTCGGGGCCGGTACCGCCAACGATGGCAACGGTGGTGATCATGATCAAAACAGTTTCAGTTTCAGTTTCGCGCACTCAGTTTAAGGCCAGGGATTCTGTCGCCCGCTGAAGCGGGCTCACCTTCATTCTTACCCTCTTACCCACGGCTTACGCCGTGGGCTAGGTTCTGTCGCTCGCTGCGCGAGCTCGCATCCCGTTGCGCATCCGAATCGACCAGTTTCAACAGCGTGTAAGTGGTATTGCGCTCGGCGGGGGTGCGGCCGAGTTCGCGAATACGCTCATGGAACTGCTCCGGGCTGAGGTACTCGCCGGAGGTGGCGCCCGCCAGCCGCGAGATGTTTTCGTCCATCAGCGTGCCGCCGTAGTCGTTGGCGCCGGCGCGCAGGCAGAGTTGCGCCGTCTCGCGGCTGAGCTTCACCCACGAAACCTGCACGTTGCGGATGGCGCCGGCCAGCATCACCCGCGCCAGCGCGTGGATCTTCAAGTGCTCGGCGAGGGTGGGGCCGGGACGCGCCATGCCCTCCTGGAACAAAACCGTGTTCTGGTGGACGAAGCCGAGCGGCACGAACTCGGTGAAGCCCCCGGTCTGAGCTTGCATGTCGCGCAGCAGCAGCAACTGGTTGACCCAGTGTCCGGTGGTCTCGATGTGACCGTACATCAGGGTTGAGGTGGAGCGGATGCCGCACTGGTGCGCGGTAGTGATGATCTCACGCCAGCGCGCGGTGGAAAGCTTGTTGCGGGAAATGAGCATGCGAACGTCGTCGTCGAGAATTTCGGCGGCGGTGCCGGGCAGGGTGTCGAGGCCGTTGTCGCGCAGCATCATCAGGTAATCGCGCGTGCTCATGCCGGTGAGTTCGACGCCGTAGGAGACCTCCATGGGCGAGAAGGCGTGGGTGTGCATGTCGGGCACGGCGCTTTTGACGGCGCGGAGAATGTCGCGATAGTAGAAAGGCGAAAGACCACGCGGCAGCCCGCCCTGGATGCAAACCTCGGTGGCGCCGCGCTGGCGGGCTTCACGGGTGCGACGGGCGACGTCTTCGAGGGTCAGAAAGTAGGAGTCTTCTTCGCGCGGGCCGCGGCTGAAGGCGCAGAATTTGCAGCCGACGAAGCAGACGTTGGTGAAATTAATATTGCGATTGACGACGTAGGTGACGACGTCGCCGACGATCGAGCGGCGCAGTTCATCGGCGGCGACCACCAGGGCAAGCAGGTCATGATTTTCGGCGGTGGCGAGGCGGAGACATTGTTGGCGCGTGAGGCAGGCGCCGTCGTGGGTTTCGAGGACCGATTCGAGGGTGGAGCGAATGTCGGGTGCAGCCTGGCGTGCAATGTCGGTCCAGCCTATGGTTCCGAGTGCATCGAAATTCTGCGCTGTCATGGCTCCTCTCGCGAAGCAGGTCTCTGTCGCCCGCTGAAGCGGGCTCTCGTCCTTTACTCGACCGTTACCCACGGCTTACGCCGTGGGCTGGGCTCTGTCGCGCTACGCGCTCGCAGGACCCACATCTGCCAAAAGCGGGCAGATGTGGGGCACCCGGCAGGCTGCCATCGACCGTCGACCGCTGGCAATCGACCGTCGACCATCGACCGTCGACGCCTTTCAGCGAAACAAATCGCGCTTCGCGGGGCGGATCAAATCGCGACCGCGGCCGCGCCCCGGTTCGTAGGCGAACCCGCGAATGATACACGCCGGCAGGCGCGACAGCTTGCCACAGGCCAGCCCGGCCATCCCGGCCAACTCGTCGGCGGCGGCCTCCAGGCTAACCCGCAGCGGGTAACCGTAGGGATCGCGCTGCGCGCGGTAATCGCGAAATGCCTTCATGCCGGCCATGCCGATCGCCGCCTCCGCCAATCCTTCGCGCCACGGGCGCCCGAAGGTGTCGGTAATGATAACCGGAACGGCGAATCCCAGGCGACGGCGCAATGCGCCATAGATCCGCTGCGCCGACTTGTCGGGGTCGCGCGGCAGCAGCACCGCGCTATGTCCCCCATCCACGTTGGACACGTCCACGCCGCTGTTGGCACAGACGAAGCCGTGCGGCGTCTCGGTGATGAGCACGTTGCGGCGGTTGCGGACCACGCGCGCCGCCTGCGCCAGCCCAAGTTCGACGACGCGGGCATCGAGGTGGTGGAGTTGCGCCCGCCGCCGCGCCGCCGCCCGCGGGCGCACCTGGTCGAGGGCGATGATCTGCCCTTCGGCCTTGGAAACAATCTTGTGGGTGACAACCAGGATGTCGCCGCGCCGGAACGGGATGCGCGCGCGCGTTGTCGCCGCGTGGATGATGTCCGGAATCGAGTCTCCCGGCCGGACTTCCCCGATGCCGGGAACCGGAATGGCGGTGAGGGGAGACATGAGGCGGGATAAATGTATCAGGGAGTACCGAGTACCGAGTACTGAGTACCGAGTACAGGTTTCAAGAATCGGTTTTTGGGTAGGCACGGCTTCAGCCGTGCCGCTCGAGGCCGCAAGAATGGTGGGCTTTAGCCCCTGATGGGCATTTTTCCTGAGGCGAAAATGTATTTTTGAAACGAGTCCTAGTACCGAGTACCGGGAAGTGAGGGATTTAAGATGCTGCTGAAAAACTCGCGTAGACGGAACAAAACCGAGATTCCTCGGGGCTGAAGCCCCTCGGAATGACAAGAATAAAGGATTTGCTCGGCGCGGCTGAAGCCGCGCCCTTTCAAAACCAGCTTCACTTGGAATTTTTCAGCAGCCTGTTAAAGATCGCGTGGTGAGGAAGAGTTATTTTCTGACTATTGACAGTCCCGGCGGCCCCCAGGCTGGTCGAGAGTTTGGCCGCAAGCGGAGCAGCGGCGGTTCTCAACCCGGTCAGCCACATACGTGCCGAGATACAGCGTACCGCAGGACAGCACCATCACCGCCAGAAACGAAATCATCATGCGCCTCCGGGAAAGAACCCCATCCGGGGGAGACAATATCGCGGCGCGGAAGGCGGGAAAACGTCACGCGGGTAACATCGCTCGTAACGGAAGTAACCTGGCCGTCAGCGCCGATCCGGGCTCACGGCCCGGGACTTTTCTTTTCAAGCACTTGCCTTGCCGCGCCAGCGCTCCGGAAGCTTCCACTCACAGAGCAGCTTCTGGGTGCGGGTGCGCATGGGAAAACCGAGCAGTTGGGCGAGGTCGGCGGGACGGTCAATGTCGAGCGCGATTCCGGGAAGATCGGCGTTGTCGAGCACCACTGACGTCTTGCCGGTGGCGCGCGCGGCGGCGTGATGGGGCAGGAAGCTGTCGTTACCGAAACGCAGCGGGAACAACGCGCACGGCCGGCGCAACGCCGCGTTGGTGCCGCGGGCGTCGGCAGCGGGCACCAGCACCGAACCTTCCACGGGCATGGCCGCGAGCACCGCCTCGACCTCGCAGGCGCGCAGCAGCGGAATGTCGCCGGGCAGCACCATGGTGAACTGGGCGCCGCGCTTCTCCGCTTCGGCGGTGGCCATGGCAATGGCCTCGCTCTCGCCGAGATTGTCGTCGTCCACGATGATCTGGAAACCGTAATGGCGCGCCAGGCCAATGGCGAAGGCATCGTTGGTGACAAGAGCAATGGCGGGCGGCGGCTTGACCTCCGCCAGGGCAGCGCAGATGTCCTTCAGCATGGTGCGCGCCAGCGTGGTGCGCTGCTCCTGGGTCAGCACCGAGGCGAGCCGCTGCTTAGCGGTGGACATTTCCTTGACGGGAACCAGGATCATCGCGCCCTGCCTGCTACCACCCCATCGCGCGCGGCGCGCGCTGGGGACCCCGGTGCGGCGCGCGCCGGGATGATGGCCGAAACCGCCGCGCGCGCGAGTTCGGCTTTGGCGCTGTCGGAATCCATGATGGTGTTGGTGAAGGTGACGTGAATGCCGAGCTTTTCGACTTCGGCGGCGTGCGGACGGTCGCGCTCGTCGGCGATCAGCGCATCGAGCAAGTCTTCATAAGCTTGTGCGACGCCGGCGATCGAGACCGGCAACTGTTGCGTCTTCATCAGTTCGCCGGCGGGGCCGGAGACGGCAGCGCCTCCGACGATCGGGCTCACCGCGATGACCTGGGCCGCGGTCTGGCAGAGCGCGGCGCGAATGCCCGGCACGCTGAGGATGGGGCCAATGCTGGTGACTGGATTGCTGGGCGCGATCAGCACCGCCGCGGCGTCGCGGATCGCTTCCACGACACCGGGCGCGGCCTGCGCTTGTTCCGCGCCCACGAAACGCACGCCCGTGACCGGCACGCGGTAGCGCTCGCGCACGAAGTATTCCTGGAAGCTCAATTCGCCGGCGTCGGTGAGGACGCGCGTCTCCACGCGGTTGTCGGACATCGGCAGGATGCGCGCGCGCACGCCCATTTCCGACGCGATCTCCGAGGTGGCCTCGGTGAGCGTGTGCACGATGAGCAGTTGGGTGCGGCGGAGATGGGTGGCCAGGTCGCGGTCGCCGAGTTGGAACCAGGCCGGCGCGCCGAGTTGCCGCATGCGCTCCAGGCAAGTGAAGGTGTCGCCTTCGATGCCCCAGCCGCGCTCGCGACTGAGGATGCCGGCCAGCGCATAGGTGATGGAATCGAGATCGGGGGAAACGTGCAGCCCCCACCACGTGAGGTCGTCGCCGGTGTTGACGATGGCCGTGACTTCATCGGGCGGCACAACGCGCACCAATCCCCGGACGAATTTTGCGCCGCCGGTTCCGCCGGTAAGTACGGTGATCATGGTTGTCGGTTATCGGTTCACGGTTGTCGGTTTACGGTTCTCGGTTGAATTGCCGAACTGCCGGATTGAGAAACTGCGGACGGCACGGTGGCGTTCGGCACCGCAGGGGTCCCTCGACTCGGGCGTGCGCCCTCGCTCGGGATGACACCTCCTAAAGGAGGCCTTTGATTCTCAGGAAGACTCTCGGTCGAGCTAGTGCTCCTAGCATAACCTTCGCTATCCGCGGCGGCGCGCATTTTCTGCGCGGCCAGACCTCCTGCCTGCGCGACCTTCTCCAGAAATTCCGGATAGACCGGCAGGCGCTGGCGCAGGGCAAACCCGGCAGCGCGGGTGCGCTCTTCCAGTTCGCGCAGATGAGGCCACGGGCGCTCGGGATTGATGTAATCGGGCGTGAGCGGCGAAACGCCGCCCCAGTCGTTGATGCCCGCCGAGAGCAGTTCGTGGTAGTTGGGCGCGGACAGGTTCGGCGGCGCTTGCACATTCATGTTGCGCAGGATGAGCCGCGCCACGGCGACGGTGCGCAGCATCACGCCCATGGCGGGCTCGGCACGGCGCGACATTGGG
The DNA here is from genome assembly GCA_963760215.1 of Terriglobia bacterium. Classification (GTDB taxonomy): domain Bacteria; phylum Acidobacteriota; class Terriglobia; order Terriglobales; family Acidobacteriaceae; genus JAIQGF01. The sequence continues at coordinate 2,036,619 of CAVXCJ010000002.1, forward strand.
ATCTCGGCCTTCACGCGGAAATTCTGCACGATTACTTCCTGGATGTGACCGTAGCAGCGGTGCATCTCGGCGATGGCGAACAGCGAGTCCACCCGGTCGCGCGCGGTCTCTCCGATGCCGACCAGGATTCCGGTGGTGAACGGAATCGCCTGGCGGCCGGCGGCCTCGATCACGGCCAAGCGCAGCGCTGGCACCTTGTCCGGCGCGCCGCGGTGGGCCGCCTGTTTCATGAGTTTGTCGCTGGTGGTTTCCAGCATCAGGCCGACGCTGGGCGAAACCGCGCGCAGTCGCCGCAGCCATTGCGGGCTCATGAGACCGGGATTGGCGTGCGGGATGAGACCGGTCTCACGCAAAACCAGCTCGCACATCGCTTCCAGATAATGCAGCGTGGATTTGTACCCGAGGCGGCGCAGGGTGGCGCGCATTTCCGGGAAGACGAGTTCCGGCTTGTCGCCCAGGCTGAACAGCGCTTCGCGGCAGCCCAGGCGTTCGCCTTCGCGCGCCACGCGCAGGACTTCGTCGGGCGTCATGGTGTGCGCGCCGGGCTGGCCGGGATCGCGCCGGAAAATGCAGTAGCCGCAATAATCGCGGCAAAGATTGGTGAGCGGAAGGAAGACCTTGCGCGAGTAAGTAATGACGCCGGGTTTGAATTGCTCTTTGAGGCGGATGGCGGCGGCGAGCAGTTCGGGCAAGTCGCGATCGGTGCACTGGATGAGGCGCAGCGCCCGACCGGGCGTGACCGGGAGACCGGCGCGGGCCTCGTCGAGATAGGAGGAGAGGCGTGCCGTCCCTGCGCGACTTTTCAAGCGAGTCGCCGGTCGCCGGTCGCCAGTCTCCAGGCGAGAGGTCCTGGCGACTGGAGACTGGCGACTGGAGACTGCGGCGTACTCCCGCACGCGAGCACGGTACGCTGCCGGGCTGTCGAGATCGCGCCAGATGGCGTCGGTTGCGACCGGCACCGATCTGACGCGCGCGGCATCGCGGTACACGACCTCGCGCGCCGTCTGCGATTGTTCAAGTTCCGCGCGCAGCTCCGACGCAAAGATCACGGGATGTCCGCCGCGACGCTTGCATCTCGGTATCACGATCGCCTGCCCGGCTGAGCGCGCGCGGAAAGCCGCCACCAGCTTCTCAATGATGTCGCGGGTGAGCAGCGGATAGTCCACCGGATACAGCATGAAATCCGCACCGGGCGCGATCTCGGCAAGAGCTGCCTGCAGCGACGACATCTGCCCCGCACGCCAGTTCGCGTTGACCACGACGCGCGCGCCGGGAGGGACGAATTCGCGCACGCGCTCCGCGTCACTACCCAGCACGACCACGGGGGCTTGCAGCGCGGCGCAGTTTTCGACAGAGATTTCCAGCGCCGTTCTGCCGCCGAACCTGGCCAGCGCCTTGGGGAACCCCAGGTCGGAGGCGCCGGCGGCCAGGATGATCGGAACGATGGTGCCGTCCCCACGCATAAGGGCTGAGCTTACATCAAAAGCCGCGCCTGGCGCTTCTCTCGCTCCAGTGAAGGCCGAAGGGCGGAAAGACCCACATCTGCCAAAAACGCAGATGTGGGGCACACGGGACTTTGACTTGCCCCGGTTCATCCAACATAATCGGTGCACGATGGACATTTACCAGGAGATCGTGGGGTTGCGGCAGGCGGGGCGGCGCGGCGCGCTGGCCACCATCACCAACGTCCGCGGCTCCATCCCCTCGTTCCAGACATCGAAAATGCTGGTGCGCGACGACGGCTCGATCGCGGGCACGATCGGCGGCGGCTGCGTCGAGGCCGAGGTCTGGCAGGCGGCGCGCGAAGTGATGGAGCAGGAAAAACCGCGCACCCTGACCTTCAACTTGAACCAGAATCCGAAGTACGATACCGGCCTGGTCTGCGGCGGGACGCTGGAGGTGTTCATCGAACCGGTACTACCCATCCCCGTGCTTTACCTGTTTGGCGCCGGGCACGTGGCCTACAACACGTTCAAGGTGGCGCGCGGCGCGGGATTCGACGTGGTGATCGTGGATGACCGCGAGAGCTACGCCAACCGCGAGCGCTTTCCCGACGCGCGCGAGGTCGTCGCCGAGGACTTCGACCAGGCCTGCGCGCGCCTGGCGCCGAATGAGAATTCCTACATCGTGATCGTCACCCGCGGGCACCGCGACGATATGCGGGTGCTGCGCTGGGCGGTCACCACTCCGGCGCGCTACATCGGCATGATCGGGTCGCGGCGCAAGACGATTGCAATCTACAAGGAGCTGGAAAACGAGGGGCTCGATGCGGCGCTGTTCGAACGCGTCAACGCGCCGGTCGGGCTGGAAATCGGGGCAGTCACACCGGAAGAAATTGCGGTGGCGATTGTCGCCGAACTGATCGCGTTCCGGCGTAATTGCGAGACGGCGGTGGCGCGCAAGAAGCTCGCGCATAACCAGGAAAAACAAGTGCCGAGTACCGAGTAGCGAGTATCGAGCGGGACAGGCCGTGAACGGCTGCGAAACCGGAGCCCCACGGTATAATCGATAAAGCGCGCCCGTAGCTCAGCTGGATAGAGCGATTGCCTCCGGAGCAATAGGTCGGGAGTTCGAATCTCTCCGGGCGCGCCAGCAACTCCTCTCCAAGTTCCTATGTTATTTCAGCAGTCATCCGGAGAACACGCGATCTGACACCGAGAATGCTCAAAATTCTAAAGCAGATCTGGCATGATCCCGTCTGGAGTAAAGTCATCGCCGCGGTTATTCTCGCAGCTTTAGCGGCGATCTGGGCTGCTGTTCATTTCAGTTGGTGGCAGCGTCTCCTCAGCAGTTATCCAATCCCTCTGTGGCTGCTCGTTCTGCTAATTGCTCTAACTTTGTTCAGCTTTGCTGTTTTGTTGTGGAAACGACGTCAGTTCGGCGAGCCGAATATCAAGATGATAGACCTCGCCGTCCGTCGTGATGAGAACAAGGGTGTCACCTATCCACTTAAGTGCTGGGTACAGTTGCGAAATGACTCTGCGACATGCGCAGACGTGCGCATTTCCGAATACAGACCGGGTACCGTAACGGCCAGAAGGTTTGTTGTAGATGTCCTGCAAATAAGGCTACGTGAATGGTTGCCGAAGGACCACGGAGTTGACCGGCTTGCCGTGCTTCCGGGGCAGTTGTTTCAGGCTTGGATTGGCCTCGACGAGAGCAGATTCAACGCAGATCAGGTCAATAACCTGCGCGGACGAATTGGAACACTTGTTTTTGTCGTCAACGGCACGCCGGTAAGTATTGACCTATGACGGCAGTACACGTCAGGATTTCGGCACGCGGCTCTCCCCCTCCACTTCGCTGCGCTCAGTCTCGGGGTCACGCCGCGTAAACGCCTCAAGTTCGAATCTCTCCGGGCGCGCCAGAATTCCTGCCAGATTGCAAGCTGCAAGAGCGTCTGCAAAGTTCTCGCTGCCCGCGATTGCCTGGAACGATCCGGAAGAAACGAACTACCTGCGGCGGTCGCCCGAGGTGTATCCCTTGGCGTAACCGGCTCTGTAACCCTCCCGGAAGGCGTTCTTGTACGCCGTCTGGCTGCCCATCGAAGAGTTGTAGCCGCTGGTTCCTTTCTGGTAAGTGCTGCTGTAGGTAGGACGATTACTGTGGCCGTTGTTGCGGTCCGCTCGTCCGTACCCCAAGCCAGTCTGGAAACCATTGTTGTAGGCCACGCCCTGGAGATTGTTGCCGTACTGGCGATCGCCAGTGCGCCCGTGCTGGTCGTACCGCCCCTGGTATGTGGTGTTGCCTTGATAACCGTGGTTGTAACCCAATTCGTAAGCGCGCCGGTCCGCGTCATTGTTGGGATGCACACGGTAGCGGAGAGCGCGGTGGTTGTCGCGGTCTTCCTGCCCGTGGTTCCAGCCCTGCTGGTAATTGGGGTTGTTGGCGTCGTCGTTGTCTTTGTTGTTGTCATTCTTGTCGTGCCCGCGGCCGTGCTCAAGCCCTTGCTCCGACTGATACGCGGCGGCGATAGTCGGCGCACTCAACACAGTCACGGTAAATGCCAGGGCCAAAGCCCACACGGCGTGACGCAGATTCAGTTTCATGGGAAAACTCCCATCTTGATGTTGATTTGAGGCCACATTCGTCAGTATCTATTCTGACGAATTCAATAGCTGGTCAGAACTGACCACATTACGAGTTCCAATCAATCTCCGGCAACGGGTAGCATCTCCTGGTCTGCCTGGGGAACTTGCAGGTGCGGCAGGGGGCGGCCGGCGAACAGGCGCCGACAGGGCTTCGCCATCCAGCGTGCCCATCGCGCCGATGAAGACTTCCGCGCGCTGTCGGTCGCAATGCCGGTATCGGCGTACATGTGCCGGTAGATTCTGGAAATGAGCAGAAACGCCACGCGCCCCTTCTGCGACTTGATAAACCGGGAGCGCTTCCAGATGGAGCGCCACGTATAAAACTTGTCCCACACCGCCTGGGTCTGGCGGCGGATCTCCTCCGCCGACATCACCGGGTGCGGCCAGTAAAGCTTGGGACGAAGCGCTGTCGGGATGAGCCACCGTCGGGTGATGGGTATGCCGGCAATGGTTTCAGGCGTATCTCCCAGAGTCTTTTCCCATTTGATAAAGTCCACGGTGCCGGGAAAGGGCGTGAGCATCACAAACTGCGCAAACGTGATTTCGGCCCGCTCGGCTACATCCTCAGTGGCCATGAACGTGGCGGGATTGTCGCTGGGCAGGCCGAAGATGAACGATCCGAGCACATGGACACCGTGGCGCCGGAAGGTTTGAAGACGCTCAACCAGTTGTTCACCAGCCAGATTGAAATCCTTGTAGATGTCCTTGAGACCTTCCGGGGTCACGGATTCCACGCCCACCAGCGCGCCCTTGATGCGCGCCGCCCTCATGGCGTCGAGGAACTCCGGATCTTCCGCGGCTTCCATCGTGATCTGGGTAAAGAAGACCATGTCGGGCGGAAGCTTCGCCAAACGCGCCATGAGTTCGAAGCGTTCCGCGCGCAGCGATTCCAGCTCATGCAGACGAGGGGCGTTGTTCTGCTGGGCCGCCAGGCGCAGGTCACCGAGGGTTACCGGATAGAAGTTGTCGTCGGCGAGCGCGATGAAGCAAAAGCCCAGCCGGCGCAATTCGACAATTTCCTCGATCACGGCATCGGAAGAACGCTGGCGCGGACGCTGGCCGTCGGTGCGCCAGACGGAACAGAAGGAACAATGTTTGGGGCAGCCTCGAACGGTTTGCACCGAGGCCCACATGTACCGGTTCCGCGGCAGCAAGTCCCAGCGTGCTGGGGAAAACTGGCTCGCCTGGATGCGACCGCCGGCATAGGTCGGCTGGGGAGCGCCGCGGCTGCAATCTCCGAGGACGATGGGCCAAGCCTGATCGCCATCGCCCTGGACAACCGCGTGGGCGCCGCCGAGTTCGGCGGCCTCTTCCGGATATAAAGTTGCGTGAATTCCGCCGAAGACCACGTAGGCGCCGCGGTCGCGGGCCATTCTCCCAATCTCGTAACCGCGAAGCGCGTTCGCGGTATGCACGCCGATGCCAACCACGTCGCCGGGTTGAATGCTGGACGGATCAACCTGGACGAGGGTCTCATCCACGATCGCCGGGTCTCCGTAACACTTCGGGGTTGCAGCGGCGAGAACATACAGCCAACGCGGAGTAATGACTGCTGTTCCGAACGACACATCACTGGGGTTTACAAGGTGGACTTTCACGCGCCCATGACCCGTTACCTCCGATTGAGAGCCGGCTAGTCGTGCAGGATGACGTTCAGCAAGGAACCGTGAATCTGCATCGCGCCGGCGCTGTATGCAATGAAGCCCAGGGTTCGAAAGCGATTCATGAAGAAACTGACGCGTGACCGGGTGGTGCCGATCATTTCCGCCAGGGTTTCCTGACTGATTTTCGGGATCACCGTTTCGGGTTTGGAATCCTTGCCGAACTGCGCCAGCAGCAAGAGAATCCGCGCCAGCCGTTTTTCGCTGGAATTAAAAAGCTGGTCAACCAGGTCGGCCTGGATGCGAGCGTTGCGGGCCAGTAGGAAGCTGACGAACACATCGGAAAATGCGTGCTCCTCGTGGAGTACGCGCACCATGTCTTTGCGGGCGATCCTGAGTACCTCGCAATCCGTAACCGCGGTGGCGGTGGCTTGCCGAATTGGCTGCGCTGCCGCGATGCATGACTCGCCCACGAATTCCCCGGCGCCCAGCAGGGCGATGGTCGCCTCCTTGCCGCGCTTGGAAACGACGGTGAGCTTCAGCCGGCCTTTTTGGACGTAGAAAATCGTGTTCGCAGGCTCCCCTTGCGTAAACAGGACCTCTTTCTTGGCCACAATCAAGAGCGTCCGGCCAACGCCGGCGGTGGCAAGAAAAGACTCAGGATCAAATCCGTTGTGCCCGTTTCCGTTGTGCCCGTTCTTAGGTTTTATCCAGGCTACTATCGATGGTGCGATTCGGTTGTGTGCGGCAGCAGGTGCAGTAATCATTGCGTTGTCCTCCCATGACGGGACCCGGCGTGCCGTGACCCTGGGCCGGCGGAACGGCGAGTCTGTCAGAGCGGTTCCGGTTGGCTATCTCGAACTGCGGCGCCTTGAAACGCCGGTTTGCTCCAAGAAGGCAAGGCCACCGATACCCTTAATCCAGCGGCAGGAGCGGAGGTGGAGAGAACCGGTATCGCGGTTGACTGCGAATACAGGAGTTGTGCAGTATTGCACACCACTTGATCATACATGACTTTGTCCGGTAGCGGGCATAAACAGTTGCTTGCTGACATTCCGGCGCACCAGCGGAAAGCACGCCCAAGCTGAATTCGCTGATTCCATCGCTCTTTCGCTCGGAAAGCAACGGCTGCTCGACCTTCCCCGACTATGCTCTCGCGCCGCTCCCCTTTTGTGGACTGCCAATGCCTTCCGGACGTTTCTCATCCGGCGAAGCCACCGAACGAGAAAAATCGATAATGTATCTGACCGTGTTGGGGCAGAACAGGCACGGGGTTTCCTGGACTTCCGGGAGAGCTTCTTCGGCCACACTTAAGGGAAACGAGCGCAAGCACTCGGTACAGGTCACGACGATGAACGGCACCCCGTTGGAGTCTTTTCCGTTGCGAGGAATCCAGACCGGAGCCGATTGCTGCTGATGGGCACTGGCTCGCGCCGCCGAGGTTTGAATCAAGTCGGCAACCGTGGCTAGGAGGGCTTCTGTACGGTGCTGACCCTTGGCGTAGAACCCGTCGGCAATGATTCCGCCGGGGATGGCTTCGCCGCATTCATACGCGCCACTGATCGCCACCACCGGGATTTGCGGAAATCGGCGCCGCAGTACCGAGAGAAGCTCGAATCCCGACATGTTCGGCATGTTGAGGTCAGAAGCGATCAGGTCAGGGGTCATCGTTCTCAACTGCAAAAGCGCGTCGAAACCATCTTTGGCTGTACTGACCTTGTAGCCCTTTGATAGAAACAGCCTTGAGAAGAGTATCCGAATGGTTGCCTCATCATCCACTAACAGAATGTGACGCTGGGGGCAAAGTTCGGCCATGGCCTGCCATCCTTACTCCGCCAGGGGAGATTTTCTTGTGCGCAACTCAATCGTGCAGGATGACGTTGAGCAGCGAACTGTGCACATCCGTCGAGCTGCCGTTGTAATCAATGAACCCCAGTTTCCGGAAACGATTCATAAAGAAACTGACCCGGGAGCGAGTGGTGCCGATCATTTCGGCCAAAGTCTCCTGGCTGATTTTCGGGATCACCGTTTCGGGTTTGCCAGGTTTGCCAAAGTGAGCCAGCAGCAAGAGAATCCGGGCCAGGCGCTTTTCGCTGGAATTGAATAGCTGGTCGACCAGGTCTTCCTGGATACGAGCATTGCGCGTGAGCAGAAACGCGACAAACAAGTCGGACAAAGTGTGCTCCTCATGAAGGGCTCGCACCATCTCCGCTTTGTGGATCCTGAGAATGGTGCACGGCGCAATCGCTGTCGCCGTGGCCATACGCGTCGAGTGACCCGAAATGATGCTGTCTTCTCCCATGAACTCTCCCGCTCCCAGCAGGGCGATGGTCGCTTCCTTGCCCTGGTGGGAGACGACGCTGAGCTTCACGCGGCCTTTCTGAATGTAGAAGATGGCGTCGGCAGGTTCACCTTGTGAAAACGCGCATTCATTGATTACCAACTCGATGATCGTCTTGCCAACTCCGGTCTTCGCCAGAAAGGCTTCCGGGTCAAAACCCGCATTCAACTTCTTGAACTTAACCAAGCCGATTCCCGAAATCGGGTTGCGCCGAACCGCTGCCATTACGGAAATCGGGGCCCGGGCGCTTGCGGCGTTTGATGTCGTTCGCATGGTGCTGTTCTCCAATGACTGCCGGTTGGTTGCGCTAGTGTGTCTAAGCAAGCCGCGAGCGACACTTCGAGACTCTGCCAGATAGTGTGCAGCCACTCAAACAGGCGGAGTATCGGGGATGTTGCCAAAAATGGAGGGTCTTGTCGGGAAAATCCCTGACAAGATGGCGTCGATAGACTCCCCCTACCGAGCCGAGCGGCCCGGTTCAGCTCTCCAGCGACTCTGCGGCCAAGAGGCCCATTCGGACCGCATACCGAACCAGCGCACTGCGCGTCCGAAGATCGAGCTTGTCGGCGATACGAGCACGGTACGTTTCTACAGTCTTCACGCTCACAAAAATCCGTTGGGCGATTTCTTGACTGCTGTATCCCTGCGCCACAAGTTTGAGGACCTGCTGCTCGCGGTCGCTGAGGATGTTGACCGGCCGCTTGGAACTAGCTTTCTTGCCTCTCTTCGCCAGCACGTCCTGGACAAGGACGCTGGCCAGGCTTGGGTCCACGTAGGTCCCTCCGCGATGCACCGCTCGTATGGCTGCCAGCAGCTCCGTATCCACGGTCTGTTTCAAAAGATAGCCCGAGGCGCCGGCGGCCAATACCGATCGCAAATAGGCAGGGTCATCGTGCATCGTGAGGACCAGCACCCGGGTCTTGCGGCAGCTTCGCGCCATCTCCTGAAGCGCACTCATGCCCCCGGCCCCAGGCATGGTGAGGTCCAGCAATGCCACATCCGGTCTAGTTTCCCGTGCCGCTTGCACCGCCTTCTCTCCATCGGGAGCTTCTGCGACAACTTCCATATCGGCCTGGGCATTGACCAGCATTCTGAGCCCGGCGCGGAGAATTGCGTGATCATCCGCGATCATGACCCTGATCTTGTGCGTGGGCGCCGGCATGGTTAAGTACTCGCCCGCCCCGCCAAGGGCTGAAGGTCCTGGTGGTGAAGCGGGATTTGCACCAGCATCCTGGTCCCCTTGCCCGGGGACGTGAAACTGACCGTTCCGCCCAACATGGCGGCTCTTTCTCGCATGCTCTGAATCCCCAGGCGATGCGAGGTGGCAGCCACCGCTTCAGCGTCAAAGCCACATCCATCATCAATGACTGCTACCTTCAGGGCCGTGGCCGAACGCGTAAATATGATGCTCACCTTCCTGGCTCCCGAATGTCTGGCGACGTTGGTCAGGGCTTCCTGGAGTATGCGATACAACCTGATCTGGACTGCTTGCGGCAGGTTGCTGGACTCCAGTCCCCTCAGCGTGAGATGGACAGCTATCTTGTGGGTCTCCGAATACTCGGCAACGTATCGGCTCAGCGCAACCCCCAGGCCATGGTCGTCCAGCACCGCTGGGTGAAGCCCGCGGGCGAGTCGTCCGATCTCTTCCATCGCCTGGGCAGCGATTTTTCGTAGCCGATGCCCTTGTGCCTGCACATCGGCTTCCTTCGCCGGGTCTTCCAGGGTACGCAGTCCGACCAACAGAGACGTCAGCAACTGGCCGGCTTCGTCATGCAATTCGCGCGCAATCCGGCGCCGTTCCTCCTCTTGCACCGAAAACGCGCGTTCCAGGAGCCACCGGTGCATGGCTTCGGTCTGCTTGATTTCCGCGGCTTGCTTGCGTTTTTGTTCGCTCAGGTCGGTGACCACCATGCCCAGGGCTTGGCCCTCGTGTCCCCGAAACCGGTTCAATGACAAATTGACCGGAACCACACTTCCATCTCTGCGCCGCAGGCTGAATTCACCTTTTGCAATCCCCTTCTGAGCCTCGGCCAGGAAAGCTTCAAATCTCTGTCGCTCTGTTTCCGCAACCAGCGACTGAACCGCAATTCCGATAACTTTTCCTGGTGGACGGCCAATCAGTTCTGCAAACTTGCGATTGCAGTAGAGCACAGCGCCATTCCGGGACAGAGTCGCCGCGCCTTCGCTCATGGCCTCCACCAGCATGCGATATGCGGGTTCTCCACCTTTCAGAGTAACCACGCGCTCTCCGCGACGGCCGGAAACCACCAAAGCATCCACTTCGCCGGACTGAATGGCGTCCAGGGTTTCCTCCGCAGTTTTCAGCCGAGCGAGGAGCTTTTTTCGCTGATCTTGCGGCGTGGATGACGGCAGTTTGCGCGGAGATGGTCGGAGGCTTCCGCGAGCTCTGTTGGGCGCACCGACTTTGCCGGGCAGCCCTCCCTGGAGGACTCGGCTATCGGAACGCGTTCGCTTGCCAGGCATCTGCGATTGGAGCCCTTACTTCAGCGCACCGGTTTCAGATCCAACCCCACCACGACACTCTCGGTCTTGGAGAGGTTGCCAATGATCTTCTTGACCGGCGGCGGCAGCCTTCTCACCAGGGTCGGAATGGCGATGATCTGATCGCCCTTGGCCAGTTGCGGCTTCTCCAGCAAGTCGATGACTTCCATACGGTACCTGCCCTGCAACTGGTCCTTGCAAATCTTTTTGAGGTTGGCGATCGCCGCCATCGAATTCGGGGTTTGGCCCGCGATGTAAAGCCGCAATCGCCAAAAGTCACTCCGGCTGCTCTTGGCGGGGCGGCGCTTGCTTGCTGAACTGTTCTTCTTCATGTCGGTGCTCGGTTCTGGCCAGATGGGTCAAACCTGCTACTCGGCTGCCTCGACTGCACTTGGTCCCGCGACGGTCGTGTCCGGCGTGTGATCCCTCAGCACGATGCCCAAATCGATGCCGCGGTCACTCACGATCAGCTCACGGACTTCGCGCGAATGTGCCATGCCGCGGGATTTCAGAACGAAAAGCTCGCGTCTCGGTCGTCCATTGGGCTGGCTGTCCCGCAACACAATCCAGGTGTCCATGAGAGAGGAGACGGCCGCGGCAGTTCTCTCCTGGGGGTCTCCTGAGAACGTCAGATTCGTAAACATCGATGTGATCTGTTCCACCTTGAGAAAATCGACCAGGCGCATCAGCATCGACTTAACGCCATAAATGCCCGAGGTCGAAACCAGGTTCGTGATCGGGTCGATGACTACGACGCTGGGTCGAATCTTGGCGATTAATTTGTGAATAACGGCCAAATGTCCTTCCAGGCCGACGCTGGTTGGCCGCATTGCGTGGAAGTGCAATGAGCGCTTTTTCACGCACCGCTCCAGGTCAATGCCAACCGAGCGCATGTTACGGAGAATCTGGGCGGGAGACTCTTCAAAAGCGAAATACAGGCAATCTTCGCCGCGGTCGCAGGCGGCGCTGGTAAAGCTCGCCGCCAGGCTGGACTTCCCGGTTCCCGCCGTGCCCGTCACCAGCACACTGCTTCCTCGGAGGAATCCCTTACCTTCCATCATCTCGTCCAAGACGGAAATTCCCGTTGATACGCGGTCCGTCGATACTTTGTGGGCAAGCGCCAGTGAGGTGATCGGCACCACCGAGATGCCCTCGCGATCGATCAGGAACGGATACTCATCGGTGCCGTGGGAAGTGCCCCGGTACTTGACGATTCGCAGCCGCCGCGTGGAAATCTGTTCCGTTACCCGGTGGTCCAGCGAGATCACGCAGTCGGCGATGTATTCCTCCAGGCCGTGACGGGTCAGCGTGTGCTCTCCCGCTTCCCCGGTAACCACAGCGGTCAGCTTGTGGTCCTCCAGCCAATGGAACAGCCGGCGGAGCTCCGCCCGCAGGATGGTTGCGTCAGTTAATCCGGAAAAAAGTGCCTCGATGCTGTCCAGGACAACGCGCTTTGCCTTGATCGCTTTGACCGCGTGGGCCAAACGGATGAACAGGCCGTCGAGGTTGTATTCTCCCGTCTCGGCAATCTGGTTGCGCTCAACGGCAACGAAGTCCACCAGCAGCTTCTTGCGTTTGGCAAGCTCACGCAAATCAAAACCCAGCGATGCCACGTTGGCCGCGAGCTTCGCCTCGGTTTCTTCGAAGTCCATGCATACGCCAGGCTCGCCGTATCGAACCGCGCCGTGCACCAGGAATTCCATGGCGAGCAAGCTCTTGCCGCATCCCGCTCTGCCACACACCAGCGTGACGCGGCCTTTCGGCAGGCCTCCGCCGGTGACTTCATCCAGCCCTTGAATTCCTGTCGGGATTTTGGCGAGCGAGGATCGAACGATTGTCGGTTTGGCGCGGGGCATCGCAACACTCCTGAAACCCGGTCTCCCTTGGGGCAGGTGCCGAACCTTGGATCAGGTTTGTTTTTATATCATACCCAGATTCCGATGCGCAGGCGCCTGTTTGCGAACTGAGCAAGATTGAACAGTCCGTCCCTTAGCGTGGGCGTAGGATTGTGTCAGGTGCGCATCATGGAGAATTTCAAAAGCAGCAGAGAAGCCGGTGCTTGGCAACCCAGCCAAAATCTGGCGTTCTTGATCATCGCCTGCGGAATGATCCTGGGCGGCGTGCTCGTGTTTCTTCTCTGATCGCGGACCAAGCACGCGCGACGGCCCCGCCTGAAAGGTGCAAAACCGATGAGCGACAATGACGTGACCTACGCGGGCGTGACCTACCATCTCGTGGAAAACCTGCCGCCCCTGAAGTGCCACGTGGTAACGTGCTCCTGTTGCGGGGGAGTGGGCCAGATGTACGGACGAAACTGCCGAGAATGTAAGGGTCGGGGTCTTTTGTTTCCGCCACTTTCGGATGCGCGAACTGAAAGTGCAGGTGGTTAGAACGAGGTTTGCGCTAACCGAGGGACGGCGAAGGGAGACGAATGTCGAACTCCAAGTTGCAAGCAGCCATCGACGAACTGGAAAGGCTTTACGGGACCGTCAAGGCGTTCAAAGCACGCAATGGGACGCTGCCGAATCCCGACAGCGATGCCGGGCGCGCCGTGTTAATCCTGGAGTCGTTCGCCGATGAACTGAAAAAGATGCAAATCGGACGACTGGTCTACGCCGAGATGTAACCACTGCTGGGCCGTCGGCCCCCGCGCCCCACGAGTTTGGACGGATTGTTGGCGCGTTCCGGCGCCGCAATCACTGGCTAGAGTGGCTGCGACGATTCAACGTGGGCGCGACTTGCTTGCTTCTTCTGGCGTGCTGTCACCCGCGGTCCGGGTGCACTCAGCGCCTCGCACAACTCGCGATTGCGCTTCCGGCGAAGGATCTTCTTCTTGCGCAGACGCCCGAATCTCGATTTATCACCGTTGCGTTCCGACAAGCAATTGCTCCTGTTCTGTGCGCCCCGTCTGCCGCTCTTGAGGAGAATTGGCCCATTGGCCGGGGCGAGTTTCACCCAGTATGGCCCCATTGCCTGGTTGCGTCTGTGCAAAATTGACCACTTTCAGCGTCAGCACGGGCGTAAGATGATAGAGGTGCCCACATGGGAAGGTCGGAAAGCTTTCCAGACGCAGGTATAAGCGGCTGGAACCGAAGCCGATTCCGTGAGTGCCCCAATATCGTTGCGAAAGGGACCACCCATGATGAACACCAAATTTGTTGTGAAAGTGAACCGCGTCGGCAGGCGCACGGTTGAATACGTGCAGCGGATTGACGCGATTCCCCTGCGGACGACCACCAACCTCAAATTGGCATTGGTAATGGGAAAATTCACCGCCGAAGACGTCATCAAGTCGATTGCCACTCCCCGCTGCAAACCGGAGTTGATTTCGGTCCAGGTCATTGCCTGACAATTGAACGCGGGGTGGTGTGATCCTGCGCATCGCATGGGTTCTGCGCGGTGGCGCCGGATGAACGCGCCCCGCGCCGGAAAAGTGAGCGGCAATGCAACCGCAGCGGGATTTCGAATTGGTGGCCCAACTCGAGGATGATCTATCGATGCTGGAGCAACACGCGAAGCATGTGGTGAGCCTTTTAGGGCGGCGGCTCGCCGACGGCGGGGAAAGAGTCGCAGCCTTGCAGGAATCCACCCGTCTGTTCCAGGAAATTCGGCAGATCAAAGAAAAAGTCCACGCGCTGCAAGGCAAACCCTGAAGCAGGCCAAGGTTCACCACGAGAGCACTGGAAAGGAATTCTATGAAAAAACTTTATGTTGGCAATCTCGCGTTTTCCACGACAGAGAGCGATCTGCGTGAAATGTTTGCGGCCTTCGGCGCGGTGGAAACCGCTTCGCTGGTGACCGATCGGGACACCGGCCGCTCGCGCGGATTCGGCTTTGTCGAAATGACCAACGACACCGAGGCAGCCGCCGCCATTGCAGCATTGAACGGCAAGGATTCGGGCGGACGTCCGCTCACGGTCAACGAGGCGCGGCCCAAGAAGAGCGGCGGTGGCGGCCGCTACTGATACTGGCCTTGAATTACCCCACGATCGCGTTTTGATTACGCCTGGAGAAGGAAGGTCAGCAGTGCCCTGTGCACCTGCACGCTGCCGTTGTAATCGATCAGGCCCATCTTCCTGAACCGATTCATAAAGAAACTCACCCGCGAACGGGTGGTCCCGATCATATCGGCGAGAGTTTCCTGGCTGACCTTCAGAACTGCGGGTTCCGTCTTTGACGACTTTCCAAAGCTTGCCAGTAGCCAGAGGGTTCGGGCGAGCCGTTTTTCGCTGGAATTGAAAAGTTGATCGACGAAGTCCTCTTCGATTCGGCCGATGCGAGACAGCAGATGCGAGATGAAGAGCTTGGCAAACGCCGGGTCTTCATGGATTATGCTCACCAGCGTGGGCTTGGTCACTCGCGAAACCGTCGACTGGTGAATCGCCGTCGCGGTGGACATCCGCACGGCCCGCGTGGCCAGACAGCCCTCGCCAAAGAAGTCGCCTCGCCGCAAGATGGCAAGAACCGCCTTCTTGCCACGCTTCGACAGAACCGTGAGCTTCACGTTTCCGCTCTCGATGTAGAACATCGAATCCGCCGCATCTCCCTGCGCGAAGATGGCATCGTTGTTTCCGTAGTCCCGGCCAGTCTTTCGAGTGCCAATTTTCTTGAGAAATACTTTGCGATCCAAAATGGAAATGTGTGTATTTGCCATACGTCCATTCCTGGCGCCGAATCGTCGGTCGACGGTAAACCGAAAGGCAAACGGGCGTCCCTTTGTCACCGACTGTACCCGCAACGAGTCCGGGCTACTGTTCAAAAGTGCTCAGATTGGCTGTTACGATGCCGAATAGTTCAGCAACCAATAAGTCGTAGGTCGCGGTAATTCACGGGGAGTGTAGAGGGAGATGAGGCCGGCGCAACGCCGGATGTCAGCCGCCGCCGAATCGAGAGTTAGTCCTTCTTGGCGATCTTTACCGCCCGTCCCTTGCGATAGGTAACGGTCAGAGCGTGACCGCCGTTGGGATATTTCACGACTTTCACGTCGGGATCGGTTTGTTCCGGCTGCGGCACGCCCATGCCGACTGCGAAGTCGGCCTGGAATTCGTTCATTCCGAGTGTGACCTCGTGGTTGGCGATCGCCTCCCAGGTCTCGGCCGGCCAGAAGCCGTAGAGCTGGTGCGGGTCTTCATAAAAAAACATCTGGTCGGCATAAATCTGAAACGAGCCGCCGGACTCGGTGCCCACCGGCACGGCGTAGCTGCGGCCGGATTTCTCAAATATCGCAGCAATCTGGTGATAGTTGGGCTTGTTGGGCGTGGGTTGCGCGACCACGTTGGTGATGTGCAGCTCCTCAATCGGCCCGAGCAGGCCCGCTTCGTGCACGAAATCGGCGCGCCGCCTGGCGGAGTCGTAGGGATAGTAGGTGTAGCGGTAGCCCTCCTGCACCCAGACGGGCTGCCTGGTCAGTTCGCGCGCGGAAGCCAGGTCGTAGGCATGCAGCTTGCGCGGCACCACGTAGGCTTCGCGATTCAGCGGGAGAACCACCGCCTTGGGCTTCGGGGCCGCCGGGCGCATGCGCTCGCGGAGGATGAAGTACAGCCGCACGCCGGCGGCGACCAGCGCCACCAGCAGCAGGAATTGCAGCAGCTTTGTTGCCGTCGATTTGCCGCGCTTGCGTCGTGCCATGAACCGGGCTCCAGGCTGCAGGACGTGTCCCTGCAAATCCGCGCCTAATCGCCATTGTACCGACGTTGGTCGCGTGAAGTGCTCGACATCCGGCGCTGGTTCTACATGCCGTTCAACGTGCAGCGGAATCAGGAATCAATCCGCGGCCGCCGAATGCGAACTGCGTCCACGCGCCATCTGCCATAGCAGATCGAAGATGGCAGCCGACATCAGCAGCAGCGCCAGCGCGAACCACGGCCAGTTGAAGCGCGCGGGCAGCATGGCGCGTGCCTCGCCACCGGAGACCGCACGCATGGAGTCCTGCATAAAGACCGCCAGGGCCAGCAGAATCCCGACGACATTCAGCGCCAGCGACCAGCGCGAAGGCCAGAAGCGCGCTTCACCAAACTGCGTGACCAGCGTACCTCCCACCACCATCAGCGCCGCGATCGTCACCGGCGCGATCACCGGCGCCCACCACGGCAGCGGGATGAGAAACAGAACGTCCCAGTCGAGGAGCGACTGCGGCCACCCGGCAATCACCGCCAGAAAAACGTAGTAGAGGATGTCCCACACGCCGAAGGCGATCAGCGAATAGGACAGCCGCGTGCGCCAGTTGCGTCCCGCAAGCCAGCCGGCGGCAAACAGCATCAGCAGCGTGGCCAGCTCGCGTACGAGTTCGGTATTCCCCAGTGCCTGATGCCGCGGCAGCGGGTTGAGCTGGTAAGGATTGACGCGGCCCACCAGCATCCGCAAGTACACCACGGTGGCGGATTCCATCCACGCCATCGCCGTGCCGAACAACACCACCACGAGCCAGCGGGTTCGCTCCGACATGAATGTATTTTATGGGATGAAAACGCTCGGCGCGCGGGTACGAGCTAAATGCGCAGCTCGGAGTCCGGCGCCACTTCAGCCAGGTAATGAATACCGCTTAGCGCGCGTACTCTGCGCTGATGTCGCGTAAGGCCTCGAGCGCGCCGCGGCGGCTGGCTTGGTCGGCAAAACGCTCGGCAATGCGCGACAGCGTGGAGAAGATCTGCGTGCCGCGATAGATGTACTCCGGCGCCTGCTCCCACGCGGTTTCGAATTTGTCCGGATACTCCGCGGCGAGAACCACCAGCCCCACGGTCGCCAGCGCGATCCCGGCGGGGCGGCGACCCTTGATAAACATCAGAGCGCCCGCGCTGAGCGACCCAATGACCAGTGCTTTTCTCCACTTCGGCATCCCTTCCTCCATGGCGTCTTCCGGGCGACGGTTTCCAGGCATCGGAGTAATCATAAACCGTCGGCCTGGTTCTCGAAACGCGCAGCTGAGGCCCATCTTCCTATTGACAGCATGATTCCATTTAGCGAACAATCCTAACCCAAGTGGGGTGGCTCATTGCTTCGTCTTGTCTGTCGTGTGGCCTTGGTGTGCCTGTCCGCGCTCGCCTCAGTCGTAGCACAATCCGCACCGGTTGCGATTGTTGCCAACCAAAACCGCACTCCCGCCGGCAAGCTGGAATCCGGCGTGCTCAATGTCCAACTCGAGATCGTGCAAGGCGCCTGGCACGCCGAGGCCGAGGACGGACCGCAGTTGAACTTGCAGGCGTTCGGCGAAGCCGGCCATCCGGCGCAGATACCCGGCCCACTGCTCCGCGTGCCGCAGGGCACCACGATTCATGTGACGGTTGCCAACAAAGTGAAGACAAAGGCCACCGTTCATGGCCTGCACACCCGGCCCGGCGATGACAAGGACGCGCTCGAAATCCCGCCCGGCGAAACTCGAGAGCGCACGTTTCTCGCCGGCGTTCCCGGAACGTACTTTTACTGGGCGCGCACCACAGCGCCTCCGAACCTTCCGCGACTGGGGGTGGTTGCGCAGCCGGTTTTCGAGGATGCCCACCTGAACGGCGCCTTCATCGTGGATCCGCCGGGCGCCGTCGCCGCCGACCGCGTGTTCGTGATCAACGCGATGTTCGTGAAGCCCGATGTCACCCACGACAACTTCGAAGTCGTCAGCATCAATGGCAAATCGTTTCCGTTTACCGAGCTGTTGGAATATACCGCCGGCGACACCATCCGCTGGCGTGTGATCAATCCCAGCTTTGCCTTCCATCCCATGCACCTGCATGGCGCGTTTTTCAAGCTGCTCAGCCTTGGCGACTCGGAAAAGGAGACTCAATTTGCACCCGGCGACCGCCAGTCAGTGGTCACCGAAGCCATGGGGCCGAGCAGCACGATGATGATGGAGTGGTCGCCCGAGAACGCCGGACGCTGGCTTTTCCATTGTCATTTTCAGTTCCACATGTCCAGCGACGAACGCCTTCCGGTTTTCACGCGCGTCATACCCAGCCAGTACGATCCCGAAGAGGCGCCCGTCGCCGGCCACCAGCACGGCGGTGGTGGCATGGAGGCTATGCATGACATGGCCGGCCTGGTGCTCACGATCAGCGTGAAAGCCGCGGCGGGCGCGCCGCCCGCGGCAGCAGCCAGCAAACCAGCGCGCAAGATCGATCTCATCATCGAGCCCAACGTCGAAGCCGCCGGGAAGGAACCGAAGTTCACCTGCTCGGTGCGCGAGAAGAACAAGGTGCTGGTGTCGGAGGACCGCGCCGTCGGCCCGCCGATTGTGGTCACGCGCGGCGAAGCCACCGAGATCACCGTTCTCAATCACCTCAAGGCGCCGACCACCATTCACTGGCACGGCCTCGAACTGGAGAGCTACTACGACGGCGTGGTCGGCGGTGGCGTGGGAGACCAGGTCACGCCGGCGGTTCCGCCCGGCGGCAGCTTTGTCGCGCGCTTCACGCCCGTTCGCGCCGGCACGTTTATCTATCACACTCACGCGGCCGATCCGAACCAGCTCAGCGGCGGCATCTACGGCGCGCTCATCGTGCTGGAACCCGGGAAGTCGTTTGACGCCGAACACGACAAGTTGCTGGTCATCGGCACGCGGGATACGTTTTTCTTTGCCAAGCGCATCACCATTAACGGCATGGAGAAGCCGCAGCCGATGACGCTCGCCACGGGCACTACCTACCGGCTGCGCCTGATCAACATGGCGCCGAATCTGCTCGCGAACGTCCGCCTCGGCAGCAAGGACAAACCCGCGACCTGGCGCGCTCTGGCGAAAGACGGCGCGGATGTGCCTCCGCGGTTGGCGCTCTCCGGCGATGCGGTCCTAAACATCGCGTCGGGCGAAACGTACGATTTCTCCTTCCGCGCTGATTCGCCGGGCGAGATTCCTCTTGAAGTCGAGAACCCTCTCAGCCAAGCGAAACTGCTCAGCACAATCGTGGTGCGCTAGGCTGAAGGCGTTCGAGGGCGAATCCGCTCGATTCGACGTTACAAGCGGGTGAACATTTCCAGCAGCGTGGTGGAAACCTGCTGCGCGGTACGGGTCGAGACGGTTCCGAGCTTTCGCACAAGTCGCTGCCGGTCTACGGCGCGGAGTTGGTCCAGAGCCACCTGTCCACGTTTTCCATGAAACTGTACCGGCACTCGTGTGGGGTATGGCCGCGTAACGGTGGTCATAGGAGCAATCATGACCGTCTGCAGATGCCGGTTCATTTCATCCGGCGAGACCACTAAGCAAGGGCGCGTTTTCTGAATCTCAACACCCTGGGTCGGATCGAGCGACACGAGCCAGACCTCGTCCCGTCGTGGCTGTGGACTCACCACTTCCATTCTTTTCCATCGAACTTATTGGATCCCAGGTCGAGCAGGAGATCGTTGTCCACGGGCAGCGCAGCCGCGCGAAATGCCCCGTCCCAGCCTTGACGCGGGCGACGTTGCGGAGAAATCACCAGGCAATCATTCTCGACTCGCAAGTCGACGGTCTCGCCTAACCCGCATTGCTCGATGAGGGGCTTGGGGATGCGAACGCCGCGGGAATTGCCGATACGCACAAGGCCGGCTTTCATGCTGGATTACCTCAGTATCTACATTGTAATCACATCGGACGCTCGCTTGCAACCGCAAGGGCCTTCGTCACAGATTGCCATTCGCCACTCGTTGAGTTCGGAGGCGTGGATGCCAACCAGCGAGTCACTGCCACACGCTTCGCGTGTTCCGATTTAAATCAATCTTTGACCGCCACGTACTGTTTGGACTTGCGCAGAAGTTCGGGGTCGGCGTTGGGAGCGATCTGCCGAAGTTTGGTGTAGAGCTGCTTCGCCTCCGTGCTGTTGCCGGCCGCTTCTGCCGACCGCGCCGCTCCCAGCAGGCTGTTGAAGCGGTTGGGCGACGTCTGCAGCGAGGCCTTGTATTCAACCAGCGCCTCGCCGGGATAATGCAACTCTGCCAGCAGGTCGGCCAACTGCTCGCGCGCCGGCAGCACCGGACCCGGCGTCACGGGATGCTTGTCGGTTCGGTCCTCCAGGTCCGCCGAGGCGCGTAGCAACCTGAGCGCTTCGTCCTTCTGCCCGGCAGCGAATGCCGTCCAGCCCGCGGCTTGCAACCGCATGATCTCGAGCGTATCCGCGCCGTCCTGCTTCTTGGACTGAAGCAGCGCGTCACGAATCGATTCCAGCTTCGCGATGTTGGCCCGCGCGCCCTCCAGGTCGCGACTGCGCGCCGCGCCTACGGCTCGTGCCCAGTAGGTGATCCCATTGGCCACCTCGGTCCAGTAAGTTCCTCCCGAGAAGGTTGGCTCCGGCAGGGCACGCGCCTCCGCCCAGTGCCGGGTTTCGATGGTGCACCGCGCCGGGATAGCCGCCGCAGCGTAGGTCGCGCTGAAGATCTTCCAATCGGCTTGCGTGTTCTTCAGCTCGTTCCAGATCTTCCTGGCCTCCGCCTGCTCGCCTCTTTGCAGGTAGGCGTACACCAGGTAATCCATGGCGTGCAGTTGCTCCGAAACGGCAGCGGCGGAGCCTGTCTTGGCCGCACTGGCGCGTCCCGCTGCCGCTGACGCAGTGTTGGACGAAATCACCTCCGGCCACATTCCCACCCGGACAAAAATATGCGACGGCATGTGCAGCGCGTGAGGGGCCGCCGGCGCTACCTTGGCGTACCGGCGCGCCGCATCCAACCCCTGCTCCGCCAGGCCGGGATAGTCATAGGTGTGGATGATGTAGTGTGGCAACCCAGGATGGTTCGGCTGCTCAAGGAACAGCTTCTCCAGTTGCGGTCCGACTTTTCGCTGGATGGCGTAGGTCCTGTCGCCGTTGGGAGCGGTGGAGCGCAGCGCCAGCAAATAGAAGATCTCCGCCTCGCGATCATCAGGATTGGAGCGGTGCACCTCCTCCATGGCAGCGGCCCACGCCTTATTGCGATCGTCGAAGCTGCGCTTCTCGTCACCTTCGTACACGCGCGCGATGGCGTCGATGTACCCGCGCTCGCGCGCCGTCTGTTTCCTGGCAGCGCGCGCCTTGGCCACCGCCGCCGAACCTTTCTCCAGCACCGCGGCGCTGGCCGGCGCCCACAGCGGATGATGCAGGCTCATGGCCACGCCCCAGTAGGCCATGGCGCACTCAGGATCCTTGGCGGCCACCGCCGAAAAGGCCTTTTCCGATTCGTCATACCAGAATGAATGGAGCATCGCGACCGCCCGTTCAAAGTCTTCCTGAACCGACTTGTCGCAGGAGGTGGGAAATTTCACCGTTCCGAGCTTGCCGCCGGCCGGGCCATGCTGATGTCCCTCGTCGGCGAGCGCCAAGCAAAGCGGAACGATGCACAGCAGAACAGCTACCCAAATGCGTCGAAGATTAGCCATACGTCACCCCAAGTGGAGCGAGTTTAGCTGCGCCGCGAGTGGCCGTCAAACCGTCGTGTATATCCGACAACTTACAACTGGTTGAGAATTGAAACCGGCGCCGACAACTATTGCTGTGCGAGATGGGCGGCGAGCTTGGTGTAGAGGCGCCGGCTGAAGTCGGCGGGGAGGGCGAAGGCGCGGTTGTCGCCGATGAGGACGAGGACGTTGTGCGTGCTGTCGAGCAGCGCGGCACAGTGGCGGCAGTGGGCGAAGTGCTGCTCCATGCGCTCGCGGAGCGCGGGATCAACGTCGTGATCGAGGTAGTTCGAGATCTCGCGCCAGATCTCGTGACAGCTCACTTGCATCTATTTCCCCTTCCGTTTGAGATGCCAGCCACTCAGTTCGGTAACAAGACGGTCGCGCATTTGCAGCCGCGCCCGTAACAGGCGGACCTTCACGTTGCCGGGAGTAATGCCCAACATTTCGGCGGTTTCGGCGACGCTGAGGAGCTGGACATCGCGCAGCACCAGCACCTCGCGGTACTTGTCGTTTAGTGACGCCAGCGCCCGGGTCAGCGCCTCGCGCAGCTCCCGGCGCTCCAGCGCCTGAGAGGGAATTTCGCGCCAGTCGCGGAGCTGGATCGGAACATAGTCGGGATCGTCGGGGACGTCCAGCGATTCCAGGCGCACGCGCTGCCGCGAGCGCAGGCGCATGCGCGACTCGTTGATGGCGATGGTCACCAGCCAGGTGCCGAACCGGGCGTCGCCGCGGAACTGGTGCAGGTTGCGGAAAGCCTTGAGGACGGTTTCCTGGGCTACGTCCTCGGCTTCGGATGGATCCTGGAGAATGGAGTAGGCGGTGACGTAGATGGCGCGTTCGTGCGGCCGGACCAAGTCGTAGAAAGCCTCGGAGTCGCCGGCGCGGATGCGCTCGATGAGCGCCTGCTCGTCGGGGCGAGGCTGAGGTTGCGTGGCCAATTCTTTTTTCGTGTCGTCGTTCTTGCTTTGTATTTAGGACTGGTATCAGAAATACATTTTCGCCACAGGAAAAATATCCCTCAGGGGCTAAAGCCCACTATCTTTACTGGCGCAAGCGGCACGGCTGAAGCCGTGCCCTACCCAAAAACCGATTTTTGAAACCAGTCTCAGTGATGCCAGCCGGGATAGATGCTGGGATGGAGCACGAGTTCGGATATCACCATGAACAACGTCAGGATGGAGGCGGAGAACACGATGCCGTTACGCAGCTTGTCGCGGAAGCGCAGCGGCTTGATGCGCCATTGCGCCTCGGGCTGGCGGCGAAGCCGGCGCGCGTTCCTGAGCACGAACAGGTTGAACACCGAGCCGATGGCCGCCAGTGCGAGCAGCGGCAGACGCACCCGCTCGGAATGAAGCCAGGAAGCTCGCAACACCAGCCCGGTGGCTGCGCCGGTGGTCAGAATGGAAATGCGGTTGGCGAAGACAAAGATCGCGCACCCGGTCTCGAACAGCAGAATGGGAAGCGAACCCAGGACGATGGAAATGCGCGGCGCCTTGGTTTCCAGGCTCGGTTCCGGGACGGGCATGGCAGAAGCCGAGGGCGAAGCCGTGACCGACATGAGAACACCTCAACTGATGGGATGGCCGGTCGAAGCGGAAGTCGCCAAAGAATTTTTGGCATGTCCGGCCTGCTCCAGCATCTTGCGCACCGCCGGTTGATAGCCGCGGCTCAGGGGCACGCGCGCTCCGTCGCGCAGCACAGCGCTCATGCTGCCGCGCGCAGGCATGTGGAACTGCTGCACCCGCGACAGGTTGACGATGGCATTGCGATGCACGCGCATGAACTGGCGCGGGTCGAGCGACGCTTCCACGGTCGCCATGGTGGCGCGCAGCAGGTGGCTGGTGAGGCCGACGTGCAAGCGGACGTAGTTGGCCGCCGACTCGATCCAGTCCACCTGCTCGACCGGAACGGCAAAGACGCGCGCGTCGAGCTTGACGACAAACCGTTGCAGGAACTTCGGCTGAGTATCAGCGGGCGGAACAGATGGCCGATCCATGGGGAACCTCGGCGCTGTATTCAGATTGTTCATGGTGAACCCCCGCCGCGGAGCCATCCTCATGATCCGCGGGACACAGTAAGCCTGTGGTAGTAGACCACGGCAATCGGAAAAGGTTACAGGCGGGGGTTTGTAAAATTTTTTGTAACAATTGGCGGGCGGCGCCAGGCTGTTAAACCTAGATTCTTCGGGGCTAAAGCCCCTCGGAATGACAAGGAGTTGAAGGAGCCTTGTTGGCACGGCTGAAGCCGTGCCCTTCCCAGCCGTGCCCTTCCCGCATTACCGCGCGAGGACGCCTTCGGCGGCGGCCACGGCGGGCTTGCTGAGCACGTCCATCGCGGCCTGCACGCCACCAGATTTGTGCGGGACGCCGGCGGCGCGCAACCCCATCTCAACCCCGGAGAGCGTGCCCATCAGCATCAGGTCGTTGAAGTCGCCGAGGTGGCCGATGCGGAAGACCTTGCCCTTCACCTTGCCGAGGCCGGCGCCGAGCGACATGTCGAATTTCTCCAGCGTGATCTTGCGGAACGCGTCGGCGTCGTGGCCTTGCGGCATCAGGACTGCGGTGACGGAGCTGGAGTACTCGCGCGGATCGAGGGCGAGGTTCTCCAGTCCCCATCCTTCGACGGCGGCCCGGGTGGCGGCGGCGTGGCGGTTGTGGCGCGCGAAGACGTTGTCGAGTCCTTCCTCGTGCAGCATGGCGATGGATTCTTTTAATCCGTAGAGCAGAGTGGTTGCGGGCGTGTAGGGAAAGTAGCCGGCGGCGTTGTCCTTGAGCATCTGCTGCCAGTCCCAATAGGAGCGGCTGAGGCGCGCGGTCTGGTTGGCGGCGAGCGCTTTTTCGGATACGGAGTTGAAGGCCAATCCCGGAGGAAGCATCAGGCCCTTCTGCGAGCCGGAGACAACGACGTCCACTTGCCACTCGTCCTGGTTGAGTTCGCAGGAAGCGAGCGAGGAGACGGCGTCAATCATGAAGAGCGCGGGATGGCGGGCGGCGTTGATGGCCTTGCGAATTTCGGGAACGCGAGTGGTGACGCCGGTGGAGGTCTCGTTGTGCACGATCATCACCGCTTTGAAGGCGTGATTGCGGTCGTCGGTGAGGCGGCGCTCGACGTCGGCGGGATCAACGCCATGGCGCCAGTCGCCGGGAACGAATTCCACGTCGAGTCCATGACGGCGCGCGACCTGCTGCCACAAGGTGGCGAACTGGCCGGTTTCATACATCAGGACCTTGTCGCCGGGCGAAAGGGTGTTGACGATGGCGGATTCCCAGCCACCGCTGCCGGAGGACGGAAAGATGATGACCGGGCCGGAGGTGCGGAAGATGGATTTGATGCCCTCGAGGACTTCGTGGCCGAGGCGGGCGAAGTCGGGACCGCGGTGGTCCATGACGGCGGCATGCATGGCGCGCTGGACGCGGTCGGGAACGTTGGTAGGGCCGGGGATTTGCAGGAAGTGGCGGCCGGGGCGATACGTCATGACGCGTGCCTCACAAGCGATGATTTCGAATGATGGCGAAGTTTCTATTGCGACATAGCGGCACGAAAAATGCAAGCTGCGTATTGAATTCTGCCGCCCGCTGAAGCGGGCTGAAACGTTGCGTGCATCTGTACCCACGGCTTACGCCGTGGGCTACGTTCTATCGCACGCCTCGCGTGCTCTTGCATGCTCACGTCAGGAGCGCAGATTCCAGGACGCGGGCGACATGGATTGCCTGGCGGCGGGCGCCGGCCTCGATCTGGTGACGGCAACTGGTGCCGTCGGCGACGATGAGCGCGTTCGCAGGCGCCTGGCGAACCGCGGGCAAGAGACTGCACTCGGCCATCTTCATCGAAACTTCGTAATGCTCGCTCTCGTAGCCGAAGGCGCCGGCCATGCCGCAGCAGCTTGAATCAATCACTTTGACGGAAAGGTTGGGAACAAGCTGGAGCGCGCTGACCACGGCGGGCATGGCGCCGAAGGCTTTCTGATGGCAGTGGCCGTGGAGGAAAGCCGTCCGGGGGCCGGCGTCGCGGAAGGCGAGTTTCAGATTGCCCTGCGCATTTTCCTGCGAGACGAATTCCTCAAACAGAAGCGACTGCGCGGCGATGGCGTCCACGGCATCGCCTTTGAGGATGGCTTTCAGTTCGTCGCGAAAGGTGAGAAGGCACGAAGGCTCAATGCCGATGATGGGGACGCCGCGCTGGGCATGTGGGCCAAGGGTGGCAACGACGCGGGAGAGTTCCTGGCGCGCGGGTTCGACCAGGCCGGCGCTGAGAAATGTCCGGCCGCAGCACAGGGGACGGCCGCGGTTGGGTTCGATGACTATGTAGCCGGCAGATTCCAGAACGGCGCGGGCGGCGCGGGCGTTTTCCGGCTCGAAGTAGCGGCTGAAGCAGTCAACGAACAAGACCACTTCCCTCTTCCCACCCGGAACTTCCCCACCCTGTCTCGCCAACCCCGGGCGAGACAAGGGTGGGGCAACCGCGGGTCTGTAAATATCGCCGCGCCAGGCGGGTAGTTTGCGGCGGGCGCTCAGGCCGGTGAATTTTTCCGAGAGAGCGGCCAGGCCAGGGATCGAGTTGCGCAGGTTCATCAGCGGCGCGAACCGGCTGGCAATCGGCGCGTAACGCGGCAGGTAGGCGGTGATTTTCGTACGGCGCGAGACGCCCTTGCGCTGGTGCCACTGGTGAAGAAACTCGAGCTTCATGCGCGCCATGTCCACGCCGGTGGGACACTCGCGGCGGCAGGCCTTGCAACCGACGCACAGGTCCATCGTCTCCTTCATGGCGTCGGAGGCAAAGGCGTCGGGGCCGAGCTGACCGCTGAGGGCGAGGCGCAAAGAGTTGGCGCGGCCGCGGGTCACGTCCTTTTCGTCGCGGGTGGCGATGTAGGACGGGCACATGACGCCGGCGTCGAGCTTGCGGCAGGCGCCGTTGTTGTTGCACATCTCGGCAGCGCCCAGCAGGCCGCCCCAGTCGGACCAGTCGAGGACGGTCTCGATGGGCTTGGGGCCGTAGCCGGGCTTGTAGCGGAACAGGCTGCGATCATCCATGCGCGGCGCGCGCACGATCTTGCCGGGATTGAACAGGCCGCCGGGATCGAAGGCATCCTTGACCGCTTCGAAGGCGCGCGCCAGGCGCTCACCGAACATCTGCTCGTGGAATTCGGAGCGGCTGATGCCGTCGCCGTGCTCGCTGGAGTGCGAGCCTTTGTACTCGCGCACCATGGCGAAAGCTTCCTCGGCGATGGCGCGCATCTTCTTAATGTCCGCCGGGTCCTTCATGTTGAGCACGGGGCGAATGTGGAGGCAGCCGACGGAGGCGTGCGCGTAGAGCGTGCCGCTGGTGCCGTGCTTGCGGAAGACGTTGGTCAGGCGGTCGGTGTATTCGGCGAGATCGTCGAGGGGAACGGCGCAATCCTCGATGAAGGAAACCGGTTTGCCGGCGCCCTTCATGGACATCATGATGTTGAGTCCGGCCTTGCGGACATCGGCCAGCTCGGCCTGGGTTTGGTTGTCCACGGCGCGCACCACGGAGTTGGGGAAGCCGTGGTCGGCGAGCAATTCTTCCAGCTTGCCGATGGAATCGATGAGCGGCGCCTGCTCCTCGCCCGCGAATTCGACGAACAGCAGCGCGGCGGGCCGGCCGCGGACGATGCGATCAATGGTCGGACGGAAAGTGGCGATAGCGTGCGCCAGTTCCAGCATGGTGCGGTCGAGCAGTTCGACGGCGGAGGGATTGAGCTGGACGATGTGGCGCACCATGTCCATGGAATCGTAGAAGCGGTCGAAGTGGCAGACGGCCTGGACCTTGTGCTTGGGAATGCGGTGCAGTTGAAGTTTGATCCTGGTGAAAAAGCCGAGTGTGCCTTCGGAACCGACCAGGATTTTCGCCAGGTTCAGCGGCGCGGCGTCCATCATGTAAAGGTTGTAGCCGCCGACCTTGCGCATCAATTTCGGCACGCGCTCGGCGATGTCCTGAGCGTGGTTGCGATAGAGCGAGCGCATGGAATCGGCGAGCTGGCGGACGCGGGCCGGCGCTCCATTGGGTGATTCCGGGACTTCGCCAAATGTGCAGCGGGAGCCGTCGGCGAGGACGGTTTCGATCTCCAGGACGTTGTGCACCATGATGCCGTACTTGATGGAGCGGGCGCCGGCGGAGTTATTGCCGGTCATGCCGCCGATGGTGGCGCAGTTGGAGGTGGAAACATCCACCGGGAAATACCAGCCGGTGGACTTGAGCTGGTTGTTCAGGTGGTCGAGGACGATGCCGGGCTGCACGACCACGGTGCCGCGCTCGGCGTCGAGTTCAAGCACCTGGTGCATGTGGCGCGAGGTGTCCAGGACGAGAGCTTGGTTGACGGTCTGGCCGTTCTGCGAACTTCCGGCGCCGCGCGGGAGAACGGGAAATCCTTCCTCGCGTGCAATGGCGATGGCGGCCTCGACGTCGGCGGTGTCGTGCGGCAGGGCGACGCCGATGGGCTCGATCTGGTAAATGGAGGCGTCGGTGGAATAACGTCCGCGGGTGAAGGGATCGAACCGGACTTCACCGCGGAGCGCCTGGCGCAAGCGAGCGGCGAGGACGGGATCACCAATTCGGTTGCCCACGGGTTTACCTGCGAATGATGCAGTCCGCCGCACCCTCAAAGTTGCCAGGAGGCCACCTTAATCTCTCCGGCACGGCGGGAGGTGCAGGATATCAAAATTAGGCTTGCCTGCCGCGAAAAAGGGGCAGATGGTACCGCCCGCCGGCGACGTGAAGGCCTTCCTGGACTTCATGCTCACCAAGGACGCGCAGGCGATTGTGGGGAAAAACTTCGTCGCCGCGAAGTGAGGCAGATCGCCCTACGCGGAACCACCCCGGCGATGCCGCGGCAGATGTTAAGCCGCTTTGCGGTGCTCCGCATGCTCGTGGCGCCGCCGCGGCTTTGGTTGGCGGCGCCGCAACGACAGCCCACCACCCCACAGAATGATAAAAACAGCGCTGACCAGCAGGGCGCCGAACAGCAGCAATGTAAGCGTCATGGCCGTAAGGTTGGTCATCGCAGCACCCTCCACCCCTAAGCATGCGCGCAACGCCGTCTACGCGCAGTGACGACAATCACGCTGCGGAAGTGAGGAACCCGTCTTGGGAATGGCAGCGGGGCAGATCGAGACCCTAAGGCAGTTTCAGGATTAGTGTAGCCGAGAGAGGAAAACCGAGATCCCTCGACTCGGGTTTCCCGCGCTGGAAAAAACGCGCGGGAGCCCTCCCTCGCTCGGGATGACATCGGCTACATAAGAAGTGAAAACGGCCTAATCGTACTCACTGGCGAAGTCGATCTTCCAAAAATCCTCATCCGCCAGGAACTCAACCCCCACCTCAACCAAGCCGCCAACGGCCCACACATGCTGAAAGACAACGCGCGCGCGAGCCCCGCAATTCTGCTCCGGCGACCAGAGATAGACCTCCTGCCCCACGGTGTAGGCCGCGCGACAAACAAGCAAGCCGCCATTTCTGCTTACCAGCACAGAATCCGCGGATTCCTCCTGCTGCGGGCCGTCGCCCTCCGAGGGCCGGATGGTGAGGTGCGAACGATAGGGCACACGACTACTGCGACGGGCATAACCGAGCATCTTCTGGGTGAATTCTTCCAGATGCAGCCGGGCCTCTTGATCCAAATCAATGAATGCCACCCCAAAATGTCGTTCCGGCACGACGTAGATGACCCGGCCGAAAGCGTGGATCCGAAAACCAGTCGGAAGCTGGAACAGCATGGCCAGTTCGGTCTGCAAGTCGAATCGCTCGCGGCAGGACGTGAGAACTCCTCCCACGCTCAGGTTGTCGATGCGGCCGACCAGCGGCGGACCGACTGTGTCCTTGGTGTAAATGTCCACGGGAGCAAGGATCGGAACCCGGGCGTAGCGTCGTCGCGCACGCCACTGCCGCTCGCTGCTGGAAGGAGCGCTCTGGCTGCTCATATTGGAATAGCTCTCTATCTGCTAAGGGCCTGTGACCAGCCCTATCAGACTCGCACCCGGCCCCATGTCCCACCGGGCATCCTCTGGCGAACTATATCAGCCCCGGGAACCGTGCCAAGTCCCGAGTGACAGCCCCCGAAAGTAACCTACATGGCCTCATAGCGGGCTGGGAAGCCTCAAAACGAGGTATTTACAGGACGGGCGGGGGCTGTCCCGACGCAGTTCCGAAATAGAACAGAGACAACGCTGGCGTGAGGTTCGTCACCGCGAATCCGCCAGGAAGCGCTTACCATTTCAAGTAGCAGAACGGGTGCCTCTCGCACCATGCCGGAGGAGGTGTCCCATGGCAGTCGTAAGCTCGCCACCCCTCGTATCGCTCCAAAATATCCTGGTCGCAACCGATTTTTCGGCGTGTTCGCAGATCGCGCTGCACTGCGCAGCCGTACTGGCGCGGCAGGCCAAGGGGAACGTATTCCTGGCGCACGTACTCCCCTTCGCCCCCATGTCTCCCATCCCCATGGATGCCGGGCCGGTGTTCCCCGTCACGATCGCCAGCGATCCACGCTTTCGGATGAAGGAACTGGTGTCCTCACCGGAAATGGCCGGCATCGCGCGCGAAACCCTGCTCGGCCAGGGAGACCTGTGGCTGGTGCTGCAAGGCATGATTGAGCAACATGACATCAATTTGGTGGTCATCGGGACTCACGGGCGCGAAGGCCTGAAGAAGTTGGTGCTCGGTTCCGTAGCCGAAGAGGTCTTCCGGCGTGCGCCTTGCCCGGTGGTGACCGTCGGCCCGCACGTTGCGCGCGAGTGTTTCGAGCAGGGCCGGCTGCGTCGCATCCTGTTCGCCAGCGATCTTTCGCCGGCGTCCATGCACGCGCTGCCCTATGTCACCATGCTGGCGCAGCAGCACCAGGCGTCGCTGACCTTCCTTCACGTCCTGGCCAGCGCCGTTCCAGGCGCGGAATTCGACACGACCGCCTTAATCGAGCGCGAACTTGACGAAGCGCGGGCGGATCTGCGGCAGGTGGTGCCCGCCGGCAGCAACGCCGATGTGGTGGCGGAGGCCGGCGTCCCGGACGAGATCATCGTGCGGGTGGCGCGCGCCCAGAATGCCAGCCTCATCGTCATGGGCCTGCATTCGCAGTCCGTGTTCGCGGCCACGCATTTGCCCTGGTCGACAGCGCATCGCGTGGTTTGCGACGCGCATTGCCCGGTGATGACTGTGAGGTAGGACCCGAGAGGGACGCGCGCCCTCCGCGTCCCTCCGGGCTTAATTCGGATTGTTCTCGGGCTGGTGAAATATGATCGCCGCTCATCGCCATGGTTTGCATCGCACTCCCCTGGGCTGGACCTCGGCCATGAACCTGTTCAGCCTGATGTTCGCACTGCTGCTGGCGCTGGCGATTATCGTGCTGCTGCTGCTGTGCTTCTACCTGATGCAGCGCCAGTCGCCGCCGGCACAGGCTGAGCCGGCACATACAGCGGCGCTGCAGGACCGCATGGTGGAGATAAGGATGTGGTGAGGACCTCCGGAATCAGCTAGTATCCACAACCACCGGGTCTCCCGGTGACCGTTCATTTTCCGGCCAGGTAGAGTTCCGAGGTCGCCCGGATGCAGGTTCGAACTGCAATCGCTGCGGTGCTGCTGGCATTGTTGGTTTGCCTCCTGGCTCTGGCCCTGGCGCAGACCGCGTTGTGGAAGGGCATCGAACTGCAGGGTTACGACTTCCTGATTGCGATGCGAGGGCCGGCCCCGCCATCCGACAGGGTTGTCATCGTTGATTTCGACGAGCAATCCGTATTGGCCCTGAACGCCTTTCCGGTTCCGCGGCCGCTGTTGGCGGAAGTGGTCAGCAGGATCGGCGCCGGGAGTCCCGCCGTGATTGGCCTGGACATCATCCTGGACCGCCCGCGCGATTCCGCTGCCGACCAACATTTGGCTGAGACCATGGCAGAGGCGGGCAACGTCATCCTGGTCAGCGAATATGGTTTCGGGAGCCTGTCGCGCAATGAGCCGCTGCCTGAATTCGAGTCAGCGGCGGCGGGCGTTGGCTTCGGCGATCTGCCCCAGGATGACGATGGCACAGTCCGGCGGATGTACTTGTTGCTGCGCGAGCCAGGCTACGAGCGGCTTGCCTTTCCAGTGGCGGTCGCTTCCTATGCCACGGAACAGTCTCTGCGCCCCGGGCGAAGCGGCTTTCTGCGCTTCGGAACAGCCGATATTCCGCTGGCTACAGAACACCCCTATTCCGCGCTGATTGATTTTCACAACTCGTTTCCGGCGGCCGTTGTGCCGGTCAGCCGTCTGCTGGCATCGGGGTTCGATGCGAACATCTTCCGGGGGAAAATCGTAGTGATCGGGCAGAGCAGCGAGATGGGCAAAGACCTGTTCTCCACGCCGGCATTCCGATTTCGAGCTTCGCGCAATGGTCGCAGCATTCTCTCCGGAGCGGAAATTCACTCCGCGGCCATCGCCAGCCTGCTCGACGGCCGTTTCCCACACCGTACGGCAGTCCCGCTGCGATGGACGCTCAATTTCCTGCTCGCGGCCGTGCTGATACTCCTCGTGATGCGGGTGCGGTGGTGGCTTGGGGTGGCAGCTTTCCTGGCTGCGACGGCTGGGGTTCTTGCCGCCGCAGGATGGCTGTTTTCGCATCAGCAGCTCTGGACGCCATTTGTCACCACGGAGGCATGCCTGGTGTTCGGCCTGCCCATGGCGTTCGGGTATCGCTACCTGGAAGAGCAGCGACTCAAAGTTCGCAGTGAAGCCGAGCGACGCCAATTGATGAACCTGTTCGAAAGGTACGTGTCCGCCGATGTGGCGGCTGAAATCTGGAAGCGCCGCGGCGAAATCGTACTGGCCGGCGAGGAGCGGGTGGCGACTGTCCTGTTCTCCGACATTCGTAATTTCACTGCCCTGACGGCCGGGCGGCCCTCCGCCGAGGTGCTGACGTGGTTAAACCGGTATCTCACCGCCATGACTGAAGTCGTCAAGGCCAATGGAGGGTTTCTCAACAAGTTCATTGGCGACGGGATCATGGTGATCTTTGGCGTCCCCTTGAGCCAGGACGAGAAGGGGGATGCCTGCCGCGCTGTACAGTGCGCCTTGCAGATGCTGGAGCAAGTGGACGTGCTGAACTCCAACATGGGGGCGGTAGAACCCCGGCTGAAGATTGGAATCGGCATTCATACCGGCATACTGACCGCCGGAAATGTCGGTTCGCCGGAACGGCTGGAGTACTCGGTGATTGGAGAAACCGTCAACCTCGCGTCACGCCTGGAGTCACTGACGAAGGAGTTCAAGACGGCGATCGTGATGAGTCCGAGCACATGGGAACGAATCCGCGAGAGCTTTTCCGCCGTGCCCCTCGGCGAAGCCGAGGTGCGAGGGTTCAGTGGCAAGTTGATGCTCTACGGGGTGAAGAGCGAGAGAGGTGTCGGGGTGCCATCATGAAATTCTTCAGGCTGCTATTTCTCACCAGTGTGCTGTTGGCCGCCAACCTTGCAATCGGACAAGGGCAGCCGCCTTCCCCACCGCCGCCGCCCAAGCCGCCCGAGTCCACCGTAAAGGATGCTCCCAAGACGCCCCCGCGCAAGCGGCTGGTGGCGGATCTTTCCGGCTTTGAGATGAGCGATCCCAACCGGACCCGCAAGCAGCGCGCAATGCTGGGTGCCACGCGAGGCGGACCCGCGCGCCTGCCCCTGCTGCTGGCGCCTGACCTGGCGAAGTTCCATGGCAGCTCACCGCTGTTTGCCTGGCTGTACCCGGGCCGCACCGAAGGCTTCGAAATCGTGCTGCGGGACGACGACGACAATGAGATCCTGCGCCAACAAGTGAGCACAGCGGAGTTCCGCCTGAAGGACGCTTCCCCGCGCTTGCAGCCAGGAAAAACTTACTACTGGAGCGTGCGGTCTTTTCCGCCCTTGGTGGAGTCCAGATTCTCGCAAGCAGCCGGTTTCGTGGTTGTTCCCGACCCGAACGGCAGCAGATTGGAAAGGAGCTGGCGGCCATCGCGCAAGCGGATACCTACCAGGCAGGAACAGCACGCGCCCGCGTGTTGGTGAACCACCGTCTCTGGTACGACGCGATCGGCGCGTATAGCGATCTGATCAAGCAGTTCCCTGACCGAGCCGAACTGTACGAGGAACGGGGAACGGTCTACGCCCAGATTGAGGTGACCAAGGCACAGGCGGACGCGGATTTTGCCCGCGCCGATGAACTGCAGGCAAAGAAATCTGGAAAATGATTCACTTCCACTCACCTTGCAGAACGAAGGCAGCCCAGAGAAACGGAGCGCGCCACTTTTCCTGCTTCCACATTTCGATCTGCGCCTCGCGTAATGCTGCCGCGGGGCGCAAGTGGCGGCTCCCCAGCATGCCCTGGTAGAACCGCTCCATTTCTTCCGCGGTCGCCTGATCACTTACGCTCCACAAGCTGACGACCACGCGGGGTGCTCCAGCGTACATAAACCCGCGCGCCAGGCCGATCAAGCCTTCGCCCCGCACCTCCTTGCCCAGAGCGGTCCGGCAGGCGCTGAGCACCACCAGGTCGGCATTGAGCTTCAGATTGAAGAGATCGTTTAATCGCAGAAACCCGTCCTGGGGACTACCCGCCTTGTCGAACAGCGACAACACAATGCCCGACAACTCCGGATGCGCGTCGTTCACGACTCCGTGAGTGGCGAAGTGGACGATCTGGTACTGACTGAGATCTTTGGAGATTGCGGTTGACCGGTTGGCGGCGAAGTCCAGCGCGGCAAATCGCGATTGGGGCGGGGTCAGGCGGAGAATGGCTTCTGCTTCCTGGCGAGTGAAGGGGAGCCGCTCCAGACCGAGAAGGCTCACGGTGTCGGTGGCGATTGGTCCGGCGGGGGTAGCCGGGGGGACCTGATCTTGCGGGACAGGCTGCACAAAGCCGCGGGTCCCGTTATTGGCGCGCGCGACGGTTCCGGGGACGCGACCGTCCTCGCGTTCAAAAACAGGATCGGCAAACACGGCAAGATTTCTGGGGGCTGGGCGCCGGCCGGCCACATCTCGCCGAAGCAAGGCCAGCGTCGAGGCAGAGGGAACGCTGACAATCTCGTGGCGTACGATCAGCGGTTCGTAAGGCTCGGCCGCGCCAGCATCCCGACTGGGCGAGGGCAGCGCCGCAAAGGGCACGATCTGCAAAGCGCCGTCGCACGCAATCAGCAGGCGCTTGGTTCCCAGCTCATCTTGCACGGGTCCTAGAAGGATTTTGCTCAGCGCCCAGGCAGTCTTCTGGTAGTCGTCGGGCGCGGAAGGCCGCCGGCCGATGATGGTTCGATATAAACGCACCGCCAAGGATTCGATCTCACCGCGTCCCGCCAGCTCAAAGCTGGTGAGCCCCGAGGGGGTGACTGCCCACAGGTAGCTGCGCTGCTGGCCCATGGCGTATTCCAGGAGCACAGTATCGGGATCCAGGACTTGCTTCTGTATGGCAGAAACGCTCAGCGGCTGAGGCTGGGTGAGGGCTGCATAACGAGGGCTGCCGGCGCGGATTTGCGCTTCCACCTGCTGATACTCGGTCCGCAGCGCCTCCAGCTCCTTCTGAAGTTCGCGCGCCGGTTCGCCGCCGTCTCCGCTTGCCAGCAGGCGAATTTCCGCGCTCTGCTTCTCTTCCAGGAGCTGCCGGAGTCGAAGCTCGCGCTGCAACAACTCGGGATTCACGCCCTGGCGTAGATCGACCTTGGCTTCGCTGAGAAGATCCAGCAACCCGCGCGCCTTGGCGCGCTCATGTGCTTCCAACGCCTGGGCGTTGTAACCCTTGTCGGGGTTCAGACGGTGCTGCTGCATCAGCAGGTCGACGTAAAACTCGTAGGCGTGCTGTGCGGTGGCGAGATAGGTGGTGCGTAGTTCACGGCTGGCGATGTTGGCCCGCCGTAACTCGGTGATTGCCAGGGAAGCTTCGATGTGATGGCGAGCGGAGGTGAGCTCGCCCAAGGCCTGTTCGGATTTGGCGGTCCAATAGAGAGCTTGTGATTCTCCAAGCTGGTCGTGCACCGCCCGGTAGAGTCCCACGGCCTGCCGGTAGTAGCCGAGCGCGGTCTCGGGCTGCGACAGTGCAGCGTACGCGGTGCCGACAGCGTTCAGCGCCTGGGCTTTGGAGCGGCGATCTCCCACCGCCTGCCGTATTTCCAGGGACTGCTGGTAAAAGTTGAGTGCCTGCTTGGGCTGCCCTTGCACGTCGTATGCTCCGGCCAGCGCGTAGAACGCGCGAGCCTCTCCCAGGCGATCGCCTCGGGCACGGTGGAGCGGAACTTCGCGAGCAAAGCAGTCGAGCGCCTTCTCGTTCTGGCCGAGAGATTGATACGAAACCCCGAGGTGATAGAGCGACTCGGGCTCGAGTTGTCCGCTGTCGGCGGACGGCATCAGCTTGAAAGCTTGATCGGCGTAGCTCAATCCCCTGCTGTCGTCCCCCAAAGCAACGTACACGCTGCTGATTCCAGCCAAGGCGGCAGCTTCGAGTCCGGGTTCGTGCAGCGCCCGCGCCAGTTGCAGCGCCTGCCGATCGAACTCCAGAGATTTCTCCAGTTCTCCTGCTTCGTACTGAACGATGCCCAGACGAAGCAGCACCGTGGCCTCCATGAGCCGGTCCGCGAGCGAGCGAAACAGGTGCAAAGCGGCGGTGAGGTCGGCGAGGGATTGCTTCATCTCACCCCGGTCTTCGTAGAGCAGGCCGCGGCCGACCAGAGCCATCGCTTCCTTGGGCTGGTCACTGATGGCATGAAGAGCGGGAATTGCCTGATCGTAATAGGTGCTGGCCCGCGCATCGTCCCCGACGGCCGCGTACGCGTCCGCCAGGTTGTAGAGCGTGCGCGCTTCCCAAGGACGATCGCCCAGATCCCGGTACAGCGGGAGCGCTTGCAGGTAGTAAGGGATTGCGGCCTGCTTCTGATTCAGCAGGTCGTTCAAGATGCCCAGCATGTAGAGAGTAGCGACCTGGCTTCTCCGGTTGCCAGCAGCACGCCAAAGCGGAAGCGCCTGGCCGAAGTAGTCCAACGCTTGCTGCTTCTCACCGGTTGCGAACGAAACCCGGCCGAGTCCCATGAGCGCCGAAACTTCACACTGGCTGTTCTTCAACTCGCGGCAAAGTGGCAGCGCCTGCAGATACGTATCCTGTGCCGGCTTGAACTCCTGGTTGGATTCGTAAGCGCCGCCAAGGATGACCAGGACACCGGCTTCATCGGCGCGATTCCCAAGGCGCCGAACCAGAACCAGTGCCTTGCGCAGGTATTCTGCTGCGCCCGCCTTGTCTCCCAAGGTGAGATTGGCGGTGCCGAGACCGGCAAGCAATTCCGCTTGTTTGCCGGCGTCTCCCAGTTGCTCGTACAAAGCGAGCGCTTCCTGGCCTTTCACGATGGCCTGGCGTATGGATTCCTGCGTTTTCTGCGCGTACAACTGCATCGCCTGGGCATAGGCCTGGTCGGCGGCGGCGCGGGTGTCCGGTTTCGACTCCTGAGTCGAGGCTGTACTGGTCGGAAGCGTTGGCGAGGGTGCTGCGGCAGGCAGGATCGCACCCAGCAAGGCAAGCAACGCGAGGCGGAAGATCATCATCGCCCCATCCCTCTCGGGCACAACATAGCAGCGCGCGACCCACATCTGTCAAATGCGGGCAGATGTGGGGCACCACGCGTCACATCACGCGCTGCTCCAGTGGATGAGCGCGGGCGCCGCAGTAAACTGCCGGCAGTTCCAGGCGCCCCGTCAGTGAGCCACCTTCTTCATGGCGTAAGAGCTCAGAACGCGCATGTAATTGGCGCGTTCGAAAGCCGCGGGATTGGCAATCGACTTGCGCGCCATGCTGCCTTGCATCTGGCGGATGGATTCGTATTCGTGCTCTTCCATCCAGTGGCTGAGGTCATGCAAGACATGGCGGATGTGGCCAACGCCGTTCTCCAGCAGCGCCGAGGTCATCATCGCCACCCGCGCGCCCACCATCATGCTCTTCAGCACGTCTTCGGCGGTATGCACGCCCCCGGTGATGGCCAGGTCGGGGCGCACATGGCCGAAAAGGATGGCCACCCAGTTGAGCCGCAGCAGCAATTCGTAAGAATGGCTTAGCTCCAGGCGGGGCGCCACCTCGAGCTGTTCCAGATCGATGTCCGGCTGATAAAAGCGGTTGAACAGCACCAAGCCATCCGCTCCGGCCAAGTCCAAGCGGCGCATCATGTGCGGAATGGAGCTGAAGAAATGCCCCAGCTTGACGGCCAGCGGCACCCGCACCGCCGCCTTCACCTGGCTTACCACGTCGTAGTACATCTGCTCCACTTCCGGACCGGACAGTTCGGGATTGGCGGCCACATAGTAGGTGTTCAGCTCAATGGCGTCGGCGCCGGCTTCTTCCATCATCTTGGCGTAGCGCGTCCACCCGCCGATCGAGCTGCCGTTCAGGCTGGCGATGACGGGGATGCGGACCGCTTTCTTCACCCGCGCCAGGTGTTCCAGGTAGGCTTCGGGTCCGTGGTTGTAATTCTCCAAGTCGGGAAGGTAGTGCAGAGATTCGGCGAAGCTCTCGGTGCCCTGTTCCAGAAAGCGGTTCAGCTCTTCGCTTTCGATTTCGATCTGCTCCTCGAACAGCGAGTGCATCACGACGGCAGCCGCGCCGGCTGCTTCCATCTCGCGCACGGCCTCGACTTCCCTCTGCAGCGGCCCGGCCGATACGACGATCGGGTTCTTCAAGTGCAACCCCAGATAGGTGGTAGAAAGATCGGTCATTGCTTGCCTCCTTTGGTCGCCAGGACAGCCGCCGCCAGGTCTCCGCCGGCGGGAAGCGAAGCCAGCTTCTCGTAAAGATCCCAGCGGCTGCGCACGTCCTCCTCGGCCTCGTGCAGCAGCTTCTTGGCGGCTTCGGCATCGGCATGGTTGAGGATGCTGAACCGGGTCTCATTCAACATGTACTTCTGCAAGGGCACGGTGGGCGGGCGGGAATCGAGTTGCAGCGGATTCTTGCCCTGCTTCACCAGCTCAGGGTTGTAGCGGAACAGCGGCCAGTAGCCGGACTGCACCGCCAGCTTCTGCTGATCCATGCCGTACATCAGGTCGTAGCCGTGGGCCACACAATGGCTGAAGGCAACGATCAGCGACGGGCCGACATAAGCGTCGGCCTCT
This sequence comes from Terriglobia bacterium, assembly GCA_963760215.1. Lineage (GTDB taxonomy): Bacteria > Acidobacteriota > Terriglobia > Terriglobales > Acidobacteriaceae > JAIQGF01. The sequence continues at coordinate 2,075,549 of CAVXCJ010000002.1, forward strand.
TCGAACGCCTTCAGGGTTTGCATGTCGCTGCCGCCCATCGCGACCCGGGCAACATATACGTTGCCGTAGTTGACGGCCATCAGCGCCAAATCCTTTTTGGCGGTTTCCTTGCCGCCGTAAGGCGAAGCGCGCCACCGCCCCGCGTGGCGTGGCCTTGGAGCGCTGGCCGCCGGTGTTGGAGTACACCTCGGTGTCCAGCACCAGCACGTTGACGTTCTGTCCGGAAGCGAGCACGTGGTCCAGCCCGCCATAGCCAATGTCATACGCCCAGCCGTCGCCACCGACGATCCACAAGGTCTTGCGCACCAGGGCCTCGGCGACGGCGAGCAGATCGCGGGCCTCCAGGCTGTCCAGGCCCTTCAGCTTTTCGTTGAGCCGGCGCACGTGCTCGCGTTGCAACTCGATGCCGGCGTGGGCCGACTGGTCGGTGGTCAGCAGGACGGTTACCAGTTCACCGCCGATCTTGGCTTCCAGCCGCTGCACCAGGCTGCGCGCGTACTCCTCCTGCTTGTTCATCGCCAGCCGCAGCCCCAGGCCAAATTCAGCGTTGTCCTCGAACAGCGAATTCGACCAGACAGGTCCGCGGCCCTGGGCGTTGACCGTATAGGGTGTGGTGGGCAGATTGCCGCCGTAGATGGAGGAGCAGCCGGTGGCGTTGGCGACCACGACATGATCGCCGAAAAGCTGCGTCATCAGCTTGATGTAAGGCGTCTCGCCGCAACCGGCGCAGGCTCCGGAGAACTCGAACAGCGGCTGAAGCAACTGGACGTCCTTCACCTGGCCGGTCTTCAGTTGCTCGCGGTTGGCTTCCGGCAGCGAGAGGAAGAAGTTCCAGTTTTCGCGCTCGGGTACGCGCAACGGCGCCTGCGGCGCCATGTTGATGGCTTTGTGTTTGACTTCGGTCTTGCTCTTGGCCGGGCATATCTGCACGCACAGAGTGCAGCCGGTACAGTCTTCCGGCGCCACCTGGAGGGTGTAGCGCAGGCTCTCGAACTCTTTCCATTTGGGCTTGGCGTACTTGAACCCGGAAGGCGCGCTGGCCAGCAGTTCGGGCTCGTAAATCTTGGCGCGGATCACCGAGTGCGGGCACACCAGCACGCATTTTCCGCACTGGATACACAGTTGCTCGTCCCAGACCGGAATCTCGAGGGCGATGTTGCGCTTCTCCCACTGCGCGGTGCCGGTGGGGAAGGTGCCGTCCACGGGCAGCGCGCTCACCGGCAGCAGGTCGCCTTCGCCGGCGATGATGCGCGCCGTGACCTTCTGCACGAAATCCGGCGCCGCCGCCGGCACCGGCGGTTCCAGGCGCAACTTGCTGGTGGCCTGCGCCGGAAGCTTGACTTCGTGGAGGTGCTCCAGGGCGGCATCCACGGCCGCAAAGTTCTTCTGCACCACCGCATCGCCGCGCTTCTTGTAGGTCTTCTCGATGGCCTTCTTGATGGCGGCGATGGCTTCTTGGCGCGGCAGCACTCCGCTGATGGCGAAGAAACAGGTCTGCATGATGGTGTTGATCCGGCGCCCCATGCCGGCTTCTTCCGCCACCGGGTCGGCGTTGATGACGAACAGCCGCACCTTTTTTTCGAGCAGGTCCTGCTGCATCGTGACCGGCAGGTGGTCCCAGACTTCTTCCGGCCCATAGGGACTGTTGAGCAGAAAGGTGGCGCCGGGCTGCGCCAGCTTGAGCACGTCGAAGCGCTCCACGAACGCGAACTGGTGGCAGGCGACGAAACTCGCCTGGGTAATGAGATAGGTGGAACGGATGGGCCGCGGCCCGAAGCGCAGGTGCGACACCGTCAGTGCGCCCGCTTTCTTGGAGTCATAGACGAAGTAGCCCTGGGCGTAGAAGTCGGTGTCTTCGCCGATGATCTTGATGGAGTTCTTGTTGGCGCCGACGGTGCCGTCCGATCCCAGGCCGTAGAAGACGGCGCGCACGGTGTCAGGGCTCTCGGTGGAGAACTCGCGGTCGTACTCCAGGCTGGTGTGGGTGACGTCGTCGATGATTCCGACGGTGAAGTGGTTCTTGGGCTGCGGTTTCTTCAGCTCGTCGAAGACCGCCTTCACCATCGGGGGATTGAATTCCTTGGAAGACAGCCCGTACCGGCCGCCGATCATGCGCGGCATGGACTTGAACGGGCCCTTGCCCGTGGCCAGCGCCTCACTCAATACAGTGACCACGTCCATATAGAGAGGCTCGCCGGTGGCGCCGGGCTCCTTGGTGCGGTCGAGTACCGCGAGCGACTTGGCGCTGGCCGGCAGCGCGGCCAGGAAATGCTCCTCCGAAAATGGCCGGTACAGGCGGACTTTGAGCAGGCCGACCTTTTCCCCGTGCGCGTTCAGGTATTGCACCGTTTCCTCGGCGGCTTCGGCGCCTGAGCCCATCATGATGATGACGCGCTCGGCATCGGGCGCGCCGACGTAGTCGAACAGGTTGTAGCGGCGGCCCACCAGCTTGGCGAACTGGTCCATGGTCTTCTGCACGATGGCGGGGCAGGCCAGGTAGTAAGGGTTGCCGGCCTCCCGCGCTTGAAAGAAGACGTCGGGATTCTGGGCGCTGCCGCGCAGCACCGGACGGTCGGGGGAGAGCGAGCGCCGACGATGCGCGTGGACCAGTTCCGCGTCGATCATCGCGCGCATGTCGTCGTCGGACAGTTGCTCGATCTTCGCGACTTCATGCGAGGTGCGAAAGCCGTCGAAGAAGTGCAGGAAGGGGATGCGCGCCGCGAGCGTGGCGGCGTGTGCGATCAGCGCGTGGTCCATCGCCTCCTGGACCGAGTTGGAAGCCAGCATCGCGAACCCGGTCTGCCGGCAGGCCATGACGTCACTGTGATCGCCGAAAATGGAGAGCGCGTGCGTGGCCACGGTGCGGGCGGCCACGTGAATGACCGCCGGCGTGAGCTCGCCCGCGATCTTGTACAGGTTGGGAATCATCAGCAGCAGGCCCTGCGAAGCGGTGAAGGTGGTGGCCAGCGCGCCCGCCTGGATGGCGCCGTGCAGCGATCCGGCCGCGCCGGCTTCACTCTGCAGCTCCACCACCGTGGGCACCACGCCCCAGATGTTGGCCTGGCCCTTGGCCGCCCACTCGTCGGCGAATTCTCCCATGTTGGACGCCGGCGTGATCGGATAGATCGCAATGACCTCGCTGGTGTGGTAAGCGGAATGCGCCGCAGCTTCGTTGCCGTCGATTGTGACCATCGGCCTTTTCATGAGTGCTGGTCTCCCTGAATGAATCGTCATATGAGGTTTGCCTAGAACTCCAATCTTGGCGGCGGGACTGAAGAGAAAGAGCCGTCATGAAGCGAGCCCGCGGAGCCTTGACCGGACTGTCCAGGGCGGAGATGCTGTTTCGATTAAGCGGCGTTGGCTCTTTTTTGCCTGCCGAGGATCTCCGCTTCGGCCTGTAGCCAGTCGTCGAGTTCGTGACCGTCTTCGCAGCCACGGAATTCATAGAGTGCGTAGGCGCGGAGTCGGATTTGTTTTTCCAATTGAGCGGGATCGGGAATAGTGCTGGCCCGTTCGGAGCGCTTCGTGGTCTTCATGGTCGCCCCCGATGAATTTGTAATTCGAATGCGAGTATATGCCGAGTAGGAATGAGGTTCAAAGGCCCTAAAATTGGTGCAATATTGGGCAAAATTCCCAGCGCCGCTGTTCAAGAAAGCTCACACGGAAAAATCACATGCCGGAGAAGGTTTCTTCTTGACTTGTTTCCCAAGAGGTTGACAATTGCTACCCATAACTTCTCTGAAGAGCGGTCAAACGTAGTGCCTACGCTCTGAGGCACGGCCCCCTTCCCAAGCCAACTGGGCCCCTCACATTTTCATCGAGCACCGACGCCGGGCGATCTTCGAGCGCAACGAGCTTCTAGGTCTTCAACTCGGTGGCCGGCGACTCGTTCTTCGGAAGAGAGAGGTGTGAGTATGAACCCTGAACTGATCTCCCCCAGGGTGAGCAATATTGAACAGACACCCCGCCGCCGAGAAAGCGTAATCGTTGCCTGGCACCTCCAAACTGGAAACCCTGCGTGTACCGACGGCCATTCGGAGACCCAAAGTGGAAATCCCGACGCAAATCGGAACCTTGTTTGAAGTCAAAAAGGAGATTCCGGTTAAATCGAGGAAAGGAACTGTCAAACTTTCTCCTCGAAATCATTCCTCGTAAGTCAACTCGGTGTTGGCTACTCGTTCTTTGGAAAGGAGAGGTATGAGTACGAACATACCTCGTGTCCGATACCTGCTTGCAGTTCTCCTCGCGCTGGCAATTTTGGCTATGGTTCCAGCCACGGGGTTGGCCCAGGCGCCTGTCACCGACGACACCTACGTCACGCAGACCAGTATTAACAGCAATTACGGCACGGTGAAGTCGCTCGCCGTGCAAGCAGGTACGCAGCCAACGTATGCCTACATGACGTTCAGCACAGCTCAGGTGCCCAATGGCTCCAGCCTGACCAAGGCGACATTAAGGTTGTTTGTCACCGCCGTCACTACGGCCGGCGCGTTCGACATTCGCCTGGCGAATGGCCCGTGGTCGGAAGGGGCCCTCACGTGGGCGAACCAGCCGGGTTCAGGTCCGGGCTCGATTCTGCTCGCCGGCAGCTGTGCTACCCCCATTCCTAAAACCGCCGACCCGACACATCCGTTGTGCATTACCAAGGGCCAGGTGAACGACTACATCATCATTGATATTAGTTCGCAGGTGCAGGCTTGGGTGACAAACCCGGCTTCCAACTACGGCATCGTGCTGGTGCCTACGACGGGCTATTCGACTTCGATAACGTTCGACAGCAAAGAGACCACCTCGACCAGCCACGATCCGACATTGAATATCGTGGTCACCGGTGCTGCCGGTGCAGCCGCGACGGTCACGGTCGGCAGCACGGCCACGGGAGCCGCTGGCACGCAGGCGAGCGTGACCAACTCGGGCACGACCTCGGCAGCGATTCTTAATTTCACCATTCCTCAAGGCGCGACGGGGTCCGCTGGACCGGCCGGAGCGACGGGTCCGCAAGGTCTCACCGGCGGGACGGGGCCACAAGGTGCCGCGGGGGCGGCGGCAACCGTAACGGTCGGCTCAACCATCACGGGAACGGCCGGTACAGCGGCGAACGTGAGCAACGCGGGTACGACGTCGGCGGCCATCTTGAATTTCACCATTCCTCGAGGCGCGACGGGAGCAACTGGTTTAACCGGGCCACAGGGTCCACAAGGTCAGATGGGCGCGGTCGGGCCGCAGGGTCTCCAGGGTACGCAAGGTCCTGCTGGCTCGCAGGGTCCTGTCGGTGCGGGTGTAACTGCTAGGGGAGCATTTATTCCCAACACGAGCTATGCGGCCAATGATGTCGTGAACTATGGCGCTGCCAGCTACGTCGCGCTGCTGGCCAACAATGCGACGTTGCCTCCAAACACTGACACCACGAACTGGGCGCTGTTTGCGGCAACCGGTCCGAAGGGCGACAAGGGTGATACGGGTACCGCCGGGCCGCAAGGAGTGCAGGGACTACAGGGTGTGCCAGGTCTGCAGGGCCTGGGTGGCCCGCCCGGACCGCAAGGGCCTCAGGGTCAGCAAGGTGTAACGGGTGCAACCGGGCAGGGCTACACCTGGAAGGGTCCGTGGTCGTCGGCGACGGCATACGTGGCCTACGATTCCGTTTTCTATAACGGTTCCTCGTACGTAGCGCTCGCCGCGAATAGCAACGTAATTCCGGGCACCGATGCTAGCAAGTGGGACCTGTTGGCGCAGTCGCCGCTGGGCAACTTTGTTGATCTGGGTTCCAACCAGACTATCAGTGGCACGAAGACGTTCAGCGGCACCATCACCGGCAACATCAGCGGCAGCGCGGGAACGATCAGCGGCACCATCACCAAATCGCAGGTTTCGGATTTTCCGGCGCTGGCGACGGTCGGCATGAGCGGCAGCTATGGTGACCTGCTGAACCGTCCGGCGCTGGCTGCCAGCATCGCGGCATCGTCGCACAAGTTCCTGGCGTCGTACAACGCGACCGCAGGGACGTTCGGTGTGGCGCAGCCGGCACTCGGCGATCTGAGCGATGCATCCTCGGTGATGACCACCTCCACAGCGGTGCAGGCGTCGCAGATGCCTTTCCTGACCGGCGATGTGCTGAGCTCGTCGGGCACGGCGGTCACCGCCTTGCGCGCCGGCCTGAACATCCGCACCTGCGAGGTCCACGTGTGGGGTTCGGGTACCAGTAGTGCGTTACAGCTTGTTGACGGCGAGGTGGCCTCCTGCCGCAACGAGTTCGGCGTGACATGGACGATTATCTCGGTGAAGTGCTGGGCGAACGCGGGCACAACCACGGCGGTGCGGCCGCAAGTAACGGGCGGCGCGAATAGCACGATCCTCTTCAGTGCCCTGACCTGCGGCAACGGCGCCTGGACGTCGGGCACGCTGAACGGAACGCCGACGCTATTGCCCAACGGCACGGTGGATATCAACGTCACCGCCGCAGATGCATCGACCACCAACATTCGCGTCGTAGTTTCGGGGACGATCTAATGAATTCCTCGGACGGCGATCCCGAGCAGGCCGCTGGGCACGGCAAACGGTACCTCGTCTCGTCACCGGCTCTACCCGCAACGAGCCAGGGCCGCTGTTCAAAAAAGCTCACAAGGAAAAATTACCTGCCGACAAAGGTTCCTTCTTGACTTCGTTCCGAACAAGTACAGTATTCTTGTGCGATAGCCTCTCTGAAGAGCAGGGTCAAACGTAGTGCCCACGCTCTGAGGGACGGCCCGCGCTCCCCCAGGCCAACTGGGCCCCTCGAATTTCATAGAGCACCGACGCCGGCAATCTCTGAGCGATACGAGCTTCGAGGCCTTAGTCAACTCGGTTGTTGGCGACCCGTTCCAGGAAAGGAGAAGTGTGAGTACGAACATACCTGGTGTACGGAACCTGCTTGCAGTTCTACTCGCGCCGGCAATTTTGGCCATGGTTCCAGCCATGGCATTGGCCCAGGCGCCAGCCAGCGACGACACCTACGTCACGCAGACCGGAAGTGACAGCAACCACGGTACACTGACGTCGCTCGCCGTGCAGGCGGGTGCGCAGCCCACCTACACCTACCTGCGGTTCAATCTGTCGCAGGTGCCGGCGGGTTCCAGCGTGACCAAGGCGACGTTGCGGTTGTTTGTCACCGCCGTTACCACCCCGGGCGCGTTCGACATTCGCCTGGCAGGCGGGCCGTGGTCGGAGTCCGCTCTGACCTGGAATAGCCAGCCCGGGTCAGGGCCGGGCTCGCTGGTGGTCGGCGGCGGCTGCGCCAATCCGATTCCCGCGACTGCCGATCCCACGCATCCGCTGTGCATTACCACCGGCCAGGTCGATGGCTACGTCATCATCGACATTACTTCACAGGTGCAGGCGTGGATCACAAATCCCGCTTCCAACTACGGAATCGTTTTGGTCCCGACATCCGGCTACTCGACCTCGGTGGCATTTGACAGCAAAGAGAGCAGCGCGACCAGCCATGATCCGACGTTGAACATCATGGTCACCGGCGTTAACGGTTCCGCGGCGACCGTCACGATCGGCGGCACGACCACCGGAGCGGCGGGCACGCAGGCGAACGTCACCAATTCCGGCACTTCGTCGGCAGCCACACTGAATTTCACCATTCCCCAGGGCGCCACCGGACCAGCGGGTTCTCAAGGCCCGATTGGCCCCACGGGTCCGAAAGGTGACCCCGGCCTCAATTTCAAGGGAGCATGGGGTAGCACCTCCGCTTACGGAATTGGCGACGTGGTGACGTACGGCGGTTCGAGTTACACTGCCGTGGCAAATATCGGCGGTCCCCCTCCCGCACAGCATGTTGTGTATGTGGACAGCCAAGAGACCGGCTGCGCCAACGAAGCGGCGACCAACGCCTTCGACGGCAACCCCAACACGTTTTGGCATACCGTATGGTGCACAACGCCGCCGCCGACACCGCACGAGCTCCAGATCGATCTCGGCGCCACCTACAACAACATTACCGGTTTCCAGTATTTGCCGCGCCAGGACCAGTACTATAACGGCGAAGTCAAAGACTACGAGTTCTACGTAAGCAGCGACGGAGTGAATTGGGGCACTGCGGTTGCGAGCGGTACCCTGATGACCAGCATCACTGACAAGTCGCAGAAGCAGGTGAATTTTACCGCCGTCGCTGGCCGGTATGTGCGTTTCCGAGCGATGACCGAGATTAACGGCGGGCCGTGGACGTCTATGGCCGAGCTTAATGTGATCAATACGTCAACGGGCGGCGGCAACAACCCAACTCCAGATACCGACACCAGCCACTGGGCGGTGGTGGCAGCCAAAGGCGCGCAAGGTCTGCAAGGTCTGCTGGGGCCGCCAGGTCCGCAGGGCCTGGGTGGCCCGCCCGGACCGCAAGGGCCGCAGGGTCAGCAAGGTGTAACGGGTGCAACCGGGCAGGGCTACACCTGGAAAGGCGCGTGGTTGGCAACGACGGCATACGTGGCTTACGACACCGTGTCCAATAACGGTTCCTCGTACGTAGCGCTCGCCGCGAATACCAACGTAACTCCGGGCACCGATGCTACCAAGTGGGCCTTGTTGGCGCAGGCGCCGCTCGGCAACTTTGTTGACCTGACGTCCACCCAGACGATCACTGGCACGAAGACGTTCAGCGGCACCATCACCGGCAACATCAGCGGCAGCGCGGGAACGATCAGCGGCACCATCACCAAATCGCAGGTTTCGGATTTTCCGGCGCTGGCGACGGTCGGCATGAGCGGCAGCTATGGTGACCTGCTGAACCGTCCGGCGCTGGCTGCCAGCATCGCGGCATCGTCGCACAAGTTCCTGGCGTCGTACAACGCGACCGCAGGGACGTTCGGTGTGGCGCAGCCGGCACTCGGCGATCTGAGCGATGCATCCTCGGTGATGACCACCTCCACAGCGGTGCAGGCGTCGCAGATGCCTTTCCTGACCGGCGATGTGATGAGCCCGTCGGGCACGGCGATCACCGCCTTGCGCCCCGGCCTGAACATCCGCACCTGCGAAATCCACCTGTGGGGTTCGGGTACCGGCAGTGTGCTACAGATTACTGATGGCGAGTTGGCCTCCTGCCGCAATAAGTTCGGCGTGACATGGACGATTACCTCGGTGGAGTGCTGGGCGAACGCGGGCACAACCACGGCGGTGCGGCCGCAAGTGACGGGCGGCGCGAATAGCACGATCCTCTTCAGTGCCCTGACCTGCGGCAACGGCGCCTGGACGTCGGGCACGCTGAACGGAACGCCGACGCTTTTGCCCAACGGCACGGTGGATATCAACGTCACCGCCGCAGATGCATCGACCACCAACATTCGCGTCGTGATTGCGGGGACGATCTAATGAAGCGCCTTGCCCTGATCTTCGTGCTGCTGAGCTGTGTGCCGGCGTGGGCTTCCAGTGCGACGCAAGCCTATATCTGGCCGAATTGCGACTCGACGCATCCGTGCGTCGTTTACCACTTTACGACGGTAGCGTCGGGAACGGCCTCCGGTGAGACGTTACAGGACTTGAAGATTTTTGTTGCGCTTAGCCGCGCTAATAATCTGCTGATTCTGGCCGTCACACGCCCAAGCGGCAAGACTTTGTCCCCGCCGACTGATGACAAGTCGAACACTTGGGTGGCCGGGCCGTCCGCCACGAATTCTACCGATGCCGCGACTTCGGAAATTTGGTACAAGTGCGGCGCTGCTGCCGGAACATCGGTGCTCACGCTGCATTTTTCCTCCGCCTTGGCTTCCGGAGACACGGGGCAGATCAGCTATACGGAGGTGAGTGGGATCGCCCCCAGTTCCTGCACTGACGGCACGGCCACCGGAGCCAATGGGCTGCTGCCTTACAGCACCACGCCTATTCAGCCCGGAGCCATCACCACGACCCAGGCTAACAGCTTGGTTTACAACTACGCTCAAACGACCTACCGAACCCCACAAGATAAACCGGCGATTTCGTCGGTGGCGCCTGACGACGCCGACTCGCTGCTCTCGGCTAATCTGCAGGACAAAACCGTTTCGGCGGTTCAGGTGAAGGCTTCGGCGGGCAGCGTCAACCCGGCGCTCTACATTGTTGACCCGACCTCCTCGGAGAGGTGGAATGACCTGGCGATTGCCTTCATGGCGTCCAGCGGCGCGGGTACGCAGCCTTCGGGCATCACCGTAGTTCGTACCATCAGTTTCTATTGTTGCGGCAAGGCGTCTGTGAGTATGCCGTTCCCGAGCAGCGGAAATGCTTTTGTGATGACCACCGGGCAGGACGGCCAATCTGGCGACTGGCCGATTACTAATGTGTCGAATGGGTACGACACCGTCCACAAAGTAACCGGAAGTGCTGACCCCCCGACTGATCCTCAGGCATTTTATATCTGCTCTGCGACGACAGGCGGTCAAACGCGGATTACTTGGACACAAGGCAATCAGGCGCACTTTGTTTTCTACGACATTGCAGGAGCGAGCTCGTCTTGCTTCGATACGAGCAAGTTCACGGCGGGCAGTCAGTCGGGTAAAAATCCAATTACTGTGACCAACGCAATTACGCCCACCACGCCGAACGGCTTGATTATCGGCGTGGCCTACTACGGCACCGGGCCTGAAACTGCGGTGACTGCTCCGAGCGGAGCCGTCATGGACAACATATGGGCTACTGGAATGAGCGACACCGATAAATACAGTTACGGTGATGGCCATCTGCATTACTACAACCCAAACACCAGCGCGGTGAGTTTCACCATAACAATGAACGATGCAGGTGGCACCTGGTGGAACTGGCTATTCGTGGCGTTCAAGGCCCAAGCAGCGCCTGCGGGAGTACGCAAGCGCGTGGTGGTAACGCGATAACAAGGGCTGATCGCTGGCAACCCTCCGCGGATCTCGGCAGGGCTTGCCGGGCAAGTATTTGCCGTGGGCGGGATGAAGCGCCGTCGGGCCGGCCCATTCCGAGCTGCCCGAGTCAGCGTCAAGGCTGTTTGCGCATGCGCCAGGCGATCAGGAAGCCGAAGGCATAGGCGAAGGCCACCCACATCATGCCGTAGAACAGCAGGAAGGGCACCGCGATCGCGGCGGTGGCATACGGCGTGATCAGAACTCCGGCATGCGGCAGCGCCGGGGCGGGACGCTCTCCGAAGTTGACCGGGACCTGGAAGGTGGCGGCGGCGAATTCGTCGTCCCCTTTGAACGTAACCGTGACCGGGTACGAACCGTAGCGGCGATCGCGCAGCATGAGTTGAGCCCGCCCGTCGCCCATCGTCGGACGTGTCCCGAACGACAGCGGCCCGAAGCCGGTCTGGACCGCGAATTCGACCGGCTTGAACCCGAGCGGCGCGCCACTGGCGTCATGCAGCGTGGCGACGATCGACAGCGGCCGCACGCTGTTCTCTTCTGCCGGCCGGCTTGCGCCCTGCAGGAAACTGAACGGATCAAAAACCCTCCCCGCATACCAGTACACGCGTTGCGGTTCGGCGCCCGGAGTTTTCTGCTCTTCTTCTCCTGACGGAGGGGTTGTGGTTGCGGGCAGCGCTTTCCATTCTACCGAGATGGCGGTCGGCTTCGGGGTTTTCGCCGGCGGCGAGCCTGCGGCTCGCGCGCTCACCGAAGTGCCGATCAGCAGCGCGATCAGCAGGGCGGTAGTTGCGGCCCCGGCTTTCCACCAGCGCGACCCGTCCGGTACGGCGACAGCTTCGGTTTCCGCCGCCGGTTGTTCGCGCGTCTCCCAAATGGAAACCACCGGGAACAGTTTCGAAAGCAGGGTGTAGATCATCAGAAAACCGGCCACGGCGGCGGCAGTGATGGACCACTCGACCCAAGTTGGGTTGTAGTGCGTCTACTCCCACGGCATGCGCTGGCCGGAAGGCAGGAACGGGCTGCGCAGAGTGGGCACGATGATGATGTAGCGCTTCGCCCAGGCGCCCACCACCACCAACCCGGAGGCAAAGACAATCCCGGGAATGGTGAACTGTTCGTAACGCTTCAGCCCCAGCACCGCGATCATGATCAGCAGCGGGATGAAGACGCAGATGCTCTGCGCCGTCCAGAAGGTGAACGCGTAATCGCCGACGAACAGGCGGTCAAGCAAGGTGCGTTCCATCCCCTGCAACTTGTATCCGGCGGTGAGGTACTCATTGATGTTGAAGTACAGGTAGAGCAGCGAGAAGGCAAGCAGCAGCAGGCCGAGCTTGCGGAAGTGCAGCGGCTCGATGTAGTCCTGCAGGCGATAAACCCGCCGCAGCACGTACATGGAAAAGATCACCGCCGCCGCTCCCGAATAGATGGCGCCCACGACGAAGTACGGCCCGAAGATGCTGCTGTCCCAGCCCGGGCGCAGCGTCATGGCGAAAATCCATGAAACCACGGTGTGCACCGACACGGCCAGCGGAATGATGAACACGGCCATCGCCGAGATGGCGCGCTCCAAGAGATGTTTCTGCGCTTCCGTGCCGCGCCAGCCGAGCGCAAGACGCCGGTACAGCCGGCGCCGCCACGGCTTGAATTCCGTGCGTTCGGCCAGCAGCGCCAGGTCGAGAATCATCGGGATGTAGAAATACAGGATGCAGCCCGTCAGGTAGGTTGAAACGCCGAGCACGTCCCAAACAATCGGCGACTGAATGCGGCCGTAGCGAAAGAGGTTGAGCATGCGATCCGGCCGTCCCATGTCCACGATGACCATGGGCGCCCCGATGCAGAGCGCAAACACCGTCACCGCTTCCGCCATGCGCGTGATCGGCGTGCGCCACTCGGTGTTGGTGACGCGCAGGATGGCGGAGATCAGCGTGCCGGCGTGGCTGATGCCGATGAAGAAAACGAAATCGGTGATGTAGAGGCCCCAGGAGATCTGGTCGCGCATGCCGGTCACGATCAGCCCGTGGCGGCACTGCTGGATGTACGCGATCAACCCCCACAGGAGGATCATCGCCAGGAAGCCCACCCAGGCATAGAACCGCCACGTGGTCTCGGTCACCGAGCGCAACAGGTTCTCTTCTCTGCGATCCATTACGAGTGCTCCATTCCGGTCATGGATTGCGTCCGCTTCAGTTCGTCGGGCGCCGGATATTTCCTCGCCGCCGGCGGCAGGTAGTAGACGCGGGGCTCGGTGCCGAGTTCTTCCAGCAGGTGGAAGCCGGCGCCGCGCTTGGCGATCTTGGTGAACTGGACGGTCTCGCCTTTGCCGTTGGTGACCGCGTCTTCCAGTTCGTCGCCGAAGTAGATGGCGCCCATCTTGCAGGTGGCGGCGCAGGCGGGAAGCTTGCCGGCGCGCAGGTGCTCGGGGCAGAAGATGCATTTCTCGATCGTGCCCTTGCGGTGCGGGTAGTTGTATTCCACCGAGTACGGCCGCGCCATCTCCCCGGGCGTGTGCGGCGGTTCGCCCCAATTGAAGGAGCGCGCCGAGTAGGGGCATTGCGCGATACAGTTGCGGCAGCCGATGCAGCGCTCGTCATCCTGCATGACGATGCCATCACTGCGCTTGTAGGTGGCGCCCACCGGGCAGCCGCGCACGCACGGCGGGTTGTCGCACTGCATGCACGGGCGCGGCAGAAAATAAGGTCCGGCGGCAGGATTGTCGGCCACCTCGAAGACCTTGATCCACTCCTGCATCGGTGGGACGTAGTGCATGGCATTGCAGGCGCGGGTGCACTCCCGGCAACCATCGCACTTGGCCAGGTCAATGACCATGACCCACTTCTGGTTTCCCGGCGCCATGGACCGGCCCGGCAGCACTTCGTGGAACAGCTTCGAGGCGCTGGCCTTCCACGCGATCCCCACCGCCGTCACCGCGGCGGCGCCTTGCACCAGGAAGCGCACGAATCCGCGACGCGATACCTGCACCTGCATCTGTATTCCCCTTACGAACTGACGACACACCTCACATCAGTCCCGATGGTTGTTGCGTCCGTCTGGCTGTGGGCCCGCTCTACCAGCCAGGCCAGCGCCGCCAGTGCGATCATGATCAGAACCAGTTTCCTCATCATTGCAGCTTCCTCCTCTAGCGCAGATACCCCGACCCAGACGGGTGGTTCGACCCGTGGATCTGGGAATGGCAGTTGGTGCAGGAGCGGTTGATCACCCGAATCGCGCGGGTGCTGATCTGCTGGTTCGTGCTGATCCGCGGCGGATTCGGACTGAGCGCGAGCGGATCGGAATTATGTCCGCTGACGTCGTGGCACTGCATGCAGAGGCGAGGTGCGCGCGCTTTCAACAAAGTGGGATTGTTGGAGCCGTGCGCATCGTGGCAGTTGAGGCAGTTTTCCATCACCGGCGGGTGCTCCCACAGGAACGGCCCGCGGCGCTCGGCGTGGCACTTGTAGCAGGTCTCGTTGGCGGTGGCCTCGATCAGCAGCTTGGGATTGGGCGTGCCGTGCGGGTTGTGGCAGCTCGAGCAGGTCACCTTGCCTTCGCGGAACGGCATGTGCGACGAGCGCTGCAACTGTGCTCGCCGCATCTGGTGACACTGGAAACAGACTTCCATCTGGGTCGCTTTCACGAATTGCCGGTTCTCCGAAAGCGGCTCCTGGAACCGGTCTGCTGCCACCGACGGCGGCTCGCTATGAACCTGGTGACAGTTGGTGCAAGCCACACCGCGGCTTTCGTGGGTGCTGCCTCTCCAGAACATCCGGTTGCCCTTTTCGTGGCACTGCAGGCACTGGTCGTTGCGCAGTTCGATCGGTTGTGGCGAATTCCTGGTGAAGCGAATCAGGCCGATCTTGCCCTTGCTGTCGGCGTGTGCAGCTCCCGGCCCGTGACATGCCTCACACCCTTGCTTCTCCAGCGGCGTGCGCGGAGTGCGGAAGAAGATCTTGCCCATCGTGGTGCGCTTGAAGTGTTCAAATTGCGCCGCGTGACAATCGCCGCAGCGCTCGCTACCGACGAAGTCCGCGTGCTTTTCAGGCGGGCCTGCCGATGCTTTCCCATCCTCGGCAGCGTGCATCGTCGCCGGAAACACGGCCACTATCGCCGCCATGGCGGCCCAGCGGATCGCTCCGGTGATTTTTCCTGCCCTGTGCATGAGGTTGTGTCTCCTTCCGCACTCCGCCGCCAACACACCACCGGCGTCTTCGCACTTCAAAATGCATTTGCGCGGCCAACCGGCGCGACTCCGGCGCGGAACATCGGACAATCCGCGGTGGCGCGCTAACACACTCGCATTGCGACCCTTACGGGCACGGCGATCGCGTCCTCCGGGCGATTACCCAGTGGGTTCGGCGGAGTGAAGAGGGATGACTGTCAGAAAATCAGACGAAAAAGGGCTGCGCCATCGGACACCACAACCATCGCAATATTCGCTGCGCGACGTTGGTCCGTGGCCGTAGCGAAATACAGGTGTCTTTGCGAACAGCAGCGATCCTGGCAGAAGCGACAGCGCCCCTGAGTGAGACACGCTCAGGGGCGCAAGCGCTGCGGATCGCCCCCATAGGAGCTTTGGTCAGTCATATTGCACTTTGGTGACCAGAGGCGTGCAGCGCCGCCGCGGGCGCGACAGGTGCGTCAAGCCCGCGCTTTCGCTGATGTTCCGTGCGGTACGAAGAGCGGGTGGGAGCGAACCCAGGTGAGCTGTCAGACGATTTGTGTCAGATAACCGTACACATGATCTTTCCTATTTGTGCGCGGACTGCTGCACGGGCGAGTTGAGGAAGGCGAGGAGATCGCCGACATCGCTCTCCGTCAGCGTGGGCCAGCCGATGCCGAGCTGCTGGCTCTCGCGGTACATGCGGCCGCCATGCGCCCACAAGTCAGTGGCGAGGGCGACCGAGGTATAGCTCCTTCCGCGGCCGCGCAACGCCGGCGCGCGGCCGGTTCCCTGCGCCTCTGCGCCATGACACCGGCTGCAACCGCGCCAGGTGAAGACGCTCTCACCCACGTGCGGCGATCCGGTCGGTTCCACGTATCGCAGGCTGTAGAGGAAGGCAAACAGATCGGCCATTTCCTCTCCGCCGAACTGCGGACGCTCGATGCCGCGCTCCTTCATTGCGCGTTCCATCTGCGGAGCGTGGTTCCACATCAGGCTGCCAAACTGCGTGAAGGTGGGCGGCAGATTGCGCGAGGGGCCCAGGTTCGGACCGACTCGCTCCCCTTCTTCTTCATCTTTAATCGCGTGGCAGCTATTGCAGGATTTGCCCTGAAATACTTTCCAGCCGTGCTCGGGATCGCCGGCCAGCGGTTGTGGCTTCGAGACCTGACGCGCGTACGCGAACAGGTCGCGCAATTCGTGTCCCTCGAAGCACGGCCATTCCACGCCGGCGTCATGCATGTACGCCTGCATGACCGACCCGTGATTCCACATCGCTTGCGTCCAGGCCATCGGGGTATTCACGCCGGTCACCTCGGCCAAGTCCGGCCCGACTGTCCCGCCTTGTCGGTGCACGGCATGACAACGCACGCATCCTTTGGCAGTGAACAACTGTTTGCCGTGCGCCGCGTCGCCGGCTTCATCGGCCCGCCGCGAGATATACAAGTACGCCAGGAGCTGCGCGACTTCCTCGTAGGTCAGCGATGGATAGGAGACCTTCTCGACGCGCATGCGGTCCCACATCTGCGGTGCGTGGTTCCACATGGCGGTGACCAGTTGCGAGACGCTGGATTGCGCCGGTTGGCTGCGGCCCAGGTCGGGCGCGAGTGTCCCGCCGACGCCATTCACGGCGTGACAGCGCACGCAGCCTTTACTCTCGAAAATCGTGCGTCCCTGCACCGGGCTGGCGGCCAGGAAGGTGGACCATCTCTCGCGCGCGCCGGTTCTGTGTCGCCATGATGCCGCCGAAGCCCAGCACCGCGGCGATCGCGATCACCCCCCAGACCAGCAGTCGACGTGGAATATCAATACGCACGGCCGTCCTTGTAATTCACGCAGGCACGCCGGCAGCCAAATGGCTTCCCGACCGGCATGCATCACTCGCGCGCAACTTCGCGCTGCGCGGCAGCTTGCCGGACTCGGCGCCGCTACTTGCCATGTCAGGCGCGGCACGCTGTCCGAAATCCGTACACGCGCCCCAATTCGCGGTTTCCTCCCGAAACTCGCGCAATTTGCGGTAGAGCGTGTCGCGCGAAATTCCCAGGAGCAACGCCGCCTTGCTGCGATTGCCTTCCGTCAGCCGGAGGGCGCGTTCGATCGCCAGCTTCTCCAGCGGCTCGATCGCCAGCGTCTGCTCCGTGCCCCGGGCCAGCACCTCGCGAAAGCCCGCCGGGTCCAGCAGGGGCTTGACTTCCCTGTCGGTAATGACCTGCGGGTCGTCGCGCGAGAGCGCCGACACGTTTTCCAGCACGTTCTCCAGTTCGCGCACGTTGCCCGGGAACGCGTACTTCAGCAACAACTCCATCGCCGCGCGGCCGAGGGTGATCTGGCGGTCGTAGCGCTGGCTGAGCCGCTGCACGTAATGCTGGCAGAGCACCAGGATGTCCTCCGGCCGGGCGCGCAGGGGAGGAATTTCCACGACGACGGTCGCGATGCGGAAATAGAAATCCTGGCGCAGGCATTCGGCGCGCAGCTCCGCGTTCGGCCGGTTGGTGGCAGCGATGATCCGCACGTCGGTCGGGACCGCCCTGGCGCTGCCCACCGGACGCACTTCTTTTTCCTGCAAGGCGCGCAGCAGTTTCACCTGGATGTCTTTGGGCATCTCGCCGATTTCATCCAGGAATACGGTGCCGCGATTGGCGGACAGAAAAATCCCTGGCCGGTCGCTGAACGCACCGGTAAACGATCCACGGCGGACGCCGAAGAGTTCGCTTTCCACCAGCTCGCGCGGAAAGGCCGCGCAATTCACCGGCACGAACGGCGCCGATGCTCGCGGGCTGGCGCCATGGATGGCGCGCGCCAGCATTTCCTTGCCGGTGCCGGTCTCGCCCAGGATCAACACCGGCGTCTCGGTTTCCGCCGCGGTGCGCGCCCGTTCCATCACGCGCTGCATCAGGGGCGACACGTACACCAGCGACTCGAACGACGGGCAGTACTTCTGAACGTTGGCTTCCAGTTGCGCCACCCGAGAGCGCAGCGCAAACACTTCCATCACGCGGCCGACTTTGCGTTGCACCGCATCGGGCTCGAACGGCTTGGTCAAATAGTCTTCCGCGCCGCGCTTGATGGATTCCACCGCGGTCTCGATGGTAGCGAACCCGGTCATGATGATGATCGCCAGGTCGGGATCGCGCTGGTGCAGCTTGTCCATGAGCGTCAGGCCATCGGTCACCGGCATGATCAGGTCCAGCAGCGCGAGGCAGATGCGCGGGTTGCGCTCGTGCGCCGCCAGCGCCTCTTCGGCGGAGTGCGCCACCTCGACGCAGTATCCCTGCTGCGACAAGAATTCCTTCAGCGTCCCCGTCAGGCTCGCGTCGTCATCCACCACCAGGATGGTGCAGTCTTGCGCTGTAACCGATGCTGTCATGCGTGCGCTCCTTGAGGGACGCCGGCCTCATGCCAGAGCGGCAGTTCCACGATGGCGGTCGTCCCCTTGCCGGGTTCGCTGTCCAGACGCACCGAGCCGCCGTGCTCGCTCAGGATGTTGGCGGCGATCGCCAGCCCCAGGCCCGTTCCCTTGCCGGCAGGCTTGGTGGTGAAAAAGGGCTCGAAGATGCGCGGCAGGTTCGCCGCATCAATGCCGCAGCCGTCGTCGGTGACCTCGACGCGCACGCGCTCCTGATCCAGGCGGCGTGCACGAATGCTGATCGTTCCCTGCTCCGGTACGGCGTCCAGCGAGTTGCTGACCAGGATCAGGAACAGCGCTTCCAGTTGATTGCGGTCCGCCAGTACTTTCGCGCCGTTCAGCGTGCCGACGTCAAGCTGCAGGCGGACGCGTTTGGCCAGCACCTGTGGCGAAAGGAAACTCACGACCGACTCGACCGTCCCTGCGATCGACTCGGGCTGCTTGTGCGTCTGCGGGCGGCGGCTGAAGTCCAGCAAGCGCCGGACGAATTGCTGGCAGAAGCGGATGTTGCCTTCGAGCTGCTCCAGGTCGGGCGCAATCTCGCGCGAGGCCCGGCTGCGGATCATGCTCATGCGCAGCAGCATCGCCGCCAGCGGCGTATTCAGGTGGTGCGCCGTCCCCGCCGCCATCTTGCCCATGGTGGTCAGCTTCTCGATTTGAAGCAGGGTTTCGCGCAGGCGCACGCGCTCCCGAATGTCGTTGGTGACTTCCAGGAAATAGGTTTCTCCGGAGTCCTCCTGGAACGGAAGCAGGCTGAGCAGCACTTCGATCTCGGTGCCCTCTCGATTCCGCCGCACGGTTTCGAAATCGAACACCGCGTCGCCCCGCCTGACGCGGCGGAGAAACTCTTCCAATTCGCTTTGTTTCGCCGGCGGCACGGTCGGCAGCCCGACTCCCATGACCTCGCCGCGCGAAAACCCGTACAGGCGCTCGGCCGCCGCGTTCTACTCCAGCACCTTGAGCGACCCGTCGCACAGCGCCATGGCGCTCGGGTCCACCTGCAGCAGCTTGCGGTAGCGTTCATGCGACCGGCGCAACTGCTTTTCCGCCGCCTGCCGTTCGCGCAGCACGAACCACGCCGCCCAGAACGCCAGCAGCAGCGACGAACACACGCCGCGAGTCACGTACAGGTAATGGAGGGTGAGGTAATCAACGTCGCGGAAGAAGTGCGACTCAATGAGTTCCCAGAGCGCGAACACGGCCGCCACCACGCTGATGCTCGACAGCGCCAGGGTGGCCCAGAACCATCGTCGTTGCCGGCCGTCGTGACTCATGCGCCGCCTCGCCCCGGCGCGGGTGGGCGCGGCGCCTCACCCGCGATTTCACAGCGGAGCATAGGGCGGTTGGGACACATGCGGCTGTGACCGAGGTCACGACCTGACGTGATGGCGTGCCCGGACCCGCGCCGGCGCCGGAGGCCGGCAGATCCGGAAAAGCTGTGGGAACGCGTTGAGACTCGTAGTTGTCGAAGCTGGAATAACGATTGGCGCCTTGACACCGCGGCCCACGCGCAGATCGTGGGATCGAGGGCGCTAAAGGGCGCCTGCGTGCAGTCGCCATGCGAAACACATCTGGACAAACCGAATTTCACTCTTCGCCAAAGGCAGCAAACGGGGAGCAAAGTTCTTCGCGTTTGGAAAATCGATAAACGCAGCGCCTGTGGAGGCGCCTGAATAGAGGTGATTTGGTGAGCGCGGAAGGAATCGAACCTTCAACCTACTGATTAAGAGTCTCAAGGCAGCTGCTGAAAACAAAGAGGATCAACAAGTTACCCCGGCAAAGTCCGGCGAAGTCCGGCAGAATCCGCAACCCCCGCGCAACCAGGACGCAGAAGTCTATTACGGAGCGTAATCGCAACCAGACCCGGTCCCTCCGCCCATTTCTGAATGATCGGGGCTGAAAATCAGCCAGATTCCCTGCCCCGCCGACACAATCGGTGAGGCGCCGCGCGGCCGGTTTACATCGCACAATGCCTTTCGCCACGGGCAGATGCTCGCGCTACTCGACCAGTTGGCGGCGTTGGTCGCGCGGCCCGCATCCTCAAGGTCCCGAAGCCGTTCGAAGCAGACCTCCAGCGCCTTCAGACGATCGTAGGGGTGGGACGACGCTCGGCCGAGGTAGTGGTGTCCGAGATCGGCGTGGACAGGTCGCGGTTCTCGACCGCCGGTCACCTGGCTTCGTGGGCGCGCATTTGTCCGGGCAGCCACGAAAGCACAGGTAAGCGAAGGAGCGCCGGAACAGGCACGGGGAACAACACTGTGACGGGCGCGGCATTCCATTGGCAATCGGACTGACTGGAGCCAACTGTCACGACTCGACACAAGCCGTACCACTGCTCGATGCCATCCCGCCGCTCCAAGGACTGCGGGGTCGGCCGCGCTGTCGCCCTGATTGCGTACTGGGGGACCGGGCATACGACGCAGAGAACATCCGTCGTGCTCTGCGTGCCCGCCACATCTTACCTCTGCTCGCAATGCGCAATACGGAAAACGGCAGCGGTTTGGGACGACGGCGCTGGGTCATAGAACGCACCTTCGCGTGGATGGGGAACCAGTTCCGTCTTCGCCTGCGGTATGAAAAAACGAGCAGATATAACACGAGGCATTCTGTCGCTCGCTTGGGTGCTGCATCTGCTGGAATTTCCTACATGGTCAATTCCCGTGATCCTGCCTGCTAAGCCGACACCAGTCCACTGTGAAATTGAAGCCGAGTGCGATCAACTTCCCACATCCGAACTTCGCGCCCGCGTAGGTTCAGTTGTGTTTTTCCATGTTGAAAAGTTCCTGATGCAGCAAGGGTCGCGGCAAACTCCGGTTCACTTTTTCAATTGACGAACATAGGTTGCGAGTTCATTTACCTCGTCGGACGTCAACTTGCCTTCGAACGCGGGCATCTTGTTTTTGCCCTTTGCAATCGCGGTCGCGAGCTCTGCTTTGGTTTTCTTCTGGATTTCAGGCGCGCGCAGGTCCGGTATGTTGAACTTCTTGCCCATGGCCGTATTGCCACTCGCATCCGCGCCGTGACACATGGCGCACTTGGCTTTGAACAGTGTCTCGGTTGCTGCCCCTTGCGCATGAGCGGCGGGCGTAATGACTGCCGATATCAGCAGCATACACACTGCAAAAATCGCGCAGGTGTTCAATGACTGTGACATTCTTGTGCTCCTCCTGTTGATTATTCCTCGTGGGCCATTTAGCTCCAGGTCGACAATAAGCGCCGCACAACACCAGGGGGCCAACAATCGGCCGCCTGAAGGGGCTCGCCTAGAAGTGATATTCCAACGTAGCCGTGAAGACATGCGCCATGTAACCGGGCGTGTCAGCACCTAAGAACAACATCCTTTGCCGGCCACATCAGCGCCACCTCCGTGTCTAGAATGTGTACATCACCGAAAAGCCGGCGGCATGGACTCCGTAGCTTGGCGACTTTTCGTTAGTGGGAAGATAATTCGTGCCCGTCCCGAACTGCATTCCAGCGTAGGCCCAGTCCGTGGCCATCAGGCGCTGGAACATGTAAAACGCTCGCAAAGACGCCGATTTGCTGAGCGCGTATGTGGCACTCGGCCGCACCCTGATTTCGTCGTTTCTTAGCGTCGGGTAATCGGAGGCGGGGATGAAAAAGACTGCGGGCGTCCCGGCGGGGAGGGGTGGAGCAGGCGCTGCCAGAGCTAGAGGATTGTTGACATAACTCCCGCCATTGACCGCAGAATCTGTCCGTGCCCGGGTGAACATGACCTCCCCCGCCAGTTCGAGCTTACCGGAGATCAGGTTCTTTCTCCTGATTACGAAGCCGACCGTATCGATTTTGTCGCGATTGTTTTTGGACCAGTTCAGGCAAGGATCTATTTTGGCGCTGGCGTTTTTCGCCGCGACGGTAGCGAAGCAACCGCCAGAAACAATCGTATCGGCGGCTTGACCTTGAAATGTCGCACTGCTGTTGCTGCCATAGGCATCCCCTGCAGTGAGGAAACGCTGGTTGTCGTAGGTATAGAACAAATTGCCAACGAAGTTTTCACTCGCCGCATAGCTGGCATCGACACTTGCCTCCCAGAACGTTCCCTTCTTCAAACCGTAGATCGAGTTGAGGTAATCGTCGTCATTAAATTCGCCCGTGCCCTGCAGCGAGAACTTTTCGGTCGCTTGCCACTCTACGTTTGAGCGCACCTTGTGGCGATTGCGATCTGCCACCATGTACCTTCTCATGCCGACCAATTCATTGATGTTGTTGCGGCTGCCGTAGAGGGCCTGCGGCACAATGTTATTGAGGGGGGAGAAAATGGCTGCGTTGCCGGTGAGGGGCGTGGCTGGCAGGCCTGCCAGGGGGCCGAACCCGGTCAGCCCAGTCTGCTCCAGGTAACCTAAAACGCTCGTCGTTGCACCGCCCGCGGGTACGACGTTCGCCATGGGCACCAATGCCAGGAAAGCGTCTTCGTCATACTTCCCCCGGCGCCAGGAAAAGGCATAGCCCAGCCTGGCGGTAAAATTGCCCACCGTGCTTTTGCGCCACTCGGCACGCAGCGTGTGTTCATTGGTTGTAGGTGCGTCGGCGCAGTTGATCCACGAGCCGGAGCAACTGCGGTCGATTTTCTGCCAGTCGTATCCGGCCTGCAGATATTGCCTCTTCCCCACGGAACGTTCACCTTGCAAGTTGAGCTGGTTGATCTGCTTGCTATAGGCACGATTCTGATAAATGTTTGTATTGCTTCCCAGGGTTGCAGGCAGTCCATTGAGGCCGGCGAAGCGGGACACGCCACTCTTCGACTCGTTCGCATCCTGGAACAGATAGGTGTTGACCGGGGTTTGATTATCGCGGTTGTCGAACTTGTAGGCCGCGCTAAGGTTCCAATTCTTGCCCGGTTTGGCGGTTAGCTTCGCATTCAGCGTCCCTGTCACGACAAGCCCATTCAGCGACACGGCCGGCAGGCCGAATGCCAACTGCCCATTTGCGGCCGTCGAAGGGCCCAGGAAAGCGTCGTCTTGAGTGTTGCGCCCGTAAGATCCGGTCACGACCAGCTTGGCCTTGGATGAAATCTTGTAGCCAGCGGTCACACTAAACTGGTTGAACTGGTTGCTCGGCGCACTCGCCATGGTCGCAGACTTTGTCGGATCGTTCACGTCCTGCCAAGTCATGGACTTGACGTTGTTGTTGAAGAACGAACCGTAATACGCGAGCGTCAAGAAAAGCTTCTTGAGCTTGTAACTCACGCTCGCATTGGCCTGCTCGGTGTTCCAGTCCACCAGATCGGGCATGATGATGGCATTTTCACTGACCTGCGATGTAACAGCGCCAAGCGCCTTGCGGCCCGCCTTATGCTCATGACTGAAGCTGATCGGAATGTCCCATTGTTGATCGGGGCTGTAGCTGAACCCGGCGTCGATCCTGGTGCGCTTGGTGGCAAGATCGACGTTGTGAAAATCCGGAACATCGGCCGCACGTATGTTGGCCAGCGCAGTTAACTGAGCCGCAGTAGGCGGAGTCAGCACGCCGGCACTGTTGAGGACGCTTCCCGTTCCCGCGATCGGATCGAACGACCGGAAATTGACATTGTTGGCGTTGACCTGCGGCACCTTGGGCGCGACCCAATTTGCCGGCAAAGTAAGGTTGTTGGTACCCGCGCCCAGGTACGGCGTCTGGTAGGCATCAGAGCGGTTCGCCAGCAGCTCGTCATAGGCGAAGGTGAACCGGAATTTGCCCTGTTTCCCGAAGTCGGCGGACAGATTGCGAGTTTCGAGGCCGAGATTCGTGCCGCTGAGGCGCCAGCGCCACGTACTGCCACTGTCGTAGGCAGCACCGCCGCGCAGATCGAACTTGCCGACACCGAAGGGGCCTTGATTCTGCAGGCCGTTGTATTCGCCGAACTTGAATGAGTCGTCGCTGACGCCGCCAACACCGACTTCGACCTTTTTTTCAGGCGTGGTCTGACTCGCAGCAGTAGTTTGAGCAACCGCGTTGACCTTATAGCCGGCCAGCACGGCGAGCATCAGAACGATAGCGATAAGCGCGCCGCGCGCAGCCCGCACCGAACGGGTGACAAAATCTTTTCTATTCTTATCGTTCATGATTGCATCCTTCCCCGATTCAATATTGTTATCGCTGGAATTTGGCGCCGGCCGGATGATTCGAGCCGTGGACCAGCGAGTGGCAATTCAGGCACCCGCGGTAGTTCCCCTGAGCAGGCGGGCTCTGGCTCGCCAGCGGTAGCCGGCCATTGGCGGTTGTCACGTTCCCGCTCGGCAGGTTTGCACCACTGTAAAGATTCTTGCCGTGATCACCGCTATGACAGCTTTGACAGAGCATCGGTGACCGCATCTTCAAAAGCGGCGATAGATTCGAGCCGTGCGGCGTGTGGCAGTTGGTGCAGTCGTCGACAACAGGGGCGTGCTCCCAGAGGAAGGGGCCGCGCTTTTCCGCATGACAGGTGTAGCAGGTCTCGTTAACCGAGTTCTTCACGAGCAGCGTCGGACCGGTCGAGCCGTGCGGATTGTGGCAGTTGGAACACGTCACTTTGCCGACCGCGATCGGGTGCCTCGAGAAGCGCTGAATCTGTGCCCGCTGGGTTTTGTGGCAGGCAAAGCAGACTTCGGGCTGCGTCAGCTTGTTGAATACCCTCTGGATGGGGACGTGTGCCTCATGGCAATCGCTGCATGCGACGCCGCGGGTTTCATGCTGGCTGCCCGACCAGTTCGTCCGGGGAAGAATGCGGGACTCGTGGCAGGTAAGACAGGCTGCGTTTCTCACCTCCGCAGACGACAATTTCTTCGACTTGGCTCCGAAAACGACATCCGGCGACTTGTTGCCCGGATCGTTCTGGTGTTCGGCGCTCTCGCCGTGGCAGGACTGGCAGCCGGGGGTGCGCTCATCGGCCTTCACGCCATGTTTGGTCTGATAGATCGAGAGAACCGGCACTCTCCAGTTTTCGTCGTGGCAAACGGTGCAATTCTGATCCCCTTTAAGGGACCGATCCACCTGTGCCATCGCGGGTACGAACCCGAGAAGGCCGACGACCAGCGCGCACAGTGCAAAGAACTGATTTAATTTGTGCATCCTTCGCTCCTCTGGCATGCGGACGGGCCGCCTGACGGGGCCGCACATAATCCTGACTGGCGCACTTCCACCAATCCGCCTCAGCGCCACAACTCGCAACACGCGGCAGCGCCGGCGTGGAAGAGCGTGTCTTGTGGCCAGTTGGCGTTCGAGTAGCACTTGCATATCCATTCGGGTCCATTTCGGAAAATGTCCGCCGTGCTTTCAATGAAACGGGGTATTTTGTGTGGATAGGAGGAATCAGCGCAGATGGATTGCATGTCCGATTCCGCCGCTTGTGTCCGAAATTCGTACCAACGAGGTTCGCAATTCACGGCGGTTCGCTGCGTACCGCGATCAGGCCGAGGGGACCACCTCCTCGGGAAAATACGACTCGACGCGCGCAACGACCTCGGAGACGGCCATTTCACGGCCTTCCTGCACCTCCCAGATGGACACGATGGGAAAGAATTTCGTGAAGAGCATGTACAAGAACATGAAGGTGGCGCCAAAGCCGATGGTGATGGCGACCTCCACCCAGGTGGGCGAGTAGGTGGCCTTCGCCCACGGCAGCCGCGGCTGCGACAGGGTCGGCACAACGATGGTGAACCGCTCCAGCCACATGCCGATGTTGACGGAAATGGAGGCAATCACGCACCCGGTAATGCTGCGAGTCTTGCGGCGTGCGAGCAGGCCGACAGGGATGATGAAGCAAGTCACCACCATGGTCCAAAAGGGCACGGCGTAGCGCCCGTTGAGCTTGGAATAGAAAACGACCAAATGACTGGGATCGCTGCCATAGAACGTGGTGATGAACTCGGCGAATGTGAAATAAAACCAGAGCAACGCCATCACCAGCAATAGCAGGCCGAGATTGTTAAAGTGGATCGGCTTCAGGTAGTTCTGCAAGTTGTAGATTTTCCGGATCAGCGCCATCACGATCAACAAAGACGCGATGCCGGAAAAGATTGCGCCAACAACAAAATATGGACCGAAGATGCTGGAGTGCCACATCGGCTGCACGGTCATGGCGAACACCCACGACACGACTGTGTGCACCGAAATCGCAATCGGTATCACCAGTACGGCCATTACCGAGATGGCACGGTTGAGCAGTCGTTTCTGCTTCTCGCTCGCGCACCATCCAACGCCGAGCAGGCGATACAGCCATGCCGGCTTCGCGCCATGGTCGCGCAAGATGGCAATGTCAGGTATCAGCGGCAAGTACAGATAAATCGTGCTGGCTGTCAGGTACACGGTGATGCTGCACACGTCCCACAGCAGCGGCGAGTGGAAGTTCGGATGTAGAAGGACGTTCAGCGCGCGCTCCGGACGTCCCAGGTCCATGATCACGCTGCCTACACCGAAGAACAGCACCAGCACGGTGATGACTTCCGCGGCGCGGGTGATTGAGCGTCGCCATTCTGCGTGACACAGGCGGAGGATGGCCGAGATCAGCGTGCCCGCATGGCTGATGCCGATGAAGAACACGAAGTTGGTGATGTAGAAGCCCCAGTACACGGGCACATTGAGGCCGGTCACGCCCAAGCCCTGCTTTAACTGGTACATCCAGGCGAAGAATGCAATGGAGGTGAACCCCAGGAAGAACAACGCCAGGTAGTAAAACGGCCTGCGCGTCGCGATCACGGGTTGCAACAACACCCAGTCCTGTTCGTTAAGTCCGTGGTCCTTGCCCGTCTCCACCGCTCCACTCTCCTTGTGCCAGATAAATCACCTTGGGATGAGTCCCGAGTTCTTCCAGGGGCTTGAAGGCACGCCTGCTGCGGGCCAACGTGGCAACCGTCGAGTTATGGTCCTCGAGATCGCCGAAGTACATGGCCCCCGCGGGACAGATCTCGACACATGCCGGAACGTAGTCGCCTTCCGCCAGTTCGCGTTTTGCGGCGCGTGCCTCATCGCGAGCTTTTTGCAGCCGGTGATGGCAGAGCGTGCACTTTTCCACCACGCCCTTCGGCCTCACGGAAACGTCGGGATTCAGCGCTTCGGTAAACTCCCCGGGAAACTCGGGCTTGTACCAATTGAACATGCGCCGCGTGTATGGGCACGCGTTGGTGCAATATCGGCAGCCGATGCATCGGGCATAAATCTGTCGCACCACGCCTTCCGGGTTGATCGCGGTCGCCTGTACCGGGCAAACGCGGATGCAGGGTGGGTTGTCGCAGTGGACGCACGGCAGTGGCGTCGGTCGCATGCTCAGCCGCGGGTATTCGCCCTCGAGTTGCGGCAGCACGCTGATCCACGAAATGATGCGCCCGCGCGCCGCTTCCTTCGGCGGCACGCATGGAACATTGTTCTCCGTTTGGCAGGCGACCGTGCAGGCCTGGCAGGCCGTGCACTTCGCTAGGTCAATAACCATTCCCCAACGCGGCATGGTGCGTCCTCGTTATGCGCGATAGACCTTGACGTATGTCCAATGGGCCGATGGCACGCCCGTGACCTGGTCCGGCGGCCCCTCCACGATTTCCAGCGGATTGACGCCCCGGCACGCCCATTCGCCCCCTGACTTATGGCCATAACCGAGCGGCAAGTGCACCACTCCGGGCCGCGCGCCTTCGTAAAAACGAGCGCGCGCCTGCACGCGTCCGCGGCGTGACTCGATCCAAACCGAATCGCCTTCGCCAATGCCGAAGGTGCGCGCCGTCTCCGGGTGAATTTCCAGCCAGCTATCCCAGTTCGCGAATACGTGCACGCCGGCGATCTGCTGCAAGTACGGCAGGTGTGCCCCCTCGCCGCCGGCAAGTGGAAGCTGTTCCACCGGCATCAACAACAGGGGGAAGTTGGTGGTCGCTACCGGAATCGTGGGCTGGTGCGGCAGGCATTCCCGATCCTCGATCTTTGCAGTGCTCCGCCGCTGCTTTGCCGTGTCGGCCAGCACCTGCGAATAGAACTCGAAGCGCCCGGACTTGGTGCGCAACACGCGGCTCCACTCGCCATGCGAATACGCCGGCTCCCACCACCCGCCCTGTTTCTTGATTTGCTGCCACAGCTCATCTGCATTCGAGTAACTCGGTGCCCACCACCCCGAACGCTCCATCAGCCGGTTCCAACTGTCTTCCAGGGTCGAGCCGAACACGGCGCCGGCCTGTGCGGCATACAGACCGTTTACTTCGCTGCGTAGAAACTCTTCGTACCCTGCAAACGGCAGCGCCGCCGCCACCGAACCTCCCAGGGAACCCGCGACCTTGAGCATCACGTCACCGGGGTGACGGACATCTTTGCGCGGGCGCACCGCCGGCGGCGAGATTGAGACCATGGCGTTGGCCACCGTAGGCGGCGTTCCGCCGTCCTGCCACGACTCCAATCCCGTCGGCGCCGGGATCACCAGATCGGCGAGCACGGCGGTGTCGTCGAGGAATGAACTGAAGCTGACGATGAACGAAACATCTTTCATCGCGCTCCGGAACGCAGCGCCGTTGGGAAGTGCGAATACCGGGTTAACCTGGTTCAGCAACAGCATCTGCACCGGATACGGCCGCTTCGACACGATGGCCTGCGGCAATTCGCCGGCGTTTGCAACGTGTGTTTGTGCCGAGGGCAGGAGCGGATCCTTAGCATTCTCGACGACAGGCTGTCCCGGTAACTGCTGTTGGACCAGTACTCCACCGGGGACGTCAATACTTCCCAGCAGCCCGTTGAGTGAGTGGACCGCCATGGCCGCGTACACGTTGCCCGGCAGCGAGCTGTTGTGCCGGTCGCCAATCGCGAGAACAGGACGGTTTTGCGCAGCTTCGCGCGCCAGCCGCAGGATGGTATCGGCCGGAACGCCGGTCACCGTGGCCGCATCGTTCAGCCGATACTCGGATTTCACCAGCGACTTGAATCCGGTGTGGGAGTTGCCTTCGGCGTCCCGCCAGTCTTCGAATCCAAAGGTGTGCTCGCGAACGAAGTCGGCGTCGTATAGTCCCTCGGAAATCAGCACGTAAGCCATTCCCAGGGCAAGCGTGGCTTCGGTACCGGGGCGAATCGGCACCCATTCATCGGCGCGAGCTGCGGTCATGGACAACCGCGGCTCGATTTGCACGAACTTTGCCCTTCGGCCTGAAGTGACATCGCGCCACCGCGAAAACGCCCGCATCATCGCCACCGGCGCGCCCCAGCCTTCCAGCAGGTTGACGCCGAAACTCAGCACATAGCGTGAATTCGCGAAGTCGTACGCCACTGGTTCACTGATGCCCTGTTGTGCGTGAACCGCCGCTTGGAGCGTATCGATTCCGCTGGGCATCGTGACGTAGTTCGGCGACCCGTAGGCCGACATGAACCGGGACAGCAGGCGCGGCAGCAAGCCGCTTCTTTGGCGATCAATCACAACCAAGGACCGCGCCTCGCCCGAATCACGCAGTTTGCGCAGGCGCTCCGTCAACAGACCCAGCGCTTCGTCCGACGAGATTTCTTTCCATCGCGGGTTGTCACGCGTCCCGGTATTGCGAAGTGCTTTTCGCAACCGGTCCGGGTGATACAGCTCCTGCAATCCGGCCAGTCCCTTCGGGCACAGGCCGCCACGATTTACAGGGTGAAGCGGGTTCCCCTGGATCTTGACCGCGCGATTTCCGATCAAGCGCACGCGCAGCCCGCATCCGCCAGGGCACATGTTGCAAACCCCGGTCGCCCACGATTCCGGACCTGAAGGAACCCTCACCTGCTCACTGTCAATCGCGGCATTGAGCGTGCTGATGCCTTTCAGGCTCACGCCTGACGTCGCCACGCCAACCGCGCCGCCGGCAGCGAATCGCAAGAAATTCCGGCGATCGAAAGTGAAGCTCATTGCCGTCCTCCCGAGTCGCGCCCGTGGGCCGCTTTGGAACCGAGGAACTCAATCAGATCCACCACCTCGCCCGGCTGGAATCTCGGCCACGCGACCTGCTGCTGCTGCATGCTTTGAAACATCACCGGGCCGTGGTTCCACAGTGATGTCGCGATGTGGATCGGTGAAACCGAGGCGCCGGCGAGGTCCGGCCCCGCGCCGCCGCTGCGATGGCACGATGCACAGCCTTTCGACTGAAACAATCTGGCGCCCCGCTCCGCACTGCCAGCCGGCTCGAAATATCGCTCGGCAAATAGATACGCGATCAGGTCCGCCATTTCCTTGTTGGTGAACTGTGGCCGGGCGATGTTCTGCGCCTGCATGCTGGCCCGCATCGCCGGCGCATGATTCCACATATCCGCGGCAAACTGGCCCAGCGTGCGTGGCAGTGCGCGTGAACGAAGATCGGGTGCCGTGCGGCTGCCGTGGCCTACGGCGTGACAGGCGGCGCACCCCTTCTCGCGAAAGATTTTGCGTCCGGCCTCGGGATCCGCCGGACGAAGATATGCTGGCTTCGCCGCGCTGGGGGCCGATCGCCGGATATACGCGATCATGTCGGGAACATCGTTGCCATCGAAGACCGGCCACTTCACGCCGCGCGCCGCCATGGCGGACTGCATGGCCGGCGCATGATTCCACATCGCCTGGATCCAGCTGACCGGGTTGCGATAGGCAGCCCACTTCAGCAGATCGGGCCCTTGCCGCTTCCCTTCTGCGCCGACGCCGTGGCATTTCAGGCATTGCTTCTCCGCCAGCAGACGGCGACCACGATCAGCGTCGCCGGGCTCGTCGAGCGATCGCACGGAATAAAGAAACGCGAACAGATTCGCCATGTCGGTTTCGGCGAACTTCGGCGGAGCCACGCCCTCGATCCGCATCTTCTCCCACATTTCCGGCGCATGGTTCCACATCGCGGCCAGCAATTCGGCCGAGCCGAGATGTCCCGCCGGAGCGCGCGCCAGGTCAGGAGCGCTGTGGCCGCCTTCGCCCAGCGCCGAGTGACAGCGCGCGCAGCCCTTATCGAAAAAGCTGCGCATGCCGGCCTTGGGATCGCCCGGAATGAAATATCCGGCTCCGCCCTGCGCTGACAGCGGCAGAACAATTAGAAAGCAGGCGGCGGCTACTGCCCATACGGCAAGCAGGAGTACACACCACGATCGGCGATTAGCGATGGCAATCATTGCAGTCCGCGTTAACTCGATGCTGTTGATGGCAACCAATACAGGTCGCCATGGTGAACACGCGAAATGCGTGCTCCGGCGGCTTGGTTGCTTGTTCCATGGGGCCGTGACATTCGGCGCACGGCAGGTGTGCTACGGCGACGTGCCGGCGATGCGAAAAGAAGACGTACGGAGCCGTTCTGGTCAGCTGCACCCAGTTCAGTTCCTGGCCTGCCGCGGCGACCGTACGCACGCGTTCTTCTTCCGCGCTATTCGTAAGCGCTACCTGGTGACAACCAATGCAAACGTCTACGGATGGAAGAGTCGCCTTCGCCTGGGTTTGCACACCGGCGTGGCAATCCGCGCACGCCACGCCGTTGCTGACGTGCTTGGCGTGGTTAAACGCGATCGGCTGTTTGGGCGTCGCCGCGTGTTGTAAACCAACGAAGCCCGCTCCACCCAGGACGAAGAACAGAACAAAGCCTCCCGCCGCGTACGGGATACGGCTCAGCAGCGACAGCGAACCCAGCAGCTTCACCGGCGGCCCTCCTCGGGAGGCGAATTCAGAAACGCGAACAGGTCGCCGAGATCGTTTTCATTCAACTTGGGCCACGCAATTCCGAGGCTCTGAGTTCGCCGGTACATTTCCGGCCCGTGCCGCCAGAGCGCCGTCGCCAGCGAAACCGAGTTCACTCGCTGGCCGCGCAGTCCTGGCCCAAGCGAAGTTCCCTGTCCGTTGGCTCCATGACATCGGCTGCAGCCGCGCGAGGCGAAAACCCCGCGGCCCGCCTCCACCGACCCGCTCGGTTCGAAGTAGCGCAGGCTGTTGAAGAACGCCATCAGGTCCGCCATCTCCTGCCCGTTGAACGTTGGCCGCTGAATACCACGGCTGTTCATTTCGCGGTACATCTGCGGAGAGTGGTTCCACATCGCTCCCGCAAATTCCACCATCGTCATCGGCGCCTGGCGTCCGACGCCGAGGTCAGGACCTATGTGGCCGCCCTCGCCCTGCACCGCGTGGCACGCAATGCAGGATTTCGTTTTGAAGAGTTGCCAGCCGTGCGCAGGATCGGCGGGCAGCAACCGGAACTCCGACCGCGGTGAACTCGAAACCTCACGCACGTAGGCCAGCAGGTCGCTCATTTCCGATTTGTCAAATCGCGGCCACGGCATTCCGGTCGCGGGGAAGTGCTTCTCCATCTCCGGAGCGTGGTTCCACAGTGTCTGTGCCCACTGGATTGGAGTATCTACGCCGGAAATTTTCGCCAGATCCGGACCTACGCTGCCACCCTCGCCGCGTATGGCGTGGCACTGAATGCACCCCTTGGATTCAAACAGCCGGTGGCCCTTGGCAGCGTCGCCGGCCTCATCCAGGTAGCGCGCCAGGTACAGAAACGCGAACAGGTCGCTGACCTCGGATTGGCTCATGGGCGAAGCGCGCAGGTTTTCCTGCTGCATGCGCTTCCACATCTCGGGCGCGTGGTTCCACATGGTCGTGACCAACTGGCTCAGGTTCGCCCGTGACGTATTTCGTCCTGCGCCAAGGTCCGGCGCGAGCTTTCCACCCGACCCGTTAATCGCGTGACAATGCAAGCAGCGCTTCGATTGGAACAACATCCCGCCCGATGCGGGATCACCCGAAAGAAAGCTGACGCTGCGCTGCGGCATGTGCTTCCGCTGCCACGCCAGCACGCCTGCAAGGATCGTCAGCGCAATCACCGCTGCTGCCAGCCAGACTGCCGGTCGCCGCCGAAGATTAGTCGTCATGACAATCCACACTCCGCACCAGCATATGCAGTTTCATGGCCATCGATCCTGGCGAAGGGCGGCCGCAGATACATCGGTGCGCTCTGCGAATCGTCAACCTCCGGCAACTCCTCTGTAACGCAGCTAGATACGGGCGGAACGGGTGCCTACAACAACTGCACACGATGGTGCACGCGACAGGATGTCAGTGGCGATGTCAGGAAGAATTCGCGGGCGAGCTCTTAATGGGTGTCCGCTTCTCGTACACGAGGCGATTTATTGCTCTTGAAAGCGTTTTCGTCGATTTCGGGCTCCATCTCGCGCAGCTTGCGATACAACGTGTCGCGCGAAATGCCCAGCAGCGAGGCCGCCTTGCGCCGATTACCGTGCGTAATCCGCAGCGCGCGCTGGATGGCCATGTGCTCCAGTTGTTCCAGGCCGAGCGGCTGGTCCAGACCGTGATCGCGTGGCACTGGAACCGCCGACGAACGAAGCAGCCGCGCCAAGTCCTTGTCGGTAACTCGCTGCGGGTCCTCGAGCGACACCGCCGCGACTGCCTCCAGAAGGTTCTCCAATTCGCGCACATTGCCGGAGAACGACTGCTCCAGCAGCAACTCCATAGCGCTACGGCTCAGCACGATGTCGCGGTCATACTGTTCCGACAGCCTGCGCACGAAGTGTTGCGCCAGCACCAGTGTGTCCTCGGGCCGCGCACGTAGCGGCGGAATTTCGATGACCACGGTTGCAATCCGAAAATACAGATCTTCCCGCAGGCACTCCGAGCGCAGTTCACCGATCGGACGGTTCGTCGCGGCGATGATCCGGACATCCACCGGCACGGATTTCGTGCTGCCCACCGGACGCAATTCCTTCTCCTGCAGCACGCGAAGGATCTTGACCTGCGCATCCTTCGGCATCTCACCCACTTCGTCGAGGAACACTGTGCCGTGATGGCCGCTGACGAACAGGCCGGGGGCATCGGCGTAAGCGCCTGTAAATGCGCCACGCCGAAAGCCGAATAATTCACTCTCCACCAGCTCCCTGGGCAGCGCGCCGCAATTAACGGCGACGAACGGCGACGATGCGCGCTTGCTCGCGCCGTGGATAGCTCGTGCCACCATCTCCTTGCCGGTGCCGGTTTCGCCCAGCAGCAGCACCGACGCGTCCGACTGCGCCGCCGTGCACGCCACTTCGACCACGCGCTGCATCATCGGTGACACGAACACCAGCGATTCAAACGGGGTTGTGCGCTCGTCCAGCTTGGCCTCGAGCTCCGCCACGCGGCCGCGCAACTGCATCATCTCCATCAGCCGGCCGACTTTCTTGCGCACGGTATCAGGATCGAGCGGCTTGGTAATGTAGTCCTCCGCGCCGCGCTTCACCGACTCGACCGCCGTCTCAATGGTCGCGAATCCGGTCATGATGACCACTGCCAGGTCGGGATCGTGCTGGCGCAATCGCTCCATCAGCGTCAAACCGTCGCTGACCGGCATTAACAGGTCCACCAGCGCCAGGCAAAGATCGCGCGTCGTCTGCTGCAGTTCCAGCGCTTCGGCCGCCGAAAGCGCCACCTCCACCGAGTACCCTTCCTGCTCCAGGAAGTGGCGCAGAGTATGGGCCAAGCTGGCGTCGTCATCAACCACGAGAATCTTGCCCTGTTTGCCGATGCAATGTTTCATGCGCTCGCCCCCGCCGCACTCGTTTCGTGGTACACGGGCAGATTCACGATGGCCGTGGTCCCCTGGCGCGGGACGCTATCGAGGCGCACCGTACCTCCGTGAGCCTGCAGGATGTTGCTGGCGATCGCCAGGCCCAGGCCGGTGCCGACGCCCGGCGCTTTGGTGGTAAAAAACGGTTCGAAGATGTGCGGCAGAGCTTCGGGATCGATGCCGCATCCATTGTCCGCGACTCGCACCTCGACCGAATCGTGCGTGGACCGCGCGCAAGTCATCCGGATTTTGCCCTCGGGGCCAACGGCATCCGCCGCATTGCTCAACAGGATTAGGAACAGCGCCTCCAATTGATTGCGGTCCGCCAGTACGCGCGTGCCGTCCACGCCCTCCACGTCCAGCGTCAGCCGCACCCGCTTGGCCATCAGTTGCGGCGACAGAAAACTCGCCACCGCCTGCAGCGTCGCCGCAATTGATTCCGGCTGCTTTTGCCACGGCGAACTGCGGCTGAAGCGGAGCAGTTGCTGGACGAAGTGTTGGCAAAACACCATGCTCGTTTCCAACCGCTCCAGGTCCGCACTTAGATTGCCTTCGAACTTTCCCTCCCGCATCATTCGCATGCGGAGCAACATGGCTGCCAAAGGGGTATTCAGGTGGTGGGCGGTACCGGCCGCCATCTGTCCCATGGTCGTAAGCTTCTCGATCTGAAGGAGAGTTTGGCGAAGCCGTACGCGCTCTCGAATGTCGTCGGTGATCTCAAGGAAGTAGTTCTCGTTGGCGCGTTCCCGGAACGGCAGCAGGCTGACTTGCACCTCGAGCGGGCTGCCGGTTTTGGTCTGCCGCTGCGTCTCGACGTCGAGCACCGGTTGGCCGCTCTCCACTTGCCGCATGAACGCCGCCAACTCTGCCTTGCAATCTTCGGGCACCGTCGGCAGCACTTCGCCCAGCAACTCGTCCTTTGAGTAGCCATACAGCCGTTCCGCGGCTGCATTGCATTCCGAGATTCGCAATGCACTGTCCAACAGCAGGATGGCACTGGGCGAGCCATCCAGGATGGCGCGATAGCGCTCGCTGGAACGTCGCAAATGTTCTTCTTTTTCCTTCCGTTCTCGGAGGACAAACCATGCGGCCCAGAACGCAAGGATTAGAGAGACTGCAATGCCGCGGCTGATGTAGAGGTAGTGCAGCGTGACGTAGTCGAGATTGCGAAAGAAGCGGTTCTCGAGAAGCTCCCAGACCGCCAGCACGAGTGCGACGACGGTGATGCTGGATAGCGTCAGCGTCACCCAGAACCAATTGCGCTGCCGCGCAGGACGGCCCATCGGGCCTTCTCCCAACGCCATGAGGGGCGTGTGTTGCATGGAACTGCGAACATGTCTCACGGGTCAGTGATAGCCATCACAACCTGATGTGAGGCGCAGCCCCGTGGATCTCGTCTTCGTGTCTTATTTCCTGACACATTGCGGATTTTCTGACATACCGTCGGCGGCGCCGGCGGAACCAGTCCAGTGGGTACCGGCCGGTCCGAAGCGCCCGTACCACAATGAAGTATTCCGGTCTCAACGAGGCCGATGCTCCACTGCCGACCAATGGTGTTCAAGGTGCAGTAGGTACGCTATTACCTCCAGGCCCAACAACTTGGGCCCGCAAATCCGGGGTATGCCACCTTCGCGTGACATACCCCGGATCATTTTCCGACGGCGACTGATCTTGAATAAGTCGTACAGAATTGGGCCTCTGCATGATCACTACGCCAGAGGACATCGCCTCGGGCTGTCGCCTCCTTTGCCGGACCCGATGCCAAATACATCACGGGAGCGACGCTCAACCGGCGGAAACATCGCCTAACCGTCGATGTGTACGGACACATCGTTCCGGGCGCGAACATCGCTTGGGTGGACCGCTTAGACGTGAAGACAAGTCCGCAACAAACTGCAACGCCCGCGCAACCAAAGGCGAAAGCGCCTCGAATGAGCCCGAAGTACCGCTCCTGGAAATCGTTGCTATAGTAAGGGAACAGTTTAGTGAACGCGGAAGGAATCAATCTTCAACCTACTGATATCTTCACATTGATCAGATGGTCCGGTTGATTTGGAGAGCGCTTGTAAGACACTGAGCAAATTGGGTTTGGTGAGCGCGGAAGGAATCGAACCTTCAACCTACTGATTAAGAGTCAGTTGCTCTGCCAGTTGAGCTACGCGCCCGGGCGGTTGAAAAACGAAGCGCAAACAATTGCGGCACCTTCAGTGTAACACAGCAATGCGGGCGGCCCTCAACCCGCGCCGCGGCTGCTGCCGTGGGCTGCGCTCTCGCAGTGCCGCGCCGACGACGGCGCGAAGCGCCGGAAAATTAACGCGCACGGCAGATAACCCCGGCACATGGCGGTCGCGGCTAACCATGATGGCGCGGCCAGCGCCGACCGTGAACGTCAAATGCTTGCGACAAGAAATCTGGGGCGGAAACGGGCCGCCCCAGGTTGGCTGCAAGGATTGGAAAAATTCCACGGTTGAGAAGTTTACTTTCTGCGAATCAACGCGTCGAGCAAACCGCCGACTGCGAAGCCAACCGCGAAGGCGGCGACAATGGTTCCCGTGGGGTGACGCTTGATACGCTCCTTGGCGTCATCGATCATCTCCTCCGCCACATCGCTGCTGGTTTTGCCGACCCGCTTGACGGCATGGATGCCGTCTTCAATCGCCTCGGCCACGGCCGTGGTCGCGCGCGACACTTTGTGCATCGGATCAATGATGTGCTCTTCCGCTTTTTCCAATACGCTTTTGTTCATGGCCCGTACCTCCTCGAGGTAGAGAGGACAGCTACGCTAAGTCTGCGCCCCCCAGGGCGCGAGTCAAGCAGTTCGGGCCCCGGCGAGGGTTTTCTGCTCCCATTTTGGGCGCAATACCATGACGCATCTTGCGGCGGGTGCATGATCGTGGACATGATCGAACGGGCGATCGGCTGTCGGCTCGAACCAGTGAGCCCACTGAATGATCGAACCAAGAAAAAGAGCAGCCTCGACGCTGCCCTTGAATCTTGTCGTTTTTCCCGATAGCCGAAAGCCGATGGCCGACAGTCCCGCTAAAACACGAACGCCAGGCCGCCCCGGACGGCGCGTGCCGACTGCACCAGGTACAGAGTGCGGCCGTCGCGTCCAATCACCGGCACGTAGCCTTGGGCCAGCAGGTTGCGCAAATCCACCAGCGCTTCCATCTTGCCCGGCAGGAAGCCGGTCCCCGGAATCGGCTGGCGAATGAATACGTTCCAGTAGGGGTCCATCTGCCCCGGCGAGCAATCGAACATGTCCACCGGGGTGAGCGATTTCTGGTTCGCCGCGCGATACGAAGTCGCCCAGCGGGTGTGCGAGCCGGGGACGTCGCCCGCCAGCTTGACGCCGAAGGAATGCCGCCACTCCTGGTGAATGGCCGAACGCACTTGGCTGAGCGCAACGTCATTGGTGGCCAAGTCGAGCACTCCGCCCCACGAGTAGTTCACGGTCGCGGTCAATTCCGGCGAAAATCTTTGCTGCACCACGACGCGAACCCCGTCCGTGCTGAGCTGCCCCGCGTTGTAGGTAAACGTCCCCGAGTACAGGTCGGGCAGCATCTGGGCAAAGGGCCCGTTGAGATCGCCCGCGCCGGTCAACGCGGTGTTGTGGAGAGAATCGGAAAAGCCCGCGAGCTGCAGGCTGGTATTGCGGTGGCGATGGGACAAGGAGACTTCCTGGTGGCGCGCCCGCTCCAGCACGGCTCCGCGCTCGGTCATGGAAACGCGCGGGCCGGACTCCAGGACATCGCCGAGGGACGAATCGAATCCCTTGGACGCCGCCATGTTGGGCTCGGCGCTGGCGTAGCGGTACTCGAGCACGGTGTCCGGCGACAGGTGCGCGGCCAAGGATCCGTACGGCTTCAGCGCGCTGGCGCGGCTCAGGAATTGCACCGTCTGGTATTCGGTCCCGAATCGCAGGTCAACAAAATCAGCCAGCGTGATGGAATCCGACAGCCGCAGCGACATGGCTTGCAGCGCCGGCATGCGCGCGTTCAGATCGGGATTGGCGAAGTGGCGCACGGTGAGCGCCAATTCCGGAGTCGAGCCATCGCCCAGTTTTTGCGCGTAGGCAGCTCGAATCACGCCATTCTGCGGACCCGCGCCGGAGCCGACGTTGCCCTTCAGCGACAGCACTCCGGCGGTGAACAACGACTTTTCAAAGTTGAAATGGGTGCTGACCTCGCCGGCGCTCCCGAAGCCTTCGGCATCGCTGCCGGCGACGAATGCCACCGCGCCCTTCAGCGCAGGCTGCTCGCTGCCCGTCTTCGAAACCATCACCGGACCATTGCCCACCACGCGAAGGATGGGCCGGTTCGCCGCCGACCGCAGCGTCCACTTCCAACCCTCGTCGTCACGATTGGTCTGGTGTTGCGGCAGTAATTGCACCGCTTCGAACAACGTGGAAAGGGTCACGTTCACCAGCACGCTGGCGCCCGCCTTCAGCGCCACGTTCTCGCGCAAGGAAGGCAGGAACGACGGCGCCGTGACCTTGACCTGATAGATCCCGGGAATCAGTCCGGCGGCGCTGTAGAACCCGCGGCCATCGGTGAACACGGTCACCGCGCGGGTCGCGGTGGAGAACACTTCCACCGCCGCCCCCATCTGCGGCACGCCGGCGGTACTGCGGACAAACCCGGTGATCGCGCCCGGTTTCCCGGCCGCCGATGCAGGAAGCGCGAGCGCCAGCAGGATCATTACGCATCCGAGCTTTCGGCCCATGAGCACCTCCATCGTGAATGCGCGGCCCGTCCTGGCCGGCCGCGGCTACTCGACGGCAAATTTCGCCGTCGACTTCAAGTTCTGTTTGGAGATCTGATCATTCACCTTGATCGTAATCTGATAGGTGCCCGGCGGAATGTCGCGCAACGGCAACGACTTTTCCAGCGTGACCTGCTCGCCCACGTTGCCCAACTGTTTGGTGGACTCGGCCATCTGGACAACCGCCTTTTGCGTCGCCATGTCCACCACTTCGTAGGAAATGTCGGCCGACGGCTTGTGGGTCTGCTGGTCGATTCCGAGGTTGTACACCTGCATCCAGAAATTGACCTTCTGGTCACGTTTGAAGATCGCCGGCTGGCCGTTGGCGGGCTCCACGCGCGGGCGCACCTTGGTATCGCCGATGACGAAGCTGCCGGCGCCCACGCTCTTGGTGGCTACCTTCTGCATCTCGTCGGCGACAATCAGGCTGGAGAACGCCAGCTTGTCTTCCGCGTATTCCGGTACCACAATGCCGCGGCTCCAGGTGCCCACCTTGTCGCCATTCACGTCCTTCAACACGAGATCGACGCGATAGCGTCCGGGCCGCAGTGGCAGGGCCTTCCAGTACACGTGGTTGTTCTCGATTACCTTGGGCAACAGCTCGTCGGGCAGCCCATCGGTGACGGTGTCTTCGAAGGTTTGCGCGATGCGGCCGGTCAGGGTGGTCACGCGCCCGAAGATATTGACCGACATCCGCTGCACGCCTTCCTTGCTGACCCAGGTCACGTCCTTGTTCTTTACCTGGATGGTGATTGGCACCAGCACGGTATCGGAGGTGACCTTGACGAAATCGGCGCGCACGTCGAACGGCAGGAAGTTCATGCTGATCTTGTGCGAGACCACTTCTTCCAGGTCCTTGAACTTCACCGACGGCGGGCGGTTCAACTTTGCGAACTGTTCCAGGCGGTCGAACTGCTTGGATTGCATGTCCTGGTTGAACGGGCTCGCTCCCAGGCGCTCGATACTGCCGCCGGTGAAGCGGGCCGACTTGTCGGCCATGCCCATCTGCTCATACATGGTGAGGCCGGCGCCGGGCACGTGCAGCAGCGCGTCTTTCTCCGAGCGGTCCATGGTCATGTGATATTCGCCGCACATGCACGGGTCTACGAACTCGATCTGGATTTCC
Organism: Terriglobia bacterium; assembly: GCA_963760215.1. Lineage (GTDB taxonomy): Bacteria > Acidobacteriota > Terriglobia > Terriglobales > Acidobacteriaceae > JAIQGF01. The sequence continues at coordinate 2,116,299 of CAVXCJ010000002.1, forward strand.
TGCCCGACTCCCTCCAGGTAGCGATAGCGCCAGGTTTCGAAGGGGAAGGTCGAGGTCTGGCCGCCGCCTTCTTCCACCGGCCGCTGGTAGGAACCGCCGCTGGGATGGGAATCAATCTCATCCGCCTTGCCGTACATGACGTAAATGCGGCCGCGGTCAGTCCTCCAGCCGGGCACGCCGGCAGCGTAGTGCTCGTTGGCGTAGGCAATGCGCCGGTAGTGCTCTTCCTTGTATTCGTTCTCAGCGGTGTCCGGCGTGGGATCGCGGCGCAGCCAGAACTGCTCGATAAACTGGTCGCGCTCTTCGTCGTTGGAAAGCTGCTTGAAGGCGGCGTGCTCTTCGTCGGTAATGATCCAGCGCACGTCCTCGTCCAGCCACCTCTTGTAGACCTTGCTGATTTCCTGTTTCAGCGCCTTTTGCTGCTGTTTTTGCTGTTTTTCCGACGGGGGACGCTTCAAAGGATCCTGCTGCCCTGCTTGTTCTTGGGAGGCGGCGGGGGCCTTGGCGTCCGTCTTGCTGCCCTTGTCGCTCTGGGCGAACGCGAGGTTCGCGGACAACAAGCAGCCGGCCAGGCTCAATGCCAAGACACGACCCCAAACAGCTTTTGAAGACATCGGGTGTGGACTCCTGGGAGACAATTAGGGCCAGTAAATTCTATGTTGTCGCCCCCTTTAAAGCAAGGACGAGGCGCACACTTCTTTTGTGATCTTGTCCCGTATCTGTTGAGCTGCCAATATTTTCCAGACGCTCTGGATGCCGCTGTTCATCCCCGAAAATCGCCTCCGGATGAGAATAGCCGGGGCAGCGTTTGGCTGTGATTCACTATAATGGTTCCGGTATCGTGGGAAGCATCACGCGCCGGGGCTGGCGCCGGGGACGTGCAAAGCCGGGAACTTCTCGTCCGGTCTGTGCGTATCGAATGAGAGGCAGGTATCGTCGCGTGGTCGCGCCCGTACGGTGCTGCCAGGGCGATGAGCGGGGGAACGAGTGAAGACTGGGAAAAAAATCGCGATCGGGGCTGGAGCTCTGGTGCTGGTGGGGGCCATTGTCGGCTTCACCGTCCACCAGAGTGGCAAGGGCGTGGTAGTGGTGCAGACCGGCAAAGTGACCCGCCAGGACCTGACTTCCATCGTCAGCGCCTCCGGCGAAATCAAGCCCAAGACCTACGTCAACATCGGCGCCAACGGTTACGGCAAGATCACCAAGCTGTTTGTGCATGAAGGCGAGACGGTCAAGAAAGGGCAGCTGCTGGCCAAGCTGGATTACGTGCAATCGGCGGCCGACGTGGCCTCCATGCAGGCGCAACTGGCTGCCGCCAAGACCGACTACACCGCCTCCGAAGCCATGCTGAAGAGTGCGCAGTTCGATCTCGACAAGGCCCGCGCCGACTATGACCGCGCCAAGTTCGACTACCAGCGCGGCGAAGCGCTCTACGGCCAGCAACTCATTCCCAAGCAGGATTTCGACACGCGTAAGGCCGCCTTCGATGGCGCCGATGCCGCCGTCGCCTCGGCTCGCTCCCGCATCGCGCAATTGAAAGCGCAGACCGCCTCCGCCCAGGAGCGCATCCGGCAGATGCAGGCGCAGTTGACCCACGCCAGCGACGTGCTCAGCAAGACCGAGTACGAGTCGCCGTATGACGGCATTGTCAGCAACCTCCCGGTGCGCGAGGGAGAGACGGTCATCATGGGGATTCAGAGTTCGCCCGGCAGCCTGCTCATGACCGTGTCCGACATGTCGGTAGTCACCGCCGAGGTCATGGTGGATGAAACCGACATCGTCAACGTCAAGCTGGGGCAAACGGCGGATGTCACGATTGATGCCATTCCCAAGAAAACGTTCCATGGCGAGGTCACCGAGATCGGCAACAACGCCGTGGTGCGCTCCACCGGATTGGCGACCACGCAGAGCACCACCGGCAGCCAGGAAGCCAAGGACTTCAAGGTCGTGGTGACCATCAAGGACCCGCCGGTGAACCTGCGTCCGGGCCTGTCCACCACGGCCAAGATCACCACCGCGACCCGCAACAACGCGGTCACCATCCCCATCCAGGCTCTCACCGTCCGGCAAAAGGGGGACTTGGAGACCAAGCCCAAGAAAGGCACGGTCCAGGCGGCCACGCCCGCGCCGGGCGCCAAGGACAAGGACGAGCTGCAGGGCGTATTCGTGGTGCGCAACAAGAAGGCCGAGTTCGTGAAGGTGGACACCGGCGTCACCGGCACCACCGACATCGAAGTAACGAGTGGATTGCAGGCCGGCGACGAGATTGTGACCGGCAGTTACAAGGTGCTCCGGTCGCTGCGGAACGGCGCGTCGGTGAAGATCGACAACACGGCGCCCAAAAAAGAGGAAGAAAAGTCCTAACCTTGGGACGCGAGAAGCGTCCAAGATGGTGCAGGGGTATCTCAGTTTTTCAGTTTGTCAGGAAGGCACGAGACGAAGTGAAACTGAGGATACTGAGGTACTGAGAAACCGAGGAACTTGAGATGGCCACTGAGGTCGCCAGCATATCCGAACCGCTCATCGCCCCCCCGGATGGGTGCATCATCTGCGCGGAAGACCTGTGGAAGACCTACGACATGGGTTCCGAGCAGCAGGTGCATGCGTTACGGGGCGTGAACCTGAAGATCGAGCGCAACGAGTACGTCGCCATCATGGGGCCCTCCGGCTCCGGCAAATCCACGCTGATGAACCTGATCGGCTGCCTCGACACGCCCAGCAAGGGCCACTACTGGCTGAATAGCCAACTGGTCAGCGAGCTCGATGACGATGAACTGGCGCGCATTCGCAACAAGGAAATCGGCTTCGTGTTCCAGACCTTCAACCTGCTGGCGCGCGCCACCTCGCTGCACAACGTCGAGCTGCCGCTGATCTACGCCGGCCTGCCGGCCGAGGAGCGCATCGAGCGCGCCAAGGAGTCGCTGAAGTCGGTGGGCATGGAATCGCGCATGATGCACAAGCCCAACGAGCTGTCCGGCGGACAGCGCCAGAGGGTCGCCATCGCCCGCGCCCTGGTGAACCGCCCCTCCATCCTGCTGGCCGACGAGCCTACCGGCAACCTCGATTCGCAGACCGGCAACGAGATCATGGCGCTGTTCGACAAACTCCACGAGCAGGGCAACACCATCGTGCTGGTCACCCACGAGCACGATATCTCCGAGTACGCGCACCGCGTCATCCACCTCAAGGACGGGGTCATCTCCGGCGACGTGAGGAAGCCGAAGTAGGCGTTAGGCTTTAGGCGTTGGGCGATGCTCAGCGCCTTCTTTTTTCCATCGCCAGTCGGCAATCAATAATCGAAAATCTCTGTTCGGGTGTTCCCGCCTAGAGCCTAATGCCTAGAGCCTTGAGCCTGATTTGTTGTACTCTGGCGAGCATCGGCATAGGTATGCTGTACCGCCTCCAGCTCACTATCCTGCTGACCTGCGCTTGCTCGTTCGCGCAGATCCCGATCCACGGCATCGCCCACCACGACACTTCCCGCAACGTGGTCAATAGCTACTGCCGCATGGATTACGAGGGCTTCCGCCTGCTCAAGGATTCCTGGGCGCGCCTGAAACCGCTGACCACCTGGAAGGAAAATCCCGACTGGCAAGGTTTTACCGTGGTATCGCAATACGAGCTATTGGGCGCCAGCGAGGGAATTCGTGCCGCCACCGTCAGCGTGAAATACACCGTGCTGGGCCGGTTCGAAGCCGGATTGGGCTACACCGCCGAGCCCGGCAACGAGGAGGTTTCCTTCCGCCTCAAGGACGTGGACAGCGCCTGGAAGATCGAGGATCTCGATCCGACCATCAATCCCCACGTTTCGAAGGCGCGCGCCATCGCCTGGCTGAAAACCGCGCTGGCGGCGGAAAAGGACGCGGTCAATCGCATCGCGATTCAAAACGCCCTGAAGAGTCTCGGCGGAGGTCCGTAGTCGGTTGTCGGTTATCGGTTATCGGTTATCCAGTTTGTCAGTATGTCAGTTTCTCAGTTCTTCGGTTTCTCAGTACTGACCAACTGACATACTGACCAACTTTCAAATGAAAAAAGACCCTCGAATCGAGGGTCTTTGTACCGTAAACCGAAAACCGTAAACCGATAACCTACTGCGCCACTCCCACTCCGGTCTTATCCGGCGCCGGAGTCGTTTGCACGAAAAAGCTGTGGTCGTACAGGTTGCGGTACATGCGGCCGGCGATCTCCGCCGCTTTCGGACCGAAGGTCGGACGCCCGCCTTCGAGGAAGACCACCACGGCGATTCTGCCCGCGGCGGTGTTGGCAAACGAGGCGAACCACCCGTAGCGGGTGCCGTTGTTGGAGCAGGTGCCGGTTTTGCCAAGCACTTCCTCTTCACTGAAATTCCAGCGCACGCTTTGCGCGGTGCCGTACTGGACCGCCGCCGCCATGCCCGGCGAAACCTGCGGGATCAGCGGCCCGATGTCGAGATAGCGCTTCACCCGCGGCTCAAAGGTCGAGATCCCGTCCGCCGTGGTGGGATGCTGGAGGTAGTAAAGCGTTCCGCCGTTGGCGATCGCGGAAACCAGCGCGCCCAGTTGCAGCGGGGTCATCGAAATGCCCTGGCCGAAGGAGCACATCCGGCCTACGCCACCCTGCCGGGGGTCCAGTTCCTCGCTGGGAAACACGCCGAGGTGCTCGCCCTCAAGGTTCCAGCCGGCGAGCTCGCCCAGGCCGAACTGGTGCGCGTAGTAGCTGACCTTCTCGAAGCCCATCTTCCGGCCCAGCGCCTCGAAGTAGGCGTTATTGGAGTGCGCCAGCGCCTGCGTCAGGTCCATGCGCGTGCGCCGCCCAAGCTGAATTTTCGTTTCCCGGGTCACCACGTCTTCGCTCAGCGCCGCCAGCGCCACCGCGATCTTGATGGTCGAGCACGGCTCCCCGCCTTCCGACAGAGCCATTTTCTGGTTCACCATCGCCAGGACGCGTCCGCTGTTCGGATCAATGGCGACCACCGTACCGTTGTGGTTGCCCAGGGCGTCAATGGCGGCCGCGCGCACCACCTGGTCTTCGCCCGCCGTGAGGTCCGCCGTGGTCTGGTCTTCACTGACGAACGAAGAGGCAACGTAATGCTCGGGGTAACGATTGCGCTTGAGCCGATGGCCGTTGACCCACACGTACGCGCTGGCGCGCCGGTGCCGCCGCTTCTTGCTGATCTTTTTCTGGGTTGTCGAATTTTCAACCACCGATTTTGACTTGGGAGTCTTGCGTGGGGTGGAAACGGTGGCCGCCGCCGCGCTTGCCGGCAGCGTTACCAGTGCCATGACGAATACTGCCTGGACCGCTAAAAAGCCTTTTGTCTTGAACATGGATGTCTTAGGTCCCGTAAAAGCCAGAGTGTCCCCGCACGGATACACCAGAGCGCCGACTGCACGCCGTGTACAAAATTTCGGCTGGAACTGCGTGGATAGTATGAGAGTTAAGGGCCAGATTCAATCCCAAACTGCTCCTGGCACGCCACTTTCCTTATTCTTCCACCACGTTGAGATGCGGAGACTTAGCCCAGAGTTGTGGAAGGGCAACGACTTCCGTAACCCGCGCCGTTGCTGGCGATTTCCACAAGCGAATCAAGATTGGCAACAGAGCCGACAGAGCGCGCCCCGCAAGAAACGCGTTCCGCCATTCCGCCATTGCAAATAGCAGGCGGAATTTGCATACTCCACCAGCCAAGACCCTATGAGCGAGACCGCAGTTGCGCCAGCACGCGCGCCCGGCGGCGGGGAGGCTGCGCCCGAGACGGCCGTGCGCCCATCGCCAGGGCGTGCCGGCGATTTGTGGGGCGGACTGGCAGCGATGCTGGTCGCGCTGCCCTCGGCGATTGCCTTCGGCGTGACCATCTATGCGCCGCTGGGGGCGAGCTACGCTTCCCAAGGCGCGATCGCCGGCATCCTGGGCACGACGGCGCTGGGCGTTGTTGCTGCCGGCTTCGGAGGGACCCGCCGCCTGATCAGCGCGCCCTGCGCACCCGCGGTCGCGGTGCTGTCCGCGTTCGCGATCGAACTGACCCAGCGCGGCGTCACGCCGGGATCGGCGCTGGTGCTCATGGCGGTGGTAGCGCTGCTCTGCGGCCTGTTGCAGATCAGCTTCGGGTTGATCGGCCTGGGGCGGCTGATCAAGTACATGCCCTACCCGGTGGTGAGCGGCTACCTGAGCGGCGTCGGGCTGATCATCATCCTCAGCCAGATACCGAAGTTTCTGGGCGTGCCGGGCCGCTATCAGTACTGGCAAGGATTGTTGACGCCGTCGCTGTGGAAATGGCAGAGCCTGGCGGTGGGCGCGGTGACAACGGCGGTGATGGTGCTGGCGCCGCGGGTCACGAAGAAAGTGCCGGCGGCAATCCTCGGCCTCGGCTGCGGAATGCTGGCGTACTTCGCGATCGGACTGGCGTACCCCTCGCTGCTGGTGCTGGCCGGCAACAGGTTGGTGGTGGGCCCGCTGATGGATTCGAACGCGGGTTTCCTGGCGATGGCGGCGGTGCGCTGGCAGGCGTTCAGCGCGTTCAACCCGCAACAGCTCAACCTGGTGATCACGCCGGCGCTGACGCTGGCGGTGCTGCTCTCCATTGACACCCTGAAGACGTGCGTGGTGCTGGACACGCTCACCCGCAGCCGGCACAACTCCAATCGCGAGCTGATCGGCCAAGGCTTGGGCAATCTGGCCTCGACGGCGATCGGCGGCGTGCCGGGCTCCGGCCAGATGGGGGCGACGCTGATCAACGTGTCCAGCGGCGGACAGTCGCGTCTCTCCGGTGTCATCGAGGGCGTGCTCGCGCTGGTCGCGTTCCTCATCCTGGGCAGCCTGATCGCGTGGGTGCCGATCGCGGCACTGGCGGGCATTCTGATCGTGGTCGGGGTGCGGATGTTCGACCGCCACAGCCTGAGCCTGCTGCGGTCGCGCTCGACGGTGCTGGACTTCGTGGTGATCGTCACCGTCGTCGTGGTGGCCGAGACGGTGGGCCTGATCGCGGCATCGGGCGTGGGCGTCGGGCTGGCGATCCTGCTGTTCATCCGGGAACAGATTGGCGGCGCCGTGGTGCGGCGGAAGTCGTACGCGAACGAGAGGTTCTCCAAACAAATGCGGCTGCCGGAGGAAATGGCGGTGCTGGAAAAGCGCGGCGAGCGGACCGCGATTTTCGAATTGCAAGGCAGCTTGTTCTTCGGCACCACCGACCAGCTTTATACCGCGCTGGAAGCGGAATTTAAGAAGCGGGACTACATCGTGCTCGACATGCGGCGGGTGCAGTCGGTGGACCTGACGGCGGCGCACATGCTGGACCTGGTGGAAGACATGATGTCGGAGCGGAACGGCACGGTGATCTTCAGTCACATGCCGTCGAAGGCGCCCAGCGGCCAGGACATGCGGGAGTACTTCGCCCAGATGGGACTGGCCAGGACAGAACGCCACGCGAAGATTTTCGCCCACCTGGACGAGGCGCTGGAGTGGATTGAAGACCGCGTCCTGGCGGCGGCGCACCTGGAGCGCGCGCAAGAAATGCCGCTGGACATCCGCCACATGGACATGTTCCGGCAACGCGAAGAGGAAACGCTGGCGGCGCTGGAGGCGGGGACCGAGATACGGACCTTTAAAGCCGGCCAGAAGATTTTCTCCCACGGAGATTCCAGCGACGAGCTGTACTTCATCCGGACGGGCTCGGTGCGCATCGTGATGCCCCTGGACGGCAGGACGGGACACCACCTGGCGACGTTCGGGCGGGGAGATTTCTTCGGGGAACTGGCGTTCATGGACCGAGCGCCGCGGTCGGCCGATGCGGTCGCCGACACCGATGCCGAACTGTACGTGCTGACACGGGAGCGCTTCGCCGCGCTCAGCTTGGAGCATCGCATGCTGGCGCTCAATTTACTGGAAGGGATTGCCACCGCGATGGCGTCGCGCCTGCGGCGCACCGACATGGAATTGCGGTATCTGAAAGAGTCGTAAAGGCGTGCGCGGATTGCCAATGCAATAGCGGCGTTCAACTGTTGTCTGACCGCCTGCGGAATGCCGCGAATGATGTCCGAGTTGGGTATGTCTTCGGCTAGAACGCCTTCTTTGCGCTCGAAGGCGTGAAATGGAGGAGGAACGAGAGCCACAGCAGATTCACCGGCACCCTGTAATCCGCGGCAAGGTAGATGGTCGAAGTCATCCCGGAGTCCGTGCGCTGTACCGTCACCTGGTACGGCTCGAGCTTAATGTCATGTTCTATGGCCTTGCGAATTACGGCATCGCGGAAATCGTCATCTGAGCGCGGCGGAATATAGCCGATGTGGGTGCCGGCCTGTGACGCGAGGTCATGCATGTCTTCTTGCAGTCGCGTATTAGCCAGTTCGCACGAACCGACCCGCCATCCCGCCACGACCGCGAGCGCGAGAACCGCTGTTACCACGATGATCTTGATTCGTCGCATATTTCACAACCGATGCGGCACAGGCAGATTGGCCTTGAAAGCGGCCGCTGTTCTCCTGCCGCTGATGGCAGTTCAGTGTGCCAACCCGGGCATCGTGGGCATTGGCGGAAGCTTATCTCGGCGGCTTTCATACTGGGCGACCTCGGCGAGCCGTCCCTGAGCCTTAAGCAGAGTGATCAGCTTGTCCAGCGGAAGCCGAAGCGCCGGCGAATCTGCGCCCACCTCCTTCTCCAGGAAGGCAATGAGTCGGCCGTAGAGTTCCTCCGCCTGCTTTGGGCGGCCGCTCTGCTCATAAAAGGAAGCCGCCATCATTGCGGTTCCGGCCCATTGCCGGTTCATGCCCTTGGGAAGCCGCGCGGAAACCTTCAGCGCGCGAGTTAACGCCGCCTCGGCATCGCTCACCCGGTTGGTTTTTTGGTAAATCATCGCCAGGTACTGCAGGGCGCCGCTCAATCCTGCGTCATCGTGGGTGTCTTCGGCGAGCTTTACGGAGCGCTGATACACGGCCTCCGCCCGGTCGAATTTGCCTCCCTGCAGGTAGGCGTACCCCAATTGCGTAAATGCCATTTTGAGTGGATCGGTGTCATGCGCACCCAGCAGGGCAAGAGCAGCGCTATACGATTCCTCCGCTTCCCCCAGGCGGTGCTGAGTCAAATAGAAACCTCCCAGACCAAGATGGGCTTGGGCGGTCGCGGAGCTCGAATCGCCGGTGCTGGCGATACTCAACTCAAGGACTCGTTTCAGTTCCGCTTCCGCTTCCGGGAACTTCTGCTGCTCCTGGTGGATCATCGCGGAGTCGGTCAGTGCGACGATCTGATCCCAAGCGCCGAGCTTCTGCGACGCCGCCACCTCCTGGGCGATCAACCGCTCCTCTTCTTCGGCGTTGCCATTCTTCCGGGCTTCCAGGGCACGATTCCGCAAGGACATCATTTCGCCGCGCGGATCGTCCGTATCGCCCTCCTTGGAAGCAGCCAGCACGGCGGGATGGAGTTGTTTCGCCTCCTCATTCTTGCCGGCCAACTGAAGGTTCATTTCCTGGGATTCCAGGCTCCAAGCCAGCTTAGACCGTGCTGGCGGGTCGGTGTGACGGTAGATGTCGGCTGCTTGGGCAAACGCGGTTGCCGCTTCCTCGAAACGATGACGTTTCTGGAGCGTCTCGGCCACGGCAGAGATGGCGTCGCCGTAGAGCATGCTATGCGGGCCTTTCATGCCGAGCGTGAGACTGGCCCTGCCCTGCTGAATTTTTTCGACTCGATCCCATTGATTGTCGTCGGCGTAGAGTTCCGCCAGGTGGTCGAGCATTGATGTGAAGTTTTCGCAAGGCGTGCCTCGGTTCTCCGTCATCAGCGCAAAGGCTTCCGTATAGACGCGATCACCCTTGCTGTATTGATGGTTCGACTTGTAAAGCATGGTGAGGCCGTCGAGCGGCATCGACCAAGCGCAGAGCTGGGCTTGCGGATGAGAGTGGTACGCATTCAGGGATTCCAGCAGCAGGGTTTCCGCTTCGAGATATCGGCCGAGGCCGACCAGAGCGATGCCAAGTCCGGCTTTGCTCCGCGCTACGCTTTCATCGTTCTCCGGGTAAAGGCTGCGCCGCATCTTGAGTGCGCTGCGATGAAACTCTTCCGCCTCGGCGTATTTTCTTTGCGCTCGCAGCGACTGGCCTATCGCGTCGTTGCTGGCGGCAATGGTGTCCGTTCCCAGGTTGTGTTGCTCCGCGTAGGCGAGAGATTGCCGAAAGAGCTTTTCTGCGGCAACGTAATCCGCGCTCGACGCCGCGTCGTCACCGCGGCCAACCAGGTCCTGCCAGGCCTCGGCATCGTCCTGGTGCTGGGGTGTCGCGGGCTGCACCATCTGCCCCGACGATGTCACGGGCTCGGTTGCCTGTCCTGCGGGTTTGTTTTTCTTGGCGCGCATGCGGCGCGCGGCATCGCCTAACGATTCATTGGATTGCGCTGCCAACGGTATACAGAAAAAGGAGGCAATGATGACGACTGCGAACATGAAAGCTTTGTTCCAGGCCATGGTTCTCCTTTGCATTCACCTGCGGATAAGGTTGTAGGAGCAATTTTCACGCCGCGGTCAAACCGGTAGGAAAGTCCTGGTTACGCAGTCTTTTACGGGTGATTGCAGGTTTCACCTTCGCAACATTCCGCAATCTGAGACGCGACCGTGTTCGATTTGAGACGGTCGTTTAGTTCGGAGGCGGGGCCCGTAGGTGCGCCACGAAAGCCGTCACTTGTGCTAGGGCGATTTAGCAACAGCTACACTGGTGGCTGGCACCAGCGGATTCCACGCTCAGCGCCCTTGCGGGACTTCACGAGCTGCTCTCATTGCGCTTGCGGATGAAGGCCGGCACGTCCAAGTCATCTTCCTCGTAATTGGTTTTGACGGTGTTTCTCACATCGGCGAGGGACGTTGTCTCGCGCTGCGGAGCGGCCGGCCGCGGCGTGATGGGCGGCGGCGGCGCCACCGGCTTGGCAGCTTCGACGTGCACTTGCGGCGGAGGGTCGGCGGCGCGGACCTCCGGCCGGGGCGCGATATAAGCCGATGCGGTGCGCGCCTGCGAGATGGCGGCGGAGGCGGCGGAAACGGCACGCTCGTGGCGCTGCACGTGGTTTTCGCCCCGGAAGCCGGTGGCGATGACGGTGATCTTGACCTCGTCCTTCATTTTTTCATCGAGCACGGCGCCGAAGATGATGTTGGCATCTTCGTGGGCGGCGCTCTGGATAATGGTGGAGGCTTCGTTTACTTCCGCCAGCTTCAGCGAACTGGATCCGGTGACGTTAATCAGGATGCCGCGCGCGCCGTCAATGGCGCCGGCTTCCAGCAGCGGCGAGGCGATGGCGCGCTGGGCGGCGTCGGTGGCGCGGTGCTCGCCCTTGGCGGTGGCGGTGCCCATGACGGCATAGCCCATGCCGGCCATGATGGCCTTCACGTCGGCGAAGTCGCGATTGATGATGCCGGGAATGGTGATGATGTCGGAAATTCCCTGTACCGCCTGGCGGAGAATGTCGTCGGCCACGCGGAAGGATTCGAAGAAGCCGGCGTTCTGCGCGACGGCGAGCAGCTTCTCGTTGGGGATGACGATCATGGTGTCCACGGAGTCGAGCAACTCCTGCAGGCCGCGCTCGGCCTGTGCCATGCGCCGCTTGCCTTCGAAGCCGAACGGCTTGGTGATGACGGCGACAGTGAGCGCGCCCATCTCGCTGGCGAGCGAGGCAATGATGGGCGCGGCGCCGGTGCCGGTGCCGCCGCCGAGGCCGGCAGTAACGAAGACCATGTCGGCGCCTTCCAGCGCCTCGATGATCTTGTCGGCGTCTTCCAGCGCGGCCTTACGGCCGATTTCGGGATTGGCGCCGGCGCCGAGGCCGTTGGTGAGCTTGACGCCGAGCTGGATGCGCACCGGGGCATGCGACATTTCCAGCGCCTGCAGGTCGGTGTTGGCGGTCATGAACTCGACGCCTTCCAGGTGGGCGTCAATCATGCGGTTGACGGCGTTGCCGCCGCCGCCGCCCACGCCGATGACCTTGATCTTGGCGTTGTTGCGCGGGTCTTCGTTGAAATGGATGCGGATGCTTTCTGCGGTATCGGTCATGTCAGTGTCCAGTGGTCAGTGGCCAGTGGCCGGTAATCGTTTCCTCAGGAGCTAAAGCCCAATTGTTTTTCGACACTCAGCGGCACGGCTAAAGCCGTGCCCTTCCCAATCACGCTCCCCGCCGTGCGAAGAGCGCTTTGATTTTTGCGCCCAGGCCGTCGCCGCCATGCGGGCCGTGCGCCAGGCGGGCGCGATATCCATAGAGCACCAGGCCGATGGCGGTGGCGAACTCGGGCTCGGCGAGCGCCGCCGGCAACTTCGCAATCGGCGTGGGTGAAGCGATGCGCACGGGCTTGCGCAACACGGATTCGGCGACCTCGGTCAGGTGCGGCAGGCGCGCGCCGCCGCCGGTGAGCACGGCGCCGGCGGCACAAAGTTCGAGCACGCCGGCCTGCCGGAGATGATCGCGCAGCAGCTCGCAAAGCTCGCGCGCGCGCGGCTCCAGCACCTCGCCGAGAAGGCGCTGCGACATCAATCGCGAGGGACGATCGCCCACGCTGGTGACCTCAATCTCGTTGCCTTCGGGAATGCGCGTGACCATGGCGCAACCGAAGAGGCGCTTGATCTTTTCGGCATCGGCGAGCGGGGTGCGCAGGCCGACGGCAACGTCGTTGGTGAAGTGATCGCCGCCAATCGGCACCACGCCGGTATGCGCCACCGCGCCGTCATGGAACACGGCAAGGTCGGTGGAACCGGCGCCGATGTCGGCCACGCAGACGCCGAGCTCGCGCTCATCGGTGCGGAGGACGGAATCGGCGCAGGCGAGCGCTTCGAAGATGGTGTCGTCCACGTGGATGCCGGCGCGGTTGAGCGCGGTCACGACGTTCTGGGTTGCGGTGGCGGCGGCGGTGACGACGTGGACCTTGACTTCCAGCTTGCAGGCGACCATGCCGGCGGGCTCGTGAATGCCGGGCTGGTCGTCGAGGATGAATTCCTGCGGCAGCAGGTGCAGCACCTGCCGGTCGGCGGGCAGGGCGATGGCGCGGGCGCGTTCCACCGCCTGGCGGATGTCCTCTTTGGTGATCTCGCGCGCTTTGGAGCCGAGACTGATGCCGCCCTGGCTATTGACTCCGCGGATGTGCGACCCGGCGACGCCGACCAGCGCGTGTTCGATGGGCGCGCCGCAGGAGTCTTCCGCGTCCTGCACCGCTTTCTGGATGGAAGTGACGGTCCGGTCCAGGTCCACGATGACGCCCTTGCGGAAGCCGCGGGTCTCGATCATGCCGTGGCCGCAATACCGCAGCCCGGCGTCGGTAATCTCCGCCACCAGCGCGATGGTCTTGGCGCTGCCTACGTCAATCGCGGTGAATAGATTGTGATTCTGCTTGCCCATGGACCCAAACGAATTTAGTAATTTGGTGATTTAGTAATTTAGTAATTTTGTCGAAATCACCTGGCTCCGAATAGCCGCCTCGACTTTGGTTTTCAAATTACCAAATTACCAAATTACGAAATTACTAAATTACAAAATCTCCTCCCCCTCACCTCCTTACCGCTTTCTTCGGCTTGGCTCTCGCCGCCTTCACGCGTTGCGGCGGATTGCTTTCATCGGGATTCACGATCACCTGACGATCGTAGCGCAAATCCACGGAGCGGACTTTCTGGAACTGCTGGCGCCATTCCTGGATATGGGCGACGTACACCTTGAATCGCTCCAGGTAATCGGAAGAACCGAGGTGCACCAGGACTTCCCCGTTGGGATCGGCGATGGTCACCTTGACGTCCTCGGGATCGGAGAGGTCCACGTCGCTGAGGTTGTGGGAATAATTGGAGCCGCCGGAATCGAGATCACGCACCACTTGCGCGTAGATTTTCATGCGCGCGGCACGGGTGGAGAGCGGTTCGGAGTTGCCGATACCGACAATCACCGGGAACGAGTACTTGCGGGCGGCGCCGGCGGGGAGGTCCATGACGACCCCGAGGCCGTCAATGAGCGCGATCCTGGATCCGATCTGGACGAAGGCGACCGGCGTGCGCTCGCGGATCTCGATTTGCAGGCGATTCGGCAGCAGGCGCATCACCGAGGCGGACTCGACCCAGGGAATTTCCTCGAGCTGCTTCTTGCGCTCGGCGAGGGGAATGAAGAAGACGTTGCGCCCGATGTCGCCGCCCATGACCTCCATGATCTGCGCGTGGCTGACGTGGCGGATGCCGGCGACTTCGAGCTGGTCGCTGGAATCGAGCCGGAAGCGCCAGGAATGCGCGCCGTAGCGGTAGGTCATGAGCGTAATCCCGCCCACCACGCCGGCGATCGCGACCATCACCAGCGCGATCTTCAGACGGTTCGCGGCCTTGCGCGGCAGCGGCCCGCGGCGCACGGGGACGCGCTTCTGGGCGCGCAGAAAGGCAGGCTCTTCCTCCACGTCGAGGTCGAGAAGACGGGAGTCGAGAGCGTCGTCGGGATCCTCCCTCGCGGGGACGGCGGCGCGAGATATAGCTGGATCGTCCGGAATCAGGGGACCGTTATTCCGTGGCATCAAGTGGGTTTGATCGTCGAGAAATCGCCGTACCGCAACTATAACTTTATTTCGCGGAATGCGGAGGGGAAAATGCAGTTCAGGCTCCAGGCTGCAGGCTCCAGGAGTTTAGGTTATCGGTTTTCGGCAGTCGGTACAGTGGGGTTGGTCAGGAAGTTACAGGATGGTCAGAAGCGCCGAGCGATCGCCGGCGGTCTGCAACGCCGCCGGGTGAGCCGTGCGGGTGGATTGCCGGGCCTGCTCGGCACGCTGCATCAGGCGCAGGGCGGAGTCGGTGTCGCCGACGGCGGTCTTGTACATTGCCGCCGCGAAAAGGAGCTTGGGATTCTGCACCGTGATTTTCGGCGCAGGCGCCAGCGCCAGGGCCAAGCTGATTATGATTCCGGCAATGATCGTCTTCATACCCCACTCCGTCGTTCACAGATAAAGACGGGCGAACGCGGGAATTGTTAGTGAAATGAGGAAAAGTTTTTCGGCGGAAGGCTCAAGGCGCATAGGCGAAACTCATTGCCGATTTTCGATTGTCGATTGCCGATTGAAGAAGGAGACGTGAGATTTCGTATTGAAGAACGGCAGAACAGTTCGGAGCTCCCGGCGAGCGCAAGGTCCTTCGACTCGGTCGCAACGCGCCCAAACCCAGGGCGCGTTGGACCTCGCTCAGGATGACAGGCGTGAAGTTTTTCTGGCATTCCGGGACACCGGCGGTGGCGCGGGATTTTTTCTATCGCTCCGTGGTGCCGGCGGCAGCGCGCGCTTGCTCGAGAGCCTCCAGGACCTGGGGCCCGAGTTGGGAGACGCTGCCGGCGCCGAGGGTGAGGATCATGTCGCCGGGGCGGGCAACGGCAACGGCGGCGTTGACGGCATCGGCGAAGGAGGCGGCGTAAATCACCAGGCGGCTTCCCTGCTCCGCGATGCGGGTGGCAAGAGCTTGCGCGGTGATGCCGGGGATCGGCGGCTCGCTGGCGGGGTAGATATCGAGGAGGAAGAGCGAGTCGGCGTCGGTGAAGGCGGCGGCGAATTCGTCCATCAACAATTGCGTGCGAGTGTAGCGATGCGGCTGGAAGATGACGTGGATGCGCCCGAATCCGCACTGGCGGGCGGCGGCGAGGGTGGCGCGAATCTCGGTGGGATGGTGACCGTAATCGTCGACGACGCTGGCGCCGCCAGCTTGCCCGCGCAACTGGAAGCGGCGGTCCACGCCGCGAAAATCGGCGAGCGCCGAGCGAATGTCTTCCACCGGGACGTCGAGGCCGATGCCGGCTGCGATGGCGGCGGTGGCGTTGAGCACATTGTGCGCACCGGGAACGTGCAGGCGGAACTCGCCGAGCGCGCGCCCGCGGTAGTCCACGGTGAAGCGGGTCAACCGCGAAATTCCCCACCCTGTCGCTCCAGAAGCGGGAGCGACAAGGGCGGGGCAACCGTCGGTGTCACTCGCCACGATGCGGAAATCGGAATCTTCGCGCGTACCGTAGGTGACGGTGCGGCGCTGCACGCGCGGCAGCAGGGCGCGGAGCCCGTCATTGTCGTTGCAGGCGACGACCATGCCGTAGAACGGCACGCGGTCCATGAACTCGATGAAGGTGCGCTCGACGTCGTCCATGTCGCGGTAGCAGTCCATGTGCTCGCGGTCAATGTTGGTGACGACCGCGAGGATGGGCGAAAGCTTGAGAAACGAGCGGTCGCTTTCGTCGGCTTCGGCGACCAGGTATTGCGATTTGCCGTGGCGGGCGCTGGAACCCATGGCATCCACGCGGCCGCCAACAACGACGGTAGGATCGAGGCCACCGGCGGCAAGCACGGCGGCGATCATGGAGGTGGTGGTGGTCTTGCCGTGCATGCCGGCGACGGCGATGCCGTACTTCAGGCGCATCAGTTCGGCGAGCATCTCGGCGCGCGGAATGACGGGGATGTGGGCGGCGCGGGCGGCGGCGACTTCGGGATTCTCTGGGCGAACGGCTGAGCTGACGACGACCACTTCGGCGCCGGAGATATTTTCGGCGCAGTGGCCTTCGAAGACGATGGCGCCGAGAAAGGCGAGACGCTGAGTGACCGGCGAGGGCTTAACGTCGGAGCCGGAAACTTTGTAGCCCAGGTTCAACAGGACCTCGGCAATGCCGCTCATGCCGATGCCGCCGATGCCGACGAAGTGCACGCGTTGGATTTTCGCAAACAAGCTTTTGGCTTTTAGCTGTTAGCTCTTAGCTGCTGAAGGGTAGCGTAAGCCGCAAACAAATACTTAACCACGGATTTACGCAGATGAACACGGATAAGACAAATCCAATCCGTGCGAATCCATGCTTTAGCTCGTAGCTTCTTGCTGTCCCGGTTTGGCTAAGAGCTAACAGCTAACAGCTAAGAGCTTACCGTGGTTCGATTTTATTCCGAAACTCCCGCCAGTTTCGCGGCCAGGCGGGCGATTTCGCCGGCGGCATCGGGATGGGCGAGCCGATGCGCTGCCGCACCCATCGCCTGCAGGCGCGCGGGATCGTTGAGCAGTTGCGCCGCGGTGTCGGCCAGCTTTTGTAGTTCCGATTCCGGGATGAGTATGGCCGCATCTTTCGTCGAGAGCGCCTCGGCGTTACGGCGCTGGTGGTCGTCGGCGGCGCGCGGGAAGGGCACGAAAATGGCCGGCTTCCCTGCTGCCGCGATTTCGGCGACGGTGCTGGCGCCGGAACGGCAAATCACCAGGTCGGCGCGCGCGAAGGCGCCGGGCATGTCGTGAATGAACGGAGAAACCTCGGCGGGAATGCCGACGCGCAGGTAATCGGCCTGCGATTGGCTGTAATCGCGCTCGCCGGTCTGATGAATGACGCGCAGGCCGGGCACGCGCTCGATGAGCGTGGGCAGCGCCTCGATAAGCGCGCGATTGAGGGCGTGCGCGCCCTGGCTGCCGCCGAATAGAAGCAGCGTCGGGGCTGCGCCGGGCGGGCGCGGCGGAATCTTGAAAAATGCGTGGCGCACCGGAACGCCGGTCACAACCGAGCGGTGAAACCAGCGGCGGGTCTCGGGAAACTGCACCGCCGCGACGGCGATCATGGGAGCGACGACCCGGTTGGCAAAGCCGGGAACGAAATTGGGTTCGAACGCCACCGCCGGCACGCTGCTGAGCGCGGCGGCCAGCATCGCCGGGCCGGAGGCGTAACCGCCGACGCCGATGACGACCTCGGGACGGAACTCGCGCAGGATTTGCGACGCAGCGAAAATGGCGCGCGGCAGGGCGAACAAGGTCTTCAGGCGCGTCATGGCGCTGACGTTCTTGAGCTGGCCGACGTCAATCAGCTTCAGCGGAAAGCCGGCGGCGGGGACAAGGCGGGTTTCAATGCCGCGCGTGGTGCCGACAAAAATGATTTCCGCGCCGAATTTGTCGTGGAGTTCCCGGGCAATGGCAAGCGCGGGAATGACGTGTCCGCCGGTTCCGCCGCCTGCCAGGATTGCTCGCATGGGTTCAGATTACAACATCGGTATTTCGCCACAGAGGACACAAGAGGTACCGAGGCCGAAAGTCATTTCCGATTGCCGATTGTCGATTGCCGATTTCAGTCCGTGTGTTGAGTGATGTTCAGCAGCACGCCGACGCTGGCGAGGGTAACGAACAGCGACGATCCACCGTAGGAGATGAAGGGCAGCGGGATGCCTTTGGTGGGGGCCATGCCGAGGACCACGCTGATATTGAACAGCGCCTGCACCCCGACCATGGCAGCAACGCCGGTGGCGAGGTAGCGCGCAAAGATGTCGTCGGTGAGGACGGCGACGCGGATGGCGCGATAGAGAAAAATGGCGAACAGCGCGACCACCACGCTCGCGCCCAGTAAGCCAAGTTCCTCGGCGGTGACGGCGAAGATGAAGTCGGTGTGGGGCTCGGGCAGGTAGAACAACTTCTGCTTGCCTTCCATCAGTCCGAGGCCGGTGAGGCCGCCGGTGCCGACGGCGATCAGCGACTGAATGATGTGGAAGCCGCGTCCCTGCGGGTCGGAGTACGGGTCAAGAAAGGCCAGGATGCGCTGGTAACGCCAGGGAACGCGCACGATGAAAACATAAAAGAAGAGCGGCAGGGGCGCGAGCGCGTAGGCGTAATACTTCAGGCTCATGCCGGCGACAAACAGGATGACCGCGCTGATGGCGCCGCAGGCGAGCGCGGTGCCGAGGTCGGGCTGAACCAGGATGAGCGCCGACATCACCACCGCGGGCGCGAGGGCCGGCATGAGGGTGCCGCGCCAGTCGTCCATGGACCGGGTACGCGTTTCCAGGAAATACGCGAGAAAGAGGATGAGCGTGGGCTTGGCGAGTTCGGAAGGCTGGAAGGAAAGCGGGCCGAGCTTGATCCAGCGATGCGTGTTGTGGGTGCGGTCCAGGAAGAAGACCGAGATCAGCAGCAGGGTGGTCACAGCCATCAGCGAGAAGACAACCGCCGGATGCTTGTAGCGGCGGTAGTCGAGGCGCATGGCGCCCAACATGGCCGCGAGCCCGGCCAATGCCCAACCGAACTGGCGCACGACGAAGTGATAAGGGGAGCCGAATTTATCCTTGGCAATCACCGCCGAGGCGCTGAACACCATGACCAGGCCGATAAAAACCAGGATCAGCGTGACCGTGAAGAGAGTTTTGTCGACGCTGACGCGTTTGGCCATGGGGAGCCGAGCAATTAGCGATTAGCAATTAGCGATTAGCCAAATGCGAATTCGCGCGAGCCCAACAGATGAGTTGTAGCATTCGAGCGCGTCTGGTGGGGTTACTCTGCGGGTTCGGGATGGGAGTTTTTGTGTCGTCCCCACGGGACTCGCAGTGACTTAGCTTCCCCGGCACTTACCCTTCGGCTTCGCTCAGGGCAGGCTGTGCCGGGCTATGAACTGCCGCCCCTGCGGGGCTTGTGGCTGCAGACTGAATGGGTAGAGCTGAATGCTGAGAGCTGAGAGCTGAGAGCTATGAGCTAATGGCTTGCTTTTTCTCCGCCAGGGCGTGAACCAGGTCCTTGAAGGCGCGGCCGCGGTGTTCGTAGCTCTGGAACTGGTCAAAGCTGGCGCAGGCCGGGGCGAGCAGGACGATGTCGCCGGGAGTGGCGGACTCAAAGGCGCGGCGGACAGCGACATCAAGAGTCTCGGCGTGGACGATCTCGGCAGCGCCGGCGATTTCCTTTTCGATCTTGGCAGCGGCGGCGCCGATCGTATAGACGCGTTTGGCGCGTTCCTGCAGCAGCGGATTGAGAACGGTGTAGGGCGAGCCTTTGTCCTTGCCGCCAAGAATAATGTGGATATTGCGGGGGAACGATTCCAGCGCCTTGATGGTGGCGTCAACGTTGGTGGCCTTGGAATCGTTGTAGAACTGCACGCCGTTGATGGTGGTGACGAACTCGAGGCGGTGCTCGACCGCCTTGAATTCCTTGACGGCGGCGCGGATGCGGTGCGGCTCGCAGGGAACGATCATGCCGATGCACACCGCCGCCAGTACGTTTTCCAGGTTGTGCGCGCCCTGGAGCGGAATCTCGGAGGCAGGCATGATCTCGTGCTCGCCGGAGTCGTCGCGGTGGAGGATGCGGCCGTCGCGCACGAAGGCGCCGTGCTCAACTTCTTGCTTGCGGCTGAACCAGCGGACTTGGACCGTGAGGCCGTCTGCCATACGCGCTGCCTGTTTGTCGTCGGCGTTGAGGATGGCGTAATCCGAGGAAGCCTGGTTTTCGAAAACGCGTTTCTTGGCGGCAAGGTACTGGTCGAAGCTGCCGTGGCGGTCGAGGTGGTCGGGCGTGACGTTGAGCACGACCGCGATTTCCGGATGAAAAGTCTGGATGGTCTCCAACTGGAAACTGGAGACCTCGAGGACGTTGTAGGTGTCGTCGGTGGCGTCGGCGACCAGCGAAATGGCGGCCGTCCCGATGTTGCCGCCGACCTGCGACTCGTAGCCTCCCCAGGCGATGATGTCGCCGGCCAGCGCGGTGGTGGTGGTCTTGCCATTGGAGCCGGTGATGGCGACGATGTGGCCCTTCAGAAAACGCGAGGCCAGCTCGATTTCGCCGATGACGGGAATGCCCATGGCGCGCGCCTGCGCCAGTTGTGGAACGTTGGTGGGCACGCCCGGGCTGACCACGATGAGGTCCTGCTGCCGGAAGGTACGCTCGCCGTGGCCGCCGGTTTCGACGGTGACACCGAGATCGAGGAGGGTGCGGATGTCGGCGCGCAGGTCGTCCTCGGCCTTGGCGTCGGAGGCGGTGACGCGGGCGCCGCGCTGCTGCAGGAACTGGGCGGAAGCAACGCCGGACTTGCCCAGCCCGACCACCAGCACGCGCTTGCCTTTTACGTCAAAAGGTTCTGCCATGGCTCAAAATTTCTTGTGCAACCCGGGCGTCCTTGGGGGGAATCTGATGAGGTAACGTTTCTCCCAATATCAGCACGGATGTATCGTGTCCAGTCCTGCGTAAATCCCGTCAAGCTGCACGACTGCGGTCGTGCCCATCGGGCCCTGACTCCCCCAGCACGACTTATAAGGTCGTGCTCCTCCCTGCCTGAACGAGTTGTGTCCACAACCCTGGATTGGAACCCCTGATTGTCGCACACGCCGCTAGCGCAGTTTCAAGGTGGTGAGGGCGAACAGGGCGAAGACGAGCGAGGCAATCCAGAAGCGGACGATGATTTTCGACTCCGACCATCCCAGCAACTCGAAATGATGGTGCAGCGGCGCCATCTTGAAGATGCGCTTTTTGCGCAGCTTGTACGAGCCCACCTGCAGAATCACCGACACCGCTTCAATCACGAAAACGCCGCCGATGAACGGCAGCAGCAGTTCCTGCTTGATGATGACCGCGACCGTGCCGATGGCGCCGCCAAGCGCGAGCGAGCCGACGTCGCCCATGAAGACCTCGGCGGGATGGGCGTTATACCAGAGAAAGCCGATGGCGGAACCGACCATGGCGCCGCAAAAGATGGTCAGTTCGCCCACCTGCGGCATGCGCTGCAGTTCGAGGTAGTCGGAAAATGTGGCGTGGCCGCTGACGTAAGTAAGCACCGTGAGCGCGCCGGCGGCAATCACGGTGCAGCCGATGGCGAGGCCGTCGAGGCCGTCGGTGAGGTTCACGGCGTTGCTGGAGCCGACGATCACCAGCACCACGAAGCCGATAAACGGGAGAAATGCGATCGGCCAGAGATGCGGCTTGGCGAGCAACGCGGAGATCACCAGGTCAGGGCGGACGTTCTTGAAAAACGGCACCATCAGGTGCGTCGAGTACTGCCCCTTCGCCTGCAAGAGAATGAGCGAGACCGCAATGATGACGCTGACCAGGACTTGCAGCATCAGCTTGGTTTTTCCGGTGAGGCCGAGATTGCGCTGGTTCACGACCTTGCGGTAATCGTCGGCAAAACCGATTGCGCCGAAGGCCGCCGTGGCCATGACGGCGAGCCAGACGTACTTGTTGGTCAGGTCGGCCCACAGGAGCGTGGGAACGATGATGGCGATGGCGATTAGCAGACCGCCCATGGTCGGCGTGCCGGCTTTCTTCTGGTGCGCCTTGGGGCCTTCTTCGCGAATGTATTGCGAGATCTGGAATTCGCGCAGCTTGCGAACGATGGCGGGACCGACGATCAGGCCCATGAAGAGCGCCGTCAGGCTGGCAAACGCGGTGCGAAAAGTCAGGTACCGGAAAATGCGGAAGGGAGAAAAATAGCGGAACAGTACCTGATAAAGAAGCCAGTAGAGCAAACAGCTCTCCCTTCCAGCGCGGTGATGCTGGGCTAAGAATACAGCAGCGGAGCGAATTGTTTGTAGGGGCTAGCAACCGGGCGCTAGTGCCAAGTGTGGTCAGTGCCCAAAAACTGATGGCGTTACTGTATGTTGAAACTAACCGAAGTGGCCCCGCGTGAACAACAGAGTGGTGACGACAATGGCTGATTTGAAACATCGCGAGGTTAGTTTCTGGTGGACCGCCCTCCTGCTCCTACTGCTGGGGGTCGCCCTCGGCTATTGTGCCCAGTGGAACAGCCACCATGCCACTCCGACCAGCACCGCGATCATCACCACCGTACATGTAGCTTTTCTGCTCTTCGTACTCGTAGCAATCGTCCGGCGCAAGGGAGATGTAGCAGCGAGAATCTTCCTGGGTACATGTTGGGTTATGTACGTCGCTCTTATTGTGAGGGGGTTCTACCTCCTCTTCCGTGGTGACTAAACTATCCCGCGCCGGTGGCGCACGACCTCCAGGCCTCCAGCGCACGCTCCAGTTTCACGCCGCGGGAAGCCTTGAGCAGGACGATGTCGCCGGGGCGGACCTCGCGCGCCAGCCACTCGCCCGCCTGTTCAGGCGAATCGACAAATTCGGCGCGTACGCCTGCTTCGGCGGCGGCGTCCACGATTTTGCGGGCGGCGCCGCGGACGCCGAGCACGATGTCAATCTTTTTGTCGGCCATATGGGCGCCGGAGCGGCGGTGGAGGTCGTCGGTAGCGGAGCCGAGTTCGAGCATTTCGCCGGCAACCACGACGCGGCGGCCGCCATCGCGGACCGCCATGCCGGCCAGCGCGTCCACGACAAATCGAGCGCGCGGGGGTTGGAGTTGTAGGTGTCGTTGATGACGGTGGCGCCGCCAACGGTCAGGATCTGGCCGCGTTTGTCCGCCGGAGTGAACAGCGCGACTCCGGATGTCGCTTCCTCCAGGGTGAGCCCGCCGAACAGCGCCACGGCAATCGCGCCGAGCGCGTTGTAGATGTTGTGGCGTCCGATGAGCCGTAACCGGGCGTGCGCGTGCGCCGCGCCGGCAACAACATCGAACTCGGAGCCGTCCGGCCCCAATTCCCGGATCGCTTCCGCGCGGACGTCGGCGGGATGATGGATGCCGAAGGTGATGACGCGTCCGGAAAAATCGCGGCCAAACTGCGAGACATATTCGTCATCCGCGTTCAGCACCGCGGTGCCGGTGGCGGGGAGCGACTGGATGAGCTCGTACTTGGTGCGGGCGATGTCGGCGACGGAATTGAAGAAGCCGAGATGCACCGGGGCGACGCAGGTCACGACGCCGACATTGGGCTCGCAAAGCGCGGCCAGCGCGCGAATTTCACCGGCGTGGTTCATGCCGAGTTCGAGCACCGCGAGTTGATGTTCCGGCTCCAGCCGCAGCAATTGCAGCGGCAGTCCGTAGTGGTTGTTGAGATTGCCCTCGGACTTGAGCACACGGTATTTCGCCGACAGCAGGCGCGCCGCCGATTCCTTGGTGGTGGTCTTGCCCGCCGACCCGGTGATCGCGATCACCGTCTTGTTCCACATCCGGCGCACGGCGCGGCCAAGCTTCTGCAGCGCATCGAGCGTGTCGGGGACGGCGATGATGCGGCGCTGGTCGCCGAAGCGCGCCGCCTGGCTGACGTGCACCACGGCCGCGACCGCGCCCCGGTCCAGGGCCGCGTTCACGTAATCGTGGCCGTCGAAATGCTCGCCTTTGATGGCAAAAAACAGGTCGCCGGGCTGCAGCGTGCGCGAGTCAATGGAATAGCCGGTGGCGAAGGCATCGCGATGAACTTCGCCTGCCATCCCGCCGGTGATCTCGGCAATGCGTGCCAGCGGCAACTTCATCGCGTTCCCCCTACCGGCGCGGATTCTTTCTGGCGGTAGCCGGCAGCCTGCAGCGCCGCGCGTGCGACTTCGACATCGTCGAAAGGATGAGCGCCTTCGCGGGTGATCTGCATTTTTTCGTGCCCCTTGCCGGCGATGAGGACGATATCGCCCGGCGCGGCTGTCTTGACCGCGAGCGCAATCGCCTTGGCGCGATCGGGCTCGACGGTGAACGGCGTCTTGGTGCGCTCCAATCCGGGCAGAGCGTGGTTGATGATCGCCATCGGGTCCTCGCTGCGCGGATTGTCGGAGGTGAGGATGACGTAATCGCTGCCGCGCCCGGCGGCTTCTCCCATCAGCGGGCGCTTGGCGCGATCGCGATCGCCGCCGCAGCCGAAGACGGTGATCACCTTGCCGCCGCCGCGGGCAACGAATTCGCGGGCGAGCGCGGTGAGATTGCGCAGCGCGTCGTCGGTGTGGGCGTAATCCACCACGACGGTGAAGGGCTGGCCGGCGTCCACGCGCTGGAAGCGCCCGGGCACGCAGGCCAGCCGCTCAACCCCGCGGGAAATGGCTTCCGGCGGGCAGTTGCGCGCAAACGCCGCAGCGGATGCGGCAAGGATGTTGTAGACGTTGACGCGCCCGATGAGCGGCGACCAGAGCGGAACCGTGCCGGTGGGCGTCACCAGGTCAAAGCGCGTGCCGTTCATGCCGACGTCAACTTTGTCGGCGTGGAAATCGCCTTGCGCGACTCCGTACGTCAGCACCTGCGAGCGCGACTTGCTGAACTTCGCCAGCTTCTTTCCGTACTCGTCTTCAATATTGATGATGGCAATGCGCGGGGGATCGGTGCCGACGCCCTCGAACAGCGCGCGCTTGGCGGCGAAGTAGGAGTCGAAATCACCGTGGTAGTCGAGGTGGTCGCGGGTAAGATTGGTAAAAATCGCGACATCGTAGGGAATACCGAAGACCCGCTGCTGCGCCAGGGCGTGGGAGGAAACCTCCATCACCGATTCTGTGGCGCCGTTGCGCAGCGCCTCGGCCAGCATTTGATTGAGCTCGAGCGGCTCGGGCGTGGTGTGCGGCGCAGGCAGAACATTGCCCGCCACGTGGTATTCGACGGTGCCGATGAGCGCGGTCTTCCGCCCTGCCGCCTGCAGAATTGATTCCAGCAAGAACGAGGTTGTGGTCTTGCCGTTGGTGCCGGTAATGCCGCTGCCGGCCAGCTTTTCGGCGGGCCGCTTGTAGAAGTTCGCGCTCAGGCGGGCGAGCGCGCGGCGTCCGTGCGGCACCTGCGCCCAGGCGACGTCGCCCTTGGGCTCGACCTTTGGGTCGTCGCTGACCACCGCGACCGCGCCGGCGGCGAGCGCAGCCTCAATGTAGCGATTGCCGTCGGTGGTCTCGCCTCTCATGGCGACAAAGCACCAGCCGGGCTGCACGCGACGGGAATCATAGTCGAGCCCGGCGATCTCAGGATTGCCGCGCTGGAAGAGGAACTCCGCGCCGTCGAGCAGTGGTTGGAACTTCATTGCCGCCATTTAACCACAGAGGACACAGAGGAAAAACATTGGCCACGGATTCACACGGATGAGCACGGATTTCCTTGATTGATCCGTGAGATCCATGGAATCTGTGGCTAAGACTTACCGGCTGAACCGTACCGAAATTCTGGTTCCGCTGGGAACGCGCGTCCCTGCCGCCGGGGATTGCTCGCGGGCGACGCCGCTGCCCATGGCTTCGATCTCCAGCCCCGCGTCCTGCGCCGCCTCGATGGCGGAGCGCAGAGTTTTTCCGGCAAATGATGGGACGTTCACGCCACCGCCTACATCGAGGACAACGGTCCCGCCGCCGGGACGCTCTTCGGTCGCGGGCTGCGGCCCCGGAGCGACCGGCACCGGTGGCGGCGCCGAAGTCTTCGAGGTTAGTGCAGCCGGCGTAACTTTCGCCACCGGCGCAGCCGCGATCACCGGCGCAGACTTCGGCGGCTGCGGCTCGGGCGCGGCATTCTCCGCCACTTCAAGGCCGCCGCCCAGGCGCTCGGGCGAGCCTTCATTCAGATCGTCGTCCTTCACCGCCGCGCGCAATTGCAGGCGCTTGGCATTTTTGATTTCGGCATCGTGCGGCACGTTCATGTAAGACAACACCTGCTGCGCGATGCGCGTGAACACCGGCGCCGAAACCTGCCCGCCCTGGTGGAGGCCGACCGGCGAATCCAGGCTAACCATGATGGTCAGCGCGGGATTGTTCACCGGCGCGAAACCGGCAAATGTCGCCACGTACTTGGTCCGCGAATACGTGCCGGTGCTGGGGTCGACCTTCTGCCCGGTTCCGGTCTTGCCGGCGGAAGTGTAGCCGTCGAGAATGGCCCGCCGCCCGGTGCCGAACAGGACCACGCCTTCCAGCATCTTCTTCATCTGAACCGCGGCCAGAGTGGAAATGACGCGGTGCTGCTGCGGGCGCTGGAAGGTGACGGTTTGCGGAGTCTTGCGCGGCGGCAGCACGCCGGCGACGATGCGCGGCGGCGTGTACACGCCGTCATTGGCGACTGCCGACACCATGGACGCCAGTTGCAGCGCGGTCACGCCGATTTCCTGGCCGATCGACATGGCGCCGATGGAAACCTTTGACCAGCGGTTCACCGGCTTGGCCATGCCCTTGGTTTCGCCGGGCAGTTCGATGCCGGTCTGCTGTCCGAAACCGAAGCCCCGGATGTAGTTGTACAAGCGCTGGTCGCCCACGCGCATGCCGACCTTGACCGCGGCCACGTCGCTGGAGTGCGCCAGCGCGTCCTTGATCGGCACCACGCCCATCTTGTGCAGGTCGTGGATGCGAATGCCGCCGACGTTGATCACGCCGCCCTGGCAATCGATGGGGTCGTCGGGCTGCACCAGTTTCTCTTCCACGGCGGACGAATAGGTGACGATCTTGAACACCGAGCCGGGCTCGTAGATGTCGCTGACCGCCCGGTTTTTCAGCGCCGGGAGCGGCGCGTCCTTGTAGATGTTGGGATTGAAGGTGGGGCGGTTGGCGAGCGCGAGGATCTCGCCGGTGCGCGGGTTCTGCACCACCACCGTGCCCGCTTCGGAGCGGGTGTCGCGCATGGCCTGCTCGAGTTCCTTCTCGACGATGTACTGAATTTTTTCGTCGATGGTGAGGACCACGTTGTCGCCGGGGTCGGGCTGGCGCTCGACGCGGCCAAACCATTTGCGGCGCGCGTCCATGGTGATCAGCATCTTGCCGGGCGTGCCGTGCAGGCGCGCGTCGAAGGCGTGCTCAATGCCGCCCAGTCCCTCGTCGTCAAGTCCGACGTAGCCGATGGTCTGCGCGGCCAGTTCGCGCTTGGGATAGAAACGCTTCGGCTCCTTCTGAAAGTAGATGCCGCGCAGGTTCATGGCGCGGATGCGCTGGCCGGCGTCCGCGTCCACCTTGCGCGCGATCCAGGCGAAGGAGTGCGACGCCTTGAGCCGCGCGACCATCTCCCGCGGGTCGCTGTGCAGGACGCGCGCCAGCAGGCTGGCGGTGTTCTCCGGATCGGGAATTTCGCTGGGAACGGCAAACACCGAGTCCACCGAAATGGACATGGCCAGTTCGTGGCCGTTGCGGTCGTAAATGATGCCGCGGCGGGGCGCCACCGGAATGGTGCGCTGCTGTTGACGTTGCGCGCGTTGCAGCCAGTCGCCGTAACGGAAAATTTGCAGTTGAACCAGGCGGAGGCCGATGAATCCACACCACAGAAACAGGAAGGCCCCCAGCAGGTACAGCCGCCACTTCGGGTCCTTCAGGAGGCTATTGCCCGCCACGGTCTTCACCTGACAATGATCGAGGGCTCAATGCAAGAAAAAGAATTACGGCGTCGAAATCACCGCCACGTCGGCGCGCGCCATCACCGGCACTCCGGGGTCCTTGGCGCTGGGCTCGATGCGGACCACTTGTCCGGCCTTCGGGGTCTGCAGGCCCATCTCCCGCGCCAGCATGTCAATGCGCTGCGGGTCTTTCAAGGACGCCTCCTCCAGGCGCAGCGCGCGGTTGGTTTCCACCATGCTCTCGCGCTGCGATTTCATCGCCTCGATGCGGTAGCCGTACTCGATGGCGCTGAAATGCTGCCAGGCATAGATCATGACCAGCAGGAACAGAAGGGCCAGCGCACAGGCGAACTGCGTCATTTCGCGGCTGCGCTTGGTATCGGCGACGCGCACCAGGCGCGAGTTGTCGATGGCCTTGGTGAAGTAAACTTCGGGCGTGCCGCTCCAACTGCGGCGGCTGGCCCACACCTGCGGACGTGTGGTAGCCCCGGCCGCCATTACGCCACCCCGTTCATCATCGGTTGCGAATCCGCCGGGTAATAGGCGAAGTGCGACGCCAGGAGCTGGTCTTCGCGCTCCAGTTCGACTGCCGCGCGCAGATCCTGCGCGTGGTCTTCCGCCCGCGCCACCATTTCCATCAATTCGCTGATCACTGTTCCCGTGTACATCCTGCACCTCCGAGTCCGCCGACTTCTAGAATCCTTCCCGGGACGGCATCGAAAGGAAGGATTTTGTTTTGTGGAACTACTCATTCGCCCTAGTCAGAGAGGCGATGCCGCCCCGGAAACTTGTATTTAGATCTCTCACCGCTTTTGCCGTTAATTATGTCGTGATACGATGTTTTGCACATTTCCCACAACTTTTTCCACCGCCCGCAGCTTCGCGCTGCGCGACCGCGGATTCTGCTCGACCTCTTCCCGGCTCGCGGTCACCGGCTTTTTCGTCAGCAGCCGGTAGCAGCCGGCTTGCGCGCCGTCCCGGAACGCGTCCTTCACGATCCGGTCTTCCAGCGAGTGGAAGCTGATGATCACCAGCCGCCCGCCCTGATGGAGCACCCCGGGCGCGCTCGAGAGCAGCGCCCGCAGGTCGTCCAATTCGCGGTTTACGAAAATCCGGAGAGCCTGAAAGGTGCGCGTCGCAGGATGAATGTGCCCGGGTTTCATTGGCCCGGCCGCGGCCGCTACGACCTCCGCCAACTGCTTCGAGGTTCGTATCGGCCGCGACCGGACAATGGCTCTGGCGATTCTCCGCGACCTCCTTTCCTCACCGAATTCGTAAATCAAATCAGCAAGCTCGCGCTCGCTGAGCTGGTTTACCGCTTGTTCGGCAGTCATGGGGGCGCCCGGATCCATCCGCATGTCGAGTGCGCCCTCCGCCTGGAAGCTGAAGCCCCGCGCCGCGTCCGCAAGCTGCAACGAGCTCAATCCCAGGTCCGCCAGCAGCCCGTCAGCTTGTTGTTCGCCGACGAACTCCGCGACCCGGGCGAAGGATGCGTTGATCAGCTCCACCACCGGCCAGTTGTTTTCCATCCCAGCCGGCGGTTGCAGCCGCTCGCGCGCGATAGCCAGCGCCTTCGGGTCCTTATCGAGCCCAATCAAACGACCCCGTGGGCCGAGGCGTCTTGCGAGCTCGAAACTGTGCCCGCCCAGTCCCACTGTGGCGTCGATATAGGTCCCGCCCGGCTTGACCGCCAGAAATTCGATCGCTTCTTTTAAAAGAACGGAGACATGGCCAACTTGCTGTTCCCGACTGCCATGTCCGCCCCTGGGGGCGTGTTTCCCGCTGCCATGCACTGCTAAATGCCCAAGTCGTCCAGGTTCTTTTCGTCATCGGCCGTAAAGGGTTCTGCCACTTCCTTGCTGACCGCTTCCATGCTCTGGACTGCCAAATGGTTCAGATATCCCAGCACCGCTACGTCGCCCTTCAGGTCCGCCGCGTCGCGCAGCAGTTGCGGCAACAACAGGCGTCCCTGGGCATCCATCTCCACTGCCTGGCCCCAATAATTGGTACGCGTCAAGAACCTCTTCTTGGTGGGATTGAAATTGGAGAGCGCGGCCAGCTTCTGCTCGATCCGTTCCCATTCCTCGAAGGGATATATCTGGGCAACCTTCCCATTCAGCGATGTGATGTAGAATCGGGCGGCATATTTCTCGTCGATCACGCGCTTGAATTCCGCGGGAACCTTGAGCCGTCCCTTTTCGTCGACGCGGGTTGGGTGATTGCCGCGAAACATTCGGTTGATTCCGTTTCCGGGCTGCAATTGCGGCAGCCACGGAGGTCAAAACGGTCAAAAACTGCTCAAATTCGGGTTCGTTGGAGTCGAGTTGGGGGAATTTCTCGATCATTCCACTGGCGCCCCTCAGTCCGGCGCCGGTTACCCATAGCGAACCAACTTCAAACCACTTTCGACCACTTTGGACCACATCCTACGCCTAAGTTGTTGCTTGTCAATATGTATTTTTTAGGTGCTTGGCAAAGCTTGCAGCAGCCTGAGGAAAATCACAGCCCTTGGAGTTAGCGCAGAAGTACCCACTAGCTCTGGGGTTTACTATCTTGGTTCATCCCGGCCAGGCCTACCGGTCGCCCTATGTTCGAGTTTTTCGAAACCTCGCAGTTTGTATCGGTTGAGACGGAGCGCGCCTTCCGTTTCTTTGCCGATCCCAAGAACCTGCCGCTCATCAGCCCGCCGGAATCCGGCGCGCGCATCGTTCGCCTGGACCTGGTGGCGCCCGCTGGCCACCCCGGACTTGCCGGCGAGGGTTCCGAGATCGAGATGTCCGTGAGGCTGTTTCCGCAGTTTCCGTTTCGACGGCGGTGGCTGGCGCGCATCGTCGAATTCGAATACGGAGCTTACTTCCGCGACACGCAGGTCAGAGGTCCATTCGCGCACTGGGACCACACGCACTCGTTTCAAGCGAGCGGGGCGGGAACCCTCATCAACGATATCGTCGAATATGACGTGGGATGGGGGAAGCTGGGCAACACAGTGAATTCTCTATTCGTACGCAGCGCACTGGACAAGATGTTCAGTTACCGCCATCGCGCCACCGAGCGGATGCTGGTGGAAACGAGCTGAACCGAACTGCTGAACCAAGACATACGTGCCCATCGAGACCTTGCCTCCACAGGCTCACCGTGAGCCTACGACCTTTTTCGAAACAGGCGAACCGCCACGTAGATCACCACCACAATTATTACGATCTCAACCACACGCCAAAGCGTCATTTCACTGCCTCCCAAAGGCAGCCCGATTGTCTCACCGATCCCTCCAGCGGCGATAGTTGACGATAAATCGCCTCAACAGCAATCCGCCTGTGCCGCAACGGTTGTGAAATCGCCGTATCACTAGTTATGCCCCCGTACCCCGCGCCCGCCCGCCGCCTCACGTCGCAGGCGTTGCACATAGCGTCGTGCACGGGGGTGAATTTTCCCGTCTGAATAGCTATCCCAATCGCTTGACCCGGCTTGCCTGCCCGTTATACTGGCGCGTTCCGCTAACGCTCGACGAATCCTGCCCAGGAGCGCACGAATCCAATGAAGAGCACCGCAATCTTTCTGTTTCTGGCATTCATGACAGCCTCTCTGACCAGCACGCCCTCGGTTGCCGCCGACAAGACCGACAACCCCAAGCCGCCCGTCGCCAAGATCATTCCCAAGGACGTCACCGTCCACGGCGATCGGCGCATCGACAACTATTTCTGGCTGCGCGAAAAGCAGAATCCCGACGTGGCCGCCTATCTCAACGCCGAGAACGCCTACACCGACGCGGTCATGCACGGTACCGAAGCTTTCCAGGATGCTCTCTACCAGGAAATGCTCGGACACATCAAGCAGACCGACGTGCAGGTTCCCTATCGCGAAGGCGGTAGCTGGTACTACTCACGCACCGAGGAAGGCAAGCAGTATCCGATCTACTGCCGCAAGGCCGGATCGCTGGAAGCGCCCGAGCAGATCACGCTCGACGTGAACGAGCTCGCCAAGGGACAGAAATTCATGTCGCTGGGCGCGCTCGTGGTGAGCGACGACGCCAACCTGCTGGCCTATTCCACCGACAACACCGGCTTCCGGCAATACAAGCTGCACGTGAAGGACCTGCGAACCGGGGCGCTGGTGGAAGATGTCGCGGAAAAAACCGGCTCGGTCGCCTGGGCCGCCGACAACAAGACGCTCTTCTATACCGTGGAAGACAACGCGAAACGGCACTATCGCGTCTACCGCCACGTGCTCGGTTCCGGCAAGCCCGATGACCTGGTCTACGAGGAGCAGGACGAGCGCTTCAATGTGGGGGTACACCGCACGCGCAGCCGCCAGTACGTCCTGATGGAGATCGGCAGCCATACCACGTCGGAAATGCGCTTTCTCCGCTCCGACCAGCCCACGGGCGAATTCAAGCTGATCAACCCACGCCGCCAGGACCACGAATATTACGTGGACGATCACGGCGACCAGTTCCTGATCCGCACCAACGACCAGGGCCGCAACTTCCGGCTGGTCACGGCGCCCGTCAGCGACCCCGGCGAGCGAAACTGGAAAGAACTGGTGGCGCACCGGCCTGCGGTAATGCTGAGCAACGTTGACGTGTTCAAGGATTTCTACGTCCGGATTGAGCGCGAGAATGCGCTGCCGCACCTGACGCTGGTGGACTTCAAGAGCGGCGCGACGCATCGCATCGAAATGCCCGAGCCGGTTTATTTCGCGTCGCCCAACAACAATCGCGAGTACGACGCCAAGCTCTATCGCTACAGCTATCAATCCATGGTCACGCCGAGTTCCGTGTTCGACTACGACGTGGAAAAGCGCACCTCAAAGCTGCTCAAGCAGGTGGAGGTGCCGGGCTACGATCCGGCCAAGTACAAGTCGGAGCGGCTCTGGGCGACGGCCAGGGACGGCACCCGCATTCCGATCTCGATCGTGTACCGCAAGGATTTCCAGACCAACGGCGCGCATCCGATGTTTCTCGCCGGGTACGGCTCTTACGGGTTCTCCTACCCGGTGACTTTCAGCTCCAACATGCTGCCGCTGCTGGACCGCGGCTTCTCCTACGCGGTTGCGCACATTCGCGGCGGCGGCGACATGGGCAAGCCGTGGCACGATGCCGGCAGGATGTTCAACAAGAAGAACACGTTCACCGACTTCATTGACTCTGCCGAGTACCTGATCGCCAGTAAGTACACGTCGAAGGCGAAGCTGGTGGTGCAGGGCGGCAGCGCCGGCGGCCTGCTGATGGGCGCCATCACCAACCTGCGTCCCGACCTGTTCCGCATCGTGATTGCCAAGGTGCCGTTCGTGGACGTGGTGAACACCATGCTCGACGCATCGCTCCCGCTCACCGTCAGCGAATATGAAGAGTGGGGAAACCCGAACAAGCCGGACGAGTACAAGTACATCCGCAGCTACTCGCCGTACGACAACCTGGAAAAGAAGGCGTACCCGACCATGCTGGTGAAGACCTCGTTCAACGACAGCCAGGTGATGTATCACGAACCGGCAAAGTACGTGGCGCGGCTGCGCACGCTGAAGACGGACAGCAATCCCTTGGTGCTGAAGACCAACATGGCCGCGGGCCACGGCGGCTCTTCGGGACGCTACGACTACTTGAAGGAGATCGCCTTCGACTACGCGTTCGTTCTGTCGCAGTTAGGACTGGAAAAACCGGCGGCAACGCAGGCGGGAAAGTAGAGCTTATTTCGAGGTGGGCCCCGGCGCCTGGCCGGGCTGCGCCTGAGTTACCGCCGCCTTGATGGAGCGCGGGCGCCGCGCCCACCACAACCATTGCCCTGTGTCCTGCGTCACCGCAGTCCTGTAGACTCTCGTCGAACATGGTCCGTTTCCGGAGGAAGACATGCGCGGCAATGAACAAGTCATCGAGCAGCTGAACGCTGCTCTCAGCGCCGAATTAACCGCGATCGTCCAATACATGGTGCAGGCCGAGATGTGCCACAACTGGGGTTACGCCCGGCTGGGGGACGAGATCAAGCAGCAAGCCATCGGTGAAATGCACCACGCCGAAGGCCTCATCGAACGCATACTTTTTCTCGACGGCCAGCCCGCTGTCAAGGTGGCGCTCAAGCCAAAGATCTCCATGAAGGTGCAGGCAATCCTCGAAGACAATCTGAAGGATGAGAGGGACGCCGTTCACCAGTACAACGCGGCCGCCAAGGTGTGCGTGACCGCCGGCGATAACGGCTCGCGCGAGCTCTTCGAGCGGATGGTCAAGGACGAAGAGGGCCACACCGACCATCTGGAAGGCCAACTCCACGCCATCGGCCAGATGGGCCTGGAGAACTGGCTCGCGCAGCAGCTCAAGTCGGGCAAGTAATCCAAGAATTTCGCGTCGCAGATCGGCTTTCGGTCGCGCGGGCGCCCTCGCGTGTGCGCTGCAGAAAGCGAACCGCGGATTTTCGCGGATTCTCACGGATCGGAAATAAAGAATCATCGCTTCTGATCCGCGTCGATCCGCGAGAATCCGCGGTTAGTTTCTCATTTCCCCGCGCTCTCCAGCGCCGCCGCGGCCTCGTCGATCACTTTGGCTTCGTTCTGTAATACCTGGCCGGCGCGCACCATCTGCTCATCCGCCTGCTTCCACTGCTTCTGCTCGATCGCCTCGCGCACGCCGGGAATGGTCTTGACGCCGTATCCGGTGTACAACCCCGGCGCGTAGATCTGGTGGCGGAACCACGGGCGGTTGGGCAGCCCGTCGGGCAACGTCATGGCACGCTCGCTCTGGATGATTTTCGCGTTCACGCTTGCCAGCGAAGCCAGCGCCGCGCCGCCATTTCGCTGCGCATGGTGCAAGGCAGCGCCAAAGCGTTGGGTGCTGCGTTGCAACGCGTCCAGCCCGTTTTCGAGCGGGGCAAAGTTCAGGAACGGCGGCACCGCTTCTTTCGACGGTGGAACGTACGGCTTACGCGGGTCCGACGTCGCCGTGAACATTCCCTCGTCAATCTCGCGGTTGCGCTCCACGGTCTTGTTGCGCTCGTCGGTGGCGAGCTTCTGCAATTCGTCAACGTAGGTCTTGATCGCGGTGGCAAAATTGGCGAAGTTGAAGGGCAGCAGCTCGGCATCCGCCAGTCGCATCATCGCCGTGCCGCCGGTCTGGGCCAAAGCGCGTGCGTACACGAAGTCGGTGTCGGAGAAATGCGTGTACCAGTAGAAGTCGTCGTAGATGGAGTGATAAATCCCGCCATCGTCTTCACCGTCGTAGCCGATGTTCAGCGACGCGATGCCGAGGTGGTCGAGGAACACGGTGTAGTCCGACCCCGAGCCCAGCGCGTCCAGGTGCAATACGCCCTTCGTGCGAAGTTCTTCGACCGACTGGTCGGATGACCGGGGCCGGCCGCTGCGGCGCTGCGTCTGCTCCTGCTGTCGCTCCGTCGCATGCTTGATGCGCAGCAACTGCAGCCGCTTCCACACCGAAATGTTCTTCTCCGGGTCGGTGATGTCGCGCGCCACATCGTTGAGAAACTGCTCCAGCGTGTGCGAACCGATCAGGCTGAGATACCCGCGCCCGTTGCCGTCGGAATTGATGTAGGCGACGGCGTGCTGCTGCAATTCCTGGGCGTGCGCTTCGGCCCACTCGGTGGAGCCGAGCAGTCCTGGCTCCTCGCCGTCCCACGCGGCATAGATCATGGTCCGCTTCGGCTTCCAGCCCTGCTTCAGCAGTTCGCTGATTCCGCGCAGCTCTTCCATTTCGCCCACCAGGCCGGAAATCGGGTCCTCCGCGCCGTTGACCCAACCGTCATGATGGTTGCCGCGCAGCACCCATTCGTCCGGATACTTCGAGCCGGGGATGCGCACGATGACGTCGTTCACCGGCTTGCGGTCCCAATTCGATTTCACCGCCAGGTGCACTTTCGACGCGCCCGGTCCCACGTGGTAGGTGATCGGCAGCGCGCCGCGCCAGTTCTCCGGCGCGACCGGCCCGGACAGATTTTCCAGCAGCGGGGTCGCGTCGGCATACGAGATCGGCAGCACCGGAATTTTGGTGAGCGTCTTGACCTGGTTCAGCGGCAGGCGCTTCGCGTCCGGGGTTGCGCCCACGCCCGGCGTGAGCGGATCGCCGGGATAGATCGGCATGTCCATGACGCTGCCGCGCTGCACGCCGTCCTTGGGACGAAACGGCCCCTTGGGAAATACTTCGCCCTCGAAGTAGCCGTCCTCGCGAGGGTCGGAATAAATGATGCACCCGACCGCGCCGTGCTCGGCCGCAACCTTGGGCTTGATGCCGCGCCACGACTGCCCGTAGCGCGCGATCACGATTGCACCCTTCACCGAAATGCCCAGCCGCTCAAGCTGCTCATAATCCGCGGGCACGCCGTAGTTGACGTACACCAGCGGCGCGGTCACGTCGCCATCCGCGGAATACGCGTTGTAGGTGGGAAGCTGCTCGGCGTGCTGATTGCTCGTGGCATCGCCGGGCACCGTCGGCTCCTGCAGCCTGGCCGTAAACTTCACCGGTTCGAGCAGTTCGACAACGCGCTGCTTGGGCGTCGGGAACAGGACTTCAAAGGTTTCGATGTGCGCGTCCAATCCCCACGACTTGAACGTGCTCAGCAGCCACTGCGCGTTTTCCTGGTCGTAAGGCGAGCCCACGTGGTGGGGACGCGCCGACAACCGCTGCATGTACTCGCGCGCGCGACCCGGCTCGGGGATGGCGCGGAACTTCGATTCCCATTCACGCTCGGTGCGCGCGTCCGCATCCGAATAGCCGCGCATGCGCCGGCCCGGGTCCTGCGGCTCGTCCGGTTCGGTACTCGGTCCCGGAGCTTGCAGCGCGGTCGCCGCAACATTCGGCTGCGGCGGCGCCTGCGACTTAGCTGCCATCACAAACAAGAAAGCGCAAACAACCAACACCGCTCCAAGACGCCGCATCAATCCTCCACCATGAAGAAAAAGATCGCG
Source organism: Terriglobia bacterium (assembly GCA_963760215.1). Lineage (GTDB taxonomy): Bacteria > Acidobacteriota > Terriglobia > Terriglobales > Acidobacteriaceae > JAIQGF01. Next base: position 2,152,999 of record CAVXCJ010000002.1, read on the forward strand.
CCACGACTTACCCCTAGCCGCGTGCGTGCAGAACCGCGAATTATAGCAGCGGGTAGTTGGCAGCCGCCGTGACAAGCGCACTCACGGGTCGTAATCTGACTGCTATACTGACGCGTTTATGCTCGCCGACATTCTGGAAAAAGGACGCGCGATCACCGATGAAGCGCTGGAGCGGCTGCTGCCTGCGGCGACGCAGTACCCCGCCTCCATCCACCAGGCGATGCGGCACAGTGTCTTCGCCGGAGGAAAGCGGCTGCGGCCGATCCTCTGCATCGAGGCGGCTCGCATGGTCGGCAAGTTGCTGCCCCTCGGCGTCGAAGAACTCGGCGCCGCGCTGGAAATGCTGCACACCTATTCGCTCATCCACGACGATCTTCCCGCGCTCGACAATGACGACCTGCGCCGCGGCCGTCCCACCTGCCATAAAGTATTCGGCGACGCGATTGCCATCCTTGCCGGCGACGCGCTGCAAACCCGCGCGTATGAGGTTCTGGCGCGCATTTCGTGCCCCGCCGAGGCGCGCGTCCGCATCATCGAGCAGATCGCTTGCTCGACCGGCACCATCGCCGGCATGATCGGCGGCCAGGTGATGGACCTGGAGGCCGAGCACAAGAAGCCCGACGCGGAAACCCTGGAATATATTCACCGCTCCAAGACGGCGGCGCTGATCACCGCCAGCGTGGTGAGCGGCGGGATTTACGCCGGCGCCACCAAGACCGAGGTCGCAAAATTGCGCTCCTTTGGTTTGAAAGCCGGCCTCGCATTCCAGATCGCCGACGATATCCTCGACGTCACGCAATCTTCCGAGCAGTTGGGCAAAACCGCCGGCAAGGACATGGCGGCCGAGAAGGCCACCTACCCGGCGCTGTTCGGAATTGAAGCGTCGGCGCGCAAAGCGGAAGACCTCGTCATCGCCGCGCGCTTGCAGTTGGATCCCTTCGGCGACCGCGCGAACACGCTCAAGTCGCTGGCGCGTTTTCTAGTGCAGAGAAAGAAATAGCCACAGAGGACACGGAGGTTTTCTGATTCATATCTTCTCCGCCGCGCATCTTTCAGGAAACGCGAACAAGCTGAAGCGAAATGAACAATTCACCAACCTCTGTGCCCTCTGTGGTTGACATTCTTAGTATCGCCGCCCACCGCGACGACGCCGAGCAGACCTGCGGCGGCACGCTGCGGAAGATGGCGGCGCTCGGCCATCGCACCGGCATCCTCGACCTCACCCGCGGCGAGATGGGCACGCGCGGCACCGCCCAGGACCGCGAGCGCGAATCCGCCGAAGCCGCCCGCATCCTGAAAGTCTCCTGGCGCGGCGCGCTCGACATTCCCGACGGCCGCGTCGAAAACACGTTCGACAACAAGCTGAAGGTCGCTTCCGTCATTCGCGCGCTGCGCCCGCGCGTTGTCATTCTTCCCTACTGGCAGGGCCGCCATCCCGATCACTACACCTGCTCCACCCTGGGCTACGAAGCGTGCTTTCTCGCCGGGCTGACCAAGCTCGATGTGTCGCCGGTGCGCGCCGACTCGCTCGCCATCAACGTCGGTTCAACTGACCCCTGGCCACTGACCACTGGCCACTCCCCGCACCGCCCGTTCAAGATTGTTTACGCGACTCTCTATTACGACATCCGCCCAACGTTCGTCGTGGACATTTCCAACCAGTTCGAAGCGCGCTTGGAGGCGCTGATGGCCTACAAGTCGCAATACACCGACCAGCAGGCGGGCAGCGGGCTGTTCCCGAGGCACGCGGAAATCCGCGAGCGCCTGGAAACCATGGCGCGCTTCTACGGCTTGCTCGCCGGCGTCACCTACGCCGAGCCGTTCCTGCAAAAGGAAGTCGGGCTGGTGGAGGACCTCACCGCCATACCTGTGGCGTCAATCTGATTTGAGTAGACCCACATCTGCCAAATGCGGGCAGATGTGGGGCACCAACGCACCAACGCACCAACGTGCGCCCCGTGTGGTATACCGTAACCAGTTTCCGGTGATCTCTCGATGGCAGACCGTACCCAGCAGAGCGCATCTTCGGCCGCTAACAACGTCATCGAGTCCCGCGTTGACGCCACTTCGGCGCGCTTCGAGAAGAACATGCGCGCCATGGCCGACCTGGTCGCCAGCATCCACAACGAGGAAGAAAACATCCGCCAGGGCGGCGGCGCTAATGCCATCGAGGCGCAGCACAAGAAGGGCCGCCTCACCGCGCGCGAGCGACTTGCCCTGTTGCTCGATTCCAACAGCGAGTTCTTCGAGATCGGCGCTTACACCGCGTTCGGCATGTACGAAGAGTGGGGCGGCGCGCCGGCGGCGGGCGTCGTCACCGGCCTCGGACGCATTCACAGCCGGCTTGTAATGCTGATCGTGAACGATGCCACCGTGAAAGCGGGCGCCTTCTTCCCCATGACCTCGAAGAAGGTGATCCGGGCGCAGAACATCGCGATTGATAACCGCATCCCGACCATCTACCTGGTGGACTCCGCCGGCGTCTTCCTTCCTTTGCAGGAGGACGTCTTCCCCGACACCGACGATTTCGGCCGCGTCTTCCGCAACAATGCCGTCATGACCGCCATGGGCATTCCGCAGATCGCCGCCATCATGGGGATGTGCGTCGCCGGCGGCGGCTACCTGCCGGTGATGTGTGACAGCGTGCTGATGACCGATGGCAGCGGACTCTTCCTCGCCGGGCCCGCGCTCGTGCAGGCCGCCATCGGAGCAAAGTATTCCGCGGAAGAACTCGGTGGCGCCGCCATGCACGCGGCGATCAGCGGCACCATTGATTTTCACGAGCCCAACGATGAAGCCTGCCTGGCGCGCATCCGCTCGCTGGTGGAAAAGATGGGCTACCGCCGCCTCTCCCCGTACGATCGCAAGAAACCGGAGACGCCGCTCTACGCCGCCGAGGAAATTTACGGGATTTACGAATCCGATACCGCGCGCCCCTACGACATGAAGGAGATCATCGCGCGCCTCGTGGACGGCAGCCGCTTCGACGAGTACAAGGCCGAGTACGGCAAGACGGTGATCTGCGGTTACGCGCGCATCGGCGGCTTCGCCGTCGGCATCGTCGCCAACCAGAAGCAGCACCAGCAGCAGACCGACGAGTCGGGCCACAAGCGCATCGAGTTCGGCGGCGTCATCTATACCGAGTCGGCGGAGAAGGCGGCGCGCTTCATCATGGACTGCAACCAGAATCTGGTGCCGCTGGTCTTCCTGCACGACGTCAATGGATTCATGGTCGGGCGCGACGCCGAGTGGAGCGGCATCATCAAGGCAGGCGCAAAGATGGTGAACGCCGTGTCGAATTCCGTGGTCCCGAAAATTACCGTGATCATCGGTGGCTCCTTCGGCGCGGGACACTACGCGATGTGCGGCAAGGCCTACGATCCGCGCTTCCTCTTCGCCTGGCCGACCGCGCGCTATGCCGTCATGAGCGGCGATTCGGCGGCGGGCACGCTGGTCGAGATCAAGATCAAGCAACTGGAGCGCGGCGGCAAGAAGCTGAGCGACGAAGAAAAGAAAGAACTGTTCGACTCGGTGAAGAAGACCTACGACGAGCAGACCGACCCGCGCTACGGCGCCGCGCGATTGTGGATCGACAAGATCATTGACCCTCTGGAGACGCGCGAGGCGATCACCCGCGCCCTGGAAGCCGCCGCGCTGAACCCGGACGTGCCGGAGTTCAAAGTCGGAGTGCTGCAAACGTGATCTGGTGATTGGGTGATCGAAAGAAAAACTAGCCGCTGATTGACACAGATGAACGCAGATCAACCAAGTAATGAGATACGAGGGGGAAAAGCGCGGTACTGGGTTGTCGGTTTATGCTCGCCGGCACTGGCTACGCTTCCCTTCATTCTCACCGCGCCTCTCTGGTGGCGCAACCAGACACTCGTCGGCCGTGCACTCAGTGTTTCTTGGGCTGCGCTTTTTGCAGTTTCTCTTGTTGGAATTGTTGCCGCATTTGTGAGTGCCATTCCTTCAACGCGCAAGAAATGGTCCTTCCACACGGCATTGTTCATGTGGTCGCTGATTGCGGCGGCAATTGGCGCCATCGCCTACAACTTTCATGTGATAGCTGGCGAATAATGCAATCCGCGTTCATCCGCGGCAGATTGGAGAAACTTGGTATCCTCGCGCGACTGGAGCCGGAATTTGATCGCGCGTCCCCCGGGGACGCTTGATGGCAGCCCAGCGATTTATCGCTGGGTACGCGGAGCTCAAACCCGGTCAGTCCGGCAGGACGGTTGAAAGAAAACAATGCCGCATGCTCTCGTCAACAATCGCGTGCACGTGATCTTCAGCACCAAGGGACGGCAGAAGTTCATCCCGGAAGATACTCAGCCCCGCTTATGGGCGTTCATGGGCGGAATCGCACGAAAAAATGGTTTCACGGCGGTGGCTGTCGGCGGTACGTACGATCATGCCCACGCATTACTGGCGATTCCCGCCACGATGCCTTTGGCCAAGGCTGTTCAACTGATCAAGGGCGGCTCCTCCAAGTGGTGTAACGAGAATTTTCCACGCCGCTTTGCCTGGCAGGAAGGCTACGCCGCGTTGAGCGTGAGCGCGTCCCACAAGGATGCTGTCGTGCGTTACATTTGCAACCAAAAGGAACACCATGCAAAACGCACTTTTGAGGAAGAACTGCTTGCGTTGCTAAAGAAGAGCGGAATCGATTTTGATCCCAATGACGTGTTCGGATGAGCTCTCAATCGTCCTGCCGGACTCGTTCACGACTGTTGCATTTCTACCCAGCGATGAATCGCTGGGCTGCCTTCAATCGCCCTTCGGGCTTCGGATAGTGATGCATTTTGTTCGGAATGCACCACTACCGCGCTTTGGCAGAACCGTGTGAGAAATGACTGTACCCGTCAAGCTTATCGAATGTCCGCGCGACGCCTGGCAGGGCCTCAAGGGCCAGATTCCCACCGAGGTCAAGGCTGCCTACCTGCGCGCGCTGATCGGCGCCGGGTTCAAGCACATTGACGCCGTCTCGTTCGTCTCGCCCAAGGCCGTGCCGCAGATGGCCGACTCGGAAGAGGTGCTGAAGCAGATTGATCCGCCTGACGACGTCGAGATCATCGGCATCGTGGTCAACGAAAAAGGCGCCGAGCGCGCCGTCGCCACCCAGGCCGTGCACACCCTCGGTTTTCCCGTATTCGGTCTCGCCCACGTTTCTGCAGAAAAATCAAAACCAGACACTGGAAGACGCCTACGACACGCTGGAGCAGATCAAGGAGAAGGCCGACACCGCCGGCCTCGATGTCGTGGTGTACATCTCGATGGCGTTCGGCAATCCGTATAACGACCCGTGGAGCGCCGACGAAGTGCTCGAGGCCGTGGACCTGATCGAAAAGACCGGCACTCGTTCCATTTCGCTTGCCGACACCGTGGGCCTGGCCACGCCTGATCAGATTCGCGCGCTCGTCGCCGCCGTGCTCGCCCAGTACGACTACCTCGACATCGGCGTCCACCTGCACAGCCGCCCCGCGGAAGCGGTGGACAAAATTCTTGCCGCCTACGATGCCGGCATTCGGCGCTTCGACTCCGCTATCGGCGGCCTCGGCGGCTGTCCCTTCGCGCAGGACGAACTCGTCGGCAATATCCCGACCGAAAAAGTTCTGGAAGCGCTGGCGCGGCGCGCCGCCGACGTGCCCATCCGCAAGCCACTCGACAACGTCATCCGCATAAACGCTGACATCGCGGCAAAACACAAAACTTAACCACGGATCGCCACGGATTTTCACGGATCGATTGTTGGTTTGCTTTATCCGTGTGAATCCGTGAGAATCCGTGGTTCGCTTATGCCTTACAAAACTCTCACGCTCGCCCACGAAGACCGCGTCGCGCTCGTCACCCTCAACCGTCCCGAGAAGCGCAATGCTGTCAGCTTCGAATTGCTTGCGGAATTGATGAGCGCGCTTGATGAGGTGGAACGCTCGCGCGCGCAGGTGCTCATCATCACCGGCGCGGGCAAGGCGTTCTGCGCTGGTTTAGACCTGGACGAACTCAAGGCTCTTCTGGGCAAGACGCACGAAGAGAATCTCAAGGATTCCGCGCGCATGGCGCAGATTTTCCGCCGCATCTACGAATTTCCTATCCCCACCATCGCCGCCGTGAACGGCGCCGCCATCGCCGGTGGAACGGGAATCGCCACCATGTGCGACTTCACGCTGGCCGTGCCGGAAGCGAAGTTCGGCTACACCGAGGTAAAGATCGGATTTGTCCCGGCAATCGTGTCCTCGATTCTGGTCTGGCAAGTCGGCCACAAGATCGCGCGCGACCTGCTGCTCACCGGACGCCTCTTCGACGCCGCTGAGGCGCATCGCTACGGACTGGTGAACGAGGTCGTCGAACCCGAGCGCCTGATGCCGCGCGCCCGCGAACTGGCGGCGCAGTTGCTGGAGAATTCTCCCTCGTCGGTGCGCCTGACCAAGAAGCTCATCAACGGATTTCTCGCTCGCTCGCTCGACGAACAGATCGCGCAGGCGGTTGAGGACAACGCCCGCATTCGCACCACCGAAGATTTTCGCGAAGGAGTGACCAGCTTTTTGGAAAAGCGGAAGCCGAAATGGAAGAGTTGGTTTTGAGGGGCAGCTAGTCTTTAAGGATTGTCATTCCGACCCTGAGCGAAGCCGAAGGGGAGGAATCTGTTGTTCAACAACGTCGAAAAGCAGATTCCCCGCTGCGCTCGGAATGACAATATCCAGCGATGACGAATATCCGAGGATGACGAACACCACCACAATCCGCGTCCGCTACGCCGAAACCGACCAGATGGGCGTGGTCTATCACTCGAACTATTTCATCTGGTTCGAGGTCGGCCGCGTGGAACTGCTGCGCCAACTCGGTTTCACCTACAAGGAAATGGAGCGCCAGGACCAGTGCTTCATCGCCGTGGTGGACGCGCGCTGCCGTTTCCGGGCGCCGGCGCGGTACGATGATGAGATCACCATCCGCACGCACCTGAAGAACGCGCGCGAGTCGCTGATTCACTTCGCGTACGAAGCCGTCCGCGAAAACGACGGCGCGCTGCTGGCGGAAGGCGAGACGACGCACATTGTCACCGACGCGAAGCTGAACAAGCGCCCGCTGCCGGAAAAGTACCTGAAAGCATTCAAGCGAGCGGTGAGGACGAGCGATTAGCAGTTAGCAATTGGCGATTAGCCAGATCAGTCCCGAAAGCCGCGATTGCTAATCGCTAATTGCTAATCGCTAATTGCCGAACATGAAAGCGCTCCACATCAACGGCTCCGAACTCACGCTCGACGAACTGCGCGAGGCGGTGTACGAGCGGCGTCCCGTGCTGCTCGATCCGGACGCGCGCCTGCGTGTGCAGGCGGCGCGCAGCGTGGTGGACGACATCGTCGAACGGAACGAAGTCGCCTACGCCATCACTACCGGCGTCGGCAAACTTTCCGACGTTCGCATCGCGCCCGAACAGATCCGCGAACTGCAGGTCAACCTGCTGCGCTCGCATGCGGTCGGAGTCGGCGAGCCGCTCAGCGAGGCGGAAGTCCGCGCCATGATGCTGCTGCGCGCCAATTCCCTCGCCAAGGGATATTCCGGAGTTCGCGCCGAGGTGATTGACACGCTCTGCGAGATGCTCAACCGCGGCGTGCATCCCGTGGTTCCGTCGCAAGGCAGCGTGGGCGCCAGCGGCGACCTGGCGCCCCTGGCTCATCTCGCGCTGGTGCTGATCGGCGAAGGCGAAGCCTGGCACGCCGACCCGAAATTGCGGCGGCCGCGGCGCCTCGGCGATCCTCACGCCCGCCGCCATCCCGGCAGCGAGGCTCTTAAGCGCGCCGACATCAAGCCGCTGAAGCTGGAAGCCAAGGAAGCCATCTCTCTGATCAACGGCACCCAGGCGATGGTCGCAGTGGGCGCGCTGGCGCTGCTGGCGGCCCAGACCATGGTGGATTCCGCCGACGTGATCGGCGCCATGTCGGCCGACGCGCTGCGCGGCACCGATGTCGCCTTCGACGAGCGCATCCAGCACGTTCGCCCGCATACCGGGCAGATGCGCAGCGCCGCCAATCTCCGCCGCATGCTGGAAGGCAGCGCCATCCGCGAATCCCACCGCGCGTGCGGGCGCGTGCAGGACGCCTATTCGCTGCGCTGCATGCCGCAGGTGCACGGCGCCGTCTACGACGCGCTCAACTACTGCGCGCAAGTGCTGGAAATCGAGATGAACTCCGCGGTGGACAACCCGCTGGTCTTCGTCGCGCCCAAGCAGGTCGGTGCGCGGCAACCGGCCGAGCCGCACGGCGACATCCTCTCCGGCGGAAACTTCCACGGCGAACCGGTGGCCTTCGCGCTCGACTTTCTCGCCATCGCGCTCAGCGCGCTGGCCGGAATTTCCGAACGCCGCATCGAGCGCCTGGTGAACCCCTCGCTCAACGAGGGGCTGCCGCCGTTTCTGGCGAGCGCCGCAGGACTGAACTCGGGATTCATGATGGCGCAGGTCACCGCCGCGGCGCTGGTCAGCGAGAACAAGGTGCTGGCGCATCCCGCCTCGGTGGATTCCATCACCACCTCCGGCAACAAGGAAGATTACGTATCCATGGGAATGACCGGGGCCATCAAGTTGAAGAAGATTCTTGCCAATGCGCTCCACGTGCTCGCCATCGAAGCCATCGCCGCGGCGCAGGCGTTGGACTTTCTGGCGCCCCTCAAGCCCGGCAAGCGCGCGCAGCAGGCCATGGCAGCGATTCGCGCCGTCTGCCCGCCTTTGGAGCACGATCGCAGCCTCGCTCCGGATTTCGCGCGGGTCGCCGAAGTCCTCAAGCGCGGCGACCTGGCGGCGGCACTGCGATAGGCGTCGACCGCGGATTCCCACGGATCTGCAGCCAGGAACAAGGACAAGCAAAAAATGACGCGGAGATCGCACTCGATCTCCGCGTTGTGTTCTTATCCGTGAAATTCGCCGTGGCGATCCGTGGTTACAAGGTTACCGCCGCAGGCGTGGCCTTTCCCTTGGCGACGTGGTGCACGGTCGAGGTCTCGACGTCGTAGATGTGCACCTTGGCCGAGGTGTGCGCCAGGTGCTGGATCATCTCACTGATGCGCTTGTACTCCAGGTGGTGAAAGTCCGCGGCGTCAGCCTTGGTTTTCCAAAAGCTCATGGCGAGCACCTGGTCGGCGTCGTGGTCGGCAATGAGAACGATTTCGTCAACAAAGCCGGGATGGGACTGCAAGATACCAAGCACGTCACTGTGCAGCTTGCGGCAAAGTTCTTTGGCCTTGCCGGGCTTCGTTTTGATCTCGACAACGCGAGTGATCATAGCGGGTCTCCTTTGCGAGGATGAACATGGCCGCACTCCGGATCAAACATCGTATGGTCGCACAATCGCCCTCCGCCGGCACGCAGGACTGCTTGCCGGGCTGGAAAAGCAGGACCGAAACGGGATTGGCGGTCCCAGCCTATGGTTCGCCGCCGGCGCGCTCCCGGGACGAAGGCGCGTAGTAGCCGGCGCGCGCCTGCACGCGGTAGTCGCCGCCTTTGGCCTTCACTTCCACCTTGCGATAGGTGCCGTCACGCTTGTTGTTGGTGGGCGTGTAGCCAATGCTGTACTGGCTGCGGAGTTCGGCCGCAACCTGGTCGAACGCCTGCTTGAGCTTGTCCTGCTTGTTCCCAACCTCGATGACGCGCCCGCCGGTCTCCTGGCAAAGCTTCTTCATGTCTCTGTCGCCGGAGTAGCCAAACCCGCCGTAGAAGCCGCGGTCGGCGATGAGCAGCACGTAGACCATGGCGTCCGCCCTCTGGGCCGCCTCGATGGCGTCGCGGATCTTCAAGCGGCTGCCCTGGTCCTCGCCGTCGGTGAGCAGGATCATGGCCTTGCGGCCGACCTCGCGCCCCAGCTTTTCATTGGAGGCAAGATAGACGGCGTCGTAGAGCAGAGTGCCGCGCGGGTTGCTGATGGGGATGGGACCGCCGCCCAGGCCGGGCAGGCCCCCTCCGCCACCGCCGCCGTTGATGCGGGCGCGATTCATGCCGGCGCGCAGGTCGCGCGGGTCGTTGGTGAAATCCTGCAGCAGGTCAACGTTCACGTCGAAGCCGATGACGAACGCCAGGTCCTTTTCGCGCAGAACTTCGCGCAGGAACGCCGCGCCCACTTCCTTCTCGATGGGGAGCACGCGGTCCTGGCTCACGCTGCTGTCAATGAGCATGCCGAGGGTGAGGGGTTGATTGGATTCGGCGGAAAAATACTTGATGGTCTGCGGCTTGCCGTCCTCGTAGATTTCGAACTGGTCCTTGGCCAGGCTGGAGATCAGCAGGCCGTGCTTGTCTTTGACGTTGAAATACACGTTGACGACGTTCACGTCCACCTTGAAGGTCTGGACGGTGTCGTCAGCCTCGCGCGGGGGAGCCGATTCCTGGGCGAGCGCAGTTGCGGCCACGCAAAACAGGACCGCAATCAGAACCGCATTTTTCGGGAAAGAGTGGGACATACACTTCTCTGAGCCTTTCCGGCTCGCTTGGGTTTATTCTAAACCAGTGCTCCCTATGATTAGAGTGGCGCTGGATAAGAATGTTGCTGTCAGTATGGGAAATAAGATGATGAAGGAAGCGAAACGTCGCAACCAGACGCGTGGGACGGCCGTGGCGGCGCTGCTGCTGGCGCTGGCCTCCGGTCTCGCCCTGGCACAGCAACCGCCAGGCACGCCTCCCAACGGCCAGTCGAACATTCCCGATGCGCCGTCGGCCAGCCGTCCGGTGGAGAAGTTTCCCACCGCCAACGAAACCGTCACGCCGCCGCCGCCGGCGGAAATCACCACCGTGCCTCCGGGCAGTATCCCTCAATCAGGCGGCGGCCGCGACGAACTCTTCACCCTGACCAAGAACGTGAACTTCGTGGTCGTGCCGGTGACGGTGAAGGACGGGTCGGGACACCTGGTGGAAGGATTGTCGCGGCAGAATTTTCGCGTGCTGGAAGACGGGGTGGAGCAGAAGATGACCTTCTTCACCAGCGATCCGTTTCCGCTGACCGCGGCGGTGGTCATTGACCTTGGCATCCAGGAGGTGGAATTCCGCAAGGTGCGCGATTCGCTGCCGGCGCTGGTGGGCGCGTTCGGGCAGTTCGATGAGGTCGGACTGTACACCTTCGGCACCACAGTACAAAAGGTCCAGGAGTTCACGCCGACAGGCGGCAACAAGGTCAGCCAGGCGATGGACAGGATCCGCAAGAAAGCGACGGCGCGCACGGGCGGGGCGCCGGTGGTGGGCGGCCCGTTTGGCTATCCGCCTTCGGTGAACGGCAGGCCGATTGATCCCGGGCAGAACCCGACGCCCAGCTATACGGGGCAACGGGAAGCCAAGGTGCTGAACGACGCGGTGCTGCAGGCGGCGCTGGACCTGGCGCGGGGGAGCCCGACGCGGCGCAAGGTGATTTTCGTGGTCAGTGACGGAACCGAGTTCCGCTCGTCGGCGACTTACGGCGAGGTGCTGAAGGTCCTGCTGACGAATCAGATTTCGGTGTACGCGGTAGGTGTGGGAGGGGCGGCGATTCCGGGCTACGGGCAGGCGCAGCGCATTCACCTCCCGAAGATGGGCTACGGCGACGTCCTGCCGAAATACGCCTCCGCCACCGGCGGCGCGGTGTTCAGCGAGTTCAGCGCGTCCGCCATCGAACAGGCTTACAGCCGCCTGACGGAAGAAGCCCGCAACCAGTACACCATCGGCTACACGACGCGGGCCACGCCCTCGAGCAAGTACCGGGATGTCGAGGTCAGGGTGGACCAGCCGGGCTTGAGGGTCACGGCGAGGCAGGGATATTACCCGTTACCTCCGCCGCGTCCGACCCCTTGAGTCGCTTGCACGCTGCTGGCGCTGTGATATAAACAGGTTTCTCCAGCTGTGGAGTAGATAGGAATTTGCGGTGCGTCGCGGGCCGCCACGGACCCGCGATGCGCCGGACTTGAGGACTGTCTTGAGTTTCATCAATTTCGCAGCGCGCGAGATCAACTGCAAGATCGTTTATTACGGCGCCGGCCTGGGCGGCAAGACCACCAACCTGCAGTTCATCTTCGACAAGACCGCCGAAAAACAGAAGGGCAAGATGATCTCGCTGGCGACGGAAACCGACCGCACCCTGTTTTTCGATTTCCTGCCGCTGGACCTGGGGACGGTGCGCGGCTTCAAGACCCGGTTCCACCTCTACACCGTCCCGGGGCAGGTGTTCTATGACGCCAGCCGCAAGCTGATCCTGCGCGGAGTGGATGGAGTGGTGTTCGTCGCCGACTCCCAGGATGAGCGCATGGACGCCAACGTGGAAGCCCTGGAGAACCTGCGCGACAACATGAAGGAGCACGGGTACGACTTCACCAAGATCCCGTACGTGCTCCAGTTGAACAAGCGCGACCTGCCGAACGCGCTGCCGGTGGACAGTCTGAAAAAAGAACTGGCAAAGCGCTCCGAACCGGTGTTTGAGGCAGTGGCGGTCCAGGGCGCGGGCGTGTTCGAGACGCTGAAGGAAGTCGCGAAGCAGGTGCTGATCGAGCTGAAGAAGGGGTAGAAGAGTTTCAGTTTCAGTTTCAGCGTCCACCCGCCCGACGTCTCCCGTCCCAGTGTGATCCCACAAACCGACTCTGCTTCACTTCTGCCTCTTACTTCTGACTTCAGCTACTGGTTCAGCCGAAACGTCTTCAGCATCTGCTCGAAGGTGGGGCGCAGGCGGGAGAAGTCATTCTCCGGAGCGACAAAGATCAGCGAGACTCCGGCGCCGTTGTTGTCGGACAGCGTGACCAGCCAATCGCGCTCCGGCAGCGGCTGCCCATCGGGACCGGCGAGCGGCGATTGCCCAAGCAGGTCCACCGACCGCCCCAACACGCCGTTGACGCGGATTTTCTGAATACTGCCGGCCGGGCGCATCCCGGGATTCTGCTGCTGCAGACTGGCGATCACCTGCTGGGTGGCGCCGTCGAAGTCATTGGTGTTCTGCGGCTGGAACGGTGAAACGACCACGCCATAAGCAATTCCGTTTTGCGCAACGCCGGACCGCGGCGCGATGGTGACCGTGCCGGACTGCTGGTCCTGCATGGGCTGCCAGTTGCTCGGATATTCCAGGGAGAACGGTCCCTGAAACTGCTGGAAGCTGCCGCTGGGCTCGACCTGGCCGGAAGCAACATTGCCGCCGGGGATGGGTTCCCTCTGCGCGTCACCGGGGCCGCTGACGTCGTGGATCTGGCCGCTCTGCGCCATCTGGTGAATCTGCTGCGCGGAATAGGCGCGAATGCTGCCCGCTTCCTGCTTGGCCTGTGCGAACTGGGAGCTGTTGTCGTGGTACTGGCGCGAGGGCCAATTCCTGATTTCGTCCTGCACGGCCTGGACGCGGTTGCCGGGATCGGGATGGTCGCTGAGGAACTGCGGCCCGCCACTTCTTGCCTTCTGCTCCAGCCTTAGGAAAAACTGCGCCAGCCGGATGGGATTGTAACCGGCTTTGTACATGATAATGGCGCCGACCGCGTCGGCCTGGGCTTCATCGGCGCGCGAGTACTTCATGCTGATGACGCCGGCGCCGAGTTGGGCGCCCATATTGGCCAGCGCCCCGGCGGGGCCACCGAGCACGGCCCCGAGGAGTCCGCCCAGAATCTGTCCCGCCGCCTGCGTTGTGCCCTGCTTGCGCATGCCCTTGATGGAGTGCTGCATGTAGACGTGCGACATCTCGTGGGCGATTACGCCCGCAAGTTCGGCTTCATTTTCGGCGGCCATGATGGTGCCGACATTGACGAAAACGGGCCCGCCGGGCAGGGCGAAGGCATTGATGTCCTTTTGTTGCACGACGTGGAACTGATACGGCCAGTTGTATTGCTGGGGAATGACGGAGTCGAGCTTGTGGCCGAGCGACTGGACGTAGCGGCTGAGCGGGCTGTTATCCGGCAGGATCGGCATCTGCCTGGCAACCTCGGCGAGGGCTCTCTGGCCGAGTTGGATTTGCTGATCCCTGGGGGCTGCCAGGCCGGGATCGGGCAGGGCAGGGTCGTTGCCCACCCCGGCCAGCATCCATGCCGGACAAGCGATCAGCATAACGAGAAGAACCGCGACAGCACGCGTGCAGCCCGAGGTATGTCTCACAAGCTCCTCACAGCCGGCAGCCCGGCGCCGCCGACGGACAAAATATTCCCTAGAGTAACTAAACAATTTAGATGCCAAGTAGTTGCGCGCGTTTGCAAAAAGCGCGCGGGTTACCGGTTTGGCCGGAGAAGCTCCTCGACGTCGCCGAGGCGGTCACCGAGCAGATTGAGCTTATGGGCAAGACCCTGGATTTCGGCATGGGCGCGGCGGTTGACGTCGTAATCGAGTTCGCCGCGCAGGCGGTCTTTCTTGTCCTGCCGGTTCTGGCTCATCATGATGACCGGCGCCTGGATGGCGGCCAGCATGGAGAGAAACAGGTTGAGCAGAATGAACGGATACGGGTCCCAGGCGGCGCCGCGGAGGCGCACGTTGATCATGGTGTAGACGGCCAGGATGCACCCGAAGAGGATGATGAACGTCCAGGAACCGCCGAAGGTAGCGACGGAATCGGCAACCTGCTCGCCGAGCGTGACCTGTCCCTCGATGACCTCGTTGGGATGGCGATTGGCGCGGACCCGCACCAGCTGCTGGGAGGCGTGGAACTGATGCCCGAGTACGGCGAGCATGTCCATGCCGGCGTGAGGTTTGCGCTGGATCAGCACGAGAATGTCGTTGCGGTCCACTTCGATGCAGACGGTCTCTTCGGTGGCGATGGCCTCGGTCTGATGGGGCGTCTGCTCCAGCATGGAGGCGAAGCCGAAGAATTCGCCCGGGGCCGGCTCGCCCACCACGACTTCCTGATGATCTTCGTCAATGGTAACGATGCGCACTCCTCCGGAGACCAGCACGTAACCGCGTCCACCGCTGTCGCCAAGCTTGTAGATACGCTGGCGGGGAGCAAACGATTTCATTTCGGTTTGTCCGGCAAGGACGGCGATCTCGTCGTCATCGAGACCGGAAAACAGTGGAACCTGCTTCAATACATCGGGGTCACAGGCCATCGCGATCTCCTCACACCAGGTGGTTGTTCGCTGAGAGTTTAAACCGGGGTGCAAGGGGGGGGCTGCTGAACACGGCAAGTCTGTCGAACAGTGATTTATGTCACAAGTGAATCCCGGCGAAGGGGGCTATAATTTCGGCCTCTTTCGACCCAACCCCTCTGCTTTGATTTGCCGGAGCGGGAAGGGTCTAATTCGGGATTCGACACGAGAATTAATTCGCCTGGTTATCGTGTTTCCAGGATTGCGAGATCATCTATGGACTTGTTGAAAAGCGTGCGGCGCAGAATCCTTCCCCAAGCGCGAGAAATACCCCGGCTGGACCGCGGGTGGATCATCGCCAACCACAAGCTGGTTTCGTTTCACGCGGCCTTCCTGACATCGCTGCTCAGCATTTCGACCAGCGTGGCGTCGCGCTTCGATGTGGTGCGGCAGATGTTCCTGAGCGCGGAAGTGCTGATCTCGGCCGCGATCTGGTACGCGGCATGGCATACCAACATCGCCATCCACGAGATCGGTCACTACCTGGCGGCGGTGAGAACGAACAATCTCAGGCCGGAACTGGCGGGGCCGGCGCAGGAAAAGTTGAGTCAGGGCGGGTTGGGGCGCTGGACGTGGTACCTGGAGATGTTCGCGAAGATCCCGTATGGAAAGTTTCAGGGCGTGCATAAGGAGGCGGGGAGCTTCCATCCCAGCGTCAAGACGCAGAACCTGGCGGTGTCGGCGGCCGGACCGCAGGCCAGCCTGGTACTAAGTCAGTTGACGCTGCCCCCGGGATTCATTCTGGTCGCGCTCGGACTGTGGGGCGGCGGTTGGTGGGGCGGGGACGCGGTGTACGCGGGCCGGCTGCTGTTCACCGTGGGGGCGGTGGCGATGTTCGATTTCCTGCTCTCCGACCCAGGCAAATACAAAGCGTTCCGCGCACGCGAGCGCGAGGCGGCGGCGCGCGCGGCGGAGGTCAAGGCGGCGGAACCGGCGGCCGCGGAAGGGCGTTCGGGCAAGCCGTCGGAATTGCGGCGCAAGCTGCGGCTGCACCGGCTGCAGGAAGTCGAGTTGGCCGACGGAACCATCGTGTTCGCACCGTGGGAGTTCAGAAACTCGATCATGGGCGGGCGGCACACGGAAGAGATGGGCGGAAACCTCAGCTTCCAGGAATTCATGTTCCTGCCGCTGACGGCGCGGGACTACATCGAGGCGCAGCGCGTCACCAACATGCTGCAGAGCCGCGCCATCCAGATCATCCAGGACTCGGAAGGGCTGAATTTCGTGGGCATCGGGCTGGAGGGCGGTATCGTCGCCTCCTACGCCAAACAGGCGGGCGACATCCTGCCGGAGGAGCGGGCGCTGCGGGTGGCAGTGCAAGCGATCGAGGAGTGCGGCTTCGTGCCCGATCGCGATGTGGTGCTGGCGATCGATCCGGCGGCGAGTGAATTGAGCAATGCCTACCGGGAAAAGACCGGCGAAAAAGATTCCGTCGGGCAATACCTGTTCTGGCGCGCGGAAGATCCCAGGGTGATGACCACCGACGAACTGGTGGAGTTGTACGCCGCCTGGGTGAAGAAGTATCCGATCGTGTCGCTGGAAGATCCCTTCGCCGAGGACGATTACGAGGGCTGGAAGAAGTTGATGAAGGCCCTCGACGACGAGATCCTGATCATTGGCGACGACCTGGTCACCACCAAGGATTCCACCATCCGCCGCTGCGCCGAAGAGGGGCTGATCAACACGGCGCTGATCAAGGCCAACCAGATCGGCACGATGAGCGAAACGCTGCTGGCCACCCGCGTGGCGAAGGACATGAATTTGGCGTTGGTGGTCTCGCACCGGTCCAAGTCACCTAACGAGGTCATGGAGGCTGACATCGCGTTCGCAGTGGGCGCACTCGGGCTGAAATGCGGCGGCGGCGCCAACACAGAAAGGCTGGTCAAGTACGGCAGGATCGTGGAACTGATGGAAATGGCGAAGAAGGGCGTGAAGGCCACGCGCAAGCTCGATCCCGATTCAAGAATCGCCGATATTGCCGCGCACGAAGAGCCGACTAACGCCGGCATCCCGACCGTCGGCGTCACGATCATGCTGGACAACGGAATGAAATTTACCGCCGCCACGCCGCTGGGGACTTCGGCAGGAACCGACGAGGCCATCCACCTGGTGGACAGCATTATCGAGGCCAACCCGCTGACGCGGAAGTTCCCGAATTATTTTGTGTTTAACGAGAAAGAGAAGACCTACCGGTTTGCCCCGAGTGTCAAGGCGGATGCTGTGGCCAAGGAGAATGCCGAACTGGCCGAGCTGTGGATGCGGTCGAAGCGCTACGGCGGCAAGGGCTGCCTGAATGCGGTGGCGAATGTTATTGAAGTAGTAGCGCCGCGTTTTCTCGGGCAGAAAATTTCTGCGCTGGGGTCGCTGGGTGATATTGACCGCGAGCTGCTGCTGATGGAATTGGACCTGGCGGTGAAGCGCGGAAAGATCGCCGCCGACGCGCCGGCCGAGGAGAAGATCCAGATTATGCAGCGCAAGGCCAACCTCGGCATGAACGCGGTGCTTTCGCTGTCGCTGGCGCTGGGGCGGCTGGTGGCGGCGCGCGACGGCATGGAATTGCCCGAGGTGCTGCGCGGCATGGAGTTCACGATTGACCGCGATTATCTGTACGGGGTGAAGCAGGCGGCAGTGGTGAACGTGCCGAACGGAGTGCGGGTTTAAACGTCATCGGGCGCAGGCAGCGGCAGGCCCTCGGCGTGGCAGATTTTCTTGAGCTCATCCACCGACCATGGGGCGCGGAAATCGTAGAACGCATGATACGGCTGGTGCAGAAGCTCCAGCACGCGCGCCGCCTGTGGGTCGCACCACTCGGGCAGTGCCGCGCGCGCTTCGTCCAGGCGTCCGCCGCTGAGTTTCAACGTAATCAGGGAATGCACCAGGCCGGGATGGAGCAAAAGCTGGTCGAGCCCCTCTTTTAAGATTTTCTTGCGCGCGTGCAGCACTTTTCTCTCGCCCACCGTTTGGAGAAGGTGCAGGTATTTTTCAAACAGCACCCACTCATTCACCAGCAGCGCAACTTCCAGCGGAGTAAAGCACTTCCAGAACCCGACCGGATAACGCGGGGCAAGGAAGCGCCCGAGCATGAAGGCGCCGGCCTCGTAGCCGGAGATGCGATCGCGGGAGCATTTGGCCAGAGCCGCCTTGAAGAAGCGCACCTTGCGGTCCAGGGTCAGCATTTCGAAGACGTTGTTCTGCCCGAGGTGGTCGCCGATGTCGCTCTTGAGCACTTCTTCCATGTAGACGGTCTCGCGCTCGTCGAACCAGCCGTTGACGAGCTGCCGGGCCTCCTCGGACTCGCTGCGAAGTTCAAAATTCACCAGCCGCATGACCTCGCTGAGGCTGGAGATTTTGTCCACGGTGAGGCCGCGGACCAGTTGCTGGTAATAGCGGTAGGCATAGGCAACCGTGGCGAATTCCTTGTCTTCCGCGCTTCCCTCCTCGGCCATGTGTTCGCCTTTCATATAGCGCAGCAGCCGGGCCGGAGTGAACTTCGCCTTGCCCTGATACACCGTGTTACGGCGGGAGGAAATGGTGATCCAGTCGCCTTCGCGAATTTCGCTGCCGGAGAAATTCCGCAGGCGGCCGTCGGGGTGCAGCGTGACGCCGTACTTTTCCAGGTTGAGGAGGGCGGGAATGCCGAGGCTCTGGCAGATGGTGACCACGTGCACGGCGGCGGAGGTCAGGCTGAGGACGGCGTCCACCTCACCCATGACAACCGTGTCGGTGGGGACAAATGTTTTCTTGCAAAGACAGACCTTCTCGTCCTGGGTCTTGGCGCGCAAGGCGGCGTCGCCGGTGAAATAGACGCGGGCCGAAACGGCCGACCGAGGCAGCACCGCTACCCCGGGCGAGAATGTGCTGAGGGTGCTGAAGTTGTCCTGGTCAATGGTGTCGCTGGTGAGCTGCTTGAGGTGGTACGGGCGAATCAGTTCGGTGACGCGCTTGCGCGAGATGGCGCCCGACTTATGCATGTCAACCACGGCGATGAGCGCCGCCCGCCCGGCTAACCCGGTTTCATTCAGTTGCAAAAGGGCGAACCACTGGTAGCGGCTGGTCGCTTCCACCGCGAATTCGATGGTGACCGGCGACTCGAATTCACGCTCCAGCTCAGGGAGGTGGGACAGGAAGTGGTAAACGGCCGGAAAGGTGTCCTTCACCGCCTGGTTATTTTCGAATTTGGTGGTTTTGAACTCCGCCGTGCCGGTCATCATCTCTTCGCCAAAGATATTGCGCGCCGTTTGCAGCTCCCTTCCCGCGCCCGAGCGGGTATCGCGGCTGGATAAGACACCGGCATAGGCGGTCTCGTGGCGCACGGTGCAGACCATCTTCTGCAGGATGAGGCTGGGGGCATGTTCGCTGCCGCGGCAGAGCGCAGCCACCAGGTCGTGGTTCTCTTCAAAATGCTTGTAGGCCTGCCGGGCGAAGAAGAGCGCTTGATAAGCCGGGTCTTCGATGAGACTGCGGTCGGTATGCCGGATGAGGTCGGACATCTGGGCAATGAGCCGCACGACCTGTTCGGGCGGAAGGTCAGGAGTAACGGCATGGACCAGCTCTGTACCTTGATCGAGAGAGTCGCATAGGTTCCGCAAGGTGTTCAGGAACATCTTGTGCGCGCCGGTCGAGCCGTACATTTTCTCCAGGAAGGGCAAGGCGCGTTCGGTGATCCCGACGTTGAGGTAAGTGTCCATCACGCCTGGGATGTAGTGCGGCGTAGCGCAGCGCAGGGCGAATACGAGAGGATTGCCGGTGCGCAGCGACTGCATGGTCAGAACTTCCAGTTGGCCGATGGCTTCGCCCAGGTGACGCTCGAGGTTGGCGGCGTCGGCGTAAGCGTCGGCCGTCAGCACGACGAAATCGGGTACGGGATAGCCCTGTTGCGCGAGCTTGAGGAGGATGAATCCTTTTTGGCTGATGTCGCGCGCCGAGTGCGCCTCGAACGAGCTGGTACAAGGAACGACGAACCTGGTTTCAGCCGGGGCTGGCTGCTCCGCGGACATGGTCAGCCAGGGAAATTGCCTGAAGGCGGCCGTGAGGTCGGCGGCCGCCTGCGAAAAGCCTCGACGCGCATTGATGATCCGGGCAAGATGGGTCCGTCCCTGCTCAAAATCGTCTTGGCAAAGCAACGGGATGTCGACCTCCATGGCCACCACGCTGCTGCTTGCGCCATCGGCAAGATCGAACTCGACCACCGGCGGGCAGTATCCGGGACGACCGGACACCTTGGACGTGGAGCCCTGCTCCTTACGAAAGCGCCGGCTGTGCTGGTTGAAGTAGTTGCCGCGCACCCGGAAGTCGCGAATTTCGCCCGCTGGCAGCGGTTCCATGCCGCGGATTGTAAATCACGGCAGGCGAAGGCGGCGCGAGCGGCAATGTGCGGCATCCTGCGGCGCGGAAAAACCATCTCAATAGTGAGTTACCGGATTTCCACAGGACATGGCCATCCGTAACCGCAGAAGTACATAGCGGAGGGACGGCGCAGGGAAAATCCTGTGCTACGATTTTTTCGCACCTCCAGCATCATTGGAACCGAAAACAATGTCCAGGTCAGTCGGCCCCGTTGTAATCGCCGTCGCCAGCCTTGTCCTGCTTGCCGCCATGATATTTTCCGCCAGCGCATGGACGCCCACCAGCGCCCACCATCAGCCGAAACCCAGCTTCGCCGCGGCGTCCGCGGTTACGACGCCGGCGCCGAGTGCCGTCTCCGCGCCCATGGCGCCGCCAGGAACCGTGCTGCACGTGGTCGCCAAGGGTGAGAGCGTGCCGGTGGTGATCCGCAAATACTGGGTGTCAAGCAGCTTCATGTCGCACGGGGAGATGGAAGCCGCGCTGCGGCAGCGCAACAGCGGGATCAAGGGAATCGCGCTCAAGCCGGGGGAAACCCTGATTGTCCCCGGGATGGACGGGCCGATCACGCAGCAACCGGTCCCGGTGGCGCGCGATTACGAGGTCCGGGCCATTTACCTGACGGGCGTCATGGCGGGCAGCGTGAATGGAATGAACCTGATCCAGCGCTGGCGCGCCGCCGGCGGCAACGCCGTGGTGTTCGACGTCAAGGACAGCGACGGGATCGTCAATATCCCGTTCCAGCACCCGCTGAATACCGGCGGGCCACATCCCTATGTTCCGAACCTGCCAAAATTGACGCGCTGGCTGCACCAGCAGGGCATGCACGCCATCGCTCGTATCGCGATCTTTCGCGATGAAAAGCTGGTGACCCAGCATCCCGAGTTGGCGGTGCAATCGCGGGCGCGCGGCGGGGCGTGGCGCGAGAACGGCAAGCTGGTGTGGACCGACCCCTCCAAGCCCGAGGTGCAGCAGTACAACATCGCGCTGGCCCGACAGGCGGCCCTGGACGGTGTGGACGAGGTGCAGTTCGACTATGTCCGCTTCCCTGCCGAGGGCGACCAGAAGGACGCCGGCTTCTACTTCGATTTGCATCCCCTGCACCGGCCGGGCAAGGGCCCCGACGGCAAGGAAATCCCGGCGCAGCCCACGCAGCGCGGCGAGGTGATTGCCGACTTCCTGTCGAAGGCGTATGCCGAGCTGCACCCGATGAAGGTGCTGTTCTCGCTCGACGTTTTCGGGGTGATGGCGTGGCAGCGCCCGATTGACCTGGCGCACACCGGGCAGGACATCACGCAGATGGCCAAGTACTGCGACGTGCTCTCGCCCATGATCTATCCCTCGCACTTCTTCGGCATGGACGGCTACAAGGTGCCGGGCGACGCGCCGGAGCACTTCATCTCGGAATCCATGGAGCGTTTCAAGAAGGTCACGGCCGGCAGCGGCGTGATACTGCGACCCTGGCTGCAGGCCTTCGGCTGGAAGACGCCGAGCTATTCGCCGCAGTATGTGGAGACGCAGGTCAAGGCGGCGAAGCAGAATGGGGGCATCGGGTTCCTGTTCTGGAACGCCCGCAACGACTACAGCAAGCCTTTCACGGCGATGCCCGACATGCGCCGCAACCCGCAGTTCTTCCGTGGCGACGAATTGCCCAAGTTGAAGACGGCGAGCGAGCCAGAGAAGCCGGCGGCGGCAGCGGCGGCGAAGAGCTAAGGACGACGGTCGCGGACGCCGCCGGGCCTTGGTGGAAGCGCCGGGCGGAACTTGTCCCGAAGCGGAGCGAGGGAGCCCGGCGAACCTGCGCAAGTCCATCCCTCTGTTGTCCCCGTGACGCATCACTTGTCCCTGTGACGGTCTTTTTCCCTGCGGCTTAGGGGAAACACCTCGGCTATAATGAGCTGTAACACCGCACGTGCTTCACGCACTGGAATGCCGATTTCGCCTGTCTGCCGGCAGGCGGACCTGCGCCCGGCAAACGACTCTCGGCAGAACGAACATCTGTTGGGTCCAAGCAAGTGGCAGGCGGCAGTATGTCCTGTGAAGGAGGCCTAGATGGCCATTCAGAAGACCGACAAAATCTGGCATAACGGAAAACTGATTCCCTGGGAAGAAGCCAACATCCACGTAATGTCGCACGTGGTGAACTATGGGTCGTCGGTGTTTGAGGGGATCCGCTGCTACGCCCAGCCGAAGGGGCCGGCGATTTTCCGCGCGCAGGAACACATGCAGCGGCTGCTGGATTCGGCAAAGATCTACCGCATGGACGTCGGGTACACCCGCGATGAGCTGGTCAACGCGATGGTCGAAGTGATCGGCATCAACCATGTTTTTCCGTGCTACATCCGCCCGCTGGTTCTGCGCGGCTACGGAGAGGCGGGCGTCAACCCGCTCAATTCGCCGATCGAGGTTTACATCGTCAATTACCCGTGGGGAAAGTATCTCGGCCAGGGATCGGACGAGGGCGTGGACGTCTGCGTCTCCTCGTGGACGCGGATTGCGCCCAACACGCTGCCGGCGATGTCGAAGAGCGGCGCCAAT
Source organism: Terriglobia bacterium (assembly GCA_963760215.1). GTDB lineage: Bacteria > Acidobacteriota > Terriglobia > Terriglobales > Acidobacteriaceae > JAIQGF01. The sequence goes on from CAVXCJ010000002.1 coordinate 2,175,928, forward strand.
TACATGAACTCGCAGCTCATCAAGATGGAAGCCATCCTGAACGGCTATGTCGAGGGCATCGCGCTGGACACCAACGGCTACGTCAGCGAAGGCTCGGGCGAGAACCTGTTCGTGGTGCGCCAGGGAAACCTGCACACCGCGCCGCTGGGCAACTCGGTGCTGCCGGGGATCACGCGCGACTCGGTGATCCGCATTGCCAATGACCTGCGAATCACGGTGGTCGAGCAGCCCATCCCGCGCGAGATGCTGTACATCGCGGAAGAGGTGTTCTTCTCCGGGACGGCGGCCGAGATTACCTCCATCCGCTCGGTGGACAAAATCACCGTCGGCAAGGGCGTGATCGGGCCGGTGACCACGGCGATCAAGAAGGACTTCTACGGGATCATCAACGGCACCGAGCCGGACCGCTATCACTGGCTGACCCCGGTGCCGGTGAAGAAGAATGCGCAGCAGCCGGTAACGGTGTAGTTTCAGTTTCAGTTTCAGTTTCGGTTGTGGAGAGCCGGGGCAAAGCGCCCCGGCTCTCCGTTTGGGCCGGCAAAGCTGAACCGCTAAGAACGCAAGGGGAACGCAGAGGAACTTCTCTTTTTATCTTTGCGTCCTTGGCGTCCTTTGCGGTTGGCTTTTGCTTGGGATGGGCCAGACACATGGGAGCTTTCGCTCGCTTGCTTTGCCGCCACGCGCCGCGCACAATGGCAACTTCATTTCTTCCCAGGAGGCAATCATGGCAACCGCTACCCGGAGCGCCGTCACACCCGATTTCGTCATCGCCTATCGCGAACTCATCCTGTCCACGATGGCGGCGGAGATGCAGACCACAAAGAGAGTGATCGGCGCCATCCCGGAATCCGCCAAGGGCTACAGGCCGGACCCGAAGTCGAAGAACGCGCATGAGCTGGCGTGGCACATCGCCAGCGACGATGTCGCCTTCCTGAACAAGATTGCCGACATGAAGATCGCGATGACCGAGCCACTGCCGGCGCCCGGCACCATCGCAGAAATCCTGAAATATTACGAAGAGAACCTGCCCAAGGCGATCAAGCGGGTGCTGGACATGACCGCGGAACAACTGCTGACGCCGGTGAGCTTCTTCGGCGTGATGAACCAGCCGGTGTTTCAGTACCTGCTGATGGTGAACAACCACAGCGTGCACCATCGCGGCCAGCTTTCGACCTACCTGCGCCCCATGCGGTCGAAGGTCCCGAGCATCTACGGCGGCAGCGCCGACGAGCCGTTAAAAGGCTAGGTCTTAGGCTTTAGGCTTTAGGCTTCAGGATTTGGGCTCTGCGCTCATCCTCAACGGTTGTCATCCTGAGCGAGGGCGCACGCCCGAGTCGAAGGACCCCTCTAGCTCGCGCTCCCATGCTGCTGTCGAAACGCCCCTGAGCCTGAAGCCCGAAGCCTGAAGCCTAGCCTTGAGCCTTGCGCCCGTTCCGTGATACGTTCTGGCCGCACTCGCAGCTATGCTGGGAAGCCGCCATGCAAATTGACGAACTGTTACGCATTGCCATGGACCGGAAGGCGTCGGACTTGCACCTGAAGGTGGGCAACTACCCGCACGTGCGAATTGACGGCGAACTGGTCCCGCTCATCGAACAACCGCGCGTTACCGCCGAGGAGATGCTGGGCATGGCGTTCAGCATGATGTCCAACCGGCAGAAACAAAAATTCAAAGAGAATGCCGAGCTCGACATGGCCTACGGCGTCGCCGGCCTGGGACGCTTCCGTGTGAACGTCTTCCAGCAGCGCGGCAACGTCGGCCTGGTGCTGCGCGTGATTCCCACCAAGATCCGCCCGCTGGACGAGCTCTACATGCCGAAGATCGTGGAGCAGATCTGCGACATGCCGCGCGGCCTGGTGCTGGTGACGGGCGTGACCGGTTCCGGCAAGTCGACCACGCTGGCGGCCATGATCGACAAGATCAATTCCACCCGGCCGGAGCACATCATCACCATCGAGGACCCGATCGAGTTCCTGCACCGCGACAAGAAAGGCTTCGTCAACCAGCGCGAGGTCGAGGTGGACACGCCGTCGTTCTCCTCGGCGCTGCGCGCCAGCTTGCGCCAGGACCCGGACGTGATCCTGGTGGGCGAAATGCGCGACCTGGAAACCATCGCCACCGCGCTGCACGCCGCCGAAACCGGCCACATGGTGTTCTCCACGCTGCACACGCTGGACGCGGTGGAGACCATCAACCGCATTATCTCCGTCTTCCCGCCGCCGGAGCAGAAGCAGATCCGGTTGCAGTTGGCGGCCACCCTGCGGGCGGTCATCAGCCAGCGCCTGGTGCGCCGCAGCGACAGCGCCGGCCGCGTGCCCGCGGTCGAGGTGCTGATCTCCACGGCGTACGTGCGCGAGTGCATCATCGTGCCGGAAAAAACGCGCACCATCAAAGAAGCGCTGGCGCAGGGCACCTCGCAATACGGCATGCAGACCTTCGACCAGTCGCTCTACGATCTCTTCACCCACGGGCTGATTGCCTATGAAACGGCACTGGAGAACGCATCCAACCCGGACGATTTCAAGCTGCGCGTGCAGGGCATCAGCGGCACCGCCGAATCCACCCGCGACGAGATGTCGCAGGCTGCCAGGGGAGGATTTGGAAGATAGGTTTTAGGTTTTAGGTTTTAGTAGGCTTTGGGCTTACTTTCGGCCGTCCAGAAATGGGCGGCCGTTGTTTTGCAGTGAGGGGGATTTCGGCGGCGAGAGGTGCTAACGTAGGCGCGCATGACATTCGGGCGCGGGAAGAAACTTTATAACGAGGCGGAGCTCTACGAATATGCCGTGGGCGCTCTGGGACGCCGGATGCGCTCGGTGGCGGAATTGAAACGCCTGCTGCGCCGGCGGGTGGAAGCGGACGAACTCGGCCAAGCCCTGGTCGAGTTGGTGATTGCCAAACTGAAAGAGCAGCGCTACTTGAACGACGCGCAGTACGCTTCCACGTACTCCAGCCTGCGCCGCGAGAATGAGAAATTCGGCCGGCGGCGGGTGATCACCGAACTGAAATCGCGCGGCGTACATTCCGAGGTCATCGAAAAGGCGATTGCCGGCGCCTACGAGAACGTCAACGAAGAGGCGCTGGCGCGCGAATATCTCCGCCGCAAGCGCATGCACAAACCCGAAGACGAAAAGCATGCGGCGCGTGTGTTTCGCTCCCTTATGCGCGCCGGGTTTGGCACACGCACCATCATTTCGATCCTGAAAAAATGGGACGTGGACGAGGAAGTCTTGACAGCGCTGGAGACGGAAGAATCCTGATCAGGGTTAAGCGGAACCTCCGATATACGCCGCTCACTTCCGCGGCCATGCAAACTTAAACTCACCACAGAGGCACTGCGGTACGGAGGAAACTGAATTCAAATCGCTCTTTTTCCTCTGTGTCTCCGTGTCTCTGTGTTTGTCGTTCCGGCCTGAACTGCCTGGAATGCGAATGCTAGAATGAGCGTTTGATGCTTAGCGGCAATGAAATTCGGCGCAAGTTCCTGGACTATTTCGTCCAGCGCGGCCACAAAGAGGTCCATTCCTCCTCGCTCGTCCCCGCCAACGATCCCACCCTGCTGTTCACCAACGCGGGCATGAACCAGTTCAAGGACGTGTTTCTCGGGCTGGAGAAGCGCGACTACAACCGCGCCACCACGTCGCAGAAATGCGTGCGCGCCGGCGGCAAGCACAACGACCTGGAAAACGTCGGGTTCACCAACCGCCATCACACGTTTTTCGAGATGCTGGGGAATTTTTCCTTCGGCGATTACTTCAAGCGCGAGGCCATCGCCTACGCGTGGGAGTTGATCACCTCGCCCGAGTGGTACGGCATTCCGGAGGACAAACTGTATGCCACCATCTTCAAGGGCGAGGGCGTGGTGCCGCGCGACGAAGAGGCATACAACTTTTGGCTCGAGCAGGGCGTACCGAAAGAGCGGATCTTCGAATTCGGGCTGAAAGACAATTTCTGGCAGATGGGCGACACCGGACCTTGCGGCCCGTGCAGCGAACTGCACTACGACATGGGCCCGGCGGCCAGCGACCAGGGACACACCGATTGCAAGTTCGGCTGCGAGTGCGGGCGCTACATCGAGATCTGGAACCTGGTGTTCATGCAGTTCGACCGTCGACGCCGGCGGCATTGCTGAACCCGCTGCCCAAGCCCTCGATTGACACCGGCGCGGGGCTGGAGCGGATCACGGCGGTGCTGCAGGGCGTGCTCTCGAACTACGACACCGACCTGTTCCGGCCGCTGATCAAGCGCGCCGCGGAACTGTGCGGCGTGGACGCGGAAAAGGAATTGAAGGCGGAAGCCGGCGGACGCAATGCGGCGTCGCTGCGGGTGATTGCCGACCACGCGCGCGCGACTGCTTTCCTGATCAGCGACGGCGTGCTGCCTTTGAACGAAGGGCGCGGCTACGTGCTGCGCAAAATCATGCGGCGGGCGATCCGCCACGGGCGCCTGCTGGGGCAAGACACAAGCCGTTCCTCTACCAGATGGTGCACGCGGTGTGCGACCAGATGTGCGGCGCGTATCCCGAGGTCAAGGAAAATGCCGCCCGGATCGTGCAGGTGGTCGAGGGTGAAGAGACGCGAGTTCGCGCACACGCTCGACATCGGGCTGCGCAAGTTAGACGACCTCATCGGCGAAGTCGTGATGCAGAAGCGGAACGAGTGGCGTGAACTTTTCGGAGCACTCGGAATCGATAAGCCGGGCCTCGACCTTCTCAGGAACGTTGGCGATCCGAGGATCACATTCAGCTCAGCTGCCGCCATAGCGGAAATCCGCGGAGCATATCCCCAGCCCATCGCCAACGCGCTAGAAGAAAAATTCGACGAAATTGCAGCCGACCGCGTATGCTGTCAGGTAGAAGGCCTTTCAACTCTACGACACGTTCGGCCTGCCGCTCGATTTCATCATGGAGGCTGCACGAGACGTCAATATTGCTTTCGATCAGGAGGGCTTCGACCGCGCCATGGCGGAGCAGCGCACGCGCGCGCAGGCATCATGGAAGGGCGCGGCGAAGCAGAGTCGCGAACCCCGTTTACTTACGTTAATCGGCGGAGGGCTACAGTGTGCCGCTCGCGATGGCGGCGTTAAATCCATTCGCCGCTGCGGCATTCGGAGTTTCGAGGGCTACAGCAGACGAATGCCGAGCGGCTGCGTGATTGTATCATCCGGTACGACAGAATGGGCTTCCGGTGTTTGAACTCAAGCACGGCGAGCAGGGCGAGGTCATCCTCGACCACACGCCGTTCTACGCGGAATCAGGCGGCCAGGTCGCCGATCGCGGATGGCTGTACTCGCCGGGACGCGGCATCGTGGTCGCCGAGGTCGAGGGCTGTTATTACCCGGTGCAGGGCGTCACGCGCGCACCAGGTGGTGGCGCGCGAAGACCTGCGCGTCGGCGATCGCGTGGATGCCGTCGTGGACACGGAAAAGCGCTGGGCCACCATGCGCCATCACACCGCGACGCACCTGCTGCACGCCGGGCTGCGCCAGGTGCTGGGCCCGCACGTGAAACAGGCTGGTTCGCTGGTTTCGCCCGGGCGGCTGCGCTTCGACTTCTCGCATTTTGTCGGCGTGGAAGACGAGGAGTTGCAGGACATCGAGGACATCGTCAACAAGGAAGTGCTGCGCAACCAGCGGGTGGAAGTGATCGAGGACGTGCCGATTGACGTCGCCATCAACGAGTACAAGGCGATGGCGCTGTTCGGCGAGAAGTACGGCGATAAGGTGCGCGTGATCAAGGTCGGCGATTTCTCCACCGAGCTTTGCGGCGGCACGCACACCGCGGCGACGGGCGAAATCGGGCTGATCAAAATACTCGACGAGGGCAGCGTCTCCTCGGGCGTGCGGCGCCTGGAGGCGGTTGCGGGCGAGAGTTCGCTGCGGCACTTCCGCGCCGACCATGAACTGGAGCACGTGGCGCGCACGCTGGTGCGCTCGGCGGAGCCGGAAGGATCGCTGGCCACCGCGCTGCGCCACGAGATCAACGCCCGCGATGAAGAGATCAAGAAACTGCGCAAGGAGTTGGAACAGGCGCGGATGAAGTCGGCGTCGGCGACCACCGCTTCCATCGAGGACAAGGTCCGCGTGGTGAACGGGGTGAAAGTGCTGGCGCATCGCGTGGACAACCTGGAGCGCGCGCAACTTCGCACCCTGGTGGACAACCTGCGTCAGAAGCTGGGTTCCGGGGTTGTGGTGGTGGGCTCGGCGGCGGACGGGACAGTGTCGCTGGTGGCCGGAGTGACCAAGGACCTGACCTCGCGCGTGCAGGCCGGCAAAGTGATCGGCCCGGTGGCGGAGCGGGTCGGCGGCAAAGGCGGCGGACGGCCGGATCTGGCCGAAGCCGGCGGAAAAGATCCGGCGGCGCTGGATGAAGCGCTGAGCAGCGTTTATAGAGTGGTGGAGGCCTTGCTGAAGTAGATAGTTTCAGTTTCAGTTTCAGTTTCAGCAATTGTCATTCCGACCCTGAGCGAAGCCGAAGGGGAGGAATTTGCTGTTCCCTACTGTGCCGCGGTCATCCTCCCGCCCTGGGGCGCGTCGAGCGTGCGCTTCAGCCGCACGTACTCCTCCAGCACGTCGGAGACGAGCACGCCCAGGTCCTTCTGCGGCTTCACATTGGTAAACGTCTGGTAATGATCGCCGCCGGTGGCAAGAAAGCTGTTAGTGACCACCTCATAGCTGCGCGTGTTCTCCTGCGGCGCGTCGCCCACGTGCACCGAAACCAGGCGGTGATACTCGGGCCGGCTGGGTAATAGTGCAGGGGCAACCCGTTACGGTGATACTGGGGCCGGCTGGGGTCATAGTGCAGGCGCAGGCCGGCGACCTGCATCATTCCGACCTTGCTCCAGTAGAACGATTGTGATCAGCCTGAGTTTTCGGATGGGCATTGGGTGAATCTATGGGCGATTCCCAGAGTGAGTCAAGTGCCGCCGCGGGACGGGCGTCCTTTCGTTACTTGCAGGCCGGTGGGGCTCACATTCTTGCCGGTTTTGCCGCTATTTTGCCGCTAGTCACCCCCGTGATTCCCGCCCAACAACGGATTGAATGGCAGGGTTGCGCGTGTCATAATCGCGGCGCTCTGGAATGATTGTCTCCGCCGGGCGCAGGGCGTCGCCGCGCGCAAGTGTGCCGGTGACCGTGGTAGGTGTAGCGCGAAGGAGTTTGCAGCCGCAGCTTCCGCGCGGAGGACGAAATGCCTGAACACCTGCACCAGCCCGTACGGCGGCGCTTCACGGTGCTGCTGGCCGCAATGGCAATGAGCCTGACGGTTCTGCCTGTTTATTCCTCGCCAACTTCCGACGAAACTGCGCCGGCGGCGAAAACCGCGGCAGCGCAGGGGGGCAATATCATCGCAGTCCAGGAAAATGGGCACAAGGTGTACGTGAACAACGAAACGCCGGCGGCGCCGGCGGCGAGGCCGCGTGCCAGTTCCCGCCACAGCGTGCTGGTGTACTGGAGCAATACCGAGCACAAGTGGAAACCGGTGCCGGCGCCGAGTCCCGCCGCCATGCGGGCCGCGCGCAATGCCGCTGCCGAAGTCCAGGGCTACGTCGCCGCGCAGCCGCGGACTTCCGGCGCTTCCACCGGCGTTGCGAACCCCAATTACGCGACGTTGGCACGCGGCTATCGCGTCAGCGCCGCGGAGATTGATTCCGCCATTGAGCAGGCGGCGACCAAGCACGGAGTCGACGCCAACCTGGTGCGCGCTCTGGTCAAGGTGGAATCGAATTTCAATCCCAACGCCGTTTCCAACAAGGGTGCGATGGGCCTGATGCAACTGATGCCGCGCACCGCCAGCGGCCTGAGCGTGAGCAATCCGTTCGACCCGCAGCAGAACGTGGACGCCGGGGTTCGGCACCTGAAGCAACTGCTCAACAATTTCGGGGGCGACGTGCGGCTGTCGCTGGCGGCGTACAACGCCGGTGAAGGTGCGGTGAAGCACAACGGCGGCGTGCCGCACTATGCCGAGACGCAGAATTACGTAAAGCGCATCACCGATCTGTACTGGAATAAGAATGGAAACGCGTTCGGGCCGATGAGCGCGCCGGTGCACATTTACCGCGGGGAAGACGGCGTGCTGCGCATGACCAACACGGAGTAGCCGGGATTTCTTGCCCGGCGCGGGTCGCGGGCACTTGGCGGGAAAGGTACCGGGCCCGGAGCCGCCGGAACGCGAGTCAGAAGTTGGTGTTTAGTCGTATGTGGCCGCGGAAGTGGAACCAGCAACCAACGCCACAGGGACGGCCCAGAAAACTTGACCAGGAAAAACGCAGGTCGCACCGCCAGGGTTCTCGCGCTGATCCTCATCGGCGCGGCGCTGGGGGTGCCTGCGAACGCCAAGCGCACCATCGCACAGAAAAAGCAGGCCGCGGGCATACAGTTCGACAAAGCGGAGCGCATGCGCGAGGCGCTCAACGGCCGCGCCGTCTCCGAGCGCAGCCGGCGCGATTACGACCGGGCCATTGATGCCTATCGCGCGGTCTATTTCACTGCCCCGACCTCGAGCAAGGCCGATGCCAGCGTGGCCGCCGTCGCCGAGCTGAAGGCCGCGGTGGGCCGCCAATTCCACGACGAGAAGGCGCTGCACGCGGCCATCGAACAGTATGAATTCCTCCGCCGCGAGTATCCCGGCAGCCGCTTCCGCATGCAGGGGCTGTACACGATCGCGCAGATCTATAAAGACGACCTCAAGGATGCGGCGCAGGCACGCGAATCCTTCGAAGAGTTCCTGAAGCGCTATCCGCACAGCGAGCTGGTGGTGGAAGCGCGCGACGCCATCAAGGAACTCGATCGTCAGGCCAAGGCAGCGGAGAAGGCGAAACCGCCGGCGAAGACGGCGAAACAGGAACCGCCGCCCGCGGAACCGAAGCGCGCCACCCTGGTGACCGGGATTCGCCATTGGTCCACCCCCGATTACACGCGCGTCGCCATCGATCTCGAAGACGAAGTGCAGTTTGAAGCCGGCCGTATACCCGGCCCTGACCGCCTGTACTTCGACCTGCACAATACCCATCTTTCCTCGACGCTGAACGGCAAGTCCTTCGATGTGGAAGACGGATTTCTGCACCGAGTGCGGGTAGCGCAATATCAGCAGGGCGAAACGCGCATCGTGCTTGAACTGGACGACGTGGCCGACTATTCCGCATTCCTGCTGCCGAATCCCTACCGGCTGATCATTGATGTTCACGGCAAGCATCCGCAGAAAATGGCGAAGGCGGAGCCTGCCAAGGCTGCGCCGCGCGAAGCGGAGAAGAACACCGCCAAGCCTGCCTCGCAACCCGCTGCGAAACCAGCCGCTCCGGCCGCGGTGACGCGCACCGAGCCGGTTGCGGACAAGAAACGCGAGACCGCGGCGGGCGCGAGTGCGGCGCCGGCAGACAAGTCGAAGCCGGATGCCACCTTCGACGAATTGTCGGAAACGGTCGCCAAGCTGAATCCGCCCGAGGTCGCGCCGAAGGCGAAGAACAAGGAGCCCGAAGCGAAACCGGCCGCCCCAGCAGCCAGAGAACCGGCCGCAACCTCCGGCAAGCGTGGGAAGGCGGCGGCAAAGAAGAAGACACCCGAGCCTGTGGCCGGCCATGAAGCGCAGCCCACGGCGAAGGGCGAGCGTTCCCTGATCCGCGCGCTCGGCCTGAAGATTGGGCGCATCGTGGTGGATGCCGGCCACGGTGGCCACGACACCGGCACCATCGCTCCCAATGGCCTGCTGGAAAAGGACCTGGTGCTCGACGTGGCGCTGCGCCTGGGCAAGCTGCTGGAGGCGCGCATGGGCGCCGAGGTGGTCTATACCCGCGACGACGACAGCTTTATCCCGTTGGAGACGCGGACGGCGATTGCCAACCAGAACGAGGCCGACCTGTTCATCTCGATTCACGCCAACTCCAGCAGCGATTCCTCGGCACGCGGCATCGAGACCTACTACCTGAACTTCACCACCTCGGCGGACGCGCTGGAAGTGGCCGCGCGCGAAAACGCCGTGTCGGAAAAATCCATCCACGAATTGCAGGACCTGGTGAAGAAGATCGCGCTCAAAGACAAGATCGAGGAATCGCGTGAGTTCGCGGTGGATGTGCAGCAGGCGCTCTACAACGGACTGGCGAACCGTGGCCTGCGCAACCGCGGCGTCAAGAAAGCGCCCTTCATCGTGCTGATCGGCGCCAATATGCCGTCCATCCTGGCGGAGATCTCGTTCGTCAGCAATCCGGCCGATGCCAAGCGGCTGAAAACGCCGGAGTACAGGCAGAAGATTGCCGAATCCCTCTACCGCGGGACGGCCAAGTACGTCAGCGGACTGAGCGGAATGAAAGTGGCATCCAGACTCACCAAGCCGGTACCGACGGCCGCTGCGTCGGCGGCTCCGCATGCCAGCAGCCAGTAGGTTCTGCAGTCGGCAATCCCCGGCTGGAAACTTTACTCTCCCCTCTGTAGTCTAATCAGTAGAGGCCCATCCACTTCGATCGTGCGCATGAAACGGAATGTTCCACTACTGATCCTGCTGCTTGCCGCCCTGCTGCCGGCGCTGGCGGCAAGTCCAAAGAGCAAACCGGATTCCCTGTTGCCGGAGGCTTTTGCCGGATGGCAGAAGAGCGCGCCGGCGCGCACCAGCGCCAATCCCTCCGATGCCGATAAGGTCAACCCGGACTTGCTGAGGGAATACGGGTTCGCGGATTTCGAGGATGCCACCTATCGCAAGGGCGACCGCACAATCGAGGTCAAGGCCATCCGTTTTGCCGATGCCAGCGGGGCGTACGGCGCGTTCACCTTCTACAAAGCTCCGGAGATGCAGACGGAGAAGATTGGCGACCAGGCGGTCTCGGCCAACGAACGCGTGCTGTTTTATCGCGGCAATGTCGTGATTCAGGCGGTGCTCGACCGGGTCACGCCGATGTCGGCCGCGGAGCTGCGCGAGCTTGCCGCCGACATCCCTTTGCCCACTGGCAGCGCGCGCAATCTGCCTACGCTGCCGCTCTACCTGCCGCGCCAAGGCTATGTTCCGAATACCGCCAAGTACGTGGCCGGTCCGCTGGGCCTGGCCGGTATCAGCGCTCCCGTACCGGCGAACCAGGTGGAGTTCGAACGCGGCGCCGAAGTGGCGCAAGGCCAGTACAATTCCGGCCAGGGCACGGCGACGCTGACGCTGATTTCCTATCCCACGCCGCAGATCGCGGGCGAGCGTCTGCGCGCCATGGAAGGGGCACATCCTCAATCGCAGGACGGTTCGACCTCGCCCTTGTTCCTGACCAAGCGGAGCGGCCCGCTGGTGGCAATCGTGACCGGCGCCATCTCGACGCGGGAAGCAAAATCTTTGCTCGCCTCGGTCAACTACGATGCCGAGGTCACCTGGAACCAGCGCACCGGATTGTCACCGCGCGATAATGTGGGCACGCTGCTGGTGGGCGTGATTTCGCTGACGGGAATCATTCTTGGCCTGGCGCTGGTGGCGGGAATCGCGTTCGGCGGCATCCGAATTGTGGCGAAACGGCTTTTTCCCGACCGCTTCTTCGACCGCTCGCGGGATGTGGAGATCATCGAGTTGCACCTGCGATAGGAGTTCCCAAAGCGGAATTCCAGTCCGGGTTCTTTCCCTTAACCTGCTGATTTCACAGACTTTTCTTCGGAAATCGGCCCCGCAGGGGGCGTTTTCCACCCCCAATGAGGTATTTTTACTCATTGGCTAAGTTATTGATAACACAGGGATTTAATTTGGAAAAAATCCTTGACACCCCTTTTCCCCGCCCATAAGATTTCGCCAGAAAAAGTTTCTGACGGTGCTTACCCTCCGTGAGGAACTATTCTCCCTTGAAGAAAAGGCCGCCTGAGTTGCCGGGCGGTCTTTTCGTTTGCGCGGAGCAGCGATTGGCGATTAGCAATTAGCTGTTAGCCAGATTGGTGACGGTGCGAAGTGTTGTGCGCGCCTGAGGCGTGTGAGGCGACCAACTGGGCGGATGGAATAATAGCTGAAGGCGAGGCGAGGTCAGCTAATCGCTAATTGCTAAGAGCTGGTTTTGTGGAGCCGACGATCGGACTTGAACCGATGACCTGTCGATTACGAATCGACTGCTCTACCAACTGAGCTACGTCGGCCCGATTTGATTTTAAAGGCGAGCACCCGCGGGCGTAAAGGGCTCGTCGGTTTTTCTGTTCGTCAGTTTGTCAGTAGGTCAGTATGTCAGTGTCGCTCCGAGCCGAGCTGGCTACGAGAGATCCTTGGCGGAACCGCCCGGACATGAACCACTGACTAACTGACATACCGATGTACTGGCACACTGAGTTATTAACAACTGAGGAAAACTTTCCCCTTGCGTTCGCTGGCGACCATTTTCATAATGTGAATCGAAGCAGACCGTTTGCGCAATCGAACCCGTGCACCGTTACCGTCGAGCGGATGTAATTCGCATACTGCGCATAACGGCGCGACAGATGGTCCAGTGGCAAAAAGCTGGACTGGTCGCAGCCGCTGACAGCTATTCCTTCGTCGACCTCCTGCAAATGAAAAAAATCCGCGACCTGCGCGCCAAGCGGGTGCGCTCGGCCGTGATCCGCGAATCGCTGCAGGCCATGCTGAAGCAGGTGGCGGGCATGGAAAACCCGCTGCTCGAAGCGGGAACCTTCTCCACCGGAACGCGGGTGGCATTCCGCCACGAAGGCCACGCGCTGGAGCCGACCAGCGGACAGTTCGTCATGGATTTCAGTCCCAGCGATCGCGTGGTGCCCGCCAACGTGAAAAGCATGCGGACAGCCCAGACCGCAAGCGAATACTTCGCCCGCGGCGTGGCCCTGGAGGAAGACCCGCGCTCGCAGGCCGAGGCCATCGCCGCTTACCGGAAAGTGCTCGACCTCGACCCCGGCCACGCCGCCGCTTACATCAATCTCGGGACCCTGTATTACAACCGCCAGGACTACGCCAAGGCCGAGTCGCACTATCGCAAGGCGGTGGAAGTGGACCCGCGCTACGCACTGGCATATTTCGATCTGGGCAATGTGCTGGACGAAACCGGGCGCGTCGCCGACGCCATCAACGCCTACAAGACCGCGCTGCAACTGGCGCCCACTTATGCCGATGCGCACTACAACCTGGCGCTCGCCTATGAAAAAACCCGGCAGTCCAGGGCGGCGTTGCAGCACTGGCGCGCCTACGTCAGGCTGGATAGTTCCGGGCCCTGGGCCACCCACGCCAAGAACCAGATCCGGCGCATCCTGGACAATGAAGGACTCAAAGTCGTCTACAAGAAAAAGAAATTCTGCTAAACAATTCGCGTGAACGACGCTATCCTGCCACTAAAGTTGGATGAATTAACGAAGTACCGGTTCAAAATGGCAAGGCGAGCCGGTATCGGGAACGTAAGGTCTTTTTTATCTGCCGCTAAGTAAGGCCAGCCAGATCCGGCCGCGTCATAATGGACTGAGCATGTCGGGACACCGGAAAAAACGACTGGGCGAGGTTCTTCGCGAGCGCAAGCGCGTGAAGGTGGAAGAGTTGGAAAAGGCGCTGCTCGAACAGCAGGAAGGCGGTTCCGGGCTGTTGGGCGAACTGCTGATGCAGCGCGGCTACGTCGGCAAAGAGGACCTTGTCTCCGCCCTGGAAGAGGTGACGAAGTTCCAGTACGTGGACGCGCGCTTCGCCACGGTCGAGAAAGCCGTCCTCAAACTGGTACCGCAGGCGGCCGCGGAACGGTACCTGGTGCTTCCGCTGGTGCGCGAAGGCCGGCGCATCGTGGCGGTCATGGCGGAACCGCAAAACCTGAAGTTTCTTGACGAACTGCGGTTCATCACCGGCATGGAGGTGATCCCGCGGCTCGGCTTCCGCTTGGAGATCGAAGAGGCCATCAAGAAATGCTACGCCGAACTGGAACCCGCCGCCGAAGCCGCCGTGCCCAAGATCCCCATCCCGTTCATTGATCAGGTGGACGTATCCGACATGCAGTTCTTCACCGCCAGTTCCAGTGAACGGAACAAGGCGGCGATGGAGGAATTCGAGGCCGAGCTGCGCAATGAGAAGACACCGGCCGTGCGCCTGGTCTCGGCCATCCTGTCGGCGGCAGCCACCAAGAAGGCCAGCGACATCCATATCGAGCCGCAACCGCTGGGAACGGTGGTGCGCATCCGCGTGGACGGCGTGCTGCGCGAACTGACCCACATTCCGGCCGAGTTGACCTCGTTTCTGGTTTCGCGCATTAAGATCCTCTCCGACATGGATATTTCCGAGCGCCGGGTCCCGCAGGACGGGCGCTTCCTGGTGCAGATCGGCAACAGCCATCTCGACCTGCGCGTCTCCACGCTGCCCACGCACTCGGGCGAGAAGGTGGTCATGCGGCTGCTGGATCCCACCTCCAGCCGTGTCGGCTTCGAGAAGCTCGGCATTGACTCCGACAACGCGGCCGCGATCGGCCAGATGCTGGCCGCGCCGCAAGGCATGCTGCTGGTCACCGGCCCGACCGGATCGGGCAAAAGCACGACGCTGTACGCGTGCCTGAACGTGTTGCGCTCGCCGTCGATCAATATCATCACCGTCGAGGATCCGATCGAGTACCGCGTCGAGGACATCAACCAGGTCCAGGTCAATCCCAAGGCCGGCCTGACCTTCGCCGGATGCCTGCGCTCCATGCTGCGGCAGGACCCCAACGTCATCATGGTGGGCGAGATTCGCGACCAGGAAACCGCCGAGATCGCGCTGCAGGCCGCGCAAACCGGCCACCTGGTGCTCTCCACCCTGCATACCAACGACAGCATCGCCGCCATCACGCGCCTTCTCGACCTCAACGTGCCTTCCTTCCTGATTTCCGCGTCGGTCACCGGGGTGATCGCGCAGCGCCTGGTGCGCAAGCTGTGCGTCTGCCGCGACATGGCCCCCATGACCGAGGATCACGCCTCGCGCCTGCTGGCGGCCGGCATCGTGGACTTCGGCAACACCGCCTACATCCCGGTGGGCTGCTCCGAATGTGACAACTCCGGCTACAAGGGCCGCGTGGGCATCTACGAACTGCTGATCCTGGACGAACAGATCCGCTCCGCCATCCGTTCCGGCGCGCGCGACGAGGAAATCCGCAACCTGGCACGCAGCGGCGGCATGCACCTGATGCAGGAAGACGCGCTGGAGAAGGTGAAGCAGGGCATCACCACCATGGAAGAGGTGTTGCGCGTCGTGCCCTTCGACAACGCAGTCAGCGTTCGCTGCCGCAACTGCGGCCGGGCGCTGGCGCCGGCGTTCCTGTTCTGTCCCTACTGCGGCGCCGGCACCCGCCAGGTCGCCGCGCCCATCGCCCGCAAGCGCGCCGAAGGAGCGCCGGCATGAGTTCCGATCCCCACCAACACCCCGTTCCCAGCCGCGAATTCGATCGCTTCGCCACCTATCGTGGACTGAACATCGTTTACGAAGGCCGCAGCGAACAGATCGAAGTGCGCGCCCCCGACATCAGCCCCCGCGGCATGTTCATCCATATTCCACACCACTTTCCCGAAGGCGCGGTGCTCAAGCTCGAGTTCCGCTTGAGCCGCTCCGGCCGCTGCGTCAAGACGCGCGCCGAAGTCCGCTATTGCCTGGCCGGGGTGGGCATTGGGGTCGAATTCGTAGACATTTCTCCGGAAGACGAGCAGGCCATCGCCGACGAGATCCAAACCTTGATGGGCCACTGACGAACTCCTAGTACCAGCCGCGATGGTTAACTCCGTGCGGTGGCTGTCCTCCGGGACGCTCTTCTCCTCCTGGCAAGCACATGCGCCGCGAACTCGTCCGGCGGAGCCCTGAGCGCAGTCGAAGGGGCGAGATCAGCCGGAATGCGCTCTCCGGTGTGCCGCGATGGCGGCCCTACCAGATGCGGTCGTCGAGCCGGATGCGCGGCGCGCGCTCCGCCGTGGTGGCAAAGCTCAGCACCTTGGGCTGCACCAGGCGCGCGAAATCTTCGTACGCGACGCGCATGACCTCGTCATGCGACCCCGCGTTGAACGCGATCCGCGCCTGCTTGACCACGCCCTGGTCCACGAAGACGTCCATGCCGTACAGATTCCCGAACGGCGGCATGGCGCCGGCGTCGCAGTCGGGAAACTGCTGTTTGAATTCCAGTTCGCTGGCCAGGCGCAGCGACGACGCTCCGCTGGCGGTGTGCAGCGCGGTAATGTCCACCCGCCGCGACGCCGGCAACACCGCCATGGCCAGCTTGCCGTCGCGGTTGACCATGACGACTTTCGCCAGCTCGTCGGCGGTCACATGCGAGGACGCCGCCGTGAGCTGCGCCGTGTACGTAGTGGGGTGGTGGATGAGTTCGTACTTGATTTCGTTGCGCTCGAGGAAGGCCTTCAGTTTCGCGCCGGGCATATGTACCTCCCGCAGCTTCCGCTAGCACCATGCTCTACCTGCTCCATAGGCCCTGGCGCAACTTTCTTGTGTTAGACGAATAATCACTTCCCGAATTGGTCAGCGCACGAGCCAGCGACCTGGAGCGCGCTCGCCCACGAGCGCGTTGACCGCGGCCAAGATTGATTAGGCAATTGCGCGCATGGTTGTCGGAAATCCTGAGGCCGCAGGCCGAAGGACCTCCCCAACCGAGGCGGAGTTATTCAGGGAAATTGGTGGACCTGGTCGGGATCGAACCGACGACCTCTTCCATGCCATGGAAGCGCGCTCCCAGCTGCGCCACAGGCCCACTCGAGGAAGGAATCCCGCCACTGCGGGACTCAACCATTCTCGCGCAGCCTAAGCACGATAGTCAAACGAGTCCGAGAGCGACTAGCGTGCGCGCAGCTTGGTCGATGGTCGATGGTCGTTGGTCGATGGTCGATGGCCCTGGCGCGAGCGACTAACGACCAACGACTGCTGCAAACCGGCCTGATGTGCCTACTCCGCGCTCAGCGCTCGGCACGCGGCACTGGTTCACTTCGGCGGATTCTGCTCGCTCGCGGTCGTCGTCTTCTTCTTGGCCGCGGGCTTCTTGGTGGATTTCTTGACCGGCTCGTTGTCGTCCACCACGATCTTCTTCGGCGGCGCAGCGGCTGCGGCGGCAGCAGCCTGGCGCGCCCGCGCCTGCAACTGCGCCACTTCGTTGTCCCGGAAGGTTGCCATGGCCTCAACCCGGTCGGCCAGCGAACGGCGCAGCGTGTCCAGGTTCGAGGTGTCGTTGGCCAGCGCCCGGTATTCCTCGTTCGAGCCGAAGGCGCCCGCCGATTCGGTCAGCGACGACATCACGTCGTACAGCGCGTTCAGGTTCCGGTAAAGCTTGAAGGTCGCGCCGACGCTGCCCGGATTGGCGCGCACCTGTTGCACGATCGCCGGCAGCGCGGCCGCCAGGTTGCGCTGCACCGACTCGGCGTTGGCCTCCGCCTGTCGTTTGCTGGCCGCGTCGGTTTTCCACTTGTCAACCCGCAGCCGTGCCAGGTCCAGGCGCGCGTTTTCAATGACCTGGTTTAACTGTCCGAGGCTGGCGGTCGCGTCCGGAATAGTGGCCGTTTGCAGGTTGGTGGGCGGAACCGCGGCGGGGGTTCGATTGGGGCTGCGTGGCGGAGGCGAACTGAGCTGGGCCGCCGCACCCAAGGAAATTGCAATCACCAGCAGGGAAACAACCGCATTTCTCATAAATGTGCTCTGGAACCGTACTTAACTTCAGATGTGGCAAAAGGTGCTTTGGTTTGTTGGAGTCCTGAGTGGCGAGCGGCAGAGCAGATTGTAGCGCCTGATCGAGACTCAAGGCGTCCAAACTCGCGACTCGCGGCTCAGGACTCGTAACTCCAATGGATGCGCCGCCATAGGTTCCAGTGGCTGGCGAATTCCAGGAACTTATTCGTCCCAGGCGGGGTCTATGTAACCTGTAGGGCCACTACGGTACGGTCGGCAGGCTGGTACCTCGGTATGTTGTTGTCGGCGAAAGATGATGCTAATGTGGGGGTGACGCCATGAGAGCCATGGCGGGAGCTACCACCTTGGGCAACTTTGCAGGCGCGTTCGGCGTTCCGGCAGAAGAGGCGACCATTGTCGCTGAACTGAAAGCCGGCTCGGAAGAGGCCTATGCCTGGCTGATCGCGCAATTTCAACAACCCGTCTACAGCCTGGTTTATCGGATTATTTCCGATCCTGCCGATGCCGCCGACACCACCCAGGAAGTATTCCTGAAAGTGTTCCGCGGCATGAAGCGCTTCCACGGCGGTTCCAGCCTGAAAACGTGGGTGTACCGCATCGCGGTGCACGAGGCGTCGAACCGGAAGCGCTGGTGGTTCCGCCATAAGGCGCGCGAGGTGTCGATCGAGCCGGAACCGACTGCGGAAGGCGGCAGTGGATTAGCGAACCTGCTGGTGGACCGCGGCGAGTCGCCGCTGGAAAACATTGCCCAGCAGCAGCTCAAGGCGCGGGTGGAAAGCGAGTTGCGGCAGCTCGATGAGCCCTTCCGCACCGCCATCATCCTGCGCGAGATTGAAGAGCTTTCGTACGAGGAAATTGCGGAAGTCATGCAAACGTCCCTGGGGACGGTGAAGTCGCGAATCACGCGCGGGCGCGAAGCGCTCAAGAAACGCCTGTTACCGTATCTCCGCGAACTGGGCCCGGAAATGGCACGGTCGGACTTCAGGCCGCAGGCCGGTCAGAAGGTTGAGGTTACGTCATGAATTGTTCGCAGGCCAGGTCGCTGTTTTCGCCGTATCTGGATGGCATTTTGAACGGCCGCCAGATGCGGGACCTCGGCAATCATCTTGCGCAGTGTGCCGCGTGCAGCCATGAATCCGCGCTGCTCGCCGACACGCAGCGCGCGGTGAGCTCGCTGGGACGGCGCCCGGCGCCGCCCGAGCTGGCGCTGAAGCTGCGCGTCGCGCTCTCGCAGGAGGCGGCTCGCTCCCGTGCGCGTTCCTTTGTAGGTCTGCAGGTGCGCCTGGAAGACGCGCTCAACGCGTTCATGGTGCCGGCCACCGCGGGCGTGCTCAGCGCGATCGTGTTCTTCGGGCTGCTGATCGGCCTGTTCGCGCTCCCGGTCCAGGCCAACAATGACGTGCCGACGATGCTGTACACGCCGCCGGTGCTGGCGCAGTCGCCGTTCTCCAACGGCATGGAGCGGATGAACGCCGAGTCCATCGTCATCGAAGCCTACGTGGACGCCAACGGCCGGGTGCAGGATTACCGAATCCTGTCGGCGCCCAACGAGACGGACGAGATTAAGCCGCAACTGGAAAACATGCTGATCTTCACCACCTTCCGTCCGGCGACGGCCTTCGGGCAGCCGACTAGCGGGCGCGCGGTGCTCTCGTTCTCGAAGATCAATGTGAAGGGCTAGCTTTCAGCTCTCAGCAATCAGCTTTCAGCCGTCGGGTAAAACCGGCGGCTTTTGTTTTGCCTCGATGCCAACGCTGCAAAACGTTGCAACCTCATCCGTTCTTCAATGATCAAAAGAAAGAGTGAGCAAAAGGAGGCAGTAAACCACCTTTGCTACCGCTTAAGCTGAAATGTGAGATAGCCCTCATGCAGCGATTTGGAGTCATCAGCGCGGCGGTTCTCTTTTGTCTTGTCGGCATCACTGCTCCTGCCCACGCCCAGCAGGATCAGCAGGACACGAAGCGGACCAAGCACGAAGCGCAAGCCAAGCCCGAAAAGCGGACGGGCAGCAAGCAGGCTAAAGCCGAACAACAGCGGCAGCAGCACGCACGGCAACAACAGGAGAAACAGCAACAGGATGGTGCGCAGCAGCAGCGCCTGGCAGAGGGAAACGATTTGAAATCCGAGCTGGCAGGCATGGATCCACCTTCTGTCGGCTATCGGGAATTGCGCAAGGCGCTCTTGCGATACACGCGGCTGGCAAGAGAGGACAATGGGGAAAAGTTGCCCATGCCGACCGACGTGGGGTACCCCGGGCCTCCCTACCCTGGGTTTATCCGCTTGACTCAATTGCTGCGCCTGCTCGGCGATCTCCCCGACGACTACTCCGCGGCTGCCGCCAGTTCGCAAGCCTACGATCCTGTTCTACTGCAGGCCGTTGGGCACTTTCAGGAACGTCATGGCCTTGCCGCCACCCGATACCTGGATGCCGAAACGATCGAGCAGTTGAATATTCCGCTGAGTTACCGCGTCGAGCAAATACGCCTGGCTCTGGAACGTTACCGCTGGCAGCGCAACGACTCTCCGCAACCAACGATTGTCGTCAACATCCCGGCCTTGCGTCTCTACGCGTTCAACAAGGAAGGGAAGGTCGTCCTCACCATGAGGGTAGACGTGGGCGACGATCTCAAGGACAGCCGTACGCCGGTGCTGGAAGACAGCATGGAATACCTGGTCTTCCGTCCTTATTGGGATGTTCCGCTCTCGATTCAGAGAAAGGATTTTGTCCCGTTTGTCGCACAACATCCCGGCTACCTCGCAGAGCACCATTTTGATTTCACAACGTCCACGGGGGAGCGTGTCGCCCGTGGCGAGGTCACAAAAAAAGTGTTGGACGAGCTGCGTGCGGGAAGACTTCGTCTCCGGCAGCGCCCAGGTTCCGACAACCCCATGGGAATGGTCAAGTTTATATTTCCGAATCGCTATAACGTGTATCTCCACGATATTCCCGAGAGGGATTTCGATTTCGTCCTTCCGCAGCGAGCCGTCAGCCACGGCTGCGTGCACGTGGAAAAGCCTGCCGAATTGGCGGCCTGGGTGTTGCGTAACCAGCCGGGGTGGACTTTGGAACGAGTGCAGGAGGCGATGCACAACGGGCAAAACAATGTGACCGTGAAGCTTTCGAAGCCGCTGCCCGTGCTGATTGTTTATTCAACCGTTTCCGCCGGGGAACACGGAGACATTCACTTCTATGACGACATCTACGGGTACGACGCCGGCCGGCTGCAGGTCCTGGCCCAGGGTCGATCCCTATCCGAAGAGAAACTAAAGTGAAGCGATAAAGGTAACAAAAATCGGCGCTCGCCAAGCATGTTTCCGGTTGTATACTCTCGCCCGTGGTTACCGGAAGGAGAGTCGGCCGGCTGCTGCCGCTGTTCGTATTGCTGAGTACAGTTGCGTCCGCTGAGCCCAAGGCTGAGCCCAAGGTTGACCACGTAGTGGTGCTCAAGACGAAACATGAACTGCTGCTCCTGAGTGGCGACCAGGTGGTCAAGTCGTATCGCGTTGCGCTGGGACGCGGAGGGCTGGGGCCGAAGCGGCGCCAAGGCGATGGCAGGACACCGGAAGGACTCTACCGGATCGACCACCGAAACCCTGCCAGCAAGTACCATTTAGCGTTGCACATCTCGTATCCTGAATCTTCCGACAAACAACGCGCTCAGCGTCTCGGAGTAAACCCCGGCGGCGACATCATGATCCATGGACTGCCCCCTGAATATTCCTGGGTCGGTCGGAAGCATCTGCTTTCCGACTGGACCGAAGGTTGCATCGCCGTGACCGACTCGGAAATTGAGGAGATCTGGGAGTTGGTTCCAGACGGAACCCCCGTCGAGGTCCGCCAGTAGCCCATCCGGCGCGCCGCCGCTCAGACGCTGACCGTCCCACTTTATTTGTAGTCTAGTAAACCGCTTAAGCCTGCCCGACGTGCTTTCTGCACGACATCAACCCGCAACAGGTCGTAGCAGTCACGGCGGTGCATGATGCGGCTGTAGACCAGCACCACAGGTTCCGAGGTGGTGAGGTCGAGCTTATCTTCTTGATTGTCACAAAACGTGACGTACTGGGAAAACATGGGGTACGTCTGCACCGGCTTGACTTCAACGTTGGTGAACTGCTGGTCTCCGCGGCGAAACAGCGTGGCTCTGACCACGTTCCCGTACAGGTACTGGTAGGGGTTGTCCTGATAGTAGGCAAGCTCGGACTTGGATTTCTTGGGGGCGGTGGCGGATTCCGACCTGGGTGCCAGAATCAGGACAACAGCGGCCAGAGCAAGAACGAGAACGACGCGGCAAGCACGCTTCATACAGTTTATGGTCCTTTATGAGCGGCGCTTCCGCCGCCGGCTAACTTCACCATCGACCGTCGTCCTGCCAGAGCCAAATCGCGGATCGAAATGGCAGGCGTTGTCATGGCGGTAGCATACGGCGAGAGGAGCGGATTTGTATCCATATGGACCCGTAATTGGTAATCGAGTAGGGTTACTGGCGGATCAAGCCGGCTTCGACTTTTTCTCTGCAAGTGGTGTCGGGCATTGGTTTTGCAGAATACGCACGCGCCACTCTCCGAAGTGCACCTCTGAGCGGCTCTGTCTCCCATCCCCCGCTTCGTTTACACCAATCGGTTGGCGGTTCCAACCCTTGCCGAAATTCCATCAGGGAAACGCACGTCAGAGGTCGCCATCGAGCAGACCAGCACGCCTCACGTAAACGCGCCAACTCCCCTGCGCTGCCGCCGCGTTTTCCACACAGCGGCTGCGATTTCCACAGCTCCGAACCATTCTGATTACGCGTATGCTGCGCAGGAGGATTCCTATGGCCGCAAGTACGATATTACGCACGCAACCGTCACCGCAGCCCGTTCAAGCAACTGAACTGCAGGTGACAACTTCCGCCTTGGCAGAAGTTCCAGCCAACATCCTCTCCGCTGATGCTGCCGAGGCAATTCGCGTCCGCGCATATGAGCTTTGGGAAAAACGCGGGCGACAGCACGGCGGCGATGCAGAGGATTGGCTCGAAGCCGAAGCTGAAATACTGACGCGCAGATCACACGATGCTTGAGTTGTGATCGGCAAGTTCTCCTGGTTCGGCGCTCTGGAGCGCATGCCTAGCAGACCCCGCTCCCGCGCCCACGCCCGCGTACCCGACCGCGCGCTCACTGCACACAAAATGGTGCACACTCGGCAGGCGTGGGGTAGAAACAGCGGTGCTAATACGTTCGACTCGCACGCGGCCGTCCTGTTTTCCACGCCACGCGGCCGGCGCGGGCGCGTGGAACTTCCCCACCCTTGGCTTTCAGCTGTCAGCTATCAGCCGTCGCGTAAAACCGGCGGCTTTCGTTTTTCCGCACGATTCCCACCCTTCGAAAACCGCGAAGGGTGGGGCACCCGGCAGAATATCGACGTTGTCCGGTCTCTCTTGTGCCAGAATGTTAGGTCGATTTTAGATTGCAATTACTTGTATATGGCCGATCCTAATAACGCGAGCGGTGGACCGCCTGATCAGAGACTGGAGGTCGGGCACGTCCTTTTCATGGATCTGGTTGGCTACTCGGCACTGAAAATCGAAGAGCAAAAGCAAGTGATAGAGGAGCTCCAAGAGGTCGTTCGAGGAACTGAGGAGTTCCGGCGCGCTAGTGAGGAAGGCAGGGTGCTCCGGTTGCCAACTGGCGACGGCATGGCTCTGGTGTTCTTTGTTGACCCCGAGGCTCCCCTTCGCTGCGCCGTTGAAATTAGCCGGGTGTTGAGGCAGCTGCCCGGGCTGAGACTGCGCATGGGAATTCATGCAGGCCCCGTGTATGGGGTTGGGGACATAAACGCCAACAAGAATGTGGCGGGCGGGGGTGTGAACATTGCCCAACGCGTCATGGATTGTGGAGATGCTGGACACATTCTAGTTTCGGAAGAGACTGCTCGGTTTTTCGCGCAAGTCGGCAAATGGGGCAACTGCTTACACGACATCGGAAGTACACGAGTAAAACATGGGCACAGGCTTCATCTATTTAGTCTTTACGTGAGTGAAGTAGGAAATCCCCATCTTCCCCACAAGCTAAGAAGGGAACGGGTTCGCAGGACGACCGTGATCGGAGGAGTACTCCTCGCCGTCAGTGCAATCGTTGTCGTTGTTCTAATAATAATCTTTCCCAAACATGAGCACGCGCCGCAGCACGCCATTAACCACCAGCTCACCAGGAACGCGGCCAAGCTGCCACTTAATGCCGCTGCCATTTCCCCAAATGGTGCATACCTGGCCTACATCGATGCGACCGGGCTTTTCGTTCTGGAGGTCCGATCTGGGAAGGGTAGTAGGCTTGCTCCTCCGCGAGATGAAGTTTTTGTTTTTGCCAGTCCAGACTGGAGCCTAGCGTGGTCGCCCGACTCCACCCGGCTATACGTAAGCGGTCCAGCTAGGCAAGACCAGGTCGAGAGTCTATGGCTTTTCTCGTTAGTCGGCTCCGAACCGAAGAGGCTCAGCGAGAACGCCATGGATCCGTCGGTTGCGGCAGACGGTTCAATTGCTTATATCGATGCTACGACGACGCAGCAAGTCTGGGCCGCAGGACCTGAAGGGGAGGGGGCGCAGGTGCTGCTAGCCGCCCGCGGCAGGAATTCGTTTACTGCCATTGCGTGGGCACCGAGTGGAGACCGACTGGCGTACATCGAGGAAACAACTGACGGGGACATTCTTGGAACGGTCAGTTCGCAGAGCAAGAAAACCACTGAGGTCCTGACAGACATTAAGCTTGCCGCAGGCCCGCAGGCATATTACTCGGATATCTGTTGGGCTAGAGACGGTCGAATCATCTTCATCGCGGCAAGCCATCCATCTCAAGGTTCGAACCTCTGGGCTGTTTCAGTTGACGTCTCCTCTGGAGAAAAGTTAGGGAAGCCCTTACAGATTACAGACGATGTCGCAACTTTCCAATCCGACCTGAGTATCACTGCTGATGGGGAACGCCTATCATTTGTCCGAGCGAAACAGAATCTACGTATCCTGCTTGGTTATCTCGAACCTACGGGACAGGGACTTATGAAGACTGATAAGTTCATTGCGGATGAAAGCAACAACTGGGCTAATCATTGGACGCCTGACTCAAAGTATCTGCTGTTTACGTCGGACCGCAGGCAGGATATCAGGAATGTTTTCAGGCGGGGCCTTATCGATCAGGAGTCGCAGCCGCTGAACCCAACTGAGGAAATTCAGGAGGGTGCCGTAGCGGTCTGGGGCGGCAGCACAATTCTGTATTGGTCCCGTCCGGCAAGCGAAGGAGAGCGCCCGAGAAGTACGATCTTGAATGTGGCCGATGGCGGAAATCCACCGCGTAGGGTGCGGGAGGGACCCGACGACGAAATAGCATGCGCGCTCAAAACCGCTGTCTGCATTCTAAAATCAGGTCCCGCGGGCGAGGGCCAGAAGAGGAGCACAGTTTTTTCCTTATTGGACCTTAAGACATTTGAAAAGAGGCCTCTCCCTGCACCCAAGGTGGATTTGGGGATGATATCGGATTGGGATATTTCACCAGACGGCGAAACCATCGCGGTCGTCTTTAGCAATAAGTCGAAGGGTGTGGTCGCGCTCTTGAGAGTCGCCGATGGTTCTGTCAAGGAATTGTCCGTGCCGCATTTTTCGGGTTTTGACTTTGTAGCCTGGTCAGCCGACAGGAACGCGCTGTACCTTGCCAGCAACGTGGCGAAAAGTTCTACACTTCTGCGGGCTGGTCTGGCCGGTACAACAAGTGTCCTATGGCAAACGAAATCAGAGGGGCTCGACAGGTCTCTCGCGCCTTCCCCGGACGGAAAGTATCTAGCCTTTACTGTGACCTCAACAGGCGAGAGCAACGCCTGGCTTATGGAGAAATTCTAGGGCGCTTTCCGCCCGACCCGCCCGCTCATCGCCCCCGCCCGCCCACCTCGCGCAGCCCAGCGCTAGAGGCACATCGCCCAGACCAGCATTTGACGCGGGTAGAACGCATGTCATAGCTCCCGCACGCGCATAAACATTGACGCACACGCACGCGCGCCGTGCGAGGTGTGTACACATCTGCATGCTATAGACACTACCCCCGCTTCGGTTTGACCCACCCGGCGCGTAGCCCGTAAACTTAGGTTTCAGCCCCCGCCCTAGGCCAGCTCGAGGCGCGGCGCTGGTGCGCCTTGGGACCCCGGAGAGCTTCAGGAGCTATGTGTTAACGCGATTTTCCCGTCAACTGGTGCTTGCGTCCCTGTGTCTGCTGGCTCTTCCCGCCGCAGCGCAGACCACGTCCAAGATCAGCCTGGACTCCAGCGAAACCATCTTCAGCGTGGTGGCCGCGATGCGCAACTGCGGCTACGACGCCGGGTCCTCGGATCCGTTCCGGGCGCAGGTCAGCGGCGAAATCGCGAAGGCGGTGGGCGCGTCGCGGGAAGCGCAGGCGGCCAGCCGGGAGATGTGCACGTTTTATCGCGATCACCAGCAGGCGGACTCGGCGCGCGACCTGGCGCAATACGTCTCGCTGGCGCTGTTCCTCGGCGAGCCCCCGAAATTCACCTTGAAGACGAAGGAGGCCGATCTCCCGCCGGACGCCGGTTACGTCCAGGGGTTCGTGCCGTTGCTGGCGCACTTCGCGGAAACGGCCAATCTTCATCGCATCTGGCAGGAGCATCGCTACCAGTACGAGGAGCTGATCGAGCGCTTCCACGAACCGGTTTCGAAGATGATCCTCACCACCGACGTTTACCTGCGCCTGCCGCTCAGCGGGTACGTGGGACGCGCCTTCACCGTGTACCTGGAGCCGATGGCGGCGGCCGGCCAGGTGAACGCGCGCAATTACGGCGCGGACTACTTCATGGTGGCCGCTCCGGCGGGCAGCAGCCTGCGCATGGACCAGATCCGCCACACCTATCTGCACTTCATCCTCGACCCGCTGCTGCTGAAGCGCGCCAACGCGATGCTGCGCGTGGTGCCGATTCTCAAGACGGTGCAGAACGCGCCGTTGGACGAAAGCCACAAAAAAGACGTGTCGCTGCTGCTGACCGAATCGCTGATCCGGGCGGTGGAAGCGCGCCTGGCGGCCAGCGGGCGCAACGCCGAACCGGTGCGGCAACGCGAAGCCGACAAGGCGATGTCGGAAGGCTACGTCCTGACCCGCTATTTCTACGACCAACTGGTGAAGTTCGAAAACGAGCCCACCGGCCTGCGCGACGCGCTGCCGGACTGGCTGTACTACCTGGACGTGGGCCGCGAGACTAAGCGCGCCGAGAATGTCCGGTTTGCCCCGGGGGCTGCGCCGGACGTGCTGCCGGCATCGAGTCCCAAGTCCGGGTTGCTGGAACTGGCGGAGCAGCGGCTGGATGCCGGCGATTACGACGGCGCACACAAGCTGGCGGAGCAGGCACTCGATCAGAAGACGGAGGACCCCGGGCGCGCGCTGTTTATCCTGGCGCGGGCGGCCAGCTTGAACAAAGACATGCCCGGCGCGCGCGATTACTTCGAGCGCACGGTGCAGGTGGCGCGCGACCCGCGCCTGCGTTCCTGGGCACACGTTTACCTGGGGCGGATTTCCGACATCCAGGAAAACCGCCCGGCGGCGCTGGAGCACTACAAGGCAGCGTTGGCAGTCGCCGGCATTCCGGCGGACACGCGGGCGGCGGCGGAGCGCGGTCTGCAACAGCCGTACGAGCCGCCACGTCCATAAAGTTCTCCGGCGGCGGAGCCGTGAATGCGATGTATCCGCGCGCTGGTTAGGAGATAAAGAAAAATGAAGAGCTTGTTAATGGTGACCGTCCTAATTGCCGCGGCGACAGTAATCACCGCGGGGGCGCAAGTCAAGCCGTCCAACCCCAACATGCCAACAGTAACCGAGGGGCAATCTGTGCAAACTGGGACCACTCCCACGCGCGAAGGCCAGCCCGCCGCCAAGGCGCCGCCGCAAATGAGCCAGAGCGGCAAGCCCATGCCGCAGGCGAAGTCTCAGGACGAGTTCAAGGCGTACCAGGATGCAATGAGCAAGACCGGTCCGGTCGCCGTGGAAACTGCCGCCAACGCCTTCGCCGCCAAGTATGTGGAGAGCGAACTGCGGACTCTGATTTACCGCAAGGCGATGTACGACTACCAGAACTCGAACAACGCGGAAAAAACGATCGAGATGGCGAAGAAGTTGCTCGCCATCGAACCCAACAATCCCGAGGCGCTGGTCGCTTTCGCGACGGTCACGGCGCAGTCCACCCGGGAAACCGATCTCGATCGTGACGAGCGCTTGAACGAGGCGTCCGCCGACGCGTCGAAGGCGCTGGAGACGATAGATACCGATCTGCTCATTCCCGCGAACGCTCCGCCGGACCGCGTCGCGGCGTTCAAGAAATCCATGCGCGCCATGGCCTACGACGCGCTCGGCACGGTGGCGATGGTGAAGAAGGATTACCCGACGGCCGAGACCAATTTGCGGAAATCGGCGGAGCTGAATGCGCAGCCCGACCCGGTGACCTGGCTGCGCCTGTCGGTGGCGCTCGATCAGCAGAAAAAGTATCCCCAGGCCCTCGATGCCGCCAACAAAGCGGTGCAGTATTCGGCCGATTCGCCGCAGGCCAACAACCTGGCGAAGATGGAGCGGGACCGGCTGCAGAAACTGGTGAGCGCTGGCGGCACTGCAGCGCCGGCAGCATCTCCGGCGCCGGGTTCGCCGGCGCCTACAACGCCGCCAGCTTCCAAACCGCCGCAGTAGGAGGTTTACGGTTTTCGGTTCCCGGTTGTCGGTTCCTGGTATTGTCCAGGAATCGCTATCACTAAGCACCGAGAACCGTAAACCGATAACGGAATGATGAAAGCGCGAGACATCAGCGCACTGGAAGAAGTTCTGGGCCACCATTTTTCGCGTCCGGAACTTTTGCAGCAGGCGCTGACCCACAGTTCGCACGCCCGCGAGGCGGAGTCCAGGAACGGCGGCGAACCGAATTTCGTACCGGATAATGAGCAGCTTGAGTTTTTGGGGGACGCCGTACTCGGATTCGTCACCAGCCAGGAGCTGTTCCAGCGTTTTCCCGAGTTCAGCGAAGGCGAGCTCTCGAAGCTGCGCGCCTACCTGGTGAGCGAGAAGCACCTGGTGCGCCCGGCGAAGCTGTTGCAAATCGGCCGCTATCTCCGGCTCGGACGCGGGGAGGAAAAAAGCGGCGGGCGCACCAAGACTGCGCTGCTGGTGGATGCGCTGGAGGCGTTGGTGGCGGCCATGTATCTGGACGCCGGTCTGGAAAAAACCCGCGCCCTCATCCTGGACAAGGTGCTGGACCCGGAACTGCGGCGGATGACGGAGGGCAGCGGCGATGGCGACGTTCTTCCGGTTACCGATTTCAAGTCGGCGCTGCAGGAAACGGCACATTCGCTGGGCTGGACTCAACCCGCGTACGTGCTGGTGAAGGAGCGCGGGCCGGAACATCAGAAGACCTTCACGGTGGAAGCGCGTGTCCGCACCCAGGGGAACGACTCCGAGCCGGAATACACCGCCCGCGGTGAGGGTCAGACCAAGAAACAGGCCGAACAAGTCGCGGCCAGGAAAGCACTGGAGTACTTACGGAATCTGGACAGCCCCAACCCGAAGTCGCGCACTCGGAGCCATTGAGCCCAGCGGTAACGGCGCCTGGCAGCACGGAGTCGTGCACTCCGCCAGGCGCAACACCGGCGCGTGTCGGGGACCCCGCTTCTTGCACCCCGCCACGCGCGGCGCGTGCCGGGGACCCCGCTTCTCCGGCGGAACCAGCGGCGCCCGAATCAGCCGCGTCCGTGCCGGCGGAAAGCTCTGCCCGGCAGCCGCGCGCGCCGTATCTTCGCGGCGGGTGGCTGTCGTCGGCGCAGTCCCTGGCCGGCACGATCGTGATCGCGGTCTTCGTTATCACGTTCATCGTGCAGGCGTTCCAGATTCCCTCCGAGTCGATGGAGGACACGCTGCTCATCGGCGACTACCTGCTGGTGGACAAAGTGCACTACGCCAGCCCCGGCGGCTGGGCCAAACTGCTGCCCTACTCCGATATCCGGCGCGGAGAGATCATCGTCTTCCGCTACCCCGTGCACCCGTCGCAACATTTCGTGAAGCGCGTCATTGCCCTGCCCGGCGACCACGTTCGCATGGTCAACAAGCAGGTCTGGGTCAACGGCAAAGCGGTGGCGGAGAAGTATGTCGTGTTCCGCTCGCCGGTGCGCGATTACTATCGCGACGACTTCCCCGATCTAAACTACCTCTCGGCGAACGTGGAGGCGCGCTGGTGGCTGAAGCTGCGCGCGCTGGTCCACGGCGGCGAACTGGTGGTCCCGCCCGACCAGTACTTCGTGCTCGGCGATAACCGCGATGAGAGCCTCGACAGCCGCTATTGGGGGTTGGTGCCGCGCCAGAACATCATCGGCCGCCCGCTGCTCATCTACTGGTCGTTCCGGAATCCGGAGCCGTCGGCAGGGCCGCGCGCCGAGGATGGTAAACTCAGTCGCCTGGCGTACATGATCACGCATCTTATGCAGGAGACGCGCTGGGACCGCGCCTTTCGCGTGGTGCGCTGAACCGAATTAACCCACATCTGCCAACAACGGGCAGATGTGGGGCACCAAGCACGAAGCTGAAACTGGCCGGAGGCACGTGGCAAAGCACGCAAGAGCTGCCGTCGAAATCGAAGAACCGCCGGTGCAGGAGAAAAAGGGCGAGACCAAGGCGGAATTCATCCAGTCCATGGCGCTGGTGCTGGCCGTCGGGCTGTTTATCATCACCTTCTGCCTGCAGGCGTTCGAGATTCCCTCCAGCTCGATGGAAAACACGCTGCTGATCGGCGATCACGTTTTCGTCGACCGCGACACCATGGGCCCGAAAACGCGCTGGATGCCGCTCATCCCGTATCACCAGGTCAAAGACCAGGACATCGTCGTCTTCCTCTCGCCCGCCGAGCCCGGCCTGTACGTGGTAAAGCGCATTATCGGCCAACCGGGCGACCGCATTCACCTGAAGGACGGCGCGGTCTACCGCAACGGCGAGAAGCTGAACGAGCCTTACGTTTTGCACAACGGGAGTTACAACCCGTATCGCGACTACTTCCCGGCGATCCTTCCCGGTGAGGGCAGCAGCGTCACGCCCGAGTGGCACCTGACGATGAACAACTACATCAAGAATGGCGACCTGGTGGTGCCGCCGGACAGCTACTTCGCGATGGGCGACAATCGTGACGTCAGCTACGACAGCCGCTACTGGGGGTTCATCCCGCGGGCGAACATCATCGGGCGCCCGATGTTCATCTACTGGTCGTTCGAGACGCCGCCGGGCCAGTACTTGAAAACCAGCATCGGCGACCGGCTGGCATTCATGGGGCGGGTGGTCATCCACTTCTTCGACCTGACCCGCTGGCGGCGCATGCTGCACCTGGTGCGCTGAATGTCGCGCTACATCAACCGGCGAACCCTCCTGGGCGTTGTGCTGCTGCTCCTGCTCGGCACGTTCGTGCCGCCGCTGATCAACTTCAGCCGCTTTCGTTTTCGTGTCGCCGATGCGCTTGGCAGTGCCCTGGGACGGAGCGTGAGCGTCGGCGCGGTGCACCTGCGGCTGTTCCCGCGTCCGGGGCTCGATATCGAGAAGCTGGTGGTGCAAGATGATCCGGCATTCAGCGCGGAGCCGCTGCTGCACGCCGACGAGGTCACAGCCGCGCTGCGCCTGACCTCGTTATGGCGCGGGCGGCTGGAGATCGCCAGCCTCAGCCTGTCGTATCCAAGCCTGAACCTGGTGCGTGCGCCGAATGGCCACTGGAACCTGGAGCCGCTGCTGGAACGCGCGCGCCAGATTCCCACCGCGCCCACTCCCCTGCGCAGCCCGGAGGCGCGGCCGCGATTTCCCTACCTGGAAGCCAAGGGCGGGCGGATCAACCTGAAGATCGGGCAGGAAAAAACGGTGTACGCGCTCAGCGAGGCGAATTTCGCGCTCTCGCTGCCCTCGGAGAATCTGTGGCAGCTTCGCTTGACGGCGCGTCCCATGCGGACCGACGCCAACCTCGGCGATACCGGCAGCGTCAGGATTTCCGGAAGCATCCAGCGTGGCTCTACCCTGGCCGATACGCCGCTGGACCTGCGGGTGGCGCTCGATGGCGCGCAACTGGGCCAGCTCACGACGCTGCTCTATGGCCGTGACCGCGGCTGGCGCGGAAGCGTGAAAGTGTCCGCCACGCTGCGCGGCACGCCGGCCGCGTTGAACATCGCCGGCGACGCCGCAGTGGATGATTTTCGGCGCTATGACATCGCGACCAGCGGCTCGCTGCGGCTGGCGGCGCACTGCACCGGAGCATTCAGCACCAGCACACAGCAATTCACCGGCATTGCCTGTCAGGCGCCGGTCGGTGGCGGCGCGGTGGTTGTGCTCGGTACGGTGGATAGCATCCTGCCGGTGCGGGGTTATGCGTTGTCGGTGACCGCCAAGAACCTGCCTGCCGCGAGTGTGCTCGCCCTGTCCCGGCGCATGAAGAAAGACCTGCCCGACGACTTGCAGGCCAGCGGTTCGGTGAACACAGTGTTTGATCTGCAGCCGAATGCCTGGACGGGAAGCGGTACGACCTCGGGCGTGCGCCTGAGCTCAAAGTTGATGAGCGCGCCGTTGGAGCTGGGCCGGGTTGAATTGGTGCTGGGCGTTCCGCCACCGCCGCACGGCAGGCACAGTGCGCCAAGCCTGCCGCAAATTCCCATGCTCCGCGTCAGCCAGTTTCCGCTGGATCTTGGCGGCGCCTCGCCGGCCAAAGTGCAGGCATGGTTAAGCCACGATGCCTACAGCATTGATCTGCAGGGCGACACGCGCATCAACCGCGTGCTGGAGCTGGCGCATGCCTTTGGGGTACGCGCGCCGCAAGCGGCCATCACCGGCCTGGCCACAACCGACCTCCACGTCGCCGGCAACTGGACGGGATTCGCCGCACCGGTAGTGACCGGCGACCTGCACTTGCATTCGGTGACGGCGAAGATTCCCGGCATCGCAGCGCCGTTGCAGATTACGACTGCGGCACTGCATCTCGCACCCGATGCGGCCGCGGTTTACGACCTGGCGGGCGGCTTCTCCGGCACGCACCTGAGTTTCACCGGGTCGGTGCAGGTGCCGCGAGTTTGTCCGGCGAATCCCTGTCCCATCGCGTTCCAGTTGCGCGCCGACCGGTTGTCCACCGACGAGCTTAATTCCGTGATGAATCCGCGCGCCCACAAGCGGCCGTGGTACGACATCCTGAGGGCAAGCCCGCAGCCATCCTTGCTCCCAAAACTGAGCGCCGCCGGCACCGTCTCGGCGGCACGCCTGGAGGTGAAGAGCCTGGTGGCAAAGCACGCCAGCGGCAACGTCCGGCTCGAGGCCGGTGTGCTGACCGTCACCCACCTGCGGGCCGAGGTGCTTGGCGGTTCGACGACGGGCGAGTTCCGCGGCGACTTCACCGGCGCGGAGCCGGCGTACACGGTCCATGGCTCGCTGCAGCAGGCATCCATGGCGGCAGTCGCGGCGCTCATGCGCGACGCATGGGCGACCGGCAAGGCCAATGCAACCTATAGGATTACCGCCTCGGGGTGGGACGCGGCGGAGCTTCGCGTTTCGGCCAGCGGCTCCCTGCTGTTCGATTGGCGCGATGGCAGCCTGGCGCATGTCGCGCTGAATGGTTCGCCGGCGCCGCTGCAAATCCGCCAATTTCATGGCGAACTGGCCGTTGCCGCCGGCCAACTCACGTTTAAGCCAAGCAAAATGGAGACTCCCGGCGGCATCTATGTAGTGAGCGGAACCGCTTCCTTCGACCGGCAACTCGGCCTCAGGCTGATGCGCGGCAAGACGGAAGGCTTTGATATCACCGGCACCGTTGAAAATCCGCAGGTGGCGCCCGCCGCGCTGCCGGCCACGCAGACGGCTGTCATGAAGCCATGAATCTCGCTGTTCTCATCCTCTTGCTCTCGGCATTGGTGCCCCATATCTGCCCGGTTTTGGCAGATGTGGGTCAACAACCCGCCGCGTCGTCCACGCAGGCGATGTACAACGCCGCATCCGCCAGCGCCGAGGCCAAGTTCCGACACATCGAAGAGAATGCGCGCCGCAATCCGCCCGACCAGCACCCGACCGTGCTCACGGAGCGCGAGATCAACGCCTATTTGAATTCAGGCCGCGTGCAGCTTCCCAACGGCGTACGCGCGGTGCGCTTCACCGGGCAAAACGGCGTGGCCAACGCTACGGCGCGGGTGGATTTCGACGCGATCACAGCGCATTCGAGATCGTCGAATCCCCTGCTGTCGCTGTTCAGCGGCATGCACGACGTGCACGCCGTGGCGCATGCTTCGGGCAGCGGCCGCCAGGGACGCGTCCGCATTGATTCCATTGACATTGACGGCGTGAACGTGCCGCGCATGGCGTTGCAGTTCTTCCTCGACCGCTATGTCCGTCCCAAGCATCCCGAGGTCGGCATGGACAGCGTATTCGCGCTGCCGGAGCGGATCGATACCGCCACCATCGGCGATCACCAGCTCATCCTCACGCAAAAGTAGCCCTCGAAGGCCGGTCGCGTTTACACTCTCTGGATTACCCTGCGGCTTTCATGCGCGAAGGACATCCAATCGCTATGCAGCGTTTCGAGTACCGCAACCTGATGCCTGCGCCCGACGCCGAGAAGGCCTATCTCGGCTGGATCGAGCGCCTGCACCGTGAATTCGCCGATCGCGATGCCGAGCGCCGCAGCGTAATCGTGCGCGACACGCTGCACGAGATCTACACCGGGCGGAAGTATGAAGCGCCGGATCCGGAGAAGCACTCGCCCGTGCAACTGGCACAATTGCACTCCTTTGACCCGCGGAATGCCACGCTCGAGCCCGAATACTACGGCGACCTGGACGCCGCGAAATATAACGAGCGCAAGCCGCTGATCTGGTTGTGGATGATGTTCGACCGCTCGCCGCTGGGGCTGAACCACTGGCTCGGCTTCCGCATGCGCTCCATGATTGCCTCGCACGTGCTCAAACACCTGGGCAAGAACGTCAAGATTTTCCACGGGGTGGAGATCTCGTTCGGGTACAACCTGACCATCGAGGACAACTGCGTCATCCACAAGTACGTGCTGCTGGACGACCGGGGCGAGATCATCATTCACGAGGGCTCGTCGGTTTCCGATTACGCCAACATTTATTCCCACTCGCACGACCTCAATGACGCCATGCTGGTGAGCAACGTCACCACCGAGATCGGCCCCAAGGCGCGCATCACGTATCACGCGACCGTGCTGAGCGGAGTGAAAGTCGGCGAGCACGGCATGGTGGGCTCGATGGCGGTGGTACCGAAGAACGTGGAGCCGTATCACATCGTTGTGGGCATTCCGGCCAAGACCGCGAAGGTGAAGACGATTGCGCCGGCGGAAATGCAGGGAGCGGAGAGGAAGTCGGGAACGTAGTCTTCCAGCGTGTTACCATCAACGCAGTATCCGCATGAATCGTTCGCACCTAGAAATCCTGTATCAGATCATTGCGTTTGTGTTCGCAATCTGCGTGCACGAATCGGCGCACGCCTGGACGGCAAACCGGTGCGGCGATCCGACTGCGCGCATGCTGGGACGAATCTCGCTGAACCCGATCAAGCACGTGGACCCAATCGGCACGGTGCTGGTGCCACTTCTGGGGATGCTCTCTGGGATCGGCTTCATCGGCTGGGCCAAGCCAACGCCGGTGGACCCGCACAACCTGCGCCACCCCGTACGCGACGACATTCTTGTTTCGGTGGCCGGCCCGGCCAGCAACATCCTGCTGGGAATCATTGCGGTGGTGGGATTGTTCGCGGTGTCGCGGCTAGGCGGAGGCGGACCGGATTCTGTCCTTGAGCCAATCGCATTGCTCTGCGCAGCATTCATCAATGTAAACATCCTCCTGGCAGCCTTTAATCTGATTCCCATACCGCCTCTGGACGGCAGCCACGTCGTCCGCCATCTGCTGCCGGAGTCGGCCAAGCGCGT
Source organism: Terriglobia bacterium (assembly GCA_963760215.1). GTDB lineage: Bacteria > Acidobacteriota > Terriglobia > Terriglobales > Acidobacteriaceae > JAIQGF01. Next base: position 2,211,424 of record CAVXCJ010000002.1, read on the forward strand.
GTACGACATGATCGGGTACGTCGGCATCCTGCTGCTGTTCCTCGTCGGCGGAAGACTGATCGGCATTTTTGAGTATCCATTTATCAGGTTCTTTCGTTATCTTCTGTCGGGTATCTGATGGCCGACCGCACCCCCCAAAAACCGCGGGTCCTGAGCGGCATGCGCTCCACCGGCAAGCTCCACCTGGGAAACTTCGTGGGCGCGCTGGATAACTGGGTCAAGCTACAGGACCGCTACGATTGCTTCTTTTTTGTCGCCGATTGGCACGCCCTGACCACCGACTACGCCGACACCTCCCATATCAAAGAAAACTCGATGGAGGTGCTGCTGGACTGGCTGGCCGCCGGGCTCGATCCCGAGCGCTGCACCATGTTCATCCAGTCGCACGTTCCGCAGCACGCGGAATTGCACCTGCTGCTGTCCATGATCACGCCGCTGGGCTGGCTGGAACGCGTGCCCACGTACAAGGAACAGCGCGAGAACATCAAGGAGAAGGACCTGGGGACGTACGGGTTTCTCGGCTACCCGGTGCTGCAGTCGGCCGACATCCTGATCTACAAGGCGGATTACGTTCCGGTGGGTGAGGACCAGGTGCCGCACGTGGAGCTGACGAGAGAAATCGCGCGGCGCTTCAACATGTTTTATAGCGGCAAGCGGGCGAACGTCTTCCCTGAGCCGCAGCCGCTGCTGACGCCCACCCCAAAGCTGCCGGGCACCGACGGGCGGAAGATGTCGAAGTCGTACGGGAACACCGTCATGCTCACCGATCCGGAAGCCGAAGTGCGGGCGAAACTGAAAACCATGGTGACCGATCCGGCGCGGGTGCGGCGCAGCGATCCGGGCAATCCCGATTTGTGTCCGGTCGGCGATCTGCACAAGATCTTCAGCGACCAGGAAACGCTGGCGAAGGTAAACGCGGGGTGCCGCAGCGCCGGGATCGGATGCATCGAGTGCAAAACGTGGGCGGCGAATGCGCTGGTCAGCGTGCTGGCGCCGATGCAGGAGCGGCGCCGCAAGTACGAGGAGAACCCGAAGCTGGCGTGGGACGTGATCGAAGCCGGGGGCGCCAAGGCACGCAAGATCTGTGACGCAACCATGAACCTGGTGCGGCAATCGATGGGGTTGACGAGGGAGTTTGAGCCGCCGACTGCCGCGAGTGTGAAATAGAACCGTTTAGCCACAGAGGACACAGAGGACAGAAGAAAAACACGGACGGAAGGCTAGTCCAATCTATTCTTTATCGCATTTCCCTTGTGTTCCTCCGTGCCCTCTGTGGCTAAGAAAACAATGCCAGAGTCGCCACAATCCGGGCAGGTTCGCACCCAGAAAGACACCGAGTTCCCGTTCGCGGTGTCGGTGGCGGAGGTGTATAACGGGCCGCTGGACCTGCTGCTCGACCTGATCCGCAAGCAGGACATTGACATCTACGACATTCCGATCGCGCAGATCACGGCGCAGTACCTGGCCTACGTGGAGCGGATCAAGGAATTCGACGTGAACGTGGCCGCCGAGTTCATTTACATGGCGTCGGTGCTCATCCAGATCAAGTCGCGCATGCTGCTGCCGCGCGACCCGTCGCTACCGGAAGACCAGCAGGAAGACCCGCGCATGGAGCTGGTGAACCGGCTGCTGGAGCACGAGCGCTTCAAGACCGCGGCGCAGATGCTGCTGCAGAAGTCGCAGATTGAGGACGCGGTGTGGTCGAACCCCTCGCTCAAGGACTTTAAAGATGATGCCGGCGCCGAGCCGGAACTGGCCGCCGATGTGGTGGACCTGGTGCGGGTGTTCCAGCAGATCGTGGAGCGCGCGAAAGCGCGGCCGGTACTTGACGTGGACGAAGACCGGGTCACGGTGGCGCAGATGATCGATTTTTTCCGGCGCAGGTTGTCGCTGGAAGAGCGGCCGGTGCGGCTGAAACAGTTGCTGGGTGCGCTGAAATCGCGGCCGGCGCTGATCAGCGCGTTTCTTGCGCTGCTGGAATTGGTGCGGCTGCAGGCGGTGCTGCTCCGCCAGGATAAAGTTTTCTCCGACATTATCCTGAAGAAAAATACAATGTTCGACACGGTATTCGGAGAGGGCGGCGAGCACGCGGTGCGGGACGATTGGAAGTGAAATGGATCGGGTGATCTGGGATCGGGTGATCGGGTGATCTAAACCCGGCATCAAACGGATGAAGCTGATTGCTTATCGCTAATGGCCATTAAGGGACAAATCGAAGCCATCATCTACGCCGCCGAAGAGCCGGTGACGCTGGAGCAGATCGCGCTCGTGCTCAAGGACTCCGTCATCGCGGAACATGTCCTGGCTGACGCCGGGCTGGAAGGTCCGCGCTGGACGCCGAGGTCAAGAAGCGGGTGCGCGCGGCGATTGAGGAACTCACCGCCGAGTACGCGAACTCGGATCGCGGCATGGAAGTGCGCCAGGTGGCCGGCGGATATCGCATGGGCACCAAGCCCGAGCATCACGACGTGGTTCGGCATTTCGCCAAGAACCTGAAGCCGCCGGTACGGTTGTCGATGCCGGCGCTGGAAACGCTGGCGGTAATTGCCTACAAGCAGCCGGTGACGGCGCCGGAAATTTCCGAGATCCGCGGCGTGGATTCCAGCGGCGTGCTGGCCACGCTGCTCGACCGCAAGCTGATCACCACCGCGGGACGCAAGCCGGTGATCGGGCGGCCGATCTTGTACAAGACGAGCAAAGATTTTCTGCTGCGCTTCGGATTGAAGGACGTGACCGAACTTCCCAGCCTGGAAGAATTCGAAAAGCTGGCGAGCGACCAGGCGGACCTCTTCCAGCCGCCAACTCCGGTTGCGGGCGAGGCGCGGATTGCGGATGCGCGTAACCCGGAGGAAGACGTCGTCGCGGAAGTGCACGCCCAGTCATCGGAAGCATCGCCGCAACCCTCCGCAGCGCCGGCCGCACCTGAAGTCGAATCCTGACATAATTCGAGCCCCCTTCCGCGGTGCCTGCTTTGGAACCGGGCCCAATATGGTTGCACGGCTCTTCATTGGGCGCGGTTAATCGACCACCTTTCATCCAATGCGTGGTACCTCTCGATTGCAGTACAGCCTTCGTTCACTGCGTAGGCGAAAAATGCCCAACTAGACGGGCTCCAGGGACCGCCGCTATTGCTGCGTCGGAGCCATTCTGTGGAGCTGTTATGAATTTGGATGTGACCGGACGCGGCACGGGGCGGCAGGCGTCCGACCAGTTCGAGTGGTACATAATCGAGAGGCCCCGCTCGGGCTTATCTCCTCTTGCGCACCGCGCAACGCGGTTTGGCCCATTCACTACTGAGGATGAGTGTAGTGCTTTTCTCGACAGCGTAAAACAAATGCGCCAGTTCAGCAACTCCATATTCGAGCTACGCAAAAGACGGGAGGCGTCCTTACAAGCGACACAAAGTTGAATACCCTGTACGCCTATGCCAGTCGGGTACTGATCACACTTTGCAGCTTGCCCGTTCTATCGATGTGTCAGTCTCGGGCGCTACACCTTGGCAGCCTTAATGCAAAGCTGAATCTAGGGGAGGTCTTTAGCCTTCATTGTGCCGACCGGAAAGCGCCCTTCCAGGTAGTCTGGGTTGGCTCGGGAACAATAGAAGACCAGGCCGGTTTGGAGTGCTTGGCTCCAGAGGTAAACATCTGGAAACTGGACTTATCTGAACTAACCGAAGATGAACGGCTTCGGCGGGAAGTCGACCGCGCTCGTAGCGTGCAGAGGAGGCTTTTTCCCCAGGAGATGCCTTCACTGCGGACTCTCGACTACTGCGGACACTGTACTCAGGCAAGACCCGTGGGAGGGGATTACTACGATTTTTGCCGATGGCGTCGGGAGAAGTTGGGTTCGTGCTGGCGGATGTATCCGGTAAGGGGATAGCGGCGGCGCTGCTGATGGCCAATTTGCACGGGAGTCTGCAAGCGCAGTGTGCTCTCGGCTCCAGGGACCTTCCCCGACTGCTCGCTTCGGTTAACTGCCACTTGCACAAGCACACGGAGATCGAACGTTACGTCACCGTTTTCTTCGGTTGCTACAACGACCACACGCGAAAACTGCGTTACGTCAATTGTGGACATAATCCGCCTCTGTTGTTACGCCGTGAAGGGGCCCTGGAGCGGCTGGACGCGACCGCGACGGTGCTGGGTTTGTTCCCCGAGTGGGAAGGTTCGGTCGTCGAAACCCAGATCGAACCAGGAGATATTCTGAGTATCTACACTGACGGGATTACAGAGGCGAGAGGCAAGAATGGAGAGGAGTTTGGCGAAGCCCGGCTCCTCAGCGCTCTGCGCAAGAACCATAATCTGGAGGCTGCGTCCCTGTTGGGGAAGGTGGAACAGATTGTGGAAGAGTTTCGGTCAGGCGAGCGCCACGATGATCTAACTATGATCATTGCCCGTTCCCGGTAAGCGCCTGGCCGGCGGGTCACGACCGCTGCGATGCCCCACACAAGACCTTCGCGTACACGGTCCACACTGAGCCTGCGCCGCGCGTACAACGAACTCAGACCTCCTCGTTGGGCCAGCTAACTCCACCTTCACGTTTGAGCTTGCGAGCCAAACCTCCTCGAATCGTCAGCGGGATGTATGCAGGACGACCCAACCGCAGGGTATAAGACTCCCCAAAAATCCAAAAACGCCGTCTGCGAATGGCAATCTCACTCCATGGAATGAACAGGGGTGGATGTAAGAAACTGAAGAGGAACATTGTGCGAATGAACAGACCTTCTGGATTTGCACCAACTGTCAAGCAATTTCCGTAGCTAACTAACCACCGCATCTGTCCGCTCTGCATGCTCCACTTCGCACCATTGAAAATGTCATGCATCCGAAATCGATTAGCAAGTGTCTGCCACCCACCGATGTAGCTGACGGCAGCGCAGACAGTAAGCCACAAGCCTACAAAATAGGCTGGAAATACTATTGTCCAGAATAGAGTGGGATGCTGGTCAATCCAAGTCTGAAGCTGCATGGGAAGCATCTTATCCAACTCCATGCAGTCTTCAAACAGTCAAGAAGCTTACGGGCAAGCATTGCCGACCGTCGACCGGTTCTTGCCATCGACCAACGACCATCGACTTTCTTGCCGTCGACCGTCGACTCCCCCGCACCGAAGCTTTTGCTGGACGCCCGCCGCTAAACCTCATCTAATGGTCATCATGTCCGCTGAACGACTGCAGAAGATCATTGCCGCCGCCGGGATCGCGTCGCGCCGCCGCGCCGAAGAACTGATCTCGTCGGGGCGCGTGTCGGTGAATGGCCAGATTGTCTCCGAACTGGGCAGCAAGGCCGACCCCGAACTCGACCACATCCGGGTGGACGGCAAACTGCTGCGCGGTCCCGAGCGCCACGTTTACCTGGTTCTGAACAAGCCCAAGGGTTACGTGACGACGGTCACCGACCCGGAAGGCCGGCCTACGGTAATGAATCTGGTGCGCGGCGTGGGCGCTCGGGTTTACCCGGTCGGGCGGCTCGATTATCTGAGCGAGGGCCTGCTGCTGATGACCAACGACGGCGCGCTCGTCGAACGGCTGATGCACGCGTCGTCGAAGGTGCCCAAGACGTACTGGGTGAAGGTCAGCGGCACTCCGCCGGAGGAAGCGATCGAGAAGCTGCGGAAGGGGATCGTGCTGCCTCCCCGGTCGCGGGTGAGCGCGCTCCCGCGCAAGGGCAAGGACAAGGAGGCGACCGCGCTCGAAGGCAAAAGCGAGAGGCCGAGCGCGCCCCGACGCGGCGAAAAGGCGGTGAAGACTGCGCCGGCAAAGATCCGCTTGCTGAGAGAAGCTGCCAATCCGTGGTACGAGGTGACGCTGATCGAAGGGCGGAACCGGCAGATCCGGCGCATGTTCGAGCAGGTTGGACACCACGTGGAGAAGATCAAGCGGGTGCGCTACGGGCCACTGGAACTGGATGTGGAGACCGGAAGATTCCGCCCGCTGACGGTGGCGGAGGTCGGGCGGCTGAAGGCGGCGGTGAAGCGGCGGGCGGTGCGGTAACTTGGTCGCCAATCGCCGCAACGCGAACCGTGTGGTAGAAAAAGCCGTTGGCCATTAGCCATTAGCCTTTGGCACTCAAGATTTTGGTCTGCCAAAGGCCAACGGCCAATGGCTAACTGCCTCGGAGAGACATGAGCAATTTCGAGAAGGTGGTTCCGCAACACGTACGAGCCCTGGGCGGCTACGTTCCCGGCAAACCCATCAAAGACGCGGAGAGGGAAAGCGGCGTGCGTTGCATCAAGATGGCGTCGAACGAGAATCCGTTCGGGCCTTCGCCCCGGGCCGTGGAAGCCATGCGGCGGGCGGCGGAGGACGCGAATCTGTATCCCGACAATGAGGTCACGTCGCTGCGGCAGCGCCTGGCCAAGCTGCACGGCATGGGCACGGAAAACATCCTGGTGACCGCGGGCTCGACCTCGTTTCTCACCATCATCGGCCGGACGCTGCTGGCGCCGGGGCTGAACGCCGTGACCAGCGAGCGCTCGTTCATCATCTACCCGATCGCGGCCGAGGCGGCGGGCGGACGCCTGATCACGGTTGCGATGCGCGGGGACACCTTCGATCTGGACCGCATCCTGGCGGCCATCAACCCCGAGACGCGCATCGTGTTCATCGCCAATCCCAACAATCCAACCGGGACGCTGCTGGCGCCGGCCGAGCTCGACCGTTTCATGAGCCAGGTCCCGGAGCAGGTCTGCGTGGTGCTGGACGAAGCGTATTGCGACTTCGCGCAGTATTGCGCGCGGCAGCGCGGGGTCGAGTACTCACATTCCATGCAGTATGTGCGCGAGGGCCGGAACATCGTCGTGCTGCGCACGTTTTCCAAGGCGCACGGCCTGGCGGGCGCGCGCATCGGCTATGGCATCGCGCCGGCCGAGCAGATTTCGTATTTTGCGCGCATGCGGACCGTCTTTTCGGTCACCCATGTCGCCGAAGCGGCCGCGCTGGCCGCCCTCGAAGATGAACAGCACATCCGCAAGACGCTGGAGAACAACGCCGCCGGCATCGAGTACTTGTCGAACAAGATCGGCGAGATGGGATTGCGCGTGGTCCCGACGTGGGCCAACTTCCTCTACGTCGAGGTGGGCGAAGACGCGGCCGCGCTGGGAAAGCGCATGCAGGACGAGGGCATCATCATCCGTCCGCTGACCGGCAAATGGGGTGCGCCGCAGGCCATCCGCATCACCGTGGGAACGCCGGAACAGAACCGCCAATGCGTCGCGACGCTGCGTAAGGTTATGGAAAAAGTGGGCGTCGGCCCACGATAAGGGATCACCCGGGCTAAAGCCCTTTTCATTTCTTCGCCGAGATTCGCCGGGCTGAAGCCCGGCGCTTCCACCAAGCTTCAGGCGAATTTGCGTTTGCCCTCGCCCGCGTCCTCCCGCCCTTCACCCTCGACCATGGGCAAACGCGCGGCGCCATATAGCCCGGCATCGCTGCCCAGCAGCGCGCGCGTAATGATGGTCGGCTGGCCCATGGAAGGGGATACGACCTCCCCGGATGCGCCGGCCGGCGGCGTAACCTGTGCGACGGGCGCGGTGGCGGCGTACACCATCGAGCGCTTCCGCACTTCCTCGAACATCGCCGGGCTGAAAACGCTCCACGCCGCCGCAACGCCGCCGCCGATCACGTACATGTTCAGGTTCAGCATGTTCACCAAGTCGGCCACCAGGATGCCCAGCGCCCACCCGACGCGGTTAAAGATATCGCGCGCGGCCTGGTCGCCCTGGATGGCGAGGTTGTACACGACTTTGGAGCTGAACTCGACGTCCGGCGCGCTGGCGGCACGCTCCAGTTCCGGAGCGCTTCTGTTGGCGATCGCCTCCCGCGCCATGCGCACCACCGCGGTGGCGGAGGCAAATTGCTCGACGCAGCCGATGTTGCCGCAGTTGCAGCGCGGGCCGCCGGGATCGATGGTCATGTGGCCGACCTCGCCCGCCATGCCGGTCATGCCGTGCCAGATCTTGCCGTCGAGCACAATGCCCCCGCCGACGCCGGTGCCGAGCGTAATCATGCACATGGATTCCTGGCCGCGAGCGGCGCCCAGCCAGGCTTCGCCAAAAGCGGCGGCGTTGGCGTCGTTTTCCAGCATGACGGGCGCGCCCAGCCGTTGTTCGATCTCGGTGCGCACCGGGTAGTTCTCCCAGCCGGGCAGGTTGGGCGACTCGCGCAACATGCCGGCACGCTGGTCAATGATTCCGGGAATGCCGATGCCGGCGCCGATCATGCGCCCGCTGCGGCTGAATTTCGCCGAGAGCTCGCGGATGGCATCGCACATTTCGGAAATCACGTAATCGCGTCCGCGCGCTACCTGCGTGCCCAGGGTCACTTTCTCCAGCAGCGTGCCTTGCTCGTCCACGGCAGCGATGCGCAGGTTGGTACCGCCCAGATCCACTCCAATGGCGAAGGATGGCATGGCTGGCATTTTAGACTACGCTCCGAGGTGCGGAGTGGCCTGAGCAAGCGATTAGCAATTAGCGATTAGCGATTAGAAAAAACCGGTCTCGCGGCAGCTAATTGCTAACCGCTAATTGCTATTCTTGGCACTTCGGGCAGTAATGGCTGCTGCGGCCTGCGATCACGACCCGCTTAATGGGGGTGCCGCAGGAGAGGCAGGGCTCGCCTTCCCGCCCGTAAACGCGATGTTGAAACTGGAAGAACCCGGGTTCGCCGGCAGCGTCCACATAATCGGAAACCGAGGAGCCGCCGGCGGCGATAGCCTGGTTAAGCACCTGCTGCACGGATTGAAACAGGCGGTGAAGGTCGGCGCGGGTGAGCGTGGCGGCGCGGCGGCGGGGACGAATGCCGGCGCGGGCCAGCGACTCGTCGGCGTAGATGTTGCCGATGCCGCGCAGCAACTTCTGGTTGAGCAGCGCGCTCTTGATCGGCGTCTGGCGTTTGCGGAAGAGGCCGGTGAACAGCTCGAAGCCGATGTCCAGCGGTTCGGTGCCAGCGGTCTCGAAGGGTTCGCGGGCGACGGCGAGTTTGCCAAACATGCGCGGATCCACGAAGCGCAGTTCCCTGCCCGACTGCAGCCGCGCCACCAGGTGAGTGTGTTTGGCCACGGGCGCGTCGGGTGGACCCACCGTGAGCCGGCCAGTCATCCCGAGATGCACGACAAAGTGCGCGACAACTTTATCGGGTGATCTGGTGATCGGGTGATCTGGTGATCTGGAACCAGCTTTCAATTTGCTTCTGCCGTCACGTTTTTTGATCGCCCGATCACCCGTTCGCCCGATCACCCGATCTTCAGGTCTCCCGATCACCAGATCCACCACGATGTGCTTGCCCATGCGGCGCACGCCGGCAATGCGCGCGCCGGCCAGGACCGCGGCGATCTCTTCCGGTGGCGATTTCAGCGGTTGCTTCCGGCCACTGAGCCAGACGTCCTCGATCACGTCGCCGACCACGCTGTTGCGCAGTCCTCGGACTACGGTCTCGACCTCGGGCAGCTCGGGCATTTCTCAAGCATAACAAGCCAACCTTGTGCCTTGCGCCTCCCGCCTTGCGCCTAGTAAGATTTGACGTACACTCCTTCGGCTGGCGAATCCCTGTAATCCAGGCCTGTAACATCGCGCCGCCGTCAGTGTGCGCATTCCGCTCGCACGCGAGGCCGAGGTTTGAACCATCCCAACACAGTGGTCGTAGTCGGCGCCCAGTGGGGCGACGAAGGCAAGGGCAAGATCGTGGACGTGCTGTCGTCGCGCTTCAGCGTGGTGGCGCGCTACGCCGGCGGCCACAACGCCGGCCACACGGTCACCATCAGCGGCAAGCGTTTCGTGCTGCAACTGGTGCCGTGCGGCATCCTGCGCGAGGGCTGCCGCGCGGTGATCGGCAACGGCGTGGTGCTCGACCCGTTCGCGCTGCTCAAGGAAGTGGACGCGCTGCGCGCCGCCGGCGTGCGGGTGGACGGCAACCTTTTCATCAGCAACCGCGCGCAGGTCATCCTGCCCTACCACCGCATGATCGAGCTGGCGGCCGAGAATGCGCCCGGACGCGTCAAGATCGGCACCACGTCGCGCGGCATCGGCCCGGCCTACGAAGACAAGATGGGACGGCGCGGGCTGCGCATCGCCGACCTGCTCGATCTCGAGCTGCTGAAGAAGCACATCGAGAACGCGTGCCGCGAGAAAAACATGATCGCGCACGCGCTGTTCAATTCCGAGCCGCTCGATGCGGAGGAGATGTTCCGCGAGTACGCCAGGGCATCGAAGCAGATCGCGCCCTTCGTTTGCGATACGGCAGCGCTGCTGAACAAGGCCATCGCGCGCGGCGAAGCGGTGATGTTTGAAGGCGCGCAGGGCACGATGCTCGACATCGATCACGGCACGTACCCGTTTGTCACCTCATCGAGTGCAACCTCCGGCGGCGCGGTGATCGGCACCGGCGTCGGCCCGACCTCCATCGGCACCGTCATCGGCGTGAGCAAGGCGTACTGCACGCGGGTGGGCGAGGGGCCCTTTCCCACCGAGCTGCACGATGCCACGGGCGAAGCGATCCGCAAGAAAGGCAACGAATACGGGGCGGTCACGGGACGTCCGCGGCGCTGCGGATGGATCGACCTGCCGCTGCTGCGCTACTCGGCGATGATCAACGGCATTGCGTGGCTGGTGGTCACCAAGCTGGATGTGCTGGACGAGCTCGCCGAAATTCCAGTGTGCGTCGGCTACAAGATCAGCGGCAAGAAGACGTCGGAGATTCCGGCGCAAGCTGCCGGGTACGAAAAGATTGAGTGCGTATACGAGACGCTGCCGGGCTGGCACCAGCCCACCGAGGGCGTCACCGAATTCGGCAAGCTTCCCGCGAAAGCGCGTGCCTACCTGGCGTTCATCGAAAAAGAGAGCGGCGCAAAGGTGGGCATGATCTCCACCGGCCCCGGCCGCGAGCAGACCATCATCACCGCGGATTTCGCGGCGGAACTGGACCAGCTTCGGGGAAAGGCGAAAGCAGGGTCTTAGGCTTTGGGCTTTGGGCTTTGGGCTTTTAGCCTTTCCCACCGCAGCCGCGGTGGGCTAACGAATTCCCCCCGCGTTCGCGGGCTCGTTGCTACAGCCACCGCGGCCGATTTGCCTACAGTCACGCTGCAATTTAGAATCTCTCACCCGGAGCCGACCATGCTCGTTTTGCTTGTGCAATTCACCATCCGGCAAGGCTCGGAAGAGCAGGCGCGCCACTACATCCAGAAAATGCAGGAACACTCCCGGCGCGAGCCGGGATGCCGGATGTACGTCGGCCACCAATCATCGAGAGATCCACGCCATTTTTGCTTTTACGAGCAGTACGACAGTGCGGAGGCGCTGGACGCGCATCGTGAGGCGCCGTACTTCCGCGATTACATCACCCACGGCCTGGAAAAACTGATGGAGGCCGTCACCCGCGAGCTGTACCAGCCAGTGGAATAAGCAAGAATATCAAGGAGGATGGCAAATGGCAAAACCAATTCCGGAAGGCATGCACAGCATCACGCCGCACCTGCTGGTGGACGGGGCGGCAAAGGCACTTGAGTTTTACAAGAACGCATTCGGAGCGGAAGTAGCGCGGCCGCCCAGCACCACGCCGGACGGCAAGATCCTGCATGTGCTTTTCAAGATCGGTGACTCCCACCTGATGATGGCCGACGCGTTTCCCAAAGGATCCATGAGCTCGCCAAAATCGCTGGGTGGAACTCCGGTGGTGCTCACCCTCTATGTCCCTGATGTAGATGCTACCTGGAAGAAGGCCACTGACGCCGGAGCGAAGACTGTGTTCCCGCTGATCAACCAGTTCTGGGGCGACCGCTACGGGATAATCGAAGATCCGTTCGGGCACGCGTGGGCGCTGGCCACGCACATCGAAGACCTCACGCCCGCGGAGCTTGAGGAGCGCGCCAAGTCGGCATTCGCGCACATGGGAAAGTAAGCCGTCAGCTATCAGCCATCAGCTTTCAGCCATGAAGGTTTACGGGTGGAGGCTGATGGCTTTTCATGCGGCGATTAAGGCCGCGGCTTACGTCTTGTCCAGCATGAGCACGCCGCCGCGCGCGTAGCTGTCGCGCTCGACATCTACGAAGGTCACGACAATGCCGTCGCGCGGAGCCTTGGCCTCTTCCACCATGACGTCAGTGATGCGCTCGGCAATCTTGCGTTTCTGCTCGGTGGTGCGTCCCTTTAACAGCGTGATTTGAACCAGAGGCATGGCAGCCTTCAGCTTTCAACTATCAGCTCTCAGCCAGGCCGGTTTAGCCGATAGCTGAGAGCCGAACTCCGAAAGCCCATTAGTGCACTAATTGGTATCCCGCAAAGAAGTACGACAATTCGAAGCGGGCGGTGTCGTCGGCGTCGGAGCCGTGGGTGGCGTTGCGCTCGATGCTGGATCCCCACTTCTTGCGGATGGTGCCTTCCGAGGCGTTCGCCGGATTGGTGGGGCCCATCAGGTCGCGCCACGCCTTAATCGCGTCGTCCTTCTCGAGCGCGAGCACCACGATCTGCCCGCTCGACATAAAAGTGGTGAGCGAATCAAAGAACGGCTTGCCGGCGTGCACGGCGTAGAAACCTTCGGCTTCGTTTTTCGAGATGTTCAGCATCTTCATCCCGAGAACGCGGAAACCGTTGGATTCGATGGTGGCGAGAATATCGCCGGTAGCGTTCTTGGCGACCGCGTCCGGCTTAACGATGGCAAGAGTACGTTGCAGTGTCTTCATTCGTAGTCGGCAGTCCGTCGTTGGTAGTCAGGAGTTAGAAATCAGTAGAACTGGTTTCAAAAGTCGCTTTTGGGAAGGGCACGGCTTCAGCCGTGCCGCCGAGCCCGCAAGAATACTGGGCTTTAGCCCCTGAGGGATTAACCTCCGACGCCCTGACCGACTTTTGAAACCAGCTCTAGTCAGTAGTTAGCGTTGCGCGACGAAACGGCGAGTTGCGCCCGGAAATTCGGGACGCTTGCAACTCGCCACTCGCAACTATGCTTTTGCCGCCGCCCCGATGACCGACAGCACGGTATCGCCGATGTCGGCCGGTGATCTGGCAACCTTGATGCCGGCCGCTTCGAGCGCGCGAATCTTTTCCGCCGCCGTGCCGTGTCCGCCGGAGATGATGGCGCCGGCGTGGCCCATGCGGCGTCCCGGAGGCGCGGTCTGCCCGGCGATGAACGACACCACCGGCTTCTTGACGTGCGCCTTGATGTACTCCGCGGCAGTTTCCTCGGCATTGCCGCCGATTTCGCCGATCATGACGATGGCCTCGGTCTGCGGGTCGCGGTTGAACAGCTCAAGGCAATCCACGAAATTCGTGCCGATGATCGGGTCGCCGCCGATGCCGATCGCCGTGCTCTGGCCCACGCCGCGCAAGGTAAGCTGGTAGACCGCCTCGTAGGTCAGCGTCCCGGAGCGCGAGACGATGCCGACGGGCCCTTCGCGGTGGATGTGCCCGGGCATGATGCCGATTTTGCATTTGCCGGGCGAGATGATGCCCGGGCAATTCGGCCCGATCAGCCGCGAGCGCCGCGTCTGCAGGAATTCCCAGACGCGCACCATGTCGGTGGTCGGCACGCCCTCGGTGATGCAGACGATCAGCTCGATCTCGGCGTCGGCGGCTTCCATGATGGCGTCAGCGGCAAATGGCGGCGGAACAAAGATGACCGAGGCATCCGCGCCGGTTTTGTCCACCGCTTCCTGCACGGTGTTGAATACCGGCCAGCCCTCGTGCGTAGTGCCGCCTTTGCCGGGCGTGACCCCGCCGACGATTTTCGTGCCGTACTCGGCACATGTCTTGGCGTGGAACGTGCCTTCCTTGCCCGTCAGGCCCTGCACCAGAACTTTCGTATTTTTGTTGATCAGTACGCTCATGTATTAGCTCTCAGCTCTCAGCTTTCAGCAAACAGCGATTGGTGCTATGCCCGTCCTGCTGCTGCAACCACCTTCTCGGCCGCGTCCTTCATGGTTTCCGCGACGATAAAGTTCAGCCCGGAATTCTTCAGGATCTCGCGTCCCTGCTCGACGTTGGTGCCTTCCAGCCGCAGCACGATGGGGAGCTGGATATTCATCTTCCGCGCCGCCTCCACCACGCCGTTGGCCAGGGTGTCCACGCGCAGGATGCCGCCGAAAATATTGATCAGCACGGCGCGCACGTTCTTGTCGCTGAGCAGGATTTCGAAGGCGTGCGTCACCTGCTCTTCATTGGCGCCGCCGCCCACGTCGAGGAAGTTGGCCGGCATGCCGCCCGCATACTTGATGATGTCCATGGTCGACATCGCCAGCCCGGCGCCGTTAACCATGCAGCCGACGTTGCCGTCGAGCTTGATGTAGTTCAGCCCGTACTTGCTGGCCTCGACCTCCAGCGGGTCTTCTTCGGTGATGTCGCGCAGATCGCGAATGTCCTGGTGGCGGAAGAGCGCGTTGTCGTCGAAGTTGACCTTGGCGTCGAGCGCGAACAGGCGATTGTCCTTGGTGGTGATCAGCGGATTGATCTCCACCATGGACGCGTCGGTGTCGAGATAGGCCTTGTAGAGCCCGCTCAAGAAGGCGACTGCCTGGTTGACCAGCTTGCCATTCAGGCCGAGGCCGAAGGCGATCTTGCGCGCCTGGTACTGCGCCAGGCCCACCGCGGGCTCGATGTGCTCTTTGAGAATGAGCTCGGGGTGCTCGGCGGCGACCTGCTCGATTTCCATGCCGCCCGCCTGCGACGCCATCACCAGCAGCTTGGCCTCGGCACGGTCCAGCAGCATGCTCAGGTAGAGTTCGCGCTCGATGGGCAGACCTTCCTCGATCAGCAGGCGGCGCACCACGCGCCCTTCCGGCCCCGTCTGGTGAGTGACCAGCGTCATGCCGAGCATCTTCCCTGCCAGCTCGCGGGCTTCTTCCACCGACTTGGCGATCTTGACTCCGCCGCCCTTGCCGCGGCCGCCGGCGTGGATCTGCGCCTTCACCACCACCACCTGCGAGCCGTTGTCCATCAGCCGGCGCGCGATGCCCTCGGCCTCCTGGACGGTGGTGGCCATCTCGCCGCGCGGCACCGCGACGCCATACTTCGCCAGAATTGCTTTTGCCTGGTACTCGTGAATTTTCATGGTAGGAATCCGCTCTACATCGAGTGCATGAAACCGACGCGAAACTTGTGATTGTATAAAACCCGGCCCGATGCGTAAATCGAATAACGCCGCCAGACGATCATCACAAGCGAGTGTGACTCGCCGAATTGCCGAACAACTGCGTTTGGCATACATTGCGAAGGAATGCGTACTTTCCCAATTCTCGCTTTAGTCATTCAAGGCTTGTACATTGCCGGCATAGTTGCGTTCGCGCGCTTTTACGCCCTGGAGGAAGGCACCCGGCGTGCGCAAATGATCGCGACGGTCGGTGCGTGCGTTGCCGTGATTTTAACTCTAGTGTTCGGCTTCATCATGGGCGGAGTCATTGGCGTGCTCGCCGGATTCTATGCCGCGGATCATAAGAATCGTGGGCGCGGCTGGGCGCTTCTCACCTTGCTGTTGGGACCGATTGGAATGTTGATTGTCATTTTCTTACCCAAGCAGCCCGACACGTCCACGCTTTCCCTGACCTCCTGACGGAAAGCTAGCGCCCTTTCCGCTTCGCCGACGCCTCGATGTACGTCTTGAACTTTTCCGGCGCCTCCGGCGGCGCGATCTCGAACGTCAGCTTCAGATCGTTGTCGCCGGTCTTCACGTAGGTCAGGCGGTAACGTGGCCCGGGCTGCCCGGCTTCGCTCACCATCACCAGCTTGTGTGCGCCGTCCGTGAACTCGACGGCGTAATGGATGACGTGCCCTTCATTGTCCCAATAATCGGCGCGCGTTTTCTTGCCCGACTGATAGGGATAGATCACCATCAGGTCGTCATGGCGGTACGCCGGCTTGTCCTTGGTGGCGGGATACTGCGCGTAGTTGTGCCGCACCAGCACTGCGCCTTGCAGCTCCGATGTAAACGTGAAACCGCCGCTGCCCTGCCCCGGTCCTCCGCCGCCCGCGCCCTCCCAGGTGCCCAGGAAGGGCTGCAAGTCTGCCCAACGGTCTCTCGGTAATTCCTGGGCGACTGCCATGGTCGCGGATAGCACCAGGATAGCTACGATGCATCGGTGCACAACGGCCTCCACCAAGACGGCGAATTATACGCGGAGCGGCCGCAGAGCGCGCAGCAGTTGAATCCCGCCGCCGGGATGCGATAATCGCTGACTGTGTCGCATAGCCAGGGAGGCGGAGAATGAAAGATACGCTGCGGTCGGGACTGACCCATGAGTTCCGCTTCCGCGTGCCGGAGACCAAGACCGTGCCACATCTCTACCCGGAAGCGCCGGAATTCCAGCTGATGCCGCGAGTGCTGGCCACCGGTTTCATGGTTGGGCTGCTGGAATGGGCGTGCATACAGGCCATCAACCCGCACCTCGACTGGCCCAACGAACAGTCGGTCGGCACCCTCGTGAATTTCAGCCACACTGCCGCCACCCCTCCCGGCATGAGCGTAACGGTTCGCGTGAAATTGGAAAGTGTGGAGGGCCGCAAGCTTACCTTCTCCGTCAACGCCGACGACGGCATAGACAAGATTTCAGAAGGCACACATGAGCGCTTCGTGATTGACGCCGCCAAGTTCAACAGCAAGCTGGCAGCCAAGGCAGAACGCGCCGCGGCGATGGGAGCCAAGTGAGAGCCCGAATCCAGGCCCGGCAATGATCCTCGACGCCATTCACCGCATCGCCAACCATCGCGAGTCGCTCTCGCGCCAGGAGGCGCGCGCGGTGATGAGTGAAGTGCTGGCCGGCGGCGCCACCGACGTCCAGATTGCCGCGCTGCTGGTGGGGCTGCACATGAAAGGCGAGACGGTGGACGAAATCGTCGGTTTCGCCGAGGCCATCCGCGCCGCCGCCACGCCGCTTCCGCTCACCAGGGATTCCGCGCTCGACGTCAGCGGCACCGAGCGCGATGCGCTGGTGGACACCTGCGGCACCGGCGGCGATGCCAGCGGCACCTTTAACATCTCCACCGCCACCGCGCTCTGCGTGGCCGGAGCGGGCGTGCGCGTGGCGAAACACGGCAACCGCAGCGCCAGTTCGAAGTGCGGCTCCGCCGATGTCGTCGAAGCTCTCGGCGTGGACATTACGCTGCCGCCGGCGCGGATCGCCGCCTGCCTGGAGCAGGTCGGGATCGCATTCCTGTTCGCGCCCGCCATGCACTCGGCGATGAAACACGTGCAAGCGGCGCGGCGCGAGCTGCGCCTGCCCACGGTTTTCAACCTGCTCGGCCCGCTCACCAATCCCGCCAATGCTTCCGCCCAGGTGGTCGGTGTCTATTCCGCCGACCTGGTGGAGAAACTCGCGGCGGCCCTGGCAATGTTGGGATTGCGCCGCGCACTGGTGGTGCACGGCAACGACGGGCTCGACGAGATCACCATTACCGGCCCGACGCGAGTGGCGGAAATGCGGGACGGCATCGTCCGCGCTTATGAAGTCACGCCGGAGGAGTTTGGTCTGAAGCGCGCGCCGCTGGAAGCCATCTCCGGCGGCGACGTGCAGGAAAACGCCTCCATTATCCACCACATCCTCGACGGGAAGGAGTCCGCGCGGCGCGATGTGGTGCTGCTGAATGCCGCCGCGGCGCTGGTCGCCGCCGGACGCGTGGCTAGCATGCAGGACGGCATTCCGCGGGCCGCGTTTTCTCTCGATTCCGGCGCCGCTCGCGCCAAGCTCGACGCGTTGGTGCGCTTCACCAGCAGATCATCATGGCCTCCCGACTGACGCTGAAGTTTTTCGACTTGTGCGGTTCCATGCTCGCGCCCCTGGCTGCCGGTCTGGCCAGGCTGCAATGGCGCTGGGGACCGCAAAACCTGCCGCGCAGCTTTCGCGCCTGGAACGCGCGCGGCGTGTTGCCTGTGCCCTACCACTTTTATAGCCCGGTTTTCGATGCCACTTCGCTACCCACTTCAACCTGGTCGCGCGAAAGCGCGCTGCCAGGCGTGGATCTCCGCGCCGAACACCAACTGGCATTGCTGGAACGCTTCTGCTACAGCGAAGAATTGCGGCAATTCCCAGTCGAAGGCAATATCCGGGCCGGCTTCTGCTATGGCAACGGAATGTTCGGTCCCGGCGACGCGGAGATTTTGTACAGCATCATCCGGCACTTCAAGCCGCGACGCATGATCGAGATCGGCTCGGGCTGCTCAACCATGCTGGCGAAGGCGGCGCTGGAGCGGAACCGCGCCGAGGGCCACGATGCCGAGCACATTTGTATCGAGCCGTATACGGCGCCCTGGCTGGAGAATCTCGGGCTTACGCAAGTGATCCGGGATCGCGTCGAGAATCTGGATCCGGCGCTCTTCCAGACCTTGCGCGAAAATGACATTCTGTTCATCGACTCCTCGCACGTGGTGCGCACCGGCGGCGATGTCGTATTTGAGTATCTCGAGGTCGTGCCCCGGCTGCGGCCGGGTGTACTGGTGCATGTGCACGATGTCTTCCTTCCGTTCGAATATCCGCTGGTATGGTCGCGCGACCTGAAGCTGTTCTGGACCGAGCAGTATCTGGTGCAGGCGTTCCTGGCGTTCAACGCAGAATTTGAAATCGTGCTCGCGCTGAACTATCTGAATTCGTACCACCGCGAGGCGCTGGCGCGCGCCGCGCCGGTCTACGCCGGACAGCGCGGCGCCCAGCCGGGCTCGTTGTGGATTCGGCGAACGGCCGGCAACTCGCCGGGCGCCGATCGCTCCGCGGCCGGGACGTAGGCGGCCAATCGTCCTCGACAGGGCAGATGGGCCCTCGGAACTTTGTATAGAATGATCGCAACGCAACGGAATCAACATTCACCCACAAGGTAGCGCCGTACCCGGTCCAGGAGGAATGTCGGTGGAGATTGTCGGAGAGGTGTTACAGGAAGTCCTGACTTCACGCAAAGTCTGGAACAGCCGTGGCGACCCGGAAAAAGTGCGCGGCGAAATTGGCGCCAACTCGTGCGCCAAGCTGCAGGAACTTGTCGGGTTGGTGGATGCGCGGCGAACGCTCGAAGTCGGCTGCGCGACGGGTGTCTCGACGCTGGCGATCCTCTCCAAGCTCGAGCAACTTGGCGGTGACAGGACGCACATCGCGATCGACCCCAATCAAACCGGATACGAGTCGGGCTACTCAGGCATTGGCGTCGAAATGGTCCGCCGGGCGGGGCTGCAGCAGCGTTTCACGCTGATCGAAGAACCGAGCCACCTCGGACTTCCCGCGCTGCTGGCGGAAGGCCGCAAGTTCGATTTCATATTCATCGATGGATGGCATTCGTTCGATTACGCCTTCGTGGATTATTACTATTCCGATCTACTCCTGAACGACGGCGGGATCCTGGTTTTCGACGACGTCTGCATGCCTCCCATTCGCCACGTGTGCTGGTTCCTGGAGACCCACAAACCGTACGACTTCCTGGGCGGGCCGGCCACGCTCAGCACCATGCATCCGTGGTTCAAGGCGACCTACCGGTGGAACCCGGCGAATCAGCTCTGGGGCTCCATCCAGGCGTATCGAAAAAGGAGCAGCAGCATGGTGCCCTCCGATTTCTTCGAAGCCCCGTTTTACCCGCATTACCGGCTGTACCGCTGGTGGATGCGCCTGCGAGGACATCGAATTCGCAACCCGTACTAACCGGGCTAACTTCCCGCGACGATGCTCACCGGCACCTTCTGCATGTACTGCGCGACCTGGACTTGCCAGCGCAATTCTTGCGTCATGCTGGCTTGCAAGGCAGCCGCAGCCGCCGGTTCACCGTGCACCAGGTAGGTTTGCGACGGCGCTTTCGGAAACGTGTGCAGCCATTCCAGCAGTTCCGGCGTGTCGGCATGATCGCTGAATTGCTCCAACGCCGCTACTTGCGCCCGCACCGGGACGATGTCGCCGTACATCTTCACTTCCCGGGCGCCGTTCTTGATGCTGAATCCGCGCGTGCCGGGCGACTGGAAGCCGATGAACATCACCAGGTTCCGCGGGTCCGGCAGGCGCTGCGTCAGGTGGTGCAAAATTCGGCCGCCGGTGCACATGCCGCTGGAGGAGACGATGATCATCGGGTAGTGGCTGTCGTTGATCTTCTTCGACTCCGCCGGCGTGGTATCGAAATAGAATCCGTCCCAGGTCAGCGGCGAGCCGTAACGCGCGATGAGCTGCTTGGTTTCGTCGCCGAACTCCTCCGTGTGCTTCAGGAAAATGTTGACCGCCTGAATGGCCATGGGGCTGTCGGTATGCACCGGCACGCGCGGGACCTGGCCTGACTCCATCAGCTCCTTCACCATGAACAGCAGCTTTTGCGTGCGCTCGACGGCGAACGCGGGCACGATCACGCAGCCGCCGCGCTGCACCGTTTCACGCACCCGCCGCGCCAGTTCCGGGCGGGGATCGGTGGTGGGATGCAGCCGGTTGCCGTACGTCGATTCCATCACCAGCAAGTCGGCGCTCTCGCCCTCCGTGGGACCGGAGTGCACCACGCGGCCGGGAGCGATTTGCGAATCGTGCACGCGGCCGATGTCGCCGGTGAACAACAGCCGCCGCGCGCCCAGCGTGATCTCCACCATGGACGATCCCACAATGTGCGCCGCGCGGACGAAGCGGAACGCGAAGTCGGGCTGCAACTGCTGGGTTTGCCCGAAGTCCACCGGCCGGAAGAACTTCATGCAGTCCTCCGCCTCCTGCGAGGTGTACAACGGCAGCGCGGGCGAGTGCTTGGAGGATTTGCGCTTGTTGTGAAACGCCGCGTCTTCTTCCTGAAGGTGCCCGGAATCGGGCAGCAGGATGGAGCACAAGTCAATCGTCGCCGGCGTGCCGTAGATCGGTCCCTGGAAGCCCTCCTTCACCAGCCGGGGAATCCAGCCGGAGTGGTCGAGGTGCGCGTGCGTAAGGATCACGGCATCGAGATCGCGCACCGGAATCGGAAGGTCCTGCCAATTGCGCTCGCGCCATTCCTTCTGGCCCTGGAAGAGCCCGCAATCAATCAGTACTTGAATACCGTCACCGTCGCTGCCGTTTGAGGAAGTGTTGATCAGGTGTTTGGAGCCGGTGACCACGCCCGCAGCGCCGAGAAACTGGATGTAGGCCAAGAGAGTCCTCCGAGGAAAGCGTGATTCTAACGGAAGCTATTAGCAATTAGCAGTTAGCAATTAGCCGGTGAACTAGATTGCGGACGACCCGGAACCGCGCTTGGCTAATCGCTAATGGCTAATCGCTAATGGCTACTTCGGCGCCACCGCCATCGCATTATTGTTCATGTTCGATTCCGGCACGCTGCCATCATTGACCACGGCCTCGTTCGGCGTGGTCGGCACCTCGACCCGCTCCACCGCCTTGCTCTTCCCTTTCACCAGCATGCGTTTGGTGCGCTCGCCCCCCTCGGCGCGCACGAACACCGGCACTTCGGCCGCTGCGTCGCCATCATTGGCGAGCGTAACCGTGACCACATACGTCCCGTTCAGCGTGGTTCGCGGGAATACCGAGTCCACGCGAAAATCCGGAAGCCCGCGATCGCGATAAAGCCAATCGTCGAAGAACCATTCCAGGTCGCGCTTCGCCGCCTGCTCAATCAGGCGCGGCATGTACGCAGTATCCTTGTCATCGAGCGGGCGATACTTCTTGAACGCCTGCTGCAGCGCCGCCTCGCCCACCATGTCGCGCAGCATCCACCAGACATACATTGCCTTGACGCGGTACATGACCTCGTCAGTGGAGTTGATCAGGCCAGGCGCAGCTCGTGTGGCCCGGCTCTCTGACCCGGAGGTTTGCGGCTCGGAGACTTGTGCCTCCCCGGCTTCCGCGGCCTGTAGCGCCGGCAGGAAGTTTTGCATGTACGCCAGCGCAGCGGCACGTCCGCCCTGTCGCTCCCGCTCCAGCGCCTGCGCGAAGTGCGCCGCGCCTTCTTCGATCCATGGCCGCGGCGAACTGAATGATGCGTGCACCAACTGGTGCATCATGCGGAGCTGGATAGCGTTGCGGTCGGTCAACTCCAGCGGGGTAAACAGTATCGGGCCGCTTTCAAACGGCAAGTCCCCGATGTTGGGAAGTTGCACCACTTGGACCTTCGTCTTGGGCGCGCCGAACCACTCGGTGGCGAATGGCAAAACTTTTTCCGCCGCCAGCGCATATTCCTGCGCCGCAGGTCCTTGGGGCGGGAGGTGGTACACGTTGATGGCGGGCCGCGTGAGCGCCGTGTACTCGGCGACCGCAAAGGCCGGCACCGACGCCGCAACCGGCGCGAAGGTGTATGCCGAACATCCCATGGCGGTCGCCGCCTCCTCGCCCGCACCCATGGCATGCCGGCTGACTCCCTCAGCCCTGCCGTTCGCGACTGTGGTCAACTCGCTTTCGCCGACCCAGCAGAGGTTCACGCGCATATTTGTATCGTGCTGCGATCTTTTCCAATCATCGAGCGCCGCAAACAGCGAGTTGTCGGACACGCTCGCCGCCGGCAGCGAG
Source organism: Terriglobia bacterium (assembly GCA_963760215.1). Lineage (GTDB taxonomy): Bacteria > Acidobacteriota > Terriglobia > Terriglobales > Acidobacteriaceae > JAIQGF01. The sequence continues at coordinate 2,233,824 of CAVXCJ010000002.1, forward strand.
ACCGGATACCACGCGACGTAACCGATGCCGCGCACTGCCGTGACCGGCTCCGCCACCTGGTCCCAGTCGCTGTGCGCCGCGGTTTCGGCGGGCACTCCGATGCGCGTCAGCCGCGTTGTGTCCTGCGCAATCTCGCCCGCATAGCCGAGGTCGAGTTCCAGGGTTCCCTTGGGAGGCACAGCGGATGGCAGCGTCACCACGGCTTCGGTGACCGCGCCCGTGTGATCGATATCGGTGGTGTACGGCCCCTCGACATACGGCAACGGCTTGCCATTCAACTCGATCAGCCGCCAGGTGAGTGACGAGGAAATCTGCAGCGTCAGGTTTCGCTGCGCCGCATTCGAGTCGTTGCGCAGTCGCACCTTGCCGCGGGCGGCGATGGCGTGGCCTTCGGGATCGATGCGGATTTCCAGGTCGTAGTGTGTAAAGGTGAACGCGGTGCGATCAACGGCGAAGGACTTGACGCAGAGGACACAGAGGACACAGAGGAACTTCAACCATTTCATTTCTTCGTTTCCTCTGCGTCCTCCGCGTCCTCTGCGACCAATTTCCGGCGGCGCTGGCGAGCGACTTCATACATCACCACTCCCGCTGCCACCGACACATTCAGCGACGGCACCTGCCCGAGCATCGGTATCTTGACCACGAAATCGCAGTGTTGGCGCACGTGCTCGCGCAGGCCCTTGCCTTCGGCGCCCAGCACCAGTGCGCAATCCATGTTGTAGTCAATCCCGTCGTACCACCGGTCGCCGCGCTCGTCGAGGCCGACGGTCCACACGTTCTTGCGCTTCAGCTCGTCCACCGTGCGGCTCACGTTGGTGACCTTGGCAATGGGCAAATGTTCCGTGGCCCCCGCCGACGCCTTCGCCACTGTGCCGGTCACACCCACGGCGCGGCGTTCGGGAATCACGATGCCGTCCGCGCCCGCGGCGTCGGCGGTGCGGATGATCGCGCCCAAATTGTGCGGGTCCTCCACGCCGTCGAGCACGACGATGAACGCATACTTACCACGGCGCTGCGCCAGCAGGTCGTCAACATCCGAGTAGTCTTTTTCCGACGTGACCGCCACCACGCTCTGGTGCGACGGCCCCCCGGCCAACCGGTCCAGGTCCTGCCGCGGCGTGGAACGAACCGCGATTCCTTGCGAGCGACATTCGGCGATGATGCACTGCACGCGCTGGTCGTGCCTTTCGCGCGCCACCGCCACGTACTCGAAGGCGCGCCCGCGTGCCTTCAGCGCCTCGGTCACCGCATTGATGCCGTAGATGACGGCCATCGGTAGAGTCTAGCAGGGCGGTAGCTCGTAGCTGGTCTCCGGCAGTTCGTGGCCGTCGATCCCAGCTACCAACTAGAACTGGTTTCAATAATGCATCCTTGAAGGGGCGCGGCTTCAGCCGCGCCGAAAGAAGCCGCAATCTTCGCGGCTTTAGCCGCTGAGGGATTCCGTCCTCAACTCATGAAAATGATTCTTGAGAACAGTTCTACCAACTACCACCTACCGGTTTCCCAATCCCCGCTGCTAGACTGGAGTTGTGAACGACGTCTTCATCCTTTCCGCCGTGCGCACGCCGATCGGCAAATTCGGCGGCTCGCTGGCCTCTCTGACCGCTGTCGACATGGGCGTGATCGCTGCCAAGGCCGCGCTCGACCGCGCCGGGGTCAGCCCCGATCAGGTGGACGAGACAATTTTCGGCAACGCGCGACAGGCCGGAGGCGGCCCCAACCCCGCGCGCCAGATCAGTATCCGCAGCGGCGTGCCGGAGGCCGTCCCCGCCTACACCGTCAACCAGGCATGCGCTTCGGGCATGAAGAGTATCGTGCTCGGCTGGCAGGAGATTTCCCACGGTAACCTGGAGTGCGTGCTCGCCGGCGGCACCGAGTCCATGTCGCGCCTGCCCTATTACCTCGACGGAGCCCGGTGGGGCCTGCGCATGGGCAACACCGAACTGGTGGACGGCATGTATCGCGACGGCTTCCTCTGTCCCATGGCCAAGATGGTGATGGGCGAGACCGCCGAGCTTCTGGCGCAGAAATACCAGATTACCCGCGAGGAGCAGGACCAGTTCGCGCTGTGCTCGCAGCAGCGCGCCGAGCGCGCACTCAACGCCGGGCGCTTCAACGACGAGATTGCGCCGGTGACCATCGAGAGCAAGAAAGGCACGCAGGTCGTCACCCGCGACGAGCACCCCTTCCTCGGCGCTACCCTGGAGAAGATGGCCAAGCTGCCGCCGGCCTTCGGCAAGAGCGGAACCATCACCGCCGCCAACGCTTCCGGCATCACCGATGGCGCCGCCGCCGTGGTGCTCGCTTCCGAGCCATTCGTGAAGCAGCACAACCTGAAACCGCTGGCGCGAATCATCGGCGCCACCTCGGCCGGCGTGGACCCGCGTTACATGGGCATCGGTCCGGTGCCCGCGCTGCACAAATTGCGCGACAAGTTCGGTATCGCCCCTGCCGATGTCAGTGTCATCGAGCTCAACGAAGCGTTCGCCGCGCAGGTGCTGGCGTGCGATCGCGAAATCCACTTCGACCGCGACCGCCTCAACGTCAACGGCGGCGCCATCGCGCTCGGCCACCCCATCGGCTGTACCGGCGCGCGCATCACGGTTACGCTGCTGCACGAAATGCTGAAACGAAGAGCGAAGCGCGGAATCGCGACGCTGTGCGTCAGCGGCGGCATGGGCATGGCGCTGGCCATTGAAAATGCAGAATGAAGAATTAAGAATGCAGAATGAAGAATGTGGAAGTCGTGCCCTATGCAAGTACGGGGGTCTTCATTCTTCATTCTGACTTCTTCATTCTTAATTTCCTGACTTCTTCATTCTTCATTTCCTCGCTATACTGAATGTTCGAGCTCAGGCTCTGTGGGGGACTGATGCCTTTGTCCGCGGTCATTGTCGATGACGAGCAGCTCGCGCGCGACGAGCTTGCCTTCCTGCTGAAATCCGTGGACGACGTTAACGTCGTCGCCCAGGGCAAGAACGGCGTCGAAGCCGTCAACCTGATCAAGGAACACTCGCCCGACCTCGTTTTCCTCGACGTGCAAATGCCCGGCCTCGACGGCTTCGCGGTCATCAAGAAGCTGATCGACAAAAAAGTCCCGCTGCCGCAGATCGTCTTCGCCACCGCTTACGATCAGTACGCGGTCAAAGCCTTCGAAGTGAACGCCGTAGATTACCTGCTGAAGCCGTTCGACAAGGTGCGCGTGGCGCAATCGGTCAAGAAGGCGAAAGCCAAGGTCGCCTCCGCCGGGGTTCCGGCTGAGCGCCTGGAAACCCTGATCCGCAGCCTGGAAGCCAAGCCGCAGCAGCCCGCGAAGATCCTGATCAAGGCCGCCGGACGCCTTTTCCTGGTGGATCAGAAGGACATCTGCTTCGCCTCCATCGAAGACGGCGTGATCACCGTGGTCACCGCCCAGATCGAAGGCCAGTCAAACTGCCGCACGCTGGAAGAACTGCTGTCCTCGCTCGACCCCAAACTTTTCTGGCGCGCGCACCGCTCCTACCTGGTGAACATCAATCGCATCCGCGAGGTCGTGCCCTGGTTCAAGAGCTCCTACCAGCTCCGCATGGACGACAAGAAACAGGCGGAAATTCCCGTCAGCCGCGCGCAGACCAAGCGCCTCCGCGAACTGTTCCGCCTGTAGGACGGCTTCGAGTTTTACTAACCACGGATTTCCACGGATAAACACGGATCAGAATTGTCATTTCTTGATCCGTGAAGATCCGTGTCAATCCGTGGTTAAGTTTCTGACCGGCTTAACTGCCGCTGAAACTGAAACTCGAAACTGTATAATCACCCTACCCATGAAAGCCTACGTGTACGTATCGTTCAAGAAGAGTGTGCTCGATCCGCAGGGGAAGACGATTCACGGCGCGCTGCGGAAAATGGGCTATCAGGGCGTGTCCGACGTCCGCCAGGGCAAGTATTTCGAGGTGACGCTTGACGGCCTCGACGAAGCGCAAGCCCGCCAGGAGGTGGAGCGCATGGCGCGCGAGGTGCTCACCAACCCGGTGATCGAGGAGTTCCGGTACTCCCTGGAGACACACTAGTTACGTCCGTAACGTGGCGGAATCATCTGGCCTCGCGGGAGAATCAAATTAGGATAGAGTTGCTGGACAGCTCCCAGCGTCTGGTGCCTTTGCGCCTGAAGCCTGAAGCCTGTTTGTCGGGGGTAATCACGTGTGTGGCATTGTTGGATACGTCGGCAAGAAGCGCGTGGTGCCGGTCATCATTGACGGCCTGCGCCGGCTCGAGTATCGCGGCTACGATTCCGCCGGCATTGCGGTGGCCGGCAACGGCGAGGGCCTCCAGATCCGCCGCGCCGAGGGCAAGCTGCGCAACCTGGAAGAGGTCATCCGCCTCAAGCCACTCGACGGCACCTACGGCATCGGCCACACCCGCTGGGCCACGCACGGGCGTCCCACCGAGGAAAACGCCCACCCGCACCGCGACTGCACCGGGCACGTCGTCGTCGTGCACAACGGCATCATCGAGAATTACCTCACGCTGAAGAAGAAGCTTTCCGAAGAAGGCCATAAGTTCTCCACCGAGACCGATACCGAGATCATCGCGCACCTGGTCGAGAAGCATCTCAAGCCGCACAACGGCGGCGCGCGCCCGTCCCTGGAAGAGGCGGTGCGCAAGACGGTGAAGGAACTGACCGGCGTGTACGCGCTGGCGGTGATTTCCTCGGATGAGCGCGACAAGATTGTGGCCGCGCGCAATGGCCCGCCGGCGGTGATCGGGCTGGGCAAGGACGAATACTTTGTCGCCTCCGACGTCCCCGCCATCCTTTATCACACCCGCGACCTGTTCTTCCTCGCCGACGGCGATCTCGCGGTGATCACCCCTGAAGGGGTCCAGCTCAGCGACTTTGACGGCAACCCCGTCGTGCGCCAAGTGCAGCACGTCACCTGGGACCCGATCATGGCGGAAAAGGGCGGCTTCAAGCATTTCATGCTCAAGGAAATTTATGAGCAGCCGCGCGCCGTCCGCGACACCACCCTGGGCCGCGTTTCGCTCGACAGCGGCAAGATTTTCCTCGAGGAGATGGAGATCACCGAGGCCGAATTCACCAAGCTCGAAAAGATCAACATCGCCGCCTGCGGCACCAGTTGGCACGCTGCCCAGGCCGGCAAATTCATGATCGAGCGCCTGGCGCGCATCCCGGTGGAAGTGGATTACGCCAGCGAGTGGCGCTATCGCGATCCCATCGTCGCTGCCAATGCGCTGACCTTGCTGATCACGCAATCGGGCGAGACCGCCGACACCATCGCCGCCCAGCGCGAGGCCAGGGCCAAGGGCTCCAAGACAGTGGGCATCTGCAACGTCGTCGGTTCCATGGTCACGCGCGAGGCCAACGGCACCATCTACACCCATGCCGGGCCGGAGATCGGCGTCGCCTCCACCAAGGCGTTCACCGCGCAATTGACGGCGCTGTTCCTGTTCTCGCTCTACCTTGCCAACCTGCGCAATACCATTAGCCACGAAGACGCGCGCATGTACATCGGAGAGCTCGGCAAGATTCCGGGCAAGCTGGAATCGGTGCTGGCCAAGGAAGAAGAGGCCGAAGACCTGGCGAAGGAATACCATCGCGCGCAGGATTTCCTCTTCCTGGGACGCGGCATTCACTACCCCATCGCGCTGGAAGGCGCGCTCAAGCTGAAGGAAATTTCCTACATCCACGCCGAAGGCTACCCCGCCGGCGAGATGAAGCACGGCCCCAACGCGCTGATTGACGAAGACCTTCCCGTGGTCATCATGGCCACCTGCGATCCCAAGGATCCGGGCTCGCAGATGCGCTACGAAAAGACGCTCTCCAACCTGAAGGAAGTGAAGGCGCGCAGCGGGCGCGTGATCGCTATCGCCACCGAAGGCGACGAGGACATCCGCGAGGCCGCCGACCATGTGGTGTATGTGCCGCCGGCCCCGGAGCTGCTTTCGCCGATTCTCGAAGTCGTGCCGTGCCAGTTGCTGGCGTACCACATCGCGGTGCGCCGCGGCTGCGACGTGGACCAACCGCGCAACCTGGCGAAGTCGGTGACGGTGGAATAACAGCGATTAGCAATTAGCGATTAGCTTTGGGCTCTCAGCTTTTAGCTTTTGCCCTTTACCTTCTAGACCGCAGGCCCCGGCGCCCTCGCCGGGGCTTTCATTTGTGAAACACGAATATGTGTGGCGCGGGCGCCCCCGCCCGCGCCTCCGGTTTTGCTAATTGCTAATCGCTAATCGCTAATAGCTGTTGTTCTTGAAACGCCCGCCGATGCGCGATAATCAAACCAGATAGATGAGCCCCCAACGCCCAATCCTGACAGCCCGTCTGGTCCGCTCCGTCCCGCTCACCAGCGAGACCAAGCATCTGGAATTCGCGGTCGAAGAAGTTCCCCGCTTCGACTTCACCGCCGGGCAATTCGTCTCCATGAAGGAGCCGCACGACGGCCGCGAGATCACGCGCGCCTACTCCATCGCCTCGCCGCCGCGCGGCAACAACACCTTCGACCTCTGCCTGAACCGCGTCCCCGAGGGCTTCTTCTCCAATTTTCTGTGCGATCTTCCTGAGGGAGAAGCCGTCCCCTTTCACGGCCCGCACGGCTATTTCGTGCTCAAGAACCCGGTGCGCGATTCCCTGTTCATCGGCACCGGCACCGGCATTGCGCCGCTGCGTGGCATGTTGCACTGGTTGTTTGCCGATGAATCGCGGCATCGCGGCCACGAGTTCTGGCTGGTGTTCGGCGTGCGCTACCAGGCCGACCTCTACTACAACGACGAATTCCTGCAACTCGGGCGCGAGCACCCCACCTTCCACTACATCCCCACGCTGAGCCGCGACAACCCAACGTGGCAAGGCGCGCGCGGTTACGTGCAGGAGCACGTCCGACGCCTCGCCCAGGGCCGCACCGGCATGGACGCCTACATTTGCGGCCTCAAGGACATGGTGCTGGCCAACCGCGATCTGCTGAAGGAATTAGGGTGGGACAGGAAGTCGGTTCTGTACGAAAGATTTGATTGAGTCTTCGAGGGTAGTGGGTGTCTCTTCGCCTTGACCTATCGATCACCGATCATTATGCATGCCGTAAGCCCTATCAACTTTCGCCCGCTCTTCCCTATCAATTCTCGCCCGCTCTTCCGCGCTCAGTACCCACGCGTCATGCATGTGGCTCATGACGCGCTGTCCCACCAGGCAGAGCACGCCGATCATCATGAAGAACGAGCCCGCGATCCCCATGGCGAGCCGGTCTACGATGGATGCGCCGTGCTGCCCTCTGGCAAAGATCACGATCGCCGCCCCACCGATCAGGCACACCGCTGCCAGCAGATTCCACAACCACGACTCCTTGCGCGTCAAGTGCGTCTCTTCCACGTGCAGCGCGCGCCCGGCCAGGAATGCCGCCGTGCCTGCCATCATGATGAACGAGGAAGCGATGCCGTATTCCAGCGCCGCGTGATCAAGCGAGGCCAATCCGTACCGCCCGAAGGTGTACGCCAGCAACAGCCCGCCCAGAACGCCCACGAACACGCCCAACGCCTGCCACAACCGCGCTTCCCAAGGTCTGGACATGCCGTCCCTCCCGGAGTGACGTGAGTTTAGTACTGCTTGCGCTCGCGATGCCAGTGGTTTTATGGAGTACCGAGTTGGGGAATCGGGCGATCGGATGATCGGGTGATTTGGCGATCGCGACTTCTTCTCAGATCACCCGATCACCAGATCACCCGATCACCAGATTTCCCCCATAATCTCCTGCAACGTCCTCCCTGCCCACCTCATCTAACACCTTGACAACGTTACACTCAAGTATTATATTGCTCCGGTTATAAATCAATTTTGCTGATGAAAGTGCACTGTTTTAAACGACTTAAGCAGTAGGAGGCAGGCTCCCATGGGAAAAATTATCGGCATTGACTTGGGCACCACCAACTCCGTGGTGGCGGTCATAGAGGGCGGCGAGCCCAAGGTTATCGCCAACGAGGAAGGCGGCCGCACCACGCCCTCGGTCGTCGGCTTTAACAAGACCGGCGAGCGGTTGGTCGGCCAGGTTGCCAAGCGCCAGGCGATCACCAACCCGGAAAACACGATTTATTCGATCAAGCGGTTCATGGGGCGCCGCTATGACGAAGTCAACGAAGAAATGAAGATGGTTCCCTACAAGGTCGTCCGCGCCGGCGACCACGTGGCCGTCGTGGCGCAGGGCAAGGAATATACCCCGCCCGAGATTTCGGCCATGATTCTTGGCAAGCTCAGGAAGGCGGCCGAGGACTACCTGGGCGGCGCCGTCACCGATGCGGTCATTACCGTGCCGGCGTACTTCAATGACGCGCAGCGCCAGGCGACCAAGGACGCGGGCCGCGTCGCCGGCCTTGAGGTCAAGCGCATCATTAACGAGCCTACGGCTGCCGCGCTTGCCTACGGGTTGGACAAGAAGAAGGACGAGACCATCGCGGTCTACGACTTTGGCGGCGGCACCTTCGATATTTCCATTCTCGAGGTCGGCGAAGGCGTGATCGAGGTGAAGGCCACCAACGGCGACACTCACCTCGGCGGCGACAACATTGACCAGCGCATCGTGGAATGGCTGATTGACGAGTTCCGCAAGAAGGAAGGCCTCAACCTGCGCGACAAGGGCAACGAGATGGCGCTGCAGCGTCTGCGCGACGCCGCCGAGCGCGCCAAGATCGAACTCTCCACCACCATGGAGACCGAGATCAACCTGCCCTTCATCACCGCCGACGCCAGCGGACCCAAGCACCTGGTGGAGCGGCTGACGCGCGCCAGACTGGAATCCATGGTGGAAGACATCATTCAGCGCTCTGCCGGCCCCTGCCGCGCCTGCTTGAAAGACGCCGGCATTGACCCCAGCAAGATCAACGAGGTGGTGCTGGTCGGCGGCCAGACGCGCATGCCGCGCATCCAGGCGCTGGTGAAGGAGCTGTTCGGCAGAGAGCCGCACAAGGGCGTCAACCCGGATGAAGTGGTGGCGGTGGGCGCGGCCATCCAGGGCGGCGTGCTCGGCGGCGAGGTCAAGGACCTGCTGCTGCTCGACGTCACTCCGCTGACCCTGGCCATCGAGACGCTGGGCGGCGTGGCCACGCCGATGATCCCGCGCAACACCACCATCCCGACGCGCAAGACGGAGACTTTCTCCACCGCGGCGGACAGCCAGACGTCGGTCGAGGTGCACGTGCTCCAGGGCGAACGTCCGCTGGCGCGCGACGATCGCACCCTCGGCAAGTTTCACCTGACCGGCCTTCCGCCGGCGCCGCGCGGCGTGCCGCAGATCGAAGTGACGTTCGACATTGACGCCAACGGCATTCTCAACGTCACCGCCAAGGACATGGCCACGCAGAAGGACCAGAAGATCACCATCACGTCGTCTTCCGGCCTGAGCAAGGAAGAAGTCGACCGCATGGCCAAGGAAGCCGACGCGCACTCCGCCGAGGACAAGACCAAGCGCGAGGAGATCGAGGCGCGCAACCAGCTCGACTCGCTGGTTTACAACGTCGACAAGATGCTGCGCGAGCACGGCGACAAGATCTCCGGCAGCGAGCGCGGCGATGTCGAAAGCGCCGTCGCCGACGCCAAGAAGGCGCTGGAAGGCAGCGACGCCAAGGCCATGAACGCGGCCAAGGATCGCCTCACCCAGGCGTCGCACAAGCTGGCGGAGGCGATGTATCGCCAGGCGCAGCCGCAAGGCGGCGCGGCGGGCGCAGGCCCGCAGCCCGGCGGTCCGCAGCCCGGAGGCAACGGCGACGCCGGTACCGAGGCCAAGAAGAAGGACGAGGGCGTCATTGATGCCGAGTACGTGGACGTGGACGAGAAGAAATAGTTAAGTCGATGGTCGATGGTCGATGGCAAATCGCAATCGGCCATCGACCATAGACCATCGACAGGAGTTTTCATTGCAATTCGAAATTAACGAACAACCCTATTTTCTGAATTTCATCCCCGAGGAAGGCCGCTGGTTTCTGTTCAAGGCAACGCGCTCGGGGATCGAGACCGTACCGGTCGTCAATGACGACGAGGCCGCGCTGTTCCCCGACGAGATCGAGGTCGATTCCGATCCGGAGGTCGTGAATTGACCCGCAGCTGGCAAGCGGTGGCGTGGGAGGCAACCAAGTTCCGGAACAACTCAGCAACTGACAATCATGCACACTGAATGGGAAATCGACAAGGCGACCTGTAGGGCAACAAACGAGGCGATCGTCCGCTCCTTAGTAGGAATCGCTGTGCGGGACAATCGGAATATTGGAACTGGCACTCTCGTTTCCTTCCGAGATGAATGGTTCGTTTTAACCGCCGAGCACGTCGTCAAGGGCGCCCATACCTCAGAGCTAAGATTTTTCATACCACCTTCAACTTCGCTGGTAGAGCACTCGATGCGGGATGGTATTCCGAAGGACTTTGCTTTTCCGTCCGCCGGAGACATTCTCAAGCTCTCAAGACGGCCTTTTTCGGACTCGGCGAATGATGTCATAGCAATGCCGCTCGCGCCTACACCGCTGATTCCTGATTACATGAAGGCTTTTCGGATTGAAAAGGCTGTAGACGCAATTAGCGATGGCGCGTCGGTTCTAGTGATTGGATTTCCTGTCGATAACTCGACCCTACATCGTGAGGTACCCGGCCACCGATGGATGGCGCTTGGCCTAACAAGCGAACACGCGCGGTACTTTGAATTACAGCAAACCGCATTCACACTGCACTCGTCATTCCAAAATCAACGACACTTCGTGTTTGAGTACACTCGCGAGAACGGCGGGATTACTCCGCCTGGATTCAGTGGTGGGGGCGCGTGGTGTGTCGCTAACGTGACGACTACCGTGTGGACTCCACAGCCAGTGCTGGTGGGGGTTGTTACGTCTTGGCACAAGAAGAATGCGAACCACCCCGACCTGCTGCAGGTCACACGTGCGTCTATTATTAAGAAACTATTTGAAGCTAACGTTTAGCCATGGCCACAGCCACGAAAAACTACTACGAAACTCTCGGCGTGAAGAAGAGCGCCTCCACCGAAGAGATTCGTAAGGCGTTTCGCAAGCTGGCGCGCAAATACCATCCCGACGTCAATCCCGGCGACAAGGCGGCGGAAGAAAAATTCAAGCTGCTCTCGGAAGCCAACGACGTCCTCAGCGATCCCAAGAAGCGCAAGATCTACGACCAGCTCGGCTACTACTCGGACAACATCGATCCCGCGGCGGCCGAGGCGTATGCGCGCAGCGGCGGAGGATTCGGGGGTCCGCCTCCGGGCGGTCGCGGCGGCCAGGAAGTTCCGTTCGATTTCAGCGGCTTCGATTTTTCCGATTTGTTCGAAGCCGGCGGCGCGCAACCGCAGCAGCGGCGCGGCGGCGGGTTCCGCGACATTTTTTCCAGCATGTTCAGCGGCGGGCGCGGTGGCGCGGCCGTCGAGGAGCAGCCCGAGCCGGGCACCGACCTGGAATACCAGGTCAGCGTCGGCTTCTGGCAGGCCATCCGCGGCGCGGTGATGCGCCTGAACATCACCCGCCTCGATAGCTGCGGCAACTGCCGCGGCCGCGGCTACATCGAGTCGCCCGGCGTCTGCTCCGAATGTAACGGCAAGGGCCAGATCCAGCAGACCAGCGGGCGCATGAAATTCAACAGCGTTTGCCCGCGCTGCGGCGGCACCGGGAAGTTGCGCAGCGTCTGCCACACCTGCGGCGGCGAGGGCGTGGTGCAGCGCACCGAACCGCTCGAGGTCCGCATCAAGCCGGGTACGCGCGACGGACAGCGCATCCGCCTGGCCGGCAAGGGCAACGCCGGACCGCACGGCGGCCCTCCGGGCGATCTCTACATCATCGTGCGCGCCGGCGATCATCCCGTCTTCCATCGCGACGGCGACAACATCAACGTGGCCGTGCCCGTCACCGTGACCGAAGCCGCCATGGGCGCCAAGATCGAAGTGCCCGACCATCGACGGCCGCGCGCTGCTGCGCATCCCGCCCGGCACGCAGAGCGGCCAGAAGCTGCGCCTGCGCGAGAAGGGTGTGCCGTCAGCGACCAAGGACGGCGCCCGCGGCGACGAGATCGTCGAGGTCAAGATCGCCGTACCTATGCCGCGCGACGAAAAGACAAAAGAATTGCTGCGCGAGTTGGCAAAGCTGAACCCGGAAGACCCGCGCGCAGAGTTGTGGAAGCAGGTATAGCCGCAGATGAACGCAGAACTACGCAGATCAAGTCCGATCAGCGTTCATCCGCGTGAATCAGCGGCAAACTGGTTTAGCTGAAAGCTGAGAGCAGATAGCTAATGGCCAAACGACGAGGAAAAGGCGCGTACATGATCTCTGCCGTCGCGGAGATGTACGGCATTCATCCGCAGACCTTGCGCCTGTACGAGCGCGAAGGGTTGCTGAAGCCGTCGCGCACCGAGGGCAACACCCGCCTCTACACCGACGACGACCTGCAGCGCCTGGAAATCATTCTTTCTCTCGCTCGCGAACTCGGCGTGAACATCAGCGGGATCAGCATCATCCTCGACATGCGGGCGCGCATGGAAGAAATGCAGCGCCAGATGCACGAGTTCCTCACCCACTTCCAGCAGGAGATGCTGGCGCACATGACCCAGGCCGACGCCTCCAAGGGCGCGCTCATCCCGGTCCGCCGCGTTCCCATCGCGCCGGCTCCATCCAATAGCAAGGAAAGGAAATAGGTCAGGCAAGCCACGGAGACACAAATGTTCTACGTAGAACAATTGTGCAAGCTGTGGAAATTGTGGAAATCTACTGCGCCGCTGCGGTGGCCTTCGCCGGGATGCGCCCTGCCTTGGCGAGTTCGCCCTCAATCCAGCGATAGGTCACCGCCAGTCCTTGCTCGAGCATGATGGACGGTTCCCAGCCCAGCACCTTGCGGAGCAGCGTGTTGTCGCTGTTGCGGCCGCGGACGCCCTGGGGCTTGCTGAGGTCGTGGCGGATGCTCAGGTTCTTGCCGGCGATGCCGGCGATCATCTTCACCAGCCCGTCCACCGAGATCAGCTCATCGGTGCCGAGGTTCAGCGGGTCGCGGAAGTCGGAGGCCATCAGCCGGACCAGGCCTTCCACGCAATCGTCTATGTACATGAACGAGCGTGTCTGCAGGCCGTCGCCCCAGATGTCAATCTCGCTGCCGTTCTTGGCAAGCGCGATCTTGCGCGAGATTGCCGCCGGCGCTTTTTCCTTGCCGCCGTCGTAGGTGCCGAGCGGACCGTAGACGTTGTGGAAGCGGACGGTGCGGGTTTCAAACTTGAAATCGTGCCAGTAGTACTGGCAGAGCTGTTCGGCGAACAGCTTCTCCCAGCCGTAGCCCGGCTCGGGTTCGGCGGGATAGGCGTCTTCTTCCTTGAGCGGGGTGACATCGGCCTGCTTCTGCTTGTAGCCGGCGTAAACGCAGGCGGAGGAAGAAAACAGGAACCGTCGCACGCCATTGGCCCGCGCGGCTTCGAGCATGTGCGTATTAATCAAGGTGTTGTTGCGCGCGATATCGGCGAGCGAGGCGGTGATGTAGCCGATGCCGCCCATGTCGGCCGCGAGGTTGTACACCTGGCCGATGTTGCCGCGGGTGGCGAGCAGGCAGTTGTCCCAGGCGCGCAGGTCGAGGACATCGAATTCGTCGGCGGGCGAGGGCTCATATTCCGGCAGCTTGAGATCCACGCCGCGCACCCAGCAGCCCTGGTCCTTCAGCCGCTTGACCAGGTGATGGCCGATGAAGCCACCGGCGCCCGTTACCAGTACACGTCGGTCAACGATTTCCAAGTTTCTCCTCCATCTCGACAGCAAAACACGGCTGCGCGCGCGATGTCAATCGGTGGCGGCGCTGAGTACCTCCAGGAAGCAGCCGGGAAACCGAAGCCGGTCACGCCTGGGATTCAAACGGCAGCATCGCTGACCGGCCGGCAGCAGCGGCGGCGGCCAGCGTCTTGCCCGCCGCGAGCTGCTCGCGTCCGGCGCGGTCGAGCGCGTTCGCCAGTTCACCGGGAAAATAGCGCGTCAGCAGGTTGATGTCGAACATCAGCGGCTTCTCGGAGTATTTGCGGTACAAGCGGAAGTGCCCGCGGCCCTTGCCATGACTGGCCAGCGGCAGCTCCATGCGCCAGACGCCGGGCTTGCCGAGGAAGCCGATCGCTTCGGGCTTGCACCAGGCAAGCCGGACATCCTTCGCCCGGACGCCGTCCACGGTGGCCGGAATGTACTCGAGTTCGTACCCGTCGAAGTCGTTGTTCCCGAACGTGCTCTCCAGCAAGTGCTGGATCTGATCGAGCTTGGCGCATCCGGCAAGATCGGCAATCGCGCGGCGCACGGAGAGATTGTTGACGATGACATACTTCTGATCGAGGGTTCGCTGGGCCACGCGACGCAGCTCGATCAGCTCGTGATAACCGAGGTGCTGAACTCCGATCCAGACGATGCCGCCCAGCACGACCAGAACCAACGCCACCGGCCCGCCGCCAGGCAGCAACAGGAAGAGGCTGAGAAGACCGAAGACGGCGCAAACGGCGTAGAGGACAAGCGTCGTCTGGCGGGCCGTGAGGCCGCGCTTCAGCAGCTTGTGATGGATGTGCTCGCGGTCGCCTTCAAACAGCGGCTTGCCGTTCATGAAGCGGCGAACCACGGAGATGACCGTCTCCAGAATGGGCAGCCCAAAGGAAACGACGGGAATGGCGACGGCCACCATGGTGGGCGATTTCTGCCCATACAGGGCCAGCGAGCCGAGCATGAATCCGACAAACAGGCTGCCGCAATCTCCCAGGAAAATGGTCGCGGGATTGAAATTAAAACGCAGGAAGCCGATGAGCGCGCCGGACAAGGTCGCCGTGAGCAGCAACCCGAAATGATTGCCATTGAGCGCGGACACGATGAAAACCACGAAGGTGGAAAATAGCGCCGAGCCGGTGGCCAGGCCGTCAATGCCGTCAATCAGGTTGAAAGCGTTGGTGATCCAGAGGATCCAGAAGACGGTGGCGACGAGCGATACCGCCCAGCCAAACTCCTTGTGTCCGAACAGCAGCGGCAGATTCACGATACGTAACCCGCCGGCAAAGACGATGACGGCTGCGACCGTCTCGAAGAAGAACTTCCAATACGGGCCGATGCGGCGGATGTCGTCATAAAGGCCGAGCAGGAAGACCAGCGTTCCTGGCACCAGCAGGAAAGCCATGGTGCGCATGTGGAACCTTTGGCCCATAAGATGCCGCGACATGTAGTACAGCACCAGCGCTAGAGTGACGACCAGCGATGCGTAGATGGCAACGCCGCCGATGCGCGGCAAGGCAGCGGTGTGGATGTGACGATCGGACTCCGGAAGAGATACCCAGCCATGCTTGACAGCATGATTCCGCACCAGCCGGGTCAGCACAAATGAGAGCAGTAGAGAAAGAACAAAACTGCTCAGGCTGATTGCAAACACCTAATGGGCTCCTTTTGCAATTACCTGATTCAATGACGTGAACCAAAAAACAGACTGACTTTCGCCAATCCTACCCGAAGAGCTTGTGGATAAAGAGGAGGACAAAACGATTTTTCCCGGAGGAACCAAGTTAGGCAAATTACTAAAGTGGTTCCCGCGGTCAGGAAAAATTCTTGCCGTCTGCGACCCAGTGGTGATCGCGGAAAATTTCATCCACCCGACGGAGCATTTGCTGGACCAGCACTTGGTGAGAAAAGCGGGCGGCGAAGGCGATTTCCTGCGGGTTGGGCTGATGCTCACGGGCTGCGACGGCCGTGATATGGGACACGACTCCCTCCACGTCGCCGTGGCGGACGGCGCGCATTTGGTCGGAATTGATTTCGTCGAAAATATCGGCGACGTGGCTTTCCCCCGGGCCGATGTACAGCACCGGAGCGCCGACGCGAAGGACGTTGTAGATCTTGCAGGGATGAATGATGCCGACGAAGGGATCGCCCATGACAACCAGGTGCAGGTCGGCGGCCGACAGCGAGGCTCCGAGCTGGTCCAGAGGCTGGTAGGGGAGAAAAACCAGGTTGGCGAGGTTGCGCTCGCGGGCCAGCGATTGAAGATTTCTGTACTCGCTGCCGCCGCCGACGAAGCAGAAGACAATGCGCGGATCGGCGGCGAGGCGCTGCGCGGCTTCCATGGCGGTGTCCAGCGGGTGACACGGGCTGTGATTGCCGGAATACATGACGACGAATTTTCCGCCGAGCCCGTGCTGAGCGCGGAAGCGTTCGCGGCCGGCGGCGTCGAAATGGGCGGAATCATGGGTCCAGGGAGAGATCACTGCGATCTTGTCCGGCGGGAGACCCTTGCCGACCAGCCGGTCCTTCATGAAGCGGTCGAGGGCGATAATACCGGCGGCCCGGCGCATGCTCTGCATCTGCAAGGCAGCGAGAATGCGGCCGGACAAGGAGCGCTCGCGCAACCAACGGGCGGCGATGGCTTCGTCGGGGTTCAGGTCCATCGCCCAAAAAAGCAGGGCACGCGCCTTCAGCGGCACCATGAGCGAACCCAGCCAGGAGATCAGCGGCGGCGAAGTGAGTGCGATCACCAGGTCGCAATGCCGCACCAGCGCCAGGCGCAGCGTGCAGGCCGCCATGTAGGTGGCGAAATCGGCGGCGCGCCGCCAGCGCGCCGCTTTCCCAAAGGCGGTGGAAGCAACCCGGATGATCTCAATGCCACGGTAGGATTCGCGCGCGGCAAAGCGCCGCGAGGGATCGTCGTAAGCGCGGGCGCCGGTGACCACCGTCACCTGGTACCCGGCATCGCCCAGCGCGAGGGCGAGGTCGGTGGCGTGCTGCGCCGTGGAAACGACGTCAGGATAAAAGGCCTGGTTCAGGATCACAATGCGGCGGCGCGGCCCGCTCATGACGGCGGCCTCGACCTGCCTCTCGGATGATGGCGCGTTCGGGGGCATGTCACCAGGAAAGCGAGAAATGTCCTTCGGTGATAAAACCGCCGGACTGGATATTGATGAGCTGAGCGCAGCCGACCAGCTTGCCCTTGAGCTCCTCGTCCGCCAGCTTTTCCATGTTGCGCAGGCGAACCGTCTGCGCGTTCGAGGCGGCGCGGCACATGAGCGCCTGCGGCAGGGACTCGAGTTCGGGATGCTGCGCGGCGCCAGCTTCGGTGGTGACGAGCAGCAGCGGAGACTTCATCATCTGCGCCAGGTGCTCCGCGCCGGCCACGACGTATGCGATTCCTTTGCTGAGCAGGGTGTGCCCGTCGAGCACCTGGTCAAAGATTTTTTCCACCAGCGGCAGCCCCGCTTCACTGACCGGCAGGCGGAAGCGGATGTGCAAGGACAGCAGGTAGACGAAGGTAAACGGCAGAAAAAGGTCGGCAGGTTCGACCGCTCCGGCAAGCAAATCCGGCAGGAACAACACCGCGAAGGGCGCCGCGGCGGGCTGGGCTGGTGCTGCCTGATGCTGAGCTGACAACCGATGACTCCGTTTGCGAGTTTCAGTTTCGGTTTCAGTTGCAGTTTCGCGGTATCAGATCGGCTCCGGCTGAAACTGAAACTCGAAACTGTTTTATCAGTGCTCGACCAGGTAATCGCCTACGAAAAGTTTGTCCATCCGGGTGCGCTGGAAGCAGTTGAGCGCGTCCTGCGGCGTGCAAACGATGGGCTCGTCCTCATTGAACGAAGTGTTGAGCACCACGGGAACGCCGGTGATCTTGTCGAAATCGCGGATCAAATCGTAGTAGCGCGGGTTGGTGCTGCGCGAGACGGTCTGCAGGCGCCCGGAGCCGTCCACGTGGGTGATGGCGGGGACCTGCGCGCGCTTGTCGGGCTTCACCTGGTACACCATGAGCATGCTGGGTGCAGGGTGAGACTGCTCGAAATATTCCTCGACGCGGTCTTCCAGGATGGAGGGCGCGAACGGCCGGAAGGGCTCGCGCTTCTTGATCCGCGCATTGAGGATGTCCTTCATTTCGGCGCGGCGCGGGTCCACCACGATGCTGCGATTGCCCAGCGCGCGGGGACCGAATTCCATCCGCCCCTGGAACCAGCCGACAATCTGGCCGTCGGCAACGGCCCGCGCCGCCGTCGGCGTCACGCACTCCGGCTGGAGGCGGGTGTGGGGCATGCCGGAGCCGAGCACCGCCGCTTCGATCTGTCCGTTCTCGTAACCCGGACCGGTGTAGGCGTGTTCCATGACGAAGGCGCGCGGCTGCTTGAGCTCGATATTGTGCAGGTAATAGCAGACACCGACCGCGGTGCCGGCATCGCCCGCCGCGGGTTGTGCGTAGATCTGCTTGAAAGGGGTGTGCAGCAGGATTTTTCCGTTCATCACGGAATTGAAGGCCACGCCGCCGGAAAGGCACAGGCGATCGCTGCCGGTCTGCTGATGCAGGTGCTTGAGGATGTGGAAGCTGACTTCTTCCAGGCGGGCCTGCAAGGACGCCGCGACATCTTCCTGGTGGGAAGACATGGGGCCGCCTTTTTCGCGTGCCGGACCGAAGGTCTCGATGAATCGGTCGGAGAAGATGCGGCCGACGGTGGGCGAGCCCTCGTCCCAGGTCATCTCGACGCCCTCGGAGTGATGGAGGAAATAGTCGAGGTTGAGCTTGAAGCGCCCGTCTTTCTCGGTGGTGACGATTTCGCGGAACTGGTCCAGGAAGCGCGGCTTGCCGTAGGGCGCCAGGCCCATCACCTTGCCTTCGTCGCCGTAGTGCGGGAAACCGAGATACTGGGTGGTGGCGGTGTACACGCAGCCCATGGAGTGGGGAAACTCGATCTCGCCCAGCACCTGCATTTTCGCGCCTTCGCCGAGGCCCCACATGGTGCTGATAAAGTCGCCGAAGCCGTCAATGGAGAGAATGGCGGCGCGGTCGAATTCCGAGACCAGGAAGCAACTCGCCATGTGCGCCTTGTGGTGTTCCACGTTGTGGAACTGGGCGCGGAACTGGTCGGCGGGAATCTCCAGGGCACGGGCCAGCTCATCTTTCAGGTTGCGGACCTTGGCGGCATTGGCCAGGCGGGTGCCGATGAGGTTTCCTACCTTGCTCAGGCGCGACATGGAGAACAGGATTTTCTTGTGCAGGTTGGCGGACGGGTCGCGCGAGATGCCGATGTGGTCGAGATCGGCGGGCGTGATGCCGGCCTCTTGCAGGCAATAACGCACCGCCATCGTGGGAAATCCGGCACAGTGCTTCTTGCGGTTGAAACGTTCTTCTTCGACGGCGGCGATCAATTGGCCGTCTTGGATCAGGGCGGCGGCGGCATCACCGTGGTAGGCGTTTATCCCCAGAATGTACAAGGATTCTCCTTACCTTGAATTGTGGTTTGGGGGCTCAATGTGGGGCGATCGCACGAATATTGTAGTGAAAGGTGCGCCGCGTCGTAAATAGCCGGACAGCAGCTCAGGCGAGGCCCGCTCACCTTGCAATCGCGTCCCACAGCAGATAGCTCAGGATGACGACGGTACAGAAGAGGGCGAAATTCTTCAGCTCGCGGCGATGGGGAAAAATCCATTTCTCGTAGAAAGGGCGCTTCCGGTGGTGCCGCCGATGGCGATGGGAACCGTTCCCGTGCTCGTGGCGTTCCGGTGAGGGATGGGCGTCTTCGCTCGGTTCGGGACTCATGATGAGAAACGCCGGATCCAGGTGACCTCGCTACCTGAGTCAGTGGGAGGAGCATACCACGAATTCGCGAACCATCATCGGCATCGCGCCTGTGGATTATTGGCGTCGGCGGAACTCGTAGATCTTGGCGTCGATCATCAGGCGAAACCAGCAGCCCTGGAGAAAATGGAAGATCAGTCCTTCGCGTCCGTCGAGGAACCCCAGGCGGAAAAAATACCGGTAAATCCAGTACAGGAAGGGACGCAGGAACAGCGGCCAGCGCCCATAAAATCCTTCGCGCAGCCAGCGGCGCCGCTGAATGGGATCGCCAAAGGCATCGGCGCGCACGCGGTTGGGAGCGCGCTCGCCTTCCAATGCCTCCCGCGCTTCCAGTTCCGCCCAGCGCAGATGGCGAAGCGTCCACTGATTCAAGTCGGAGGTGAGCACGTCAATGTAGTCGTTGCGGAGGGCGAGCGATTTACCGGGAACGACGAAATGCTGATCGTAGAGGCGTGTCTCGCAACTGCCGCGGTCCTTGCGAAACAACCGGAGGTGATACGCGGGATAGTGGCCGCCGTGGCGGATCCAGCGCCCCATGAACACGGTGCGTTTGCGAAACAGGAAACCGTCCAGGGCGGCGGGAGGATCTTGCAGAACGGCGTTGATCTCGGCAACCAGCGGGGGCGTGAGACGCTCGTCGGAATCCAGGTGCAGCACCCACGCGGCGTGCAGCGGCAGGTTCTGCTGCGCCCAGTTGCGTTGCGCGGAATAGTTTTCAAAGGGGTGTTCCACGACGGCTGCCCCAGCGGCGGCGGCGATTTCGCGCGTGCGGTCGGTGCTGCCCGAGTCCACCACGAAAACTTCGCAGGCCAGTCCTTGCAGGCTGGCCAGGCAGGCGGGGAGATTCACTTCCTCGTTATAGGCGAGGACGACGACGGAAACCCGCGGGAGCGCAGCGGTGTCATCGGCGAACGCGGACGGCGCTCTGAGATCGCTGGCGTGCAAGAACCCCCCGATGGGATGCGATTCGTAACTAGTACCACAGGCGGCGACAGCGCCGCAATCGGTTGGAAGTCGATCCGCATTGCACATATAATTCGCGCATCCCGATGGAACTCACGGTCGTAACCCCCACGTTCAACGAGGCGGACAATGTCGAGCGCTTCCTGCGCACCGTTTCGGAGGTATTGCGCGGCATCGGGCACGAGATCGTGATCGTGGACGACGATTCGCCGGACCAGACCTGGCGTGTCGCCCAGGAACTCGGCAAAACCTACCCCACGTTGCGTGTCTTGCGGCGGCAGGCGCGACCAAGCCTGGCCGGATCGGTGATCGAGGGGTTCGCGATGGCTACCGGCGAGGCCGTGGCCTGCATTGACGCCGACCTGCAACATGATCCCTCCATCCTGCCAAAGATGCTGGCGGAGTTACGCGCCGGGGCGGAGCTGGCGGTCGGCTGCCGCTACATGCCGGGCGGAGGCACCACGGAATGGAACTGGCTGCGGCGCCAGCAGTCCTGGCTGGCAACCCGCATGGCGCAGGCGTATCTCGGGCTGCGCCTGCGCGACCCGATGTCGGGATACTTCCTGATGTGGCGCAAGGATTTCTTGCGTATCCAGCGGCAGCTCAGCGCGCAGGGATTCAAGATCCTGATCGAAATTGCCGCCCGGCTGCAGCCGCAACGCATTGCCGAGGTGCCGTACGTGTTTGGTCCGCGCCTGGCGGGCACGTCGAAGCTGACCGCTGCCGTCGCGCTCGATTATCTTGCCCAGCTCCGCCGCCTGCGCGCAACGGCATCGCGATCGCCGGCGAGAACCGCCCACTCCGCTACCTAGCCGCGGCGCCCGCGTTTCGTGCCAGCAATTCGGTATAGACGGCCAGCATGCGCGCGCCGATCGTGTCCCAGGAAAACTCCCGCTGCATCCATTCGCGCCCGCGCATTCCCATATCGTGCAGGGGCGCCGAGCGCAGCCGGGTGATGGCGGCGGCGATGCTCTCCGGGCTGTTGTCGATCCACAGGCCGCAGCCGTGCTGCTCGACACCCTGCCAGGGCGTGCCGCGGCCGGCAATCACCGGCACCGCGCGCGCCAGCGCTTCGGCCACCACGATCGCAAAGTTCTCCGTGAACGACGGCGCCACGCACACATCCGCCTGTTGAAAGACGCGCTCCTTGGCGTCGTCGAGCACTTCGCCGACCATGATCGCCTTCTTGCCGAGGCCGAGGGCGCGGATGCGGCCGGCGATGGAGCGCAGATAGGCATCCTCGCCGCCGCCCGCGATGATTAAAGTCCAGGGAAAATCCAGGCGCGCACAGGCGTCCAGCAGGTTTTCGATTCCCTTCTTCGGGTCCAGGCGGCCGATAAAGAGCAGCCGCAAGGGGCCGCTGCTTTCCCGGCGAGACACGGCGGCCGGAATCTCAATGCCGTTGGGGATGACCTCGGCGCGCGCGGCGGGGAATTTCTCCAGACTCTCGAGCCGCTCCGGTTCGCTGGTGACGTGCAGAACCAGGGGCTCGGGAGCGAGACCGCGGGTGATCATCTCCCACACGGACTTGACGCCGGGGCGGCGTGAGCCGCTCCAGCGCTGGAGCGCGCCCCGCGGCGACCACACCACCGGCTTCGACTGCCGACGCGCGGTTGCCAGCGTGGGGAAGGTGGTGAAGTTGTACATCGCGGTCAGATGCACGACATCGGCCCAGCGCACGTAATCGGGCAGCACACGCAACAGTTGCGGCGAGACCGAGTGCCGCAGGCGGCGCGCGCAGTAGCGGACCGCGATGCCGTCGCCCATGCGGTGTTCGCGGGAGGTGTCCACGGGCAGCACGGCGTGCAGGCCGTTACTGTTGGTGGTGAGAACGCGGACCTCGCATCCCAGCCGCGCCAGCGCATTGCACAGCGCGTACACCGAGCGGATGGGACCGCCATAGACGTGAGCGGGAAAGAACGACGGCACCACGTGGGCGATCTTCAGCGGCGGGCGGACGGGGGCCCCGGCAGGCCCGCCGTTGGCCTGCTGGGGTTGTCTAGCGGGTGACGGCATGCACCGCCTCGAGCACTCCCCGGACTGCGACGCCGGTGGAGTATTGCTTGATTTTGTCCGCCGCCGCTTCCCCCATGGTGCGCAGGCCATCGCGGTCGGCGGCGAATTTCGACATCAGCGCCGCCAACCGGTCCACATCGCCGAGGGGAAAAACCGCGCCGGTTTCAGGGGTCACCAGGTCGGGGCCACAGCCGACCTTGTCGGAGACGATGCACGGGCGGCCGCACACCATGGCCTCGTTCACCACCATGCCCCACGTTTCCTCGGTGGAGAGGAGGACCAACGCGTCGGCGGCAACGTACGCCTTCACGATTTCGCTCTGATTCAAGAACCCGGTGAAGGTGACCGGCACTTGTTGCTGGCGCGCGAAAGCCTCCGACTCGGCGCGCAGCGGTCCATCTCCCACCATGAGGCCGTGGACGTTGCTACCGGCGCGGGCGGCGGTATGGATGGCACGCAGAAAATCCATGGGCCGCTTCAGCGGAATAAATTTTGCCGCCCAGACAAATACCACGGCAGCGTCCGGCAATTTCCACTGCGCGCGCAGCTGTGGGCGGCATGGCGCCTGACGCGCGGCGCCCTCGGAAAACCAGCGTTCGTCAATGACGTGCGGTACCAGGAAGATGCGGCCGGGGCGGGCGCCGTAGTGCAGGTAATACTCGCGCGACCAGCGGCCGACCGCCAGACAGGCGTCCATGCGGGGAATGAAGAGTCGATAGGCCGGCAGCTTGACCGCTTCCTTCAACGCGGAGCGCGGGGTATGCAGGTGGGAATCGCTGCGCACCATCACCGGGGTCCGGGTTTTCCAGCAGGCGCGGAAGGATTGCCAGTAGCTCTTACGGTGCCATCCGCAATTCACCACCGCGTCGAAGCGCTGCTCGCGAATGATGTCGCCGATCTCGGGCGTATCCAATCCGGAAAAATGGCTGGCGGACGGGTGGGCAGCAACGTTCTTCAGAAAACAGAAGCGGTATCCGTCCAACAACGGGAGGTCCCAGTCGAACTCGACTCCAAACCCCGCATCGGCCTGTTGGCTGGGAGTGGCGTGATGGCAGAAAAAAACTTCCAGGTCGAGTTCCGGGTGTGCCGCCATGGCGCGAAACCATGGCGCCTGGTACTGGATGGGATGCGTGGTGACGATGGCGACGCGATACGGCAAAGTTCGGGGTGGCTCCTGCTGTATCTATAACACGGCTTCCGGCGCGGAGGCGCTCACGTTGACGCGCTGGGCGCACGATGGTATTGTGGCGGCCATTCTGCCCGCTGGACCGAGCCGCACGGAAACACGCCATGCCGGGCAATCCTCGTCGAGGAGTGATGTCGGAACCCCCCGCAACTCTGGCCAGGAACCGCCACCCTGAAATTTACGCGCAAAAGCCGGAAGTCGAGCCGTGGCCAGAGTATCCCGCCAAATGGCACGACTACGTGACTTCGTACTTCCGCGGAGACCACCCGGAGTGTGCAGTCAAGCCGTATCTAGATCCGTGGTACAGGTTCGCGCGCTTGCTGGCGGGGTTGCGGCGAGTGACCGAGATTCCGCGCGGCGCGACGTGGCTGGATCTCGGCTGCGGGTTCGGAAAGATTTTCCGCTTCCTGCCGATGAACGGCTACGAAGTGCAGGGCCTCGGAGTGGACTACTGGCCGCGGCAGTTGAAGACCGACGACACCTGGCAATACTGTCGGCGCGATCTCGAAAAGCCCTTCCAGTTGAACGGGCAGTTCGACTTCCTCACCGCGCTGGAAACGCTGGAGCACATGGACGACACCGACCGCTTCCTCGAACAATGCCGGGAGCATCTCAAGCCGGGTGGGTACTACATGATCTCGACGCCGAACATCAATTCGTTGCGCAACCGAGTGACGGTGCCGCTGGGCTCGTATCCGGCGGGGCTGGAGTACAAGACCGTGGTTCACCACGTGCGCCTGTACAACGTGGAAAAACTCAAGCTCCATCTCGCGGAACACGGTTTTCGCCTGCTGTCGGTGTTCGGCGTCTCCTTCTTGCCTGCGCGGTTCCTTCCGAATCCGGCGGCGCGCAGCGTTTCCGAGCGGCTGGCGGACGCATTTCCGCAGCTCTGCGGAAACATCGTCGCGATTTCTCAACGGCAGGACTGAACCCCACGACGCGCGGTGCCGGCAGCGCCATGACCTGTCGCAATCCTTCGCTCACGAAGTTGTAACAGTATATCCGCGACCCGCCAAGCCGCCGCGCCGGATGCGCTCAGCCGGCGTTGGTGGTGTGGATCGCATCGGCACCTGCCGCGTTGCGCGATGACTTCAGCACAGCGGCATTCAACGCTTCCGCCAGCCGCCGCGACATGGCGCGCGTGGTGTACTGCTCGAACGCAGTCCAATCGGTGTTCGGCTGCAGCGGGCCGGGCGAAGCCAGCAGCGCCGTTAACCAGGCGCGGATTTCCGGCACGCCCTTGGCCGGGGGACCATCCGCGTTGTCAAAGGTGACCACCTTGCCGGCGCGGGTTTGCGCCGCGATGCGGACGACGCTGCTTTCCTGGTGAAAGATGGCCAGCAGCGGCTTTTGCGCCAGCACGTATGGAAACAGCTTGGAGGCGGTATAGTGCGGCGCGTCCGAACCGATCATGACCACGCCGTCGGAGTCGAGCAGGACCTGCAGCGCGTCCAGATAGGCCACGCGGGCGGGCCGCTCGGTGACGGCTGGTTCCACGCCCATCTCGCGCGCCACGGGCAGCACTTGCTCGGTGGCCTGCGGTGAATACGTTGTGCCCACGAAATGCAGCCGCAGCCGGCCGAACAGCGTGGGGTCATCGCGCCGGCCGAGGCGCAATGCCTCGAACAGAGCCCGCAGGGTGGCGTTCATGCCGGGGATGCACACGCCGACGTAAGACACGTGGATGAGGCCATCGCCGGGAGTGAACGCGGGATTGGCGCGCCGGTGTCGGCTGAGGTATTCGAAATCGGCGGGCTCGCCGCCCAGAGGAATCTCCGTGGTCGGGATGTCCTTCAACCAGGGATAGCGCCGGACGACGGAATCGGTTGTGCCGGTGGACACGCCGGTGATGTGGGCGACGTTCCGCAGCGCAAATGGCTCCAGAATTTTCGCCAGGGCATGAGACCACCTCCACTTGGGAGGACGCTGGCTTTTGGGCTTGCTCAAGTAGTAATCGGTGACCCAGGGATCCTGGTAATCCACGATGTAGGGAATGCGGAAGCGCCGGTAGGCGAGGCGGCCGAGCACCATGGTGGGATACGGGGGAACGGACAGCAACAGCAAGTCCACGGTTCGGCGGGCGCAAATTTTCTGGATGGCCTTCCACTGCTGGCGCAGCGAGCGCAGTCCAAGATCGCCGATGCCAATCTTGCGCGTCCACTGTGGTGAAGCGGCCCCGGTGCGAATCACCTCCAGGCCGTCGGGCAGCAGGCGCTCGTTTTCCGCGTCGGTGGCGTGCTCGTAGCAACGCGGGTCCACGGAAAGGACCACCGGGTTCCAGCCGAATTCGGGCAGGTGACGGACCAGGAAGCGGATCCGCAGCGCCGGAGGCATGCTGCTGGGCACGAAATCGGGCCCGACGACGAGGACAGTTTTCATGGACGAGGGAAGGCAGTTGGCGAGGTGCGCGGAATGTTCGGCGGCCTCCTCAGAAACGGTAGATCGCCAGGTTGGCCAGCATGCCGAGCATCGAACCGGCGCCGCCCGGCAACATCCCTTTGGCCCGGCTTGACGGCACGAACACGATGTCGTCCGCCTGCACCTCGACATCGCCCGCCTTGGCCTGCATGATCTTTTTCAGATCAACGTCCTTGCTCTCCAGGCCCTTGGGGGTGCGCCGGATCACGCGCGTGTGGCTGAGGGACGCCATGCGGGTGGGACCATTGGCCGCTGCCAGTATCTGCAGCAGGCTTGGGGTCTGCGTCGTCTCCATGACGAACGCACCCGGACGGTTCACTTCACCGATGACGTACACCGTGCCCGCCCGCGAAACATTAATGGTGTCTCCAGGCTGGATCTCCACATTAGCCTGGTTGGCGGCCAAGCCACTTGCCAGGGTGATTTCAACCGGTTTGTCCGGCTCCTTGGAATGGGTGATGGTCACGGTCTTGCCGGCGCGAGCCGTGAGCCCGCCGGCCATCAAGAAAACGTCGTACAGGCGCCGCGCATTCACCGCGGAATAGACTCCGGGCCTCGCGACTTCCCCCAACACCGAAATGCCCTGGGTGGTGTACTCCTTGATGTAGATGTTGATGTGGGGATTGTGAAGGAAACCGCCGCTTTCGTACTTCTCATCGAGTTGCGCCTGCGCCGCATCGGCGCTGAGCCCCGCCATATGGAATTTCCCGATCAGCGGCAGGAATGTATCTCCGCTGCTCTCCACGCGGAAATGGGTGGACAGCTCCGGAACGCCATAGACCTTCATTTCACCTTCGTCGCCGGGGCCGATCAGCATGTCAGTCGGGGTAACGGAAGCCGACGTCGAAAACTGCGTGCGCCCGGACGGCGCCGCGGTCCCCTCCGTCGAGGCCGGAGGGGCCTTTGCATCGCTGGTGTCGGGCGGCTGCGCCTGTTGCGCGTCCGGTTGGCCGGAATCGGAAGGCCGATCCGACTGGGCTTGTGTGGCCGCGGGCAAAATGCCGACCACGAGAACTGCAATCCAAACTCGGCGCGCCAGAACAGATGCGGACAGCGACATCGCTACCTCTGATGCTTTCGGTTGAATGTCCCAAGAAAGATACCGTCATTCTAGTCAACTCGTGCGACAACGTAAACAGCAGCGAAACTAATTTCTGAGGATATCTCGCCGTCGCTGTCAGGAAAGTTCACGAAGAAGGCGTCCGCGCCGGTCGTGCCGGCGGTCGCTCCAGCAGTTCCAGGTAGCCCGACTTTTCCACATCCCAACAAAAACGTTCATGAGCGGCCTGCCAGGCGGCGGATTGCGCGGCGCGCAGCCCGTTCCGGTCGTCGCGCCAACGCCGAAACTGCGCTGCCAGCAGGTCGGGACGACCGCACGGATAGACGAACCCGGCAGCGGGCGCCTGCTCCATCACCTCGCGCTGGCCGGGAGTATCGCTGGCAGCCAAGGCCAGGCCGGCAAGCATGTAGAGGAAAAGTTTATTCGACACCGTGATGGAGGAGTTCGGGTTGGTCAGCCGCTCCAGCGCGAGTCCGACATCGAAAGAGCCCATGGCGCCGGCCAGTTCGTCGTGGTGGACGTGGGGAAGGAAGGTGAGTGGAACATTCTTTGCGCGTGCCATGCGCTCAAACTTCACGCCGAAATCGCCGGCCGGCATACAGCGCACCCACAATTCCACGCCCCCTCCGGCCAAGGCCGCCGCCTCCAGGGCTTCCTCCAGGCCTTTGCCCGGCCCCGCAGTCTGGCCGACCCAGTGCAGGCGCAGCGCTGTATTGGCGGGACGCTGTGGCGGCGGCAGCAGGCGCCCGGCCTGCGCCCGCGGGAAAACGTTGTACAGGACCGCGGGCGCGATCTGGTACTGCTGCTGAAGCTGCGCCGCCATGGCGTGCGATGCGGTGGAGACGTAGTCGCAGGCGGGCAGGTACGCACGCTCGACCGAGCGGACCATCGCCGCCGCTGAATCATCCACTTCAGCCAGCAGGTCCTCGCAATCGAATCCCAGGCGCGCGTTCCATTGGCGCGCCGCCCGTGCCGCTACGCCAAGGACAGGCTGAGTGTGCGCCACGAACCAGTCGGCCGGCTCTGCCAGCGCGAACCGCAACAGTTGCGGCGCCGCTTCGCAGAGCGCATTCTCCGCCGCGCCCAAAGAGCCGGTGCGCCGGAACGCCGCGGCCGCCATGGCACGCCGGAGGCGATGAGGAACGGCGCGCAGACGATGCGGCCACGGCGAACGCAGGATGCTGGCAGATTGCAACCGCCACCGGCGCGAAGCCACCAGTTTCTCGTCGTCGGCAATGAGCCCGGGCAGCGCGCGGACGGCAATCACCCGCACGTCGTGCCCACGTTCGGCGAGCGCGTCGGCTTCCCGCACCAGGCGCGGATTGTGACAGGGGTGAGTCGCTCCAATCAGGCAGACGCGCACGCTGTCTTCACCCCTTTTCCGCCGCTGGGGACAAATGATTGGGTGCCATCGGGCGAGTGCCGGACTGATCCAGAAATCGCGACACGGCCGCGCCCAAGGCGGCGCGGTAGTCGCTCCACTGCCAGCGCGCCGTTCGCTCCATGGCGGCGCGAGAAATCTCCGGCATGGCGTCGGGGTGATCCAGGCACCATTGCATGGTTTCGGCCAGGCGCTCGCTGTCACGGATGGGCACAAGGAAGCCGTTGCGGCCGTGCTCGATGAAATCGGGTCCCGCGGTGTTCGCGGTCGTAATCACCGGCAGGCCCTGCGACATGGCCTCCGTAATCACCTGGCCAAAGCCTTCGCACAGCGATGGGAACACTAGAACGCCGGCGCGGCGAAACAGTTCGAATAATTCCGGCCGCGGCAGCGAGGGGCGGATCACGACTTTGCCGGGCAGATGAGCCATGGATTCCGGCGGCAGCACCATGGCCCCGATCAGCCACAGTTCGGCGCCGGCGGGCGCACCCAGCTTGCGCCACGCCTCCAGCAAGTAATGCACGCCCTTGCGCACCGATTGGGTTCCGGCGCTGAGGAAGATAAAGGGCCGGCGCGGCCGCTCCGCAGGACCGTCCCACACCGGAGGCGCGCCGTACGGCACTACCACGATGCGCTCGGCCGGCGTTCCGGCGCGCACCAGCGAGTCCTTGGTGAAGGTGGAGGCGGCGACGACCAAGTCGGCCAGCGCCAGCTCGGCATCCTTCCTGGCGTTGCGCCGGAATGCCAGCCGGCGGAGATGCCGGTCGCGCGCGCTTTCCACCGCCGGAAATCGGGCAAACTCGGGGTCCACACATGCCGCCGTCGTCGCGTGGTGCGTGATCGGCATGTCGTAAATGCAAAGGCCTCCCCGCCGTTTTTGCTCGGTAAACGTGGCCAGGGCCGCGTGTTCGTAGGCGTACGCCGCGGTTGCGCCGCGCAGGTGCCGGCGCGCCACCAGGCGGTCGAACCATTTCTCCGTGACCTCCCACACGCGGTCGGTGGTGATCGGGCTGGCGCCCTTGACCGATGCCATGCGGATGATTTCCGGCAGCGGATGCGATCGGACCAGGTCGTGGGAAACTTCGGTGATGGCACGCCGCGAGAGCTGGCGGTCGGCATCGCGCATCACCAGCGAGAGCGCGCCGCGCAAAGACCGCCCCAAGGCGGAATCGCGCTGGTAAACGAAGGTGGTGACGTAGGCGGAGAGCAACCCGGACTCCTGCAGAGCGCGGGCGGCGTGTTGCACGAACGGCGCGTTGCCGGGATGGCTCAGCACCACCCGGGCGGCCGGGCGCGGCTCCGCCGGCTTCCTGCCAGTCTCTGCGCGCGGCGCTACGATGGGCATCGGTGAACCAAGGCAAGTGTGGCAATGACTTCGACGATTATATCCAGCCGCTGTTCCGCCGGGTTTCGAAGAAACGCAAAAAATGCGCGCCGGGAATCCCTTGATACACTCGCGCCGGCAAAGCCGGCGCGTTCTCACAACGGCAGGTGATAGCAGTCACCGCAAGACGTACCCGACGGGGGAATACTGATGTGTTTCCCGCCCTGCCGACCGGTGGCAGCGCATACCGGCGGCGGATTCGGAGCGGACGCCCGCGCGCCCGCGGCACCGGGAGGAAGCATGTTTGAACAAGAAATCGAAATGGAACAGAGGTCGTCGTCGGTAGTTCCACTCTTGCTGATCCTGGGGCTGGTGGCCGTCATCGTCGGCACGGCCGGCTACTGGTTCATGCAGTCGAGGAAGGTCCTGACGCAGCAGGATGCGACCACCGTGGTCACCTCGCTCTTGAAGGCGCAGGGCCCGGCCATGCTGCGCTTCCACACCGGCACGGTGAAATCCAGCATCAACGAGAAGCCGCGCGACCCGCATTACAAGCTGCTGCAAAAAGCCGGCATGGTGAAACTCGTCCCCGTCAAGGGCAAGAGCGAGACGTACGACATCGCGCTCACGCCCAAAGGAGAAACCGAGCTGACCGCCTTCCCCGAATTCCGGAAGACCAAGGAAAAGGACGGGACTCTCGCCCTCACGGTGCCGCTGGCGCGGCGCAAGCTGGTGGAGGTCACCAAAGTCACCATGAACGGCCCCAGCATGGCCCGCGTGGAGTACACCTGGAAGTGGGAGCCGACGCCGGTGGGCGACCTGTTTGACGCCAATGGCCAGTTGATCAAATCTTTCAATCTCTGGGACACGCAGGCGCTGATCGAAAAATACGGCGCCAACTTCTACCACGGCGATGCCAGGAAAGTCGCCGTCAACCTGGTCAAGACGGACCAGGGAGCCTGGCAGCTGATGAGCGAGTAGCAGCGGTCGCCGGAGAGACACGGAAGGCACGGCCCCAGCCGTGCCTTTTTGTTTCCGCAGGTGTCAAGCACGCGGCGGCGCGCAAGTTGACGGTCAAACTCTACTGGATGCTGCGCAACGCAAAAGCGCATTCGGAGAGGGTTGCCATCGCTCTTATCGAGGGGCACCCGCATCTTGCTCACTGCCGAAAGGGTACGCCACCCGCCGTGGATGGAGGGGCTGGAGCGACGTATACCTATGACGCCGACGGGCAGCGGGTGCGCAAGGATGCGGGCGGCAGTTCTACTGGCTATGTTTACTTCGGCGGGGAGTTGATATCGGAACAAGACATCGCCACAGGGTACTTCACCGACTACGTGTATGCTAATGGACGGCGGGTTGTTCGCGCCTACAGCTATCATTACCAGATTGAGATTACGGGTACCAATTGCTCCAACTGCGGCTGGCAGGTCTCGGGATTCGAATTTCCGAATGCCGCGGGCTACGCTGGCTATGTCGTCCAGAACGGCGACAAACTGTTTTTGCAGCAGTGGCAGGATAATGGGGCGCAGGGCGGGATGATGATTACCTTCTCTGACGCTTCCAATACGAATTGGTACACCTACGACCAAGACGGGCAGCAGATGAACAGCGACACCATCAGCGATACCAATCATCTGCGACGCCTGGACTTGAGCCAATATGCCGGCAAGACGATTGCATCCATCAGCCTGCTGGCCGACGGGAATACGGCGCCCGGCAGTAGCTGGCAGATTCTGTATAAGGACATCGCCCTGGTGAGCGCCGACGGCACCGTTCGCCCGATCTATACCGAGCAGAAGACGCTCACGATGAATGTGTGGGGGACGGCAGGTTCGAGCCGGACGTACCAAATCGAAACTTGGGGAGGTGCTGGGCCGTACATCGATAGTGTGCACTTCTACCATGGCGATCACCTCGGCTCGGCACGATTGCTCACCAATTGGGGCGGCTGGCCCATCTGGTCGGGCACGTACCTTCCGTTTGGGGCCGAGTGGACTCCCACGATTACGGAGAACCACCTCAAGTTCACCAGCAAAGAACGTGATACCGAAACCGGACTGGATTACTTTGGGGCAAGATATTACGGGAGCAACATGGGGCGGTTTACGTCTCCCGACTGGGCGGCAATCCCTACTACAATCCCATATGCGAATTTAGGCGATCCGCAGACTCTGAATTTATATGCCTACGTTGGCAACAATTCTCTGGCGAAGCGAGACTCTGACGGTCACAGGCAGGTGTGCACTCCGGAAACGTGGGATCCGAAGACGAATACATTGACCGCAGGTGCGTGCCACGAGGAGCCTGATCCTCCGTTGTGGATTCCTGGCGTGATCGCTGCGGCCGGTCACCACGGTCTTTCCGGCTGGCGTTCCATTCAAAAGGGTACAGACGCCTACAATTTCTTTCGAATGTGGAATACAGGCAGGCTGCCGAATCCCAAAGTGAATTACAATGATTGGTTGCATCGCTTGTATAGCGAAGCAGTCAGTAAAGAGGTCGAACAATTTCTCGAATCTAAAGGTGTGAATAGCATTGAGGAGCTTTCAACCGAAGAATGCAAGGAGCTGGCGAGGCAGATATTATCATCACGTGCTCCCGAAATCAGTCAGTTCTTGAGTCGCCTAGAAGCGGCGAACGCTGGTGCACTAGCTGTGCTGAGATCCCTTGCTGGGGGATCGACTGAGGTCTCACTTCCTATAGTGGTGCCAAGTGTCCAGCTAAGAATGGCGCTGTGCGGAGGCGATCCGCTTTGTGGTGGAGGATCTGCCGCCACTCAATTCTGATGATACAAATGGTTAACAGCAAAGCAGCTCAGACCTTATTTCCTATTTTTGTAACCCGATTGTCGAGCACAAGAGGTTACAAGGTCGGGTACATCAATTCACAAGGCGAGCCGATTGTCGAACCACTCTATGACGAGGGTTATCCGTTCTCGGAGGGGCTTGCGGCCGTCTCAAGCCGCGGTAGATGGGGCTACATTGATGTGTTTGGCCAAACAGTCATTTCCATGAGATTGGAGAGTGGTGATTTATTCTCGGAAGGAAGAGCCATCTATAAGGCCCTAAACTTGAAGGGGTACATCGACACAACAGGGTCGAACGTAACCAAGGCTGAGTACGAGATTGCCAGCCCGTTCAACGAAGGCTGGGCTTGGGTAGCTGCCAACGGGCGCTTTGGATTTCTGGACCGAAGTGGAGCACAGGTCGTTCCATTGAAATATGACGCGGCACGGCAATTTTCCGAGGGGGCAGCTCCTGTTAAGGTGGGTGAAAAGTGGGGTTACATAAGGGAGGACTCTAGCTGGTTGCTCGAACCCAAGCCAATGAAATTTGCTGGCCCTTTTAGTTGCGGCATCGCGCGCCTATCAACGGCCCTGGGCTGGGGATACATAAATCGAGACGGTGAGTTCGTGATCGAGCCGGTTTATGACGAAGCTTTTGACATTAGAAATGGAATCGCCGTTGTCAAACGAGGGAGTGCTTTTGCATACATTGACACCACCGGCAAATTCATTACGGAGTTTTCATTTTCTTACGCGAGCTCGTTTTCAGAGGGGCTCGCTGCTGTTGAAATGATAGATTCCGTCGATTATCAGAAGAGAGGGTTTATTGATGTTAGTGGTCGACTCCAAATCCCGCCCCGGTTCAGTTCATCGCGTCGCTTTAGGAATGGCCTTTGCTTTGTGGAGACGCGCGACGAGATTGGATACATCAATGCAAGCGGAAACTTTGTCTGGAGGGCTCCTTACGTCCACGTGCAGCGTGCTCATGATCTACGATTGTAAGCCGTGGGTGGGGCCCTGGGGGCTGGCCCTCGATAAGAGCGAAGGCGTTGTCTCAAAAAAGGCTACGGGCTGATTAGATAACCGTGTCGGCTCCAGGGCGCCGAGTAGATTGGTAGTGCTCAAACGTACCAAGGCTCGGAGAAAAGGAGCCGAGCACATGAAGATTGTAGGTTGTGATTTGCATACGCGCTACCAGCAGATTGCCATGCTGGATGTGGAGACGGGCGAACTGACCGAGCGTCGCCTGGAGCACGAGAGCGGGCAAGCGCAGTCATTTTACGCCGCGGGTGGCCCACCTTCCCTCTGCTACTCAAATGTGGGTTCTATAAAAGGGGATGTCAAGAAACAAGTTTCTCCCTCGCCGGATGAGCGGTGGTTGGCTCGACATCCAGCCCCTTTCCTCCCCTTAGTAGGAAGGTTTTTCGTTGGCGCACACGAGAATGTAGGAGATCATCCGAGTTCATGACGCGGTACTGCCGCCGTGGTTCCTGAGGCCATCAAGCCAGCGGTGGCAAAGCGCCAACCATGGTTCTATCTGAGACTCGCGATTGGCAGGCTCGCGGCCTATAGCTTTGTTGGGTTGTCCGAGGGGGCATACGGTGCCCCGTGAGACTCGGTGCCGCAGCACACAAGGCGGGTGGCGCACCTTTTCGGCAGTGAGCAAGATGTGGGTGGCCCACCGTTCGCGGTTTTCGAACGGTGGGAATAGTGGAATTTCAACGATCAAGACGGGCAGCAAATGAACAGCGACACCATCAGCGATACCAATCATCTGCGACGCCTGGACTTGAGCCAATATGCCGGCAAGACGATTGCATCCATCAGCCTGCTGGCCGACGGGAATACGGCGCCCGGCAGTAGCTGGCAGATTCTGTATAAGGACATCGCCCTGGTGAGCGCCGACGGCACCGTTCGCCCGATCTATACCGAGCAGAAGACGCTCACGATGAATGTGTGGGGGACGGCAGGTTCCAGCCGGACGTACCAAATCGAAACTTGGGGAGGTGCTGGGCCGTACATCGATAGTGTGCACTTCTACCATGGCGATCACCTCGGCTCGGCACGATTGCTCACCAATTGGGGCGGCTGGCCCATCTGGTCGGGCACGTACCTTCCGTTTGGGGCCGAGTGGACTCCCACGATTACTGAGAACCACCTCAAGTTCACCAGCAAAGAACGCGATTCCGAAACCGGCTTGGACTACTTCACTGCCCGTTACTTCGGATCAAATATGGGCAGGTTTATGTCTCCCGATCCCCTCGGCGGCCACAACGAAGATCCGCAGACGCTCAACCGATACTCGTATGTCCGAAACAATCCGCTGACTTTCACCGACCCAACTGGTCTGGATTTTCACCTAAGGTGCACTTCGACCAAAAACAATGTACGGACCTGCCAAAATGGTTTTGCCGGAGAATACGTTACGAACGAAGATGGAGACGAAGAGTTCCGGAAAACTGTTGTTCACAGCGATGGCAACGGCCGTCTCGTTGATCAAGATGGAAACCAATACAGTGGAACCTTCGATGGCAAGACTGTAACGTTTCGGCAGGCGGGTAGCGACTCTTCATTGACGGGTGATTGGATTCAGGGGAGCAAGCCAACTTCAGGCATAACAGGTGGCGGACAACTCGATAAGCGGTTCAGCTTTACCTTTTTGGACCACGGGAAAACCCAGCCGCTTCACGCCATCTGGAGTTTTGCAGGGAACATTGTGGAGGCAGAAAACTCTTTACGAGGCGCCGGATTCCAGGCGCGTAGGGGTGTTAATGTCGGTTTCGACGAGTTCCGTAACCCCGCTCTGGACCGTACTTCGACTCACTTCAACGTTGACCAAGTGATGTTCGAGCCAAAGAACACGGTTCCGACGACGTACGGAAACGTTCACACGGGCGAGTACGACTCAGGCACACACCTCATAAAACATGCAGTTTGTGATGTGAGGCCCGGATGTTGAGACTCGGATTGAGAAGGTTCACTATCGAAGGAATTGCCAGTGCCGCTGCGATGACGATCTTGTGGATAATCGCCGCAATTGAAAAGAGGATGTCAGAAAGAGAATGGGTTGTCTTTGTCTGCATCGCGATCGCGGCTCTGGTAGCAGGTGTAAGAGCAACGTTGCGTGCTAGTCGTTGGTGGCTAATTAGCGTTGCGGCTGCTGTTCTGCTCTTGCTGGTCCTCATTGCTGCACTAGTCTAACTAGAGTAAGACAGGATCAGACCTGGGGTTGCCCTGGTCCAGGCGGGGCCGGGTGCCCCACCCTTCGCGGGGTTCGAAGGGTGGGAGAAGATAAGATTCATTTCACTTAGTACGGAGTCACAGTGCGTCGGAGAGCCTGGAGGTACGTTATGGCTCTCACGACCAAGACTTTTGCACAGCGACAACAACAGACCACGCTGGACACCCTGCTCGATCAACACCTGACTGCGCTACGAGTAAGAGGCTATTCAGACTACACGGTTCGAAACCGTCTGGTACACATTCGGTTCTTCCTTCGCTGGTGCGGAGAGCGCGGCATAACCGCCTCAGCTCACATCACCGCATCTATCCTCCGGCAGTACGCGCAGTACACGTTTGAGTACCGCAAGAGAAACGGCGGGCCGCTCACAGTAGCCTCGCGGCACGCCCGCCTCGTTCCTCTTCGCGTCTGGTTTCGATGGATGCTGCGGCAGG
Source organism: Terriglobia bacterium (assembly GCA_963760215.1). GTDB lineage: Bacteria > Acidobacteriota > Terriglobia > Terriglobales > Acidobacteriaceae > JAIQGF01. The sequence goes on from CAVXCJ010000002.1 coordinate 2,270,199, forward strand.
GCCTCATTACCGTTAGCCTGGCCGATGAGATCGAACTGCCCCGCCTCGGGCGACCACTGCCGAGAAACATCCTTTCGTCACTGGAGGTCGAACACGTGATGTCGCAACCAAATGTCAGAACACCAATAGGACTGCGAGACCGCGCCATCCTCGAACTTCTGTACTCGACCGGCATCCGGCGGCTGGAATTGGTACACCTCAAGTTGCGGGACCTCCAGCTTGACCGCAAATTGATCTTCGTACGTGAGGGCAAGGGGAAGAGGGACCGTTACGTTCCCCTTGGCACACGCGCAGCCATATGGGTGGGCCCGTACGTTCTGCAAGCTCGTCCAGCGCTTGCGAGTGCTTTAGCCGACGATACCGTATTCCTGAGCCGCTATGGAGGGCCGCTGAGCCGCGATCACCTGACGTGGATTGTGCGGCGGTATATCGCGAGCGCAAAGCTGGGCAAAAGCGGCGCGTGCCATCTGTTTCGGCACACGATGGCCACGCTGATGCATGAGAATGGAGCGGATATTCGCTGTATCCAGCAGATACTTGGGCACGCGGACATCAAGACAACGCAAATCTACACGCAGGTGGCAATCCGGAGGCTGCAGCGAGTCCATGCCGAAACACATCCGGCGGGATAATCAAAAGAGCGAACCAGTTGTTAATCCCACCCTTTGCTGCGCAAAGGGTGGGGCACGCGGCAGCTCGACTTCAAGGGCCAAATCTTGAGTAAGTGAGTTCTGGTGTCCGTCATTCTACAGGGATGCTCTTGAGCAGCTCCCTCAGCGCCTCGTGATATTGGGCGGGTGGCCCAGCCTTTCCGCCTCTACCCTAATCGGGTGCCCCACCCTTCGCGGTTTTCGAAGGGTGGGCAACGACGCTGCTTGGACTCACACGTTTTATGCGCCAATCATTTACTTTCACCACGCCCGCTTCCGCGCCAGCGTACCACCGAAAGCTGCTCTAGGCCCACAGCTCCGGCGCGCTCACCAGTGGTGTTCAAGAGAAAAAGGGTGGGCCACCCGCCCCGGCTACAATGCCTGCATGAAAAACGCCGTGGTTGCGGCCGTTCTCGTCCTCGCGCTAGCTGCCGGCGCACAGCGACCCACGCCAGTACCGCCGCGGGCCGACGCCTGTGCGGTCCCGAGTCAGCCAGTCGCGATCACCCGTTGCCAGCCAGCCAGCATCTACGTTGCCGACTTTGATCGCGCCGCAATCGAGCGGATTCTCAGCCGGCACTTCGACGGGTTTACGATCCTGCCGGCGCGCGGCTGCTGGCACAACCTGTGCGAGAACTCGGTTGTAATACAGATCGCGGGCGCGACCGAGCCGCAGCTTCGAAAAGCGGCCGAGGAATTGCGGAGCGCGGGAAAACAGGAATCCGTACTGGTGGTCGTACCGCCACTGCCGCGCCGATGATTTACCGCTGCCGCTTCATGTACAGCGCTGCCAGCGGCGGCAGGGTGAGCGCGATGGAGCAGGACTGGTTGTGCCATGCGATCGGGTCCGACTGGCAGCCGCCGCCATTGCCGATCCCCGAGCCGCCGTATATCTCGCCATCGCTGTTCAGCAGCTCGCGCCAGTACCCACTCTGCGGCACGCCGACGCGATAGCTGGTCCGCGGCACCGGCGTGAAATTGAGCGCCACCACGATGGTGTCGTTCGGGTCTTCGCTCTTGCGCAGGAAGGTCAGCACGCTGTTGTCGCCATCATTGGCGTCAATCCACTCGAAACCGCGCGGATCGATATCGAGCACGTGCAGCGCCGGCTCGTCGCGCATGGTGCGGTTTAGGTCTTCGACCCACTTCAAAACGCCGGCATGATCGGGATACTGGAGCACGTCCCATTCCAGGCCCGTGTCGTGGTTCCACTCCGGCCACTGGCCTAACTCCCCGCCCATAAACAGCAGCTTCTTGCCGCTTTGCGCCCACATGTAGCCGAACAGCAGCCGCAGGTTGGCGTATTTCTGCCACAGGTCGCCGGGCATTTTGCCCAGCAGCGATCCCTTGCCGTGCACCACCTCGTCGTGCGAGAGCGGCAGCACGAAATTTTCCGTGAAGGCGTACAGGCCGCGGAAGGTGAGCACGCCGTGGTGGAATTTGCGATGCACCGGCTCCTTGGACATGTAGACCAGCGTGTCGTGCATCCATCCCATGTCCCATTTGAGGCCGAAGCCGAGCCCCCCGAGATGTGTGGGTTTCGACACCATCGGCCACGCCGTGGACTCCTCCGCGATCGTCTGCACCGACGGGAAGTTCTGGTACACGTCATGATTCATGCGCTGCAGAAAGGTGATGGCGTCCAGGTTCTCGCGTCCCCCGTAGCGGTTCGGAATCCACTCGCCTTCCTTGCGCGAGTAATCCAGGTACAGCATGGAGGCGACGGCGTCCACCCGCAGCCCGTCCGCGTGGTAGCGGTCGAGCCAGAAAATGGCGCTGGAGAGCAGGAAACTGCGCACCTCGGTGCGCCCGTAATTGAAAATGTAACTCTTCCAGTCGGGATGAAAACCGAGCCGCATGTCGGCGTGCTCGTACAAGTGCGTGCCGTCGAAATAAGCCAGCCCGTGTTCGTCCGACGGAAAATGCGACGGCACCCAGTCCAGAATCACCCCGATGCCGTTCTGGTGAAGGTAGTCCACCAGGAACATGAAATCTTGCGGCGTGCCGTAGCGGCTGGTGGGCGCGAAGAACCCGGTGATCTGGTACCCCCAGGACCCATGGAATGGGTGCTCCATGACCGGCATGAACTGCACATGGGTGAAGCCGGCGCGCCTCACGTAGTCGGCCAGTTTGGGAGCAAGCTCGCGGTAGCTCAGCGGACGGTTGTTCTCCTCCGGCACCCGCATCCAGGAGCCGATGTGCACTTCGTAAACCGACATCGGCGCCTGCAGCGAGTTGCGCGCGTGGCGGATCTGCATCCATTGCTGGTCGCCCCACTGGTAATCGAGGTCGCGCACGATGGAAGCGGTCCGCGGCGGCACCTCGGCGAAAAACGCGAAGGGGTCGGCCTTGTCCACGCGGTACCCGTGATAGCGCGAGGCGATGTAGTACTTGTAGTGAGTGCCGTCGGTGAGGCCCGGAACGAAGCCCTCCCAAATGCCGGAGTCGCCGCGCGACCGCAGGCGGTGGGTGTGCTTGTTCCAGCCGTTGAACTCGCCCAAGACGTTGACCTCTTCCGCGTCCGGCGCCCACACGGCGAAGTACACCCCCGGCTTCCCCTTCCATTCCGCCACGTGCGCGCCCATCTTTTCGTAGAGGCGGTTGTGCGCTCCTTCATTGAAGAGGTGGAGGTCGTAGTCGCTCAGGAGAGAGAGGTCGTAGGTCACGGCCGAGATTGGAAGTTCCGTGTCAGGGGAGCGCATCAGCCCTCGATGTTACAGCTTCCGCCCCAATTCAAGCCCAACGATCAGTTCCCGGTTGCTAATTGTAAACGCCGGGAACCCGCGGTTGGATCGTACTCCGACGCGATAAGAATACAGCACGGAAAGACGGGATGGAGCGCGTTCGCCCTGGAACGCGCCAAATAGAAGGTTGCAGCCACGGGCTGGTGGCTGCCAATCGGAATTCGCCGGTTCAGTTCCCTAGTGGTTGCCGCCCTTGGTCAGCCACGTCCAGACCGGCACGCCTTCCTTATCACGCAGAACAATCTTGTTGTTGCCAAACTCAATCTCCCGCGCCAGGATGACATCTTTTTCGTCCACCTTCACCTTGGACCCGGTGATCGTCAACTGGTCGCCTTTCTTGAACGCGACCTCGAATTCTTTCAGAAAGCTGTTGGGGCAGAGCCGGACTTCGAGGGTGTCCGCACCCGACTTCACCATCAGGTAAATGCCGATCTGCCCCTTGGGATTCGGCACTTCCTTGATCTCCTCCACCGCGCCCTTGACGGTGACCTCTTTGGCTACCTCGTACTTCGGAGCCTCGGTGGCGGCCTTCTGCGCCATGACCAGTGGCGCCACAAGGAACATGGCAGCCAAGCAAACCAATGCAACCGCCTTTGGAGCCAGCATGACTTGCTCCTTCCCGCGGCCACTCCAGCAGCCGCCCTTGCTTCGGAGCTATGCATCCCAAGGCTACCCCTGTCGCTACCGGGGTGCTGTGAGTTGCGTCACACCCTGTAGCCCGTCCGTCACCGCCTGAAGGCTTGCTGCCGGCTGCTGACCCGGTTACAGTTAGCCACACATTCCATGCTCTCGCTGGGGAAGACTCCACGATTTCTGACGCGCCTGGGTGCGCCGGTCGACCGCGACGAACAAAACCGCATCGAGCGCGTCCTCGCCTCCGCACGGGTCTTTCTTGCCGGTTCGGGTCTGCTGGCGATTTATCTGGATCCGACGGAGCCCACCCGCTACGCCAGTTTTGCCTACGCCCTGTTAATCGGCTACGTGGGCTACAGTTTCGTGGTGTGGGCGGTGTTGAATCGTTCCGAAGCCGTCGCACCGGCTTCTCCCTGGATTCACGTTATCGACCTTCTCTTCCCCGCCGTGTTCACGCTGTTCACCGAGGGTCCTAACAGCGCGTTTTTTCTTTTTTTCGTTTTCGTTCTGACGGCCGCCGCTTTCCGCTGGGGCTTTGTCGAGACCTTCGCGACGGCGCTTGCGATCGTCACCCTCATGACCATTGAGGCGGTGATGCTGAGTTTCGGCCATCACCTGGGGACCTGGCTGGAAGGCGACTACGATGTGAATCGATTCGTCATCCGGTCCACGTACTTGATTTTGCTCGGCCTCCTGCTGGGCTATCTGGCCGAACAAGAGAAACAGTTGCGCGCCGAGGACGTCTTCGCCGGACGCGTGATCGGCAAGGCGCGGGTGGATGTCGGCTTGCGCGGCAGCATGCAGGCGGTTCTGGGTGAATCCATGCGCCTGTATCTCGCGCCTCGTGCTCTGGCGATGATCCAGCAGACGGGTACGGGACGCGTTTTCCTGTGGGAGTCGCACGCGCTGCCCGATGGCGGCAACAGCGTTGCCGGCTCGGAGGTCGGCCCCGAGGAACGGCGGCAGTATCTGGTCTCCATACCGGCGCAAAGTTCCTATTCGCAACGGCGCGGCGCCGGCTGGAAGACATGGGCCATTAATGCCGAAGGCAAGCGCGCCCGTACCGACCCTGCCTGGTCGCCCGCGGCTTGTCCACAACTGGGAGACGCCGCCTCCGTTCTTTCCGTCGGGTTACACATCGGCCAGGAATGGACTGGCTGGTTGCTGCTCTTCGGCGCCCGCATGGGCGACAAGCTGCAGGAACTTCGCTTTGCGCAAAAGCTGTTTCGCCAGATCGGGCCGGCGATTTACAACGTCTACCTGCTGCGCCGGTTGCGTTCACGCGCCGGCGCGGTGGAGCGTGCGCGCGTCGCCCGCGAACTGCACGACGGCGCCATCCAGTCGCTGATCGCCGTGGAAATGGAAGTCGACGTCCTGCGCCGCGAGGCCGCGCGCACCGAGAACCTTATCGAAATCTCTCCCCGGTTGGAGCGCATCCAGGAGATGCTGCGGGAACAGGTGTTCGATCTGCGCACGCTGATGCAGCAGATGCGCCCCGTGGAATTCAGTCCCGCGCAACTGCTCGACCACTTGGCCGACATCGTCGAGCGTTTCCGCCGCGACACCGGCATCACCGCGGAGTTTGCTACCGACCTGGACGACGTTGACCTGTCGCCGCGCGTCTGCCGCGAACTGGTCCGCATCACCCAGGAAGCGCTCGCCAACGTGCGCAAGCACAGCGGCGCCCAGCGTGTGCTCGTCCGCTTCGGCGTCCGCCAGGGCCGGTGGACCCTGGAGGTGGAAGACGATGGGCGCGGTTTCGAGTTCCACGGCAAGAAATCCCTGGCCGAATTGGACGCCGCCCGAAAAGGACCGGCGGTCATCAAGGAGCGCGTCCGTATCCTCGGCGGCAATTTGGAGATAGAATCGCTCCCCGGACAGGGCACCCGGCTCGAGGTCACTTTCCCGCAAAAGGCACAAGCCACCTATGTCTAGCGCTCCCATCCGCATTCTGATCGCCGACGATCATGGAATTTTTCGTGACGGCTTGCGCCGCCTGCTGGAAGCCGAGCCCAATCTGTGCGTCGTCGGTGAGGCTGCCGACGGCGCCGAAGCCGTCGCCCTGGTGGCACAACTCCGGCCCGACATCCTGCTGCTCGACCTCGCCATGCCGCGCGTACCCGGCATGGAAGCATTGCGCGAACTGGCCGCCGGCCAGCACCCGGTGCGCACCATCCTGCTCACCGCCTCGGTGGAGCGGCCGCAGATCCTGGAAGCGCTGAAGCTCGGCGCGCGCGGCGTCGTGCTCAAGGAATCGGCCACCCAGGTGTTGCTCAAGAGCATCGCCGCCGTCATGGCCGGGAGCTACTGGGTCGGCCGCGAGAGCGTGCCCGACCTCAAGGAACTGGTTCTGGACAACGCCGCCCCGGAACAGCCCGGCCGGCGCTACGGCCTCACCCGCCGCGAGATGCAGATGGTGGCTGCCATCGTCGAAGGCTTCAGCAACCGCGAGATCGCCCAGAAATTCAACGTGCGCGAGGACACCGTCAAGCACCACCTCACCAGCATCTTCAGCAAGCTCGAGGTCTCCACCCGCCTGGAGCTGGCGCTGTTTGCCATCGAGCACCGGCTGGTCAGCAAGAGCAGCCTGGCCGGCAAGGCCGGGGTCTGAGACTCGGGTTACACCCGGATGTGATTCAGGTCACATAGCCTTAGGTTAAAATGGCCATACGTCACAGGCTCTCGTGCCTTAGGTCACAGCCGGGCCGTGCAAGGCGCGCGACAATCGCCCCAGGTGAGGAGGTGCCGTATGGCCGATGAGCGCGATGTCCTTGAAGTCCTGAAATTCGAACTTAACTTCCTGGAGCAGGGCGGCTACGGCCGGTCCGTGCACGCTCCCCAAACGCCCACCCGTATCTTCCAGGATTCCATCAGTTGCCTCAACTTCGGCGAGCCCCAGCGGCCCCATCCCTGCTCCGAATGCATGCTCATCGATTTCGTTCCGGAGTCACGCCGGCACGAAGACGTTCCCTGCCACCACATTCCTCTTTCTCCCGCGGGAGAGACGGTCGCATCCCTGGAATCGCGCGAGAATCAGCAACAATTGGAAGAGGCGATGATCGCCTGGCTGCGCGCCGTCATCGCGCGCATGGAAAAGGAACGGCAGGCGCGCAGCGCTTGATCCGTGCCACACCAGGTTCCATTTTGGGAACTTTCCCGATTTCCGCGCTCCCGTCGCCGCAGGTGCGTTATAGACTTCTTCTTCATCTCCCGGGAGCATGCTCATGAAACGCGAATTCACTTCGCTGTCTCCGCAAGAGGCTCTGCACGTCGCCATCTTCATTGAAGAGCGCAATGCCGAACTCTATCAGCAGTTCGCCGAGCTGTTCGCCGAATTCAAGGACCCCGATTCGCTGGAGATCGCGCAGGTTTTCTGGGACATGTCCAGCGAGGAGCGCAGTCACGGCACCATGCTCCAGGAGCGCTATTTCGACCGCTACGGAACCCAGGCTTGCGTGGTGACCGAGGAAGACATCTGCGAGATGCTGGAAGTGCCGAAACTGGAGAGCGCAGAACTGTTCTCCGTCGGCCGCGGCAACGCCACCGTCGCGCCCCGCAAGGCCGCCCTAAAGATCGCGCTCGAGGCGGAGGAGACCGCGATGCGCTACTACAGCCAACTGGTCGAGAGGACCCACGACCGCAATCTCCGCGCCATGTATGCCGAACTGGCGAATTTCGAGGCCGACCACACCGAGTTTCTGCGCCGCAGGCTCAACGAAGTCAAGCGCGCCACCACCGGCGGCGATGTGGTGTAGTTGTTTCTGCAGCCTGGAGCCTTTCCGGGGCGGACTTGTCCCCAAACCACAACCTATTGGGGGGCCTGAGTGAAGTGGATACCCAACTTCTATTACAAATGGGACGAAAACAGGGTCAAACCGTTAAGGGGATAGGTATTCGGATGCAGATTCACTCCCTTGGCACCGTTTTGTGTGCAATGCGGGGGCGAGCGCGTGCGGGCGCGCGGCGGGCCGGAGCGGGAACCTGCGGACGAAATCGATTCTCGAAAACTGGATGGGGAAGCCATCTCGTCCCCTCAGGGGCTAAAGCCCGCCTTCTGGCGTTCGTAGACGGTGACTACGGCGGGCCGGAGAACGGGCACACCGTTACAGTAGCCCCCACCCACCGGGATGGTGAAGAGCCTTGTGCCGTTGGTGATCGCCCAGTATCCGAGGGGGCACCCCCCATATTGGTATTGCCAACCGCCAACACCGTTTGAACCAATTGATATAGCGCCGCTCGGAGAGGTAGTTCCCAAACCGCCATCCCCACTGGCGTACCCGCTCCCTGTAACGGTCTCTCCGGATGAGACGTTAACTACATCAATTTCGTTGCTGACCGTGTTATCGCCAGGGTCCTCCGTCCCGGCGAAGTAGTTCCCGGCCATGCCACTGGTGCTGTACGTTTGGCTTGGCTGGAATTCCGCGAAACCGAAGTTGGCCCTATAGTCCGAGGTCGCGACGAAGAACGCGGAAATTGGCTCGGTGGTTGCCGTGGGCGTAGCTATGTAAAAGACATCATGCCCGACGACCCAGCCAAGCCCGGAGAGGGTCGTCCGCCCCGACGTGGCATCAACCACATAAGTTGCGCCACTAACCGGCGATGGTACAAAAACGCCTGCTGAGAGCTCGTAGTAGTAAGATGTGCCGCTGTAGGTGCCCGAGGTTGAGTCTAGATTCACGAGGACAAGGAGAACGTCGGCGCAGGGAATAAAGTCTCCAGGGGGCTCTATTCCGGTCGTGTGGATGACGTAGTTGCCAGACAGCGAAGACTGAGTGAAGGAACTGGCAGTCACAATGGCCCTGCCGCTGTAAATTGGGACGCTGCTCAACGGGTCGGTCCCGATCATGAAAACCTCGTCCGCGTTGACCATGTAAATAGCCTGATGGGTGGTTTGCCCCCCCAAAGTGAGCGTCATGGTTGCCCGGCCTGTTGTGGTGGAAATGGCGTCGATTTTCCCGGTGCCGCCAGTGGTTTCGCCCGGACTCGCACCGGCGTAGTTCGTGTCGGCGAAGCCACTGCTGATATTTCCGCTGGTGTCCACGGTGAATGAACCGGCACTCGCGAAGTGGCGGCCACCGCTGGAATCCACGCCGTCCACTCCAAATGCATAGCGTGGCTGAAGGTTGCTGAGTAAGAACGAAGTCCTGTCTTGGCGCAGGAGGACCCCTGAGCCGCGCGATCCCGTGCCCGTAGCATCGTCATACTCGATGATTCGGCCCTTGGAAAAAACACGCGAGCTCAATCCGCCCAAGCTGAAGGTGAATCCGGTGGTCGAACCATTCGAGAGAGAAAACGAAACGCATCCGAGGTCGCCCGAGCTCGTGGGATCCAGGCCCACTGTGTAGGAACCGCGATTGATCGTGGCATGCGTTGCGCCAGCCGTCTTGTTGATATCGAAGTCCCCGCCGGTAAGTCTTGCGGCGCCATTGGCGTGGAAGCTGGCCGCAATGGCCACCGGTGTTCCGTTGCCGCCTCCCTCGAAACCTTGCACGACGAAAGCGTACTGGCCGTTCAGCATGGATTCATGGCCGGTTGGCGCTCCGGTGCAAATACTGGCAACCATAGTTAGAATGGTGAGATTCTCCGAGGTAACCGTGTAGCCGTTCTGCGTGGCGCTGATCTGGAACGGGGCGCTCGTGCCGACATCGCCGGCGGCCGGCGTCCCCGTAAGGTGTCCGCTAGAGGTGTTCAGGCTAGCCCATGCAGGCAGAGTGGTGCTGTTAGCCAGAGCGAAAGTGATGGCTGTGCCCTTGCCGCCACTGGTCTGAATCGGCTGGTCATAAGCGGTGCCGGCGGTGGCGTTGGGCAGCGAAGTCGTGGTGATCGCCAGGGGGCACGGAACCACTACCGTGGCGCCACTTCCCGTATTATCGATCCCGATTTGCGCGCATTTAGGGCTTCCCACAATGATTCCTTTTCCCGGCGTCGTAATCTGGAAGCCCCCAGATGCTGAGAACATACTGGAGGAATCGCCTGCCGTAGGCGGCGCCGCCAGCACAAGTGACACCGCCGGACTGCCGCCCAGGGTCTCGGCGTCGGCCGCTTTCAGGGCGTAGGGCACGCTCCCCAGCAGCGCCCGCTGTTCGGGCAGCCCTTCCGACTGGACTCCCAGCCATTGGGCTTCGTTGGCGCTGAACAGCTCCAGCGGCACACCTTCGGCGCTATTCGACCCCAGCAGTACCATGTAGCGACCCTGCGCGTCGATGGTGACATTCTGCGTCTCCAGCCACAGCGCTGCTCCACCCGCCGGGTCTTTGTATAGGGCAAAGGTGATGCCTGTGACGCCCGTGCGTGGCTTGCCGTCGGCATCCTTCACGGTGCCGCTGAACTTGACCAGGTGCGGAACCGCTTGACCCTGGGCGCTGCCCGCGGTCGGCGCCTGTTGCGCCAGCAACCCTCCAGCAAGCAAGAAAACCAGTATTAGTTCACCTCCAAACATACTCAGTCTCGCGCACTTGGTTTTCATGGATTCGCCCCTCTCTTGCTCTCGGCCCGGCCAGGAGGACAGCTGGGAGAACGTTCCTGAGAAGAGAGCTGCCATTGGCTGCCATGGCCGCTTCCTTGGGGAAGGAAAGTAGAACCACTAGAGTCGATCACTGAATGATCGCCGTGTCGGTGACCAAACTCACATGGGGGCGTAACGAAGGTGAAAGACTGGACCCATGGGAGAAACCGTTCTTCTTTTGGAAAGGAACAAATGGCGCGGCCCACAACCGTGCCTCTTGTGTCCTAATCTATGCGGAGAAATCTGTAATGGATTTCCGAACCTCGCGTCAGCTATGGTCGCCGGCAAGTCTTTCCTAAGCGGCGCTCGTATCGCATGTCTGGCGATCAGCGGCCAAGGCGAATTGGCCGGCGGCTTCTCGGAAAGCGGCCACTCGGCATGGATGAGATGAAGCTCTAATCCTTCTTGTGCGGCGCCATGATCGCGTCCGCCGGAAAAGACTTGAACACCACCTCGCGCTGTTGCGCCGAGGTCTTGTGGTCCTTGTCCTCGGTCATTTGCGTCAGCGTGCCTTTGATTACGTGGTAAGCCTCCGCGCCCGGCGCCTTCCCTTCTCCGCGCTCCACGGTTCCCTTGAACTCGAATGCCACGCCGTGTAACGAGCGGGTGGTAAACGCGAGCTTGTTCCCCTGCATCGAACCCTTGGTGAACATGTGGTCCAGGAACGCGCCGCGGTCGCTGTCGCGCTCGCCGTAGCGGGAGACGAATCCGGTGACGCGTCCGTCCGGCTCCACGTCCACTTCCACGAACTCGCCTTCTCGCAGGAACGTGTACATGCCGGAAACATCGTCGGAGGCGGGTTTGGGCGCGCGTGCGTTCGCCTGCGCCCACGCGGCCACGCTTGCCAGCATCACAAATGCAGTACCGAGTACCAAGTACCAAGTACCGAGTCGGAGAAGCTTGGTGACACGCATTGCGTTGGTACTTGCGCGTGGGGAGTTGTTGCTTGTTGCTCGGTACTCGGTACCAGGTACTGGGTACTTTCCGGAGGGATAATTGAATGTGTGCATCGTAATAATCCTGAGCTGCTGCTGTGATTAGACCACAAGCCGAGGCGCGCTCAGCGGCGAGTTTACGCGGCATTTACTACGTTATAATTCCGGAACACGCTGTTTGGGTGGTGGATGCAGCAAACTCCCGCTTACGAAGCACCTGAATCTTCCGAGCCGAGCCTACGGCCGCCAACTCTGCTGGTCGAATGGCCGGCAGGACCACGGGTGTTCCTGGAAAATCTGCGCGACCTGCTGCTGTTTCGCGGGTCGCCGAAGCCGCGCGGTGCGGTTGCCGAGTTCTGGCCTGACGTGTTTGTGCATCGTCCGGTGGCGTGGCGCAGCATGGCCTCGTCCGCGCTGTATCACGTGTTCGGCATCGTCGTGATTTACGGAATGACGGTGACCTGGGCGCAGCGCGCGCCGCTGCCCACACGCAGCCCGTTCGACAACAGCAAGATCACGTATTACGCCGTCTCCGAATATCTGCCGGAAATTGATACCGGCAAGGCTGCCGCGCCCGCGGTCAAGGCGCGCAAAGGCGAACCGAAGTACGCCAAGCAGAGGATCATCTCGCTCCCTAAGGCGCCCGACAATTTCCGCCAGACGATCGTCACGCCCAGCCATATCAAGCTGCCCAACGACGTGCCGCTGCCGAACCTGGTCGCCTGGACGCCGATTCCCTCGGCTATCCCGGAAGCAGCGCTAATGCAAACGCCGTCGCAACTGAAGCTGCCGGCGCTGACGCCGGACGTGGTTGCGCCTCCGCCTGCAATCGAGTCGGCGAAGTCGAGGATCCGCCTGCCGAATGTTCCCGAACCATCGGTGATTGAGCCGCCAGTTTCCAGCAGCGCGGCGGCGCGTCCGCTGGGCGCGATGAACGTAGTGCGACTCGATCCGACGGTAACCGCGCCCACTCTTCCAGTCGCGGCACAACGCGCAGTGATGGCGAATCCGGCGGACGGCGGGAGTTCGCAGAACGCAGCCGTGCAGCCTCCGCCCAATGTCGCGGGAATCGGCAACGGCCAGCGCGCGGCCGGGCAGTTGATCGCGCTCGGCCTCGATCCCGCGGCGGTGAATGGTCCGATCAGCGTGCCCAACGGCAGCCGACAAGGACAATTCGCTGCGACGCCGGAAGGAAATCCCAACGCGCCGGGAACGCCTGAGATCAAGGGAGGAGGCACGAACGGCGGCGGAAACGGACGCGGCACTAATGGCGGAGGCGGCAGCGGAACAGCGTTGGGTCCTCCAGGAATTTCGGTTGGACCAGCGCCGTCGCAGCCGACATCGGGCGTGGTGGCGCAAGGCGATCCCTTGGATGCGCTCAGGTCGAATGCGAAAGCCCCGACGACGACGGTGGCGAGGCTGGAGCGACCGCGAATGGCGGATGTCGGGCGCGCGTCGCGGTTGTCGCCGGCAACGCTGAACGCGCCAGGCAAGATCGAGGACAAGGTGTTCGGCGCCAAGCGCTATTACTCGATGACGCTGAATATGCCGAACCTGACGAGCGCGGGCGGAAGCTGGATCATCCGCTTCGCCGAGCTGAACGAGTCGACAGTGAAAGGCGACGTGACCGCTCCGCAAGCGATGGTCAAAGTGGATCCTGCGTATCCTGCGGAGCTGATGCGCGATCGCGTGGAAGGAACGGTGACGTTGTACGCTGTCATCCGCAAAGACGGAACCGTGGGCGAAGTGAAAGTGCTGCGCGGAGTGGAAGATCGATTGGATGAGAATGCGCGCATCGCGCTGTCGAGGTGGAAGTTTCATCCGGCGACGAAGAATGGTTCTGCGGTTGACCTGGAAACCGTGGTGCAGATTCCGTTTGTGGTGAGGAAAATGCCGTTTTGAAAGTTGGGTGAAGCTCAGATCGAGAATCTAGTAACCATCTGGTTAACCTTGGATACCCCCCCCCGGCTATTGAAAAGCCAAAGTCGTCCCAGCGATCTAGTTTTGGCGAAGGACAGGTCTGCCGGGGATACGAGCAGGAGAATCGTCACCGGAAATCGACATCGCTGCCCGCTTTGGGTGGCTCACGGCGTACAGCACCAGTTCCACCCGGTTGGAGATGCCCAGCTTGTCGAAGATGTGAAAGAGGTGGTTCTTCACCGTGTGATCACTCAGATGCAGCTGCCGCGCGATGTCGTGGTTGCTCAAGCCTTCGGCGACCTGCTGCACCACCTCCTCCTCTCGTTTGCTCAAAAGATTGGAGCCTTTGGCATTGGCGAGCCGGACGGTATGCGCTTGAGCCAGCGCATCGACCAGACAGTTCAACTGCTGCGCATTGGCCCACACCTGGCCGCCGTGCACGCAGGAGATACATTTGCAGAGGGCATCGAACGGCGACTCGTAGCAGGTGAAAATGCCCCTGGCGCCTGCTCGAAATGCCCCCAGCACCAGCTCCGGTTCCGGGCGGTCGATCATCAGGACCCGACGAACGTCAGGATACTTCTCTCGGAGCAGCGGGAAGATCGCTAAGCCGCTCAACAGACCGTCCTGCAGGTTAGCGCTAATCAAAGCTACTTTCGCTTTGCGGCGTTCGAACAGCTCGAGCAGTCCGCCCACGGTGGCGGCGCAGCCGACCAAATCAAACTGCGAGTGTTTCTTGAGTTGCGCGCAAACGAAACGGGAAGCCATCACGTTAGCGTCGGCGACGATGATAGGAATCGGTTTTTTCCCTGGCCGGCGGGAAAGTTGCACGTTGGGTCTCCAGAACCTGTTGAGGCCTATTGAGGAACCGATTAGCCGGTTGCGGAGCCGGTTAGCCCGCCACCCGATGGCAATGTTGGAAGTGGTTGGCATTGTAACCGTGGACATTACGCTGTCAAGGGCGGAGCAAAAGTAATTCCTATACGTTCCTGCCCGCAGGCAATCCTGCATTGGATGAGCATCTCAAGCGACAGCACCCAACGCGGTTCGCAGACCTGCCCGCAAGCATCATGGCCACCGTCCGATTGGGCTTTAACGTCGTCGTTCGCGCTGAGTCCTTGATTCCCCTCCTGAGAGCATCGGGCCTTTCTTTGGTGTGCGCCGCGCAGGTGAGAAGTTCTTCTCACCTGCTGAGCCAATGTACTCATGGCCTGGCGCACTCAGGTAGCGAGATGAAATGTTGAGAGACACCCTGTCCATTGTGCAAATGGTGTCAGCTGCGTAGGGTTGCGGCCGTACCAGCGGAGGCGACGTCCTTGCCGACTACGGTCACGACACTGCAGCGGATGGGGCACAGATGGAGCTTCGAAAAGCCGCACGCTACCGTGTAAGCGCGCCTGCCCTTTATTGGTGGCAGCGTGCCGATGGGACATTGCAGGCAGCGCAGGGGATCTCCCGTGACATCAGCGATCGAGGTGTATTCGTCCTGGCGAAGGACTTGCCGCCGCCCGGCGTGCATGTGGAGTTGCAGGTGCACCTGCCCGCGGTCACTGGGACGTCCAGGTCAGCGCAGTTGTACGGAGAAGGCACCGTAGTTCGGACGAGCGGACGAGGTGCCAGAGAATCAGGCTTCGCTGCCGCCGCGGTGTTCCACACCGGAAGTTCCGATGGCACCCCTGTTTTCGGCCCGGAAAGAATTCAATGATGACCACAACCATGGTTTGAGGATGACTCCTGTGCCTCATAAGAGTTGCGCGAGCGCGGCTGCTGTCAACGGCCCCGCCGACTACGGTCACGACATTCATGCTCGCATTGCCTTTTTTGGAACGCACACCAAAACGGCGCACCGCCTAAGATCCCTGCCTCTTTACTCCGCCCCTTCTCACTCGGTGCGTGCTATCTCTCGGATGCGGTACAGCACTGTTCCACCGCCGGCTCCATGCCGCCGAAATTCGCACCAGCGGACGAGGTGCCAGGGAATCAGGCTCCGCTGCCACAGCGGTGTTCCACACCGGAGGTTCCGATGCTCAGGCCGGTCCTCAGGAGAAATAGCATGAAGAGCGTATTGCAGACGACCGGAGCTGGATTTTTCATGGTGCTCCTGGCTGCCCTCTGCGCCGCAGCCCAGCAGCCGGTGGAGACCGCTAAACCGGGTCCCTCGTTCACTTCCCCGCAGCACAAGACCAAAGCTCCCGTAGTCATGCCATCGATACCACTTGATCGTACCGGGGAAACGATTCGACAGGGGCGCAGCAAGTTGTCAGTATCCCAATCGCTTGCCCTTGCCACGCCTGCAATTGCGAGCGCTGACACCACCCCTCCCATAGCCCCGACGCAGGTCACAGCCAGCGCACAGGGAATACTGACGCTTAACGCTCAGTGGGACAGCGGCTCAGACCCGGAGTCCGGCATCAGCTACTACATCTTCGGCATCGGCACCAACAGCTCAGGTGGCTATAGCACCCTGGCCAACGTGCAGTGGTGGCAGGTTGTGCACAGCAATAGCATATCCGTCCACATCGTCCTTAATCCCGGCCTCATCTACTATGTTTCGGTGTACGCCGTGAACGGAGCGGGTTTGTGGAGTCCCGTCGTCATTAGCAATCCGGTACAACCGATATGGCAAAACCTTGGCCAGCCGGGGAATGTCATACAGCTTCAGTTCGGTACTGTGGGCTACGACACGAACGGCAACCCGACCTCGACCTTCACCGCCGACGAAGAGGCGGCCATGACGTCGTTCTTCAACAACATGTACCCGATTCTTGTGCAGTTGTACGGTCCCCCGGCAGTGAGTTACACCCTTACTGTCGTGAGAGACCTGCGTTACGTCAAAACGAACGAGTTCGTCCCATCTCTTAATGAGATGCTCAAAGACGACAGTTTCTATCCGCAACTGTTCACGCATGAACTGGTACATGCCTTCCGGGATACCTACATCCTGGCCATGGACAAAAACTGGAACTTCGACCCGACTTTGGACGGCTTTGAGGAAGGATTTGCCCAAGGGGTGAGCTACGAGGCGATGAATCAATACGTGGCGACCTACCCCAATGACCCCATCGTGCCGAGGAACAGCCTGTGGGGATCGAGCAACGATTGGGACTACGATTTCCAGAACATGCTGGTATTGCGGGGAACGGATTTCTGGAGCGACGGCGGAGGAACGGGGCTGTACTGGCTGAAATACGAAATGGGCGCTGCCGCGATCAGAAAAATCAACCTCGAATCGCCGGGCTTCTACAAGGCGTTTAACCGGCAGTATTACAGCCTCATCAACGCCAACCCGATGACAGTGCGGCCCACCAGGGCTCTCATCGTTGGCATCGTGAAGACCCTGGTGCCACAGATCGAAGGCGTGCCAGCCGACCAATGGATCAACCAGCAATACATCTTTTACTGCCAAAAGGTGTACGGGGAGAAGATCTACCATAGGATTCAGGATTACCAGTGGACGCAATTCCTCGCGTTTCAGAAGTTGTATTTCCTGAATACGATGTTCTGCGGCAGCGAATGGGCATGCTGGGACGGCTCAGAATGGGTGTACTACGATCTGAACGGCTCGCAGGGCAACGGGGACTTGGTGGATAACAACGGCAACATCGTTTGGACGGGCAGCCTCTCGATTCAACCGAGCCAGAACCCATCTTCCGGATACTACGCCTTTGGGTCTGCGCCCATGGGGCTCACGACTGCATCGTCGTTGCAGCCATGGCCGGGTGGCGACCCCAGCACCTACATCATGAACCTGAATACTCTTGGGCTGTATAGGTTCGACAGCAGCTTTACCGATTCTACGACCGGTGCGACGACTACGGACAATATCTATCGTGTCATGGGTTCGCAGATCGCGAATAACTTCTCGGGAGTGTGGGGCGGTGTCTTGGGCCACCAGAACGGCACGATCTATCTCGACCATGAAGGCCTCGCGACAGAACCGGGAATTCCGCTGGTCAACGGCGCATTTGTGGGCACGAGAAACTGGACGGGCATCCCCGATGCCCGGACCGGCGGCGCCGATTCCATACCCGGCAAAGTGTTCATCACGTTCACCGACGCGGGCACGACGTGGAAGGCCCAACGGAATGTTGACTACGGAAGCTCATCCGGCAGCCAGATGTTTCTGTTCGATTTCAGCGCCCCGCCGCCGGATTCCATCCCTCCTGCGGTATCGGTCACGAGCCCCTCGGCGAGTGCCACCATCTTCGGAACGGTGACGCTGGCCGCGAGCGCATCCGACAATGCGGGCGCAGTCGGAGTGCAGTTTGCCCTGGACGGCCAAAATGTAGGCGGCCAAGTAACATCCGCACCGTACACCATGGCTTGGGACAGCACCACCGTCGCGGATGGGAACCACACTATAACGGCTGCCGCATCGGATTTGGCCGGCAATACGGCAACCTCAAGTCCCGTAACGGTTGCGGTGGACAACAGCGCCCCAACGGTGTCGCTCACTTCTCCGGGCAACGGGGCGGTGGTGACTGGAGTAGTCCCGGTCACCGCGAGCGCTTCGGCGCTGGTTTCTCAGGTAGGATTCTACCTTGATGGCGCGACGCTCATAGGAACGGCCACTTCGAGTCCATACAGTGTGAACTGGAATACAAGTGGGTTAATCCAGGGCAGCAGCCACACGGTCTCCGCCGTGGCGTACGGCATCAACGGAAAAACGGCTCCCTCTTCGGCCGTCACCGTAGCCATCAAAGACACGACAGCGCCCACCGTGGCGATCACCAGCCCAGCGAACCAAGCTTCCGTTTCGGGCGCCGCAACCATCTCCGCTAGCGCTTCGGATAACGTCGGCGTGGTCAAGGTCGGATTTTACGTGGACGGCGCGCTGCTCACGACCGATGTTTCGCCGCCTTATTCGGCGACATGGAACACGAACACGGCATCGCTGGGGAGTCATACGCTCACGGCGAGGGCGTACGATCAGGCCGGTAACAGCACTACGTCGGCTGCGGTATCGGTCAACGTTGTTGACAAAACACCGCCTACGGTGGCGATCACGAGCCCGGCGAACGGGAGTTACGTGAGCAAAAGCACAACCGTTACAATTTCCGCGACCGCTTCGGACAACCGGAGCGTTCAGAAGGTTGTGTTCTATGTCAACAACGTCCTGAAGTGTACGAGCACGATAAGCCCCTATTCCTGCAACTGGTCCGCGCCGTCCCAAAGGGGCGTGCAATACACTTTGAAGGCAACGGCCTACGATGGCGCAAACAACACGGCAAACGCGAAGTCAGTCGTCACTTCCAAATAAGCCGCCGAAACGAAGCCCATCCAAGGGCGCGGCTGGCAACCCGAAGCAGGCCGAAGACCGTCACCGTGTGCAGGCGCAAGCTGAGAAGCTGTTAACCATCTGGTCAACCTTAGATACCCCCCTCCCCCTCCCCTTCTAATCGAACCAACAACTTACGTGCAGGTAACCTGGAGAAAACCTCAGGTTACCTGGGGCGGGCCGGACTGTGGGGTTGGACTCTTGCGGAGGGCGGAAAATGTGTTTGTGCGCGGGTATTGTGCCGGCGTTTGGGGTTCCCACGATCGGGTAGGGAGTATTCTTCAGCCATGGACAAGAAGGAGATCAATTCCCCAAAGTTGACCGCGAATTTTCTCTTCTGGGTTTGTGGCGTCGGAGGTTTGCTGGTGCTGATTTTCTTAGCTCATTTCGTCTGGCGGATTCTATGATCATGAGCGGCGAGTGCAATACAGCCCTGATGAGATGGTGCGCCGCCTCGATTATTCCTGAAGTAACATGATCGTGCCGCAGCACAAATGGGAGGATCATCGCAGGGCGGGTGGGCCACCCGCCTTCCAGAGAAGGGCAACCTGAAGCGAGGGAACAAGAATGCCGTTCAAAAAAGCACGCCTAGACAACGGTAGAATCCGCCTGTCGTGTGGCTGCGGAAGCGCCACGTTCTTTGTCGAGCGCGGGCCGATGAAGAAGCCACAGAAGGGAAAACGCCAGACGCGCTGGATTGCCCGGTGCGCCAAGTGCGGCGAGGAGCATCACATCGTTTACGGCCATACTGCGCACCAAGCCTGACCCTTTCTTGAGCAGGGTTTGTGAAAGGGATAATTCCGCTACAGGAAACCTCAGGTTACTGGGGGGCGGGCCGGACTGTGGGGTGGGACTTTTGCGGAGGGCGGAAAATGTGTTTGTGCGCGGGTATTGTGCCGGCGTTTGTGGGGCCCACAATCGGGTAAGATCGAGAGCCGAAAGGGTGCGCCACCCTCCCTGCGTACCGTACAGGATCGGTGCGCGTTGACAACGCCTTCGCTCTTATCGAGGGGCACCCAACTGGCCACCGCGACGAAACACCGGCCTGAGTTACTGCTCGTCGCGCTCCTTCTTGATGGCAGCGCTGAGTTCGGCGTGGTTCCAAGGCACCACTCTGATTTTATTCTGCTGCAGTGCGGGAGGCACTTTTGATGGCGGCTTCTCGCCTCTGTACATGCCGACAACCCCTTTCCCGAGCTTTAAACTCTCCTCAATTTCCCAGTTGACCCACTTGCTTCCTGCTGCAGCGGGGCTAACAAAAACAATTGTCACAGATGTTTGTCGCAGACGTTCCCGGATGCCCCGGCGAATGTATTCCGCGTTCTTGCTGTCGAACGGCGATTTGAGCGACCAATCATTGAATTCTATGTCGCTATTCTCGTTTTTTGCCTGGCCTCGTAACAGATTTACTTCATTGAGATCCTCGGCCGCAAAACTAATAAACACATTTTGCTTCGGCCGTGCCGCGTCCTTAATCGTTTTAGACACGAGGTCCGATAACTTGCGAGACTCTTCCGGAGTCAGTCCTCGTCCCCGTCCGCCCCCTCCGCCCCAGAATCCACCTCCTACCTAATCTTCAGCTAGTTGACGTTCCACACAGGATATACACAAGCCGCAAGGTTTGGCTGTCCCCGCGTGGCACGAGTATGTATCGTGCAGGCCCAAACCACGCGAAAGGGCAAGAACTTCGGTTTTTGACACATGCAATAGCGGCGCAACAACACTGATGTGGCGGCCGACTGCGTGCTCGATCACGCCCTCTGCCGTTGCTAAGAATCTGCCAGTTTGGTCCGGAAAAATAGCTGCCGTTTCGTCGATCAGACCGATGGCAATCGCGGACGCGTTTTTTGCGTATGCATATGCAGCAGCACAAACCAGAAAAAACAAGTTTCTGCACGGCAAGAAAGCATCTTCGTTGATCCGCAGAGCCGGTTTCGTCAATCCAGATGGAACCAGATTGCCGAAACCGGGCACTCGCATACGTTTTGGTCTCGGCAAGCCGCACCTTCGGTGCACGTTCTGACATGCTTGCCACTCTAACTTCGCGCTCCTCTGCCCATAATCGATGAATAGCGGATAGGTGCGAACTCCCTCCTTAGCAGCCAGAGCGGAAATCACGCTAGAGTCCACGCCTCCCGACACCAGAACTACGATGCCCATCTGCTTTCCTCGGATGTGATTACGCGCATCGCCACCCATACTGCCAAGTCGACCTGCACGAGCGAAAGCGCATGATGCGAGGCATACGAGGCGATGATTTGCTCGATTGATTCATACATGTTGATTGAGGAAATCGCACAGATCGGTCGCGCAATGAGTTTCCTCAGTCGCAGAAAAGTAAGAACGTGTCGGTCAAGAATCGCATGTTCAGAGAAGCCGATATTTCTCAGAAACATGCTGGCCTGTTTTGGACCAATTCCAGAACACACTGAAATAAGTGATCGTCTGGCGGTATTAGCATCAGGACACTGAGAAAAAGTACTCCGAAAGAGTGCCCGGTGCCGTAAATTCTCTCTGCCGTTGTCACGATCTGATTAGCGCGAACAATCGGGAACCGGTACCGCGCCTGGTTTTTCAAGCAATTCGATAGGAGATCGCCATCTGGGATGACACCAGGCGACAAAAGCCCTTCACATTCGAGGGCAGCAACCGCCCGCGTAGCTGCGTCGAACGACACTGCCGAACCCAGTATGCACGCGACCAGTTCGCGCCACAGGTGCCCCTCAGAGAACTCTGTCCAGTCCGTTCCTGACGTTACACGCGCAGGCAGTGCTCGAGCCACTTGGGCAACAATAGCATCGAGGACGATTGGATCAATGTCACCGATCATTGCGACTCAAGGTTAGGGAGAGTGGCGCCAATCGTTTCAAGAATGCGATCAAGAACACCGCCACGCCTGCCGAGTTGAATAAAATTTCGAAGAGCCTGCATAAGTTCCGCATAAAAGACAAGGTTATGCGCTAACACTTTTTGGGCATAAGGCAGTCCCCTCGTCTCCCGCAGAGGACTAGTCGCAGCATATAAGTCCCAGTGCTGAAAGTGTCCCAGCTGACCCGATGCGAAATCGACTACGGTCTGGCACCACTCTAGCCCATCAAAGCTATCCGCACCGCTCAACGTCAATGCCACAAGAGTGAATGGATGACCTGTGCCCAGTACGTGTATTGGGCAGTAGTAGCCGGAGTCATCAAGGGCGTTTCGAATACCCCGCATCGTCGTGCACCTCTCTGACGATTCCGTTTCCGAGTTCCCGCTCAGGAACCGCAACCATCACAGGGTGCAGCGCCCGAACAACCTTTGAAACGACACCCGCCATATTGTCCGGATTTGCGTGGACTATCGGAATCACCATCGTGTGGCCGACTGCAGTCTGGTCTGCCGTGGTTCGATCCACTACGACGTTTGCTGCCAGGCTACTGTCGTCCGGTGGGTTCTGCTCATCAAAACAAAACGCCAAGTCAGGCCCCAAAATCCGCGCCGCATCCCTGAACGCTTCCGGCGTCCAACCGAGATCACTATGCCAATACGCTTCGTAGTTGCCGCTGTCCAACAGGACGACTGCGCCATTCCCCTGCGCCTTGTTCGTCAGTGCTGCCATGAACTCTTTGTCTTCCGGTTCGGAATGCCAATAGTCGTATGCAGAAAGTAAGGACGACGGAAATTCAACCTCCGCTAATACCTGAACGTACTGGACTGGCTTAAGATTTGTCTTCACACTCGACACTGAGGCGAAAAACGCCGGCAGAAGCAGTTCCCTCCGATTCCATCGCAACGATCGCGCCCGATCCATGCTTCCCCTATCGACCTAAACTGCCTAAACTGCGTCTCGCCCGCCACAAAGTGTGCTCGCGGGAAATTGCCTTCTCTACGTCTTCAACGAGCTGCGTTATCCGATCCTCCGAGCCGCACAGGTCAAACAAAGATTCCAACGTCGTCAACTCGCTCCCCGCAACCGAATATGCGGTCACAAGCTCGTCGTGCCGTTTCGCTTGACTCCAAGCGCTGAAACTGGCAGCTAACGTCATTAGAACACCAGTTGCCGTGACATGAATGATGGCCGTCGCCCGCAAAAGCGTCAAAACGAGCGCAGCGAATTGGACGCCCAAGACGACCCAGTACCACGTGCTCGCGCGTCGTCTATTGAACGTCGCCTTCTTCTCGTACCATTGCCGTTCCTCAGCGATGCGGAGCGCGAGGTAGTAAGCTTTGCGTTCCTCATAACTGCTCTGCCTGGCGGACCGCATATCGCCCGAAATCTGGGTTGTGTCTGATTCCAAGCCCACCAAACCGGCAGATGGAATAGGAAGCGTGTTGCGGATGCCGTCAAGCTCCCGTATCAGACGCTCGTCCGCAATCTCCGATTCCCTCTCAAAAGGTGCAATGCCCATCATGTACCGCCAAGCGAGAGTCTTTGCGGATTCCGCTATTGCTCTGTACTGGAACCAGGATTTTTCCCACGTGCGCTCTCGCATGATTGTGAGCAGCAGCATTCCTGCGACAAGCGCCAAAGTCCCTACAATTGCAGAGTCTCTCCCGGTGCTTTCGTCTGGCACAATCCACGTTGGGAAAGCTGCGAAGAACGACACCAACAAAAAGATACTTAGTTGCCACCTGAGCGCGCGGAAATGTGTCTGCTGCGACCTCGAAGCCGCAGCATCCGCAGCGCGGAAAAGCCAAGGGTAGCCGCTCCGTTCCATTCTTCCTGCTCTCGCGAGTACGATAAAGCGAAACAGTGTTCCCGTAAACGATTACGCAGTGCACAGAACGGTTCGGGGCAGGAACCTCTTTCCCACCCATTTCGGCACACGCCCACAGAATAAGTACTGGTTCACCTTCACTCACGCACGGTTCGCCGCCAGCGTACCATCGCCAGGCCAGTTCTCGCACAGATTCGTGAGTGCCGGAAGAGGTGTGAAGAAAGGGGGGAGTCCCGTTAGGGACGGTAGAGAAGTACCTCAGCGGCTAAAGCCGATCATGTTTTGTTCCCGATTTCGCCGGGAGACCCTGGGCTGAAGCCCAGGGCTACCGAGCCCGGCGCTTCCATGGTAAGGGACCGACCAGCCGGACACCCAAGGAATCTCCCCCTCGACAAGGTTACGGGAGGACTGATTTAATCCAGTTCAGTACGCGGTCGGCGAGCAGGGGTTGCTGCGAGCTGAAGCCGTGGTCGGCGCCCTCCACGTACTGCACAGCGACCTTGGGATTATTCGCCGCCGCTTTGTGCAGGCGTTCCGCAATCTCCGGCTCGATCAACTTGTCGGCCTTGCCCTGCAGGATCAGGACCGGGTTCTTCACCTTCTGAATGTTCTGGTAGGGATCGGATTTGGCGGTGGGGCCGCGCAGGCTGAGCAGATACCGCGGGGTGTAGAGAGCTTTTCCCAGAGGGCCCAAATCCACCAGCATCAGATCACGGTCGTGACCCTCGGCTTGCATCCGGAGCGCTTCGCTCACCGTCTCCTGCGCCTTTTTCTGTCCAAACTGCCAGACATTCCACTGGAACAGGTTGCCCGGCCCGCTGACCAGCACGGTGGCGACTATGGAGGAATCACCGGATGCGGCCTGGTAATAGAGTACCCGGTTGGTGCCCATGCTCTGCCCCAGCAACACGATCTTCCTTACTCCCAGGCTATGCAGGTGCTCGACCCCAGCGGCGATATCGGCCTGGTTGTCGGTGAAGTCGGAGGTCTTGGGGCCGGTATCGTGGTCGCGCATGTTGAGCGCAAGCGCAACCATGCCATGTTGCGCCGCGGCCCGGCCGAGATAGGGGAAATACGCTCCGTAAAAATTTCCGCCAAAGCCATGCACCAGCATGAGCCCAACCGGGCTGGGCACAGCGGCCGGGCGGTACACGATCCCGCTGAGGCGCACGCCATCGGAAGTGGTCAGCGCAACCTGCTCGAGCGTCACCCCGGGCTTGGCCGGCGCTTGTGCCATGGCGGCCACGGCGCACAGCAGGAGTGCAATGGCGATCCTGAATATCACGGAGAATCGATGCCTCATGCCTGGAATTCTACCTGCAAATGCGGGGCGCAGCAGCGGCTAGAGCAGTTTCAGGATTAGTGTACCCGAGAGAGGAAAACCGAGATCCCTCGACTCGGGTTTCCCGCGCACGACCACCCCAGCACGCAAAAGGCAGGCGTGCTGGGGACCCCGGTAAAGACAGCGCGCGGGAGCCCTCCCTCGCTCGGGATGACATCGGCTAAAGCTTAGGGCAGGCTGTGTGCCACAACCCCACCCGCCCTCAGCGGCTAAAGCCGATCATGTATTGTGCGCGGATTCGCCGGGAAACCCTGGGCTGAAGAGTCTGTGTGAGAACTTCAATCGTGCCTACGGCACTGGACGCTTGCTCCTACTGTGCCCCGCCGCTGAAGCGGCGGGCTATTATCAATCGCCCCTGCGGGGCTGGGGTCATGGTGATCCTGAGGGCATTAGCGACGCGCACAGGGGATGTCAACAGAGCCAACGGATTTCAAGAATCATTCTCGTGAGCTGAGGACGGAATCCCTCAGCGGCTAAAGCCGATCATGTATTGCGCGCGGATTCGCCGGGAAACCCTGGGCTGAAGAGTCTGTGTGAGAACTTCAGTCGTGCCTACGGCACTGGACGATTTCTCCTACTGTGCCCCGCCGCTGAAGCGGCGGGCTATTATCAATCGCCCCTGCGGGGCTGGGGTCATGGTGATCCTGAGGGCATTAGCGACGCGCACAGGGGATGTCAACAGAGCCAACGGATTTCAAGAATCATTCTCGTGAGCTGAGGACGGAATCCCTCAGCGGCTAAAGCCGCCAAAATTGGGGCTGTTACGGCACGGCTCCTTCGACTTCGCTCAGGACAGGTTCCGCCGTGCCCCTCCGAAGCAGCATTATTGAAACCAGTCTACTGTCCTTGCATTGGCGGGTGGCCCACCTCAGTTGGCGGTTTGTTTGGGATGTTGCCGCTGCTCCAGCGATTCCGCCCACAGGCGGTAGATCAGTTCAAACATTTCCTTGGTCTTGGCTCTCGTATCCTCCTTCGTGACGCGGTTCTCCGCGGGCGTGCCCGCCAGCTTGGGGTCTTCTTCGTAAGCGAAGAAACCATAGCTTTTTCCCGGCACTTCCAAGCGGCAGGCGCTGTACTGCGACGGGGTTTTCAAAGGTCCCGAGGTCCACCACGCCGTACCCATGGAGCGCGACAGCGAACGAACCTGCTGGATGGGAATGTGAAAGACGTCATGGCCGTCATGGGAACGGTAGTCAATCGCCTCGGCGGTCACGGTCAGGATGCCGCTGCATGCGGACCCGGCCGAGTGCTGATGGATGGCGTAAAACTGCGCCGGCAGTTTCGGCGGCTCCGCCGGCAGCGCCTTCATGATGACAAACATCTTGGCCGTTGCCCCCGCCTGGACCTGCACCTCCTCCTCGTGGTCCACGTAGCCGGGCTTGGTAAGCGCGAGATGATGCGCTCCCACCGCCACCGGTGTCAGGGTCAAGGGAGCCTTGCCCACGCTCTTTCCATCGAGAAAGACTTCCACGTCGGCGACATCGGTTTTGATGCGCAATGTGCCGTCGTCGGGTAATGGCGCGGGAAACAGCGCCAGAGCAATCAGAAGCAGATGAGCGAGCATGGTTCCCCCCGCGCCTCAGATCTTGGACTCGGCCACCTTGGCCTTCAGCTTCACGCTTGCCTTTTCGATCAGCGAGTTGACTCCCTCTTTCAATTCTTTCTGGTTCTCGCTTTGCAGCTTTTGCAGATCGCCGGAGAAGGGGATTTTCTCCCAGATCCTGTGCTTCCAGAGCTTTTTGCCGCTGGTTCGGTCCAGCATGGTCACATTCGCCATGATTTCCATGCGGTCCTTCGCCAAGCCGGTGATCCAGGCGCCGAATTCGACGACGTCCACCACCAGGACGCGGTCGGCCTGGGCGTTGGAGAGCATCTCCGGCGTGCGGAGCTTGTCGTCGGCAAGCTGGACAGGGTCCAGTTTGTCGGCCTCGGTCACCACTCGCCACTCGTAGCGCTTGTCGGCGGCGAGTGCGTTCATGAACTCGTCCTGGACGGCGCCGCGCAGGTCGTAGCCTTCGATGGGCAGGTTCTTCTTCTCGAACTTGTTGTAGAAGACGCGGTACTTGTGATCAATCACCTGCAGGTCGTTGGAGCGCAGGTTGAAAACCACCACCACTCGCGGCGCCGAACTGGCGGGCGGTGTTTGGGCCGCCAGGGGGATGGCCACGGATGACAGGACCAACAGCAGCGCCAGATGACGTGCAATGAAGTGGAATAAAGGACTGCGAAACATCGGTGCACCCATGAATGATTCTCCTGTGCGAAGGAGTCGGAATTGAGGGCCGGGAAAGAACGGTCCTCGTTACCTGGGTTCGCCCTTAGATTGTCTACCGAGGCAGACAGTAGGACGGTGGTTTTGTGCAAGAAATGTAACGCCCGCTCAGGGTGGGGGTTTCAAAATGGGATTACGGCCCAAGGACAGGATGCGCACACGCGCGTCAGTCGCCGGTGTTGGCGGAGTGGGCAGATTGGGTGAGGTGGTTCTCAACGTACTCGTAGATGGCTTCGTTGGTGCACACCTCGTAATACCTGTGGTCGGTCCAGCACTTGAAGGAGAAGTCGCTGGCGTCAATGCGCGGGATACGAGCTTCGCGCACGACGATGCGATGGAACATGCCACCGCCCAGCGGTACCAATCCGCTGTAAAGGTGAACCGACTCTTTCTCCCATAAGGTCGGCATCTCGACTTGGTTCGTCTGCAGCGAGATCTCGTGTTGCAGGGCGAGAAAGGCGGATTCGCTCAGGTTGATGCCGCCGACGTTGAAGCGCATGAGGAACTCGTCGGGATTGCCGCCGGTGTCTTCATCCTCGACCGTCTTGAAGGAAAAGACGTTGAACATGGTTTCGGCGTCGGCGAGAAAGCGGCGCGCGCCCCGGTTGCAGGAGGAGAGGCGGTCGCTCTCGTTGAGCGCCTTGGAGATCATGATGCGGGTGCTGCCGTCCATGAGGTACATGGGGGCGGAATCCTGGAAGGAGATGCCGATGCCCAGTTCCAGGGTGGGCAGGCCGTCCTTGCGCGAGAGCTGGTTGTAAGCGTGCACGATGGAAATCACTTCGCGCGCCATGACGCAGGTGCGCGCGACCGGGAAGCCCTGTTTGCCCTCGTAGCCGAACAGCGCCAGAATGATGGCGTCTCCCTCGATGAAAACCTTGGTGGCCTGATATTTCGAGAGCAGCTTGTTGACCTGATCGTAGAAATTCAGGCTGAAGTAGGAAGCGGGGTTGAGACCGCGCTCCATCAGGGTACGGGTCAGGGTGGTGGAGTCGCGCACGTCGGCTTTCAGAATGACGTGGTTGGCCAGCTTTTCCTCGGCGGGCTTCTGCTCCTGGGGCAGGAGGAACTCGTACAGGGTGTTGTTGATGGCGGAGAGCTCGCGCAGGCGGTCGCTGCCAATGATGTTGATGGTGTCGAGAGCGCGGTTCAGGGCCTCGAGGCTGCGGAGATCGCGATGGTAGCAGATGAAGTCGCGCAGGAATTGGCCGGCAACCTTGGCGCGATCGGCGGCGCGGTAGGTGTTGAGGCGGCGCAGAGCGGCCTCGAAGTTGGCAGGCGAGAGGCGGCTGTGCTGCTCCAGCAGGCGCTCGACGCGGGTGCGCTCGGTGCGGTTAATGAGCGCGTTCTTGAGCTGCTGAGGGTGGACGACGGGCGAATATTCGGCGAGCAAGGGAGCGGCTTCGTAGGCGGCGATGATGTGGTCCATGACGCCGTTGTGCTCCAGGGTGTCGGTCCAGGCGGCGAGCAGCGCCTTCTGGGCGCGACCCTTGGGCGTGGATTCTTCGGGGGTTCCGGCTGCGACCAGCTCCTGCGCGTTCTCCGGGACGCTGAGCAGCGAATCAAGATCAACGTGGTCCTGGCCTTCCGGGACGGGCAAATCGAGGGAGGCGAGGAAGAGGCGCGTGATTTCCTGCAGGGTGGCGAAGCGGTCGGGGTCGCGCTCGAAGTTGCCGAGCATGACGTAGTGCTCGGCGTTGATGTAGTCTTCGCGGCCGTCCTCGGAGAACATCAGGCGGTTGAGCAGCAGGACGTAGGCGGGAGAATCGGCGGCGCCGAACAGCGCACGGCGCATGCGCGCCAGAGTTTCCTTTTCGACTTCGCGCAGAGTCTGGAACAGCTCCTGGCCGGCCGTGCGCAGCAACTGGCGCTTGGCGAGCTGGAAGGCGGCGCAACGCTCGCGAATTTCGACGCCTTTTTGGATGGCGGCCTGGCGCGGCCCTTCGTACTGATCCTGCCTGGCGCGGAGACGCCCAAGGATGGCATTGAATTGCGCGCTCAGTTCGGAGCGCAGCAGCTTGATGACGGCGAGGCGGGCGAGCAGGTCGAGGCTGGCATTGCCGTCGCCTTTGGCCCAGTTGAGCGCCAAGATCATCAAGTCGGTGAGGAAGCGTTTGAAATCGGCGGGATCGGCGCCGGGTTTGGGGAGCGGGCGCGGTGGCTCCCCTTTGCCCCAGAGAAAAGTTGGCGGCGCGATCTGCGGAGTTTCCAGAGCGTCGGCGGCAACCAGATCTTCGACGTTGCCGTAGCGGGCGATGAGGCGGTGAACGTGCTGGCGAACGACGTCGACAAAAGTTGGGCTGAGGTAGACGTCGTGGCGGACGTTATCAATGCCGGCGAGCAGGCCCGTGAGCTCTAGGCTGGGAACGTAACCGGTCAGCGACACCTGGCGCGCAAGTTCGGACAAGCTCTCGCGCTGGAGAAACGGGAACTTCGCCATGGGTGCGAATCGGGGGGACGCTTGCGGTGCAAGAGGTTAGCACGAGTCGACGCGCAGGAGAATGTTACGTGGGTTTCCTGCGGGTCTTTCGGTCTATCGGCCGATCCGTCCATCGGTGACTGAGCGACCGAGAGACGGATCGACCGAAAGACTTACTGCACGCCGTTGCGTGAGTTGGGTTGCAGGCTGGCTTTGCGGGTGGCCTCGAATTCGTCGCCGGGCTGCCAGCCGATGCCCTGGGTCTCGGTAGCGGCCTTCCAGCCGAGATGGAAGCCGAAACGAGCAATCTCCGCCAGGCCGGAGAAGTCCCAGTCGGCATGGAACTCGTCGCTCGGCTGGTGGTAGTGCTTGGCGTTGTACTCGCGCTCTTGCTGAATGCCCCACTCCGCATCGTGTCCCTTGAATTTCATGCCTTCATTTACCGAGAAGGCGGGAATGCCGACGCGGGCGAAGCTGAAGTGGTCGGAGCGGTAGTAATAGCCAGCCGAAGGATTGGAATCGGGTTTGATAGCGAGGTTGAACTCCTTGGCGGCAGTCTCGACGGTGGGAAAGAAGGTGGTGCGCTCGGCGCCGGAGACTTCGATCTCCTGCGGGAGGCCGTTGGGCGCGATGCCGTCAAAGTTCAGGCCGAGGCTGATGTTTCCCGCCGGCACGGGGGGATGCTTGCCGAGGAATTCGGAGCCGCGCAGGCCCTGTTCCTCGGCGGTGACGGAGGCAAACAGAATGGAACGCTTGGGATGCTGCGCCGAGGAAGCATAGGCGCGAGCCATTTCCAGCAGGATGCCGCAGCCGGTGGCGTTGTCCACCGCGCCGTTGTAGATGTTGTCGCCCGGCTGCTCGGGATGGATGCCGAGGTGGTCGTAATGAGCGCTGTAGAGCACCGCCTGATCTTTGAACTTGGGATCGGAGCCGGGCAGCATGGCAATCACGTTTTGTGAAACGAACGGGCGAATCTTGCTGACCAGATGGCCCTGCACGCGCACCGGCAGCGGGATGGGCTTGAAGTCGCGCGACTGCGCCTGCTTGAGCAGGGCATCGAGATCCTGGCCGGAATCGGCAAGCAGCTTGCGCGCGATTTCCAGTTGCACCCAGGAGGCGAGCTTGAGCTTGGGCTGGCCGTCGGCGCGCAGGTAGGAACGCTCGCCGCCCCAGGAGTTCTTGACTACGTCCCAGCCGTAGCTGGCCATGTCGGTTTTGTGGATCAGAATGACGCCGACGGCGCCTTTGCGCGCCGCCTCCTCATATTTATAAGTCCAGCGGCCGTAGTAGGTGAGCGCCTTGCCCTTGAAGAATTTGGGGTCGTCGGAGGGAGGCTCGTTGACGAACATCAGCAGAATTTTTCCTCTAACGTCGGCGTCCTTGAAATCGTTCCACTGGTATTCGGGGGCTTCAATGCCATAGCCGACGAAGACGACGTCGGCATCAATGTCGTCGGCCTCGTTCTGGGTTTCATCCATGGCGACGATTTCGTCGCCCAGCTTGACTTTCTGCGTCTTGCCCGCCTGCAAGAGAT
This sequence comes from Terriglobia bacterium, assembly GCA_963760215.1. Classification (GTDB taxonomy): domain Bacteria; phylum Acidobacteriota; class Terriglobia; order Terriglobales; family Acidobacteriaceae; genus JAIQGF01. The sequence continues at coordinate 2,301,128 of CAVXCJ010000002.1, forward strand.
AAATGCTGGTGGAGGGTTCGGTGATGATGCCGACCATCGGCACCTTCTGCATGTAGGTGCCGTTATCGCCGGCGGGCCTGAGGCCATAGGACTCCAACTCGGTGGCGATGTATTCGGCCGCGATGTCGCCACCGCGCTGGCCGGTGCCGCGTCCTTCCAGCAGGTCGCTGGCAAGAAACTTGACGTGGGCGCGAATGCGCTGCGGGTCAATGGATTTCATGGCCGCGGCGGCAGAAGGCGGCAGCGCTGTCGGGGCAGCGGCTTGCGAGGTTGCGCGCTTCGGTTTCGAGGTTCTGGACTTTTGCGCGAGCAGCGGCGCGGTGGTCAGTGCGAGGATGACAATAAAGAGAGCGGTTTTTCGCATCGGTTCCTCGATTTCTTGTTTGTAGACCTATGAATGTTGTCCAGCAAAACTAAAGCCTGCCCGCGACCTGCGGGTCAGTTCAGCGAGCCTCAACCGGGCTTGGAATCCATGATGCTTTCTCCTCGATGGAACAGAGCCGGTACGGGCAGCGAAACTTCTTGGGCGACGCGGCGGTTGATCTTCTCGATGTCCTTGCGGTCCCAACCCACGCTGGAGACTTCGATATCGCCGCCGGGCACGATGAGAAAAACTGTGGGCACGTTGGTCAGGTGATAGGCGTTCGACGCCGGGTAGTGTTCGGGAACGTCGAGCAGGACCGGCATGGTGATGCCGTACTCGCGCAGGAACAGTTGCGTTTCTTTCCTGGGATGCTGCGAAACGCCGATCACCTGCGCTTTGCCGTTGTGGGCGCGGTGGATGCGCTCAAGAAATGGCATGGCGTACTGGCACACCGGGCAGCTGACCTTGAAAAAGGCCAGCACGACCGGCCCGTGCTGAAGGGCGTCGCGCAGGGAAAACGGTTTGCCGCGCATGTCGGAAAGCGAAACTTCGGGCGCCGCTTTTCCCGCGGTGAGCGCAGGCATCCTGGACCTCCGAAAGACAGTTTCAAGTTTCAGTTTCAGTTTCAGTTTCAGCGAAGCTGGCTAGGACTGATTCGAATCTTGAAACCGAACCCATGATTCTAAATCAGGGACGCGCGGCGGAGAATCCTGCGCGCCAATCCAGTGAGGGGAAGAGCAGGGGCGTCCTGAAGCGGGAACCAGCGGCCGCCCCGCAGACCGGCGGCGGGAACGCGGCAGACGTGGACGGTGTGGTCAGTGACGGTGATGGAGTGGCGGAGGGTGAAGTCGGGCTTCAAGGACCCACATCTGCCAAACCCGGGCAGATGTGGGGCACCGTTACCGACACCGTTACCGGCACCGTTGCCGGCACAATCGCCGTTGCAGAGTTGGGGAAGCTCCCACATGCCGGGCATGAGCGACTCGCGCCGGCCACGGCGGACGAGATAGACACGGTCGTCGCGGGCGGCAAGGCCGTAAGCGATCTCGGCGGTTTTGCGGGCGGGTTTTCGTTTATTACCAGAGGAAATCCCCACCCTGTCTAGATCCCTCCCCCTCTCGGCGTTCGGGGTTCGGGGCAGGCGCCCCCGGGCGAGACAAGGGTGGGGCAACCGGCTGGCGCACAGCTTGCTCACGGGACAAACATGACAATGGGGTCGGGCGGGCAGGCAGACGAGCGCGCCCAATTCCATCATCGCCTGGTTGAAGTTGCCGGGCGAGCGCCGGCTGAGCAATTGCTGGGCGGCATTCCAGATTCGCGACAGGGGTTGCTGGCGCCAACCGAGCAAGCGGCGCAGGACGCGCTCGACGTTGCCGTCCACCACCGCGCAAGGTTCACGAAAGGCGATGCTGGCGATGGCACTGGCGGTGTAGCGGCCGATGCCGGGGAGAGATTGCAAAGCTTCAGCGTTGCCAGGCAGGTTGCCGCTATGGTCGCGCACGATGATGCGCGCCGCGCGGTGCAGCGCTCGGGCACGGCGGTAATACCCGAGACCGCTCCAGGCGGCAAGCACGCGGTGTGCGCCGGCGGCCGCGAGCGAGTCCAGGTCGGGAAAACGGCGGAGAAATTCGGCGTAATGCTCGAGCACGGCGCCAACCCTGGTCTGCTGCAGCATGATTTCGGAAATCCAGATGCGGTAGGGGTCACGGTCTTGCCGCCACGGCAACGGGCGGCGGTGGGCGGCGAACCAGCGCAGAAGGGCGGCGCGAACCATGCGCTGCTCAGCCGAGGTCAACGAAATAGGGTTGGTCGGCAAGTAAGAAGTAAGAAGTCAGAATTGAGAAGTAGGAACGAAGGCTGCCCCTTCTTACTGCCTCATTGCTTCGAAAATATGAATTTCGTTCCGCGCATTGTTTCCAGTTTCATTTTCGTGAGTTTCAGACCCGGACAGCGCTTATTTCTCGAAGCCCATGCTGCGTAAGACCGCGTCGGGGGCGTTGACGGTTTGCGGGACCTGGGTGGGCCGGAAGCGTTCCGCACCCGCAATGGCCTGCTTGACCAAATGCTCATCGAGGCTGATGGGGGCCTGGGTTAGGAAGCTGATCACGTCTTCTTTTCGGTCTATCGCCACGCCACGAAACAAGACCGAGGAGCAAACAAAAAAAACTTCGAAGTGGCCGCTGGTGAACGCGACCTTGAACCGGCCCTCGTACTGCTGTTCCTGGGGCGGCTCGTCATCGTCCTGCTGTTCCGCGGCGCCGTGAGAGTTGCGGGATTCGGACTGCGTGACCGAGTCCCACAATTGCAGCAGACGCAACTCCTGCGCGTTGAGGCGGCGTCCCAACCGCTGCTGGACGTTCATGACATTGGCTTCAAAGTCCGGCATCTAGAGTCTCTTGTACCACAGTTAGCATGGGACGGACGCCGGGCTGAATTCCAAAAGTAACCTGCAGGTGTTGGTCTGGTCGGTTTATGTCTCGGGTACGTAGAGGCTCCCCACGGGGCCTCCTGCCCTGAAGGATGGCACCTGCAAGTGTGCCGAATGCGAGGACCGATTCACTCTTAACGCGGTGCAACTCCCGACAGTAAGCCCCACCAAGCGGGCGCACCCGGGGCGCGAAACATCTACTTCAGACTTGCCGCCGGAGCCGGTTTTGCTCCAAACGCGGATTGTGCCTCCGGCTGCTTGCCTCCTGAAGTATCGGCCGCATTTGTTGCGGGCGCCTTGATGCAATTGGCTGGCGGACTGGCAGCGCTTTTCCTGGCTGCCTCGATCTGTGGTTGCAGGGTCGCGAGCTTCGCGGTCTCGTTTCTCAACAATGCTTCCGTGCTGACCAGACGGTTGGGATTCGACTCGAAGGCGATGGTTGCTTTCAGCACTTCAATCCCGGATTGAATCGAGCCTTGCTGATCCAATAAGTATTGCAACCGGTCGGCTGGGCAGGGGACACCATCCTCGGCAGAGCTTGCCGGGTCTGTTCCCGCAGCCGGAGCACTCTTCGCCGCCAGCTTGGAATTGTCTTTCGCCGCCGCGGCGGGCTGCGCTTCGGGCGGCCTGCTGGGGATGTCATCGTTGGTGATCACTTTGGCGGCTCTTCCGGTGTGCGAGCGTGAGGCTTTGGCGACGTCTCCAAGCGCGGCTTCCTGCCCCCAAATTGCCGGTGAGGCAAAGCCCAATACAGCGATTGCCAATAGAAGTGTTTTCATCTTCCTGCCTCGGTAGTTCATATCGTGAGTGGCCAGCGCCTTGTAGTTGCTTCGGCGGGGCACAAGACGGATGGTAGCAATAACTCCTGGCGGGTACCACGGCGGCGCACGAAAACGCGGTTACGGAAGTGTTATGCCGATTCGGTTGAGTACGAACGTCCCAAATGACTACTTGAGAGGCACAGATGGACCCGGTCCCCCCGCGCGCAATCGGTCCGCTTGACAGCGACAGTCCCGGGAGGTTCGCTCTCCCCTTTCGCCTCTACCCCTGCGCAGCAGCCATCTCCCGTGTTATGCAGGTCATGTGCCGGTTGCCGGCAAGAACCGCGTTTGCTATTCATTCGCTTGTCCATGACGGCTCTGCGAGATTGACACTGTGGAATAGAATTACCAGCAAGACCAGTGCCGTAACTTTCCTGCCTGGCGGATTTTCCCTAGCGCCGCCGGCGAGGCCAAATGGACACACGCGCGCCGATCGTGATCTTCCTTGCCGTAGCAATCCTATTGCTCGGGTACATAGTCGAGGTTCTGCTCGGCAAGTTCAGATTGCGCGGGTACCGTCACATCGCCCGCGATGTGCGGTTGCTCGGTGCAGCGATTCACGGCAAGGCCGACCGTGACGGCGACGACGTCGTACTCCGCGGGAATGCGCATTCCTGGCCGGTTTCCGTGCGGTTTTCCCGGTCGGATCTGAAACCGGGTCTCAATATAAGGATGTCCATCCCTTCCAGCATTACGCTGTACTGCATTCCGCGGAACCAGCACGAAGTTGGCCGAGTGCCGTTGCACACGGCCGACCCGAGGTTTGATGCACGGTTTCGCATCAGCACCAACCACCCTTTGGAAGCAGGCATCGTATTTATCTCTAACGTGATGTCGGAAGTCGAGAAGCTGTGCTCCTCTACTTCAACCTTGCTCGCATTGGAGAATCGGACCCTGGAGCTGAGCGAGTTGGTTTTGCCGGAGGATAACGTGTACCAACACGTCCTCAGCCGGATCGAAGGCATGGCGAAGATCGCCGACGCTACGGCACAAATGCCGGGCGGAGCCGCCACCAAGGCCGGCTCAGGAATTGCGCGGCCATGGAACTGGTTCCGCACTGCGTATGTCGGCTTCCCGATTTTGCTGATTCTTTCGGTATTGGTTCTTGCTAGAGCCCATAAAGCGCCCACACGCCCCTTCACCGCAGGTACTTTATCCGGCCGGGATTTCAGGGGACGAGGCAGCGCAGATACCGGACATTCAGCAATGGCGCCTGGCACAACCGGCTGACTTCGCACCCGGTGCGTTGTCGTGGATGCAACAGCACGGGTCGAGGTTGACGGGCCGCATCCCCGTCTCGTTTACTAACAGTGCAACAGGCGGTGTGGCGTACATCCTGAAGAGAATTGATGGAACCGACCCTCGTTCGGGCCGCCTGGTGATGTTCGCTGACGGCCATCTGCGATTCGATCTTGTTCTGCCGGAGCTGGGCATCGTTGCTCCCATTCGTCTCGATGCTATTGAGTCCATTCAGTGGACGGGGCGCGCTCCCGTTGGGCAAGCGGACAGCGACGGGATTTTGGTGGTGCGCAGATTGGAGGGACCCGAGACAGCAACGATCTTCTTTTTCAGCGGTTTACACCTGCTGTCTGGCAGGCCGAAGGATTACCAAAGCCTTTCTGCGAGATAGCCCAGAACCGAGGTACCCTCACCTTGGTAGATGGCCGGCTCTTGCGCTGCTCGGACAAGTGGGATAAATTTGCCAAGCTGATCGAGGTGCATACACTGTGAACCGGTGTCGCCAAGCGCAGCGGGGATTCAGCCTTATTGAGCTGTTCATGGTGATCGCAATCGTGCTGATCATCACGGCGGGAGCGCTAGTTCAGTTTACGCCCGTGTTGAAGAGCGCAAGGGCGGAAAATGCCTTGCAGACGACTCTCGGCCAAGTCCGCAATGCTCGCGGGCTCGCGATTGACCAACGGAGGAAATACCGCCTCAGCTTCCTAGCTCCTCGAACCATTCAACTGGATCAGGTGGTGGTGGATCCGGTCACAAAGATCCAGTCGTTCCTTTTCGTCAGCACCATCGACTTGCCCGTGGACACACAATTTATCGCGATTTCGGGAATCCCGACCTCCGGCAGCGGAACGACGCCGGACTCCTTGCCGACGACGGGAGCGGCGATTGATTTCGATGTGGATTACGGGGGCGGTGGCACTCAAATTTTCTTTCAGCCCGACGGTCGAGCCCTGGATTCGGCAAATCGCCTCAACAATGGGGTTGTGTACGTGGCCCGGTCGGGTGAATTGATGTCCAGCCGTGCCGTTTCGGTTCTGGGCGCCACCGGGCGCGTCAAGGGATGGCGTCTGATTCAGAGCGGTTCGACGGTGGTATGGACGGAATGAAGAAGAAGTTGCCAACATCGGGTTTGCCAACCAGGACGAGGCCCTCGCCCGGCTTCAGCCTGATTGAAGTAATGTTCGCGGTGGTAATTCTCTCGGTGGGCCTCATGGCCCTGCTGGCCGTTTTTGCGCAGGCTGTATCCGCAACCCGATACTCGCGAGAGGATCAGGTCGCCAAACAAAAGGCGCGGGAGGCGCTCGAAGGCGTGTACGCCGCCCGCAACGATACCTCGATTGCCTTTGCTGACATTCAAAATGTTTCCAACGGTGGAATCTTCAATGACGGGTTTCGGCCTTTATATTTGCCCGGAGCGAACGGCATCGTGGGCACCGCGCAAGACACAACAACTTTGGATCGCACGGTTTTGCCCGGTCCCGATGGGTTGCTGGGCACCGGCGACGATATCACCGTCCCGTTGGTTAACTACCAGCGCCAGATCCTGATCACACCCATTACGAATGCGGATGGCAGCACCAATCCGGACTTGCGACGCCTCGCGGTCACGGTGCGGGTGACAAGTCCTGGACGTCCACAGCGCGACTACGTAGTCACCGGATTCATTTCTCGTTACCCGTAAGCGCCATGAAGCAAAAGGGATTTACATTCGTCGAACTGATGATTGCCATCGCCGTCATGCTGGTGGTGATGGCGGCGGCCACGAGCTTGTACCAGAAGTCCGTGCAAGTCTCCACGATTGTGAATCAACAGTCGGAAATGCAGACGGAACTCAGAGGGGCGGCCAATCAACTGGCGCGTGATTTGAACCAGGCAGGGACCGGGATCCCCATTGGGGGGATTCCCATTCCCAGCGCAGCCTCCGGTGGGACCAATCCCCAATTCGCTTGCGACGCCACGAAATGCTACATCACGGCGGGCAACACGTTTACGCAAGGAGTTTTGTACAAGGTCACGCCTGCCAACGCCGTCGGGCCGAACGTAGTGCAAGCGAGTGACGCGATTGTCATCACCTACATTGACCCTGGGCTGAACTGGGGTGCCTACCCCACCCAAGTGGCTGCCAAAGACGGCAGCAGCGTAACCATGCCGGCCGGCACAACGCCGGCGCTCAATGCTTCCGATGTCGGGTTGAATGTCGGCGACGTGTTGCTGCTGCAGAATTCGAACGGCGCTGCGCTAGGGGTGGTTACCAACTATGTCGCCTCCACCCGCGTGATCTCATTTACCAATCTCGATCCATTGAACATGAACCAGTCCGGCGCTACCGCAGGTAATTTCAAGTCCTTGGAGTTTAGCCCGGTGCCCGGAGCCGCTCCCTATTACCCTGCGATTACCGTTTCTCGCGTCATGATGATCACCTACTTTATCCAGCAGATCACCACTCCCAACGGTCCGGATACGCAGTTGATGCGGCAGATTGGCGCTCGAACTCCAACGCCGGTAGCGGACCATATTGAGGATTTGCAGTTCACGTACGACGTCTTCGATACCAACACCAGCACTCTTACGGCAGCCTTGCCCGACGCAGCGATCGGATCTCCTGCCGTGGCGGTACCGAACCAGATTCGAAAAATCAACATCACCATGTCGGTGCGCTCCCCCCGTCCCAATGCTCAAGGGGTTTACGATCACTTCTCCCTCACCACCTCCATTGGTCCGCGCAACCTGAGCTTCCACGACCGTTACAACTGAGGTATCAGGAATGACAGACCAAAAAATACGCTTGCATCGCACCCACGCCCAGCGTGGTATTGCGCTGATATCGGCCTTGTTGCTGTTGTTGCTGATGTCGGCATTGGCGGTTGCCGTACTGATCAAGGTGAATACCGACCAGCGCCTGCAGAAAACCGATTCGGGCAACAATTTGGCCTATTACGGAGCTGAGGCAGGTATGGAAAAAATGACTGCCGACCTCGGTAACCTGTATGCCCAAAATGCCGCCCCGAATTGGTGTGACATTACCAATCTGCAAAACGGGTTTCCCGCGCTTTCGGACGTGGGAGTTACCTACGCCCAGTACGCAATCACGATTCCCGCTCCTCCCGGCGGCTGTGGAGCTCCTCCCTGGCGGGTGCAGACCATCAGTCAAGGGCCCAACGCGGGACTGATCGCACAGATCGTCCCTCTCACCTTGCAGGTGACGGCGGACCGGCCCGGCGGTGAGGAAGTGAGCATGGTCCGTCAGGTTGAAGTGGCTTTGATCCCCGTTTTCCAATTTGGTGTGTTTTCCCAAAGCGATCTCAGCTTTTTTCCCGGTCCTGCTTTCGACTTCAACGGTCGTACGCAGACCAATGGCAATCTGTTTCTGGCCAGTCAGGCCTCCCTCACCTTCCACACCTTCATCCGCGCCGCGGGAGATGTGGTCCGCGACCAGATAGCGAATGGAGCGGGTACGGTTGCCCAGGGCCGCACGTCACCCGTCTATATTCCGACGACTACCGCCGGATGTGACGGCGCCCAACCAGCATGCCGAAACCTTCAAGTTACCCCGACCAACGAGGGCAGCTCCAAGAATGGTCCGACCCCTACCTATGGCGGAACGGGCACCGTCAACCCCAATTGGACTTCGCTGTCGACCTCAACCTATCACAGCATAATTTTGAGCGGCAGCACCGGCGTCAAGCCCCTGTCCCTGTCCTTTGTGCAAAGTGGCGTGAATGCCATCGAAATTTTGCGGCGGCCGGCGGCGGGCGAGTCGGCGACTTCGGCTTTGGGTGAATCGCGCTTGTACAATCAGGCGCAAATTCGTGTGCTGCTCTCGGATGATCCGGACGAACTTCCGGGAGGCGCCAGCGACGCCAACAACATCCGCCTGGCCAATGTGCAGACCAATGCGTCCGCTCCTGATTACAGTAAAGGTGTGCCGGCGGCAGTGCCAGCCGGGTTGCCCGCCATGCCTTCCGGTTCGGGCAAACCGTACATGACGTGGTTTGCGGAAGCATCGAGTGCGGTGCAGGACCCGAACGCGTGGTTGGGTACGACCGGTCAGAAATGCCTGCCCTCCGATTGGGCAACTCTACCCTCCACGCCGGCGCCCGCGAGCGCTGCTTTCACCTTGTTGAACTACGAGACGCTGCCGGTGAATGTTACCAACGCCAAGGCCGCGGTCTTTACGGCGCCCACGACGGGCTATGCACCATTCGTCAGCACCGGCAATCCGACCGCCCCTAACCCCGCCTGTTTCGCGACTGCGACACAGGCCGCTGCATTACTTCCCGTCGGAGCCGCCAGTGCGCCCGCTCCGCCGACCACATGGAATCTGATCGACGGCTACTTGCGGGTGGAGATCCGCCAAACCGACGGCACCTATTTGCCGGTGACGAAGGAGTGGTTGGAACTGGGATTTGCACGCGGCGTGACTCCTCCCACGGCCGCCGCCCCCAATCCGGTGCATCCCAATGCAATCCTGCTGTTTCAAGAGCCAGCAGATCGTGTTGGGAACGGTGTTCTCGATACGGCCGGTGCTGCGCAAGTATGTTCAGGATCTGGCGCCAGCAAGGTATGCGGTATCTCGAAACCACCGGAGGTCCAGACGGATCCCCACTCCAACCGGTATTACTACGGCGATGGCAACGACAGCACCAGCGCCACCCGCTACAACTGGTATCCGATTAACTTCTATGATGCTCGAGAAGGCGAACTGCGCGAAAATCAGCGCGCTTCCACGACTTGCTTTGTTAGCGGCGTGATGAACGCGGTCGAAATTGACGTCAAGAACCTGCAAAGATGGCTCAATGGCACGACCGGCACCAACGGCAAGTCGACGGAAGCCGTGACGCAAAACGGATACGTGCTGTACTACTCGGATCGGCGCGGAATGTTGGCCAATCCGAACGCCGGGACGGTGAAGAACGGCGAGTATGGGTTTGAAGACGTGATCAATCCCGCAGTCGCCGCCGGTACACCGAATGGAACCCTGGATACCGGCGAGGATGCGGACGGCAACACCAAATTGGACACTTGGGGCGCCACCGACCTTGGCTTAGGCTTTGGCGCAGGTAGCACCGGCAACCCAAACACTGCGGTCAACTGTAAGAACCTGGCGCGCAAGAATTGGATCTCCGGTGCGCGGCATGCGGTCCGACTGGTCGACGGCAGCCGAGGTAACGTTCCAGTTCGCTGGGATTCGACGCCCGTCGGCCTCGGAGGCTTCACCCTGGCCACGGAGAACACGGCTTACGTTCTCGGTGACTACAATTCCAGTGTCGCCAACCAGTTCACGGGCGCGCACGCTTCCTCTGCCGTGATTGCGGACACCGTGACACTCCTTTCCAATGGCTGGACCGACCTGGAAAGCTTTACCAGTCCGACCGACGTTGCCGGCCGCACTGGGGCCACCACTTACTTCCGGGTTGCCATTGCATCGGGGAAGAATATCAATTTTCCCCTGCCGACGTGGGGCGGAGCACCCGCTGTACCGGCCGATTTCGGCACCGATGGCGGTGTGCACAATTTCCTGCGCTATCTGGAAAACTGGGGGGGCAACACCTCGAACTACATGGGATCGATGGTGAGCCTCTACTATTCGCAATATGGCACGGGGGTATTCAAGTGCTGCGGTACCGTCTACTCACCTCCGACTCGTAACTACACTTTCGACCTCGATTTTCTGGACCTCACGAAGCTGCCGCCGGGCACTCCCAAGTTCCGCGATGTGGTGGACGTTGGGTTCCAGCAGGTGTTCTAGCCGTGGGTCATCGAAAGCTCCATTGATGGCCGGCATTCTAAGCGCACGGAAGGGGCGCATCGGCGTGAGAGGCGGTGGTGCCACCGGGAGTCTTACCCGCCGAGTTTGCTCTCCGAATGCGCCACCATGACCCAGCCCTTTTTCAATTGCTGCCAGACGCTGAGGGTCGAGGCATTCGAGGGTTGGCCGGCCCAACTCACCCGCAGGGTGCAGGTCACCACCATGTCGCCGCCATTGAGCTGGGAATTACATTCGCTGAGGGAATAATCGGCCAGCGGCGCCTTTTGCAGATCGCGCAGGAAGGCGGCGCGGTCCATGGTTCCGCCCGGGCCGGTGGCGGCGAAGGTGTCGGCGACGCGCCGGTCTACCTCGGCCCAATTCCTGGCCTGCACATCCTTCCAGAAAAGCTTCTCGATCTGTTCGCCGCCGGTGGCGCCGTTCCAGCCGGAGGCCGGCTTGCTCCACATGTTGCAGGCGAGCGTGGGGGCGAGAAAGAGGACGATGAGGAACAGGCGGTTATGCATGGCGGGACATTGTAGCAGCGCAAAGACAGGAGTCAGTAGTCAGGAGTCAGGAGTCAGGGCCCACATCGCGAAATCTGCGGTCGAGAAGCAGCAAGCCGGAAGCCTGCCGGCTGACTACCGACTCCTGACTCCTTCATTCAATCCGCGGAGCCGCCTCCGCACGAAATATCCTGTCCCTTGATCGCGTGCAGCGGTTTGTCCAGCGGCACGGAATATTTCTTCTCGATCTTCTCGCGGAAGGTGGGGCCGGAGTTGTAGGCGCAGAACGGGTAGATCAGTCCATTGGGCGCGGCGTAATGAATGACGCAGCGCTTCACGCGCTCGACGTCGTAGTTATACAGGTCCATGAAGTGCATGCCCGCGACCAGCAGGGTGCGGTAGGTGTAGCGGCCATCCATGCCGTCACGGCCGAGTTTCTTGTCGGTCATGCCCTGCAGCGTCTGGAGAAATTTCTCGAAGGTCAGCCCCGGGGGCGCGAATTGCGGCTTGAAGTGGCGTTGCAGCGACCTCCACGCTTTCACCTTGGTGAAGATCTGCAGGATGGAGCGGCGCGTGGAGCGCGAAAACTCGTCCATGTCCTGGAGCATGCCGCCGACGTCAATAAAGCGGGTCACGGGCACCGCGGTCTTGGTTTTATCGTCAATGAAAAGGTAGGTGCCCATCGAGCAGTGCGGGTTGCAGGTGAGCGTGGGGACTTCTTCGCCGCGCAACGACGAGGCCAGTCGCGAGAACGGGGAAACGCAGGAGAGTGGGAAGAAATCCTGGTACGGATCGAAGATTCCGGTCTGATCGGCCATGGCATGCGCCCAATCGCCGAGGGTAAAGCGCTTGGCTTCGAGTTCGTTGCGGTTGATGCGCCCGGTGAAGGCGACCGGCTGAAAGCTGATGCCGGAAACGCAATCGATGTTGTCGATGGCCATGCGCACGATGTCGCCGATCTGGTGATCGTTGATGCCGCGCACGATGGTGGGCACGAACACGATCTTGATGCCGGCCTTGCGGCAGTTCTCGATGCACGCCAGCTTTTTTTCCATCAACGACGCGCCGCGGGTGCGGCGGTAAATGTCGTCGCAGATGCCGTCGAACTGGAGATAGAGGGTGCTGAGGCCGTGCGCTTTCGCCTTTTGCGCAAACTCGAAGTCGGCGAGCAGGATGCCGTTGGTGGCCGCCTGAATGTGGGAGAAGCCCATGTCGCGCGCCATGGCGCAGATTTCGAAGAATTGCGGATGGATGGTCGGCTCGCCGCCGGAAAACTGCACCACGCGCCCGGCTACGGGCTGCTCGTCGCGCAGCGCCTGCAGCATGCGGCGGACGTGGTTGATGTCGGGCTCGTAGAGGTAGCCCTGCACGTTGGCATTGGCGAAACAGACGGGACAGGTCAGGTTGCAGCGGTTGGTGAGATCAACGTTGGCGAGCACGGTGTGCGAGATGTGCATGGAACACAATCCGCATTGCTCGGGGCAGCGCGTGGCGTTGCGAATGGCCGGGTTCTTGAGGCCGCGATTGTCGCCGAAGTGCCAGTTCTCCATCTTCAGATAAAGCTTCGCGTCGGGAGAAATGAGGTCGCGGAAATGGCCATGCGCGGCGCAGGACTTCTCCATGTACACCCTGCCCTCGTCTTCGATCAACATCGCCTCGATCAACTCGCTGCACTCCGGACATAGCGACTGCGTGCTCCGCGGCAGGCCCTTTTGCAAGGGCGTGATCGGCGAACCGGTGTAGGTCGTCTGCGGCTGGATGATCTTGAATTGCGCGCGGCGGCCCGGGGCGAAGGCCGGTTTCGGCGATGTTGGGATGGTTTGCGTGCTCAAGGCGGGATCCTCCTCACTTGGGTAGTCTCCAGCGCTGGCGGACACCGACGTCCGGCACACTTCCGGTGACTGCTTGATTAGAACCCCGACGGGGGCCAATCCCCAAAACCGCTCCAATGCGGCCAGGCGCCGTTCGATGCAGCGGCGGGGCCGTTCACACCCGGGAATCGGCCAAGAATGCCGGTTCGTCACGGTTCAATGTGAGCCAGGTCACAAAGGGAGCTGTCAGCCATCAGCTATCAGCTTTCAGCGGTAGCGAGCAGGGCGGTTGGTATACTTCGTACTCCGACCTATGCTCCGTCAAAAATCTGCCCGTTGCTTCGTATGGCTGATGCTCGCCGTTCTCGTTTTGCCGCTCGCCGTTGCCGGCCAAATCGCTACTCCCAACCTGTACTCCGGCATGCGCTGGCGCATGATCGGGCCGTTTCGTGGCGGACGCAGCCTGACGGCCGCCGGTCTCACGAATGGCCAGACCGACGTGTATTACATGGGCACGGTCGGCGGCGGCGTGTGGAAGACGACCAATGGCGGCCACACCTGGTTTCCGATTTTCGATGCGCAGCCGATCGCCTCGATTGGATCGCTGGCGGTGGCGCCTTCGGATGCGAACATCATTTACGTCGGCACTGGCGAGGCATCCATCCGCTCCGACATTTCCTTCGGGAATGGCGTGTATAAATCCACCGATGCCGGGCAGACATGGCGGCACATCGGACTGGAGGACACGCGCCACATCGGCCGAGTGCTGATTGACCCGAAGGACCCCAACATTGTTTTTGTGGCGGCGCTGGGGCATGCCTACGGGCCGAATGCCGAGCGCGGCGTCTTCCGCACCACCGACGGCGGCCGCACCTGGCAGAAGGTCCTGTTTAAAGACGAAAACACCGGCGCGATTGACCTGGCATTCGATCCCGATAATTCGCGCGTCATCTACGCCACGCTGTGGAACGCGCACCGCCCGCCGTGGAGCACCTACGCGCCTATCCAGGGCGTGGGCAGCGGGTTGTACAAGTCCACCGACAGCGGCACGACGTGGACGCAGATCAAAGGCAACGGCTTGCCGGCCGCAGACTGGGGCCGCGCCGGGATTGCGACGTCACGGTCGGTGGTGTACGTGCTACTGGACACGTTGAACGGTAATGAAGGCGGCCTGTATCGCTCCGACGATCGCGGCGCGACCTGGCGGCGGGTGAGCAACGACAGGCGCATCTTCGGAAGGCAATGGTATTTCGGCGAGGTCACCGCCGACCCGAAGAATGCAGATGCCGTGTTCGTCCCCAATGTTTCGCTCTACAAATCAAGCGACGGCGGTAAGACGTTTACCGCGCTCAAGGGCGCGCCCGGCGGCGACGACTACCATTTTCTGTGGCTCGATCCCGACGATGCGACGCGCATGGTTGTGGCTACGGACCAGGGAACGATCGTAAGCGTGGACGCCGGCAAGACATGGACATCGTGGTTCAACCAGCCAACGGCGCAGTTCTACCACGTCACCACCGACAACCAGTTCCCGTATTACGTGTACGGCGCGCAGCAGGACAGCGGCACCGTGGCGACCACCAGCCGCAGCGATTACGGCTCGATCACCTATCGCGACTGGTATTCAATTGGCGCGGGCGAGTCGGGCTACATCGCGCCTGACCCGAGCGATCCCAACACCGTCTACGGCGGCAGCACATACGGGCGGCTGTTCCGCTTCGACAAAATCACCGGGCAATCACAGGACATTTCGCCGACCGCGCTGGAAGAGTGGACGACGCCAATCACGGCGAAGAAGCTGCGCTTCACCTGGACCTCGCCGGTGGTGTTCTCGCCGCAGGACCCGCACACGCTCTACATGGGCGCGCAGTACGTGCTGCGCTCAATCGATCGCGGAAATTCATGGCAGCCGATCAGCCCGGATTTGACGGGATGCTCCTCCGCTGATGTGGCGCAGCCGCCCGCGGCCGCGAAGGCGCCGGTCAATACACAGAACGCAATCGAGCGCTGCTACGGCGTGGTGTACACGATTGCGCCGTCGCCGGTGGACGCGAATGTGATGTGGGCAGGTACGGACACGGGGCGAATTTTCGTTACGCGTGATGGGGGAAAGACGTGGATCGGACGCGATCTACAGCGGTGGAGCAAAATCAGCATGATCGAGGCATCGCCATTCGACGCGGGCACCGCGTATGCCGCAGTGGACCGTCACCGCCTCGACGACTATGCTGCCGCAATTTATCGCACGCGCGACTTCGGTAGGAGCTGGCAGCAGATTACGGCCGGGATCAGCGCACCCGCTTTCGTGCACGCCGTGCGCGAGGATCCCAAGCGCAAGGGCTTGCTCTACGCGGCCACCGAAATGGGTGTGTACGTTTCGTTCAATGACGGCGATAACTGGCTGCCGCTGCAGCTTAACCTGCCGGTCGCGCCGGTGCACGATCTCGTGGTGCATGACGATGATCTGGTGATCGCCACGCATGGACGCTCGTTCTGGATTCTTGACGACCTCACGCCGCTGCGGCAGATTTCGCGCGACGTGGCGCAATCCGCGGCGTACCTGTTTGCGCCGCAGACCGCGATGCGCGTGCGCAGCGACGTCGCCCGCGACACGCCGCTTCCGCCGGAAGAACCGGCCGGAGAAAACCCGCCTGCGGGCGCGATCCTCGATTACTATCTCGCGCAACCCGCGAAGGAAGTCACGCTGGAGATTCTGGACGCCAGCGGGAAACTGGTGCGGCGGATTTCTTCTGCGGGCAAACCGGTCGAGGCGGAAAAGATCGTCGCCTTCCCAAGTTACTGGTTCGCGCCGCCATCCAAAGTGGACACGACGGCCGGCGAGCATCGCTTGGTGTGGGACCTGCGCTATCCCGACCCGCCCAGTCAGCAAAAGAATTACGATCTCTCGGCCGTGTATGGAGTCGGCATCAAAGGCTTGCCTCGCGGGCCAATGGCGCTGCCGGGTAAGTACGAGGTACAGATCACAGTTGACGGCAAGAGTTACTCGCAGCCGCTCATGGTGAAGCTTGATCCGCGGTTGAAGGTCAGCGCCGCCGATCTGCAAAAACAGTTCGAATTGGAAATGGAGATCGGTGCGGCGATGCAGCAGGCGTACGCGGCTTTGGAACAGCGCGGACACCTCGCGTCGGCAAAGCAGGCTCAGACGCCGGGAGAAGGCAACCCGCTCGCCCGGACCCTCAACAATCTGGCGAGCTTGCTGGAGGTGGTGGACACCGCCGACGCCGTGCCCACCCAGCAGGCGCAGGAAGCGTGGCAGGAGTTGCGGGCGAAGATGGGGCAACAGCTTCAGCAGAAATGACGTCTGAGTTCGCGGCGACTCGACGCCTCGTGAGCCGTGCGAGGTGAGTGCAGTACGCCGAGCAAACCTAGATCCCTCGCTGCGCTCGGGCGGACAAAAATTCAGGGGTGAGCCGAAAAAAAGGCCACCGGATTTCCGGTGGCCGTACGGAGGTAACACCTAACTCTGTTAGTCGCCCAGCACTGCTTCCTGCTCTTCGTGCTTGGCGTGACCGTTACCGTTCCCGTTCCCGTTGCCATTCCCATTGCCATTCCCGTTGCCGTTCGCGGGCGCCAGAGTAGTGAGCGGGATGAACCCTTCGGGCAGCTTCTCTTTCAGCACGACTTCGCGGTACATCTTGGCCATCTTCTGGTTGTACGCGGGATCGATCTTCTGCTTGGCGTCGCGGGCACGGATCTTTTCTTCGCGCGCGTTCTTGGCGATGCCCAGGTGTTCGAGATCGTGCTGCTCTTCTTCGGTGACCAGGTCGAGGTTGAGCTTGAGCGCCTTCAGTTGCACGCCGTCGCTGATGGAGACCTTCTTGCCGCCGGCAAAGATTTCGTGCCGCCCGTGCTCCTCGTACCACTGGGTGAGGGTGGCGGTCATGTGCATTTTCTCGATGATGTTCCGCCAGCCCACGCCGGTGTTGTAGGCGCAGAAGCTGATCTCGCCTTCCTGCGTGGCGTAGGGGATGATGCACTGCTCGGTGCGCCGGAAGTCGTAGTTGTAGAGGTCCTGGAACCACATGCCGGCGACGAACAGGACGTTCCAGCGGTCGTTGCGGCGCTTCTCCACGTCTTCCAGAGTGCGGTCGGCGCTAACCTTGCCATAGCCGCCGCTCTGCGCCTTCTTGCTGACGCCGAAGCTCTTGTCGAGCTTCTTCAGGAACTCGAAAATCGTGAAGTGGGTGGTGGTGGTGAACGGGTTGTAGTTGCGCATCAGCGCCAGCGCCATCCCGACCGATGACCAGAACTTGGTGCGGCCGCCGTCGGTGACCTTGGCGACGTCCTTGGCAAACTGGTCGGCGTTGATGAATGCAGTGATCGGCGCGGCTTCCTTGGTGATCTTGTCCACCATGATGCCCATGCCGACGCCGCAATTGGGATGGCAGCCACAACTCAGTTGCCCCCACTCGGCGGTGGGCCCGTGTACCAGGTCAGCCCAGTCGGAGAAGGTGCCCATGAAGGAAAGCGGGAACCAATCGCGCGCGGGTTCGCCCAGGCCGGTCCGGTTTTTAACGTCGTGCGCCAGGTGCGACAGGGTGTAGCGCTGCGCGGCGCGACGATCGTCGGTAATAGCCTCATCGCGTCCGGTGAACGAGACGGGCTGGAAGGAGATGAACGAGATCACCTTCGGGTTGTCGAGCGCAAATTTCACCAGGTTCCCGACCTGCTCGTTGTTAATCCCGTTGACGATGGTGACCACGGGCACGATGTCCACGCCCGCTTCATACAGGTTCTCGATCGCCTTCAACTTCACGTCAAACAGGTTGCCGACCTTGCGGTGCGCGTTGGCGGCATTGCCGATGCCGTCGAACTGCAGGTAGGCGTAGCGCAGGCCCGCTTCCGCCGCCTGCTTGCAGAATTCCTTGCTCTTGGCGAACTCGATGCCATTGGTCGCCGCCTGCACCGAGGTATAGCCGACCTTGCGCGCGTAGCGAACGGCGTCGAGGAAATAGGGCGACAAGGTCGGCTCGCCACCGGAGAACTGTACCGACATCTGCCGCTTCGGCTTGATGGAAATGGCGTTGTCGAGCAGCGTCTTGATCTCTTCCCACGTCAGTTCGTGCACAAACCCGACCTGGTTGGCGTCCATGAAGCAGGGATCGCACATCATGTTGCAGCGGTTGGTCAGGTCAATGGTGAGCACGGCGCCGCGACCCCACTTCACCGTACTGGTGCCGTGGTGGTGCAGCTTCTCGTCGTTGTGGGAGCGCATGTCGCGGCCCGGGAAGACGGCTTCGATGTGCTTGAACATCGCCGAATCAATCGACATGACGTCTTCGAAGTGGCCATGCTTGGGGCAATCCTTGACCATCAGGATCTTGCCGTCGCGCTCGATAATCTGAGCCCTGATTTCGCCGACCTTCTCGTTGAGCAGGATCTCGTGCGGCAGCTTGCCGTCGAGGATCTGCTGCCGGATCTCGGGGACGCACTTCGGGCACAGCGAGTCAGTGGCGCGCGGCCAGCCGAGCGGCGGTTTTTGCTTTTCGTAGGATTTCAGAAGAGGTTTGTCGGACCATTTGGGCGTGAAGGAGGGCTTCTGGTTGAATCGGTTGCCGAATTCAAACACCCCCCAGGCCGCCTTGGCGGCGTACACCAACCCCAACTCGACAAACTTGATCGGCTTAGGCATCGTCAATCACCCTTTCGCGGTGGCACAACCACAACCAACTAGAGATGAAATGCACCCCATCGCAGATGGAGAAATCCCGCACGCCGGTCCCACGGCCCGGCACACTGCGGCCCCACTGTGGCCATGGTAGCGGCTTCTGCCCTGCTGCCTCATTCATAAAGCATGAAAAGGGAGGATTTGGCTGTTCAGTGGGGCGGATGTGCATTAAACGGGGTCCACAATTAGGCGGCTAACTGCTTGAAAACAAGGAGAATTGGTGGGCCCAGATGGAAGCCGCATCGGCCGGTTGTAATCGGACAGGGGATGAATGTGGACTTTCCGCAGCCTACCTCATTAACGCAAGAGGTACGAGCGATTGATTCTGCGACCTAGTAAGGCCGATAATAAATGGGCCTGGCCCTGCGCTGCGAGCGTGGAAGATTGCAATGACTCAATCCGACAAACGCGGTTCTTCGCGACCTTCTTTCGAGGACGCCGGACGCAAGCTGGAAGAAGCTGCCCGCCGTCTGGAGCAGGAGACCGAAAAGTTTATCCGCTACCTCAACGACGAAGTGGTGCCGGAAGTTCGCCAGCACTCCAGCCGTGGACTGCGCCGGGCATCGAAGGAAATTACGAAGTTCGCGGACTTTCTGGAACAGACGCAGAAAAAACGCCATTAGTCGTTGGTCGATGGCCGATGGCCGCTTGGCCCCTCCACATATTCCATAATCGACATTCGACATTCGGCATTCGGCAATTCTTCTTACTGTGTCTCTGTGTCTCTGTGTTCTCCGGTGCGCTGGGCTGCGGACACAAGAAGCAGGTGCGCGTGCCGGTACCGCCGCCGCCATCAACGGCTGAGACTCCGGCGGGAACCGCGACAACCCAGCCTCCTTTCGAGCCGAACGTGAAACCGCTGTTCGTGCAGATGGGAAAGGCGAGCTGGTACGGCGCGCCCTTTCACAATCGCAAGGCGGCCAACGGCGAGACCTACGACATGAACGCGCTCACGGCGGCGCACCTGACCCTGCCGCTGAATTCCATCGTGCGCGTCACCAACATGAAGTCCGGGCAGAGTGTTACGGTGCGCATCACCGACCGCGGCCCGTTCGTGGAAGACCGCATCATCGATCTCTCCGCCGCCGCCGCGAAGGCGATTGATGTCTGGCGCCGCGGCACCGCGCTGGTGAGGCTGGAAGTGCTGCAGTCGCCGGCTACCATCCGCACCGGCGGGCGCTGGGCGGTGCAGCTTGGCGGCTTCCCCGAAGAGGAAGAGGCGCGCCGCATCCAGAGCACACTTGCCCGGCGCTATCAAACCGCGAAAGTGCTCGCCTTCAGCAGCCCGGTCGGCGACTGGTGGGTGAGGGTCCGCGTGCTGGGCGACGACAAGCGCCGCGCCCAGGAAGTCGCCGACAGCAGCCCCGCGGCGCATGATCATACGTTCCTGGTAAGACTGGATTAAGAGTTTCAGTTTCAAGTTTCAGTTTCAGTTGCCCCGCCCCGCCAGCGAATTTTGGGGTCTGTTTTGTGCGCAGGAACAGCAGATTCCTCCCCCTTCGGCTTCGCTCAGGGTCGGAATGACAACATCTATCGTGACAACTCTCGATGTACTGGCGTGCCGCCATGCCGGGTTTACTGAAATGCTGAAAAGCTGCAATACTGGGCAGCCTGAAACTGAAACTGGAAACTGAAACTTATGTCCGATTGTCTGTTCTGCAACATGATTGCCGGCAAGACGCCTTGCCGGAAGGTCTACGAGGACGAGCATGTTTTCGTCATCGAGGACATCCGCCCGCAGGCGCCGACGCACGTGCTCATTCTTCCCAAGAAGCACATTCGCGGCTTGAAGGAAGCGAAACCGGAGGACGCGGAGATCATCGGCCACATGCACCTGGTGGCGGCGCAGATTGCGCGCGAGCGCGGCATCGAGGACGGCTACCGCACCGTGCACAACGTCGGCCCGCGATCGGGCCAGTCCGTCTTCCATTTGCATCTGCACCTGATCGGCGGGCGCGACATGAAGTGGCCGCCGGGATAAAGCAGCAATTAGCAATTAGCAATTAGCTGTTAGCAATTAGCTGGTGCTCGCAGGCGCCGAAGAATCCGCACGCGCTAGTGGGTCCGTCGGGTGGGCGGACCAGAGGATCGCATTACAGGCGATAGGCGGCGATGAGCAGCAAGCCGAAAGCCACGCCGTGGGCAAGTTCGGTCCAGCCCAGCCGTTTGACCGCGAGCGGCTGCGCCCCGGATTTGAACCACAGGAATCCGCGTGCGAGCAGGGGCAGGAAGGCTACCAACGCCAATCCAGGCAGGAGGTGGACGCGCCAGGCGAACACCAGCGCGGCGACCATCGCGAGTTGACCGAGGAAGAACCAGCGTCCGCGCAGGAATTTTTCACCGAGACTTGCGGCGCGGGCGGAGTGAATTCGGAGCTGGACAAAATGGACCTGGTTCCCGGCGCAGATCCAGTTGGCCAACCACAGCCCGAATGCGCGCGCATCCAACTGACCTGTTACCACGTACCAGGCGGCGGGCGCGGCGGCGGTCAGGCCCAACGCCCCGATGATTTGCGCCGGCATGCGCGCGCTGCGACCGCGGCGCTTGACCAGCGCCTGGGCAACAAACGCGACGGCGGCGACGGCGCCGAGGAGCAAAAGCCCGCGATCGGCGCCATTCCAGAGCAGCGCCGTGATGCACACCATGGCGACCGAGCCCAGGGCGGCGATCGCCAGCAGCAGCCAGTTCGATTCCGAGGCCGATTGCGCGCGCATCGGCGACGTGCCCAGCGCGCTCTCCACCGGAGTCCGCATCCAGAACAACGCCAGCGCGGCGACGGTGAACTCCGCCAGCGACATCCAGTTCTGCGCCACGGCGAGGCCGGCACAGGCCCCGGTGACAAGCGGAATCAGCAGCAGGCCCCAGGCGCCGTGTTCGCGCGGGATGAGGAGAGCGCGGAAGCGGGCGTGAGTGACCGGAACGGGCTTGAGGGCGGTGGCAGCCATGTCAGAGATACTAGCGGTAATTCTCACGCCACGCTGTGACTTTAGTCGCGGCGGCGTCCCCACAGCCGCGCGATCAGGCGCCAGGCTCAAGGGAATCGAACACCCTGTCAACCTTGAGACTTAATCGTTGACCACGGCAGCCTTGCGGGCCTTGAGCGCCTGGCTGCGCGGCTGGTAAACGCAGAACGGCTCCTCGTCCAGATAGTCGCCGGTGGCAGCGTAGGCGCGCGCGCGGCACCCCATGCAGATGTTGCGGAACTCGCAGCAGCCGCACTTCCCTTTCAGGTTGTCGGGATCGCGGAGTTCGTTGAACACCACCGAGTTTTCCCAGATGTCGGCCAGGCTCTGCTTGCGCAGGTCGCCCGCGATCGCCGGGAGATAGCCGCAGGGAAAAACTTCGCCCTCATGCGAAATGAAGCAGACGCCGGTGCCGGCCAGGCAGCCCTTGGTCATGGCGTGCATGCCGTCGGGGTGGCCGCCCATGCCGGCGTGTTCCGCGTTCTTTTCCACCCCAAAACGCGCAACACCGGCGCGTTCTGGGGACCCCGGGTTCGCGACCGTGGGAGGATGCGAACCGTGGGGATGAATCACCACGCCGGCCGAGCCCGGCATCATCATGTCGGCGGGGCCAATCGCCGGGGATTGCGGCGTGCTTTCTGATGCGCGTCGTTCGGCGGCGCGACGCTGGCGCGCGACGCGGAAATAGTGCGGCGCGCAAGTCGCCTTCAGCTCGATGCCGCCTTCCAGAGAGCGGTCGTAGAACCAGTTCAGCATGGCCTCGTATTCTTCGGGCGCAACCATCTGCTCGGCGGCGATATCGACGCCGCAGCCGACCGGGACCAGGAGAAACGTGTGCAGCGCGTCGGCGCCCAGGCCGCGCGCCAACTCCAGGACCTGCGGCAACTGGCGCGCATTGTGGCGCGCGATCGTCATGTTGATCTGCACCGACATGCCCAGCTCTTTCAGGTTGCGCAAGCCGTACACGGCGGCGTCAAACGCGCCGGGGATGCCGCGAAAGGTATCGTGGGTCAGCGAGTC
Source organism: Terriglobia bacterium (assembly GCA_963760215.1). Lineage (GTDB taxonomy): Bacteria > Acidobacteriota > Terriglobia > Terriglobales > Acidobacteriaceae > JAIQGF01. The sequence continues at coordinate 2,323,715 of CAVXCJ010000002.1, forward strand.
GGCGCCGTCGAGGCTGATGGAAACGCGGCGCACACCGGAGTCCACGATGCGGCGCGCCAGTTCTTTCGTCACCATGGTGCCGTTGGTGGCGAGGGCGACACGCAGCCCTTTATCGGTGGCGAACCGGGCCAACTGGAAGATGTCGCGCCGGTACAGCGGTTCGCCTCCGCTCAGCACCAGGATCGGGCTGGCGTAGGCAGCGATCTGGGTGATGATGTCGAGCGCCCGAGAGGTCGGCAGGTCAGTCGGCGAGCTCAGTTCGGTGGCGCTGGCGCGGCAATGGATGCAACGCAGGTTGCAACCCTTGGTGACTTCCCAGAAGATTAGCCGCGGTTTGGCCTGCTGCGGATTTTGGGCGGTCCCGGTATCCATCCTCGGTCTCCTCTACCTGCTCCAGCGTAGACCCGGGGAGAACACGAGGCCGTGACAGTTGTCACAAATTGGTGTGAGGTGGGTCACGGGCGGGTTCTGAGCGTAAATTGTGATAAGCGTTGCTCACAACAGTCATACGGGCACATAATGCAGAACATGCTGGCGAATCGCATTCTTGTGACTGTTGTTGTGATAATAGTCGTCGCGGAGTTGAGCGTCCTGGCATTCTCCGAAGTCACCCGAGTTTCTCCCGCTGAAGCGATGAAACACCTCGTTAAGAACCCCGCACCGGTATATCCAGCGATCGCTCAGGCGGGCCGCATCCAGGGCAACGTCATTCTCCAGATCACCGTTGACGAGTACGGTGCAGCGTCGGTTGTGCGTGTTGTTCGTGGCCATCCAATGCTCGTACCGGCTGCCGTAGACGCCGTTAACCACTGGAAGTATCGACCGTTTGAATTCGGCGGGAGACCAGTAGCGATTGCAACCCTTACGATCGTGCGATTCGGCAATCCGGTGAACCATGACGCGGAAGACGCTGCCGAGTTGCAGTTCCAGCACAGTTTTTGGTTGGCTTCTGAAGCGGCAGACACTGCCCTCGTCAAGAAGGACTACTCAGGTGCTGAAGCAGCATTGAAACACGCTTCTGACCTGCTTAGATCTTCGAACTCTTTGCCTTACCATGTGCACGAGCAATCGCAGTTGTTGAATGACATGGGTGACGTGCGCAGAGGGCAACAAAACTACACCGATTCGGAGCAGTACTACAGAAACGCACTCGCGTTGCATAAAGGGGAAAAGGATTCTCCAGAGGCGGCTGCATCCCTGGCAGGTCTTGCCTTCGTTTTTGCAGCCCAAGGCAAGTTTGAAGGGGCGCGTGAGTACGTCGGTCGCTCAGTCGCCGTTTACCGGAGGATCTTCAAGCAGGTTTCACCCACCCATCCTGCGCGGGGGATTTATGGGCGCGCGATTGCAGTTCAGTCTCTGATGCTGCTTGACATGGCGACAAAGAAGAAGGACGTATCCTTGGCAAGCCAGCAGTGTCACGTCTTAATGGAGTTCCAAAATTACCTGCAAGATTCGGAGCGCGAGCCCCTCATGACTCATTGCCAGTAGGGGCGACTGCCAGGCGACTGCCAAAGCAGGTCCCTCGACTCGAACGCGGCATGCTGGCGGCCAAAATCGGTCCGCCAGCTCCTTGCCGCGCTCTCGCTCGGGATGACACTTCAGAGGGTTACGGTCCGACGCCGCCGGTATGACAGTCGGCGCAATTGACGGCGGTCAAGTCGCCCAGGTCCACCGGGTGCTTGAACTTCATGCCCTGCGTGCTGCCGTAGACGGGCTGCCCGCTCTCCAATTCGGCGAGGACGGTATGGCAGGTGTCGCAATTCTTGGTCAGCGCCTTGCCGTCGGGGCTGACGTGATTGCCGTCGTGGCACCGGAAACAGCCGGGGAACAAGAAATGCCCGATGTTGTTCGGGTGCACGCGCCAGTCCACCTTCATCTCGGGGAACATGGTGGTCTTGAAAATCCGCTGCGCCTCGGCGATGGCGGCGCGAATTTCCAGCTCCTTGCTCTTGGCTAACGCGGGATATTTCTCGCCATAGAATTTTTCCAAATTGGTGGCGATGGCCTGGGTCGCTTCCGGCGTGGTGTTGTAAGTGGCGCTGAGAACCGCGACCGCCTGCTGCTTGACGAAGGGCAACGTCGGATCGATCCGTCTGGCCACCAGCGCCTCGTCCACCGAGTGATCGGGCGAGGGATAGATGTGCGACGGCCGGTTGTGGCAGTCCACGCAATCCATGCGCCGCTTGGGCATGCCGGCAATCTGCTCCGGCTTGAGCGGGTTGTCCTTCGACTGGTAGACGGTAACGCGCCCGCTCTGGTCCTTCACCTGCACCCAGGGAATCACCTGCCGTTGATTGTCGCTGGCGATGTAGGTGATCTCGTTGGCAATGTTCATGTGCCAGTGGATGCCGGAAGGCGCGCCGGTGGTGGGATCGCCGCCGCCGGTGTTGATCAGCATGCGGATCTGCCGCGGCGTGTTCTTCTCGTCGCTGCCGTAGTGATAAAAGACCTTCAATTGTGCGCCGTAAAACTTGCGCGGCCAGTGACACTGCTCGCAGGTTTCCTGCGCCGGGCGCAGGCTTTGCACCGGCGTCGGGATCGGCTTGGGATACTTGTGGAAGGTGACGGAGTACACCTGGTAGGCGCCGGAGAGCTTGGAGCGCACGTACCAGCCGGCGCCGGGGCCGACGTGGCAATCCACGCAGCGCACGCGCGCGTGCGGCGACTGGCTGTAGGCGACGAACTCGGGGTTCATGACGGTGTGGCAAAGCTGGCCGCAGAACTGGATCGAGTCGGTGAACTCGTAGGCGCGGTAGCTGCCGGCGGCGCTCAACGCGACAAATACGATGGCGAAGGTGACAAAGAAGGCAAACGCGCTGCGTTGCTTGGGATCGTTCAGGTCAATGCGCGGATAACGCGCCATCGAGGGCGCCTGCGTACGGCGGCGTGAGCGCTCCGCCCACATGCCCAGCGGGATCAGCAGCAATCCCAGGATCATGAACGCGGGCAGGATCATGTAGGCGAAGATGCCGATGTAAGGACTGGGCCGGGCGGAGATGTAATCAATAAAAATGAGGAATGCGATGTTGGCCGCGCTGATGAGCGCCAGCGCCACGCCGATCAGGCTGATCGGGTTTCGGAACAGGCCCGGCGGCGGGTTTTGCGGGGAGGGGGACGAGGCTACGGCATCGGGGGGCTGGTCGGCCATCCAAAATCCTCCTGGATTTCCTACGGCAGTGCTGCACCGGCTGCGGCTGCGCCGGCGAAAAAAGCAACCGCGCAGCTTACGTTAAATGTAAACCGCTGACAAACGATGGCCTGTGGTGCAAGTCACAATCGCGTGTGACCTGTGCCACAGGCCATCCCTGCCCGCCGGTCTCGACCCCGGTTCTTCAAGGGCGCGGGCCGACCGAGTACTTGTCCTCCGACTGTTCCGGCACCGGCTCGGGCGCGCCGCTCTCCGCTGCCGCGGCATCCACGGACCGGCGGACGGTCTCGCTGTCGAGGCCGTGCTCGTCCTGGTAGTGCTCCACCGACATGCGGCCGTCGTACCACGCCCAATTCATCGGGTAGACGTCGGGGTCGAAGAACACCTGGTAGAAGTGCCAGACCAGGATGGCCAACGTGGCCAGGATAGCCTCGTAGAAATGGATGGCGGTGGCGACATCCAGCCACCACCGGGGAAACAAGTGTCCGATCTGCACCTTGAACCACAGCGCCAGGCCGGTGCTGGCCATTACCATCGTGCCCCAGACCAGCGCCCAGTATTCGGCCTTCTCGGCATAGTTGAAGCGCTTGAACTGCGGTTTGGGAACGTTGAAGCCGAGGTAGTGTCGCATGGTGTCGCGCGCGTCGAGCGCATCCTTGGGCTCGGGGAGCATGCTGAACATGAGCTGCCGGCCCGCGGCGCTGAGGAGCAAGTACGCGACGTGGTACAAGCCCACCGCGATCAGCACACCGCCGGCGGTGCGGTGCAGGATGCCGCGGAGGGTTTCGTTCAGGTTCAGCAACTCGGCAAACCACGACTCCGGATATTTCAGCGCGAACCCGGTCAGCACCAGGACGAAGAAGCTGATCAGCAGGGTCAGGTGCTGCACCCGTTGATTCGTGTCCATGCGGCGCACGATGCGGCGGTGGGCGTCGCGGCGGAGCAGGGCCTTGCGCCGCCAGATAATGAAGTTGTGCAGCAGCATGGCGCCGATGGTGGCGAAAATCAGCGTCAGGTACATGCTGCGGATCCAGCGCACCGCCACACTGCCGATATCGGCGGACAGCGGAGCGTTGATGTGCACCTTCCCCTGGAGAAACTTGTCGCTGATCCCGGGGTGGCACTGGCCGCAGGTGGCCTTCAGATTGGCGCGGTTGACCTTCGACCTGGGATCTGACGACGGCAGGATATTGTGCGAGCCATGGCAACTGGCGCAGTTGGCTACCACCGTGGACCCGCCCTCCGAGGCCAAGCCGTGGTAGCTCGCCAGGTACGTGCTTTCCCGTCGCGCCGGCATGCCGAATTCGCTCGCCAGGCGCACGCTCTCATGGCAGCGCCCGCAGGTATACCGGGAGATGTTCTGCGCGCTGACCGAGGAAGCGGGGTTGCTGGGCGCCTTGATGGTGTGGATACCGTGGCAGTCGGTGCACACCGGGGCCTGCCAGTTGCCGCGGGTGACTGCCTGGCCGTGGATGCTGGAAATGTACTTCTGTTCCACTTCGGTGTGGCACTTGCCGCACGTAAAGGGAACGTTGGCCTTGAAGATCGAGGATTTCGGGTTGCTGCCCGCGAGAATTTCATGGCTGCCGTGACAATCGGTGCATACCGCCGCCTTGCTCTTGTCCCCTTCCTTGGCGATAGACAAGCCATGAACACTCTGCTCGTAGTTGATGAACGGCTCGGCGGTCAGTCCGCTGGCCTCCATGACGAACTTCTGGCCGTGGCAGACGCCGCAGGTGGCTGGGATGTTCTTGCGATGCACCTTGGAGTTGGGATCGGTGACCGGCAGGAGCCGGTGCACGTTGCCGTGGCAGTCCTGGCAGCTAGCAGCCAGCTTGTCGCCGTTCTTCACCGCCTGCGCGTGGAAACCGCGATTGTAGGCGGCATCCTCGTCGGCATGGCAGGTGGCGCATTTCGGTTTGGCGGGCGGCGTGTCGTGTGGCGCCGACTTGATGTCGGTGTGGCAATCGGTGCAGGCGAACATGCCATGCGCCGAGCCTTTGAACTTCGCCTCGTCCACCGCCAGTGAAACCTGCTTTCCGCCCACTTCCTTGGTCATGCTCGCGTCGGCGTGGCAGGCGAGGCATTCGGCATCGGTGATTTTCGGCTGTTTCGGCTGCTTCGCGGCCCACGACATCGCGCTGAATAAGACGAGTATGAATGGCAGCGCGATCGCAATCCGTGCACGGCTCGGTTTCAACATGCCAGACCCTTCTCTCTGCGCGCCGGGCTAGCGGTACGCGAACAGCATCGCGTAGATGATCCACACCACGATGCTGAAGCCGATGGACAACGCCACCCAGGCGAACACGCGAATGGTCTTCACCACGATGGCGGGTTGCGGATCCGCCAAGTGCTGCTCCAGTCGGCCGCTGGCGACCAGCGCCTGGTACTCGCGCGGCTTGTCCCGCTTCAATTCCGCCAGCGGCATGTGCCCGGTGAACACGGTGGTGTCCATGGGAAATTTTTCCGGCCGCAGGTGCGTGTTGAAGAAATGGACGGTGAAGATGAACCCGGTGGCGAGCAGCGCCTCGTCGCTGTGAATGATGGTGGCGACATTGATGAACGACCCGGGAATCACCCGCGTGAAGAACACCGGAAACCACAGCGCCAACCCGGTGGAGCCGATGATGAACACGCCCCAGAACACGGCAAAGTAATCGAATTTCTCCCAGTACGTCCAGCGCCCGTAGTGCGGCCGCTCGCCCTGCCCCACGAACCACTTCATGGTGGCGATGAACTCCAGCAGGTCCTGCTTCATGGGCAGCATCGAGTTCGGGCCCAGGATCAGCGCCTTCCACGATCCGTACTCGCGCTTCTTCAGTTTGAACAGATCGACGATGTGAGTGATGAAGGCGCCGAACATGATGACCGCGGCGGTGCGGTGAATGAAGCCGGCGGTCTGAAATCCGCCCAGCATGCGCGACATAAACCGCGCCCAGCCGGTGTAGGAAAATTTCAGCGACAACCCGGTCAGCGCCAGGGTGATGAAGCTGACGATCATGCAGGCGTGCAGCGCCCGGTGCAGGTGAGAGAAGCGGACGAATTCGCGGCGGTCGGGCGGCGCCTCCGGGCCCCATTCGTCGCTGGCGATCACCGCGGCATCACGCGCGGCGGCGGCGATCGGCGCCGCGGGTTTGGGATCCGCAACGACGGTTTCGATCTGCTCTTTAGCGGTCGCCATCGTGCTTCTCCTCCGCCGTTTTTTGTTCGGCGGCTTTCCGGGCGGCATCCTCGGCGCGCAGTTCGCGGCGCATCTGGAAGGCGCGCGGCAGCCACAACAAGGTGTGCAAGCCGCCAATGACGAACGTCCCCAGCAGCAGCGAGGTCATGCCCCAGAACGTCCAGAAGAGGAACGGATACTTCTTGGGATCGTGGTGGGTGGCGTGCGTCAGGTAGCCGGCGAAGCGCCGCGTCGCGCTGGCGTGGCATTTCTGGCAGGTCTGCACGACGTTGGCGCGGCTGAGGTGCGACCGCGGATCGGTGACCTTCAGGATGTCGTGCGCGCCGTGGCAGTCGTAGCATTTGGCGGTCTTGGTGTAGCCGAGCCGCGAAACTTTGCCGTGATAAGTGTCGAAATACGTCTTGGCAATCTCGACGTGGCAGCGGCCGCACTTGGCCATGATGTCCAGCTTGAAGCCGTCCTCGTCGGCGCGCCGAATCTGGTGCGCGGTGTGGCAATCGTTGCACACCGGCAGCTCTTCTTTGGTGCTGGAAACGGTCCGCGAGTGAATGCTGTTGACGAACTGCTCCTGGATGCCGTGGTGACACTGGCCGCAGGTGGCGGGAAGGTTTTGCGGATTGACCGACGAATCCGGGTCCGACTTGGGCAACTCGCGGTGCGCGGTGTGGCAGTTGGTGCAGGTCGCCGTCACCGTCAGGCCGCTCTTCAGCAGGCCCTTGCCGTGAATGCTCTCCTGGTAGTGCTGGATGATCTCGTGTTGCGTACCGGTGTAGCGCATCGCCGCCTTCTTGCCTTCGCGGTGGCAGCGCGCGCACAGCGTGGGGATATTGGTGGGGAAGGTCACCGATTGCGGGTCGTGTTTTCCGAGCACTTTGTGCGTACCGTGACACTCTTTGCAGACGGGCGCGTTGGGATCCTTCTTGGCGAAGAGCTGACCGTGCTTGCTGCGCTGGTAGTCCTGCCCGATCTGCTCGTGGCACTTGGAGCAGTCCACCGCCGTGGTGATGGTCTCGCACGGACGCACGCGCGAGGCGTTCACTTCCGAGTGGCACTGGCTGCAGGCTACCTTCGCATGCCGCGACGACGCCACCTCGGCTACGTGCACTGCCATCGGCCGCCCATCGCGCGCTTTCAAGTTTTCGTTGGCGTGGCAGCGCATGCAGTCGGCGTCGGCCATGCCCTGGGTGTAGAAGACCTTGCGAATCTTGTGCGGCTGGTGGCAATCCACGCACGCCGGCAGCACGTGCGCCTCTTTTTCCCAGAGTTCGCCCTTGATCGTCTTGCGGTGGACGTCCTCGATGCGCGCGTGGCATTTGGTGCAGGTCTTGGCGATGTTGGCCCGCGCGATGGAGGAATTGGGATCGGTGTGCGGCAGGATGTTATGCGCCGTGTGGCAGGAAGCGCAGTTGGCCGTCACCGTCAGGCCTTTCTTCAGCAGGGCCTCGCCATGCATGCTCTCGGCATAATTCTCGATGATGTTGTGCTGCTCGATCTTCCGCTGTGTCTGTACCGGCGTGCCTTCGCGATGGCACTTGCCGCAGGTGAACGGCACGTTCATCGGCGACACCGGAGAGCGCGGGTCTTTCACCGGCAGGATGTCGTGATTGCCGTGGCAGCTGGCGCAGCGCGGCGCCAGCGCGTCACCGTGGGCGACGGCGCGGCCGTGCAGCGACTTGGCGTGCTGCTTGGCCTCCTCGCCGTGGCAGGCGCCGCAGTCCACTCTTTTAAGCGGCGTTTCGTGCGGCAGGTCCTTGCCCTCGAGATCGGCGTGGCAGTTGGTGCAGGACAGCGATCCATGGATGGACGACGAGAACTTCTTCGCCTCGACGAACAGCGAAACCGTGCGCCCGGCGCGCTTGGTGGTGAGCGCCTTGTCGGCGTGGCAGGCCAGGCAGGTGTCGTTGGGGTTATCCTCGGCCCGGGCGCCGCCGGCGAACAGCAAGACCGCGGTGAACAGCAGCAGCATGAACGGGATTTGCGTCCGGGTCTTGGTGTGTCGCAATACGGTCATCCAGTACCTGCTCGGCGTGCGGGTCGGCCTCGACCCTTGCGCCGGTGACGTGCGTCACGCAGGCGGGGTCAACTCTACGTTCTCAGATCGGCGACCAACCGGCTGTGAGACGCCTCACGTCTGAAGGTGACTTGAATCACCCCTGCTGTGGTCATCACCTGCGGACGTGAGCTGCATCACCGGCGCAAGCGGCCCGCGCCGCGACCTGTCGCGTCATGATGAATCGGCCAAAGGGCGGGGAATACGGGGCAATCGGCATAGGGGGGACGGTCACCCGTCCACCCCTGCCACACCACCGTACATGCGGGTCCGCATACGGCGGTTCGGCGGGTTGAGCTATTCCGCAAGCAAGCGTGGAAGTCCCAGAGAGTCGAAGTAAGCGATGGGAAACGGCGTGCTCAAGGCAGGACTGTTCGCCAGCCGCCACGAACTGCGTCGCTTCCTTTGCTTCCAGATCACGGATCGCAATCGACGCCGAATCCATTGATCCAGGTGGTGCAGCACCGAGGGCGTCTGGCTGAAGCCGAAGTAGCCCTTCCAGCCACGCAAGTAGCTGGCCAGTTCCTTCGTCATCCGTTGCAGACTGACTCCTCGCGTCCGACGCGTCAGCTCCCGTACTCTTTGCTTACACCGAAGCAGAGCCTTGGGCGCAATGCGCCGTTTCGGTTCGGCTCCGTAGGTAAAGCTAAAGCCCAGGAACTTCCTCTCCTGCGGCCGCGCCACCGCGCTCTTCGTCTCGTTGACCTTGAGCTTGAGTCGTCGCTGGATGAAACTCGTCACGCTTTGCATGACTCGTTTCCCCGCCCGCTCGCTCGCCACGTAGATATTGCAATCATCCGCGTAGCGCACGAAACGGTGCTGACGGCGCTCCAACTCCCGGTCGAGTTCGTCGAGCACAAGGTTCGACAGCAGCGGAGACAACGGCCCTCCTTGCGGAGTGCCTTCCTCCACCGGACTCACCAGCCCGTTCTCCATCACGCCCGACTCCAGGAAAGCTCGAATCAGCTTGAGCATCCTTTTGTCGTTCACCCGCCGTGCTATCGCCGCCATCAGTTTGTCGTGGTTCACTCGATCGAAAAACTTTTCCAGATCAAGATCCACCACCCAGCGGTTTCCTGCGGCGATATACTGCTGCGCCTTGGCCACCGCCTGATGCGCCGAGCGTTGCGGACGAAACCCGTGACTGTGTTCGGAAAACGTCGCGTCCCACTGCCGTTGCAGAACCTGCATCACCGCTTGCTGGATAAAACGATCCAGCACCGTCGGAATGCCCAGCTTGCGCACCCCGCCGTCCGGCTTGGCGATCTCGACTCGCCTCACCGCTTGCGGCTTATAGGTCCCGCTCCGCAACTGTTCCCGGATCGCTGGCCAGTGCTGCTTCAGGTAGCCCGGTAGCTGCTCGACCGTCCTGCCGTCGATCCCCGGACTCCCTTGGTTCGACTTCACTCTTTGCAAGGCCCGCTTCAGGTTCTCCCTGTCGCAGACCTCTTCCATCCCCTGCTGCAGGTGAGCCGGGCTTTCGCACGCGCGTTTCGCCGTGAGCGCTTCGGTCCCTTCCCGCCGAGCCATCGGAGCTTCACTCCTCCCCTCGTCGGTGAAGGCCAGCAACATCTGGAACTGGTTCTCCTGCCGCTTGTCGCCCATCGAGTCCCGCCGACTACTTGCCGCTCCCTTCCGTTTGGGCCTTCGCCGCCATGGCGGCTACTACGCCCGCTGCTGACTTCTGCGGCGTGGTCAGAGTGAATCGCTTCACCCTCAGTCACGATTCCGTGACACGCCGCAGACCCCCCGAGGTAAGTTCGACCGCCTTCCGCGCACAGCCGCCGGATTTACCACCAGCATGCTTGATGGATATGGGCTTCGCGGCTTTCTGCCCGCTCGCCCCATGCCGTAGGCCTCCTCATCCGGTTCTTGTTCATCGGCTCGCGCCTTTGCTCCACGCTTCTTTCAGACCCCGCCTTGCGACGACGCCCTTACGCTTCGCTATCACTTCACCTCCATCAGGTTGTGAAGAGGACTTTCACCTCCCAGCTGTCGAACATGCTCGGCACACAAAAAGAGGGCGGCCGGTTTGGCCGCCCTCGCCTGAAACTGCATAACTACGGAACTAAAAGTGGTACTCCAGTGTAGCCGTGAAGACGTGCGCCCTGTAAGACGGCTGATCCGCCCCTAGGAACAGGAGCTTCTGCAGGGCACTCGTGCCGCCCGGGTCAATGGCAGTCCCGACAAAACTAAAAGGATTCACGACACCGGTCTGCCAATCGTTGTTGGCGAACTGCCGGAAGACGTACTGGAACTTCGGTCTCAGACTATCCGTCAACTTGAACCTGGCAATGGCGCCAACCTCGTGAACCCGGTTGACGTCCTGCGGATAACTGAAGGTCACGGCAGGATTGGCAGCCGTGTCCAGGCTCCAGTTCGTGAAGTGCGTGCGGCAGAAGCTATTGGGGCCGTTGCCGATCTGGCAGTTCGCGCCATCGCTGAATACGAAGCTCTGCGCAAGCGACAAGCTGTAATACAGGCTGAGGTCGAGCTTCTTGGAAACAGAGATGTCCGCTCCACCATAGTAGCTGTTCACCACATCCTTGCTGGCGGTCAGGAGGTCGTTGATGGGATCGCAGGAGCTGGGATAGACGTAGCCGGTGCCCGTGGGTACACAGTTTGCGGCATTGAGTCCCCTCCCCTGGACCATCACGCCGGTGTTCTTCTCACGCCCGTACTCCGCGAACAGGACCACCTTGGGCGTGAGTGCGTAGTTAACATCGAAGCCGTAGTTCCGTCCGATGCTGTTCAGCAACCCATAGGCGTAATACGGTCCATAGATCGGCGTCGGGGCAGTGCCGGCCACCAGCAGCGGGCTATAGGCGGCATTCCCGAGCGGCGTCAGACTGTTGACCGCGTCGCGCTGGTTAAAGTTGTCCTGCAGCGTTCCCCAGTAGGCCGAGAGGCTCAGCTTCTGAGTGGCATCCCACTGCAGCGACACATCGCCGCGGTTACGAACCCGCGTGGATTGATCGAGCATGCGCGAATACACGTTGCTGGGGTCGACTTCGTAGGCGTTGACGCCACCTTGCGGCATGCGGTTCTGGTGGCGCCCCGAAACCCGCAGCAGCAGATGTTTGCGCAGGTGCATGTCCAGCGCTCCGTAGAACGAGCCCTCGATGGTCTCGTCAACTTCGCGGTTGGTGCGATCCATCCACCCCCGCTGATAGCCGAACTTCAAAGAGTTCTTCTTGGTGAAGAACCAAGTGCCACCCACATCCAACAGCTTACTGGTGAACGAGCTTTGTTCGGCGGGGCAGTAGTAGGTGTAGGCCGCGTTAACGACGTTCTCGCTGCTGGGTCCCACCACCGGGTCATAACAACCTGCCGTCGAACCGTGGAAGGAGCTGCTGATTAAGTACGAAGTGTCGCCCACCACGGGTCTGACCAACCAATCCGGAGTCTGGTTATCGTAGTCGTAATACTGGAATTTCGCTGTGAACACCAGGTTTTTCATGGCCTTGAATACGCCGGTGTAGTTCATGGCCAGGGTGTTCACTTTGCCGTTGAGGTTTTGCGCCGGCAGGAAGTTGGGATAGCCAGCCGGTGCGGTCTGGTTAATAAATGTGTTCGTGGTTAGAGGCTGCAAATTGGCCGTCTGGGACATCCACCCAGGAGTGATGTTAGCCATCAAGTGGATGTATTTGCCCAGCTCGGCTGCGCCCTGACCCACAAATTGCTGATACTTATTGTCCGGGTACAGATCCATCCGTCCCGTGGCCGGACCCACCGTACTGGACCCAGTGGACGTAACTTGGTTGTACACGTTCGAGAACGGGTTCGCCACCACCATGTTGGGAACGTCGTTGTGGAAGAACGATCCCTGGTACCCAAGCGATGCGTCCCAGTGCTTCATGCCAAATTCGGTAGCGACTTTGACATTGCTGGTGTAGTAGTCGATCGACTCCGGCGCTTCCGCCACGTAGCCGCCCGAGGAGGCGCCCATGACAAAGCCGATGGGCCGGGTGCCGAGCTGGTGCTCCCGCGAGAACAAGCCTGAGACGTTCACGTTGGGGGTGATGTTCCAGCTCACCAGACCAGTACCCGTTTTCCGGTTCTCCTGTTGGGTAAACAACTGGGCACCGGAAACACCTGGTACCAAGGTGCCGGCCACCGCGCTGCTTATCGTATTGGCATTGAGGGTGACAAGCGCCGCGCCCGAAGTAGTGACCTTACACGTACCGTTAGCGTTAACTCCGCCGCAGAGGGTGTTGAACAGCGCGGCCTGCAGCGCAGGATTCACGTTCCACACGCCCGAGCCCCCACTGAACAGCGTACGCGTGGTGCCGCTGAAGATGTGCGGCGTCTCGTCAAAGCGGAATTGGGCCTTGTAGTGGCCGTATTGACCGAGGGTAACCAGGACGCCCAGATCTCGACTGAGACTTCCTCCGTTCTCATAGGCGAAGCCGTTGCTGGCCGACTGAACCTTGAGATAGCTCTGGGAGCCGAAAAGGCTATCAGTTTGGTAGTTGAATTTAGGAATGTAGAAGGCGTTTCGATAATCGTAATAAGTGTTGAGGCCGGAGTTCAACAGATCGGGACGGAAATTGTTGGTGAACGGAACGTCACCCGGATTGGTGCGACCGTAAACCGTACCCGTGACCCCGCGGAAGCCAAACTCCACAACGCCGCGCTCGGGAGCCTGTTCCTGCGCCAAAACCGCAGCCGGAACAAGCAGGAGCGCGAGCAGTGCACAAAGCGCAAACAGCTTGAAAATTTTCATTGCTCTCTCCTTCTCCTAGCGCACGAAGAACTTACCCGACGGGGCGTTGGTCCCGTGGATTTTGGAGTGGCAGTTTGCACAGCCACGGTTCAAGGTTTTGTTGTTGTACCCCACGGGGTTGCCGTTGCTGGAGAGCACATTGCCCAGGGGGTACTGGCCGCCGTGCGAGAATTCGTTGTGGCACTCCTGGCAGAGCCTCGGAATGCGCGCTTTCAGCAACTGCGGGTTGGTGGCGCCATGCGGTTCGTGACAGGTGTCGCAGTTTTCCGTCACCGGCGGATGCGCCCAGAGGAAGGGGCCGCGCCGCTCGGCATGGCAGCTATAGCAGTTCTCGTTGACGGTGGCCTGTTTCAGTTGTGACGGATTGGGCGAGCCATGCGGATTGTGGCAGCTCGTGCAAGTAACTTTGCCTTCGCGGAATGGCATGTGGGAAGAGCGCTGCAGTTGCGCGCGGCGCATCTGGTGGCACTGCAGGCAGAGCTCGGTCTCGGGCTTGACAAGACCTCCGGTGTCCTTCAGCGGTTCGGTCAAGAATGCCTCGCCGGCCATTGACCTCACCAGCTGCTGCTTTACGTTGTGGCAGTCGACGCACCGCATACCGCGCGATTCGTGCGGGCTGCCGGCCCAGAACATGCGGTTACCTCTCTTGTGGCACTGCACACAGGACTGGTTCTGTTCTTCGACTGAGTTCCTGGTGTCTTTGCCATAACGGACAGGGATGGTTTCCTTGCTGCCGCCGGCTTCCACGTGAACCCTGCCAGGTCCGTGGCAAGATTCGCATCCGAGTTTTTCGTCGGCTGTGTGGGGCTTGGCAAAAGCCTTGCCCATCACCGTGTTCTTCATCCGACGGTTTTGATCATCATGGCAAGTAATACAGATATCGCTGCCGACGTAGTCGCCGCCGACGGCCGGGGCGGGGGCCGCCTTGGGCAGCTCGCCGGCGATGCTGACGCCGGTCACTACCAGCATGACCAGCATCCCAGCGGCCAGGGAGACCGCGAACCGCTTATGATTTCTGAATTCGTCCATTGCTATTAGCTCCTAAGCAGAGACCGGGGCGGATCCGCATCGGACCCCGGACATGCAGCGACAGCATCGGACAACCGTGGGCGGAGAGGCTGTGAGGCCGCTCACATAGCTGAGTGATCCAGTTCTTCCGGCCGGACATGCCCTGTGCCGTAACTCACGGCGCCTTGCGACCTTCCCGCACCAACAAAAACGCCCGCCGGAGCGGGCGTCTGCAGGACGTCGATGGTCTCGTCAGTTGCTGTGCGCGGCGTTGTGCGACGCGGGATGCACCAGGTGGGGCCGGCGCGCGCGCGACAGTCCGATCGACCGCACCCGGTCATACGCCTGGTGCAGATCCTGGCTGAGCAGGTGAACCACCTGCAGGCAGGCCACGCGGTGTTCGCGCAGGAAGTGCAAAAGATCTTTGCGGCGGACAAAGGCCACCTGCGAAGTGTCCAGCATTTCCGCGGTCACTTCGTAGGGCCGCCCCGCCATGCTGGCGCTCAGGCCCAGCACCTCGCCCGGCCCGGCAACGCGCAGCATCAGGCGCTTGCGAGCGTCGGAACAGACCGAGAGCTTGGCGCGCCCTTCGCACAAGACATAAATTCCCCGCGGCTGTTTGCCTTCGGCGAACAATGTCGCACCGCGCGGCACGCTCGTGGTGGTCTTAATGGCGTCGAATGCCTGTAGCGCCTCGGCCGGCAAGTCGCAAAAAACTCGGTCCGGCCGCAGCTCGCAGGTGAAGCAGCTCTGGTTCTTGGCGCTGTCCATAACACTGGAATCATGCTTGCTGCGGGGAACCAAAACAGTGACTGCTATCACTGTTTATAGTGATGCATAACCGGAAAAGCAACGCTCGGAGCGGATTTCGGCAGGAAATACAAGGGGCCTTCTCCGCCGCACTAGTCATGGCGCGGTGGAGTTCCGGCGAAGACTGGCAACGTCCCTAGACGCTGGCCAGGGCTTTCAAGGCCGCCTTGTTGCGGATCAGCAACGTCGAGCCCTTGGCGTGCACGATCTGCCGCTTCTTCAATTCGGCGAACAGACGGGTGACCGTCTCGCGCGAGGTCCCGATCATCTGGGCGATCTCCTCGTGGGTGAGCGCCATCTTGACGCGCGGCTCCTGCTTGTTCGATTCCCCGTTTTTCGAGCTCCATTCCAGCAGCAGCTTGGCCAGCTTTTCCGCCGCCGAGTGGGAAAGCCCCAGCGCGCGGATCTCGTGGCAAGCGGTGTTGTACTTCTCGCTCAATTGCTCGGCCACGCGGAAGCAGGCCTCGCTGTGCTCGCGCAGGAAGCGCAGAAAATCCTCGCGCTTGACGAAGTTCACCTGGCAGGGATCGATCGTCTCCGCCGTGAGCTCGTACGGTTTGCCGGAAACGGTGGCGCTGAGCCCGAGCACTTCGCCGGGTTCGGCGATTTTCAGGATCAGGGTTTTTCCGTCGGTGGAACAGATGGAGAGCTTGACCCGGCCTTTGCAAAGAACGAAGATTCCTCGGGGAGCCTGGCCTTCGACAAACAGGACTGCGCCCTTGGGATAAGCACTGGCGTATTTAATGGCTTCGAATGATTGCAGGGCGGCGGTGGGCAAATCACAGAATATCCGGTCGGCCCGCAGCTTACAGGTGAAGCAGCTTTCTATGATATCGAGTCCATAAGGTGATAACACGACACAACCCCCTGTGACATTCCATCTTACGCCGCCGGTCAAGGAAAAACTTTCGAACGAGTGTTTGGCGCTCCGAACGGACGTTCGTGCGCGCCCGCGGAAACCCGCATGGACACGGGGTTTCCGCCGTTTCCCGGCGCACCCTCCGCCCCCGCTTGGCAACCCGTTCCGGCTTCTGATGAAATAGCGGGGTATGAGGCGAATGTCGCTCCTGATTGTGACCTTGCTCACCGCATCGGTGTACATGCGAACCGCGGAAGACGCACATGAAATCTGGGGTTTCGGCGGTTCCGCTCGTTTCACCGCCGGTGCTTACGCGACAAATTACGCGGCGCCTCCGGAGGGAGCCATGCAGGTCAACAGTAAATTGATTGCCCCTGGCGGCGAATTCCCAAAACGGGAAACATGCGACGGCCAGAATACATCCCCGCAACTGGCCTGGAGCGGCGCCCCGCCGGCCACGAGGTCGTTTGCCTTGATCCTCGACGATCCCGACGCTCCCGGCGGCACCTTTACACATTGGATGGTGTGGAATATTCCCGCCGGCACGCATGAGTTGCCGGAGAACCTGCCGAAGACGGCGGAATTGGCGGACGGCGCCCGCCAGGGCCACAACGATTTCGGCAAGGTCGGTTACGGCGGACCGTGTCCTCCGCCGGGAAAGCCGCACCGCTATTTCTTCCGTTTATTTGCGCTCGACAACGCACCCGCCGTCAAAGCAGGCGCCGGCCGCGGCGAACTCGAGCGCGCCCTGCAAGGGCATATTCTCGCCCGCGGCGAACTGATGGGGCGCTACGCACGATGACCGCCTGCCGCAGTAGTTGACAAGCTAATCCACAAAGGTAACCGCGCCTGGTTACGCCCGCTATCTTTACCCCTTGATCGTGCCGCGATAGGTTAGCGGCAGTTGGGCACATCGTCGCTCAAGGGCCAAAGGGGCGCGGCCCGGCAAACCTGCCGGGCCGCGCCCGTCCAAAACGGCTTGCGGCGCTTCGGGAGGAGCACGGTCATGCGGCGTGCGATTTATTTCTGGGTGGGGATTCTGATGGCGCGGTACCTGTTCCGGCGGCGCACCGTGCACATTGACCTGGATCGCCTGCGCAGCGCCGGAATGTAGATCGAGTCGGTGAGCCCCGGCGCTTCGCGCCTCGGTCACGGCTGAAGCCGTGACCTACCCAAAAACCGATCTTTGAAACCAATAAACCAATTCTAGAAATTCGTAAATCATTTTTTCCGGTACCTCGAAAACTGGTGGTCCGCCACTCTCCGGCAACTCATCCACCGCCACCACGGTGCATTCTCGAACGTGAATCCAGGCGCATGGAACGTCGTCGGCCGGTACGGCGACGGGTTGCGCGCGTCCGCCGCTGATTTCTCCTGCTCCGGCGGCGCCAGTTGTCCGACCTCGACCGGCGACAGGGTCACGAACTTCTCATCCACCAAGCCGGCGCGCGACAAGTATCCATACAGCGTCGGGCCGCCCTCGCACAGCAGGTGCTCGACGCCAAGTTCGCGCCGCAGCAGCCCGGCGGTGGCGGTCAAGTCCACGAACTTGTCCTCGCCCGCCGCGATCACCCGCACGTGCGGATGGGGTTGCTTCTCCGCCAGCCGCTGTGCCCCGTTTTTTGTGGTGACCACCACCGCGTCCACCAGCTCACCGTCGAACACCCGGAAGGCCGACAAGTCCAACCTCGCCGAGCCGGTCACGACAATGTTCATCTCGCGCCGCTTTCCCAGTTTCTGCCGCAAGCGCCGCAGTTCCGCGTCCATGATGCGGAACACCGGCCCGCGCGGCCGGCCGCCGAGCTCGGTCTCGTCGAGCAGCGTGTTCGCCCCGACCAGCACGGCGTCGGCATGCGCCCGCAGCAGGTCCATCAGCCAGCGATCCTGCTGCGAGCGCGCAATGTCGGACCCGGCCGCGTGCTTGCCCTTGAACGACACGATCCCGTCCAGCGACTGGACGAAATTCGAGTAAATCCACGGCCTGCCCGCCGGCGCCGGGGGAAATCCCAAGCGGCCGTACGGCTCGTAGGAGGCATCCTCCACCGCCGCCGGCTCGCCCTCGTCAAACAGGACCTCGAACTTTTGCATACGGAATTGTACGTTGTGAGCTATGCATCCTGAGTTGATCCCAAATTACTAAGAACCGGTTTCAAAAATACATTCGCCTCAGGAAAAATGTCCCTCAGGGGCTAAAGCCCACTATTTCTGCGGCCCCGAGCGGCACGGCTCCCTCGGCTTCGCTCGGGACAGGTTCCGCCGTGCCCTACCCAAGAACCGATTTTTGAAACCGGTTCAAATCACAAATGGCGCACCGCCTCCAGCTTCTGGCGAACGAACGCGACCACTTCCTCGCTCACGTAGCGCGGCGGCCGCACCCGGAACACCGGCTTGCCCTGGATCAGCTTGAGCGACACTCCGCTCCACGCCGGCAGCGCATCCGGCGGCGCGTCGTGCAAAATTACCGCCGATGCCAGGTCCAGATACTCGCGCGCCGTTGGCTTGAAGTCCGCCGTGCCGTAATCCAGCACGGTCATATACAGGTCCGGCCGCAGAAACTTCATCACGCTATTGGACTCGACGATCACGTTCTCGGCGCCCGCCATCTGCTTCCGCAACGACGGCATCGCTTCCGCTAAATTGCCCTGACGCGTCCGCACCCACAGCGAGCGCTCCGCCCCCGACACCAGGAACCGCGACGTGTCGCTTTCTCCCGACCGGTCGCGCTCTTCCGTGATCGCCCACGAATGATCGGCGGTGGCGCAATCGCATAGCCCTCCATTCGCCGAGCAAATGCCGTGGCCATATTGCGTAATCTTGACGGCAGTCCAGTGCCGCTCCGGCATGGCGGCAATCAGCCCTGCCACCACGCTGGTTTTTCCCACGCTCCGTGAATGTCCGCCAATAACAACGATCGCCATAATGTGGATGTCTGGTTTCTAGTTTCTGGTTTCTAGTGGCCCACTGTCGCGGCGGTCTGGAAACTAGAAACCAGAAACCAGAACTGGTTTCAAAATTCATTTTCGCATCAAGACAAATGTCCCTCAGGGGCTAAAGCCCACTATTTTTGCGGCCTCGACCGGCACGGCTGAAGCCGTGCCCTTCCCAAAAACCGATTTTTGAAACCAATTCTAGAAACCAGAAACTAGAAACTATTTTTTCGCCATCCTCGCCAACGCCGCCAGCTCTCTCAAATACTGTTTGATGGGCCTCGCCGGCGTTCCCCAAAACAGAATGCCCTTGCCGCGGATGACCTTTCCGCTCGGCACGCCGCACTGCGCGCCCAGAATTGCGCCACTCTCGACGGTGACGTGGTCCGCAATCCCCACCTGCCCGGCGACCACCACGCCATCTTCGATCACGGCGCTGCCCGAAATCCCTGTCTGCGCCGCGATTACTACATTCTCACCGATGCGCACGTTATGCCCGACATGCACCATGTTGTCCAGCTTCGTGCCGCGCCCGATCACGGTGGCGTCGAGCGCGCCCCGGTCTACCGT
The DNA here is from genome assembly GCA_963760215.1 of Terriglobia bacterium. GTDB lineage: Bacteria > Acidobacteriota > Terriglobia > Terriglobales > Acidobacteriaceae > JAIQGF01. The sequence continues at coordinate 2,342,997 of CAVXCJ010000002.1, forward strand.
GCTGTTGGCGCCGATCTCCACATCGTCGCCAATCTCCAGCCTGCCGATCTGCGGAAATTTTGCGTACCTGCCGCTCTGCTCATCGCGCACGAATCCGAAACCGTCGCTGCCCAGCACCGCTCCGGCATGCACGATCACGCGGTCGCCTACGGTCGCGCCGGGATAAATACTGACATTGGATTTGATGTCGCAATCTGTTCCAACGCGCACGCCGGCACCGATAAACGCGCCGGCGCCAATCGCGGTGTGGTCACCAATGGTGACGTTTTCCGAAACCACCGCATGCGCCCCGACGGCAACTCCCTTGCCCAGCCGCGCGCTCTCATCCACAAGCGCGGTTCGGTGAATCCCCGCCACCGGCCTTTTTTCCGGACACAACAACTCCGATGCCCTGGCAAACGCCAGCCTGGGCTGCCTGGCGATGACCAACGGCTTGTGTGGCACGGGTCTCTGGCCCGTATCCGCAAACTCACCCGCAATCACCGCCGCTGCTTTCGACGCAAGCGCCGCCGCCAGATGCTTTTCGTTGTCGACGAACACGACATCCCGCGCCGTTGCCGACTCGATGCTCGCCACCGAGCCGACCTCAACGTCTGCGCCCTTTACCCTGCCGCCGATGTGTTTTGCAATCTCGCTGAGCTTCATGGTTGGCCACTCGCAACTCACAACTCGGAACTCGCAACTAGTACAACGGCTGCTCGCCCTCCGGCCTTGTCTTCCATCTGCGATGCACCCACAACCACTGGTCAGGGGATTTCCGCACGTACTCCTCGATCACGCTGGTGAACAACTGGGTGGCGTTGACCACGTCGCGCTCGTCATCGCCGGTTTTCGGCAGCGCCAGCCGCGGGGCAAACGTAATGCGGTATTTTCGCCGCACATCGTCCCAGACGGTGAATGCCGGCACCACCGACGCATCGGTGTGCAGCGCCACCCGCGCGATGCCGCTTGCGGTGCATGCCGGCGCGCCAAAAAAATCCACAAACACGCCCGCCGGCGGGGTCATGTTCTGGTCCATCAGCAACCCGACCGTTTCGCCGGCGCGCATCGCCGAAATCAGCCCGCGCGCGAAGTCCTGCTTTTCGAAAGTTGAGTTGCCGTGCAACGTCCGATAGCGCTCGACCAAGCGGTCGATGTACGGATTATCCAGCGCGCGAACCACGATCCGCAGCCTGTGGCCGTGGATCGAATGAACGAACGACCCGACCTCCCATCCTCCCAGGTGCGCGGTCAGAAACAGTACGCCCTTGCCACGGCGTTGCGCCGCGTCGAAATTCTCGAAGCCCTCATACACCGCGACCTGCGAAACGTTGTCCCGCGTGTAGCTGGGAAACCGGCAGAATTCCGCCAGTTGCCGGCCCAGCGAAACAAACACGCCGCGCACGATCCTGCGGCGCTCGGCGGCCGCCATTTCCGGATAGGCAATCTCCAGGTTGCGCAGCCCCACCTTTCGCAAGCGCCGGTGCAGGTGATACACCGCGCCGGCCAGCAAAAGGCCGAGCGCCCGCGCCAACGGGCGCGGCAAGGCGCCCAGGATCTTCACGACCGGCCAGACCAGCGCATACTCGAGACGATGGCGCATTTGACGGGTGACCGGACGCTAGCACCCGACCATTTCAGTGTCAAACCGATGAAGCCCCCGGTTCTCGTAACCTTGTGCCCCAACCATTTATCATCTCTTTGCTCAAAGGATGGCATGCATGGTTGATTGCAGGCATTCGTGGAAGATAGTCGTCGCTGCCAGCGCCATCGCGCTCCTGATTTCCTGCCGCGCCAGCGCCCCGGGCGGCGCCGAGGCCGCGCTGGTCAAGGAAATCAAGCAGGAAACCATCGGCGGGAAGGATTGGAAAAATCCGCTGCCCGACACGCCGGAAAACCAGAAAACCGGCGCTGAGCACTTTCAGCATCATTGCCAGATTTGTCACGGCCTCGATGGCCACAACACCGGGGTGCCGTTCGCCGACACCATGTCGCCCCCGGTCGCCGACCTCGGCGACAAAAGCGTGCAGGCCTACAACGACGGCCAATTGAAATGGATCATCCAGAACGGGATCCGGTTCACCGGCATGCCCGGCTGGACCGGCGTCCTCGACGACAACGAGCAGTGGGCCATCATTGGCTACATCCGCCACCTGCCCGCAAAAGGTTCGCTCGGTCCGCCGCCCGTCTATCAGGAGGCGAAAGAGGAACACAAGCATGCTGGGGAAGGCGGGGCAGCCGGCTCACAACCGCACCAGCACAAGCACGGCGACCAGGACAAAAAGCACTGACGATGGAGTTGGGAGTTAGTAGTTGGGAGTTAGCGGGAAGGCATTTAGGTCATGAATCAACGCCGGCATGAGCTGAGGACGGAATCCCTCAGGGGCTAAAGCCCACTATTTTTGCGGTCTCGAGCGGCACGGCTGAAGCCGTGCCCTACCCGAAAACGTATTTTTGAAACCAGTTCTAGCTACTGTTTCTCCGCCGGTTTCTCTGCAGCAGGCGTCGCCGGCTTGGGCGCTTCCGCCGCTTTCACCGGCGCGTATTGCCGCAATGTCTCCAGGAAAGGATTGGCATCCGCCGGCGCCGGGTGCACGCCGGTCAGCAGCGCGCGATACCCCACCATGCGCCCGTAGAAGGCGCGCGTGTCGTCGCGGTCCTGCTTGATCACCGCGCCGTTCAGCGACACCCCGGCGAACACGCCGCGCGCTCGCGAATACGTCAACACCTGGGCGCGCATCTTCCAGTCGGTGGCGCCTTCGGCGTGACGTCCCACCGGCCCGGCCGCTACCGACGCATCCGCGCCCAGCTTGAACTTGCTCGACAGCAGGGCCCGCATGCCGCGCTCGTTCATGATCACCATCACCAGGTCCACCGCCTGCCCGCCGATCTGGAACCCGACGCTGCCGCCTTCCACGCGGAAAAACGCGGGTGCGCTCCAGCCGTTCGACGTCTTGCAGCTCGCCACGCCTTTGCCGTACGCCGCACCGACTATGAATCCGCCTTTCAGCATGGAGGGCACCACGGCGACGCACTGCGCCGACCCCAGAATTTCCTCCGGAATGCCCTTGTCGGGCGCACCCATGATTTCGTTCATCACCGTGCCAGCTTCCGTCACGCGATCCAGCACTTTGTCGCGATCGCCTTGCGCCCAGCTCAGGGTTGTGAACACACTTAGCAGCAAACAAACCAGGACTTTTTTCATGAGAAATGGTTCTCCGTGGCGCGCATTCCAATACTACAGGATAGATGCTGCCGGTGGCGGTGGCGTCGTAGGTGCGGGAAAAGAAAAAAGCCGGGAGCGAGGCCCAGTTCGCTCCCGACTTCCGTTCGAACCCCGGGTCGCGGTTTTAGTGTCCGCGACTCGGGGAATTAACTCCCAGGGTTCTGTGGTAGGTGAGCGCAGTATGCGTCGGGCATCAGAAGCGCGCAAATCTCGCCAGTCCGTGTCCTTAAGTAATGCCGCCAGACTTGGTTCACCACTGAGGCACCGAGACACGGAGGAACAAAACAAAGAATGAAGAAGCCAGAACGAAGAATTGTCGTCATTCTTCATTCTGCATTCTCAATTCTCCGTGTCTCCGTGGTGAATTGAATTTCGAGCAGCAGCGCTACTTTGTGACTAAAGAATGCGTGATGGCATGCACCGAGAGCGCGATCCGGTTCTGCACCCCGACCTTGCGCATCAGCTTGGCGACGTGCGCCTTCACGGTGCGCTCTTCGATGCCCAGCGCGGCCCCAATTTCCTTGTTCGCCCGTCCTGCGACCAGCATCTCCAGCACTTCTTTTTCGCGGTCGGTAAAAGTGACGCGTCCCGCCGGGAAGATACGCCCCGGCGAAGTCGTAACCCGCTCGATAAAAATGGAGAGCACCCGCCGCGGCGCCCACACCGATCCCTGGTTCACGATGCGGATGGCCATCGCGAACTCCTCCGGCGTCGCCGCTTCGTCCACGTATCCCTTGGCGCCGGCCGCTATCGCCTTGAGGATGGTCTCGTCGTCCGCGCCCGAACCGCACACCAGCAAGCGCAAGCCGGGACGCGACGCCTTCAGCCCCGCCATCAGGTCGAACAGGTTCTGCGACCCGTGGCTGCCGAGCATCACCAAATCCAGATCCGGCTCGGTCGCCACCTTGTCCAACGGGACCGACACGATCTCAAATTCGGGTTGGGATTCGAACAACGCGCGAAAACCGATCAGCCGCAGCGGATCGGGCTCAATGACAGCAACGCGGATCTTGGGTTTTTTTGCCGCGGCCGCTTTCATATGTTCATCCTTGTACCTGGCGCGTAGCATACCCTAAATCGGCGAAAGGCCAATGTCCTTCCGGCCATGTCCGCTAGTCACAATCTTGGTCTCTCGGTCGATCAGTCTATCGGTTCATGACCAGGACAAGCCGATCGACGCCTTTCGGAGGAACAATGAGAAACTTTCTGATAACTATCCTGCTCTCTGCGTCCACTGTCTTCGCCCAGGGCGCTCCCCCGCAAGCCGCCGCCGACCAGCCCTATACCATGGAGTACTACTACAAAGTTCAATGGGGACACCAGCAGGAATTCCTGCAACTCTTCCTCAAGAACCACTACCCGGTGCTGAAAAAGGGGGTGGAGAGCGGCCGCATCCTTGCCGTCAAGATCGAGACGCCCGCTAACCACATGACCGAAGACTCCCGCTGGGACTACCGCGTCACGCTCAAATTCAAGAACTCCACCGCCGCCACCACCGCCAATCCCGGCGAGGAAGCGCTCACCAGGCAACTCTATCCCGACCAGGAGACCTTCAAGCGCGAGGAACAGCGCCGCTTCGAGATTCTGTTGGCCCACTGGGATCTTCCGGTAACGGAAATACCTCCCACCAACCCACGTTAGCGATCGCCCTGATGCAGCCGGGAGCCTGCTCATGAAACTCGACATCGGCCTGCGCGATTACGACCTGCGTACCGTCGCCGACTACGCGCGCAGGATGGAATCCGCCGGCTGCGACTGCCTCTGGTCCTCCGAGACCCAGCACGATCCCTTCCTTCCGCTTGCCGTCGCCGCCGCCGCCACGTCAAAAATCAAGCTCGGCACCTCCATCGCGGTCGCCTTCCCGCGCAGCCCGATGGTGCTGGCATACACCGCCTGGGACCTGCAGAAAGCCTCGGCGGGGCGCTTCATCCTCGGACTCGGCTCGCAGGTCAAGGCGCACAACCAGCGCCGCTTCTCCGTCAAATTCGAAGCCCCCGGCCCCAAGCTGCGCGAGGTCGTCCTTGCCCTGCGCGCCATCTGGGATTGCTGGCAAAACGGCACGCCGCTCAAGTTCCACGGCCAGTTCTACCAGTTCGATCTGATGACGCCTTTCTTCAATCCCGGCCCCATCGCGCACCCGAAGATCCCGGTCTTCATCGCCGGCGTGAACCATTACATGTGCCGCGTCGCGGGCGCGGTCTGCGACGGCCTCCACGTCCACCCCTTCCACACTCCCCAATACCTGCGCGATTACGTTCACCCTGCGGTCAGCGAAGGATTGCGCTCCGGCGGACGCTCGCGCCCGGACTTCACTTACGCCACCGCCGCGTTTGTCATCGTGGGCGACACGGAACAGGAGCGCGCCCGCAACGCTGAAGCCGTCCGCCAGCAGATTGCGTTCTACGCCTCCACCCGCACCTACGAACCGGTGCTGGCCTCGCATGGTTGGGAAGGAATCGCTCCGGAGCTGCACCACAAATCGCTGCAGGGAGATTGGCAAGGCATGGCCGCGCTCATCACCGACGAGATGCTCGACATGATTGCCGTCACCGGCACGTGGGAGACGATTGGGCCCAAACTGCGTGAGCGCTACGCCGGCCTGCTCGACCGCATCGCGCTCTACCAGCCGTACGAAGTTGCCGTGGACGACTCCCGCCTCGCCCGCCTGGCTCAACAATTGAATTACACTCAGTAAGGATTACGACATGCTCAACCACGTCCGCCCGCTCGCCGCCGCCGTTCTCGCCCTATCGCTGCTCGCCCCCGCGCAAACCACCTACACACCGCAATTCAAGGGTGACCCCGCGCACTCCACCGCCGAGGCCGCCGCACTCGGCTACATGCGCACCGTGATCTACGCACAGCGCGTCTATTACAAAAAGCACGCCGCCTACGCCACCTCGCTGGCCGGGCTGGTCGGCTCCAGCTCCTTCACCCGCCGCATGATTAATACCGAGCGCGGCGACTACACCGTCCACTTCACCTCGACCGGCAAGAACTTCTCGCTATCGCTGGTCCCCAAGCAGTTCGATCCGGCCCACCGCGCCTTCTTCGCCGACGACACCGGCGCCATCCGCGCCGAAAACGACCAGCCCGCTACCGCCTCGTCACCGAAACTTAAGGCGGACTAAACAGCGATCTGCATTGTTTCCCGGGGAGGAACCCCTAAGGCAACAGCCCTCTTGACGCAGCGCTGGAAGTCGCGCATAACGTTGCACACGCCAGGGGGGAGGCTAGCCGTGAAGCTCTTCGCCAGCAAGGAATCCTATCGCGCCGGCGACCGCATTTTCGCCATCCTGCAGCGCCCGGACGTCGCGCTCCTGCTGACCTGCGAGGCGCCCGCGAGTTGGACCGCCATGCTGTTCGACTTCGGCAAGAAACAGGCCGTCGCCGCCGCCCACAATCACCCCTCCGTTGCCGAGGCCCAGAAGTACGTCATTGCGCAGATGCAGGCGCACTACAAGGTGGCTCCGCCGGAGGTCGAGATCCAATGGCAACAGGCGCTCAACCGGCCCGACATTCTGCAAACCTGAGTTGGAGAGGTTAGTTGACGGCCCAGCAGGTCAAGGAATTGCTGTAACGGCGGCAGCGCCAGTTCCAGGTGTGCATGCCCGGATCGATGTGGACGTATTCGTACATGTCGGGGCGCCGCGTCTGGCCCCAGTAGGTCACCGGCCATACCTCGGGCGAAAGTTCCGGGGTTCCACCGGCCACGCAGCCGAGAAAGATCACGGCGCCATCGCTCTCCGGCAGCGCAATGCAGTTGCGCGTTTCGCCGACGGCCCAGTCGGCACGGCCGAAATACACCGTCGTGTCCTCGCGGTGCGGTACCCAGCCGGCGCGGTTGGCGGCGCGTGCCATGCCCAGGCTGAGCCCGACCATGACGACGACCGCAACCAGCGCGAGCCTCGCCCTGGCCAAATTACTCGACTTCGGGGTCGCGTCTGTATCCGTGGAGCTTGGATTCATGACCGCGGTGGTATCCATGGATAGCAATTTTAGCGGTGTTCCAGCGAAAAAAAGAGATTACGTTGGAGCGTGAACCACGGTGCTTATCGGCCCCCGGCGCGTGATACAACAAAGTCGCCATGGGCCACTTGCCCGTAAGCTGGGGCAAGCGCCACCAGCGGGAACGCGCTCCAGGGCGAGCGCGCTCCATCACTTTCCCTTCTGAGGAACTGCCGAGCTTGCCACGCCGCAAAACATCCCAGCCCACGCCTAAGCCCGCGGTCTCTACGCCGGTGGTGGAATCACGCCTGGTTACAAGCCGCGGCGCTGGTCGCCATGGCGATTGTCGTGTACTTGCCCGCTTTGCGCGGCGGCTTCATCTGGGACGACCGCATGTACCTGACGCAGGGCGTGCTGATGCGCCGCCCGCTTTGGAAGCTATGGATAGCACCCGAGGTCATCGATTACCTGCCGCTGACGTACACGCTGTACTGGCTGCAATGGCGCATATGGCACGACAGTGCGGCGGCGTTTCACCTGGTGAACGTGCTTCTGCACGGCGGCGCTGCGGTCATGCTGTGGCGCGTGCTGCGCCGGCTGCAAGTGCGCGGCGCATGGATGGCAGCGGCCATTTTCGCAGTCCATCCCGTGGGCGCAGAGTCGGTGGCATGGATCGCCGAGGAGAAAAACACGCTGTCGCTGCTGCTGGCGGCAATCGCGCTATTGCTGTACCTGAATTCGGAAGCGCGGCCGCGGCGGTATGGGATGGCAGTCGTCACGTTTGCCCTGGCGCTGTTCGCCAAGCCGGCAGTCATCATGTTTCCGGTGATCCTGCTGCTGCTGGCGTGGTGGAAGCGCGGCGCGATCACGCGCAGCGAATACCTGCAAACCGCGCCATTCTTCGCGTTATCGGCGATTTTTGCGCCGGTAACGATCTGGTACCAGAGGCGCTCCATCGGCACGGAACACATTCCGCTCGGCGGGATTGGCGAGCGCTTGGCGCAAGTGACGAAAGCGGCATGGTTTTACCTCTCTAAACTGCTGCTGCCGCGCGATCTCATGTTTTTCTACCCGAACTGGAAACACAGCGGCCTTGACGGATTCACCGTGGCCGGCATGGTGGCATTGATCGCGGTCGCGGCCTGTTTGTGGCGCATGCGCGCGAGATGGGGACGCGGGCCGCTGGTCGCGCTGGCATGCTTCTGGGCGCTGCTGTTGCCGGTGCTGGGACTGTTTGACATGGCGTGGATGCAGTTCGCGCCGGTTGCCGACCATTACCAGTATCCGGCGATGATCGCGGCGATCGCGCTGGTGGTTGCGGGGATTACGAATCCCACGTATTCGTCTCGAAAACCGCAAGACGAAAACGTGGGGCACCAACAAATTGTTATCGCCGCCGCCGTCATCGTTCTTGTTGTGCTGGGCGCGCTCACGTTCATGCAGGCTCGGCAATATCGGGACGAAGACACGCTGTGGCGCGCGACCCTCGATCGCAATCCGCAGGCGTGGGCTGCTTGGGCGGGACTTGGGCTGACGGCGAGCGAGCGCGGCGATGCGCCCGCGGCCATCGCCAACCTGAAGCGCGCGGCGGAACTGAATCCGCAATATTCGGCGGTGCACAACAATCTTGGCGCGGAGTACCAGAAAAACGGAGACGTCGAAGCAGCGATCGCGGAATACGACGCGGCGGTGCGGATCAACCCCAAGCTGGCGGCGGCGCAGTACAACCTGGGCGTGATGCTGATGCGGCAAAAGCGGGCCTCGCAGGCGGAGTTACACCTGGCGCGCGCCGTCGAACTGATGCCCAGCAGCTCGCCGGCCGAGGCCAAGCTGGGTTCGGCATTGCTGGTACAGGGCAAGCTGGAGACGGCGGAACAGCACCTGGCGCGCGCGGTGCGGCTGGATCCGGCGAGCTTTGAAGCGCACGCGTACCTGGCGGAATGTTTGCGGAAGCAGGGGAAGTCTGAACAAGCATTCGCGGAATATCAAAAAGCCATTGCGTTGCGGGGGAGATAGTCCCGAATTGCGAGTCGCGAGTCGCGAGCAAGAAAAAAACTGCGCCGGCGGGTGAGGCCGGCGCAACAGAGAGTGCTGCTGAAAAGATCAAGGCAATGCGGTAGTGCGATCAGACGTTGGCTTTCTGGTGACATTCCATGCACTTTCCGGCGGCCGGGGCCTTCTTGCCCTTGGCGTTCTCCGCCGTGTGGCAATCGATGCAGGTGCCCTTCTTGGCCATGGCGTCGTGGAACGCGAGTTTGTAAGTGGTCTTCATCGGGGCCACGGCCACCTTGGTGTGGCAGTCGCTGCAAGCTTGCTCCTTGGCGGTAGCTGGTTTTTCCGGCTTGGACGCATGGTGGCAGGTCTCGCACTTGATTTTGCGGTCGGTTGCGTGAACCTTGTGCATGAACTTCACGCCGCCCGCGGGATTGCCCTTCAGGATGTAAATATCCTGCGGGGTCTTGTCGGCGGCAAAAGCGGGGCCGCACATGACAAACAGCAGGGCGAGGCCCAGCAGAACAGCAAACAGTTTGGAAATCTTCACGTCGCCTCCTCGCGAGATGAACGACAGAACGATGACTGCGGGGCGGATTATAGGGGCGGAAGAGAGCGATTTCAGTGACGAAGAGAGGATGTCACTCGCATGCGTGCGCGGGGTCACAGGGCAGGAGGGCGTCGGTTCTCGGTTTTCGGTGACCGGAAGTCGGTGATCGGTAGCTCCCACCCTGTCTCGCCAAGAACGGGCGAGACAAGGGTGGGGCAACCTCGGTGTTGAGCGACCGATAGACCGATCGACCGAGAGACCTGTTTTTAGTAACCGCGGCCGTAACCACCACCGCCGCCGCCGCCACCACCGTAGCCGCCGCGTCCGCCGCCGCCGCCGCCGCGTCCACCACGACCGCCGCCGGCGCCACCACCACCACCACCAGCACCGCGTTCCGGCTTGGGACGGGCTTCACTGACGTTTAAGTTGCGTCCGCCGACGTTGCTGCCGTTAACACCGGCGACGGCTTTCTCGGCTTCGGCGTCATTGGTCATCTCGACGAAGGCGAAGCCGCGGGGCTGTCCGGTGTCGCGGTCGCGAATCATGTTGACGCGCTCCACCGTGCCGTAGCCCTCGAAGAGTTGGCGCAGTTCTTCCTCGCTGGTCCTGAAATCAAGGTTGCCCACGTAAATGTTCTTCATATTGTCCTCGCGGTTGAGGTCTGTTGATTGGGGGCTTGCTCGGAAGCAGCGAAGGCAGTGCCGAGTGCGGCTCGCGATCTCTAGACCGAAGTAGCGGTACCTCGCCCTCTGCGGGCGGTACAAGACTACCATTTCGACGGCTTCCGCGCAGATTCTGGTAAAACTTTTTCGCGAGCCGGCAGTGCCATTCTGGTTATTAGAACGGTCGCCATGCGCGCCCTGTGCTAGCCTCGACACGGATGGACGTTTCCGCAACTACACGGGCCAAGGGAGCGGCTGTTGTCGCTGAACCGCGGATGGTGCGCGTGCCCGAGGGCTGGTTCTGGATGGGCAGCGACGCGGGCCTGGACTGCGAGCGCCCGCGGCATCGGGTGTGGGTTGATGGATTCGAAATGGCGGCCACGCAGGTCACCCATTGTGACTACTCGCGGTATCTGCGCGCGACCGGAGCGGCGCCACCGCCGTATTTCGAACATCCGGATTTTAACCATCCCGAGCAGCCGGTGGTGGCGGTGTCATGGTTCGAGGCGGTGGCGTATTGCGAGTGGCTGAGCGCGGCGGCGGGAGAGCAATATCGTTTGCCGACCGAGGCGGAGTGGGAGCGGGCGGCGCGCGGAGGCGTGAACGACACGCCCTATCCGTGGGGTGATGAGCCGCCGCAGTCACGTCCGGAATATGCCAACCGGTGGAAGACGGGGCCGGAGCGGGTGGGGCAGAGCGAGCCGAATGGATTCGGCCTGCACGAGATGTGCGAGAACGTACACGAGTGGTGCAGCGACTGGTTTGACCCGTCCTACTACTCCAGTTCGCCGGAACAAAATCCACGCGGGCCGGAGAGCGGGACGCGGCGGGCATCGCGCGGCGGATCGTGGCGCCACCATGTCAAGAATTCCAAGTGCTACACGCGGTCGAGCATTCCGCCTGAGTTTCAGTATGCGGATTACGGGTTTAGAGTAGTGCGGAGTCGGTAGGCGGTTCTCGGTTAGTCGGTTATCGGTTATCGGCGAGGGTGCAGGCGGGCGATGCGGTGACACCAGCAGAGTAGGGGTCCTTCGACTCGGACGCGCCAACCCGCACGCGAAAACCGCGCGTGCTGGTTGTTTGGCGCGTCCTCGCTCAGGATGACACTCATTGATAATTGCGATGAGCGATTAGCAATTAGCTGCGGTTGAGATCGTCGATGTCGTCGCGCAGGCGCTGGTAGCCGCGGGTGAGGATGACCAGGTAAACGATGTGAATCGCCCAAGCGGCGCCGTAGGCGGCGTAAACCCACTTCATCGCGATGCCCCTTTCGCGCCGGCAATGGCCTTCATGGCGTGCGCTTCTTCCACTTGCTGGCGCAGGCGCTCCAGCCGGTAGCGAAGCCAGATCACCAGAAATGCGAGCGCCAGGAATCCGCACCAGTTGATCAGCAGCGCGTGCATCATGCGGGGATCAATGCCGGAGCCTTCGCCGCCGCCGATGACCGGCTGCGGATGCTGGGTGCGGAACCAGCGGATCGCCATGTAGACGAAGACCACGTCCACGGCGCCGAAGACGGCGAGCACGGAGGCCAGCATCGGATTCTGGCCGGCGGTGGAGTAGCGCCGCAGCAGCAGATAGCTGACGTAGATGAGCCAGAGGACGAGCGTGGAGGTGAGGCGCGCGTCCCAGGTCCACCAGATACCCCAGATCGGCTTCGCCCAGATCGGCCCGGTAACGAGCACCACGGTGCAGAAGACGACGCCGACTTCGGCGGTGGTGAGCGCGACGGCATCGGCCTTCGGGTCACCCGAGGCGAGATACCAGATGGAAGCGACCAGGTTGGCGAAGAAGCACAAGAACGCCGTCCAGGCCGAGGGCACGTGGTAGTAGAAAATCCGCTGCGCATCGCCCATGGTCATTTCCCTGGGAGCGACGATGAGCGCCTGGTAAAGGCCGTAGGAGAGCAGCGCGAGCGTGCCGAGGGCGAGGATGGAGAAGGCTGATTTCATTCCGCGTGCAAGACCGTGCCGAAGAGAAGGTATCCGATGATGGTGAACACTATATCGTACACGGCGAGGAAGACGAGCGGGAGATACGGAGAGTTGTCGCCGGTGAGGATGGCGGTGGTTCCCGCAACCATGGCCAGCAGCGCGGGAATCGAGATGGGGAACAGCAACAGCGGGAGCATGACTTCGCGGCTGCGGGTGCGGATGGACATGGCGGCGAAAAACGTGCCGTTGACCACTAGCGCCCATGTGCCCAGGACGGAGGCGATGGCGAGTTGATAGGCGGGACCGACGCTGCGCAGGTTGTAAAAGACGACGAACAGCGGCGTCATCACGGCTTCCAGGATGATGACGAAGAGAAAATTGCCGATGGCTTTGGCAAGAAACAGCGATTCGGCGGGCGCCGGCGAGACGCGGTAGGCATCGAGCGCTTGATTGCGCAGCTCGCGCGCCCAGGTTTGATTGAGGGCAACCACCGCGGCGAACAGCAGCGCCACCCACACCAGCCCGCCGGCGATGCGGCGCGATTCTTCGGCGGTGAGGTCGAAGGAGAAGCTGAAGATCACCACCACCAGCAGGGCGAAAAACAGCATGGAGTTGATGGCGTCCTTGGAGCGCCACTCCAGGCGCATGTCCTTGGCAAGGGTGACGCGCAAAATATCGAAAAACGCGGGAGTCTGCGCGCGGCGGGGCGCGATGGCAGATGCGCTCATCGCGGCACCACCGAATGCGTTTTCGCCTGCTCGCGACGCGAACTGAAGCGCGGCATCCATCTCGGCACGGTGCGGCAGTAGGCTTCATACGGCGCGCCGAATTTTCTCCGCAGCGCAGGCTCCTCGTAGGCGAGAACGAAAATGTGGGCCAGCAACAGCCAGGGGAGGCAGAACGCTAACGCCGCACCGGAGCGCAGGTAGAGCGCGAATCCGGCGAGAAGGAGCGCGCCGCCGATATACATCGGGTTGCGGACGCAGCGGTAGAGCCCGACGGCGACGAATTGGCGGGGCGGATCAAAGGGCGCGGGCGTGCCTCTTCCGATGACAACGAAAGTAGCGACGCAGGCCACCGCCAGCGCCGCGCCGGCGAGCATCACGGGAACGGCCAGCGACCGCGTCCACTCAGGCAATTGCAAGTTGTACAGGCGGTCGTAGCGCCGCAGGCCCAGGGCGATCCACGCCCACAACGAAACGAAAGCGGCCATCACAACCAGCGCACGAACGGCGATGAAGATTGTCTTCACGAAGCCCCCCGTGGCTGAAGTTCGCGGCGCGCGGGCGCAGGCTCGCGGGCGACAATCTGGCCGGCATTCATGGTGACTGCCTCGTCGGCCACGCCCTCCAACAGCGCCGGCTGGTGAGTGACGACGAAGACAGTCTTGCCCGCGTCACGCATGGCGGCGAGCAGGCGGACCATCTCGCGCGCCGAGGCGATGTCCACGTTGGAAAAAGGCTCGTCGAGAAGAACGATGGCCGGGTCGTTGAGAATGGCGCGGGCGAGGGAAAGGCGCTGCCGCATGCCCTGGGAATACTGCCCGACGCGGCGCGGGAGATCGGGATCGAGACCGACGGCGCGCATGACCTGGTCACAACGCTGGCCGCCGCGGATGCCGTAGAGACGGGCGAAATAGCGGAGGTTCTCCATGCCGTCCATTTCGTCGTAGAGCAGCGGCGCGTGCGCCATGTAACCGATCTCGGCGGCGACGGAACGCAGGTCCGGCGAACCCAGCACGGTGACCGCGCCGCGGGAGGGACGCATCAGCCCGGCAATGGCGCGCAGCAGCGTGGACTTCCCTGCTCCGTTGTCGCCAAGCACGAGATAGAGGCGGCCGGGGACGAAGGCAGCGCTCACGCTGCGCAGGGCGGCGAAGCGGCCGAACAGTTTCGTGACTTCGGTGAGGACGATGGCGGGCGCGAGTTGGGTTTCAGGGGACGATGGTTGCGAAGCATTCACTGCGCAAGACCGGCGGTGGTGGCGGTTCCGGCCTGGGCTTTCTGCAGCGGCTTGGCCGGGGTGTTCGTGGGCTGCGACCCGGGCGCGCCGGGTTGATCGGGCGCGGGCGCGTACTTGGAAGCGCACTTGGCCTGGAGCTGGTTGGCGTGGAAGACGCCGTCGCGGCCAAAGCGGCCCTCGGCCATGGCCTGCGAGTCGTCCTTAAAGGTGTCCGGCGGGGCCTCGGTCCCGTTGTAAACCACGGGAAGGGTGAGCTCGTTTTCCTTGAGCGCGAATTCGACGCGCGAGCCGTGGCGCTTGATGGTGCCGGGTACGACGTTGCCGGCGACGCGCAGCCGCTTGGCGTAGCGGCTGTCGTTCATCTCGCGCAGTTCCTTGATGGTGACGTAGTAGCTCTTGCTCTGCTGCACGCCGGTGAAGGCCAGGTAACCCAGGGAGACCACGACAACGGCGATGGCAACGCCGAAACGGATATAGGTCAACCGACTTTTCATCTCAAGCATAGGCCCCCACTCAGCCAACTCTACCCGTACCGGAATTCCCGGTCAACATCACAGAAGGCTGTGACCGGGGTGACGGCGGCAGGAATCGAGCCGCGGGGTATAATGTAGGTTTTGGGGGGAGCCGACCAAGCTCATGAGTGACGCAAAAGACAACGGAAACGGGCACGAGCACAGCGCGTGGATTCGGAAGCCGCGTGAAGAGTGGATCACCAAGCGGCGTGACGAGGCGGCGCGCGCCGGCGACGCCAATTTTTCGCAAATGCACTACGCGCGCCAGGGAAAGATCACCGAGGAGATGGTGTTCGTCGCCGAACGCGAGCGGATCACTCCCGAATTGGTGCGCGACGAGGTCGCCGTCGGGCACATGATCATCCCGGCCAACATCAATCATCCGGAACTGGAGCCGATGGCCATCGGCGTGGCGTCGAAATGCAAGATCAACGCCAACATCGGCAATTCTTCCGTCGCGTCCAACATCGAAGAGGAGTTGCGCAAGCTGCACACCTCGGTGCACTACGGCG
The DNA here is from genome assembly GCA_963760215.1 of Terriglobia bacterium. Lineage (GTDB taxonomy): Bacteria > Acidobacteriota > Terriglobia > Terriglobales > Acidobacteriaceae > JAIQGF01. The sequence continues at coordinate 2,358,274 of CAVXCJ010000002.1, forward strand.
CCGACACGGTGATGGACCTTTCCACCGGCGGCGACATCCACGAGATCCGCGAGGCCATCCTGCGGCATTCGCCGGTGCCGATCGGGACGGTGCCGATTTACGAGGCGATCGCGCGCGTCAAGCGGCTGGAAGACCTGAACGCGGACATCATGCTGGAAGTGATCGAGGAGCAGGCGGCGCAGGGCGTGGACTACATGACCATCCACGCCGGGGTGCTCATCCAGTACCTGCCGCTGGTGTCGAAGCGGATCACCGGAATCGTCAGCCGCGGCGGCGCGATTTTGGCGCAATGGATGGCCTACCATCACAAGCAGAACTTCCTCTACGATCGCTTCGAGGACATCCTCAAGATCTTCAAGAAGTACGACGTCAGCTTCTCCCTGGGCGACGGACTGCGTCCCGGCTGCGTGGCCGATGCCAGCGACGAAGCGCAATTCGCCGAACTGAAGACGCTGGGCGAGTTGACAGCCATCGCCTGGAAGGACGATGTGCAGGTGATGATCGAAGGGCCGGGGCACATCCCGATCGACAAGATCAAGGAGCAGGTGGAGAAGGAAGTCGAGATGTGTTACGGCGCGCCGTTCTACACGCTGGGTCCGCTGGTCACCGACATTGCGCCGGGCTACGACCACATCACCTCGGCCATCGGCGCGGCGATGATCGGCTGGTACGGGGCGGCGATGCTGTGCTACGTCACGCCGAAAGAGCACCTCGGCCTGCCCAACGACAAGGACGTGAAGGACGGGATCATCGCCTACAAGATCGCGGCGCACGCTGCCGACATCGCGCGGCAACGGCCGGGTGCACGCGACCGCGACGACGCGCTCAGCTATGCGCGCTACACCTTCGACTGGGAAAAGCAGTTCGAGCTGTCGCTCGACCCGGAGACGGCGCGCTCCATGCACGATGAAACGCTTCCCGACAAGTACTACAAAGAAGCGGCATTCTGCTCCATGTGCGGGCCGAAATTCTGCTCCATGAACTATTCGGCGAAGGTGGACGAGTACAACAAGCAGGTGCACGGCGTCGAGAAGAAAGACTACTCGGAGCTGGTGAAAAAGCTGGTGGCGATTAAATAGGCTGCAGGCCACAGGAAACGCAAGCCGCGTCGTGTACGCGGCTTTTTCTTGCGATCAATGCGCCTTGAACGAGCGTCTCCACTTGGCGTGCAGCCACATGAGGATGCCGAGGGCGCAAGTTTCCAGCGGGCCGAACGTTAACTCCGTCGCGTATGCCGGGAGCATGCTGGTGGCGGTAATTCTGACCGCCCAGATCACTCCAGCCGCGGCGATCAGGCTCGCGATCCGCTCTTCACCGTGAATAGCCATCCCTCGAACCTAGCAGCCGGGTTCCGGGAAAGCTACGTCACAGTTGTGCGATGGACTTTGGTTTATTTGCGCTTCAGGACGCGTTTCACGGCAGCGACGATGTACGGGGCGGTCAGCCCGTACTTCTCCATCAACTGGTCGGGTGTGGCGGATTCGGCGTAGGTGTTCTGAATGCCGACGAACTCCATGGGCACAGGCTGCGAGGCGGCGACCGATTTCGCCACCTGCGCGCCAAGGCCGCCGTCGAGCAGATGCTCCTCGGCGGTGACGATGGCGCCACACTCGCGGGCCGCGCCGGCGACCGCTTCGTCGTCGAGCGGCTTGATGGTGTGCATGTCGAGAACGCGCGCCGAGACGCCTTCGGCTTCCAGTTGCGCCTGCGCCTGCAAGGCGTAGCCGACTTCAAGGCCACAGGCAATGATGGCGACGTCGCGGCCGTTGCCGTGCTGTTTCGCCTTGCCGATTTCGAATTGGTCATCGGCGGTGTAGAGGATGGGCGTCTTCGGCCGTCCGGTGCGCATGTAGCAGGGGCCGCTCCATTCGGCCATGCGATGCACCAGGGCGCGCGCGCAGAATTCGTCGGAAGGGATCAGCACGACAAAACCGGCCAGGCCGCAGGCCAGCGCGAGGTCTTCAATGGCCATCTGGCTGGGGCCATCCTCGCCAATGGAAATGCCGCCGTGCGAGCCGACGAACTTGGCGTTGACGCGCGGATATGCCACCGACATGCGCAACTGGTCGTAGCCCTTGTCCATGAGGAATACGGCGAACGACGAGGCGAAGGGAATTTTTCCGTTGAGCGCCAGGCCGCCCGCCATGCCGACCATGTTGGCCTCGGCGATGCCGACGGTGAAGAAGCGGTCGGGAAATTCCTTGCCGAATTTCGCGCTGAAAGTGGATTTGGCGAGGTCGGCGTCGAGGGCAACCACGTTGGGGTTGGCGCGGCCCAACTCCACCAGCGCCTGTCCGTAGGCCTCGCGCGTGGCGACGCCCATCTTAAGTTCGAATTTGCTGCTGGTGGTCTTCACCGCCCGTTGGCCTCCAGTTCCTTCAATGCCGCCTCGACCTGCTCTTTTTTCGGCGCGACGCCGTGCCACTCGGGATTGTTTTCCATGAACGAGACGCCTTTGCCCTTGATCGTTTTGGCGATCACCGCCGTGGGCCGCGAGGTCAGGCCGGTGCGCGCTTGCTGGAGCGCGTCCATGCACTGCTCCAGGTCGTGTCCGTCAATTTCGATCACATTCCAGTTAAACGAGCGGAACTTGCCGGCGACGGGCGCGGGATCGAGGATGTCGACCAGGAAGCCATCGAGCTGTTGCTGGTTGTAGTCGACAATGACGGTCAGGTTGGAGAGGCGGTGAAAACCGGCGTACATGGCGGCTTCCCAGATCTGCCCTTCCTGAATTTCGCCGTCGCCGACCATGACGAATGTGTGCCAGTCGCGCTTGTCCAGGCGCGCCGCCAGCGCCATGCCGATGCCGATGGAAATTCCTTGCCCCAGCGATCCGGTGGAGGCTTCCAGGATGGGCAGCATGCGCTTGTCGGGATGGCCTTGCAGCGGCGAACCCAGTTTGCGCAGCGTGGGCAGCAGCGCGGGATCGAGATAGCCGGCCTCGGCCAGCGTCGCGTAGAGCACCGGAACGCCGTGGCCCTTGGAGAGCACGAAGCGGTCGCGGTCGGGCCAGTCGGGACGTTTTCGGTCGTGCCGCATCACCCGGAAATAGAGCGCGACGAGCAATTCCACCGCGGAGAGCGATCCGCCCGGGTGCCCGCTGCCGGCGGCGCCGATCATCTTGACGATGTCAATGCGAATGCGGTTGGCGATCTGCTTCAGGTCGGTGAGCGGCGCCACCAGGGTGCTCATGATCGGGCTTTCTCCCCGGCGGCGGCACGCAACCGCTCCTGACGCTCCGACTGCGGCTGCTTGGGCAAAACAGCCGGGATAGCGTGCGCCGCCTCGCGTGCCTTCATAACCAGGTATTTTCCGCCTCCGCTAAGAAACTTCGCGAGCGCAGTGGCGACTTTTTGCAGCAGGACGCGGTCTTTGTAGGCAAAGGCGTTCAGGCGATCGCTCTCGACGTCAATGACGCCACTGACGTGCACGCCGATTTTGATGGGCATGACCAGCTCGGAGCGGGTCTCGGAAAAAACTTGGACGTACTGCGGATCGCGGGTGACGTCGGGCACGACCTTCGCCATGCCGGTTTTCGCCGCCTGGCCGACGTTGCCCTCCCCCAGCCGCATCGCAGCGCAGCGCGGCGCGGGGCCCGCCGACGCGACCCGCAACAGGCGGCCGCCGGCGTCAAGGAAGATGGTGACGGCGAAATACTGCCGCTCCTTTTGCAGCAGCCGGGCGACCTGCACCAGCGGCGACTCCTGAAACTGTGCGCCGCGAATTTCACGCAGCGGCAGCCGGCCGCGCGAGGCAAGCCGCGGCTTGGCCACCAGCACCTGCTCGACGGCCCCGAGCACTTCACGCGCAGAACGATAAGTTTTCACGGCAATACCTGGACGAAGGGAATGCACTGAGTTTATCTGCGGGGAAAAGCGGGGTCAACCAAGCGAAATTGCTGGGCTAAAAGCCGCAGTGCGGCGGCCATGCCGGGTCGTCGACAAGCAGGCTGCAATCGACTTGGTCCTGAACTTGGACAAAACAAACGGCCGTTCCCCAAAGGTCCCACACGCTGAGGTGTCCTGAAGGTCAATCGCTTCCCTACCCTGGGAATGATCGCCCGGGACGAATGGCATCTGTTCACCGCCGCCGTATCAAGGCACTCTGCAGCAACTTACTGCCACATTTTCGTCTGGCCCCCGGCCCCTGGCTGACCACCGTTTTCTCTGTACCTGAATTCTTAGGAGACGACTAATGCTTAGGAAACAAGAAGTGAGTCGGAAGACTCAATGGCTCGTGTTGATCGGGCTGACGATGCTCGCTCTCATGAGCTTCTCCCTCCCCGCCGCCGCACGGTCTGGCGGTGTTACGGGCTATTCCGGAAAGAACGGCTCGACGTGCGCCAGCTGTCATGGCGCCGTCAGTTCCAGCAGAGCGACCCTGACCGGCCCGGCGACTGTCACTCCCGGCAGTACCAACACTTATACATTTAGCGGGCCGGGCACCGTAACTCTCCGAGGAATAGATATCGCGGCCAGCGGTGGAGTCCTTATCGCCGGAGCGGCCCCACAATCAGTGAGCGGCGGCGAAATCATCCAGACCAGCTCCAGCAGTACGAAGAATTGGTCATTCACCTGGACTGCGCCGATTACCGCCGGCAATGTGACCGTCTACGGCGCCGGCGTTGACGGTTACCAGGGCACCACATACACCACGACCCTCCCCATTTCAGTTACCGCGGCAGCTACAGCGCCGTCCATCACGACGCAGCCAGCCAACCGGACCGTGACCGCGGGCCAGACGGCCAGCTTCAGCGTAGTCGCCGCGGGCACGGCGCCTCTCAGCTACCAGTGGAGGAAGGGCGGCGTGAACATCGCCGGCGCTACCTCCAGCTCCTACACCACGCCCGCCACGACCACGGCGGACAACGGTGCGCTGTTCTCGGTGGTGGTCAGCAATGGCACCGCCCCCAACGCAACCAGCAACAACGCCACCCTCACGGTGAATGCGGCAGCTACAGCGCCGTCCATCACGACCCAACCGGCCAGCCAGACCGTGACCGCAGGCCAGACGGCCAGCTTCAGCGTAGTCGCCGCGGGCACGACGCCTCTCAGCTACCAGTGGAGGAAGGGCGGCGTGAACATCGCCGGCGCTACCTCCAGCTCTTACACCACGCCCGCCACGACCACGGCGGACAACGGTGCGCTGTTCTCGGTGGTGGTCAGCAATGGCACCGCCCCCAACGCAACCAGCAACAACGCCACCCTCACGGTGAATGCGGCAACGGTTGCGCCGTCCATCACGACGCAGCCAGCCAACCGGACCGTGACCGCGGGCCAGACGGCCAGCTTCAGCGTAGTCGCCTCGGGCACGACGCCTCTCAGCTACCAGTGGAGGAAGGGCGGCGTGAACATCGCCGGCGCTACCTCCAGCTCTTACACCACGCCCGCCACGACCACGGCGGACAACGGTGCGCTGTTCTCGGTGGTGGTCAGCAATGGCACCGCCCCCAACGCAACCAGCAACAACGCCACCCTCACGGTGAATGCGGCAACGAGCCCCACGCTGACGGTCAGCCCCAGCAGCTTGTCCTTCGCCTACACGGCCGGAGGAACGGCGACGGGGGCCAAGACCATCTCCGTGAACAGCAGCGGCGCGGCAGTTGCCTACACGGTTTCGGCCTCCGGCGGTAGCTGGTTGTCGGCCAGCGGCGCCGGAAGCACGCCGGGTACAGTCACGGTTACGGTGAACACCAGCGGCCTCAGCGCCGGCACCTACACCGGGAGCGTGAGCGCAATGCCGGCTGTCACGGGCTTGCAGACGGTGAGCGCGCAGACGGTGCCCGTCACCTTGACGGTTACCGCGGCGCAGCCTCCGCCAACCGGTGGCGGCAGGCTAAGGGTGAACCCCACCCGGCTGGTGTTCTATGCCCAAGCTAACGGCTCGATGGCCGCGAAAACCATCGCGGTCAGGAGCAGCACCGGCTCGGCAATAAGCTTCACGGCGGAAGTCCACGGCGGCCCTTGGGTTTCCGTGACACCGTCCGGAGGCACCACGCCGGGCACAATCACCGTGTCGGCGTACGCCACCGGCATGACCGGCGGGACGTACTCCGGCGTGGTCAAGATCACTTCCGGCAGCTCAATCAGGCGTGTCGCGGTGGTGATGGTGGTCTCCCGGTCGCATGATGATGATGGTGAGGAAGACGACGACGCAAGGTCCGCCGTCACTACCTTCACCTTCGATCCCGGAGCTCAGGAAGCGGTCAACGCCGGCTGGCTTGACGGCGCCGGAGTCCAGGTTCGCGGCACGAATACCGCGAGTCAAGGCTTGGTACTGTCCAAGAAAAAGTCGGCAGCGGCGACCGCGCTCGCCGGCGCCACGATCAACGGTGCAGCCGGGTCACAGCTCAGTCAGCTTGGCTTCGATCTCCTGGCGGGCAGCGAGTGCACGGCGCAAGCGCCGCAGTTCGTGGTCATCAGCGATGACCACGTGGAGCACGTCGCCAACTGCGCCAACGGGAGCATCCGGCGGGCGCCGGCTGCGGGATGGAACCGCGTGCGCTTCAATCCCACCGACGCCGCTCAGCTAACTCCACCTCTGCAACCCGGCACCGCGGTGACAACCATCGCCCTGGTGATGGACCATATTGCAGGAAAGGGGATCGCGGTTCTGGACAACATCAACATCAACGGCAGCATCATCAAGTAGTAGAAAACTGGCAACTCAGGCTGGCCCGGTTATCTGACCGGGCCAGCTTTTTTTTGGATTACTCGCGAACCCGGACGAGGGGAAGGGGGGTAACTCTGTCTGCGCAGATTTGCCGGGTCAATGAACCGCTGGCAGGTTTGATGGCTTCGTGCTGGTGTCGATCTCGAAAGCCACCGGAGCAGGCGCGTACAATGCTTCCTTTCCGGGAGCCAGCGATGAGGAGACGACCCGTGAAGAAAATGTTCATGGCAGCGGTTTTGTTGTGCGCGCAAGCATTGTTTGCGCAGGTGCCAGAGGGGATCGCACAGGGATATGACGGCGAGTGGACACACGTTTCGCGACAGCTCATGGCACTGGCTGAGGCCACGCCGGCGGAGAAGTTCGCGTTTCGACCGGCGGCTGGGGTGCGCTCGACGAGCGAAGTGTACATGCACCTCGCGATTGCGAATTTTTACTTTCTGAGCATCAACGGCCAGAAGATGCCCCCCGAAATCAAGCAGGACACGGAAAAAGCCGTGACATCGAAGGCGGAAGTGATCGCATGGCTGAAGCGCTCGCTGGACGCCGTGCAAGCGGCTCATGCAGCCGAAAAACCCAAGGACCTGGAGCGCAAGGTCACGATTTTTAAGAGGGAGACGACGGCGGATAACGTATATCTCCGCGCGATCGTGCACACCAACGAGCACATGGGACAGTTGATCGCGTACGCGCGCATGAGCGGCGTTGTGCCGCCATGGTCGAAAGAATAGCGCGAATCTACGCCGGCGAAGGCGCCTTCACCCGGGTCGCGAGGGCCGCCGTTTCCGGCCGTGCAAACCACTGCTGGATCGCCGGCAGCGCGGCGCGGGCCGCCTGTTCTCCGGCGCGGATCAGTTCCGGCGCGCGGTCGAAGCCGTCGTAGCTGAAGCCGCTCACGTCGGGCTGGAGAATGACGTCGGCCGCGGCTTCCCACATCCCGCACATCCTGGATTGCGCGATGGAAAAGCACTGCCCGATGACGTCGAAGATGTGCCGCGGGCCGTCCAGGTTCACCCAGTGCGCGCTCAGGTAACCGGCAATCACGCGCTGCGCGCCCATTTCGCGCAATGGGACGGTGGGGACGGCGTGGGCGAGCATCCCGTCCACCAGCAGGCGCCCGTTGATGTTGACCGGCAGGAACATGCCCGGATACGCGCAACTGGCGCGAACCGCGTCCACCAGCGGGCCGGAGCGGAAGACCACGCCTTCGCCGCTGGTGAAGTCGGTGGCCGCCACCGCCAGCGGGATTTTCAGGTCCTCAAAGGTGCGGCACCTCAGCATCTTGTTGAGGAACCGCGCCATGCGGTCGTTGCTGGCGAAGCCGTAGCGCGACAGCGTCCAGCGCGCGAAGTCCTTGAAGCGCACCTGGGCGGCGATCTCCTCCAGCTCCCGGGCGGAGATGCCGCTGCAATAGGCTGCGCCGATCACCGAGCCGACGCTGGTGCCCGCGATGAAATTGACGGGAATTCCTTCTTCTTCCAGGACTTTGAGGATGCCGATATGCGCCAGGCCGCGGGCGAAGCCGCCCCCAAGCGCAAGTCCGACGGTCGGTGTTTCCGGCGCTGCCGGGGCGAGCGGAACATCTGAAATGCGTTGCAGCCCGCGAGCAAACGCGCGAACCGAACGCGCTATTTTGTTTAGCATACCGTGCCTAATTCCACATCCGGCCCCACGCGGAGGTTACATTCGGTATGATGCCCGGTTCTGCACTGATCATGCAGCATCGGCCCTGGCCACGCTAGGTTACGGTAGTCACGACGAACGCATTTCGAGGTAACTAAAGGCGACCTTTCCGCATGGAGCGCGAATATTCGGCTGGAGGCGTGGTCCTCCGCCGCAGGCAGCAGCGGTGGTGGGTGGCGGTCATCGAGCCGCAGGGCAGGCGGAAACCGGGCACTGCGGCTGGCGCTCCCGCCAGCGTGCTCGCGCTTCCCAAGGGCAACGTGGACAAAGGCGAAAAGCCGGAAGAAACGGCGGTGCGCGAGGTGCGCGAGGAAACCGGCGTCGAGACCGGCCTGGTTGCCAAGCTCAGCGACATCAAGTACATCTACGTGCGCTCCTGGGGCGACCGCCAGCGCGTATTCAAAGTCGTAAGCTTTTTCCTGCTGCGGTACCGCAGCGGGCGCATCGGGCAGATTACGCCGGCCATGCGCCACGAAGTGCGGCAAGCCATGTGGCTGCCGCTGGACGTGGCCCTGCAAAAACTCAGCTACCGCGGCGAGCGCGACGTGGTGAAGCTGGCGCAGCAATACCTCAAGGCGCATCCGGAGCTTTAGAGCGAGGCAACCATGCCGCAGACGCCGCACATTGAACGCCACTTTACCTCCAGCGCAGTGGTCCGCGACATCGTGATCGGCATGGCCGACGGGCTGACCGTGCCGTTCGCGCTGGCGGCCGGACTCTCGGGCGCAATCAAGGCAACGCACGTCATCGTGGTCGCCGGGTTGGCGGAGATCGCCGCCGGATCCATCGCCATGGGCCTGGGCGGGTACCTCGCCGCCAAGAGCGATGCCGAACATTACGTGCAGGAGCGTGCGCGCGAGTGGCGCGAGGTGAAAGAGATTCCCGATGAAGAGGCGCGGGAAGTTTCGCAAATTCTCCAGAACTACGGTATGGCCGCGGACGAGGCGGGTACGGTGGTCGCCGCGCTGGAGAAACGGCCGGAAGCGTGGGTGGATTTCATGATGCGCTTCGAACTCGGCCTGGAGCCGCCGGATCCGGGACGCGCCGTGCGCAGTGCGGGCACGATTGCCGGATCGTACGTTGCCGGCGGTCTGATCCCGCTGGCGCCCTACATCATCCTGAACCAGGCCTCGACCGCGCTCGCCGCTTCCGTCGGCGTGACCCTGATGGCGCTGGCGGCCTTCGGGTACATCAAGGGGCGCTTCACCGGCGCAGTCCCAATTCGGAGCGCGTCACAAACACTGGTGACGGGTGCACTTGCCGCTGCCGCCGCCTATGTGCTAGCCAGGCTTATCTCCTAAGTGACGGGCAGGTAAGGATTTATCTTGACGCCGGAAGAGCCCTCCGCTACCCTCAACTCAACTAATAGAAAAGGGCGCGCCGTTGCCATCCTCACCCCACATCTACGCGGCGCGCCCGAAACTTTTTATGGGGTAAATTCCTGCGAAAATCGTGCCCCGGAAGGGCAGAATTTCTTTCGCCTGGAAGCCGGCCGACGTCACAGGCTGGCGGCGATTCAAGCTGCTATATTGTCGCGGGGACATACAGGAATTTCCGCCATGATCAAACGAATTGATAAAGTTGCCGTCCTTGGCGCCGGGACTATGGGCGCGCGCATTGCGGCGCACCTGGCCAACGCCGGCGTTCCCTCGTTTCTGCTGGATATCGTGGTGCCCGATGCCGATGGCGACGCGCGGAACGATGTCGCCGCCGCCGGGCTGCAGGCCGCGCGCAAGTCCAAGCCCGCGGCATTCTTCGAACCATCGCTGGCGCACTTGATCACCATCGGCAACTTCGACGACCACATGAAATTTGTCGCCGAATGCGACTGGGTGATCGAGGCGGTGGTGGAAAACCTCGAGATCAAGCGCACGCTGCTGAAGAAGGTGGAAGCCGCCCGCCGGCCGGGCACGATTGTCACCACCAATACCAGCGGCCTGCCGGTCGGCAAAATCGCCGAGGGCTTCAGCGACGACTTCCGCCGCCACTGGTTCGGTACTCACTTTTTCAACCCGCCGCGCTACATGCGCCTGCTGGAGATCATTCCCACGCCCGACAGCGATCCCGCGGCGGTGGAGGCCATCTCGCATTTCTGCGACGCGCGGCTCGGCAAAGGGATTGTGACCGCCAAGGACACGCCCAACTTCATCGCCAACCGCATCGGCACATTCTCCGCGCTCAACGTCATGCGCCTGATGCAGGAGATGGACCTCACCATCGAGGAAGTGGACGCGCTCACCGGCAGTGCCGTCGGCTGGCCGAAGATGGGCACCTTCCGCCTGGCCGACATGGTCGGGCTCGACATCCTGGGTCACGTGGTTTCCAACATGACCACCAACCTGAAGGACGAGCGCAGCGATCTCCAGCTTCCCGACTTCTTCAAGGCCATGGTCGAGCGGAAATGGCTCGGCGACAAGACCAACGGCGGTTTTTACAAGAAGGCAAAAGGCGCTGACGGCGAGGAGCGGCTGGGGCTCGATTGGAAGACGCTGGAGTACCGGCCGCGGCAGAAAGCGAAATTCCCGGCCCTGGAAATGGCGAAGCAGATCGAAAGTACGCCGCAGCGCCTGCGCACCTTGCTCGGTATGGATAACGCAGGCGGCGGTCCGCAGCGAGGCGATCGTGCCGGGCAGTTCCTGTGGCCGGTGCTTTCGGATCTGTGGACGTATTCGGCCAACCGCATCGGCGAAATCTGCGATTCGCTGGTGGAGATCGATCGTGCCATGGGCATGGGCTTCAACTGGGAGATGGGACCATTCGCACTGTGGGACGCCGCCGGCGTCGAAGCCACGGTGGCGCGCATGAAGAAGGAGAACCGGCCGGTGGCGGAGAACGTGGAGCGCCTGCTCGCTTCCGGCAAGAAGACCTGGTACAGCGACGCCATCGGCGCGCCTTCAGGCGTTGCCTACTTCGATGTCGCCGCCTCCAGCTACAAGGACCAGCAGGTCTCGCCGGGAATCTGGTCGGTGCAGGTGGCAAAAAAATCCGGCGGCGTGGTCAAGAAGAACCCGGGCGCGACGCTGGTGGACTTGGGCGATGGCGTGGGCTGCATCGAGTTCCACACCAAGATGAACGCCATCGGCGGCGACATCCTCCAGCTGGTCACGCAATCGTTAAAGCCCGGCGGGCCCGGCGACAACTTCGACGCCTTCGTCATCACCAACGACGGCCAGCATTTCTCCGCCGGCGCCAACATCATGCTGTTGCTGATGGCCATCCAGGAAGAGGAGTGGGACGAGATTGACTTGATCATCCGCCAGTTCCAGGGGATGACGCAGGCCATCAAGTTCTCGCCGAAACCCGTGGTGGTGGCGCCTTTCGGCATGACCCTGGGCGGCGGCTGCGAGGTTTCGCTGCACGGCGCGGCGCGGCATCCGCACGCCGAACTCTACATGGGGCTGGTGGAAGTTGGCGTTGGCCTGCTGCCCGGCGGCGGCGGCTGCAAGGAGATGACGCTGCGCGCGGTGGACGCGGCGGCATCCATCCGCCCCGAAGGCCGCGGCGAGTCGGTGGAATTCATGGAGGCAGTGAAGAAGGCGTTCGAGACGGTCGCGATGGCGAAGGTCTCGACATCGGCGGCTGAAGCGCGCGCCTCTGGCTTCCTCTCCAGCGGCGACCAGGTCACGATGAACCGCGAGCGCGTGCTCGCCGACGCCAAGGCGCACGTAGTAGAACTCCTGCGCTCTTATAAACCACCGCGCCCGCGCACCGATATTCCCGCGCCGGGCGAGAGCATTTTGGCGACGTTAAAGCTCGGCGTCCATCTAATGCGACAGGCGGAGTACGTCAGCGACCACGAAGTTAAAATTGGCAACAAGGTTGCCGAGGTGCTGTGCGGCGGCGCGGTCACGCCCGGCACGCCGGTCAGCGAGCAGTATCTGCTTGACCTGGAGCGCGAGGCTTTCAAATCGCTCTGCGGCGAGAAGAAGACGCAGGAGCGGATTGCGTTCACGCTGAAGACGGGCAAACCGCTGAGGAACTGAGCTCGTCGACGGTCGATGGCCGATGGTCGATGGCCGCCACGGAACCAGCCCCGGAGGGGCGGTAGTTCATAGCCCGGGGCGTAAGCCCGGGTAGGGTTGCAAGAAACGAACAGAGTCCCGTAGGGATGGCGCGAACAAAGATTGTTCCTGACCAGAAAAATAATTCGCGCGCTCAACAACCGGCTTATCGGCGGGCCGGATGAATTCCGCCGCGAAGCTCAACACGCGCGCAAGCAGATCGCCAAGTGGCGTCACCGCCGTCCGAAACGGCGTCTGACTTCCCGCGTGATGCAGGACGCGCTGATTGAAACCTGGAACCAGTTGCACGGATTTAAGGAATGGCGCAAGGTCGAGGTTGATCTCGCGGTTGTGGCCGATCGCATCACGCGCCGCTCGCACCGCATGCGCTCGCGAAAGTCGCAAGAGAGGCCGAGGTTCGGGTGGTTTTGACGTTTTTTCTGTATAGAAGACACAAGGTCCCTCGACTCGGACGCGCAAAACGCGGCGCGTCCTCGCTCGGGATGACACGCGTTTAGATGTTTGATTGATACACATTGGGGTTTTGTATGAGAGAAGTCGTCATCGCATCTTCCGTCCGCACGCCTGTGGGCAAGGCCTACAAGGGCACGCTGCGCGCCACCCGTCCCGACGAACTCGGCGCCATCGCCATTCGCGGCGCACTCGACCGCCTGCCGCAACTCGATCCGAAAGAGATCGAAGACGTCATCATGGGCTGCGCCATGCCCGAGGCCGAGCAGGGCATGAACGTCGCCCGCATTGCCTCGCTGCGCGCCGGCCTGCCGGTGGAATGTTCGGCGATGACGGTCAACCGCTTCTGCTCCTCCGGACTGCAGGCGATCGCCATGGCGGCGGAGCGCATCATGGCCGGCGGCGCCGAGGTGATTGTCGCCGGCGGGCTGGAATCCATGACCATGATTCCCATGGGCGGGCACAAGGTCTCGGCCAATCCGTGGCTGGTGGCGAATTATCCCGACGCGTACCTCTCCATGGGCCTGACCGCCGAGCGGCTGGCCAAGCGCTTCGGCGTGACCCGAGAAATGTCCGACGAGTTTTCGCTCAACTCGCACAAGAAAGCACTGGCGGCGATCGAGGCGGGCCGCTTCGAGGAAGAAATCGTGCCCGTGCCGGTCAGCTTCACCACGCCGAACGGCTCCAAGCCGAAACGCCAGGAAATCATTTTCAAGGTTGACGAAGGCCCGCGCGCCGACACTTCGATGGAAGTGCTGGGTTCGCTGAAAGCCGCGTTCCACGCGCATGGCATCGTCACCGCCGGAAGCTCCTCGCAGATGTCCGACGGCGCCGCGGCCGCGGTGGTCATGTCCGCGGAACGGGCAAAGCAGCTCGACATCAAGCCGCTGGCCCGCTTTGTTGCGTTCGCCACCGCCGGTTACAAGCCGGAGGAGATGGGCGTCGGGCCGGTTTACGCTATTCCCAAGGCGCTCAAAATCGCAGGGCTCAAACTGACGGACATCGACGTTGTTGAACTCAACGAAGCGTTTGCCGCGCAGGCGCTCTGCGTCATCCAGGAAACAGGGCTGGATCCTGCGCGCGTGAATCCCAACGGCGGCGCGGTGGCGCTCGGGCATCCCCTGGGCTGCACTGGCGCAAAATTGACGGCCACCATCATCCGCGAACTCAAACGCCGCAACGGACGCTACGGCATGGTGACCATGTGCGTCGGCGGCGGCATGGGCGCGGCAGGAATTTTTGAAAATATCACCTAGCCACAGAGGGCACAGAGGAAAGACAATGCAGGTGAACGAGGTCACCCGGGCCATAATTACCGCAGCGATGAAGGTGCACACCGCGCTCGGGCCGGGGCTGTTGGAAAATGCCTACAAGGTCTGCCTCGCCCATGAGCTCCGGAAGTCCGGCCTAAACGTCCGCACTGAAGTTGAGCTCCCGGTAACGTATGACGGCGTGCGCGTCGAACTGGGATACCGAATTGATATGCTCGTGGAAGAATTGGTTGTGGTTGAGTTGAAATGCGTGGATTCATTCAGTTCTCTACATGAAGCTCAGTTGCTCTCGTATCTCAAGCTCAGCGACAAGAATGTCGGGCTCCTCATCAATTTCCAGACGGCTCATTTGAAGGATGGAATTAAGCGGCTTGTCTACGGACGTGGTTGGGACAGGCCTGCCATTTCTTCCTCTGTGACCTCTGTGGCTAAGAATTAGGAAGGGTTAGACATGGCTACTGCAACACCTGTAACCCGCAAGAAGATCACCGGCGGAAGTTTTCTCATTGAAGAACGCAACCTGGACGAAGTCTTCACGCCAGAGGACTTCACTGACGAACACCGGCAGATCGCGCAGACCACGGACGAGTTCGCGCTCAAGGAAATCGCTCCGGCGGCCGACAAGCTGGAGAAAAAAGATTGGGCGCTCACCCGGGAACTGCTGAAGAAAGCCAGCGAACTCGGCCTGACGTCGGTGGAAATTCCCGAAGCGTACGGCGGCATGGACATGGACAAGGTCAGCGCCGCCATTGTCGCCGAGCACATCGCCAAGTACGGCAGCTTCGTGGTCACGTTTGGCGGGCACTCCGGCATCGGCACGCTGCCCATCGTCTATTTCGGCACGGAAGAGCAGAAACGGAAATATTTGCCGAAACTGGCGACCGCGGAATTCGTCGGAGCCTACGCGCTCTCGGAATCGTCCTCCGGCTCCGACGCGCTCAACTGCCGCGCCAAGGCCGTGCTCTCGCCCGACGGCAAGCATTACATCCTCAACGGCGAGAAGATGTGGATCACCAACGCCAGCTTCGCCGACCTGTTCATCGTGTTTGCCAAGGTGGACGGCGAGAAATTCACCGCCTTCATCGTCGAAAAAACTTTCCCCGGCTTCGCGGTCGGCGCCGAGGAGCACAAGATGGGCATCCGTGGCTCGTCCACCTGCGCGCTCATCCTCAACGACTGCCCAGTCCCGGCGGAGAACCTGCTCGGCGAGATCGGCAAGGGCCACATCATCGCCTTCAACATCCTCAACTTCGGCCGCTTCAAGCTGGGCGCCGGCTGCATCGGCGGCACGCGCACCGCGCTGCAGGACGCCATCGCCTACGCCAAACAGCGCAAGGCATTCGGAACGACGATTTCGCAGTTCGGCCTGATCCGCGAAATGATTGCCGACATGGCGGTGGACATCTGGACGGGCGAAAGCGCGGTGTATCGCACCGTGGGCATGATGGACGTCGCGCTCGGCGAGATTGACAAGAGCTCGCCCGAGGCGACGCGCGAAATCCGCAAGGCCATCGAGGAGTACGCGGTCGAGTGCTCGATCATTAAGGTGTGGGGCTCGGAGGCGCTGGACCGCGCCGTGGACGCGACAGTCCAGATTTACGGCGGGTACGGCTTCGTCGAGGAGTACCCGGCCGAGCGCGCGTATCGCGATTCGCGCGTCAACCGCATCTTCGAGGGCACGAATGAAATCAATCGCCTAATCATCACCGGCTTTCTGATGAAGCGAGCCATGACCGGCCAATTGCCGCTCATGCCCGCCATCAAGCGACTGATGGACGAGGTCCTCGGCGGACCTTCGATGTCGGAAACTCCGGATGGCCCGCTGGCCGCGGAGCGGGCGATCGTGACCAACGCGAAAAAAATTGCGCTGTTCACCGCTGGCGCCGCTTCACAGAAGTACATGCAACAACTGGTGGACCAGCAGGAGATCATGGGCGCGCTGGCCGACATCATTATCGAAACCTACTGCATGGAATCGGCGATACTGCGCGCCGAGAAACTGGCGGGACGCGACGCCGACCTCGCGACGGCCATGACGCAGGTGTACGTGGCGCGTGCGATGGAGACGATTGAAGCCGCCGCGCGCAAAGTGATCGCCGCCATTGCCGAGGGCGACATGCTGCGCACGCAGATGGCAATCCTGCGCCGCCTGCTGAAGTACGAGCCGTTCAACACCATCGCGCTGCGGGAGAAGATCGCCGCGCGCGTCATCGAACAGGGCAAGTACGTGACGGCGTAACACGGGCAAAAACGGGCCACGGATTTTCACGGATAAGACGAAGAAAGCCATCCGTGCTGATCCGCGTAAATCCGTAGCTAGTTTCTTTTTTCTTCCGTGCTGGTTTGCGGTTTCAGTTCCTGCATCACGCTCTGCACCAGTTGTTTCGCGTCCGTCAATTGCTTCATGATGATCTGGATGTCCATCACCGGCTTGCCCGGCCAGCGCTGGCTCTGGCAATACACGCCATGCTGCCCGACGAACGCCATCGCGTCGGTGATCAGGTCCATGGTCACCGCCAGCCGCCCGCGCGGAATCCCCATCATGAATTCGTACTTTTCCAGCTCTTCCCGCTTTTCTTCGAAAACTGACATTCGGTGATTGTACGGGAAGCGCCGCACATTGAGTGTCGCCGACCGGCAGGTTTCCGCATCTATGCACTCAGCACTCAAATTTTGAAGCTTTGGAGGAAACATGAGGCGTTCCACCCTGTTGGTCATCGCGACTTTTGTTCTGACCTTCTTTTTCGCGCTCGCCGCCACGGCGCAGTCGCAAGAGTCGGCACGGCTCAGCCCGCCGGGAACCGCGACCTTCACGTTCGCTGACGGCAAGACCATCACGATTAATTACAGCCGCCCGAAAATGCGCGCCCGGAAGATCTACGGCGGCCTGGTTCCCTACGGCGAAGTGTGGCGCGCCGGCGCGAACGAAGCCACCGCGTTCGTGGCGCAGTCGAATTTGCTGGTCGGCGGAACCACGGTGCCCGCGGGCAGCTACACGCTGTTCATTCTCCCGCAGCAGAGCGGTCCGTGGAAGCTGATCGTCAGCAAGAAAACCGGCGAGTGGGGAATTCCCTACCCCGGCGAGCAAAATGATTTTGCGCGCATCAATATGAAAACGGCGACGACGCCCGCGGCGGTCCAGGACTTCACCATCTCCTTCGACAAGCGCGGCCCCAACGCGGGCGTGATCAAGTTCGATTGGGAGAACACGAGTGCGTCGGTAGATCTTAGTGAGGCAAGTAAGTAGGTTCTCGGTTATCGGTTTTCGGTGGTCCGTAGTAGATAAGTGAGTTTCGGCTTCGGCTGGCTACCCCCAACCGGCGTCATCCTGAGCTCGCGCGGGGTTCGCGAGCTCAGGAGCCATGCTTTTCCTTGTGGCACTCGCCCGTACGTACTTGGAAACCAGCTTTCCCATTTCTGCCTTCACGGCGAAGTTTGGCGTCCATGGCAGTTGCGTCTAGTCCAGTCCCTGACTAGAATTTCTTCTACACCCGGAGGTGCCCATGCCCCGGTACGAATTCTTCTGCGAAGACTGCCAAAAAGAGTTCGAGACAATCCTTACCCTTGCCGAATACGAAAAGGGCAAGGTGAAATGTCCGAAATGCGGCGGCAAACACGTCCACCAGGAAGCCACCGCGTTTTTCGCCGTGACCTCGAAGAAAAGCTAACGCCCGTTTGGATTTGTCGCAGAGGACGCAGAGGACGCGGAGGACGCAGAGGTAGAGGGAGCGTTTGCGCGTCGGCTGTTGATGACGCGGCGTATGCCATGGCGCAGATGCGCCGTATTGAAGTTGATCAGCAGGCCAACGCGTTTATCGCTCAGTTTCAGGTACGAATAGAGCTGAGCCGAGTAGAGAGGAATTAGAGACTCGGCCGCTTTCACCTCCACTATCACAACATCCTCGACCAGGATGTCAACTCGGTAGCCGCCCTCAATCACTTCCCCGTCGTAGATAACAGGAAGCGGGACTTGCGATGCCGTTCGCAAGCCCCGCTTGTGTAATTCATGAACCAAACAGCGCTCGTACACCGATTCCAGAAGTCCGGGACCAAGGGCGCTGTGGACCTTCATGGCCGAATCAACGATGATTCCCGTAATCTCGTTGATTTCCATTTGCTTTCTTCCTCTGCGTCCGCCGCGTCCTCTGCGACTAATCCCCGGTGGCCTTCTGCGCCGGCGGTTTCCAGCGCAGGATCGGTTGGCGCGCCGCTCTGGTTTCGTCCAGCCGCGCGATGCGCGTGGTGTGCGGCGCGTTCAGCACAACCTCGGGAGTGTTCTCGCATTCCTCGGCGATACTTTTCATCGCATCAATGAATAAATCCAACTCTTCCAGCGACTCACTCTCGGTTGGCTCGATCATCAGCGCGCCGTGCACGATCATCGGGAACGACACCGTGTACGGGTGGAAGCCGTAATCGATCAATCGCTTCGCGATATCGCCGGTCTTGATGCCCTTCGCCGTCTGCTTGTGGTCGCTGAACACCACCTCGTGCATGCTCGGGGTCGAATACGGCAGGTCGTAGACGCCCTCGAGCTTTTTCCGGATGTAATTGGCGTTGATCACCGCGTCCTCGGTGGTCTGCAGCAGGCCGTCGCGCCCGCAGGCCATGATGTACGCCAGCGCGCGCACGTGCATTCCGAAGTTGCCGTAAAACGCGCGCACCCGGCCGATGGACTGCGGCCGGTCGTAATCGAAGCCGAGCAACCCGTCGGGCTTGGTCACCACCACCGGCACGGGCAGGAACGGCTCGAGAATTTTCTTGCACGCCACCGGACCCGAACCCGGCCCGCCGCCGCCGTGGGGTGTCGAGAACGTCTTGTGCAGGTTCAGGTGCATTACGTCGATGCCAAAATCGCCGGGCCGCACCTTGCCGACCAGGGCATTCATGTTGGCGCCGTCCATGTACACCAGCCCGCCCTTGCGGTGCACGATGTCGGAAACCTTGTGGACCTCCTGCTCGAACACGCCGAGCGTGTTGGGATTGGTCAGCATGAGCGCGGCGACGTCCTCGTTCATCTGCGCTTCCAGCGACGGAATGTCCACCGTGCCGCGTGCGTTCGACTTCAGGTTCTCCACCTCATAGCCCGCGATCGCCGCCGTCGCCGGATTGGTGCCGTGCGCGGAATCGGGAATCAAAATCTTTTTCCGCGGATTGCCCTTCGACTGCAGGTACGCGCGCGCCAGCAGGATGCCGGTCAGCTCGCCGTGCGCGCCCGCCGCCGGCTGCAGCGTGATCGCCTCCATCCCGCAGATTTCCATCAGCGTCTTGCGCAGCGCCTGCAGGATAACCAGCGCGCCCTGCGACACCTTCTCCGGCTGGTACGGGTGTGCGTTCGCCAGCCCGTCCAGGCGCGCCACGATCTCGTTGATCCGCGGGTTGTACTTCATCGTGCACGACCCGAGCGGATAGAGCCCGGTGTCCACGCCGTAGTTCCAGGTGGAGATGCGCGTGAAGTGCCGGATGATTTCGATCTCGCTGACCTCGGGCATGTTCCCCAGGTCGGCGCGCGCGGCGTTGCCCAACAGCTTCGCGGGATTCACGTCGGGAACGTCCAGCTCGGGCAGCTTGTACCCCTTCTTTCCCGGCGATGACTTCTCGAAGATCAGGCCTTCATTCTGGATAACGTGGGTGGTGGCCTTCTTGATTTTGCCGCTCATCGCGCCACCCCCTTGGCCGCCGCGTCCATCGCAATTTTGCGCGTCAACTCCGTGCAGCACCACAGCGACGCATTCCCCAGCTCGGGATAGAACTTCTTCAAGGGGAATCCGCCGATGATCTTGTGTCCGAGCATGCGGTCGTTCAGCGTCTTGGGATCTTCGCCGGTTTGCACCACGAATTCGTTGAACCGGGGCGCGCCCTGGAACAGCACCTTGGCCGTCTTGCCAAACTGCTCCACTGCGTACGCCGTTTTCGCCAGGTTCTGGGTCGCGAGTTCCTTCAGCCCCTCGCGCCCGTACACGGTCATGAAGATGGTCGCCATCAGCGCGATCAGCGCCTGGTTGGTGCAGATGTTCGAAGTCGCTTTTTCGCGCCGGATGTGCTGCTCGCGCGTGGAAAGCGTCAGCACGAAACCGCGGTTGCCGCGCTTGTCCACCGTCTGCCCGACCAGCCGGCCCGGCATCTGGCGGACGAACTTTTCTTGGGTCGCGATCACGCCCGCGTACGGCCCGCCGAAGCTGAGCGGCACGCCGAAGGACTGCGTCTCCATGGCCACGATGTCCGCCTCGGTGGGAGGCTTGACGATGCCCAGCGAGACCGCCTCGGCGATCGCCACCACCAGCAGCGCGCCCTTGCGATGCGCGATCTCGGCGACAGCGTCCACATCTTCGATGGTGCCGAAGAAATTGGGCGACTGGATCAACACGCACGCCGTGTCGTCGCTGATCGCCTTCTCCAGGGCAGCCGTGTTCAACCGCCCGGTATCGAGGAACGGGACCTCCGCGATCGGCATGCCCTGGTTCTTGGCGTAGCTGACCAGCACCTCGCGGTATTCCGGGTGCACGCTGCGCGCCACCACCGCTCCCTTCCGGCCGGTCACGCGCGCCGACATCATCACCGCCTCGGTCGCTGCCGTCGAGCCGTCGTACATCGAGGCGTTGGCCACTTCCATGCCGGTCAGCTCACAGACCATCGTCTGAAATTCGAAGATTGCCTGCAGGGTTCCCTGCGAGATCTCCGGCTGGTACGGGGTGTAGGCGGTGAAGAACTCGCCGCGCGAGATCAGCATGTCAATCAGGACCGGGCGGTAGTGGTGGTAGGCGCCGGCGCCCAGGAAATTGGCGTAGCCGGACGCGGCGGTGTCGGACGCGCGCTGCCGGTACCAGTCCAGGATGTCGGCTTCCGCCATCGAAGGCGCAATATCCAGCTCGCGTTTCAGCCGGTATTCCGCCGGAATGGGAGCGAAAAGCTCGTCGACGGAGCGGATGCCGATTTCGCGCAGCATCAGCTCCCGGTCTGCTGGGGACTTCGGAAGATATCGCATAGGAATTTCGTAATTGGGTAATTTAGTAATTGGGTAATTTGCTCAGAATTTTGGGTGCAGACGGTGCCCCACATCTGCCCGGTCTTGGCAGATGTGGGTGACTGGTCGCACGCGAACAAATTACTAAATTACAAAATTACTAAATTACAAAATCCCACGACACATTCAACGCGACCGGCCGCAGGCTAGTGCCCCGCTTCCTCGGCGACGAACTTCTCGTAATCGGCGGCGGAAAGCAGCTTCGTCACCTCCGACGGATTGCTGAGCTTCACCTTCACCATCCAGGCGCCGTGCGGGTCAGCATTGATCTTCTCGGGCGCAGTTGCCAGGTCCGGGTTGACCTCGGCCACCGTGCCGGACGCCGGCGCGTAAATGTCCGAGACCGCCTTTACCGACTCCACCGTGCCCAGGCTCTTGCCCTGCGTCAGCGTCGCCCCGGGCTTGGGCAGCTCGACGAACACGATGTCGCCCAGCGCCTTCTGCGCGTGGTCGGTGATACCGATCACGCCGGTATCGCCTACCACCTTGATCCACTCGTGCTCTTTTGTATATTTCAAATCCGCCGGATAGGCCATCGTTCGCTCCAGAAATCAATCTCGCCAGCAAAATTTATGATTGAGTGATTTGCGATTGAGTGATTTGCCTAGGCCCACTGAAATCACCAAATCACAAATCACCAAATCACCAATGCCTTGCTACGCCTGTTTCTTGCTCGGCCGCTTGTAGAACGGCGTCGGCACCACCTTCGCCTTTACTGCCTGACCGCGAATCTCCACCCCGACCACCGTGTCCAGCTTTGACAGTGACGGCGGCACGTACGCCAGCGCGATGTTCTTCTTCAAGAACGGCTCATACGAGCCGCTGGTCACGTATCCGATCTGCTTGCCCGACTCGTCCAGCACCTTGTAACCATCGCGTCCGATGCCGCGCTCGATCATCTCCAACCCAACCAGCGTGCGCTTGATCCCGTCGGCCTGCTGGCGCTCCAGCGACCCGCGCCCGATGAACTCGCCCTTGTCCATCTTCAGCCACCGGTCCAGGCCCGCTTCCCAGACCGTGATCGAATCCGAAATCTCGTGCCCGTACAGCGCCAGCTTGCCTTCCAGCCGCAGGGTGTTGCGCGCGCCCAGGCCGCACGGCAGGAGGTTGAATTCCTTGCCCGCGGCCATCACCTCATTCCACACCCGCTCGCTGGTAGCTTCGTCGCTGGGAACGTAGATCTCGAACCCGTCCTCGGCGGTGTAGCCGGTGCGCGCGATCAGCGTGTCTTTCAGCCCGCACACCGTGCCGCGCGTAAACCAGTAGAACTTCACCTTCGACAGGTCGGCGTCGGTCAGCTTCTGCAGCACGTCCACCCCGCGCGGGCCCTGGATGGCAATCTGGGTGAAGTCATCGCTCAGGTGCTCGACGTTGCACTCGAAGGAACGGGTGTTCTCGCGCACCCAGGCGATGTCCTTCTCGCGCGTCCCGGCGTTGATCACAAAGTAGAAGTCGCTCTCGCCGAAGCGGTGGACGATCACGTCATCCACAAACGTACCCTGCGGATACAGCATCGCCGAATACTGGCATTGCCCCATCTGCAGCTTCGACGCGTCATTCATCGTGATGTGCTGCACCGCCGCCAGCGCCTGCCGGCCGGAGACTCGGATGTCGCCCATGTGGCTGACGTCGAAAATTCCTACTCCCGAGCGCACCGCCAGATGTTCCGCGATCAAGCCTTTCGGGTACTCCACCGGCATGTCCCATCCGTTGAAGTCCACCATCTTCGCGCCCATCTTGCGGTGGACCGCGTTCAGTGCCGTCTTGCGAACCTTTGCGGTTGAAACGTCGGACGAGGAAGACACGGTATTTCTCTCCAGGGCCTCAATCGGGTCGGATGAGAAGCGATGAACGCGCTAAGGTATCACGCGCTCTGGGACGGGTCAAACACCGGCTCAAATCCGTTTTGGGCCATGGCGGCCGTACCCCTGCCCTTCTCACGCGGCCCGATTCGCGCTACATTCGCGTCATGGCAGAAACATTTCGCTGCAACATCTGCGACCAGGATGAGTCTCGCTGCCAGTGCGACAAGTACTGCTTCATGTGCCAGGGCGGCCACGACGTCCGCCTCTGTCAGGACGGCATGTACTACTGCCAGGAATGCCGCGAAGCTTGTGACCTGCAGGCGCAGTCCTGAGTCACGAGTCCCGAGTCGCGCGCGGCCGGGCTTGATTTCGCAAACGCGACTCGGACTCGCGACTCGAGACTGCGAGATGAACGATAATGAGCTTTTGAGCAAGCCCTCAAGGAAGCCCGCCTGGGCCTGGCCGAAGGCGGCCTGCCCATCGGCTCCGTGCTCGCCGATGCCGACGGACGCATTGTCGCTGGCGGCCACAACCTCCGCGTCCAGACCGGCGACCCCACCGCCCACGCCGAAATCGTCTGCTTGCGCAACGCCGGACGCCGCCGCGACTGGCCGCAGCTCACCCTGGTCTCGACGCTCAGCCCGTGCGTCATGTGCACCGGCACCAGCCTGCTGTTCCGCATCCCGCGGGTCATCATCGGCGAGAACCGCAATTTCCGTGGCGCGGAAGATTTGTTTCGGGAGCGCGGCGTGACTCTGAAGGTGATGGACGATCCCGAGTGCATCGAGCTGATGCGCTCCTTCATCGCCGCCCATCCTGATCTGTGGAACGAAGATATTGGCGTCTGAAATTCCGGGCTGAAGCCGGAAGTGGGTAGCCGGTAGCCTACGACGCCCGCGCCGCTTCCGAGAAGCCCGCCAACGCCTCGGCGAGGGTCGCGAACGTCGGCACGATCGCGCTCATCCGCGTCAGTTGCAGCGTCTGCTCCACCACACCCGTCGCCCCGGCAAGCCGCAATTCCCCGCCCGCCCCTCTTACTTTTCCGGAGCACATCACCATGATGCCGACGCCGCTGCTGTCCATGTACTTCACCTTGGAAAGGTCGAAAACGATCCTGGTCTGCTTGCCGCGCACCAGTTCATCCACATCGGACTCGATCTGCTGGCAATCACGGCCCAGCGTGATCCGCCCCGTCATCTCCAGCACGACAATATTCCCAACCGCCTTCTTCTCGATTTCCAGGATCATGATCTTCTCCGCGCGTTCGCACTCCCACGCCGCCCCGGCATGCTATGCCGCGACTGCCAACTCGTCAACGCCTGCTCCGCATGTTGTACGCATTCTCAGCTCTTATCGTGCCGCGACCAGCGAGGAATCTGCATTTTCCCGAGACTCGCGTACAATTCCCTCGCCCGCACGCCATGGATGCCGAATTAACCGTCGAACTCGCGGCCGGCGATCCCACTCTCGCCATTCCCTGGTCCTCCGACGACGGCCGCCTGCGCTATCATGACCTCAAGCGCCGGCCCGACCTGCTCCTCTATGTTGACGAGGCCAGCCGGTACCAGGAACTCGCCGAGTTCCTCGTCCAGATCAACTTGCCCGCCTCGCTGCTGCAATCCGCCAAGTGCGACGCCTGGTACAGCACCGAACTCAGCGAGCCGGAAGCCATCTACGGCGCTGCCGGCAAATTCGTCTCCTACGTGGATGCCTTCTTCGCCGCCGGCGCCGCGCGCTTCTCCTTCGACCAGCACGAGGAATTCGCGCGCCGCCTGATCAACCTCCTGGGCCGTGCGCCGCAGATCTCCGCCGCCGCCGAGTTCATCGTCCGCCGCTGCTACTACGAGAACGCCGGCGAAAGCGGTGGGTCCGAACCCGCGAGCCACCGCGAGGGCTTTTACTTCACCTTTTACTTGTCGGCTTACGGCGACGACGAGGGTGACGCCCGCAAACGCTGGGGCATCGCCCTCAAGCTCATCGGCAACGCCATACTCCAGCTTTCCGTCGCCCGCCCGGTCACGGCAGCGGAATAAGTGAAATCAGAACTAAGCAGTAACAATCAAGGAGCGATACCAGGAAGTCAGGACCGGCCAGGCGAAATCCGAAGGCCGACCGCCGATAGTTACTTGCAAACCGCTCCCGTTCGTCTTACTTCTTACTGCTGACTTCTCGCTTCTGACTTTCCGGAGGTTCCATGGACGCGGATTCGGTTTCCGTTTCGGTTCGGCTGCAAAGCGCCACCAGTGAGTTGCACGAGGTTGAAGCCTTGCTTGCCTCGGCCGATCTCGATGCCCGTATTCTTTCCGACTTCCGCGACGCCGTGAACCGGGTGCGCACCACGGCCTGGGCAACGCAGCAGTACGCCGAGACCAAAGAAACCGAGCGCGATCCTTCCAAGGTTCTCTCCATGCTCGCCGGAGAACGCGTCCGCGCTGCCTACCAGCTTTGCCGCGCCATCGGCCAGGACCTGGACCGACCCGACCTCCGCTTCCAACCCGGCCAGCTTCTTCAACTCCGCACCGCTGCCAAGGAACTAATGAAGCAACTTAATGCCGTGATCGGCGACGGAAAGTGATTGCGCAGCAGTGCACGGAACTGAAGCGGGAGAGAAGTCAGAATCGTCAGCGACCAGTGCTCCACATGCCCGAATGATTGGATCGAACATGAACTGCTGAGCCCGCGGGCAGAGTCCCTGGTTGTCCCTCGTACGGTTACTGCCCACACCTCGATTTCGTGGCGTTGCTAACCGAAACCGTGACACCTTGGCTTACCGTGCCCCCTGGGCCTTCTGCCCTAAGCAAATACCGGGTAGTTTGTAGAGGGCGCACTACCTTGTAACCCGAGGCAGCACTGACCTGGCCAAGGGTGGGCTCGATGGAAGCACTGGCGGCCCCTTTCACGGTCCAACGCAGTATCACCGCACACGGCTCGCCAGGAGCCGACACAGCTTCAAAGGCTGCAATCGTCGGTGCGGGAGCAGGTGGTGATTTCACCGAATTCAGCGGAATCTCCTTCGGGATCTGCCCTCCCGAGCCGTTCTCGCCGGAGGCACCAATGCCGGCTGCCGATGGCGTTGTCGAGCCAGGCGGCTTGCTGCGCGTGTCCGTCACCGGCGAGCCAACAGGCTGTGAATTCTCCTTTCTGTCTTTCCCTGGCGTTGCGAGCGTCCTTGGTTGTGTCTGGACCTGGTTCCCTGATGCGCTCGGCTGCTGAGAGCCAGTAGCTGTCTTGGTGGACATTTGCCGCGAGGGCAGGTAGTAGATAAGGCCGCCCACCACCAGCGCGGCAATCAATCCCGTCACCGCGACTCCCAGCGACAGCTTCTTCCGCTTCGACTGGGAACGTGCCGCGGCTGCCGTCGTCTGGGCGGTGCGGAGCTTCTGCGGCAGCTCCCGATTCCCGGTGTCCTCCGTGTACAGGTTATACAGATGGATGCGGACTCCATGCTTGACCTCGGCCTCTCCCAGATCATGCAAGGCCGTCTTCCACGTGCTCACCTGCTCGAGCACATCTCCTACGGATTTAGAAACCAGGATGTGCCCGCCATCTCCGCAGTCCATGACACGTTGCGCGGTGTTGATGCCACCCCCGGCCACGTTGCGAGCGGCATTGATGTCCTCGACTCGATACACCGGCCCGGTATGAATCCCCATGCGCAACTTGATCTCCGGCCAGCGCCGCAGGATGCGGTGCAGTTCCAGAGCGCAGCGCACGGGGGCTTCCACGTCGCCCAGAAAGACCAGCGCCATGCCATCGCCGGTAGGCAGTCGAATGAGTTGATCGCCGGCCTGGGCCCGAGCGAATTCATGGGTTTCGCGGACCGCTTCCTGCAAATGAAGCAGCGCCTGTTGCTGCTGATCCATAGGAAGGCGGGAATAAGCCACGATGTCAGTGAAAAGGATGTGCGCCATCTCCAGAGTGTGGCTGGACCCGGAATCGGATGGCGGCGCGGCCATTGGCGCCACGGGAAGCGCACCGCTGGAGCCTTTTCGGGCGGGTAATTCAGCCGGCGGTATTGCCCGCAGCCCGGATTCCGTATCCCGCTTCAGCCGTTGCAGGTCGGTGCGCATCTCCGCCGCACTCTGATAACGCAGATTGCGGTCTTTCTCCAGAGCCTTGTTGATGATGTCTTCCAGCTTGGGCGGCACGTCGTGATTTAACCGAACTACCGCCACCGGGGTGCGGTTCACGATGGCTTCACAGATCATCGCCGGACTTTCTCCGTGAAACGGCAAATCGCCAGTCGCCATCTCGTACAGCACTGCCCCAAACGAGAACAGGTCGGTACGCGCATCCAACTCTCTCGCCCGTACCTGCTCCGGCGACATATAAGCCACCGTTCCCAGCATTGTGCCCGGACTGGTCAGATGCTCCGCGTCCACCCAACCCGTCTGCGTGTTACGAGGCCCAATGTTGCTCGAAGAACTGCCTGTGACCATGACCTTTGCCAGCCCGAAATCAAGCACCTTAGCGTGGCCGCGCTTGGTCAAGAAGATGTTGGCGGGTTTGATATCGCGATGAACGATGCCAGCGGCATGAGCCGCATCGAGAGCGTCGGCAATCTCGATAGCGAGCGGTAGAATCAGTTCGGGTTCCAGCGCACGACCTGCAATGCGCTGCTTCAGCGTCACGCCGTCCAGATACTCCATGGCGATGAATGCCCGCCCTTCCTGCCCGCCAATGTCGTAAATCGTGCAGATATTGGGGTGATTCAGTGCGGATGCGGCTTGGGCTTCGCGTTGAAAGCGGGCGAGTGCCTGCGGGTCGCGGGCAACTTCATCCGGCAGGAACTTGAGGGCAACGAAGCGATGCAGCCGCGTGTCCTCGGCCTTGTACACCACGCCCATACCGCCGCCGCCCAGCTTCTCGACGATGCGGTAGTGGCCAAGCGTTGCCGGGAGCCCAATTGCACTGTCCATGGCAGGGCCCTCCGAGAGCGAGCGGCTAGAATCAAGCACAGGAAAATGGTAGGCCCGGCGTGACTCGAACACGCGACCCTCTGCTTAGAAGGCAGATGCTCTATCCAACTGAGCTACGGGCCCCGGTCTTTATTGTACCCGTACTGGCCTGCGGCACTCACCCCACAGCCTCTGGCCCGCATCTCACTATCAACCGGTGGCGGCGGCAGGTTCTTACGGTCTTCCCTGCCTTGAGTCTTGCCGAAGCGGAACCGTCTCAGGCAGGACTGCGCCATTTGTCGTCGTTCCCCGCAGACGCTGTACGCGGCGCTCCATCCCGTTCAGCACGACCCGCCACGTGTCAATTTCCAGTTCGAACTGGTGCTTGAGCGGCGTCTGTGTGGTCTGCACGAACGCCAGGTTCATCTCCATCTGGCGCACCAGCGATTGCATCCGGGCTATGTCGTTGGTCAGGGCCTGGAGCTCCTGCTGGTCCACCGACGCCACCGGCGGACGACCCTCGCGCTTTTCCGTTGGCGCCTGCGCCACCGCTGTTAGCGAGACGATGCAAATGATCAGAACGTACCGCTTCATTTTTCACCTCGTGAGTGGCCCACCCTTGCCTCGCCCGGCCTTGGTGAAGCAGGGTGAGGATGTTCTCCCACTGTCCGTCAATCATCGTCAACCGTCAATCGGCAATGTCCGAAGGCCGGGTGTCCCACCGTCTCGAAGCTTTGCGAACCTTCTCGGTACTCGACGGTGCCCCACATCTGCCCGCTTTTGGCAGATGTGGGTCTTTTCGTACTCTCTCGCCATACCCACGGCCTGAAGCTGTACCAACACTCCAAGCCGTCCCGTGACCCTCAGTTATTACCGCCGGCTGCCGCATTGGCGAGACCATCGGCTCCGCGACAGGACTGGAAGTGGAGCAGCTTCCGCCACTATGCGATGGCCGAGATCGGTCCGGTGGAGATCGAGTCGCAGTGGACCGCCGACCGACGGAACGGAAGAACCCGCAAAGCTGTTGCAGATTCGCGAGTCGTGAAGGGAAATCAAAAGACCCACATCTGCTAACTGCGGCAGATGTGGGGCACCGTCGAGAGAAGAGCGGAGACCTGGGCCACCAGCCTCGCCCTTGTAGTCGAACACTTCCGGATTCGGAACAGCCGGTTGAGTTGACTGCCCATTCTGGGCCGGCGTTCAAACCGGCACATCGCCGACATCGGCAATGCAGATCGTTGTTGAGGCATGCGGTCACCTGTGAATAACTTGAGACTTGAAAGGTGCTCCGACAATGGATATCCTGCCGTTTACCAGCCAATGTTCTGAGATTCCTTGCGACGAAAACCGGGATGCCGGAGAGGTTGAAGTGCTGACCACAATCGACCTTTTCTGCGGGGCTGGTGGAATTACGGAAGGCTTCCGCCAGGCAGGGTACCGTTGTCTCATGGGGACCCGTCGCGATGGACACTGAAGTTACCAAGTCCGGTGTCAACAAACGCGGAGTTAACCCCAATGTCAATTGCCTGTACGGCAAGTGCTGTCCGAGGTGCGGGTCGTACGGGCCATTTGAAGTCGTGGTGACAATGCGAGTCCTGCTGCATGACAATGGCACCGGCGACCGGAAGACGGCTCGATCGAGTACGGTAATGATACCCCCGCAGTGTGCTATGCCTGTGGATACCAGGCAAAATTTGGCGAGTTCAATGTTCGATGAGTCATGATCAACTGGGTATACTTCCCTGAGATCGTCACCTCCCCCGAAATTCGGTACTCTCATCGTCGGACTCTTCGAAGAGCTGGCCGATACGATCGATTCGAGTACAAGGACGGATCAACCGAGCAACACCGTTATGGCGCGGCTCCGCCCAGGCCTGGAAAAGCTCGGATTTCGGGTTGAAAAAGGGAAGTCCAGCGACGCTAAGGTGGTTGTTCCAGTGCTCTTCGGGCGCAAAGGCAAGGTCCTAAAATGTTTCAACGCTGACGCCCATGCCACGAGTGAGGGGTGGGTTCTTGAAGTCGAGGCAGGCCGGGCAATCGACAATAATCAGTTCCTGAAAGATATTTTTCAGGCCTGCATGATGCACGACGTTCTTCATCTCGCAATAGCCGTCCGCAATGTTTATCGTGACTCGGACGATTTTGGCAAAGTTGAGGGCTTTCTTGAGACGCTCTACGTCAGCGGACGACTTCAACTTCCTCTCAAGGGTATTCTGCTTATTGGTTATTGAAGTCCGCTGACGGATGTTTCTGCCACTGCTGCCCGAGACACGGGCTCGTCCCGAAGTCAAATCGCGCCTATTGGGCATCGAAACTCAAACGTAATACCCAGCGCGACAAGGCTGCCAGACGCAGGTTGCAAAGGCTTGGGTACTCGGTGTGGCGAGTGTGGGAGCACGATCTCCGAAGTGGAACCGTTGACATGACCACGTACCGGCTAGCGCGCCAATTCAAGATGAGAATTGCGCGACGCGCACACTGACAAGGACAAGAAGGACGCCCACGGTCGCAAATATTCCGGGCATCTCAGGCCTGCACCGCGCTTGGCCCTCTTCTGCGACGTTCGCGGATGAGACGGGCCGCTCTCGATATGGTTTGTAACCGAAAACCGACAACCGATCACCCACTCCTCCGTCACACACATCTGTGACTAAACCCTATTGACAGCGTTAACCAACTTCTTACAATGTAGGCAGCCGGATAGTCCGGCACACATCTGGGCCGCAAGGGCGGGCGACCTCCTTGCGGCCCTATATATTGTGGTCAGATGTGGTTTTCGCTCTTTGACAACACTATATGTTCGGTATTCCAGAAAACTCGGACGTAAGTTATTGATTCCCCGTTCGACCTCCTCGGTAACCGGGCGATTTCGCCGGGATACCGATGCGTAAGTTGTTTATTCTAATATGACGACCGAGAAAACAGGGGGAGGGGGTGGGTACCGTCTAAGGTTTACTGATTAGTAATTTCGTGGAAGAACTCAATGATCTGCCGCTCCGCCCATCGGCCGTCCGAGCCGTTGTCCTCGCCCACAAACGCGCAATGGCCGCCGTGCTCGGTCTCGATGAAGC
The DNA here is from genome assembly GCA_963760215.1 of Terriglobia bacterium. GTDB lineage: Bacteria > Acidobacteriota > Terriglobia > Terriglobales > Acidobacteriaceae > JAIQGF01. The sequence continues at coordinate 2,389,167 of CAVXCJ010000002.1, forward strand.
GCACCTGCGGGTTCGCCGCCAGCGCCGCCCGCGATTCGGGGAGGATGCGCACAAACGGGTCGTCCTGGGCGTGGATCACCAGCGTCGGCACCGCGATCCTCGGCACCAGCGGCGACGAACTGGCGCGCCGGTAATAATCGTCGGCGCCGGCGAAGCCGCAGTAGCGCGCCGTCACTTCGTTATCGAAATCGCGCAGGCTGCGCATGGCGCGCAATCCCGGACGCCGAAAAATTTCCGGAAACAGCCGCGCCTTGCGTCCCATGCTCTGCCACAACGACAGCAGGAAGCGCCATTCGTAAATGCGGTTCGACCAGCGATGCAGTTCGGCGGCGCTCGCCGCCAGGTCCATGCCGGGACAAATCGCGGCAACCGCGACCACCTCGCGCGGCGCGGCGCTGCCCCACTCGCCGGCGAGCTTCAGCACCAGGTTGCCGCCCATGGAAAATCCGGCGATGGCGATCTGCGGCAGCCGATCTTTGGAGATGAGCTCGTTGACCACCGCGCCGACGTCGCCGGAGAGCCCGGAATGGTAGAGCGTAGGAGCAAGCTGTTCGGTGCCGCCGCAGTTGCGCACGTTCATGCGGACCACGTTCATGCCCGCCCGCCACGCCTTGCTGCCCGTGCCGATCACGTACGTGGATTCGCTCGAGCCTTCCAGGCCGTGCACGATCACGGCGGTCAGCGCACGGTCCTTTTGCCAGTGGCAGTCGCAGCGCACCTGCACGCCGTCGGCGACGGTGAAGAAGCGGCGCTCGGGTTCGGGCAGCAGGTTGCGGCGCGGCAGGAAATGGCCGGCGAGGGTCTGGATGTGGGCGCCGCGCAGACCGCGTCGCGGCACGAAATCATCGCGCACGCGTGCATGCTGCGGGCCAACGGCGTTGCTGGATTCTTGCGCGGACACGTATAATTGATGTAACGAAACAGAACAATTGTGCGTTTTTGCTAGTGCGAACGCAATTTACTATGCCCATCTTTGAATACATCTGCAAGGACTGCAACAAGCCCTTCGAGGCCCTGATCATGGGTTCGCGCCAGGCCGCATGCCCGAGCTGCCATGGCCGCAACCTGGCGCAGCAGTTCTCGGTCTTCGCCGCCGGCGCGCCCCGCTCCGGCGCTCCCGCCACGGCCGCGTGCGGCGCCAGCCCCTCCACTTGAGGGCTCTCCCGCGGGCCGGGCGCCTGCTGCATGGAATAAGCGGCGCTCCTGGAGCCGCAATGCGACTATTGCTTCAACGTTGAACTATTTCTGAATCTTCCTTCAACGTTAAAGCATCTCATCGGCAGGAGACTGCTTATGATCACCCTTCGTCCCGCAGCCGAGCGCGGCCATTTCGATCACGGATGGCTGAACACCTATCACACCTTTTCCTTCGCCGATTACCACGATCCCAGGCACACGCACTTCCGCGGCCTGCGCGTGATCAACGAGGACACCGTCCAGCCCGGCGGCGGTTTCGGCACCCACCCGCACCGCGACATGGAGATCATCACCTACATCCTGAAAGGTGCGCTGGCGCACAAGGACAGCATGGGAACCGGCTCGACCATCGTTCCCGGCGATGTGCAGCGCATGAGCGCCGGAAGCGGAGTGCTGCACAGCGAGTTCAACCACTCGCGCGACGAGTTGGTGCACCTGCTGCAGATCTGGATCTTTCCCAGCGAGCGTGGTCTGAAGCCCAGCTACGAGCAGAAGACGTTCGCCGCGGAAGAGAAGTTGAACCGCCTGCGCCTGGTCGCGTCGCCGGACGCCACCGACGGATCGGTCATCCTGCATTCCGACGCGCGGGTTTACGGCTCGCTGCTCGAGCCCGGAGCGAGCGTGCAGCACGCATTGTCACAGGGGCGCGGCGCCTGGATCCAGGTGGTCAGCGGCGCGATCGAGGTGAACGGGAAGCAGCTTGCGGCGGGCGACGGCGCGGGCATTGAAGACGAGAAGCTGCTGACGATCACGGGACGCGCGGAGTCAGCAACGTCGGAGTTTCTGCTGTTCGATCTTGCTTAGTAAGACCAGTGACCGGTGATGTTGGTCACAGACAGCCGTATTCATCAGCATCAGAATCTTGCAGGCGAGTGCCTCTCCGAAGAGCAAGTCCACGAGAGGAAGTGCAGCACCCCCTGAGGCGTTCACTGTGTCCCCCAGCACAGGCCTAATTCCCTAGGAAAACTGAAGACCAAACCCTTAGGGGTGCGAGCCCGATTCTTGAGTCGGCGAAGCGCTGTGGATTCAGGGGTCGAGGCTGAAAGGAGCTGACCCATGAGTTCGTCATCAGAGAAAATTCACGCTCGCAGGCTGCATCTACGCGCATACGGGTCGGGCCGCTATCTCGTTTGCTGCATCATTGCTTGCGCATTTTTTCTCACCGCCTCTGTCAGTGCGGCCGCCGCCAAAGCGAAACCACCCAAGATCGTTGCTGTGGTCACCAACAAAACGGCACTGGACATCACCAAGCAATTCGGGGATGTCAACTACATAGATATCAACCAGTCCAAGGACACGATCTTTGCGGCTGGCGGAGCGACGGCGCTGTTTCTGCGGCGCGCCAACGCCTCAGCTCCCACACGCCTGCTGCAAAGGGGCGACGCGCCGCCCGGCGCTCCTCATGGCGCGATCGAGAGCATTGGCCAGCCGTGCATCAATGCTTCGGGACATTCGGCAGTCCTGGTGTATTACGCGGCCGCGGGCCACTGGAGAGCGGTCGTTGTCTCCCACAACGGCAGCAGCTTTCACGCCATCGCCGACAGCAAGGATACGGCTCCCAAGAGCGGGGGAGTAGCTTACGGAGACATGTCGTTCTTGGGCTGCAACGATGCCGGCGACGTGGCCTTCACGGCGCTTCTGACGCATTCATCCCTCGTTGCCAATGAGCGCTCGGCAATCTTTCTCAGTCCGGGCGGGGGCGCACCGGTGCGCCTGGTGGGCTACGGGGATCCGGTCCCGGGCGTAACCGCCACATTCAGCGAGGTCACCGGCATCAAGATGAACAGCGCCGGGGAGGTGCTGTTCAGCGCCCGCATCGTGGGCGGGAGCGGCGGCTATGGGCTGTTCGTGGTGACACGGAATAAGGTGGTGCGGAAGGTGGCCGTCCACGGCGACCCTGGAATCGATTTCTCCTATCCGCCCACGGGCCTGCTGAACGCCGCCGGCTGGGTCGCCTTTGACGATACGATGAATGGTGGAGTCTGGCTGCACACGCCTTCGACGGGCTTGGTTTGGCTGACCCCTCCCGGCACTCCAGCGCCCAAGTTCCCGGGCTCAGACGAGCAGCCTACTTTCGACTACACGTCGGTGGCAGCCATGAACGACGCCGGGCAGATCGCGTTTATCGCCTATCTTGGAAACAATAGTACCAGCGGTTTCGGCCTGTACCGCTTCGTTCCAAACCAAGCAATTCCATTTGAGATCGTGGCCTACGCCGGCCAGCCTGCTCCGAGTGTTCCGGGACAAAACCTGGGTAACCCTGTGCAGGGGTCGGTCTCCATGAACAACACCGGAGTGATCAGCTTCCGGGCCGGGCTCCAGCAGGCCGGAGTGCCGCGCGGGTTCTTCCAGTGGACGCCTGGTGGCGGTCTGTCCAAGCGTATCCTGGAAGGCGACGCTACATTGCTTTCCGGCGGCGGAACGTTCGGTCTGGCCAAGGGAGCAATCACGCGCACGCTAAACGACGGCTCGCTGCTGGTCTCGGTCGATGTACTGGGCGGACAAGCCTTTGCCGGTACCTTCCTGCTCACCGGCAGCAACCTCCGGACAATCACCAGTACGCAAGACAATCTGCCGGCGGGTTCGCGCCTTTCCGTCCCGACCAGTACATTCCTCTATCTCGGGAACTACGTGGCCTATAGGTCACTCCGTACTGGTGGACAGAACGGCTTGTGGTTGCACGACTTGAGCACCAACACCGACATCAAGGTAGCGGCCGATGGCGACACCGCTCCCGGAATTGCCGGAGGGAGACTGCGCGTTGCCGCCAACAACCTGGTGATGAACCAAGCAGGACAGGTGGCCTTCCAGGCCCGGGTAATCGGCGGAATAGCGTACGGAGGCAACGGCATCTTCTTGAAAGCCGTGGGCGCGCCGTTGGCCAAAGTGGCGGCGCGAGGCGATGCGATTCCGGGAGTTAGCGGAACCCTCATGAACCTCAAGCTCCCGATGGGAAAGCCTCCGGCCATGAACGACCTGGGTCAGGTGGTGTTTGCCGCTCAGTTCCCCGGCGGGAGTGGGGTCTTCGTAGGCTCGGCGACGTCGCCCCCGGCTAAGGTTGCTCTCAGAAATGAACCTGCTCCGGGCACGACGAACGCCGTCTTCTGGGAGCTGTACAACGTGGCTTACCCCGCAATCAACCGGATAGGGGAGGTGGCTTTCCAAGCCGGGCTGAACTTCGGCAACAACGTTTACGGCGACGGCTACTTCATCGGGGCGCCAGGCTGGACACCCTACAAAGTGGTGGCCACGTTTGACCCCGGTCCAATGGGCACCACCTTTCCCTCGCCGTGGAACCTCGGACAGCCCCTCGGCTTCACCTTCAATGATGCCAGCGAAGTGGGGTTCATCTCCGGGCTCGACGGCTATCCCTTCGGACCCTTTGGAGGAGTCTTCATCGGCAACATCGTGGCGGCGCCGGCTCCCGTTGTCTTGAGCGGTGACCCCGCGCCCGTCGTGGGAGACTACTCCATCACCCAGTCGGCTCTCGAGTTGGCGATGAACCTCAGTGGTGACATCGTTTTCCGCTCCGCGCTCTTCGGAGGAAACTCGGATACCGGTTACTTCCTGCGTCGTGCCGGCACCAGCAAGATTGTGCCGGTGGTGGTGCAGGGCCAGGCGGTCCCTGGACAATCCGGTACCTTCTCATCCATCGTCCCGGACTTTTGGGGGCTTCCGAGTAACGAGATTGCCCTGGCCCCCAACGGAGACGTCGTGTTTGTCCAGGAATTCCAAGAGAACAACGTTTTCACTTGGGGCATGTTCCGCTTTTCCCAGAACAACACCTTGAGCAAGATCTTTGCGCTGGGTGACGCGGCGCCGCAGACCGGCGGCGGCTCCTTCGCAGACCTTTTCACGAGTGTCGTGGTGAACGAGACCGGCCAGGTGGTTTTCTGGGCCGCGATATCGGGAGGAACCGTAACCGAAGGGATTTTTATCACGAAGTAACTGTCTGCCCGAACACGGGCCGGCTGAGGGCTGATCCGCTTGGAGACTGGTAGAGACGCAGCAGGCTGCGTCTCTACTTTTGTTTGTCGGAACGGGCGGAACTCCGCAAGTGCGTGCCGACAAGAGTCTCAGATCGACACCTTGTGGCTACTTGTGATTGCGCGCGGCGACCGTGGTGCCGAGTTTGCGGGAGAGCGCGGCGAGCGATTTTTGCTCGGCGGGAGAGAGCGTGGACATGGCGGCAACGATGCGCTCGACGTGCTGCGGAAAGACCTGCGCGATAAGTTTTCTTCCCTTCTCCGTAATCGAAACCAGGTAAAAACGCTTGTCGGCGTCCTGACGCGTGCGCGTGACCAGGCCGCGTTTTTTCAGGTTACCGACCACCATGGTGAGATTGCCGCTGGTCTTGAGGAGCTTGCGGGCGAGTTCGCCGAGGCACAGCGGACCGATGTGGTAGAGCGCTTCCAGCACGGCGAACTGGCTGGGCGTGAGGCCGGCAGATTCCAGTTGCGACATGAGGAATGAATCCACGGTGTCGGCGGCGCGCAGGAGCTTGACGTAGGCGTCGAGCGCGCGTTCCTGCCGGGCGGTGCCGTGGAAGTGTTTCATTAGAGTTTCAGTTTCAGTTTCAGCGGATGGTTCAATATTAAACCATTTAGCCGGTATGGGGAAATAACATGATCCTGAGCTCGCGCAACAACACGCGCGGGCTCAGGATGACATCCGTTTAGAGATCCCACACATTTTAGAAATCCAACACATGACAGTTTAGAGGCGCATGCGAAAGGTTAGCGGCGTTCGTGCAAGACGACTTCGCTTTCGCGCAGTGGAAGCGGGGCGCGCCGCCAGAAGAGCTGCCGGACGAAGAACATGACCAGCAGCACGGCGCCGAAGGTGCACACGATGGTGGCGCCGGTGGGAAGATCGAACCAGACGGAGCAGTAGCATCCCAAGGCGGAGACCAGCGTGCCCATGGTCCAGCCGATGGCCAGGCGCGGGCCGATTCTGTCGGCGAAGAGCATGGCGCCGACCGAGGGAACGATCAGATAGCAAAACACCAGCAGCACGCCGGCAATGGCGACGGACGAGGTCACGACAAATCCGAACGAAGCGTAGAAAAGAAAATCCCACAGGCCGATGGAGATACCGGATTGCTCGGCCATTTTCGGGTCGGTGGAGATGAGCAGGAACTTGCGGCGGAAGATGTAATGAAACAGGCCGATGGCGCCGTAGAGCACGGCGGTCTTGATGACTTCCGGGCGCGAGACGGCGAGGATGTTGCCGACGAGCATGTCCTTGAGGTGCTCGGTCTCGCCGGTCGCCTTGCTCATGGCGAGGATGGCGGCGGCGGAGGCGACAGCGTAGGTGATGCCGATGAAGGCTTCCAGCGGGATGCGCCCGCGATGGGCACGCACCAGGGCGAAGATGCCGGCGCCGAGAAAGGTGAAGGCGAGGCTGATCCAGTAGGCGCCGCTGCCGTGCGGGTCCATGCCGGCGAGAATTGCGATGGTGGCGCCGAGGGCGGCGATCTGGGCGAGCGCGAGGTCAACAAAGATGACGCCGCGCTCCACCACGTGCACGCCAAGATAGGCGTGAATGCCAGTCAAAATCAGGCTGGCGATGAACGGCAAGATCAAAAACGAAAGCAGCAGCATCCAGGGTCTCCAGTGGAGCTGAGAAGTTCTCCCTCGGGGGCTAAAGCCCGGCTTATTTTCGCTTGCGAGCGGCACGGCTCCTTCGACTTCGCTCAGGACAAGTTCCGCCGTGCCCTTCCCTTATTTCGTGGCGTTGAATGCCTTGGTCAACAATCCAATATCGTAATCGAACAGCTTGAAATAATTGTCGACGCCCTTTTCGCCGCCGGTGGAAGGTAATAACACCAGCACCTGGGCGCCGGTTTCGCGGCCGATGCTCTGTGGAGTCTTGAGGTCGAAATAGGGCTCGATCAGCTCGAGCTTTACGTTGTCGCGCTTCATCATCTGGATGATCTCGATTGTATGCTGCGGCGTGGGCGGAATGCCCGGTCGCGGCTCGATGTAGCCGACGACGTTGAGGCCGAAGTGCTTGGAAAAATTGGTCCAGGAATTGTGGTAGGTGACGACCTTGCGGCCGCGGAAGGGCTTCATCTGGTCGTCCCAGTTCTTTTCGGCGGCGGTAAGGCGCTTGTCGAAATCGGCGAAGCGCTGCTGGAAGTAGCTGCCGTCCTGCGGGTCGAGTTCGCCCAACTTGGCGGCGATGCCCTTGGCGACGCGGCGGCCATTGTCGGGATCGAGCCAGTAGTGCGGGTTTCCGAGGGGATGGACGTCGCCCATGGCACGCGTGATCTGGCCGGTCGGCTTTTCCAGGATCTCGGCAAACTGCGAAGCGTCAAGGTAGCCGGGCGCGCCGACCTGGACGCGGGCATTGCCGCACTGCGTGATGAGCGGCGGAAGCCAGCCGATTTCCAATTCCAAGCCGACGCTGATGAGCAGGTCGGCCTGCCGCAGTTTGAGCAGGAAGCTGGGCTTGGCCTCGACAAAGTGGGGATCCTGATAGCCCTTGGCAATGGATTCGACGCTGATGCGGTCACCGCCGACTTCCTGCGCCAACGCGGCGAGATCGGTGGTGGAGGTGACCACGTTGAGTTTCTTGGCGGACGCAAGCGGCGCGGCGAGCAAGGCCAGCGCCAGCAGCGCAATCATCGTTCTATAAACCTTCACACATTCCTCCTAAAACGGATGGGCGCCGTGCGCGCCCAGGGAAAACTGTAATTGCATCAAGAATTCGTGCGCGTCGAAGTGCTCGGCGTAGCGGGTAAGCCGGTACTGGCCGCGAAGCTGGCTGAACTCGCTGGGCCAGTAGGTCAGGACGAGCGACGCGCCGCTGTCGGTGAGAGCGGCATCGCGGGAGCGGTCGGAACGGTCGTAGCGCGCGCCGGCGAACCAGCGGCGTCCCAACTGGTAGTCGCCCGAGGTGTAGAAACCGAAGGAGCGCTGCAAGCGCGGCAATTGCTGGCGCTGGCTCCAGATGAACTCGCTGCGTCCGACGAACGAGTGGTAAATGGAGCGGCGCAGCGGCTTCCATCGCAGAGTGGCGTCAACGCCATAGAGTTGCGTAAGGGACCGGGTGCCGAGGTCGTTGTGACCGCGCGCGTAGGAAGCGCCGATATCAATGTTGGTGGATTCGGTGATGTCGCGATAGCCGCGGAGGTGGGCGACGGCGCTGACGTCGCTGCGCTTGCTGGAGGTAAAGACGTCGGCAGAGTCGCCACGGAAGACCTGCCCGGTCGCTTCGAGGAACAGACCTTTGGGGGCAGGCAGAATGCGGGTGAGCGAAAGACCGGCGTCGTTGATGCCGTCTTCACCGCCGACCAGGCTGTTGGTGACCAGCGGGCGGTCGGTCCAGGGCAGCACGTGGTTGTGCAGCGTGTTCACCTTGCCGAATGCGGCACGCATCTTGCCGCCGCGCAGGACGAATCCGGCGGGCAGCGCGGTGAAGGTGATGTAGCCCTCTTCGAGGTTCACGCCCTGCTCGCCGAAGGAGATGAAAAAGTCGCCGCGGGCGTAAGGATCAATGATGGCCTGGAGGCCGACTTCGGATTCGTGCATCTGGAAGGCGGGCGTCGGAACAATGGGGTTGTGGCCCATGGCGCCGAGAAAATCGCCGATGACGCTGATGTCGGGATTCAGCGCCTTGGCTGCCGCCGAAGCTCCACCATAAACCGGCAACGAGCCCGCCTGCTCGGCAGCGGCAGGGGCGGCAGCAACTTCCGGAGTGGCGGGCGCCGGGGCCGCTGGTTGCTGCTGAGCTTTCAGTGTGCGCACCTGGCCTTCGAGGGCGATGATGCGCTCCTCCAGCGCCTTGATGCGGTCATCCTGGCTCTGCTGGGCGCGAGCAGCCGGGGAAACCGCTGCGAGAAACAACGTCAGAAGCACAAGACCCGAAACTCGATTGCGCATGGGTTGGAACCTCCTGCCTGCAAAACAAAACAAGGGCCGCCGATTTCCGCGAAATCGGACGCGTTCCGGCACGTCAGCACCGGGATGGAAATGCCGAGGAGGTTAAACCTGGGGCGGGGGCCGGGTATAGAGGACAAGCGTCGCAGCCGATTCGTAGGACCTGATTTGTTCCGGGGGCAGCGGCGCTGCGCAGGTGAAGCGCGGAATGGGCGTCGCAGGACCCGCGCTGATGGTCACTGGAAGATGAGCCGCCAGGCACAACAGGCAGTGATGCGGCGTCAGGGGAGCGCTCTCCAGCGGGCCGACGGAGCGGTGGACGTGAATGGCGTCGTAGCTGCTGACGCACATCAGAAGCAGGCACACCATGGCGGCAAAGCTGACCGGGCGCGGCTTGAACCGCGTTGTCAGCAAGGCCCGCGTAGGTCGTGTGATCCTCACCAGAAGTATTGTAAACCCTCACATCCAGAACAAGTTCTGAGCCGGCGGATTGCACAAGAGATGCGCCCAGCGGGAGAAAGTTTCGCCGGGGATCTGTCGCAGAGGACGCGGAGGACGCAGAGGAACATTTCATGTGCTAGGCTGCCGGGCATGGAGCCGGTGGCAAGGCGGGCGAAGCAGTTGATCAGCAGCAAGGCGGAGCGGTTTACCGAGTCGGTGATCCGCGAAATGACGCGCCAGGCAATGATGTACGGCGCGATCAACCTGGCGCAGGGATTTCCCGACTTCGCCGCGCCGGAGGAAATCAAGCGCGCGGCGCAGGAGGCGATCGCCGCCGACATCAATCAGTACGCAATTACCTGGGGAGCGAAGCCGCTGCGGGAGGCAATCGCGCGGCAGATGGAGAAGTGGCAAGGCATCGCGGTGGATGCGGAGCGCGAGATCACGGTGTGCTGCGGATCAACGGAGGCGATGATCGCGTCGCTGCTGGCGATTACCAATCCCGGCGACGAGGTAGTGATCTTCGAACCGTTTTACGAAAACTACGGGCCGGACACAATCCTGTCGGGCGCGCAGCCGCGGTTTGTGAAGCTGCATCCTCCGGAGGGCGAGGGCGAGTGGCACTTCGACGAGCGCGAACTGCGGGCGGCGTTCAACCACAGGACCAAGGTGATCGTTGTCAACACGCCGAACAACCCGACTGGCAAGGTGTTCACGCGGGCCGAGATGGAGACCATCCGCGATCTGTGCGTCGAGCACGACGCGCTGGCGATCACCGACGAAATCTACGAGCACATCATCTACGACGGCGCGGAACACATCGCGATGGCGGGGCTGGACGGCATGCGCGCGCGGACGATCACCATCAACGGCATGTCGAAGACGTACAGCGTGACGGGATGGCGCGTGGGGTGGGCGGTGGCATCGCCGGAGCTGACGAACGCGATCCGCAAAGTGCATGATTTCCTGACGGTGGGAGCCGCGGCGCCGTTGCAGGCGGCGGGGGCGGTGGCGCTGAGTTTGCCGGAGTCGTATTACGAGCACCTGGCGGAGTCGTATCGCGCGCGGCGCGACCGGCTGTTGCCCGCGCTGCAGCAGGCGGGATTCAAGGCGTTTGTGCCGCGGGGCGCGTACTACATCATGACCGACATCGGGGGGTTCGGGTTCGAGGACGACGTGCGCTTTGCGCGGCACCTGGTGAAGGACGTCGGTGTGGCCGTCGTGCCGGGATCGAGCTTCTACAGCGATCCGCGCGACGGCGCGCGGCAGGTGCGATTCGCGTTTTGCAAGCGCGATGAAACGCTGGATGCGGCAGCGGAGCGGCTGCGAAACATTCGTAGCCGGTAGTCCGTAGTCGGTAGTTCGGACCGGACTACGGGCTACGGACTACGGCTTGCGCTGCCTTTACTGAAATCCACTCGATTTTAATTTGTCACTCGCGACCGCGGCGTCGCGTTGGTTCCATCCCACCTGCGCATGACATCGAGGTGGAGATCGAACTGATCGAGCGCACGCATGGCGACGTGGTTGACCATCTCGTCGAGCGACTGGGGATGGTTGTAGAAGGCGGGCACGGGCGGAAAGATCACCACGCCCATGCGCGAGAGCTTGAGCATGTTCTCCAGGTGAATGTCGTTGAGCGGGGATTCGCGGACGAGCAGTACGAGCTTGCGGCGCTCCTTGAGGGTGACGTCGGCGGCGCGATGAATGAGATTGTCGCCATGGCCATGGGCGATGCAGGCAAGCGTGTTCATGGTGCAGGGTGCGATCACCATGCCGAGCGTGACCAATGATCCGCTGGAGATGGCGGCGCCCTGGTCGCCGATGGGATAGGCGTGTGTCGCCATAGCCTGGACCTGCTCGACGGTGTGTTCGGTTTCTTCGGCGAGGGTGCGCGCGCCCCAGCGGCTGATGACGACGTGAGTGTCAACATCGGTGCCCTGCAACAGTTGCAGGATGCGGACGCCAAAGATGGTTCCGGTGGCGCCGGTGATGGCGACGATCAGGTTGCGGCGTTGCATAAAACTTCCGGCGTCAGGCTTCGGGCTTCAGGCGTCAGGCAAACGAAAGCGCGAAAGATGAAGACTGAAGGCTTCTCGCCGCTGACTATTGTATCGGGCGCAGGGTTGGAACGCGCAATTGGCCGCCGATTTTGCGGCGCAATGCGCCTCAACTGGTGAGTGCGAAGTAGATCCAAAAGCCGATCACGAACAGGCAGAACGCAACCAGGACCGCGCTGAGCGCAAAGCTGGCAGTACGACGGGCGGGCCCGGTTGCCTCGTCGGCAGTGGTGGCCAGGGGCGGGCGCTGCACCGGGGCCGCAGGCGCGGACGAGGGCATGGGATGGTCGATGCCGGCGTGGCGGCGAGCTGACCATCACGTGGAATGTCGCGCCCGCAGGTTATCGGAGATACATCCAACGCTGGATACCGTTAGCACTGCGCCCGGCGGTAAAGAGAAATTTCTGCTGCACCTGCCGAATCCCCAGGACCTTGTAGCTGACAGTGACCTCGGATTTCATGCCGCCCGTTTGCGGCAAGGAACCACTCAGGCAGGAGATCGGAGCATGGCGTTTGAACTCGAGACGATCCGCAACATTGACGTGAGCGTCATGAACATGGACACCGGCAGGCGCGAACTCGAGATTGCAGTCGGCCACGACATGCGTGATCGCGAACGGGCTTCCGTTGGAAAAAACAAAGGACGCTGCATACGCCCGGGAGGAATCGGGCAACTCCTCGACGGATAGCGAGGGCAACAGGGACAATACACCCCCCACAACCGTAAGCAATGCGACCGACAAACACGCCAGGATTAGCGCCTTGCGCTTTCGCCGCGAGGCGCCGAGCTGGTCTGCCGAGGAAGGTGAACCTTTCGAGCGCTTCGCCGAGCCGGTCGCATTGCGGGGCCTTTTCCGTTGCGGCTTGCGTCGTCTGCTGCCTCGGGCCGGCGGGTATTCGACTAATACGCCGTAATCATCGAGAGCCTGGCCGGCTTTCGACCGGCGGGGCGACAAGTCTCCCAGGAGAACACGGTCGAGCGCATTGCCCTCCAGGGCGCGGTAGACGCAGCGGCACTCGGAGCGCAAGGCGTCCGCGGGCAAACTGGAAGCAGCGACACGAGCTGAGGCCAAGTCATCATACGGCCCGTGCCAGATTTCCTGGGCAGAAGGCCAATCGGTTTTATCTAACTCCGTGCACTTGCGGCACGTGGCGAGATGGATCTCGACCCGGCGCAACCCAGCGCCCCATTTCTCGTGAATGAAGTATTCCTGCAAAAGGTCCACCCTATTGCGGCCAGGTCACCCAGGACAGCCGTTGTGGCTGCGCCGGGGAAACCAGCGGCGCGGCGGCATTGATAATGTCCATTTGGGGGAGAGTCGTCGCAGGAAACCATGGAGGCGCAAAGCCTGCCCGGGAAGTGAACCGGCGGTCGAAATAGGTGTTTTGCGTAGCCATGTTGGCGGAGAAGATGTTGCTTTGGATCTGGCCGCCAACGTTGTTGAAAGTGTTGATGGAGCCGCTCACGGTGAAGCCGCAGGAATTCGACGCGCAACTCTGGCCGATGGCGGCCAGGCTCCCGTCCACCTGGAGATTATGATTGGAATAGGGGCTGCTCAGGTTGATGTTGCCGGTAGACGTGAAAATCCCAAGCACCTGGTTGTAATCGTTGCCGGAAATCAGCGTGTCGCTGGTGTTCATGGTGACCGGTTCGTGCGCGTAGACCAGGTCCCCAGTGATGCTGATGTTGCCGTCGGCAGCAATGGTGACTTGGGAATAGTCCTGGATTGCGGGCTGGCCCTGGCCGGGCCCTCTCAGACCGCTGATGTTTCCATCCACGTAAAGCACCGTGGCGGGTGAAGGAGATACGCCGGTCAGGTTCTGCGGAACGCCGGTCAAGGTGGTGGTTGTCGAGCCTGAGGTGACCGTCGTGGTATTGGCCTGAATATTGGTGGTGACGGTGGTGGTCGTGCTGCCTTGCGTAATCGTGTAGATCTGCGTCGGATGACTCGAGCCATCCGTCCCGACGTTCATCTGGACCGATGCGTTACCTTGAACGAAGATGCCACCGCCGTTGATGGTGTTCGGATTGGTACAGCCGGCGCCTGCCGTGCAATACGGCAGGTAAACACCACTGGAAGCACCCCCGATCGGATAGGAATTGCCCAGGCGGTCCTTGAGATTAGCGTTCAAGTTCGCGTTGGTGGGAGCCGGTGGCGGGCCGGAGCCACAAGTCGTACCGCCTTCGCCACAGCCTTTGCCGTCCAACACCGCCCATTTCTGACTGAAATCGTTGGGCGGGAGCGCCACCGAAGGTTGATTCAGGTGTAAGCCTCCCTGGAAGGTGGGCCGGATGGTCTGACCGTTCGCGGTGTAGCTGGAGGTCGGCGACTGATAGCAATGTCCGTTAATGAAGTAGTCGGCGTTGGCATTGGCTTGGCCGACCGGGTCAGTGAAGATATACGAGCCTCCGGTAGCGAACTGCCATGCGCCGTTGGTAAACATCGGGCCGGTCATCGTGCCGGGAACCAAGGGACCGAGGCAGGGTGAATAGTTATTGATAAAGGCGCCGAAGGCGGCAAAGCTCACCGTCACCTGCTGTGTAGTCGTTGTCTGCGCCTGGATGGTCAGGACGATACTGCCGGTCTCTTTCGTGTACACCTGTTGCAATGCCTGCGCTCGGCCGCTGGAGCAAAGGGTGTAGCTGTAGCGGTACGTATAGGAGTTGTTCTGTCCCTGCGCGTTCTGGGTTGTCGTCGGATATCCGGTAGCAAGTGCGAAGCTGTTGGTGCAACCGGTGATGTTGGCGATCTCGAAACTTGCGGGCCATGAGTTGGCCGCCTGTCCGGAATTCAACGAAGTGAAGCTGCCATAGGTCGAGGTGACGTAATTCAACGCGTTGGTGGGCGCGGCGGTGGCCAGGGGCGGCGAAGTGCACCCGCTGGTGGCATTGGTCACCCAACCGGTGCAGGGAGTCATGTTGACGGCCGATACGAGCCGGTTCGTCAGTTCCGCCCGCGCAATATTAATGCCGGAGTCGGCCGCATAAAACGAGCTGCGGGCGTTCCCGTAATATCCGTTGATCACCATGTCGGCATTGACGGTCAACACCATTGCCAGCGCCAGGATACTCATGAGAATCAAGAGCAGCATGGTGGTCAGCAGCGCCATGCCGCTTTCGGTGTCGGCGGCCAACACGCGATACGTCAGCCTGCCCGTTCTCCGTCGCGCGTTGGGTGATCCTAATGTGCGTTTCATACATCCTTCAATCGTTCATGCTCATGTTGCGCGGATTGACCACGATGGCGATGCCCTGAACCTGGTAGCTTCCCCCGTCGAATGAATTCCTGAAGGTATAGGTGGCGTTTTGGTTGGGCGCGGTCCGCCCAATTAATGAAATCCGTACCGCACGGACCAGCGAAAAGTTGTACGCCATATCCCCAGAGTTCTGGTTCGTATAGGTCGAAGCTCGATAGTTGTATTGGGTGGTGTCCGTGGGTGTCGCCGCAGTTTGGTTCCAGATCGCCGCACCGACCTTGAAGCCAATCACCTGTTCCATGACCGTGGAAGTGGTGCCGTTCTGGGTGCGGAGCAGTTTGGGGTTACTGGGATCTGTCGTGGTATCGACCTGGAAAGTGATCGGATTGAGCTTGAGAATCCAATCCCCGCCGCAAAACTGTTCTCCCAATTTGCCGGGGAGCTGCGGCGCCGCGGGGTTCTGAGCAGCCGCCGAACATGGCGTGGTGCCGTCGCAGGCTGTGATATCCAGCGGATCGTTGGCCAGGGTGTTGTAGCCCTTGTAGTTGACTCCGCTGACGGCCTGATCCAGCGTGGCATTGAAGGTGAATTGGACAGCCGATCCCGCCACGACTGCATCCGCCGTCAGCACGACCGACGTAAGCTTGCTTCCGGTGCTGTTCAGCAACAGGATCTGATCGTTGCGCTTGAATTTGGCGGCAGTCTGGGACAGGGTCAATCCGCTGGCAGCCTGCCCATACGCGATGCCGGTATTGGTATTGCTGCAGTTTCCCAGGCCGTTCCCCCCCGAGCTGTCGGTGGCATTGATGGGGGGATAAGTCGTGGGATCGGCCGCCGTGATGACGTTGAGCTGATCGAAACAATTGACGCCGTACCTGGCGGTGGTGGAGTTGTAGCAGGAAGTACCGGTCGGAGGGACGTTGTTCACAATCGTGACGCCAACCGGCCATGTGGGGATGTTCACGCCCTGGAAATAGCCGGAGCCGGCATTCGCGATGTCGAGCTGCAACTGGTTGGCAGCATTGCGAAGGGACAGGTTGAGCCCCACCTGGTTTTGCAGCAGCGTGGCGGTGGACTGCTGCTTGCTGAAGAGGCTGAAGGCAGCGCCTCCGATCAGCATGAAGATGGCCAGCGAGACGAGAAGTTCAAACACCGAGAAGCCACGTTCAGCGGTCCCGCGCCGCTGGCTGCCGGTGGTCGTCGTAGAGCAGGTCTCCATTTTCATGGCCGCACCATGCTCATGCGAAAATTGGCCAGCGGTTTGACCGTGGGAGCTACCACCTGCACCTGAACCGTGACGCGCCGCACGCCGTTGGCAGGGGAGTTCGCTTCGATAATCCAGCGTCTATGAAAACTGACGCTGGAAGGCGCAGTGGTTGAAGTTACCGGGGCGCCGCTGGGGCCGGGGATGGTGCCGTCGGGCGAGTGAAACGTCGTCGTGTACTGAGTGGTGCCGCCACTCTGGCTTGAGACCGTGTCGGCAAAGCAGCCCGCGGTGGCCGCGGGGCAGTCGGTGCCGCTGACCAGGGTGATGCTGACGTCGTCGTAGTAACTGATGCTGGCCGAGGCGCCCGTTGGACACGTGGTCGTCTGTAATACGTCCGCAGTCAGGCTACCGACTGAGCTATTTCCGCTCGGAACGCAAATCTGCGGGGCCTCGTCATTCCACCGGTTGAGGTCTTCCAGCTTTTCCGAGGCAAGACTGGCGGCCAAGGTCATGTACTTGGACTGTTGCCCGGAAGCCAACATTCCTCCCGCGAGGGCCGCCACCGAGACCACGCCCACGGTCAGGATGAACACGGCAGCCATCACCTCAAGGAGGGTGAACCCGGCCTCCGCACCTCGCTTACGGGCTGGCAACCTGGACATTTCCGACTCCTGAAACGTTGACCGTCTTGGTCGAAAGACCGTTAGCAAGGGTGAATGAGAGCGATCCTGTCGTTGCCGTTACCATGCCGCTCGGACTGAACTGCAAGGTTGTAGACGGGCTCATGGTCACATCGCCGGCGTTACCCCACGGAATCGCGCTTCCGAGATTGGAAAAGCTGGTCGCGCAGGCTGGAGGCGAGCCGGACACCGTCTCGGTGGCTATCTGGTAGGTGGTCGAGGTCTGGGTAAAGGTAACGGTATAAGGACAACCCACCATGATGGCCTGGTAGCGAGTGCCTTGGATAGCGCCGGAGACAGCGGAGGCGGCAGCGGTGAGGCGGTAACTCCGAATCATGTTGCGGGCCATCGGAATGCAGATGCCGGCAATTACACAGATAAGGGCAACAACGACGAGGCTCTCGATGAGAGTGAAGCCGCCACACCTCGGCGCCTGAGCTCTCCCCCGGTGGGTAGCCCGCCGCCCCGGAATCGAAACGTGGCAACTTGCAATCATTGATAACCGACGCCCTCCACAGTTGCAGCGCAGTTGTGGTGACCTTCAGTAGTTACTTTATCCACATGCAAGTAATGGCGGAAGATTACTTTAGTAAGGAGTGTCTTAGTAGTGTCACGGTTTTGGAACCGTCGCCCCGTCATGTCCTGAAGCCGAACCATCCCACCCACAGTTTCCCTTTCGGGGGCGACCCCGGTGGGGGGAACGCCGTGGGCGACAGCGACATTGAGCGGAGGTGTCAGCCCAGGGACGGTCGCGTCGCCTACCATTCCGGCGGGCGGAAGTGGCAGCGGGTAGACAGCGAATCCGGTCTTAACCATCGCCCCACCTTGCAACCCCGCTTGCTGCCTGCGGCAGCACACTGGCCACGGGAACGGCATCCATCACTCCCGGCTACGGTGTGAGCGGCATCCCAGTGACGAATGCCGGTACCGGCTATTCCCAGAATAATCCCCCACGGTAGCGATTTCCGGTGGTGGAGGTTCAGGGGCAACGGCGGTAGCCAGCGTTGGATCGGGAGGGTCGTACCAGGGACAGATGTATCTGCTGACCTCGCTCGCAGTGACGCAGAGCGGCGCGCGGGCGACGCTGCAGGCGGAGACCGCCGTCAACTATCACCAGTTCACCCTCGGTCTTGGGGGTGCGCTTACCCTGGTCGGACCCACACTCGACCCGCTGGCGGGCATTTCTGATGCGGTTCAATGACGAGCTTGAGCACCGGCATCCGTAAATGGTCGGCCCTAGCAGACGATTTTAGAACTTTTGCCCTGTCGGGATTGCCCGAAACTGCTGCGTTTACGGCTTGATTTTCCGGCGAGGGAGCATGGGTGTCGAGATTCGCTTTTCCCACCCTTCGAAACCCGCGAAGGGTGCGGCACCCACGTTCGGGTGATATTCAAGGGTTGGCCACCCGCCAGATAGTCGGAACTCGTCATTCCCACCCATCGAAACCCGCGATGGGTGGGGGGGGCGTAAAATGAATCGACGTCGAGGTCTGTGACGTGGGACAGAAAATCCCCACCCTGTCTGTCCAAAACCGGGACAGACAAGGGTGGGGCAACCTCAAGAGTAGTGTGGAAGGAAAGGCTGGGCCAGCCCCCTCGCGAAAAATCTCTTCACAGAGCTCGCGCAGGACGTTCGTTACGTCCTCCTCCGTATCGCATTCCGGAATCAAGTAGATGGTCGGCTCTCGTGTCAGAATCGACAGGGTGAGCCTCCCACTCGTGGGATCCGCCGCATGCAGCCAGTCCAGGAAGCGCTGTTTGGGCTTTACCACGATGGCCGATCGGTTCAAGGTGACCGTCATGAGTTGCGTTCTCACGCAGCGCGGCGCTCATAGCGCCGGTGCAATCCACCAACTTGCGGGATAGCGATGATCTTGCCATGCTTCATGATCGCCCGCGGTTCCGGAGCGTCTTTCCCGAGAGCCAGGTGCGTCCGCGAACCGTGATAGTACCTCAGATAACTTTTCAGGACATTGCGAAGATGCCGTTGGCTCAGAACTACTACGTGGTCCAGACATTCACGTCGAATCGATCCGATTAGCCGTTCGGCAAATGCATTCTGCCAGGGACTCCGGGGAGCAGTGATGACCTCTTGCATCCCCAGCGACTGGATACGCTGGCGGCAGTCGTTCCCATAGATAGAGTCGCGGTCGCGCAGGAGGAACCGCTTGCCATCTCGCTCGGCGAAGGCTTCGGTGACCTGCTGCGCGGTCCATGCGGAGGTCGGATGGTCTGTAACCCCAAAGCGCAGCACTTTCCTCCGCTCGTGCTCGATGACCAGGAACACAAACAGTACCCGCAGGCAGACGGTGGGCACGGTGAAGAAATCAACCGCAACGGTCTCTCCCATATGGTTCTTCAGGAAGGTCCTCCAAGTCTGTGACGGCGGCCGCTTGACGGTCCGCAAGACGCGCGACACGGTCCGTTCTGAAACCTCGATTCCGAGCTTCCGCAACTCGCCGTGAATGCGCGGCGCACGCCACAAGGGATTTGCTTGTGCCAAAGTTCGAATCAACGTGCGGACCTGAAGGCTGACGGGCGGTCGACCCCGTCTTCCGGACCTCTTCGACAGGTTCGCCCAGTACCGGCGGAAACGCTCGCGCTGCCAACGCACCACCGTCTCGGGATGAACGACGCACAAGGCTCGTCGCCAATCCTTCCACACCACGGACAGCGCGATCCAGAACCAGCGGTCCCGTCTGACTAATCGCGGACGTATCTGCTTCCGTTTACAGATGGCAAGCTGTTGGCGGAGGGCGAGATTTTCCAGCACGACTGCGTGATGGCCTTTTCCGAACAGCCAAATCAATCGAAATAAACCTAGGAGGAAGGCAAGCATGTCGCCCGATTCTTCCTTCTAAGCTGCTGAAAAGTCAATGACGTCTGGACGATCCAGTTTTGGCGAACGACAGGCGAAAGTGGCGGTAGCGCGCAAACTGGCCGTACGACTCTACTGGATGCTGCGCACCGAAACGCCGTATCCGGAGATCGTTCGCATCGAGAGCAGCCCGAGGGTGGCGCTGGCCGGCGGAAGCTAGGCCGATAGGGTGAATGGGCGCTCTCGCATCCCGCAGCGGTGGGATGTCCGCATGGAAGAATCATGGTCGTAGTTGGGACCGTATCGATGGTTGGTGGAACGAAACCGATCCACCGCAATGTGATTCAGCGCATGCCCAGAGTCTTGGTTCCTCGACCCTCTACTCGGGCAAACGCGACGGTCAGAAAAACCGCCATGGAGAAGTGTGCCTTGACAACGCCTTCGCTCTTATCGATGCGCCACCCGCCTTCATACTCCCTGAATCATCAAGTAAATACTCCTGACGGAGACAAGGACCTGTACGACAACAGCCGCCAGCCCAATGGCGGCCAAGGTACGGTTCCGATTTGCGATCACGCCTATGGCGAATACAACGGTCTCATAGGTCGCCAGCACGAGCAGCACAGCAAGCCAGATCACCAATGGCCCCACAAATGGATCTATCCCCGAATACCGCGGCATTGGCCCAACCAATGTGTCTCGCATGCGCCACAGGGCAAAAGACAACCAGAATGAGAGATTTGATATGATCAGCAGCAGCAGTGCCGTCTTAGGCTTCGTGAACTCGCGCCTTACAACAGCGGTGACAAGCAACAAGCAGCCCACTGCCATGCACGCCACAAACCAGAACCTCATGCTCGTCCGGAACAAGCCGGGTATCGCCATCAGTAACGCGCCGATCAGGAAAAGGGTCAGCTTTGATGTTTGTGTCATTGGGGTCTGTCGAACTTTGGATCAGTACTTGGCGTAATTCCCACTTTCGGATTGGCAATCAGGATTCTCCTTACCTCATCCTGATTTGTGAATGAGCCAGTCAGATGATTTCCCGCTGCCTCGAAGATGTGACAAATGCCTTTGCAAAGATCGTGATCAATGTCTGCGACTGTGCGGCTCCTATCGAACGAGAACTGAATGTTGCCCTTCGCATCGTCAGACTTGTAGCTAATATCGGTTCCGGGGTGTTGGGACTTGATGAAATCCACTTCACCAAATCTGCTATCCTTTGCGACATTCTCGGCTAAGGACGTGTTCACATTTGCGAAAACGCGGTCTTCCTGGAAGGAGCTGATACTCTGAACTGCACTTAGCGCCGTCGAGCCGTCCTTGAACGTGATCGATCCCAGCCGGTCTGTAACATTCACGAACGCGTTCTGCTGCTTTTCATTTAGTGAGTTGTACAGCGCTTCGCCGGAGATCTTGTTTCCGTCCTTATCTTTGCCGGTCGAATTGTCAAGGATGCGCCTTTGCTCGTCATTCAAACACTGTTTGTGATCTTTATCACAGTTGTAAGCTGGCGAGGGGAAGAGTCCTAGAGGATCGATATAGCGCAGCGGATTGTTGAGAGCGTAGCTGTACCTGTTCCATGTCTGTGGGTTCGAGACATGAGCGCTCGCCATCAGCGGATCGGGCGTCATGAACCTTCCCATCGTGCTTGCGTTGTACCTTGCCCCGAAGTTGTCCAACCCGGTTTCGGAGTCGCGTTCTTTGCCGGTGAACCGCCATGGAGAAGTATGCCTTGACAACGCCTTCGCTCTTATCGATGCGACACCCGCCATCATCCCTTACACAGTATGTCCACTTCGTACCCCTCCGAACGGAACTCTTTTACGAGACTGCAGAAGTCCTCGACCAGCTGTTTTACTTCGACAGGCATTCTGTCGAGTCCAGAAACATGGATGACGTACGGTAGTTCGACTTCGTTGATCTGGCGGGTGGTTATGCTGTCCCTCAATGCATTGAAGTTGCGCCCATGCCAACTGGGCGCTCCAACAGCCTTGAAAAATGCATCGTAGAAATCATCTTTGATAATCCAGTTTGCCCCGTCCAAGATGATTTCTTTCGTGCCAGTTTCCATCATATCCCCACCTTCCCGGATCATCGGATCTTTGTAAAGGTTTGATAATGATCCGCTGTGTAATAAGCACTGCCATCACTCCCGGTTACAATGCGCTCTGCGTCTCTTCGAGCCCCAGCTGGCGTCGCATTCACGTACCTTTCGCGATATGTGATCGCATTGCCCTGGCCGTCAGTTGGGGGAAGTACTTGTCCGCCGCCACGACCGTCATTCTTAAAATTCTTTCCACCCTGTATGGTGGGAGAACTTGCAGCATCAATGGCATCCAATAGCTTGAGTGCCTTCAGTGGGACGGTTGGAGGACCAGGAGTGTTACTGTTTGTCGCGACATTGGGCAGAAGACTGTTGAGATTGCCCGAGTTGCCTCCGGTCACGACACCGCGAACTATTGAGCCGATTATCGCCCTCTTGTCTGCGGGGTCGCTCACATCCGAAGAGAAGAACATCCGAATCTGATCGATAACGGATGGCTGCGGTGGCGACTGGTCCGGCTCCTCGTGGCAGTTTACGGTTACTGTAATGTTCCCCTTGGCATTGCTTGATGAGGAATTCGTGCACACCAGCTTGTGGCCGTCGGGATCGATCCGGTTCAGCGGGTTGTTGCGAACGTAGGAGTAGAGATTCAGAGTTTGCGGATCGCGGAAATCGGCATAAGGCGCTGGACCCGGATCGTCCGACAAATCGTCTAAGTCCGGCGTCATGAATCTTCCCATCGTCGATGCGTAATGCCTTGCGCCGAAGTAGTCGAGACCGGTCTCGGAATCCCGTTCTTTGCCGGTGGAATGGAGCGGGCTCGGATCAGGCGTGCTCGATCCTTCTCCGAAGGGGAGACTGGTCCAGCTTGAATACTGCGTACGATCAACCTTCGTGCGCCGGCGCTCATTGCCCAGCCAGTCGGTGTGGACAAAATAGGTCGTGGCATTCATGTACGTCGCCAGGTGCCGCCCGTCGGCATACACTTCGCCTCGGTTCCACCCTCCAGTCGAGTTAATCTCAGTGACGGCTCGCCCTGCCGGGTCATAGAGGTAGTAAACCGTCCCTGCCGGGCTCGTCCGCTGCACACGGCGCCCCTCGGCGTCGTAGACGTACGTCGCCGCTGCTCCGTTTGCACAGGTATGCGCGGTGTTCGGGTCAGCGCAGACTATGCGGTTCTCCGCGTCGTATACGTAGGAATGGCTGCCATCGTTCAATAGATTACCTGCCGCATCGTAACTGTAGGTGTCGATGCGATTGTTCCCTCCTGTGAAGGTGAATTGTGGCGTGAGGCATGATCCGCCCTGCACATTCTGCTGCCAGCGGTTGCCATAGCGATCATACACCTCCGCGCAACCGTATCCGGCGCCGCCTATGGCAGTCTTCAGACGGTTGAGGTCGTCGTAGGTGTATGCCCAGTTGCCATTCACGAGGTCATTGGCCGAAATAATGTTGCCGTCCGGGGCAAACGTTACGGCAAACGAGTACGCCAGCGTAACCGTGAGCGTCCCGCCCGATGTTCCAGTCGAAAACGAGCTCATGGTCGAATTGGACGATGCAGACAACGAGTAGTTGGTGCCTTGCCCGCTTTGCCGGGTCCACAGGTTTACCGTGCTGCCTGACGCACTTGCATCTACCAGCGAACTGTTGTTATGAATGCTGGATGCGAGGTTGGCGGCAATGCTGCTCGCGGTCGTCCCCGAGCCCGACCAGGCGTAGCTATACGGAGTGCCATTCAAGGTGATCGTGGTCGTGCCGGAATCGTAACCCGGGATTGCATCGTGTCCGCCGACGAGGTTGGACCCGGAGGCGAAAAACGACGACGAGGAGAAGTACGCGGGCAACGTGGTGCCGGAGGACGTAGATACACTGTAATTCGTGCTGGAGCCAGTCGTCTTCGCGGTGAGGTTTACGACTGTCCCATTCGCGGAAGCAGTCACCGGTGACCCACCATCGCCATTGAATGCACTCGCCAGAGCCGCGGCGACGGAGTTCGCGGAGCTGCTGTAATCATATCCCACGCTCTTTTGAAAACCGTTGACCGTCACAGACACAGTTCCTGTGTCGTAAACTGTCGTCCAATATCCGTAGTCTTCCCAATCTACGCACCGACCATGGCTATATTCTGCGCAAACCAAGTTGGGAATCCAGACCTGCTCTGATTGCTCCGCACCGCTGATCGTGACACTACCCGTACCAGCGGTAGCGGGCTGTGAGTACGGTTGCAGAGTGCCGGAGACAGTAACCCAGCCCAATCCCTGTCCGCCGGCGGGATCGTTTACCTGCAGAGATTGCAGCCATGCCCGCTGCTGGTAGGTCCTGGTTTCGACAAGCCCATTGCCGAGAGAGGCTTGGGTCAAACCGACAGGACCATAGCTCGGACTCGAAAACAGCGTGCCAGGATGACTAGCATCAGACAAGCTGCTGGTGACCTGCAGGAGGCGATTAGCGGAACTGTACGGCGAGGTGATTGTGACCCCAACTCCGTTTGTCGCGGAAACCACGTTGCCTAAGTTATCGTATCCATAAGAAAGCTGGTACCGTCCGGTACCGCAATTGAATGGCGTGCACTGCCATTGGTCTTTTATGCGGCCCACCTCGTCGTAGCTGAATATCTGGGTTGCGGTACCGTTCGCCACGGCCTCTCGCGTCAAACGGCCCCACGGGTTCTGCGGACTCACGCCCGAAACGGACGTTTGGCTGTAATCATAGGCAACCCCTGGAGTGACGCCGTCATTGTATGCCGTGCTGGTGCGTTGATGTAGCGAGTTGTAGCCATATGTCGCCGTCACGGTTGTGCTGGAGTCGGTCTGATTTGGCTTAGGCGAGATCTTGCTGATCAGGTTTCCATCGACATCATAGGCATACCTGATGGTGCCAGCCGTATAAGAACCCGTGTCCGGATTCGGACAACTGATATTCTGTGAGCTGGTCTGTAATTCAGGATTGGCTGCGCACACCAGCCGCGAAAGAGAATCGTAGGTAAACGTGCGGTCTTTGAGGCCAGCCTGTGCAACGCGGGTCACGTCGCCCAGCGTATCGTAATCATAGCTGGTCAGAAACCCGCTGCCGGGAACGTCCAACCCACATGACATCGGCACATTATTGCTGCTACCGGCCTGTGTTGTTCCCGACACCTCACATACATACCGCAGCCTCCCCAACCCGTCAGACTGAGAGATTCGGCTTACTTGATAGGTGCCATTGCTTTCGTCCGTGACCTTAGTTGCCCGTCCGGAGTAGTTCGTAATTGTTTGGCTGTCACCAGGATGGGTAACGGTAATGACGCGATTGAGGACATCGTAGTCCGTACAGGTATTGCCATCGCTTGGCAACGATCCCGATCGGTGCGGGTTCGAGACACAGTGTACCCGGCCCAACAGGTCGTAGGTCGTATCGACGTAATCGGTTCCGTCCGGATCAGATGTAAGCTGTGTCTGCACCGTCCGGCCCAAGCCGTCGAATTGGGTCGCATAAGTCAGACTCGTGGCTCCATCGATTCGACGCGTTTGCGAGATGATCGGCGGAACAGAGTCGGTGTAACTGTTTGTCGTGAGTCCCCCGTCCGCAACCGAGACGGTGAGCGTCCGGTTCATGGCATCGTAAGTGTAGGTTGTGCCCGGTCGCGGCGGAGTAGCACGGAGGTCATTTTCATCCGCCCGCCCTTGAATCTGCCCCGTGCAAGGGAAGTAGGTCAGCTGCGTGCGAAGTCCGGTTTCTCTGTGCGTCACTTGGGTGACGTATGCCTGACTATTCGATGGAGGAGGACAGGCGGTATTTGCCAGCCGATCATCATATGAGTAGTCGGTGGAGCGTCCGCCTGGGTCGGATACCGAAATAATGTTACCTAGGGCGTTGTAAGTATAATTTGTTGCGGGCAGGAAGCTGTTGATCGTATTCAGCCATCTGCTTGCCGCTGTCACGTGACCCCGAATCACCACAGAGCTGTCGTAACCCAGGTCGTGATTAGGTGCACCCGCGGGACCATTAGCATACGCCGTGCCATTGTTGTCAATTGTCAGTGACGTCTCAGCAACTCGATTGCCCACACCGTCGTAAACAACTTCGTCCGTAGCCTTCCTGACTATGTTGCGATTAGTGTAGTCAGGATTGCCGTTCTTGCCGTACGTGCGATGTGTTTTACGCAGCAAGCTGCCGGGCGTGCTATCTGCCCAATCGTATTCTCTGACCTCTGTGACATTCGCGAAGGCATCGTAATCGTACTCAGTTTTTGTCTGATAGTTGTTCTCCAGTGCAATCGTCACCCGAATAGGGAGTGCACCTTCAATCGCCGGGTCAGTGTTGTAGTCCACAATATACTGGCGCATCAGCATGCCGCTTTGCGAGTCTCCAGCATACACTTTTGCGGAGATCACCCTTCCTTCGGTGTGACGGTACACTGAGTGGTTGCCGATCGGATCTTGAACATCGGTTTCTACCGTGTAACAGTCCGGATCGACACATTGCTTCGAGAATATCCACTGGGATGTTTGAACGCCGACTGTTACAGTTCTGCTGGTCACGTATCGATGTGTTCTATAGCCTGCTCCCGGCAGAGTTGCCCAGGTATAGTCGGTCGAAGCGCCGGTGGGCAAGCCCACGTGCGTCAGTCCGCCATAGCTATTGTTTTCGTACTGGAACGTGTACGAGGTCTGATTGGGCAACGCAATGGATGTGACCGCACAACAGTAGCCAGGGCCGACGTACTCTTCTATCGGGTAGATACCAAAGTTGGTGCTTAATGGTATGGGCGCAAAGGTCACAGTGTAGATCTGCTGAGTACCTGTCGAATCAACGACCTGATAAGAGACCTGATTGCTGGTAGACGTCTGGGTAATTGGAACCTTGCCTAGGGTGTCGGTCCCTGAAGGGTACTCATATTTGTTGTTACCATCCGTGTCGAAGTAATGGCCCAGGACGATGTGAGGATAATCCGACGGTGATATCGGCGGGTTCTGGATGCGATTGGATCCCGGCCACGCCACTTGCGTCCCGTCGGACAAGGAAATGGCGGGCGTTGAATATACATCCGGCATCCTGGCGAGAATGTGATCGGGAGCGGAAGAAACCCCTTCAAAGTTCCCCCATTCGGTTTGTGAATCACCGCACACATCCCCCGGGCTCAGGTAACCTTCAACATTCAGCTCGTGCTTCCCTCCGCTAGAGTCCGTATAGATATAATTTGAGGTGCTGCGTCTTTCGAACTGGTCTCCTCCCCCCAACTCACCGCACACCTCGGAGTTTATGGCCCACGTGACAAATGGCTGGTTGGTGGCCCAGCCGAGTGCCAAAGACTGCCGGTTTTCGGTCACCCATGCCTGAAGCTCACCTCCGCCGCTTTCCCTAAACCCTGGCATCCAGAATAGCGCGTTGTACCTCAACCCAAAATTGAAGGGCATGCCGCGGCCTGGCAGGGAAACGATGGGTATGTCCAGACGTAAATTGCCGGTTCCGATGTCCACGTGCTCGATGCCGGTGCCAATCGTCTGCGAAAAGGGCAAGTCGCCGGTGCGGTTTTGAATGCTGATCGTGGTCGGCGTTTCGTTCTGCGCCACGGCACACACCGAGAAAACGCAGAGAACCAGTAGCAGTTTCCCAGTTCGGGTCATGTGCTTTCACCTCATTCAAAATCGGAATCCGCGACTGGTTGGACCGCCACGGATTGGAATACGTATTCATTCACCTTCGTGCCCGCCATATACTGGGTTACACGGAAGGCGACTTTCATGCCCTGAACGTCTCGGTAATCGGAGTAGTGGGTTTCCCAGTCGGAGTGATTTGAGATCGTCGTTGGCGAAAAAATTAGCCGCTTTGTCTTGACCGGCAGGTAAGTAGCGGCATCGATGAAGAGGTCGACTGCGGTAGACAACTGCTCTGCAATTGCAGTGCGGCTAACGTTCGGTCCAGCTGAAACCGCTATGTGGAACACAGTGGTGGAACCGAGCTGTTCGGTGCCTTTCAACATCACGGTTCTTGCTGTCGACGGGATTTCACAAAGAAAGACTGGCAGATGTTCGAGTTCAAAGTATCTTGCTATGCGATTTGGCATCTGACGGCGGGTCCCGGCCTTCGTTGAGGATCCCTTACCGCGAGCGACAATGCGGACTTCAGGACCTCCCGGAGAGACCTGCTCATATCGCACCATCGAAGCGCCTCGGCTTTTGATGGTCACGGGCGTCGCATTCTTCTCCGTCGCTAAACTCCTGTCTCCTTGCGCAACGAAGCTCACATTAGGCGCCGGTTGACCCAGAGCTTGGGAGCACTTTTGCAGCACCATGACGGCATCCGGATCATTTGGTGGTGTTGGCTGTGCGTTAGCCAGCGTGGACAACATCAGGATCGTTATTGCGAGGAGCTTCTGAAATGAAGACATTTTCGTAATCATCCTTTTCCGGTCGCCGAGATTCGCAGTTTGCATACACAGCAAGACTCTCCGTGAAATGCGGCTCCGGGACTGCCCTCTCCATCGACGCGATGGTGACTGCTTGAGAGTGGATAGGTCTAGGTATTCACTGCAGGAGCGCCCGATTGGCTGTCGACTCACTTGGTCTGACATTGAGGAGCTTCCAACGCCGTAGCGGCAGGAAGCATCCTCGTGTGTTGGCGTCAGATCAAACGATTTGTACAAAAGCTGTACAACAAAATGCCATTTGACAGTTCCACAGTGGGAATCGAAATCCGGCTTAGGCGAAGCTAGCCCGTGTCGGCAGCTCTGCCCTTCTCCGGGTCCGAATGAGACGGCGCAGTGCTTGCGAGATTGTCTCGTCCTCACCGCGAGCTATAGATCGCAGAAACAGGTAATCGCTCTCACTGATCCAGAAGTGCACTTGGCGACGGCGAGGCACTATGTGCGAGGAGCGTCGTAGATCGTCTGATTTAGGCATATGGGCAGCAACGAAGTACCAACCGACTGTGAGAAACTCTAATATCAAGGTCGCTTACCGTGCACACAATCGCCGTTCTTGTTACGATTTCAGAACAACGCCCCGCTACATCTCCGCTGCGCGATCAAGATGTTCTCGGCCAGTCCGCCTCACACAACAGAGCGCGGCGACGGCATTGGGCACTAGAGCTTTCCTACGCAATAATCCCGTCGGGTCTCGAATGCCAGGCGCTGTTGCCGCTGGAGTCATGAGAATCACAGGTCGTCATCCGCCAGGGAACGACCGAAGCCGTTTGCTTCGAGCCAGTGATATAGGTGAACTTGAAACAAGACAGAACACCAACGTTTTTTCGCTCTGGTTTGATCTGCTCCATGAACAACTTCACGCGGTGCGCTTCGCGCTCCTTGATCTCTATGATCTTGTTGAAATCCGTCTCCGTGTAGCGCTTCCCGGCTTCAATCTCGCCCTCCACGACCCGGTCATCCGGCGTGTAGACATATTCGTCAAGAGTCGTGGCAATCTTGGGGCACGCGCCAGGAATTCTGGCGGCACGATTACAAGGACGGCGAACCGTACCACGTAGCGCCGCTAGGCCTCGACCAGCGGTTCCAGCAAGTAACTGGCTGCTGATGGATACTCCGCGCATGTTGGCCGCGACGCTTCCGGAACTCACATAGTTGTGGGACACGATACTAGACATGGGAGCTTAATCGGAGGGTCTCACCACGGATTCCGTCGAATCTCGCTCCGCTGGCCGATTGCGCTCGAATGTCGGTTGCCATTCCCGGAGTTGAACACAGTGTGATTGCCGTCACGGTCAGTTGTGACAGTGTTCTGTTTTCGGAACAATGCATGTAGTGCTTCGGGCTTGATGCACTCAGGGAGTCACGTGATCAGCGTTCGCATCTGAACCAGGAGATGTCGATGCCAGAACAACGATTCTCCAGCAGCAACCAGACAAACTTGCCCAGATGCTCCCAGATTGTCCACAATGGTTCGCATGGATGACTCCGACGCCAAACGCCTGGCCGACATGATGGTTGCTCGCCTGACCGAACCCATCCAACACGTTGATGCGAGCCATTTTCAGCATCCCCTCACGCTGTGCGACATTCTGCGGCTCGGGCTGATGCTTGGTTGCTCCATGCGGAAGGCATACCCCAATGTGCAGGACAAGTTCCCAGTGTCAGAAAAATTTCTGGTTGCGTATTTCGCAGCGCCCGAAGACGCTCAACTGTTGCGGAATTTGATCTACGAAGGCCTGAAGGAGAGTGGTGAAGACCCGACGGCACTGGAAGACGAAGTGGAGCTAATCCACACGGGCGTACTGAAACGCGCAGCACGTAAGGAAATGCAATCCATGGTGTACGAGCTTTGGCCGCCGGGACCGCCGGGATCAGAACGAAAGATTACGACCGACGACTTACCCAAACTCGCGGAGCGCTCCGAACGGTTAAGCCCCGTTTTGGCTCAACTGCTCCGGTTACAACAGGATTTTCCGACGAAGCAATGGAAGGAACTAGTGGAATTCCTACATGGCGAAAACCCGCGCCCATGCACTTATCTCAAGAACCGGCTTGACCGCGTACAGGAACTAATGAAGTCGCCAGTGTTCTTAAGCGCAAGAACAATAAAGTCGAAAGCGTTGATACTCGCAGACCTGTTGGCGGGGAGCGACTTCGAGCTGCAACCCCGTTACGCACGTCAGAAGGCACAAGAGGCGCGACGGTTCGTGCACGGCAAACAGCGGAAACGCAGCCCTCGCCTCTAGTCAAACAAAGGCGGGCCACCCGAAAGGCTCTGACTTGGCCGAGACATACAGGGCCCTATTCTCTGTCACGTTTTTCAGGGAAATTGGTCACACAGCCCGAACACGCCTGTCCTGAATTCGGCGTTTGTCGCGTTTAGAACAGCATTGTTCCAATTAACCGATCCACTCTCGTAGTGTGTCGCCGTGAGCACGGAAGCGCGCACGGCACAAACAACTCCACGGCAATCGCGTGGGGCTGACTTTGCGCTGGCGTGCGATGCGGGCGAGCAGAGTGCAGTCGGGCTGAAATCACGACCATCTCTTACCAACTCCGAAGCGACCACGCTCGACCCTCTCGATGTCCATTCAGTTTCTCAGCTACGCCAATTCTTTGAACTGCTCTACCGCTGGGACCAGGAGGCACATGAGCGTTAAGCCATGTAGCCTATGCGGGCGATCAGCGGACATTTCCGTCCTGCTTCTCGTTTCAACTCTCAGGG
Organism: Terriglobia bacterium; assembly: GCA_963760215.1. Classification (GTDB taxonomy): domain Bacteria; phylum Acidobacteriota; class Terriglobia; order Terriglobales; family Acidobacteriaceae; genus JAIQGF01. The sequence goes on from CAVXCJ010000002.1 coordinate 2,419,832, forward strand.
TTAGTCCTCGCCACCAGCAGTCAGCACCAGCGATTCCCCTCTGCAAAGCATGTGTGAGCCTCTCCGAGACGTCCGGAACTTCGACTAAGCCCGAAGTAGACGCCCGACTTACCGAGGCGTTAGCAACCGCCTGCAAAGCGTTAACAAGGCATTCCAATGAACAGTCAAACTCGCCAACTGTCACCAGCGGGAGCACCGCACCAGCCGATGGTAGGCAGTCCGCCACCGAGAGCGGAGCACCAGCCCCGCACGTACAAAAAGCGGGGCCGGTGACATGAGCAGCAGTTTTGCAGGGCGTCGCGCAATCCAGTGCGGGCAACGGTTCTTGGACGGCTCCGTCCCGCGACTTATACGGCACGCGGCGTCCTGCAAATCTGCTGCGCGGGAACTGGTTTCCCCGGCTGCCGGTTAGGACCAAAAGCCGTTCCGGGGTGCGGGGCAGAGCCCCGCGAGTTGCGAGCGGAGCGAGCAACTCTCCTTGCTTGTAGGGGGAAGGTGTGTCCACACGACCAGGCCCACGGACACTGACGGTCCTGCGGAAGCAACGAGATTTGGCGGAGCGAGTTGCTGCAGTGGACGCATTGGGCAAGACGAATTGTCCGAGATGTACGGCTCCCTACAAACGCGGCAAATACGCCAGACCCTACTTCATCTGCAAGAACTGTGGGCATCGCTGGTCCGACAATCCGCTCACTGATGCGCTTGGAAGTTGGCTCAGCGAACTGCACCAGCAATATCCTTGGGATTGGTTCGCCACTCTTACATTTGCACGTGAGGGAATCACCCCGGCAGGTGCTCAGTACTGGTTTCGGCGGTTCTTGGAAGATGCTGGCGCGGCTGGGGCGGCGAAGCCGTACGCATTCCGCGCAGACGAGTACGGGCCGCTTAATGGTCGCTACCATCTGCACGCTCTGGTTGGCAATGTTGGCCATTTGCAGATTTACTGCGGAGCGCGGCTCCCGAAAGGCGTTTGGGGACACCCCTGCTGCTCGATGCATCGCTGGCCGTGCGGCCACGCCCGCATCTTCCCCTACGATCCGCAGCGGGGCGCTCACTACTACCTGAGTAAGTACGTGGTGAAGGCGCTGGCGACGTGGGAACTGATCGGCTTTGAGTCCGAGAATCTCGTATTTCGCGACGATAAAACGGCGAATATTTGACGGCACCTGAGAGGCTTGACAATGCTTAGGGGGCAAAGCATAATCAGAGGCATGAAACTAGATTTGCCCGATGAGATTCGAGAGTTTTTTCGGCGGAAAGGAAAGCTGGGAGCTAAAAGACGGCAGCAGGTGCTTTCTCCGGAGAAGCGCCGGGAGATCGCGCGCATTGCCGCCCAAGCTCGCTGGAGCAAACAGCTACCGTCGAAAAAAGCTAAAGCGTCCGAAGCCGACAACGGAGGTAAGAAGCGATGAAAGCCGCAATTTACGCCCGTGTATCGAGTCGCGAGCAGGAACGCGAAGGCTATTCGATTCCCGCACAGCGAAAATTGCTCGGCGAGTACGCCAAGACTCGTGGGTTCTCGGTTTTGCGTGAATTCATCGACGTTGAGTCAGCCAAGAATCCCGGACGTAAGGAATTCGGCTCCATGCTCGACCTACTGAGAAACGGGGTGGGATGCCGTGTCGTGCTGGTCGAGAAAACCGACCGATTGTATCGGAACCGGACTGACAGCCTCACTTTCGAGGAATTGATCGAGAGCAACGGTGTCGAAATTCACTTGGTAAAAGAGGGCCGCGTAATTTCTAAGAACTCCCGCTCGCAAGACAAGTTCATGCACGATATTCACGTCGCCGTCGCGAAAAACTACAGCGAGAACCTCAAAGAAGAAGTCAAGAAGGGGATGCGGGAAAAAGCCGAACAGGGCATGTATCCTGGCCGGGCTCCATTCGGCTATAGGAATAATTCCCTGAGCCGCAGCATCGAGGTTGATTCGGGAAAGGCCCCGGTTCTTAGAAGAATCTTCGAACTGTACGCGAGCGGAAATCATTCCCTGTCGTCGCTTCGTAAAACCGTGATTATCGAAACCGGTGTGCGGCTGTCGAGGGCATACTTAGAAACGATCCTGAAAAACCGGTTTTATGTCGGGTACTTCGTATGGGGCGGAGTCGAGTACAAGGGTAAGCACGAACCGTTGATTGATGCCGCCACTTTTGATCGAGTGCAGCGGGTCTTTGCCAGTCACAACAAACCGAAATACCGGAAGCACGATTTCGCGTTCGCCGGTCTGCTGACCTGCGCTCACGACGGGTGCACGGTCACGACCGAACTTCACAAGGGCAAATATGTGTATTACCGGTGTTCCTTCGGACGCGGGAAATGCCATTTGCCGTACATGCCGGAGCAGGGCGTTTCAGAGGCGCTGGGCGACGTTTTGAAGAACATCTACGTTCCCGATCACGTCGTACACGCGATTGTGCATTCAATTGACAACGACCAGGGCCGCGCTGACGCGGATCGGCAAAGGCAATTAGCCGACATAAAGCAGCGCCTCGCTGCACTGCAGACCCGCATGGACCAGATGTACGACGATAAGCTCGCGGGGAAAATTGATGAGGAATTCTGGGCGCGCAGGATGGCCGACTGGCGCACCCAAGAGCGCGCCCTTCAGAGCGCAGCCGATTCGCTCGGCATCCCGCTTCCAGCAAATCGTGCTCTGACTGCTCAGAGGATTTTAGAACTCGCGAACAAAGCGCATTTTCTGTACTTTACGCGGAATCATGCGGAACGCGGTCAATTGCTGAAAACGGTACTTTTGAACTGCGCGACTGACGGTGTAAACCTCACGCCAACATACAGAAAGCCATTTGACTTGATCTTCGAAAGAGCCAAAACAGAAGAATGGTCGGGGCGACAGGATTTGAACCTGTGACCCCCTGCGCCCAAGGCAGGTGCGCTACCAGGCTGCGCTACGCCCCGACTATCTTTAATTATAACTGCGCTGCGCTCCCGGGGGCCGCGCGCAGAGCGGACAGCCACATGGCCGGCCGGCAGGGCATATAATACTTCGCAGCCATGGGCCCTGCGCAATATGCCTTGGTCGTGTATGTGAAGAGTCCGGTCGGCGGCTTCGTCGAAGGGCTGCGGCACGAGTTTCACCCCACCCAGGCGCATCTGCCGGCCCACCTCAGTATTCTCCCGCCGCGCATCCTGCAGGGCTCGGAACTGGAGGCGCTGGAAATCCTGGAGCGCACCTGCCGGGATGTGGACCCGTTTGAAATCGTGCTCGGCGAGGTCGCGACTTTCATGCCGGTGACGCCGACGGTTTTCATCCGGGTCGCCCACGCCGCGTATCGCATGCGCGAGTTGCACGATCGCGTGAACGTGGGAGCACTCAACGCCGAGGAGCAGTGGCCCTACATGCCGCACCTGACGATCTTCCGCATGGATACGGTGGAGCAGGCCGGGGAGGCACTGGAGGAAGCCCGCCGCCGCTGGGACAATTACCGCGATTCGCGGCGCGTGTTGATCGAACAAGCGACCTTCGTGCGCGAAGCCGGCGCCAATCGCTGGATGGACCTGGCGCCGGTGCCGCTGGGCCGGCGTCTCGCCACCACCAGCTGATCGCTGAAATTGCCCTGCTATAATCGTAGTTTGCGGTGGGAGTAGCTCAACTGGCAGAGCACCGGACTGTGGCTCCGGACGTTGTGGGTTCGATTCCCATCTCCCACCCCAGGATCTCATTGAGCCACAAAGGAAATGCCAGATTTTAAGGGGGCAATAGGGGCAGCGCCAGCTGCTCTTTCGTGTTGACGGGGACCAAAATGCTGATTACCTTCTCCACCGATTCCCTCTTCTATGCCGCCGAGCCCTGAACTTCGACGTACAGGGTGGTCGAGACATCGGCGCGGCGCAGCACCTTCCGGCTCACTTTGAGTGTTGCAACGGCCGCGCCTAGCGCGCGCGTTGCCATACACATGTCCCCTCTTCGGCGTCGCGGAACACCACGGAAGAGGGTGTCACCTGCGCGCAGTTCGCTCCGGTTGCCAGGTAGTAATTGACGGGATAGGTCAGCGGCTGGGCCGGCGTCCATCGCAACGATTCTGACAACCGCTTATCCGCTTCGTCGGTCGGCATCACGTGCTGGCGTGCGAAGTCGGCCCAGTACACCTTGTTGTGGGTGAAGATTGGCAGGTTCTCCATCACCGGTCGGGGCGCAATCACGACAGAGTCGGACGGGGTATTCGCCTGCAGCCATGCCAGGGTTCGCGGCATGCGCCAGCTCAGCGCCCAATACTCCGGGTTCACAGCGACTTGGTTGCGCAGCCGCAGGTAATCCGCGACCTGTTGCGTTGTCGCAAATCCGATCACGAGAGCGAAAATCGAGGTGATTACGACTTTAGGGACGCGGAGTTGCGCGAGCAGTGCAACCCCCATCATCGCCCACAGCGGGTTGAGCGCATCGGTGAAGTGGTACGCCTGGATCTGCCGGTTCGTGACCACGTTTTCGAGCAGCATTGGCGCGGTCACGGCGAAAAATGCGGACAAGAACAAAAACGCATTCGACCGGCGCCGCAGCATCCAGGCCAGGACGGCGCACCCGGTGCAAAGCACAACGTGGGGCAGGATGCCGTACTCAAGCCCACGCCCGGGCGTCATCGTATAGGTCGGCCACCGGTGCAGTGTTTCCTGGACGATAGGATTTGTCGCGTTGCGAATCGTGCTTATCACGAAGGGTAGCGCAACCATGGCGCTAACGGCCGCCACGACCAACATAGCGCGGCGCTGCTCGCCTTGGCTGACGAACACCAGCCCAATGATTCCCGCCCAAAGCACGGCCCAGTAGAAAATTGGCGTGTAAAAGATGGCGCCTACGGCAAGGCCAGCTACGATCGCGCGGAGACGTGTCGGCCGTTGCCAGCAGACAGCGACGGCGCCGGTTGCCGCGAGATAGAGCGTCGTGTGAAAACCTGGGCTGAGGAACCGAGCATACCGCAAGAACGACGCCAATCCCGGCCGGTGGAATCGCAGCATGCCGAGCGAGGGCGCCAGGACGGTGAGCAGTCCCGCGAGTGCGGCCAGCGCCGGTGGGAACTCGAACACCCAACAGATCCAGACAACACCCAGGAATATCGCTGCCGGCTGCAGGATGCGGAACGCTGCCGCGATCTTCACGACATCCCAATGCAGAGCTCGTCCGGCCAGCGCCACCATCCGTTCCGACAATTCCGGCATGTACTTAGGCGCGTTCTCGTGTCCCGCGATGTAGGGATTCCCGAGTGTGTCGCCACGCATCGCGGCCGCGGAGCGCACCATGTAAATCGTGTCATCGATGCGGAATATCGGCAGAATTTTCCCGGTCTGCGCGATGGAAAGCAGATGGGGGAGCGCGTACACCAGGCACACCAAGGCGAGCGCTGCCCAAATGATGGCTTGGGATTGTTTGTGCACAATAGGTCTCGTGATCAGGAGTGTCCCTTTCATCGGATGACCCGGATTGTGTACGTGTCACGGGCACGGTCAATGGCCCCGCCGCTCATGTTGCATAACTGCCACTTGACCGTGCCGGATGCAGTCACGGCGCAGCGGAAGAATCCGCCAGCTTCGAGGGCAGTCCCGGCAGCCACGCTGCAACTGTCTCCCAGAGCAGCACCAGAGATGGATTCCGAGTTCTCAGCGCTGCATGCCCCGTTCGCTACTGAAGGCAAGTCAAGCGAAGCATGCGTGGCTACCTGGAACCACGTCATCAATCCGCCCGTGCTTGCAGGCTGCACGCCGCCAACCGCTGTCATGCGGCCATCGGCGTTGGTCGCCGCGGGTGAGCCTGCTGTGATCGTGGCCTGGCCCTTGTCGGTCATGTACCACCGTTGATTGCCTCCGTCGCAGCCCTGCACGGCATCAATGGCGCAACTCGCGTTGGCGGTGGTGGTGTTGAATTTGGCAATCATTCCCAGCGTGCGGCCCGCGCCACCGGGCTGGGTCGTCAGCCACAACTGGTATTCCACATAGCCGGGCATCTTCCTGGTGTCAACTCGGCTCCAATGGGAACTGTCCAAGGTGGCTGCATTGCTGACGGTCGCCTCGGCGGTGGTGTAACGCGTGCCCCCGCTGCTGACGCCGACGACCTTGTAGCCCCACGTGCTTCCCGAACTGCCGCCCTGCGCCGTCACCGACGGGGTTGCGATCGCCGGAGAGGCCACGACATTCACACCGCCAAAAAAGCTGGGCCTCACCGCCAACCCGGTGGGCGTTCCGGGGTCGTTGCGGATGACGTCGATCACGAAGGAGTTGCCGTTGGTGGCTTGCTGGTAGAGATCGTCCAGCGTGGTCATAGCGTAATCAACGTAGGAGCCGCCGGCGGCGGTTCCCGTGCGCCAGATTTTCAGTGGCGGGTTGTGGGAGGAACTGCCCCCTGCGGCAGACTGCATGATTTCATCGAACGTGGTCACGTCCTGATCGCCTGAACTTGAACTGAGATGGCGAAAGCCATTCTGCGGCGGCTTGCTGTCAAATACGGCTGTGGGCTGAGTCCATTTGTTGCCGAGGTCGATGTAGGTGGCCAGTGAACCACCGCCGGGATACCTGGAATCGCCAATCAGGGGAACGGTGTTGAGAACTCCGCTGCTGGTGCGATTGTCGCCTGAATTGCCCTTGAGAAATAACACACCCCCGCTATCCACAGCGTGCTGACCGACCGGAACATGGTGGCCATCGTGAAGCCCGCAACCAGTGCCATTGCAGTTGACATTGACCCAATCCCCGGCGATGCCATTGTCTTCCAGCGTCCCACTGCAAGTACTACCCGCGGAATCGTTGCGCGCCCACAGAAACGCTCCGCTGCCTTCGGCCAAGATGTTGCCGCGAATGATGTTGCCTTTGCTATTTTGGCAGAAAAGCCCCGCACCGCTGGTTGAGCCCCCGTAGGCGGTCGTCGGGGTGAAGATGTCCCAATCGCCGTTTGCCGTCAGATTGTTGTACTCAACAAACATGTTCGGCGCGCGCCACCAGATACCCCACATACAGCCGACCACGCTGTTATGAGATATTTTGGCGTTCTGCGCGAACGTCGACTGCATGTAGATGCCGATGCTTCCCTGACTGGCATTGCAGTAGACGGTGATCGCAGAGATGTTGAAGTTTTCCTGATTCTCGGCGGTCGTAGTGCTGAAGCCGGTGTATCCCGTGGTGGTGGCATTGCCAACCATCATTACGTTGGTCAGCGTTCCGGCAGTGTTCGTGTAGCCGCCGGGATAGCTGGCGAAATTATTGTCGGTACCGATTCCGCCGGTGAAATTGCTCCCGGCCCCGCCGCACCATGATCCGGCATTCGTGTAGATCACAGCAGAACCGCGAGAGGACGCCGTAACCGTCCATCCTATGGTTCGCTGGAGTAGAAGCAACGGCCCCGCCACGCCATTGCAACCCAGCAGTTGAGTCTCTGACAGGTCGATCGTCGGAGCGTGCTGGTACTTAATCAACCACTGGTGGTCGAGGCGCACGTGCGAGCAACCTTTAAACGAAAGGGTCCTGTTGCTGATGCTGTCCTGCGTGCCCGTCAGTGCGTTGAGCACCGAACTCGTGTCGGCCGACCCGTCGCAAATCATTCCTGGCAGATCGCGGACCTCAATCACGCCCTTCGTCTGCTTGGCAAACCTGGTGCCGTCGTAGGTGAGTTGCTGCCCCGCGCGGGGAAGGACGTCCTGCGCCGAAACCAGCATCCCAACCAGCATCGAGAGTCCGAAGACCAGCTTCTTCATGCGACCCTCCCTCATGCACCATTTTATGTGCGATTGGCTGGTTGAGCGCGGCAGCGAGGGGCGTGGGCAGGACCTAGCGCATTACCCTGGCACGTGCGAGCGCTCCAGGAACCCGTACCGGCTGCGGCGAAACGGGTACCCGGCGGCGCCGAAAAATGGGTCCGCTTTGCCGGCGACGACTGACTTCTACAATCGGCAACATCATGGCGATGGACAGACCCGCTGTCTGCAAGATTCCGCCAAGGTACTGCGCCATTTGCAATTCCACGTCGACAAGGCCAGGCAGCAGCGCCATGCCAACGCCTTTCATCAGCACGCCGGCGTTGCGTGTCAGCAGCAAGGCGGCAAGGCAATCCAGAACCACGCCGACAAGGACCATGACGAAAGCGGCGCCAGCCCACCCGAAGCTGATATAGCCTTCCGCCAGCATTCCAACTGAGATCGACACCGCGTCGAGGTTGCGTTCCGTCGTCATCCCGTAGGTGACCTGATAAAAACGGTTGGCATCGTTCACCGTCGGCTTTTCCTTCCAGATGGCTCGCGGAATGAACGTGTAGGACATATAGGCATACATCTTCCAGCCCTGGTAAGGCACAATGGATGGAGTCAGATCCATAACGTTCGCGGTTTGCTGCAACAAAGAAAAGCGGGTCATGGTTCCATAAAGCTGCCGGCGGATTGCCTCGGGGTCCGAATCCGACAAGACGCTTTCCCATTTTTGTCGAGACATTGAAATCCAATCCGATGCTCGAGAAACGTCGCCTGCTTGGCTGTCCGTGCCCCAATACGTCGCGCGGAACTGCTCCTTGGCGGGTTGCAAAAATAGAATGTACGCAAAAACTATCAGCACCGCTGATTTCGGAATCGTAAAGCGCGTATCGAGCAGGACACACCCGGTCACCATGATGATGGCGGCCCCGGTCCCCAACCATCCGGTGGCCATCCCGAACAGAAAAGTACCGAAAACAAAGAAGACCAGCAGTGCGCGTTCGTAGAGCGGCACCCAACGCATGAGGCTGCGCCGCAGCAGGATGGCGTATGCGACCAGGGGAAGGGTATTGCGCAGGATGGCAAAGACCTGGCGGAACGAACCACCAAGCATGCCGGCAAGAGTGGGAATGTACCGCAAGGCCACCGCGAACAGCATCGCGGCCATGACGTACTTGGGCGACCCGCTGGTGTCGCGCAGATCAAGCGTCGGCACATTGCGCAGCCGGCGTCCGACACCGAGATGCATCCCGAAGTAAAGAGACAGGATTCCGAGCAGAGCAAGTATCTGTGCTCGCATGATTCCGTCAGCGGAAGCGAAGCTGCCGCCAAAACGCCAGCTCTCTTCCTGGTACCAAAAGAGGGGCAGGCCGTACGCCAGCCAGAACATCCCGGCGATGATGGCAAAAAGCGGGAAGTCCTTCTCCGCCGGCGGCTTTGCTTTCCAGGAGACCCAGGAGGCCCACGCAATCTGCAACAGCGCAAAAGAAAGCACTGTTTGCGCGAGGGAGGCTGTACCAGTGCCGGTTAGCGAGACGAGGGCTGTAACCAGGACAGGAAAGGTCAAATAGTGGAGCAGTTGGGCGGCGTCATCGCGCGTCCGGGTATTACCTTGTGGCCGTCCTACTGGAATTTGGCGCAATGGCATGTTGAAAGTTCTCTGCGATCAAACAGCAAGCCGCAGCCCGCGTCGCGTATTCACTTTTGTGCCGCTGCCGACGAAGTTTTCTGATGTTAGCATAGCTGCCGCCGGTTATTGCGCACGATAAAGATTGGCGTATTCATTTGTGCATCTGTACACCGAGCGTTGCCTCGCCAGTGCCGCAGTTCTACACTTGCCATTACCCCAAATTGATGGCGGCGTCCGGATCAGCAATCTGAACGCCCCGGCTCTTTTGCACTTTGAAGGCAATGAGCAGTTCCGATCGAAATCGCTCCGGCATAGCATGTTCCTGGAACCAATGAAGCAGGCGGTGGAGATTTTTCAACGCCGCGGGATCCCTATATCCGTAGAATTCGGCGGTGACAAGCTGGAAGTCGGGGCTGATTTTGCCAAAGTAGTCTCGAATCTCGTCCAGCGAGTATTCCTTCCAGTGATGCCCGCTGGTGACCGAACAGAGAATCGATCCAACGTCTATTCCCACACTTCGCCGTAGCAGGAGGCGCTTCAACTGGGCAAGAGTATTCATGAGGCTGAGGGAGTTTGGAGTCGTAAGTATGATCAATCCTTCCGGTCTGATGATCCGATAGACTTCGCTCCAAAACCGAACAGGATTAAACGTAATGTGCTCGAGCATCTCCGTACACACCACTACATCGGCAGCGTCACAGTCGTAAGGAATGCCGACAGGTTTCCCGAGCACGTCGAGGACATAGCTGTGATTTGCGATTCCAAACTCGGCAGCCCGGCGGACCACCGCCGGTTTCCGGGAGAAGACCGGCAAGTCAACGCCATTCACCTGGTACCCGATGCGCGTCAACAACATCGAGAGGTGGAGATGGTAGGACCCTAATTCCAGCACACGTGGGAACTGTTGGGCAGGAGCGAGCGCTTGCATGCGGTTCAAGAGGTGAACGTAGCGGGCCCGGTGTGTCGTGAAGAAGTAGCCGTCAGTGTAATCAGCACTCTCCACGTAGCCGCTCACATCCACATAAAGACGGAGAAGATCATCGTTTGAGAACTGATGACTAGTTGCGGGCAATATCATCCTCCTCCCGGGAGAATACCACCGTGGCTGCATAATCGATTTTCAGGAGTCATGCCAGTGAGCAATTGCAACCAGCGTCCGCGAAGTCTTGCCGCAGAGTATTCGCGAACATAACGTTCACGGGCTTGCCTGCCGCAGCGATCGCGAAAATCGGGGTCGGCGAGAAATTGTGCCATAGCTTCGGACAGTGCATCCACACTTTCCTCGGCGCACTGTATCCCCGTCACGCCGTTCTCGATCATGTCCTGCAGGCCACCACTGCGGAAACATACGGTGGGCACACCCAAGGCCATGGCTTCCAGGGCGGCGCGAGGAAACGATTCCTGGAACCGGCTGGGGGGGGTCGGTTGCATGTGCAGATAGGCGCAACTGAGCAGGTCGAGGACGTTTTCGAGATATCCCCAGAACTTCACATCGGCACGTGCCTGCGCCGCGCTCAACCGGCGGCGAAATTCCGGGTCGTAGCCCGGCGCGCAGGTACCCACGATGTGCAAAGTGGCGTCAGGATAGTCGGGCGCAATCCGCACAAATGCATTCAAAAGGAAATCAACGCCTTTGTGCGGCGAGACCTGTCCGGCCATGACCAGGTCGCGCCTCCGGGCGTCAGCACCCGGCCAAGGCGCGGGAGGCGCAAGATCCATGATGTACGGCACCACGTAGTTTCGCTTCTTGCGCAGGTACGGGTGCTCATCCAACACGGTCCTCTGGCCAAAGGGAGAGTTGTGGACAAGGTCGGACACGAATGGGGCCCAGGCCCTCATAACGAACCGGTTGTTCTTGAGATCGTGGAAGTGGTGCACTACGCGCCTGCCGCGCAATCGGTAGTACGCCGCCAGTGGGATGGCATAGGGGGATGCCATCAAGGACCCGACATACAACGTATCTCTGGCTGCGCCGCTCTTGAACAGTGCGATGCTCCCTCGCACCAATGCCCCAACCATCCGCAGCATGTGAGAAAACGAGCGCGGCTTGCTAAGCCTCGGCCACGGTTTGTGGTCAGGCCAAAATACGTGCGGCAGTCCGCGGCCTTCGACCTGCTTCAACACAGGCAGGTTCTCACGCAGCGTGACATGCGTCATGACAAACAGCGGCTCGATTTCCGGCCTGAGCGCACTGAACAACTCGATGACCGCTCGCTCCATGCCGTACAAGTTCGGCGTGTTGAAAAGAACAGTGACGCGGGCGAGCGGGCGTTCGCCGCGCGGCGCCGTGGTTTCCGCTTCCTGCGGATGCGCCTCGTCCGCCGGGTTCTGCAAGCCGGGCCGCTTCGATCCTTGAAACGTGAAATGCCTGCCGAACGGGCGGAACGCTCTCTTCCAGAACCTACTGTCGAAATCCTCCGTGCACAGCTTGTCTGGAGCAGTGCGGGGAAGCAGGAGCCACTGAAAGTGATTGCTCTCCATGTGCTCGACGGCCAACCCTCCGGCCTGCAACAGCGACTTCACCCGCCAATAGAGAAAGAAACTCTCGTGCGGTTGGACGCCTGAACCGGAGTCGAATGGAATCTTCCTAGCCCACGATTGCAGCCACGCCAGCACCATGCCGTTGAAGTAGTTTTCGGTCGTGAGGATGAACTGCCCTTGCGGCTTTAGGACCCGGGAAATCTCTGCGGCCATTTTTTGCGGTTGCAACACATGTTCCAAACACTCACACGAGATCACGAGGTCGAACGATTCAGAAGAGAAAGGCAGCGACTCAGCATCGCCTGTTTCAAATCTCAAATTCGACAGTGGCTCGCTGCATCTGGACCGGGCAATGCCAATTGCCGCCGGGGAAAAATCTACGGCGGTAATCTGTGCCTCGGGATTGTTTCGAGCGAGCCAGATGCTGAAATCGCCTCTGCCACACCCCACCTCGAGAACTGCTTTCCCCTTGATCAGGGGAAGTAACTTCGCCACCGTCTTGTGCCAGGCGAATATTAGTTCCGTGTGCGGTTGCTCGTACTCGCCAACCTGCTGATGCCACAAGTCGAACTTGGATTTCACACTCACTGACACCCTTTTCGCAGTGAGCTGCTGCACCAGGCGTGCAATGCAAGCCACAAACTCGCGCTGCTGCCGCACGATGTCGTGGTTTTCGGCGAACACCTGCAAGCCTCGGGCAGCCAGCCGTTGCCGGTGCTCCGGCGAGGTTGCCAAGCGCACCAGTGCCGCGGCAAGCAGGTCCTCGCTGGGGCGATCCACCACTTCGGCGAAGCCGCCCTCGCGCGCATAAGGTACGACACCGCTCTCCGGAGGCGCACAAATCAGGACAGGCTTCCCTGCCGCCAGATAATCGGCCAACTTCGATGGAAACGATGTCAGCACGATTCGCAATTGGTTGTCGTCGAACGCATACGGCAAATAGAGCACATCGGCCTGGCGTAAGGCGGCTTGCACTTCTGGCTGCGGCGCCCAGCCATGCGCGTGGATGCGCTCATCGTCCCACCCGATCTGTCGCACGTCCTTCGGCCATGCCCCGTAGATGTCCAGCGACCACTTTATTCCCGACAACGCCGGCGATTGCAGCGCCTTCACCAACAAGTCAATACTCGGGATGGTTACAGCCGTCACCGTGCCCGCGAATGTGACCCGCAGCGTGTCGCTCGCACTACCTGGGTCTCCACTTGCCGGCTGCGCTTCCGATGCCGGCAATTGCACCTCCGACTCCACGCCGTACTCTTGCCGTAGCGCTTGCTGCATCCCCGGCGACACCGCGTAAATCTGGGCCGCGCTCCGCAAGACCCGGCGATAGCACCAGCGCGCCGCTGCGCTCGGCACCCACATCCGCGACCGCATGGTGTCAATCCAGTCATCGTGAACGACCAGGACGAAGGGCACGCGGCCCAGGCGCGCCGCCACTGCCGCCGCCAGGAAGAACATGTTGTGGGCAACGCTCAGCACCGCCGCGATGCGGTACCGGCGAATCACCCGCCAGCAATACACGGCCAGCGCCGGCAATAACGCCAGCTCCAGCAATTGTTTCAGCCGGCCCAGCCCCCATCGTCCGGTGTTGCTGGTTTGCGGAAACGACAGGTGATGACAGTCGAGGCGGCCGCCTTGAAAGCGTTTCAGGAAGTAAGAGCCCGCCAGCACATGCAGCTTGTCGTTGGCATAACCCTTCAGCAACCGAGCCATCAGAATGGGTCCGGCAGTCGCCTCGCACGGCGGAAACTCGAAAACGAATAGCAGTGCCGGCGCGCTCTGTGTCTCCTGGGTGGCCGGTAAACTGTTATCGGGAGAACCGGCCACGAGTCGCTGCCCTGACTTTTCCGTGGAAGTTTGCTGGGGGACGGTTGGCATTAAGAAATCTCAGGCCGTAACGGCCCGCACGCTTGGCGTCACGAACTGTAGCAGGATTTCCTCCAGCGGCACCCGGATACGCCATTGGGGGTAGTCGGCCTGAAACCGCCGCAGGTCGCTGATGTAGCAGATGTGGTCGCCGACCCGGTTCTTGTCCACGTATTCTGTGGCCAACTTCTTCCCGAACAGGTCGCCCAGCCGGGCGATCGCCTCGATGATGGAAATCGAATTGGCCCTCCCGCCGCCCAGGTTGTACACCGCCGCGCTGCGCGGCGACTGGTAGAAGGCGAAGAACGCGTCGCACACGTCCTGCGAATGAATGTTGTCGCGCACCTGCTTGCCTTGGTAGCCGTAGACGCGGTACGCACGGTCTTCGCGGAAGCAGCGCGCCAAGTACGCCAGGAAGCCGTGCAACTCCGCGCTGGAATGGTTGGGTCCCGTCAAACATCCGCCGCGGAAGCATACGGTCGGCATGTTGAAATACCGCCCGTATTCCTGCACCACCAGGTCGGCCGCCGCTTTGGATGCGCCAAACAGGCTGTGCAGCGTGGCATCAATGCGGCAGGACTCGCTGATGCCATTCCAGTCTTCCGGGCGCGCATACTCCCAGCGCGTCTCCAGTTCGTTCAGCGGAAGCTCGTTGGGCGCATCGCCATAAACCTTGTTCGTGCTCATAAAGATAAACGGCGATTGCGCGCAGAACTGGCGCGTCGCCTCCAGCAGGATCAGCGTGCCGTTGGCGTTGATCTCGAAATCGTCGAAGGGACGATCTTTAGCGAGGTCGTGCGAGGGCTGAGCCGCGCAATGGATCAGCAGCGCCGGACGCAATTGCTTCACCAGGTCGAGGATTCGGTCGCGGTCGCGGATGTCCAGCTCGTGATGTTCGAAATGATGGCAGGTGTCCCGCAACCGCTTCAGGTTCCACGAGGTGTCGCCATCCGGCCCGAAAAACGACATGCGCATGTTGTTGTCAACGCCGTGGACGCGCCATCCCAGCCGGTCAAAATAACTGACACATTCCGAACCGATCAGGCCGGAAGACCCCGTGATTAGAACTGATTTCAAGATGCCGCCTTGCTGGAAAAAATTGTTCTGATTGTAAGCTCAAATTATCAGTTTGGTCGTTAATGTCCAGCTTCCGCCGCGGCCGGAATGGACCCAGACCTTTGCCGGGAACAATACTCCCGACGAGGTCGCCCGCGGCCATCGTTTCAGCAACGGTAACACCCGCCACGCCACATTGCGGCGAAACCAGGATTGCGTCCGACCAGACGGAATTCCGCCGTACCGACTGAGGATTGCGTCGCACTCTTCGCGGTATTCCTTTGCATACCGGTCCGTGGCCTGGTTCTTGCGGAGACGGAATCCTCCCAGCAGCGCGTGCACTCCATACAGTTCCGCGTGCTGATAAAACCGCGCCCAGAGCTCGAAGTCGAACGCCAGCGGTACCGACGTGTCCAAGTACGCTCCGGCCCGGTCCCACAGCGACCGCCGCCAGAACGTGGACTCCTGCTGGATCGCTCCGCGCGTGTACACATCCCCGCCTGGCAGGTTTGCTCCGCGCAAGAACGAATCGCGATTAAACCCGTGCAGTTCTTTAACCAGCACCGCCTGACCATTCTCGTTCCACGCCGCCGGCATGGTGGTGGCCAACCACTCCACCTCCGGATGCTGCGAGAAAATCTCTGCCACCGTGGAAAACGCTCCCGGCAGGTACATGTCATCGCTGTTCAGCCACGCCATGATTTCGCCGGTCGAGCGCTGCAGTCCTTCTTGAATCGCATAGACGTGACCCTTGTCCGGCCGTGACGTCCACCACGCCAGTTGCTTTTCGTACTTGCGGATGATGTCCACGCTGCCGTCAGTCGAGGCGGCGTCAATCACCATGTATTCGAGGTTGGGATAGTTCTGCCCCAGAACCGAGGCGATCGTCTGCTCCAGGTATTCCGCCCCGTTGAAATTGGGCGTCATCACGGAGATCTTGGGGGGATGGTCCATCCGTTTACCGGTTCACCGCCGGCCGTGAGCGCAACGCAGCCAGTGCCTCCGGGATGTTGTTATGGCGCAGCAAGGCCGCTCTCTGCTCGGGCGTCGCGGCGCAATGGCTTTGCCGAAAAAAACCGTTCTCTCTCACGAATGCGATGTCGATTTGTCCTAGTGCCATATCCAGCGGACGATAAAACGGGCCAAAGACGTCATACGCCACGAATCCGCGGTCCTTCATGTAGCACAGCACGTCGTAGAGTTGTGGGCCGCCGATGAACACGGCGAACAGCGTCGTCTCCAGGATTACCAGCTCGGTATCGGCCAGGACCTTCGACGCGCCGTCCAGCACCTGCAGCTCCGACCCCTGCACGTCAACTTTCACCAGGTACGGTTTCGGTAACCTCCGCGCAAGATCCAGCTCGTCCAGGGTCACCATGCGCACCTCGTGCGCCTCCCCATCCACGAGCTCGCCCTCGATCTCCCGCATCAGCGAGGATGAATCCAGGTTGTCGGTGTGAAAGTGCAGTATCGTCGTGCCGCTGCGATCGCCGGCGGCCGCCAGCACGTACTCGGCGCCATACACGCGCGCCAGTTCCTTCAG
Source organism: Terriglobia bacterium (assembly GCA_963760215.1). GTDB lineage: Bacteria > Acidobacteriota > Terriglobia > Terriglobales > Acidobacteriaceae > JAIQGF01. Next base: position 2,436,090 of record CAVXCJ010000002.1, read on the forward strand.
CACCGGCTCGAAATCCGGTACCGGCTCCACCAGCATGAGGGGTACCCCGGGGAAGGTGTCGTAGATTTCGGGCGTGCCGGTTCCCACCCCGACGTCGAAAATGCCGCCGGGTCGAAACCCCAGCTCTTTGCAGTGCTCCAGGAAGCCGTCCATCGTCATCCGCGAGCTTTCCTGCGGCAAAGAGGTCGCACGCCTCACGTCGATACCGGCTGCGGCGAAGACTCGCTTTAGTGCTCGCTTCGCATACGTCGTGCTCAAAGTCATGCGCTCTTGTGGCCCGCGTCACCGCTCGTTTTCGCAGTATTGACCCAAATTCCCCACCATGTCCCCTCAATGTGGCGGATCTCGTAACCGCGGCGCCTCAGCATCATGCAGGCCGTGTAACTGCCCCACAGGTGCCCCTTCAGCGACGGGTGCGTGTCGTGCAGCAATACGATTCCGCCAGACCGAATAAAAGGCACAACCTTGAGGAAATCGTTGATCACATATTTGTAGTCGTGGCAGGCGTCAACAATGGCCAGATTCACCGTGCCAGGCCTCAGATATTGGGCGAGGTCTAGTTTCAGGGTGTTGCACCAGATCTGCACTACCCGCTCAGAAAAACCGTACTGGCGATATACGCGGCCGATTTCGTTTTTGGAAAGCGCGTAAGTGATCACATCACCACTGATTTCCTCCGGAGGGGCATTGACCGTAAATACTCGCGCGGAAGGACACGCGCGGCAGATATTGGCCACCGTATTCCCATACGCTGTGCCCAACTCCAGCACCGTTTCGGGCCGCAGCGCGGTCACCACAGCCATGAGAGCGCCGAAATCGTCGTGATTTTTGGTTTCGTGATACGGCGGCAGGCAGATTCCATCCTTGATTGGGTCGCCGCAGCTCTCTTGCGGATTGCAAATTGTGGACAGCGGCGCCGTCGGGAGCGCGAAGTACGGCCGCACAGCCTTGCCGACGGTCCGGTACATCCAAGCTTTCAGCCTCCTCGGCACTACGGAAGGGTCAGCTGCGAGCGTAAGCAGCGGCTGCATCCGGCCTCCCAAGCCCCATTGCCGGACAGTGTCGCGCGCGCTAGGCACGATCGGGCCCTCGGCCATTCGCCTCACAAAACGGTTCGCGGCTCAGGTTGTGGAGTGGCTTTGCCTTGAGCGCAACCATACCAAACCAGTGGTCCAGTTTGCGTCCGCCGTACACCGGCGTTTCCGCAACTTCGAAGCGGAAGGATTGCGGCAGGAATTCGTATTTCGCGCCGGCGGTATCTTTGACGTGAATTTCCATTTGATAACTGCCCGGCAAAAGGGGGAAGTCTTCGATCGCGAAGCCGAGTGACATCGTTTCGCCTGCGGCCAGCGGCGGCACGGTAGCAAAGTCTGTGAAATCCAGCCCCGCAATTCGCAGATTCTCGAGCGTTTGGAAGCAAACATAAAGCCCGGGTTCCACGATATCGGTTTTTGCGGTGACTTTGACGCGGACTTCCACCTGTTCCATGGTCTTGATCACGGGTCCGCCACCGCAGCTGATACTGACGTCCTTGACGTAGTAACTCGGTGTTTCCAATGCCGCCATCGCAGCGTCCGACTTCCCAACCGTCGCCAGGTAGAGGTCAGCGGCTTTGTTGATCTCGTCATCGGCCACGACGGTGCCGCCCTTCAGCACAATTCCTCGCCGGCACACTTGCCGCAACGCCGCCATGTTGTGACTGACGAACAGGATGGTCCGCCCGCTTCGTCCCACCGAGCGCACCTTTTCGAAACACTTTTTCTGGAACTGCGCGTCCCCCACCGCGAGCACTTCGTCGACCAGGAGGATTTCCGTTTCCAGGTGCGCCGCCACGGCAAACGCCAAACGCACGTACATACCGCTGGAATAGCGCTTGACGGGCGTGTCCAGGAATTTCTCGATTTCCGCAAACGCCACGATCTCGTCGAACTTGCGCGCGATCTCCGCCTTCCTCATGCCGAGGATTGCCCCGTTCAGGTAGATGTTCTCGCGCCCGGTCAGCTCTTGATGAAACCCCGTACCCACCTCCAGCAGCGAACCTACCCGCCCTCGCACTTCGGCAAACCCCTGGGTCGGCTCCGTGATCCGAGAAAGCACCTTGAGCAGGGTGCTCTTCCCTGCTCCATTGCGGCCGATGATGCCGACGACTTCACCCTCGCCGATCTCGAACGAGAGGTCGCGCAAAGCCCAGATCGTCCAGTCATTCCCATTGGCGCCCTTGTGGCTGCGGCGTAGAGGAGTTGCCAGCCGGTTCATGAGCGCTTCACGGAAGGAGTTTGTGGGACGCTCGCCGAGGCGGTAACGCTTGCTCAGCGAGTCGCAATGAATGGCCATGTTGCCCATGGAGAATTCTAGAGTGCCTGCATTATAACCGACGCTAGCCACACGTCGACGTGGCACAACGCGGAAGCAGTACGTCTCGTGCGGCAGCGGCGGAACTACGGTTAGTGACCATGGTCCAGCCGCTCATACAGGACGTCGAAATACGTTCCAACCCCCGGGATTGAGTTGAATGCGTCGCGCCGGCGCTCTTGAAAACCCTGAGCGCTCATGAACTCGTCCAACTCAGCGCTCAGGCAACATCCCGCATACGACTCGAAATCCGGCACTTCGACTTTGACATATCGAAACCGTGGTAGGACGGTCGTGGCGCCCTTGAGAACGATCAGCTCGGATCCCTGGGTGTCGAGCACCAGGGCCTGAAACTCCGCCAGATCCAGCCCCTCCTTCGCAACAAACGAACTTAGGGTGGTGCTTTTCAGCCCGATGTCGTTCGAATAGAAGACCTCAGGCCACATCTCCGTATGTTTGGCCAACGGAAGGATGGACGAAGACATTCCTTGATTCGAGGATACGTGAAACACGTATTCGCGGCCATCATGGTCCGTAAGCAGATATCGGTAGGCCCGCTGGTTAGGAAAACCGGCCAAATTGATGCGCAATTGCTCGAAGACCGAGGGGATCGGCTCAATCCACACGACATCCAGGTGATACTTTGCGTAAAGGTCGCGCTCTTGTCCGGTATTGGCGCCGACATGAATGACGCCGCTGACGCCTTTCAAGAACGCATCGCTTGGAAAAAATGTCCTGCGAATCTTGCCAATGAACTTTTTCGGCAGCACCCTCTCTCCGAATCGCATGATGCCGAAGCGTAATTGGTGGAGCCCAAAAAGGAAAGCGGCTTTCGCCGCTTTCCTTCTTTGGCGGCCACAGCCCCTTGCAGCCGCTTCTCGAACTCGCCCGCCGCTGACTTGTTCGTTGGCCATGGGCAGGTCACACGATGTCGGCGAAAGTCTTTTCCATGCGGCGGAAGTAGTGGAGGCCGGCAATGAGCAGTAAGAGCACCAGTCCGAGCGATACGCCCAGCTTGGCGCCGGGCCTCGGGCCGGTCCCGAGCAGCGCCCAACGAAAGCCTTCGACGACACCGGCCATGGGATTGAGCACGAGCACCCACCGCCAGCGCTCAGGAAACACGGAAGCGGGATAGCCGACCGGGGTGGCGAGCATCCAGAATTGGAGGAGAAAACCGAGCGTGTACTGAACGTCGCGGTAGCGGACGTTGATGGCGGAGAGCCAAACGCCTGCGGTCAAGGAAGTAATCACGGCGAGCAGCACGAACACGGGCAACAAGATCACGCCTTTGCCGGGCGGCACGCGATAGTACGCCATCATCGCCAACAGCAGGAGGAACGCGATGGCGAAATCCAGCAGGCCGGCAAGGACGGAGGCAATGGGTATCACCAGCCGCGGAAAATAGACTTTGCTGATCAGGTTTTGGCTCTGCACCAGGCTGTTGCTCGACTGCGAAAGACCGAATGCGAACAACTGCCAGGGCAAGAGTCCGCAAAAGGCGAAGATCGGATACGGCACCGGGACCGCGATCTTGGCGACGCGGCTAAAGAGCAGGGTGAAAATAACCATCAGAAAGAGCGGCTGCAGCAGCGCCCAGGCGGCGCCGAGCGCGGTCTGCTTGTAGCGTACTTTGATGTCGCGCCAGGCAAGAAAGTACAGCAGTTCGCGATACTCCCAAATCTCGCGCAGGTTGACCGCAGACAAACCTCGAGCGGGGGCAATCAAGGTGACCGCCTGTGCGGGAGCGACCACGCCGGCCGGAAGGTCCTGCATCGCGTTGACCTGTTGTTCGCTCACGCCGGGGGCCGCCACAGCACCTCCTCGAGTCGCTGGCGAAACATGTTGAAGGAAAAATTGTTTTCCAGCCGCCGCAGCCCGGCGCGCCCCATCATGAGGCGCAAGGGTTCGTCGGCAATCAAGGTCATAATGGCGAGTTCCAGGCTGCGGGGATCGCCGGGTGCGGTCAACAGGCCGGTCTCGCCGTCAACAATGACCTCGGGCACGGCGGCGGCGCGCGCGCCGATACAAGGTTTGCCATACTGCATGGCTTCCAGGAACACGATGCCGAACCCTTCCTTGAGGCTGGGGAGCACGAACATGTCGCAGGCCTGGTAGTAGAGCGGCAGTTCGCGCTCCGAAACGCGGCCGGTGAACTTCACTCTATCATCGATGCGAAGCTGGGCGGCGAGGCGCTGCAGGCGGGCGCGGTCGCTGCCTTCACCGACAACCACCAGGAAGGTTTCGGGCGCCTGCTTCAAAACCGCGGGCATCGCCTCCAGGATGAGATCAATGCGTTTGTAGAATTCGGTCTGGTGGAGTCGCGACACGCTCAGCAACATGGGGCCGGGCGGCAGATGAAGCAGGGCGCGAGGGTCGCCGGTCGCGGTGTCGGCGCCGCCGTAGAACGGATCCAGCGTGTCGGGAAAGGTGGTGAAGGCCAGACCGTTGACCTGGTTGTGGAGGCGCATCTCGTCGCGGGTAAAGTCGCTGACCGTCAGGATTTCATCCAGGCGCCGCACCCCCCAGCGCTGCAACGCGGAAAGCGGCTTCCATACTTCGATGCCGTGCGCGACCAGCACGGAATGGACGGCCGGGGCCGCCATCTTCATCAGCGGCAGAACCGGGCAAAAATTGACGTGTCCGATGATGGCAGTCGTGGCGCGCCGGGCGTGCTGCATAGCGGCGATCGTAAAGCGCGCCGTGTTCCGCTGGAAGGCGTGGCAGGAGACGAGTTCCGGGTTGAAATACGGAGAATCGTATTCGGTGCGTCGACGGTCATTGAGGACCAGCATTTCGACCTGCCAGCCGTGAGATGCGGCGATGCCGTCGAGGGCCTTAGCCAGCGAACGATTGAAGGTCTGGATGCCGCCGACGGCGTCGAGCAGATCGGTGAACAGCACCAACACGCGTTGCTGTCCCGTGCGAGGAGCGCCGCGGCGCATAGGGGGAACGCGATGGAGAGACGCCGGCTTCACGCCATGGGAGGATGCGGATACCGTGTCGGACGAAGTGACGCGGGACACGGGCGCGGCGCCGGCGCGCGCGGCAGCGGCGGCGGGGCGCTGGGTTTCCATGGCCCGGGCCAGGACCGAAAGGGCCCACGGCCGCGACCAATGCACTCCGCCCTTCCTGAATTGCGACCACAGTTCCTGGACGGCGCGGGATTCGAAGAGCCGGCGCGCCTGGACATCGGCCTCGAGGAGTCCGGGGTCGGCCCGCAACCACTCGCCGAAGGGAAAGCTGAAGCCCTTCTTCGGACGGTCCCAGACGATGCGCGGCAAGGCATCCCCCAGAGCGTTGACCAGCAGCGGCTTGGGCGCATGACCACGCAAGCGCTGAGCGGCGGGGATGGCGAGCACGCCGGCGACAACATCATTGTCGAGGTAAGGGACACGAGCTTCGATGGAATGCCTCATGCTCATGACATCGGTGTCTTTTAACAACTGGTTCTGCAGGTAGTGGTGAAACTCGAGGGCGACGAGGGAATCGACAAAGCTGGTGGCGGGCAGGCTGCCGGAACCGGGAATGCAGACGCCGATGTCGCGCACCTCGCGTTGGGTGATGCCAAGAAATTCCTGGATTTGTTGTGGGCCGAAGAGGCCGCGGAACAGGAGATAGATGTTCTCCGGCGTGGGATTGTGCAGGTAAGTGAGCTTTTCACGACGCCCATAGGGCAGCCCGGCATTGTAGGCGGTGCGCACCAGAGGGGAGCGCACTTCCCTGGGAATGCGCGCCATGAACCGCGAGACCGTTGACAGGGTGGCGGCGCGCTGCAAGTGCTGGTACCCAAGGAACAGCTCGTCGGCGCCGGTGCCGGCAAAGACCACGGTCAAACCGAAAGCTTTGGCCGCCTTGGAAACGAAGTAGGTGTTCACGCCGTCAACCGTCGGCTGGTCCATGGCGTCAAAGATGCGGGGCAATTCCTGAAAGAAGTCGCGCCGGGTCAGGCGGACCTCGCCATGTTGCGTGCCGTACTTCCTGGCGACCGCGCGGGCGTAGAGGGACTCGTCGAATTCGGGTTCGTTGAAGGTGACGGAAACGGTCTTGATGGGCCTTTGGCCGGCAAGACTGGCCAACGCAACGAGCGCGGAGGAATCGATGCCGCCGCTGAGAAAGATCCCGAGAGGCACGTCGCTGACGGAGTGGACGCGCACGGCATCGGTGAGCAGCGGCAAGAGGCGATCGTCGGCATGGTCGGCCGCAGTCTCGGGATGAAAACACTGGTTGAGGTCCCAGTACTTCCGCTGGTGAAGGTTTCCACGGTCACAGGTGAGCATGTGCGCGGCGGGCAGGGCGTGTACGCCGCGAATGGTGGTCAGCGGCAAAGGCACCGATCCCAATTGCAGGAAGCGCACCATGGCTTCGAGATTGTGCTGGTACGGGACCAAGCCGCTGGCCATCAGCGATTGCACTTCGGAGGCGAACAGTAAACGCTCGTCATCGGCATAGTAGTAGAGCGGCTTGATGCCGAAGCGGTCTTTGGCGAGCAGCAGCGCCGGCGCGCTGCCGGTGCGCAGCAAGGCGCAGGCAAACATGCCGCGGAGGCGCGGCAGCAGACCGTCACCCCATTCTTCGTAGCCGTGGAGAAGGACCTCGGTATCGGAGTCGGAGCGGAAGCGGTAGCCGCGCTCCATCAACTGCGAGCGCAGTTCGCGGAAATTGTAGATCTCGCCGTTGTAGGTGATCCAGGTTCGGCCGTCGGAGCTGCCCATCGGCATGCGCGCCTTCTCCGAAAGGTCGATGATGGAAAGGCGGCGCGCGCCGAGCACGGCCGCCGCGCCCGAACCGGACGTGGCGTAGCGGAAATCGTGACCGCGACCACGGGCATCAATCTCCCGCCGTACCAGGGGATCGTCGGCGAGAGATTCGGGGAAGAGAATGCCCCAATCGTCAGGACCGCGGTGGACCTCGGCGTCGAGCATGCGAAACACGGCGGTCACATCCTGCGATGTCACCGGTCCGGACAGCTTCAAGAGTCCCGCGATGCCGCACATGGTTAACTAAAAAGGTTCCTCTTGCGCCGGGAGGAAAGGAGCGCAGGGTTGCGTTCCCGCCAGCCGGCGCGAGATCGCACGCCGGGTGTTGTCGCCAGAAGCGCCTCATGGACGCGGCATGGAAAACTTTCCCGCCCGCCTGCATCGCCCAAAACCAGCGCTGGGCGCGGAGTTCCGCCCGCGTTCTTCCGCATCAGGTATCCGCCGTTTTCAGGAATATAGCACCCGCGAGTACGCGTCGAAAGTTCCGGGCAAGAATCAGGTGTGTGCAAAAAGTCATTATCGCCTGTTCTCCGCGACACATACAGAGCGTTTTAATAAAGCAGAAAAACTGCTACTATCGGCCAACATCGTGGCTTCAGCCGTAATCGACGGCGTGCCGCCAGGAGCATGATGGATCAGAGGCAGTTGAGCGCAGGGAACAACATTCCTGTTCCTTACGAGTCCCAATCGGTTGAATTTCCCGCCATTCCGATAACCTCCGGCTACTATCCCGTGCAACAACCAGGTGTCTCGATCTGGGAATACCTGCGCACGTTGTACAAGCACCGCTGGCTGATCCTGGCGTCTCTGGTGATCGTGACGACGCTGGCGACCATCGCCACGGTGCGGATGACGCCCATTTATGAGGCGACGGGGCGAATCGAAATCAACCGGCCCGCACAGGACATCCTGCCGTTCAAGGACGCCAGCGCGTTTGCCGGCGGCGGGGGCGATGACGACGCGGTCGAGCTCGAGACCCAGGTCAAGATCTTGCAGAGCGATGCGCTGTCGGCCGATGTGGCGCGGCGGCTCTCCGGACCCTCGGCCACTTACCTGGGCATCAAGGCGAGCGCCGCCACCATGGCCGGAGACTCGGGAAAGCTCGACGTGACGCAGACAGCGCGTTCGGCGGGCAAGATCAAGTCCGGCCTGAGCGTCAGCACGGTGCCGCGGACGCGGCTGGTGGACATCCGCTATGCCAGTGCCAGTCCGCAAGTGGCCGCGGAAATCGTGAACACCACGATTGATGCTTACATTGAGCGCAATATCCGCAGCCATTTCGAGTCGACGATGCAGGCGTCGGAATGGCTGTCGAAGCAACTGACAGATCTGCGCCTGAAGGCGGAGACTTCGCAGCAGCGGCTGGTGGATTACCAGAAGCAAAAGCAGATCGTCGGCGTGGATGATAAACAGAACATCACTCTCTCCAAGCTGGATGAACTCAACAAGCAGTTGACGCAGGCCGAGGCGGAACGCATCCAGAAAGAGGCCAACTTCAGGATCACGCAAACCGACGACCCCGAACTGATTTCGACCCTGTCCAAGACAGGTGAAAACACGTTGCTGGGCTCACTGAAGGGGCAAGAAGCTGCGCTGAAGACGCAGATCGCACAAATGCAGGTGCTGTACGGGCCGTCGCACCCGAAAATGGCGGAGGTGCGCAACCAACTGGCAGCAGTGGAGCTTTCCATCCAGACGGAACTCAAGCACAGCGCGGCACGGCTGCGCAGCGAGTACCAGATTGCGGCCCAGCGCGAGAGCATGTTTCGGAAGGAGTTCGAGAATCAGAAGTTGGAAGCCAATGCGCTCAGCGAGAATGCGATTGAGTACACGATGCTGAAGCGCGACGCGGACACCAGCCGGCAACTCTACGACGGACTGCTGCAGAAGTTGAAGGAGGCGCAGGTCTCGGCGGGGTTGAATTCCAGCAACGTACGGGTGGTGGACGGCGCCGCCGTGCCGTCCCGTCCGGCGCGGCCGAATAAGCGGCTCAACGTCATGCTGGGCTTGTTACTTGGCCTGGCGAGCGGCGTAGGCCTGGCGTTCCTGATCGAGTCGCTGGATACCACCGTCAGTTCCCCGGAAGAGGCGGAAGCCGCCGCCGCGCTGCCGTCGTTGGGAGTAATTCCGCTGAGCGCGCGCGCGCCGGTCCGGAAATTGCTGGCTCGGTCCAGTACAGCTGCTGCCCCCGACCATGGCGAATCGCAGATGGTAGCCCATTTCCGTCCGCGTTCGCAGTCCGCCGAGGCGTACCGCGCGCTGCGGACGTCGCTGCTGCTCTCCGGCTCGGGCACACCGCCGAAGACGATCGTGATCACCAGCCCGCTGCCGCAGGAAGGCAAGACCTCCACCGCGATCAACTGCGCCGTGGTGCTGACGCAGATGGGCGCGCGCGTCTTGCTGGTGGATTGCGATCTGCGGCGTCCCAGCATTCACCGCGCGCTGGGCATGCCGAACCGCACCGGGATGAGCACGCTACTGGCGACGGGCAAAGGATTCGAGAGCATCGTCCTGAAGTCGCAGCAGATCCCTAACCTGTGGGCCGTGCCGGCGGGGCCGCCGCCGCCACAACCGGCGGAGCTGCTCTCCTCCAAGTTCTTCCTGGAATGCCTGACGAAGTGGAAGCAGGAATACGATCACATCATCATTGACACGCCGCCGGTGCTTTCGGTGACCGACGCGGTTGTGCTCTCGGTGTATGCCGATTCGGTGGTCCTGGTGGTTCGCTCCGACGTCACCACAAAGAATGCGCTGCGGCAGGCGCGCGACCTGCTCCTGCAGGTGAATGCGCGCGTGACCGGCACGTTGTTGAACGGCGTGGACCTGACCTCGCCTGGGTCATACTATTACTATTACGCGTATGGTTACGGGCAGAAGAACCGCTACTACAACGAATCGCGGCAAAGCGAATCGCGACAAAGCGAATCGCGGCAAAGCTGATCGTCGGCGGCCGGGCTGGCTCTGCTTAGGATTGCCAGGCACGGCCGCGAACTTCGTATGCGCATCGAGCTGCACTCTCCCGGACGCAAGCTCCTGTACGGCCTGCTCTGCCTTGGCCTGATCGCCGGATACGTGTATCGAGCGGGGCGCGGCTACGTGGTTGCGCGCGCCCTGGACAGCACCGACCCCGACGTCCTGGAGCGCGCGGTGCGATTGGAGCCGCAGAACGCCGAGGCCTGGTACCGGCTGGGCAGGGTGCGCTCCGTACTCCTGCAAGATATTCCGGGATCGATTGCGCCGACGCAGCGTGCGCTCTCGCTGGACCCCCGCCACGCACGCTACTGGCTGGACCTGGGGCTGGCGTATGAATACACGGGTGACGCGGCGGCCGAGCGTAACGCAATCGAAAACGCCGTGCGCTTCGATGCGCACGACCCCGACATTGCATGGGAGGCCGGCAACTTTTATCTCGTGGCCGGCAACACGGACCGCGCGCTGCCGCTGTTGCGGGCCACCCTGGAAGGTGACCCCACGTACAAGCATGTGGGGCGGGCCATCCTGCTCAGCTTGCGCGCTACCCACAACGATTACGCGCGCGTGCTCGAAGAAGTAATCCCACGCAACCCGAATTTTTATGTTGATTTCAGCAACCTGGCGTTGAGGACAAACCGGTTCGATGCTGCCGACATGATCTGGTCGCGCATGCTGGGGCTGGGCAAACCCGTCCACCTCGAATCCACGAGAGCCTATTTTTCCTCATTGATCGAGCGCAACGATTCGGCGCGCGCACGTTCCGCCTGGAATGACCTCGCCAAGCTGAATCCCGAACTGGCGCCGTATCAGTACACCGATAACCTGGTGGTGAACGGGCGATTCGAAAACAACATCCTGAATGACGGCTTCGACTGGCACTACAACCGCAACGACGCCGTGCCCCTGGAGATCGACACCACGGGGGTCCACGGAGGAACCCACGCGCTGCTGATGACGTTTACCGGCCAGCCGGTGGCCGAGTTGGGTTTGCGGCAGATCATTCCGGTGGACGCCGGCGAGTGCTATGCGTTCTCGGCATTCTTGCGTACCAGCGAGTTAGAGGGTGTTGGCGGCCCGCAATTCTCGCTGCGCGATGAAAAGACCTCGCGCAGTTACGTGCTGACCGAATCCATGACGGGCACGCACGGATGGGAGCAGCGTCGGCAGACGTTCCGCACCGATCCGGGCACGTATTTCCTGGACTTGAGAATCGTGCATGAGCGCCCTCTGACGGCCATTCGCGGGCGCGCGTGGGCCGACGATGTGCGCCTGACGCGCGTCGCGCCGGAGGCGTGCCGGTGAAAATGCCCGTTTCGGTGATGGACGGTACATCCTCGAGTTTGACCTGGCCGGAAGCAAGTGATCGGGCTTCCTGGTGGAACCGCCTGCTTTTGTTGGGACTCGGCATCGCCATAGCCTTCGCCGTGCTGGCATTCGGCACGACGGAGCCCTGGTCCGAATTAGTCCTCGAGTGCGCCGCCGCCGCGTTGTTCCTGCTGTGGGCAGCGCGCCAGGTGGTGCAAGGGGCGGTCGAAGTACGTCCCAGCCCGCTTTACCTTCCGGCGCTCGCCTTCGCCTTACTGGTTGCGGTGCAACTCGTCACCGGAATCTCGGCCTATCGCTATGCGACGTTGCAGGAGGCCATCCGTTACCTGGCGTACGGGCTGCTGATGTTTGTCGCCATCCAGTGCTTCCAAAGCCGCCAGCAAATTCATGGCTTCCTGACGGGCATGACGATCTTCGGGACCATGCTGGCGGTGTTTGGCATCGTCCAGGACTTCACGGCGAATGGGAAGATTTACTGGATCCGGCGGCCCCAGTTCACCGCCTGGGGCTTCGGCCCCTACGTCAACCACAGCCACTGGGCAGGGCTGATGGAACTGTTGACGCCGCTGCCGCTGGCGTTGATGATGCGACGCCGCAACTCCGGAGCGCAGACGGTGCTGCTGGGATTCGCCGCCCTGATGATGGGGAGCACCATTTTCCTGTCGGGATCGCGCGGGGGCATGATTGCCTTTGCGGTGCAAGTCGTGCTGGGGGCGGCGCTATTGCTGCTTCGCGGCCGGTCCAGCGAGCGGCTTCGCGACGTTGCCATCCTGGCGGTGATCGGAGTGGTCTTCCTGGCATGGGCCGGAGGCTCGCGGGTCACCAACCGCATTGAGAGCGCCTATACTGCCGACGGCGCCACCATGAGCAACACGCTGGATGCGCGCTTCCGGCTGGCATTGTTTAAAGACACGCTGTCGATGGCCAAGGCGAGGCCGATCGCGGGATGGGGGTTGGACTGCTTTACCCGTGTTTTCCCCGGATTCCAGACCTTCTACAGCGATCGTTTCGTCAACGCGGCGCACAATGATTACTTGCAATTGCTGGCAGAAACCGGAGTAATCGGCTTCGCCATCATGTTGTGGTTCGTGATCGCGATGTTCCGCTCGGGGTTGCGGCCCAGAGTCCCGCCGGGATTTGTGTCGTCGGCGAAAATGGCGGCCACGCTGGCATGCACCGGGATCCTGGTGCACAGTTTCATGGACTTCAACCTGCACGTGGGCGCTAATGCCGCGCTCTTTTACGTCATGGCGGCCCTGGCGAGCGCTGAAGAGGTGGATGGCGCCGGGCAACCGCTGGCGGCCCACCACAACGGACCGGTGCTGGTGCACGATATCACCATGAGCTGATCAGGACGTTGACGCCAGCAGCATTGAGGAGTATCCATCGTCAGCAACGCCACTCCTATCGTTCACGCCGATACTGCCGAATTCGACCCAGCGCAGCGGTTGCTGATCCGCGCTCTCGCAGACCCGGATCACCTCGACGAGTATTGCCGCGAAACCGGCAAAAACCTGGACTGGACACAGGTTTTCGAGCTGGCCGAAACGCAAGGAGTGTTCCCGTTGCTGGCCAGCCGCCTGGAACCGCTGAACCAATTCCTGGACCAGGAAGTGCGGACGGCAATTCGCCACCGGTTTGAGTTGCACGTGCGCCGCAGCCTGGTGATGACCCGGGAACTGGTTCGCATCCTGCAACTGCTGTCGTCAATCCAGATCGAAGCGATTCCTTTCAAAGGCCCGGCGCTTGCGGTATCGCTGTACGGCGACGTCGCGTCTCGCGAATATTCCGACCTCGACGTCCTGGTTAAGCGCGAACAGGTTGCGGCGGCGGCGGCGGCCATGCGCGATGCCGGATACTCACAGGTGTACCCGGTGAAGGAGGAGCACCAGGAGCGATTCCTGGACTCGAACTATGAACTGGCATTCTCGAGCCCGGCGGGGATCCTGATCGAATTGCACTGGGACATCGCTCCGCGACACTTCTCAATGGCGCTTCCGGCGCGGGAACTCTGGGCTCCCCTGGAGACGATGGTTGTCGGGGGGATGCAAGCACCCGCGTTGTCGCCGGAAAACCTGCTGCTGGCGCTCAGCGTTCACGGCGCACATCACCTGTGGAGAAAGCTTGCGTGGATGCTGGACATCCACCGGCTCATCGCGATTACGCCGGAGATCAACTTCAGCCAGGTACTCCGAAAAGCGCGCGGCGCGGGGATCGAGAGAATCGTCCTGCTCGCGCTGGCGCTGGTGCAGTCGGTGTTCCGCACGCCGCTGCCGGTCAATGTCCAGCACGCGATCGCGCAGGATCGAGCGGTTGCGGCACTTACCGACGAAGTCAGGCGGGAGTTGCTATTCCACGAGGGATTCTCGGACGTGCAGTTCCATAGCTTTCTGCTGCGCGTCCGCGAACGCTGGCAGGATAGAGCCCGCTACGCTTCGCGGTTCGTGCTGACGCCGACCATGCAGGAATGGACGACCGTGCGCCTGCCGCGCCGCGTCCATTTCCTTTACTCCGGCATGCGCGTGCTGCGCGGGATCGCGAAGGCGGGGCGCATGGCGTACCGAAGCGTCCGGGGCTGAAAGGGCCGCGGATCTATGGCAGGCGGATCTGCACCAGGCCTGCGAGTGCTGCCGCGGCATTGATCCCGCGTGCCAGCATGTTCGCAGTAGGAATTCCCGTGCGCACGAACGACTTCTCGCAGTCCGCCGTGGAGGGCCCGTGCATGTCGCCTTCCATGTAAGCCAAGCCCGGGCAGCGCGTGCAGGACGCGACGTGAGTGCAACTGGAGCAGGTGGGCAGATCGCGGGCGCGGATCGCGCGCACTTCCTTCAACTGCGGCGAGTACTTCCAGATGTCAATAAATCTTTCCCGCCTCACGTTCCCACAGGGCAGCGGAAACTGCACGCAGGGATACACGTCGCCATAGGGCGAGACGTAGCACGCGGTGTGTCCGGCGCTGCACGGCAAGCCATCCATGACGTCGTCGTCGGCCGCGGGCGGCGGAGCGCAAAACTCCTCGACGTTGCCGACCACGGCGGGATCCCGGAATGTCTCCTGCAAAACCTTCGTCGTAGCCCGCATGCGCAGGGTCGACGGATTCCCGTCCATCATCGGCGTGATGGTGGGATCGAGGGTGTAATTCGCGCCCAGTTCCCCCGCTAACTCATGGACGCCGAGATGGTGGTCCATGTTCTGCCGCATGAGGACATTGGCAATCGTCACCTTCAGCCCCTGCGACTTCAAGAGCCGGATGGCGGCGATGCTTCGCTTCAACGAGCCGGGCAGCTTGGTGATGCCGTCGTGCACCTCGGGGCGATCCGAGTAAATGCTGATCTGCACCTGTTCCACTCCGAGGTTTTTGAGCCGCTGCGCCTCTTTCTCGCGGATCATGACCGCGTTGCTCTTGATCTTGACGTTGAACAGCAGCGAGCGGGCATAGGTAACGATGTCGAAGAAATCTCGCCGCAGGAGCGGCTCTCCACCGCTGATGGTGAGAAACAAGATGCCTGCCTCGGCCAACTGGTCCAGCAGTTCCTTGATCTCTGCCAGGCTCAGCTCGCCTTTGTCGTCGTGGTCGAGGTAGCAGTGCTCGCAACGCTCATTGCAGCGGTAGGTAATGTCGAGCTGCGCGCTGATAGGAATGCCCAGCGCCAGCGCGCGCGCATTAACATCGACCATCAGGCTCATCGCGGCTCCTGTTGCGGCAACTTCGCGCTTTCCCCAATCGGATCCGGTGAAACCAGCAGGATCCCGTGCTGCGCCAGTTCCTGAACGAATGACGAGGCGTCCTGGTATGCCGCGTCCGCGTCCACCGCAAAGTCGCGGCAGACGCGCTGCTCCACGATGGCACGCAGCGTGGTATTGCCATCCGCCGATTCCCAGATCGCGGTCGCGACCGGGTTCAGGGTAAACAGCGTGGAATCCACCGCCGACATGACGATGGTCTCGCCACCCAGGTTGCGGGAAGCTATGGCCGAACTCCGTGCAATGTACATCATCCGATCAACTCCCATACGCGGGCGTCGGGAACGAACACCAGCCGCTCCATGCGCACCCGCGCCGCAAATTCGCATGCGCTCTGAAACACCGTTCGCACCAGCTCCGGCTCGTGAGCGAAAAATAAAATATTTCTCAGCAGCATGCCGGCGGCTTCGGCAGGGTCAACCGGCGCGAAGCGGTTTTCCGGACCTTGCACGAGAAAATAGACCGCCTCCAGCGGCGCCGAAACGTTTTCTCCAAGCTTCGCCAGTTCGCCCGCGAACGGCGTACCATAGGCACGGTAGCCGTCGGCCTCGCGGCGGACGTAAGAAATCTCGTCCGTGAGCAGGGTAACGTCCGCCGGCGCCAGCCGCGATATGGTGGTCTTGCCTGCGCCTGAAATTCCGGAAAACAGGAACGCCTTGCCGTTGCGGATGGCGCCGGCGGCATGCAGCAGGAATCCGCCCTGGCGCGCCAGGATAAGGCTGTGCAGGATGCGCAGCACGGCGTCGATGGAGTAGGGATTCGCCGTCTGGCGGACCCGACCGCGACCTTCGGCCGGATTCCACTCGGCGCGGAAGTCGCCCCGGCGCATGGACCACAGCCCGTCGCGGCACCACACCTTGACGTCTTCGTCGGGATGGGAAGACTCCGGCGCGCACAGCTCAACCGCCAGCTCGAACTCCGGCGCGGCGGCGTCGTCCACAAACGTGTCATAGCGCGCCCGCAGCATGTCCTGGAAGACGGGGTCGGAGGTGCGCACATCAATGGCGATGCCCCCGATGTGAATGGCGATCCGGTCGAGCGTGGTTGGCGCGGCTACGGACACATATCCTCGTTCGATCAGCCGGGTAAGCTCAGAACGTCATGCTCCGCCGCAACGCGTGTACCCGCAGCGCCACGCGGCTGGACCATGATCGCCGAAACAGGAACGACGCCAACTGCGGCGCCCGTCCCCAGCGCGTCCGGCACACCCCACGTGCGCCGCGCGCGATGTTGGTCACGCAACCCAGGACTTGCGAAGCCGCCACCGGCGGATCGGAATGCGGAGTCGCATCGCCCTGCGTGACGACCCACCTCTCCCCATCGGCCTCCTGAATGCTGGTGACGCGGTGGATAAACAGGCGCTGGCCGCGCCGGAAGAGCACGATCTCGCCCCGCTCCAGCTGTTCAGGACGGCACCGCTTGACGGTGAGCACGTCGCCCGGCCACACCGAGGGGAGCATGCTCTGTCCCCAGGCCCGCAGGCGCAAACGGCCGAATTTCTTCAGCACGTCGAGCGCTACGGTCATAGCCGGACTGTCGCCCACCGCAATCAAGCGTCGCCCGGCCTAGGAGCTCTTCGTGTTGAGGTGACACTGCTGCTGGGTGGAGTCGTGCTTGCCACAACTCAGCGCCATGGTTTCGAAGATCCGCTCATGACGGAACGAAGGCTTCTGATACGGCTTCTTCAGCGGCTTACCCTCGGCCGCCGGATTCGACTGCGCGGTTGAGCGGTCTTCGTTAGACATATGGTTGTTCACTCCTGCCTTCATTCTACTGCAAGCCCGATTGCGACAATTTGTAAATGCACGCCTTGGCGAACACGCTACCACCGGCGCCGGCGGCGCCACCGGCGTCGGCGTAACGTGAAACGTCGTGGCGGTCAGCAGGGGCGATAACAGCGAAAACACCGTTGTTAGCCCGCAGTGGCATTGCCGGAGATGGTTACCGAGTCTCCGGCGACGAGACCATGTGCAGCAGCGGTATTAACAAGGTCTGGTCGGAAAACCAGGCCTCGTGATGGTAGTAATGGTTGCCGTGGCCGGGCAGCTTCCGCCGGCGATATTCCCCGCCGCCAGTTGCGTGAAGTAGATGTTCGAAGCTTCCGCGAATGAGCCGGTGGCCGCCACGTTGTCAATGATGATCCCGCTGGTGGCCCGCGTCGTCTGCGCCACCAGAGGCGTCGTGATGTCAACCAACGAGATGCCGGGAATGGTGCCGTCGCTGGTGGCAGTTCCGACAGTCCCCGAACCGAGGCAGGGCGAGGGTGTGATGACTGCAGGGTTATTGAACGTGATCTGTGTTGTGCTGGCTGTGGCCACCTCAAAGGTTCCGTTGGTGTTGGTGCTGCAGTCGGTGCCCGTCCCGTTGCCGCTCGTGGCCGCGATGACGACGAAATTGCCCGGGCCTATGGTGATGGGACTATTGGCGATCGGGAAAGTAACCACGCCACTCGCGTAAGTCCAACCCGCCGTGAGTGCCCTCGCCGGAGTGGCAGCGGGGGTGGCGAAGGTAGCGTCGAAGCTGCGCAAATGTCCGTCGGTGGTTCCGCCATGCCCCATGTAAATGCGCTCCGTCGGCGCTGCGAAGTTGCTGTTGAACACGTCGGTCACCGCGGAACACTCGGCATTGGCGGCCGCTCCCATCCCGTCCGTCAATGCATTGCCGCTTCTCGCCGTCGCCGCGGCGTTCATGGTCCCAGCGGTAAACCCGAACCTGTACAGCATCGGCTGCCAGATGCCGGCGTTGGATTGCACCGTGCCGCAGAAGATCATGGTGCCAGCGATGGCGGCGCTGTTCTGGATGCTGGTGATGTAGGTGTCATCCGGCGTGCCGGCGTGCATGTTCGTGGTCGGACAAGTCGTGGCCCCTGCGTTACTGCCGATGTTGCTCGCAACCGACGCACCAAAACCCGTAGCGGTGTAGGGGTTCTGCACCGCCACCGCAGTATTGTTGGCAGTGTCGCACCCGGCAGTCGCATACAGTTTGTGATTGGTCACGTCAATTACCGGGGGATCGACGATCCCGCCGTTCGCCGATGCGGCGCGACCCGGGGAGATCTGGGAGGTCGCGGGGGTAAGCGCCGGTGGCGGCGATTTGCGCAAACACGCTCCCTCGCGAGGTACCGCTTGAAGCCCCTACAAACACCAGCGGCGTGGCCAGATAAGTGTCCACCACAGGTGAGGTCAGCGCGGTGGTGGCGGCGACCGAGACTCCGGTCGCGCCCCAGGTGGCATCGAGAGTGGGTTGCGCGCCGGGCGCCGCTCCACAGGTGCTGTTCGCCGCGGGGCTAGCGATGGTCTGGCAAAACACGTTCGTGACCTTATACAGCCGACCGTTGTCGCTGCCGACATACGCCGTATCGGTGGTGTAGTCCACGTAGGGCGAAGAGTTGGTATCGTTAACAGCGCTCGTCAACGTCAGGCTGGTCATATTCCCGCTTCCGACCGCGGGCGCGACCGCGACCACAGTCGGAGCAACCGGCGCGGCCAGGGTTCCCTGGCCTGCCTGCCAGGCAAGCACATGGAAAACCGGCGTGGCAGCGTTCTCCACCCACGCGATCTTGGTGCCGTCCAGGGAGACTACTACGGACGTCGGGTTGGCCGCCGCCGTGAAATAGGCAAAGTAGGCGGTGGGCGCTATCAAAGTGGGACAGAAACCGGTCCCGGTGGAATTAAGTAGAGATTGTTAATGCCTACGACATTGGGAGTAGTCGCCGAGCCCGGGGTGTTCAGCCCCATGGCAATGTAGTCGTTGGTGCAGTCCGGGGTGGCGTTGATGTCGAAGGAGTATTTGGCCGGGTACGCGCCCGCAGCCAGGCCGCCGTAATTGGCGGCGCTGGCGCCAATGCCTTTGCCCAGCGGCAGCGCCCAATCCACGGACACGCCGCTGATGGCTCCGCCGATTGTGCCGCCGCCCTTTTTCCTCTTGTTGTTGGCGGTTGCCCCGCGCTGCGGGAATTACAATCGGCCCTCCGACGAACTTATTCGGGTGTTGCACACGCCCGCGCTTCACCCAGAACGACAGAGCGCGCAGGTCGCCGCTTTGCTTCACCCGCGTCTGCACATCGTTAGTATCGGTGAAGACAATGTAGCGATGACTCCAGTCTTGCACCAGCCCGATGTGCGGCTGCTTCGCCGTCTGCACATCGTTGGTATCGGTGGAGACAATGTGGCGATCACTCGAGTCTTGCACCGGCGCGATGTCCGGCTGATCCGCCGTCTGCACATCGTTGGTATCGGTGGGGACAATGTGGCGATGACTCGAGTCTTGCACCTGCCCGATGTGCGGCTGATCCGCGCGCTTCTGTGCGAAGCCGGGAAGGCTCGTCAATCCGACGAAGGCGAGTAAAAGGGTAAATTGAGCCAGCCGCGCGGCAACTTTCTTCGCAAATGTCAAGGTACTTCACCTCAGCCCACTAAGAATTAGTGCAACGCCACTCAGTTCGTGGCATGCCTGCAAACGTGATGCGAACGACGACGAACTTCCAGCAATTGCCCGCATGCTAGCTTGCTTCCCAAATGGGGTCAATTACCGTTCAGGTACCCAGGAACCGAGAAAGTAACCTCCATAACCTGATGAATTTTCCAAAGTCGGGCGGCTGCGAGCGGCTGAATCGATATGTCGAAACACGATAGGCCAGTGTCCCTGCGGGCAATGTCGCCCGTCGCGCGCACCGGCGGCGGCGATCGAAGCTCAGTACATGGAGAGAGTTCCGCGCAATCGCGCGATGCGCAGCACGGTGGAAAACAACCAAATGGCGGCGGGCAGGAGCAGCGCCGTGATCGCAGCCAGGATGAGGACGGGCCGCGCCACCTCGGGAAGCGTGGCTTGGAGCAGCAACACGTCGCGGGCGGCGTTCACGATGTAGGTGACCGGCAGTAAACGCGAGATCGTACGCAGAGCGGCCGGCAGCGTGCTCACCGGGAACATGGCGCCGGAACACAGCCATACGACCGTACCGAACAGCCAGACGGCGGCGCTGCCCCTCTGAAAGTGCAACTGGATGGAAGCGGCGAACAGTCCCAGGCTGACCGTCATGACCGCGAGCACCAGCAACACGGCGGCGATCGCCACCGGGTTCGGGGAGTGAATGGGCGCGCGGAAAAGGGCGAAACCGCACGCCAGATACACAAAAAACAGGACGACGCGGTTGATGAGCAGCACCGCCGACGACAGCAGCATCACGGTCAAGGGGCGCGTCGCGGTGGCCATCATCATTTCCATCGTGCCCGAGAGTTGTGCATCGCGCACGCTGCTGACGAAGGCATGCATGGTCACGACGATCAACTGCGTGATGCCCGTCCCCACCAGCAGGAAGGCAAAATAATCGAAA
The DNA here is from genome assembly GCA_963760215.1 of Terriglobia bacterium. GTDB lineage: Bacteria > Acidobacteriota > Terriglobia > Terriglobales > Acidobacteriaceae > JAIQGF01. Next base: position 2,456,574 of record CAVXCJ010000002.1, read on the forward strand.
CCGTCGGGACGGAAACCGCCGCCGATGGCCCGCGCCAGGTAGTACGCTCCTGCCAGCTCGGTTACCAACGCGATCGGCCAGGTCAGCAGACTGCCCCGATAGCGCGAAGCGATGAGCAGGTCGCGGCGGAGAAAGGCCACGAATTTTTCAAGCAGACGCGACACTGTGGGCCTTCCATGGCAGGGCAGCGGCAACGCCGGGAGTGGAAACGTGCTGGTGATAATAGCGGCGCAAGTCTTCGACGCTGGTATGGGAATCAATCGCGTGCAGGCCCACCAGCTCGCCTTGCCGCAACACCGCAATTTGACGCCCGACGTTGACCGCCTCCTCAAAGCTGTGCGTCGCCAAAACGACCGTGATGCCGGCGCTGGCGCTCTCCCGAACCCAACTCCAGAAGGCGGAGGCGGTGTCGGGGTCGAGGCTGTTGGAGGGTTCATCGAGCAGCAAGAGTGCAGGACTCTTCAGCAACGCGCGCGAAATCCCCAAGCGCTGATACATGCCGGCCGAAAAGCTCTGCACCAGCCTGCCGGCTACGCCAGCCAGTCCGGTGATTTCCAGGACCTCATCCACGCGGCGTGCGCGCAACGCCGCCGGGACCTCGTCGAGCACGGCATGGAAATCCAGGTTTTCGCGCGCGGTCAGCCGCGGGAAGAATGAGCGTTCGGATGTGACCGCCAAGGCAACTTTCCTGACCGCCTGCTCAGGATGACGAACGGCATCATCGCCCTCAATCTCGACGCGGCCCTCGTCGGGCAGCAGCATGGTTGCGATCAGCTTCAACAGCGTCGATTTCCCGCTGCCGTTGGGACCAAGCAAGACCAGAACGTGGCCGCGCTCAACCGTCAAGGACACCTGCCGCACCGCGTGGATCGCCGCCCGCTGCGATGGTCCCCGGCCGTGATCGAATAAACCAAGCCGCGGGCGAAACGCTTTGCTGACCGATTCCAGGACGAGTGTCTTCATCAGGGATGTGGCGAGCCAGGGACCAGATTCCCTCTGCTGCAGCCTTTTTTCAGCTCCTTGCGATCAAGCGGTGTGGCTGTCCGACACGGTCTGGCTGCGGCCCAGCAAGGCCTGCCAAATTACGCTGAATCCGAACAGCTCGACCGCGGCGACGATACTGGTGGAAATCGCAAAACTGAAGACAAAGCGCACGCGCGCCGAAGCCCCGCGAAATAACTGGCCGTACCATGCGGCTCCGTTCACATAACCCAGCACCACCGCCGTCGCCAGCATGACGGACAGGATTGTCCACTTCACGACCGCGGAAAATTGCGGGCGCAGCAGCACACTCTCCGCGGTCGCGCGCCTGTACCAGAAAGCCGAACAGATTGCCAGCACGAGTACGCCCACGGCCGTTGTCCCATACTGCAAGAGTGCGTGCATCGGCATGGGGCGATGCGCCGGAATCGGCACCATCGTTCGCAGCGCCGCGCAATGCAATGCCGCCCAGCCGTTCGGGTGGGTGAATCCGTCCAACAGAACGTGAGTGGCGATGCCGATTGCCAGCGACAGCAGTATCAACAGGAGCCTGCTCGCCGGAAACCAGCGGAAGCGCCGCGCCGGGCCGATCAAGCGTGCCTGCAGGCCGGCCGGCATTAGCGAAATCAGCGGCCACTTGACCAGCCCGTGAAACACGACTAGTGCCGCCAGCGCAAGCGGGAAGGTGAAAGACACAATCCCCGGCATGGCGTGCGATGCCGGACGGGCCAGGCCGAAAAAGTACTCGCAGTCCGGGACCATGCTGCCGATCACGAGGGCCGAAAGAACGAGTCCGCGGCGGCGCAACGGCAGTACCGCGGCAGGATGCGCAAATGTTAAGGGCACCTGGAGATTGTAACCTGACTTGTGCGCGCGGTGGCGACGCGCGGAGCAGGTCGTCGCGATCATCGACTGCGACTGCGGGCAGTGCTCAGGTCCTGTCGCTCATGTGCAGAAATCTGCAGTTCCAGCAGCAACGGCCCTCGCCGGTGGCCATAACAAGCGGAAAGCCAACAGCTTGCAGCACCCGGCGTTTGGGCTGGAAATTGCTGGCGTAGGGTTTACCGGCTGGGTCGTTCACCTGCCGGAGATCGCAGCAACTGGGTCAACGATATGGGTCTCGCTGCTTCGGTATTCCTGTGCGTTTTCGCGATTGTCGTTCTCTACGTGGCAGTTGTCGCGGAGGAGAAGCGTCAGAGGGAGACAATGCAGAGCAGCCGACTCGCGGCCCAAATCCGCAAACATCCGCCACTCTAGTTCCCCAAACATCCCGCCCCAGACGCCCCCCTAAACGGTGTCACATGCCGTCGTAGTTCGGCCCGCCGCCGCCTTCCGGTGGCACCCAGGTGATGATCTCGTAGGGATCCATGATGTCGCACGTCTTGCAGTGCACGCAGTTCGAAGCGTTCAGGTGAATCTGCTGGCCGCCGGGCACGTCTGACGCTTCCACCATTTCGTACACATTCGCCGGACAGAAGTGCTGGCAGGGATTGCCATACTCGGTCACGCAGCGAGTGTTGCAGATGTTGGTATCGTGAATCACCAGGTGCGCCGGCTGGTCCTCTTCGTGCTTGGTGCCCGAGTGATAAAGATCGGTCAGCTTGTCGAAGGTCAGCTTGCCGTCGCCCTTGGTGTCATTGAGAAGGTGAGCTTCGGCGCCTCCGTCGCGCGGCAAGTCCGCCAATTTCTTCAGCCGGCGATGCCCCGGTTCGGACACGTACTTCTCATGCAGCCCCCGCCCGCCGGTGACTTGCTGCAAGGCTGCGTGGAACATGCCGTGCCAGAGGCCGTGCTCGAAACCCTGGTGGAAGTTCCGCACCGGCCACAGCTCCTGCTTGATCCAACTCTTCTCGACGCGGCTGGCGTAGAGATTCAGCGTGCTCTTGGTGAAGTCGCCTGCGACCATCGCGTCGATGACGGTTTCGGCGGCCAGCATGCCGCTCTTGATCGCCAGGTGGATGCCCTTGAGCCGCTGCGAATTCAGGAATCCAGCGGAGTCCCCCAGAATCATCCACCCGTCGCCGGAGACCGGCGGAATGGACCACCATCCGCCATACGGCAGCGACTTGGCTCCATAGCGGATCATGTGCCCGCCTTCGAACAACTTTGCCACAAACGGATGTTTCTTGAACTCCTGCAGCACGCGCTGGGGGTCGAGCCGGGGATCGGGATAGTCGAGCCCGGTTACGAACCCCAGCGACACCACGTTGTCCTTGCCGCCGTAGATCCAGGCGCCGCCGTATTCGCGCGCGGTGAGCGGCCAGCCCATGGTGTAGATCACTTCGCCGGGAACGATCCGCCCCGCGGGCACCTCCCACAATTCCTTGACGCCGACACCGTAGGTCTGCGGGTTGCGGTTTTTGTCGAGCTGGAATCGTCCGACAAGCTGCTTGGTCAGCGAGCCACGCGTGCCCTCGGCCAGCACAACGACTTTGGCCTTGAGATCGTACCCAGGCTCGAAGTTCCCTTTCTGCTGACCGGTTTTGTCCACGCCTTTATCATCGGTGCGCACGCCGACGACCCGATCGCCTTCCACCAGCAATTCTGCCCCGGCAAATCCGGTGAAAATGGTGATGCCGGTGGCCTCAACTTTTTCGCCCATCCACTTGGCGAATCGGTTCAGCGAGATCACGTAGTTGCCGTGATCGCGCATGGGAGGCGGCGTGATGGGAAATTTGAATTTCCCGCTCCGGGTGAGGAAATAGACGGCTTCCTTGCTGACCGGCGCCTCCAGCGGCGCTTCTTTTTCGAAATCGGGCAGCAGTTCGCGCATGGACCGCGGATCGAGCAGAGCGCCGGAGAGGCAGTGCTGGCCGATCTCGCGGGCCTTCTCGAGAATGTAGATGTTTTCCTTCGAGAGTTGCGCGTCGGGATGCTTGGCGTTGTGCTCGTCAATGAGCTGAGAAAGCCGCAGCGCGCACGCGAGTCCGGCAGGCCCACCGCCGACGATGACGACGTCGGCCTCCATTTGCGGGCGATCGATTGCTTCTAGTGGCTTTCTGAAGACGATCATCACAAGTATTTAGCAATGCCTACGTTCTACCGCGGGCGCGGGATATCTAAATTCCGGCAAATCTTGATGACGAGCGGTTCCTTAATTTCACGGTGTCGCGGGACTGCAGAGGTCTTGAGGGATGCAGGATTGAAATAGACAGAATGATTGCCGCCTTCCCGATCGAAACGGCAACCGTGTCGCTCCAGGTGACGTATGAGATCGATCCGTTTCAATCAAGCGCTCACGGAGATTGTCTCGCGAAGCACTTTCCGGGCCGGAACAGGGCTTCCCAGCAGATCTCGGTTTGCCTCCAACACCAGCTGAAGCGCTTCTTTCAAGTTTTCACGGGCCTCTTCGAGAGTCTCGCCCTGGGTCACCGCGCCGGGTACTTCTTCTACGTATGCACAGTAACCACCGCCCTCGGATTTGGGGACCTCTTCGAACACAGCAGTAAACGTGAAGTCCATGCGACTATTTTACGCTCCTGCCTTCGCTTTTTTCACTTCTTCAATCAGCGGCGGCAAGATGTCGAACAAGTTCCCGACCACGCCAAAATCCGCGACCTCAAAAATCGGCGCTTCCGCATCTTTGTTCACCGCGACGATGGTGCGCGAGCCCTTCATGCCGACAATGTGCTGAATCGCGCCGCTGATGCCCAGCGCGAGGTACAGCTTGGGCGCCACGGTCTGGCCTGAGGATCCGATCTGCCGGTCCATCGGCAGCCAGCCGGAATCGCAGATCGGACGTGACGCCGCCAGTTCCCCGCCCAGCGCGTCAGCCAGTTGCCTGGCGAGATCAACGTTCTTCTGTTCCTTGATTCCGCGGCCGACGGCCACAATGATTTCCGCCTGGGTTAAATCCACTGCCTGCTTCGCTTCCTTGAACGGCGTCTCGGGATGGGTACGGATCACGCCTTCGCCGATTTCAACGCTGACGGTTTCTAGCGGTGCGGCGCCGGCGCCCGCTTCCGCTTTATCGGCGCGAAAGGCGCCAGTCTGGAAGGTCACAAAGTACGGAGGATCGCCACCCAACGCCACGTCAGCGGCAAATTTTCCCTGGAACATTTGCCGCGTGAACAACAGGTCGCTGCCCTCTTTGCGGAAGCCGGTGCAGTCGCTGACCAGCGAGCGTCCCATCGCAGCCGCCAGCTGCGGCGCGAAGTCACGTACCTGGTAGGTGTGCGGCATCAGCACCAAGCGCGGCTGGCGCTGTCCGATGAACTGCTTGAGCGCCGCGATGAATCCATCCGGGGTGTACGGCTCCAGCTTCGCCGATTCGACCGCGTAAACCTTGGCCAGCTTCTTGGCCGCAACTTCTTTCGCGATCTCGCCCACGCCGCTGCCGGCCACCGCCGCTTCCAGCGTCCAGCCGGTTTCGGCGGCTATTGCCTGCGCGCCCGCAATGGTTTCAAACGAAACGCGGTTCAGCTTGCCTTCGCGTTGTTCGACGATCACAAGAATAGTGTCAGCCATCAGTGCCTTCTCTCGTGTTGAACAAAATTACTGGTCCCGATCAGGCCGCCTCGCGATGTTCAGCATCCCCTGTCGCGTGCAGTTGAGGTTTCCGACCCTCCGCGCGCTCAGATCACGCGTGCTTCGTCGCGCAGCTTCTCCACCAGCTTTTTCGCGATTTCGGCGGGTCCGCCCTGCAGCATCTCAGTCTTCTTGGTCTTCTCAGGTACGTAGAGTCGCCGAATCTGCTGAAGGTTGGGACCGAGCGCCGATTGCACCTCGGCCATCGTCACTTTTTTCATGGGCTTGTTCTTGGCCTGCTTGATCCCGATCAACGTCGCGTAGCGCAGCTTGTTGATGCCGGATTGGATGGTCAGCACCGCCGGGACCGGCATGTCCACATACTGGAAGAACCCGGCCTCGAGTTCCCGCTTGACGCGGATGCCACCGTCCTTCTTTTCAATCTGCATGATGATGGTCGCGTGCGGCCACCCGAGCAATTCGGCCAGGAGGACACCCGTCTGCGCAGAGCCATAGTCGTCCGATTGCAAGCCGGTAAAGATGAGGTCAAAGCTCTCATCTTTAATAACGGCGGCAAATGCCCGCGCCGTGTTGAGGGCGTCGAGGCCGACAAAGCCGGCATCCTCGAGGTGCATGGCGCGATCGGCCCCCTTGGCCAGCGCCTCGCGCAACACCTGTTGCGCGCGCGCCGGGCCGGCAGTGATCACCACCACCTCACCGCCGTGTTTTTCTTTCTGCCGCAACGCCTCTTCCAGAGCGTACGCATCAGGCTCGTTTACTTCGTAGGAAACATCCTCGCGGATCCAGGTTCCGCTCTCGTTCAGCTTCAACGGAGCGTCTTTCTGCGGAACCTGTTTCATGCATACCAGAATTTTCAAGCCGCACCTCGTAAAAATGCGACGAGCGGGTTCGTCACCGCCCACGCAAACGCGCAGTATAAATGACGCGGGCGGCGCTTCGAAAGGACATGGCCGGAGTTGCCATGGCGGTTCTGTCCTGATTTGGCAAAACAAAAACCCCGGCCGAAGCCGGGGCTCCAGTACAGGGGGAGTATGAACCCCTGAAGGTGGAACGAGGTAAGCGGGCCGCCTAGTCGAGGAATGCCACCGATTGCACGCCGGAGACTTCAAAGCGCTTGCGGCAGCGCACGTTCTTGCACATCACCATGTCGTCGCGCCGGACCATGTAGGAGCGGGCCTTGGCAAATTTCGCACGATCGCGCTCATCGGCGCGGCCGGGCAGTTGACGCTTCTTGGTGCGCACGATCCAGCCGAGCTCGTATTCCCCAGGTTGGCGGCAGTGTGGACAATTCAGTGTGGTCATTTTTTTGTCCTGCCGCTCGTCATAGAAATCGCGCTCGTCCATGGCCACCTCGCCGATGTTACCGGAAAAAATTATGGCACAACCGGCGTGGTAACAGTGTTGGCGTATGCTGTTCACCAAAACAACAGCAGCGAGTCGCAGGTCCAAGCACGATGGCGAAGAAGAAAAAGCCCAAGCCGTTTCGCGCCATCACCGCCGTCAAAGCGGCCGCGCGGGAGCACATCGGGGCGCCTCCGCCCACCCGGTTCGAGCCGGACGTCACCAAGAAAACCCGGCCGAAGCACAAACCCACGCTGCCCAAGATGCTCGCCGATCCCGACGCCCAGGCCTGAATCTGACCGCTCGCAGGGCGTCGTGTCTGCAAGACTTACGATGCGAGAACCTTCCGTCGGCCGCGCGCCTTATGCTACGCTCTTGATCATTTCAGGGCACTGCCCTGGTGCCGCAGTTGGGGACGTCCTGGCAAATTGCCGGGGCAATCGCAAAACCGGAAGGACACGCCATGTCCAGCATGCCCGCTGTCTCGCCATCGGCGCCGGTGCTGCTGTTCGTCCAAGGCACCGAGCAGCGACGCATCGTCATTGATCACACGCCGTTTACGATCGGCCGCAAAACCGACCGCGACCTGCCCATCCCCGACTCCCGGGTTTCACGCGAACACGCTTCCATTGTCGCGGAAGAGGGCCGCTACTACATTGTGGACGAGGGCGGCCGCAGCGGGGTTTATGTCAACCGCATGCGCCGCGAGCGTCACCCGCTGGAGCCGGACGACCGCTGCGATTTTGGCCTGGAGGATTTTTACCTGGTCTTCAATCCCACCGCGCCCATGGCGACCGCGTCCGATTTCCTGAGCCAGATGTCGCTGGCGCCGCGGTCCGGAGCGGGCTCAGAACTGCAGCAGCTCAGGTTGTTCCTGGAGGCGGCGCGCCGCTTGCGCACCACCGGGGTGCTCGCTGACGTGATCGCAACCCTTCTCGACTGCAGTCTGCGCCTCACCCGAGCCGAGCGCGGATTCGTGTTCCTGCGCGGCTCCGACGGCGTACTTCACCTCGGGACGGGGCGCAGCAGCAAAGGCGAGACTTTGCGTGACGACAGCACCATCACCCGTTCCCTGCTGCAACAGGCCGCAGATTCCGGCTCCGAGTTCGTGGTTGGCGACACCTCGCAATCCGCCGACCTGGCGGGACGCGCCAGCATCATCAGCCTCGATTTGCGCACCGTCATCGCTATCCCGCTACGCCGCGCCAATAGCTCCGCCGCGGATAAGGCCGGAGCTCCGCGGGGCAGCAAGAGCGGATCGATGCGCCATCCCGTTCTCGGCGTGCTCTATCTCGACAGCCGTGTCGCTTCTCGAGATCTCTCCGGCGTGAGCCAGGACATTCTGCATGCGATCGCGAAAGAGGCCGCCGGCCTGCTGGAGAACGCGCACTTGGTGGAGGTCGAAGAGGCCGCCCGCCGCTACCAGCAGGAGTTGTCCATCGCGGCCGCGATCCAGCAGCGGCTCATGTCGGTGCGCATCCCCGACATCCCGTTTGCCGAAGTCCAAGGCCGTAATTTGCCTTGCCAGGAAATTGGCGGCGACTTCTTTGATGTTGTGCGCACGCCCGATTCCGTCTCGGTGGTGCTCACCGACGTGTCCGGCAAAGGCGTCTCCGCGGCGCTGCTCGGCTCCGTCATCCAGGGCATGATCTATTCGCAGCTGGCGCAGGGCATCTCGCTGGAAGCCGCCGTCGCCGCCGCCCACAATTTTCTCTGCGAAAAGGATGTCGGCGAAAAGTACGCCACCATGGTCGTCGTCCGGCTATGGGAGGATGGGCGGCTGGAGCTGCTGAATTGCGGCCACGTGCCGCCCCGGCTGCTGAGGGAAGGCAAGGTCATCGAACCTGACAATGTCAATCCCGCGATCGGATTGCTGCCCGACGTTTCGTTCCACAGCATGCGCATGCAACTCAAGCCCGGCGACCGGCTCTTCCTCACCACCGACGGCGTCGTCGAAGCGGAAAATGCGGCGGGCGAATTCTTCGGATACGAGCGTCTCGACGATGCCGCCGCTGGGGCTGGATTTGAAGGCGTGTTCCGCGCTGTCAAAGAGTTCTGCGGCTCTTGCCCTCTGCAGGACGACTGCACCGTCGTCGAGTTGCTCTACTCGGCGGCGAAAGCGGCTGGCGTGGAGTCATAACCGCAGCCGCCATGACGCGCCCGCGTTTGCCCCTGACCGGCAGCGCGGCTACAATAAGCTCACGCGTAGGCGCGTAGCTCAGTTGGTTAGAGCGCTTCCTTGACACGGAAGAGGTCAGCGGTTCGAGTCCGCTCGTGCCTACCATCTCCTTATGGCAGCCGTGTACATTCTTCAGAGCTGCACCACAGGGAAGTTTTACATCGGTTCGACCAATAACCCGCCGCGTCGCTTTTCCGAACATGAACGCCAGCACAGCCCCTACACCAGGGGACGCGGTCCCTGGAAATTGGTGCGCCTAGAAGATTACGCAACCCTGTCCGAAGCGCGTCGCCGTGAACGTCAATTAAAGAGCTGGAAGTCGCACCGTTCCATCGCGGAACTCATCGCCAGTGCCACTGGTTAGAGCGTCCCGGCAAGCCGGGAAGGTCAGCGGTTCGAGTCCGCTCGTGCCTACCATCTACCTCATTGAATCTGCTGGGGAAGCACCGGCAGCCCTCCCGCGAATCGGCTCGTCCCGTCACCATTCGTCACCAATTGGGGAAGTTTCGTTGACTGCTGCCGGTTGATGCGGCATCAGTTTTTCCAGGATTCTCTGGGTCCTGAAGGGCGACTGCGCACCGCGTTCAGCGAAACATTCTTAATGTGGGGTGACGGGCGTGGCGTTCTGGGAGTTGACGATGCCAAGCGCTACGCCGGCCGCCACAGCGCCGGCGACAACAATCAGAATGCCGATTTCGTCATTCGTCAACCAGCTCTTCCCGCCCACTTTGGAAGATGAACCGTTGGAGTCTTTCGGAACCTTGAGTTTCACACCGCTAACCGCAGGCACGGTTTCAGTTTGCTGGCCGTCGCTAAGATCAACCTTGCCTTCCAGGGCGAGCAGTTGCAATTCATCATTCACTCGCTTGGCGAGAAACTTGGCGTGCACGCCGGGAAGCGTCGAGATCGTGAGATTCTCGATTTTGGTCGAGGTGCCGGTATCGGAACTTACGACCACCGATCCATCGATCAGCTCCAGCGCCTTTGTACCGAGCTTCACGCTCGTGTTCGACGACACCGAAACCATGGTGCCGCGGCTGGTGACCGTGGCTTTCGAGTTCGCTCCCGTAGCGAGTCGCTCACCCTCGAATCCCATATCGACGGCGTGGCAGGGCCGGCCATCAATGGTGGCATCAACTCCGGAAACGTGAATCATGCCGACCGCATTCGTCGCCATGGTCGTCGCAGGCATAAGAAACAGTAGCAAAAACGAAGTGATCTTCATCCATTTTGCCGGCACGAGCACACCTCAACCGAGGGAAGATTTTGTCTATGTTGGCAATGGCGGAAGCCCCCGTCCAGTACGAAAAGGTTATGTACCACGTTGGTAAACCCCGGCGCTGCTCACAGGAAGTGGACCAGCCAGGGAGCAAGAACGCAGCTTCACGGCGGCTCGAGTTGCCTCCGGCCCTACCATTTCTCTGTGTTTAGGGAAGTGTTATGCGCGCGCGGACGGTCACTTGCCTGATTTCGCTGACTTGGTCTTTCGGGGTTTCAAAGTGACTTCGCAGGCTTCGTAAGCGCAGAACACTTCGAGGTCGTACTTTCGAGATTCCGCCAGTTTCCGGGCCCGCTTCTCGATTTCCACCAGTTTGGCGTCGGAGTGTGCCGGGTCGTGATGCGTCAGCGCCAGCCGCCGCGCTCCGGCCGCTCCCGCCAGCTCCACCGCGTACGCGTACGTACTGTGCCCCCAGTTCTTCTTGTCCGGCATCTCTTCCGGAGTGTATTGCGCGTCGTGGATGACCAGGTCGGCGTCGCGCATGAACTCCGCGTGCCGGCGGTCGCCGTCGTGCAGGATGGATTCGATCTTCCCCGGCTTCGCTCCCGGCCGCCAGAGCACCTCGCTGAAGGGTTCGTGGTCAGTCATGTAGGCCACGGCCACGCCATCGCTCTCCAGTCGATAGGCCAGTGTCACCGCCGGATGATGCAGCGCCTGCGTCCTCACCTGCACGCCGTGGAATTCGAACACACCTTCGGCCAAGTGACGGAACTGGATTTTCGCCGGCAGCTCGTTCAGTTCCACCGGGAAGTAGGCCGTCTCCATCTGTCCGGAGAGCACGTGCGCCAGCGAGCCGGTCATTCCGATGGGGGCACAGATCAGGATTTCATTGCCGGGCTGAAACACCGGTTTAAAGAAGGGAAATCCCTGGATGTGGTCCCAGTGAGTATGCCCCAGCAACATGGTGGCGCGGATGCGCGGGTGCCCCCGCGACATCAGGTGGAGCCCCAACAGTCGCGCGCCCGTGCCGCAGTCAAGGATGAACCGCCGGCCCACCTTGGTGACCACCTCGACACAGGACGTGTTCCCGCCGAAGCGCACCGTGGTTGGTCCCGGGGTCGCAATCGACCCCCGCGTGCCCCAAAATCGAATTTGCATCTCGACTGTTGCTCCTGCGCTGACACTCGCGCCAGTGCCCGAAACAACCTGCTCACTCTGGAATACGGGGAGATAGCCGGCCTAGGGGAATCGGCCGCTGAACTAGGGCCGCGCCCTTATATTGCCCGGCCTGGCACTGCGACGCAAGCAGAATGATCGGCAACAGGTCCGGCTGCCCGGCGACCAGGCCGCCTGCCATCGGCGAGAGAGGGTGCGGACATCACCTGACCCTGTGTACAATCGCGCCGATGAAATCCTTTGTTATCGCCGCCCTTCTGCTCGTGGCCCTTCCCGCCGCCGCTGTCAAAACCATGCGTGTGGACTACTACCATACCGGCAACGATCACCAGGAGACGTTCGCGCTGGATCGCATCGTGATCGAGCCGGCGCCCTGGCCCGGCAACCCGGGCAAAGCGATCGACGACACCAACCTCGGAAAGTATTTCTTTGAAGTCCGCGACCGGGCGACGAACCGCGTGGTTTACTCCCGCGGTTTCGCCTCCATTTTTGGCGAGTGGGAGAGCACCGAAGAAGCCAAGCAGATGAACCGCACCTTCTCCGAGTCGCTGCGCTTCCCCGCTCCCGCCGCACCGGTTCAGGTCACGCTCATGAAGCGCGACGCCAACAATGCCTTCCGCGAAATCTGGTCCACAGTCATCGATCCCAAAGATCAGTTCATTGACACCTCGGTCCCGCCCTCGCCCGGCCCGCTCATGACGTTGCAAAAATCAGGCGATCCAGCCAACAAAGTAGATTTCCTCATCCTCGGCGACGGCTACACCGCGGCCGAATTGCCCAAGTTTGAAAAAGACGCCCGCCGCCTGACCGAGATCCTCTTCTCCACCTCGCCGTTCAAAGAACACCGCGCCGACTTCAACGTTTGGGCGCTCTGTCCGGCCTCGCCCGAGTCTGGCATCTCGCGCCCCTCCACCGGCATCCACCACCGGACTCCGGCCGGCGCCACCTACGACGCGTTCGGCTCCGAGCGTTACGTCCTGACCTTTGAAAACCGCCGCTTTCGCGACATCGCCTCCTTCGCGCCTTACGAATTTGTGGAAATCCTGGTCAACGGCGCGACCTACGGTGGCGGCGGCATCTTCAACCTCTACAGCACCGTCGCTGCCGACAGCCTGTGGTCGCCGTACGTGTTCGTGCACGAATTCGGCCACCACTTCGCCGGCCTGGCTGACGAGTACTACACCTCCGACGTGTCCTACCTGCCGCCGGCGCGTAAATTCGAGCCCTGGGAACCCAATGTGACCGCCCTGCTCGATCCCGCCGCGCTCAAGTGGAAAGACTTGGTGCCGGCAGGCACACCCGTACCCACGCCCTGGAATAAAGATTCGTTCGAAACCTACGAGCGCGAAATCCAGGCGCGGCGCCGCGAGATCCGCAAGCAGAATCGCCCCGAATCCGAAATGGACGCCCTCTTCGCCGAAGAGAAGAAGCACGAGGACCAGTTGCTCGCCTCCGACAAGTACTCCGGCAAAGTCGGCGCCTTCGAAGGCGCCGATTACGAGGCCAAGGGATACTACCGCCCGCAGGAGAACTGCATCATGTTCACCCGTCACGACGCCTTTTGCGCCGTCTGCCGCCGCGCCATCGAGCGCATCATCGCCCTGTACACGTAGTCTTCAGTCGGCAGTCTTCGGTCTTCAGGCCCGAACACTACCGACTAGAGACTTTCCCTTTCTGGCCTGAAGACTGAAGCCTGAAGACTGAAGACCTGTTGCAATCATGCTCGCGGGCGTTGACAATCGAAGCGTGCCCGAAACCGCCGCAGCCGCCAATTTTGCCCGGGGAGCCGTCGTCCTGGTGACGCTCAACACGCCGCGCGAAAAGTTCTGGGGCGTGGTGCTCGAGTTGACCACGGCGGGGCTCGGCGTGCGCGGCATTAACCTGAACTCATTCGACGACTTCGCCCGCCTGGTGCGAGAGGGCGAACCGGTGGCCGCCGGCGCCGTTTTTTTCCCCATGCACCGCGTCGAGCGCATCGAATTGGACACGCGCAACGGCAGTATTCCCTCGCTGACAGAGCGCTTCGCGTCCAAGAGCGGCCACGACTTCGCCGAGGTGCTCGGCCTTTCCGAATTCTCCGCGGAGCGCCAGCCCTAGATGCTTCGCCAGCTTTTCACTGCGCCCAACCAGCTCACGCTCCTGCGGCTGATCTTCATTCCATTCATCATCATCAACATCGTGGACAACAATCACCGGTGGGCGCTGATCCTGCTGGTGATCGCCGGGCTCAGTGACGCCCTCGACGGCCTGCTGGCGCGCACCCTGCACCAACAGACCAAGCTCGGCCAGTACCTGGATCCCATCGCGGATAAGCTGCTGCTCAGCACGTTGTTTCTCGTGCTCTCCATTCTTCACCTGATTCCGTGGAAGTACACGGTCCTGGTGTTCAGCCGCGACCTGATCATCCTGCTCACTTGCGCCGTGCTGTACGCCACCACCTCAATCCGCGATTTCCGGCCGAGCATCTTCGGCAAGATCAACACCGGTGCGCAAGTGGTGACCATTTTCTTCGTGCTGCTGTTCCAGGTGGATTCCACCGCGTGGGTCTACTACTGCCGCAAAGTCGGCCTCTACGCGACCTTCGCCTTCACGCTCATTTCGGGACTGCACTACGTGTTCCTGGTCGGCCAACGGATCCGGACCCACGACCGAAGCGGCCGTCCAGCGGCATCGGCGCAGTAGTTTTCCACGCAGTTGTGACGACGGTTGACCCGTTTTTCGCGCAGCCCCTACAATCGAAAGTTCCCCGTGCATCTGGTTTCCGCGTTCGATCACCCGATCGCCAGATCGCCGGATGAAACCCCTATGGCTCGTTTTTTTAACACGCTTACCGGCCGCGTCGAGGACTTCCAGCCTCTCGAGAACAACCTCGTTCGCATGTACGCCTGCGGCCCGACGGTCTACGACTACGGCCACATCGGGAATTTCCGGACCTTCATCTTCGTGGATCTGCTGCGGCGTTTTCTGCGGCAAAGCGGGTTCAAGCTGAAGCACGCCATGAACATCACCGATGTGGATGACAAGATCATCCGCAACGCCGCCAAGCAGGGCGTCAGCGTCCAGGAGTACACGAAAAAATACGAGCAGGCGTTCCTGGAGGACTCGAGCTTTCTCAACATCGAGAAGCCCGAGATCGTGGTACGCGCCACCGACCATATCAAAGAAATGGCGGAGTTCATCAAGGGGCTGGTGGACACTGGGCACGCCTACCGCACCGACGACGGCTCTTACTACTTCCGCATTGCTACCTTCCCCAGCTACGGCAAGCTGTCGAAAAAAGATTTCGGAGGGATCATTGAGGGCGCGCGCGTGGACGTGGACGAGTACGACAAGGATAATGCGCGCGACTTCGCCTTGTGGAAGGCGCCCAAGCCGGGCGAGGCATTCTGGGAGACGCGAGATCGGGCCGGGGCGTCCGGGTTGGCATATCGAGTGCTCGACCATGTCCATGCAATATCTGGGCAAAACCTTCGACATCCACCTCGGCGGCGAGGACCTCATATTCCCGCACCACGAGAACGAGATCGCGCAGTCGGAATCGCTTACGGGAAAGATGTTCGCGCACTTCTGGATCCACGCGCGCTTTCTGCTGGTCGAGGGCGAGAAGATGTCGAAGTCGCTGGGCAACTTCTATACCCTGCGCGACCTGATTCTGAAGGGCCACAAGCCGTCGTCGCTGCGCTTCCTGCTGACCTCGGTGCCCTACCGCAAGCAGCTCAACTTTACCTTTGACGGACTGAAGCAGGCGGCGCAGGCAGTGGAGCGGTTGCGGAATTTCAAGCTGCGTTTGGAAACGGCGCAGTTCCCTGCCGGCAGCAACCTGGCAATCATCGAGCTTGCGAACGCAACGGTGGAGAAGATGAAGGCGGCGCTCGCCGACGATCTGAACACCGCCGAGGCCTTGGGAGCGATGTTCGACATGGTGCGCGAGGCGAACTCGGCCGCCGATGCCGGGCAATTGCGGCAGGAGAATGTCGCTCCCCTGCTGGGCGCGCTGGCATCATTTGACGAAGTCTTCGCCGTCATGACCGACAATGATGCGGAAAAAGTGCGCCAGGTGCTGCAGTGGGCGAAGCAGGAAGGCCGCATCCAGGAGGCCAGCGAGGAAACGGTCGAAGTCGCAAAATCCATGGAGCTGAGTGACGCCAAGATCGACAGCCTGATCGCGCAGCGGCAGGCAGCAAAAAAAACGCGCAATTTCGCGCGCGCGGACGAGATCAGGACCGAACTGGCCTCGGCGGGAATCATTCTGGAAGATACAAAGGACGGCGTTCGCTGGAAGCGGAAATGAACGCTGTTTTGAGGCTGGCAGCTGGTCGTTGGTAGTTGGGCCGGAGCTTCTCGCCAGCTACGAACTAAAGCGGTTTCAGGATTAGTGTAGCCAGAGAGGAAAACCGAGATCCCTCGACTCGGGTTTCCCGCGCTGGAAAAAACGCGCGGGAGCCCTCCCTCGCTCGGGATGACATCGGCTACATAAAAAGTAAAAACGGCTTAGCCGCTAGCAGTTACATTTTCCCGGCGGCCGCGACGCGTGCCTTGTGGCGGCGCAAATGCTCGCGATGCTCGTGTTTGAGGTCGAGGAACTGCACGCCCACCCGCTTTCCAACCTGCGAGCGCACCAGGACGCGGACGACAATCAGCGGATCGTCGGCGTGCGGGCGGTAATGCAGGATAGCCTCGCTGTCGACAGGTAGCTGTGCATCGGTGAGGAAAGACATGCCATCCTCGCTGACGTCAAAGGATTCCGCCTGGAAAACCTGATCGCCGGCCTGGCAGTGAATCTCACAGCGAATCGGCCATCGCTCCGACGCTCTGACTCCCGGCATAACTCCCCCGCTGTGCGGCGCAGCATAACTCAGTTTCCAGTTTCCAGTTTCTAGTTTCTAGTTTCTAGAGCCGAGTGGAAACTAGAAACCAGAAACTAGAAACTGGTTCTTACGGCTTGCGTCCGTGGAGCTTGATCGAGGCAACGGCATTCGCCGCAGCCTCGGCGATCGGATCGCTGCCGCAGCAGCCGCTGGGCGCCACCGCGTCGGCCAATTTCTTGCCGTGCGCGATCTGCGGGATCGCAAGGTCGGTCAGGCCGGCATCGAGCGCCATCAGCACATAGTCGGTCATCATGCTTGCGCCCGCGATGCAGCCGACGTACGCACTCACGCTGTTTGCGATGTCTTTCGGCAGTTCCTGCAGGAGCACCAGGTCGCTGACCGCGATGCGTCCGCCGGGCTTGAGCACGCGCGCGATCTCGCGGAAAACCGCCGGCTTGTCCACGCTCAGGTTAATGACACAGTTGCTGATGACCAGGTCCACGGATGCGTCTGCCAGCGGCAGCTTCTCAATCAAGCCCTTGCGGAACTCGACATTGGCGGCGCCCAGCTTTTCGGCATTGGCGCGCGCCTGGGCCAGCATGTCGTCGGTCATGTCCACGCCGATGACGCGGCCGGCCGGGCCGACGCGCCGCCACGCGAGAAAGGCGTCGAAACCGGCGCCGCTGCCCAGGTCGAGCACGGTCATGCCCTCGCGAATTTCGGCGAGAGCCAGCGGATTGCCGCAGCCCAGGCCGAGGTTGGCTTCGCCGGCCAGGGCGAGGTCTTCGGCGGAGTAGCCGATGGCGTGGGCGAGGTCAGAGGTCGAGGCGCAGCCGCATGCGGACTGCTCGCCACGCGCCACCGCGCCGTAATGTTCCTTCACTGCATCCTGAATTTTCATGGCAACGATCCTTTCAGTTGCGTCAGGGCGGCCGGGCGCAGACCGCAACACCCGCTCGATTCCAACGCGTGATTAAATTCGTGCAACATCCGCAGCACATCAGCGCGGCGGTTTTCCGGAAACGCTTCGGCGACGGCGCGGGCGCGCTCGCGCATGAGCTGATCAATGCGGCGGCGCGCCTTGCGGCCGGCGGCCGTGATCCGCACCATGGCAGCGCGGCCGTCGTCCTGCTGGCCGCGGACGCGTTCCACCATGCCCTGCTTCTCCAGCTTTTCAATGTTGCGGGTCATGGCGCTGGGCGTGATGCGCGATGCGGCGGCCAAATCAGACAAGCGCGCTCCCTCCTGCGCGATCAGGGTGCGCAGGATCGACGTCTGGCGCGGCGTCATGCCCTCGCAGCAGACCTCGTCGGGCCCGACGCACATGAGGACGCGCTCCAGACGTTCGAGCTGGTTCCACCAGGCGTCAATATCGGGGGTGTTGCCCATGAGCGGAAGGCTACGCTAAGTACTTGCATGCGTCAAGCAACTTATTTGCCCGGAGGCCACACTGCGGCCGTGGTCATCGAGGGCGCGACTTGCGGGAGGGGTCCTCTAGGCGTCCGTGCCGGTGGATCGCTCTTCGATTGCCATGTCCTTAAATTCGCTGGCTTCGAAGATGTCGCCGCATTCGAGGCACTCGACGAATTCCGAGTCCTCTTCGCGGGCCACGATCCGCACACGCGGATGTTCACACTTATCCATGCTCATGCTCGGCAGGGGAGGTTTGGCGGGTGGTAGCGGCTGGTTCGAGTTCATATATCCGGTAAGCAACCGGAAATGTTGGGTATTTTAGACCCGCCCTGAGCGTTGTCAATAGCCACCTGCGATTCTGGTTGCTGCTCGGGCGCCGGCTGGGCTCAGCGTTGGAATGAGAGATGGAGGAGAGGGTGCTGCGGGATGGCAGGGACAGCGACCGACATGCGCGTTGCCCTGCATAAACTGCGCCGAGACCTGCCGCCCTCCGGCAGTAAACGTCCGCAGCCGCCAAGGTAGCCATCTTCCCAGACCTCGACATGGTCGTGGTAGTCGCCAGCACGAACTACAGCACCTGCGGCATGCACGAGCAGACGGGCAGAACATTGTCTGACTACGCCTTGGCAGCGGTCAAAAGGTAGCCCTCAGCGGCCGAAATCCGACCAAATCTATCGCCAATCCTTAACCGTTTACTCCGCCATGAGTTACCCTCGAATGCCAGATTTCCCCATTCCCTGTTTTGTGTTGCTTTCAGGCCCTTGCGGCATCTAAAATGTATGTGCGACCAAATAGGTCGGAATTGTTAGGAGTGGCGGGCGCGTGCTGAAGCTGACCAAGAAAGCCGATTACGGTCTGATCGCCATGCGCTATTTGGCGGAGAACGCCGCGGCCTCATGCAGCGCCAAGGACATCGCTGAGGCGCACGGCATTCCGCCCGAACTACTGGCCAAGATCCTGCAAAAGCTGGTCAAGGCCAGGTTGCTGACTTCGCACCAAGGTACCAACGGCGGCTACCTGCTGGCGCGGGATGCGCGCACGATTTCCGCTCTCGAAGTCATCAAGGCGATCGAAGGACCGCTGTTCTTGACCGCGTGCGTGACCACGCGCGGTGAGTGCGGCCATACCAGCCGGTGCACGGTCCGCGAGCCGCTGCGCAGGGTCAGCCAGAGTATTGAAGAGGTTTTGAGCAAAATCAATATCGGTGACATGGGTGAACCGACTGCGACCGTGCTGCCGGAAGAATTAGTGACGTTGAGTTGAACCAGCAATCATGGAGACTCCGATGAGCGTTGAACAGAAGACGACGACTGGGCACGACGGGGTAAAGCTGCCCATTTATATGGACAACCACGCCACCACGCCGGTGGACCCGCGGGTTTTGGAAGAGATGCTGCCCTATTTCACCGATAAGTTCGGGAATTCGGCTAGCCGCAACCACGTGTTCGGCTGGGTGGCCGAGGAAGCGGTAGAACAGGCGCGCGAGCGCATTGCCAAGCTGGTGGGAGCGACGACCAAGGAAATCATTTTCACCTCCGGCGCCACCGAAAGCGACAATCTGGCGATCAAAGGCGTGGCCGAGATGTACCGCGAGAAGGGCAACCACATCATCACCGCGGTCACCGAGCACAAGGCGGTGTTGGACTCCTGCAAGCGCCTGGAGAAGTATGGTTTCCGGGTCACCTACATGCCGGTAATGAAGGACGGACTGGTCGATCTTGACGACCTGAAGCGAGCCATGGACGAGAAGACGATCCTGGTCACGCTGATGGCCGCCAACAATGAGATTGGCGTGCTGCAGCCGATCGCCGAAATCGGCAAGCTGTGCCACGAGCGCGGAGTCCTGTTCCACACCGATGCCACCCAGGCCGTCGGCAAAGTTCCCATTGACGTGCAGAAGATGAACATTGATCTGATGTCCATCTCGGCGCACAAAATGTACGGCCCCAAGGGGGTCGGCGCGCTGTACGTGCGTCGCAAGAACCCGCGGGTGCAGGTATCGCCGATCATTGATGGCGGCGGCCACGAGCGCGGGATGCGCAGCGGCACGCTCAACGTTCCCGGAATCGTTGGCCTGGGCAAGGCCTGCGCCATCTGCCACGAGGAGATGCCGCAGGAGAGCAAGCGTCTCTCAGGTCTGCGCGACCGGCTCAAGGACAAGCTCATGGGCGGCTTGGACGAGGTGTACATCAACGGTTCGATGGAGCACCGCCTGCCCAACAATCTCAACATCAGCTTCGCCTACGTGGAAGGCGAGTCGCTGCTGATGGGCATCAACGACATCGCGGTTTCCAGTGGTTCGGCATGCACCTCGGCGACGCTGGAGCCATCGTATGTATTGAAGGCCCTGGGGACGGGCGACGACCTGGCCCACAGCTCCATCCGGTTCGGCATCGGCCGCTTCAACACTGAGGCCGAGGTGGACTACGTGGCGGATCGCCTCATCGAAGTGGTACAGCGGTTGCGTGAGCTCTCGCCGCTCTACGAGATGGCGAAGGAAGGCATCGATCTGAAGTCGGTGAGCTGGGCCGCGGAAGGATAAGGCTGGTCTGTCGGTCCATCAGTCTATCGGTCGTTTGCTGACCGACTGACCGATAGACCGAGCGACCTGTTCGAGAGTTCTGAGTTCTAGGAGAAGGTTAAACAATGGCATACAGCGACAAGGTACTGGACCACTACACCAACCCGCGCAATGTTGGCTCGATGGACAAGAGCAGCCAGACGGTGGGTACGGGCTTGGTCGGCGCGCCCGAGTGCGGCGACGTCATGAAGCTGCAAATCCAGGTCAACCCCGAGACCCGGGTCATCGAGGACGCCAAGTTCAAGACTTTCGGCTGCGGATCGGCGATCGCATCGTCTTCGCTGGCGACCGAGTGGGTGAAGGGCAAGACCGTGGACGAGGCGCTGGCGATCAAGAACACGGACATCGTGCGTGAGCTTTCGCTGCCGCCGGTGAAGATTCACTGCTCGGTACTGGCCGAGGACGCCATTCGCGCCGCCATCGGCGACTGGAAGAAAAAGAACGGCGTAGCGGTCCACTCAGAAACGCACGCGCCCATGGCCAAGGCGGGAGACTAGGAATCTGGCGATCGGGTGATCCGGTGATCGGGTGATCATTTCGGGAAAAGGCCCTCGATCACCAGATCACCAGATCATCCGATCACCCGATGGCACTATCATGGCAACTATGACCGACAAGCCGGCAGAGCAGGCGCCGACGCAAGCGGTGTCGCCAAACGGCGCAGGGCAGCAACCCGCACCAGCGGAGATGCCGGCGGCGCCGGCGCGTGGCATCCAGATCACCGAGCGCGCATTGGCGAAGATCAAGGTGGCGATGGCGAAGGAAGGCACTTCGCCCGAGCAGGGCGGCCTGCGCCTGGGGGTGCAGGGCGGCGGCTGCTCCGGCCTGACCTACAACATCCGCTTCGACACGCAGCCGCGCGAGCGCGACCGCATCTTCCAGTTCGGCGATGTGCGCGTGTTCGTGGATCCCAAGTCGTTCATCTACCTGCACGGCATGACCCTGGACTACCAGGAAACGCTGATGCAGCAGAGCTTCGTGTTCGTGAACCCGAACGCGAGCAAGTCCTGCGGCTGCGGCACGTCGTTCAGCTAACAGCAGCAATTAGCCATTAGCGATTAGCAATTAGCTGCGGCACGGCACAGATGGCTAATTGCTAATCGCTAATTGCTGATACCCGGTTTATGAGCACCACGAACAAACCCGAATCCGCGCTGCAGATGTTCGACGAAGGCACGGTCACGCACTCCTGCTGGTCGTGCGGCGACATGCGCGCGGCGCACTTCTGCGATTCCTGCGGCAAGCTGCAACCTGCTTTACCCGCGGATTACTTCACATTTTTTGGCTTGCCACGGAAGCTGAATCTCGATACGGCGGCGCTGGAGCGCGATTATTACAAGCTCAGCCGGCAGCTGCATCCCGACCTCTACGCGCGCGCCTCGGGGCAGGAACAGAGCTGGAGCCTGGAAAAGAGTTCGCAGCTTAACGACGCCTATCGCACGCTGCGCGACCCCGTCACGCGCACCCAGTACTTGCTGAAGCTGCAAGGCGTGCAGTGGGAGGAGCAGTCGAAGGCGGCGACCGACAAGGCTCGGCAGACCGGCGAAGAGAAGAAGCAGGTGATCCCACCGGAGCTGCTGGAAGAGGTTTTCGAATTGAACATGCAGCTCGAAGAAGCCCGCATGAACAAGAAGATGGGCGAGCGCGATCCCGAGTTGCTGCGCGAGGTGGAAGGCACGCGCAACGACCTCCAGGCCAAGCACGATGCGCTCATGGACGAGCTGCGCGGCTACTGGAACGAGTGGGACGCGCTGCCGGAGGACGCCAGTTCCAATGACACGCAGCGCAAGTCGGTCCTCGACAAGATGGTCGGGCTGCTGAACCGGCGCAGCTATATCCGGAATCTGGTGCGGGACGTGAATGAGGTTCTAGAAGTTTGAGCCGCAGATAAACGCTGAATAACGCAGATCGGAAAAATCATCTGCGTTCATCTGCGTTGATCAGCGGCTGATGGATTGCATGGCTGAAGAGAGAGTTGTCGGAATCGATCTCGGAACCACGAACTCGCTGGTGGCCTTCCTGGGGCCCGACGGCAAGCCCCAGGTCATCCCCGGCGAAGACGGGTCGAACCTCGTCCCTTCGCTGGTGGCGCTCGACCCCAAGGGTCAGATTATTGTGGGCAATGCCGCACGCAAGTACCTGATCGAGACCCCGGAGCGCGCGGTGTATTCCATCAAAAGGCTCATGGGCCGCGGGGTTGAGGACATCCAGGATGAGTTGAAGCTTTTTCCTTTCCGCGTCGCCGAAGACCTGCAGCCCGGCGAAGTGTTGCGCATCAAGCTGGCCGACAAGGCCGGGGCCCCCGGCACGCCCGATTCTGGCGTGACGGGGTGGAAGGACTACACACCGCCGGAGATCTCCGCGTTCATCCTGCGCCAGCTCAAGCGCAACGCCGAGCGCTATTTCGGCGCGCCGGTAAAGAAGGCGGTCATCACCGTCCCAGCGTACTTCAATGACGCGCAGCGCCAGGCAACCAAGGACGCCGGCCGCATTGCCGGCCTGGAAGTTCTGCGCCTGGTGAATGAGCCGACCGCGGCCGCGCTGGCCTACGGGCTCGACAAGCAGCACAACGGTGTGGTCGCGGTCTATGACTTCGGCGGCGGCACGTTCGACATCTCCATCCTTCGTTTGCACGACGGCATTTTCGAAGTTATCTCGACCGCCGGCGACACGCACCTCGGCGGCGACGACATCGACAATCTGCTGATCACCATCGCGCTCGACGACATCCGCGGCGACATGGGTTTGGACTACCGGCGCAACGCCGAAGTCGTTCAGGCGGTGCGCAAGGCGGTGATTGACGCCAAGATCGCGCTCTCGTCCAACGACAAAACGACGATTGAGGTTGACCTCCCCGAGGGCAGGAAGTATCAGCGCGAGATTACGCGCGAGCAATTCGAGGCGCTGATGGAACCGGTTCTCCAGCGCACCGTCGGCCCGGTCAAGCAGGCGATGAAGGACGCCGGCTTCGCGCCGCAGCAGATTGACGAGGTCGCGCTGGTGGGCGGTTCGACGCGCATTCCGCGCGTGCACACCATCGTCAAAGAGCTGTTCCGGCGCGAGCCGCATTCGGAGTTGAACCCGGACGAGGTCGTCGCGCTCGGCGCCGCCGTGCAAGCCAACATACTCGGTGGCGGCTCGGAAGCCACCCAGGACATGCTGCTGCTGGACGTCACGCCGCTGTCGCTGGGCATCGAGGCGCTGGGCGGCGTGGTGGCGAAGATCATCCATCGCAATTCAACCATTCCGGCCTCTGCCACCGAGCACTTCACCACCGGCGTGGAGGGGCAGACCAACGTCGCCATCCACGTCTTGCAGGGCGAGCGCGAACTGGCCAAGGACAACCGTTCGCTCGCTCGTTTCGACCTGAAGGGCATTCCGCCCATGCCGGCGGGCCTGCCGCGCATTGAGGTGCGGTTCCTGATTGACGCCAACGGCATCCTGCACGTCTCCGCGCGCGAGCAGCGCAGCGGCAAGGAAGCGGAAATTTCCGTGCAGCCCAGCTATGGCCTGACCGACGACCAGGTCGAGAACATGATCCTGGAGTCGTTCGATTACGCGGAGGAAGATTTCCGCCAGCGCCAGGTGATCGAGGCGCGCAACGAGGCCAACACCATGCTGACCGCGCTGCAGAAGGGCAAGGCCGGCCCGGCGTGGAACCAGCTCACGTCGGATGAGCGCAAGCAGATCGCCAAGCAGGAGAAGGCGCTGCGCGCGGTCATGGACCAGGATGACCACCACGCCATGCGCTCCGCCATTGACGCGCTGAACCAGGGCACCATGCGTCTGGCAGAACTGATGATGGATTCGGCGGTTTCATCCGCGCTGAAGGGCAAGACCATGGACGAAGCGGACATGGGCGAAGGCCCGGAGTCGCCGCATCCCATCGCGCCCGCGGAAATCAAGAGCGGAGACTGACATTGAGGATTTATGGCTGAAGAGAACACACAAGGAACTGGAGCGGCAACCGTGGACGCACCGGATGCGAACACCGTCAAGGTGACGTTCTTGCCGGAAGGCAAGACGGTGGAATTCGAGTTGGGCAAGATGCCCTACAAGGACCACGGCAAGCCGGAATCGCTGCTCGACGTGGCGCTGAACCACCACGTGTTTCTCGACCACGCCTGCGGCGGCAACTGCGCCTGCACCACCTGCCACGTGCAGGTGATCAAGGGCGCCGATCTGCTCAGCGAGATGGACGACGACGAGGCCGACCGCCTCGACATGGCCGCCGATCTGCAACTCAACTCGCGCCTGGGCTGCCAGTGTGTCGTCACCAAGCCGGGCGAGATCGTGGTCAACGTGCCGGAGTGGAACCGGAACTACGTATCGGAGCACCCCGAAGGTGGGGACCACTAATTCATCTGGTGATCGGGCGATCCGGTGATCGGGTGATCTAAGAAATTCTGCGTTGCAGATCACCCGATTAGAATTGATCATCCGATTCGGAGCGCTATGCCTTCTGACCTTCACTGGGACGACACCGAAGACATCGGCCTGCTGCTGGCCGATACCTACCCCGACATCAACCCGCTGGAAGTGCGCTTCACCGATCTTCACCGCATGATTACCGAGCTGCCCACCTTTGTGGACGACCCCAAGAAGTCCACCGAAGGCAAGCTGGAAGCCATCCAAATGGCCTGGACCGAGGAGTACGAAGACCGCCACGCGGCGTGATCGTCAGCCAAAACCAAAGACGCCCACAGTCAGAACTGTGGGCGTCTTCAATTTTGCCGTGTCAACTTTCAGGTGCTCTTCCTGACGACCGAAGACTTCCGACTGAAGACTCTTATTTCGTTGCCGGCGCCGGCGGTGCAGCCGGTGCCGGCGCGGGCGGTTGCGTCTCCACGCTGGCCTCGCGCAGGAACTTGGCGGCTTCCTCCGGCGGGGTCGGATTGATGTAAACCCCGCACAACGCCAGAGAGTTCCTCGGTTACATCGTTGGCGCTGTATGCGCACGCCCGTCGCGACTCCTAAAGGCACGAAATTTTCGAGCTGGGGCGGGACTCAATCCCTGGCAAGCAGCGCCGCGCAACTGCATCCATTTCGGCACCAGCACCAAAACGAATTTAGAGACCATGAGATAGCGCACCAACCGCTTGGGGCTCGTGTCGCAGGGGGCGTACAAGGGGACATGGACGAAACGCCGACCGAGTCATTCGCATTACGGCCGCCGAAGGGAGAATCTGTGGAATCGCATTCTCTGAGCACAAGCCGGCCCTCCGTGCCTGACGCTGCCTCTTCTTTCCGTACTTTCTTTTCGCGATGGGTGTGCGTGGCCGCGATCCTGGCGGTGTGTTGTGACCTAGGTGCGCCCATGCTCCACGCCGCGAATCTGACCAACACGACGCTGACGCTGTCATCGAATTCGGTGACCGCGGGAACCGTGGTGACTTTCACCGCCGCGGTGTCGAACGGATCTCCGGTGGTCACGGGGCTGGTGACGTTCTGCGATGCGGCGGCGGCCTTCTGCTTAAACGGGGCGATGCTTGGCACAGCGCAGTTGACACCGTCGGGCACGGCTGTGATCAAGTTTCGGCCTGGCATCGGGAGCCACACTTACAAGGCCGTGTTCAGCGGGACGACGACGGACCTGCCCAGCACCTCGACAACGCAATCGCTGACGGTGACCGCGTCGTTGTTCGCGACGAGCACGGCGATTTCGTCGTCCGGCTCGGCGGGGAACTACTCGCTAACCGGGACGGTGGTGGGCACGGGCTCGCGGACTCTGTCGCCGACAGGAAGCGTGGAGTTTGTGGACACGACCATCAACTACACGCTGGGGTCGGCTGCGCTGGGGGCGGCCACGCTGGCACAAACCCTTGCCTCGCCGGCCGCTTACGCTACCGGCACAATGCCATTTCCGGTTGCGGCGCGAGACTTCAACGGCGACGGAATATTGGACCTGGCGGTGGCGAACTGGTCCGGCAACACGGTGAGCGTGCTGCTGGGGAACAGCGACGGCACGTTCCAGACGCAGGTGAGTTATGCGACGGATACGAGTCCGTGTTCGCTAGCGGTGGGCGACTTCAACGGCGACGGTAAGCTGGACCTGGCGTTAGCGAATACTAATTCCAACACGGTGAGCGTGCTGCTGGGGAACGGCGACGGCACCTTCCAAGCGCAGGTCGCTTACGCGACCGGCTCCACTCCTCAGTGGGTAGCCGTGGCAGACTTCAATGGGGACGGTAAGCCGGACTTGGCGGTGGCGAATAACCTCGACAACACGGTAAGTGCGCTGCTGGGGAACGGCGACGGCACATTCCTGGCGCGGGCTACCTTTGCGACCCGCGATAGTGCATATTCCGTTGCCGTGGGAGACTTCAACGGGGACGGCCTCTTCGACCTGGTGGTGGCGAATTTCGGCGCCAACTCGGCCAGTGTGCTGCTGGGAAACGGAGATGGCACTTTTCAGACGCAAGTCGCCTACGCGACCGGCACCAATCCATACTCCGTCGCCGTGGGAGACTTCAATGGTGACGGCATCTCCGACTTGGCGGTAGTGAATTTCACTTCCGAAACGGTGAGCGTGCTGCTGGGGAACGGCAATGGCACGTTTCAGACGCAGGTCACCTACGCCACGGGGAGCCAGCCATACTTAGTTGCCGCGGGCGACTTCGATGGCGACGGCAACCCGGACCTGGCGGTGACGAACATAATTTCCGACACGGTGAACCTGTTGCTGGGGAACGGCGATGGCACGTTCCGGTCGCCAGTCGCCTACGCGGCGGGCAGCGCTCCAATTGGGATCGCGGTGGGAGACTTCAACGGCGACGGCATCCCAGACCTGGCGGTGGCGAATATCATTTCGGATACGGTGAGCGTGCTGTTGAACAACATCACCCAGACTGCGACGGCCACAATATCCGGCATCTCGGTCCCGGGCTCGGGCACGGAGCACCTGGTCAAGGCCGTCTATCCGGGTGACGCCAATTTTGCCGCCAGCGAGTCCTCGACGATATCCCTGACTTCAACCCAGATAACCACCAGCCTGATACTGACTGCCTCTCCGCCTTCGAGCAGTGATGTCGGGCAGGAGGTGACGCTGACGGCGACACTGAGCCCCACCGCGGTGGGCAACCTCACCACGGATGGCGAGACAATTACGTTCATGGACGGGGCCACGACGCTGGGGACGGGGACACTGTCCTCCGGGGTGGCGACGCTGAGCACGTCAAGTCTGGCGGCGGGCAGCCACTCCTTGACGGCGGCGTACGCTGGAGACACGAACTTTCTAGCCAGCACCTCGCCGGCGGTGAACTATACGGTGAACCCGTTGGGCCTGAAGACCCGTGAGCGGCACGGGCGGCGATCACTGATAACCACCAGCCTGACACTGACTGCCTCTCCGGCTTCGAACAGCGATATCGGGCAGCAGGTGACGTTGAAGGCGACACTGCGTCCCTCCGCGGTGCGCAACCTCACCACGGGTGGCGAGACAATTACGTTCATGGACGGGGCGAAGACGCTGGGGACGGGGACACTGTCCTCCGGGGTGGCGACGCTGAGCACGTCAAGTCTGGCGGCGGGCAGATACTCCCTGACGGCGGTGTACGCCGGAGACACGAACTTTCTGGCCAGCACCTCGCCGGCGGTGCACTATACGGTGCCGACGAGAGCGCAGCCGGGACCTACAAAGGTTCCGTTTACCAAGAGATAGCGCACGCCGATGCTGGGTACAGCAGGCTTCGAAGGTGGATTGGTTGCGGAAGCTTTCTGGGTCGAGGATTACAAGGTCGGCATCGGCGCCGACTTGCACGCGTCCCTTCCTGCGGGCTTCGGGCGTGCTGCGTTCCAGGCGAAGCGCGGGCATGACGGCGTCCATCAGGGTGAGGAAGCGGCGTGATCGTCAGCCAAATCAAAGACGCCCACAGTCAGAACTGTGGGCGTCTTCTTTTGCCGTGTCAACTTTCAGCGGCTTCGTTCTTCCTGACGACTGAAAACTGACGACCGAAGACCCTATTTCGTCGCCGGCGTCGCCGGTGCAGGCGCGGGTTGCTGCGTCTCCACGCTGGCCTCGCGCAGGAACTTGGCGGCTTCCTCCGGCGGCGTCGGATTGATGTAAAACCCGGTGCCCCACTCAAATCCTGCCGTCTTGGTCAGCTTGGGCATGAATTCGATGTGCCAGTGATAGTGCTCGTTAAACGGGTCCTGCACCGGCGAGGTATGGATCACCAGGTTGTACGCCGGATTGTCCAGGACGTTGTGCGCCTTGGCGAGCAGGCTCTTGAGCGCCCGCGCCAGGTGTTCAAACATCGCCGACGATGAATTCTCAAACGCCGACTCATGCCGCTTGGGCAGGATCCAGGTCTCAAACGGAAACCGCGGCGCGTAGGGCGCCAGCGTGACGAACTGTTCGTTTTCGCCCACGATGCGGATTCCGTTCTCCAGTTCCTGGCGGATGACGTCGCAAAACACGCACCGTTCCTTGTAGATGTAGTACTGCTTGGCGCCTTCCAGTTCTTCGACCACCTGCTTGGGAAGAATCGGCAGCGCGATCAACTGCGAGTGCGGGTGCTCCAGCGACGCGCCGGCCGCCTCGCCGTGGTTCTTGAAGATCAGGATGTACTTGAAGCGCTTGTCCTGCTTGAGGTCGAGGATGCGGTCGCGGAACGCCCACAGGGAGTCCTCGACCCGCCGGTCCTTCATCGTGGCTAAACTGGCGGCGTGGTCCGGCGTCTCGATGATGACCTCATGCGCGCCGATGCCGTTCATGCGATCGAACATTCCCTCGGCGCGGCGGTTGAGGTTGCCCTCGATGCCCAGCGCCGGGAACTTGTTCGGCACCACCCGCACGGTCCATCCCGGCGAGTCCTTCGGCGGCGTAGGGCCGCCGTTCGGATTCGGACGGTAGGCCAAAATCTCCGGCGGCGTCTTACTTTCGTTGCCGTAGCAGAACGGGCAAAATCCGCCCTTGAGCTTGTTCTCTCCCCGGGCGAAGTCAGTGGGACGCTTGGCGCGGTCGGTGGAAATGATGACCCAGCGGCCCACGATCGGATCTTTTCTCAGTTCTGGCAAGGAGGACTCTCCCCAGGTAATGCGCTACCTACGATTCTACGGCATTGGGAAGGCATTTTTGAATAGGGTGATATCCGGAGAGTTATCTTCGGTGTCGTAATACACCGTAAGCACGTCAAAACGCAGGGCTGGCTCGCCCGGCACGCGGCGGCGAAAATCGCGCGCCACTGCACCAAGATCGCTGCGTTTTTCTTCGTCCACCGATGCTTCGGCGGGCTTAACGTCGCGCGTGGTGCGGGTCTTGACTTCGATGAAGCAGAGCACGTCGCCGTCCCAGCCCACCAAGTCGAGCTCGCCCCGATGCCGCGGCGAACGCCAGTTGCGCGCCACCATCACAAATCCCAGCCGCCGCAGATAAAAGTACGCAGCGTCCTCGCCGCGGCGGCCGGTCAGCAGATGCTGCGGCAAGTGCTCCGGATTGTCACGTCCAACCGCACCTGCGGCGCGGTCGAGAGCGTGGGCGAGCTTTTCAACGACTCTGCCCTTCATGCAGCGCAAGGCTAGCAAACAACGCGGAGCCCGTCTGTGACGGACGCACTGCCGGCGTTCCCTGAACGGGCTTTCCAAGCTGCCATCGGCCCGGCGATGCAGGCTGTGCCGGTTGCAAGATTGCAGCGCCCCGTGTAATTTCGGGTGTCGGACCGCGCCGCGAGAGGAGGCGTGCTGTCATGTCCTCGCGCCCAGGGTCAACCCTTCCGGATCTGTCTCCGCTCAAGATTGACGAGCGGGCTCGCGCCAGCGGCGGCCGTAGCAAATTCCTGCCTTGGTTCGCGGCAGTACTGGGTGCGGTTCTCCTGGCGTCAGCCCTTGTCATTGTGCTGCAGCGCGAGGCACCCCTGGTGGAAGTTGCGGTGGCGCGCACGACCGGGGGCAACGACCGGGTAGCGCTTCTCAATGCGAGCGGCTACGTGACCCCGCGGCGGCGCGCCACGGTTGCCGCCAAGATCACCGCGCGGGTCACCCGCATGAACGCCGAGGAAGGCATGCGGGTACAGCAGGGTCAGGTACTGGCGCTGCTGGACGACTCCGACGCCCGCGTGCGCCTCGATTCGGCCGCCGCCGATCGCGATGCCACTTCCGCCGCGCTGCAGGATTTGGAGGTCAACCTCGCCAATGCCGATCGCGAATTGCGCCGCACGCAGGAGCTGAAGACCGGCGGCGTCGCCAGCCCGCAGGCGCTCGATCTGGCCCGCACCACAGCCGACAGCTATCGTGCCCGCATCGCGCTGGCCAGGGAGCAGATCCGCGCCGCCGATGCCCGCATCAAGGTCGCTCAGCAGGACCTGGACAACTGCACCGTGCGCTCCCCCTTCGACGGCATCGTGGTCTCCAAGGATGCCCAGGTCGGAGAAATGGTGTCGCCGATCTCCGCCGGCGGCGGATTCACGCGCACCGGCATCGCCACGGTGGTTGACATGAACTCGCTGGAAATCGAGGTGGACGTCAACGAGTCCTACATTGCCCGCGTCGCGTCCGGCCAGCCGGTCACCGCCACGCTCGACGCTTATCCCGACTGGAAAATTCCCTGTAAAGTCCGCACCGTCATTCCCACCGCCGACCGCCAGAAGGCGACGGTGAAGGTGCGCATTTCTTTTGATAAGCTCGACCCACGCATCCTGCCCGACATGGGAGTCAAAGTTGCGTTTCTAAGCGACGAACCTGCGGCCAAGCAGACCGCGGCCAGGCAAGTGGTCGTTCCCAAGTCCGCAGTACGCGACGAAGGCGGGCAGCAGGCGGTTTTCATCTACAAGGACGGCCGGGTGGAGCGCCGTACCATCCGCGCGGGCGGCACGCGGGGTGAGGACCAGGTCGTACTGGCGGGCGTTGCGGACGGCGACCAGGTTGTAGTCGGCGGGGCTGAGAGATTGCACGACGGCAGCCGCGTGGGGATTAAGAAATAGTCCTGAGAACCGAGACGCCAGACCTGAGTTGCGGGCCCCTCACTCGGGACTCGCGACTCGGGTCTTAGGACTTCAAGGAGAACCCAATGGTCAGGGTTGACGGTCGCAGCGACGGCACCAGCCTGGTCCGGGTACGCGGGCTGGACAAGAAATATCAGCGCGGCAGCGAGGAAATCCACGTCCTGCAGGGCCTCAACCTCGACGTGGATGCCGGCGATTTTGTCGCCTTCATGGGTCCCAGCGGCTCGGGCAAGACGACGCTGCTGAACCTGCTGGGCGGGCTCGACCTGCCCTCCGCCGGCAACATCACTGTCGCCGGTGACGAGATCACCCACATGTCGGCGGGCAAGCTGACGGCGTGGCGCGCGCGTCACGTCGGCTTCATCTTCCAGATGTACAACCTCATTCCGGTCCTGACCGCGTTTCAAAACGTCGAATTGCCGCTGCTTCTGACCAGGCTCTCTAAGGCGGAGCGCCGCAAGCACGTGGAAACCGCCCTCCAGGTGGTTGGACTCGGCGATCGCGTGCACTACTTTCCGCGCCAGTTGTCGGGCGGGCAGGAGCAGCGGGTCGGCATCGCGCGCGCTATCGTCGCCGACCCCACCTTCCTGCTCTGCGACGAGCCCACCGGCGATCTCGATCGCAAGAGCGCCGACGAGATCATGGACCTGCTGTCGCGCCTGGTCAGCGAGCACAAGAAAACCGTGCTGCTGGTGACGCACGACCCCGTCGCCGCCGAGCGGGCTCAGGTCGTCCTGCACCTCAACAAGGGCGTGCTGGAGGAGGGCAGGAAGGCCGAGGCGGGCAAATGAAGTATCTCCACCTGCTGACGTCGAACCTGTTTCGCAAGAAGATCCGCACCACGCTCACCATAGGCTCTTTCGCGGTGGCGTTGTTCCTCTTCGGCCTGCTGGCGGTGGTGCGCGGTGCGTTCAATCAGGGGCTGGAAGTAGCGGGCGCCGACCGGCTGGTCATTGTCAACAAGGTCTCCATCATTCAGCCCCTGCCGATTTCGTACAAGGAACGCCTGCTGCAGATTCCCGGCGTTAAGCAGGTGACGCATGCCAACTGGTTTGGCGGGGTTTACCAGGACGAGCGCAACTTCTTCCCGCAGTTTGCCATTGACACCGACTCCTACCGCGCCATGTTCCCCGAGTTCGTGCTGCCCGAGGAGCAATGGAAAGCCTTTGTTGACGACCGCGAAGGCGTCATCGTGGGCGAAGACTTGGTGAAACGCTTCCACTGGAAGATTGGCGACCGCGTTCCCATCAAGGGCACCATCTTCCCCGGGACATGGGAATTCAACATTCGCGGCATTTATCACGGCAGCCGCCAAGCCGATGACACCACGCAATTCTGGTTTCACTACAAGCTGCTGGAGGAGCGCCAGAACCAGTACTGGAAGGGGCTGGTCGGCTGGTACACAGTGCGCATTGACAATCCTGACCACGCAGTGGGGATCGCCAAGGCGATTGACGAAAGCTTTGCCAACTCGCCCTGGGAGACGAAGACGGATACCGAGAAGGCCTTTGCCGCATCGTTCGTCAAGCAGGCCGGCAACATCCAGTTCCTGATGCTCAGCATCGGAGGCGTAGTTTTCTTCACCCTCCTGCTGGTCACCGGAAACACCATGGCCATCGCCGTGCGCGACCGCGTCCGCGAACTGGCGGTGCTCAAGGCGGTGGGATACTCCGACAATTTCGTGCTCGGCCTGGTATTGGGCGAATCGTTGCTCTTGGCGTTGGTGGGCGGCGGCCTGGGAATTGGGCTGGCGAAACTTCTTACCCTGAACGGCGATCCTACCCGCGGCCTGCTGCCGTTCTTCTATCTTCCTCTGAGCGCCGCGGCAGCGGGCATCGTGCTGGCACTGCTGGTCGGCATCCTCGGTGGAATTCTGCCCGCGCTCTCGGCCATGCGGCTCAGAGTCGTGGACGCGTTGAGGAGGGTGTGAGCGATGGCGATCCCACTGACCTATAACCTCCGCAGCTTGCGCGTGCGCTGGGCGTCCACCGTAGTCGCCGTGCTCGGCATCGCGGGCACGGTTGGCGTGTTCGTCGCCATGCTGTCTTTGGCCAAGGGATTTAAAGCAACGCTGGTCTCCTCCGGCTCACCGCGCAATGCCATCGTGCGCCGGGCGGGCTCAACTTCGGAAATGGATGGCGCGGTCAATGTCGATCACGTCAAGATCATCGAAGACGCGCCCGGAGTGGAGCGCGGAGCTTCGGGGCCGCTGGCCAGCCCGGAAACCGTCGTGATCGCGGCGTTTCCTTTGAAAGCGACCGGCACCGACGCCAATGTTCAGGTGCGCGGCGTCTCTACCAAGGCATTGGAAGTCCGTGACAACGTCAAGATCGTTTCCGGGCGCATGTTTCATCCCGGCCTCAACGAACTGGTCGTGGGGCGCTATGTCGCCGGTACGTACTCCGGGCTTGAACTCGGCAACACGGTCAAGTTCGGTGGCGGCACGTGGACGGTGGTGGGCGTCTTTGACGCCGGCGGCAGCGCCTTTGACTCCGAGGTCTGGTGCGACGCCAATGTGGTCAAAGACGTGTACAAGCGTCCACCGAACGTCTTCTCATCGGTGACCGTGCGGCTTACCTCGGCCGACGCTCTTGCGCATTTTAAGGACGCGCTCACTTCCGACCCTCGCCTCACTGTCCAGGTGGACCGCGAGATCGAGTACTACGACAAGCAATCGCGTTCGATCACGAATCTCATCCTCGTGCTCGGAACCATGGTGGGCATTGTCATGGGGATCGGCGCGGTGTTTGGCGCGCTCAATACCATGTACTCGGCGGTCGCGGAGCGCACCCGGGAAATTGCCACCATGCGCGCCCTGGGTTTCGGTGCGGGCAGCGTGGTCTCATCCTTTGTTTTCGAAGCCCTATGCATCGCGTTCATTGGCGGCGTGCTCGGCTGCCTTGCGATCCTGCCGCTCAACGGGCTCACCACCGGCACCATGAACTGGCAAACCTTCTCGCACCTGGCGTTTGCGTTTCGGGTCACGCCCGCGCTGCTCGCCGGAGGCGTGGTGTTTGCGCTGCTGATGGGCATCATCGGCGGTGTGCCGCCGGCCGTCCGCGCCGCCCGCGCCCGCGTCGCCGTCGCCCTGCGGGAACTCTGAAAAACTGGTCCCTGACGAATCTCCGAGGTTTGTAGCACGGTTGCGCAGGCATCCGCTGGCGTCACGCGGCGTCCGGAAGTTGGCGGGAAGACGTCGACCAGGAACGGATGGGCAAGGCGGCAGTGAGGAACCGGGGCTAAAAACAACAAGTGCCGGAGGGCGGGGATGATCGGCCTATGAAAGGGAACGCTATGAAAACCCCACCCGGTCCGGCAAACCTGGCCACAGTGTGAGGCCATGGGAGCCAATCACCGTGTGATGTGGGTCACAATCAAGCGTGATGAGTATTCAAGTTGGGAAATCGGCCGGAACACGGTAGGAGCCGGGGTAATCCCCGGAACGGAAAAAAGCTCCGTCCCGGCCCGAGTAGTGCAGTCGCGGGCGCTGGTCGCGCATCTTATACAGAGGGACTGTGTTCTTACGCGCAGGCGAACTCACATCTATGCCAAAGTCAAACCGATCCTCAGTGGCCCTCGTCGTAATTCTCATTGCGTCCGGATTGCTGGGCGTGGTTTTCGGGCAGCGTGTACAAACGGCGCAGAACGAGGACGCCGACATGCAGCAAAACCTGCGCCAGTTCACGCAGGTATACGACGTCGTGGAACAGAATTACGCCGAGCCGGTCAAGCCCGACAAGGCAATCTATGACGGGGCGATCCCGGGCATGCTGCGCTCGCTGGACCCGCATTCGACGTTCTTCGACCCGAAGGCGTTCGCGCAGCTCAATGAAGAGCAACGGGGCAACTACTTCGGCGTTGGCATGGAGATCGGCCCGCGCGGCAACAGGATCGTAGTGATCTCACCGTTCGTTGGCGCACCCGCGTACAAAGCAGGAATTCGCGCCGGCGACGTCATTATGGCGGTGGACGGCAAGTCCACCGACAACATGACCACGGGCGGAGTTGCCGACCTGGTGAAGGGTCCGCGGGGATCGCAGGTGCACATCAGCATCCTGCGCGAAGGCGCGCAGAAGTCGCTGGAGTTCACGGTGACGCGCGACGAAATTCCACGGCACAGCGTGGACGTGCATTTCCTTGTCCGGCCGGGGATCGGGTATCTGCACATCAGTTCCTTCATCGAAACCACCGATCACGAACTCGACATGGCGCTGGCGGAGTTCGGAAACCTGAATGGGTTGATTCTCGACCTGCGACAAGACCCGGGCGGTTTGCTGAAGGAAGCGGTGGCGGTGGCGGACAAGTTCCTGCCCAAGGGCGCAGTCGTAGTGTCGCAGCGCGGGCGGTCGTCGCCGGAAATCGTCTATCGCGCCAAGAACGGCAACGGCGGCAAGGACTACCCGATTATCGTACTGGTGAACCGCGGCACGGCCTCGGCGGCGGAAATCGTGTCGGGTGCAATCCAGGACCACGACCGCGGGCTGGTGCTGGGTGAAAACACATTCGGCAAGGGGCTGGTGCAAACGGTGTACCCGCTGTCCGACCACACAGGTCTGGCGCTGACCACGGCGAGGTACTACACACCGAGCGGCCGGCTAATCCAGCGGAAATACACCGGCATGTCGCTCTACGACTACTACTACGGCGCGGGCAGCCAGGACAGCACCGCCGGGCGCGAGGCCAAGTCCACCGATAGCGGGCGCACCGTGTACGGGGGCGATGGCATCACGCCGGACGTGAAGTTCGCCACGCCGAAGCCGAACCGCTTCCAGGCCGAAATGCAGATCCACTATGTGTTCTTCGACTTCGCCAAGCGGTACCTGAGGAGCCATCCGATCTCGCGCAGCTTCACCGTCGACGATCAGGTGCTGCAGCAGTTCCGGGAATTCCTCAACGCCAACAAAGTGCCGTGGACCGAGGCCGACCTGCAGCCGAACCTGGATTGGGTGAAATCGAACATCAAAGGCGAGTTGTTTACCGAGGTATTTGGCGTCGACGCCGGCCTGCAAGCCAGGGCGGAGGCGGATCCCGAAGTGGTCAAGGCACTCGAGCTTTTGCCGCAGGCAAAACAACTGACCGAGAACGCGCGGCGGGTCATTGCTGCCCGATCGACCGGCGGCCCCGCAGGCAAACAATAACTTAGGGAAAAGAACCTATGCCGGGGTGTCCGCGCAGATGCGGCAACCTGCGCGATGTTCGCATTGCCATGCGCAAAAATACAGGCGGCCAGGGAGGCCGCCTGTTTCGGGGAGTGCCGGGTTTGACCGGTAAAGTTAGCTCGAGGATTTCTCCGCCGGATGCAGCACGCGGAAGCTGTTGCCGCCGTTGGAGTGGACCAGCAACATGACGTCCTGGCCATCGGGAATTTTGGACAAGGCGTCCTTTACATCCGCGGCAGTCGCCGTGTCCTTGCGGTCCACCTGCATGATCACGTCGCCCTGGGTCAAGCCGGCGTTGTCGGCCGGACTGCCCGGTTCCACCCGACCCACAAGCGCACCGCGCACATCGCGAGGGAGATCAAGCTGCTGGCGCGCGTCGGCGTTGAGATCGGTGAGACCCAGCCCCCAGCGCGCCTTGCCGTGCTCCCTGCCCGATGCGGTGGGTTCGCCGTTGCGGCTGTTCATGGCCTCGAGCGTGACCGGCATGGTCATCGTCTTGCCGTCGCGGTCAACCTGCAAATTGACCTTCGTGCCGGGACGCTTCTGCCCGATCATGACCTGCAACTGGCCGGCGTCGTCCACTTTCTGGCCATCCACCTCGGTGATGACGTCGCCGATCTTGAGGCCGGCCTTGGCGCCGGGCGTGTCGGGCTCAACCTGTGTAATCACGGCGCCGGTGGCGTTTTCTTCGCGATGGAAGAACTTCGCGTTCGCCGGCGTGACGTCGCTGATGCCGATACCCATGTACGCGTGTTCGACTTTGCCGTACTTGATCAGCGTCTCCACCGTCGGACGCGCGATCTGCGTCGGGATGGCAAAGCCCATGCCCGCAAATGCTCCCGAAGGCGAGACCAAAAAGGTGTTGATGCCGATCACCTGCCCGCGCGCGTCCACCAACGGTCCGCCGGAGTTGCCCTGGTTGATGGCGGCGTCGGTCTGGATGAATTCGCCCGGCTTGCGCGCGTCGCCCGAAAACGGATTTGGGCGGTTTATCGCGCTCACGATACCGCGCGTCACCGAGAACCGCATGCCAAGCGGGTTGCCGAACGCCAACACCGTCTGGCCCGGATGCAGTTGCGTCGAGTCACCCCACGGCACGCTCGCCAGGTTGGTGCCGTTGATCTTGAGCACCGCGATATCGGTGAGCGGATCGGCGCCGACCAGCTTCGCGGGCAGCACGCGGCGATCGCTCATGGTGACGTGAATGTCCACCGCGCCGTCCACCACGTGGTTGTTGGTGACGATGTAGCCGTCGGGAGAAATAATGACGCCGCTGCCAATGCCATGCTCAATCTGCGGCCGTTGCCGGAACTGGCGGAACTGCGGGCCGAAGAATTGCCCGAAGCCCGGCGGCAGGTTGGGCATCTGCGGCATCTGCTCGTCTTCATCTCCGCTGGCGAGGTGTGCATTCGAGCGCGATGTGACCGAGACATTTACGACCGCCGGCGTGACGTGAGCGGCCAGCGTTTCCATTGCTCTGTCCAGTGTCAGGATTGCGTTAGCGCTCTCCTGGTCCAAAGGCGCCGCGGCCGGGGCGGCGGCGGCGGCGTGCACGTCGGCGGGCTTGACGAATTGGTACGCGCCCAGGGACGCGATCAGCGCCAGCGCCAGCGCCGATGTGATTAACGGCCGCGCCGCGATTGCTTTCCATTTACTTGCCATCCAGTTTTTCACGAAGCACCTCTTCCTTGGTTTGTACAACTAATTGTTTAGTTTCTGCGGCTACAAAAAAATCCCGGGTTGTACTGCCTTGGTTAAGTTGATTTCTGGTGTGCTCCCGGCGCCGTCTGCGAGGGCACGATGTGCCACACGGCGAAATGCCAGACAATCGGCATAGGTCCGAAAACCGGATCGTCCACAATGATGATCAGTACGCCGGTGGTGAGGGCCGGTTGGGGCGTGACCACAGCCCTGGCGCGGACCACGCGCGCATGACGAGCCTGCCGTTCGGTTACCTCCACGATCGCGGGCTGGCGTTGGCGGGCGGCAGCGTGGGTGAACTTCGCCGCAACCACTGCGGGCCGCACATTCCGCCGCTCAGCGATCCTGGCGACCGGCGGTGGTGAATGATCGGGCGAAAGCAAGTGCGCTTGCACCGGGGCCGCACTTGCGAGCGTCGGCGCTCCATCCTGGAAGCTCACCAACCGCGGCATCTGGGAGGCGATACCGAGGCAAGCGCACGCGAACAGTCCCACCAGCGCGACGGCGGACTTGCGCACCGGCGCAGCTTGCGGCCGGTTGACATCCAGAATTTGCGCGACCCGAAGCGAGGTCTGCCGGATGCGGTTGACCGCCGCCTGAGCGAGCGCGGCACCGCGCCGCAATAAGCTTTTTTCGGCCAGCGAGGCCAGGCACTCGGCGTAAGCGCGCGGGCTGCTGGTTTCCGCCAGCACGGCATCGTCGCACGCCATCTCGCGCTCCAGCGAAATCCGCGTCTCCATCCACCACACAGCCGGGTGGAAGAACAGCAGTGCCTTCACGAACTTCTGCACCACATTGCTCCAATCGTCCCAGCGCCGCAGATGGGCAAGTTCATGCAGCAATACCTGGTTCAGTTCTGCCGCTGAAAGCTGCGCCAGCAGGCCGGCGGGAATGACGATAGCGGGCCGGATGAACCCAATCGCGGTCGGCACGTGAATGGCGTCGGAGGTCAAGATCTCCACTCGACGCGTCGGACAAATCCGCGCGACCGTCGCTAGCCAGGCAGGATCGGCCTTGTCGATCGCGCGGCAGCCCCGGCGAAGGCGCCGCAATTCAAGAAAACCTATGCCGACCCGCAACAGCGCTATCGCCGTAATGACCACCCACGCAACGAACAGGTACAGCGCCCAAGCCCCTGGAACGGATATCAAAGGTTGCGCCGATGGCGTGACATTCCCGACAAATTCTTGTGGGCTGTGAAGGAGGGGGAGAATTGCAGATGCGAGCAGCGCCGTGAACCACACCGCAAACCGCGTCGACGAATTCGGCCGCGGCAGAGCGCGCAGCAACACCCAGGCAAATACCGCCAGCGCGGCGCCGATCAACAGCGAGTCCAGCATCCGCTCCGCGGTGAGCTGTGCCGCCGCGTTCACCAGACTGGAGGAACCCATCATCATTCCGGCGTCCCGCCTTCCAGCAAGTGACGCAGCTTTTTCAACTCTGAGTCGTCGATGCTGTCGTCCTGCAAGATGTTCAACACCAATTGTTCGTGCGAGTTTTTGAAGAACCGGTTCACCAAGTGGCGAATCTCGAAGCGCGTGGCTTCCCTTCTTCCCACCAGCGGCATGTACACGTGGGCACGCCCGTCCTTGACGTGCTTCACGTAGCCCTTGTTCTCCAGGATGCGGATGGTGGTCAGGACGGAGTTGTACGCCAGCGCCGGCTTGGTCGGCAGCGCGTCGAGCACCTGCTGCACCGTGGCCGAGCCCTTCTGCCACAGCACATTCATCAGCCGCAGTTCGGCTTCGGTCAGGGTTTGGGATTTCCTCGGGGGCAAACGGCCGCGTCCTCCAGTTGATCGGGTTCTATTTTCATTAGACGTGTGACATCGAAAATAGTTAACTAATCCATTAGTTGCAGAAATGCCCTCCCGAGTTGCACGATTTCTTTGTAGAGGAGAGTAGTTACAGTCCCAAGTAGGCGGCGCGAACCTGCGCGTTGTTCAACAATTCGTCCGACGGCCCTTGAAGAATGACCGCGCCATTTTCGACTACGTAGCCGCGCTTGGAGACGCTGAGGCCGTCGACGACGTTCTGCTCGACAACCATGACGGTGACGCCCTTCTCCCCGATTTGCCGGATTTTCTGGAAGACTTCTTCCACCAGCTTGGGGGCGAGACCGAGCGAGGGCTCGTCGAGCAGCAGCAGCTTCGGTTCCGACATCAGCCCGCGCGCGATGGCCACCATCTGCTGCTCGCCGCCCGACAGAGTTCCCGCCATTTGCTTACGGCGCTCCTTCAGGATTGGAAACATCGCGAACTGCTCTTCCATCAACAGCGGGATTCTAGGCCGCGTGCGCTGGATGTAAGCGCCGAGTGCGAGGTGCTCTTCCACCGTCATGTAGGGAAACAGTTGCCGGCCCTCGGGCACGTGGCTGATGCCGCGCGCCACGATTTCGTGCGCCGGTGTCCTGGAAATATCCTGCCCCTCGAAGCTGACGGCGCCCTTCTTCGCGCGCAGCAGGCCGCTGATGACGCGCAAGGTCGTTGTCTTTCCCGCGCCATTGGCGCCAATCAGGGTCACGATTTCGCCGCGGTTTACGGTCAAGGTGATGTTGAACAGCGCCTGGAAATCGCCGTACGCGGCCTCGACCTCCGTCAACTCCAGCAGCGGAGCATTTCCGTTGGCGCTCATTTCAGCAGTTCCTTGTACTTCGGTCCCAGGTAGGCCTCGATCACTTCCGGCCGGTGCACCACGTCCTGCGGCTTGCCTTCCGCGATCTTGACCCCGTGGTCGAGCACGACCACGCGATCGGCAACTTTCATGACGACTTGCATCACGTGCTCGACGCCGCCAATGGCCGCAACGCCCCACTCCGGCAGGCGTTTCAGGAGGTCGGCGAGCTTGAGCGCCTCCGATGTCGGCAAGCCGGCCACGACCTCGTCCAAAAGAACTAATTTCGGTTTGGTGGCCAGCGCGCGCGCAATTTCCAGCCGCTTCATCATCGCCACTCCCATGCCGCGTGCCGGCAGGTGCATGACCTTCCCCATGCCGAGAAATTGCAGCACCTTGGCCGCCTCCTGCGCGGCCACATGCGGCGACGGCGTATGCAGAAACGCTCCCAACATCGCGTTCTCCAGCACCGTCAGGTTGCGCAGCGGCTTGACGATCTGGAAGGTGCGGCCGAGACCCAGCTTCGCCGCCTTGTCGGGCGATGAATGCGTGATGTCGCGCCCGTCAAAGATGATCTGCCCCGCATCGGCCTGGTGCACGCCGGTGATCAGGTTAAAGAGCGTTGTCTTCCCGGCGCCGTTCGGCCCGACGATGAACGCGATTTCGCCGGCCTCGACCGCCATCGAGACCTCCGAGACGGCCTTCAGTCCGCCAAACCGCTTGCTCACGTTCTTGATTTCCAGCAACGCCATAGGCAAGGATCTCAGAACTTACAACTCACTGCGGTTGCGGCAGGGGCACGCGCTTGCTCTCCTCCGCCGGTCCGGGTGGCGGCGTGCTCGAAAACGGGGTCACGGGCCCAGGTTTGAACCAGCGCAGCTTCCGGTTCAACGTCCCCACAATGCCTTCCGGCAGGAACAGCACCACCAGCACCACCAGGATGCCGTAGATCAGCAGGTGCGCTTCCTTGAAGATGTTCTTGAACACCTCGTTCGCCGTTTCCAGCACCAGCGATCCCACCACCGGACCCAGCAGCGTGCCGGCGCCGCCGAGCATGGGCAGGATGGCAATTTCCACGGAGAGTTCGATGCCCAGCACCGGGTCGGGCACGATGTAGAGGAACAAGCTCGCGTACAGCGCACCCGCCAGCGCTGTGAGCGCCGCACTCAGCATCAGCGCCCACAGCTTTACGCGCGCCGTGTTCACGCCCACCGAAAGCGCCGTATCCTCGTCCTCGCGGATGGCCATCAGGTAATAGCCGAAGCGCGAACGCTCCACCCAGTAACTGAGCGCGAACGCGGCCATGGTCAGCACCACGCAGGCGTAATAAAACGACACCATCGTGTTGCGCGGAAACAGCGACGGCACCGTCACCCCGACGTCACCGCCGGTGACATTGGGCAGGTTCTTGGCGATCAGCCGCACCACCTCAGCGAAAGCGATGGTTGCCAGGCAGAAGTAGGGCCCGCGCAAGCGAAACGAGATGCTCCCGATAATCACAGCGGCGACCAGGGCGAGAACCACGCCCCCACCTATCGCCAGCCATGGCGACACCCTCTGGCTCAGCAGCGCCAGTCCGTATGCGCCAATGCCGAAGAACGCGGCGTGGCCCAGTGACAACTGCCCGGTGTATCCGCCGACCAGGTTCCACGCCAGACCGAGCGTGGCGAACAGAAACAGCCGGAAGATTACCTGGAGGAAGTAGTCGTTGTGCAGAAACAACGGGATGACGAGCGCCACCGCGAAGATCGCCGCGCCGATCATCACCTGCGGGCGCTTCATACGCGCTGGCTCCCGAAAATGCCGCTGGGCTTGAACGACAGCACAAGAATGAAGATGACGAAGTCCACCACCAGCGCCCACTCATTGCCCCAGTACAGGCTGGTGAGACTCTCGACCACGCCCAGCACCAGGCCCGCGGCCGCCGCGCCCTCGATCGATCCCATGCCGCCCATCACCACCATCAGGAACGACTTCAGGTTGAACAGGTGGCCGACGTCCGGATACAGATAAAAAACGGGCAACAGTAATGCGCCGGCAATTCCCGCCGCCGCCGCTCCCAGCCCAAACGTGACCGCCTGCACGCGGTGGACGTTGATCCCCATCAGCGGCGCCGAGTACGGGTTTTGCGCGATGGCGCGGGCCGCACGCCCGAACATGGTGCGCATCACGAACATGTACAGCCCAGCCGCCGCCAGCAGCGCAATTCCGAAGGAAATCACCCATGGGGCATTGAGCGAGATCTGCGACCCCAGGCGGAAGTTTTTCCCCAGAAGCGGGAAGTTGAGTTGGTGATAATCGGCGCCGAAGATCAGCAGGACGCTGTCGACGCAAATCAGCGACACGCCCAGCGTGAGCAGGATGATCATGAACTCGGCCTGCACCGGGACGTGCCGCACCAGGCCGGCATAGACCGCCGCTCCGATCAGGAACAGGAGCACTCCGGTCGGGATGAAACCAATGTAGGGATTGAGGTGCGCGTGCTCGAACATCACCCAGGTGGCGTACATGCCGAGCATGAGAAAAGCGCCGTGGGCGAAATTCACGATGCGCATGACGCCGAAAATCAGCGCCATGCCCATCGCGATCAGAGCGTACAGCGATCCTGTCAGCATGCCGTTCAGGACCGCCTGCAAAAATGGATAGAACCAGTCCACCTCGTTACCCCGCCGCCAACTCGCTGTTTACAACTCGCCCGACTTCCTACGCTGGCTCCATGTCGGTGTGGGATAAATCGGCTTGGCTTCGGCCGCATCCAGAGGCCAGACCACCTTGTATTTCTGGTCCTGGACTTGCGTCACCAGAGTCGGGTGCGCGTTCTGGCCTTTGGCGTCGAACTTGATGGGACCGAACGGCGTGGTGGGCATATCGGTCTTGCGGACTTCATCGCGGATGGCTGTCGGCGATGTCATGTTCTTTTTCATGGCCTCCGCCGCGACCACCAGCGCGATGTACGCCTGCAGGGCATGGAACGACGGATGCGTTTTCGTCAACTCGAAGAATTTCTGGTCGAATTCTCTCGAACCCGCCCATTTCGCCGACGGCAGCCACTGCGCCACCGAGAAGGTGTAGTTGGCGTACTTGCCCGCGCCCTTCTCCGTCGGGAAATCAGCCACGGCGAAGCCGGTGCCAGCGGAGGTGTAGTACTTCGGGTTGAAGTTCGCCCCCTCGGATTGCCGCATCAGCGTGGTCGCATCCAGCAGGTAGGAGGCGAAATACACAACGTCGGGGTTCTTGCCCTTGACCCGCTGCAGGAGCGATTTGTAGTCCGG
Organism: Terriglobia bacterium; assembly: GCA_963760215.1. Lineage (GTDB taxonomy): Bacteria > Acidobacteriota > Terriglobia > Terriglobales > Acidobacteriaceae > JAIQGF01. The sequence continues at coordinate 2,500,444 of CAVXCJ010000002.1, forward strand.
CGAGCTGGCCTGGTAGGCCTCGGTGTCCACGAGGTTCAATCCGCGGGCGGTTGCCGCTTCGCTCATGGACTTGAAATTCGCCTGGCCGAAATTCGTGCTCTCATACACGATGGCCAGGTTTTTCGGGTTGCCGTTGTTCTTCAGAAAATCCAGCGTGGTCTTGGCATAATCGCCCGAGCCCGCGCACAGCCGGAAGATCCACTGCGACCCGGTCTGCATGATGTTGTCCGCCACCGCTGTCGGAATGATCAACGGCACCTGCTTCGCCGTCACCACCGGCACGATGGCACGCGTGCTCTCCGAGGAATACGATCCCAGGATGATGGGCACGTGGTCCTGGTCCACCAGCTTGTTGACGCCCTGCACCGCCTGGTCGGGCTTGCTCTGGTCGTCGTAGAAATCCAGCTCGATTTTCTTGCCGTTGATTCCGCCCTTGGCATTCAACTCTTCCAGCGCGATGGCATAGCCGTTCTTGTGTGCCTGCCCGAATGCCGCCTGGCTTCCGGTCAGCGACGTGATCACGCCAATCTTGACGGTGTCGCCGCCGCCTTTGTTCTGGCAGCCGATCAGGACGGCGATGCTAAACACTACGACAGCAACGAGGACAGCCGAGGTTCTGGGGCGCATGTCCACTCCTCCACAAGAGATTGATCCGAACTGGGGCTGCAAGCCCCTCGATCGTGCGTGGAGATTGTACGCTTCCGAGCCTGGAAACGGCGACAGGCGCCGGTCATGCGACCGGCGCCTGCCGTAGATGAAAGGTTGTTGGTTGAGTTTACGGCAAGTACCACCGGAACGCGGTATAAATCACGTTCTGGCTCGCTTGCAACGGCTTGGGCAGTGCGCCCGTTGCATCCTGTCTTCCTGCCCAGGTCGTGCGGTGGATGTACTCGTAGAACGCGCCGAACTGGATGGTGCCCGCCGGACCCCTGTAGAAGCGGTACCAGAAACCGGGCGTGATCTCGTAATTGTTCTTGTTGAAAGGACCGCAGGCAACAGCGGTAGGTAGCTCCATGTTGCATCCACGCAAGTCAGCCGAGATCAGGCCGTAGCCGGTACCCGTCGGCAACAGAGTGGTGCCGCCAGTGATGTATGTTGTACGTTTCGTGTAGACGTCGCCGGCGTAGAAGAGGAAGTCCAGATTCGGCCTGGGGTGTGTCTCAAGGCCCAAGTAGGCTGAGTAGTTCAACAGCGGCTCCAACCGGCCATCGGGGCGGAATGTTACGTCCGGAACACCTAAATAGCGGCCGGTACCGCGACCGGCCGTGGAGGCGAACAGAATATCCACCTTCTTGGGAACAACCGGTAGGACTCCGTTGAACGTTAAGCCACCGCCGGGCGTGGTTTTATTGCTGCCGGCATTGGGAATTCCAGTGGCCGTAGTGGGAACAATGCGGTCACGGAAAAAACGTCCCAACAAACCGAGTTCAAAGTGGCCCCAACCAGGCTCGATGGCAACCTTGGCCACCAGGTCCGGCCCCGGGTTAACTGAAATTCCGGCGGCAAACGTGCTGCCAGGAGCGATAGCCGTCGGGTTTGCGCCACCGCCCAGCGAAACGGCACTGGCGCCTTGCAGGCCGAATATGGTAAAGGTTGCAGCGGACGGCGCTGTGCCCGTGCTTGTCGTCTGCGCTTCTTCCACCGCGAAGGCGAGATAGACCTTCTTCTTGTCCGCCAGATCCCACTTCTTGGTAACACGGAACGAGTTTTGGCGCATGTACTGGAATCCAAGCACCAGCGTCGCGTCAATGTGCGCCGGAAGCATCAGACCGCGGACGCCGACGCCGGTGCGGTTCGCGGTGAACAAACCCCAAGTCTGGCCGCCCGCAAACGAGACCCCTTTCGGGGCATCGACGTTGACCCAAGCTTCACGAAGACGCGGTTGCCAGCTGTTGGTCTGGTTTTCGTTTGCCGTCTGTGCAGCGCCCTCGAAGTCCGCTTCGACATAGGCCTGGACGTCGAAGCTCTTCGTCTTGCCCTGCGCGAGCACTTGAATCCGGCTGTAGCGTGCCGTCTCGCGGAATTCTGCTAGATGCCCGTTGCTGCTGCCCGAGAACGGAATGGCGCCATAACTGGCGAAGTTGTCCCCGTTTTGGTTATGTTGGCGCCAGTTCACGTTGGCCGAGATGAAGCCGCCCGGCGTGATAGTGATTCCCTTGTAGCGGATTGCTAAAGGACTTTCCAGCGCGATAATTTTCTTTTCCGCAGCTTGCAGCGAAGTGGCCGTGGCCGTCGCCGTGGTCGATACCGTGGCGACATTGGTCTTCAAAGCCGCTAGCGCGTCCTCGTTCGTCTTGCAGCAGGCTTCCGCCGCCTTGGCGGCGCTCTGCGCCTGTTGCGTCGCCGATTGCATCGAGTTCACCTGCTGCTGGACCTGCTGCACGGCCGCGTCGCGGCGTGCAAGTTCGTCGCGCAGCATCTGGATCTGCTGTTGCTGAGCGCTCACCGCATCCCGCAGCGTCTTGATTTCGCCCGCGGTCGTCTGCTTCGCCGCCATCGGCTTCTTCGCCGTGGCAGCCGGCTTCTTCGCTTTAGGCTTTGCGGTGGTGGTGGTGGTGGTGGTGGTGGTGGTGGTCGATGTCTTTGGCTTTGCCGCCGTTTGAGCCAACAACGGGGCAGAAACCATTAACAGAAGAATACTTGCCAGCCAAGATCTCATCGTCTCTCTCCCCCTCTACCTCGGTGCTGCTGGGCCCACTTTCACCGATGGCGGCTTCGAGCTCTTGGCTCACCGCTGTCGCCTGCGACTGCTGAACAAGTGCTGAGTCACCGCCTCGGTTGTTGGAAAAAATATGGTGATGCCAATCTTCACGCCAGACTTCGCATGTGCTCTCTCCGTCCGTTTGCCGGAAAGATACAAGGAACCCGCGCTTTCCTGCGAAAGGAACAATCACCTCCGCAGGCGATGCGGGTTCGTCCGGTTAGAATTTCCGCAGCAATATAGGAAATAAACCGAGTAAATGCAAGTGATTAACGAATTTTTAACAATATTGGGGTGGCGTAGGTGGTTACACACTCCCGGCGTGGTTTACTGCTTCCGGGTCACATTGCCGCCTCGCCGCCACCACACGTCACCGCCACCGCGCACCCGCGCTAGTCGGGCGTACGCCCCAACATGTCGTCGCGGCCCTCAAAAATCGGCGCCAGATTGGTCATGGTGAACAGGTCTTTCAACCGCGGAGTCAGGTTGACGAGCTCGAGCGGCGACCCGCCTTTCTTGCAGGAGACGTACAAGCCCACCAGCGAACCCAGTCCAGAGCTGTCCACATAGTTGGTACTCGTCAGATCGAGAACGATGCGTTTCTTTTCCGGGATCAACCCGCGGACGGCAGCTTGCAATTGCTCGGTGGTCGCCGATGTGATCTTGCCGCTGCAGCGAACGATGTTTTCTGTCGGAGTTTTCTGCGTTTCCAAATTGATCTGGGCAGAGGGAACTACCGGATTTGCCGCCATTTTTCCTCCTCACGTTGAAGTTTGTTGGGCCGGGAACCATGGAGGGTTGGCGCGGCCCACCACCGCGCCAGCGGGTTCATGCGATTCCCATCGACGGCTTCCGTTCGCTGATTGGGGCCGCTGCCGCCTCAGCCTTCGCCATGGCGTCAGCCTTGGCCATCGTTCGCCTCGCCACCGGTTTCAGCCAGAACAGCGCCAGGAAAGCCGCCAGCAAGTCACAGAAGACCATGGCGTAAAAGACCTGCACCCACGAACCGGTCTTGACGCTGGCCAGCGCGGCCACCGGTCCGGCAAAGATGGAGGCCAGACCTTTGGACGTGTAGACAATGCCATAGTTGGTCGTGGCCCATTTCTTGCCGAACAGGTCCCCGGTGATGGAGGGGAAGAGCGAGAAGATCTCGCCCCAGGCGAAGAAGCACAGGCCCGACAGCAGGATGAACCAGATCGGCCGGCTGATGGTATGCAGCAGGGCGAAGACTGCGGCAGCTTCGCACAAGAACGCGATGAACATGGTGTTCTCACGTCCAATGTGGTCGGACACCCAGCCCCAGAACGGCCGGGTTATGCCGTTCAGGATGCGGTCCACTTCGATGGCGATCACCAGCGCCGACATGCCCCAGGCGATGATGACCTTGTCGACGTTGTAGAAGCGGGCGATCGGTGCAATCTGGGCGGTAACGACCAGGCCGCCGAAGGCAACCAGCGTCATCATGATGTAAATCACGTAGAACGCCGGTGTTTTCAGCATTTGCCAGTGGGTCATGTCGTAGGTGGAGGTACGCACCTTGACTTTGGCGAGTGCCTCTGCGGCTGACCAGCCCTTCGGGACCCAGCCCTTCGGTGGGGCCACGATGAACATGGCGGCGACGAAGACGATGGCGCCCTGGATGGCGCCCCAAGTAATGAAGGTCTTCTGATAGCCGGAGCTCTTGAGCATGGCGGCGATGGGCGCCACGGTGAGCGCGGTCCCGATGCCGTACGCGCCGGAGGTGAAGCCGGCAGTGAGGCCGCGGTGATCAGGAAACCACTTCAGCGCATTGCCGATACATCCGCCGTACACGGCGCCGGCGCCGACACCGCCCGCCACGTACCAGAAATACAGCGAATGCAGGCTCTGCGCATACCCTGAGCCGATCCACCCAAGGCCGACCAGGATGCCGCCGATGGCGATAACCCGGCGTGGCCCGAGGCGATCGATGAGATAGCCCTCGAAGGGCACGAGCCACGTTTCAGCGATAATGAATGCTGCGAATGTCACCTGGACGGCGGCCAGGGTTGCGTGCAGGTTGTTCATCAAGGGTTTAGTGAACAAGGTCCAGGCGTACTGAAGATTCGCGATGGCCATCATCGCGAAGACGCCTGCGATCATTTGAACCCAGCGGTTAACGACGCGGGGTTCGGTGGGGCTAGCCACAGCTTCGGCCATAGATGCACCTCCCGACGGACTCGTCGGATGAGATATAACTCACAAAATGCCGAACCAATTGCGTTCCGCTTTCGGAGGTGCCAACTGTCCCGGGTGGTACGCCCGCCGGCTTACACCGGCGGGTTATCAGCTGCCAGATCTTTTTCGAACGGTATTACGCCCGGGATCAGCCACTTGGTCCACATTTCATCGATCTTGCTCTGGAAGTAATCCAGATCGTCGTTGGTGAAGTGCGCAAACCGACCCTGCCGCAGCAGGTAATCTCGAACCGGCTTGCGCGGTATCTTCTTGTCGGCGATCTGCTGCGTTCTCCCCGTGAGGCGAATCTTGCCATCCTCAACTTCGTAAAGCGGCCAAATACCGGTCTGGACGGCCAGTTCACCCAGTTCGTGCGACTGGATCGGATCGTAATCCCATCCCTTCGGACACGGATCCAGCGAGTGAATAAAGGTCGGCCCGCCGATCGTCAGCGCTTTACGGATGCTGTTCATACCATGCAAGGCATACGACATGCAAATCGTGGCGACGTACCGGCAGGTCGGATGTCCCACCGCCATCAGGCCCGCCATGTTCTTTTTCCAGCGGTGGTGCATGATGCGCTTCACCGTTCCCGGCGTGCTGAAGGTGGTGTTCGCGCCCCAAGGCGTGCTGCCGGATAGCTGGATATCGGTGTTGGCGTACGACTCATTGTCGTACAACAGGATCAGGAGGTTGTAGTCGGGATGGGTCATGGTCGCCGAGATCGCGCCCAGGCCCATGTCGGCGCCGCCGCCGTCGCCGCAGAAGGCGATGACGTTGATCGGCTCCTTCTTCATCTTGCCCTTGCGCATCTGGGCCTTCAGTCCGGCCGCCGTTCCCAGCGCCGCCGAACCGCTGCTGCCCAGCTGCGTGTGCATCCACGGCACCACCCACGAGGTGCTGTAGTACGTGGTGTTCGCCACGTACATGCAGCCCGTGCTGCCCAGCACGATGGTGCGCGGGCCCGCCGCCTTCACCATCATCTTCATGACCAGCGCCGATTCGCACCCCTGGCAGGTGCGGTGCCCCGAGGTGAAAAACTCGTGCGTCGGAATTTTCTTGACTGACTTGAACGGATCCAATTGTTGGGTTGGATCGATCTGTATGATTGTCGCCATAACTCCTCACCCTTTCGTCCGATCTTGTGGGGAACGCGCCTTCGCCCGTGGGCTACTCGCGCAAGCCAATCCATTGCGTCAACGGCTGCGCCTTGCCTTCGGCAGCCTTGTAGACGGAATCCGTGATTCTCTCCACGTCCGGCAGGGTCACTTCGCGCCCGCCCAGGCCGCAGATAAAGTCCAGCACTGGCGGCTTCTTGCCTGCTCCCGGATACAGCGCGTTGCGCACCTCGCCGGCCAGCACGCCGCCCAGATGTGGCGAACCGAACGAGTAATCGCGGTCGATCACGCCCACCGCCTTGAACCGGGACAGGCACTTCGCCACGCCGTCGGCATCGAACGGACGGAACCACCGCATACGCACGAACCCGACCTTCTTCCCGGCCTTGCGCATCTGGCGGATCGCGACCTTCACCGGCGTGGATAGCGTTCCCATGCCCATCAGCACCACATCGGCATCGTCGGTCTCGTATTCCTCGAAGAACGGGTTGCCGTACGACCGCCCGAAAATACGCTCGAAATCGGCGTACGCTTCCTTGATGACGCCGAATGTCCTCTCCATCGCTGCGTAGCCCTGGCGCCGGATCTCCATCACCCAGTCTTCGTTCACCTGCGGGGCGACCGTGATCGGGTTGTCGGGATGCAGCAGGAGATCGGCGCGGTTATACCTGGGCAGGAATTCGTTGACCTTCTGTTGTGAGGGGATCTTTACCAGCGATTGCGAGTGCGTCAGGAAGGCGCCGTCGCAACTGATGGCGCAGGGCAGGAAGATGCGCCGGTCCTCGGCTACGCGATACGCGATCAGGGTAGTGTCCAGGGCCTCCTGGCCGCTGTCCACCCAGTTCAGCATCCAGCCCAGGTCGCGGACCGTCAGCGCGTCGTTGTGCTCCGTGCCGAAGGCGCCTGGGTCGTCCAGCGCGCGGTTTCCCACCATGCACACCATAGGAATGCGTAGCGCCGGCGTCACCGTCAGCGCTTCCATCGCGTACATCCAGCCCACACCGCTGGAGCCGCAAAAGACACGCGCCCCGACTGCCGAGGCGTGCTTCACGATTTCAAACTGCGAGTGTTCGCCTTCGGCCACGATGTATTCGCAGTCCATCTCGCCGTTCGACACCAGCTTCGCGATGTACTGCATCACCGTGTCGTAGGGGCGGATGGGATACGCCGTGATCACATCCACGTCGGCGAGCTGACAAGCGACCGCAATCGCCTCGCTTCCGGTGATGAGCGCTGTCTTTTCCACACTCTTCTTGTCTTCTATCGCAGGGGCTATTGTCGCCATGACTTCTTCTCTCCTCGCGTCTTATCCTTCTTGGGCGATCTGCAGCATTTCGCCGACTTGTTCCTGGTACTGTCCCTTGTAGCGGAACCCGTGCGACCGCTCCGGCCGGTGTTCGATCTTCTGGTTCAGCCACGTCAGGTAGCCCGGGGCGTCCTTCCGCCACATCTCCCACTGGCTGCCGTTGTCCTTGAATTCGGTCTCGGCCACCATGGTCACGCACTTTTCCACCGGGCAAACCGCTTCGCAAACGCCGCAACCGCAGCAAGCTTCCATGTTGGCGTCGTACAAGCCTTCCGGGGTCACGTCGAAGCAGGTGTCCGGGCACTGCAGCCAGCACAGCGTGCACTTGATGCAGGTCTCGAAATTCACTACCGGCCGCATGGTGCGCGTGGAGAACTTCTTGAACGTCGGGTTTCGGTCCGGGCGGATGCCGCCCATCACGTGCGTGGTCGGGTCCTCCATCTGCTTGCCCGCCGTAATGCACGGAATCGCGACACCCTCGCCCATTTCATGCCACTTCGGCAGCTCGAACTTGTAGGGCGTCTCCGGATTGCCCTGCCCCGGTTTCACCGCCACCTTGGTAACGCGGTTGTACGACTTCTCCGCCGACGCCACCTTCACCGGGTCTTTCCACTCGCTTTGAATCGTCTGCTTGATCGCGTTCAGGCTGAACAGCTCGGGCAGCACCTTGGCGATCGCACCCAGAATGCGCACATCGGTGTGGTCGTCTTTGTACACCCACAGTCCGGAGAAACTCCTGGTGCCTTTCACGATTGCCAGGTTGTACGGCGTCTCCTTGCTGTGGGCCATGCCAATCAGCGTCTCCGGCGGCTCCATGGACACCACGATCAGCGTTCCGCCTGGCTTGGTCAGCTTGTTGATCGGCTGGAGTCCATACCATGCCCAGGACTCCACACCCTTGCACAGCGTGTCATCCACGCAGATGGTGACGTCCACTTCCTTGGGCTCGTATTTCGCCATGCCTTCCTGGAGCGTCTGCTCGTCGGTGGCGACGATGGCGAAGCTTTTGGCCGGAATGCCGTTGCGCTCCGGGCTGTCGCCGTAGCGGCCGAAGCTGATCCCCGGCTTCCCGTCCAGGTGCGCCGACAGCACGATGGCGCGGCTGATGTTGTTGGCTAGCTTTTTCTGGAATATGCCTCGATAGACGATCTCGACCGCGAACAACCTGCCCATCACGTCCTCCGCTCTGTCAAAACTTCGTGAGTACGATCTTTTCCACTGACTCGATGTGCCGGCGCATGGCAGTTTCCGCGCCGACCGGGTCCTGGCGTTTGATCGCCTCCAGGATGTCCCGGTGGCCGGCCATGGAACGCTCCGGCCTTCCTTCCACCTGCAGCGAACGCTCGCGCGTGTCGCGCAGCAAGTCCATCAGCACGTCCAGCACCTTCAGCACCACGCTGTTGTCGGCTGCCAGCGCAATCGCGTAGTGAAAATCGTTGTCCTCTTCAATCGCAAGTTCGCCGCCCCGCATCTTCTCTTCCTGGCGCCGCAGGATGTTGTCCATCTCCGCGACTTCGTCCGAGGTTGCGTGCACCGCCGCCCGTGCCGCCAACGGTGGCTCGATCATCTTGCGTACGTCCAGCAGTTCGCTCACCAGCTTGCGTTTTTGCACCAGCACTTGCGTGAGTGGATTCATCACGGCATCGGAGGAGTGTTCGCGCACCACCGTGCCCAGCCCTTGCCGCGCTTCCACCAGGCCCGACATTTCCAGCGTGCGGATCGCGTCACGGATCGAACTGCGGCTCACGCCGAACATGTCGGCCAGTTGCCGCTCCGGCGGAAGCCGGTCGCCCGCCTTCATCTTCTCCGCAATCATCTTTTCGATTTGCCGGGCGATCTCTTCATAGATCCGGTTGCGCCGGACCGCTTCGAATTCGGGTTTGACAGCCGGGTTCATGACTTCCATAGGACTGGAATTCCCCTTACGGGAATTGGTCCGATAAGCGGACCAATTTAACTCCCTTCTTGATAATCATGTCAACAGCTCCTCTAAATAAAAATAACATTTGTGTTTTCTATGACTTGCGATAGTTCAAGAGTTTTCCACAGCAGTGGATTATTAGACAAGCGTTGCTTCGGGTCACGCCGAAGGCGCTAAATCTTTCGGCCGGCGGCGCCGCTTCCCGTAAGCGAGCTCAGCCATCTCGCGCTGCTCGCGCGTGCTGCCGCAGCTTGTCCAAGTTCGCCGCCGGCGCACATTGTTTATTAGCAGCGAGAGGAATTTGGAACACCTTGCTGCTCGCGATCAAGTTCGACGCCTTCGGGTTTCACCACTCGGTACTCGCCCCTCAAAATTCAAAACTCGAAACTCGTATCACGAGATATTTTGTGTCGCCAGCTTGCGCCGACAATCAAAGCGGGATAGAGTACGCGACCAAATTTCTCCGGGTGATTCGGCCCAACATCTTTCCTTGATTTTCCATTCAGGAGGCGACACATGAAGTGGGGCGCTGCAAGTACATCCGCGCTTGCTCTGATGGTCGCTGCCAGCCTCTGTTCCGGCGCGCAGCAGACTTCGAAAACGAAAACCACGAAGAAGAGTTCCATGCCCGCGGGAAAGCACTACACCTTGCCCGCGACCAAGGAGAACGTGCAGTGGGGCTGGTTCGACGTCAACGAGAAGCCGCGCCTCACGGTCAATTCCGGCGACACGGTCTCGGTCGAGACCTGGTACCACGCGCTCGACGCCATCAAGCCGGCGCCGACCGATCACACCATCGCCGGCCCGCAGATGGACGAACTGGGACGTCTGCGCAAAGCCAATCCCGGCGGTGGTCCGCACTCCATCACCGGCCCGATTTACGTTGAGGACGCCGAACCCGGCGACACGCTCGAAATCCGGATCCTGAAAATCGTCCCCAAGGAATACGGGCAGAACTTCAATCTTCCCGGCAAAGAGTTCCCCACCGGCTTGCTGCCCAAGGAATTTCCCGAAGGCTTCGTTCGTTACTACCAGTTCGACCTGAAGAAGATGCAAACGGAATTCAAGCCGGGCATCGTCGTCGACCTCAAGCCGTTCCCTGGGGTGATTGCCGTGGCGCCCGATCCGGACGAACCCAAGGAAAAGGCCGGTCCGCCGATCAAGGATGCCAAGGGACGCACCAGCACGCTGCGTCCGTGGAAGAACGGATCGAACATGGACCTGAACGAACTGCAAGCCGGCTCGACCTTGTATCTGCCGGTGTTCGTGAAGGGCGCGCTGATCTGGACCGGGGACGCGCACTGCCGCCAGGGCAACGGCGAGATGAACCTGGAAGCGATTGAGTGCGCCTACAAGGAAATCGAGATCGAGCCCATCGTGCACAAGGGCATGAAGACCGACTGGCCGTGGGCGGAGACGCCGACGCACTGGATCTTCCTCGGCTTCGACGAGGACCTTACCGAAGCCACCAAGATCGCCGTGCGCAACACCATCGACTGGCTCTCCACGCAGAAGATCGTGCCCATGGACCGCTACGAGGCGTACGCGCTCACGTCGATCGCCGTGGACTGCGACATCACCCAGATGGTGGACATCCGCAAAGGCGTCCACTGCATGGTTCCGAAATCGATTTTCGTAAAGAAATAAACGGGAAAAACGCAACCGCGGATTCACGCGGATTTTCGCTGATCAATTTCCGATCCGCGTTAATCCGCGTCAATCCGCGGTTAGTTTTGTTTAGGCCAACTCGAATTTCAACTCGCCCAACTTTTCCAGGCTGCACGCGATCTTGTCTCCCGGCTTCAGCCAAACCTGCTTGTCCTTCGGCATTTCGTCGCCATCGCTCTCTCCCTTCAGCACAATTCATTAACGTTGAGGCGGAAATTTTCAGGATACGCCGCAACATGGCGGCTCCTCGCGCGGGAATTTTAGAGCGGCCCGTTGTGGAGGCGTTGAGCTTCGCAGGCCGGCGAATGGAAGCCAAGGCCAGCGCTGCCTCACCGCGATGAGCGTCAAGCTCGTGGCGGGAATATCCCCTGCAAGGCAATGATGAAGGTCAAACAGAGATAAGGCATCATGTTGTTATGGGGCTGGTTGCCACCGGTCACTGATGCCGCAAGAGGGTTCATCTGCACATTACTTCCGGAAGACGCTGCGTAGATCGACGGCCGGCCAAAAGGAGCGGAAGCCCAGGCATTACCTGCGGGACTCGACTGCCCCGCGCTGCCGGAGCTGCCCTCCACCGTGTGATTGTGCGCCGGCATCTCGGTTTCGATCAGGGCGACGTTCTGTTCACCGCCAATTTCGCCGAGGTCGCGCAGAGACAAGCCGGGGCCCTGGCCTTGTTGCATAGGAGTGGAGCCTTGCAGGTTGGGGAGGGCAAAATTTGACTTGCCGTCGCCACCGTAGGTCGTACCCAGCAGGGAGAACAGCGCCGTGTTCTGCGAAATGGGCATGAGCTGGCCGTTGCAAAGCGCCCAGCCGGTGGGAGCGAAATTGCCGGCAAAGATGCGGATTTCCGCCACAAACTGGTTCGACATTTCGCCTCCTCAATTCTGCGAGGGAAAAATACCCTGCAGGGCAATCACAAAGTTCAGCACCAGGTATGGACTCATGTTGTCGTGCGGCTGACTCCCCCCAATCGGCAGCACCGTGGCCGGATTCATCGCAGTATCTGCCGAAGCGCTGAACGGTTGCGCGGGGCTGGCGGTCCACAACTTCCCGGCCGGCGTCCGGGATGTGGGAGCTGCGTTGGAACCTGCCGGGACGTGGGTGTGGGCCGGCATCTCGGAGATGTTCAGGGTATGCGCCGTCTCGCCGCCCGATTGGCCGAGAAAGATACCGCTGCCGGCGTGCACCGGCACGCGCCCCTGCAGGTTCGGCAGCGCGAAGGTCGTGCGCCCGTCACCGCCGTAGGTGGTCCCGAGGATCGAAAACAGGGCTTGGTTCAAGTTGATGGGCATGAGCGCGCCATTGCAAAAGGCCCAGCCCCTCGGCGCAAAGTTCCACGAGATGATTTTGATTTCTCCAAGATACGGTTCCGACATTCGCGCACCTCACTGCGATGGAAAGACGCCGAACAACGAGAGGATGAAGTTGACGACCAGGAACGGGACCATATTGTCGTGCGGCTGGCTGCCTCCCGCCGATCCCAACGCAGCCGCATCCATGCTCGAACTCGGAGTGTTGGCGGTGTACTGGTTCAAACTTGAGGCCGCCCACACGCTTCCTGCCGGGCTGGCCCGATTGCCAGCCGCCGACTTTGCCTGCGGAACATGAATATGGGCAGGAATCTGCTGGACCGTGAGCGTAACGGTCTCTTCGCCGCCGGCCTGCCCCAGGGTAAATCCCGGACCCGCATGGACGGGGACGCGGCTGCGCAAGTCGGGCAGGGCGAACGTACTCTGGCCATCGCCGCCGTAGGTGGTGCCGATGAGGTTGAACAGCGCGTCATTTTCAGAAATGGGTATCAAGGACCCGTCGCAGAACGACCACCCCTGCGGTGCAAAGTTCCCTGCGAACATGCGAATTTCGCCAATGAACGGACTCGACATCAGACCTCCCGCGGCCGGGCTGCAGCCGATTTCGCACGTTCACCAGAACCTTGCACACGCGCAGGTCGGGCGCGATCACGTGCTCGTGTAATACCACAAATGAGAAAGTCCACAGAAGGGGAACGCAGCTAACTTTACCGTGCTTCGCGACGAAGTCAAGACGTTATCTCGGAAGGAACTCTTGAAAACCAATCCGAGCGGGGGTACAGTGCGTGCAAACCATCACGTGCGGGGGAGGCAGCATTCATGGGGGTTTCGCGTCGGTCATTTCTGGCGGGTGCAGGCACCTTGACGGCGCTGGCGGCGGCGACGCCGCTGGCGGCAGTCGCAACCGCGGCGCCCAACATGCATCCTCTCAAGGCGGCTTCTTCAGCCACGGCGGCAGCGCAAAGTGTCTGGACGAATGTGCAGCAATACAAGGTCGTGTCGCAGTACCAGTTCACCCCGGAGCTGTTCAAACGGCTGATCGGCCAATCGTTCCAGGTCAAAGGGCCGAAGGGCTCGCTGCTGTTGCGCCTGAACGGCGTGGAAGTGTACCCGCAGGCAAAATTGGGGCGGGCGACGCGGGCATTCGCGATCCGTTTCGGTTACGTGCAGGGCAGCGCAGTTGAGCAGGGGACCTACGAAGTGCATAACCCGGCCCTGGGAGACTTCCTGTTGTTCATCGTGCCCGCCGCACTCATGCAGCGACCGAGCTACACGGCGGTGATCAACCACATCTAAGGCGACCCATCCAGGTCGCCGGCAGGCATCCACTTCATGAGAACGTGGATGGCTGGTTCGTTTTGCTCCTGTGGGCGGAACCCGCGCTTCTCGAACCACTGCAACGCAGGATTGAAAACCTCCACGTAAACCGTGAGCGCAGAGCCTTGCTGCCGCGCCTCCTGCTGCAGGCGGCGCACCACCGTGCCGCCAATGCGCCGGCCGCGAAATTCGGGCAGCACGGTCAGATCGAGCATGTGAATGCACGGCTCGCGCGTGATGTAAACGCGGCCCACGTCGCCGCCCCGATGCTGGATCACGCTGAATTGCGCACCGGGAAATTCGGTGTGGTAGTGGTGCTCCTGCGCGGTGAATTGCTGCTCGACAAATGCGGCCTTCTGCTGCGGCGTCCAGGGCACGGCCGCGAGCTCACGTTCGCGCGTGCTGTCGTAAACGCGCAACAGGAAGTCGCGGTCACGCGGCTCCGTGAGCCGGAACGTCACCTCGTGGTTCACGAGGTGGGCGCCGGCGGCGTTGGTAGAAGGCGGTTGAAGACAACCTCGTAGAACCTGCCTTCGTGGTCCTCGCCGATCGGCACCAGAAACAGCGCCATGTCTCCGAGAACCTCATGACGCAGGTCATACATGTGCTGCGGAAGCGGGGGCTTCAGCGGGCCATGAAAGGTGAGCGCGAACTGCAAGAGTCTGGGCGTGGATGGTCCGGTCCGCACCTCGGTTAGCCGCAAAGGAATGCGAACGTCTTCGAGATGCAGATCGAATTGCGCGCCCACATGCGGAGTGAAGGTTTCAACCTTGTAGAGGGCAGGATCCACGGGTGAGGCCTCACCACCAATTTAGCATTCCACTCACGGATTCCACGTCATCTGCACATACATGGCATCGCCGCCGCTGTGCCGGAATCCGAGGCGTTCATACAGAGAGAGCGCGCGCTGGTTGGTGACGGCCACCTGCAAGTTCATGGACCAGTGCCGGGCGCGGCAACGCTCGAACAACTGCTGGATGACCCGGGTTCCGATGCCCCGGTTGCGCGCTTCCGGCAATAGTGAGATGTCCACCAGGCAAAGCTGCCCGGCGTCGCAGAAAACCAACAACCTTCCAGCCGGTTGCCCATCGGCGCCAAGGCAGATGACATGGTGCTCGGCCCCGGGATAGGCAGCGTCATAGGACTGCCGTTGCGCCCTGAATTGCATGGCGAGAAAGGCCTGGATCTGCGGCTCCGGCCACCCCCATGCATTGACTTCGTCACGACGTGTGCTGGCGTATAGAGCAAGGAGAAACGGCTCGTCCGATTTCGTCACAGGACGCAACGTCACGGCATTGGGATCCACGCTATGCTTCCGCTTCCCCGCGGCTCCAGGCACGGACTGCTGCGGTAGCTCCAGGAACTTCACGGCCACTCCCGGCCAGGTTGCGCCAGGAGTGGCTGCGTTGGTTATTGCACGATCAGGGTGACGACCGATTGTGCCTGCACGCCGCCCGTGCTGCTCATGGCAGTAACCGTGATGTTGTACGAACCGGTTGCGACCACCGGGTGTGCCCTGCTCGGATGGAATCCGCACCCTGCCAGCAGCAGAAGCGCGAATGCGATCAGCAGCAGCCAGAACACTCGCTTGCGGTTACGCCGGTCTTTGATAGCCCTCATCGGCACCAGGCCGAGGAACGGCAGCATCATTACGGTGAACAGGTAGTTCAGTCCTCCCAGCGGCCCCGGCAACCGGTTCTGCGCCACGCCCAGGCTCGAGGTACTGACGGTCAGCGTTACTTGCGCCGGCAACTGCGTTACGCTCGGCGGAGTAAATATGCATGCCGCGCCCGCCGGCAGCCCCGAGCAACTGAAGGTAATCGCCCCCAACGACAGTCCCGGCGCCTCCGTGATGTTGAAGGAGAACGTGGCGACGCCGCCCTGCGAAACCGTGGCCAACCCGTTGACCGCCGTGATCACAATCGCGGGAGCAATGGTTGTGACGTCCGCCGCCGTGTCGTTGGCAGTGTTCAACTCACCGCCGCCCGACACGGTCGCCGTGTTGGTCAGGCTGGTGGCAGCGTTCCCGGCAATGGTGACGGTCACAGTGATCGTCGGATAGCTGGCGCCCGCGGCGAGCGCATCGGCGCGCGTGCAGGTTCGCGTGGCCAGCGTGCAGGTCCATCCCGTCCCGGAGATCGCAGTCACCGTCAGCCCAGTGGCCGGCGTGTCGATCACGGTCACCGTGCTCAGCGTCGGTCCCGTTCCGGCATTGGCAACCGCGATCGTGTACGAGCCGGTCCCGCTCTGCGCGAAGTTGCCGGTATGCGTCTTCGTGATCGTCAGGTCAGGCGCCAACACGGTGATGGAAGCCGTCGCCGTATTGCCGGTGCCTGCATTGGTGGAGGTCACGGCCCCGGTGGTGTTGACCAGGTTACCCCCGGCCACGCCGGTCACGTTGACCGAGAACGTGCAGGATCCACCCGCCGCGATCGTGCCGCCGGACAGGCTGACGGCGCTGGAGCCCGACACTGCCGTGATGGTGCCGGCGCCACAGGAGCCCGTAAGCCCGTTCGGATTCACGACCGTCAGTCCGGCAGGCAGTGTGTCACTGAAGGCCACACCGGTCAGCGCGACGGTTGCATTCGGGTTGGTGATGGTGAAGCTGAGAGTGGTCGTGGCGTTCACGTTGATGCTGGCTGCTCCGAATGATTTGGCGATGCTGGGCGGAGCAATCACCGTGATGCTGGCGGTGTTGCTGGTAGTCCCCGGACCACTTTCAGTCGCTGAAATCGCGCCGGTGGTGTTCGACATCACTCCCACCGTCGTGCCGGTGACATTGACGCCAAAGGTGCACGAAGCGCTGGCTGCAAGCGTGGCGCCAGACAGCGTGGCGCTGCTGGAACCCGCAGTTGCGGTAATGGCCCCGCCTCCGCAGGAACCCGTCAGGCCATTGGGTGTGGCCACCACCAGACCGGCCGGAAGCGCATCGGAGAACGCGACGCCGGTCAGGGCAAGCGTGGTATTCGGGTTGTTGATGCTGAAGGTGAGTGAGGTGGACCCATTCAGCAGGATGCTGGCCGCGCCAAACGCCTTCGTGATCGTCGGCGGTGTGGCTACGGAGAGGTTCGCCGTTGCCGTGTTGCCGGTGCCGCCGTTGGTGGACGTGACGTTGCCCGTCGTGTTGGTGAAGTTCCCCGACGACGTTCCGGTCACGTTCACCGTCACGGTGCAGACGTTGCCGGCTGCAATGGTGCCGCCGGTCAGCGAGATGCTGCCGGAGCCGGCCACTGCCGTTGCCGTGCCGCCACACGTGTTGGTCAGGCCGTTGGGCGTGGCCACCACGATTCCGGCCGGCAATGTATCCGCGAACGCTACACCGGTCTCGGCCACCGCGTTGGCCGCCGGATTCGTGATGGTAAAGGTCAGCGAGGTGGTCGCATTCAGGACAATCGTCGACGGATTGAATACCTTGGCAATCGACGGTGGCGCTACCACGTTGATCGATGCCGAGGCCGTCCCGCCCGTTCCGCCCTCCGTCGAGGTCACGTTGCCGGTGGTGTTGTTCTGCGTGCCCGCCGCCGTGCCCGTCACGTTCACTGAGAACGTGCACGAACTGCTTTGCGCCAGGGTCGCTCCCGTCAGGCTGATGACGTTGGTTCCCTGGATCGCGGTGATGGTTCCGCCACCACATGTTCCCGTCAGCCCGTTGGGGCTCGCGATCACCAGGCCCGCCGGCAGCGTGTCACTGAAGCCGATCCCGGCGAGCGCAGTCGTGGTGTTGTTGTTCTGAATGGTGAAGCTCAAAGACGTCGAGCCATTCAGCGGAATCGAGGCCGCCCCGAAGGCCTTAATAATGACCGGCGGCGCCACCACCGTAATCGAGGCATTAGACGTGTTACCCGTGCCGCCTTCGGTCGATGTCACCTGCACGCTGTTGTTCTTCACCCCGGCCGTGGTGCCGGTAACGCTCACCGACAACGTGCAGGAGGTGTTCGTTGCCAGAGTTGCCCCCGCCAGGCTCAAAGCAGAGGCGCCCGCTACCGCGGTGGCTGTTCCGCCGCAGCTGCTGGCCAACCCGTTGGGCGTGGCCACAACCAGTCCGGCAGGCAGGTTATCGGTGAACGCCACTCCCGTCAGCGCGATGGTGTTGGCGGCTGGATTGGTGATGGTGAACGTAAGCGAGGTCGAGCCGTTCAGCGGAATCGTCGCCGCGCCGAACGCCTTCGTGATCGTCGGCGGAGTGGCTACGGAGAGGTTCGCCGTGGCCGTGTTGCCGGTCCCACCGTTGGTGGAGGAAACGTTGCCCGTCGTGTTGGTGAAGTTCCCCGACGCGGTCCCGGTCACGTTCACCACCACGGTGCAGTTGCTGCTGGCTGCAATGGTCCCGCCTGTCAGCGAGATGCTCCCTGAGCCAGCCACGGCCGTTGCCGTGCCGCCGCAGGTGTTCGACAGCCCGTTCGGCGTCGCCACCACCAGGCCCGTGGGCAAAGTGTCGGTGAACGCCACGCCGGTCTCCGCCACCGTGTTGGCTGCCGGATTGGTGATGATAAAGGTCAGCGAGGTGGTGCCGTTCAGCGGAATCGCCGCCGCGCCAAAGGCTTTGACGATCGCCGGCGGCGCTACCACGTTGATCGAGGCCGAGGCCGTTCCGCCCGTTCCGCCTTCGGTTGAAGTCACGTTTCCCGTCGTGTTGTTCTGCGTACCCGCCGCCGTGCCCGTCACGTTCACTGAGAACGTGCACGAACTGCTTTGGGTCAGCGTCGCTCCCGTCAGGCTGATGACATTGGTCCCCTGCGTCGCGGTGATGGTTCCGCTACCACAGGTTCCCGTCTGTCCATTGGGCGTGGAGATCACCAGGCCCGCCGGCAGCGTGTCACTGAAGCCGGATCCGGTGAGCGTAGTCGTGGTGTTGTTGTTCTGAATGGTGAAGCTCAAAGAGGTCGAGCCGTCGAGTGGAATCGAGGCCGCGCCAAACGCCTTAATAATGACCGGCGGCGACACCACGGTGATGCTGGCATTGGAAGTATTGCCTGTGCCGGCGCTAGTGGAAGTCACCTGCACGCTGTTGTTCTTCAACCCTGCTGTTGTTCCGGTCACGTTGACAGAAACCGTGCAGCCCGATGTAGGCGCGAACACGCCGGACAAACTGACGGCCCCGGACCCATCCACAGCGGTCGCTGTCCCTCCGCAGCTATTGGTCAGGTTGCCGGGAGTCGCTACCACCAGCCCGACGGGAAGATTATCGGTGAACGCGACCCCGATCACGGGTGTGCCGCCAGCGTTGCTGTTGCTGATCGTGAATGTCAGCGAGATAGTACCGTTCAGCGGGATGGTGGCCACCCCAAACGCTTTCACGATGGCAGGAGGATTAACCACTGTAAGGTCGGCGGTCGATGTGTTGCCCGTACCCGCATCGGTGGAGTCGACGGTGACGCTGTTGTGCCAAACTCCGTCTCCGACCACGTCCTGTACGTTCAGCGTAATTGTGCAGGTGCCCACAGCCAAGGCCGCATTCGAGAAGCTCACGGTGGACGTACCCGCCGTGGCGGTTACCGAGCCACCGCAGCCATTCACGACGTTGGGAGGCGTGGACACTACCATGGGGCCGAAGGGCGCGGTGAAATTGTCTGTGAAACTGGCGTTGATCGGGACCACATTCCCGTTGGTGACGGAGAACGTCAGCACGCTGGGAACATTCATCGGAACCATGGTCGGGTTAAAGCTCTTGGTGATGGACGGCGGCTGCAAGACAACGATATTCGCCGTGACCGTTGCTTGGTCCACCGTGGCATCCGCTGAACCGTTCCCTCCCACGCCGCCCGCATTGTAGGTAGCGGTGGCCTGAGCGCCCGCGCTGAGTGCTTCGGGCTGTGCCTGTGGAATGGTTCCCAGCACGGCGTTGTTAAAGGTGATGGGCAATCCGTTCAGCACATCCAGATTGGCGGCCAAGGCAGCGCCGCTGCCGTGGTTGTCCTTGCTCATGTCGCCGGTGAGCGTGGTGCTTTGATTAATGCGGATCTTGTTCGGGCTGGCGGTGTGAGTCAGGACGATGAAGGGATCGAAGGTGACGGTCCCGGTGCCGCCGTTGTTGATTGTGCCCGACGCCGCATTCGTGCCCCACCAGTTGTTGGTTACGGTAACCGTGCTGCCGGCATCGCCAAGGCTGGTCAGGTTCTTGCCGGTAGGCGCCGTATTGCCTGCCAGGCGACTGAAACTCATCGCCAGGCCGTTCGACGTCCCTCCAGCCGAGCCGGTGAGAATCCCTCCGCCTTGGCCCGAGGCCGTGTTTCCAGTAATCGTGACCTTGCTCAACGTGGTGGTTTCGCCGCTCAGGCTGCTCCACAGTCCGCCGCCGTTGCCTGCGCTGACCGTGTTGTTGCTGATGATTGTGCCCAGGTCGATGAGCAAGCCTTGACCAGTCCTGCTCCCTCCGCCCTGACCCGCTGCGTGATTGCCCGAGATGGTGCTGGCGTGAATCGCCGATTGCGTGTTGCCGTTGCTGGGATCGAACAGGAAGATGCCGCCGCCCAGACCGCCGCCGGTCCCGGTGGTTTGAGTGGCGTTATTGTTCAGGATTTGGCTGCCACTGATCACAATGGCGGTGCCGCTGCCGACAAAAATGCCGCCGCCGATTCCCGGACCCCCGGTGGACGATTCGTTGACCGAATTGTTTTGGACCGTGCTGTTGGTCAGCGTGAAAACGGCGGTGCCGTTCACGAAATCGTCAACTGCCATTCCCCCGCCATCGCCATCCACCGTCGAGTTATCGGTGACGATGCAGTTGGTCATCGTCATCGTGCTGCTCCCGTTGGCCTCCCAGAACACGCCACCGCCGAATCCATGCGGCAGGGTCAGTCCACCACCAAAACTGCCGGGATTCTTGCCGAAGCGGATCACCAGGTTGGAAAAACTAGTGTCGAATGCCAAGTCGCCGTTCGGGTTGATGGAGAACACCTTGTCAATGCCGTTGGAGTTGGTCGTGCCCGCCTGGATGATGGTGGTTGGGTTGCCGCCGAGGTCTTGCTCGCCTTGGATGGTGACGCCATCAAAAATATCCAGCGAGCCATAAGCGGCAGTTTCGCCGGCCGTCTCTTTATTCGCACCGGTCAGGATCAGTTGGTAGGTCCCCGCCGGAACCATGATCGTATCTGGGCCCGCCGTGGCATTGGCTTCCATGATGGCGGCACGCAAGCTGCACTGGCCGTTGCCGTCGGCGCAGGTGCCGTCACCCGGGGTGACGTCCACCGTGTCATTGGTTGTGTCAACCGTGAATGTCGGGTCGGGAAGCGGCATCATGACCGAGGGCGCCACTTGCCCTTCGTTCAGCATGACCACGCCGGGGCGTCCGTCGATGTTCACCCGCATGCGGATTGCAGCCACGGGTGCCGGCACCGAGGTCAGAGCCAAGTCTCCTTCGGCGCTTGGAGGCAGCTTTCCCACCAGGTCGTTAGCACTGCGCACGTTGGCGTGGGAAACCAGGTGCAAGCGGCTGGCGCTGCCGTCCAGCACGACAATGTCATCCATCGCCTGGCCGGAGATCCGCGTTGCCATCAGAATGGGCGTGCGGCTGGAGGTCCCGGAACTCACGCGGGCCGGGAACGTCTCGGCAATTGTCCAACCTTCATTCGCATCCAGCGGCGGCAGCGCAACCGGATGCCCGCTCAGCGACCCCAACGCCATCGCGCGCAATTCCTCCGCGCTCCTGGGACGCGCATCGAGGCCGGCGCGCGCGATCATTTGGATGGAACCATCCGACGACAGCACGGCCATCTGGGCCCGCGGATCGCGGTCGGGCAGGAACTTGCCGATAGCAACCGAGATAGCTGCTGACACCAGCGGCACGGCTTCCAGCGCAACACCAGTACCCGCGCCCATGGCCGCGGCGTGCACGTCGCGGCCGTGCAGGATCATCAACTGCCCTCCGGCCACCAGCGCCGCATCCAGGTACGCATCCCGATCCAGGTTGCCGAATGCAACCGACGTCACCGGGGCGCTCAAACCCAAACTGATCACCCCTTGCGGCCCGCTATCCGAGCCCGCGTACACCAGCAAGCGCGGGTTGTCGCCGCCCACCGCGATCACCAGGTGCGTAGGACGGCTCACCGGATCGAGCCGCTTCGCCGCCATCGCGGTCACGCCCGCCGGCAGCGCCACGGCCATCGGCTGGGTGAATTTTCCCTTTCCGTCGCCAAACAGGATGTACAGGGTTGCGCCGCTGCGCGAGCCCACTGCGATGTCGGAATGGCCGTCACCGTTGAAGTCGCCCACGGCGACAAAATCAGGCCGCACCGGCAGGTTCACGGAATCCGGCGTTGACAGAAATGGGTCGGGAAATTGGCCCTTCGCGATTCCGTCGAACGATGCCTTACTCTGGGGCGCGAACGCATCCAGGTTGCCGCGATAGATGGCCAGCGATCCGGCAGTGCCGGCGCCGTACGCTGCCACCAGGTCTTCGACGCCGTTTTCGTCAAAGTCGCCTGCCGCCAGCGCCAGCGGCTGTGCCTGGGCACCGGCCGTTGTTACAGCAGGCACACTTATCCCCGCGGCGCGTGAGGCCAGTGTCCGCGGCGCATCCAGCCACACGCGCACACCTCCGCCGGCGTTCGCAGCCGTTGCCGAGGTTGCTTGCGGCTTCGGCCCGGGCGAGGGCCTCGGCTTCATCGCCGCGTGCGCCTCAATGCTGAATGTCAGGAAGGATATAAGGAAGAAGATGAGACCGCGCGTGGACAACCGCCCCAGCACATTGCTGCGCTTTTGCATTCAGGCCCTCCGGCACTGTTCCGCATACCTCGGCCTTGGCCAAGGACGAACGCGGATGGATGATGACATTGGAACCCAGAGTTGCGGTTATTGCGGGTGGATAGTACCTGCTGTCCAGAGTGCGGTCAACGCAGAACTAGGCTGAATGAAGGTGGAAAAACCTAAAGTGACTTCGTCCCACTTTCGAGACTTCTGAAGCTCCACGCGGCTCGGCGATTTACGTGGCTCCGTCCTTCACCCACCGTGTGAAAACACCTTCATTGACGCTGAAGTAGTGGCACCCCAAGGCAGAGGTTTGTTCTCGGCTGGTGGAGAGGAATTCCTGGCCCTGCAAGAAATCGTGCCACGCGAAAATTCCGCACGAGACTTCCGGCAGCCGCCCTAGCATCATCCAGAACGCCACTTCATCAACGATCCAGACGTTGGAGGAAGGAAACGGCAGCGGAGAATGCGACGGTTCCCCTGAACCGGCGGGGTCACCGTCCGCCCCGCTGTTGGAATCGCACTCCGGCGTCCGGTAAGGCAACGCTCCATCGTGGTGCAAGCGTAACCACATCATCAAGCGCGATGCGTAGTCCAGCATGAAACCGAGCATCGGCGCCACTTTGCGGTGCAGGCCACGATTCAACAGGAGAGCGCCGGTATTCAAGGTTGGAACTTCGCGCAAGGCTTCCGCTATCAGCAAGGCCGCCAGCGCGGCAGGATCGAGATACGCGGCATCGCCATGAGCGCTATACGGGGAAAAAGGCTCTTCGCGTCCGTAGCATTCGCATTCAGCATAGCGTTCGAACAGCTTGGTGACGTCGTCGAAGAAGAAAGTGTCGCAATCCACCAACAGCAACTGCGCGACGTCCACATCGGCCAGTTCGGCGAGCGACAAATACTTGCAGAGAACGCCATAGCTGCTCAGCACCTCCGCGTGCGGCGACAGATTGCCAAGCGAGGCGACGTAGGTGCCGACCGGCTTCACGCAGATGTGGTTCGCCTCCAGGAGAGCCGCAGCGGCCGACGGCAAATCGCCATACACGAACACCCACACCGGGATGTTGGTGTTGTATTGCCGCAGGCTGGCAGTGCTGCGCAGCAGTTGGTCGAGATGCGGTCCTTCACCGCAATTGGTCACCGAATAGCAGACGAGCCGGCTGGACATTTTCTCGGGTGGCTACGCTTTCTTGACAATCGAGGCGGCACATTCTATCGTTTGCGGCCAACTCTTACGAAGCCAGCTTTCATTTCACTGCATTCGGACCCTTTTCAAGTCAGTGCGCGACCACTCGGAATCCAGGTGAGCGGTGGCGTGCGCGATTTACGCAGGATCAACTGGTCGGCAAAGGAGAAGCCGTATGACAGACAGCTCAACATCCGACGCGGGACGGAGGAGTATGCAGTGCAGCCCACCGGGCGGCCCGAAGCCAGGCCCTGTTCCCGGAGCAGCGCCTGTCCAAATCCCGGGTGGCCCGAAACCAGGCCCTGTTCCCGGAGCCGCGCCTGTCCAAATCCCGGGTGGACCGAAACCAGGCCCTGTTCCCGGAGCCGCGCCTGTCCAAATCCCGGGTGGACCGAAACCAGGCCCTGTTCCCGGAGCCGCGCCTTTGCAAATCCCCGGTGGACCGAAGCCCGGTCCTGTTCCCGGAGCCGCGCCTACGGGCAGGCCGAAGAAATAGCAGGATCCCAAACTGATGAGGTCTGCGGCAACGAAACCGAAGTTCGTTGTGCTGGAGGAATTCCTTTTTCCTGACGAACTGTCGGCACTGCTGCAATACGCGATTAGCCGGGAAGCGGATTTTCAAGCCGGCACAGTTGTAACCGCGGAGAGCGAGGGCGCCGTCATGCTCGATCACCGGCGGTCGCGGCTGTTGTACGAATTGGGTCCGTTTTTCTCACTGGTCACCGGTCGCGTCCGCCATTTCCTGGATTACGCGCTGCAGAAATTGGCGCACGAGCCCTTCCCTGTCCTGGGCGTTGATGCCGGCCTCAGCGCCAGCAATGACGGAGATTTTTTCGGCCCTCATCGCGACGTGGATGCCGCCAATTCCACCCGGGAGATCTCGTACGTCTACTACTTTCACCGCGAGCCAAAGGCGTTTTCCGGCGGAGAACTCCGCATTTACGAAGGGGCCAGTTGGAACCACGACGTCATCGTGCCGGGGCAGAATTTTGTCGTTTTCTTCCCGGCCGCCGCCATCCATGAGGTTTCCGTCGTGCATTGCCCGTCGCGCGACTTCGCCGACAGCCGGTTTGCCCTGAACGGATGGATCCACTGTGACCGTAGCGCCTAGCCCGCAACTTGCCGATCATCGCGCCGACACCGCCGGTGCCGCTGAATTCGCAGGCGCCGGGGTGTTTCGCTGCGTACTGGATGAGCAGCCCGGATACCTTGCTCCATCATCGGCCGGACGCCCTCGCATTCCTTCCCGGCGGCTCATCATCAACCCGCATTGCCGTTTTTCCTGGACGAGCGGAACACCGCGCGAAGTAGCGGAAGCTGCTGCGTGGCTGGCCGCCGGCGCGGGAGACCCAATCGTCTGGGTTCCAACTGCAACCGGCTGGCAGCCATTCTGGGTAGGAGACGTGTACCGGGAACTGCTGAACCATTGCTCTCTCGGCGGGCCCGTTCCGGACGGCGCGCCTAATCAGGCCGTTGACCTCTTACGCCAGGCCGGCATCCTGGTAGAGAGCAGCCACGGGGACACTGCCGGCAAGCGGTGGCACGCCGCGGCCGCGACATCGGCGCGCCGGTTTCGCCAACGCCGGTACACCACCGTGTCAGGCCTGATTCACGCCTTCCAAATCGACGCCCTCCGCAAGTACTACCGTCGCCTGGTTCGCACCGGCGGCATGTATCTCGGCGATGCTCAGGCGTCCTGCCGTTACGCCTGCCACAATGAGGCTGTCTCGCGCTTTTTCCACCATCAACTGACCGACGCCATCAGCGAGATTGCCGGCGAGAAGTTGAAGCCGTCTTACACCTACGTGGTCTCTTACCAGGGCGGCGCGGAACTGGAACCGCACACCGACCGCGAGCAGTGCGAATTCACCCTGAGCATTCTGGTTGATTATCCCCCGGAGCGAGAGCGGGAGTCGCCTTGGCCCTTGTGCATCCAGCCCGGCAAGCGCACGGTGAGAGTGATCCAAAATGTCGGGGACGCGGTTTTGTTCTGCGGACGCCTGTTGCCGCACTTCCGCCCCAAACTTGCCGAAGGATTTACCTCCACCACGATGTTGCTGCATTACGTGCGGGAGGATTTCGCCGGACCGCTGGATTGAGAAGTGACTTCCGAACCTCGTAACTCACCCACGTTTCATTTCAGATTCCGCACCACGTACAACGTCGACAATACCCGGTAATAGTTGTAGGCATACGCTTTGCCGTCGGGCGTGATGACAGCGCCGCCGATATTGACCAGGCCAGCCGGGTCGTTCGGCATCATCTTGCGGACGAGTTGCCGCTTTCCCGTCGCAATGTCCACGCGGTAGACGTTGTTGGGCAGAGAAGCGGGCTCGAAAACGTAGAGCGAGCCGGTATCGGCGCTCCAGCCAATCGGGTCGAAACCCGTGGGCAGGTTTGGAATGCGCCGCGACGGTGATCCGTCCACTGCGTACACCGTGATCTGATGTTCGTTGTCGGGAGCCGTCACAAACCTGCCATCCGGCGAGACGACCAGTGCGGGAACTCCTTCGGGTGTGATGGCGCGGGGTTGGCTTCCGTGCTGGTCGATGATGTAAGCGCGAGCCGCGTGACCCTTCTCCGCCGCATTGAGCAGGAGATGCTCGCCGTCCGGAAAAATCCGCGCGCTGCCGAAGTTTTCCAACCCGGTGACGCTAACCGTGATCGGCTGCCCCGCCCCGGTCGGAAGCAAGGTCACCTGGGTGGGCGTCGTCGCCACTACCCACTTCCCATCACGCGACAGGCCGCCGGGGCTGCCCTCGCCCAGCCGCAGCGGCGGGCTTCCGTCGAACTTTCGCAGCCCCGCCATGTAATGCTCGCCGGCGGGCGCGCCCGCTTCTTCGAACAGCAGCAACTTGCCGTCGGGTGAAATGTCGCGCGCAATCGTCCAGTCGAACCAGGACAGTTCGCGTTCCGGCCCGCTGCCATCGGTCCCTTGCATGAGCGATCGCTCGTCTTCCGATGTCAGCAGCACGCGGCCATCGCGGGCGATGTCCTGCAGCGTCATCCCGGTGGGTACGGCCAGCACCTCGCGCTCGTGACCCGACATGCTGATGGCATACAAGGACCGGCTGAAGCCGCGTCGGGTCGCGCTCACCCACACCTCTCCGCTCGGCGACCAGGCCAGCCCGTCCGCCGCCTCCCAGCCGCTGGAGAGGACCGTCCGGTTGCCGGACGTGTCAATCACACAGACCGCCCCGCGATCGTCGGACCAGATCGCGTGATCGAGAAAAGCAATGTGATCTCCTGTGGGCGAGAACCGGATATGACTAATCCACCCGGGCGTTTCGTACAGTACCTTGCCGATCGGGTACTCCAGCCGGCTCCGGCCGCCCTGGTGACGCACAATGGCCAGTTCTCCTTGCGGATCCCAGTCCGCCCAGCGGACATTTTCGGCGACGTCGCGAGGCGCGCCACCCGCCATCGGAGCGCGCGCCAGCGTCCCGAACAGGACGACCAGGTGCGCCGATAACCTGCCGTGCCTCAGCAGCGCGAGCTCGCCGGTTCGCGATATGCCCAGGACTGAGGCATCGCCCAACCCGAGCGGCCTCGACGACGGGAATTGCGGGCTGGTCGAGTAGACCTCGACCGGCGCGCCCGCCCAGGACGCCGAGTAAATAATGTTGTGTGCGTCGGGAGCGAAACGCGCCGCGGCGATGGTTCCCCGCTCGTAGGTCAGGCGATCGAAGTGCGGCTGGACCAACGTCTCTCGCCGCACGGCGAAAATGGCTGCTGCCAGCAGCACCAGCGCGCCGGCAATTTCCAGCACCCCGCGCCGCCCGAGGCGCCGGGCCGGCGGCGGCGTTACCCGCACCCGCACGGTTGCGGAAGTTTCCCCCACCGTTCCCTGCAAAGCGAACACCAGGTCGCGTGCCGATTGGAAACGGTTCGCCGCATCTTTTTCCATGCAGTGTTGCAGCACGCGCCGCACCGCGGCAGGAATCTTTTCTGCTGCCGGTTCTTCCAGCGGATCCAGGTTGAGGATGGAGCGCACGGTCTCGGTTCGGCTGGGATTCGAGAACGGCGGCGACCCCACCAGCATCTCGTAGAGCACTCCTCCCAGGCTGAAGATGTCGCTGCGATGATCCACCGCCGCTCCGCACACCTGTTCCGGCGACATGTAGGTGAGCGTGCCCATGATCACGCCCGCGGTGGTCAAAGTCGGCTGGTCTCCGCCTGGGTCCGGCGCCGACAGCTTGGCAATCCCGAAATCGAGAATTTTGACTTGCCCGTCTTTCGTCAGGAAGACGTTGTCGGGCTTCAGGTCGCGGTGGATGATTCCTTTTTCGTGCGCCGTGGCCAGTCCGGATGCGATTTGACCCGCAATCTCAAGCGCGCCACGCGTCGGCAACGGACCCGTCCTGAGCCGGTCCCGGAGCGTCATTCCCTCGAGCAATTCGGAGACGATGAACGGCGTGCCTTCGCAGGTGCCGACATCGTAGACCGCAAGAATGTTGGGGTGGTTGGTGCTCGCCGTGATCCGTGCTTCCTGCTGGAAGCGGCGCAGACGGTCCGGGTCGAGACCGATTTTTTCCGGGAGAATCTTGATGGCGACTTCGCGGCCCAGTTCCAGGTCGCGGGCGCGGTACACCTCGCCCATGCCGCCGGCGCCGATCGCCGACACAATTTCATACCGGCCGAGTTTGGAGCCGGATAGGAGCGGCATAACTGGGGTGCAGAGCGGGATTATACGTCACACCATGCACCGGCCAAGAACAGGGCTCCGGGCTGGGCTGCGCCGTTCACCCTCGAATGCCAGGTGCGGCCAAGTCTGCAAAGCACACTCAGAAGAGAGCGCCGATCTTGGAAACGAGCCCCCGTCTTCCGCGCACGCCGTCTACTTTCGCGCTATCATCCAGCCGATAAGCCCTCCGACGATAACGCCAAAAGCGAAGGTGGCGGCCATGGTCTCTGCCGGGTGACGCTTCACGCGCTGGGTCGCATCGTCCATCAGCTCCTCAGCCACATCGCCGCTCCGTCTTACGGCACGCTTGATCACCCCGACACCTTCGTCGATCGCGTCTGCCATCGCCGACGTTGCGCGTGTAAGTTTGTGGATTGATTCCGCGACCTGCACGTCGGCTTTTTCGAATACAGACTCTGCCATAAACCGTTACCTCCTATACGGAGCTACGTACTTACCCCATGTTATCGTACTCCTCAATGCGCCCTCGTCCGAGCGGAGACCCTCGGCAGAAAATATCGTTCGTGCCGGTTTGGAATTGCGGCGATCCGGCGCACCATGACCCCGCCCAATCCATAGTACCTCTGTAGACGCCTACGACGGCCGTCAGCCTCTGCATTGGTTGTCATGCGTTGGAAGCCATCCCCTCGTTCCACCTGTACGGCGCCATTGCTTAATCCCACCGGCGTGTGCACACTGGGATTCGCAACCATGACTATTTCGAAGATGTTACAGGAAATCCGGCAACAACCCGCCGTGCTGGAACGCACCCTGAAGGCCGAGCTGCCGGGCAGCAACCGCTTGCGGCGCCTGTTCGAGAAGAAGAAGCCGCGGTTGATCGTGCTGGTGGCGCGCGGAACCTCGGACAATGCCGCACAGTTCGGGCGCTATCTGCTGGAGATCATGACCGGCATTCCGGTGTCGCTGGCGGCGCCGTCCATTTACACGCTGTACCACGTAGCGGTGGACCTGCATGACACGCTGGTGGTGGCGATCTCGCAGTCGGGAGAATCGACGGACACCAACCTGGTGCTGAGCGAGGCGAGCAAGCAACACGCCATGACGGTGGGGATCACGAATGAGGCGTCGAGCACCCTTGCGAAGCTTGCCGATCACGTGTTCCTGGTCGGGGCAGGGAAAGAGAAAAGCGTGCCGGCGACAAAAACGTACACCGGCCAGTTGCTGATGCTGTATCTGCTGGCGCACGCCCTCGGTGGCGCTATTGAGCTGGACAAATTGCGGCGCGTGCCGGAGTGGGCTGGCGCGGCCTTGAAGATGGAAACGGAAATCGCCGAGCGCGCTGAGCGCTATCGCTTCATGGACCAGGCATTGGTCGTGGGGCGCGGGCTGAATTATTCCAATGCATTCGAGTTCGCACTCAAACTGATGGAGACATGTTATGTGGTGGCGGAGCGGTTTTCTTCCGCCGATCTCCTCCATGGTCCGATCGCGATGCTGGAGGCGGCGTTTCCGGTCTTCCTGTTTGCCCCTCCGGGCGTGACCTGGACCGGCCTGGCCCAGTTGCTGGAGCGGCTGGTTCAGATCCGGGCAGAAATGCTGATGATCACCGATCAGAGCCAGAGGGCAGCGGTCGAGAGGTTCGGCTCCGGCAGGCTCAGCAATCGCATTCTCATTCCGCTTGATTTGGCGGCGAGCCGCGGGCCGCGAGATCTATACACGCCGATTCCGTACATTATTCCAGCGCAATTGTTCGCGGCGTCGCTCGCCGAGGTGAAAGGGCTGGATCCGGATCGTCCGCGCGCGCTGAAAAAGATTACCCAGACGGTGTAAGGCGCACTCCCGCAACACCAACCTCGTCGCAAGCAACCTGATGCCGCGATCCGCGCCCAAGATTCCAGGCTGGGCCCTGTGCCGGGACCTGGGTTGAGCCGAAACGAGAAGGGGCGGATTCGAAAGCTCTCTTGCGGATGGGATACTAATAGGATTTCATCATCGCTCTGATGTTGATGTCCGTTACCTCCGCGGTTCGTGGCAACATCAGCGCGTTCAACACCACAGACGCAATATCTTCCGGCTGGAGCAGGAGTTCCGGCTTGTAAGCTTTTGCGTCCTGCTTATACATCGTCTCCATCATGGGCGTAGCGGTACGGCCGGAGTAAACACCGAGCACTCGGATGCCGAATTCGTTTACTTCCCCGCGTAACGCATCCGTGATCGCCTTCAAAGCATGTTTTGTCGCCGAATATTGGCCAAGGTTGGGACGCGCGCTAAGCCCCGCGCTGGAGTTGATGATGACGATCTGACCACGACACTGCCGCAGGGCGGGCAGCAGCTTTTGTATCAGCAGGTAACTCCCGTGGACATTGGAACGGAATAGCTGATCGAGTACAGCCACGGGGGAATCCTGCACTGTTCCCTGCACCATCTCTCCCGCGCACATCACCAGCATATCGACCGTTGAGCAGCGCCGCTGCACTTCGGCGACAAGGGCCTCAATCTGGCAATCCTGGCTGAGGTCGGCGGGGAGCACCGCGTGCGTGCCATTCAAGCTCTGGGCCGTAGCTTGCAGCTTCTCCCGGGTGCGTCCAACCAGGCAGAGCGTCGCGCCGTGTGCCGCAAGCGCAGTCGCGATCGCTTTCCCGATGCCGCTGCCTGCTCCCGTAACCACAGCCACTTGATCCGAGAATGCGCCAGTGATGGTAAGTTGCGAGGGAATGGATGCAGGCACGTCGGCCACATTTGCCGAGGGCTTGTTAAATTGCTCCTCCATGACCCTCTGAAACGAGCTGGCGGGTTCCGGCATTTGGGACCTCCGGGCTAACGAATGGCTGATACGGGCAATGTTTGCCAGTTTTCAGCTTAGGGCCGCCGGGGACCGAGGGCTGTGACCTAGATCACAGTACTACGGTGATCTGCATGCGAATCACTCCCCCGACTTACGCGGAATCACCGAGCCGCACTCCCCGAGATTCTCAGAACTGGCTCTGCGTCAGCGAGATTAAGCGCTAACATTGATCTACGATCGGAGACCGCGATGGAACCGTTCCGCTTTCATCTCTTCGTCTGCACGCAGCAAAAGCCAGAAGGCGTCCCCTCCTGCCCGGCCAGCGGGTCGTTCGCTGTGCTCGACGCGCTCGATCGCGAGATACGGGCGCGCGGCCTCAACCGCGATGTGCAACTCACTACCTGCGGCTGCATGGGACTGTGTGATGAAGGTCCAGTGATGGTCGTCTATCCGGCAGGGGTGTGGTACCGGCGTGTGCAACCGGCTGATGTAGGCGAAATCGTCGGTACGCATCTGCGGGACGGCAAGCCCGTCGATCGTCTCCTATGGAACGATGCCCTGGCGATGAAGGCCATGTCGGTCGAGCATGGGGAAAAGTTCCGTGACGCGATGGCTGCCCGCGACAAAGCAGGGATGCTGCCGGATCGCCTCGATCAAATGATCCGCGGCTACATGCCCAGTCGCTGCATTCTTACGGCGCTTGAACTCGACGTCTTTACCGCTGTCGGGGACGGGGCCGATGCCCAGCAGGTCGGGACGAAGATCCACGCGAATGCCCGTGCGGCAGGTATGCTGCTCAACGCGCTGGTCGCTCTCGGACTGCTCTCGAAGAGCGGCGACGATTACACGAACACGCCCGAGTCAGCACGCTTCTTTGTGCAGGGCTCCCCAGACAACCACCGCAATGGTCTGCTGCACACCGCCAACATCTGGCATCGCTGGAGCACGCTGACCGACGCCGTGCGCCGTGGTGCCCGCAGCCCCATCGATCGCGACAAGCCCCCCGAATGGACACACAACTTCATTGCCGGCATGCAGCGCATCGCCAAGGATCGCGCCCCACTTGTGGTGAAGACCCTGGGCACAGCCGGTGTTCGCCGCATCCTCGATCTCGGCGGCGGCTCCGGCGCCTACTCCATCGCCTTCGCCAAGGCTTGTCCCGATGTGCAGTGCGAGATCCTTGACATCCCGGAGGTCGTGCCGCTCGCCGCCGAATATGTCAGCCAGGCCGGCCTCTTAGCACAAGTCAGCCTTCGCGCGGGAGACATGCTGCATGACGATTTTGGCTCCGGCTACGACCTCATCATGCTGAACGCGATCTGCCACATGTTTTCCGAGGAGCAGAACCGGGACATCTTCCGCCGTGCCCACCAGGCACTTGCGCCGAACGGCCGCCTCGTCGTGCAAGACTTCATCCTCAATCCCGACAAAACCGGGCCGCACCAGGCGGCACTGTTCTCCCTGAACATGCTCGTCGCCACCGAAGCCGGCGCCAGTTACAGCGAGCTCGAATACGCCCGCTGGATGAAGGATGCGGGGTTCACCGAGGTAGGCCGGATCAACCTACCCGGGCCTAGCGACCTGATGGTGGGTCTGGCGAAATAGGGCTACCCATACTTCCGAGTATCCGTTACTCGGGAACCATCGTCCAAGCGTCAGGAATGGCGACAAGTCTGCCATTGCCGGCTCGAATCGCCTGACTTTCTGACCGGAAACCTGCCGTCCGCGCGACATTACCGGCCGGCAAACCGGTATCCAGCGCCACGAATCGTCAGCAAGTAAGCCGGGGAGCGAGGATCATCTTCGATTTTTGCGCGGATTTTGCTGATGAAGGCGTCCACCGCGCGCGGGCTGGACTCAAATGCGTCGCTGCCGATGGCGCGCAAAATTCGCTCGCGACTGAAAACTCGCCCTGGCGATCGGGCGAGCGTTTCCAGAATGCGGAACTCAACCGTGGTCAGGGTCTTTTCTACACCGCGAACGCGGAGCAGCATCGCCGCAGTGTTGATTTCAAGATCCCCGAACCTCAGGATTGCCAGGTCATCTCCCTGCTTGCGCAGAGCGGCCTTGACACGGGCCACCAATTCCCGAGGACTGAAAGGTTTCGTGATGTAGTCGTCGCCGCCGCATTCGAAGCCGAGGATGCGATCGTCTTCCGAACCCTTCGCAGTCACGAAAATGATCGGGGTCTTTTTGAATTCCGGCATGCTGCGGAGGCGCTGGCAAAATTCGAGCCCGTCCTCGCCCGGCACCATGATGTCGAGCAGAAACAGAGATGGTGGTTGAATTCTTGCCTTGGCCAGAGCCGACAGTACGTTCGTGAAGGGCTCGGCGATGTATCCCGCGGTTTGCAGGTTGGTGCGAATGAGCCGATTCACGTCCGGGTCATCTTCAACGACGAACACGGTTTGTCGTGGTTGGACTTGGGTCATTTAGCGTAGCCCACGTGCGCGAGGCCGCCCGCTATCCTGCTCCGCCAGATATGCACGGAGCAGCTTTTGCGTCATGCACCACTGCAGTGTGGCGGCGCCGGTGCGCTTCTTCACAACCTTGGCCACGGTGCCCGTTTTCAGATGAATGCCGGCGCGCCCGCTGCTGTTGCTGATCAGTCTTCCGATGAATTCCGCCAGCTTGAGATTGTGCCCGATCAGCAAGGCGGAATCGGCGTTTCGCATCTCGGACAGCAGTTCGAGGAACCGTTCGTAGGTGCCGTCCGGCCGCAATGCCGGCGCGAGCGCAATCCGGCTTTGATAACCGGTTTGTCGGGCAATGATGGCGGCAGATTCGGACGCTCGCCTCAGTGGGCTGGAGACAATTTTGTCGAATCGGATGCCAAGCGCCGCCAGAAGCTTGCCGATCAACTCGCATTGCCGCCGCCCTTCTCGATCAAGCCCACGCGCGGCGTCCTCCTGCGGACTTGGTTTGGGGTCGCCGGCGCTTCCGTGTCTCACGAAGTACAGGTTCATGCAACCAGGCTCGGATAGGCCCAGGCCATGCGGCGAGCCACTGGACGTGATGCTAGGTTGAGTTTGTTACGGGAGGATTACTGGAATGTGAAAACTCGGTGACAGTGATCGGCTAAGACAGGCACGGCGACCCCGTGAAGGGCTCGGTTTCTCACGACACGCCGGCAGAATTCACCAAGTTTTCACCCTCGCGAAAAATCTGAGTAACACAGCTCTCCTAGGCTTCGTGAGCGCGCCGACCAGGCGCAACGATGCACCAAGGAGAATGTCAATGACATGGAAGCTGTCCCTGAAGTCCGGGGTGAGGAAGGCCGCTGCCGCGATCGTTCTCGCGCAGATGGTTTTCGGCACAGGCGCAGTTGTCAACGCAACCGATCGCAACGATACTCCGACCACCACTCCAATCAAGCACGTGGTGGTCATCTTCCAGGAGAATGTCTCGTTCGATCACTATTTCGCAACCTACCCCTTCGCGACCAACCCGGGCGCTGAGCCCGCGTTTCACGCTCGTCCCGGCACACCACGCGTGAATGGACTGAACAGCACTCTGCTCCACTTTAACCTCAACTCGACGCAGCCATTCCGCCTCGATCGTTCGCAACCCGCTACCTGCGACCAGGATCACGAGTACACCGATGAACAGGCCGCCTATGATCACGGACTGGCAGATAAGTTCGTCGAGACTGTGGGTAACGGTCCCGGTACCGACGGCAAGCTGACTTGCCACAAGAGCGATGTGATGGGCTACTTCGACGGCAACACCGTCACCGCGTTGTGGAACTATGCCCAGTTCTTCGCCATGAGCGACAACAGCTTCAACACGACCTTCGGGCCATCTTCGCCAGGCGCGCTAAACCTGATTTCGGGGCAGACCCACGGAGTCTCCAGCACGACCGGAGATACTTCCAGCGATGTGGTTGATGCCACGGTGATCGGCGACCCGCAGCCGGGGATTGATAAGTGCTCCACGCGCGAAACGGTCACGCTCACCGGACAAAACGTCGGTGACCTGCTGAACCTGAAGGGCGTGTCCTGGGGATGGTTCCAGGGCGGCTTTCGCGATTGCAGCGCATTCCACATCGGAAGCGACGGTCTCAAGAAAGGCGATTACATCCCGCACCACGAGCCCTTCCAGTACTACGCTTCCACCTCCAACCAGAACCACGTGCCGCCCAGTTCGACGGATGCGATCGGTCACCAGGGAGATCAGGCCAACCATCAGTACGACCTGACAGACTTCTGGGCCGCGGTTGCTGCTCACAACCTGCCGGCCGTCTCCTTCTTGAAAGCTGCCGGTTATCAGGACGGACACGCCGGTTACTCGGACCCACTGGCTGAACAGCAATTCCTGGTGGACACGATCAACAAACTGCAGCAGATGCCGGAATGGCACGAGATAGCCGTGATCATTTCCTATGACGACTCAGACGGCTGGTACGACCATGTCGTGCCGCCGATTGTGAGCACTTCACAGACCAGCTTTGACTCTTTCTCGGGACCAGGACAATGCGGAACCACGGCGCCGGGCGCCATCCAGGGACGCTGCGGCTACGGACCGCGACTGCCGCTGCTGGTGATCTCGCCGTTCGCACGGGAGAACTACGTGGACAATGCGCTGACCGACCAGAGCTCGATTCTGCGCTTTATCGAAGACAACTGGCAGCTGGGGCGGATCGGCGGCGGGTCCTTCGACGAACGTGCGGGCTCACTCGACAGCATGTTCGATTTCAAGCATCCACGCGACCTCCGCCTGTTCCTGGATCCAACAACGGGGCAGCGGCTGAATCACAATGACGGTGACTGACCGCAACAGCAGGTGATGTGCCGGCTCAGGTTAAGCCTCGGCGATGCCGGGGCTTTTTTCATGAGTTGCATCACGATCGACGAGCTCGTAACAACCGTGGTTCTGCCACGCCGATGTAAACGTTAATTCACATGGCTGTCATCGAACGTTAACTTAAGCCGTTTTCTAATATAGGTATGGACACCGTTATCGCCGATACGATTCTCGTGTCCGACCTGCACTTGGGATCCGAGACCAGCCGTGCCCGCGAGGCTACGCAGTTCTTGCATTCCGCCATGTTCAATCGCTTGATCCTCCTGGGCGACATTTTCTGCGATCTCAACTTCCGGCGGCTCAAGAAGGAGCACTGGCAATTCCTTTCCTTGATCCGGAAGCTCTCGAACCCGAAACGTGGAGTCGAAGTCGTCTGGGTTGAGGGAAATCACGATCGCGGCCTGGCGCAGTTGATGTCGCATCTTGTCGGCGTCCGCGTTTACGACGACTATGGGTGGCAATACCGCGGCGTCAAATATCGCGGCATTCACGGGCACCAGTTCGATCGCTTTCTCGTGGACAGCGCATTGCTGAGCGCCTTAGGTGAGTTGATTTACCTGCAAATCCAGAAGGTTGATTTTAGGGACAGCAAGATCGCACGCTGGTTGGATCGCCTGAACTCACGATGGCTGCGGCTGACCCCGAAGGTGGCGGCGGGCGCTCTTCTCTACGCGAAGGCACGCGGCGTTGATGTCGTGTTCTGCGGACACACCCATCAGGCTTTTCAGGCAAGCGCAGGCGATGTGCGCTACTTCAACACGGGCTCCTGGACGCACGAGCGCCTGACCTACGCGACGGTGGATGAGAACGGACCCCGGCTGGGTGAGTTCGTGCCGCCTCCTAGCGCGCCCGAAATCGCGAACGACATCCCCGGTCAGCAGCAGGCAGATGCATCGGGC
The DNA here is from genome assembly GCA_963760215.1 of Terriglobia bacterium. Lineage (GTDB taxonomy): Bacteria > Acidobacteriota > Terriglobia > Terriglobales > Acidobacteriaceae > JAIQGF01. The sequence continues at coordinate 2,536,987 of CAVXCJ010000002.1, forward strand.
GAGCCCATCGCTCCCGTCTGCTGATGCGAACCTTCGCGCTTCTCTACAACCTTTCGTGTGGAACCAGTCGGCGGGCGCAGACACGCCTGCAACGCCTGCGACACGCTTTTCGCGCCCGCGGCGTGGAGTTGCGTCCGTACTTTACTTCCACGCCGCTATGTGCGTCCGCCGTGGTACACGCGGCCATCGCCGGCGATTGCGAAGCGGTCCTCGCCGCGGGCGGTGACGGCACGTTCAACGAACTCCTGCAGGCCGCGATGCGCCACCCCGACAGCTTGCCAATCGGCATTGTTCCCTTCGGGTCCGGCAACGTGCTTTCGCATGAAATCGGACTCGGCGGCGACGTTGCGCGGATCGCGCAAGAACTGGTTGGTGCGACCCCAACCAAGGTTCCGGTTGGATTGCTGGCCTGCCGGCTCGCCAACGGCGCGACCGTAGGCCGGTACTTCACGGTGGCGGCAGGCATCGGAGCGGACGCCCGCGTGATCTGCGGTGTCAACGTCGCGTGGAAAAAACGCTTCGGCATCAGCGCTTACTACCTTGAAGCCACCCGCCAACTCCTGTTCTCGCCAGTCCCGTTGCCCTTCTTCCGCGTGCATTTCACCGATGTCCTCACCGGCGAGCTGCGCGAGGAGACCGTGTCCCAAATCATCGTTGAGAGGGTGGGCTACTTCAGCAGCCCGCTTGTAGAAAAGAACGGGACAACTCCGTTGCTGAGGCACGTCTTTCGTCTGATCCTGTTTAAAACACAGCAGCGCGCCACCTACATCCGGTACGGGCTTCAGTTGTTGGCGCGCCGGTTCGGCAGCGCACCATCCCCGATCGGCACAGTCGATGTGGCACAAGCCACGTCAGTGACATGCGAGTCGTTGCCGGGCGCGACCGGCACGGATGTGCTCACGGAAGTGGATGGCGAACTGGTGGGGGGATTGCCCGCCGAGCTTACGTTGATCCCGCAAGCCATCCGGCTGCTTCTGCCCGATCGCGCCGTGAACCGAATTGCGCAATAGCGGTTTAACCGCAAATTCACACAACCGTCACCTTCGCGCAACGGAGCCTGCTTACATTCGACGACATGAGCAAGTCCAGGACCAGCGACGCTCCGAACCTGGAGGTCGCTGGTCGACCTCTCAGGGGAAACGCCATGCCAACCCGGCGCAGCATCTTGGTTGTAGATCACGATGAGGATGTTCTGCTGCGGCTGGAGCACTTGCTGGAAACGGCGGGATTCGACACCACCGTGACATGGCGGCTCGACGAAGTTCGCCATTTGATTGACCAGCGGCGGTTCGATCTCGTCGTCATCGGCCATCATCCGCCTAATCTTGACGCCTCGCGCGTGTTGCAACTGACCGGCGGCGACCGGCGGACGCCGTGCATCGTGCTGCACCCGCCGGAGCGTTTTCATTTCGACGCCGAGTATTTCTACTCGCTCGGTGCGCACGCCGTGCTGTCGAAGTGGGGCCCGGAATTCTCGGAACGCGTCCGCCAGCTCTTTCCGCCCGCCCAGGCCTCGGCCTAGCGCGGCATTTCGTGGAATAGCGGCGCCAACCAGGAGGGTGCGCCCAGCGTGCAACGCATCGCCTTCGTTTACTTCGACGCCGGCGGCGGTCACCGCAGTGCCATGGACTCGCTGCTCACTGTCATTGATCGCCAGCAACGTCCCTGGGAAGTTTCCATCCTCAATCTGCAGGAGGTTCTCGATCAGCATGACGTTGTCCGCCGGCTGACCGGCCTTCGCGTCCAGGACGTTTACAACCGCATGCTCGCCTCCGGCTGGACGCTGGGTTCGCCGCAGCTCTTGTGGGCGCTGCACGGCGCCATCCGAGTGCTGCACAGCCGTATGGTCTCGACACTCGCCGACCACTGGCGCCACCATCCCGCCGACGTGGTGGTCTCGGTCATTTCCAACTTCAGCCGGGAACTCGCAGCCAGCGTCAAGCTTGGCTTGCCGCGCGCGAAGTTCGTGACCGTGATGACCGACATTGCCGACTATTCCCCTCGTCATATCTGGATTGTGCGGGAGTTGGAGTACCTGATCTGCGGCAGCGACCGTGCCGTCGAACAAGCGCGGAGAATGGGCCACAGCAACGGCCGCGTGTTCCGGACATCCGGCATGATCCTGAACCCGAGATTTTACGAGAACCGCAACATGGATCGCCGCGAAGAGCGGCAGCGCCTGGGGCTTGACCCGGATTGCCCGACTGCCTTGGTTCTTTTCGGCGGACACGGCTCGAACGAGATGCTGGAGATCGCCCGTCGCGTCGATCACTATCCGGGCGCCCTGCAATTCATTTTCATCTGCGGACGCAATAAGGACCTTGCAGCAAAACTGCGCGGCCTGCGCACCGGCAAGAGACGGCACATCGAAGGTTTCACCTCCGAGATTCCGTACTTCATGCGCCTGGCGGATTTTTTTATCGGCAAACCGGGGCCAGGTTGCGTCAGCGAGGCATTGGCATGCGGCCTGCCCCTCATTGTCGTATGCAATGCCTGGACGCTTCCCCAGGAGCGCTACAACGCCGAGTGGATCCGGAGCAATCGCTTTGGCATCGTGCTGCGCAGTTTCGGCGGCATCAACCGGGCCCTCGCTGAAATGCTGGGCCCTGGCGCTATGTTTCGTCCCAATGTAGCCCAGTACTTCAACTGCGCCGTTTTCGAAGTTGTCGATATTCTGCAGCAGATCATGGACGAATCGCACTTGCCCGCCTCCGGCGCCAGTGACGGAACTCTGAGTCCCTCCTCATTCTGATCGCAGCAGCTTCCTGGTTTTTAACGTCCTTTTCACACACCCGTCACATTCCAGCAATACGCACCAACTAGGTTCTGTATGCCTTCACTCTGGCCGCAGAAGCGGATTGCATTTCCTGTTCAGGAGACACAATGAGACGACTGAGATTTCTACTTCCCTTGTTGCTGCTATCGCCGAGCTTGTACGCGGCAGAGAACGCGGCCACCAGCGCGCCACAGAAACCGAAGCACAAAGCTTCAACACGAACCACGGCGCAGACGACTGCACAGACAACTCCGGCTGCCACCGCGGACGATGTCCGACAATTGCGGGAAGCGCTCGCCGCGCAGCAGCAACGCGTGCAGCAACTGGAACAACAACTGCAACAGTTCCAGTCGCAGTTCCAGCGCGCCGAGGCAGCGGCGGCCGACGCGCAGTCGAAGGTCGCAGAGATGCAAACCTCGACCAGCAAGCAGCAGGGCGACTACACCAAGCTGCAACGCGACATGAATGATTTCAGAACCACCATGACTGCCCAGTCGGTCGCCACGCAGGAAGGGCAAAAGCGCATGTCGACGTTCGAGGGCCTGCTCGGCAGGGTGCGTTGGAGCGGCGACATTCGCGTCCGGCAGGAGGATTTCTTCCTCGCCGGCCAAAATCCGCGCGTGCGTGAACGTATCCGGCTGCGCCTGGGAATGGATGCCGCGCTCAGCGAGGATTTCGCCGCCGGAGTCGCTTTTGCTAGCGGTACGCTTGCCGACCCGACCTCCACCAACGACACTTTGACCAATTTCTACGAGAGAAAGGTCGTGGGTTGGGATCGCGGATACATCACCTACAATCCTAAGGCCCACAAGTGGCTCAGCCTGACCGGCGGGAAATTTGCCTTCAACTGGCAGAAGACCAATCAGACTTTCGACCCCGACATCAACCCCGAGGGCTTCAGCGAAAAGTTTTCCTTCGATGTCAAGAGCAAGTATCTGAAGAACGTGACCCTCAACGCCTTGCAGTTGCTTTTCTTCGAGAATTCCAACACCAAGTTCGGCGTTAGCGGAACCGACTCGTTTGCAGCCGGCGGGCAGTTCCTGCTCAAGCTGCAGCCGCACAAACGCTGGACCATAACTCCCTCCTACACGGTGCTCAACTGGCGCAACGAAGGGATCCTTTTGAACGCACCGGCATTCGCAGGCGCGTTCCCGGTCAGCGGTACCACCGGCATCGTTTGCAACCCGGTGACGGCGCTCAACACATCGCCGAGTTGCACCTTCGCCACCGTGCCGTTTGCGCCGAACGGGATGACGAATGCTTACAAGGTGACCAGCGTCGCAAGCAATGGCAATCTAGTCCGCGCGTATCTGTCCAAGTTTCTCTACAGCGACCTGATCCTGGACAACACCATCGACACTGGTCTGAAACGCTGGCCCTGGCGCGTGATGTTGGAATACGAGGAAAACCTGCGTGCGGCCACGAACAACTCGCATATGTATCAAGTGGAGACCAGCCTGGGACAAACGAAGAACCAGCATGATGTGCTGATCGGGTACGCCTTCCTGCGCCAGGAACAGGATTCCATCATCGCGACGTTTGGCGAAAGCGATCAGCGCGTGCCCACCAACGTCCTGCAGCACAAGCTGTATGCCCAATATAAATTCCGGCCGAAAGTCACGCTGGCCTACACGCTGTTCGCCGGCCGGGTACTGAACAGCTCCCTGTTTGCCGCCGTTCCCAAACCCGGCGGCGGAACCGACTCGCTGCAGCCCGGTTTTCTAGCGCCGGGCGTGTTGCCTGGCCAGGTGGACAAATACCTGAAGCGCATGCAATTCGACGTGATCTACAGCTTCTGACAGCAGAGCCACCCTCTACCTCTGCGGCTCCGGTGCATACCCCTTGCACCGGAGCCTTTTTCTGGAAACCCGGCCCTTTTTCAGGAAACTGCCTAATCCTGATAGATCCAGCCAGCCACCAGGGCTGCGAGAATTGCTCCCACCCAGAGCTCCAGCATCCACCACAGCGGGAAGTGCCGGCTAAATGGTGCCCAAGTTGCGATGGCGAAGTTTGTGGGAAGCCCCGCAGCAAAGCCGACGAGAACACCGACCTCAGTCGCAGTCTTCGGTCCGGCCCCTCTGGTCGCCCGCACTGACGCATAGAGCCATGCGACGATAGCGGCGAGGATAAACAGCATCACGATCCACGCACCCACGAAGAATGGATATCGCGGTTGTTGCAAGAAGGCGCCGGCCTGCTGAGCGGCTGCGTATCGATCGCGCAATACCACCAGGTTGATGAAGGTGCTCCAGATGTTCCACACGACGCCTCCGGCCAAGGCGCCCAAGAGGACCCGGCGAGCATTGACAGAGGCCATAGGCCACCTCGAAGGAAGCAGACTTTGGGTGAGAGTTTCCGTTGGGTTGCGGATGCTAGCAATAGGCCAGAAAACTGTCAAGGCTGGTACATGCAGCACCACGGAAGAGTCAGGTCGATGATCCTCCGTGCCCAAGTCAGGCTGATCTCGCGGCGGACCATTGCCAGTCAATTTCATTGGGCGGGCTTACCGCCGAGCGACGCTCGCCTCGTCCTTTCGCTGGTCCAGCAGAATGCGGGCGTTCTGAACCACCTCGATGAATCGGCGGGCGGCTTGGCAAATCACGTGGTTATTGCCGGCGTTGAGTGCGGCCGAGGAAACCAGCTCACCGCCGACGCCCAAGGCAACTGCGCCGGCGAGAATAAAATCTGCCGCGGTCTCCAGGTTCACGCCGCCGGTTGGCACCATCGGGATCTGCGGCAGCGGGCCGCGAAGGGCCTTGATGTAGTTAGCGCCGCCCAGTTCGCCACATGGGAAGATCTTTACGAAATCCGCGCCCGCTTTCCAGGCATTCATCACCTCGGTGGGAGTAAGGGCGCCGGCCATCATCACGATGTCCCGAGACTTCGCAAAATCCACTGTCTCGTAATCGAGTCCAGGGCTGACCAGAAACTGCGCGCCGGCATCGGCGCACTGTCTGGCGGTGGCAGCATCGAGAACCGTTCCTGCCCCAACCAGCACCTCCGACCCCATGGACCTGGCCACCTCGCGAATCAGATCCACGGCCCCCGGAACCGTCATGGTGATTTCGGCGATAGGGATTCCCCCGAGGCATACCGCCTCGATGGCCATCATCGCCTGCTTTGCGGAAGCCGCACGGACTACCGGAACAATGCCGACTTGGGTGATCTGATGGCGCACTTCCTGCTTAGTCATCGACTCGCCTCTCCTGCTGCGGTTGACAGCGTGGGCGCAAGCTCATCGGGCCATCCAGCCTCCATCCACAAGGAGGATATGGCCGTGGACGTAGTTGCTGGCCGCAGAGCCGAGAAAAACGGCCGCACCCGCCAGGTCCGAGGGTTCGCCCCATCGCCCGGCGGGAATGCGTTCAAGAATTTGCCTGGAGCGTTCCGCATCCTTGCGAAGAGCGGCGGTGTTGTCGGTTGCCATGTATCCGGGCGCGATCGCGTTGACATTGATCCCCTTGCAGGCCCACTCATTGGCGAAGGCCTTGGTCAGTGCTGCCACCCCCGACTTCGCCGCGGCATAGGAGGGCACCAACACACCACCCTGAAACGCAAGCAGCGAAGCGATATTGATGATCTTCCCACTACCTTGCTTCAGCATGTGCCGCGCCGCCAGTTGCGAAAGACGGAACACCGAGGTCAGGTTTACGGCGATGACTTCATCCCAGTATTGCTGCGGAAACTCGGCGGCCGGCGCGCGGCGTATGGTACCGGCGTTGTTGACCAGAATGTCGATTGATCCGAACTCGTCCACAGTGCGCTGGATCAGTGCCGAGCAGACCTTCTCCTCGGCCACATCGCCCGACATGAAAAACGCCTTGCGGCCGAGCTGGCGAACGTCCTCGCGGATGTCGCACGGCTCCGGAGTAAGCCCATGGCACCCGACGTTGGCTCCGGCTTCGGCCAGCGCGCGGGCAATCCCGAAGCCAAGCCCACTCTGCGAGCCGGTCACGAGCGCATTCTTACCTTCGAGTCGGAAAGCATCCAAGATCACTGTAGAGCCCCTTATGATTGAGTCAAGCTTGACCTAGCCCGGTTCTTCGCAACCACCATCTACTTCTTACGCCCGGCTTCCAGGCCGGAGCCGCCGCCGTCGAATCCGGGCTGGACATTCACCACCCCAAACTGGCGGTCCAGGACCTCGCGATGTGCGGCCATGGCCCAGAGGAAGCAAATACGATGGCCCGGAACGGAGACGTTGGGGTGATAACCGCTGGGCATCAGCACCGCATCGCCATCGCGCACCACGGTGACCAACTCGGGGCAGTCAGGGTTGTTGTAAACCATCTGGATTCCGAAGGCCGGCGCCGGCATGTTGAAGTACACATACATCTCTTCGAGCATGGCGGCGTGCTCGTGCGGTGGCCAACTGGTCCAATTGCCGGGATCGGACCAGGTGAATCCGGCGACCAGGCGGCCAGCTTCCACATTCTTGGCGATCGCCATGTGCAGATGACGGCAAGCCGCGGTGCCGCTGCCAGCGGTAAAAACTTGCGTCGGATCTTTGCAAATGTCGGCGAAGCGTACGACCTGTAGAGGGTACCGGTGTTCGACATCGGCGGAGAACTCCGCGATATCAACATTGGTGTTGGTCGATACCTTGATCTGCGAATCGCGCGGTATGTAGATCGAGTCGAACTTGCCCAGTTCGATCTTGCGATCGGCGACGCCAACCGCCGCCTCGCCGGAGAGCACAATCAATCCAGTCTCGCGGTCAGCATTGGCAAACGAAACCGTGGGCGCTGATTGGTTGAGGATAATGCGACCGTAGCCGAGATGTTTATTGGTGCTGTTGGCCGGGGTGACTGAGATATATCGTCCGACGTGCCGGTTGGTGTTGCGGAAGACCATCTTCTCGAAGGCGGGTTGTGTGTGAGTGCTCATGGTTTCAGAGGAAGGGGCGGCAGGCTCATCGCCTGCCACCCCGGTTGTGGGACTGTGCGCCCAGGGCTTAGAAGCTGAATTTAATGGCGCCCTGGAAAGTCCGTCCATCTCCGACTTGGGTCTGGATCCTGCCGAAGTTGGCATTGTTTTGGCTGACAACCGGATTACCGAGTACAGGGTGGTTCAGCAAGTTGAACACTTCCAGCCGCAGTTGCAATTCCTTGCGTTCCGTGATGTTGAACTTGCGGGAAACCGCCCCATCGAACCGGAAAGCTCCGGGTCCGTACAACGCGTTGCGGGTGAGGTTGCCGTAAGCTCCGGTCGCGGGCGCCACAAATGCGGAGGGACTGAACCAGCAATTCCGATCCCCGACATTGTAGGTCACGCCGCCGCGGGTACACGTACCGCTGTAGGGATCGCCCACCAGGTTGGGACGATCCTTAAAAGCGGTGGTTGACCCGAGGAGCGCGGTATCCACCCCGGTCCGTATGTCGAAGGCCTGGCCGGTCCGATAGCTGAGGAGGGGAGCGAACTGCCAGTTGTTCAGGAACATTCCGGCCGTTCCCTGGAACTTCGGACTGCTGACGACCAGAGAGCCGTTGATGGAGTGACGTACGTCAAACCCGCAGTTTCCGCGGTCCAACGGCAGGTTGTCGAAGTTGGGGTTGGTGACAGGAGAGGGATACAAAACAGGACGGCTGTTGGTGAGCTCGCCGGAAAAATCCTGGTCGCTGATGCAGTGCGACCACGTGTAGTTCGTCAACAGGGTGAAGTTGTTGGCGAAACGGTGTCTGGCAGAAAGCAGCAATGCATGGTACTGCGAGTCGGCGCCATCCCACAGTGAGGTCAGGTTGGAGAAATACTGGCCCCGGCTTGGGTTCGCGACGACGAGCGCGCGACGACAATTGGTATTGCTGGTCGAAGGCGCTTGGCCAGCGGTGCAACCGCTACCTCCGGCGGAGACCGCCGGAGTGGCAACGGTGTTGACCATCATCCCCGGATTGGCTTCGTATGCCGCCCAAATGTGGGTCGTCTTGCTTCCCAGGTAGGTGGCCGAAACCATCCAGTTGGCCCCGAACTGCTTCTCGAAACTCAGGTTCCAGTTCTGGACGTACATCGGTTTAACGTTGAAATCGTTATTGATATAGACGCCGTTCACCGGGAAGTAAGCGCTCGGGTCGCCGGGCTTCGGGAATGGCAGAGGGAATGCAGGAACTGTCTGGCCTAAGTATGGACTGGCCAATCCACCGGCAGCCGAGGGAGCAAAACTCACCGCGCTGCCAAAGGGCGAGTTATCGGCATAGCGGTCAAAGTAGTACATCTCCGGGCTGTCATAGAACAGGCCATAGCTGGCGCGAATGGTAGAGGTGCCCTTCTTGGTCGGATCCCAGATCAAACCGATTCTGGGCGAGAATTGCGCCAGCTTGTGGTTCGCGAACGCACACGGAACTCCCGCATCGCCGCAGTAGAGCAGCCCCGCGGGAGCATTGGGGTAAACCGTGCTGCGCGTCCCCGCCACAAAGGCTGCGTAGTCAAAATGGCTGCCGCGATGCATGATATCCACCGAGGGCAGGTATGGTTCCCAACGAACCCCGAGGTTCAAGGTTAGATTCGGCAGAAGTTTGATGTTGTCGTGAGCGTAGAGGCCCCAGTAGGTGTACCGCCAGTTCTCCGCTTCCGCGTTCCCTTGGACAAAGTTCGAAGGCCGGCCCAGCATGAAATCAGTCAGGTTGTCGCCGGTAGCGCCGCCGCTGCCGCCGCCAAACGTGAATTGTCCGTTCGACTGGAAGGTGGAGAGGTAGTTGAGTTGCATCTTCATGAAGTTGACGCCGAAGGACAACTGGTGCTTTCCCTTGATGATGTCCACGTCGTCTGCGATCTGGTACAGGTTGTTGATGAAGTGTCCGGGCATCTGCGACCCGCCGCCGGTGGTGAAGTAGCCGGACGAGACACCGAGCACCAGACCCTGAGGTATCGGGCTGGGAACGTTGATTCCCACCGTCTCGGGAGTGATCATCTCGCCGGAAGGGCCGCGATTAATGGACAACCGGGTTCCCGTCAGGTGCAGCGAATTCACCACGCTTGAGCTAAGACTATAGGTGTGCGAAAAGACGAGGCTCTGATACCGTGCAAGCTGCGACGAGGCCTGTCCCTGGGGAAGGATGTTGGTGGGGTCCCATGGAATCGGCGCCCGGAAGTCGGTCACAAAGTACCGGGCGAAGAAAGTCTGCTTGGGACTGATGTTCCAGTCGACCTTGGCGACACCCTGATCCTCGTTCACGGCTTGTGGATACGAGAAGCTCATATCTCCGGTGGGGGAAGTCGCGACCGGGATGTACTTCAGGATCGCCAGCGCCTGTGGGCTGTAAAGGCTCGGATTAATTGTGAATCCCGTAGTCCTGTTCCCTACAAAAGGCGCTTTCAGGTTCTTTGTCAGGCATGGGCTTCCGGTGCATGGAAAGTAGGCTCTCCAGTCACCGGCCAGCGCCGCCGCCGTGAGCACCTTCACGCTGACCAGCGGCGACGACGCGGACTGCCGCGTTCCCTGGTAGCCGCCGAAGACAAACAGTTTGTCTCGCTTGATCGTCCCGCCCAGGGTTCCGCCAAACTGATTGCGCTTCATGGTGTCATCGCGCGTCCCCGGCGCTGGCGGATCAAAGAACACGTGATGGGCATTCAGCGCAGGATTGCGCAGGTACTCGAAAGCGCTGCCGTGTAACGTGTTGGTGCCCGATTTGGTGACTGCGTTCACCACCGCGCCGGCGTGCACACCAAAACGCGCCGACCCGCCGCTGCTCTGTACACTGAATTCCTGGATCGCGTCGGGGAATGGAAAGGGGTTATTGACGTTGGAAAACGCGTCATTATTGTCGCCGCCGTCCAGGAGATAGTTGTTGGCATTCTGCTGGCCCCCTCCGACCGAGATCGCCTGGGAGGGCCCGCTGAGCAATAACCCATTTCCATAGTTCTTGCTGCTCAGCAGGTCCTGGCTCACCAGCGTAGTGTTGCTGGCGCCACCAGACACCATGATCAAATCCACTACGTTGCGGCCATTCAGCGGGAGCTCCATGATCCGGTCGTTGTCGATCATGGTTGAGATGGCGTTGTCGTGCGTCTCGACCATGGTGGCATTGGCCCTCACCTCGACGGTTTCAGCAACGCTGCCCACGACGAGCTTGACATTGACTTCCGGGGTTTCGCCCACCTGCAACACGATGCCCGTCTGCAGGTAGTTCTGAAAGCCGGTGGCCGTGACTTTCAATTGGTAGGGGCCGACCGGCAGGTTGGGCAGGGTGTAACTGCCCTCCGAACTGGAGACGGTGGTTCTGACCAATCCTGTATTGATCTGGCTTGCGGTGATTTGTGCTCCGACGATTGCCGCCCCGGTCGCATCGCTGATGCGACCCTGAATCTGGGCGAAGTTAACTGCCTGGCCGAAGAGAACGTTTTGCGCTAATGCTACGAACGCACACACGGCCAGAATCTTCAGCATCTGTACGAACTTCATGGCTATTCTCCAAACTGCCCTTCGGCTAGGAAGTTGGTAAAGCTCCCGAGGTTCGGCCCGAGGCCGCTACGCGCACACGCACCTATCGAGCGACGCGTGCGCTTATACCCTTCATTACTTTCTCGACTTCAGGCAGCGTCGCCATCGTGGTGTCTCCGGGGGTGGTCATGGCCAGTGCGCCATGCGCCGCTCCACATTCGACAGCCCACTGGGGATCGCGGCCGGTCAGAAACCCATAGATAAGACCGGAAGCAAAGGAATCGCCTCCGCCAATACGATCCAGGATCGCGAGACTTTCCCGATTCGTGGCGCGATAGAGTTTCCCGTCACAAAAGCAGACGGCACTCCAGTCGTTGATACTCGCCGACCTCACATGGCGCAGCGTGGTGGCAACCGCTTGGATCCCGGGAAAGGCGGCAACCACGCGCTCGATCATGCGGTAGAAGTGTTCCGGATCCAGCTTCGAAAGGTTTTCATCCAGGGTCTCGACTTCGAACCCCAGGGCGGCGGTGAAGTCCTCTTCGTTCCCGATCATCACGTCCACCAACGGAGCCAGCTCGCGGTTGACCTTCTGCGCCGCCTGCTTGCCGCCGACCGACTTCCACAGTGACTCGCGGTAGTTGAGGTCGTAGGAAACGGCGACCCCGTGCTGCCTTGCCGCCTGCATGGCTTCCCTGGCAACGCTCGGCGTGGTTTCGGAAAGCGCGGTAAAGATCCCGCCGGTGTGGAACCAGCGCGCACCCTCATGCGCAAATATCCCGGCCCAGTCAATTTCGCCGGGCTTCAGTTGCGAAACCGCGGTGTGCCCGCGATCGGAGCAGCCCAGGGCCGCACGCACCCCAAATCCTCGCTCCGTAAAGTTGAGCCCATTCCGCACCGAGCGTCCAACCCCGTCGTACGGCACCCACTTCACATGCGACTGGTCCACGCCGCCTTGATAGATAAAGTCCTGGATGAGCCTGCCCACCGGGTTATCGGCGAACGCGGTGACGATGGTCGTATCCATTCCGAAACAACGCTTCAGGCCACGGGCGACGTTGTATTCGCCGCCGCCCTCCCAGGCGCGAAAACTGCGCGTGGTATGAATGCGCTCATCCCCGGGATCGAGCCGGAGCATGACTTCCCCCAAGCTGACCAGGTCCCACTTGCAACCAGCCTTGGGTTTAATTTGCAACATCGGATTACCCTTCGCGTCTCATGCCTTTGCCCTGAGGCGCGGCTTGGTGGGCGCCGCCAGGTGCGCACTGTAGCCAAGCTTTTTCGAAACGCCCTTGCAAGCCGCGATCAGCGCGTTCGCGATCTTGCTTTCGCCATCCAGAATTCGATGGACCGGCCCGGAGACACTCATGGCCGCGATGGGCTGCCCGTCCTCGTCGAAGACGGGCGCCCCGATGCAGGCCACACCGGGCTCGTTCTCCTCGTTGTCGATCGCATAGCCCCGCTGGCGCGTCAGTTCCAGCTCCTTGCGCACGGTTTGCAAGCGCTGCCGCGAAAGCTTGGCGAGATAGAAGAAGTAGGGGGAATGCGAATCATCCGCCGCCAGAAAAGCCAGCATCGCCTTTCCCATGGACGTCTGGTGCGCCGGCATGCGGCATCCCACGGTCGCGCTCATGCGGAACGGACGCGCACTATCCACAATCTGCAGATAGAGAACGTGTCCATCGTCGAGCACACTGAGGTTCACCATCTCGTTGAAACGCTCGCGCAGGTCCAGCATCAGCGGACGGGCGATGTCCTTGATGTCGCGCCGGACATGGACGGCGAGCTCGAACAACTTGATGCCCAGCGTGTACCGACTGCCATCGGCACTGCGCTCCACGTAACCGCGCTCGGCCAGGGTGTGCAGCAGCCGGAACGTGCGGCTCTTGTTCAACCCGACCCGCCGGCTGATTTCGATCAACGTCAGGCCTTCGCTGCCGGCAAAGACTTCCAGCACATCCAGCGCCTTGGCGACCGCATCCACGACGTACTTCCCGGAGGTGGTTCGCGCTACTTTCATGTTTTATCTATTAAAATGCTGTTGCAATAGACAAACCAGCGGCCACAGCCTGTCACCGGCGAGCCTGCTTGTCAAGCAGCATTCTTCCTTTCATGGAAAGATCGATTGTCCCGCTTCGGGAATCCGCCCGTCCCAGGTGGGGCGCAAAGCCGGCTCTCTTGCCGGCGCCGCCGTCGGGACGGTGAAGCCGTACAATGGCCCCCACTTCGCAGATCGCGACTGCCGGCTTCGATGTCACCGGTTGTTGTGCCGTCGGCGGATTGATTTGCGGGCTGCGGCATGGCATCGTCTCGGAGGCGGCTCCGGCCGCCTCGCCAACCAAGAAGTGGGTTGACACACAACAGGAAACACGAAACTATTGTTTTGTCAATTGCAACATCGTTGTATTGCATAAAACGCTTCAGGATGCGGAGTAACTGCGCGGGCACATCCGATGATTCTGCCCAGACCGCTCCGCGAGGGATCCCCGATGACCTCATCCGCGACTCATTCCCTGGCATCCTCAGCCGGCCTCCGCCTCGCGAAATACTCTTTGGGCGTCGGCGACCGCTTTGCCCATCAAGCCCGGGCGCAGTTGCGCGCCTGCGTCATGGCTGCGCAGCGTGGCGTCGAGATCATTCCGGTGTGGAACAAGTCGAACCGCGAACACCTTATTGTTGGGTCCAAGCCTGGGAGTGTGCGCGCCGCCGCCGAGAAGGCGGTGCGCGAACTGGAATGGACCCGGCCCTACCACGTGGACGCCGACCACATCAACCTCGACACGGTGGACGGATTCCTGCCATCGAGCGACTTCTATACCCTGGACGTTGCCTATGCGATTGGCCGACCGCCGCAGCCGTCCGCAATCGCCGCATTCATCGACGGCCATCCTGAGTTGCTGCGGCCCATAGAACTGCAAGGTGGCGGGTTCTCCCGGCAACTGTCGCGCGAAGGGCTGGCGGAGATTGCGACCAAGTACCTGTTCGCCACCCAGGAGGCGGGCAGGATTTATCGGCACATCGAGAGCGCGCTGGGAACTGGCGCCTTTATTACTGAAGTCTCGATGGACGAAACCGACGCTCCCCAGAGTCCCGCCGAGTTGTTGGTGATCCTCGCGGCCCTGTCCGATGAGGGCATTCCGCTGCAAACGATTGCGCCGAAATTTACCGGCCGCTTCAACAAGGGCGTGGATTATGTGGGAAACGTCGCTCAGTTTGAAGTCGAGTTTCGCAGCGACCTGGCGGTGATCGCCCATGCCATCGAGGTCTACGGCCTGCCTGCCCAGTTGAAGCTGAGCATCCATTCCGGCAGCGACAAATTCTCCATCTATCCCGCCATCCGCCGCGCCTTACGCGATACCGGGGCCGGCGTGCATGTAAAGACTGCCGGCACCACCTGGCTCGAAGAACTGGTCGGACTGGCGGAAGCCGGCGGCGATGGACTTGGACTGGCGAAGGAGATCTACGCCGAGGCGCACGCGCATCGTGATGAGCTGTGCGCTCCGTACGCAGCCGTGATTGATATCAGCGCAGAGAGACTGCCCACACCGCAACAGGTCAACGGGTGGTCGTCGCCGCAGTACGCGAACGCTCTGCGTCACGACCCGATGTGTCCCGAGTACAACCCCGATTTTCGCCAGTTGCTGCACGTTGGCTATAAGGTCGCCGCGAAGCTGGGCCAGCGCTATCTGGACATGCTGGTGGCGTGCGAAGGCTCCATCTCACGCAATGTGATCGCCAACCTGTACGAACGGCATATCACCCCGATTTTCCTGGCTGGGGACGCGTCAGCGTAAGCCCGTTAGCCCAGGAGGAGAGCCATGGGCTTTATCAACGAAGACTTCCTTCTGCACTCGGAAGCCGCCAAGCGCCTTTATCACGGCTATGCCGAGCAGCAGCCGATCCTGGACTATCACTGCCACCTCTCGCCCCGAGACATTGCCGAGAACCGGAGCTTTCGCAATCTTTTCGAAATCTGGCTGGAAGGCGACCACTATAAGTGGCGCGCCATGCGAACCAACGGCGAGTCCGAGCGCTACTGCACCGGCGACGCTTCTCCATTCGACAAATTCCTGGCTTGGGCCCGCACGGTGCCGCACACGATTCGCAATCCGCTCTTCCACTGGACGCATCTCGAACTGAAGCGCTACTTCAGAATTGATGACCTGCTCAATGAGCGCACCGCTCGCGAGATATGGGAGAAGGCGAATGCCCAGCTTGCGGGAGAAAGCCTTCGCGCCCAGGCCATCCTGAAGAAGTTCGGGGTGAAGGCCCTTTGCACCACTGATGATCCTGCTGACGATCTCGCCTACCACCGGCAGATTGCCGGCCGGCCATTCGGCACGCGTGTCTATCCAGCGTTCCGGCCCGACAAAGCGCTCAACGTGCACCAACCTGACCTGTTCAACCCGTGGCTGGATCGCCTGGCTTCGGTGAGCAACATCGATATCGCAAAGCTCGACAGCTTTCTAGCAGCCCTCCGCCAGAGGCACGACTTCTTCCACGCCATGGGCGGCCGTCTTTCCGATCATGGCCTGAACTACTGCTATGCCGATTTTTGTTCGGAAGCGACGGCTGCGCGCATCTTCGACAACGCTCGTGCCGGAAAAGCCGCTACGCCAGTCGAGCAGCATCAGTTCGCGTCGTTCATGATGCTCTACTTCGGCCACCTCGATGCCGGCAAAGGCTGGACCAAGCAGTTGCATCTGGGTGCGCTCCGCAATGCGAATACCCGCCTGATGCAACAACTCGGTCCCGACACCGGCTCTGATTCCATTGGCGACTGGCCGCAGGCCGAGGCGCTTGGCCGCTACCTTGACGCACTTGATCGCGAGCATGCGCTGCCGAAAACCATCCTGTACAACGTGAACCCGGCTGACAACTACGTCTTGGCGACCATGATCGGCAACTTTCAGGACGGATCGGTGGCCGGAAAAATCCAGTTCGGCAGCGGGTGGTGGTTCCTCGATCAGAAGGAAGCCATGCAATGGCAGATCAATGCGCTGTCCAACGCCGGCCTGCTGTCGCGTTTCATCGGCATGCTCACGGATTCGCGTTCCTTCATGTCCTATCCCCGCCATGAGTACTTCCGCCGCGTGTTGTGCAATATGCTCGGGGCCGACATGGAAAGTGGCGAGTTGCCAGGCGATGAAGCGCTCATCGGTGGCATGGTGCAAAACATCTGCTTCGAAAACGCCCGGCAGTATCTCGGTTTGGAACTCGACCCGAGCACGACGGAAGGCACAGTCGCCGGCAAGCAGTTGGCGAAGTGCGGAGAACCGGCATGAGGGGAGCAGCGGCCGTCTTCGGAAGAGTGCTGCCCTTCGTACTGGCCGTCGCCATTGGCGCGGTCGCACAACCGACCCCGGTTCCCCAGCAGCCGGGGCGCAGCGATCCAACGTTCACAGAACCTTCTCTCGCGCCGGGCGTGGACTATACCGTTCCCACCGAGGAGGAGATCAAGGCCACGCTCGATCGCATCCTGGCTCACTTCGTCCGTTCCACACCGTATCGCATCATTGACTCCAGGACCGGCAAACCAATCACCGACTTCTCCCATCCGGTGAAGACCGCCGAAGTCGATCTCAGCAACGGCGAGTTCAACGACTGGACCTACTCTACCGGCGTTGCGCTGGCCGGCATGTTGCAGGTTGCCGATGTGACCGGGGATCGGCGCTACCAGGACTACGCGCTCAAGGACTTCGACTTCATCTTCGACCACCTCAATTACTTCCGCCGCCAGGCCCAGCAGTTTGGGCCGCAGCCGCACGGCTATCGCCGCCTGCTGGCGATGCATGAACTCGATGACTGCGGCGCCATCGGCTTTGCCCTCGTCAAGGCCTATGCCAAGAAGCAGGACCCGCGCTACCGCGAAACCATCGACGTGGCTGCCGATTTCGTCTCCCACAAGATGATGCGCATGCCCGACGGCACGCTGGCGCGCCCGCGGCCGCAGCCGGTCTCCATCTGGACCGATGATATGTACATGAGCATCCCGCTGCTGGCGCAGATGGGACAGCTCACGGGCGATGGCAAATACTTCGACGATGCCGCCAGGCAGGCCATACAGATGTCGGCACGCGTCTTCAACCCCGCCAATGGGCTCTACGACCACGCCTGGTTTCAGGGAGTTGATCATGACCCCCGGTTCTACTGGGGCCGCGCCGACGGCTGGGCGCTGATGTCGCTGGCGGAACTGTTGAGCGCGATGCCGGAAAATCATCCGGATCGCCCACGCGTGCTCGAGCTCTTCCAAGAAGGAATTCGAGGAGCTGCCGAACTGCAAGGTAGCACCGGCCTGTGGCACCAACTGCTCGATCGCACCGACAGCTATCTTGAGACGTCGGCATCGGCGATGTTTACCTTTGCCATTGCGCGCGGAGTGAATCGCGGTTGGATCAGCCCGATCTATGCCCCGGTTGCGCAAGCGGGCTGGCAGGCCGTCGTCAAGCGGGTGCGCGAGAGCGGAGAGATTGATGGCATCTGCGTTGGCACGACCGCCGCCTATGATGCCGTTTACTACTACAACCGTCCAACCAGTAGCCGCGCCATGCAGGGCTACGGCCCTACCCTGCTCGCCGGCGCGGAGATGATCCAGATGCTGCGGTCATTCGATGTCGAACGCAAGCTCAACACCTTTCATTACCATCCGCGCAAGAAGTAGTCGCAAGAGGAGTAGTAAATGGCCCGCTTCATTGCCTTATTGCTGATCGGCCTCAGCTTCATGGCTGCCGTGAGTCCCGCCGCTGCCGCTTCCTCATCGGCCACGGTCATGGTGAAGAACCCAATTGATCTCGCTCGATCCTCGGAGACCATTGTCCTGGACGCTGCCGAGCTGCGGCGAATTCTCGGCGTCAAAGACGTCCGGCGGGTTCATGTACGCGATGCCCGCTCCTCGCAGGATCTGCTGGTTCAATCCGTCGACCTGAACGACGACGGTACCCAGGACCAACTTCTGTTCCAGACCGACATCGGACCGTCGGAGACGCGGAAGTTTGTTCTTACGGTTGGTGAAATACAGATTGCCGCCCGCGAGCAGTTCAAGGCCTACGGCCGTTTCGTTCGAGAACGCCGCGACGATTTCGCCTGGGAAAACGATCGCATCGCTCACCGCATGTACGGTGCGGCGCTGGAGACCTGGGCCCAGGAACCGCTGACCAGCAGTGCGGTGGATGTGTGGACGAAGCGGACCCGAAAGCTGGTGATCAACGATTGGTACATGGTGGACGATTATCACCACGACCACGGTGAGGGCGCAGACCTGTACTCTGCCGGTAGCAGCCGCGGCTGCGGAGGAGACGGCCTCTGGGCCGGTGGAAAACTTCATCCGTCGGCCAACTTCCGCGATTCTCGCGTGCTCGCCAACGGGCCCATCCGCGTAATGTTCGAACTGGTGTACCCGGCATGGCAGGCGGGAGGCGTACGCGTCTCCATGGTGAAGCGAATTACGCTCGATGCCGGCCAGAACCTTGATCGCTTCGAAAGCCACTACACCGTGGAGAGTGGCTCGGGCGAACTCACCGAAGCTATCGGCATCAGGAAGACGCCGGCGGTTCAACTGTCTTTTTCGCGGGAACGGGGCACGCTCCGTGCCTGGGAATCCCTGCAAGGCGATGATGGTCAACTGGGTTGCGCTGTCATCGCCGATCCCGCCAGCGTGATCGGCAACACAGAAGACAGCAAGAACTACCTGGTAACCGCGAAATTGCCGCCCGACAAAGTCGCCGTCTATTACGCCGGCTTTGGCTGGAACAAGAGCGGCGACTTCAAAGGCCCCGAAGAGTGGGACCGCTACGTTGCCCAGTTCGCAACTCGCCTGCGCTCGCCGCTGCAGGTATCACTGGCGGTCCAATAGCGCCCGCGGCAGGCAAGGGGGAAAGATGTCTGACGATAATCCGCGTCGCGGCTTCATCAGGAACCTGGCGGCCGTCGCCGCCGTGACAGTTCCAGTCGCCAGCGCGTACGGCGCTGAACCTGATCCGGCTCCGGAGGGTGCGCGCACCTCGCTCTACAACATCCTCGACTTCGGCGCTGTTCCCGACGGCAAGACTCTGTGCACTCCGGCGATCCAGGCGGCTGTGGACGCTTGTGCGAAGTCCGGCGGAGGCAAGGTCATCGTGCCGTCCGGAAAGTTTCTCACCAGCGCAATCTTCCTGAAGAGCCATGTGGAAGTCGAGATTCTGGCGGGCGCGACTCTACTGTTCACCACCGACTTCAGTGATGTTCCTGCCATGCAAGGACGCTGGGAAGGGATCGATCGTACAACCTACGCCGCGCTGTTCACCGGGCTTGATCTGGAGAACGTCTCCATCACCGGCCGCGGCGTGCTCGATGGACAGGGCGAAGCCTGGTGGAAAGCCTTCCGCCAGGACGAGGAACTGCGGCGCAAGCTGGGGCTGGAGGAGCGCGAACCGGAAAATCCTCCCGGATCGCTGCTGCAATGGGGCCGCCCGCGGATGATCAACCTGTTCCGCTGCCGCAACGTACGCATCGCCGGCATCAGCGTCGTCAATTCGCCCTCGTGGAATGTCCACCCGGTGCAGTGCAACGACGTGGTCATCGACGGCCTCACTATCACCGCGCCCTGGGGCTCTCCCAACACCGACGGTATCGATCCCGACTCCTGCCGGAATGTGCGCATCGCGAACTGCTACATCAGCGTGGGCGACGACTGCATCATTATTAAGTCCGGGTACAAATTCCGGGAGGATGGAATCCCCTGCGAGAACCTCACCGTCACCAATTGCGTCTTCGGCACAGGTCATGCCGGGGTGGGGATCGGCAGCGAAACAGCGGGTGGCGTGAGAAACGTTGCCATCAGCAACTGCGTCTGCGACGGGACCCAGCGAGGGCTGCGCTTCAAGACCGCGAGGAGCCGCGGCAACGTGGTGGAGAACGTCCGCGCCTCCAACGTGGTGATGCGCGATGTCGGCGAGGCCGTGGTGGTCACGATGTTCTACACCGGGGGTGACCTGCACAAGTCCGAACCGGTCAACCAGGGTACGCCCCGCTTCCGCAACTTCCATTTCAGCGACATCTTCGCCACCAATGTGAAGAAGGCCGCAGTCATCGAAGGCCTTCCGGAGATGCCGATCGAGGAGGTCAGCATCAGCAACTTCGCGGTCGAGAGCGCAGAAACCGGCATTGCTTGTACCAACGCTATCGGAGTCAGATTCTCCGATGTCGTGGTGAATGTTGCGAAGGGACCGGTGCTGGCTGCCGATACGGTTCGCAACCTCGATGTCAACAGGGCAACCACGCGCAAACCAAAGAGCGGCGAACCCGTCATTCGTTTTGAAAATGTCACCGACGCGGTGCTGCAATCATGCACCGCTCCCGAAGGCACCGGCACTTTCCTGGAACTGAAGGGTACGGCCAACCGCGACATCAGCCTGATCGGCAACCGCTTGAGCCGGGCTGCTCACGAAGTCGGCTTGGTCAACGGCGCCAGCGACAGCGCCATCGTCAAGCGAAGCTGAGATTTCAGCGACTTTTTCCGGCTGTGGCGAGTGACAAGTCGGCATTGCGTTGTCGAAGGGATGCGGAGGAAGCAAAGATCTCTCCTCCGCGCAACTCGATCGCGACCGGTTCACTGGCGGAGCCCGCTTCAAACTCCAGAGAGTCGGTGCCGCTTCCGCGCCTGTAACCGGCCTTCGCTCCTGACTCAAACGCCAGCGCGGGAACTCCGTGGACCGTGGCGCTCTCATTGAACTTCACCAGCACGCGGCCGCTCGTCCGCTCGACCTTGACGACGCGAGGCGCCGAAGTGCTTTCTGGATTCCAGCCGGGCAGCGTCCACTCTGCCGTCACCGTTGTCTTCGTGCGGGCCGGCGATTGCGCAATATTGTTCTTCAGCCACGGGTAATTCGGGGCCCTGTTATCGGCGAAGTAGATGCGCCCCTCCCCCCATTTCATTTGATAATTCTTCGCCGGCTCGCGCCAGATTTCTCCGCTCGGTAAAAGCC
Source organism: Terriglobia bacterium (assembly GCA_963760215.1). Lineage (GTDB taxonomy): Bacteria > Acidobacteriota > Terriglobia > Terriglobales > Acidobacteriaceae > JAIQGF01. Next base: position 2,558,099 of record CAVXCJ010000002.1, read on the forward strand.
GGTCTGAAATCGTGTCATCGACGAAGTACCATGCCGCGTCGCGGAAATACGATCCCAGCCCGAATGGCTCCGGGCCGTCGATCACCGAGTTGCGTATGACTAGTTTGTCGGATTCGCTCGTCAGCCCTTCGTTGAACAGACAGTTCTTCGTTCCGCCCATGCACCAGAACCTGGAGTTCACGGCGTAGGTGGTCCCGCGCGGCACCATGATGTGATAGGTGCCCGACACATACACGTTGTTCAAGTAATACTCGGCGCCGTCCCCAAGCTTCCATCGCCGCGCCGAAAGCACCAGCGTATCCCCGCCAAATCCCACCACGTCCGCGTTGGCGATCACGATGCGCGTCGCATCACCGACGATCGACAACGCCGCCCCTTTGCCCTTCTCGGACTGGAACGAGTTTGCGACCGTCAGGTTCTCGAAGACCAGTTCCGAACCGTCGGTAATCACGGTCGCGCACTGCTCCTCCTTGGATTGATCGGCGGCAATGGGACAGGAACTGGTATCAACTTCGGCTGTAATCACCGTCTGCTTGCGATCTTCCCCACGCAGCGTCAAGAAGGACCGGTGAATCCGCACCTGCTCGCGGTACGTCCCGTTCTTGATGTGAATTACGACGCGCTCGCGATTGCCCTCGGGCACCGAATCCACCGCGGCTTGAATGGTCCGGAACTGGGCACGCCCGTGCGCCGCAACCGTAATGTCGAGCGCGCCGGCAAGGCGCCCGGCAAGCAGAAGGACCAAACCCGCGATGGCAAATTTGCGCATGCGCATGGCGACCCACATATTAGATCCCAGAAATGAGTGGCCGCAGGTTAGCGGTGCAAGGATAGACCAATACGCTTGCCGAACACAAAAGTGGTATTGCCACATATGCGAGCAACAACGCCGGCTGCCCGGCCGCAATGCGTCCAGATGTGCGCCAACTAACATGCATTCCTGGGTTGACAACGCTGGTATCGGAGCGGATACTCGTGGCGCAATCCGTCCAGTTTTACCCACGGCGGCTATACCACTTTGGTTGTTTGTCGATTCAGGGCGTGACATGGCCAGCAGCAGCCGAATGAATACTCCTCAGCGCGGCAACGGCAAGGCGACCTGGAAAGGGAGTGCCGAGCAAGTGGTTTCCTTCGTACGCCACTTGATTGAGCGCGGTCAGTTGTGCCCGGGAGACCGTCTGTCGGCGGAGCGGGACCTGGCCCTGCAAATTGGCGTCAGCCGTCCCACGGTCCGCGTCGGCCTACGGGCCTTGTCCGCCATGGGGGTCGTGCAGTCGAGACCTGGCTCGGGGACCTATATCACTGCCGGGCCGCCGAGTTTGGGTACTGAGCCGCTGAATTTTCAAGCGGCGCTGCATGGTTTTACTCAGGAACAGATGTTCGAGGCACGCCGCATTCTCGAGGTTGGCGCAGCGGGATTGGCGGCACAACGCGCCCGGCCTGAAGCGATCGCCAAAATTGCCGACGAGGTCAGCAATCTGTTTGCGGCGATTGACGAAAAGGACCTTTTCCTGGTCCACGACATGAGTTTCCACCGCGCGGTGGCGGCAGCATCGGAGAATCCGATCGTTGCTTCCCTGGTGGAAATGGTCTCCACTCTTTTCTACGAAAGGCGCAAACAGACGGCGAGACTGGCGACCGACACAAATCTTCGCGAAGCAGCCCAGATGCACCGGCTTGTCTATCAGGCGATTCGCGCTCACGATCCCGAAGCCGCACGATCCGCCATGGACAAGCACCTGCTGATATCCGGCAAACATCTGGCGCAAGAGCAATCCGGCACAGAAAGCAAGTCTGCTCTATTGCCGGGGCCTGGTTCGCGTGGCGGGAATGAGCGCTCCCCGCGGAGAAGAAAGGGAAGGCAATCAAGAGGCGATGAATAGTTACGAGGGGTTCATCAAAGCCTTTGACTTTACCGGGCAAACGGTCGTGATCACCGGCGGCGCCGGCGTCCTGGGCGGCGAAATGGCGTGCGCACTCGCCGGCTGCGGCGCGCAGGTCGCCATTCTGGACCTCAACCTCGAACCCGGCAAGGCGCTCCTGGAGCGAATGGGCAAGCGCGCCGCGCAGACCGAACTGTTTGCCTGCAACGTGCTTCAGCTTGACAGTCTGAAGAAGGCGGCGGCCGACGTCCTGGCCCGCTTCGGAAAGATCGATTGCCTGATCAATGCCGCGGGAGGAAACAAGCCCCAGGCAACTACCAGCGCCGAGTTGAAGTTCTTCGACCTGCCCACCGAAGCCCTGCGCTGGGTTTTCGACCTGAACATTCTCGGCACCATTCTGCCGTGTCAGGTCTTCGGCAAGATCATGGCGGAGCAAGGGCACGGAACCATCCTGAATATTTCCTCGATGAATGCCTTTCGCCCCTTGACTCGTATTCCCGCGTATTCGGCGGCCAAGGCGGGCGTCAGCAATTTCACCCAATGGCTGGCGGTGCACATGGCCCAGGAGTGCTCGCCGCGCATTCGCGTCAACGCCATTGCGCCCGGATTCTTCCTCACAGAACAGAACCGGTTCCTGCTGACCGATCGCGACACCGGCGATTTGACCGCGCGCGGCAAATCGATCATCGCCCACACTCCCATGGCCAGGTTTGGTGAAGCCCAGGACCTGTTTGGCGCCGTGCTGTGGTTGTTGTCGCCCGCGTCCGCGTTCGTTACCGGCACGGTGGTCGCGGTCGACGGTGGTTTCTCCGCTTACAGCGGTGTTTGAAGGAGCGAAGTGATGACGGTCGGAAGAGGATCTGCCGTTGGGTATTTGAGTGCCGATGACATGCGGCAGATCGTTTCCGAGGCAGTTGCCACGGCCGCCTTCGATGGCAAACGCATTCTGATCATTATCCCGGATGGGACACGCACCATGCCCATGCCGGAAATGTTTGTAATTTTTCGGGAGCTGCTGCGGCCGCGGACGAAGGCGCTGGACTACCTGGTTGCCTTGGGCACCCATCCTCCCATGACCGATGCACAGCTAAGCAAGTTGGTCGGCCAGCCGGTGGTGGATGGGAAGGCTGGCGATTCGAACGTCTTCAACCACCACTGGGAAAACCCGGAAAACTTTATCCGGCTGGGCACGATTCCCGCTCGGGACATTTCCCAAATCACGGGTGGCCTGATGTCGCAGGAGGTGCCGGTCACGCTCAACAAACTGATCCTCGATTACGACCATCTTGTGGTCTGTGGCCCGGTGTTCCCGCACGAAGTGGTCGGGTTCTCGGGCGGCAACAAATACTTTTTCCCGGGCATCGCCGGCCCCGAGATCATCAACTTCACGCACTGGCTGGGCGCCGTGATCACCAACTTCGAGGTGATCGGCGCCGGCTATACGCCGGTGCGGGCGGTGATTGATCGCGCCGCCGAGTTAATTCCCCGCCCGCGATCCTGCTTCGCGCTGGTGGTCACCCATGAGGGCGTCGCCGGCTTGTACTTCGGATCTCCTCAGGAGGCGTGGACCGCGGCGTCGGCGTCTATCGGCCCGCAAGCACATTGTCTATGTCGAGCGGCCGTTCCGTCGCGTGCTGTCCATCATGCCGGAGATGTACGACGACTTGTGGACCGCGGCCAAAGGCATGTACAAGATCGAGCCCGCGGTCGCCGACGGCGGCGAAGTCGTCATCTACAGTCCTGGCCTTACCGAGGTCAGCTATACCCACGGAAAGCTGATCGATCAGATTGGTTACCACTGCCGCGATTACTTCATGAAGCAGTGGGACCGGTTCAAGCACTTTCCGGGCGGAGTACTGGCGCACTCGACCCACGTCAAAGGTCTCGGCCAGTACGACGCCAGTACCGGGATTGAAACTCCACGCATCCAGGTGACGCTGGCCACCGGCATTCCCGAAGAGCGCTGCCGCCGCATCAACCTCGGATATCTGAACCCGGCAACCATTCATCTCGACGAGTGGCGTGGCCGCGAGGCCGAGGGCGTGGTCGCGATCCCCCGCGCCGGCGAAATCCTGTTCCGGCTCAAGAGAGCGACGATGGCAGCGGCATCGTAGGAGAACCAACTTGGCATACAAGATCGGCATCGTGGGTTTGGGAGTCATGGGGGCGAACCTCGCGCTGAACATGGAGCGCAATGGCTTTCCCGTCGCGGGCTACGATCTCGACCCGGCCAAAACACGCGCTTTCGCAGAAGGCTCGGGCAAGGGGAAGAACCTGGTTGGAGTGGATTCTCCCGCTGCATTGATGCAGTGCCTGGATCGACCCCGACGCATCCTGATCATGGTGCCTGCCGGTGCGGCGGTTGACAGCGCCATTGCCCACCTGAAGCCGCACTTGGAGCGCGGCGACATTCTGATGGACGGCGGCAATTCGTTCTTCCTCGATACGGAGCGCCGCAGCAAGGCGCTCGAGGCGGAGGGCTTCAACTTCATCGGTACGGGCGTTTCTGGCGGCGAAGAAGGTGCACTATGGGGCCCCGCGATGATGCCAGGCGGGCAACGCGAAGCATGGGAGGCGGTCGCGCCCATTCTGAGGGCCATCGCGGCCCGCGCCGAAGACGGCGCGCCTTGCGTGGAATATATCGGGCCACGCGGCGCCGGGCATTACGTGAAGATGGTTCACAACGGAATCGAGTACGGGGATATGCAGTTGATCGCCGAGTGCTACGACCTGATGCATCGTGGCCTGGGGATCCCGGCGGCCGAATTGCATGCCATCTTCAGCGACTGGAACCAGCGGGAACTGAAGTCCTACCTGATCGAGATCACCGCGAACATCTTCTCCAAGATCGATGACGCCACCGGCAGGCCGATGGTGGACGTCATCCTCGACGAGGCCCAGCAGAAGGGAACCGGAAAGTGGGCCAGCCAGAACGCGCTCGACATCGGTGCGCCCATTCCCACGATTAATGCGGCGGTGGAAAGCCGTATCCTCTCCGCCCTCAAGCCGGAGCGTGTACGGGCTTCTAAGGTACTGCATGGTCCGACGCCGGCCTACAGTGGAAACCGGGACAAGCTCATCAAGGCGATCGAGCAGGCGCTCTATGCCAGCAAGATCACGTCGTATGCACAAGGCCTGGCGCTGATGCGGATCGCCTCGGCCGAGTACAAGTACGAGCTGCGCCCCGGCGACATTGCGAAAATCTGGCGTGCGGGTTGCATCATCCGCGCGACGCTGCTGGGCGAGATCATGGCGGCTTACGACCGCGATCCTGGGCTCGTCAACCTGCTGCTTGATTCTTCTTTCCGTGAAGCTGTGGAGAGCCGTCAAGCGGAATGGCGCCTGGTAGTGCAGACCGCTGTCGGTATGGGCATCCCCGTACTCGCCATCGGCTCTTCGCTGGCCTACTTCGATGCCTATCGTAGCGAACGGCTTCCGGCCAATCTGACGCAGGCGCAACGCGACTATTTCGGCGCGCACACCTATCGAAGAGTGGACCGGGAAGGCGTATTCCATACCGAGTGGTCGCATCAGGAAACAGGTACGCGGGCTTAGGGAACTGGAAAAAGAAAATGGCCGACACCGAAACCACCGACTCCGCGTTAGCAGCACAGGTGGAAGGAGTTCAACAAGTTTCACCCGTCGGAAAACTCCGCTGGGTGATCTGTGGACTTCTGTTCTTCGCCGCTACGGTCAATTACATCGACCGTCAGGTGATTGGACTTCTCAAGCCCACCTTGCAGGCACAACTGCACTGGAACGAGATCGATTACGGCAACATCGTTTTCTATTTCCAGGTCGCCTACGCAGCCGGTTTGCTGGTCGTCGGACGGGTGATGGACTGGCTCGGAACCCGCAAAGGATTTGGACTGGCAGTGTTCGTTTGGAGCATTGCCGCCATGTGCCATGCAGCGGCTCGCTCGGTGTTCGGATTCTCCGCCGCCAGGTTCGCTCTCGGGTTGGGAGAGGCCGGCAGTTTTCCGGCCTCGATCAAAACTGTAGCCGAGTGGTTCCCGAAGAAAGAACGGGCACTGGCGACCGGGATTTTCAACTCCGGTACGAACGTTGGCGCCATCGTCACACCCGTGGTCGTCCCTTGGTTGACGTACACCTACGGTTGGCAGATGGCATTCATCGCGACCGGCGCTCTTGGATTTGTGTGGGTTGTGCTCTGGGTGTCGTTCTATCGGGCGCCCGAGCTTCACCGCCGCCTGTCGGCCGGGGAACTCGCTTACATTCGCAGTGATCCTCCTGACCAGGCCTCCTCGATACCGATGTTGAAATTAATCAAGTACCGCCAGACCTGGGCGTTCTCCATCGGCAAGTTCCTTACCGATCCTATCTGGTGGCTGTATCTGTTCTGGGTACCTGATTTTCTCCATCGGAACCATGGCGTGGATCTCAGCGGGATGATGCTTCCACTGCTGATCATTTACAACGTCGCCACCGTAGGCAGTGTTTGCGGAGGATGGGTTTCGTCTTCGCTTATTAGGCGCGGTTGGAACGTCCACTCCAGCCGAAAAACAGCCATGCTGATGTGTGCCCTCGCCGTAGTGCCGATCGTTTTCGCGTCGCGAGCCTCCAGCCTGTGGGCGGCAGTCGCCTTGGTCAGCCTTGCTGCCGCGGCACATCAAGGTTGGTCGGCGAACCTCTTCACGGTCGCCTCTGATTTGTTTCCGCGGCGTGCTGTCGGTTCGGTGGTTGGCATTGGAGGAATGGCGGGCGCTATCGGCGGAATGCTCATCGCCAAGGTGGTTGGCTATGTGCTGCAGTGGACCGGCTCGTACATGCCGGTCTTCATGATCGCGGGCTCTGCTTACCTGGTTGCTCTCCTTTTCGTTCACCTGCTTTCTGGCACTGGCGAACCAGTCCAGTTAGAGGTGTAGGTCGCCACGGTATTTCCAAATGTTCGGAGACGAAGAGATGGCTTCATCCTTGAAAATTCCTCAGGTAGGTCGCTTCGATTTCATGTCGCTGGGAGCTTTAGTCTGCCGGCTGGACCCCGGGATCGTTCCGTTCCGTAAGGCGACACATTGTGACATGCATGTCAGCGGCGGCGAATACAACTGCGCCGCCAACCTGGCTAACTGCTTTGGCCTGCGCACGGGAATCGCGACTGCGATGGTCTCCTACCCTATCGGCGATTTGATCGCCGAACGGGTGCGAGCCATGGGCGTGGTGCCGTTGTACAAGCATTTCACCCACGACGGCAGTCGAGGGCCGAACATGGCCACGGTTTACAGTGACCGTGGCTTCGGGGTTCGCCCGCCGGTGGTCTTTTACAACCGATCCAATGAGGCCGCCGCTCAGCTCAAACCCGGAGATTTCAATTGGAAGTCTATTTTTGCGGAGGGCGTTCGCTGGTTCCACAGCGGAGGCATTTTCTCTTCGCTCTCCGAAACAACCTCGCAACTGGTGATCGAGGCCATGCAGGCAGCCAAGGCGGCTGGTTGCGTCACTTCTTTCGACCTGAACTACCGCGAGAAACTTTGGAAGGCCGCGGGCGGCGCTGCGCGTGCGCAAGAAATTTTGTGCGAGATCGCGAGGCATGTTGATGTCCTGGTGGGGAACGAAGAGGATCTTCAGAAAGGCTTGGGCCTTGCCGGGCCGGATGTTGCCGCCAAGTCGAAGCTGGATCCTACCGTATTCTTCTCCATGATGGAGACGGTGAAGAAGCGTTTCCCGAACGTGAAGATCGTCGCGACCACTCTTCGCGAAGTGCATTCGACGAATCGTCACAGCTGGAGCGCGGTGGCGTGGATTGACGGTCAGACCGTATCAGCGCCTGCGGCAGAGTTGGAAGTGTATGACCGCGTAGGCGGCGGCGACGGGTTTGCCTCGGGCTTCTTTTATGGGCTCATGAACGGCGAGTCGCCAGAACAAGCGATTCGCTTAGGGTGGGCTCATGGCGCACTTCTTACCACGTTCCCGGGCGACACCACGATGGCGACTCTCGACCAAGTCAGAAACTTCGCGGCCGGGGGCTCCGCACGCATTCAGCGGTAGTGGCCTCTGCTATTCTCCTTCTTGGATTGGCCCAAAGGCGCCCGACCAACTTTTGACCTCGCCCGTTGAGTCTGCTGATACTCAAGCTCTGTGCCTGCACTGCCCCGCTGCTGGCGGTGATTCAGCGCTCCAGCTCGCCAGAACGAACGGGTCAATTTTCGATACGCTGCCGAAGCATTCGTGAACTGGCGAAGTTTCTCTAATGCCAAAGCTGGTTGAGGAATAGCGTGTACGGGTCTGCCGCTACTTGCCGGAGAGTCAAGAACGCAGCGTCTGCCGGAATCTTCAAGATATCGGCGATCTGCTCCAGGGTTTTCTGCGCTTTTTCCTGAAGCTCCTCATCGTCCAACCAACCAAAAATCCCATGGGCCTCTTGCGCCCCGCGCAGGCCCAGAGCGTACAACGAATGAACCTTGTCCTCCACATACACCCACAATAGTGCCTGGCTCTGGCAGTCGATCACATAGTTGATATCGAAATTTGTCTTGATCGCAAGTTCGATTGGATCCGCCCACGCCAGTGCCGCGATGGTACTGATCCCCTCGTCCTGAAATCGCTCGGCATTGCTTTTGCCGACGCACTGCAGCTTTTCCAGCTCCGTTGACGTGGTGCTTTCTTGCTCCCCAAGGCCCAGCTTCTTCGACCCGATCCGGCGCGCAATCAGAAACAGCGTGTCCGTTGGGAATGCTCCCAGGAGGAAGGCGGCCGGAATCCCGACAGAAGGATTGGCAAATGCAGACAGCGAATATCCGAGGGGAATGGCAAGCCACAATCGAAACGAGCAGTTGTAAACGTCCATGACTGTGAAGTCACGCCGGCGAAAGCGGTTCAGTTGGTCCGAGATGACCCACAATACCCCACCAGCAAGAGCGCTGGCTGCCATGGGTGGCAAGGAGTATGGATTCGGTGAAATCTGCTGCCATTTCTGGACCGAACGCGCGAGAGCCCAGCTTGCGACGATCACCGTCCCTGCCAGTAAGAGAGAAGGAAGAACATAGTGTCTGCGGCCGTACAATCTTCCAAATCGGCGGCGAAAGGCGGCTTGCGGGTTGTCCGGACTTTCCACCAGGAGGAATTGCCGGTAATAGAGTTTCAGGGCTTCCGGGCTTAGGTAATTGAACAGCTTGTCGCGCCGAGTACCCCAAGCGGTTAGCAGATAGAGTACGTGCGGCAGAAGCACCAGAACGGCCCCGAGCGCCGCGGCGCAGTCGATCAAGACAGCATAGGCTGTGCTCGACATATTCGTCTCCGGCTGGATTCTGCGTGAGAAATCCCCGCGATAGCACTCATTCGCTGTGCCGTTCCATTTCTGGAACACGCAGCCTGCTTGCCGGGATGAATCTGAACGAAATGACCCCCCGGCAAGGACGTCGATCTCCGACTGTCACAGCGCCTCCTCATAGAAGGCGGTTTCACTTCCCGTGTCGCCCACGGCATAATACGTCGCCTTCGCGGAGGTTCCTGCGAGCTGCAGGACAGCATAACCATTGTTGAAGAACGACCTGCCTCGCGGAAGCAACTTGGCGACTTGCAGCAGATCGGGGCGCCTCGGCGGGTTGGGAAGACCACGAAGGGGAAATGTGCCAACCGCAAGAGGTTTGTTCCGTTTTCGGAACAGGATCCCGTTGTCGACGGCGTTCCGGCTGCCGGCGAGAACAATCCTGACAATCAGGTTGGCTGCAGGCGAACTGGCTGCACGTGTCCATCGTCGCACCCATTGACCATGTCACAGGAAAGGAAAGGACAATGGCAATCGAGACCACTCACAAGCGAGCGATTACCGGCAACGATCTGGGTATCAAGGTGACGGCACCGCAGGGGAAGCTCATCGTAGCGGTCAAGTGCCTCCTCGATGGCCTCGGCTTACAGGAGCCCAGGATCATGGTCCCGGTCGATCACCATGCTCACACGCATCTTCAAGCGGGCGGCGCAGGTCCGTTTCGGGATCACACACTGGTCGTGACCGCCACCTACGATGATGGAAGCACCGAACCGGCACAGGATAATTGGCAAGACAGTGTTTGATTCCGCCCCGGGGTTTGAGGGTATCGCGCGAGAAAAGGCGTTGCGAGAGGATCTGGAGGCAGCGCTATGAGCGCCAGAACAGGAATCCGTTTTCTAAACTGCTCACTTTAGAGCCAGTGCACATGACTTGCTCCCGCAGCGGGGCACCCGCAAAGTCAAACCGCTCCGCGAAAGGTGGGGCTTGAGTTACCAACTGAAGCGGACAGCCATTTCCGCCTTGCGCCGCGGTAAAGGCGACATGCGTCCGAACGTCGTGGAATTACCATTCATGATTCCTCCCTGGATCGGGCTCCCGGCGGAAGCCTCTTCCTTTGTTTTCCATATAGGTGTATTATACACCTATATGCAGAGCGGGTTCAATCACTCGAGCTGCCAGAGAGGAAGGCTGATGCGAATCGCAATCCCATTATCCGGAGGCCGGCTGTCGCAGCATTTTGGGCATTCCGAACAGTTCCTGTTTGTCGATGCGGACTTGGAACAGCAGAGGGTCCTGTATAAGAAAGTCGAAACCGCCCCTGAGCATGCCCCTGGCCTGCTTCCCAAATGGCTTGCAGAGCACGGTGTCAATGTGGTGATTGCATCGGGAATGGGCGCGCAAGCACGAGATCTGCTTGCGGCCAGTTCGATGCAGGTGCTGACCGGCGTATCGGCCGTAGATCCGGAAGTGTTGGTCACCGATTTCATGAACGCTAGACTGGAAACAGGCGCCAACCATTGCGATCACTCAGGCCATGGTTGCAGCCATTGAGCAATCATTACGAGTGGAGAAAATACGGTTGCCTAACACTGCTCGGAAACGGAAGCTGAAGAACAGGTGTCCCCGGCACGACTACCCCTGTACGTGCGCGATGGGACATCTCTATCGGTTCATCGAGCCTGTATTGCTACTGATAATCAGGGAGAAGGGCCGTTCGTACGGCTACGATCTCACGACAAGCGTGGCTCAGTATGCCTTCACTGACGCAGAGATCGAGAAGGCAGTTCTGTACCGCACGCTCCGGCGCTTGGAGAAGAACGGTTACGTAACTTCGGATTGGGATGTGGAAGAGCCGGGACCTGCGCGCAGGGTTTACACCCTTACGAAAGACGGCCGAGCACACCTGCGGGAATGGGGGCAAGTTCTTTCGAAGGTTGCCGGTTCGATGACTCGATTTGTCCAGCACGTGTCTTCCGACAAGTCCCTGAATTGAAGATCAGTGCCGAGAACCTGCCAGGCCGATGAGGGAAGCGACCAGGGATCATGCCGGCTTGTGACAGGCATCACCAGTTTTTGGAAGATGCTTAACCGTACCGCTACGAGCGCAGGCTACTTCTCGGCCGCTTGCAGCTCCAGCGTCACACGATCGCCGTTCATGAGAACGATGCCGGCATTGACCAACTGTTGCCCGGTGCAGTCGTAATTGGCGTAGCAGCGCAGCGCCTTCAATGGAAAAATGAATTCCACCGCCAGCGGACTCGCAGAAGTCGAGAGCTTGACCGACGTGCCGAAATCCATGCCGTCGAAATCCGGGTCCTTGGCAAAGTAAGCCAGCACCGGGCGGACCAGATGCGCGATGTGCTCGTCGAATGCCAGGGCAGCGAGCTTGTAGCGCGAACTGCCCGCGAGCGTAGCGTCAAGCGGCGTGTTGACCGGCAACTGGAGGTAAGCGCCGTTGTGGAACGCGATAAAGCTGGGCGGAGCGTAGGAGACGAAGTGCGCCTGGGAATCCAGGTCACGAACCAGGCGCGTTATGGTGGCATCGTGCTCTACCTGCAATGACCCGAGCGTCTTGTCGGTGACGATGCGCGGCGGCGGTTCCTTGAAGCCGAGCAGCTTCAGGCTGACGGTGGGCTCAATGGGATCAGCGGCGCCGACTGTCGGTTGCAGGGCGGCGATTTCCGTCCGCGGCTGCTTCTTCTCGATTTTCCGAGGCCGCTCGGAGCCTGGCGGCGGATCGCCGGTCAGCCACATGGAGAAGCGCTCGCCATCCACCAGAATCTGGCTATCCAGCACGGCGGCCTGCCGCTGCTCGGCGGTGGTGGCATTGACCAGCCGCTCAACTGCGGCGCGAGGGAAGATGAAGACCACGTTTTCCACCGTCTCGGACTCAACCCCGATTACCTTGTGCCGCACGTGATGCGAAATCTCGAACGCGTACGCCTGGAATCCTTCTGCCTTGGCGAGTCGCGGCGCGGCCATCTTCAACAGCGGCAGAACGACGTCATTAAAATCCTGCCGTACCCGGTGGTTGTAATCCATCAGCAGCGAAGAATAGGACGCGAAGTAGTTGCCGGTGATCTCCAGTACCACTTGCCGGTTGAAAGAGTCGAAGCGGATGGAACGCTGGTCCACCGTGGCCTGCTGCGTCTGCTCGAGGTCGAGCACGCGGCTGAAGTAGAACGCGTACGGGAATTTGTGGGCGCGCGCCTCTTCGCCGAACTGCTTGAGCTGGTCGAAATATTTTTCCTGCAGCGCGCGTTGCTGGTCGTCGCCAATCTCTCCCGGGCTAAGCACCTGCGCGGACGCGCTGATGCAGCCCGCAACCATCCACAGGATGAGGACCAGGCTAATTTTTCGCATAAACGACTCCTTTCGTCGGGTACGGCGGATCAGCGACGGCGCGAATATAGGAAAGCAGCGCCTGGATATCGGTTTTGGACAGCGTGTAGCCGTAGGGCGGCATCTCGGCAGACTTGTTCAGCGCCGCGCCACCGTGGCTGATGATGGCCGTGAGGTCGGCATCGCTGATCTTGTTCAGCGTCTCGCCGTCGGTGAACGCGTGCGGCTTGGTGGCGAGGTTGTCCATGTTGGAGACGCGCTCCGGCGTGGACTCGGGATCGTGGCAGCGCGAACAGTATTGCTGGTTGATTTGCCGGCCCAGCACCTGCTGGTAGTCGAGCGCAATTTCCTCGAGCTTCAGTTCGTAGCTCTTGCCGCCCTTGTCGCGCGTGCTCGCGGTCAACTGGTACCGCCCGGCTGTTCCGCCCAGCGTGACCTTGATCGTGAATTGCCCGCTGGAATCGGTAAGACCGGCGGCGGGATCCAGCATCACGCCCGAGGGAGCGTGCACCTCGACGTACGCCCCGGTGACGCCGTTGCCCTGAGCGTCGTTGACCTGGACAACCACGGGCTGATCGAGGGCGGTGCCGGCAGGAGCAATCTGCTTGCCGCCGCTGACTTCGGCGATCGCCGTGCCATAGGCAGTGGGCGCAGGCGCGGCAGGCTTCACCGGCTGGCGGCTGCAGCCGATCAGGATGACGAACCAGAGCGCGACCAATGCAATCCGCTTCATCGTCCCGCCTCCGCTTGCGCATGAGGTGCGCCGGCCACTTTCGTTTTCGCCGCCTGCCCCTTGAGCGACATCAGATAGGCGGTCAGCGCGCGCGCGTCATCGTCGCTCATGTGCTGGTTGGGTTCGATGGCGCCGGGACGCAGCGCCTGCGGATTCTTGAGCCAATGGTAGATCCAGGCGGGCGTCAGTCGTGAGCCGACCTGGGTCAATGTCGGTCCGATGTAACCTTTGTCCTTCGCCGGATCCACGATGTGGCATGAAGAGCACGCGTATTTGGAGTAGAAAAGCTGGCGCCCCTGGTCCACCGTCGCCGCCGGATACGTGGCAGCGACGGAGTCGCGCTCGAACGCGGGCGTCTGGTACACGGTCATGATGTAGTCGGTGAGCTCTTTGATTTCCGCCTCCGAGAGGTTGAACTTTGGCATGCGGCGGATGAGCGCGGGACGCAACGTGTTCGGGTTCTTCAGGAAATCAGCCAGCCATTTCGCCTGCACCGAGCTGCCCTCCCAGGTGAGGTCGGGCGCCATGTCGCCGCCGCGGCCATTGATGGCATGACAACTGAAGCAGCGCAGGTCGCCCATGAGCTGGCCGGCGTGTCCGGCAGGCTCGTAATGCGATGGCTGATGGGAGGCGATGCGCATTGACGCCGGCTGTGATTGCGCACGGTCGGTGAGCGCCAGCAGCGCGGTGGTCATGGCATCCACCTGCTGCGGCGTGAGAGAAAACTGCGGCATCTTCAGGCTCGGCCCGAAAGCGCGCGGGTTACGCACCTTGGCGGCGATATAGTCGGGCAGCGTGTGGGAGACGCCCGCGGCAAACACAAGCTGTGCCAGCGAACGGCTGCCCACGTGGCTGAGGTCGGGCGCGAAGTTGTCGGGCTTGCGCACGCCGTTGATTGCGTGGCAGGACGCGCAGCCGTATTCATTCACCAATTGCTTGCCGTGCGCGATCTGCTGCGGCGTGGCATCGGGCAGATGCACGTTGGCGAGGAAGTCGGAATCCGTTTTCGCTTCCAGGAATCCGGCGAGCGTTTTGATTTGCTGCTCGCCGAAGCGATAGTGCGGCATCATGGTGTCGGGATCGTAGGCGCCGGGATTGCGCAGCCACGCTTCCAGCCACTCCGGCTTCGCCTTGCTGCCGATCCTTGTCAGCTCAGGGCCGAGGTCGCCACCCACCATTCTGCCGGCGGCGTTCTGCACCGCGTGGCAGGAGGCGCAGAAGGATTCACCGTACAGCGAGGCGCCGGCAGTGGGGTCGGCGGCTGCACTGCTCGTTGCCGCTTTGACGCCGCCGGGCAGCGCGATGGGCGTGCTCTGCGCCATCAGGAACACCGTGACATCGCGCGCATCATCGTCACTCAGGCTGAAGTTCGGCATGGTGGCGGTGGAGGCGTACGCCTGCGGATTCTTGATCCAGGCGTAGATCCACTCGCGCGTGGTCTTTTGCGCAATGTGTTGCAGGGAAGGCGGATCGTCCGTCCCCTGCATCAGCACGCCGTCCGGTTGACGAACTGAGTGGCAGCGCACGCAGCCCTCGCGCGCCAGCAGCTTGCGGCCGTAGTTGAGTTGCGGCGTTCCGGGCAGGTCGGCGAGATGGCACTGGCCGCAGGAAGACTCGATGTACTTCGCCGGCAGGATCGGTTGTTCCCAGGCCAGCGTGCTGCTATGCGCCTCTTCTACCGTGGTGGCGGGGCCCTGTCCCCGATGGCACGTGGAACAGCCAAACTCGTCGAGCTTGTGCGGAATCGCCGGATGCGGCCGGAATGGCTGGGTGCTGACGGTCGACAGGCTCGTCTCGCGCAACGCGGTATGACAGGTGGTGCAACGGTCCACCACGCCGTATTCGGGAATCCAGATCTGCTGAATGCCGGTTTCCAGGTGGCGCTGCAGCGTGACGGCGTCGGCGCGCGTGCGGATCAGCTTCACGTACTGCTTCTGGTAATGGCGCCACTCGCTGAAGTAATTCTTGGCGGGCGCGATGGCCAGCGAGACCAGGAACACCACGCTCATGATGCCGAAGGTGCGGGCGCTGTCGCCGAAGATGCGGCGTCGCAGCGATGTGAGTTTTTCTCGCGCGCTCATCTCAGTACCCCTGCCATGGCCAGACCCAGGACCAGCCCGGGCCGCGGAAGAAGGTTCCGACGGCGGTCAGCACCACCAGTTCGCAGAGGAACCAGGTCATGATCCAGAACGAGATCGGCTTCGCGACCAGCCAACGGCGGAAGCGATCGGGTGGATGGGGCGCGGCCAGCGCAGCGATCACCATGAAGACCGCCACCACAATCGTTGGCGCCAGCGCGACAAATACGTCGAACACGGCCAGAAAAATCGAGAACGCCACCACGACGGCGCCGAAGATCCGAAGCCGGCGCGTTTTGTCGTTCAGCCACAGACCTTCCGATTCGATATTGACGTTGAAGTACGGAATGATGATGAGCGCGATCACTACCAGCGTGGGAATCAGCACGCCGGCGACCACCGGCGGAAAATAATGCAGCAATTCCTGCAAGCCGAGAAAGTACCACGGCGCCTTGGCCGGGTTGGGCGTGTGCATCGGGTCGGCAAGTTGTTCCAGGGGTGCGTCCCACAGCAGCGCCATCCACACCAGGGCGATGGCGCCGACCATGACGGCCACCGCCACCCGGAAGAATACTTCCGGGTAGGTCATCACCCGCTCTTCGTCCTGCACCACGACGGCCGGCGAGGTGCGGCGCGTCACAAACGCTACCCGCACCGGCGCCTTGCGCGCATCCGAGTTCATGCCGGCAACGAAATCCTTGTCGCTCATTTCGCCTTCGGCTTAGGCGGCGCGCCGGCGTAGAGTCCGCCGTCCTTGCGAATGCGCCAGAAGTGAATCGCGATGAATGCGAGTGCCGTCAGCGGCAGGATCACGCAGTGCAGGACATAAAACCGCAGCAGCGCGTTGGCGTTCACCAGGTTGCCGCCCAGCATCAGGAAGCGGATTTTCGCGCCGAACACCGGAACCGCCGACGCGATGTTGCTGCCCACCGTGACCGCCCAGTACGAAAGCTGGTCCCACGGGCAGCAGGTAGCCGGTGTAACTGAGCAGCAGGGTGATCAGCAGCAGCACCACGCCGATCGCCCAGTTGAATTCGCGCGGCGGCCGGTACGCACCGCGATAAAAGACCCGAAACATGTGCGCGAACACCAGGAACACCATGGCGTGCGCCGACCAGCGGTGCAGGTTCCGCAGAAAGACTCCCGAAGACACCACGAACTGCAGGTCCTTCATGTCGGCGTAGGCCTGCGGCACCGAGGGGTGGTAGTACAGCATCAGTAGGATTCCGGTGATCACCAGGATGAGAAATGTGCAGAAGGTCAGCGCTCCCAGATACCAGGTGACGCTGAAGTCCAGCGCGCGCCGCCGCGCTTTTGCCGAGAACAGGTGCAGAAAAACGTTCTGCTGGATGGCGAGCACATCGTGCAGCCGGGTGCCGCCGCGCCCGCTGCGGAAGATGGAGCGCCATGCGCGGCTGGCGCGAACGGTTTCGAAATAAGTGCCCAGCGTCTTCGCCATAACTACACCTTCACGAACTGCCGCGACGAAAGCGGCGCGGCGCGGTCCACCATCAGGTCGCCTTCATCGCTGAGCCACATGCGAAACCAGGGCAGCGGCCTGGGCGCCGGACCTGCGATCTTGGTGCCGTCGCGTTTGAACTTGCTGCCGTGACACGGGCACGCGATGATGCCGAGTTCCGGCTGCCAGGCGGTCAGGCAGCCCAGGTGGGTGCAGGTGGCTGACAGCACGTAGAAACCTTGCGCGCTGTTGACGATGAAAATGGCGGCTTGCGGGTCCAGCGTCACCGAGTCAGGCGGGTAACTGTCCGGTTTGCCCACGTTCACGATGGGCGACGGCTCATAGAGCACGTTGGGCGAGAGAAACTGGTAGGCAAACGCCGCCGTGCCCGCCGCCGCGACGGCAACCGAGCCGAGGCCGATCTTGACAAAGAACTGGCGCCGGTCGACGCCCGCCTCTTTTATTTTATCGTTCTCCGACATAACCATCCTTCACTTACCTGCGGTTTGCGCGCCTGCCGGTTTCACATCCATCGTTTGCAGCGGGATGAGGCCGCTGGGTTCCGCCGATGCGAGCCGGTACGCTTCCATGGTGATGGTGTTCGCCGGGCAGCGGAGCGCACACAGCCCACAGCGGATGCAGCGCGTCTCGTCCTTGATCATGGCGGAGCCGGTAATGATGCCGAGCTCCTCGGCCGCCACGTCGTCCAGCTCAATTCCGAAAACCTGGGAGTTGTCGCGAATCGTCTCCAGCACGCCAGGCTCAAAATCAATGCGGTCGAGCGATACCAGGCTGAGGCAGTTCTCGGGACAGACATCCACGCAGCCGCCGCAGAGAACGCACTCGGTGCCGTCTTCCTGGGTGCCTTCGAACACGGTGTTCACCCAGCAGCGCAGGCAGCGGCGTGCCTCGGCCATCGCCGATTCTTCGTCAAAGCCGATCTCGACCTCGGTGACTCCGGTGCGCCGCTCGATCGGGAGCATGGGCACATCCTGGCGAGGGATGTCCATGAAGTCGGCAAACATGCGGTGCCGGTCGAGAATGCTGACTTCGATCAACGGCTCGGGATGCTGGCGGCCGCGCAGGAACTCGTCCATCGCAATCGCGGCTCGCTTGCCGTCCCCAACGCTGTCGATGATCAGGCGCGGGCCGAACACGCAATCGCCGCCGGCGAAGATTCCCTGCGCCGTGGTCATCAGCGTCTCGCGGTTCACCGCAATCAGCCCGCGCGGCGATGTCTGCACGCCGTCTTCCGGGCGCAGGAAATCGAGGTTGGCCGCCTGCCCGATCGCCATGATGAGGGTGTCGCACTCCAGCTGCTTTTCGCTGCCTTCGGTGAACGCGGGATTGAAACGGCCGGACTGGTCGAAGACCCACTTGGTGTCCAGCGTCTCCAGCGCAATCACTTTCCCGTCGCGGCCGACGATGCGCTTGGGCCCGAACCCGGGGTGCATGATGATCCCCTCGGTCTCCGCTTCCTCGATCTCCTCCAGCGCCGCCGGCATCTCGTGCCGCTTCTCCAGGCAGACGATGTGGACCTCGCTGGCGCCCATGCGCAGCGCGGAGAGCGAGACGTCCACCATCTCGCGCGTGGCCACGGCGGCGATGTTGTCGTCGTCGGGAACAATGTCGCCCTCGACGTGTTGTTTCACCACCTCGCGCGCGGCGGAACGGGCAACGTCCATGGCGACGTTTCCCCCGCCGACTACAATCACTTTTTTCCCGATCGTGAATTTGTAGCCGAGGTTGACGTTGAGCAGGAAATCAATGCCCTTGTGCACTCCGTCGAGGTCCACGCCGGGGATGCTGAGGTCGCGGCTGCGGTGCGCGCCCACCGCGATCAGCACCGCGTCGAAACCCTGGCGCCGCAGGTCTCCGACCGTGAAATCGCGGCCGGCGGCCTGGTTAAGCTTGAGGGTGATGTCGCCGGTCTCCAGAATCTCGCGCACCTGCGCCTCCACCACGTCGCGCGGCAGGCGGTACTCGGGAATCCCGAGATACAGCATGCCGCCCGGCACGGGCGCGGCCTCGAAGATGGTTACCGAATACCCCAGCAGCGCCAGGTCGTGCGCCGCCGACAGCCCCACCGGCCCGCTGCCGATAATGGCCACCTTGAAACCGTTCGGCTCGGCGGCCACTGGCGCCAGGCCGCTGCGATGCCGCGACTCCGGCCCATAGCGCTCGGTGAGAAAACGTTTCAGGGCGCGGATCGCGATCGGCTTGTCGATCTCGCCCCGCCGGCACGCGGTCTCGCACGGGTGCGCGCAGACGCGGCCGCAGATGGAAGCCATGGGGTTGGGATCGCGGGCGACACGGTAGGCTTCCTCGAAACGGCCTTCAGCGATCAGCGAGACGTAGCGCCCGGCGTTGGTATGCGCCGGGCACGCCATCATGCACGGGAAATTGGTGTTCAACCAATCCCGGTCCACTTTCTTGTCGCTGAATCGCTTCTCCATCGCCGTCGCCCGTTTCGCTTGTCGTTTCCTACTTGGTGACCGTGAAGTCCGCCTTGGCGTCGCCCTTGACGGCAACCTGCTTCGAAGCCGGCTTCGCGCCCTCGTGCCACGCCACCACCTTGTAATCGCCGTCCGGCACGTTGGCGATCTTGTAGTTGCCCTGCGCGTCCGTCTCCGCGTAGTACGGCGTCGGCGTCACGATGATGTAGCCGGACATCTCGGGGTGGACGTTGCACAGCAGCGGCACCACGCCGGCTTTGTCGAACTTGAAGGCCTTCTTTTCGCCCTTGGGCCAGGTGCCGAGATTGTGCGTGGCTTTCTTGTCGCCGGAGATGTTAGGCCAGAAAACGTTGTGGGCGACGGTGTCGCTGTTCAGGAAATCAACCGTCGTGCCTACCAGCACAACCGCGATGTGCGGCTGGAACATCAACCCTTTCTGATCGATGAGCACGTGTTTTTCCGGCGCGGGGAACGTCTTGCCCGCGATCGTGTCCACGTAGACAACCGATACGCCGGAGGCGCCGCTCACTTTGCCGCTCAGCGTGCCTGCCAGAGCGACGGCGGAAACCATAAGGACTGTCAGGACAGTTGCAACAGTGCGTTTCATGCGTGTCATTCCTCCAAACTTTGTGTGGGATGCGGCGCACGCGTGGCGCGCCACACCTCCGCGGTTCAGTACACGAATTCCAGTCCGGCGGTGGCCGTGTTGGTACGGAACGGAGCGATCGTGACCGGCAAGCCCGTGATTGGGTTAACGCCGGCTGCGACCTGCTGCTGCGGGCGGAACTGGTATTCGAACGAGGCCTTGATGTTGGCGTGAATCAGAAACTGCACGCCGGGTGTGAAGCGGTTGCGCGTGTGGTGCGCCGGGCCGAAGAAGTTCACCCCTTGGCCGAGTGCGCCGGCGGTGATGGACTCTTGCCCATTGGCGTAGTCGGCCCAGGAGTTCACCCCGTCATAGCGCATGATCAGCATCATCCAGGGCAGCGGCATGTAATCGGCTTGCAGGAAGCCGCCGCTGAACGTCGCCGGTGTACTGTGCACGAATCCCACCGTCACCGGGGCTCCCACCGGCAGCGGGATCAGCGCTCCCGTCGAGTCGAAGGGCAGCAGGTTGTGGTCGCGGCCATACAGGTACTGGCCGAAGAGGTTGAAGTTGCGGTAAGTGAAATCGAAATCACCGCCCACGCGATAGAACGGCTCGCGTGCCGTCAGAGCCACGGCGTTGCCGCTTGCGTCTTCGCCCACGAACCGCTGCACCGAGCGCCCGTAGTACGCAAGACTGCCAACTGTGAGATAGGTGTGCGTGCGCGGCCCTGTCGCTCCGGCTGCCTGGATTGCACGGCGGCTTTCGCGATTCCGCTCCAGGTTGAAGCGGTACGCGACACGTCCGTAGATGTCCTTGAAGTTGGCATCGGAAAAGAATCCCAGGCCGCCGCTGTTGGCGCCGAGAGCAGACGGCACCAGGCCGCTGCCATCAATCGCCTGCGACCCGGCGTTCTGGTTCACGATGGCCAGCGCCCAGAAGTAGCCGCCGTAGTGATGCCCGCCGCTGAACTCCACTCCTTGCGCGGCGCTGGACAGGGCAAACCCGTTGTTCACGTTGTGCTGACCGAGGTTCGGATTAATGGTGCCGATCGCGGCCTGGTCGTAAATGTCCCACGGGCTGAGGTTCCAACTCCTGGCCGGCGAGAACGGCAGTTCCAGTTCGAACTGGCCAACGCGCAGGTGGAGAGCGTCTTTGGGCAGATGCAGGAAGCGCCCGATGTTGACGAACTTCAGGTAGCCGTCGCCCAGCCCGCCGTCGCCGCCCGAACCGGCGACGCTGAGGTCGTCGTCCACCCAGAAGGCGATGTCGCTGCCGAAATTGCCCGCCGTGAAGATGCTGAACAGGCCGGGCTCGAAATCGGTCCGCGGAACAAATCCCGCGCCCACCGGGGCAAAATTGCCGCGGTTTCGACCCACCACCTGGAAGAAGTTGTTCATCCGCAGCCCGATCGGCGGCATGCCGGGAATGACGCCCGGCCAGACGGTCTTTGGCCAGAGTTCCTTCTGCGCCGGAGCGCCCAGCAGCACCGGCGGCACCTTGATGAAGCTCTCGTCATCGCTGGGAAATTTGAAACCCGCATCCTTGAACGCCTTGCCAAAATCGTTCAGGTGGGGAAAGTTGTCGTGGCACGTGGTGCAGGAGGTCTGGTATTTGCGGGCGAACGCTGGAATCCCGTTCGCCTGCGGTGGTGTTACCAGCGCCACGGTCACGAGCAGGGCAAATACGACCACAATCATGATTGCCGCAGGTTGTTTGCGCATGAGCGCCTCCGTTTACGACCTGACCCAACCGCTACTTTCGCGCCCCAGGTTGGGTTCGTCGCTTGCTTGCGTTACTTTTTTCCGCTTACGTAGGTGTGCGTCTGCACCGGCGCGCCGTCCTTGCCGTGGCAGGTTCCGGTCGTCTTGCAGCCGCACAATCCGCACTCGCCGACACAGCGCGAGCACTGCACTTCCCAAACTCCCGGTTGCAGGCGAATGCTGCCCACGTGATGTCCGCAGTCGGGGCAGTACAGGTAATCCACACCCGGCAGCAGTTGCTGCGGATTGAGCAGAACCTGCCCCTCGTTTTCGCTATGCAGCGCTTCGCGTTTGCGACTCTCCGATGTCATTTCTGTTCCTGCTCAATCCAGGCGGATCGTTTTCTTCGTTATGCCCGCAGCCGCTATCTCGACGTCGTAGCTCCGCTCTTCCATGGCTTCGTGCCAAATGCGTAACCGATGGCGCCCCGCCGGCACGTTGTCGATCCGAAAACTTCCGTCGGCCGCCGTGCGCGCGAAATACGGGCTCTTCACCACCACGATGAACGCCGACATTTCCTGGTGCACGTTGCACAGCAATTGCACGACGCCGGGCTGGTCGAACTTCATGCGCCGGCTGGTTCCGCGTCCGTATAAACCGAGGTTGAAACGTTTCGCGCTGGAGATGGAAAACACGTTGTGCGCCAGCGGGTCGCTGTTGGCAAACTCCACTGTCGTACCCGCCTGGATCGCCAGCACGTGCGGCACAAACCGCAGACTCTTCTGGTCCATGACGACCACCCGGTCAGGGGTAGGAAAGGGCCCTGCAACGTCGTCCACGTACGCCACGAATCCCGCCAAGTCGAGCTTCGCATCGTGCGTCTGCACGCGGCCCTCGAGGGTCCCGGCGGTTGCGGATCCGGCAGCGACAATCAGAATCGCTGCCCACCAGAAACCGCGTTGCTGTCTGAATCGCATCCGGCCCTTTCCTGTGGGGTTGTGTGTCGGGAAGATGAATTGCACGTTGCGTG
Source organism: Terriglobia bacterium (assembly GCA_963760215.1). Lineage (GTDB taxonomy): Bacteria > Acidobacteriota > Terriglobia > Terriglobales > Acidobacteriaceae > JAIQGF01. Next base: position 2,580,597 of record CAVXCJ010000002.1, read on the forward strand.
CCGGGCGGCGCCGCCGAGGAGAACTTAATATCGGCTTACATTTTCATCAGCTTGCAGCGATCTCCGGAAAGACGCACTCCTCCCCGACGATGGCAAGTGTTACGTGGAGGTAACAGCCCACGGTGGGTGTTACGCGGAGGAAACACTTCGTGCGGGCGGATCGGTGCCAGGCTGCCGCGGCTCGATCTCGAAGCGGTGCAGCAATTCGTAGAGCGACTTGCGGCTGATCTGCGCCTCGCGCGCCGCTGCCGATACATTCCCGTGATGCCGCTGCAGCAGCGACACCAGGTATTGCCGGCCCTGAACATCAACCCACTGTTCGCGCATCGCCTTGTATCCCGGCCCGGCGTGCGCGTCCTCGCTGCGCTGACGCAGCGCTTCCGGCAAATCGCGCAGGCGCACCGCGTGGTCCTCGCACATCACGATCGCGCGCTCCACCACGTTGCGCAATTCGCGCACGTTACCCGGCCAATCATGATGTTCGAGAGCTTGCAGGGCGTCCGGGCTGATCTGTACCGGACCCTTGTTCGCGGCCTGGCAGAATTTCTGCATGAAATGTTGCGTCAGGATGGCGACGTCGCCGGCGCGTTCCCGCAGCGGCGGCAGCGCGATGGTGACCACGTTGAGCCGGTACAGCAGGTCCTGGCGGAAACTGCCCTGGCGCGCTTCGGCTTCCAGATTGCGATTGGTGCAGCAGACAACGCGAATGTTGACCTCGATCAGCTTCTCGCCGCCGACGTGCCGGAACGCGCGCTCCTGCAGCACGCGCAACAGTTTCGCCTGCAGCTCGGCATTCATTTCGCCGATCTCGTCAAAAAAGACGGTGCCGCCGTTGGCCATCTCCAGCAGCCCGCGCTTGGCCTGGTTGGCGCCGGTGAAGGCGCCTTTTTCGTGGCCGAACAATTCGCTTTCCAGCAGGTTCGAGGGCAGCGCCGCGCAATCTACGGGGACAAACGCCTTGTCGCGTCGCGCGCTGTTGGCATGGATGGCGCGCGCGACCAGTTCCTTCCCGGTTCCGCTCGGCCCGGTCACCAGTACGTCGGCTTCGGAGGGCGCTGCTTTGGCCACGGTGGCCAGGACTTTCTGCAGGGCTTCGCTGCGGCCCACGATCTGGTGCAGCGGGCAGCACTGCTCCAGATGCTGCATCTCGGGCGAATCGCCCTGCATCCGCCGCCGGTGTTCCAGGCCCTTTTCGACCTCTGCCAGAAACTGCGCCGACGTGAACGGCTTGGTGATGTAGTTGAACGCGCCCTTCTTCACCGCCTCGACCGCCGATTGAAACGTGCCATGGCCGGTGAACATGATCACCACCAGGCCGGAATCGATCTTGCAGGCGCGCTCCAGCACCTCCAGGCCGCTCATGCCGGGCAGCTTGAAGTCGAGCAGCACCAGATCGAACGTATTTTCGCGGATTAAGTCCAGCCCCGCTTCCGGCGTGGACGCCAGCGTCACTCGGTGACCCGCGTCTTCCAATATGGTTGCGCAGGTCTGCAACACGGCTTCGTCGTCGTCAATGATCAACACATGCTGATTCATACTGATTCACCCCTACGGAGAGCGAAACCACCACGGTGGTGCCCACTCCCGGTTCACTGCGGGCCCAGATTTCGCCGCCGTGGTCCTTGACGATGCCATGGCTGATGGACAGTCCCAGCCCGGTACCGCGTCCCGGCGCTTTGGTCGTAAAGAAAGGATCGAAAATTCGAGGCAGGTTCTCGGGCTCGATGCCCGACCCGGTGTCTTGCACTTCGACGCGTACGGCGCCGTCTTCCGCGCAGTGCAGCGCGCGCACCGTAAGCGTACCCCCTCCTGGCATCGCGTCAACCGCATTCGTCAGCAGGTTGACGAATACTTCCGTCAGCCGGCTGGCGTCACCTGGCACCGCCGGTAAGGACGGGGGAATTTCGCGCACGACCTTGATGGAGCTGCTTTCGATGCGGAAATGTACCAGGTCGAGCGCGGTGTCCAGCAACTCGCGCACCTGGAGTTCGCCGATGTGCAACTGCGATTGACGCGAAAAACTCAGCAGCCCGCCCACCAGGTTCGCAACCCGCTCCGCCTGCTTGACGATCGTCTGCAGGCTCTTGCGGCTGCGCGGCGTCAGGGCGCCGTCTTCCCGCTCCGCCATGTGACTGGCCAGCGCCAGAATGCTGGTGATCGGATTATTGATCTCGTGTGCCATTCCGCCCGCCAGCTCCCCGATCGAGGCCAGCTTCGCCGCCTGCGCCAGTTGTTGCTGCGTCTGTTGCAGCTCGGCATACCGCCGCTTCAGTTGACGGTCGGTGTCCACCACGATGATCCCGATGATCGCCGTCCCCAGCCCCAGCATCACGGTGAACGCGCAATAAATGAAGATGATGTACTTGCCGATATAGTTGTTCACGTAATCGAGCGTTCCCACAAACTCGATGCGTTCGCCCTTCGCCCCTTCGTGGATCGGCAGCCGGATCATCTGGAAGCTGTTGCGCAGCGCGGCGTCAGCCGGTGCGCTGGTGGAGGCATCGTCGGTGGTGATGGTTTCCTTTACCTCCCAATCCGGCAGGTAGCGGAACGCCGCGCGCTGCCCGTTCGCATAAACGTTCACCTCGCGCAATTCCGGCAGGCTGCCAAACTCCGCCACCACCCGCCGCAGCACTTCGGGATGATCGAAGATCTGCGGCATGGTCTCGCCCTGCTCGTGGTAGTAGATGTAGTGGCCGCGCAGGAACTCGGCCAGGTTCACCGACCTTTCTTCCGCCAGCCGGAAGTACTGGTATTTCTCCATCCCGGCGGTGATCATCATGATCAGGCTGGCCAGGATGAGGAACGTAAGGTTCAGGCGCACAAACACCCGGTCCAGCAAATGTTGCGAGCGCTCGCCTACCGCCCACGTAAACGCAAACAGGGAGAGCGACATCAGTTGCTCCTGCAGGTTCCACAGGAACACGCTGTAACTCGCCGGCGCTAGCGTCGGTGCCGCGTGCAGCACGAAGACCGTGGCCAGGCTGATCAGCGCCACCAGCCGAAACACACGGCCGTTCTGGCCGACATCGCCGCGCCGAACCGCCCGGATGGGCAGCAGCAGCGCTGCCACGGCGAGGCCATCGCTGACCACCGCCGCCCAGGAATGTGTGCCCTCAGCCGCGCCGTTGGCGGCTCCAGCCGCGACCAGGTCAATCACCACCAGGCCCAGCACCGCCACCAGCCCGGCAATGAGCCCGGGAAAAACCTTGCGCTTGGCCGCGTCCAGGTAGGCGGCCACCATCACCAGCACGCCGGCGACCAGCAATCCGTGCGAGAACCGCTCCACGCCTGCCAGCCGAACCTGTTGATGAAGAAAGAACGCCACCGCGAAGCGCAGCGTCAGCAGCGCAAAGTGCAGTACCAGGGTGGCGAACGCAATCGTGATCAGCCGTTCCGCACGGCCCCGGACGCCCCGGTTGATGCGCTGGTGCACCAGCACCATGAACGCCAGCCCGGCCAGCAGCAGGTGAAAGAGGTTGAAGATGAGCAAGGTTTCGGCTGTGCGGTTGGTCACGTGCCACAGCAGAGATTGCATAGCTTCACCTGCTCATTGGACGCTTGCGCCGGCCGACATAGGTCGAGCCGGAGCCGCGGCAACAGCTAATTTAGAGATGGACGGCCCCACCCTCACCGGCGGCAGCGAGACCAGTTTTGCGCACCACTCTCACCGCAGGCTGTGATATTTGTCACTGCGTTATGTGACCTGTAACACCCATGACCTGGGAGGGCGATCAGGAATATTTGGTCGGGGAGAGAGGATTTGAACCTCCGACCCCCTGGTCCCGAACCAGGTGCTCTACCAGGCTGAGCCACTCCCCGACGCACTACGGACACGGATTGTCTGCGGTCTTCAGGAACGCGGGCGCGCTCCTCACCGCATCCTCTTTATTATAACAAACGCCGCCGGATCATTCGGCGGGGCGCCCATGCAATCCTCGCCGCCCCCTCCTTGGCCGAGTCGGCCGATCCGCTTGACCGATGTCAACCGATGACCCACGCGCGCGTTTCGGAGCGACGGAAAACTGAAACTGAAACTGAAACTCCCCATTTCCTCACTTGATCACTCCGCGCTCCGACGACTCCACGAACCGGATCAGCATCTCGACATCCTCGCCCAGATCGGCTTCGGCGCGCAGCTTTTCGATCGCCTGCGAGGTGTTCAGCTTCGACGCCAGCAGCACCTTGTACGCGTGGTGCAGTTTCCGCAACCGCTCCTCGCTGAAGCCGCGGCGTTTCAATCCCACCGAATTCAGGCCGTAAGCGCGATTTTCGCGGGCCGCGCTGGTTTTGGAAAACGGCAGCACGTCCTGCGTGATCGTCGTCCCTCCGCCGATATAGCTGTGCGCGCCGATGCGCACGAACTGGTGCACCGGGCAGAGCGCGCCCACCACCGCCCACTCCTCCACCGTCACGTGTCCCGCCAGCGTCGCGGCATTCACCAGCATGACGTGGTCGCCGATCACGCAATCGTGCCCGATGTGGGTGTACGCCATAATCAGGATGCCGTTCCCGATGCGCGTCACCCCGCCGCCCTTCACCGTCCCGCGATTGATGGTGACGTACTCGCGAATCGTGTTGTCATCGCCTATCTCCAGCCGCGTCGGTTCGCCCCGATAGCTGACGTCCTGCGGATCGATGCCGACCGCCGCGAACGGGTAAATCCGATTGCTGCGGCCCATCCGCGTCGGCCCGTGCAACACCACGTGTGCCACCAGTTCGCAGTCCTCGCCCATCTCCACCTGCGGCCCAATCACGCAGTACGGCCCGATGCGGCAGGACTCCGGAATCCTGGCGCTGGAATCGACGGTGGCGGTGGGGTGGATCAAAGAAGTTTCAGTTTCGAGTTTCAGTTTCAGCCGGTGTAGATGGGATCACGGCTCGCCTTGATTGTCGCCGCCCGATGACGCAGCGTTTGCGGTCGCCCCCCGCGGCACCAGGCGGCAGCTCACGATGGCTTCGCAAACGCGTTTGTCGCCGACAAAAATCCGCCCTTCCATGCGCACCGCGTTCTTGCGCCACGCCAGCACCGTCACTTCGATCCGCAACTGGTCGCCCGGCACCACCGGCCGCCGGAAGCGCGCGCGCTCGATGCCGGAAAACACCATCAGGTTCCGCTCGCGGTCGGCGATTTCCGTCAGCAGCAGCGCGCCCCCGGCCTGCGCAATCGCTTCTACCATCAGCACACCCGGCATGATGGGATAACCGGGGAAGTGCCCCTGGAAGTAAGGTTCGTTGACGGTGACGTTCTTGAGCGCGACAATGCGCTCCCGGCGCGTCAGTTCCACCACCCGGTCAATCAGCAGGAACGGATACCGGTGCGGCAGGATGCGCTGGATTTCCGTGATGTCCAGTGTCGTTTTCTGTTCCGTAGTCGCTTCTGGTTCCATGATTGCGGGGTGAATCAGGCATTATAGCGAAAGCATGAACCACGCCAACAAACTTCCGTCGCCACTCCTCACCGCCCTCACCCGGCGGCGCCCGGAAATGGTCAGCCTCCTCCGTCAACTGGTCGAGCAGGAATCGCCCAGCTTCAACAAGCCCGCGGTGGATGCGTTCGCGCGGTCGCTCGCCAGAATGTTTGCCGGCATCGGGGCGCGGGTTCGACTGCATCCCGCGCAGGATTTCGGCACTCATCTCCAGGCGGATTTCGGCGCCGACCGCCGCGCCCCTCGCGTCCTGCTGCTCGGCCACACGGACACGGTCTGGGATGTCGGCACATTAAGGACGATGCCGGTGCGCGAGCGAAACGGACGCCTCTTCGGCCCCGGCGTTTACGACATGAAGGCCGGCATCGCCCAGATGATCTTCGCCGTGGACACGCTCCGCGATCTGCGCGGCGCTGTTCCCCGCCCCGTCACCATCCTGCTGGTCAGCGACGAAGAGGTCAAGAGCGCCTCCTCGCGCGCCATCCTGACCAAGCTCGCTAAACGGTCGGCGGCGGTATTCGTGCTCGAGCCTTCGGCGGGACTGACTGGCGCGCTCAAGACGGCGCGCAAAGGCGTCGGCGAATACAAGGTCAAGGTCACAGGCCAAGCATCTCACGCCGGCCTCGATCCGCAGAACGGCCACAGCGCCATCCTCGAACTGGCTCGCCAGATCGGGCGCATCGCCGCGTTCAACGGCACCCGGCGCGGCACCACCGTGAACCCGGGCATCATCCGCGGCGGCACGCGCACCAACGTGGTCGCCGCCGAGGCCGAGGTCGAAGTGGACGCGCGCATCGCGCGCATCGCCGACGGACCCCGTCTCGACCGCAAATTCCGCAGCCTGCGCCCCTTCGACAAAGTCTGTCGCCTCCAGATCAGCGGCGGCATCAACCGCCCGCCGCTGGAGCGCACCCCGGCTGTGGTCGGATTGTTTCGCAAGGCGCAGGCGGCGGCGCGTGAATTGGGTTTTGAAGTTGACGAGGCCTCGGTCGGCGGCGGCTCCGACGGCAACTTCACCGCCGCCCTCGGCATTCCTACTCTCGACGGCCTGGGCGCGGTCGGCGAAGGCGCCCATGCCCTCAACGAATCCGTCGTGATCTCCGAAATCCCTCGCCGGACGGCGCTGCTGGCGCGGTTAATAGAAGTCGTGTAGGTAGTCACTAGGGCGGTTGCCCCACCCTTGTCTCGCCCGGGGGAGCCTGCCCTGAGCGTAGTCGAAGGGGCGAGACAGGGTGGGGTTGTTCGGCAATCGGCAATCGACAATCGGAAATGCTTTTCGCCAACCGAGAACCGACCGACGAGCCGGTCACCTGCCCGCCCTGATCTTCCACAGAATCTGTCGCAGCATGCCGAGCCACACTTCGGCGTCAGCCCCTTCCATTTTCATGCGGCGAAGCAACCGCCGCAACTTCGCTTCGGTTGCTTCCGTGGAACGTGGCTTCATATAGCCGCTGGCGCGCAGCGCTTCCAGGAGTACGCCGGTGATCCGCTCCACCTCGCCGGCCGTTGCCGGGTTTCGTTTCGTAGATCGCCGCGCCGCGCTCGGTTCACGCACCAGTTCGTACAGGCACACCGCAACTGCCTGCCCGAGATTCATGGAGATGTGCTCGGCACGGGTGGGAATGCGCATCAGCCAGTGACAGTGGCTGAGGTCCAGGTTGGAAAGGCCGACCTTCTCCGAGCCGAATAAAATCGCCACCCGGCCGCGGTCCAGTGCCTTGCGGATGAGTCGCGCCCCGTCTTCCAGGCGCTTGAGCGGGTGCTGCAATTCCCGATGGCGGATCGCCGTGGTTCCCACCACCAGCGCGCAGTCGGCGACGGCTTCACCCACGCTCTTGTACTCTTCGGCGCTCGCCAGCACCTGCGACGCGCCCACCGCGGAACGTGCCTCCCGAAATGCGGCCTCGTAGGGCTTCACCACTCGCAGGTGAAGAAACCCGAAATTGCTCATGGCGCGAGCGGCCGCGCCGACGTTCAGCGGGTTGCGCGTGCCCACCAGCACGACACGCAGACGGTCGAATTCGGCAACCGGAGGCAACGTCGTTCATTTTACGACCGCCCCCAAACACGCCCGTTTGCCCCCCTAAATCGACAATCAGCAATCGACAATCGGCAATGGTTTTGCGGAACCGGCCACCGACCACCGACTTCCCACCGCCGTGGTTACTAAAGGCCCTCTCCCCACCTGGCCGCTTGTGATATTTCACAGGTTACCCGCTTGGGATAAAACCATGTGAGCGCATCATCGGAAGCGCCACGGCCAACCTTGGACGTATCTCAGCGGAGGAAGTTATGGCTACCGGTCCAGCCACCGATCTCCACAGTCCGTCCGGCCTGCCTTTCGAGGGCATCCTGCTGGCTGAAGAACTGCTCGACCTTGCTGAACGCGCGCAGGCCTACACCAACGCCGCCGGCGTTGCCATCGCACTGCGCCGTGGCCAGGAACTGTTGGTCCGCACCAGCACCGGCGCCGCTCCCGAAGTCGGCAGCACCATTCCCATGTCCGATGGCTTCATTACCGATTGCCTCAAGAGCCGGCGCCCGCTGTGCTGCCGCGACACCGAATCCGACAGCCGCGTCGGGCCATTGTTCCGCGCCATGAAGACGCGATCGCTGATTGCTATTCCCATCTGCGAGCACCGCGACGCCAAGGGCGTCATGATGGTCATCGCGCCGCTGCCCAACGCCTTTCAGCCGACCCATACCGCCATCCTGATGACGCTGAGTGACATCATCGCCTCCAAGCTGGCGGCGCGCAATGCCATCCCCGAGATGGAAGTCGAAATCGCGAACGTACCCGCGCCGGCGCCGGTGGTTTCCGCTGAGCCGGTTGTCCAGCCCGAGGTTTCTGCTGCCCCGGTCGCGATGCCGGAGCCCCTGTTTGCGGCCGAGCCGATTGTCCAGCCCGTCGTTGCTGCTGCCCCGATCGCCAAGCCGGCGCCGGTTGAAACCGCTGCTGCCGCGCCTGCCTCCGTGACTCCCGCGCCCAAACCGATTGAGCCTGTATCGCCATTCCGCGGAGCGAAGCCGTTGGCGACTGTGCCGGCGACTACGCCTGCTCCCGCAGCTGCGGTTCCGGCTGCGCTGTTGCGCACTGCCGCGCTGCCGCTGCCCGAGGAGAAGATTGAAACCAAGCCCGATCCCGGCCTTCTGAGCCCCTCCGAGGACCCCACCCGCTTCAAGCCGGTGGGTTCGATTGCCTCGAGCACGACTGCGTCCTCGCGTCCCGAACCCGTGGCCATCAACCTCAAGCCGGTCGCGCCCGTCCTCAAGGCCGCCGCGCCCATCGCGGCCAGTACCGCGCATCCGGCCGTTTTCAAAGATGTATTACCAACCATCGCCGCCTGGGAGTCACCCGAAGCGCAGACCAGCAAGCGCCCGATGCTGCTGGGCGCCGCCGCCGTCGCCGCTGCTTTCCTTATAGCGGCCGGGTTATGGGTATATCGCTCGACTAGTAAAGAGGTTCCTCCGCCCGCTGTTTCCGTACCCGCGCCGGTCGCCGCGGCTCTGCCGCCGGGGGTTGCTGCCGCCGCGCCGGTACCCGTGCCTAGGAAGGCTGAAGCGCCCGCGAAGCCGGCCGTGGCGCAGCCGGAGCAGCCCAAGACTTCTCAACCGGCCGAGTCGGTCGCGGTGGAGCCGAAGCATCGGACGGCGACGCCGGTTATCGAGATTGCGGCTGCGCCGAAGCAGGACTTGGAACCGGAAATGGCGGCGCCGAAGCTGGCGCCCGCCGCCTCAAATGACGCCGCCGTAAGCTCGATCAGCAAGCTCCCGGTCGCCCTTCCGGCCAGGCCGAAGTCAGAACTGGCTCCGGCGACCCTGATCTCCCGCACCGCACCGGCGTATCCAACGATTGCCAGGCAAATGGGGGTGTTTGGCGCCGTGTTGATGAACGTGACCATCTCGCCTGAGGGAAGAGTCACCGCCGTGCGCGTCATTAGCGGTGCTCCCCAGCTTCGCCAGGCAGCGATCAGCGCGGTTCAGCAATGGCGTTACAAACCGGCGATGTTGAACGGCCAGCCGGCCGAGAGCACCGCCGAAGTTCAGATCAATTTCATGCGCTAGTCCCGGCGGCGGCAGGCGACGCACCTTTCCCTGTTGCCGCTGTTTCTTTGACTATCCCTCCGCAGTGGCCTAGAATCTGGGCAGATTCAGGTTCCATGGAGCGTTGTTCCGGGCGCCCGGACACCGGGGTTCCTGACGACCACCTTGGCGCGGGAGGCCACTTATGATCGGCAAATTGGGTTTGCCCGAAATTCTCGTCATTCTGGCGATTGCCCTGCTCATCTTCGGGCCGGGCCGGCTGTCGGAGTTGGGCAAAGGACTCGGCGAAGGCATTCGCAATTTCAAGTCGTCCCTGAAGGACGGCGAGGAGCCCGCGGAAAAGAAGTAGCGCGCGCGGCGCGACCAGCTTTGGCACAGGCGTCAATGCCTGTGCCTTTTCATTTTTGTGGCCGCGATGGTGAGAGTTGTCATTTCACGCGCGCCGTTAGCCCCGAGCGCAGTCGAAGGGGAGGAAGCCAGGTTTTCTAGAACTGAATCTTCCACTAGCCACCGATCCCGTGCTCCCGCAGCATGCGGCACACCAGCGGCACCGGTAATCCCACGACGTTGAAGTAGCAGCCGTCCAGCCGGCAGATCCAGCGCGAGGCGATCCCCTGGATGGCATACGCGCCCGCCTTGCCCATCGGCTCGCCGTGCGCCACGTACATCGCGATCTCCTCCTCCGTGAGGCGTTCGAAGGTGACCGCGGTGGTCTCCGCGCGCACGTCTTCAAAGCCTGCCCCGATGAGGCATACACCCGTGGTGACCTGGTGCGTGCGTCCGGACAACAGGCGTAGCATGCGGGCGGCGTCGGCGGCATCGGCCGGCTTCTCCAGGATGTGCTGGTCAACCACGACAATGGTGTCGGCGCCCAGGACCAGGTCACTGTCGGTGAGTTGCCGGCGGACGGCGCGGGCCTTGTCGCGGGCCAGGCGCTGGGCGTAGTCGAGCGGCCCCTCGCCGGGGCGGAGCACCTCCGCAACGTCGGCCGGCCGCGCGGCGAACGCGATGCCCGCGTTGCGCAGCAGTTCCTGGCGTCGCGGCGATGATGAGGCGAGCACAAGCATGCCCGAGTTGTAATTGACCTGCTGGTAATTTGCAATTTGAGACGTGGCGCGGGCCGGTTTGGCACGATGTTCTACGTAGAACAGCTGTGGAAATCGTGTTTATTTTCGATGGTGAGTTCCAGATTGGAACCGTCCCTTCCAACTCAGAGCAAGGTGCATGCCTCGCTGAAATCGAGGCGCGGGCCGCGTGGAAACAGCTTGGCGCGGTCGCCGTAGCCGAGATTGCACAAGAAGTTTGATTTCACGTGGCCTTCGGGAAAAAACTCCTGCCCGCACTCGTGGCACTTGCCGGCGGCAAAGAAAGCTTGATCGACCTTGGCGTTATCGAAGCCTGACATCGGCCCGCAATCCAGGCCCAGAGCCCGCGCCGCCAACATCAGGTAGGCGCCCTGCAGCGACGAGTTGCGCTGGGCGGTGATTTCGACCAGTTGCGGATTGCCGGCAAACACATCGCGCATGGCGGGGCTATGCGGAAATAATTTCGGCAGCTTGTCGTAGAACGTGAGGTCGTAGGCGACGATCACGGTCACCGGAGCAGTCATGGTTTTTTCTACGTTGCCGGACGCCAGTGCCGGCCGCAGTCTCTCCTTGGCCTGGCGTGAGCGGAGAAACAGAAATCGGGCTGGCGAAGCCATTGGCGCTGGTTGGGCCCCATTTCATGACGTCGTAAATCTGGCGGAGGGTGTCGTCGCTGACCGGTTTATCGAGCCATGCGGTGTGGGTTCGCGCTTCGCGGAACAGAAGATTGAGCGACGCATCGTCTAACCTGTCCATCGATTCATCCTTTCGATGCTTCAGGGCTGCCGTTGAATGAGATGATGCCGGGACGCGCGCCGATTCGCTGAGTGCAATCCGATTTAACCGCGGGTGGAGTCCATCTGCGCGCGCCGTCGCTAGCCAAATTCCTAGAACGGGAAACCGGGCCGCAATTACCTCGGCCCGCAGCTTGCTAAAGGGTTGGCTTCTGGCGGACTCGGGAGCATCCTTGTGTGTTTCTGCGGGCTGGCGAGCCCGCATGGAGGCGCGCACATGCGTCCGGTCTACATGATTTCAGGGGGCCTGACCAAGTTCACCAAGGCCGAGCCCCGAAAATCCTTCCGCGTCATGGTCAAAGAAGCTTTCGACTATGCGATGCGGGATTGCCCAAAACTTACGTTGGAGCGCATCGACGGCACGGTTGTCAGCTACTTCAGCGACCACTTCACCCGGCAACTGATGGCCGGAATCATGGCCGTGGATATGTGCGGCCTAGTGCCCAAGCCCTCGATCCGTGTGGAAGGCGGTGGGTCGACCGGCGGACTGTGCTTCCAGGAGGCATGGCGTCACGTTGCCTCCGGCTGGATGGACTGCGTGGTGGCCATGGGCTTTGAAGTCATGTCCCACGTCAACACCTGGAAGGGGAACGAATTCATCGCGCTGGCCAGCGACACCAATTTCGACTACCCGGTGGGAGGCTTTTACAGCGGCTATTACGCGATGATGGTGGTGCGGCACATGCACGAGTTCGGCACCACGGTGGAACAGATGGCCAAAGTGAGCGTGAAAAACCACCGCAACGCCCTGCACAACAAGTGGGCGCAGCACCATTACGACCTCACGGTGGAGGACGTGCGCCGCTCCCCCATGGTGGCCTATCCGCTGACCATGCTCGACATCTGCACCATGTCGGACGGCGCCGCGGTGGCCATCCTGGCCAGCGAGAAGGTGGCGGAGAAGTTGTGCGAAAACCCGGTGCGCGTGCTGGCGGTCGGGCAGGGTACCGACGCCATGCGCATGTCCGACCGTCCCCACGGCGAGGTCCCCCTCCTCAAGCATGAGGATGCCAACTGGTACAAGGGCCTGAAGTATCCCGGCGTGCATAGCTTCCGCGCCGGACGCATGGCTTCCAAGATGGCCTACGAGAAGGCCGGCATCGAGGACCCGCGCGAAGAGCTCGACTTCGTCGAACTGCACGACGCCTACACCTCCAGCGAGATCCAGACCTACGAGGACATGGGGCTGTGCCGCTACGGCCAGGGAGGCAAATTCATCGATGCCGGGAAACCGGAACTCAGGGGCAGCCTGCCCGTGAACCCCTCGGGCGGGCTGCTGGCCTGCGGGCACCCGGTGGGCGCCACCGGCCTGATGCAGGCGGTATTCGCCTTCTGGCAATTGCAGGGCAACATCGCAAGGCACAACGATGGCGACGGCAGCTTCCAAGTGAAGCAGAAACGCGGAATGGATCGTCGCCCGATGCGGGGCGCCATCCACAGCCACGCCGGCACGGGCACCTACGTCACCGTTAGCATCCTCGAAAGCACGCGCAGTCCCATGACGTTCGGGGCGTGAGCGGAGGTTTTATGACAAGCAAAGCTGCTGCTGCAAAGAAGGCCGCTACGGCGGGCCGCGCCAAGGCGACCGGACCGAAGCCGGCGTACGGCAAGGTGCGCCTGCCCGAAACCGATCAGGGGGCGGTCGTATTCCGCACCGATCCGCTCATCATCAAGGATCATTACGAGATCGACTACATCCACAGCTACGGCGAGGACTCCCCGTTTTTCACGGGGTTGGCCCAGGGCAAGCTGATGGGCAGCGAATGCACAGGATGTGGCTACCGCTTCGCCACGCCGCGCGCCTACTGCATGGCATGCGGCGCTCCCACACAATGGTTTGAGCTGCCTCTTGAAGGCCGCGTACACACCTGGACCACCTGCTACTTCGGTTCGGAGGCCTTCCTCAAGGAAACTCCGTTCAACCTGGCGTTGGTCGAGTTTGATGGCGTGAACACATTATTGCTAGCGCGCTTACTTGGAGTCACCGAGAAGGAGATCCGTGTCGGCCTGCCCGTCAAGGCCAAATTCCGAAGGCTTGCCCAATTCAAACCGACGGATGTCTATTTCATCCCGGCCGAGAAAGCTTGAACTGAAGTCACCATGCATGCGCGGAGCGACCCAGGTGAGGTTCTCGGCGACCGGATCACGGCGGGAATAAACGAGACGAGGGAGTAAGCCAAGAAGGAGCCTGGGGAAACGGAGCGTGGGAGGAAGCTGTAGCAGAACTCGACTCCACGGCGATGCGCTCCAAGTTGTCGTTCCGAAAGCAGATGAGAGTTTTGGCGAGCGACAGCCACACGTTTAGTGGAGGCCCACCCGGCCGCGGGTGGATTCGACGAGCTTGGCGGAGTCGTAGCCCACGCCGTCCTTGAAGACGGTCTCCACGTTCTCGATATCGGAGATGTTCTTCGACGGATCGCCCTTGATCACGACGAGGTCGGCCTGCTTGCCGGCGGCGATGCTGCCGATCTTGTCGGCGACGCCAAGCCACTGCGCGCCGTTGAGGGTGGCGATCTTGATCGCCTCGATGGGTGTGAAGCCGGCCTCGACCAGGAGTTCGACTTCGCGCTGGTCGCCGAAGCCGGGCACAACGCCGCCGTAGCCAGTGGGGTCGAGTCCGGCGAGCAGCAACCCGCCCGCCTTGGCGAAGGCGTATTCAAACTGCATTTCTTTCTTCAACAGCTCGGGCCAGGGCGAATCCTTGGCACCGGCAATGCGTGCACGCGTAGTCAGATAATCGTTGCGCGATTCCGGCAGCATGCTGTCGAGGACGTGTGTCATGTATGGCGACGGTTTCGGCGGCGCGGCCGGTGACGCCGGCGGCAGCGACATCGCGGGGCGATTGGGGACGAAGGTTTCAAATACCGGGAGGGTTGAGGTCACGGCGGTGTGCCGGGCGACAAGGTCTTTGATGATGTCCTGGATTACCGGGCCGTTGACGTCAAGCTTGAGCAGGGAGTCGCGGATGGCGGTCTGCTCGGGACACTGGTCGGTCTGCTTGCCAGGCGCTACCTCTCCATCAACCACGAGGCCGTGCTCGAGGTCGTCAATGCCGAGCGCGGCGGCCTCGCGCAATCCGATGGAGCACAGGTGGCCGGTGACTTTGAGGCCGCGCTTGTGCGCTTCCTCAATCGCGGCGCTCAACTCGGCACGGGTGATGTGCATGTACGCCTTGAAATTGTCGGCGCCCTCCTCGGCCCAGTAGGCGACGGTGCGGCGCGCGTCGTCGGCATCCTTGAGCTCGTGCATCTGCGCGGTGTAGGCGCCCGCGCCTTCCAGATAAGGACCGGTGGGGAAAATGCGCGGCCCGGGTGCGCGGCCGGCGTCAATGTCGCGCTTAAGGGAGAGGTCGGTATAAGGCTCCAACGAGCCGGTAGTGCGAATGGTGGTGACGCCGCCGGCGAGATACAGGCGCGGGGCGCTGAAGTCGAGTTCGCTGTAGTGAATGGGATTCAAGGCGCCGGGATAGACAAGGTGGTCGTGCATGCCGACCAGGCCGGGAATGACGGTGTGGCCGGAGAGGTTGAGGACTTTCACATTGCCGATCGCTTGTTCCGTGGTGAAAGGGCGTACATCTGCAATCTTCCCATCACGGATTACGATGAGCTGGTGCTCGCGCGCGGGCGTACCGGTGCCGTCAATCACGCGCACGTCGGCGAGGACGATCGTGGGGGCGTCCACGGTGACAAAAGCTTTGACGGCGGGAGAGAGGGTTGTTTGCGCGGTGGCGCAGGCGGCGCACAAAAGGAAGACGAACAGATGTTTCATCATTCACCCGATCGAGAGTAGGTTACCGGAAATACGCAGGCGTGGCGAGAGCGGCGGCGACCGCAGGGGTCCTTCGACTCGGATGCGCGTTGGCAGCCAGCGCATCCTCGCTCAGGATGACATTCGTTTGCGATTTAGGTGAACACACGCGAGGGCGGTGTGCCACACGAGCCAAGTTCGGCGGATGCTAGAATCAAGTGTTCAGCATCGCTAGCCGAAGTCACCTTTATTCCATACTCCATGGATCGCCAACACATCCGCAATTTCGCGATCATTGCCCACATCGATCACGGGAAGAGCACGCTCTCGGACCGGCTGCTGGAACTGACGGGAGCGCTGTCGGCGCGCGAAATGGAGGGACACGAGCAAGTGCTGGACGCGATGGACCTGGAGCGCGAGCGCGGGATCACCATCAAGGCGCACTACGTGCGCATGAATTACACCGCGCACGACGGCGCCACCTACCAGCTCAACCTGATTGATACCCCCGGGCACGTGGATTTTTCCTACGAAGTTTCGCGCGCGCTGGCCTCGTGCGAGGGCGCACTGCTGGTGGTGGACGCCACGCAGGGCGTGGAAGCGCAGACGCTGGCCAATTCCTACCTGGCGATCAATCACGGGCTGGAGATCATCTGCGTCATCAACAAGATTGATCTGCCGAGCGCCGATGTGGAGCGCACCAAGGAAATGATCGAGGGCGCGGTGGGGCTGGACGCGTCGGAAGCGCTGCTGATCTCGGCCAAAACCGGGCAGGGCGTGCCGGCGGTGCTGGAAGAGATCGTCAAGAAAATCCCGCCGCCGAAGGGCTCGCCGGAGGCGCACCTGCAAGCGCTGATCTTCGATTCGTGGTTCGATCCCTACCGCGGGGTCGGGGTGCTGATGCGGGTTTTCCAGGGCACGCTGCGCAAGAAACAAAAGATCCGCTTGTGGTGGAACGGGAAGGTGTTCGAGGTGGAGGCGCTGGGCGTGCAGTCGCCCAAGCCGGTGGAGGTGGAGGAACTGGTGGCGGGCGAGGTGGGGTTCCTGTTCGCCAACTTGAAGAACGTGGCGGACACCAAGATCGGGGATACGATTACCGACGACGACCGCCCGGCGATCGAGCCGCTGCCGGGCTTTGAAGAGCTGAAGCCGATGGTGTTCGCCGGGATGTACACGGTGGACGCGCACGAGCACACCATGCTGCGCGACGCGCTGGAAAAGCTGCGGCTGAACGACTCGTCCTTCTTCTTCGAGCCGGAAAGTTCGGTGGCGCTGGGCTTCGGATTCCGCTGCGGGTTTCTCGGGCTGCTGCACATGGAGATCATCCAGCAGCGGCTGGAGCGGGAATTCGACCTCGACCTGATTACCACCGCGCCGGGCGTGCGCTTCCGGGTGACCAAGACCGACGGCAAGGTGATGGAGGTTGACAATCCGTCGAAGTGGCCGCCGCAGGGCGAGATCGAGAAGATCGAAGAGCCGATCATCCTGGCGACCATCATCTCGCGCGAGGAATATGTGGGCGCGATCTTCAAGCTGGTGGAAGAAAAGCGCGGCAAGCAGAAAAATTTCGAGTACCTCACCGGCGGGCGGGTGATGCTCAGCTACGAGCTGCCACTGAACGAGATCGTGCTCGATTTTTACGACAAGCTGAAGAGCGTGTCGCGCGGGTACGCGTCGCTGGATTACCACCTCGCCGGGTACTGGGAATCGGACATGATCAAGCTGGACATCCTGGTGGCGGGCGACTCGGTGGACGCGCTGTCGATCATCGTGCATCGCGATTTCGCGTACGAGCGCGGGCGCGCGCTGGTGTCGAAGATGCGGGAACTGATTCCACGGCAGATGTTCGAGGTGGCGATCCAGGCGGCGATCGGCGCCAAGGTGATCGCGCGCGAAACCGTGGGCGCCATTCGCAAGAACGTAATCGCCAAATGCTATGGCGGCGACATCACGCGCAAGCGGAAGCTGCTGGAAAAACAAAAAGCGGGCAAGCGGCGGATGAAGCGAATCGGCAAAGTCGACATACCCCAGGAAGCCTTCCTGGCGGTGTTGCGCGTGGGCGAAGACTAGGCGAAGAAAAATTGGCGGCTAAGTTTCAATTCCCGTCTGAAATCCGCGTCAAATAAGGAAAATCCGGCTGGCCCATCCCCGCCGGTGGCAGCCGATTGCCATATTTTAATCTGATTGAAATGTGCAAAACTGCAATTGGTAAGACCACCTAAGTGGAGTCTGATTGGGGAATATTGTGGCGAAATCCTGAGGCAGCTAAGCTGTTGATTCCTGACGAAATTGTCTGCTGCCACAGTAACAATGCAGACTGTGTAAGTAGCTGTTTTCGTGGTGGGTTGTTACAAGCGCAGCGAGGAATTGCACAGAGATTTGCACAGAGTTGCGGAAAACGGAAGCAAGGTCTCGAATGCATTCTCGATTTCGAGATGGGAACCCGAGACGATTCCGGCCCAACGACCGAGAGCAGAGGTTCAGGTGAGCAAAAAGAAACAGGCCGCCAGGGATGGCGGCCCTTGAATTTTCAGCCATCGGCTACGGCTTTGGCGCCGGCGGCTTTGGTGCCGGCGGTTTTGGCGCAGGAGGCCGCGCCGCATTGCCGGCCGGTTTGGCAGCGCCGCCCGGTACGGAAGCGGGAGCGGCAACACTGGACTGGGAGTTGTAGGAGTTGACAATTTCCTGGGTGACGTCGGAGGTCTGGGCGGCCCAGAGCACCGGACTCTGCTGGCCGGAGACGTCGAGGATCACCGAGTAGCCATTCTGCTTGGCAAACTTATCGAGCACCTCAAGCAGCTTGCCGCCGATCCGATTGGCGATTTCATTCTGCTGAGCCTGGAAATCGGCTTGCGCGTCCTCGGCTTGGCGCTGCAGACTCTTCTGCTTGGTCTCGATGTTCTTGACCATCTCAGCGCGGGACTGTTCATTCAGCTTGTCGCCCTGAGTCTGGAGCTGCTTTTTCAGGTTTTCGATTTCCTGGTTCAGATTATTGAGCGTGGACTGGGTCGGCTCGAACTTTTTCTGCAACGCCTCAAAGTCGCGGCGGCCCTCATTGGTCGTCACGATCGCATTCTGGATGTTGATGATGCCGATGCGGGCGGAGGCGGAGGTGGAGGAAGCAGCGGGATTCGCGGCAGCCGCAGTGCCAGTCTGAGCAAGCGCGGTGACGGTCAACAGCGCCGCCGGCAAGATGAAGCGGAAGAGCTTACGTGTCATGAGTTGGTTTTGGACTCCTTGGAGCGACTCTCTCGGACTTCCTCAGAAACACCTCAAAACGGGCACATCCGTGCAGAAGGTTTCACGGGAATCTCGATTATAGGGCGAGCACGGGCCAGCGTCAAACCGGGAACTCGCGCCGGGCGGGGATCAGCGGCGCGAATCGTAAAGACCCACATCTGCCAAAAGCGGGCAGATGTGGGGCACCGGCGCACATGTGGGGCACCGGCGCAGATGTGGGGCACCGGCGCAGATGTGGGCACCGACGCCGCAAAACGATTTTCTGAAACCAGCTTTAGAAAGTGGTGGCCACGGTGAAACGGAAGGTGGTCTTGGGTTCCTTCAGCTTCCAGCCCGGAGCATAGGTACTGACCGCCTGCGCGTAACTGAAATCGCCAATGCCGCCCGCCGGGAACATGTTGCGGGTGATCAGGTTGGGCGTGTCGGTGGAGGTATCGAGCCGCATCGGGTTGTAGGCCCAGTAAATGCGGAAGGGGGCGTTGACCACCGGCATGATGACCTGCAACTCCAGGCCGGTGGAGGCGCGGGGTCTCCAGTTCGAGGCGCTGACGATCTTCAGGTTCTTGCGGAACGACTGAGAGACGCCGCCCACGCAATTGAAGGCGGCATCGAGCCCCGGACAGCCGAAGGCGGTGGTATTGAGAATATTCAACTGAGTGTCGTTGACCTGCAACTGGCCGGGACGGGCGATCCCGTCGAAACCGATGTCGAAAAACGGCGCCAGCGTGACCGGGCCGACGATGGGAATGCGGTATTCCAGGTTGGTGACTACGCTGGTGTCGCCGCCGGGGAAGATGATGCGCTGCACCGGAAGAGGAACGGTATAGACGCCCTGGCGGGGATTGTTGGGATCCTTGTTATAGGGGAGGCCATCCGGATTGGTGAGCGGGAAATCCACCCGCTCGACAAAGAAGGCGACCGGCGAAATAGCCCGGATGTCAAAGCCGCGAATGTCGGTGTCGCCGCCCATGAAGAAGCGCTCAAAGGGCGGCGTCACGTGGCCGCCGTATCCGGTGATGAAGGAACCCTGGACGCGGATGCCGAAGCTGTTGCGGCCGTCGCCATTGGGCTTGAGGCCCTTCATGGGCGTCCAGCGGGTGAACGACACGACGGGGCGGACGAAGGAGACGTTGCCGCCGATGCCGGCGATGTCGCCGCCGATGAAGATGTTGCGTCCGCGGTGCGGATGAACCGGGCTGTCCACCGTATTCCAGGTGAAACTGGGAATCAGCTTGCTGGTGACAACGCCGGTCAGCGAGTTGGGCCCGGAGATATTGCGGAAGTTCAGTTCCTGGAAATAGAGCTGCGAGAACGTACTGAACACGCTGATGGAGGAGACGTCAAAGGAATACCCCAAGCTGACGCGCTTGAAGGAGCGCCGGATGGGATAACTCAAGCTGGTGGTGAAACCGGTGCGCGACTGGCTGAAGTTCTGCAGCGACTGCAAAACGTTTTCGGAAAGATTCAGCTTCTGGCCGGCGACCAGGCTGGCCTGCTGCGCCTGGTTGAAGTTGAATTTCTGGTTGAATACCGTGAAGCCGAACTGCAACGGGCGGTCGAACACGTAGGGCTCGGTGAAGCCGAAGGAAAGATTGCGCTGGCGGCTGCCGACGCTGGCCTGCAGGGTGAGGGTTTCACCGAGGCCGAGAAAATTGTTGGTCTCGTAGGTGAGGCCGATGAAGGAACCGGCCAGGCCGCTGACGCCACCGCTGAGGCCAATGCTGTTCTTGCCCTTCTCCTTGACCTTGAGGGTAATGTCAACCGTACCTTCCTGGTTGTTCTGCTTGACTTCGGAATCCTGCTCCGGCTTGAGGGGGTCGAAATAGCCGAGCTGGTTCAGCCGCAAAATGCTGAGCTCCCACAGCCGGCTGTTGTACACCTGGCCTTCCTCGACGGCGAGTTCGCGGCGGATCACCTTATCGCGGGTGGTGGTGTTGCCCTTGAACTCGATGCGGCGAACGTAGAACGGCTTGCCTTCGTCGAGGTCAATGGTGAGGCTGATCAGCTTCTTCTCATCGTCAAACTGGGTGTCGGGGACAGGGGTGAAGTTGATGAAGCCGAGCGTTCCATAGGCGTCGCGGAGGTTCTTGAGGCCCTTGCGCACCAGTTCGATGTTGAAGATGTCGCCGTCTTTCATGGGGATCAAGCGGCGGAGCGCCGCGGCGTTGGTGATGGCCTTGTTGCCGGTGAACTTGATCTCCTTGAGGTGGTAGCGGTCCCCTTCCTCGACGGGAATGGTGATGTCCACCACCTTACCGGGGCCGTGCATGATGAGCGGAATGTGGAGGCCGCTGCTGCCAACGTCGCGGACCTGGGTTTTGGGATCCTGGACGACGGCCTTGAAGTAACCCTGGCGCTGAAAGGCGTCGCGCACCAACTCGGTATCTTCGCTGAGCTTGGCGGCGTTGTAGGTGCGGCTGAAAATGTTTTCCAGAATGATGGAGTGCGGGATGCCGATGGGGCGCATGTTGCGCATGGCATAGCGCAGGGTGCGGCTGTTGATGTGCTTGTTGCCCTCGAACTTGATCTTGCCGACCTTGATCTTGGGGCCTTCCTTGATCACGAAGGTGATGCCCACGGCGGCCGGAGGAATGGGACGGACCTCGGTGCGGATGGTGGCAAACTGGCGGCCGTGCTCGGCCAGAAGTTCCTTGATGACAACTTCGGCGCGCTTCACGCGCGTGGGATCGTACTGGCTTTCCTGGGTGAGCGATACCTTGCGTTCCTTGAAGCGGTCGAGCACATCGCTTTGCGAAACCGAACTGAGCCCCACGTACTTGATTTCACGAATCGTGGGTTTTTCCTTGACGTAGATGTTGATGATCCAGCCCTTCGGGGCTTGTTCCCTTTCGAAGCGGATGTCGTCGAAATAGCCGGTATTCCACAGGGAATTGAAGTCACGTTCCAGAGCGGCCTGGTCATAAACATCGCCCGGCTTGCTGAAAAGACGGGCACGAACGGTCTCGGCAGGGATGCGGCGGTTCCCGATGATGTTGACCGCCGTGATGAGATCCTGCTGCGCTGCCGCAGGAACGGAGCACCAGAAAAACGAGGCAAGCAGGACCAGCAGTGGCAGCAGGCGCCGCGCCACCGCCGCCCGATGAAGGCGCGTAAGTGGAGCCTTTCCATCGCGTACCACGGCCAGAGCTTGGTCCAGAGAATAAAGAATAGTCCGACCCTCAATCGCAAGTAGAAGCGGAATTGGCCATTATACAAGGCAACGCGAGTTTCACGCCAAAGAGCGTCGCGCGGCCGGCGATCATCCCACGTAGTTCCCAACCCGCAACACGGGAAAATCTCTCGGCGGTGCGATGGGGGCGATGAAGCTGTGCGATCGGCTGAGTGCCACACCGGCCAGGATCAGGCGGGCAGGGCGCGTTGGACTTCCACCAGGACGGAATAAAACGTAGCGCCGCGGCCCATGTCGGTGAGCCGTTCCGAGGTCAGGACGTTGATGTTGCGGGCCTGCCCGGTGAGCTTGGCCCAGTTCAGCCGCGCCGCCACCACACCCGGGCGAGTGGCGCCGTTGACCCGCGCCGTCAGAAGAATTTCGCCGCGGGAATTGAACACGCGCACGCGATCGCCATCCGCAATGCCGCGCGCCTCGGCGTCGGCGGCGCTGATCTCCAGCAGATCGGGATTTTCCATTTTCTGTTGCGGCGGAAGATTGGCGAAGGTGGAGTTGAGATAGTTGTCGCACTTGCGAGCGAGCAGTTCGAGCGGGTAGCGCAGATCGCCGCTGTGACGCGATTCCCTGGGCGGCGTGAACGAAACCACCGGATCGAGTCCTTGCGCGGCGAGTTCTTCGTTGTAGAAAAGTGCCTTGCCGTTGCGTGTGGGGAAGCCGTGGGCGAACGGAAGGTAGAATCTCGTGCCGGGTAGGGGTCCTTCGACTCGCCCGCGCAACCCCGGCGCGGGCTCGCTCAGGATGACATCAATTGAGGGTTCGGGCAGATTCAGCCGCACGTGGGATTCGCGTTGCAGGCGCGCGCGATCGATGCCCGCGAGGTGCGGATGCTGCGACGACAGCGCCAGATCGATCATGTCGTCCACGGATTCGCGGAAGCAGGCATCGCCGAATCCCATGCGCAGAGCCAGCGCGCGAAACAGCTCCACGTTGGAGCGGCACTCGCCGAGCGGCTCGACGGCCTGGTTGGAAATCTGGATGTAGTAATGGCCGTAGCCGGTCTGCAGGTCCTTGTGCTCGAAAAAAGTAGTCGCGGGCAGGATGATGTCGGCGTAATCGGTGGTGTCGGTGAAAAACTGTTCGTGCACCACGGTGAACAGGTCAGCGCGCAGCAGGCCGCGCACCACGGAATTGTGATTGGGAGCGACGGCCGCGGGATTGGAGTTGTAAACGAACAGCGCTTTCACCGGCGGATCGTTCAGCTGGTTGAGGGCGCGCCCCAGCTCGACCATGTTGATGACGCGCGTGGGTCGGGGCATCAGTTCCGCTCCCATGAGCGCGTTCTTGTTCAGGTTGTGGCCTTCGCTGGTAGAGAGCTGCAATCCGCCGCCGACTTGCTTCCATGCCCCGATGAGGCAGGGCAGCATGCAGACGGCGCGCGCCGCCATGCCGCCATTTTCGCTGCGCTGGACGCCGTAATTGAGGCGAATTACGGCGGGACTGGTGGTGGCATATTGGCGCGCGAGCTTGACGATGTCATGAGCGGAAATGCCCGTCCAGAGCGCCACTCGGTCAGGCGGATACTCCTGCACGCGGGCGCGAAGCTGGTCGAATCCGAAGGTGTGCTGCGCGATGTACTCGGCATCGAACAGGTTCTGATTAATGATGACGTGCATCATGCCGAGGGCGAGCGCGACGTCGGTGCCGGGATTGATGGGCAGATACCAGTCGGCGCAGGCGGCGGTGCGGGTGCGGTATGGATCAATGACCACCAGCTTGGCGCCGTTGCGGCGCGCTTCCTCGATGAAGGGCCAGAGGTGCACGTTGTTGCCGTGGATGTTCGCGCCCCAGGCGATGATGTAGCGGGAGTGCGCGAACTGCTCAGGCTCGGTGCCGAGCTTGGCGCCGTAGACCGACTTGATGCCGACTTCCCCGGCGATGGAGCAGATGGTGCGATCGAGTTGGGAGGCACCCAGGCGATGGAAAAAGCGCCGGTCCATGGACGCGCCGTTGAGCACCCCAATGGTGCCGCCGTAGGAATACGGAAGGATCGCTTCGGCGCCGTGCTGGCGCGCGATCTGCCGGAATCGGGTGGCGATCTCATCGAGCGCTTCGTCCCAGGAAATGCGTTTGAAATCCTGCTGATTGCAGGCGCGCGAGCCTTTGGGGCCGATGCGGCGATAGGGATAGAGGACGCGGTCGGGCGAGTAAACGCGATCCAGATACTGGGCGACTTTGGCGCAGAGAAACCCGCGCGTGACGGGATGGCCGGGATCGCCCTGAATGCGCACGGCGCGCCCATCTTCTTCCCTGACGGTGATCAGAACGCCGCACGCGTCGGGACAGTCATGAGGACAAGCGGCGTGGACGACCTTCGTTGTCATAGGCCGGTGTGACAACCAGCATATCGCGAAGGGATAAAACTAGCGATAGCGGTGGTCACAAACCGGACAGTGGAGCGCGAAGGGGTCGTGATCGAACTCGACCAACTCCGCGCTGCACACCGGGCAGAACTCCTGATCTTCGTCGGCGAGGAGGTCGAGTTCGTCGTCCACGGCAACATCCCCGGAGGAGTCGTTGATGGCGTAGAAATCGAGTGCGGAATCCACATCGTGCCGCATGGCGCACCTCCGATGGAGATATTGTCGTGCCGCAATCGGAGTTTCGCGCGAATTTTTGTGCGCCAATTTGAGCCGGAGTTTTATTTTGGGAAAAAACGTTGTGAGTTGTAAGCGGGCCCAGGGCTAAAGCCCTGGGTTTTTCTAATCGCTTCTTCGCCGGGCTCCCTCGCTGCGCTCGGGACAGGTTCCGCCCGGCGCTTCCACCTGCACACGCGAGGGCGCCCTTCGCCCCTCGACTGCACTCGGGGTCAGGGCAGGCTGTGTGCCACACGCCTACACCGTCATGACTTCTTTTTCCTTGGACTTGCTGAGCTCTTCCATTTTCTTGATTTCGTCGTCGGTGAGGCGCTGGATTTCGTCGAGGGAGCGGCGCTCGTCGTCCTCGGTGATTTTCTTGTCCTTGAGAGTTTTCTTGATCCCGTCGTTGCCGTCGCGGCGGATGTTGCGGACGGCGGTGCGGTGCTCCTCGAGCATCTTGTGCAGGTGCTTGACCATGTCGCGGCGGCGCTCTTCGGTGAGGGCAGGCACCGGGACGCGGATGAGCTTGCCGTCGTTCATCGGGTTGAGTCCGAGATCAGCTGAGCGGATGGCCTTCTCGATGCCGCCCAGCGAACTGGGATCGAAGGGCTGCACGGTGATGAGCTGCGATTCCGGAGCGTGCACCTGCGCGATCTGGTTGAGCGGCATCATGGAGCCGTAGTACTCCACCTGGACGCCGTCCAGCATGTGGACCGAGGCGCGGCCGGTGCGCACGGCAGCCATTTCCTTGCGGAAGTCCTCGACCGCCTTGTCCATGCGGGTCTTGAGCTGGACGAACAGATCCTTGAGCGCGGGATTCGCGGCCATGGTGGGCTGAGCCATATCGTCTCCGATCAGAACGGGGAATTATAAACGAAGGCCTTAGGCGTTGGGCTTTAGGCGTTGGGCTTAAGATCGCGTGAGGATGTGTTGACGCCGTGGTGACCTTAGGCGCGTAGGGGTCCTTCGACTCGGTGTCGCCAAAATCGGGCGACACCTCGCTCAGGATGACAGCCGTTTGATGACCGCCGTTCAGTGTTGCTCGCCAGATGGCGATTCAGGCACTGACCAAGGAACCGATTTTTTCGCCGGTGACGACGCGGCGGATGTTGCCGTGGCGATTGAGGTTGAAGATGATGATGGGAAGGTTGTTGTCCTTGCACAGGCTGATGGCGGTGGCGTCCATCACCTTGAGGCCTTTTTTCAGGACTTCCATGTAACTGATCTGGTCGAACATCTTGGCGTCTTTGACGATGACCGGATCAGCGTCGTAGATGCCGTCAACCTTGGTGGCCTTGAGAATGACCTCGGCCTTGATTTCCATGGCGCGGAGGGAGGCGGCGGTGTCGGTGGAGAAATAAGGACTGCCGGTGCCAGCGCCGAAAATAACAACGCGCTCTTTCTCCAGGTGACGAATGGCGCGGCGGCGAATGAAGGGTTCGGCGACCTCGTGCATCTCGATGGCGGACATGACGCGGCTGTAGACGCCGCGTTTTTCGAGCGCGTCCTGCAGGGCGAGGGCGTTGATCATGGTGGCCAGCATGCCCATGTGGTCGGCGGTGACGCGGTCCATTTCGCGGGCCTGGTCGGCGACGCCACGGAAAAAATTGCCGCCGCCAATGACGATGGCGATCTGTACGCCGAGGGAATGGACGTCCTGGATCTCGGCGGCGATTTCATGCACGCGGATGGGATCAACACCGAAGCCCTGACCGGCGGCGAGGGCCTCGCCGGAGAGCTTGAGAAGGATGCGCTTGAAGACTGGTGTGGTGGACATCGGTTTCTAGTTTCTAGTTTCTAGTTTCTGGTTTCTGGTTTCTAGTTTCTAGTTTCGCACCTCGAAGCACAGAGGGGAAACAGAAACTTGGATCCGCGGCATGCAAAAACCAGATTCCTCGGGGCTAAAGCCCCTCGGAATGACAAACAAATTGAATTGCGTGCGGCACGGCTCCCTCCCCTTCGACTTCGCTCAGGGTCGGGACAAGTTCCGCCGTGCCCTTCCCAAGCAAAAAGGGCGGCCGCAGCCGCTAGATCCTTCTCCCTGACGCTTCGTTTCCTCAGCGTCAGGGCTCAGGATTTCGCTTGCGGGCTCCCCGCCTCGGCTGCGCTCGGCGTCACGCCCGCAAAGCGGCTCAAGTTATTTCGCCGGTTCTTCCGGCGAGGCATCCGCCGGTTTGGTGGAGGCGATGGTGGCGCCGGGATCGCCGACCTTGAAGCGGGCGAAGCGGCGGACGGCGATGTTCTCGCCCAGCTTCCCGATCTTGACGGCAATAAGCTGCGAGACCGTCACCGTCTGGTCCTTGATGAAGGGCTGCTCGTAGAGGCAGACCTCCTCGTAGAACTTGCCCATCTTGCCTTCCACGATCTTCTCCACCACATTGGCGGGCTTGCCGGTGGCGGCGGCCTGCGCGCGGTAGATGTCCTTCTCCTTCTCGAATGCTTCGGGAGTGACATCTTCCTTATGGATGTACTTGGGGTCGCTGGCGGCGATGTGCATGGCGATGTCGTGCACCAACTCCTTGAAATCGCCGGTGCGGGCCACGAAGTCGCTCTCGCAGTTGACCTCCACCAGCACGCCGATCTTGCCTCCGGCATGGATGTAGCTGGCGACCGAGCCTTCGCTGGTGGCGCGAGCCGACTTCTTGGCGGCCACGGCCATGCCGCGCTTGCGGAGCACGACGACGGCCTGCTCCATGTCGCCCCTGGCCTCGACCAGGGCGTTCTTGCAATCCATCATG
The DNA here is from genome assembly GCA_963760215.1 of Terriglobia bacterium. Taxonomy (GTDB): domain Bacteria; phylum Acidobacteriota; class Terriglobia; order Terriglobales; family Acidobacteriaceae; genus JAIQGF01. The sequence continues at coordinate 2,607,440 of CAVXCJ010000002.1, forward strand.
GGAGCGCCGGTCTTGTCGCGCAGCTCCCGGACCTGGGTAGCGGAAATGTTCACGGTACTAGTGCTCATCAGAAGGACCTTTCATGCCAAGCCGAACAAATTTAGACCCGCGCCGGGATAGCGCGCGGGTCGCGAAAACCAGTTTCGAGTTTCAGTTTCAGTTTCAGCGAAACTGACAATCTACTGGGTATGCGCCTCGGCGTGGCGGGTGTCGGGCACTTCGGCCTCGACATCGGCCGGGGCAGGCTGCTTGCGCACGCCGCCTCCCAGTACGTCCTCCATGCTGACGTCTTCGCCAGTGTCGGCGGCCACTTCGCCGGCGGGTTCGGCGGTGGCGGCAGCAGCGGCTTCGGCCTGCTGCGCGGCCTGAACTTCGGCGACCTGCTTGTCGGTGGCGAACTGCGAGCCTTCAATCACGGACTCGGCGATCTTGGAAGCGAACAGGCGGATGGCACGCAGCGCGTCATCGTTGCCGGGAATCACGTAATCCACTTCGCTGGGGTCGCAGTTGGTGTCCACGACAGCGACCACCGGAATGCCCAGCTTGCGCGCCTCGCGCACGGCGATCTGCTCCTTGTTGGAGTCGATCACGAAAATGGCGTCGGGCAGGCGCGACAGGTCCTTGATTCCGGCAAGGTTTGCCTGCAGGTGCTTGCGCTCGCGCTCGAGCTTGATGACTTCCTTCTTGGGGAGCAGCTCGTAACGGCCGTCGGTGGCCATTTCGTCGAGTTCCTTGAGCCGCTTCACCGATTTCTGAATCGTGATCCAGTTGGTCAGCAGACCGCCCAGCCAGCGCTGGTTGACGTAGTACATATGGCAGCGCTGCGCCTCTTCGGCGATGGCATCCTGCGCCTGGCGCTTGGTGCCGACGAACATCAGGATCTTGCCTTCGGCGGCCATGTCCTGCACGAACTTGGACGCTTCCTTGAACATCTTCAGCGTTTTTTGCAGGTCAATGATGTAAATGCCGTTGCGCTCGCCGAAGATGTACTCCTTCATCTTGGGGTTCCAGCGCTTGGTCTGGTGCCCGAAGTGGACGCCCGCTTCGAGCAACTCCTTCATGGTGATGGTAGCCAATCAACCTCCTTATTGGATTGCATCGCGACGCAGGGCCGCGATTACTCCCGTCCCGCCCAAAAGTTGCGAGCGGGGATTTGAAAAACAGTTTCAGTTTCAGTTTCGAGTTTCAGGTAGCGAAGCTCGAAGCGGAAACCCTTGATCCTGGCCGTAACGTTCCGAGCTTCACTGAAACTGAAACTCGAAACTGAAACTTCTTTACCGCTTCGAGAACTGGAAGCGTTTACGGGCGCCCTTCTGCCCATATTTCTTGCGTTCCTTGGAGCGGGAATCGCGCGTCAGGAAGCCTTCCGCCTTAAGGCGGGCCCTCAGTTCGGGATTGAACACGAGCAAGGCGCGGGCGATACCCATCTTCACGGCGCCCGCCTGCCCGTTGACGCCGCCGCCATTGACGGTGGCGAGGACGTTGAAGCTGCCCACAGTTTCGGTCAGGACCAGCGGCCGGCGAGCCAGGATGCGCTGCGTCTCGGTGACGAAGTAGCGCTCAAACGGCAGGTTGTTGACTTGAAACTCGCCGCTGCCCGGACGAAGAAACACACGGGCGATGCTCGATTTGCGCCGCCCCGTACCGTAATATTCGACAGTTTCAACCATGATAGCTATTAGCCATTAGCCATTAGCAATTAGCTAATCACTTCCGGCATCAAGAATTCCTTTCAAACTTTAGCGCTTGTGGCGCTTTGATCAGCACGGGTCAGTGACCCACGCCCACGATTCGTTAAGCCTGCTTGGCGAGCGACAATCCTTCCGGCTTTTGCGCCTGGTGGGGGTGCTTGTCGTCGCGATAAACCTTGAGCTTCTTCGCCATGGCGCGGCCCATCTTGGTCTTGGGCAGCATGCCCTCCACGGCATCCTGGACCACCAACTCGGGTTTGCGGGCAAAGCGCTTGCGGAAACCCTCTTCGCGCAGGCCGCCCGGAAATCCGGTGTAGTGGCGATAGACCTTGGACTCGCTCTTCATGCCGGTCAGGCGAATCTTGTCGGCGTTGATGACCACGACGTGATCGCCGGTATCAATGAACGGCGTGTAACGCGGGTTTTCCTTGCCGGCGAGGATGCTTGCGACCCGCGTCGCCAGGCGGCCGAGGGTCTGCCCCGACGCATCCACGACGTACCATTTGCGCGCAATATCCCCCTGCTTGGGGAAATAGGTAGACATCGGATATCTCCCAGAAAAAAACCGCAAAGAAGACCGCAGGACTTTCCTCTGGAACACAGAGGATTCCCTAGGCGGGCAACTGCAGAACCGCAAACCATAGACTATAGCGGAATCGGGGAGGAACGTCAACGAATCCGCCCCCGCAACCACATACGAGCCCAGTTCCGCCGGAGGCATGGCGCCAAGATGGGAACCGGGCTGCCGGGTTGCGCGCGGCGTCCGGAAGCCATCCGATACAATCAATCGGGGACATAAGGAATGAACCGATTGGTGTTTGCCAACCTGGTGCACCGGCCGATCCGGACGCTGATCAGCGTGGTCGCGATCGCGGTGGAGGTCACCCTGATCCTGGTGATCGTAGGGCTGTCTATCGGCATGCTGAACGACGCCAAGGAGCGGCAGGCGGGAATCGGGGCGGACGTGATCGTGCAGCCGCCGGGGTCGTCGTTCCTGGCGGGAGTGACGGGAGCGCCGGTGTCGGTGAAGGTTGCGGGGGTGATTGGCAAGCTGCCGCATGTCGCCGCGGTGAGCCCGGTGGTGATGCAGATGAGCACGTCGGGAACCGTCGAGGTGATCTACGGGATTGATCTGCAAAGCTTCGAGGCGTTGGGCGGCCCGTTCCATTATCTTTCCGGCGGCCCCTTCACCGGGCCTGACACGGTGCTGGTGGACAACTACTTCGCCGAGGCCAACCACGTGACGGCCGGCTCCACGATTTCCATTCTCAATCACGAGGTGAAGGTCGCGGGGATTGTGGAGCAAGGCCGTGGCGCGCGCAAAATTCTCCCCATCGAAACGCTGCAAACCTGGATCGGCGCGCAGGGCAAGGCCTCGGTGTTCTACCTGAAGCTCGATGATCCGAAGAATGCGGCGCTGGTGGTGAGCGAAATCAAGAGCGTTCCCGGCATGCAGACCTACAAAGCGCTGACCATGCGCGACTACCTGTCGCTGTTCACCGCCGGGAACCTGCCGGGGTTGAAAATATTCATCGAGGTGGTGATTGGGGTCGCGGTGGTGATCGGTTTCATCGTCATCTTCCAGTCCATGTACACGGCGATCATGGAGCGCACGCGCGAGATCGGGATCTTGAAATCGCTGGGAGCGTCGAAGCTGTACATCGTAAACACCGTGCTGCGGGAAACCATCCTGCTGGCCATAGCGGGCACGGTCGTGGGGATTGGAGTGAGCTACGCGGTGAGCCACGCGATCCAGGCAAAATTGCCGACGCTGCGGGTGGTGATCCAGAGCAGTTGGGTGGGGTATGCCGCCATGATCGCCATGGCGGGCGCGATCCTGGGCGCGCTGTATCCGTCGTACAAGGCGGCGCAGAAGGATCCCATTGATGCTTTAGCGTACGAATAGTGCTCAGCGCGGAGCATTTCCTCCGTTCGAGGCGGCGGTGGACGCGTCCTTGTCGAGCTGGACCAGTTGCGAGCCCGGCGGCTGATTGAGGACGAACTGCTCGTCGGTCAGCGGCTGGTTGACGGTCATCTTTTCAATCTTCAGGGTCACTGAATACTCTTCCTGCGGCCGCCAGATGCGGATCGTCGAGGGGAACAGAAGCCCGTCGAAATCCTTGAAATCAAAATAAGTGGCGTCGGTGGCGAGATAGCCATTGAGGTCGTAAACCCGCTGGCGGATCGGCATCAGGTCAACCCGGCTGAAGGTGATCCTGCGCGATAGATACCAGGCATGGTCGGTGCGAGAAATCACGTCCACGACGTAGTCGGGTTCCAGCAACTGCTTCCTGGTTTTCGGGTCCTCGATCGTCCGGTTGGCCTGTTCGAGGACAGCGATGTCGTGCGCGGGATCGATGGGGTGCAGGAGCAAGGCGTCGTAGATATGCTGCGGACGCAGGTTTTCGAGTGGCTTCTGCGACGGATGGACAACGGCATTGCTTCCGACCACGAATTTATTCGCGGGCGGCACCCAGAGTTTGAAGGAGCTGCCGTCGCTCACCATGTCGAAAGCGCGATTGCGGACGATCGGCATCAGTCCGATCATGCGCAGCATGTTCGGCTGCCGCACCAGGATGTAACCCTTGATCTCCTTGTACTCCGTGATTTTGCCCTTCTTGGACCCGCCCGAAGAGGCAGCAATGTCAGCCGTGGAGTTGAGCGTGTGAATCTTGTTCGCCTGGGTGTTGATGGTGCTCACCAGCTGCTCGAGCGTGGCGGTTTGCAAGGGAGCGTTGCTGAGCAGGACCTGGGCGCGGTGGGAACGGAAGAGACAGCCCGTCAGCGGGAGAGCCAGCACGACTGCCAAGACGGCGCGGAGCGGGATGCGAACGTTCATGCGGGACACGCAGTTAGATGAAGAAAACAGTATACGAGAAGCGAAGTTTCACGGCCGGGAGGAACAAAGTTGAAGGGTCAGCGTGAGTTGGCAAGGGTTCGGCGGTAGGCGGCGACATTGCGGCTGTGTTCGTCCAGAGTGCGGGCAAAGCGGTGATGGCCGTTGCCGTCGCTGACGAAGTACAGGAAATCGGTGCTGGCCGGGTGCAGTGCGGCTGCCAAAGAAGCACGCCCGGGATTGGCAATCGGCCCCGGCGGCATTCCGGCGTGGCGGTACGTGTTGTAGGGCGAGTCGAACTGCAGGTCGGACTGGTGAATGGCTCCGGTGTGCCGTCCGGAAACGAGGGCGGCATAGATGACGGTGGGATCGGCGGCGAGCGCAATGTGGCGTTGCAGGCGATTGTAATAAACGCTCGCTACCATGGCGCGCTCCTCGGGAGCTGCTGTTTCCTTTTCGACGATCGACGCCATGGTGACAACGGCGTGAATGTCTGCGCAGCCAGCGGCGCCGGATTCCGATGACGGCGGCTGCGGTTGATTGCCGGCGCAGATCAGGCCCAATTGCGTGGCATCGCGGCGAAAGCGATGCACCATGACGGCGATCATGTCGTGCATGGACTGGGTGCGGGTGAAACCGTAGGTGTCGGGGAACAGGTAGCCTTCGAGGGTTGTGGCCGTGGGATCTAGATCGCGGATAAAGGCGACGTCTGCCCTGGCGGCGTTGAGGAAATCCTGGGCCGATCCGAGCCCGGCAAGCTGCACCACGCCGGCAATGTCGTACAAGTTATAACCCTCAGGAATCGTAATGGTGTGGACGTAGATGTCGCCGCGGGCGAGGCGGTCGTGAATCTGCCGCGCGGTGGCGGGCTGGTCGAACTTGTACTCGCCCGCCTTGAGGGTGCTGCCGAGAGCGTAATGCAGCAGCAGGAAAGCGCGCGCGCTGCGGATGACGCCGGCGGATTGCAGGTCGGCGGCAATGCGACGGCTGGACGAGCCGGGGCGAAGAAGAACGAACTGCGTGCTGCTGGGCTGGGCGGGCAGGTTGAGCGCCCACGCCAGCCAGATGGCGGCGACGAGAACGAGGATCAGAAAGGCTGTGAAGAGCGAGCGCATTTGGAATGTAGTTTAGATGATTGTGAGCAGTGTGCAGCCATCTGGGGGGACTCGTCGGACGTAAGACCTCGGAGAGTTGCAGGCGAAAACCTAGATTCCTCGGGGCTGAAGCCCCTCGGAATGACAATAATAAAGGACTTCTGTGGCGCGGCTGAAGCCGCGCCCTTTCAAAACGAGCTTCACTTGGAGTTTTTCAGCAGGCTGCTAAAGCCCGTCGCTTCCACCGGTCTGCTCGGCGGTTTTATGAGCCTGCGCGTCGAGGTAGGACTGGAGAATGAGCACGGCGGCCATGCGATCCACGGCGGCGGCACGCTTGGCAATGCTGAGTTCCGCTTCGCGGAGCAACCGATTGGCCTGAACCGAGGTCAGGCGCTCATCCCAAAGGTGCACCGGTAAGGAGAAGCGCTGGCGGAGTTCCTCGGCAAAGGCCGCGACCTTTTCCGATTGCCGGCCCTCGGCGCCGCTCATCCGCAACGGGTACCCGACGACGATTTCGCAGACATCGTGGTCGAGAATGGCGCGTTCGAGAAGGGGGAAATCGGTGCGCTTGTTCTTGCGGCGAATGGTTACCAGGCCTTGGGCGGTGATGCCGAGCGGGTCGGAAACGGCCATGCCGATGGTCTTGGACCCGACATCGAGGCCGAGAATGCGGCGGTGCGGGGAGTGCGCAGATTGGTCCGGAACGGAAGAGGCGGGGTGCTGTTGACCGGACACAGCTATATTATAGGCTCACACATCCGAGTGAGTGGTCAGGCGATGGCAACCAAGCGCGGCGAGGGAGATCCGGAAGTGCTGCACGAGGCGGTGGACGATGCATCGCGCCCGCAGCGCGTCGTAGGACTTCCGCGGACGCAGGAAGAAGCGGACGAACTGCACCGGCAGATGCGCGCCAGTGCGTCAGCCACCATGGTGCTGGGGGTGCTGGCGGGGCTGTCGGTGTTCTATTTCGCCAAACTGCCGATCATCGTCCTGCTGACCTCGATCCTGCTGGCGTTTATCCTGGCGCCGTTGGCGGACCTGTTTCAACGCATCCGGCTGCCGCGCTCGCTGGCGGCCCTGATTGCCGTGCTGCTGTTTGTGGCCTTGATTTACGGGATCGGTCAGGTGTCCTACAACAAGGCGGTCTCGTTCAGCCATGACCTGCCGAAATATTCCGGAAGGATCAGGTCGGTGCTTGGGCGGGTTCGCCAGCAGGCGCAGGAATTCCGGAAGACCACGTCGTCGGTAATGCCGGAAGAGGAAAAGCAGGCGGCGAACGCCCCCAAGTTCACGGTCCAGCAGGAGAAAGACTGGACCGAATACCTGAGCGGGGGACTGGGGCCCACCATCGAGATCGTCTTTGCGGCATCCTTTATTCCTTTCCTCACCTACTTCATGTTGAGTTGGCAGGACCACGTGCGATCGGCCACGGTGATGCTGTTCCGCATGAAGAACCGCAACACGGCCTATGTGACGCTGGGGCTGATTTCGGGCATGATTCGGAGATTCATCGTCGGCAACGTGCTGGTCGGCTTGTTTATCGGCGCGATGAGCACGGTCATCTTCGGCGTCCTGCACCTGCCGTACTTTTACTTTATCGGCTTCATTAGCGGGTTCCTCAGCCTGGTGCCGTACTTGGGCGTGCTGCTGGCGGCCGTTCCGCCGCTGCTTTCCGGCATCGGGCAGATCGGTGGAGGAGGAATTGTCGCTATTCTCCTAGCCGTGCTTGGGCTACACCTTTTCGCGCTGAATGTGCTGTACCCGAAGTTCCTGGGCAGCCGGCTGCAACTGAACCCGCTGGCCGTCACCTTATCGCTTCTGTTCTGGGGATGGTTGTGGGGCGCGATGGGACTGGTGCTGGCGGTGCCCATGACCGCCGCCATCAAGATTGTTTTCGATCACATCGAGACGCTGCGCGGATACGGCTCGTGGCTGGGGGAATGAAGCAGGCTTTAGGCTTTAGGCATCACGTCTCAACGGTCGTCAGGGTGGAAAAGGAAAAGCGCGGCTCGCGGCCGCGCTTCTGGACAATAAGAAGATGGTTTCAGGCTTCCGCGACGGTCTCCGGAAAGCGGAGCTTGGATTTGGACAGCGTCTTGGAAAGCAGTTGCTCGACCTGGAGCTCGTCGCAATTCTTGGCCATGGCAAGCTCGCTGACCAACAGGTAGCGGGCACGTTCCAGCATCTTCTTTTCGCGGAACGATAGAGGTTTGCTCTGCGCCAGCAGCAGCAAGCCTTTGAGCACGGCCGCTACTTCCAGCAGCGAGCCGGTACGCATCTTTTCCGAGTTCTCCTTGAAGCGGTACTTCCAATCGCTATGGTTGCAGCACACGCCATCGGTGAGAAAATCGATGACTTTCTGCACGTCGCCATTGCGGATCACTCGCCGCAGCCCGACACTGGCAACGTTGTTGAAGGGCACCATCACCTTCAAGCTGCTGGACTTGATTTTCAGGAGGTAAAAGCGCTCGACGCTGGCGCCAATGGTGCGGTTGCTGATCTGTTCGATGGTTCCCACGCCGTGGTTGGGATAGACGACTTTGTCACCGATATCGAAGTTCAGATTCGCGTTGCTGCTCATGAAGGGCACCTGCGAGATTTGGTAGGCGGTTCGGGCTGGGGAAGAACAATTATTAATATATCGTAAATCGAGCAAAACGTCAAACGAGCCTATGACTTACCGGAGTTGCGTGGAGCAATGGTTTAAAAATAGCGGAAGCCTGCCGGAAGCGGCGCAAATTGCCATGGCAATGGCGTCCGGCCACTTTCTGCGGAGGGATCGTTCTATAATCAAAGGATGTCAGCCGCGGTGGGGTGCTCTCCGCTGCCGCGTTGACCACCAGGCCGCTGACCTGAGCGGCGGAGACCGTCGACTCCACATGCCAGAACACATCAAGAAAAAGCTTGCCGAAGAGATTCAAACGCTGGAACGCGAATTGAACCACGAACTCCCGAAGGAGTTGAAGAAAGCCGTCGCCATGGGAGACTTGAGCGAAAACGCCGAGTACCACATGGCCAAGCAGCGGCAGGAATACGTCCGCGCGCGGCTGGGACAGCTCAAGAAGAGGATGGCCGAGCTGTCGCTGGTCAACATGAACAACATACCCCGGGACAAGGCGGCTCTGGGATCGACGGTCAAAGTGTATGACTCCACCAAGAACGAGCAGATCGAGTACAAGCTGGTAACCAGCGAGGAATCCGACAGCAGCAAGGGACTGATCTCCACCACCTCGCCGATCGGGCGCGCCCTGATGGGAAAAAAGGTTGGAGATTCGGTCACGGTGGTCACGCCGTCGGGCAATCGTGAGATGGAAGTGCTCTCGCTGCTGACCATCCACGATGAAGCGGAGCAAGAATAGTCATGAGTTGGACGAGCGCAGTCGGGCGCGGGTGTAAAGCGATTCTGCACAAGATCGTGCACGGGCTGGCGCTCACCAAGATCAATCCCAACTACCTGACGTTCCTGGGCCTGTTGATCAACCTGGGTGCGGGCGTGCTGTTCGGTTACGCCAACGCCGACAATCAGGCGCGCATGTTTGTTTACGCCGCGGGGGTGATCATTGGCGCCGGTATTTTCGACATGGTGGACGGGCGCGTGGCCCGGGCGACCGGACAGGTCACCGACTTCGGCGGATTCTTCGATTCGGTGATCGATCGTTACAGCGATGTGGCGCTCTATTTCGGCTTGCTGGTGTATTACGCGCGCGCCAACCGGTTCTTTTATGTTGTGCTCACCGCCGTGGTCATGGTCACGTCGGTCATGATCAGCTACACGCGCGCCCGCGCCGAAACGCTGATCGGCAAGTGCAAGGTCGGATTCATGGAGCGGCCGGAGCGCATCGTGCTGGTGATCATCGGCGCGTGCTTTAACCGCATGGCGCCGGTGCTGTGGGTGATTGCCGTCATCGGGAACATCACCGTCATTCACCGCATCGTTCACACCTACGTGCAGACGCGGGCACGCGACCTGTCGCGCCCGCGTGAGCCCGAACCCATCGAGCAGGAGTGGGCGCCCAAGTAGCCGGTGCACCCGGCTGCTACACAGTTCTCCCACCCACTCGCGCTATGATGAGTGGCTCGGAACCAATCAGTGGGGCGAGGCAGCGGAGAAACCTGTTTGTCCAACCAGCCGATGCTTGTGGTCCACGGCGGCGCGTGGGCGATTCCCGACGACATGGTGGAAGCGCATCTCAACGGCGTCCGCAATGCCGCGGATGCGGGCTGGAAGGTGCTGGAGCGCGGCGGGTCGGCGCTGGATGCGATTGAAGCGGCCATCGTCGCCATGGAGGACGATGAAACCTTCGACGCCGGGCGCGGCAGTTTTCTCACCCGCGACGGGCGCGTGCAACTGGACGCGCTGATGATGGATGGACGGACGCTGCGCGCCGGAGGCGTCGGTTGCGTCGAGCACATTCGCCATGCCATCCATGCGGCGCGGAAGGTGCTGGAGGAAAGCCCCCACGTTTACCTGGTGGCGCAGGGCGCGGAAGCGTTTGCCCAGGAGCATGGCATCGAACTGTGCAGCAATGAGGAACTCATCATCCCGCGCGAAGTCGAGCGCTTAAGGGAAGCGCAGCAAAAGGAAGTGGCGGGCGAAAAGCACGAGCTGTTCGCCTCGCCGACGACCTCGCACGATACGGTGGGGGCGGTCGCCCTGGATGCGAACGGCAACATCGCGGCCGGCACCTCCACCGGCGGCACGCTCAACAAAACGCCGGGCCGGGTGGGCGATTCATCGCTGATCGGCTGCGGCTGTTTCGCCGACAACGAAAGCGCCGCCTGCTCGACCACCGGCTGGGGCGAGCCGATGATGAAGCTCGTGCTCGCAAAGTGGGCCGCCGACCGGGTGCTGGAGGGCAACGACCCGGCGCAGGTCGCACCCGATGCCATCCACTACCTGCACCGGCGCCTGCATGGCCATGGCGGCATCATCCTGCTGGACGGCAAGGGACGCTGCGGCCTGGCGCACAATACTCCGCGCATGGCATGGGCAGTGCGCCGGGCGGACCGGCACGAGCAGGGGATCACAGTGCGCCGTGATACGGCCCTGGCACCTTAGTACTACACGTATGCCGAACCGCGCCGGTGCTTGCTTTCCCAATCGTTTCTGATATAAAACCCTGCCACATTGCCTGCATTCAACAATGGTGTCATTGACTCCCGGTAAAAAGTGAACCCGGTCGAACCACTCGTGTCCGCGGTGTGCTGGTCAGCGTGTGAAAGGGGACGGAACGATGAGGCAAGTGACGAAGGTGTGCCTGGTAGTTATTGCGACGTTGCTGATTGCCGCCAGCGCCGCCGCGCAGTCGGCAGCGACAGCTCAATTGCACGTAATGGTGCGGGATCCGAAGGGCGCGGTGGTGAAGAACGCGACCGTCACCTTGCGCAACGAAGCTCGCAACATCGAGCGCGCGGGGACCCACAACATCGAAGGCGAATACCAGTTTCTCGCCATGCCGCCGGGGCAATACACGATTACCGTGCAGGCGGCCGGGTTCGCGAAAATGGTCGCCAGGGACGTGACCATCACCATCGGGCAGACCGCGGAAGTGCCGGTCACCCTGCAGGTCGCTTCTGTAGAGTCCGTCGTCAATGTGACCACCGAAGCGGAACTGGTGGAAACACAGCGCACGGCGAGTACCAACACCATTGACCAGAAGCAGATCGACAACCTGCCGATCAACGGGCGCAACTACATCAATTTCACACTGACAGACTCGAGGATGGCCCGCGACAACACCCCGAACCTACCGATCGCTCCCACCTCAGGGCTGAACATCGGAGGCCAGCGCGCACGCGCCAACCTGGTCAACGTGGACGGCGCCGATGCAGTGGACAATTCCACCAACGGCATCCGCTCCACCGTGTCGCAGGAGGCGGTGCAGGAATTTCAGATCATCACCAATAATTACGCGGCCGAGTACGGTCGCGCCTCGGGCGGCGTGGTCAACATCATTACCCGCTCCGGGACGAACGAATTTCACGGCAGCGCGTTCGGATATCTGCGCAATCGCGATATCCAGGCGGTGAACCATTTCAGCAACGTTCCCAACCCGGCCTATACGAGAGTGCAAGCCGGACTGGCCGCCGGCGGGCCGATCAAGAAAGACCGCACATTTTTCTATTTCTCGTACGAAACCACGCGGCGCCGGGAGACCGGATTCTCCAACATCGGCGCCAACAACTTTGACCTAGTGCCGTTTAATGCCACCCCCCTTGCGCCCCTCCTTGGCGGCTTGAACCTGGGAACCGTGCTGCTGACGCCCGCTCAAATCAGCTTTGTTACGAAACTGGCGGGGTTCGTACCGCTGGCGCCTGCCTCGTATGCCCCGGCCCTGGCGGGCATGCTGGGCGCGGCGGGCGCTGCTTCCGGGGTGGCATTGAATGGCGTGCTGCCGTCGGCCGCGTTTCTGGCCGTAATGGCCGGCAACGGCATTCCGACGGCGGGCTGCACTGCCACCGCGCTGCATTGCTTCGGCAGCACTGGCGCGCCGATACCCGGCTTCGGGCCGGGCGGCTTTACTTCGTTTTTCCCGCTGAGCTCGGAGATCGGCAACTACCCGGTCACAGAAGGAACGTCCCTGGTATCACTGCGGTTGGACCACCGGCTGAACAACACGCAGCAGCTCATGTTGCGCGCCAATGTCAGCCCGAGTTCGACGACGGGCAACGAACCGGCCGGGCAGGGCGCGCAAACGCGAGGCTTGAACTCAGTTTCACGCACTTCGGACGTGACCAATCGCGACGTGGCCGTCGTAGCGCAGCATGAGTGGACGATCGGCAACAACAAGGTCAATGAGCTTCGTTTTCAGTTCGCGCGTCGCGGGCAGCTTTACAACTACTCGAGCGCGCCGGGCGGCAGTGCAGTTGCCGACCAGATTTTTGGATACGCGTTTATTGGCCGCGAACCGTTCTCCTATGTGCGGCGCACTGAGAAGAGGGCCCAGTTCACCGACAACTTTTCGCTGATTCACGGCAAGCACACCTTCAAGTGGGGCGGGGATTTCAACTATCTGCCGCTGGCGGCGGATTTCACCGTCAACTTCGGAGGCGTATATAACTTCGCCGAACTGTCGTCCACCCTCGTCGGCCTGCCGGGCTGCATTCCGGCCCCGGCGGCGCCGCACGTTTGCGGCAGCAATACCGCCGACCTGATCACGCCCAATTTTTCGACGGTGCAGGCGTACGGTTTGGGCATTCCGCAATCGCTGACGCAGGGCGTCGGCAACCCGCATGACCAGTTCTCCAACAAGATTTTCGGCGGCTACTTCCAGGACACCTGGCACGTAAAGTCGAATCTGACTTTGAACCTCGGGGTGCGGTATGACGTCGAGCTGACGCCGACCTTCGCGGCAGCAACATCCGTGTCCGCCGCCGCCGAGAAGGCGCTGGGGATCATTGAAGGCATTCCGCGCGATTACAACAATTTCGCGCCGCGCGTCGGGCTCGCATGGGACCCGTGGAAGAATGGCAAAACAGTGATTCGCGCCGCTTACGGCTTGTTCTATGACCACCCGTTGCTGGCGCTGGCGTTCGACTCAGACGTCGCCGACGGCTCGCAGGCGCCGCAGTTCGCTCTTCTCTTCGGCAATCCGGGATGCGGAAGCAGCCTGGCCACGGCCGTGAATGCGGTCAATGCGTTTCAGGGCATCCTTGCCTCGTGCCCCGGTACGGCCGGGCTCAATTATCTTCCTAACGAGCAACGGTTCAATCCCGCGCCCAATGCGTCATCAGTGTTCACGAACCAGCAATTCATCGGGCTGGGCTTGCCGATGACGTTCCTGCCGGACGGGTTCCCGGTGGCGAGGAGTTTCCAGTACGCCTATTCCAACCAGGCCAGTCTCGCTATCGAACGCGACCTGGGCAACAACTTCGCACTGGCGGTGGAATACAACTTCAACGGCGGCCGCCATCTGAACCGGCCGGTTGACTCCAATCCCACTATTCCCTCGGCGATGCTGGCGAACTACAAGAATTGCCTGGCCGATCCGATTTGCGTTGCCCAGCCAGGCACCGCGCTAGGCCCGCAGTTCGCAGGATTTGGCGGCGCTCAACCGTGCAACGTGGGGCCGGCTGGTCCGTGGGTGGCAACACCGATCATGAACTTCTTCCGCAAGGGCGGGATCAACCCGTCGTTCCCGGCGGTATTGCAGGCGTCGGGTCCAGGCGGGGCGGCGTGCCTGGCACTGGCGAACCTGCTGCAGACTACCTACGGGCTGGGTGTCGGCGTTCCGGTCCCGTTCAATGCGATGGGCGCGAACTACTCCGACGGCAGTTCGGTCTATCACGCCTTAAGCTTCAACCTGCGCAAGCGCTTCAGCCAGCATTACGAGTTCCTCGCCTCCTACACCTGGTCGCACGCGATTGACGATTCCACCGACCTGGAAACTCCACTCGCCGTGCAGGACCCGTTCCACCCCGGCCGCGATCGGTCCAATTCGCTTTTCGACCAGCGCCATCGCTTCGTTTTCAGCGGCGTTTACCAGACCGGGCACGTGACGGGAAGTAGCTGGACAAGCAAGCTGCTGAGCAACTGGACGTTTGCCCCGATCATTGATATCGCCTCCGGAAGGCCGTTCCCGATCCTGTCCGGCAGCGATACCAACCTGGACAGCCGCAACACGAACGACCGGCCGAACGCGGTTCCGGCGAACTACGTGGCCCCCTGCAACGTGCCGGCGCCGGTGGCTTCGAAGTACTCTCCTACCGGGTTTGTGCAGCCGGCCTGCTTCAATGATGCCAACTTCGGCAACGGCACATTGGGACGCAACGCCGGGGTGCGGCCGTACACGTTGTTCAATGACTTGCGCGTCGCGCGCCGCATTCACCTGACGGAACGGTTGAAACTGGATGCGATCATGGACCTGTTCAACATCGCCAACAAATACAACGTGGCGGACGTGAACTACAACTGGAACCAGGCGGGGCAGCCGACCGCGGCTTCCGATCCGCGCCAGTTCCAATTCGCGCTGAAACTAGCTTGGTAGAAGACCGGCTGCAGGCTTCGGGCTCCAGGCGTCAGGCCTGGAGCCTTTTTCTTTGCATAGATGGCGGGCAATGCTTGCGGCTTGGTGCTTCCGTCGCCTGCGTTTACCATTTGTGACTATGCCGAAAGATGGGAACACAGCCGACGCCACTCACTGCGTCCATGCCGGCGAAGAGCGCCACGGAACCAATGCCAGCCTGACCACCGACATCGCACAGACCTCGGTGTTCGTCATGCCCAGCCTCGACGAGCTGCGCCGCTACGCCGAGGGCAAATCGCAAGCGTACATGTATTCGCGCTACGGCAACCCGACCACCACCGTGGCGGAGCAGAAGATCGCCGCGCTGGAAGGTGCTGAAGCGTGCGTCGTCACCGCCAGCGGCATGGCGGCGGAGATGGCGACACTCATGGCCGTGTGCGAATCCGGCGACGAGATCGTTTCCATGCTCGATCTCTACGGCGGCACCACCAAGCTTTTGCAAAACGTCCTGCCGCGCTTCGGAATCCGCACCCACTTCGTTCCGTTTCACGAGTTGAATAATATCGAGCGCTATTTTTCCGAGCGCACGCGCCTGCTGTTCCTGGAGACGCCGACCAATCCCACGCTGCGTTGCGCCGACATCCGCGCGCTCTCCGCGATCGCGCACCGGCACCATGCCGTGGTCGCGGTGGACAGCACGTTTGGCACGCCCATCCTGCAAAAGCCGCTCGATCTTGGGGCCGACCTCAGCCTGCACTCCGCCACCAAGTATCTCGGCGGACACAACGACCTAACCGCCGGCGCTGTCGCCGGACCGCGCAAGTGGCTGGATCCGATCCGCGAAATGGTGAAGTTCACCGGCGGCTGCCTGGATCCGCTGGGCTCGTTCCTGTTGATTCGCGGCCTGAAGACGCTGGAAATTCGCGTCGAGCGTGCCTGCGCCAACGCTCGCGCGATTGCCGAAGCCTTGCACCGCAACCAGAAGGTGGCGCGCGTGTTCTATCCGGGTTTCGCCGGCGATCCCAGTCACGAAGTCGCCCGCCGCCAGATGCGCGACTTCGGCATGATGGTCTCATTCGATATGAAGGGTGGCGGCGCGGCGGCCGAGAAATTCATCAACGCGCTGCGGCTGTGGTACCTGGCGACCAGCCTGGGAGGAGTGGAGTCCACCGTCTCGTATCCGTTACTCTCGTCGCACGTAGGGCTTACTGACAAGCAACTGGAGCTGCTGGAGGTCTCGGCGGCAACGGTGAGACTCTCGGTCGGCATCGAACATCCCGCCGACCTGGTGGCCGACCTTGCGCAGGCCCTGGACCGGGCCTGAGCACCCTCACCCCGGCACCGCAGGTCGTTGTCCTTTCGGGTTCGGGTAAGACGTTCTCTCGATTGACCCTCCATTAACACCACGGTACGATCTCGTGGGCTGGAGTGTCTGGGGGATCGCCCCGAGACGCGCTTGTTACGAGGTTGCATGCATAGGTACTGGTCCTTGCCGATCGCCGGCGCGCTGACTCTGTCGCTGCTCTCCTGCAAGACCGAGGAGACCAAGCCGACGGCAGCAGCCCCGCCCAGGCAGGCCATGGCGCCCGAGCTGACCGCCGCACCGCCGCCTCCACCGCCGAGAATTCAGGAACCGGTCCAGCCCAAGATCGACCCGGTGGACGCGCTGATCGCCAAGGTGGAGAAGGAATACCAGGCGGGCCTGACCAACTACAACGCCGGCCACCTCGATGCCGCCAAGGACAATTTCGACCGCGCCTTCGATCTGCTGCTCCAGTCCGGGCACGACGTGCGCGGCAATGACCGCCTGCAGCAGGAATTCGACAAGCTGGTTGAGGGCGTGAATAACCTCGAGATCGTCGCCTTGCAGGCCGGCGATGGCTTCACCGAGCAGAAATCCGAGCCCGCGCCCATCGACGAGGCCAACGAGGTCACGTTTCCTGTCGATCCCAACATCCGCGCCAGGGCGGAGGCGGAAATGAAGGATACCCACTCCGACCTGCCGCTGGTGATCAACGACGAGGTGGCGCGCTACATCAGCTATTTCTCCAACGGCGGGCGCGGCACGCTGGAGCACGCGCTCACCCGCGCCGGCCGCTATCGCGAGATGATCCTGCGCATCCTGAGAGAAGAAGGCGTGCCGCAGGACCTGATTTACCTGGCGCAGGCCGAATCCGGCTTCCATCCGCTGGCACTGTCGCGCGCCGGGGCCCGCGGAATGTGGCAGTTTATGGCCGGGCGCGCTTCCGGGTACGGCTTGCAGCGCAACTGGTGGCTGGACGACCGCCAGGACCCGGAAAAGGCCACCCGCGCCGCTGCCCGCCATTTGAAAGATCTCTACAACCAGTTCGGCGACTGGTATCTCGCCATGGCCGCCTATAATTCCGGCCCCGGTACCGTCCAGTCTGCCGTGCAGCGCACCGGCTACGCCGATTTCTGGCAGCTTTACCGCCGCGGCGTCCTCCCCAAGGAAACGCGCAACTACGTTCCCATCATTGTGGCCGTCACCATCATGGCCAAGAACCCGGCGCAATACGGGCTCGACCACCTGGCGCCGGAACCGCCGCTGAAGGCGGACAGGGTTGAGATCAACTATCCCGTGGACCTGCGCCTGGTTGCCGAGTGCGTGGACACCAGCGTCGCAACGCTCCAGGAACTGAATCCCAGCCTTCTCCGCATGACCACGCCGAAGGATGGCTCGTTCTCCCTGGCGCTGCCGGCCGGCACGGCGAAAAAGTTCCAGCAAACCATCGCCGCTATTCCCAAGGACATGCGGGTCTGGTGGCGCTATCACAAGGTCAACCGCGGCGAAACCCTGGCCGAGGTCGCACGCCAGTACCGCACCACCTCCACCGCCATCGCCCAGGTGAATAACCTGCGCGATTACGACCTGGAGACCGACTCGAAATTGATCATCCCGGTTACTCCCGGAAGGCGCACCTCCAGCGGCGAGGCGGAGGTCGCATACTCCAAGCGGCCGACTTCTTATAAAGTCCGCAAGGGCGACACCGTCCTTTCCATCGCCGACGACTTCAGCGTTCCCGCGGAGAAGATCCGCAAGTGGAACCGTCTCCATGGCAACCAGGTGCGCGCCGGACAAACTCTGCGCATCTATCGTCCCGTTGCCGAGCCGGCCACAGCCCGGAAAATGGCTCCGAGCAAGACACCTAAGTACAAGAAAGTAAGCACCTTACAGGCATCCAACGGCGAGCGCTTGCTGCACCACAAGGTCAAGTCCGGAGAGACCTTTGTCAGCATCGCCAACCGATATAACACCAGCGTTGCCGCCCTCCGGCGTGACAACAAAATCTCCAGTCTCAAAGCCGGCGATGTGCTGGTCATCCGCACCCCGTGATTCCGGATTGCGGAAACCGTCTTGCTGCTGGTTTCCTTCGGTGCATCTCTGCCTGCCCGCACCGGCATCCATGCTAGCGTTGTAGTGGAGACAAAAATCGCTGTGCTATAATCCGCGCGGTTTTTGGTACTCCTTCATCGGCTCTGTTTACTGTGAACCCAGGTACCACGCGAGCTGCCTCGGTGCGACGACGCCGCGCTCGCCAACTAGGAGGAAAAATGTTCGACGACATCACTCTCTACGGACGCGACGACGAGACGGACGAATTTGGCGAGGCCGGCTCCTACGGCGAGAACCTGGAAGAGGACTTCGAGGAAGAAGAGGAAGAGGAAGAAGAACCGGCGGGCGCCGTGATCCCGGCCCCGGGCGGCGTAGGCGCCCCGACGGGCGGCACAACCACCGCGGGTGGAGGCGGTGGTGAGGGTGGCGGCGCGCCCAAGAAAGCGGCTGCCAAGAAGGGTGGCGCCAAGAAGAAAACGGCTGCGCCCAAGAAAGCGGCTGCCAAGAAAGGCGCAGCCAAGAAGAAACCGGCGGCGCGCAAGAAAGGCGCGGCGAAGAAAAGCGCAGCCAAGAAGAAAGCGCCTGCACGCAAGAAGCCGGCCGCCAAGAAGAAGGGCGCGGCCCGCAAGAAACGTGGCGGCAAGAAGAAGGGTGCAGCCCGCAAGAAAGGCGGCCGCCGCCGCTAGTCCTGCGTTGGCCGAGCGAAGCGAGCCCGGAGCGCAGCCGAAGGGGAAATCGAAGGGCGCGCCCGCCGGCGCGCGAAAATGATCGCAAGAGAAAAGCCGCGGGATCGCCCGCGGCTTTTGTGTTTGGCGTGGTGCGCAGGGATTTCAGGTGGAGCGGGCTCGCCCTCGAGCGCCATGACTCGCGGTGCGAAACTCACCACTCAATCCTGGCGACGCACTACTTCTTCCCCTGCACCGCATTCAAGCACCTGCCATAGAGATCGATGAGATGGTCGGCGTACTCCGCAGGTTTGGCCGGCTGGCCGCCCTGGAATCCGGTGACGCCCGAGCCCGTCTTGCCGTAGCCGGTGGTCATGGCGATGAACTTCATCATGTCGAGCGCGATATCCTCGTTGCGCCGCGAACCGACGCTGATGCCAGGCATTTCGTCCATGAGAATTCCTCCGTGCTGTAGATGAGTGGCTGGTCTGCGCGGCTGCGCGCGAGGTCAGAACGTTAGGATGATATCAAAAGCAACGGCCGCGGCTTGGTCGCCGCCGCGCCTGCTTGCAACTCACGACTCGGACTCACTCAGGTTTCGATTCCCACGTGGCACACCCGGCCGATGATGCAATCCGAAAACCTTTTCCCTTCCGCGATCGGCAGCAACTGCACCGGGTACGCCTGATTGTGCGGCCGCAACACCAGGTTGCTGCCGGCGACCTGCACGTACTTCACGGTGCAGCCGCCGTTCACCCGCACCGCGTACATGTTCTGCTCATGTCTCCGGTACGGCTTCAGGGAGTTGTAATGGCGGTCGATCAGCAGGGTCGAGCCCGGCAGCAGGCGCGGGTACATGCTCATGCCGTCGCGCGCGTCCACCTTGACCAGCACGAAACGCCGCCAGTCCTCGCGCGGACTGGCCGGCTCCGCGCGCAGCCGCCGCAGAAATGATTTCTTGAACTTCAGGATCTCGCGCACCGACTCGCTGGTGATGGCCGGCTCGCCGGCGGCAATGGCGCCCTCGACCAGCACGACATTCTCAAACTCGTCCTCGCTGGGCGGCAGGATGGTGGCTCGCTTCCCCACCTCCGCCGGGTCCAGCAGGTCCAGCACCGAGAGCCGCAGCGCGGTGAGCACGCGGTCCATCCCGTCCAGACTCAAGGAGCGCTTGCGGTTCAGGAAATTGCAGATGTGCGCCTGCTGGAAACCCGCCAACTGCGCAACTTCCATGCCGGTCAGGTCTCCCGCATCGATACTCGCCAGCAATAGTTGCCGGAGCCTCTCCTGTAACTTGCGGCATTTCATGGTGATGTCAAGTATATCATTTAGCTATAGCAATATCATCATAAATTGACGTAAAGAAATGTAACTTGGCTCTTGACAATTTTATCCATGTAGCTATATCGTATAGCTCTTCATATAACTATCCGAAAAGGATTTCCCCCATGCCCGATCCTCCGGTTCCCCTTCCCAGGTCTGATTGCATCGCGGAACGGCCGACCGCGGCGCCCGCAGCCGAGACCCGGTCCGCCGACGAAAGGATCTTTCTTGAGCTGCGCCGCAAGGTCCAGGAGTCGGAGTTGCTCTCCGCCGCGACCGAGCGCCTGCTGGGCGAGATGAAATTCAACGGCCGGCTCACCGTGGTCGCGCGGGACGGTTGCGTTTTCAAGTCTTCCTATGAGGAGGGATACTTCCGGCGAAGAAGAAGAAACGGAGCCAGCTGCAAGTAGCCTGCGCTGCTCGCAGCCTTGGTTTGACTCTGCCGCCCACAACTAAATAGCTGAGCAGGACCACGGTAACACCAACCAGCCCTGCGCCGTCCGGCCCAGCCGCCGTTCGGCGAAGGGCTTTTTTCTTTCTCGGGAGGAATCATGCATGCCCTTGCCACTCTCGTCTATTTACACCTGAAGTATTGCGAACGCTGCGGCGGCCTCTGGCTGCGTCCCGACGGGACCGCCACCCCCTTCTGTCCGAACTGCGAGCACATCATGGCCGCGTTGCCTTTGCGGGTTCGCCGGCCAAACCGCAAGATTCTCCCGGCCCCTTGCGTGCCCGCTGTCCTGGCGTTGCTCTCGACCGTTGGAGACGTCGCCCAACTCATCTTGGTGTGTGTCGTATGAAACAGCCCAGGTCTCCCCTCCCCCTGCCGGCACTTGAGTTCTCCGTCTACCGCGGCAACTGCATCGCACTCCTGCGGCGTTACTTCTGTATGTCAGTCGAAGTCGGACGTCTTCCCTCCATCCTCGGCCGCGAATGCTTCACTACGCGCACGGAGGACTACCACACCCACTCCTTCGAAGACACGGTTCTGTTCGTCATCGATGTCGAGCGCTGCCTCGACCGCCTGTTCCTCTTCGACAAGCAACTGATCGCCTGCATCATCCTGCAGGAGTATGAGGAGGAAGAAGCCATGAAAATCCTTCACTGCAGCTTACGCACGATCGAGCGCCGGCTGCCCGATGCGCTGGACTTCCTGACTGACACATTCCTGCGGAACGGCATGTTGAATATCACCGGGAAAGTCGGTCGCAACCTGGCGGAGGGCGAAAGCGAACCCCATCGCCGGCATCGCGTGCCGCAGCGTGCCACCGCGAATCAACGTTCCCACAGCGCTCGTTCTCATCTTGACACATCGCTTGTCAAGCCCCCTTTTTCGGCAAATTTCCCGCAAGCTGCTGGGGTTAAAGAAAATATAATTTTCCCGGATGTGGCGGGTTTACCCTCTCAATCTGCTATGCTGGATATGTAAGCTGAATTCGAGGCAATCTTCCAGGCGCGCCGCCACCACGACGCGCCTTTCTCATTTATGTCGAAACTCAGGACAAACCCGGCGACCAACGGCCCCGCGATTGAGCAGCGGCCCGGCAGACCGGCAGAGCGGTCGTCCGACCAACCTTTACTCGACGCCTTCACGCAGATCCGCGACGCCCGCGACCGACTCATCGCCGCCGTCATCGATCGCGCCGTGAAAGACGGCTGCCACCAGCGCACCAAATGGCTCTTCGAGTTCGGCGGCATCGTACCCGCCGGCCACACTGCGCCGGAAGACGAGCCCTCGCTCATACGTTCACTTTTGGAGACGTTGCAGATTCCGGAAACGCCGGAAGAAATCGCAGCCGAATTATCCGCCACCGATCATGCCGTAGAATGAATCTGTATAGGTGCAAACCTCTAGGGGAGCGCTAGGGCGAATGGACATGACCTGGGTCACCGACCGCATCGCGGTCGGGGGTGGCATCTGGACTGGCGAGAAAATGGCGCAGGTGGCCGGCGCCGGCATCACCCACATCATTGATATGCAGATCGAGTTCGACGACACGGCCCTGGCTGAGCCGCATGGCGTCCAGGTTCTCTGGAACCCGACCGACGATGATTTCCAGGTCAAGGGACCGGAGGTTTTCCAGCGCGCCGTGGATTTCGCGCTCCAGGCGCTGAACGGCGAGGCGGGATCCCCCGAGCGCGCCGCAGTGGCGCGTGCCGGGGTGCAAGGCAACGGGAACCGCCTGTTCATCCATTGCGCCGCCGGGGTGCACCGCGCGCCCATGATGACCCTGGCCATCCTCCGCGTCCTCGGCTTCCCGCTGCCCGAGGCCATGGAGCTGATTGAGAGCCGCCGCCCGGTGGTGGATTTCGCCGCCGTGTACGTCCGCAGCGTGGAGAATTTCATTCGCGCGTACGAGTCCGCCGCCGCGAAATAGCGCCATGGCTGACCAAAGCAGCTGTGATTTCTCCGGCAGCGACGAATCGGTATTTGCCTAACGGCTACTAACCCACGAACAAGAACAGCGAAAACTATGACTCCGAGATGGCGCCGCCTCGCGCGGCTTTTTTCTTGCCTGCTGATGTTCGGCATGGCCGCTTACGCCGCCGAGCCCGCGAAGACCGTCGTGTCCGACACGATTTATCGCGCTGACGGCTCGCCCGCTTCCGGCACGATGGTAATTTCGTGGCCCGCTTTCGTAACCGCCGATGGCAAGCCGGTCGCCGCCGGTTCCAAGACGGTGAAGATCGGCGCCAATGGCGCGATCAGCATCCCCCTGGTGCCGACGCAGGGCGCCACGCCCGCCGGCACGTATTACAAAGTGGTGCTCAGCCTGGATGATGGCGCCAGTTCGCAGGAGTACTGGACCATGCCCACGCTCTCGCCGACCTCGATCGCGGCCATCCGCTCCTCGGTGGTACCGGCGACGGTGGCCATGCAGGTGGTCTCGCGCGAGTACGTGGACGGCGCCGTCGCCAATACCGTGCGCAAGACCGGCGACGAGACCGTCGCCGGGGTTAAGACCTTCGACAGCTCTCCCCTGGTGCCCACCCCATCGGCGCCCACGGCGGCGGCCAACAAAGACTACGTAGATGTCAGCGTTGCCGCCGGTTCCGGTTCCAGCACCCTGGGGATCAACAGGGGTGGCACGGGCCAGACGTCGTGGACACCGGCGCGCTGCGTGCGCGTGGCCAACAATGGTTCCAGCCTGGAATCGGCGCCCGCCGACTGTGGTATTGCCAGCAATGCCGACATGGTGGATGGCCAGCACGCCAGCGCCTTCCAGGCGGCGATGGCCAACGCCGCCACCTTGTCCAAGATCGCCGAGAGCGGCGGCAATCCGCTGTGGAATGGAAGTGCGTGGCCGGGTGGCGGCGGATCGGGAAATGCCACCCAGATTCAGGGCAAGAATGTGGATACGCCCACGGCGGCGGGCCAGCAACTCACCTATGACGGAACGAAGTTTGCCAAGCAAGCTAAAGCCAACATCGAGGTGCGCGATCTGGCGGGGATGGACTGCACGGGCGCGACAGACATGAGTTCCGTGCTGAACACTCTGACCGGAACCGCGGACAGCATTAGCAACCGCACGGTCAGTTTCAAGGGCTGCTCGCACGTTCGCCTCGATAACCAGTGGTTGATTAAGTACCAGTTCGCTCCGACGATCGATCTGTCAGAGACTCAATTGTTGGGCTGCAACGGCGCTGCAGGGCCGATGGTTCTGCTAGAACGAACTGGCAACTGGACAGTTACTTCATCCTCTCGCGGTTCTGCTGTGATCTACACGAATGCCGGATCATGGTGCGGCGGGGCCGGGAGCAATTTCACCGGCGGAATCGGTACCGACAATAATTTCGCCAGCTATCCCGGCGGCTACACGAACACTGCCGGAACGCTGACCAACGTAATGATGGTTGGCAATGCCACCACCACGGGATACACCGGCTTCAGCACTACGACCGCCGAGAATCAGGAAAACTTCAACATCTCTGCGATCACCGTCTACTGCAATGCCAGTCAGGGAAGCATCGGCATCTACATGCAGTCGGCGTTCGCGCAGAACGCCAAAATATCTCATAACAGCGTGGTCGGCTGTATGTGGGGTATCTGGTGGCGCGCGCCGAACATGTTTGTCGAGTACAACAATCTGACCGCAAACGGCGATTGGGACATCTTCACCCCTACGACCGCCTACGGGGGCTCAACCAGCGGTGCGGGGCTTTTCTGCCAAAATAGCAAAGGCAACATCATTCGCGGCAACATCTTGGCCGAAGGCAGCGGAGCGTTTCTGTGGGCGCGCAACGATTCCGCGGGTAGTACTTGCAGTGGGACGCTGGAAGACAATGGCATCGCCGGGGATTGGGTCAATGTCAACTGCAATGGCACTGGTTGCGGGCTTCACGATGGCCACCATGTTCCGGTCGGTCAGCACGCTGTGGATAGCGGGGGTGTGTTATTTCTCAAGGGCAATTCAGGCGACAATCGCACCAGCAGCGGAGTTCTCAACACCGTTCCCCTGATTGGCGATTCCAGGTATCCCGGCGGCGGTTCCCTGGCCACCTACATCGACCTCGGCAACAAATGGACTCAGCCCACAGCCGTATTTGACAGCAAGCCGCCGCAGAATGGCTTTCGCCATCTCAGTTCAAGTTCAGGCGATCAGGACGTGACCACGTTCGATGAAATCATGCAGTCTGCCGCAGGGGGCAGTTCCTCCCACAACCCGCCACTGAAGATCTGGCGCACGGGAACCGCCGGCGGCGGCTCCTACGTTGATTACGCTATGACCACGCTGGACGATCTCTACCAGCAAGCCACCAACGGCAACTCCTTCGTGATCGACGTCATCCGCAACGACCCCGGAACGCCCACCGGGTTGGCGGTGAGGCCCAGCTTTTTTGGCGGTGTGAATGTCGTGGCCTCTCCGGCGATCGCAACCCCGTCGGTGACGGCGCAGGGCGGCAGTTCGGGAAGCACGTGGGGCTACAAGGTCGTCGGCGTCAGCAGCGGGGGCACGCGTTACACCACCGCCGAGGCGACCGTCAGCAATGCAGCCACCTTGGACAGTTCCCATTGGAGCCGAGTTGACACCAGGAAGATGCCCGGCTATGTGGAATACCAGTTGTGGCTGACGACCCAGCCCGGTGGCGCGGGCCGCACGCTGGGAATGATTGCCAAATTCAACACCACCACCGCCAACGCGAGTTGCGCCATTGATGCCGTGCAGGGCTGCGACGGAGGCAATCAACGGTGGTACATGACCGACAAGGGCCAGGCCACGATCACAGCAGGCTCACCCGCGGCGACCAACGCCGATGGCCGCATGGTCGCGGCCGGTCCGGTCGTCGGCACGCAATTGCAACCCACGGCCGCGACGGGCACCCCGCCGGCGGTCACGGCCAGCACCACGGTTATTCCCAACTGGAACTCCGACCTGGTGGACGGCAAACACGCCAGCGACTTCCTGGCGGCGACTACCCAACTCCCGCTCACCAGGACCGCTGTGTCGCACAAGTGGCTGGCGTCGTACGATGCGACCACGGGCTCGTATACCCAAACCCAGCCCGATTACTCTGATCTTACCGGCACGCCTACACTGGCGACGGTGGCGGCCACCGGGGCATATGCGGACCTCACCGGCAAACCGACGCTTGCGGTGAACACCACCGCAACGTCGCACCAGTTCTTCAGCGCCTACAACTCCACCACGGGCGCATTCACGAAGGCGCAGCCGGATTACTCCGACCTGACCGGAGCCCCCACGCTCGCCGCAACCAAAACCTGCGCCGGCACCGACAAAGTCAGTGCCTACGATGCCTCCACTGGCGTGTTCACCTGCTCGGCCGATCAGACCGGCACCGGCGGCAGCGGCATCACCTCGCTCAATGGCGCGACCGTGACCACACAAAGCTTTGTGGATGGCGCCAATATTCACGTTTCGACCAACACAGGTACCGGCGCACACACCATCGCGGTGACCGGCCTGGGCGATGCCGCTGCGAAGAATACCGGAACAGCCGCTGGAACCGTGGCCGCAGGGGATGACTCGCGTTTTACCAATGCGCGGGCGCCCACCACGCACGCTTCCACGCACCAGAACGGCGGCAGCGACGAAATCGCCACGGCCACCGCCGGCGCCAACGCGATTCCGAAAGCGGGTTCGGGTGGCACGCTGGCGGTTGGCTGGATTCCCGACCTGAGCGCGACCTACCTGGCGCTGCACAGTACGGCCGATCTGGCGGCGGGATTGTCAGCGCAGTACACGGATTGGAGCGCCAGCAGCGGCGGCGCGTCCATCAAGAACAAGCCCACACTGGGCGGCGCCGCGGCGCTCAACGTCGGAACCACTACCGGAACCGTGGCCGCAGGGGATGACTCGCGTTTTACCAATGCGCGTACGCCCACCACGCACGCTTCCACGCACCAGAACGGCGGCAGCGATGAGATCGCCACGGCTACCGCCGGCGCCAACGCGATTCCGAAAGCGGGCTCGGGCGGACAGCTCGCGGCGGGATGGATGCCCGCGCTCACTGGCGATGTCACGACCTCGGCGGGCGCGGTCGCTACTGCGCTGCGCACCGGACTGAATGTCAAACGCTGCGAGCTCCACGTCTGGGGCACGGGCACCAGTTCGGTCCTGCAGGATACCGACGACGAGGTCGCCAGTTGCCTGAACAAATACGGCGTCACCTGGACCGTCACTTACGTCGGCTGCTGGGCCAACGCGGGCTCGCCGACCGTGATGATCACCAAGACCGGCGGGAACAATGTGCTCACCGGAAACCTGACCTGCGGGACCGCATCCTGGGCGTCGGGTTCGCTCACCGGCACCACCGCTGACAAGCAGACCGCCGACGGGGGCACGGTGGACGTGAACATCGTCGCCGCCGGAGGCACGGCCACCAACATCCGCGTGGTGATTGCGGGGACAATCTAATGAGGCGCCTCGCCCTCATCTTCGCGCTGCTGTTCGCGGCGGCGCCGTCGTGGGCGGCGGTGTCCTATGCAGGCACCGCTTCAAGTTGCACTACCACCAGTGCAGGGACATCCATCCCGAGCTGCAGCTTCACGCTTTCCGGCGGAACGACCAATGGCGCGGTGGCCGTCTCGCTTACCTTCGTCACGACCTCGATCACCGGGGTGACGGTGACCGTTGGCGGAGTCTCCGCATCGCTGGTGGCGAGCACTGATACCGGAAGTTCTCCGCCTGCCGGGACGCGCTATCGCAACATGATCTATTGCGCTGCCACCGGTTCGGCCACGGGCGCGCAGACGGTCAGCGTTTCATGGACGGGCAGCTCGAATGCGTCGGCGGGAATGGTTGGTGCGAGCGGCGTGGATCAGGCGACGCCGTGCAACAACGGCACGACTTCCAGCACCACCTCGGCTACCATCTCAACCTCGATTACTTCCAGCAGCGGTGACCTGACCTTCGATTGGGTTTCCGATGGATCGGGATCGAGCGGTTATCCCAATACCCCGACACAGACTCAGCGGCTACAATTTCAGGACGGCAGCTTCAACGCAGCGCTGGGCGAATCGACCGGGCCGGGCACAGGCACGGCGACTCATCAGTGGACCGTGAATACGAGTTCGGGCGCGCTGCAATCGGGAGCGAATTTCAAGGCGGCGGCGACTTTCACCACCGAGCAGACCCATTTCCGTTTCCGCAACGATGATGGCTCCGAATCCGCAGCTACCTGGCTGGCGACTGAAGATACCGGCGTCACCCAGCCGCTCTCGACCAGCACTCGCTTGCGGATGCAGGTGGATACCGGAGGCGCGAGCGGTTCGCAGCAGTACCAACTGGAATACAAAAAATCCACCGACAGCGCCTACAAGGCAGTCCTGACGGCGCAACCGGCGTGCATCTTTCAGGCTGTCGGCACCGGGGTGGGCGGCGCCGCCAACATCAGTCCGGCATGGCCTGCGCACCAGGCAAATGACATTGGGTTGCTCTTCGTTGAATCGGCAGGTGGAGAGGTCGCCAATCTAGGAACTCCAGCAGGCTTTGCCGCAGTCACTAATTCACCCCAGGCCACCGGCACCGGCACGGCGGGAACGCAGTTGACGGTTTACTGGGCGCGGGCAACCTCGTCTTCAATGGGCGCTCCCACTGTGACCGACCCCGGCAATCACGCTTACGGCGTGATTATGACTTTTCGGGGATGCTACCAGGGAGGCGACCCGTGGGACATAACTGCCGGCGGGGTCAAAGCGACCGCCAGCACCAGCGCCAGCGCCCCGGCGGTCACGACCACGGTAGCGAACACGCTCATCGTGAACGCGATCAGCCGAGCTGATGACGCCGCCGGTGCGGAGTTCGGCACCTCGGTGGCCTGGGCCAATGCCAACCTGGGCAGCCTGACCGAGCAATTTGACGATGGCACGACGAGTGGCAACGGCGGCGGAATCGGAATCGCCACCGGCACCAAGGCAGCCGCCGGAGATACCGGAACCACCACGGTGGGCGTCGTCTCCAGCATCAACGCGCAGATGACGATCGCGCTCAAGCCGCAGATCGAACCGATCCTGCTATCGGCTTCCGGCAACATCGCGGCTTCGGCGGCGACCTCGACGACGGCACAGTTGAGCGTTCCCAATTCGCATAGCTTCACCGCGCTGCGCATCAGCGACGACACGAATCCGCTGCCGGCGCTCACCATCGCCGACACAAATTATGGCGAGGCGGAGTGGAACCTTTTGGCCGCATCGCCCGCGGCCAACGGCGACGTTTATTTGTTCCGGCTCACCATGAACGGAACTGCGTTCACGACCTATTCGCAGACGCCGCAATGGACCATCGGCACGGCCGGCGGCGGGGTGCGCAAGCGGGTGGTGGTGACTGGCGACTGACCGCTTGTTGTGATTTGGCGCACAACTGGGATGCAGCAGTTTCTACTCAACCGTATCCCTGCGCCGGTCATCCCATCGTTCTCAGGCCAAATATGCCGCTGGTTTTGCCCTGGGGAACAGCGTACTGGCGACTCGAACAAGGCCGGGCCAGCATATCCATCGCCGGCCAGCGAGGCTTCTTCGCCAGGACCCCGGGAACATCATCATGCAGAGCATTTGGCAATATGCCGATCTTTTCCTACTCAGATTGGTTGGCCGCGCGTTGGCTTCGCGCCTGCCACGTATTTCAAGAACATTTTCGACGACGATCACGTCGAGGACCCGAAGTGGCGCGAGTGCATTGCGCGCGAATTGCCGGCGCCGGCAAAAAGCGAAGAATTCGCGCTGCCCAAGCCGAAAGGAACAACGGCATGAGGAACATCGCAATACGATCCATCGGAGCACTCTGCATCCTCCTGCTGGGGTGCGCGTTTTCGTGCAGCCCGAGCAGCTACCACACAGCGGCCGACGCGACGGCGAAGATCGCGACCGGCCTGGCCGCGGTCGAGACTGTCAACGAGGACCTGGCGACCCAGAAGCTGATCAGCGCCTCCGCCACGATCGCGGTCGCGAACTACGTGAACGCGGCCACCGTTTGCAACGATGCTTTCGTGTCGCAACTGAAGGCGCTGGGCGCGGTGAACACCGCCACCGGACCGCAGATCTATTCCTGGTGGACGGCGGCGCGCAATTGCATTCAGCCGCCGCTAGACACCATGGTCCTGGTGGGCGACCCGCAGTCGCAGGCGCGGCTTGATGCGGCGCTGGCGGCGGTGAATGCCGCGGCGCAGATCATCGATCTTCTGCTGCAGCCTTACGCGGCCGCGGCGCCATCTCAATCGCGGGCCACCTGGCTCGCTCAACCGACAGGAGTGAACTATGGATCCGACCGTAGCGATCATGCTCGCGCTCGAAGGCTTGAAAGTGGGGCTCGCCTTGATCAGCGAGCTGAAGGCCCAGAGCGGAATGACGGATGCGCAATTGCTCGACTTCGCGGCCTCGAAAGACCAGGCGACGCGCGACGCGATTGCGGCCCACATTGCGAGCGTGAAAGCGCAAGCATAATTCGCACCGAGTGCACAAAAGTAGTCACACCTATCCCGTTGGGCCTGAATTTCGCCTGAGCGCCTCTACGGGGCTGCGATCGCCGGCTCCATCAGGGCGGCGCTTGCCGGGGAAAAAACCCACGTCGCCGCCGGCGTGGTCGCGCGCAAGCGCGTCTTTGTGCTAAGGCCAGCATAGGCATCGCCGGCCAGCGAGGCTTCTTCATCAGGGCCCCGGGACCATCATCATGCAGAGAATTGGGCAATATGCCGATCTTTTCCTACTCAAATTGCTTGGCCGCGTGTTGGATTCGCGCGTGCCACGTTTTCGATCGCTGGTCTGGAACCGCGCGGTTCGCTGGCTGCTCAAAATTCGCGACAAGCACGGCAACGTGGTGCCGCTCGTGGCCAATCACGCCCAGGCCGAGTTTGCGCGCAAGGCCACCGGACGCGACATCGTGCTCAAGGCGCGCCAGCTCGGCATCACCACCTGGATCGCGGCACGGTTTTTTATCTCGACCGTAACCCATCCGGGAACGCTCACCGTACTGGTGGCGCACGATCAACGCGCCGCCGAGGAGATCTTTCGCATCGTGCACCGGTTCGTGGAGTACCTGCCCGACCGGTTGCGCCAGGGAGTGCTGGCCACCTCACGCGCGAATGTCGGGCAGTTGATCTTCCCGCGTCTCGACAGCGAGTACCGCGTGGAAACCGCGGCTGACCCGAACGCCGGCCGCGGGCTCACCATCCATAATCTTCATTGCTCGGAGGTGGCCCGCTGGCCGCGCGACGCCGCCGCCACGCTCGCCTCGTTGCGCGCTGCCGTTCCCCCCGGCGGCAGCATCGTGCTCGAGTCCACGCCGAACGGCGCCGGCGGATGCTTCTACGACGAGTGGCAGCGCTCCGCCCAAACCGGCTACTGCCGCCACTTTTTTCCGTGGTGGTGCGAGAAGGAATACGCG
Organism: Terriglobia bacterium; assembly: GCA_963760215.1. GTDB lineage: Bacteria > Acidobacteriota > Terriglobia > Terriglobales > Acidobacteriaceae > JAIQGF01. The sequence goes on from CAVXCJ010000002.1 coordinate 2,638,211, forward strand.
ATCGAGGTTGCCGGCAACCGGCCATCGACAACCGACGACCTGACCGTCGAAGAACTGGGCCTCGTCGCCAAGCACCACCTGTCGGCGGAACAGATCGCCTATCGCCGCGAGGTCCGCGCCAACTTCCGCGGCCTGGCGCGCCAGGAATTCGCCGAAGACTCGGTGTCATGCTTTATCGCCTCGGGCGAGTGCGTCTTCGATCTGGACATCGTGCAACGCCGCCTGGCCGAGTGCTCGTCGGATGAAGCGCGCTCGCCCTCGAGCGCGACCGGGGGCGCGATCGAATGCCGCAACAACGGCCGCCTGCTGATTTTCTGGCCGCCGCGTCCCGGCGCCTCGTACATCATCGGGGTGGACCCGGCGGGTGGCGGCTGCGACGGCGACTACGCCTGCGCCCAGGTCATTGACCGCCTCACCGGCTTGCAATGCGCCGAGCTGCACGGACACGTGCCGCCGCGCGAACTGGCCGCCCACGTCGCCGCGCTCGGCCGCGAGTACAACAACGCGCTCATCGCCGTCGAGCGCAACAACCACGGTCACGCCGTGCTCGCTCACCTCGACGCCAGCGAGCACTACGATGGCGCCAAGATTTACGAACAGCGCCACCAGCTCGGATGGTTGACCTCCGCGTTCAGCCGCCCGCACATGATCGAGCAGTTCGGCGCTCTCGTCTCGCGCCACCCTGACTTGTTGAGCAGCGCGCGCCTGCTGACCGAGTGCCGTACGTTTGTGCGTCACCAGGACGGCGCCGCCGCCGCGGCCAATGGCACACACGACGATTGCGTCATGGCCATGGCCATCGCCCAGGCCGTCCGCCTGGAACAGGGCGGGCGCCCGCGGCATGAGACCGAAGTAGAGTTCGCGAGCCTGGCGCGATGATCGGGTGATCGGATGATCGGGCGATCCGGTGATCTGAACGGCATCAGGTTTTCGATCACCAGATCACCCGATCGCCAGATCACCAGATAGGACCGTTCCTAATCACGGAAAACACTTGCGCTACAGGGGTACAATTCGCGGTTCGCCATGGCGCTTTCCGCGGTACAACACGTAAGGAGAATGCGCGGTGGCGCGCAGGCGCACCTGATGCGCGCCAGCGACGGCAATTTCTACGTGGTGAAATTTCAGAACAACCCGCAGCACCCGCGCGTGCTGGCCAATGACTTCATCGTCAGCCGCCTGGCCGAGCGCATCGGCCTGCCGGTGCCGCAGACCGAGGTCATCGAGGTCGAAGACTGGCTGGTGAAGCACACGCCGGAGCTGACCATTCAACTGGCGCGACAAACCATGCCGTGCCAGGCGGGCCTGCAGTTCGGCTCGCGATTTGTGGTGGACCCGGCGGCAGGACAGGTGTTCGATTATTTGCCGGAGTTGGCGCTGGCGCAGGTAAAGAACCTGGCGGCATTCGCGGGCGTGCTCGCGCTCGACAAGTGGACGTGCAACGCCAACGGCCGCCAGGCGGCATTCTATCGCCGCGGGCGGGAACGCAAGTACACCGCCGCGTTCATCGACCAGGGCTACTGTTTCAATGCCGGCGAGTGGACGTTTCCCGACGCGCCGTTGCGCGGCGTTTACCTGCGCAACGAGGTTTACGCGTGGGTGCGCGGCTGGGATTCGTTCGAGCCCTGGCTCTCGCGCCTGGAGCAACTGGATGCGCAACAGATCTGGCAATGCGCCGAAGGCGTTCCGCCGGAGTGGTATGGCAGCGACTTCGACGCGCTCGAGCGCCTGGTGGAATCGCTCGTCCAGCGGCGCGCGCGGGTGCGGGCACTCATCACCGAATTTCGCAATTCCTCGCGCCGGCCGTTTCCGTTCTGGACGGCGGCGGGAGTTACTGTGGGTCATGCATAGCTGAAAGCTGAGAGCTGATGGCTGATAGCTTGAAACAACTCGAATTCATGCTCATCCGCTACGTCCCGGACGCGGTGAAGGATGAATTCGTCAATATCGGCGTGCTGCTGCTGAATGGCGACTCCGCCGACCTGCGCTTCACGCGCGATTGGCGCCGCGTGCGCTGCCTCGACCCCGCGGCCGACATCGAGATGCTGGAAGCGCTGGAGGCCGACCTGCGCCAGCAGCTAACCAGCGGCGTGCTGGACCGCGCAACGCTGCTGAAAAAGTTGCAGGACTACCTTTCGAACGGCTTACAACTCACCGCGCCGAAAGGATGCCTGGCCGAGGATCCGGCGCAAGAGTTGCAGTCGCTGGCGCAGATGTACCTGGAGCGCCGCCGCGCCGGTGCGCGTGAAACCAGCGGACGCCAGGCCATCGTCGCGCAGATGAAAGACGCCTTTGAGCAGGCCGGGATCTGGGCGTTGATGAAAAAGAAGATCGCGGCCGCACAGTACACGCACAAAGGCGACCCGCTGAAGATCGACTGCGGCTATCGGCCGAACGGCGTGATCAAAATGTTTCACGCCGTCTCGCTCGACTCGGACGTGGACGCGGCCAAGGTGCTGGCGTTCACCTATCCCGACATTCGCGACGGCATCGCGCGCGTGGAGAAAGCGAAATCCGAGCTGACGGCCATTGTCGAGCCCGACCTGGATCGCAGCGACGAAGCTATCCTGTTCGCGCTCGCGACGCTGGAGCGCAGCGCGATCGCCGTGGCGACAACTTCGGAATTGCCGAGCATCGCCGAACGTGCCCGGTTGGAATTGCGAATCTGAAACAACGAATTTAATCCGCGTTCATCCGCGTTAATCAGCGGCAAATAAGACTATGAACATACGAGAATCGCTTCGCGGCGCATTGCGCCGCATCGCAGGAGTACGTGCGCTCGAAAAACGGCGCACGCAACCGTTGCCCTCGATCCTCTCCACCTACTCGCCGCGTACCGACGCCTTGCCCAAGCCGACGCCCGCCAACCTGCGCCGCTTCGCCGAGACGCCGATTGCGCGCAAGGCGATCAACACGATCAAGGACCGCATCGCCGGCATGCACTGGCGGGTGCAACCGCGCAAGGGCCGCGCCGTCGAAGAAGTGGAACTCGGCGCCGAGCGCATTCTGGCGCTCACCGACAACCTCGACGCGCCCAATTCCGACGACAGCTTTCGCTCCTTCTGCGAGCAGGTACTAGAGGACGTGATTGTCGGCGGCTTCGGCGCCATCGAGTTGCAGGCCACCGGAGACACGTCACGCCCGCTGGTGATGTGGCCGGTGGACGGATCGACCATCCGCATGAAAGCCGACTGGGACGGCCAGCCCACGTCGCCACGCTACGTGCAGGCCACCGGGCGCTACGGGCCCGACGGGCAGATTGTGCTCAACGACGACGAGCTCTGCTACATCCGCCTGAACCCGCGCACCCACACGCCCTTCGGACTGGGCCGGCTGGAGGTGGCGTTCGAGACCATCAACGAGTTCCTGGGCGCGCACCGCTACGCCGCCCGCCTGGCCTCGAACTCGGTGGTGCAGTACGCGCTCTGGCTGCAGGATTTGGGCCCGGCGCAGCACGAGCGCCTGATCCACTGGTGGCAGGACGAGATCGAGGGAACAGGTCGTGTCCCGATACTTTCCGTGGAGTCCAAGCCCGAGGTGCTGCGTTTCGGCCAGGGCACCGACAGCGACCTGCGGCTGGCCTGGCAGGAGTTCCTGCTGAGGGTGATTGCCGACGCCTTCGATCTGCCGCCGTTTTTCCTCGGCGTAGAGCACGACGTGAACCGCTCCACCGCCGCCGAATTGAGCGACCTTGCCTTCCGCCAGGCAATCGTGCCCACGGCGCGCCTGTTTGCGGAGCACTTGACGCGCGACGCCATCAGCAAGAAGCTCGGCTGGGGCGACCTGGAATTCGTGTTCACCGATGTGGACGCGAAGAACGAGCGCGATGAAGCCGAGATCCAGGAAATCCTGCTGCGCTCCGGCGTGCTGACGGTGAACGAAGTGCGAAGGATGCGCGGATTACCGCCACTCTAATCCCCTAACCACGGAGTCACGGAGACACGGAGATGGACCAGTCTCCTCCGTGCCTCCGTGTCTCCGTGGTGGAGAAGCGATGAACTTGCAAATCGAGTCTATGGCTATTGACCTGCCGCCGGTTGCGGCGCACCCCAACCGCGCGCCCTTTCGCGGCGTGCTCACCCTGGTGGACACGCCGTCGGACCGTGCGCCCTCGGGCGCGCGCGGACACCGCGTCGTGCTCACTCGCGCCGCCGCCGAGCAGGCGCTGCCCTCACTGCTCGGCATGGGGCTCGACTACACGCCCTTGCTCGACCGCCACGACACCCGCCGCAAGGTCGGGATCATTACTGAGGCAAATGTTGTCAGTGGCCAGTGCTCAGCGGTTCGTGGCCAGTCGAGATCAGCAACTGGCCACCGGCCACAAGCCACTGACCACTGTCGCGCCGGCACGATTGAAATTGCCGGTTATCTCTACGCCCGCGACTTCCCCGACGTCATGCGCGAGTTGCGCACGCAAGCCATCGCGGGCGAGGGCGCCCGCGCCACATGGCACGCGCTCGGCATGTCGTACGAGATCACCGACGCCCGCATTGACGACCTCCGCGCCGCCATCTGGACGGTCAGCGAGTGCACCTTTACCGGCGCCGCCATCCTGCGCCGCGACAAAGCGGCGTACCGCGATACGTGGATCGAGCTTATCGGGTGATCGGGTGATTGGAAGAACTTTCCACGCCGACTCAGATCACCCGATCGCCCGATCACCAGATCACCAGATCACCAGATTTTTTCAGATCGCCCGATTGCCAATCAGGAGAACTATGGACGAACTCAACGAACAACTCACCGCCGCCACCACCCGGCTGGCCGCCGCCGCCGAAGCGCTGGAGAACGCGATCAGCCGCTTCGACGCGCAGCACCAGGAGCTCAATGCCAAGGTGGACCGCATCGTCGCCGCCATTGACGACAGCATCGCGGTCCGCCCCGAACCGGGAGAACCCGCCACCGAAGCCGGCGAACTGAAGTCGCGCGTCGCCGAACTGGAGCGCGCCAACCAGGAGCTGAAAGCGCAGGCCGCGCGCGCCTCCCGCAAGACGCTGCCGCCGCTGGTCTCGGCGCTGCTGTCGAAGGACGCCGCCGGCGACGCGCTCGACTCGGCGGCGCTCGACAAGGCGCTGCATTCCCTCTCGCTCGAGCAGCGCATCGCCGTCAAGGCGGAGATGGCCCGCGCGGGATTGCTGGAGTAACGCCAACTGCACCGCCTTTAATTCAACGATCACCACAGAGGCACAGAGACACAGAGACAAAACAATCTCTGTGGCGCTCTGTGCCCCTGTGTCTCTGTGGTGGATTTCACAGAACGGAGAAGAAATGAACGCACAATTCCTGGACCTGCACGCGGCGGCCGATTTCCTCGGGCCGGGCGCGGTGGAGGTCAACCGCTACCAGTCCGAGATCACCGACATCGTGCGCCGGCGCGGCGCGTTCGGCCAGCGCGTCAAGCAGGTGCCCGCCACCGGGCATCCCTCGCGCTTCTTCGAGCAGACGGCGATCACCTCGCCCGCCGCCGCCAACGCTTTCGTGGATCCGCGCAACATCGTCGCCACCGTCGGCTCGCCCACGCGCGTCGAGCGCAGCGTGCCTTTGAAGGCGTTGGTCTCGCAGATCAACTACAACCTGTTCGACCTCGAGGTCGGGCAGCAGCAGTCGCAGTTCGCCTTCCTGCAGGCAAAAGACCTGGCCGACGCCGTGGATGGCCTGATGCGCACCCACGATGTCGCGCTGTGGAACGGCAATGACACCTCGCTGTCGGCGCCCACCACGCTGCAGTACTACGGCGCCGCGGGCCAGATCACCGGCGGCGGCAACGTCGGTCTGGTTCACCGCGCCGACCCCAGCATCGTGGACGGGATGAAGGCGATCATCGCCGGCATGGTCGCGAGCTCGTCCTACGAAGTTCGCCCCACCGCCATCTACGCCAACCCGGTGCTGCTCGACCTGATCGACCGCGAGATGAAGTCGCAGTTCAACGTCGTGCTGTCCACCGCCGAGATCGCCGGCGGCCTGCGCGTGAAGACGCTCTCCACGCAGGCAGGCGAGTTGCCGCTCGTTCCCGAGTGGTCGCTCGGCTACACCGGCACGCCCGGCACCGATGCGGTCTTCCCGGCCTACATCGTGAGCGAGGACATGATCGAGTACCACTGGCTCACCGATCCCAACCCGCGCGTCTTCCAGTTGGGCCTCAGCGGCTCGCTCGCCCAGCAGATGGTGGTGGTGAAGTTTGGCGCCATCGTCGTCAAGGGCGCCGGCTACGCGCATTACAAGGTCAACGTGGAGCGATAACAACCGGGCTCAAGGCTCCAGGCTCAAGGCTTCAGGCGGATCCGCCCGGCCTTGCGCCTTGCGCCTTGAGCCGTGAGCCTAGCTATGAACTATCTCGACCCATCCGAATACGAGGCGCACGGGCTGGAGGCGACCACTCCGCTTGCCTGGATCGCCGCCGCCTCGGCGCTGATAGACGCCCACTGCCGGCGCCCCACGCTCGACGTTGCGCAGTATCACGAGCGCGCGCGCCTCGACAGCGGGCGCAACACGGTTCGCCTTTCCTATCTCCCCCTGGCGACGGTTGCGCCCGCACCCACTCCGTTTGTCGCCGTGCTCGCCCGCTATGGCGTGCCGCGCCGCGGTGAAGGACTGGCGGACGCTGCCCATGAAATCGCGCAGGCGTTCTCGCTTCCCGGTTCGTGGACCACGCTGGATGCGGCGACCATCGAATTCAGCGCCGACACCGGCGAGATCACGCTGCCCGCCAACGCACTCGGCCTCACCTTTAACGAGCTGGATGTGACCTATAACGCAGGCTTCAGTGACGTGCCACGGCCGGTGAAGGTGGCCTGCGCGCAAATCGTCCGCAACGCCCAGGCGACGCCCGCGCTCAACGTCCGTGTCGGCACGCTGGACCGCATGCACCTGGAGTATTTCTCCGACACGCTCCTGGACCCGACCGTCCGCAAGTTGCTGGCGCCCTGGGTCGCACAAAAACTCTAGACCAGTCGTCAGGCTTCAGTCGTCAGGTCAATGCGGCTGATGCTGGTTCCTGAAGACTGACGACTGAAGACTGAAGACTCACATCATGTCTGAAACCACTGTAAGTAGCCGCGCCGCCACACTGGCTCGCGCTGCCCAAGCCATGCTGCGCGCGCTCGGCGGCGACGAAGTCGTGATTCGCTGTCCCGCCGCGCCCGCCGGCGATGAGGCACACGCCGAGCTCGGGATCGAAGGTCCGGTCACCGAGGATGTCACCGTCTCGCCGGTGGTCGCGGGCCCCAGTGCAGCCCGCAGCTCCGACCCGAGATTGCGCCTCGAGTTTCTTTTCGCGGCGACGACGCTGGCTCCGTATCTGGCCGATCGCGGCGAGTCCGCGGAAGATTTCTTCACCGGCGCGCTCGGCATCGTGTACGGGCAAAAGCTTCTGCACATCGAGACCGTGAGCGCCGAATCGTTTGCCGGCACGCCATACCTGTACCGCGTCATCGCCGCTGAATAACTGATAGCTGAAAGCTGACAACTGAGAGCTCTTATGCAATTCGCCAAAGACAGCTTCTACGTCGCCATGCGCGACCGCCTCGCCGCCCTCGATCCGGCGCGCACCGTCGTGGTCGCGGGCCGCATGCGGCCGGCCGTGCTGGTGGACGAAAACGAGCCCGCCAACTCCGCGCCGCCGCTGCCCAACGCCTTTCACCTCGCCTGGGGAATTCCAGAGATCGTGAAAGGCGCCGAGGCGGCGCGACGCCCGCTGATGAAGATCGATTGCACCATCGCGTACCGCATCGCGGGCGCGCAATCCGGCGCAGTGGACCGCGGCCGCGCGCTGGCCGCGCTCGATTCCGAGCTGCTCCGGCTCACCGCCCCGCCCCGCACACCCAAGTGTGACCAAACTCACGTTCCGCCGGTCGAGCTGGGCAGCACCGTCTTCTGGGGGCTCCCGGAATTCGGCGCCACCGAGGCCGCAAACGATGAGCTACGCCGCCAGGCGCGGCTGGCGGTCTTCTTCTTTTCCGAGGTGGACCAGGCATGAGCACCAATCCGTTGCGCGGCCCCATGGTCGCGATTTCCCGCCGCGCGCGCGCCTACTTCGCTCCCGTGAATCGCGAAACCGGTGCGCCCGCGGTTTACGACCCGTCGAAGCAGGGCGCCTTCGTTCTCGAAACACCACCGGCGCCGTGGATCGACACCGGCTGGATCGAAAACCTGAAGCGCGTTCCCGCTACCTCGAGTGTCGCCATGCGCGCCGGCTCGAAGGGCGCGCCGCTGGCCCAGTTTCGCCAACACCTGGAGGCGCGGGTCGAATTCGAATTCCGCGAGTGGGGCAAGCTGCAGATGGCGCTGGCCGGCGGATCGCAGCACATGAACGTCCTCGCCGCCGACGCCAATGCCGACGCCATGCCCTCCGGCGGCAGCCCGCAATCCGCCGTCGCTGTGCTGCCCGGTTCCACCGCGCAGGAGGTTATCTGCGGCGCCGGCGCCGTCGAGGCGTTCAGCGTGGGCGATCTGCTCGCCGTGGATCTCGATTATCAGCAGCAGACGGGCTACGTCGGCGCGGGCGTCGCGGGTGCGTACGTGAAAAATCCCGTGGACGTGCTGCGCGACCGCCATTACGTGCGCCGCGTCACCTTTAACGTCGGGCGGGTTGCGGTGAAGACCGTGACCAGCGTCATCCTGGCACAGCCGCTGATCGCCGGCGTGCCGGCGGAAGGCGCGTCGGCACAGAAGGTCGTCGCGTTTGTGGATCGCGAGGGCGGGAGCTTCTTCCAGGAGTGGTCGGCGCTGTTCGTGCTCGAACAGGAAAGCGGCGCGCGCATCTGCTTCTACTATCCGTGCCTGCAACCGGCCACGCCGGCGCAGGAAACGAAGTTCGAGCTTCCAGCTTCCCTGTGCGGCTGGTCACTGCACGCATCATTCCTCGCGCTGCCGCACACCGACCTCAACGACGGCGAGCAGGTGCTTTGCTATCGCAGCTTCTTCCCCGCGCCCAGCGCAGCGTTGTACTGAAACAGTCTTCAGTCGCCAGTCTTCGGCCGTCAGGAAAATCTGCCTGCGGCTGAAACTGCCGGCTGAAGACTGACGACTGAAGACTCCTATGAAACTGACGATAGATAATTTCGATTCTCTCGGTGCGCGCGACTACACCGCCACGCTCGATGGCGAGCGTCCGCCTCGCGTACATCGCCGGCTGAATCGTCCGGCGGAGCTGCGCGCCTGGCTGCTTGCCTCGGACGCGCAGTTCGTGGTTCCGGTGCGCGGCGCGCGCGTCGTCCTCATCCGCAACGATCAGGAAAAAATCTTTACCGGCTATGTCACCGCAGCCCCGGGGTACGAGTATCTCGGCTGGGGCGAGCGCGGTCCGGTCTACCGCTACGCTCTTAGTGCCGCCGGCGATGAGTCGTTGCTGGATGAAAAAACGCTGCCGCGCCGTGCTCCGTTCACCAATCGTGCCGCCGGGAATGCCTTGCAGCAACTCGCCGAGGACCTGTTGCCCGGAGCGTTCGGGTTCGCCGGCGTCGAAGATCTAACGCTGATCCCCTCCTACCCGGTGGACTCGCGCAAGCCCTGGTCGGAGCACGCTGCCGCGCTTGCGGTTTGCAGCCGCGCTGCATACCGCGCCCACGACGCCCAGTTATTTTTTCGGGCCGTCGGCGCCGTCGAGCATTCTCTCGACGAAGCGGCGCCCCCGTTCTGTCCCGAGGGCCTGAAGCTGAGTGCCTCACACCGGCTTGTGAACGACGTCACCGTCGTCGGGTACGTCGAGCCGCGCGCCTACGTGAAGGACTACTTTCTCGGCGACGGCTACTCTCTCCATTTCTATCTCTCCGAAGTGCCGTTCGGGCGCTTCGGATCGGTCCTGCTCGACGAGGAATACACCGACCCGGTACTGCGCCCGACGCGTTGGCTGGTCTCCGACGCCGCCCATGCCGTCGCCGTCGCCGGCGGCAAGCTGAGCATCGAGGGCGGCGCCACCGTCCGCTTCGCCGAACCAATCGAACTTGGCGGCGCGCTGGTGTTGCAGCATGGCAACATCAGTTTCACCGCCGCTTCCGACGGCTTCATCGGCGGCCTGTACACCGGCGACGTTGCCCCCGCCAATTGCTTTGCCGGATTTCAGCTCACCGCCGCGGGCGCGCAGTCGCTGATTGGCGCTCTGGTTTCGGGCGCGCCCGCCGGCACCACCGTCACCACCGTGGCCGGGCATCGCTATGTGCTGACCACCCGCATTTCCGCCCCGGAAATTTATCGCCGGGGCCAGACGTTTCATTCCTCGCCGCATCCGGCCGGCGATGGGCGCGGCGGCGCGGCGAACGTTTCCGCGGTGCGCGTCATCCTGGAAGTGCACGACATCGATCCCAACAATCCGCCCACCATCGTGGCGGCATCCACGGTGCTTTTCGACGGCTCCCTGCCCGCCGCGCCGGATTACTGCACCTACGCGCTGATGAATAGCGCGGCCGGCGCAGGGCTGCATGCGTCGGTCGCTTTCACCCGCATCTTGCGCGCGGTCGATGCCGAGGTCCGAAGCTGCAAGTTGGCAGCCAGTTATCGCACCCGGCTCGTGGGCGCGCTCTCCGACGGCGCCGAGTGCGGCGTCTACAGCACGCCCGAACTCTCGTTCTTTCCCGCTTATGTGCCGGCCGCGAACGAGAAGATCGTCGTGAGCTACCGTGCTTCGGGACGCGCCGTCGCGCGCGTTTGCGATCCCGCGAGCATCGCCGCCAACACCGCGGGGACGGACGACGGCGTGCGTGGGCAGGTAATCTCGTTGGCCGCACCAGTCGCGCGTACCACCGATGATTGCGAACAGGCGGCGCTGGCGTTTCTCGACGACAGCACACAGCCGGCCTGGTCGGGCGAGTACGCCGCCTGGAGCGGCTTCCTCCCGGGCGGCGCGTCCGACGTTTTGCCCGGCGATGCGCTGGCCGTCAGCGTCCCTTCGCGTGCGGCGGATTTCCGCGCCATCGTGCGCGAGGTCGAGATCGAGGCCACCGACCTCGCCGGCGACAACGCCCAGTACGTCATCAAGTTTGCCAACGACTCCGCCGCGCCCCTCGCCTTCGAATTCGAGACGGCCGCCAACGCCGCCGTTCCCGAACAAGCTGCAACCGCCCCCGCCAATGGCGTCCCGCTTGCGCCGCTGACCGAGGCCGAGGTGATTGACGTCACCTCGACCTCGGTCATGATCGACACGCATGCCGATCCGTACCCTGGCGGCGGATTCGAAGTGCGCCGCAGCGATGCCGGCTGGGGCCCCGACAACGACCGCAACCTCATCGGCCGCTTTACCGGCCAGATCGCCTACCTGGCGCGCCTTTCGCGCGTGCAGGATTTTTATCTTCGTCCCTACGACGGCTCGGCGCCGCCGCGCTACGCGCGCGACTCCGTGCTGCTCCACGTGGACTATCCCTTGTAGCTTTCGGCCCGACACTTACCCACAGGACTCATTTATGCGTGAAATCGTCGTCACCGATTTCGAGCGCCAGGTGCTGGCAGACCTTGCCGAAATCAAGACCAACATGCGATGGCTGCTGGGCAACGGCAAGCCCGGTTGCATCCAGGAACTTACCGCCCGCGTTGAACGCCACGAGCGCGTCGTCCAGCGTTTCACCGGCATCGGCGGTCTGCTTGCCGGCCTGCTCACGCTGGTTCACTTCGGCCTGGATTACTTGCGGATGCACTGACATGACCCGGCAGGAATTTCTCGCCGCCGCCACCCGCGCAGCCCTCGCCTGCTCTCGCACCAGCCGATTTCCGCCCGGAATCACCGTCGCGCAAGCAGCACTGGAGAGCAATTGGGGACAGTCCCGGCTCAGCCGGGATGCCCACAACTACTTCGGCATCAAGGCGCACGGCGATCACGCGCACGTCGCTTACCCGACCTTGGAACACATCCACGGCCGCGACCTGCGCGTCAGCGCCGAGTTCGCGCGCTACGATTCGATCGAGGAATGTTTCGCCGACCGCGACCGCCTCATCGCCACGGCGCCGTGCTATGCCGGGGCCCGCGCCTGCGGCGGCGATCCGGAAGCCTTCGCGCGTGCCCTGGCCGCTCACTGGGCCACGGACCCCCATTACGCGGACAAGCTGCTGCGCGTGTACCGAGACAACCGCCTTAACGAACTTGATTCCAAATCACCCGATCACCCGACCACCGGATCACCCGATCCCAAAACAGCCGATTCTTCGTTTAAGGAGCAACTATGAATTTCCTGGCGACTCTTCTGCGCGGTATCGCCTTCGTTCCCGCTGTCGTGCAAGGCGTGGAAAGCCTATTTGGCAGCAAAGCGGGAAGCGACAAAAAGCAAGCCGCGCTCAACTTCGTGGCCTCGGCGCTCGCCATCACCGAAGCTGTGAGCAAGAAAGACATTGTCGACGTGGAAAACTTCCGCGGCGGTCTCGGCCAGATCATCGACGGCACCGTGCAGTGCCTGAACGCCTCCGCCTGGGCGAAAGCGAAATAGTCTTCGGTCGTCAGTCGCCAGTCGTCAGCGAAAAAAGGCCGCCAGAGCAGGCGGCCTGAAGACTGACGACTGAAGACTGACGACTGAAAACTGGCGACTACCCCAGCGGCTCGTTCCAGTTTTCCAGGTACCTGGCCACGTCGCGCAGGAACTGGTCGCCCACCGCGCCGTCGATCACCCGGTGATCGTAGCCGAGAATGACATGGCAGATGGATCGTATCGCGATGGAATCGCCGCCGTTCGCGTCGCTGATCACCACCGGCTGTTTCTTGATCGAGCCTACGCCCAGGATCGCCACCTGCGGCTGCATGATGATGGGCAATCCGAACATCTGCCCGTAGCTGCCGGGATTGGTGACCGTAAATGTGCCGCCCGCCACCTCGTCGGGCAGCAGCTTCTTGTTGCGCGCGCGCTCGGCGAGATCGATGATCGCGCGCTGGACGCCGAGAAAATTAAGTTCCTCGGCGCGCTTGATCACCGGCACGATCAGCCCCCAATCCAGCGCCACCGCGATGCCGAGGTTCACGTTGCGGTGGTAATGGAGGTTGTCACCCTCGACCGACGCGTTGACGATCGGCCAGTTGCGGATGCTTTCGATCGCCGCTCGGCAGAAGAACGGCATCATCGTGAGCCGCGTGCCGGTGCGCTGTTCAAAGCTCGCCTTCTCGCGCTGCCGGATGGCCATGACGCGCGACAGGTCCACTTCGAAGACGCTGTGCACGTGCGCGCTGGTGCGCTTCGACTGCACCATGCGCTCCGCGATTTTCTTGCGCATCGCCGACATCGGCATCACTTCGCCGGGAATGGCGATGGGCTGCTGCGACGGCATCGCCGGGGCCGCGGCTCCGGGCTGATACGCCGGTTGCGCGCTGGCCGCCGGGCGTTGGGCGGGAGGGTGCTCGACGAACCGGACGATGTCTTCCTTCGTGATCCGTCCGCCGAGGCCGGTGCCCTGCACCTGGTTGAGGTCGATATTGTTTTCGCGCGCGATGCGGCGCACCAGCGGCGACGACCGTATCCGTTCGCCTTCTTCGCCCTGCCCGTGCGGGAATTGCAGGACCGTGGACTCGTCTTCCTGCTCTTCGCCGGCGGTGGCGGCGTCGCCGCCATTGCGGCCGGCCGGCGCCTGCTCGCGTTTCGACGGACCCTCGGTGGAAACCGCGCCGCTGGCTGCTTTCGCAGGCTCTGGCGCGGGCGGCGCTGCCGGCGCTGTCTCGGTTTTCGTGGTGGCCGGCGCGGCGGCCTGGGGTTGCGGCGCTGCAGCGGGCGCGCCCGCGGCTTCGCCCTCGGCGGCGATCGTCCCCACCACCGTGTTCACCTGCACGGTCGCGCCTTCGGGAACCTTGATCTCCTTCAGCACGCCCGCCGTCGGCGACGGGATCTCGGCGTCAACCTTGTCGGTGGAAATTTCAAACAGCGGCTCGTCACGCGACACCTTATCCCCCGGCTTCTTCAGCCACTTGGTGATGGTGCCTTCAAAAATCGATTCCCCCATCTGGGGCATGACAACGTCAGTTGGCATCGTCGTCCTTCCTTCGCGTGGTCCTACTGATGAGAGCGGACACCCCATCCGCAACCGAACATTATAGTCTTCAATACGCCATCAGCCTCCGCGCCTCGCGTACCACATCGTCGGCATTCGGCAGAAACCATGCCTCCAGCGGCGGCGAGAACGGCACCGGCGTGTCTTTCGCGGTGATGCGCACGATGGGCGCGTCCAGCCAGTCGAACGCCTCTTCATTGATGATAGCCGCCACCTCACCCGCGATGCCGCCCGTCCGAACATCTTCGTGCAGGATGATGGCGCGGTTGGTCTTCTTCACCGTCGCCGCGATCGCTTCGCGGTCCAGCGGCAGCAGCGTGCGCAGATCCACCACTTCCAGCTCGATGCCGTCTTTCGCCAATGTTTCCGCGGCTTCCAGCGCCGTATGCACCATGGCCGCGTAGGTGATCACGGAAACATGCCGCCCTTCGCGCGCCACGCGAGCTTTGCCGAGCGGGACCGTGTAATCGCCCTCGGGCAGTTCTTCTTTGATGCGCCGGTAGAGAAATTTGTGCTCAAAGAAAATGACGGGGTTGTTGTCGCGGATGGCCGATTTGATCAGCCCCTTGGCGTCGTACGCCGTCGCCGGGCAGACCACCTTTAGCCCCGGCGCGTGCACGAACCACGCCTCGGGATTCTGCGAATGGAACGGCCCGCCATGCACGCCGCCGCCTGACGGACCGCGCAGCACCAGCGGCGCCGGCGCACCCCAGCGGAAATGCGCCTTGGCGACCATGTTGACGATCTGGTTGAAGGCGCAGCCGATGAAGTCCATGAACTGGAATTCGGCGACGGGCCGCATGCCGGTGAGCGAGGCGCCGAAGGCCGCGCCCACGATGGCCGACTCAGCAATCGGCGTGTCAATGATGCGCTCCGGCCCGAAGCGGTCGACGAAGCCTTCGGTGACCTTGAACGCGCCGCCGTAGACGCCAATGTCCTCGCCGATGCAGAAGACGCTGGGATCGCGCTCCATCTCCTCCCAGATTCCCTGGCGAATGGCTTCGAGATAAGTGACTTGAGGCATGAGTTTCAGTTTCAGTTTCAGTTTCGGTTTCAGTAGCTGAAAGCTGAGAGCTGATGGCTGACAGCTATTTCAAATGTCCCGCCGCCTCCACCTGCTTGCGTCCGGCGGTCTTCTTCTCGTCCGGATACTGCGGCACCGCGTACTTCAACTTCACCTCATGGCAGCCCTCGCACCACACATCGAGCGGCGTTGTAGCGGCGTCCGGCATGGGTGAATTCACTGCGAACTCGCGATCTTCATCCAACTGGCGCTCGACGTCGGCAATCAGTTTTTCGTTTTCCTCGCGCGTGAGCCACTTTTTGACGCTGACCAGGTAGTTCTCGAAGCGCGCAATCGGGTCGCGCCGCGTCCAGTATTCGAACAGCGGGCGCGGTACGTACTGCGCCGCGTCGTGGATGGCGTGGCCCTTCATGCGCATCATCTTGGCCTCGATCAGCGTCGGACCCTCGCCGCGGCGGGCGCGCTCGCAGGCCTCGTGCGCCGCGTCGTACACCTGGCAGGCGTCGGTGCCGTCCACGATCACGCCCGGAATGCCGTAAGCGATTGCGCGCTCCGCCAGGTCCTTCACGAGGAACTGCTCGTCGGTCGGCGTGGAGTACGCCCAGATATTGTTTTCGACAAACAGCACCAGCCCGAGCCTCTGCACGGCGGCAAAGTTCAGGCCCTCGTAGGTGACGCCGGTGGACTGCCCGCCGTCGCCGACATAAGTCATCACCGCGATATTGCGCCCTTGCAGGCGCGCGCCCAGCGCCACGCCGGTGAGCACAGGAATCAGGTCGCCCAGGGTGGAGATGGGCGCGACGGTGTTGCGCTCGCGGATGTCGCCGAAGTGCGAGCTGGCGTCCTTGCCGAACGTCGGTGATCCCGCCTTCGCCATGTATTGCATCATGATGTCGCGCGCGGAGAACCCCTTGACCAGCAGCGAGCCCTGGTTGCGGATCATGGGGCCCATCCACTCGTCTTTTTTCAGCGCGAACGTCGAGGCGCACGAGCATGCCTCCTGCCCCAGCCCGAAGTACACGCCGCCGACAACCTTGCCCTGCTTGTAGAGATTTTCCAGCGCCGTTTCCATGCGCCGGTTGAGCAGCATCCAGCGGTAGATCTCGATGTGCTGCTCGCGCGAAAGATATTTCGATTCGCGGATGGGCGGCGCCGGTGTACTGAGGTCGCCGTGCACAACGTAGCGCACGTCGTCGCCTTCACGGACTTGCTCGATCTTGAATTCGGGTTTCTCCAGCCGCCAGTCGGGGATGGTGTAGCAGCGCTGGTCAGAGGCGCGCGCCTGCCGTTTCGAGCGTGCGGACTCCTGCTGCTGGCGCTGGAAGTTGAGCGCGTCACGTTCGTTGGCAAAGCCGCGGCGGTGGCGTCTGCCGTTAGAGTCTCGCCAGTCGGCGAAAAACTTACCCGATTTCTTCTGCACGGTGGACACTTTAACGTGTACTTGGGTGTGGTGTCCACCAAATTAAGGACACCAACGAAATTCCCACGATGTAAGGACACCACGGCGGGCTATTTTCACGCCGTCCCGTACGGGACGGAATGAAAGTAACCCGGCAGTTTACTGCCGAGTTCATTGCGGCCAGATGAGAGTCCCGTAGGGACGATTGATGTGCCTAGACCCAGAAGGTGTCTTCCTCGCCCGCCATTCTGCGCAACTCTTCCGGGGCGCGAGCGGGGACGCCGACCGAGCGGCCGAGCAGGGCATCGAGCGAATCCACCCAGACGATCTGCGAATTAAAGACGCGCCCGAAGTTGCGCGCCACCGACTGCGCGACTTCGTCGAGCGCAATTGCACGCCCCAGCGTGCGCTGAAGAGAGGTGACCGGCTTGGTCGAGATGCCGCAAGGGACAATGAGATTGAAATTCTCGAGATTGGTATTCACGTTGAGCGCGAAGCCGTGCGAGGTAACGCCGCGCGAGATGTGCACGCCGATGGCGGCAATCTTGGCCTGGGATTCGTGTGTCGGGTAGGGGTCCCTCGACTCGGATGCGCCAACTCGCCCGCCGAAACCCGGGGCGGGCTGGTTTCTTGGCGCATCCTCGCTCGGGATGACAGGCCTTAAAAAATTCTCTTGCTCGTTCGCTCCTCTCGGGATGACAGTGGTTGAAAGTTGCGTCCAAACTCCGGTCATGCCGGCCACGCGCTCGGTCGGGATGCCGAAATCGGCGCAGGTGCGGACCAGCGCTTCTTCCAGCCGCCGCACATAATCCACCGCGCCCAAAGTCTTCCTCTGCCCGTCCGGCCCAAGGAAACTGCGCAGATCGAAGATCGGGTAGCCGACCAGTTGCCCCGGCCCGTGGTAGGTGACGTCGCCGCCGCGGTCGCACTCGAACAGCTCGACGCCGCGCTGCTTCAGCAATTCATCGGAGGCGAGAACGTTGTTGCGCCGCGCGTTGCGTCCCAGCGTGATCACCGGCGTGTGCTCCAGCAACAGCAACACGTTGGCAATCTCGTTGTTCTTGCGCAGCTCGACCAGCCGCTGCTGCAGCCGCAGGCCGGTCGAGTAATCCACGGTGCCGAGTTGGACGACGGAGATAATCACTGAAAAATCTCGCCACAGATTTACGCGGATGAACGCAGATCAGAAATCATTGCCAAGCCGCCAGATTGAACGCGACCTCGCTATCGAGGCTGCGACGCCGTTTGCGAACTTCTTTGCGGCTGTACTTGTTGTAATGACACATCCGGCAGCCATGTGCAAAATTGTTTTTAGCGCACTTCCGCCACAATGCATTCGTTTCAGATTGAACACCCAAACTTTTCGAATACCACGACCGAATCACACCTTGTCTTTTCGCAATCGTGCGAGCACGCCGATGTCGCCGTTCAGAGCGGGTCATGACTTGTTCCTCTGCCACGCGGCCTGCTACTCCGCGTGGCTATCTAGGCTGTGCCATGACCACCTCCTCATCTGCGCTTTTCTGCGTTTATCAGCGGCTAAAAATCAATCGCCAGCCCTTCCACGCTCTCCATCGCGTCCAGCATGCCCTCGGACAGCGTCGGGTGGGCGTGGATGGTGTACATCAGGTCCTCAACCGTGGCTTCCATTTCCATGGACACCACCGCTTCGGCGATCAGCTCGGTCGCCGACGGCCCGATGATGTGCACGCCGAGGATCTCGCCGTACTTGGCGTCGGAGACGACTTTGATAAACCCCTCATGCGCGCCGACGATGGATGCGCGCGAGTTCGCGGTGAACGGGAACTTGCCCAGCTTCACCTGCCGCCCCGCTTGTTTGGCAGCCACCTCGGTCATGCCGACGCTGCCGATCTCGGGATGGCAGTAGGTGCAGGCGGGAATGCGGCTGCGATCAATCGGCTTGGCGTTTTTCTTCGCGATGTGCGCCACCGCGACCTTGGCCGCGATGAATCCGGCGTGCGCCAGCAGCGGCATGCCGGCCACGATGTCGCCGGCCGCATAGACGCCCGGTTCGGCGGTTTGCATCCAGCCATCGGTGTGAATGAAGCCGCGCTCGACCTTGATCTTGGTCTTCTCCAGGCCGATGTTGTCGGTGAGCGGCTTACGGCCGACGGCGATCAGCACCTTCTCGGCCTCGACCGTCTGCGCTTTCCCTCCCACCTCGAACGTAACCGACACACCGTCTTTCGTCTTGTCCACCTTGCTTACTGAAGCATTCACGTAGGTCGTGATGTTGCGCTTGCGGAATGCGCGATCGAGCTCCTTGGAAATGTCCTCATCTTCCAAAGGCACGATCCGCGGCAACATTTCAATGACGGTGCACTCGGTGCCGAAGGAGTTGTAGATGGAGGCGAACTCCACGCCGACGGCGCCCGAGCCGACAATGATCAGCGACTTGGGAATTGCGCCCAGGCTGAGGATCTCGATGTTGGTAAGAATGCGGTCATCGGGTGTCGTGCCGGGAAGCATGCGCGCGCCCGAGCCGGTGGCGACGATCACGTTTTTCGCCTTTACGACGCTGCGCCCGCCAGCCGCACCGGTATCCAGTTCGACTTCGAGCACGCCATTCTTCGCCGGGCCGGTCAGGCGGCCGAAGCCGGAAAGGGTCTCAACCTTATTCTTGCGCATCAAAAATTCCAGGCCCTTCGCGTGCTTGGTCACGATCTTGTTCTTGCGCTGCTGGATAGTTCCCCAGTTCAGCCTGGGCGTGCCCACGTCTTCGATGCCGAATTCCTGCGCCGCCTTCAGGTGGTCCCAGATCTCGGCATTGAACAGCAGCGCCTTGGTGGGGATGCAGCCCACGTGCAGGCAGGTGCCGCCGAGCTTGTTGTCCTTCTCGATGAGTGCGACTTTCAGTCCGAACTGCCCGGCGCGAATGGCCGCGGTATAACCGGCCGGGCCGCTGCCGATGATGGCCACGTCATAAATCTTGTCTGCCACGTCTAGCTCCGTACTGCCAGGAATTTGAGCGGAACCGCAAATAGAGGATTCTACGACACGGTATTACGATTCGCGAAGGAGTGATGGGCCAGTTTCGATTTCCTCAGGGGTCGGGGTCAGTTTGATGTGTAGCGGTTTAGTGGAGACGCACAGCGGAAGCACTGCGGACAGTGGGGCGAGTCGAACAGCCCTCGACAAAGCAATCTACGATGCGCGTGCGGGTTCGAATATCGAAGCAGTCCGTATATTTTCTTATACTAAAGCAGCTTTAGCATATCAAGTAAAATTGCGTTACACTATAGTCATGGCCCGGATGTTCATTCGTCACATCCCGGCAATCGGAAATCGTTGACACTGCATCTACAAACTATGTACAGTTTGGCGACTTCAAAGGTCTCCCCCTGGGTGGTTCTATGCGTGTAGCGATTCAAGCAAAATTCCAGCTTTTCGGCATCGTCAAGAAGCAGAACGGCTGGTACGTGGCGCACTGCCCTCCGCTGGACATTACTACGCAGGGCAGAACCATAGCCGAGGCGAGAAAAAATCTTGCCGAGGCCTCTGAGCTTTTCGTTCGGAGCTGCTTTGAAAGAGGTACCTTTGAGCAGGCCCTGCGGGAGCTTGGCTGGCGTGTCGTTGCTGGCGAAGCCATGACGCACAAGGGCGAGCCGCTGGCGGTTCCTTCCGGCGGTTTTCGCTTCCCTGTTCCGGTCCCGTTCGGCTTTGAGAAAGCCGCCGGATGTCACGTCTAACGCCGCTATCATGGGAAAAACTAGTTCGGGTGTTTGAGCAGATTGGCTACAAGTACGCCGGTCAAAAGGGCAGTCACGTCAAGTTGGAAAAGCCTGGCGCTGCGCGACCGCTGATCATTCCCAAGTACGATGAGGTCGGAAAAGACATCATCACGACCCTAATCAGGACGGCGGGAATCACGCGCGAGGCGTTTCTTGCCTTACTCGAAAAGCGTTAATGCGCATCTTTCGCCCGTTTCCACCGGGACTTGGCGGCCTTCTTCGCGATCTTCTTCCGTTCCTCTTTTGTCATCGTCTTGAGGCGGCGCTTGCCGCCGATCTGACCGCCCTTGCGCCCAATGGTAGCCATGTACTCTGAAACTGATTGCGACGGCTGTTTAGCCTGGAATTGCGGCTCCGTTTCTCCCGTCGAAGCATCTGCGACCCATTTCACGAGTTGGTTTGGGTCGGTGGGGCGCTTGGCTTTTCCGATCGTCATGGCGTTATCATGCCACGTCTGGCAATGCTGAAGCGAGACTGTTGAAATTCAAGCTGACCCACTACGCGAACCAACATCGTAAGTAGCTGACCTGCCGTTATCTCGAAACCGCCGCCCCAATGTGGCTACACTTGCACAAGGTTCTGTGTGGGAGGGAGGTAGTGTATGCAAAAGACGGCGATCTTGTACTGCGAAGCCGATGCTAAAGTACTGTCCACACAGACCAAGCTGTTCAACCAGGCAGGCTATGCGGTGGTACCCATCGAGGGGCGAGCGGCCATGGAAGCGGCGGTGAAGGCGGGTGGGTTCGATATCGCGATCCTCGGCCACACGCTGGCCCGTGATGATCGCCATCACCTGCCGTACATGGTGAAGAAGAACAACCCGGCGGCGCGTGTGGTCGTGCTGCATGCCAGCGGACGCCATCCGGCGGTGGACGTCACCCTGGATTCGCGCCTGGGTGAACGGGCATTGCTGGAGGCGATTGCGCAGGCGGCGGCCGAGCCGGTTGCTACCTAGCGCAAAAATCTTGTGCGTGCGTTTGAAACAGCTCCGGCGGACGTACAGGAAATACTCAACAAGCCAATTTGCGACCTCGGCCTGCGCCTGGACGGCTCGCCGCTGGAGCGCTTCGTCCAGCAACTCTATGGCGAGTGCGAACGCAAAGGCTTGAAGCAGTTTCGCCCGCCGTGTTACCTGACCGACGAATGGGGGTGTCCATCGGGCGAGCCGGTGGTCGGCATCCCGTTCTACCTCGCCAACCCGCAGCTATCCCGGCTGGAACGGGAGATGAACGATCTCGAGGACGCGCGCGAGATCATGATGTACCTGCGCCACGAAGCGGGCCACGCCTTCAACTACGCCTACCAGCTTTACAAGACACCCGAGTGGCGGCAGCTCTTCGGCTCGTTCCGGCGCGCCTATCGCGACAATTACCGGCCGGTTCCCTTCTCGCGCAGCTATGTGCGCCACATGGCAGGCTGGTACGCGCAGAAGCATCCCGATGAAGACTTCGCCGAAACTTTTGCGGTTTGGCTGACGCCGGGCTCGCGCTGGCGCACTCGCTATCGCGGCTGGCCGGCGCTGGCGAAGCTGAAGTACATGAACCGCATCGCGCACAAGCTGGGCGACACGCCGCCGCTGCGCGCGCACGGCGACACCGATATTACCGTGGCGGACATGCGGGCCACGGTCGGCGATTTCTACCAGCAGATGCTGGCCGACGAAAATTCCTTTTCCGATTTGGCGCTGGATTCGGATCTGATCGACATCTTCATTGCGTCGAAGCGCAAGCGCAAAGGCGTGCGCAGCGCCGCCGAGTTTCTGCGCGAGCATCGCAAGCTGCTGACCGACAAGGTGACGTACTGGTCGGGCGTGCAGCGGCCGATCATCAAGAAACTCGTCGAATCCATGCAAACTAGGGTGGAGCAACTGGCGCTGCGGGTGGAAGTGGCGCGCGAGGCCGAACACCTGACCGACATCACGGTGTACGCAACCGCCCTGGCGATGAATTACCTGGCGCGCGGAAAGTTCGCGCAGCCGTAGAGGCAGTTATGAACGGAGCCAAGCTGAAGATCGCGGTGCTCTACGACGTGTGGGAGGAAGAGCCCGCGGAACCCGCAGTGGAGAAGCCGGCGCGCCGCAAGAAAGGCGGCAAGCCGCGCCGCAAGGAGAAACACGACCGCGAAGAGATCTTCGAGGCGCTGGGGAAGCTCGGCCACGAGCCCTTCTACCAGGTGGTGGACGGGCGGACGGCGTCGCTATCGGCGCTGGCAAAATGCGGCGCCGACCTGGTGTTCAATCTCACCGAATCCTTCGCCGGCGACGACTCCAAGGACATGAACATCACTGCCTACCTCGACCTGCTTGGGATCCCCTACACGGGCTCAGGGCCTCACGGCATGTTCCTCGCGCAGGATAAGGCTGTCGCGAAGAAGATTTTCACCTTCCATGGTATTCGTACACCCTATTTCGCGACCGCCTGGAAAGGCCGCACCGAGCATGCCGACGACGTTTCCTTCCCGCTGATCGTGAAGCCGATGTGGGAAGACGGTTCCATCGGGATCGACGACAAGGCGCTGGTCGGCAGCGTGAAAGAGCTGATGGAGCGGATCGAGTATGTCCAGGAAGAGTTCGACTGCCCGGCGCTGATCGAGGAGTACATCGAAGGCCGCGAACTTTACGGCGCGGTACTCGGCAGCTACGAGCGCGCCGAGGCGCTGCCGCTGGTGGAACTGGATCTTTCCAAGCTGCCCAAGGGCGTGCCGCGCATTGCCACCCAGAACGTGAAGTTCGAAAAAGATACCGATGCGTACAAGCTCACCAAGTCCGCGCCCGCCGAGGACCTGGATGAGGAAACCACCGGGCGGCTTACCCAGACCGCGCTCAATGCGTACCGCGCGTGCAAACTCCGGGACTACGGTCGCATTGACATGCGGCTCTCGCCCAAGGGCGACGTGTATGTCATCGAGGCCAATCCCAATCCCTGGCTCTCCAGCGCGCAGGAATTCGCCATGGCCGCCCGGAAGTCCGGCAGAACCTACACGCAACTGATCGGCGACATCGTGGAAATGGCGGCTACGCGCTGCAAGCTCAAGAGCAAAGCCGAACCGGCGACGTAGAACTGATTTCAAGAATCATTTTCATGAGCTGAGGACGGAATCCCTCGGCGGCTGAAGCCGTCAACATTGGGGCTTGTTACGGCGCGGCTGAAGCCGCGCCCCTTCAAGAATGCACTATTGAAACCAGTTCCAGCTAACGGCTAAGAGCCAATAGCTTGTTTACGCCAGCAACTTCGCCGCATCCTTGGCGAAGTAGGTGAGGATAATGCTGGCGCCGGCGCGCTGGATCGAGGTCAGCGATTCCAGCATGACGCGATCGCGATCGATCCAGCCATTGCGCGCGGC
The DNA here is from genome assembly GCA_963760215.1 of Terriglobia bacterium. Taxonomy (GTDB): domain Bacteria; phylum Acidobacteriota; class Terriglobia; order Terriglobales; family Acidobacteriaceae; genus JAIQGF01. Next base: position 2,661,678 of record CAVXCJ010000002.1, read on the forward strand.
GGCTTCGATCATGGCAAACTCGCCCGAGACCTGGTAGGCCGCCACCGGCACGTTGCAGCGCTCGTAGGCGGCGCGAATCACGTCCAGGTAGGGCAGCGCGGGCTTGACCATGATGATGTCCGCGCCTTCCTCGAGGTCGAGCTCGATTTCCTTCAGCGCCTCGCGGACGTTGGCAGGATCCATCTGGTAGCTGCGGCGGTCGCCGAACTGTGGCGCCGAATCGGCGGCCTCGCGGAACGGCCCGTAGAAACCGCTGGCGAATTTTGCGGCGTAGCTGAGGATGGGAGTGTTGGTGAAGCCGTTGTCGTCGAGTCCCTTGCGAATCGCGGCCACGCGCCCGTCCATCATGTCGCTGGGCGCGATGATGTCCATGCCGGCCCTGGCCTGCGAAACCGCCGTCTTGGCCAGAATGTCGAGGGTAACGTCGTTCACGATCTCGAACTCGTCGGCCACCGCCTGTTCGACCGCCGCGCCCACCGACTTTGTGACCACGACGCGCGCGCCCTGGTGCGCCGGTCTCGCCTTCTGCTGCACGATGCCGCAGTGTCCGTGGCTCATGTACTCGCACAGGCAGACGTCGCCCACCACCATCAGGCCGCGGACCTCGCGCTTGATTGCCCGGGTGGCGCGCTGCACGATGCCGTCCTCTTCCCAGGCGCCGGTGGCGATCTCGTCCTTCTTTTCCGGCAGGCCGAACAGGATGACGGCCGGAATGCCGAGCGCCTTCACCTGGCGCGCTTCCTTCACCGCCTCGTCAACCGACAAGTTGAACACGCCGGGCATGGAGCGGATTTCCTTGCGCACACCCTCGCCCGGGCAGACGAACAACGGGTAGATGAACCCCTCGGGGGTGAGGCGGGTTTCCCGGACAAAAGAACGCAATGCGTCGCTGGAACGCAGGCGGCGCGGGCGCTGAATGGGAAAGCTCATAACGACCTCGCGATGAAACTAAATTCTAGCACCCGGAATCGCGCCCGAATGCCCGCGAGGCATGATTGATGCCGGTTTGATTGCGATCACCGACAGTGGTGATGCGGGATGATTGTCCCATCGAGGCGCCGGGCCACCGGTCCGGGCGCAGTCACCCGAGCACGCGATCGCCCGACCACCTGACGGCGTCAGGCCGAAACGGGGTTCGTGTGTTCCGTCTCAACCGGATTGGGGGAGGAAGAAATCTGAATGTTGGGCGCTTTGTGCCGCGCCGATTCCGCCCGCCGCATGTCAATGCTGCCCTTGAAATACGCGCCTTCCTCAATGCTGACGCTGTGGGCGGTGACGTCGCCGACCAGCGAGCCGCCGTTGCGGATGTCAATGCGCTCGCTGACATTCACGTTGCCGACCACCGACCCGCGCACCACGACCTCGCGCGCGACCACGTTGGATTGCACGGTCGCTTCCGGGCCGATGTTCAGGTAGGCGGTGTCCAGGCGGATGGCGCCTTTCACGTGACCTTCCACGTGCAGCGGTTCGGAACCGGTGATGTCGCCGGTGAGGGTGAGGCTCTTGCCGATCACCGAAACGTTCTGCGGCGGCAGCGTGGCGACGCGCGCGGCAATCGAGGTTTCATGTGGCCGCGGCGTTGCCGCCAGAGGTTCGGGCGTGGGCGAGCTCTTGGGAGGATAGGTTGGCTTGTCATTCCACATGGGTAAATGCCTCCGGGGACCGTGGCGTTCTGAATTCATATCGCGGCCCGGCCCCCGAGCACAGGTGCCGATAGGCCATGGCCCCGTGACCGGGGTCCCCGTCACGCGCCGCGCGTGATGGGGTGGGGGACATTGGCCTTCAGTGCCTCGCGAGCCAAAACCGTTTACCATGTCGAGGATGCCGGAATCCCTGCGCCACACCAGCGCGCGCGTGCTGGAATTCGATACGCTGCGCCCGATGCTGGCTGGCTACGCCTGGTCGCCGCTGGGCAAAACGCGGGTGGAGCGGCTGCAGCCGACCGCCGACCGGGCGTGGATCGAGCGCCAGCAGCAGCTCACCGCCGAGGTCCGGCGCTTCCTGCGCTCCGGCGGGCACTTCGATTTTTCCGGCCTCACCGATCCCGCAGCGCTGGTGGAAAAATCGCGCATTGAAGGCGCGGCGCTGGAAACCGTGCAATTGCGCGATATCGTGCTGGTGGTGGACCGCGCCGACGAGTGGCGGCATACCTCGCAGAATCCGCCGTCGGCCATGCGTGCACCGAAGCCGGGCGAGCAGCCTGCCGCGCGCGACGGTGGGGATCCCTGGCCGGCGGTGACCGAGCTTTCGGCCGCGATTGCCGACTTCACGGAATTTCTCCGCTACTTCCGCAACAAGATCCTGCCCGACGGTACCCTGGACGATCGCGCCTCGCCGGAACTGGCGCGCGTCCGCCGCGAGGTCGAAAAGCAGAAGCGCCTCATCCAGGACTCGCTGCACGCCTACCTGCGCCGGCTGGCCGAGGGCGGCGCGGTGCAGGAAGAGCTGGTCACCATCCGCGGCGAGCGCTTCGTGATCCCGGTCAAGGTGGAGCAGAAAAAGCGCGTGCAGGGCGTGGTGCACGGCGCCAGCTCCAGCGGGCAGACGGTGTTCGTGGAGCCGCTGGAAACCATCGAGCAGAACAACGAACTCGTCCGCCTGTTGGAAGAGGAGCAGGAGGAGGTCCACCGCATTCTGCTGGAAATGACGCGCCGCGTGGCCGAGCAGTCGTGGGCCATCCAGGCCGCCACCGACGCGCTGGGCGAACTCGAGCTGCAATTCGCCAAGGCCCGTTTCGCCGACGATTACCGCTGCGCGGCGGTCACGTTTACCTCCGGCAAATTGTTCTTGAAAGACGCGCGCCACCCACTCCTGGAGCGCAATCTGCGCGGGAAATCACAGACCGTGGTGCCCATCACCGTCGAGCTTGGCGCCGGCCCGGAGTCCCCAGCGCGTGATGGGGCGGAGGATCACCGCCAGCTCGTGATCACCGGCCCCAACACCGGCGGCAAGACGGTTTCGCTCAAGACCATCGGCCTGCTCGCGCTCCTGGCGCAGTCGGGCATTCCCGTACCCGCGGACCGCGCCGAGCTTCCGGTGTTCGACGCCGTGCTCGCCGACATCGGCGATTACCAGTCCATCGAGCAGAACCTCTCGACGTTTTCCGCCCACGTCACCAACATCGATTTCATCTCGCGCACCGCGACGCCGGATTCGCTGGTCCTGCTGGACGAGCTTGGCGCCGCCACCGATCCGGAGGAAGGCGCGGCGCTGGCGGTCGCCATTGCCGAGCACTTCCGCCGCATCGGCTGCACCAGCGTGATCTCGACCCACCACACGTCGCTGAAAGTGTATGGCGCGAATACGCCGGGTGTGCTCAACGCCGCCGTCGGCTTCGATGAGCGCACCCTGCAGCCGACCTACGAACTGCGCGTCGGCGTGCCCGGAGCCTCGGCGGGCATCAACATCGCGCAGCGGCTCGGCTTGAATCCGACCATCATTCGCTCGGCGCGTTCGCGCCTCGGCGCTCAGGCGCAGGACGTCGGAAAATTCCTCGACCGCCTCCACGGCGAACTGCGTGAAGCCGAATCCGAACGCCGCCGCCTGCAATCCCGCGAGCAGGAACTGCAGCGCGAAAAGGACCGGCTTGCCACCGAGGGTTTGAAGGAGCAGCGCGGGCGCATTCGCGAACTGGAAGACAAGCTGGCCTCGCTGATGCGCGATTTCGAGTACCACGCGCGCGAAGCCGTGCAGGCCGTGCAGGACCGGGCCGCGCAGCAAAAGTTGTCGAAAGAAGCGGAGCGGCGCATTGCCAAGCTGCGGCGCGAATTTCGCGAGCAGTTCGACCAGACGGTCGTCGCCCATACCACCGGCGCCGACCGCGAGGACCAGCACGCGCAGCCCCACGTTGTGCAGCGCGTCCTCGAGGGCGACACGGTGAAACTGAAATCACTGGGGCGCACCGGGCAGGTGAAACGCCGGGTGGGCGACGATCAGTACGAGGTCGCGGTCGGCGGGATGACGATGAAAGTCCGCCAGGACGATATCGCGGAGGTGGTCGCGCACGCCGCCGATAATCCCGTCAAAGCCGCCCGCGCACACGGCGTTTCCGTCACGCTGGAGAAGGAAGACCTGACCACGCCGACCGAGATCAACGTCATCGGCCACAACGTGGATGACGCCACGCGCGCGGTCGAAAAATTCGTGGACCGCGCGTTTTTGGCCGGGCTGCCGAAGGTCCGCATCGTGCACGGCAGCGGCATGGGCATTCTGCGGAAAGCGCTGCGTGAATATCTGAAATCGCATCCCCACGTGGCCAGCGTCGCCGAGCCTCCGCAGCAAGAGGGCGGCGGCGGCGCGACCGTGGTGGAGCTGCGAGTATGACCGCCGAAGAAATCTGGAAAGACCTGGTGGCGGGCAACGAGCGCTTCCGCACCGGCCAACCGCAGCCGCGCGATCTGGTCGGCGAGCGCAAGGCTGCGGCCGCGGCCCGGCATCCCAAGGCAATGATCCTGGCTTGCTGCGACAGCCGCGCCACCCCGGAAATCATCTTCGACCAGCGGCTCGGCGATTTGTTCGTGGTGCGCGTCGCCGGCAACGTCGCCGACAAGGTGACGATTGGCTCCCTCGAATTCGCCGCCGAGCTTCTGGACGTTTCCTTGCTAATCGTCATCGGCCACCAGCACTGCAAAGCCGTCGAGGCGGCGTGCTCCAGCGACAAGGCCGGCTCGCCCCACATGAAGGCAATCATCAAGGCGGTTCGAAATTCCGGCGCCTCGGCCGGCCTCGACGGCGGGGGCGAGGATGCCCTGGGTGACGCCGAGAAACAGAACGCCCGCGCGGTCGCGCAGGCCGTGCTCGACCGCAGCGACCTCCTCCGCGACCGCGTGCGCCGCGGCGATCTTGTAATCGTGACCGCCTATTACCACCTCGACACCGGCGCGGTGGAGCGGCTGTAATTTCGGCCCGGTTTTCCAACGTTCCCGCAAGTTTTGGCCAGTTTTTCCACAGGTAATCAACAGAATTAATGCAATTAATCCTTGTGAGGAGCGGAGCACCTTGAGAATCTACTGACCATCCTCGGCTGGGGTTCTCGCATGAAAGACAATCTCCCCCGGGCCCCCGAGTGGATCCCTGAATCGGAGTTTCGCGACACGCTGCTGGTGCACAAGCTTCCGGCTGCGCTGCGCGACAAGAATTTCTTCTGGATCAACGTGCGCCGGTACCTTACGCACGATGACGCGCAGTTGCCGCCCGAAGACTATCTCCGCCACTGGCAAGAAATTTACGACTGCTGCTTGTCGGATGACCTCGCGAGGTTGCGCCGCGTTTCCTACCTCAGCTTCGAAGGGCCGCAGCGGAATGACGCGCACTAGCCAGCGGACAGGTTCGGAAGGGCACTGATCAGCCGCGCCGAAAGCCGTCAACAAGACTTTGGTTGCCGTTGCTGAGCGTACTTCCGTCGCACATCACCCTTCATTTCCACCGCGACACAGAGGTTATCCACAGCATTTCGTCTGCCGGTGTTTAGTTCCGACCGCAATGGTCTAGGAACTTTCCCTGGTAAGTTTATAGAATTGTGCGGTGTCTCAGCCCGGCGATTTCGCGTACACCGTCAAGCAGCAGGCCGACATCGTCCGCATCGTCGGCGAGTACGTAAAGCTGAAAAAATCCGGCGCGCAGAACTTCACCGGCCTCTGTCCCTTTCACAACGAAAAAACCGGATCGTTCTCGGTGCACGCGACGCGGCAGTTCTACCACTGCTTCGGCTGCAGCGCCTCGGGCGACGTCTTCAGCTTCGTGCAGAAAATCGAAAACATCACCTTCCCCGAGGCGGTGCGCGCGGTGGCGCAGAAGCTCGGCATGCCGCTGCCCAAGGTCACCTACAGCAGCCCCGAAGAGGCGCGCGAAGCCAAACAGCGCGGCGCCCTGCTCGACCTGCACGAGCGCGCCTGCGCGTTTTTCCAGGAGCAATTGCAAAAGCCGGAGGGCGCTCACGCTCGCGAGTACCTGGCGGGCCGCGGCCTGGACCATGACACCATCACACGCTTCCGCATCAGCTTCGCTCCCGATTCCGGCTTTCTCCTGCGCGATTATCTGAAACGCGATTTCGACGAGGAAACGCTGCGCGCCAGCGGGCTGTTTTCGTGGAAAGAATCGGATGTCGACGGTCGACGGTCGACGGCTGACGGCAAAGCTGAAGCGCCGTCGACCGCAGACCGCAGACCGTCGACCATGTACTCCAAGTTCCGCAACCGCGTCCTGTTCCCCATCTGTAATGAAGGCGGGCGCGTGATCGCGTTCACCGGGCGTACCCTCAGCACCGACGAGAAGTCCGGGCCCAAGTACCTGAACTCGCCCGAGACGCCCATCTACTCGAAATCGCGCGTGCTGTTCAACCTTGACAAGGCAAAGGAGTGGATTCGCAAGTTCGACTACGCCATCCTCGTCGAGGGCCAGATGGACTGCATTAGTGTTTTCGCTGCCGGCATCGAAAACGTCATCGCGTCGTCCGGTACCGCCTTTACTGAATTGCAGGCGCGATTGCTGGCCAGGTTCAGCCGCAGGATTGTGGTGAATTTTGATCCCGATACTGCCGGGGCTGCGGCCGCTGAGCGCTCCCTGGCGCTGCTCGTTCAGGAGGATTTTCAGATCAAGGTAGCCACGCTCGAGCCGGGATTGGATCCGGATCTGTTTATCCGCCGCCGGGGCAAGGCGGCGTACGAGGATGTCGTGCGCCACGCGCCCAAGTATTTCGACTACCTCATCGAGCGCGCCCGCAGCCAGTTCCCGGTGCGCACGCCCGAAGGCAAAGTGAAGGCCGTCAACTACCTGCTGCCGCACATTCAGCGCGTGCCCAGCGGAATTATGCGCGGCGAAATCGCCAATGAGATGGCGCAGAAGCTGGGAATCGATTCCGCCAACCTCCGCCAGGAACTGAAGCACGCCGCCGCGAATCGCGGCACGAAGCAGGTGACGGCCTCGCCCGATGCCCAGGTCACACAGGCCGAGCGCATCCTGATCCGGGCGCTGGCATCGGCGAGCGACATCGCTCCCGGCGAGGGCACCACGTCCTCCCGCGACGGCGCGGATGACGAATTCGATGCCGCGCGCCAGGCCCGCTTCGCCCTGCATCACGAGCGCTTGCACGAGGGCCTGGCGACCGAGTCTCTCCTGGAGCAACTGCTCGCCAGCGAATCCGCCGACGCAATGTCTCTCCCGCTCTCCGATTCCCATCGCCGTCTGGTCGCCGAGATCCTGCTGGACGACGCGGAGGAACTCACGCCCGAGTTGGTGGATGGCGCCATCAACGCCCTGCGCCGCCGCGGCCTGGAGCGTCGCCAGCGACAGGTTCGGGCGCAGATCGCGGAAGCCGAGCGCCGCCAGGATGCTTCCGAACTTGGCCGACTGCTTCGTCAGAAGGTCGAAATCGATCGCGCCCTGGGCAACGCGGCAGCCCCGGGTATCGCCAGCGCGTAGCCGCGCCAGGGTTACCAGGTCCTGGTGGCCCGATCTTGCGGCTTCTCCGCAACTATCAACCGGTTTGGGGCATCTAACCTGTTGACGGCGCTGAGAATAGTCGCAAATCTCGAAGGGTCGCTTGAATTGTGACTGGGGCCAGCCACTCGGTTGTGCTAAAATTCGAAAGTTTCTGCTCGACTGTAGTGTCCTAATACAGCTCCCGCCGCTATAAGCGCGACCGGTGTTCCCGGCCCTACGGGAATTGCCGTGCAGCAAGGGGTATTGCCACTTGGCTCTGGAAGACAAGTACGACGACATTAAGAAGCTGATCGACGCAGGGAAAGAGAAAGGCTACCTCACCTACAATGAGGTCAACGATCTCATCCCGCACGACGTGCATTCGCCCGAAGACCTCGACGACCTGCTGACCACCATCGGCACGCAGGGCATCGATGTGCTCGAGGGTCCGGCGAAGCTGCCTTCGTCTGCCCTGGACAAGAAATTCGACCAGGAAGCCGAAGAGGGCGAAGAAGTCGAGCTCGATCTCACGCCGGGCGCATTGGAGAAGACCAACGACCCGGTCCGCATGTACCTGCGCGAAATGGGCACCGTCCCCCTGCTCACCCGCGAAGGCGAAGTGGAAATCGCCAAGCGCATCGAGCGGGGGCAGCTCCGCGTGCTGAAGGCGCTCTCGCGCTCCCCCATCGTCATCCGCGAAATCGTCGGCCTCGGCGAGGACCTGAAGAAGGGTGTCCGCTCCATCAAGGAAGTGACCACCTTCGATGAAGAGGAGATCACCGAGGAAATCCTTCAGAACCGCCTGAAGGAGTGGACCGGCAAGATCGACGACATCAACAGGCATTACAAGAGGTCGCAACAGCTCGCCGAGAAGTACGAAAACATTCCGGCGCTGAAGAAGAAGCAGCGCGAAGGACGCCGCGGCCGCCGGGCGCTGGCGCGCGAGCTGGTCAAAATGTCGCGCGGCATCCGCTTCCTGGGCTTCACCAACAACGAGCGCAAGCGCCTGATTGACCGTGTCAACAAGACCGTGGACACGATGCGCGCGCTCGACCGCCAGTGCCAGAACATCGAGAAGAAAATCGATGCCTCGCGCAATGACGAGCAGAAAAAGGACCTGCGCCGCCAGTCGCGCCAGATCCGCGCCGACCTGGAGCGCCTGGAGCAGGAATCCGGCACCAGCTTTCCGGAGCTGAAGCGCACCCAGCGCGAAATCATCCAGGGCGACATTGACGCCGAGCAGGCCAAGCGCGAACTCATCGAAGCCAACCTGCGCCTGGTGGTCTCGATTGCGAAGAAGTACACCAACCGCGGCCTGCAGTTCCTTGACCTGATCCAGGAAGGCAATATCGGCCTGATGAAGGCGGTGGACAAGTTCGAATACCGCCGCGGCTACAAGTTCTCCACCTACGCCACGTGGTGGATTCGGCAGGCGATTACCCGCGCCATTGCCGATCAGGCGCGTACCATTCGCATCCCCGTCCACATGATCGAGACCATCAACAAGCTGATCCGCACCTCGCGCCAGCTGGTGCAGGAACTCGGCCGCGAACCGACCAGCGAAGAAATCGCCAAGCGCATGGACATTCCGGTCGCCAAGGTCCGCAAGGTCCTGAAGATCGCGCAGGAACCCATCTCGCTGGAGACGCCGATCGGCGAAGAGGAAGATTCGCACCTCGGGGACTTCATTGAGGACCGCGCCGTCATCTCGCCGGCCGAGGCGGTGATCAACGTCAACCTCAAGGACCAGACGGCGCAGGTGCTGCGCACGCTCACCCCGCGCGAAGAGAAGGTCATCAAGATGCGCTTCGGCCTGGAAGATGGCTCCGAGCACACGCTGGAGGAAGTGGGCCAGTCCTTCGCCGTTACCCGCGAGCGTATCCGGCAGATCGAGGCCAAGGCGCTGCGCAAGCTGCGTCATCCCTCGCGCTCGCGCAAGCTCCGCGCTTTCATGGACGGCGTGCGGGACTGAACAAGCTATTAGCTCTTAGCTGTTAGCTTTTAGCCAGAAACGGACGGACCCGCGGATTAACGTGGATCAGCAAAACAGGGCGCGATCATTCGCGCCCTTCATTTTTCCAGGATATTTGAAACGCAGCGAAATGGCGGCACTTCCGGGTTGCGTGGTGCAATCATTGTTGTGCATCTGCGTCCATCCGGGTCAGCCAGCGGCAAAATTCTTCCGGGTTTTCCAAGAACGTCCACAGTAATTCCATGACAATCACAATTTCTGCACAGCACAACTTCGTTTTGCTCTTGAGCGTCTGCATCGCATCGGGCAATGTGTCGCTCACGCGAGCGTTGATGTTCTGAGCGCGTCGCGCGGACAAAGACCGAACTTGCGGTGATGCAAACCGGACTGCTGCGCCTCACGGCGCGTGGCCGGTAAAGCAAAATGGTCCTCGGCAAGGGAGGACCGGCTTGGCAGGTTCGGTTTTTCGGGCTCCTCGTCGGTAACGGCCAGTTCTGCGGGCACGACACGGCAGCAAAGGGTGCAGGGCTACGCAGCCAAGGCGGTTTCCACCTGAATGGTTCAGGGGAGCGTGGCACGGCATTCCGGCCCACTGGCCTCGGTCAGCAGGCGTGGATCGCGTGTGCTGACCGAAGCGGCTGGGCTTGCCGGAGCGTTGACGGATGCGCCATGCGCATCGGGAGGGCGCTTCGAACCCCGTGCTACTTGCCCGCGCTGCGTGCCGTCGAGGCGCACGGAACCGCGCACTGCCGGAAGGGGCCGCCCTGAGTGGCAACTCACCGCAGGCGCTGAACCGGTGCCGGGAGCGATCCCTGCTTGAGCGCGTTCCCGGCGGCTTCAGGACATCCGCAACGGCGCGGTTCACGTTGGCTGGCGTGAACCGCGCTTCTTTTTTGCGATTCTTGATTTGGTTTGTGCCGCTAATGGCTAATTGCTAATCGCTAATCGCTCTCCTGCACGCGCCCGTGCCAACTTTCCGTTTTTCCACCGTAAATAACCGATAATCACCCTTGTCTTTTCCCCCGCTTCGCCTATATTTCTTTTTAGCACCGAACGGACCCCCAAATTGGCCACCACCGATTACGCTCTCGAGCGCGGGCTTCCCGCCAACATCGACGCCGAGCGCTCCATCCTGGGCGCCATCCTGCTCGACAACTTTACCTACACGCAGGCCTCCTCCGAAAACCTCCAGGCCGACGACTTTTCGCTCGACTCGCATCGCCGCATTTACGGGCGCATCACCGAGCTTGCCGATTCCGGGCGTCCGGTGGACCTGGTCACGCTCGCCGAGGAGTTGTCGCGCCGCAAGGAAGTCGAGGCCATCGGCGGCGTCGCCTACCTGTCGTCGCTCACCGACGGCCTGCCGCACCGCCCGAACATCGAGCAGTACGTCCGCATCGTCAAGGACAAGGCGCTGCTGCGCGGCCTCATCTACGCTTCTAACGCCGCCGTCGCCCGCGCCATGGACGAAGCCGAACCGGCGCAGGATGTCCTGACCTCGGCCGAAGCCGCCATTTACGAGCTCTCCGACAAGCGCTTCACCTCCGGCTTCCGCGACGTGAAGCAAATCGTGAAGGAGTCGTTCGGCTCGATTGACGCGCTCTACGAACGCGGGCAGCGCGTCACCGGCCTGGAAACTCACTTCGTGGATCTCGACAACCTGACCAGCGGACTGCAACGCTCCGACTTGATCATCATCGCCGGGCGTCCTTCCATGGGCAAAACCGCCTTCGCGCTCAACATCGCGGAGAACGCGGCGGTGAAGGACAACAAGGTGGTCGGCATGTTCTCGCTGGAAATGTCGCGCGAGGCGCTGCTGCTGCGCCTGCTCTGCTCCAACGCCATCGTGGACGCGCACAAGCTGCGCACCGGTTTTCTCGGCCGCGACGATTATCAGAAGCTGGTGGCAGCGCTGGGCCGCCTTGCCGATGCCCCCGTCTTCATTGACGACACGCCCGGCATCACCATCAGCGAAATGCGCGCCAAGGCCCGCCGCTTGCAGCACCAGATGGGCGGCCGCCTCGACCTGCTGATCGTGGACTACCTGCAACTCATGTCCGGCAGCGCGCCCGGCGGCAAAGCGCGTTTCGAGAACCGCACTCAGGAAGTTTCCGCCATCTCGCGCGGCCTGAAGCTGCTGGCCAAGGAACTGCGCGTGCCGGTGATCGGACTGTCGCAGTTGAGCCGCGCGCCGGAAAGCCGCGGCGGCGATCATCGCCCGCAGTTGTCCGACCTGCGTGAATCCGGCTCCATCGAGCAGGACGCCGACCTGGTCGGTTTCATCTTCCGCGAAGAGGTCTACAACCCCACGCCGGAAAACGAGGGCTTCGCCGAGTTGATTATCGCCAAGCAGCGCAACGGCCCCACCGGCAAGGTGAATCTCGCATTCCTGAAGCGCAGCACGCGCTTCGAATCCAGGGCCGGCGAGTCGGAATAGCTCTCAGCCGTCAGCTATCAGCCCTCAGCTCTCGCTCGTACGTACCGAAAACCGATCACCGAAAACCGACTACCCTCTCCGTTGCTATACTGACCGTTTATGCTGCGAGTCCGCTTCGCGCCGTCACCCACGGGATTTCTGCACGTCGGCAGCGCGCGCACCTTCATCTTGAATTGGCTCTACGCCCGCCACAACCAGGGCGCCATGATCCTGCGCGTGGACGACACCGACGTGGAGCGCAACACCGAAGCCTCGCTGACCTCGATTTTCGAGGGCCTGCGCTGGCTCGATCTCCCCTGGGACGAGCAATACCGGCAGTCGGAGCGGCTGGCGCTGCACAAGCAGATGGCGGAGGCAATCTTCGCCAAGGGCATGGCGTATCGCGATTTCACCCCGGCGCATGAAGGCGACAGCCCGCGCTCGGTGGCGCAGGGCGCGTGGCTGTTCAATCCCGGTGTGCGCGAGATGTCGCGCGAGGAGAGCGACCGCCGCGCCGCCGCCGGCGAGCCGTTTGCGCTGCGCTTCCGCGTGCCGCGCGAGCCGGAGCGCATTATCCGCTTCGACGACGCCGTGTATGGCGAACAGGCCAAGTCCACCGCCGACATCGAAGACTTTGCGCTGCTGCGTTCCGACGGCATGCCGACCTATCACATGGCCTCCTGCGCCGACGATGCCGACTTGCGTATCAGCCACATCATTCGCGGCCAGGACCACCTCACCAACACCTTCAAGCACGCGCTGATTTTCGAATCCGCCGGCGCCGCGCCGCCGCAGTTCGCGCACCTGCCGCTGCTGATGGCGCCCGATGGGACGAAGCTCTCCAAGCGCAAGCACGGGCCGGTGGTGAGCGTGACCACCTATCGCGACGCGGGATTTTTGCCGGAGGCGTTCGTCAACTTTCTGTGCCTGCTGGGCTGGTCGCCGAAACAGGACCGCGAGTTCCTGACACGCCAGGAGTTGGTTGACCTGTTTTCACTCGAGGGCATCAATCGCGCCAACGCCGTCGTGAATTTCAAAGAATCGGTTGCCCCACCCTTGTCCCGCCCGGGGGAGCCTGTCCCGAAGCGTAGCGAGGGAGCGGGACAGGGTGGGGGTTTACTGTCGCCGGAGGAAATGTTCGACCCCAAGGCGATCTGGCTGAACGCCGAGCACATCCGCGCCCTGCCGGTGGAGCAGTTGAGCAAACGCCTGCTGCCGGTGGTGCGCGAGGCAGGCTTCGATGTTTCGCCGGAACAGATGCAGCGCATCACGCCGCTGGTGCGCGAGCGCATCAAGCTGCTGAAGGACGTGCTCACCGTCGCGGACTTCTTCTTCGTGGAGCAACTGGCGCCGTACGATCCGAATGAGCTGGTCCCGCAGAAGGGCGATGCGGCGATGGCGCTCAAGGCGCTAAAGAAAGCGCGCGAGGTACTGGCCTCGACCGAATTCAAGCACGACGCGTTGGATGCCGCCCTGCGCGCCGCCGCGCAGGAACTGGGGCTGAAGGCAGGCCAGATGTTCCAGCCGATCCGCGTCGCCGTCTGCGGCCGCAAGAACGCCCCGCCGCTGTTTGAGACCCTGGAAGTGCTGGGGAAAGAGAAGACTCTGGCGAGGATTGAGCAGGCAATTGCGAAAGTCGAATAGCCGGACAACAGCCACGGGAATTCTACGATAGGACTCCGGCGAGGAGCCCCGCGACCTTCGCTGCAGCATCGGCGAGGCCGGCAATAGACGCTGCGCGATTGATGCCGTCTCACAACCGCGAGATGATTTCGCGATTAGGGCTCGGTCGGGCCAGTTGAGTCTGCAGCGTGTCCACGTCCACCACGAGGTCCATCTTCTGCGCCTCATCCATTTTGTCGGAACGCTTGATCGCCGCTCTGAGCTCGGATAGTGATTCGCCCAATGCCTGAAAACGCGCGTTGACCTGGTTCCCGTCGCCCAATGTGATGATGTTCTGTCCTGTGGCCTCGATTCTGATGCCCTCGAATCTATCTCGTGTAAACACGCTCGGTCCTCCAATTCGGTCGATGCCCGCAGCAGTGATGATGAAGTAGCTTGTCGCCGACGGGATAACTGCGCCTGTGCCAGTGGTGAAACTCTTTGTGACCGGACGATCCTCAACCCAACCTTGGCTCTCAAGGTAAGTCAAATTGCTGTGTATCTGCGGGGCTGTGAGGTCGTGACTCGCCTTCAAGTCGGCTCTCAAGACGCTGATTGTGACCGCCGCGCCCGTCGTTTTCCCGCGGCGGCTAGTGGCATTCCGATTCCTGTCGTACAGATAGCGGAGGATTATGTCCCTTATCTCGTCGTCGGTCCGCGTTGGCGGTCCAGCTTTTTTCACATTCACAACCGCTGCTCATTGATCATTATGCTCGCCAAGAGCACATAAGTCAAGACATCGGTAAAATTTTTTCTTGTTTTCTTTAACAAAAATGGGTACAGTAAAATAATCCATGGACCCCAAAGAGTTCACCCCCTCAATGACGGGTCGGTTGGTCCCTGTTCCTAACGGATCTCCGGACGCGATGTTTGCCTTCATTCCAAATCCGCTTCCTCCGAACTGGGACTGGCCGGGTGGCTTATGGACGCTTCTTCTCGAAGCAAGAAAATCTCTATCGAGTCTCGACGGGACCGGAAAGCACTTGCCCAAACCAGAGATTTTGTTGCAGCCGCTTCAGGGACGAGAAGCGCAGTTATCGTCTCAGCTAGAAGGCACGATCACTGATCCGCAACAACAGGCGCTATTTCAGGCTGACCCGCGCTATCCGACGTCCAAGAATGATCCGGCCAACGCCTACCGTGAAGTTTTCAATTACCGTCGCGCACTGAGGTTAAGGCTGGATGGCGAAAACGATTTGCCACTGTCACTCCGCTTGATAAGGGAGCTTCATGCTGTGCTTATGGATGGCGTGAGAGGATCGGAACAGAGACCGGGCGAGTTTAGGAGCATACAAAACCAGATTGGTTGGCCAGCACGATTCGTCCCGCCTCCCCCACAGAACCTAACCGAGACGTTAGACGCATTCGAAAAGTATCTACATTCAGATGATTGCTTCGACCCGCTTGTGAGGGCCTTTCTCGTTCATTACCAATTCGAAACCATACACCCTTTTCGTGATGGCAATGGGCGCGTGGGAAGACTTCTTCTTTCCTTAATGATTGCGGAATGGTGCCATCTGTCTAGTCAATGGCTCTATATGAGTGCCTTTTTTGAAAAGCGAAAAAAAGAATACATGGATTTGTTACTGGCCGTCAGTACTCAGGGCGCTTGGGAACCATGGATTCGTTTCTGCCTAGAGGGTGTCGTAGCCCAATCTATCGACACTGAAAAGCGCTGCGATAAGCTCCTCGCATTACATCGAGACTTTCACGCCCGACTCAAGGGCGGAAGCGTCCGATTGTCCAAGCTGGTTGACAGACTGTTTTCAAGCCCAGTAATAACCGTCAATCGGTACAAATCGGAGTTCCACGTAACATACCCAACTGCACGGTCTGATTTAAGAAAACTTCAGGGACTTGGAATAGTTCAGGAGTTGGAGGGCATGAACGTCATCACCTACTACTGCAATCCAATTTACACAATTACTTTTGAAGATGTGACTTAGTGCCGCTTCGTTCATTTAGTGTGCAGCCCCAAGTCTTTCGCGTTGCACCGGACGGTGCCCCACAGCTGCCCGCAGTTGGGATATGTGTGTGAATCGCAGTTGGCCACCGATTACAATAGTGGGTTCGATTCTGTTCAGAAGATTCCTATGGCTACCAATCCGAAGACCGACACCGTAGAGAACGCCGCCCCCGCCACCGCACCCTCCAATTTCATCCGCGACATCATCATCGAAGATCTCAGGACGAAGAAATACGGCGATGCGGTCATCCAGACGCGCTTTCCGCCCGAGCCCAACGGCTACCTGCACATCGGGCACGCCAAGGCCATCTGCCTCGACTTCGGCCTGGCCGACGAGTTCAATGGGCGCACCAACCTGCGCTTCGACGACACCAACCCGGAAAAAGAAGAGCAGGAGTACGTGGACTCGATCATGGCGGACGTGCGCTGGCTGGGCTTCGAGTGGGACGGCCTCTACTACGCCTCCGATTATTTCGACCAGCTCTACGAGTGGGCGATCAAGCTGATCAAGGCAGGCAAGGCCTACGTTGACGACCTGACGGCCGACGAAACCCGCGAATACCGCGGCACTCTCACCGAGTCCGGCCGCGAGAGCCCGTATCGCAATCGCCCGGTGGCAGAAAATCTCGACCTGTTCACCCGCATGGCGAAAGGCGAGTTTCCCGACGGCTCGCGCGTGCTGCGCGCCAAGATTGACATGGCCTCGCCCAACATGAACATGCGCGATCCGGTCATGTACCGCATCCTGCACGCCTCGCATCACCGCACCGGCGACAAGTGGTGCATCTACCCGATGTACGACTACGCTCACGGCCAGTCCGATTCGCTGGAAAAGGTCACGCACTCCATGTGCACGCTGGAGTTTGCCGACCACCAGCCCCTCTATCGCTGGTACATCGAGCAGCTCGGCATCTTCCCTTCGCAGCAGATCGAGTTCGACCGCCTCAACCTGACCTACACGCTGCTCAGCAAACGCAAGCTGCTGCAACTGGTCAACGAAGGCCACGTGCGCGGCTGGGACGATCCGCGCATGCCCACCATTTGCGGCATCCGCCGCCGCGGATATACCCCGGAGGCGATCCGCAATTTCGTCACTGCCGTCGGCGCCTCGCGCACCAACGGCATTGTTGACTTGGCCATGCTGGAGCACTTCGTCCGCGAAGACCTGAACAAGCGCGCCCCGCGTGCCATGGCCGTCCTGCGCCCGCTTAAGGTGGTGATTGATAACTATCCCGAGGGTCAGACTGACGAACTGGAAGCCATCAATAATCCCGAAGATCCGCAGGCCGGCAAGCGCAAGGTGCCGTTTTCGCGGGAGTTGTACATCGAGCAGGATGATTTCCGCGAGGTTCCGCCGCCCAAGTATTTCCGCCTCTCACCCGGACGCGAGGTGCGGCTGCGTTACGGCTACCTGGTCACCTGCACCGGCGTGGTGAAAAATGAAAAGGGCGAGGTGGTCGAGGTCCACTGCACCTACGATCCGGCCACCCGCGGCGGCAACACGCCCGACGGCCGCAAGGTAAAGTCCACGATTCACTGGGTCTCGGCCGCGCACGCCGTGGACGCCGAGGTGCGCCTCTATGAAACGCTGTTCACCAGCGAGGATCCCAGCCAGGTTGCACCGGGCAAGGATTTCGCCTCCAACCTGAACCCAAATTCGCTGGAGATTGTCAGCCACGCCAGGCTGGAGCCGTCGCTGGCCAATGCCGCCCCGGGCAGCCGTTACCAGTTCGAGCGCCTGGGATACTTCGCCGCGGACCCCGATTCCACCCCTGGCAGGCCGGTCTATAACCGCACCGTGGCTCTGAAGGACACCTGGGCAAAAATCGAGAGGCGCGCCGGGACCTAGGCAAGCGGTGACCTAAGTCACCCCTGCGTAGGCATCTACCTGATTGACGGTTAGGGACAAACCACATATATTTTCGCCACCCTAACGGCACAGCGGCCGGCTTTTCCCCCAAGCCCAAGGTGCGCTCCCGACGGGTCGATTCCCCAGGGACCAACCCAGCCCGTTCTGGCCAAGGAGAGCGTAGCTGTCCTGACGGGCCGGTTAGCCTAACGAACAGCAGAGCCGCGCCATGGAGAACGTATTCATCGGGATCATCATCGTCCCCGGCATCTTCGCCCTGCTGTTTTTCTTCGTCTTCAGCTATCTCTACCGGCAGTCGCATGAGCCGTATTTCCGGGCGTGGCAGCTTGCCTGGGCCGCCTACTGCCTGCAATACGCGCTGTTGGCCTGGGATTATTTCTCCACCGAGAACGCCTTTGCGTACTTCGCTTCCAAGATCCTGTTCTGCGGCGTAGCCGCTGCCATCTTCGTTTCCACGCGCCTGGTGCAGGAAGACTACCGGCCGCGCTGGTCCGATGCCGCGCTGGCCGCCGGTGCGGTCGCGCTCACGGTGCACAATCTCCTGGCCCACATGGAAAGTGGCCGGTTCCAGGCGATGGCTCGACCGCACCTGGAACTCGAAGTCGGCATCGCTTTCGTGCTGGCACTCTCCGCGGCACGCTTCTACCGCCTCGGCCGGCAACGCGACTCCGCTGGTTTCCGCCTGCTGGCCGCGTCTCTTTTGTTGTGGGTTCCCCTGCTGGTGGTGCGCCAGTTTCACGAGTTCTTCGATAAGTATTTTGGGCGGGTCGGCCTTTTCCTCGGCACCATGCCGCAGATGCTGGTCGGCGTGGCCATGATCATCGTGTTGTTCGAACACGAACGCCGGCTGGTGCAGGAGAACGCGCTGGTGTTCTCCACCCTCGACGTGGACGCCAACACTCTGCTCAGTCCCGCCGAAGCGGCGCCCGCGCTGCTCAAGCTGCTGGACCGGTTCATGCGCTTGTGCCGCGCCGAACGGGCCGCCATCAGCATCGCCGAGCGCTGGCGCGCCGTGCTGCCGTCGGTCAGCCGCGGTTTCGACGGCACCTTCACCGCCGCCCTGGAGAACGAAGGCGCCGGCGAGTACCTCAGCGATATCGCCTTTCGACGCGGCGGCCTGGGAACTCTGCGCAACGTCGCCCGCATGACCGAGCCGCTGCCCGCCGGTGCGCCCCGCCGCTTCGAACGCTGCCAGGCCGTGCTGAAGCGTTATGACGTGCGCAGCCTGACCGCGGTCAGCCTGCAGACACGCGAAAACAATTTCGGCGTCGTCCTGTTTCCTCACGACGAGCGCCGGGTGCTGGGCACCTCGCAGGTGCGGCTGCTTCTCGGGGTCGCCATGCAGATCGGCCTTACCCTGGAAAACTACGTGGTGATGAACGACGCCAAGCGGCGCACCCGCGAGTACGAACTGCTCACCCAGATGGGCCAGGTGATCAGCTCGCGCCTCGATTCCGACGAGGTTCTCCGCTCCATCCAAAAGGAACTCGGATCGTTATTCGACACCGAGACCTTTTACGTCGCCTTCCTCGGAGACGACGAGGTCCGCTTTGAATTCGAATCGGTCAAGGGCGAGGTCCTCCCCAAGCGCTCGCGCAAGACCGCGAACGCCATGACCGAGTACGTCATCCGCAGCGGCCAGCCCATGCTGGTCCGCTCCGAAATGGAGAAGGTCCGCGCCCGCCTCGGACTGACTTTCGTCCCCGACATCCCGGCCAAGAGTTATTGCGCGGTGCCGATTTTCATCAACAACCATGCCGTCGGCATGTTGGCGGCGATGAATTTTGACCGCGAGTTCGTGTACGAGCAGCGCGACTTGGAATTGCTTCAAACCGCCGCCGGCCAGGTCGCCGTCGCCATCGAGAATGCCCGTCTGTTCAAGGAACAGCAGCGCCGGTCGCGTTATCTCGCCTTCCTGAACAACGTTTCCAAAACCGCCATTTCCAGCCAGGATGCCGAGCAGATGCTGGCGGAGATTGCGCGCGAGATCCAGCAGAACTTCGATTTCGATCACATCGGCATCGGCATGCTCGATTACGTCACCAAGGAGATCGAGATCAAGGCCGAGGCGGGCGCCACCGCCTCCGGCGCCGGCAAACGTGTGCCTCTGGGCGCCGGCATCATCGGACGCTGCGCCCGCAGCAGCGAGATGGTGCTGGTGCAGGACGGCGATTCCAAGCTGGCATCCCTGCTGCCCGACGCGCGCTCCGTGCTCTGCCTGCCGCTTACCTATGGCGAGAGCCTGCTCGGAGTGCTCAACGTCGAGAGCCGCCGCGAAAAAGCCTTTGCCGACCAGGAAGTCCTCATCCTCCGGACGCTCGCTGACCTGCTCGCCACCGCGCTGCACAACGCTTTCGTCTTCCAGAAGCTGCAGCAGCAGTCCATCACCGACAGCCTCACCGGCATCAAGACCCGCCGCTTTTTCCTGGAAAACCTGCAGACGGAATGGAAACGCGCCTCGCGTTCCGGCCGCCCCTTTTCGGTGGCTCTGATTGACCTCGACAAATTCAAGGCGGTGAACGACACCAGCGGCCACCTGGAGGGCGACCTGGTGCTGGCGCGCGTCGGCCGCCTGCTGGAGCAGAAATCGCGGCAGTCCAACGTGGTGGCGCGCTACGGCGGCGACGAATTCGTCATCCTCATGCCCGAAACCGGCGCCGAACAGGCGCAGATTCTCTCCGAACGCCTGCGCCTCTGGATCGCCACCGACCCCATGCTTACTGAACGCCAAATCACCGGCAGCTTTGGCGTGGCCAGCTTTCCGCTGCACGGCGCCACGGCCGAGGAAGTGCTCCGGGTGGCCGACGCCGGCATGTACGTCTCCAAGCGCGCCGGCGGGAACTGCGTCTCCATCGCCGAGGAATTTCTCGGCTCCGGCAGCGCCATGGCTCAGCGGCAGTTGCTCACGGCGTTCATCGAGGGATTCCTGCAGCGCGAACACACCGGTCCCGAGTCGGTCCAGGAACTCACCGCGACGATCAAGAAAATGTGTGCCGCCGCGGAGAGTCGCGAATCGCTGATGGAGGCGTTATGCTCCCTCAGCCGCGCTTCGGAAGGGCGTGAAGTGCACGCCGCCGGACTGGCCGAGACCGCGGCGCGCGATGTCGAGATGCTGGGGCACGAACTCGGCATGGTCGAAGACGAACTGCAGGACGTCACCTACGCCGCCCGCGTCCACGACCTCGGCAAGCTCATCCTGCCGGAAAAAATCCTCTGCAAACCCGGCCCGCTCACCGAAGACGAGTATTACCTGGTCAAGATGCACCCGCTGGTCGGCGCCGAAATCGTCTCCTGCATTCCCGCCAGCGACCGCCTCCAGGAGATCATCAAGCACCATCACGAGCGCTTCGACGGCGCCGGCTATCCCGACGGCTTGCGCGGCGAGCAGATTCCCCTCGGCTCGCGCATGCTGGCCGTGGTGGATGGTTACCTCACCATGATGACCGACCGCCCGTTTGCCCCGCGGCTCTCCCAAGCCGAAGCGATGGCCGAACTCGAGCGCTGCAGCGGCACGCAGTTCGACGGCATGCTCGTCCGCCTGTACCTGGCTCAAGTCAGGGGCAAACACAAGTCGGTCGCCCGCAGCCAGTAAAGCTAGACAGCGATTAGCGATTAGCTGTTAGCTCACTTTTTCTTCCACTTCGACCCCATCGCGCTCTCCACCAGGCTCTCCGCCACCGAATCCACCACCGGTTGGGGCACGGATTCCAGCGCCTCGGCTTGCCGTCGCCGCTTGCCCGCCTTCTTGGTCAACAACACGACGACGTGCGCGATGGCAGCATTGTCGGTGCCCATTCCTTCGGGCGTCTTCGCCTTCACCCCGACCGACGCCGGCTCAATGCTCAACAGCTCCGCCACCCGCCTCTGAATCAGCGCCGCGTGCGGCCCAATCCTGGGCTCGGCCAGGATGAGCGTGGAATCCACGTTCGCCACCGCGTATCCCGCGCGCTCCACATGCTCCAGCGCAGTCCGCAAGAACACCGCGGAGTCAGCGCCTTTCCAGCGCGCGTCCGACGGCGGAAAATACGTGCCGATGTCCCCCGCCGCAATCGCGCCCAGCAACGCGTCGGTCAAGGCGTGCAGCAACACGTCTCCGTCGGAGTGCCCCGCCAACCCCTTGGGGTGAGCGATCGTCACCCCGCCGATCTTCAGCGGTATGCCGGGCTTGAACTCGTGTGAATCCCAGCCGTATCCGATTCTCATGTATTAACCACGGATTTTCACGGATTCACACGGATACTTCGCTGGCTTTCAGGCGAATCCGCTTTTCGTCATTGTCAAGAATCAGACGACGGAACTGCGGGCGTGACCCAAAATTCAGCAGCAGCCCGATCTCAAATTCCGTTGCCTTTAAGTAATGGAGCAATTGTGCTTCGTGCGTGGGATCCAGGGTCCGTGCTGTCTTGAGTTCCAGCACAATTTTCCCTTCGACCACGATGTCCGCTTTGAAATCACCGATGCGGTGTCCCCGGAACCACACCGGAACCGGGACCTGCCTGCCTATTTCGAGCCCCGCGTCGCGTAAGGCGATCGCCATCGCATCTTCGTAAACCGATTCCAGAAAGCCATGGCCCAATTCGTTATAGACATCGTAGAAGACACCAATGATTTTCTGCGTGAGCTCGCTGTACTTCAGGCCGGGGGCATTTGTGGTTGAACCGGTGCCACTCGATTTAGATGGCTCACTCATGTCCTTGTTCCAATCCGTGTTCATCCGTGGGAATCCGTGGTCAGGCCTATTCCGCGTTCTGATCCGTGTTCATCCGTGTAGATCCGCGGTTAAGCTCTTGTCTTTTCTTGCTCGATAAAAAACGCCGCCAGTTCCAGATCCCACGGCGTGGTGATCTTGATGTTGCGTGCCGAGCCCATCACCACCACCACTTCGTGCCCCGAGCGTTCCACCAGCGACGCCTCGTCGGTCCCGGTAAACCCATCCGCCGTGGCTTCGGCGAACGCTTTCTTCAACACCTCGTAGCGGAAGCCCTGCGGCGTCTGTGCCATGACGATCTGCGCCCGCGGCAGGGTGGCGCGGATCACCGCCCCCTCGGCGGTTCGTTCCACCTGCTTGATGGTATCCGACGCGGGCATGCCGGCAATGGCAGCGCCGTGGCGCGCGGCGGCCTCGATGACGCTGGCGATGATTCCCTCATCCACGAACGGCCGCACCGCGTCATGCACCAGGACAATATCGTCGGCGGACGCCTTCACCGCGGCCAGCGCGTTCGCCACCGACTCCTGCCGGTGCTCGCCGCCTTCCACCACCCGCACTGGCTTGCCCAGCTTCTCCTGCGCCAACCGAGCCTGGAATGCGGCGGCTTCCGGTGGGCGCAGCGCCAGGTAAATTTCGCGTACTTGCGGTGACGCAGCGAACTTGCGCAGCGTATGGATCAGGATGGGAACGCCGTCCAGTTCGGTGAATTGCTTCGAGGCCGCCGGCACCACGCGCGCGCCACTGGCCGCCGCCATACGCGTTCCCAGCCCCGCCGCCGGAATGATGACCACCACGTTCATAAGGGGCTAGCAGTATAAGCTCTCAGCTTTCGGCTGTCAGCTTTCGGAAATCAGCTGTCAGCTACCAGCCATCAGCCATCAGCTATGGGATTGTCATTCCGAGCGCAGCGAGGAATCTGCTTTTGAGTACTCGGTACTAGGTACTCAGCACTCGCAAAGCAAAAGCCCGGCCAGCTGCTTCCGGGCTCTGAAACTGAAACTCGAAACTGAAACTCCCTACACCGGTTCAACCGGCCGTTCCGCTGCCGCCACCGGAGATGTCTGCGATCCCGCCGACTGCGGCGGTCCGGAGGGTTGCGGCGCTCCGGGACGGGCGTTAGCCACGCGCGGCAGTTCCGTGCGTACCGTCGCCCGCTCATCGAACTTTCCGAAGATCATCTTCCCCGCCGTGGTTTGCAGCACCGAGGTGACGGCGATATCGATGGTCTTGCCGATCATCTTCCGCGCATTGTCCACCACGACCATGGTGCCGTCGTCCAGGTACGCCACGCCCTGGTTGTACTCCTTGCCTTCCTTCAGGATGAACACGCGCATGGCCTCGCCCGGCAGCACGATCGGCTTCAGCGAGTTCGCCAGCTCGTTGATGTTGAGCACTTCCACGCCCTGGAGCTGCGCCACTTTGTTGAGGTTAAAATCGTTGGTCACGATCTTCCCCTCCATCAGCTTGGCCAGCTCGATCAGCTTCATGTCCACTTCCCGCACCGCGGGAAAATCGTCTTCCACGATCTGCACCTGCACCGTTGCGATCTTCTGGACGCGCTGCAAAATGTCCAGTCCGCGCCGCCCGCGATTGCGTTTCAGCGAATCGGCGCTGTCGGCCACCAGTTGCAGCTCGCGCAAGACGAACTGCGGGATCACCAGCACCCCATCCAGGAACCCGGTCTCGGCGATGTCCGCAATCCGCCCGTCAATGATGACGCTGGTATCCAGGATCTTGTAGCTGCGCTTGGACTGTTTTTCCCCGCCGAAAATTCCGCCCAGCGCCGACAGGTTGAGCAGGTCGCCCTTGTTGGCTCCGACAATCAGCCCCACGTACGCCATCAACAGGATGACCAGCAATTGCAGGAAGCTTTGCGTCGCGCCGGGCTTGAGAGAATTGCGGATGACGATGCTGAACAGGTAGGCGCCGAAAATGCCGAGAATGCTGCCAATGGCTGCCCCGATCAGGCGCTTGAGGCTGATCTGCCGCAGCCGTATCTCGAACAAAACGATGGCCAGGCCGATCCCCGCCCCCACCACCACATCCGGCACAGGATCGAGCCCAAACGGTTGCAGGAAGTAGCAGACCGCGGCCACCACGACAACAAAAATCACCCGTATGAGGACAATGTCCAACCGAACCTCCCCCCAGCCGCATTACGGGCCGGCTGACGTACCGTCACGAGTTCACCGGTTTGGGGGTTCCGATCAATCCGGGGTGACGAATTAGTAAGGCATGCTGTTATATCACCTGAGTAGCCCGCCGTGCACGCCAAAATGAGCCCATACAACCGCAATCCCCGTTCCGGCGTGGCATTCAGGACGCTGCCTGCACCGCGGGGTCAGGTTCCTTGCCACCGTTACTTTCACCTGTTACGTTGAACTTGGAGTTATGGAGCATCCCTGCCATCAGTGCGGTGCCGCGGTGGAAGACGGGACCGCCTTCTGTAAGCACTGCGGCGCCCCTCAGATCCGGGTCATGGGGGAGGAGCGCGCCACCGAGCCATTCCACCCCGGTACTCCGGCTGAAATCCAGCCGCCCGCCGAACCGGTCTCCCTGGGTGGCGCCACGCCAGCCGCGCCCCTCGGCATTGACTGGTCCCAGGCTGTGCCCGCCGCCGCGCTGGCCGGATTCTTCCTGGCGATTGCCTGGGTTATCCCGTTTCTTGGCTTTCTGTTATGGCTGGTTGTCGGGGGCGTGCTTGGGATCACGATGTATCGCCGTCGCGTTCCCCAGGCAACGCTCACCCCGGGTCTGGGCGCCCGCATCGGGGCGGTCACGGGATTGTTTGGATTCGTCGTCTTCGCCGTTCTGTTCGGCCTGGAATTGCTGGTAAGCCGCGGCAGCGGTCGTTTTCGCCAGATGCTGCAGCAGATGGTCGAGCAGGCCGCCTCGCGCAACGCCGATCCTCGCGCCCAACAGGCTATTCAGCAGATGATGACCCCCGCCGGCCTCGCCTTGCTGGTCACCATCGTCCTGGTGCTGTTCCTCGCCGCCTTCCTCGCCTTGTCCAGTATCGGCGGGGCTCTCGGCGCCTGGTTGCTGGGCAAGAGTACGCGCGACCGAGAAAGCTAGACTTGCCATTGGCCATTAGCCGTTGGCCGGTAACCATGTGCCAACCGCGACCAGCCCTGACATCCACGGGTATGCGCAATCAGCTGCGCGGAAACGCGCGCATGCCTACCAACGGCCAACGGCTAATGGCCAAAAGCTAATTGCTAATCGCCAATCGCTTCTTTATGATTCCCCGGCCATGAGTTCCACTCCCACCTCAACACCCAAGCTGCGTCTGAAAGCGCAACTGATGTCCGCCTCCGAGATCGAACGGACCCTGGTGCGGTTGGCGCACGAGATCATCGAGAAAAATAACGGCATCAAGGACCTTGCTTTGGTGGGAATTCGCCGGCGTGGAGTGCCGATCGCGCAGCGCCTCGGCAAAATCATCCAGCGCATTGAAGGCACGGCCATCCCCGTGGGCATCCTCGACATTTCGCTCTACCGCGATGACCTGTCCACCGTCGGCCCCAAGCCGCTGGTGCAAAAGGCCGACATCGGATGTCCGGTCACCGACATGAATATCGTCCTCTGCGACGACGTTCTCTACACCGGCCGCACCACCCGCGCCGCACTCGACGCGCTGGTGGATCACGGCCGCCCCAGCCGCGTGCAACTGCTCGTCCTAATCGATCGCGGCCATCGCGAACTGCCCATCGAGGCCGGGTTTGTCGGCCGCACGGTGCAGACCACGCGCAACGAGATCATCGAGGTTAAGCTTCAGGAAACTGACAGCATGGAGAAGGTGCTGCTGGTGGAGAAGGAAACCTGATCGCGAATACGGACGTTCCGGCGGCCCTTGCGCGCGCCGTGGTTGCGCGCGGTGGGGTGCAGGCGCGGCGCAAGCTGGCGCACGCGTCGTTGCTGGGCATTGAACAGCTCGAAACCGACGAGATCGTCGCCATTCTGCGGCTCGCCAAGCGCTTTCAGCGTGCCCGCCCCCGCCCCTTGTTCAAGGAAAAACGGGTGGCGCTGCTCTTCTACGAGGCCTCGACGCGCACCCGCATCTCCTTCGAGTTTGCCGCCAAGGTGCTGGGCGCCACCACCACCATCGTGCACCCCACCGCGTCCAGCGTCGAGAAAGGCGAGTCGCTGATTGACACCGGCCTGACCATCCGCGCCCTCGGCGCCCAGGTCATCATCATTCGCCACCCCTCGTCGGGCGCGCCCCACGTGCTCGCCCGCCATGTGGATGTTCCGGTCATCAACGCCGGCGACGGCATGCATGAGCACCCCTCGCAGGCGCTGCTCGATGCCTTC
Organism: Terriglobia bacterium; assembly: GCA_963760215.1. GTDB lineage: Bacteria > Acidobacteriota > Terriglobia > Terriglobales > Acidobacteriaceae > JAIQGF01. Next base: position 2,688,008 of record CAVXCJ010000002.1, read on the forward strand.
ACCATCCTGCAACATAGGAACACCTTGCGCGGGCTGCGGGTGGCGATTGTCGGCGACATCTTTCACAGCCGCGTGGCGCGCTCGGAAGTACACCTGCTGGGCCGCTTCGGCGCCAAGGTGATGCTGTGCGGGCCGCCGGAACTGGCGCCCGATTCGGCCGCAAGCCTCGCTCCCGGCGTACAAGTGACGCGCAATCTCGGCGAGGCCCTGCGCGGCGCCGACGTGGTCATGGTCCTGCGCATCCAGAAGGAACGCCTCGCCGGCAAGCAGATCAGCGTCGAGCAGTACATCGCGCAATACCAGGTCACGCCCGAGCGGCTGAAGCTCGCCAAGCGCGACGCCGTCCTCATGCATCCGGGCCCGATTATTCGTGGTATGGAATTGACCGGCGAGCTTGCCGACAGCCCGCAGTCCGTGGTGCTGGAACAGGTCGCCAACGGCATCCCCGTGCGCATGGCAATCCTGGCCCGCGCGCTGGAAATCAGGGTTTGAAGTCGGATTGATTTTGGGATTTGAACAGACTGTTGTGGAATGTCATCCTGAGCGAGGCGTCGCCGCTTTAGCCTGCCCTGAGCGAAGTCGAAGGGCGACGCCGAGTCGAAGGACCCCTACTCCATTGACCGGTCACCGAGATTGACGCATCTATGACCGCACGCAAAAAATCCGCGCCGCACCGCGACGCTCCGCGTCGCGACGAGAAACCCTCGCCTAATTCCCTGCTCATCCGCGGCGGCCACGTCATCGACCCGGCCACCGGCAGCGATGCCGAACTCGACCTCCTGCTGCGCGACGGCCGCGTCGCCGAACTCGCCCCCCGCTCCAAGCTGATCGGGCGTGCCGCCGAAACCCTCGATGCCCGCGGCCTCGTCGTCGCCCCCGGCTTCATCGATCTCCACGTCCACCTGCGTGAGCCCGGCCAGTCGCACAAGGAAACCATCGCCACCGGCACCGCGGCCGCGGCGGCGGGCGGCTTCACCTCCGTCTGCCCGATGCCCAATACTTCGCCGGTCAACGACTCCGTCGAAATCACCACCTGGATGCAGGAGGCAGCGCGCGGCGCCGTGGTCAACCTCTTCCCCATCGCCGCCGCCACCCTGGGCAGCAACGGCGAGCAGGTCGCCGATTTCTACGCTCTGCAGCGCGCCGGGGCCGTCGCCTTCACCGACGATGGCAAGCCGATTCTGGATGACAAGCTCATGCGCGAGGCGCTCAGCCTCGCCGCACGCCTCAAGGTTCCTGTCGTTCAGCACGCCGAGGACACGCGCCTGACCGCCGGCGCCACCATGAACGACGGCCCCATGGCTTTCCGCCTCGGCCTCCGCGGTATGCCCGCCGAAGCTGAATCCAGGATCGTGGAACGCGATATCGAACTGGCGCGCGCCGCCCAGGCACACCTGCACGTCGCCCATCTATCCACCGCCGCCGCCCTCAAAGCGGTGCGCCGCGGCAAGCGAGACCACATACACGTCACCTGCGAGGTCACGCCGCACCATTTCACCCTGCTCGATGAAAACATCGGCGAGTACGATTCCAATTTCAAGATGAACCCGCCGCTGCGCTCCGCCGCCGATCGCGAAGCCCTGCTCGCTGCTCTCGCCGACGGCGCCATTGACGCCATTGCTACCGACCACGCCCCCCACGCCGAACACGAAAAGCAGGTCGAGTTCGACCGCGCTCCCTTCGGCATCATCGGCCTGGAAACCGCGCTGGCGCTGGCCATCACCCGCCTGCATCGCGAAAAAAATATTCCGCTGCGCCGCCTGGTTGAACTGCTCTCCACCAATCCTGGGCGCATCGTAAACCTGCGCGGACGCGGCACCCTGGAACCCGGCGCGCACGCTGACGTCGTCATCTTCGATCCCAAGAAGCGCTGGACCTACAACGTGGCGCAGTCGGCATCGAAATCGCGCAACAGCCCGTTCGACGGCTGGACCTTCACCGGCAAGGTGATGGCAACGATTGTGAGTGGGAATTTCGTCTATAGAAGCGATTAGCGATTAGCAATTAGCAATTAGCGGCTAGCTGAAGTCGTGCAGGGCTGATTGCTAATCGCTAATTGCTAACTGCTAATTGCTCAATCCACCAACATACAATCCCCATACGAATAGAACCTGTACCGCTCCTCCACTGCATGCCGGTACGCATTCAACACGAACTCCCGTCCCGCAAACGCGCTCACCAGCATTAATAGCGTGGACTTCGGCAGATGAAAATTCGTCAACATCGCCCCCACCACCCGAAACTGAAACCCGGGATAGATGAACACATCCGCCTCGCCGCTGCCCGCCCGAATTTCTACGCGTCCACTCGGGACTCGCGACTCGGGACTCGGGACTCCTCCCAGCGCCGCGTACTCCAACGTCCGCACCGTCGTGGTCCCCACCGCCACCACCCGCCGCCCCGCCGCCAGCGCGCCATTGATCTGCGCCGCCGCCTCCTCCGATATCCGATACCACTCGCGATGCAGCTTGTGCTCTTCCACTTTCTCCGCATGCACCGGCTGAAACGTCCCCAGCCCGACATGCAGCGTGATCTCTGCCGTCTCCAGCCCCCGCGCCCGCATCCGCTCGAAAATCTCCGGGGTAAAATGCAGCCCCGCGGTGGGCGCCGCCACCGACCCGCGCGCCCGTGCATAGACCGTCTGATACCGCTCCCGGTCCGCCGGCGCGTCCGGACGCGCAATATAGGGTGGCAACGGTACGTGCCCGATCCGCTCCACCACCGCGAAAAAGTCGTCCACCGGCTCGAAGCGCAGGGTCCGCTCCCCGAATTCCCCGCGCGCAATCACCTCCGCCCGCAGCTCCCGGTTTTCGCCAAAAAACAGCTCCTCTCCAACCCCGATCTTCCGCCCCGGACGTACGAGGGCTTTCCACAAAAGAGGATTGGCCGCAGATGGAAGCAGATCAACACGGATTTCTGATTTCCCTTCATCCGCGTTCATCTGCGTTGATCTGCGGCTGTTTTCTTCCTCCGCTGGTCCTGTCAGCAAAACCTCGACGCGGCCTTTTAAGAACTCCTTCGCCGCGGGATTGCGCTTGCTTACCGGCTGCGATCTCGCCCCGCTCCTGTGCCCATACAATCGGGCTGGAAACACACGTGTGTCGTTGAACACCACCAGGTCATCGGGACGAAGCAGGTCTGGCAACTCGCGAAACCAGCGGTCCTCGATTCGACCGGTCTCCCGCGCCAGGTGCAGCATGCGCGATGCCGCCCTCGCCGCCAGCGGCTGCTGCGCAATCAGTTCTTCCGGAAGGTGGTAGTCGAACGCAGATACCAGCACAGACACATTATAGAAACCGGCTCTGGCGGGCCCACTCAATCACCCGATCACCAGATCGCCCGATCATCCGATTCCCCATTTGCCAACCCCCAATCCTCCGTCGTACCATGCTCGGGCCGCGTAGGCCAGCCCAGTTACTACAGTTGTAGTTAATGAAGAGCGAACGCCAGCACCGGGAAGACATCGTGCGCTTTGGCCGCATGCTGCACCAGCGCGGCTACGTCGCCGCCACCGATGGCAATCTCTCCGTCCGCCTCGACCACGAAACCGTCCTCTCCACCCCCACGGGCATGAGCAAGGGCATGCTCGAGCCCGAGGACCTGGTGGTGGTGGACATGAAAGGCAAGCGCGTCACCGGCCGCCGCCAGGTGTCGAGTGAAATCGGCATGCACCTGCTCATCTACTCCCTGCGTCCGGACACCCACGGCATCGTGCACGCGCATCCGCCCACCGCCACCGGATACGCCGCCGCCGGCCTGCCGCTGAATCAGGCGCTGGTCTCCGAAATCGTGCTTTCCCTGGGGTGCATTCCCCTGGCGCGCTACGCGACGCCCGGGACACCTGAACTGGTTGCGGCCTTGGAGCCGCTGGTTCCGCAGTACGACGCCATCCTGATGGCAAACCACGGCGTCGTAACCTATGGCGAGGACCTGACGCGCGCCTACATGAAAATGGAAACCGTCGAGCACTTCGCGCAGATCACGCTGGTCACGCACTTGCTCGGCCGCCAGCAACTGCTCACCCAGGACGACGTCAGCAAGCTCATTGACGCGCGCGAGCGCTACGGCCTGAGCGGGCCGGCGAAAGGAACCGTCGCCTGCCCGGTGACGGCTGGTTCTGCGCCGCCGCCGTCGCGGGAATCTGCGCCCGCCCTATCCTTCGCGTCCGCCAAGGGTGGGGAAGGTCCTAAACCGCAGGACGGAAGCGGCAAGATCACGGTTACGCGCGAGGAACTCGCCGCCATCGTGGAAGACGCGCTGCGCCAAACCGGCAAGCGGCGCTGGTAATCGGCATTTCGGGATTGGCAATTGGCCATGGGCCGCGTAAGATTCCGGTTCTTGCATTACTAGGAACCGGTAACTGACAACCGAAAAGCGAGAACTCATAACGGGAGACTCACATGGGTGAAGCATTGGGAATGATTGAAACGCGTGGTCTGGTGGCGATGATCGAGGCCTCCGACGCCATGGTGAAGGCCGCCAAGGTCACGCTGGTAGGCTGGGAAAAGATCGGCTCGGGCTACGTCACCGCCCTCGTGCGCGGCGATGTGGCCGCCGTCAAGGCCGCCACCGACGCCGGCGCCGCCGCCGCTCGCCGCGTAGGCGAACTCATCGCCGTGCACGTGATCCCGCGTCCGCACGCCAGCCTGGAAGACGTGCTGCCCATCGGCCGCGTCATCACCGCCAAGGCCGGAGCCTAGAGGATTTGGTGAATTAGTCGAATTGAGTGATTGCCGGGATCAGAATGCCCACGCCGTATCAGTCAATCACGAAAATCACTCAAATGCTGCGCCGATGTTGGCAACGCCAAGGATATTGACCATGCTTCTCGCACGCGTAGTAGGCACGGTAGTCGCCACGCGCAAGGACGACCGCCTGCAAGGCCGCAAGCTGCTCGTCTGCCGTCCGGTCACGCCTGACGGCACGGTGGACGGCGGCTACATCGTCGCCGTAGACACGGTCGGCGCCGGCGTCCAGGAAACGGTACTGCTGGTGAGCGGCTCCTCGGCCCGCATGGCCGGCGGAAAGGATTCCCCGGTGGACAGCGCCGTCGTCGGCATCGTGGACGAGGTCCGCACCGAGCAAGACGACGCGCAAGACAACAAGCGCGCCGCCGCCGTCGCCGGCAAGTCGAAACACTAACGCGGTGCGACTCGCGTGCTCCATGGCGCGCCGCATCGGTTTTCGCTAACTAGAGCTGGTTTCAAAAGTCGGCCAGGGCGTGGGAGGTTAATCCCTCAGGGGCTAAAGCCCAGTATTCTTGCGGGTTCGGCGGCACGGCTGAAGCCGTGCCCTTCCCAAAAGCGACTTTTGAAACAAGTTTCGCTAACTACTAGCTACTAACTACTGTTTTTATGATGCTCGCGAAAGTCATCGGCACTGTCGTCTGCACCGTCAAGTACCCGACGCTGGAAGGCTGCAAGCTCCTGCTCCTCCAGCCGGTGAACAAGGACGGCATGGCGCGCGGCAAGACCCTGGTCGGCATTGATGCGGTCGGGGCCGGGGTCGGCGAAACCGTGTACTGGTGCCGTGGCCGCGAAGCCGCTCTCGCCTTCGATCATGAAGTGGTCAGCGACGCCAGCATTGTCGGCATCGTGGACGAAATCACCGCCGCGGATCAGTCCGGCTCCGCCTCATCGGCCGCTGGTCCCGCCTGCACCGCCGTCGGCCCGGCGTCCGCCGCAGCCCCTGCCTTGAAATCGCGTGCTGCCGCCGACAAGCGAGGCCGCCGATGATCATCGGACGCATCCTTGGCGAAGTGGTTGCTACCCGCAAGCACAAGTCGCACGAAGGCCGCAAAATCCTGCTGGTGCAGCCGCTCGCGCTCGACGATTCTGCCCGCGGCGAACCCATCCTCGCCCTCGATACTGTGGACGCCGGCGTCGGCGACCGCGTGCTCGTTGTCCAGGAAGGCTACGGCGCCATGACCGCCGCCGGCCGCCCCAATTCCCCCATCGATATGAGCGTCATCGGCGTGGTAGACGCCGTCGAACTCTTCCCCGAAAACTGATTCCCAGCGACTGTCATCCTGAGCGAGGACGCGCCGCTTTTGCGCGTCCGAGTCGAAGGACCCCTACATTCATGAGGAGTGCGACTGCTGTTCGGCAATCTTCAATCGACAATCTGCAATGACGTTTCCGATCTGCGTTCATCCGCGTTTATCTGCGGCTGATTTCATTCTCCCCCGATCCGGAACCTCATCCCCGCTCTGAAATTTGCCCGCAGCGCGGGATATCCCGCCGACTCCTCGTAATGCCGGTTGAGCGCGTTCTCGACATTCACATACGCGCTCATGCGGCTGTTGATCGCGCGCCACACGCCCAAGTCCACGCGCGCGTAGCCCGCACTGTGCGTCACCGGCGGCAGCAGCCCCAGGAAATCGGAATCCGCCCGGCGTCCCAGCGCGGTTACGCCCACATCACCGCCCCAGCGCCGCGCCGTGTACACCGCCAGCAGCGAAGCCGCGTGCCGGGGCCGGCGCAGCAGCGGCGCGCCCGCCGCCAGCAGCGGATCGAACGCCAGCGGCGCGTTCAGGATCTGTGTTGAGGTGTATGTATACGACGCGTCCACGCTCAACCGCGACCACGGCCGCGCCCGGAATTCCACCTCCGAGCCGTGCGCCAGCGCGCGATTGATGTTCAGGTACTGGCTGACAAACAGCACCGGATCGAAGTTGAACGCGATCTGGTTGGTGAACAGGTTGTTGAAGTAGGTGGCGCCCAGCCAGTACTTGCCCCCGACGAAGCTCTGTTGCACGCCCGCTTCCAGCGAGCGGTTCTCCTCCGCCTTCAGGCTGGGGTTGGGAATGATCCCGAAACCGCCGACGCCGAACGATTCCTCCAGCCTCGGCTCCTTGATCCCGGTGCCGTAGGCAAATCGCAGCCGCGTGCCGGAGAAAATGTGGCCCCCCTTCAGCGCCAGCACGCTCGCGGCAATCCTCGGCAGCCCGCGGTTGCCGAAACTTTCGTTGTGCTCGAAGCGCGCGCCCGCGATCACGGTCACGCGCGTCCAGGTCAGCACCTCCTGCCCAAACACCGCGTGATTGCGCCGCAGCCCGTGGCCGAGCGGCAGCGAGGTCAGGTCTCCCACCCAACCGTTCTCGTCCTCGAAGTGATAGCCGACCGTAGTTCGCGCCCAGCTTCGCGCCACGTAATCGCCCTGGTAGTCGAAGCCGGCGCGATTGAGATTGGCAAAATCGGAAAACGGAAAATCGAAGTTGCCGAACGCCGGCGAGACGCGTCCCGGATCCATAAACGTGTCCACCACCGAGCGCCGGTGATGGTACTCGAAACCGCTGAAGCGGTGCTGCCAGCGCGACGGCCCCGCGATCGTCAGCTCCGCGCTGGCCAGGAAGTTGTTCTGCCGCGCGCGCGCGTCGCTGTCCGGCGGCACTAGCGGCTGGCCATTGAAGTTCCAGAAACCCTGCACGCCGCTGCGGTCGGTGAAGTGCCGCGTGCGCAGCCGGAATGTGGCGCGCGGCGCAATCTGTACCCCGATGTTCGCGCCCTCCAGCGAACTGGAATATTGGTCGTTGATCCCCTGCCCGCTGGTGTTGAACTGCTCGCCGAACAGGTTGTAGTCGAATCGTCCGCGCGCGCCCGCCACCGACGCGTAGCCGCGCGCCGTGCCAAACGTTCCGCCTTCCGCGCCGAAGCGCACCTCCGGCGTGCGCGTCGTTCCTGTCGCAGTCCAGGTCTGGATCACACTGGTCATCGCGTCCGACCCGTAGAGCGTGCTTTCCGCGCCGCGCACGAACTCCAGCCGGTCCACCTGGTACATCGGCATCACGCCGAAATCGAACGTGCCTCCGGGATCGTTCACCGCGACGCCGTCCACGATGACCTTGTTGTAGCGCGAGTCGCCGCCGCGCACGAATAGCGAAGACAATCCGCCGCGCCGTCCGCTGGCGCTCACGATTGCTCCCGGCAGGAAGCGCAGCGTGTCAACCGCGCTCACGGGCTGGGTGGACGTCAACGCATCAGGCCCGAGCGACGACGTGTCGGAACCTGTGTCTTGACTGGGCAGGGGCGTGCGCTCCGCGCTCACCACCACCGTTTCCGCCGCGCTTGGTAGCGCCAGCTTGACCGTGATCTCGGCTGCCTGTGCGACCGCAGCGCGCGTTTTCGCCGGCGCAAATCCCGGCGCCAGCACTTCCACGCGATAAGCAGTCGCGCTCAGGCCGCTGAACGCGCACGTTCCTTCGGCGCTGGTGGTACGCACTGCTACCGCGGTCGAGCTGTCCCGCGGATACACGGTGACGCGCGCGCCCGCAACTACCGCGGACTGCGGATCAACCACCTTGACCTTGAGCTCGGCCGCGAAGCTGCTCGCCGTGAGCAGCAGCAAGACAACAGCGAAGGAGACACCGCAACGTGCGAGCGCAATGACTCGCAACTCGAAACTCGCAACTCGAAACTCAACTCGGGACTTGGGACTCGGGACTCGGGACACGGGCATGGAACCATCCTCCTTTGCACGCGAAAGGGGTTGTGGTTGGCGGTTCGCGCCGGTCTCCTGGCTTGGCGACAATCAGTTTCAGTTTCGGTCACTAGAAACCAGAAACTAGAAACTCCTTCGGTCCTTCCCACGGCAAAATGCCACAGTGGACCGACGGTGAGAAAAGCGTCGCTTACAGTTGCGCGGCAGCGCGGGCTTTGCACCCGCTTCCCGTACGCGCGAACCAAGGTTGTCAAAGAACGTCACGCGAGAGCGTGAGGCGTACGACTGTAGGCTGGTTAACGCCGTAATGTCAATCCAGGCATGTCTTGTCTTGAGTTCGGCTGTGGGTCCTTGAACGCGTATCGCAGGAACGCGTATGCAGCCACCGAGAATATGGCGGTTGTGATGACGCAGACCAGAACGTATCCAACACCGCCCCAAAAGGATGGTGGATGCGTTTCCCTCCATCCAGCTTCTACGGCCACGTTGACGTAGAAGAAAATGGGAGTCAGAACAGCAATACATGCGGCGGCAGCTCCGAGCAGTCCGCCTGCGATTCTGAGAAACAGGCGCATCATTTCTGCTGCTCGCTCCACACCGATAAATACCGCTCGCCGCGATCCGGCAATATCGTCACGACCTTCTTGCCCGGTCCCAATTCCTGCGCCACCTGCCGCGCCGCCAGCACATTCGCCCCCGCGCTGATGCCCACAAACAGCGCCTCTTCCCGCGACAGCGTCATCGCCATCCTGATCGAGTCCTGCGTACCGATCTTGATCACCTGGTCCACGCGGCTCATGTCCACAATCTCGGGGATAAATCCATCCGCCAGGCCCTGGATGCCGTGACAGCCCGGCACTTCCCCCGACATCACTGCCGACTCCGCCGGTTCCACCGCCACAATGCGCACCCGGCTGCGCACCTTGCGCAACGATTCCGCCACGCCCATCAGCGTTCCGCCCGTGCCCACGCCCATCACGAAGGCGTCGATGTCGGGTCCTGCCTGCGCCAGGATTTCCGGACCGGTGGTCACCGCGTGTGCGCGCGGGTTGTCGAGGTTCTCGAATTGCCGTGGCAGAAAAATTTTCGGATCGCGCGCCGCCCGGCTTTCGGCTTCTTTGCGCGCGTCGCTGATGTGCAGCAGCGAACTGATCAGTTCCAGCTCGGCGCCGAAGGCGGCAATCATCCGCCGGCGCTCCACGCTGGCGCAACTGGGCATCATCAGCACCACCCGGTAGCCCATTTCCGCGCCCACCATGGCAAAGGCGATGCCGGTGTTACCGCTGGTGACTTCCAGGATGGTGGAGCCTGGGCGCAGCTCGCCGCGCTCCTGGGCCTGCTGCACGATGTAGCGGGCAATGCGGTCCTTCACCGAGCCGCCCGGGTTCATGAATTCGGCCTTGGCGAGCACGGTGGCGCAGCCGGCGGGCACCACGCGCCGCAGTTCGATCATGGGAGTGTTGCCGATGCAGCCGAGCAGCCCGGACCGCGCGAAAACGGGTGTCACCATGCTCGCGAGTCTATGAACAAGTAATCACCAGGGACAAGGCAGGTCGTCACAAGTGCCCGTGACATCTGAACATGAAGCGCCGCGCCCATCAGCGTTCCTCGGCGGCTAAGTTGTTCTTTCCGAACGCCGTTTCGGCGGACTGGCGGGCTACTCCTGAGCGGAGCAAGATAGCGGCCCAGCGACACTATCCCACCGAGGAGAGCACCATATCCTCGGCCGAATACAAACTGCGAGCATCACTCCGAGCCAGAGCGACCAAGTAGAAACGCTTTTGTGGGAGCACAGTGTTGGTTGCGACTTGACGAAAAACCCCGTCGTCGCCATGGCTGTAGTAGAGGTCGTATCGGCTGCTGGGAAAAAAGGAAAGCACCTTCCCCATGGAGCCGCCGTATCGTTCCAACCCCGCTTGCAAGTGGACCTCAACGAAACAGTCGGGGGCGTGCGACCCGAGAGTGGCCCTGGCACCTTCGAGAACCTCGCATTCGAACCCTTCCACGTCAATGTAGAGAACATCCGGGGGACCGAAGTTGGCCGATAAATCGTCGATGGTGACGACCTCAACCAAATGAGCACCGGCCTCGTGCTGGCTCACGGCGACTTGCCCATTCATGGCGCGGTTAAACCAAAGCTGCCCGCGCGTTGACGATACCGCAGCCTCGATCAGCTTGACATTGTCGATGTCGTTGAGTTCACAATTTCTGCGGCCCGCTTGCACGTTATGGGGATTGGGCTCAATGGCCCACACGAATCCGCTTGGCTTCGCTTCTCTCGCCATCATCATTGCCTGGAGGCACTGGTTGGCGCCTGCATTGAATACTTTTGCGCCCGGACCAAGCTTATGCCGCTTGAGCATTGCGATTTCAGCAAAAGCGCTCTCCTCGTAATCCTTGTCGAGCCACGAAGCACCGTCGAAGTCAATCAGTTCGACTTGCAAGTCGTAGGCGCCGTACCGGTGCCGAACAACCCGGGCGTTAAAGCTTCGAAATGAATACTCAGCCCACGCCGACTTGAGCATCGCCACGGCCCAGTAGGGAAGAGCACGGCGTAAGAGTTTTCGTAATGGCGCCATATATGTCAGCAAAGGCTTCATCGCGTCGCTAACCTGCCGGCACTTTAGCCCCGTGTTCCGGCGCACTGCAATAACTCCCCGCTCTCACTCCAAGAATTGCTTCCCTTCCTGGAACCGGGTCCAAAATGGCAGGGTCGACTCCCGTCGGGAGGTCACGGAGAACAGCCGCATCTGTCCACCACCTTCTTCCCCGGTTTCCGGCGCCGGTTGCCAATACGGAACGAGCTAGCTCAATGCGGCTTCTGCGCTTTGGCGGGCGCGGTCGAGGTTCGCCTGCATTTCGGCGTGGATCGCATCCAGCGCCGCTCCGTCGGCCTCGGGCGGCACATTCACGGCACGGCTGACGCGCAGCACGACCCGCGAAAAAGGCTTGGGGATGATGAACCGGTCCCAGGAATTGAGCACCCAGGCGCGCTCCACGGCGCAATGAAACGCCAGGATCGGCAGTTTCACATTGCGCGCCAGCAGCACCGGCCCGGGCTTGGCGACGTAACGCGGCCCGCGCGGGCCGTCAATGGTGAAGGCCACGGCGCGGCCCTGCTCGATCTCGGTGTGCATCCCGAGCAGCGCGCGCACCCCGCCGCGGGTGGAGGAGCCGCGGATGGCGCGGTAGCCGAATTTCTCGATGATGCGCGCGATGTATTCGCCATCGAAGCTGCTGCTGGTCATGACGGCGATGCCTTTGCCGCGGTACCAGTAGAGCGCCGGAATCACGCAGCGATGCCAGAAGACATACACCGCCGGGCACATCCAGTCTCTGGCCGGGCCGCCTTCTTCGATGGAGATGGTGTAGCGCAGCGTGGGGCCGACCAGCTTCACCAGCAGCCATCCCGCCGCGGTAATGAGCGCGAGGGCGAGGCGCTGGCGAAACGAAAAGCGTTCGGGCAGTTCGGCGGTGGCGGCGGGCATCGGGCGATCGGGTGATCGGGTGATCTGATGATCTAAAGACGTCATGATTCGATCACCCGATCCTCCGATCACCAGATTTTCTCACGCGTAGCGAATCCATTTCACGATTTCCGGCAGCGTGGGCTTCTTGCCGTACATCAGGATGCCGACGCGGTAGATGCGCGAGCACAGCGCCACCACGCCCCACAGCGTCAGCAGCAGCACCGCGATGCACACCCCGATCTGCCACAGCGGCGGCATTTGCACCACCACGCGGATATACATCAGGATGGGCGCGAAGAACGGCACCAGCGACATCCACATCGACAGCGGCGCGTTCGGCTGCCGGATGACGTAGGTCATCATCACGATGGGAACGATAATCGGCATCACCACCAGGAACTGCCACTGCTGCGCCTCCTGCTCGGAATTCACCATCGCTCCGAGCGCGGCGTAGAGCGCGCTGTACAGCAGGAAGCCGAGCACGAAGAACACGGCAAACGCGGGCAGCGCGGCGGGCGACAGATTGATCTCGGAAAGCTGGCTGCGGGCGGCCAGCAGTCCGGGCGTGGTCGCGCCCAGGCCAATCACCACCCACAGCGCGATCTGCGTCAGCCCTACGGCGCCCACGCCGAGAATTTTGCCGGCCATCAGTTCCCTGGCCGTCGCCGAGGAAAGCACCACCTCCATCACGCGCGAAGTCTTTTCTTCCAGCACCGAGCGCATGACGGCGACGCCGTAGAGGATGAGCGTCATGTAGAGCATCATCACCAGCACGATGGCGCTGAGGAACTGCAGCGGTCCGCCGCCTTTTTTCTCCTGCCCGCCCTTGATGCTGACCGTGTCCAGGTCCACTCCCTTCATCAGCTTGTCGGCGTCTTCGGCGGTGACGTCGCGCGCGCGCAGCTCCTGCCTCAGCAACGCAGTCTTCAGTGCGGCCCGCATGGTCTCCGCCTCGATAAAGTCGCTGGTCTCGCGCGCCACGTACGAGATCTTGCGCGACACCAGCGCCTCATCGCTGAGCCAGACATATCCGTCGAGCGTCCCGGCGCCGATCCGGCCCTTGAGCGCGGCGCGCGTCGCTTCGTCCGGCGTGGAGACGATCTCGACCGTGTAACGGGGAGAGGAGTCGAGCTTTTCCCCCTTTTCTTTCCCCGCTTCCAGTTGCGACTGCACGGCGCGCGCGAAGTCGGCGTTGCCGCAGACCACCGCCAGCCGCTTCGTGCCCGACGCCTTCAGCATCGCCAGTTTGCTCGGCAGCACCATCAGCGCGATCATCAGCGCCGGCAGCACCAGCGTGGAGATGATGAACGACTTGGTGCGCACCCGCTCCAGGTACTCGCGCCGGAGAATGAGCCACGTATTACGCATCGCGCCTCCCCACCACCTCCAGGAAAATTTCCTCCACCGACGGCTCCATCAACTCGAACTTGTCCACCCGCGCCCGCGACGCCGCCCTGCGCAGCAGGTCCTGCGGATCGGCGCCGGGCTTGAGCCGCACCTCCACGTAATTGCCGTAGTTGTTGAACGACTGCACCAGTTCGCCGTCGCCGAGAAAATCGTCCTCGCCCTCGTATTTCAGTTGCACGTCGTGGCGGCCGAATTTCGCCTTGATCTGCTTCAGGTCCCCCTGCAGCACGGCCTTGCCGTGGTCGATCAGGCAGATGGAATCGCACAGCCGCTCCACCTGGTCCATGCGGTGCGTCGAAAACAGGATCGTCTTGCCCGCCTGCTTCATTTCCAGCAGCACGTCTTTCAACGCGACCACATTCGCGGGATCGAGTCCGGCGAACGGCTCGTCCAGAATCAGCAGCGCGGGATCGTGCAGCAGGGTGGCGATGAACTGCACCTTCTGCTGCATTCCCTTGGAAAGCTCTTCGATCTTCTTGCCCATCCACGCGCTCAGTTCCAGCCGCTCGCACCACCACGCCGCCTGGCGCGCCGCCTCGGCGGCCGGCACCCCCTTCAACTCGGCGAGAAACACCAGCTGGTCGAGCAGCTTCATCCGCTTGTACAGGCCCCGTTCTTCCGGGAGATAGCCGATGCTCGACAGGTGCTGGCGGCGGAACGGCTCGCCGAACAGCCGGATGGCGCCGGAGTCGGGCACGGTGATGCCGATCATCATGCGGATGGTGCTGGTTTTGCCGGCGCCGTTGGGACCCAGCAGGCCGTAGACGCTGCCGGCGCGAATCTCCACCGACAGCGCATCCACGGCGACGAAGTGATCGTACGATTTGCAGACGTTTTCCAGTTCAACCGTGTTTGGCATAGGAGGGTTCAGTCGTCGCCGAGATATTGTTCAATCCACTCGCGGATTTGCAGGCGGCGTTCGTCGCCGGGTTCAAAGCGCAGCGCGGCCCTATCCTCGTCGCGGCGGATCCAGCACACCACGGCGCTCACCGCGATCTCGCCCAAGCCGGGGAGCTGCAGCGTTGCCTGCACGCTCTGCGGCACCGCCAGCCGCGCTTTGGTGTGCAGCGACAGTCCGCCCGAGCTGATTTCGACCGTGCTGGCCGGTACGATTTCGGTGCCGGTCTGGAGCATCACCGCCGACACCAGCGGCACCCGCACGTAGCGCCGCAATTCGCGCAGCACCATCAGGTGCGTGGTGCGCACCACGCGCAGCGCCGCGTTGCGCTCCACCGGCTGCATGAAAATCGCGTTGATCCCGTAGGAGGAAAATCGGATCGCCTGGGCCACGCTCCCGCACAACCCGTAGATGACGGCATGCATGTTTTCCGGCGAGCGCCGGATCGCCGCCAGGACCGGTTCGGCGGCGGCATCCAGAGGAAGCACAAAGGCGGCAAAGCGCTCCCGGCTGAGGCGCGCGATGTCTTGCGACGGAATGGCCACGGTCGAGATGCCGAACTGCCGGAAGCATTCGTTCAGCAGCGCAGCCGCCGGCTCGTCCACGCCGGCCAGCGCCGCCATCGCCACTGCCTGTTCCGGCGACACACTTTGACCGGCCGCGCTTTCCATGTCGGGGATTCCTTAGCCTGAGGAAATTCAGGGGGTATTCTGGCGTCGCTTTGCAAATTTGGCAACACGTTTCGCGGCGGCGCAGTTTTTCAGAGTGCCAGTTTCTCAGTACCTCCATTTCGGTTTTACCGGCAAACTGACATACTGACTCACCGACGTACTCCGACTGTGAGCCCGCGCAACAATCCGCCATTCCTATTGCGACCGCCCCGCCCGGGCGATATGGGCTGGATTGTCTCGCGCCATGGCGCGCTGTACGCCGCGGAACACGGCTACAACCAGCAGTTCGAGGGCGTGGTCGCGCGACATTTCGAAGAACTGGTTGAGCTTGGGGAGAAGATGCATGCGTAAAGCACACAAAGTCGTCACCACGGACACGCAGATCGATGCGGCGCTGGAGCGTGCGAAATGGTTCGCAGCCAATGACCGTCGAGCCCTCAGGGCCGAGTACGTAGCCGGCGAAGATGCGGTGCGCCTCGTATTGCAAAACGGGGTGAAGGTTTCGATTCCACGCCGATACCTGCAGGGGCTTGAGCATGCGCGACCGGCGGAGATGGCGAGAATCGAGCTGCTCGGACACGGCACTGGCGTGCGCTGGCCGGCGCTTGACGTGGACCATTACGTTCCCGGCTTGCTGAGCAACGTATTCGGCACCAGGCAGTGGATGGCGCACGTGGGCAGGCTGGGCGGCGCGGCGCGGAGCACGGCCAAGAAAGCAGCCGCGCGGGCGAATGGAAGAAAGGGCGGAAGGCCGGTAAAGGCCGCTACGAATCGCTAATTGGCTACTCCGTCCAGCGCCGGAAGATCAGGCAGCCGTTGGTGCCGCCGAAGCCGAACGAATTCGACACTGCGAACTCGACCTCGCCTCGGCGCGCGTGTTGGGGAACGTAGTCCAGGTCGCAGCCTTCGTCGGGATTTTCCAGGTTGAGGGTCGGCGGGAGCATCTGGTCGCGGAGCGCCAGCACCGTGATGCCTGCCTCCAGGCCGCCGGCGCCGCCCAGCAGGTGCCCGGTGCTCGACTTGGTGGAGCTGACCGCCAGTTTGTAGGCGTGGTCGCCGAACGTGCGCTTGATCGCCTGCGTCTCCAGCTTGTCGCCCAGACCGGTGGAGGTGCCGTGGGCGTTGATGTAAGCAATCTGTTCGGGGCGGAGCTTGGCGTCCTTGAGCGCGTTCACCATCACGCGGAATCCGCCTTCACCCTCCGGCGCCGGCTGCGTGATGTGGTTGGCGTCGGCGCTCATGCCATAGCCGATAATTTCCGCCAGAATTTTCGCACCGCGATTGCGGGCGTGCTCCAGCTCTTCCATGATCAAAATTCCCGCGCCTTCGCCGATGACAAACCCGTCGCGCTCCCTGTCCCAGGGACGGCTGGCGCGCTCCGGTTCGTCGTTCCGGGTGGAAAGCGCGCGCATGGCGGCGAAGCCGCCCACTCCCATCGGAGTGATCGCGGCCTCGGTGCCGCCGGCGATCATGACGTCGGCGTCGCAGCGGGCAATGATTTTGAACGCGTCGCCGATGGAGTGCGCGCTCGAGGTGCACGCCGTCGAGGTGCACTCGTTCGGCCCCTTGGCGTTGTAGCGGATGCTGACGTGCCCCGCGGCCAGGTTGGCGATGGCGCCCGGAATGAAAAAGGGCGAGATCTTGCGGGGGCCGCCCTCAAGCAGGTTCTTGTGCTCGCGCTCGATCACATCGAACCCGCCGATGCCGCTGCCGATGTGCACGCCCACGCGGCCGGCGTTCTCGCCGGAAATCCCCAGGCCCGAGCTCTTCATCGCCTCATCCGCCGCCGCGATGGCGAAGTGGATGAAGCGCCCCATTTTCTTGATCTCTTTTTTCTCGATGAATTGCAGCGGGTCGAAGTTGCGCACTTCGCCGGCAATCTGCGAGGCGAACTGCGCGGCATCGAACTGCTGGATTTTTGCGATCCCGCTCTTGCCGGCCAGCAGGTTGCGCCACACTTCCTCGGTGCTGTTGCCGGTGCCGCAGAGAAGACCGATCCCGGTGACTACGACCCGCCGCCCCAAGTTACTTGCTCCCCACTTTTACATGTGAATTGACAGCGTCGATCACATCCTGGACTGTTCGGATTTTGTCGACGTCTGCATCACCGATCTCGATGTCAAATGCTTCTTCTAATGCCATGGTAAGTTCGACCTTGTCGAGCGAATCGGCGCCGAGTTCGTCCAACGTGGCATTCGTGACTACTTCGGACAGTTCAACGCTCAATTGTTCGGCGACGATTTGCTTCACCTTTTCCTCTATCGAGGGCATTCGCATTCTCCTTGGGTCTGGGGCACAGCGGCGCTGCGAATCGCAAGTCGCCGTTGGGCACGTGGACCTCGGGACGCGACGTGGAGGCTACCGGCCTCGTGCCGCGGATGCGAGGGGTGAGCAGTGTCACCTATGGTCATGGGTTTCGTCGCTTCAGGTGCTCCTACTGTTTGCTCACCTTGGCGTTCTTGCTGATGTAGTCCACGGCATCATGGACGGTGCGGATTTTCTCGGCGTCCTCATCCGGAATTTCGATGTCGAAGGCTTCTTCGAACGCCATCACCAGTTCGACCGTGTCGAGCGAATCGGCGCCGAGGTCGTCTACGAAAGACGCGTTGGAGGTGACTTCAGCCTCGTCCACGCCGAGCTGTTCCACAATGATCTGCTTGACCTTCTCATCTACCTGCGCCATCTGGGCGGCCCTCCCTGCACTCAGTAAACCCACCAGTCTATCTGGCGGTCATTCTGCCTGTAAAGCAATTGGCGATGGTACATGGCGGGACGCGCAGCGTCAATTCGAGGGTCAGGAAGGCAGTGGGTCAGTTTGAACTTACTCAGCGCTGCGGAGGGCTTCGATTTTCTCGCGGGCTCGGTCACCCGCTAGCAGCAACGAAGAATTCGGCGGTCAGTTGGTACCGCTGCCGCCGGCGCTTGCGGAACTGGCTGCCCCCGATTGCGTTTCGGCAACCGTCTTGGCCTCGTAGCCGCTGTGATAGATCTCCACCACGGCGCGGCCCACCAGGCGCGTCTTGGCCACCGAATGGATGTGCACCGGCAGGCTGAACGGGCCGTATTCCCCATAGTCCTGCACGAATTCGATTCTCTTGACGAACAGGGACGGCGACTTGGCCATCGTGCCCTCGGCGCGGCGCAGCCGTCCGCTCGCTGCGTCCACCAGGATGCGCCCCTTGAACAGTCCCGGCCCCTTGCGCCGCGGCTTCACGTGGTACACGTACGCCAGGCGCCCGTCCACCGTGTCCGTGCCCTTGAGATTGAATTTGTAGTTGTCCGCGGTGATGGCGGTTTGCGCGCCTTCGCCCTTCTGCACGTGCTCCACCTCGGACTGCAGCAGCTTGGTGATGATGTTCGTCTTCACGAAACTGTCGCCGGCAAAGCGGATGGCGGCAAACACCAGAGATCGCGGCGCCTGGTACATGCGCCGCAGTTCGTACTTGCCGTGCTGCGCCGTTGCCGGCAGGTCTGCTTCGATCACCGTCGCATCGGAGTACGCGCCCAGCTCAGCGAGTTGCCGTTGCGCGCCGTTCAAGTACGTGGCCAGCGCCTGGTCGGGCGACAGGCGTGCGCTGGGAACGGGCAGGTTGAATGCGTGCAGCGGCACAGCCGAGCCGCTGTCATCCGGCGCAGCAGTGTCGTCAAACACGGCATGAATGCTCGACACGCCGATGACGCGGTTCTCGAAGGGGGCCCGCTCCTGCGCCGGCGCGGCGCAGGCGGCGAGCAAAAACAGCAAAGCCCCTATGATGGCGATACACCGTCTCATGTAAGATCCACACCCCGAGCGCTAACCAGGATAGGGTACCGCAATTCCGTCAGGCTGGAAAGTTTCTTAAGTAACTAGAAGTAGTCCCGGGCTCACGCCCTGCTTCTTCCTGGCCTGATTAGACGCGTTGCTTCGCTTTTGGTTTCAGGCGGGCCTTGCACCGCAAATGTGCAATGGTGCCCCACATCTGCCCGATTCTGGCCGATCTGAGTTCGCGCCTGCAGGGTCACATGCCTGGCGCCTTGTGCCTGGCGCCTTGCGCCTTCCCCCTGAAGCCTGCCGCCTGAAGCCTGCTATGATGCCGCCGCCATGTCCGACGCCAACCGCTCTCATCCGCCGCCGACCTCCGCGGCCCCGGCCATCGAGGTGTACGCCGTTTACGGCGCCGAGCCCGAGGTCCAGGCCTATGCCATGGCCAAGTATTCCCGCTCGGCGCTCTCCATGAAGGAGTCGCTGCGGGAGATCAACGAACAGCGCACCGAAAAATTCCTCAACACCTTTTATTTTCAGTACGGCCATCGCTCCATCGCCGATTTGGCGCATCTTGCCATCGCCGTCGAAAAGCTCTCCATCCTGGCGGCCATCGCGCTGGTGGACGAGCAGCGCTGGGACGGCCAGGAGCGCTCCACGCGCTACCAGGATTTCAAGCGCGCCGGATACTTTGTCCCTGATTTCACCGGCCTGGAGATGTGCGAGCTGCGCTATCGCGACACCATCGCCGCGCTTTTCAACGAATACGAGGCGCTGTCGGAGACCACGTGGCGGTATCTGGCCGGTCGCACTCCCAAACCCGCCGGCATGAAGCAGGAGGCGTACGAGCGCACGCTGCGGGCGCGCGCCTTTGATATCTCGCGCTACCTGCTGCCGCTGGCGGCCAACACGTCCGTGGGGCAGATCGTCAACGCGCGCACTCTGGAGACGCAGATCGCGCGCCTGCTGTCGCACACCCATCCCGAGGTCCGCCACCTCGGCGGCTTGCTCAAGCAGGCCGCCAGGGAGCCCGCGTACAACGTGAACGCGCTCGCGTGGGCCAAGATTCTGGAAGAGATCAAGGGAATGGATGAAGGCGTGGGGCGGGAGTTGGAAGCACAAGTCCTCAAGCCGGTGCGCGTCGCGCCCACGCTGGTGAAGTACGCGGAAGCGAATCCCTACGAAATCGAAACCCGGCGTGAACTCCAGCAGGCGGCTGCGGAAATCATGGGCAGTGCCGCTATCGAGGATGCGCCCGCGGTGCACTTGCTGGACGACGATCCCCTGGAAATCGAAGTGGCCGCCACGCTGCTGTATGAACACTGTCACCATCCCTACCGGCAAGTCCGCAAGCACGTCGAGGCGCTGGGAGAGCAACGCCGCCGGGAAATCGTTGACCTCGGCGTCAAGCATCGCGGCCGCCACGACGAGCTGCTGCGCGCCTTCCATGCCGGGCAGAGTTTCCGCTTTGACATCCTCATGGACATCGGCGGCTTCCGCGACATGCACCGTCACCGGCGCTGCACCCAAATCGGACAGGGGATCACCACCGCGCACGGCTTCGATACGCCGGAGGAGGTGCGGGCGGCAGGCGCCGAGGAGCTCTACACGGAAGCGATGAAGCGCGCGTCCACCGCGGCGCAGCACGTGCGCGAAGAGTTGCAGCGCGCCGGCCGCGACGACGCCGAGGCCAGCGCCCAATACCTGGTCCCGCTTGGCTTTCGCAAGCGCACGCTGTTCAAGATGGATTTCGCCGAGGCGGTCTATATCGCGGAGCTGCGCACCGGTCCGGGCGGGCACATCTCCTACCGGCGTATTGCCTACCAGATGTACGAGGCGGTGGCGCGCCGCCACCCCGCGCTGGGCGCCCTGTTCCGCGTCCACGACATCAACCAGCCCGTGGACCTGCTGCAGCGCTAAGGAGCAGCTAAGAGCTGAAAAGTTTTCTTGGCGGCATACCTCCCAAGCGCGTAGATTCACCCGCGCAACGGGAAAGGCGAACTCTTCCAATGAGCAAGAAAGATAACGAAAGAGATCTGCACGACGTCCTACGCGAGGAGCGCAGCCGCGGCCGAAAACAGCCAGTAAACACCGAAGCTGTCCGAGAGCAAAGGGAACGGGCAGCGGCGGTGCTGGAAGTATTCAGGCACGGTACAGAACAGGGCTTCCGGGAATTGTTGCACTTGCTCGGCTTTTCTAACCAGGAGATCGAGGAAAAGCTTAAGGCGTTTCGCGCCGCGCGCGCCGAACTTTAGCAGCGAGTGCGAGTATTTTCCGGTGACGTTGCGCCCGTTCTTCCGGACTGAGCTTTGCGAGGTGCTGTTCGCCTTCCTTCGCAGTCTCGGCCGCCAGCCTATCGATCGTCGCTTCTGCAGGTCTCTTGGGGATCGATGCCATACCGACTATTTTCCTACGTGTTCGTTCGGATCGCAAGCACCGTGAGGACTAGATGCTTGCCTGGACTGTGGGGCGTTACCGGTGGCGTTCCACCAGCTCCCACCACACCACCTTCTGCCATTCCAGTAAAACGTTCTTGGCGATCTCGCGGTCCGTCCACCAGCGCGGCACCGACAGCAATCCGTTGTCCGTCGCGGCAACCGACCAGGAGTACCCCGGGTACGCCTTGCGCGCAATCGAGAGCGCGCGCCGGGTGTGGTAATCGGAGGTGACCAGCAGGATGCTGTGCGGCGCGGCCGGCTGCAGGCACGCCGCCGCCGACTGCAATTCCTGCAGCGTGGATGTGCCCCTGGTCGGGCAGACATGGACGGGGAGGCCACCCGCCGAGCGCCGGATGAAATCTTCCGTCAACTCGGCCGCGGTGCGCCCGTAGCTGACCGCGTCCGCGCGGGCGTCCACCAGCATCCGGGGCGCGTAGCCGGCCCGCAGCAGCTCGATTCCCTTCCAGTAGCGGGTATCGTCAGCATCGCCTGCCAGCAGCAGAATGACATCGGAGCGCTGCGGCTGGTTCACCACCAGCGCCGGACCGGCATGGCGCAACCCGAGCACCATCAGCACGATGACGATGAACGCCAGCCCGGCTTTGACAAGGAATCGCATCTTGCAGTGGAATCAACAATATACACGGATTGCCGGGACCGACAGTGGCAGCCAATGTTCTACGTGGAACAACTGTGGATAACGTGCAAACTGTGTATATTCGCTTTTTATTCGCCTTTGGCGCACAGCGCCTGTATACTCCGCAAAGTTTAGAATGGGAATCCGGCGAGCCCGCAAGCCGAGATTTTGGGGCGATGAAGGCGGTTCTGCGTTAACCTGCGAGGTTCTTATCAACCCGCAAGGAAGATTGGCGGTAAGGGAGCAGATTTATGGCGGACGAGAAGGCACGAGCAATCGAGTTGGCGGTGTCACAAATTGAAAAGCAGTTCGGCAAGGGCTCGATCATGCGATTGGGCAGCAAGGAGGCGATCGTTCCCATCGCGGTGATTCCCACCGGCTCGCTTGCCTTCGACGCGGCCCTGGGCGTGGGCGGCTTCCCGCGCGGACGCGTGGTGGAGGTTTTCGGGCCGGAGTCATCCGGCAAAACCACCATCGCGCTGCAGGTGATCGCGGAGGCGCAGAAAACCGGAGGCATGGCCGCGTTCGTGGACGCCGAGCACGCCCTCGATCCGCAGTACGCCAAGAAGCTCGGCGTGGATGTGGACAACCTGCTGGTCTCGCAGCCGGACTACGGCGAGCAGGCGCTGGAGATCACCGAGGCGCTGGTGCGCTCCAACGCCATTGACGTGCTGGTGGTGGACTCGGTGGCGGCGCTGGTCCCCAAGGCGGAACTCGACGGCGAGATGGGCGACAGCCACATGGGACTGCAGGCGCGGCTGATGTCGCAGGCGCTGCGCAAGCTGACGGGCACGGTTTCGAAGTCGCGCACCTGCCTGATCTTCATCAACCAGATCCGCGAAAAAATTGGCGTCATGTTCGGCAATCCCGAAACCACCACCGGCGGCCGCGCGCTGAAATTCTATTCCTCCATGCGCATTGACATCCGCCGCATTGCGGCCATCAAGGAAGGCGACGTGGTGGTGGGCTCGCGCACCAAAGTGAAAGTGGTGAAGAACAAGGTGGCGGCGCCGTTCCGCGAGGCCGAATTCGACATTATGTACGGCGAGGGCATTTCCAAGGAAGGCGACGTGCTCGACCTGGCGGCCAACAACAATATTGTGGAGAAATCGGGCGCGTGGTTCAGCTACAAGGGCGAACGCATCGGCCAGGGACGCGAGAACGCCAAACAGTTCTTGAAAGAGAACAAGGACATCACCGCCAAGATCGAGGCCGAGGTGCGCAAGGCGCTCAACATCGGCGGAGCCGGGGAAAAGCCGCAGCCCGTCGCCGTTCCGACCGACGGCCGCACCGCGCCGCTGCCTCCGGTGATCGCGGCGAGGGCGATGGGCCCGATGAAGAAGTAGGGGCTAGCGGGTCTTTATCCGCAAAGCCACAGGTTTTAGCGCTTGTCATCCCGAGTCCGACCGAGCCGTAAAGCGGTCGCGTGCCTTTCGCGACCGCAAGGCGAGGTCGGGCGAGGGATCCAGGTTTTCGCATGCGCGACCCGAAGACCTATTACGTTTACATCCTCACCAATCCCTCGCAGCACCCGTTCTACACGGGCGTCACGAATTCGCCGCGAGAAGGAAATTAAGACCTGGAGTCGGGCGAAAAAGATCGCGCTGGTGAACACGAAGAATCCGAAGTGGGATGACCTGGCGCGCGACTGGGGCAAGCCGATTCCGCTGCTGACACCTGTCGTGCCGTCAATCAAAACCTAGATCCCTCGCTGCGCTCGGGATGACATCCGCTTGGTTTTGGTTCCAAATCTACAAACTTTCGATTAGCGTGCGGAGCTTTTCATTGCTCCCGGCCTGTGCGCAGGCTTAGAATTTGCGGTCGACATGCAAGCCCACCGTTTGCGTCCCAATACGTGGGCGGACCAATCTACACCGAGGCCAATTGAAGCACGTCATCGCCATCTACCCGGGCACGTTTGATCCTCCGACCAACGGCCATCTCGACCTGATCCAGCGCGGCAGCCACATTTTCGATGAGTTGATCGTCGCCATTCTGTGCAATCCGGAAAAAGAGCCGGCGCTGTTTTCGCTGGCGGAGCGGCGCGTCATGCTCGAGGCACTCACCAAGCCCTTCGAAAACGTGCGCGTGGACACCTTCGGCGGGCTGCTGGTGGACTACGCCATGCGCGTCGGCGCGCGGGCGCTACTGCGCGGCATCCGCGCCATCAGCGATTACGAGTACGAGCTGCAGATGGCGCTGATGAACCGCAAGCTCGATCCGAAACTGGAAACCGTGTTCATGATGCCGGCCGATACTTATTCCTACGTCAGTTCGCGGCTGGTGAAGGAGATCGTGCAACTCGGAGGCTCGGTGCACGGGCTGATCCCCGACCTGGTGGAAAAGAAGCTGACTGAAAAAGTGAATGGGAAGAACAGGCGCCAGTCGCCAGTCGTCAGTCGTCAGGAAATCACGTCAGGAAGCCGGCAACGCCAACGGCGAGGAAGAAGGAAGTAATGACGGTGGAAACGCAGGTGAAAACGCCGCTGACCGAGCGCATCAACCGCATCGAGATTTCCGCCACGCTCGCGGTGGTGAACGAAGCCGACCGCATGCGCCTGGCGGGCGCCGACCTGGTGGATTTCGGCGCGGGCGAGCCCCATTTCAATACGCCGCAGCACGTGAAGGACGCGGCCATCGCGGCGATCCAGGCGAATTTCACCCGGTACACGCCGGTGGGCGGCACGGCGGAACTGCGCGACGCCATCATCCAGCGCCACGCGCAGGACTTCGGCTCCGCCTACCAGCGCGAGGAGTGCATCGCCTCCACCGGCGGCAAGCACGCGCTGTTCAATGCCATCCAGGTGCTGGTGGACCATGGCGATGAAGTCATCCTGCCGGTGCCGGCGTGGGTGTCGTTCAAGGACATCATCCGCTACGGCGGCGGCAAGCCGGTCTTCGTCGAAACCGACGAGAGCAGGGGATTTGCCGTCTCGCCGGCGATGATTGCAAGCGCCATTACTCCGAAGACGAAGGCCATCATCCTGAATTCGCCGTCGAACCCGACCGGCGCGGTGCTGGCGCAGGAGGACTTCACCTCGATGGTGCGCATGGCCGCCGACCGCGGCATTTGGGTGATCGCCGACGAGTGTTACGTCTATCTCGATTACAGCGGGCGGCGCTTCTCCGCGGGTTCGGTGACCGAGGCGAAGGAGCGGATGGTGATTATCGGTTCGCTCTCCAAGACCTACGCCATGACCGGCTGGCGGCTGGGGTACGCGCTGGCGCCGAAAGAGGTTGTGTCGGCGATGCAAAAACTGCAGAGCCAGTCCACCTCGAATGCGACCTCGATCGTGCAGAAGGCGGCGGTGGCGGCGCTGAATGGCCCGCAGGATTGCATCAAGGAAATGGTGGAGGAGTACATCCGGCTGCGCGACCGCATGGTGGGCGGGCTGCGCGATATTCCCGGCATTCAGTGCAACATGCCCAACGGCGCGTTCTATGCCTATCCCAACGTCTCGGCGTTTTTCGGACGCAAGGGGATCAATTCGGCCAGCGACGTCGCCGCCCGCCTGCTGCGCGAGGCCGAGGTGGTCACCGTGCCAGGAGAGGCGTTCGGCACCACGCAGCACATCCGCATTTCGTATCCCACCTCGCCGCGCCAGATTGACCGCGGGCTGGAGCGCATGCGGAAGTTCTTTGCGGAACTGATGTGAAACGGGGGTTCTTGGTTCTTACCCTTGGAGATTTGTCTTACTTATATTAAAATATAAGAATGAAGCCCGAATATACCACTGTCACGTCTAAGGGGCAGATGGTCATCCCTGCCCGATTGCGCAAGAGGCTTGGTATCGAACAGGGGACCCGCGTTGCAGTGCGGGAAGAGGATGGCCAGTTAATCCTGCAGCCCATGACAGACGCATACATCGATGCCATGCAGGGTCTGCTCGGCGACACGACAGCGATGATCGAGTATTTGCACCAAGAACGCAGGCAAGAGAACAACGACAAAAATGAGGAAGTACGTGCTGGACGCAAACGCGCTGCTGGCCTATCTCGGGCAGCGTCCCGGCGCGCCCCGCGTCAACGCTCTGCTTAAAGAGGCGCGCCGAACCGCACAACCCCTGATGATGTCGGTCGTGAACTGGGGCGAGGTCGTGAACGCCATCTGGGTGCAGCGTGGCGAGTCACGAGCAAGACAGCTGCCGACGGTTATGGCCGGCCTTCCCGTTGTGCTGTCTCCGGTGTCGGCCGACGATGCTTTCCAGGCCGCCCGCCTGAAAGCCGTCCACAAACTCCCCTACGCCGACAGTTTCGCTGCCGCGCTGGCATTACGCGAGCGGGCAACGCTGGTCACCTCGGACCCCGATTTCGAGAAATTGGGCAAACAACTTCCGATTCTCTGGTTGCGGTAGCCGCCCTGCTTGGCCTTTCCGGGCCCATGCGCGCTACGATTCGTTATAGTAGCTTCTGCGCCAGCGCTGGCGGGCGCCGAACTCCCCATGTCCGACCTGTATCCGTTGTTGTTGAAGCCGGAATTCGTCGAGCGTATCTGGGGTACGCGCGATCTCGCGCCGCTGTACGGCCCGGCGCCGGGCGAAGCGCCTATCGGAGAAGTCTGGCTCACCGGCGACCAGTGCCAGGTAGCGAACGGCGCGCTGGCCGGCATGTCACTCGGCGAACTGTGCCGCCGCTATGGCCGCGACCTGGTGGGCGAAACCGCGCCCGAGGCGGACCGCTTCCCGCTCCTGGTGAAATTTCTCTTTCCGCACGACAAGCTCTCGGTGCAGGTCCATCCCGACGACGAGACCGCTCGGCGGGCCGGATTGCCCTGCGGCAAGACCGAGTGCTGGTACGTGTTCCAGGCCGAGCCGGGCGCGAAGATCGGATTGGGCCTGAAGCCGGGCACCAAGCGCGAGGAGTTCGCGCGCGCTATCGAGGAAGTCCGCGCCGAGCAATTGCTGAATTGGATCGATGTCCGCGCCGGCGAGATGATTTACGTGGACGCGGGCACGGTGCACGCCATCGGGCCGGGCGTAATACTGCTGGAGACACAGCAGAATTCGGACACCACCTATCGCCTGTATGATTACGGGCGGCCACGCGAGTTGCACGTTGAGCAGGGACTACAGGCGCTGAAAGAAACGACGCGCGCGGGCAAGGTCGAAGCGGAGGGGGATGTGGATTTTGCAGTCCTGGTCACGTCGCCTTGCTTTGTCGTCGAAAAACATAGGTTGGAGAGTGACAAATCGGGGAAAAGCTGCAAATTCATGACCGGCTCAAACGACGAAGAATTTTCCTGGCGAAGCGTCGAGATACTGGTCGGATTGAATGGCTGCGGAGTCGTCGAAGCGCAGGGTTGTGAGCCAGTGACATTGGGACGCGGCGATGCAGTCGTTGTGCCTGCCGCAATCGACCAGTTCTCAGTCCGCGGGCAGTGGGAAGTCGAGTGCTTGACTATCACGTTTCCTCCACGGGTCACGGTGGAAGAGCCGAACACGAGGTTGTGAGTTCCTCAGCAACACAGGGGTCCCTCGGCTCCGGACGCGCCAACCCGCACGCCCCTTCGACTGCGCTCAGGGCAGGCTCCATCGGGCGTGCTGGTTGTGTCCTGCGTCCTTCGCTCAGGATGACACTGGTTTAAGTTTTCTTTCGAACTAGGAAGACGCGTGAGCAAGGCAAATTTCTATCCCGTGATTCTCGCCGGCGGACGCGGCACACGCTTCTGGCCGCTCAGCCGCAAGCGCCGCGCCAAGCAGATGCTGGCGCTCGACGGCGACCGCACCATGATCCAGCAAACGGTCGAGCGTTTGCGCCCGCTCGCGCCAGAACGATGTTTCTGGGTCATCAGCAACCAGGACCTGCGTGCCGGAATCGCGAAGCAGGTAGCGAAACTGGACCGCCGGCAGATCATTGCCGAGCCTGCGGGACGCAACACCGCTCCCGCGATCGGCCTGGCGGCGTTCATCCTGCTGCGGCGCGACCCGGACGCCGTGATCGGCATGTTCCCTTCCGACCACGTCATCGCCAACCCGGCAAAATTTCGCAAGAACATCCAAGCGGCGATTCGCCTGGCGGCCGAAGACGGCTGCATCGTCGTGCTGGGCATGCGTCCGACGCGTCCGGAAACCGGTTACGGCTATATCGAGGCCGGCGAAACATTGCCCGGCGGCATCCGGCGCGTGCGGCGCTTCACCGAGAAACCGAACCTGGTCCGCGCCGAGGAATTCGTAGCCGCGGGAAATTATTTCTGGAACAGCGGGATGTTCGTGTGGAGCGCGCGCACCCTGGCCAACGCGCTGCGCGAGCATTTGTCGGAGACCGCACCCTACCTGGAGAAAATCGCCGCCGCGTACGGCACGAAGAAATTCGAGCGCACCTTCCGCCAGCTCTACCCCAAGTGCGAGAACATCAGCGTGGATTATGCGGTGTTGGAACCGCGCTCCGCCAAGGGCGAGCACGCGTCCAACCTGTACTGCATTCCGGCCGACTTCGCCTGGAACGACCTGGGCTCGTGGGCGGCGCTCTACGAGCACCAGGCGCGCGGCGGCCTCACAGGCGAGAACGTCAACGTCATTCAGGCGGAGAAGAGCTTCACCCTCAACGCGGACGGCAACTATATCCATGCGCCCGGCAAATTCGTCGCCGCCGTGGGCGTCAAGAACCTGGTGATCGTCGAGACCGAGGACGCGCTGCTGGTGACCACGCGCGAGCATGCCCAGGACGTGGGCAAGGTGGTGCAGTACCTCGACGAGAAGAAGCTGTCCAAGCTGGTCTGATACAGTTTCAGTTTCGAGTTTCAGTTTCAGTTGGCCGGAGATTGGCCACGCGCAGCAGCATTCCCTCTTCCCAGCAGAGCAGGGCTGCTGGAGCATATGGCTCGAAACTGAAACTGAAACTGAAACTCTCCTATGGCAGAAATCAAGTTCGGCACCGATGGCTGGCGCGGCGTTATCGCTGATGACTACACCTTCGAAAACGTGCGCCGCGCGGCGGGCGCCATCGCTTCCTACATTCTGAAGAATGAAGACCCGCGCAAAGGCGTGGTGGTCGGCTACGACACGCGTTTCGGATCGCGCAGCTTCGCCCGCGCTGCCGCCGAGGTGCTGGCGGGCGCGGGCATTCCCGTGCGCTTCTCCAACGACTACATTCCGACCCCGGCGATTTCCTACATGGCCAAGCACCTCGACACCGCCGGCGGCGTCATGATCACCTCCAGCCACAATCCCTGGAGCTGGAACGGAATGAAGTTCAAGGAGAAATTCGGCGGGTCGGCGCGCCCGGCGATCATCCGGCAGATCGAAGCCGAACTGGCGGCCGGCGCTATGCCGCGCGGGACTCCCGCCAATATCGAAGAAGTGGATTTCAAGCCGCCCTACATCGCGGCAATCACGAAATTCGCCGACTTGGAACTGATCGGCAGCGCCGGCTTCAAGCTGGCAATTGACTACATGTACGGCGCGGGGCGATTCGTGCTCGGAAACATTCTGCGGCAGCGCGGCGTGGACGTGGTGGAGATCCGCAGCGACGTCAACCCGCTGTTCCCCGGCATTAACCCCGAGCCGATTGAGCCGCACGTGCGCATGCTGCAGGACACGGTGGTGAAGGAGCGCTGTCACGCCGGATTCGCCAACGACGGCGACGCCGACCGCATCGGCGCCGTGACCGAGGACGGCAGCTTCGTGGACGCGCACAAGTGCTACGCCATCCTGCTGTGGTGGCTCTTGGAATACAAGAATTGGCCGGGCGCGGTGACGCGCGCCTTCAACACCACGCGCATGCTCGACCGCATCGCGAAAAAGTACGGGCGCGAGCTCATCGAGCACGGCATCGGCTTCAAGTACGTGTGCGACGTCGTGCTGAGCGGCAAGGAAGTGCTGATCGGCGGCGAGGAGTCGGGCGGCATCGGCATTCCGCGCCACCTGCCGGAGCGCGATGGCGTGCTCAACGCGCTGCTGCTGGCCAACGCCATGGCGGAATCGCACATGACGCTGGGCGAGATCGTCGCCCACCTGCAAAAGGAATTTGGGGCGCATTACTACGGGCGCCGCGACCTGCACATTGACGAAGAGATCAAGCAGGTGGCCATCCGCCGCGCCGATTCCGGCAAAGTGCGCCGTCTCGGGCCGTACAAAGTCTTGCGGAAAGAAAATCTGGACGGCGTAAAGTTCTTTCTCGACGCGCCGACCAACGGCAAGGGCGCCGAGGCATGGGTGCTGATGCGTGCTTCCGGCACCGAACCGCTGATGCGCATCTACTGCGAGGCGGCCTCGCCCGAACTGGTCACCGAGATTCTGGATGCGGCCGTTGGCTTCGTCGAGGAAAAGGCCACCGCGGGCTCCAGGCTTCCGGCTTCCGGCGGATAAGATAGGACCATGAAACCGATGAGCGCGTGGGGCGTTCATCCGCTGCACATTGCGAATCAGCCATGACCTTCGCCGCCACCACTTCCGGCCAGCATCCTGACACGCCCGAGGCGCGCGCCTACAACCGCCTTCGCCGCCGGCTCAGCGTCGTCGATTTCCTGCTCGGACTGGCCTTCCTGCTGGTGTTGCTGTTCGTCACCACGTCACGCGGCGCGCGCTGGAGCGAAGTGCTGCGCGACTGGGCGTGGCTGGCCGCGCGGCAGCACTACGCGCTCGCCGTGTTCCTCTACGTCGCCATGCTGTTGCTGATCGGCAAGCTGCTTGGCCTCCCGCTCGACTTCTACAGTTTCCGCCTCGAGCACCGCTACAACCTCTCCAACCAGAAGCTGCGCTCCTGGGCGTGGGACGAGGTCAAGGGCTGGCTGGTTGGCCTGGTGCTGGGCGGCACGGTGGCCGAGCTGATTTACTGGACCATCCGCCAGGCGCCGCAGCGCTGGTGGCTGATCGCGTGGGCGGGGTTCACGGCGCTGGCCATCTTCTTCGCGCAGATCGCCCCCGTCGTGCTCTTTCCGCTGTTCTACAAATTTCAGCCGCTGGAGAACGAGGACTTGCGCGAGCGCCTGGTCCGGCTCAGCGAGCGCGCCGGCACGCGCGTCCGCGGCGTCTACGAGTGGAAGCTTTCCGAGAAGAGCAAAAAGGCCAACGCCGCGCTCACCGGCCTGGGACGCACCCGCCGCATCATTCTCGCCGACACGCTGCTGGAGAACTATTCGCCCGAGGAAATTGAATCCATCCTGGCCCACGAACTCGGCCACCACGTGCACCGCCACATCGCGAAAGGCATCCTGGTGCAGGTGGTGATCACGTTTTTCGGCTTCTGGGCGACGGCCGCCATCCTGCGCTACGCCGTCGAGCAGCGGCACATGTTCGAAACCCTCACCGACTTCGCCAATCTTCCGCTGCTGGCGCTGGTTTCCACCGTCATGTCGCTGCTGCTGATGCCGGCGCTCAACGCCTATTCGCGTTACAACGAGCGCCAGGCCGACCGCTATTGCTTTCAGTCGGTCCCCGACGTCGCCCCGTTCATTTCATCCATGGAAAAGCTGGCGCAGCAGAACCTGGCGGAGCGCCGGCCGTCGCCGGCGGTGGAGTGGCTGTTTCATTCGCATCCCGCGATCTGGCGGCGCATTCGCGCCGCCGAGAGGTTTTGCCGCCAGCGCGGCGCCACACCCGCACGATAACTAATCCGAGAAGTCGGTGGGGCCGCGCTATTCCGGGTCGTGGTGGTGGAGCGCTTCCAGGAAAATCAGCCGGTAATAGCGCCGTTCGCAGTCGCGGCACCGCACCGGCCGCAACAGCAGCAGCAGCAACAGGTACTCCAGGTGCAAGAATCGCGACTTGTAGACGTACCACGATAAGCATCGTGGACACAGGCGGCGAAACATGTCGGCGACCCCGGTAAAATTGCGCATCGTAACGCCGGGACGGCGGAAGCGCGAATGACCGGGGTAACCCATCCTGGTGACCATTGGGTCATGCGAAAGCCGCGCTTGGCCCGGGTTCCGGCGCCTACCGCTCCCGCAGCGGCTTTTCCACGCGGCGCAGGTCTTCCTCGGTGTCCACTCCGATGGTGTCGTGCGGCGTTTCGGCGACGTGGATGGCGATGCCGTTTTCCAGGAACCGGAGTTGTTCCAGGCGCTCGCTCCGCTCCAGCGGCGATTCCGGCAGGCGGCAGAAGCGCGCCAGCGCCTCCGGCCGGTAGGCATAGAAGCCAAGGTGCTTGAAGTAGCGCGTGGCGCCGGTGGCGTCGCGGTCGAAGGGGATGGTGGCGCGCGAGAAATACAGCGCCCGCCCCGTCGCATCGGTCACCACTTTGACCGCGTTTGGGTTGTTCACGTCGGCGGCGCCGGCGGGAGTCTTCAGCGTGCCCACCTGCACGGCCGGGTCGCGCATCAGCGCCAGCAGCGCTGCGATGTGTTCCGGGCGCGTCATCGGCTCGTCACCCTGGATGTTCAGGTACACGTCCGCCGCCATCCGGCCCGCCACCTCATTCACCCGCTCGGTGCCGCTGCGGTGCCCGGCCGAGGTCAGCATGAACTTCCATCCGCAGGTGCGGCACAGATGCGCGATCTCCTCCGCGTCGGTGGCAACCACCACATCTTCGGCGCGCAGCAGCGGCGAGGACCGCACCGCTTCATAGACGTGCGCCAGCATGGGCCGTCCCGCAATCTCGCGCAGGGGCTTGCGCGGCAACCGCGTGGACGCCAGCCTCGCCGGAATCACCGCCAGCACCCGCATGCGATACAGTTTCGAGTTTCAACTTTCAACTTGCAAGGTGAATCGTGCGGAAGGGCTATCGCGGCGGCGAGCTTGGAGAGCGGAAGCAGCAATGACTGTATTACCGCTCACAAGCGCAGTTGACCCAGGTCACAGCCAGCGCCGCACGGCTCGACTAGGCTATTAGTGGTCCGACGGTTAGGCTCTCGTTGGGACCAGAAGGCAGGCACGATTCATGCGCAAGACGGCATTCTTGATTGCGATCGCAGTTCTTATCCTCGGCACCGCCGCAATGGCGGCCAATCAGTTTGGAATCGCGGACACGCGGCCAGTCACGTTCTATGACACAGTCCGCGTGGGCGATACCTTGCTGCCCGCGGGCAACTACGTGGTAACGCACCAGATGCAGGGTGATGAACACATCATGGTGTTTACCAGGCAGGGCCGCAAACCGGTTGAAGCCCGCTTGAAATGCACGCTGAGGCCGCTGAGCGCGCCGGCAGCGCAGTCCCAGGTGGAGTACAAGGTGAATGCGGCCAAGGAACATGTGATTGCGCGCATGGTGTTCAAGGGCGACCGCGCGGAACACATTTTCCAGGCTGGTAATTAGGCTCCAGGCTTCAGGTTCCAGGCTTTCGCTTTTCGGTTGTCGGCACTCGGATCATCGCCGATTGCCGATTACTCGTACGGAATGAAAACAGGTAGCAGGCCGGCGGCCCTGCTCCCTGTGAACTCTCCCCCACAAACTGGCAAAGTTCTGTCCCGCGCAACCTGACGCGTTCGCGCTACTGCGGAATCGTGACCGTCACCGAGGACGAGTGCTGCAACGTCCCCGAGGTACCGGTCACCGTAATGGTGATTGCCTTTGCGCCCGGCGTCGGCGGGGACGAAGATTGCGTCTGGGTTGTGCCTCCGCCGCCGCAGCCGATGTGCGACGCCACCAGGACCAGCAACAGCATGAGCAGCACCGCCATCTGCCACTTCTTGCGGCGGCCGGCGGCGAGGAACACCACGCCGAAGACCGGCAAGGTTCCAAACCACAGAGCCATGTAAGCGGGCACGGACCGGACCGGCGCGCGCGCCACCGTCGAAGCCGCAGTAACGGTCAGGGTGGCGGTGGCCGCGGCTGCTCCCGGCGTGACGCTCGCCGAGGAGAACGAGCAGGTCACGTCAGCGGCGCCCGGCGCGCACGACAGGTTGATAGGCGCGCCAAAGGCGCCGTACTGCGGCGTCATGGTGATGGTGAAGGTAGTGGACTGGCCGCGGTTGAGGGCCACCGAACCTGCCGGAGCGCTCACCTGGAAATCGGCGACGGCGAGGTTGACCGCAACTGCGGGCGAGTCGGCCTCGCCGTCGTTGACCACGAGCGAGACCTTCGACACACCGAGCGCCAGCGTGACCGTGGGGTTGATTCCTGTGATCGTGCCGCCGCCTTCGGGGAACGGACCCGACCAGCGATAGGTCAACGGGTCGCCGTCAGCATCCACGGAAGCGGAGCCGTCAAGGGTGACACGGGCGCCGGCGGCCATGGCGCCGGGCACGGAGCGGTCGCCGCCGGCATTGGCCACCGGGATGGTGTCCACCGGTTCCAGCAGCGCGAACGGCGAAAGCGACATCACCTGGCCGGCGATCACGCCCGAGGACGCATTCAAGCCCGTGGTGCGATCCACCCACGTTCCGCCTTCGAAGTGGAACAGGCGGACGAGCGCGGGATGACGGAAGTTGGCGGGCACGAAGTGGATGTTGAGAGCGATGGCGCCGACGTATTCTGCGTTAGTGCTGCTGTCGAAGAAGGTCGGCTGAAGCCCGCTGCGGAAGCCGGGCGGCGGGCTGGAGGCGGGCATTGAAGCCATCGTCGTGCTGCCGATGCGGGTGACTCTGCTGAAAGTCAGCACAGCAGTCAGGTTGTCCGCAGGATCGGAGGTATTGACGGCGACGTTGGTCCCCACCGGCGTGTTGAAGCTGTCGAGCGACGGGCCGAGGCGGAAGGCGTTGTTGATCGGGTTGGGATCGGGTTGCGCGGCGCTGACCTGGTAGGTGTTGGCCGCCCACCCGGCATTCGGCGCAGTGACAGCGACGGTTACCACCGCACTGGCGCCATTGGCGAGCGCACCCAGGCTGCAAGTCACGGTCGGGGCGCTAAAGGTGCACGCGCCCTGCGTGCTGGACGCGGAGACGAAGCCGTAGTTGTCGAGCAGGTCGGTAAGCACCACGTTGGTCGCGTCGGCCGGACCGTTATTGGTAACCGTGGCGGCGAAGGCGGGGAACCCTCCCACGGGGCTGGGCGCGCCGGCGGCGATGACGGCAAGGTCGGCAGTTTCGGCAAAGTTCTGCAGGGTGGCGGAGTTGTTGCCGGGCACCGGGTCAGGTTCGTTGCCGGTGACGCTGGCGGTGTTGGTGAGCGTGGCCTGCGCGGTCGGCGTTACCACCACGACGTAGGTTGCGGTCAGTCCCACGCCAAGGGCGGTGCCGTTGCACGTCAGAACGCCCTCAAGCACGCAACCGGAGGTGGCGCTTACGAAGTTGATGTTGGACGGGAGCGTGTCCGTCAGGGTGTACCCGGTGGAATCGGACGGGCCGTTGTTCGTCACCGTGATGGTGTAGGTGAGGTTGGCGCCGGGTGCGACGATCGTCGGGGAGGCGGTCATGGTCACGCCGAGGTCGACCGCCACCACCGTGATCGAGGCAGTCGAAGTATTGCCCGCCCCGCTTTCAGTCGCAGTCACCTGCACGCTGTTGTTCTTCACCCCTGCCGTGGTCCCGGTCACGTTCACCGACAACGTGCAGGAGGTGTCCGCTGCCACGGTTGCCCCCGCCAGGCTCAAAGAGGCGGCGCCCGCCACCGCAGTGGCTGTGCCACCGCAAGTGCTGGCCAACCCGTTGGGCGTGGCCACCATCAGTCCGGCCGGCAGGTTGTCGGTGAAGGCCACTCCCGTCAGCGCGACGGAGTTGGCTGCTGTATTGGAGATGTTGAACGTAAGCGAGGTTGATCCGTTCAGCGGGATGCTAGCCGCTCCGAACGCCTTGGTGATCGTCGGCGGTGTGGCTGCGGAGAGGTTGGCCGTGGCCGTGTTGCCCGTCCCACCGTTGGTGGAAGAAACAGCTCCGGTGGTGTTGACGAAGGTCCCAGCCGACGATGGGGTCACGTTCGCCGTGATCGTGCAGTTGCTGCCGGTGGCGATGGTGCCGCCGGTCAGCGAGACGCTCCCTGAGCCGGCCACTGCCGTGGCCGTGCCGCCGCAGGTGTTGGTCAGCCCGTTGGGCGTGGCCACCACGATTCCGGCCGGCAATGTATCCGTAAACGCCACGCCGGTCTCGGCTACCGCGTTGGCCGCCGGATTGGTGATGGTGAAGGTCAGCGAGGTGGTGCCGTTCAGCGGAATCGCCGCCGCGCCAAAGGCCTTGGCGATGGAAGGCGGCGCTACCACGTTGAGCGAGGCCGAGGCCGTCCCGCCTGTTCCGCCCTCCGTCGAGGTCACGTTTCCAGTCGTGTTGTTCTGCGTGCGGCCGCCGAGCCGTCGCCCGTCACGTTCACTGAGAACGTGCACGAACTGCTTTGCGTCAGCGTCGCTCCCGTCAGGCTGATGACGTTGGTCCCCTGGGTCGCGGTGATGGTTCCGCCACCACACGTTCCCGTCTGTCCGTTGGGCGTGGAGATCACCAGGCCCGAAGGCATCGTGTCACTGAAGCCGACCCCGGTCAGCGCAGTCGTGGTGTTGTTGTTCTGAATGGTGAAGCTCAATGACGTCGAACCATTCAGCGGAATCGAGGCCGCCCCGAAGAACTTGATGATCACGGGCGCCCCTGCCACCGTGACCGTGCTGGTGGCGGAATTGTTGCCGGGCACCGTATCAGGGTCGTTACCCGTCACGCTGGCGGTGTTGGAGAGCGCGCCCAGCGCAATCGGCGTTACCACCACAACGTAGATTGCGCTTTGTTCCACGCCGAGGCTGGGGCCGCTGCAGGTCAGCACGGTGGTGAGCACGCAACCGGAGGTCGCGCTCACGAAAGTGACGTTGGACGGGAGCGTGTCCGTCACGGTGTACCCGGTGGAGGCGGACGGACCGTTGTTCGTCACCGTGATGGTGTAGGTGAGGTTGGCGCCGAGCGCGACGGTCGCCGGGGCGGCCATGGTCACTCCGAGGTCAACGGCGACCGAATTGGTTGTCGTGGTGGCGGAGTTGTTGCCGGGCACCGGGTCAAATACGTTGTCGGCAACGCTAACCGTGTTGCTGAGCGTGCCCACTGTGGTGGGACTTACGACGACGACATAGGTTGCGGTCAGTCCCACGCCGAGGCTGGGACCGCTGCAGGTCAGGACGGTGGAGAGCACGCAACCGGAGGTGGCGCTCACGAAAGTGACGTTGGCCGGGAGCGTGTCCGTCAGGGTGTACCCGCTCGAAGCGGTCGGGCCGTTGTTCGTCACCACGATGGTGTAGGTGAGGTTGGCGCCGAGCGCGACGGTCGCCGGGGCGGCGGTCATGGTCACGCCGAGGTCGGCGGAGACCACATTGGCCGTATCGGTGGCAATGTTGTTGGCAGGGTTCGGGTCGTAGCTGCTGTTGCCGGCTTCAATGTAGCCGTGCACAGTGACGGCGCCGGTGGCGGTCGTCTGCAGGACCAGGGTCCCGCTGATGGAAACGGGCGGCGGGCCGAGGTCGGGGGCGTTGCTGCTGAAGCCGCAGAGCAACTGCGTGCCACTGAGCTTGCAGTCGACGAACGGCGAATTGGAGAAGCTGCTGGAGATCGGGATCAGAGTCTTGTCGAAATTGATGAGGAAGCCACCGTTGTTGCCGCCCGAGTTGCCGTTCCCGGAGCCGGGGAAAGGTCCGAAGTCGGTGAGGGTAACGTTGAAGGTGACGTTGCTGCCCAACGGCACCGGTTCGGGCGTGTGGGAAATGGTAATGCCGACATCCTGGGGCGCGGTGTCGAGGCGCTTGGGGCTGAGTGCGATGGTGCTCGGACCCTGGGCGGTGGCGATGGTGGTGACCAACGCGCTGGGATCGCCCTGCACGCCGCCGGAAATCAGCTTGGCGGCGTCAATGACCGCAACCATATCGTCCTCGCGGATGGGGACATAAATCAGCGACTCATCGGGCGCTACGGCGATA
Source organism: Terriglobia bacterium (assembly GCA_963760215.1). Taxonomy (GTDB): domain Bacteria; phylum Acidobacteriota; class Terriglobia; order Terriglobales; family Acidobacteriaceae; genus JAIQGF01. The sequence continues at coordinate 2,725,404 of CAVXCJ010000002.1, forward strand.
CCGGAGGTGTAGCTGATAGTAGACGGCGGACTTCCCGGCACATTGAAGTAGTTAACGAAGGAGAAGTTGCTGGTGGCGCGATTGAAGTTGAAGATCTCGACCACTTTGGACCCCGGATCAACTGCATAGAGATGGTTGCCGGCGACTCTGAAGCTGGCGAAATAACCGGTGGTGCTGTTGAGCGGCGCGGCCAGGTTGATAGTGGTCAGCAAAGCCGGCGACAGCGGGTTGGCGGAGATATCGAATACCTTGATGCCACCCGAAGATCCACCGTCGGGCAGCAGGAGAGTATGACCGTCGGGCGAGACCGCCGCGGCATACCAAGTCACATTCAAGGTCCCGGCCGGAATGATGGTGGCGCTGTGGGCGACGACATCGAAGATCACGAGGCGTCCATCGGTGATGAGCTGATAAACGTAACGGCCATCGGGCCTGGCTGCCAGAGCGCCCGGCAGAGTACTGGAGCCCAAGTGCGCGGGAATGGTGAAGAGGATGGAATTCACGGCGGGCGAGGACGGGTTGGCGTCAATGACGTTTAGCTGAACGTCGGCCGGAGTTGAAGTTGAAGAAACCAAGGCGACGGGCTCGCCAGTGGCTGGATTAGGCGCAACCGCAATGCTGTCCGGCTGCCCGGGGGTACCCGAGAGCGTGATCTGGGTATTCTGCGGCATTTGGAAGTTTTGGCAGCACTGCGTCGAGCCGGCGATCACGGATCGCAGTGAAAAAATTTCCACGTAGAACTGGCTTCCGTCGGGCGAGAAGGCCACCCCCATCGGGCCAGGCCCGACGAAGATCTGGCTCCCGCCGCCGCCAGATTGGCGCAGGAAATCGATGCTGGCGGCGCCGAAATCACTGACCACCGCCTGGAACTTGGGCTGGTACGACAATGGGCTGGCAATCTCCAGGCCGCCGTTGTCCGAGCCGTGCTGCAAGAACGCGCTCAACAACTGTCCGGCAGGCGCGGCGGTGGCGTTCGGATTGGTGACTATGATGTCGCTGCCATGCGCGGGCGCGCCGGCGGGGATGGTGACCTGGAGTTCGTTGCTGGAGACAAAGGTGACCGGCAGGCCGTCCATCTTGCCGACGCGGACGCGCGCGTCGGAGGCGAAGCCGGAGCCGGAGATGGTGATCGTCGTCGCTACGTTATTGAAGATGAAGGTGGGCGAGACACCAGAGATAACAGGCGCGCCGGCTTCAGGAAGGGTGTCCACGAAACCCGCCGCAAGCCCGCGCAGTCCGCCGGGACAACTAGAGGCAGAGCAGACCCCTCCGAGACGGGTTTGGAAAATGATCGAGGCACTCGGGTTCGCGCCTGTAACGAGAATCGAGGTGTCCACCACCACGGCATTAATCGTAGCGTTAATCGAACCCGTGGTGGCATACAGCCGCGTGCCGTCCGGCGACACCGCTAATACATCGACACTGCTGGGCAGGGTTACAGTTCGCCCGGACAACAGTTGCCCAAAGGTAGGCGATCCATTCCTCAGGTCGACTACGATCATCCCCCGGTTGCTCAGAGCTACGTATGCGTAAGTGCCAGCCGGGCTGGGGGTGCCGCTGCCAACAACCATTCCATTCGCCGTTACGGTCGCGGCAACACTCTGGGTTACCGTATTCGTTGCGGTGCTGATGAGCTGCAAGACTGTGTTGGATCCACAGGCCCCAGAACAGTTTCCGGGATTGTTGCGAGCAGCAATCACCAATTGTCCGTCGGGAGTCGCGGCCAGGGCGTTGCTGCCGTTAAAGGTCGCGGATGAAGCTGCGCCATAATCTGTCGTTCCCGAAACCGTGGAGACTGAGCCTGTATTGATATCCACGGCAACGACCGGAGTAGATACCGCCAAACCGCCGGTGGCATCGCCGGTAAGAAAGGTCGCGGCCACGTATGCCTTTGTGCCAACTACAACCATGTTAGTGAAGCCTATGTCAGCAGTGCCAACTACGTCACCAAACTGTCCATCGAGGTCCACACTTCGAAGCTGATTGAAGCTAAGCGCGTCAAAGATGTACAGCTTGTCTGAGGTAAGAAACGTGGCGAGTAGCTTGGTTCCATCCGGTGACACGGTCACCTTGGTTGGACCTAGCTGGTCGGTCACGCGAATGCGGTAAATCTCCTGCTGAATCGACAGATCCACGACAGAGATATAGGACGAGTTTTGGTTGGCCACAAATGCGGTGTGGCGATTGGGTGAAAGCGCGATTCCGATGGGATCGACGCCGGCTGAAGTGGGCTGCCCGATAGTAGCGTTGGTGGCGAAATCAAGCGCTCTGATCTGGCTATTTTCTCGGTCAACAACCATCCAGCGTTGCTGCGGCGTGGCGGGATTGGTGAGCGGCAGATTGAGGAAGAAGAAGTTGTTGCCGGTGTTGGGGTCGGCCGTGCTGGCGGAGACGAAGAATCCAAGGCTGACCGTGCCGGTTGTGGACGCGTTGCTGGCGACGAACGTGGCGGTGGCGGTGATGGTGACGCTGGAACCCGGGGCAATGTTGCCCAGCGAGCAAGTGTCAATCGTGCACGTGCCCTGCGTAGTGGTGAAGGTCTGAAGCACAGGGGAGGATAGAAATGCGCTGACGGCGGTGGCGACGTTGGGGCCGTTATTCGACACCACGGCGGTAAGAGTGGCCGGGCTGCCCAGGGGCACGGGATTGGGCGAGGCGCTGACGGTAATGGCGACATCGGCGCCGGTTTGCACGGTGACATTGAGCGTGGCAACGTTGTTGGCGGGATTTGGATCGAGTTCGTTGCCAGAGACCGTGTTGGTAAAGGTATAGGAGCCGGCTGCGGGTGCGGTGACGTTCACGTCCACAACGAGGCCGCCAACTACGCCCAAATTACCGACGGGGCACACGACCTGCGTCGTGCCGACCGTGCAGGTGGAATTAGCGACGACCCCGAACGCATCGTAAATGAAGGCCGAATTGACGGTCACACCGGCGGGGATGGCAAGCGTCATACTTACGCCGGTCGCGGTGGCTGGGCCGTTGCTGGTGAGCTCCATGAAGATATCGAACGGCTGATTCGTCGGCGCGGCGAAGTTCCCACTGCTTAAAGAACGTGCTAGAGCTGTAAATGAACGCGACCAGGTCAGCACTGGCGTTGCCGCGCGGGCTGAAGGCCAGGTTGGCCGGGTTGACCATCGTCCTCATCTTGGTGATGAGTGAGTTCGGGCTGCTGGCGGCGACGAGATTGGCGTCCAGCACGGCGACGGCGTCTTCGTTCTCCAGCACGGCATAGATGAGCGCGCCCTCGGGGGTCACAGCCATGGCTGCACCGGCAAACCTGCCCGCGGGGCTGGGAATGGTGTAGGCACCGAGGGCCGTGAAATTGGGGGTGGCGCGGTCGAAATTGAAAACCTGGACGTAGCGCTGGTCGCTGGCATACGCGAACAGCCGCGCGCCGACGACCTGGAACCAATACAGCAGCGGCGGATTAGTGGTGGGAGCGCCGGAGCCGGTGATGGTGGTAACCAGGACGGGCGCAGTCGCGTTAGTCGCCCTGAATGTCGTACACCTTGATGGTGGTGGCGCCGGAGCCGCTCAGCAGCAGCGAATGGCCGTCCGGGGTTACCTGGATGTGGCCCTGGTAAGGATCGGCGCCGAGGGTGGTGATGTCGGGAATGATGGTCGAGGTGCTGTTCAGCACATCGAAGATCACCAGGCGCGAGACGTTACTAAGGTTGAAATCTACGGAATAGACGTAGCGGCCGTCGGGCGTGACGGCGAGAGCCTGCGAGTAGAAGAAGTCCGTATTCGGCACCTGGATGGTGCGCGGCAGCAAGGTGTTGCGCGTGGTGGTGGAGGAGGGATCAACATCCACGAAATACAGGGTGTCTGAACTTTCGGTGGCGGCGTCGCAGCTTACCAGGTAAAGGACCTTCTTGCCGGTGGTCGGGTCGGGGGCAATGGCGTAATTGTCACTTCCACCAGAGCAATCGTAGAAGGTCTGCGTTCCGAAAGCCGATGTTGGACCGAGTATGGCCGGCAGCGATTGCTGCGTGTCCAGATTGGTAACGTCCACTTCCGCCAGGCCGGAATAGGCGTACAAGCCGTCCGGGGAAATGGCGATGCCGGGTGAAAACGGTCCGCCGGGCAGGAGCGCTGAATCGCGGAAAAGAAGCGAGAGTTTGGGAGCGCCGAAACCGGATACGGCGACGGGATGAGAAGGCGCGAAGGTCGGCGGAGGACTGATGCGCAGCATTTGACCGTAGTCGTATCCCCTTCCGCTGACATTGGCGGCCAGCGCACCGGCGGCCGAGTTCGGCTGGGTGACGACGATGGTAGCGATCTGTACCGCGGCGCCGGCGGGAACCGTGACCGTAACTTCCTGCGGCGAAACGAAGGTCGAGGGCAGCGGGTCGAGGTTGCCGATGCGGACCAGGGCGCCGGGAGCGAAGTTGTCGCCGAAGATGCGGACGAGCTTGGCTGCTTCGTTGGTTATTTCCTGCGGGACGACGTCGGAGACCTGCGGCGCGGAGGGCAGCGGGAAATTCTGCACGTAGCCGATGGCCAGGCCGCGAACCGAAATCGAGTTCGGGATGGCGACCGTGGACACGAGCGCCGTTGAAGGGCTGGTAGCTATCAAACCCGCGTTCAATGTGTACAGCGTGCCCGGCGGGCCGGTGGATCCCTGGAACACACCATTCACGGCCTGAAGCGTATTCCCGTCAGGAGTGAGCGCCATGTCCGTGACCGGGCTCCCCAATGACACGGATCCGGCCAGCAACTGGCCATAGGTGGCTGACCCATTGCGCAGGTCGAGGACGCGAATCGAGCCGTTAAGGAATCCCAGGAAAGCGACGACACCGCTGGCTGCGTTCGGATTGCGCGTGATGGCGATGGTTCGCGCGCCCCCAAATGTCGTCGTCACCGTTTGTGACAGCGTATTGGTGGCGGTACTAATCAGGTAGACGAGCGCCGAACCGCCTGACTTCAGACGATCGAAGACGGCAACCGTGCTGCCGTCGGGAGTGGCAGCGACCTGGTGGCCGGCGTGAAGCGCGAGCAAAGCGGCCGTACCGGCCACGGTTGTAATGACCGGCGAAGCCGGGTTGGCGAAATTCACCACCATCACCGGGCCGAAGGTGTTGGCGATATACGCCTGATATCCGACCACAGCCAGTGAGAACGGCCCGATGTCGTTGACCCCCGCGGCGTCGCCGACCGTGTGGTCGAGGCTAATCCTGGTCACGGCCAAGGTTGCGATGTCAACCACGTCCAACTCGTCGCGGTTGGAGCTGACCGAGACCAGCTTTTGGCCATCCGAGGTGATGGCGATGCTCCATCCGCCGACATCGCGAATGCGCGCGATCTCCGCCTGAATCGTGAGATCCACCACCGAGATGTAGCTGCCATTGACATTGCCGGTAAAGGCGAGCCGGCCGTTGGGCGCAATTTCGACATTCGATGGGTTGGCGCCGACCTGGGTCGGTTGCCCACAGCACGCCGGGGCGGGATTGGGGTAGCCGCTGTAGGCCTGGAGCGTGCTGGTTTCATAGTCGGTGAGCAGCGTGGTGAGGGAGGAATTTAGCCCGCCGGTAAACGTCACCAGGGTAGTAGCGGTGTTGTTGCTGGTATTTGTGTCGGTCCCGGAAAAACTGACCGAGGAGGTTGCCGTGTACGTGCCTTGCAGCACCGCAGTGGCAAAGATGGTGACGGTGAGGCTTGCGTTGGGGGCCAGGTTGGGCAGAGAACAAAACACCGGGCCATCGACGCTGCAACTCACGCCGGTGGACGACGAAGAAAAGCTCACGTACGACATGCCCGCGGGCAGGGTGGTAGTTACTGATGGGGACGTGGCCGTATCCGTGCCCAGATTGCGAATGGTGAGAGCGATCGCGGCGCTGCCGCCCACGGGAACGTTGGGTGATATCGGTTGTGCGGTCACCGAAAGATCAACGTTCGCACTGACGGTGTTGGTGAACGTCTGCGAATTGTTCGCCCCCGGCGCACCGTTGGTACCGTCGTCCACCACTTGCGAACTCGATACGGTAAAAGTGCCGCTCAACTGCCCCGGCGCACTCGGGATGACGCTGACAACTACGGTCGTCCCGGTATTGGGCAGCAGGTTCGGGACGGGACAAGTGACGGTGCTAACGGAGAGCACACAGCCCGAGGTCGACCCCGCTTGGTTGAAGGTCACGCCGGCCGGCATGGTGTAGCTGACAACGATGCCGGTGGCGTTGCTGGGGCCGGCGTTGAAGGGAGTGGCGGAATATTGGAAAGCCGCACTCTTTGCCACCGGATTGGGAGCGCTGAGGAGCGTCATCCTCAGGTCTGCCTGCCGCTGCACGGTCACCGGCAATGAGGTCGCGTTGTTGGCCGGCGCAGGATCGTCGTCGGCAGTGGAAACCTGAGCGGTGACGGTCATGGTCGGCCCGACGGGCGGCGTCGTTACGGTGTTGGCAAGAGCAAACCAGTCGATGATCACTTGTCCGGCTCCGCCGACGGCGACACCAGGGGAGATGTTGCAGACAAACGTTTGTAGGTCGGACGTGCAATCGCCCGCCGTGGGTAATAGGCCGGCGTTATGGACGTTGGGGGGCAAGGTCGAGGACACAACCACGGACGGAGCGCCCGCCGGATTCGGCCCGTTGTCGGTCACCACGATCCTGTAGTGATTCGTTGTTCCCTCGGCCATCGTAGTGCCCAACGAAGAGGTCATGGTGAGCGATATATCCGAAGCATTGCCGGTGGTTTGGATCTTGTACACGAAGGCATCGCCCGAATTCGCTACCGTGGAACTGCCCGCCGGCTGCACCGCGCTGGAGGCGGTGGTGGGTAAATTGGTGGAGAAGGTCTGGCCCGTGATCCAGGCGGCGCCCAGCGAATCGAGTGCCAGGTTATTCAAGAAAAAGGCGAAATCATCGCTGTTGCCGCCCACATAGGTGGAATACAGCAGCCCAGCCGCGCCAATTTTGGAGGGATCGAACTTGGCGTAAAACGTGTCGTATCCGCCGGCGTTGAAGGATTGCATTGGATTGACGGTCGGCAGGTCGGTGGAGACGGTGAGGCCCGCGATGCTGACGTTGAACACAGGAGCGGACAGGACCGTCTGGAACACGGCGCCGCTTCCATTAGGATCGTTAATCGTGACGTTGGGGTATTGCACATATCCCGATCCGCCGTTGGTCAAATTGATGGCAATTATTGATCCGCCGCTTACCACCGGTGTGCCAGTTGCGCCTGATCCGCCACCGCCGGAGATCGTCAACGTCGCCGAAGTCGTATAGCCGCTTCCGCCGCCCAGAACGTTGATCGCTTGCACGCTGTAAACGGGAATCACCGCGATGCCGGTGCCCTCATCATCGCCGCCGGTGCCGCCGAAATAGGTGGAATACAGAAGCGTGGCGCCGGTGGGATCGATTTCAGTGACAAAGGCGTTGGCCCCAAAGTTGGGCGTGACCTTCAGGCTACTCTGATAGGCGCCGGCGGACACCGGGAAGTCGGCCGAGGTGGTGTAACCGGTTACATCCACGTTTCGGTTTTGGTCGAGAGCGAGGGAGAACACAATGTCGTCAAACGCGCCGCCCAGGTAGCGGTCCCAAACCACGGCGGGTGTGCCGACGGTAGAGATCTTGGCGACAAAGCCGTCCGTGTTGCCGCCAATCGTCGTCTGGCCGACCAGCGGCGTGGGCAGGCTCGCCGAACTGGTGGAGCCGCCGATATACATGTTTTGCGAAGTGGGATCATCCACCGCCATGGTGTAGGGCTGAGTGGAACCCGACGCTCCGCCGAAAAATGCGAGCGCAGTTGGGCTGCCGCCGGAATTAAACCTCGCGACGAACGACATGAGGTTGACCATGCCGACGTACACGTTTCCGGTGGAAGCCGGATCGATGGCCAGGGTTTGCGCGCTGGTGATCGTCAGGCCGGAATTCAGTAGCGACCACGTGGAACCGCCGTCGGTGCTTTTGTAAATCCCGAGACGGCTTCGGCCGGCGGCATAGATCGTGGACGGTGTAACCGGATCCACCGCCACGGCACGCAGATTGAGCGTACCGAGCGCGGTGCCGCCGCTGCCGTTCAGCGTGGTCCACGCGCCGGCACTCAGCTTGAACAAGCCCCCGCCGAAGGATGCGGCGTACACGTTGGAGCTGGAATCAATGGCCAGCGCTAGCACGGCCAACCCCGTCGGCCCTCCCGCCACCGTCGTCCAACTGGCCGCGCCATTGGCCAACTGGTACACGCCGTTGTTAGTGCCGGCGTACAAAGCGTGCGTCGCGGAATCGAAGGCGAGCGCATTGATGGTTTGGTTGCCTAAACCCGTAGTCGTGACTTGCGTCCAGGTGGGAGTCGGGCCGTTGGCGCTGGTCGTCACCCACACGCCTCTGCCGTTTAGGCCGGCATACAAGGTGGCGTTGCTGGCGGGGTCCAGCACCAGCGAGAGGACGTTGAAGCTGGTCAGTCCGGAATTGATGAAAGTACTGCCGGTGCCGCCGCCGGTGATCTTGCGCACACCGTTGAAGCGGCTGCCTTCATAAAGCACGGCGGTGGCGCCGGTGGTGGTGGGGTCGAGGACCAGCGCGTTGCTGTAGCTCTGCGTGGCCACGGTGGCCGTCCAGGTGGCGCCAAAATCCGTGCTCTTGATTACGCCGCTGCCCACTTGCCCTGCGTACACCGTGCCCGGCGTGTTGCGGTCCACGGCAAAGGCGGTTACCTGAAAAGACGTGCTTCCGCTGGCAGCCACCCACGACGTCCCGCTGTTGCGGCTCGCGAACAGCGTCACCGGTGGCGCGACCAACGTAGACAGCGTCGGGAAGTCGCGCGAAAACGCCACGCCCGTGACGTAGATATTGCCGCCAGAGTCCTGGGTTATGGCGTTGCCCCAGTCGCGCGCGTGCCCGCCGAGGTAGGTGGAATACAGCAAGGTGTTGCCGGCAGGGCCGATCTTGGTTACGAAGGCGCTGCCCTGAAAGCTGCCGATTGCTGACTGGTACGGAGCGGGAGAGGTGGATAGCGGGAAATCGGTGGACGAGGTGAATCCGGTTACATAGGCATTGTTGGAGCCGTCCACGGAAATGCCATAACCCTCATCGTCGCCATTGCCGCCGAGGAAGGTGGAATACACCAGCGCAGTACCGGTCGTCCCGCCGCTTCCGGCGGGATTGATCTTGACGATGAAGACATCATCCGTCGTCCCGCTGCAGCCTGCGGGAGTCACCGCGGCGCATCCGGTGGCGCTGAGTTGCGCAGTGATGGGGAAACCGTTGGCTGCGGTGGAGGCGGTGAGGCCCACCACATACACGTTGCCGGAACTGTCCGTCGCCACGGCACTGCCGGCATCTTCGCCGGTGCCGCCCAGGTACGTGGAATAAGCAAGCATCGGGTCAATGACCAGCGCTCTGCTGCGGTCGTAGTCGCCAACTTGGAACGTCACTATATGGTTCTTGCGCAGCTCAAATCCGCCGGTGACTTCCCGGCTGCCCTGTTCCGTGTTCTGATAAATGAGCGGTTTGTGCAGGCGCACTTCACCATCGGCAAGCTGCAATACCAGGTCGCCGGAGGCGGCTTTTCCTCTGCGCGCGTGGATGCCCTCAAAGGCGAGACGAATACTGCGCGGGTCGGCGCCGGGGGCAACTTCAAAGTCGTGCTCCAGCAGGCGCTGGTTGCCGTAATAAACCACGTCAATGCCGGGATAAACACCGCGATAACGCACGCGGCCGTAGTTGGCCACGTTAGTGCGCCAATGGGTGCGATCATTGCCGATCAGATAGTTGCTCTTGCCGGGCAGCAGATCTTCGGCGACGGCTTCGGCCGAAACATTCGCCCCAAGCAGACGCAATTGCAGCGCGACCGGCGGCGCGGTGAAAACCATGGCACCGCGTTCTGCTTCCCTGCGGTCGCGGTCCCCCGCCGGACGAGGGCGATGCAGCGCGAGCGTGGTCGCACTGGAATTCAGCAGAAGGGTGTAGCCCTGGCCGCGCGCGACGAAGTCCGTGGCGCCGCCGCTTTGCCCCTGGTTCGGTTCGAAGCTCAGCGGCAGCTTGCCATATGCGGATGCAGCCGCCGGACCCTGCCCGAAACCTGTTTGTGCCAGCGTAAAGATGCAAAGAAAACTGTAGACAAAGCCCTTGACCCACGAAGGGAGAGCGCGCATTCGACACTCCACGGCGGTCGCCGCCCCCACCCACATGGCTGCGCCCGCGGTAATCCGTTGAGGACTACGGCTTTCGAATTAACGGGGGAGAGCTGAATATTATCGCGCTAAGCTTAGGTGTCAACAGGAATTCTGAATTTATCCCACGCCGGAGTCGGCAGTGGTTACGACTGTAACTCGCGGGTTGGCTAAGGGCTAAGAGCTACAGGCTAAGAGCTGTATTTTGGTGGCGGCGGTTGGACTCGAACTGCGCTGCCGCATTCATAACAGGCAATTTGCTGATTCTTCGATGCGCACAAAACTCAAGAAATTCACGACCCGCGCTTTGACGGCACAAAACTGTGTACAAATCTGCGCCAGTCTGTGGCGCATCTACAGCGCGGAAACGTGCAACATGCTGCTCCAGCCTGTTCGCTTGCACAATAGCACTCGTCGCACTTTATCAAAAGAGTTTTCAGCGAAGAGCCCCGCAGCAGGAATTCAGTTGACTGCCGCCCCACCGCAGCACCGTTTGTATTTCTTCCCGGAGCCGCACGGGCACGGGTCGTTCCGCCCTGCCTTGCGAGCGGGACGCTGGGCGCTGCCGTGCCGATGCCCATTGGCTTCCCGGTGCGCCCTGAAATATCCAAGCCTGCGCGAAACACCGCCGGGCCGAGGGACAAGTCGTACCCGCACGGTTTATTCACTGTTGGCCAATCGAATCGCCGAGAGGCCACCATTCGGAGGGTTGCGGTTTTCTATCCAGCACCGACGGGGGACTCTCGACTAATGGGTCGAATCGGTCCGCCTGCCGGAGCGCCCATGCGACCCATTGCCCCTTTGGGCTGTCCGGCGTCGTTGGTGTCCCCTTTACCGCACATGCCCTCTCGAACGCCGCCACGAAAGTGCGAATCTGGTGGGCCTTGTTCCAGTTGCTCGTCCACGTCTCAAGTTCCTTGACACGGGCCGCCTCCTCCTGAATCTGCCTCGCCAGTTCTTCACGTTCTCTCTTCTGCCGCTCCCATTCGAGTTGCCGTCTTCTGACCTCTTCCGACCAGATGCGCACGGCCCTTGCCACGCGCATCAGGCCGCCCAAGCACTGCGGCAGCATCTTCTCCACCCGTTGCGTTTTGCCGTCCGCCCATCGTTTGCGGCATCCTTCCGCCCACGCCGAGATTTGGAACGCCAAGCTGCCGCTGCGCTCGTACACGATGACTTTCTTCGTGCTGAAATAACGCTTTTCTTCCCGGCGCTCTTTCACCCTGAGGTCTTCAACGATGCTGAACCTCACGTCCTCCCCAAAAATCTGCACGGAAGTGGACGCTTCTCCGATTTTCACATCGAACCCATTCGCGTCGAGCGCAAACAGGATCGTGTTCATCACCACAAGTGCACGGTCGAGCAACTCTTTCGAGACCCGGACGTTTAGGCACTGCTTGTCAGCCGGTTGGCTCGATGATGCCGTATTCGTTTGTCCGCGCACGCCTCAGCAGGATCTGCGGAGGACGCCGCCAGCTTGTGCTGCTCTGCTGAAAGCGGTAACGGGCTGGACTCTACTGCCGCGATCTTCGCCAACTCGGGGTCTGCGGAATCGACCGTGGGCTTCGGGCGCGGTGCCGTCGTGCGCCGCCGAACGATGGGGGCATCCTTGAATTCCGGCAGCGGTGCCCGTTTGCCTGTCTTGCCGAACTCTTTTTTCGCCCAGTAGCCCCGGCCCGGCAGAGGCACTTTCAGCTTTCGGCAAATCTTTCCAAGCGCAACTGCGGAAATGCCGCATTTGTCCGCCAGTTTCACCAGAGGGTGCTCCCAGACTTCGGTGTACAACTCGTCTCTCTTCCAAAATGTGCTGTCCATGGCCACCAACCTCACGCAGTGTTCCATTACACCGCAAGTGAACCCGCGAGGCTGCGGGTCGGCCGCGGACTTCGGATGCCGTGCCATATTCAGGCTGATCGATTCGGCTCAGGTCTGGTGAGCTGTCTCTTGGTACCATTTCCCATGCCCAAGCTTCTGCCGCGAACCGTTCGCCGAAGTCGTTCCTCGGGGGACACTAATCGACATTGAGAGACTTTCAGTGACATCTCAGGATCACTCAGTGACTTTTTAGGAATTCTCAGTGACTTCTCAGCATCATTCAGCGACTTTCAAAGTCAATGGTATGGGGGGCAAAAATCGGGGGCTTCGCGCATTAAGTCATTTAGAACCAGTAAACCGTACCTTGGTTTTCCCCGAAAAACCGGGGCTTACGTCGCCCTCGCGGAGGATTTGCGCAAATGAATGCAGGAAAAGATATTCGTGAGTACCTGCTCGCCGCCCGCATGCAGCACTGGCTTGGGATCGCCCGGACGCCCCTGCTCGACATCAAGTGCCCCACATGGCGTGCGCGGAAGAATTTCTGGGCGCTCCAGAAGCGATATCCAGACTTGGCGAAACGGCTTGGACTGAGCAAGGTCTCGGTGTTCGCGTCCAAGTAGACTCTCGGTCAGGGGCGTGCTTTGTCTGCGACGGGGTGCCGTCGCGGTCAGCCAGACGCCAGAATCCTTGCCTCGGGGCTGGGTTCTGATGCCTTCGGGAAGCCGATCTGCGGCGATCTGGGCCGCCGGACGGGGGTTCGCCCCGCCGGATCGCCTCAGATGGTGCGCATAGCCTTTTGGGCCAGCCTGCCGCCCCATCGCAAGAGCCGACCGGACCATCCGGTTGCTCGACATTCCAGCACATGTCGGCGTGACGGTCAGGGCTCTGGCGGCGGGTGCGCATGCCAAGGCTGTGATGGGGCGGTGCCTTCTACTCTTGCACCAAGAAGTCCAACGCCTCCTCGCGTGTTTCGAACGTCGGAAACTCGCGCTGGGAAAACGTCTTGATCGCCTCGTACAAGACCTTGGGCAAGCTCCCCGCATGCACCCACGCCGCACGCCTGACATAAGGGCGATCATACGTGGTCACTTCCTTGAGGCGGGTGACGGCGTCCTTCGTGAACTGAGCGCCTCCGAAATCGGCCATGATCAGCACCGAATTTTCGGGCTGAGCGGTAACCATGCGCCTTACTTGATCGGTCACAGCCTTCACTTCGTCCGGGGTGCAGTTGGTGAAGTCGGCAATGAGGATTTGCTTACCCTTGTGGGCAACGAAGCCGATACGATCTGCGCTTTCCATGGGCGCACCGCCTGTCGCAGGTTTGCGCTGTTGATCTTAAATGAGAAGCCTAGTTACACCCGAGGCGGCAGCACCCGCTGCCTTCGCCGCTTTAACAGGCGCTCAGTTACCAGAGGCACTCTGGGTCGCGGTTCGGCTCTCCGGCAGCTTATCAATCTGCTCCTGTACCGCAAGGCGGAACTCCAGCGGGTGGGCAATCGTCGCAAATGGCTCGGGCGTGCCCCCGGTTCCGCGCACGACAATGGTTCCAAAGCCGAAAATGCGCCCGGCGAGGCTTTGCTCAACCCTGATGCTCTCGATTTTCGACAACATGATCTCTGTCGAATGGCGCTTCAGTATGCCTACCTTCACCAACACACGCCTGTTCGTCACCGCCATTTCAGTCTTCGACCTGCTCCAGAAAGCTACGGCCACAACCACGGCGGCGAGCGCGAGCGACACGACGCCGACAGCAGCGAGTGTCCCGGAATTGCTGCCTGCGCCGCTCAGTGTGGAGGCTGCACCGATCAATAGTCCGATACCCACAGCCCCCGCCACGGTAGCAACAATGCAAGGCGCAATCATCACAACCCAATGCAGGCGGGTCTGGTACAGGACGGTCTCGCCGGAACTGAGATTTTGTTCGATGTAGCTCATGCAGGCTCCAGTATGGCGCTGCTGCCTACTGCGGATCAATCGGGTTCCTCTGTCCGTTGTTCAGCACTCCAAATCGCTGTGATGGGATGGATTTCCCGTAGCGTGTGCCCTTGCAGCCAGCCTCCCCGTTGGCACCGAATGCAGCTTGGCCTAACCTAAACCCGGATCGATGGCATTGGCCGGTATCAAGGGTGCCGGAGAATCGCCCGTGATAGATTCGGGGAAGGATGACTACAGTCAAAACCGAGACCGGGACTTTCATCCAGACACGACGCAACCCCGACCTGCCGCGAGTCCTTCTGGTTGAGGACGAGCAGCCCGTTCGGGACATTGTCGTTCCTTGGCTGTTTAGAGACGGATTCGATTGCCGGGAAGGGGCAGACGGTCGCTCAGCAATGGAACTGTTGGCATCCGGAACTCGGATCGATCTTGTTCTGTCCAATTTGCTCCTGCCTCTGGTGGACGGGTACACGCTTCTTCTGCACGTAAAGGAACGTTACCCCCGCATTCCATTTGCTTTCATTACGGCCATTCACGATCCGTGGGTGCGCGAAGAAGCGGTGCGGCACGGAGCCGACGGATTCTTGCTGAAGCCGTTCACAGCGGAAGAGTTTCTGTCCCTCGTACGAGGTGCAATTGGAAGATCGCCATGGCGCTGATGGTGTCGTCAGCGATCAACGATGCGCGATGCGCACGACGCCGAGTACAATCGGAATAAAACATGCACCGCAGATCAGGGATGTCGAGACCGCCGTTGCTATTCAATTCGGTTGGCATTTTCGATGTGATCAAACGTGGCAAAGCTTAGGTCAAAGAATTGAGCGAAAAAATATCAAGACTTATCCATGCTAACGGTATTGTGCGCTGATCAAAATTCGCCTTAACATCTAGTATGCAAGCAGACTTTGAACAGTGGATTCCAATTTCCAATCTCACCGTCTCTCACTTCCCGGACTGCGGCCAAGTCGCTGCCGTGTATGCACTGCGCGACGTTGAGAGCCGCAACAGCGCAACGGGCGGAATTTTGAAGTATGGGAACACACGGTGCCTCTGCGCCCGAATTTTCGGCAACTACCTCGGCGGAGTTGGCGGCTCCACCACGCAGCGCATTCATGCCGAACTGTTTCAAAACAATATGCTCCGGCGCGTAGAGATTGCGTGGGTCGCCACGACGGACAAGACGGACGCAGAACGCCGGGAGAAGGAGTTCCGTAGTGCCTTCCGACAGAAGCATGGCTCCCGTCCGCCATGGGATCGGCTCGACTGATTCGGCGTCGTTCTCGTGCGTTCCCATCAGGTGAAAAACCGTATCGACTTTCCGCCCGTGCAGTAGTAGGTTCCCCATGGTCAGCAAACCAGTTGCACATTAACGACGGGCGGGCTGGCACTCAAGGAAAAATGGACAAGGTATATATTTACAAACTGACGACCGACAACGGTGGAGCGCCTTGCGTACGAGAGCGGACTCTCTCGCTCGCAATCTGTAAACCCGCAGTTCGCTCCACGGCGCACTTCGGCGACATCATCCTTGGGTTCGCTGCGAACACTCTTTATTCCAACAACTGTTTGGTCTACGCAGCGAAGGTGACCCGGCACCTCGATGCGAGGGAATACTTCTCGAAGGTTGAATACGAGGCGCGTCCGGATTGTGTTTATCGCTGGAACGGTAGCAGGTTCGATTGGAAGCCCGGAGCCAAATACCACTCGAAACATGATATGGAGCACGATCTGGGCAAAGCGCCCGTCTATAGTCGCGCACATGTTCTCCTGAGCAAAGGCGCTGAGAAATTCCGGTACTTCCGGGGTGACAGCCCGATTGACTACAAGACGAAATATCCCCACCTGAAGGAGTTGGTCGAGTCTATCGGTCAAGGGTGTCGTGTCAATTTCGGGGACGCCGTGCGCAATGAACTACGAGGTTTCCTCCCCGAACTCTGGGGTGCCCGTTCGCCCCACGAGGACACTCCAATCCCCTCAGCGCCTTGTCCAGACACCTGCGGCGGCGCAGATGATGATTACGCATGTGGCGAGTGTTGAGCGGAGAGCCTCTCCACGAGAGAGTATGGGAGCAACCCTAGCCGCGTTGGCGGCGACCGCGAATCGGACCTGTCTGTACACCGGGTGTAGACACTTGCGGATGAGAAGAGTTCCCGTCCGCTGATCCCGCGAGAGTCCGTCTATGTCAGGCATGCCGAGCGAAGAGAAGAATTCCAGCCAAGCAACTCAGGTAAGTGAAATCAACTTGCTCGGGGCCGAATGCGAACGGCGCGACCATACCGTGCCCAAAATGTCGGTTACGCAACGTATTGACCGCTTCGAGGACGCCCACTATTTCTCCGTTCAGCAGATTTTCGCGCCGGAGACGGGTGAGCACCTGCCCGAACGTGGCATCCGGCATTTCCAATCTTGCCTTCGCCACCGATTCCATGGCATCGAATACATTAGAACAGCAATCACGGTCGCGACGTGGCCGAGCATCGTAAGCCTCTCTTGCTGCGTTGAACAGAAATCGTGCGGGTTCGAAGTAAGGCTGGGCCAGTTCCGCCATTATGATTTCAACCTGCACCTGCACAGGCGGAGGTACTACACGGTGCAAATGGCCGTCTGGCTGAAGCTCCCAAACAACACCATGTGCGGCAAGCACTCGATTCACATTTTCCCGGTACACCTCTTCTAAGCCGACCCCTCGGAACTCCACCCAGAGCCTCGCGAGGAGGTCGTAGACTCTGTGCCATTCTGCCTGAGATATGTCCCTGCCGACCCGCTGACGCCGTCCGGCATGCGGATTGCCAGCAGCTTCGACTCCGAGGCTCTGTTCGATGATGAAGTAGAGGTCTCGGTCAGCGTCCAGTCTTACATCGGCTTGCCGTGCTACGAGGTAGAAAACATCAACTAATTCCTGTCGCATGGGCTCTGGCGCAGCGTTATCAATGTTCCTGACAGGCGGAAGGTGGCCTTCGCGAGCACCGAAATCTCGTATCCAATTCATCCCAGCCTTTCTTTCGTGTCGCGTAAGAAAAGTCGTATTCTGCTGCCTATGCTAACTGAAGATGAACTGCGCCACTTCGACCATTTTCTTGATGCCATCGGGAAAGCGGTGGGCCGTTTTCCTGACCGCTTTCAACATTGCTCGTTGGAGGCCCTGACGCAGGGCTCTGAGCCGCTGTTTTGTCTCATCCGCGCAGGTGTCGAGAGTCGCACCGACTCTGAGTTCTTGGATTACGGCAAGGTGCAGTTGAGGCGCGAGCTGTTCGGCTGTGCCGACCTTCGCGCTCGGCTGGAAGTGCTGAACAGCACTGGCAAACTCCTCACTGGACGCGATGGAATTGCATTCGACCTCAAAAATAACTGGCCCCACCAAACATTCCATCCCAGCGGCTCGGTCTATCATGATTGGCCCGGATACCTCTTCGAGATGGGCGTCACCCAAAATAGCTATGTTGCACCCGAGCCGTTGGTCGGACGCGGACTGCCGCCTTTCTTCGATGCGAAAGATGCGATTAGCCACTGGATAGGAGTGCCTGTAAGTGACCACGACGGTCGCCTTCGCCGACTCCTGCTCTTCATTCCGGACTTTACCGCCCGCTTTGAACAGATGTCATTCGCGGACGGCATCCTCTCGGTTCAGTGCAGCTTATCTGCTGACGGCGTGCTCGCGATGTCCGTTCTGGCAACTGACGGTCGCGACACCTTCCGGAACACGGCACCCCTGCAAGAAATGCACTGCTTCAAACTGATGACCAACCCGACATCCCTCCGGGTCTTCATCACGAATCAGAGCGGCCAAGTTCTGGACTCATTCGCCGAAGAACAGGCATGGGCGACAGGTGAACGAGTCATCTTTGCTGGCGCGAGATACTCCGATGCTTCGATGGACATGATTCGGCGGGGTGAAACGGATGCTGTCGAGTTCAAGCAGTTTATCCGTCTTGAAGACAAGAAGAAAGCCGCCGAGCTTGCCAAGGCCGTCATTTCGTTCGCCAACGCTGCTGGAGGCACGATTTTCATCGGTGTGACCGATGACGCTGACATCGTGGGCGTAGATGGTCATGTGCCCCATAAAGAGAAAGCCGAGGCGTTCGAAGCCGACTACTTCGCCGAAATCCGAAAGCTATTGCAAGAAAAGTTGAACCGTATTCCGATTGTTGACACCCACAGTGAGCGCATTGGGGATAAGACTGTGTTTGTGCTGCGTGTCGAGGAGGGTTCGGCAAAGCCGTACTTCAACGTGCAAACCCGCGAGATATTCATCCGCAGGGGTGCCAGTGACGTGCGGCCCGACCCTGACACGGAGTTGAGACAGATGCTGGATTCGAGGCGCGGGATTGAACTTGGGCCGTTTGGCTGAAATAGGTGGATGCGAAAACACTTACGCCTTTGCCCCGCCCCAAGCGCCGCAACAATCACTTCGGTGTGGTGCTTTCCCCGTCGCTCGTACTCGGCCCAACTGCGTATCTGCTTGATTCACTAGGCCACTTAGCAACATACTGTCTAGCTCGTCCCCAAAAACTCAGCGCAGGCAGGTCAAGTGGCCAACGGCACAGTTGCGACCATCGACGAAGCGAAGCTCTGGAGCATGGCGGATGCGCTCCGGAACAATATGGACGCGGCGGAATACAAGCATGTCGTCCTCGGGCTCATCTTCCTCAAGTACATCTCCGACGCGTTCGAAGCCAAACACGCCGAACTCGAAGCGCAGCGCAATCAGGGGGCCGACCCTGAAGACCCGGACGAATATCGTGCCGCTAGCATCTTTTGGGTGCCCAAGGAAGCACGATGGGCTCACCTTAAGGGCAACTCCCCGCAGCCGAAGATCGGAACCATCGTTGACGAGGCGATGACCGCCATCGAGCGGGACAACCCGTCGCTCAAAAGCGTGCTGCCGAGGGATTACTCGCGTCCCGGCTTGGACAAGCAGCGGCTCGGTCAACTCATCAACCTCGTCAGCGACATCGGCCTCGGCACTCCGGCAGCCCGCGCCAAGGACATTCTTGGTAGCGTGTACGAGTACTTTCTCGCGCAGTTCGCCAGTGCCGAGGGGAAGAAGGGCGGCCAGTTCTACACGCCCTCACACGTAGTCCGCATTCTGGTGGAGATGCTGGCACCGTACAAGGGGCGGGTGTACGACCCCTGCTGCGGATCGGGAGGCATGTTCGTCAGCAGCGAGAAGTTCATCGAGGCGCACAGCGGGAAGCTGGGCGACATCTCGATCTACGGGCAGGAATCGAACTACACCACTTGGCGGCTGGCCAAAATGAATCTGGCGATCAGGGGCATCGACGCTCAGATCGCCCATGGCGACACCTTCCACAACGACCGCCATCCCGATCTGAAGGCTGATTGGGTGATGGCGAATCCGCCGTTCAACGATAGCGACTGGCGCGGCGAACTGCTGAAGAACGACAAGCGGTGGGTATACGGCGTACCGCCTGCTGGAAACGCGAACTTCGCATGGGTACAGCACTTCATCTACCACGTTGCACCCACAGGCTTGGCCGGGTTCGTTCTCGCCAACGGCTCGATGTCCTCAAACCAGTCGGGCGAGGGGGAGATTCGGAAGGCCATCATCGAAGCTGACCTTGTGGACTGCATGGTTGCTCTACCCGGCCAGCTTTTCTACGCAACTCAAATTCCGGTCTGCCTGTGGTTCATAGCTCGAAATAAGAAAAATGGACGGTTTCGCGATCGCAGGGGCGAAACGCTCTTCATCGATGCACGCAAGTTGGGCACGCTCGTTGACCGCATACACCGTGAACTCAGCGACCAAGATGTCACCAAAATTGCAGGGACGTATCACGCGTGGCGCGGTGACAGGAATGCAGGAACGTATGCCGACGTGGCTGGCTTCTGCAAGAGTGCCAGATTGGAAGACATTCGAAAGCATGGCCACATTTTGACGCCGGGGCGTTATGTGGGTGCTGAAGAGATCGAAGATGACAGCGAACCATTCGAAGAGAAGATGACGCGACTGGCTTCCACACTGCGTAACCAGACCGCCGAGGCCGCGAAGCTCGATTCAGCCATTGCTGCCAACCTCATGGAGCTTGGGTATGGGGAGTGAATGGCAAGAGCACGAAGTCGCTGATCTCATCGCTACACAGAAGCTCGTGATCGGCGATGGTTACCGAGCCAAAAACGAAGAGCTTGGAAGGACAGGGCTACCGTTTGCACGCGCTGGAAATATCAATGGAGGATTCCAGTTCGCTGATGCAGATCGATTTCCGGTCGAGAACCTAGGTCGTGTAGGGAACAAAATCAGCCAGCCGGGTGACGTTGTATTCACTTCAAAGGGAACCGTTGGCCGTTTTGCTTTTGTTCGTGAGCAAACGGAAGGTTTCGTGTATTCACCACAACTATGTTTTTGGCGGTCACTGGACAGAGAGTTGATCGATCCTCGTTTCCTTTTTTACTGGATGTATGGCCGGGAGTTTTACGTCCAGTTCAAAGGTGTAGCGGGTCAGACGGACATGGCCGAATATGTCAGCCTGAGTGACCAGCGCAGGATGCACATCACGCTGCCGGATATTCGAGAACAACGTGCGATAGCCCGGATTCTCGGAGCATTGGATGACAAGATCGATGTACTCCGGCGTATGAACGAGACCGTTGAGAGTATGGCTCGCGTCTTGTTCCGCTCGTGGTTCGTGGATTTTGACCCTGTCCGGGCCAAGGCTGAGGGTCGTAACACCAGTCTCGCGAAAAGCATTTCGGAGTTGTTCCCGGACACTCTAGAACCGAGCGAGAAAGCTGACATTCCAAAAGGATGGCAGTTGAAGCCGATTGGAGAGCTTGCAAGCGTAAGCGGTGGCAGCACCCCAAGCACAAAAGAGCCCTCATATTGGGAGGATGGCACACATTACTGGGCCACACCCAAAGACCTCTCCACGCTGAAGACGCCTGTGCTGCTTGATACGGAGCGGAAGATCACGGACGCAGGATTGGCTCAAATCTCGTCGGGATTACTGCCGATGGGGACAGTGCTGGTGTCGTCGCGTGCGCCCATCGGGTATCTCGCAATCGCGGAAGTTCCGGTCGCAATTAATCAGGGATTCATCGCAATGCAAGCCGCCGAAGGCGTTTCGAACCTGTTCCTGCTCCGGTGGACAGAATGGGCTCATGACCTTATCGTCAGCCAAGCAAACGGTTCGACATTCCTCGAAATCAGCAAGTCTAGCTTTCGCCCGATCCTTGTGACGACTCCTCCAGAAGCATTGATGAAAGAGTTCGACCGAATTGCGCGTCCACTCTATTCGAGGGTGGTTTGCAACGAAGTGTCATCGAGGGCTCTGGCTAAGCTTCGAGACACGTTGCTGCCAAGGCTGCTTTCGGGCGAGCTTCGCATACCTGACGCTGAACGCATCGTGGGAGGCCAAATCTGATGGAGCCCTTCGATGCCTTCGTCCCCCAGTTCCGCCGAGCCAAAGAACGCTGGCCGGAAGCACCAACACTCGCCACGCACTACGATGCGGTGGTCAAGAGTTACGACAGCAGCGCGTACGGCATTATCGCCAGCGTCAAATCGTTCATCGAGTGCGTCTGCATCACGATTCTAGGCGAGTTTGGCAAGTTAGCACCGTCCGATCCCAGCACGACCTCTCTCCTCGTCGAGGCATTGAAAACGCTTGGACTCGATAGCGGACGAGGTGCAAGCAAGCTCGGCAAGCTGCTGAAAGCTCACAACAAAATGGCGGATGCGCTGAGTGAGATGCGAAATGAGCACGACCCTGTGGCACATGGCAAAGACGGCTTTCTAGACACCCTGACAATGAACGAATGCAGGGCATTTCTCGTCACAGCCGACACGATCCTCGCTTTGCTTTTGGCGGCGCACGAGGGTACCGAACCTGATCTGAGGTTCACGCGAGAACCATACGAGCGGTTCGCTCGATTCCATGACCGGGTGAATTGTGCCGTTTCCGTTGAGGCTGACGTTGACACAGACGGCGACGTAGAAACGCTCATCGTGAAACTCCGGACTGCGACGTTGCCAGAAGGTTTCGAGATCAGGCTGGAACCAAGCAAGCTTTTGTATGCGGTTGATCGTGAAATGTACGTTCAACTGCTGGCATCGGCACTGGGCGGCCCGCAACCTGTGATGGAAATTGAAGGCATCGCAACTGCCCCGGTCGAAGCAACGCCTCTTCGGGCTGCCACGCCTATTTCTGCCACCGCAGAAGTCGTACCCACCTACGAAGGTGCGCTGTCCAGCCTGAAAACCCCTCTTCAGCAGTTCTTGCAGGCCCTCGGCGGGGCGGAAACAGCAGCAGCTACTACAGGCACGAGCCTGCGGGACTCAGTTCTGGCAACAGCAGAACAAGGCATGGGCTTGGACTGGACATCTCGTGAGCCACTGCAAGCGGCAATGAAGGTCGCGCTTCGCAAGACGCTGATTAAGTTTGGGATCGAGCCTGACCGCGCTGAACACACAGCGGGAAGATTGGTTGCTTGGCTGAGGACAAACGCCGCTACTCTCACGGAGACGACGCCAGCGGCATGAGCAACTTCACCGAATCCGTGGTTGAAGAGGCAGCCCTAGAGTGGCTTGAGGCGCTTGGCTACACGGTTCTGCATGGGCCAGAAATTGCGGCTGGAGAACCGGGCGCAGAGCGTAGCGACCCCGGTTACCACGATGTCGTTCTTCAGGGTAGGTTGCGGAAAGCTCTCGCGCGGTTGAATCCGGGACTTCCGCCAGAAGCTATCGATGATGCCTACAGACGCTTGATGCGTGCAGACGAGCCCTCGCTCGTCACCCGCAACCACGCTTTCCATCAGAAGCTCGTGGATGGGGTCACGGTCGAATATACCCGGCCCGATGGCTCTATCGGCGGCGCGTTGGTGCATATCTTCGATTTCGATCACCCTGAAAACAACGATTGGGTGGCTGTCAATCAATTCACCATTGTTGAAGGTCAGAACACCCGCCGACCTGACATCCTCATATTCGTCAACGGACTGCCAATCGCTCTGCTGGAATTGAAGAATCCCGCTGATGAGAATGCGACCATCTGGTCTGCGTTCAAACAGGTTCAGACGTACAAGGCCCAGATTCCGTCGCTCTTCACGTATAACGAACTGCTCGTCATCTCCGATGGCATGGAGGCGCGGGTCGGATCGCTCACTGCCGACACGGAACGGTTCATGCCGTGGAGAACCATAGAAGGGGAAGAGCTTGCCCCGGCGTCGTTGCCCCAGCTCCAAGTACTGATCGAAGGGCTGCTCGACAAACGTCGCCTGCTACATTTCCTGCGCTACTTTGTCGTTTTCGAAGACGAGGGCGGCGGTGTTCTCGTCAAGAAGATCGCCGGATACCACCAGTTCCACGCTGTGAACCGTGCATTGGTAGAGACGATCACTGCCTCGGCTGAGACGGGGGACAAGCGCATCGGTGTGGTCTGGCACACGCAGGGCAGCGGCAAGAGCCTGACGATGGCTTTCTATGCCGGACGGCTCGTGCTCGAACCGAAGCTGCAAAATCCCACCATCGTCGTCATCACTGACCGCAACGACTTGGACGATCAGCTTTTCGGCACCTTTTCCCGCTGTCATGAATTGCTGCGCCAAGCTCCGGAGCAAGCAATCGACCGTGAGGACTTGAGGGCTCGACTCTCGGTATCAACCGGGCATGTCGTCTTCACCACGATTCAGAAGTTCATGCCGCCTGCGAACGGAGGGGATGCCAAGCTTTCGGATCGGCGCAACATCATAGTGATCGCCGACGAGGCGCACCGTAGCCAGTACGACTTCATCGACGGCTTTGCACGGCACATGAGAGATGCGCTCCCGCACGCATCGTTCATCGGCTTCACGGGAACGCCAATTGAGAAGACTGACGCCAACACCCGATCCGTGTTCGGCGAATACATCAGCATCTACGACATCCAGCGTGCGGTTGAGGACAAGGCGACCGTGCCGATCTATTACGAAAGCCGACTGGCGAAGCTCGACTTGCCCGACTCAGAGAAGCCCCGAGTGGACACCGATTTCGAGGAGGCGACCGAGGGCGAGGAAGTCGAGCGTAGGGAACGGCTCAGGACGAAGTGGGCTGCGATGGAGGCCGTCGTTGGCACAGAGAAGAGGCTTAGGACGGTAGCTAAAGACCTTGTGAAGCACTTTGAGGAACGGCTCGAAGCCATGGACGGAAAGGCGATGATCGTCTGCATGAGCCGTCGAATCTGCGTTGACCTGTACAACGAGATCGTCAAGCTTCGCCCCAGTTGGCACAGCGAGAACGATGACGCCGGAGTGCTGAAGATCGTCATGACAGGCTCAGCCACGGACGGGCCGGAATGGCAGCAGCACGTCCGAGACAAGCGTCGGCGGGAAGCTCTCGGCAAGAGGTTTAAGGACGCCATAGGCCCGTTCAAGATCGTCATCGTTCGGGACATGTGGCTGACGGGATTCGACGTGCCGTCTCTGCACACAATGTACGTGGACAAGCCCATGCGCGGGCACGGGCTCATGCAGGCGATAGCTCGTGTCAATCGTGTGTTCAGGGACAAGCCGGGTGGGCTGGTCGTCGATTACCTCGGCATCGCGCACGAACTCAAGCTTGCGCTGGCTACGTACACCGAAAGCGGAGGCCAAGGTCGAACGGCACTGCCCCAAGAAGAAGCGGTCGCCGTCATGCTGGAGAAGTACGAGATTTGCCGTGGTCTGTTCCATGGATTCGATTGGTCGCTGTGGGTCACCGGAACCCCGGCGCAAAGGCTCGGCGTTCTTCCGAACGCTCAGGAGCACATCCTGAAGCAGGAGGACGGCAAGAATCGCTTACTTAAGGCTGTCACCGATCTGTCGAAGGCGTTCGCGCTGGCTGTTCCCCACGATGAGGCATTGCGAGTCCGGGACGACGTGGGTTTCTTTCAGGCGGTACGGAGTGTGCTGACGAAATCCGCCGTACAGCAGCATCGTCCCGAGCAAGAACTGGACAATGCTATCCGCCAGATCGTCTCACGAGCGGTCTTTTCGGGCGAGGTTGTGGACATCTTCGCTGCTGCGGGGCTGAAGAAGCCCGACATCTCAATCCTCTCTGAAGAGTTCTTGACGGAGGTCAGCCACCTGCCGCAAAAGAACCTCGCTGTCGAGCTTCTGCGGAAGCTGTTGAATGACGAGATCAAGACTCGCTCTCGCCGTAATGTGGTCAAGTCCCGCCTGTTTTCACAATTGCTGGAGAGTTCCATTCGGAAATATCAGAACCGTGCCATTCAGGCGGCTCAGGTAATCGAGGAACTGATTGCGCTGGCAAAGCAGATGCGGGAAGAGTCGGCCAAGGGCGAGGAGTTGGGTCTGAGCGAGGATGAGGTTGCGTTTTATGATGCGCTGGAAGTCAACGACAGCGCCGTCAAGGTGCTTGGTGAGCCCACGTTGAAAACCATCGCTCGTGAGTTGGTGGACACGGTTCGGCGGAACACGACGATTGACTGGACTATTCGGGAGAACATCCGAGCGAACCTGCGGGTGCTCGTGAAGCGCATTCTTCGCAAGTACGGTTATCCACCAGACAAGCAAGAGAAGGCAACCCTGACCGTGCTGGAGCAAGCCGAAGTTCTGTCTGCGAATTGGGCGACCGCCTGAAAGTGAACCCGGGCCTCGGAGGCTGAATGAGTACCACTGAGGTTCAACTCGTTTTCGAAGGAACAGCCGTCCAGCAGGGCATGATCGATGCTCAGCTTTTTGCTGAGTCGCTTGCTGGATACAGCCAAATCTTCCATCGGGCGAACGCTGTCGTCAACGGTGAAGCCAGCGAAGCTGCCGTGTTGGTCGAGTCGGACTTCAAGGCTGGCTCGTTCGTCGTTAGCCTGCAATTTCAGCAGGAAATCGTAGAGGCGGCGAAGCACCTAATCACAAATCACCCATTCATGACGGCGGGGAGCCTCGCTGCGCTGATCGGATTCGTCAAGAAGAGCGGGGCTGTGGGTGAGTCCTTAATCGATCTCTGGAAATGGCTCCGGGGCAAGAAACCGGACAAAGTGACCCAAACCGGAAACAACACTGAAGTCACTATTGGAGACAACAAGAAGACCGTCACGAACGTCGTTTACAACCTCTACGGTGACTCGGCTATTAGGGCAGCATTTGGACAAGCGACCGAACCCCTCCGTCGAGAAGGATTCAACCGCATTGCCGTCAAGCAGGACAACACTGAGCAAGTGGCAATCGAGAAACAAGAGGCCGAATATTTCGAGCCCGAACCGTGGGAATTGGAGTCGGACGGCACGCCAACGGAAGGGGAACGCGATGCCGTCCTGATCGTCTCGAAGATCGCCTTCAAGGAAGGCAGCACGTGGAGTTTCTTCGAGCAAGGCGGGACCGTGGTTGCGAAGATCGAGGATGAACAGTTTTGGAGGAAGGTTCACGATCACGTCATCAAGTTCGGCGAGGGCGACAGGCTCAAAGTGAGGCTGCACTGGAAGGTCGAAGAGAAGAACGGCAAACTCAAGCAGCGGAACAGGATCATCAAGGTGTATCAGGTCTTTGATCGCCCCAAACAAATGCGGTTGGATGGCGGTAAGGACGATGGGGGCAAGCCGCCCCGTCCGATCCGCAAGATCAGGCTCGACGAGTAGGCTAGCTGCGCGGCGAATCGCCTTGAATTCTGAGAGGAACACGGCAGACGGACGATTCACTCAGCGTCGTTCCCGCTGAAATTCACGGCGTTTCGGTCGATGTGTTCTTGTCTCCCGGCCAAATGGACGGCGGCGATCTCCACGAGCCTCTGTGGCGGTATTAATTTGTCAAGCACGCATTCCCCTATTGACTGCCGGACGGGATAAAATGGCGACGATTTTACGGTTCAGGTGACACATGGGCGCATTGTTCACACTGTTGAAGACCGCACCAGCGCAAGTGGATTCACTCTCAGTCCAACAAGTTTTGGCATTATGCGGGAATGGCAAGTTGACAGACGGATCGGAATGCTCCCAGTCATTTCGGCAGTATCTTCAGGTCGCTACCAGCGAGAACCTCTTCAACTACGTTCAGACATGCCTTGAAGAATCGTTTGATAGGAGCGGGTTTGTTCTGCAAGACGTTGTCAATGAGTGTGGGCGCAGGCTCGACTACCAGATTGAGAACGGGTTGTATCAGGGTACGCACAAGGCAATAGGCTTTGATGGCCTTTGGATCGAATGCGGCGGGTACAGTTTGGTAGTGGAAGTAAAAACGACGGACAGCTACAGAATCAATCTGGACAAAATTGCCACCTACCGAGATAAACTAATTTCCGAAAACAAAATCAGCAAGGATTCATCGGTTTTGATAGTGGTCGGGCGCGAAGACACAGGCGACCTCGAAGCGCAAGTGCGGGGCTCAAAGCACGCATGGAACATTCGCCTGATAAGTACCGACGCCCTCGCAAAACTGGTTGCTCTCAAAGAAAACAGTGAATCCAAGGTCGCGGCAAAAATCCACGAATTGTTAGTACCTTTCGAGTACACGAAGCTCGATAAAATCATCGAAATTGCGTTCACCGTTGCAGAAGACGCCAGCAGTGCAGCGGAGCAAGAACAGGTTCCAGTCGAACCTGCCACCGACGAGAAACTGAAACAGCAGCACACGTCCAGCGAGGTAATTGCCGATATTCGAGCCAGAATCGTTAACGCACTGTCGGTGAAGTATGCTCCCCTCGTGAGGAACAGCCGCGCCTTGTACTGGAGCGCGGACAAGAAGAGTAGGGCCGCGATAACAATTTCTAAGCTATACGCGGATGGCGGATATTGGTACGCGTATCACTCGAAATGGGACGAGTTCCTCGCGGCAGGTGAAAAGGGGTGGTACGTGTTAGGTTGCGTGGGGCGAAACGAAGCGTATGCCATTCCATATGACTGGATACACAGCAGGTGCGAACATCTGAGCATGACGGAGCGAGAGGATGATAGGCATTGGCACATTCTCTTGTACCCCGATGCGAGTGGAGATTTGAGCCTGCACATCGGCAACGGCGTGAACGAATCCCTCGCGCCGTTCAAGATTTCGCCTTCAAAGCCGATTGCCACAGGACAGTCAAGCACAGGACAATAGGCTTGAAAACACCTTGAGCAACCGCGGAGAAGCATGCCCAAATCGGCAAAGAAAACTGGAAGCTCAGTAATCCAGCGGAGTCTTTCCACTAATCTGGCGTGGAAACCTGAGCAGGCGTTGCCTTCCGGCGCAGCCACTCGAAAACCGCCCACGTAGCGGCGAGGTCTTCCTCGTTGTACTTCAGGATTTCGTTCATCATGCGATTCCGCTCGGCTTCGTCGTCGGTTTCGGTTGCAAGGATGAACTGCGCCATCGCCCACGTCCCGCCGTACTCCTCCTGCGTACGTTTGAACCCGACGTACTCCTCCACAACTTTGATGCTGTAACTCGGGAGCGGAAGAGCGACTGCGTTCTTCGTCACCGTGTGCAGGTCGAGCAGGTTGCGGAGAACTCGGACAGCAATTCCGTCCGGGTCGCCGTAGCGGTCGATGTACTGGTTGACGTGCGTGCGCTCGTAAGAATGCCAATGCACGAAAGGAATGTCGCCGTAGTCTGCGAAGATTTTCGCAGCGGCATTGAGGAAGCCGCACCACCCTTCCCGGTCGCCATCCGGGCCGAACCCTGCGGTCACGCCGATAAACGTGCTCGGACGCTTGCCGTACACCCGCATGCCCCAGAGGTAAATCTTTTCAAGGTCGTCAAGGTGCGGCGGCATGCCTTCGAGATCGAACATGACGAAATTGTCGAGCGCCGGAAGCACGACAGGGCCGACCATCCGCTCTTTGCCGCTGGTTAGAACCTCCGCGTAGACAAGAATTTTGCCAGCTTTCTTACCGACTTTCTGCTGCTTGTCGCCCCACGGGCGCTTCAGTTCGCTTAACCGCTGCACATCGTACCCAGCGACCAACTGCTGCGCGGATTCGACGCCATCCTCGTGCAACTTGCGGGCGAGCCCTTGGTCAACCTCCATCACGAGCGACACGTCCTGCCGCACTTCTGCCTCTCGCCAACACCGTTCGTAGTATCCGCAGCCGCCGCTGCATTTTGTCCACCCTAAAGGCTCGTAGGGCTCCGCATCGAGCCGCTTCAGAGCCACGACTCTGGCAAGCTCCGCGAGCGCAGCGGCCCCGCCGTCATACGGCACGTCCACAATGTCGCCCTTGCCAGTGTGGACTTGGAGCCGCTTGGCGGGTACGCCTGCCGCCTGTTCAAATAGCCAGCCATACAGTTGGAGTTGAAGCTTGATTTCCTCGTGATGGTCTTCATCGACCTGCCGGGAGAGCTTTGAATTCCGGATGATGTAGCCGTCGCCGTCGAGAATCAGGAAATCGGGACGACCAACGATGGTGGCTGGAACGCCGCCGAGGGCTGTATCGCATGCAAGTTCGCCTTGATAAACGACGGGAACACGGCTCCGGAGAGCGTCTGCCGTTTGCTGAACGCGCTGGGCTGGTGGCACGACGCTCAGGTCTTCGTAAGTGCCAAGCGTGGCAAGGTGACTCTGCTCGTGCCGCTGACCAAGGGTTTGGAGAATTTGCTCGAATGCGCTGGGCTCCGCTTCGGGCAGACCTTGCTCACGCAAATAAGTCCGGAGGGCACAGATTGTGGGGCGGTACAGGCTGATGATGTCGGATGCTGTGAGGCGCATGCATCCTTCTCCGTTATTGGCACCATTGGTCATGGATGACTCTCAGGACGTGTGTCAAGCCCCGGCGGCAAAACTGGCCGCTACAGCGTCCTCAACCGCGACTACCTTCTTGTGCTCCGGCGCAGCGGCGTCACATAGGCACCGTAGCCGTCCCTTGTATTTGGCGACTAGGCCGGATGCCAGCTCGACCGCCCTCGCCGCCTTTTTGAGTTCCTTCTCGATTTCGTCGAAATCAACGAATGTCCGCCGAACCTCCTCCGCCAACGCGGCATTCTTTTGCAGGTAATCAGGGCCTTCAACCCGCATGCGCTCGAATACCGGGCGCAAGACTTCGAGGTCGCGTCGCAGCCATGCCCTTGTCGAACGGAGCATCCATATTCCGTCTTGCTCGCCCCAGCGGCAGTCTCGGTCTGCGTGCCGAAGCTGTGTCTCATCCCGCGTCACGATTACCGCTACAGGGAGATTTCGTTCTTTTGCGTCCCGGATGACCTTCTTGATGTCTGTCTCGGCTATGCTCGCCTTGTCCTTGTTGTCCACGACCATTTTGGGCTCAAGAGGATCGCCCACCGCATCGCTGAACGCCAACAGATAGTCGCCGTGCCGTGCGAGCTTTTCGCTAATCCAGACGCCCGGCCACGCCCGCACGTCCTCGGCAAAATCCATTTCTTCTTTCTTCCCGACGCGAGCGATCTTTGCCATTTCGGCCTCAAGCTCTTGATTCCTGCCTCGGAGCCTGTTCATTTCTTCGGTAAAGTCTCTAACCCTGCGGTCGAGGTCATTCGCCTTTGCCGTCTCGATATTCAGCGCAGCTTCAAGCTCAGCCTTTACCTTCGAGACTTCCGTCTTCTTCTGATCGTCAGCAAGCTTCTGGACGGCCTCAAGCTCTGCGATTCGCTTGGTCAGGGCCGACAACTGCTTCTGTAGTTCTTTTTCCGTCGCCAACCGTTCCTGTTGCTTGGCGTTATCCAGCGTGGTTGAGGCGTTCTTCTCGAACTCCTCCAAGCGGACGAGTAGCCCATTCTTCTCGGTCTGGAGCTTTTGCAGTTCCGCCTTATACTTGTCCGAGACCTCAACGACCCTTTTCGTCACCTCTGCGTCGAATTTGGCCCATCGCGCCTGTTCGGATTCCTTTTCCTTCTTCACGATGAGGCGGATAGCTTCCTCTGCACTGAGTTGGGCTACGCGAGTAAAATCCTTCATTCCCAGCCGTTCGAGTACTTCTGCGCGGCTGAGTCGGCCCTTGCCAATGCACAGGGGGCACTCGATCAGTTCGGGCAAAGCAGGTGCAGCATCCGCCATTTGCGACCTCCAGCGAAATATAGGTTCTTGTTTCTGAGGGAAAGAAGGGGGGAGAAATTAATCATGCACCCATCGCGCACTTATCGCTGTGACGAATAGCACAAGCTATGGTGACAGGGACGTAGTTGCGACGGCTCAAATAGCAGCCTTTCAGTCCTCGTCGTCGTCATCATCATCCGTGCCGTACAGGCAGATGTGGCAGCGGTAATGATGGTCGGTCGCCTTCGCCGTGCCCGCAGGCAGATTCATCGCAGAGACGATCTCGCGGACGACGGCCCTGCTGCCGAGGATACACTTGTCGGCGAGCAACGTGAAACGCTGGTCGATGGTGTCGTAGACCACGCGGCCCCGAGGCTGCTCTTCATATTCCATTTCCATCGGCACAATTCTTTGCTGCCTAAGTTTGTCCCATACGACGACATGGTCGCCGGGGTGAACCTTGAAATGCGCGTGCGCTTCCGCTGCGCTCAGCAGGGTGGTGTCGAAGATTAGCTTGCCGCGCACGAGCCAAAAAATCCCGACGTGCGGCTCCCCAGCCTGCTTTTTCTTGCCGCCTTTGGGGCGGCGGGTCTTTTCATGCATCCAGTCCTCCTCCCAGACGCTTGACGAGCAAAGCGGCTGTCCATTCACTTCTCCTGTTGCGTTAGAAGAATCGGAATTCGAGCTTGATCACGCTTTCCCCTAACGGCGCTTGTTACGAGAGCCCGTCGAAATTCGAAATATGAGCGTGAGAAAGTCCTGCATTGGCGTGCTGTCCCCCATTGCCAAAATACAGACCGTGCTCCGGAAATGACTACTTTTCAGCAATTTTTTTCGGCTCAGAGGGGCGTTTCTAGTCAATTTCGGAGGCTGCTCTGTATTTTTAGGGTGGGGGGAACCTTGGAGCACTTGCCGCCCGATGGGCTTTCGACCCTTGAACTCTTTGAATGGCAGCGAAGGCTGGCGGCATCACGCGATCCCGTCGAACGCTTCCGGACGCTATGGGTCGGAGCGTTGCTCGGCGAACGTCTGACACGGTGCTCCGACCGCCAGATTGGCGACCTGTTGTCAATGGTGCAGGACGGACTGGCACTCTTTGGCCCCGAGTTCGCCGTCTGCGAACACGCTAGACGCCGACTCCCCCGATCCTCCACACAGTTGCGCCACAGACATTGGCGAACGGTCCGGGATGCTGGCGTTGAACTATTGAATGCGGAAGCCGCATTGTTTCGGTCGGGCATTCCGCACATGCTGCTGCCGTTCCAGCGAAACCGCTTTCGCAGCAACGCTTTCTTGGTGCCAAGCGCAGCGGAGGCGAGAGCGTGCCTGTTACGTGCCGGTTTTCGGAGCGTTCCCCAAAAGGACGCAGTGTTTGTGGAATCACAAGCGCATCGGCCGATCCGGCTCGTTGATGCAGGACAGGGGAAGTAGGAGGCGCATGATCACAAGGATTTGGCAAAGACTCAGCGTGGGCTCGTTAGACGATGCAAGGCGACTCGCGTCTGCGAATCCCTCGGGGATAGCCACAGTGGTCTCGTTGTGTCCCGAAGAAGTAGTGCCTCGTGGCAAGGGGATCGAATACGTCCACCTTCCCGTTGCGGATTCCATACCGATCTGCTCGAAGCAGTTCGACAAGATCATGGCGGCAATCGCGAGGAGCGTCCGACGTGGCGCGTATTGCTTCACTGCGTCGGCGGGATGAGCCGATCACCAGTCCTGTGTGCCGCATGGATGCAGCGATGTGGATACGGATCAATCGACGCAGCGTTGGCTGAGATCGCCGATCTTCGGCCAATTGTCGATCCGTCGTCCAGTCTTTTTGACAGTGTAAGGAGGCATATTGCAATGAAGAAGAGCGGCGATCTACGTCCGAGTGTCCACCGCTGACCAGCACTCGAAACGCAATTGCATGAGCTTCGGCGAATTGGCGGAACGGCGCGGGCATCGAGATCGTCAGGGAGTACACGGATTGCGGAGTTCGCGGGGCACGGGCAAGGCGGCCGGGGCTGGACGGATCATGGCCGATGCCCGCCGTCAAAAAGTTTTCCGTCGTTCATGGTCGCGGTCTGTGACCGGGTGGCGAGGCAACCAAGCATTCTCCTGCACGCTCGATGAACTTCGACGGTCTCGGCATCGAGTTCCTCTCCCGGCGTGAAAATATAGACACGGACGGGCCCCATGGGTCGGGCGATCATCCGACATCGTGGCAGCCATCGCCGAATTGGAGCGACTGCATCACGTCGAACGGGTCCGGGCTGGCATGCGGCAGGGCAAAGCTCGAAGGCCGGCAGATCGGGCGTGCCCGGCTCGACGTTGATCGCGAGCAGGTCGTCCAAGACCGCCGCTGCGGGATGTCGTTAACGCAGGTCGCCAAGAAGCACGCCATATCGCGGGCGAGCGTATGCCGCATGGTGAAGGAATCGGCACTCATGCCGCTGGCCTGCCGTGCGGCGAGCAGGCTTCCGTGGGGGCGGACTGATGCACAGACATTATTGCGACGCCGAGGGGCACGATTGGCAGTGCGGCGAAGACTGCGAATGCATCTGCGGCTTGCCCATGGAGGGCAACGACCACAGCGAGTGCCCCGTCGAGCTTCGCCCGTGCCCGGAGCACAAGCCCGAGCAGGAGCGCCGGATCGCGGAAGCGATGCGTGCGGAGCAACAAGAAGGCTCCAACCGCTTGTGTCACGAGCGGGAGGCGACGCTGCCACATTGCGAATGCGGATGCGCCGAAACCGAACCCAGCAAAGTAATCGGCTGGTGCGTCCAGTGCGACCACATGTATGCGGACTACAGCCCCGAGATCGAAGCCCGTCACTTCGCCGGCCATTGCCCCGGCGCTCCCGAAGCCCTGAAGCAGGCTGCATGGGCGACGCTGGCCAAGCGCCGACCGCATGCCACGGAGCGCCGAAACTCTGGCAGCAAACCTGATGATCCACGGAGGAAGAAATGATCGAGCCGATTCCTGACCGTCTGGAGAGGGCGTTGCGGCAAACGCTCGCTCCCCGGCGAGCGGGTGTTCATCCAGTTGAAGGGCGCTTTCAAAGAAGCACTCGTGTGCACGGACTCGCGGGTGATCGTGCTCAAGGGCGGGTGGATGACTGGCCAGACTTTTCGGCACCGACACGTTCCAATGCCCGTACGCCAATGTTGCCGGGGCGGAGGTCAAGTTCCACCTGCTCACCGGGTACTTCGAACTGTCTGCGGGCGGCATGCAGGGCACGCCGAAGAGCTTCTGGCAGGCTGGCAGCAAGCCCCCTGCCGCCAAAGCTCCAAACTGCGTCTCGATCAGCGGCACGGATCGGGCGAACAAATTCCGGCAAGCATGCGCCTTCATCATGTCGATGGTGTCGGGAGGGCGGCAGCCATATGCAACCGCCGCCGATGGCGCGGTCGTCGCGCTGGAGCGGCTGGCAAGGCTGAGAAATTCGGGCGTCCTCTCCGAAGCGGAATTCCGGCAGAAGAAGGCGCAACTGCTCGCCAAGCTCTGAGCATCGTCGGCACTTTTCCGAAAGGTGGATACGCAGCGTGGAATTTGAAGCCGTACTCATGTTCCTGTTGCTGGTGCTGTACCTGCTCGCGTGCAGGGATCAAAGCTCTCTTCCGCCTCGTGACCGGGGCGGCCCACAGGGAGAATGGATGAAGGACGGCGGCGGGACGACGAACTGCGCAGCCAAGAGGATGAGCGCGAGCGGGAACAGGCAGTCAGAACGCAAGCGACAGCGCACGGAAGAACGCGCTCGGCAAAAAGCCGCGACAGGCAGGCAAAGTCCTGCCGAGCCGAACGGCGCAGTCACCGAAGCTGAAGCTTGCAAGTTGCTTGGCGTCAGTCAGGGATGCACGCCGGATGAACTGACGAGGGCGTACCACAGGAAGGTGTCCGAGTGGCACCCGGACAAGCTGGAAAGCATGGCGCAGGAGCTTCGGGATTACGCCACGCGCCACACGTCACGGATCAACGAGGCACACCAACTGCTCAGGTCGGCGCGGGTGCAGCGCCGCGTGCCCAGCCAATAGGAGGAAACACAATGCAAATCGGTAAACCGCTTCGGAAAATTGTGGTGGAACCGTTGGAGCTTCCGGTGAAAGAGCCGACAGACGAACCTGAGTCCGAGCCGATTCAGTCGCCGGAGCCCGAGCCCGTAGCAAGTGCCAGCCAAACCGTGAACATTCCCGATTACATTTCGCCAATCGTCGGCTATCGGGTCTGGCAATGGGATGCCGCGGGGCTGAAGTCGCTCTGCGGGGAGCCGTGGCATCCGGGCCAGCCTCTGGCGGCGGGATGCAGGCATGCCATCTCCGGAAGGCTCGCCGGGCGTGCCGAAGCCATGGATGACGCGCACGAAGCGCCCCAAACAGGTTGCACCTGCGGCATCTACGCGGCCAAAACGCTTCACCACTTGCGCAGCGCAGGATACGAAGGGTACGGAATCTGCGGCGAAGTACACCTGTGGGGCACGGTCATGGAGCACGGAACTAGGGTGGCGTGCCCAGTTCGCCTATCCGAAGAATTTTTTCCTGTCGCCGGACGCCCTGCCGTTCACGCTCGCGGAAATTCAATCTCGCTTGAAAATGCTCACCACTTACCGCATTGATATTTTCGTTGCCGCTCCGAAGGGGAACATCCCGCTTTGGGCGAAGGATTCAGCGTACAGCCCGGCTGGGCTCGATTGCCTGATCGGGATGAGCAAACGGTATTACGACCGACGCCGACAGGAGCGAACCTTGAAGAAGGGCGACCGCGTGGCGATCCTCGGTCGCGGGATAGCCGTCGTCGAGCGGACGGACGAGAGAAAGATTCACGCAGTGCTATGGAACCGGAGCACGCTGATGATTGGGCGCAAGGAAATCGTCTGGGACGAGCAGAACATGCGATGGGAGACGAACCATTTCGGCGTTTCCCGCGCAAAAGCGGAGGCGATGAATTCAGCCTGCACACAAGCCAGACGGTAGGGATGACGCATGGACGATATGGACAACAAGATGAATTGGCTGGCACGAGCCTTTGCGTTTCTCGCAAGATGCCGGACACGCGCAATCATTGCCGCCGCCCCGCCGCAACCGACCAAGCATGGCGCGGAACACCAAGCATGTGCTGACGATCAGAAACCCGCCAAAAACGCGGAGCGAATTCCGCCCTCGCCTTGCAAGATTGGAATGAGCGGCTGGCGTCGTCCGTTGGAGGAAATCCGCGCTGCGCTACTAGCGTCCCTCGAAGCAGTGCCTTGCGCCGTGTGCGCGAACGACATCGTGGCCGGGGTCTCGGCAAAACGCGCTGAGGACGATCCGGCGCATTGCGATTCTTGCCACCTGAATTGGCCGACCCGCGTTGCAATCGGAGACGGCGCACTGGAGAAACGCCAGCGCGGAATGGCATAGACATCCAGCGACTCGCATCGACGTGCAGCGAATTCTGGCAGCCGCCCAGAATGGAGCGCGGCGTTCTGGGTCTCGATGGTTACGCAGGCGCGAGAAGGTGCAAAACCATGCCATTTCAGGCTTCCCCGAGCCCTTGCCTCCCCGGTGGTCAAAAAGGGGTTTTTCGCAGCAGCCGCAACTGAATGAATCCAATACGGGAGAAATTCTCGTTCGGGATGGTCAGCCCAGTATACCTTCTGAGCACGGGTAGGAGTGGATGGAATCGCCAAGCTCCAGCCCCTACGGCCTCATGACCTCGCAACTCGGCACTTCATGAACCCGGAACACGGCGAGGACGGGTTACTTCGGACAGGTTTCATCAATTTCATTCCAGCGCCAAGCTGCAGGCATGAATACCATAGGATTACCCAAATCTAGGCGTCTTACCCAACCGAGCGGTACATCGTGTCTGTTAGGCTGTCCGACAACCTTAACGCTTGCGACCTCCGGCCAGTACGCAAACACTCTGGCTGCACAAGGGTTGACAATGTAGAACGTAAAAGGCGCGGTGCCAGACAACGGATCAG
Organism: Terriglobia bacterium; assembly: GCA_963760215.1. GTDB lineage: Bacteria > Acidobacteriota > Terriglobia > Terriglobales > Acidobacteriaceae > JAIQGF01. The sequence continues at coordinate 2,762,094 of CAVXCJ010000002.1, forward strand.
TTGAAATAGTGTAAACATGTTCTTCATAATCACGATTGGCATCTAGCAGTGTGACGTTTAGCTTCAATGTAACTTCCTCCAACGTAGCCTTCCCAAGGCTGCTGATATCGCACTTGTAAATGCCAGAGCTCGCAACACCGCCAGTTTTTGCAAGGAGCTTCTTCCGTTCGTTGTCGGATAGCCATCTGCCCTCACCCTCAGAGGGCCAGTTTCGTGTCTTGCCTCTCCCAGATGAGACATCCTCCATGATACCTCCGCCGCTAAAACTATTAAGGTCGCCCCCCAACAACAAGGATGGGCGTATGCGAACAACGTGCACAGTCGTCGCCGCCGGAATGCTGATCGGGAGCGACTCAGACGCACAGCTCATGGACAGAGCCAGAGGTTCAGGCTGCGAACTGACATCTGTGTTCGGGGGAGATTTCCGCCATCCAAGAAATAAAATCAAAAAAACAAGGAAGACGACAAGACAGGCGGTTCCATAAGCCTTGATTTTCAGGCGGCGACTTGCCCTCCGTTCGACTTGCTTAGTCGCTGGACGCCCCGATGGATCTAGAATCGTAATCTCACGGTCTGAGATTTCTGTTGCCACCTCACGTGTGAGAATGTGTGCAGCTTGGAACGAATGTTTTATTATCAGAAAACCAATTACCCAAATCCAGGGTGTCACATTTTCCCAAAAATGCTCGTGGAATCTCTTAGACCATACCCAATACAGAAGAGTTCCAAACAATAGGAGAACTTCGACAATCGCCTCCGCGAGTGTCTTCCCAATTCCTTTCAGGAAAGCGTCCGCGAACCGTGGAAAAAAACCAAGCTGCATGTCATGCATTGTCCGTAACCCAGAACCGCCCATCACCTGCATTTCAGTTCTTCGGCCATCTTTCTGATCATTTCCCATTGGCACGGTGCGCCTCGGACGCGCTAAGAAGTCTGACTAAACTCTCGGATCGATGGGTTCGCTTTCGAGCGCCAGCACGCCGAATACGCATTCATGCACGCGCCTCAGCGGTTCCCGATCAACGGACCGCTGCTGGCAACGGCTTCGCCGTGCAGGATGAAGGAATGGCAGCACCATGGGCATTGATACCTGTCTCGGCTGTCGCGTGTGCTAAGTGTGTTGGCTATTGCTGATGTTCACTCTCTTCACTTCAAAGCAGGGCGGCAGGACATCGAAAGGGATTTTCACCTTCGCAAAAGCATTCTCGAAGATCTTGACTTCCAAGCGGCCACGAACCGGATAGAGACGGCCGACCGCGCTGAACGATGTGTTCTTTGCAACGCCTAGTGACTGGTTGCGCCCCTGAAAAGAATCCACTGCCTTCAGAGTATTCCGGTCGAGCAACAGCGTGTACTGGCCATACATTGCGCTAATGAAATCCATGTCTTCAGTGCCGAACAGATGTATAGGGTCAAGATTGTTGTAGACCACCAGTACTGAAGGAATCCCCTGCCGTGCACCGAACTGAACCTGCCTACGTGCTTCGCTGATCTTGGCGCGGATGTGGCTGCCCATGATGCGGTGGCTCACTTCCAGAAGCCCAGTTTTGAAGTTCTCGTCTTCCGCGAGTTCCTTCACTTCAAAAACCATCTTCCGATCGTCTACCTGCACCAAGTAGTCCGGTCGTGGCGAATCTTGCTCTTCGACTCTCTGGAATTGCAGGTCATTCTCAGCTAGGAATTTCTCAAAAGCGAATTCGGATGCAGTTCTTGTTTCTGTCGCTCGCACCTTCATCGTGCTGTTCCTTTCGTTGGAGCCGGCCAACGCGCATCAATCCTGCTGAGATGCGCTCCGCCGTCGCGATGGCGTTGGCGATGGCGGATTCCGATGGGCTGCCGCCGATACCACAAAAACGGGCGGCTCTACTGGCGCTGATACTCCAGACAAATCGAGTACGCAAGCGACTGATAAGAAAAACCAGTCACAAGCGAAGGATGCAAAGACCACGAGGACAAACAAGAAATAGCCCGCGGGCTTGTGCCAACACGGGAAAGGCGTTCTACGCCACCTTCCGCCTCGATTTCATCTTCCCCTGCGCCCAGCGTTGCCTCATCAGCCGCGACAGCTTCCGCCGTCCAGCGGCGCTCATGTGGCCACGGCGGCGCGCCTTCCGTGCCGCCTTTGGCGGACGCCCCACTCTCCGTCCGGTTGCGTTGACGGCTTCGATTGCCGCGATTGCACGGTCAATGCGACCGCGCTCCGAACGAAGTTCTGCAAGAATCCTTTTGGTATCCATGAAGGCTCCTCGGAGGCATCCTAACAGCCCATCGCGAGGGGCAAAAGGGCTTATGTTGTTGTTCACCTGTGAACCTTCAAGTTCGGTCACAATTGCCACGTCCAACTACGAATGATGGTTGTTCACGTGGTTCGCCCCGCCCACGGAATTGGCAGCGCCTCGACGGTGTGCCCACGGGGGGCCCCCCGAAAAACACGCCGGGCTGTGATGAGGGGGTTTCCCGGCCGGGGGCATGGGGTGCCGTGGGAAAAATTTCGGGTTTTTTGGGATTTTTGGGGCCGACCCCCGTTTGCGTTTTGGGGTAATACCGAGGTCGGTGATCGCATCGAGCGGCCCAGTCGGCAGGATACCGACCTTTAGCCCCAAGTCCGAGGCACGGGGCCGTGCATCGGGAGTCGTGTTCTGCGCGGCAGCGGCGGCTACCAGCAGGACCGACATGGCCGCGAGAATCTTCTTGGTCATCGCAACGGATTATATCTGCGGCTCGCGGCTGTCATTTGGCAATTGCCACGATGATGATGCCACGGGAAGACCGCTGCTGCCGAGCAGCGGCCCTGATGGTGCAACCTAATCTGACTCTTTGCGAATCTTTTTTCGGGCACGCTTACGCGCCAAGGCTTGCTTCGTCCGGCGCTTCTCGCCCGGCTTCAGGTAGTAGGAGTGACGCTTCACTTCCTTAATGATGTCTTCCGTCTGAACCTTGCGCTTGAACCGACGCAGGGCGTTCTCCAACGACTCGCCCTCTTGCAGTCGAACTTCTGCCAAACTCATCACCCCCAAACCAGCCCCAATTGGACACATCAGAGCTTACCCCATTTGTGCTGCTCTCCGCCGAACGAGTCGCCAAATGACACGCTGGCCACGCGGGCTCAGCAAAATCACCCTTCTCCCAGTTGTTCATTCCTTGACCCGTGTGCCGGCCGCGGATGCCTTCCGCACACGGCTCCAGTACCACCAAACACTCTGCTCTGGCGGCAGATTCGGGTTTCGAGCCTGCTCGACTGCTGCGCGGAACGTATCCAGCACGCAGATATCCTGCTTTTTCCGTGTCTTGCGACAAAGCTCCCGATACAGGGCTTCGGGCTCGCGCCGCGCCAATTCGGCGACGGTGCCGATGCCCAGCAAGGCGAAGTCGCGGCGGATCGCCGGCCCGACTGAGATTAGGTCTTCGAGCTTCCTTTCACTTACCCGCTTCATCGTGCAGTCCCTTTCGTTTGAGCCGGCGACCTGCTATCAATCCTGTTATGGATGCGCTCGGCTATGGTGGATCGCGTTTGCCACGGCTTCGAACGCTGGCGACGACCTCGCCGTACTCAGCGCGTTGCTCTTACGGAACTTCCTCCATCGCAAAGTCCTTACCCGGTGAGGCTGGCGTTGTCGAATCAGCGAGGCCAAAAATACACACATAGTACGGCTTGACCACCTCCCACTTCACACCACTTTTCCGAAACTCTCGCAGCGCCCTGCCGATAACAACTTCGTTTGGCGTATCGGTAAGCATCTCGTGCTCAAACGCGTCACGCGCATCGGCCTGTGCGTGTTTGTGCTCATCCTGATGCGCGTACGAGTGGAATTCGATGATGCGCCTAGGCGCAGCTAATTGTGGCAGTCCAGCGCAACTAGCGCCGGAAGCACTTTCTTCCCTTTGGACGTGCCCGTTTGCGAAGCTGTCCTCGACGGCGTGCAGGTTGCTTCCAAACGCCACGTCTTCTATGTGCTCCCGCAACGCTGGATTGCCGACCGTGAAGAGGTCTTGGACAGCCCAGCCGCTGTTTCCGAAAAAGTCATCGAACTCGGCGATGTCCACGTCCTTCAGCTTTGTTTCCAGCCCGTATTCGCCGCTCGCCACCTTCCACGTGAACTCCGCCCACATCAATATTCGCTTTTGCGTTTCTGCGGGCAATTCACCGTCCCGCGATGCCATGGCGTGGAAGAATTGGAGGTCTCCGAAATGTGACCGAGCAAGCAAAGGTGCGTGATTATATGCATCGGGAACATCGCCACTTGCGGACTGGGCCTTTGCAGCCTTGAAAATCTGATACCAACATACGGGCTGGGTTGTAAACCTGATGGTCTCGGTAGTCTTGCAGACGGTGTGCTTCCCCTCTCCTTCGTGCAATTGAAACGGAGGGTCATCGTTCCATCGAACGCCGCCTAAAACGAACGGCCCTGCAAACTCGACCTCTGGGTCGCTGCAAATCGACTGGTCATCGTCACAGCCGTAAATGCGATTCGTAATTTCCTCGTGGACGGGTTCTCTGAAGAGCACGCCTTCGCGACCCAGTGCTGCTACGGTTCGCTGCCACCAGTTGTTGAACTCCTTTGCGATGTGTTGCTCGTACTTGGTGCCACGCGGAGACAAACTGGACGGAACAGCAGAACTGGGGAACAGGAAGAAACAGAGAATGAGCACTACCAGCATGACGGATTGAACTGAGTGCTCGCCGAGGAAGGCAAGACGTGTTTTCGGCCTCATATCACTGCCTCGTTTCTTGCGCCGTTTCGATTCTTCCGAGTGTGCATCCGCAGCGTAGCTTTTCATGAAGAAACTGGGGTTTGTTCGGTTTTCGGAACAGGCGATGTGTTCTGGTCGGATATACGCACTCACATTCAACGTTCTCGTTTTGCTGGCCACCTCGCATCAATCCTGCTCAGGATGCGCTCCGCCGTCGTGATGGCGTTGGCGATGGCAGATTCCGATGCTGGTGACGGCCTGCCCGTCCCAGTCGGAGAGTTTTCGGGCAGCGAGAATGCTCGCCGCGATCAGCAGGACTCGTTTGCGACCTTCGTCCACGCGGGGAGTGTAGCACTTTCGCTATTTGTTCGCCAACATCAACAAGTCCGGGCTGGAGGTCAGCCCCAGTGCGTTTCATGCAACTTAATGCCTGCTTGCCTCCGCGTCGGTTCGCGAGCACAATTCCGGCTGCAATCAATCTCAATCACAGCTTCAAGCGACTGAGCGGAGGCATGCGCATGGCGAAAGTGAAACAGCTAACAATCTCTTTGGAGAATCAGCCCGGAGCACTGGCTCGGGTCGCCCAAGTTCTGGCCGACGCGAAGGTGAACATCGTGGCGCTGCTGGGCAGCACCTCGGGGACGCAAGGCTCCATGCAGGTAGTCGTGGACAACGTCGGCAAAGCCAAGAAGGCCCTTGGCGGGGCGGGACACTCCTACACAGTGGGCACGCTGGAACAGTTTGAACTGGCAAACAAGCCCGGCGCACTCGCGGCACTGGCCGGGAGGCTGGCGAAGAAGGGCATCAACATCGATTGCGCCTACGCCACCGTGCACAAGGGCACAAAGAAGGCGGTCGTGGTGCTCGGGACTTCCAAGGCGGGCGAGACGGGCGTAGCTTAGTTGCCGGCCTTACGCCGCAGACAAAATGGAAGTACGGCCATGCCTGCGTCGGTCGTTTTCTCGCTTTGGAGCAGCGCCTCGGCGAACTTTGCTTGAGTTTAAAGGGCAGCGGGGATGATCGACTTTCTATCCTCTGCCGTGCTGAAATCACACGTGACCAAGTGACGCCGGGGCTGCACCTCGGGAGAGACTGCCTCCGAAGGGTTCGCCATGCTACGGTGGGTACCGCAGATCACCCGTGCTCTGGGAATTTCTGTGACTTTGCGCTGATTTGAACCTATACACAGTCGGCAATCAGGGTGTGGATGTAGATACCTATGTTCGAAAGTTGAAGGCGGCGGGGGTCGGGATCGTGGCTGACGTGCGGGAGACCCCATGGAGCCACAAACCCGGCTTCTGCAAGAAGGCCCTCAGTTCTGAACTGGCGAAGGTTGGGATCGAGTACGTGCACGTCCAGTCCGCAGGAAATCCCAAGGAGAACCGACGTTCCGCGCCTGATTTGGCGGAATGCCTACGGCGTTACAAGCATTACCTCGCGGAGAACCCCGCAGGGGTGACTGATCTTGTCGATTTGGTGCGCACCGCTGCGTCTCATGATCGGACCGTCTGTCTCACTTGCTTCGAGAAGAGCTTTCACGACTGTCACCGTTCCATTCTTGTCAGCGCGATGAGAAGGCGGATCAGAATAAGTCCCGTCCACCTGTGAGTTTCACGGGATAGCAGATCGGTGACCCGCTTCGGATACCACAAGCCCACGATCATGAAGCTGGTCGGATATTGGAAGAGATTGCCCAAGAAGAATTTGAGGTCGTAGGAGTCCAGCTTGCATAATTCCTTCATCCGGTTCACTGCGGCTTCGCTTCCGTCCCTTCGCTGAAGCTCACAGAGGCCCCAGTCCAGCACTTGCATCCTGTGACCGGGGCAGTCCTTGGCTTTGCAGAGCCACGAGACCATGACGCGGGACATTAGGAATTCGAGCTTTTTCATCTCAGGCGGAATCGCCTGCTCGAACATGTCCATCTGAGCCCGTTGCGCCTCTACTGTCTTGCGGAGTGCTCGGAACTTCTCCTCAAAGCTACGCGCATCCTCCTCTGGTCGATCAGTAGCCTCGACATTCGTGATTTCTCGGGGAGTGACGATTCCGATGGATGTCCGATTCACCTTCTGTGCTTCCTGCAAGTCATTCACGGTTTCGAATTGCCAGCTTTTGTCCCTGAACATGAACTCAGCCCGCTTGCCCCACTCGTCCTTGGTGGTGGGCAGCTTCTCCCCGACCGTGATCGAATCGCAGTCGATCTTGTAGCTCTCGGGGCGAGAATCGTTTGGGTTCTTCTGGATTCCTGCGTTGATCCACTGGTACAGCCCGAAACGTTCGCCGCTGAGGTATCGATACGTGATCGGATACAGGCGGACGGGCTTGCCGGACTCAAGCACGCCTGCGGTGCAGACGGTCTCGATATGCTTGGTACTAAGCTCCGGGTACGTCTTACCCCAGATAAGGATTTTGTGTTCCGTGTAACCGGATTTCATTCCGCACCCGCTCCCGACCATACTTCTTGCGCTTCAGTTCCTTCGTGCACTTGTCGCAGAGATACTCGCCCGTATTGAAATAGCATCTAATGAAGAGTTCTGTTGTTCCGCATCGGTGGATTAGAAGCATCGCCATGCGCATTTTCCATCGAACGAAAGCTGGCTAAGTCGTTCGTTTCCGGCGCGCCCTAAACCACGGCTGGCGGTAAATTGGAATGCCGTGAATCTGCTCTTCCAGCTTCTGGAACTGCACCTTCGCAAACTCGCCCTTTTCGATGAAGTCAAACCATTCGAGCCGCTTCCGGAGGAAGGTGTAGCTAACCGGTGCACCACAGTTCCGCTTCAGTTCGACAATTTCTTCAGCAGTAACGTTTCCGCGCTCCAGCGCCATCGACTGCACGCATTCCAAAAAGTCCTTCTCCGTGTAAATAAACTCTGCCGCGAAGACCTCCGCCGCCTTTTCGATTACCTCGTTGGCGTTGTAGTCGCCGCATCGAATTTGGCCGTCCTTCAGAGCGTTGTGGTCGCAGTAATGGTGCTTCAATTCGTGCGCCATCGCGAACAGTCTTGGCACGCCCGGCAGATTTCGGTTCACAAGAACCGAAGGGTCGCCACCGTCACACATGTAAACGGCCCGGATTCTGGCAGACGTTACCCAGAGATCGATGGTGATGCCCTCGGTTTTGTAAATTTCACGCATCTTCTGAAGACCCAGCTTTCCGGTCGCGAGGCCATGCATCTCACGTTTCTCATCGGCGAGACGCTTCATTGCCTCGTAATACTGGGTTCGATAGGCGTAAATTGTCATGCTCTGCGCTTGGCCTTCTTCAAATCAGCCCGCGCTCTCCTGAACTGCGCGTATCGGGTGACCTCTTCCAAGTCCTCCTTGTCGAGGTCGCCTGTGGCACTGAGGAGTGCGTTGATGTGCGAAGTCACTTGAGCCTGCGGGAAAAACACCGTGATTGGCACTCCGAAGAACCGCGCCAATTTCTCCAAATCGACGACCGAAGGCTTATACATCGCCGTCTCCCATCTCGAAATCGTGTTGGCCGTGGTGCTCATCTTGGCGGCGAGGTCGTCTTGGCTGATTCCTTTTCCCTTGAAGCTCGTTCTTAGCTCGCGGATTTTGTCGCCGATGTGCTTGTAAATATCTGACATCACGTCCTTTCCTGTAACAGGATAAACAATTCCTTTTAGCGTTGACATGCAGGCCGGGTGGTGCTCTACTTCCTGTAGCAGGACAACTTTATCCTATTCGGCTCACGCAGCCAATAGGGATTGGAGAACGGAAGTGACACAGGCGGTTCATACGGAAGTGAACATCACCATCGACAAGCAGCACAAGAAATCCCCGAACCCCACTACTGGGGCAGCTCTGTACGTGCTCGGCGCGGTCAAGCCCGGCTATGACCTGTTTCGGGAAACGCACGGCCATGGCGATGACGAACTGATTCGCAATGACAGCACTCAGTACACGTTGCACGACGGCGACAAGTTCTACTCAGCGCAGCAGACCCTCAACCCCGGTAGCGAATGATGCCAGTGACGGGCAACATCTCGGTGCTGCCGGAAATCGACGCCGAGTTTTTGGGCGAGAAAGGATTCGACTGTGAGGTCGTACAGGCTGCTGGGGAAGTCCGGGTTATCCTTCACAAATTCCCCTTCCCAGCGCAGTACACGCCGCGACAGGCAAACCTGATGGTGCGGCTTTCGGCTGGGTACCCCAACGGCAACCCTGACATGTTCTGGACGAACCCGGATGTGAAGCTTGCAGACGGTCGATGGCCGCTGAATGCGGAGTACCACGATCCAAGTGCTGGCGGTTGGCAGCGGTGGTCTCGGCACGACAATAGCTGGCGTGCGGGTATCGACAACCTGCGGACGAAAATGGCATCTGTTCGCCGCGAGATCGAGAAGGGTCGATAGTGCATTACACCATCAGCTTCGCTGATGAGGAGTATCAGCGCCTTACGGCGTACCTGTTCAGCAGCACGGGCGAGATGGCGGCATATCTGCTCTGCCGGGTAGCTCGCTCCTGCGATGAGTTGCGATTACTCGTGCGGGAGGTTATTCCCGTCGAAGCTGATGACATCATCGCCGCTTCGAATGTGCATATGCAGATTCGGTCGCGTTCGTTTCTTCGAGCCATGAAACGTGCTGACCTGACGAAGCAATGCTTCGTTTTTGCGCACTCCCATCCTGACGGCGTTCCCAGTCATTCTCCACAGGACGACAGCGAGGAGCGCAAGCTCTTTCGGACGGCTTACATCAGGATTGCCAATGCTCCTGTCCATGGGAGTATCGTCTTTCCCGCTCCGGAGCGTCCCTGCGGACGAGTCTGGCTTGACGATGGCAGCACGCAGTCCCTTGAGCGGGTACGGGTTATCGGCAAGCGATTCCGGTTCTATTTCTCCAGCACAAACGGGGAAGCACCTCCGCCGATTTATGATCGTCAGGTGCGTGCGTTCGGGAAAGATTTTCAAGGCATCATAAGGCGGCTCCACGTCGGCGTTGTTGGGACTGGCGGAACTGGTTCTGCGGTCTTCGAGCAGTTGCTTCGGCTAGGCGTTGGAGAAGTCTCCATGTTTGACGAGCAGATGCTAGCCGATACCAACGTGACTCGTGTTTACGGCTCCCGATTAGTGGACGTTGACATCCCAAAAGTGAAGCTGATGGAGAGGCTCGCCGCCGATGTCGGCCTAGGTACGATGGTGCACCCCCACATTGGGAACATAACGACACGAGAGAACATCGAGCGCCTGAAGGCGTGCGATGTGGTCTTCTGTTGCACCGACGACCAGTGGGGACGGTCATTGCTGACGCGCTTCAGCGTGTACTACTACGTACCCGTCATTGACGTGGGCGTCAAAATCGACTCGCGGGACGGAATCGTCCGCTCCGTCCAAGGACGCGTAACTGTGCTGGTGCCCGGTGCAGCATGCTTGTTTTGTCGCGGACGAATCAGCCCAGAAGCGGTCGCTGCCGAGGCCATTCAGGCTGCGAATCCTGAAGAAGCAGAAGAACTCCGGCAGCAGAGATACATTCCCGAGCTTCAAGAGCAAGCGCCAGCCGTTATTCCGTTCACCACGACTGTCGCCGCGAGTGCTGTTACGGAATTTGCTCACCGCCTGACAGGTTTCATGGGGCCGGAGCGCACAGCGACCGAAATACTCCATCTCATCGATGCTGGGCGCATCCGAACGAACAGCACGCCACCTGACCCCAACTGCAACATCTGTGGCAATACCGAGTTGCGGGGACGTGGAGATGTGATCCCGCTGCTGGACTGCGTATGGCGAGACTGACTGATGGATTCAGGAGGTTCGTGCGTGGACTGCTCCGCAGGAAGAAGCGTCCAGCCTTCACGTACACGGCGGTGCGGAATGCGGAGTCAATGACTGATGTCCCCGTTGAACTTGGCTCGGAAATAATTCTCGTTAAGCGGAAGGGCACTCAGCTCTGGGCCGTCCTTATGTGTCCCTGCGGCTGTGGAGAGCGGATCAATGTGAACCTAATGAGAACGGCTGACCCGCATTGGATGCTGTCAGTGAGGCGCGGCAAAATCTCGCTATCGCCTTCACTGTGGGTGTCACCGAAGAAGTGCGGCAGTCATTTTTGGCTCATCGATAACGGTGTGTTTTGGTGTCCGCGTCGATCTCACCACCACCGCAATGGCTGACCCGACCCTGAAAACGGGCCGAGCCGCTATACTGATTTCAGTGCCCCTCTTGCGGTCCCAACCCATGCCGCTTGCTTGCGTGCGCGAGCCGTCATCTGGACCGGGTTTTTGAGGTGAGGTGTGACGGATTCAGCGTGCTCGTAACGGGCCATTCACTGGCGCGGCAATGCGGCCTTCACCATTTCCACGGCCGCTTGAGGGTCGGCTACCTCGACGATCAGTTCGTTGTAACGCTCGTCTTTCAGTTCAATCACGACCGTATTGTCCGGGTTGTGGACATCCCAGAAAACCCGCTGACCGTCATGATAGAAAGTGCCGGCCGTGAGCACTCCGGGAATGTTGGTGCCGGGCATCCTGATCCCGTGCCACCAGCCATGGGCAACGCTCGGGTCTGCGCGGACAGCCGATACGTGCTGCAACGGGATTTCGAGCGAACTCCTGAACGCCCAAAGCTGGTCGGCTCCCCGAACGTGCAATAAGAGGCTGCTGCCCGAGATCGATAACTCCACCATTCACGTCTCCCTACCTATTGGAGAATTGTCGCCCAATACTGGCTGTCGCCGCCAGTCGCTCTGGCGGCAGCGTTTTATGCCGGATTGCGTTTCCGACGATTAGAATCCACCCGAGAACTTGTCGATGGAACTCACTGATGAAATCGTGACGATCCAAGAACTTGCCGAACGCCTCAAGGTGAACAAAAGCACGATCTACGAACTGACGAGGCGCAGGGCGATTGTCAGGGCGGACAAGCACAGACCCCTTCCGTGCATCAAGCTGGGGCGTCAGTTACGGTTCAATTGGCGCTTGGTTTGCCAATGGCTCACGGAATTGGAGGAAGGCCGTGGGAAGGAGCATCCGAGCAGGCGGCTGCGGTGACCACGTCGAGGAGGACGGCGAGGGGCTATTCCGGCTCGTGTGCAAGAGCGACCTCGCAGGAGCAGTCGCAAAGCAGAAATATGCGCCGTACCTGCCCGACCGGGAGACGACGTGGTTCAAGATTCGCAACCGCAAGTACAAAGGGCTGGCCGCGGGGAACTGTTCGAACGGGGGCGTGGAGGCGATCCGGATGCACTCAGAACGACTTCCGCCCCTTTTTGTAACGCCGTTCGAAAAAATTAGTCCCGGCCTCGTAGTCTTGGAGGGAGCCAGCACTTATGGTGACCCGCTTCTTCTTGGTGTTGAATTGCAACAGGGGACCCGCCGCATGGATGAGAAGCGTTTCGAGTTCACGTTCGTGTTTCTTCTCTTCGACCACGTAAAACGAGAAGTACTTGACCTCCAGCTTATGCTTGGCCTGACAGGAACGGAGCCTCGCGAATATCCGGCCGCGACCGATATACCGGGCGTATCCCATCGAGTCGTGCGCAACGTAGACTCCCTCCCTGCGGACCCCCTGACTTCGCAAGCGTTTGTTTACGTCGCTAAGCGCCTCGAAAGGAAGCTTCTCGCCAAGAGCGCGGAACAGCCTCTTGCCGCCCCCGGCCCCGCCGCGGCCAGCGTTTAACCTCCCGAACCGAACGGTCCACTGCTTGTCGCCCCAGATTTTGGCGACCTTGATGGTCTTGACTTTTCTTGCCATACCCTTACTCCGTGGTGGCATTCACTACTTGAGCGCGTTCGGGTTCTGGCGCTCCTTTCCATCGTACCTTTAGCAGTGCGGATAGCCAGTGAATTTGGGCAAGTGCTCGTAATGTGGTAGCAGAGCGCCAGCCAGCGGACCATCCGCGACAGCGCACATGCGTCGTTATTATGACGTAGTCCGCGACTGGATATTTGAAGCGGAGTAGCGGAATTGGCTCTGAACGAGCTGATTCTTCTTGGAGTCGCGACCTCGCTGACCGCAGCGGCATCAATCTCCTACATGCAAAACCTGAAAAATCGAGTTGCTCTTGTTACTGGCGCAAGTCGCGGCATCGGTGCCGGAATCGCCCTCGCTCTGGCTCGCGCAGGTGCCGATGTCGCCGTGAACTATCACAAGAATGCTGACGCGGCTGCAACCGTGTGCCGGGAGATTTCTGCCCTCGGGCGGAGGGCATTGGCGGTTCAGGCCGATGTATCGGTCGCTGCCGAGGTCAGGCGGGTGGTCGCGGAAGTCGAGACTCGCCTCGGCTCCGTCGATATCCTCGTCAACAATGCCGGAATCGCCCACCCGCAACGACTAGAAGACATTACCGAGCAGGATTGGGATGAGGTGCTGACCACCAATCTCAAGTCGGTATTTTTGGTGACTCAGGCTGTCATCGGCGGCATGCGAGCACGGAAGTGGGGGCGGATCATCAACCTGTCATCCGTGGCCGCGCAGACGGGCGGTGCTGTAGGGCTGCGGGCGCTCCAAGCATTGGCGAAACGGGCTGGGCTGGCTGGGGACTTCGGCCTCCACAAGTTTTGCAAGAGTTACGCTACGTTGCAGCACAAAGCCGGGGTGGATGCACGCACCATCCAGAAACGGCTGGGACACAGCGACCTGCCAACCACGCTGGCATACCTTGAGGGGGAGGAAGCCCGCAGCGAACAGTCACGGGCTCAGGTCAACGGGACGTTCAACATATTTGCCTAGTCCAAGTTCAGCATGGCGTGCAGCGCCTCGTCTTCGTCGGCACCAGCCAACTCGATGAACTGGATGAAGCCCCGCTTCACGTCGTCGTCCAGTTCGGGCTGGGCGGCGGGGGAGACGATCATGCATAGGTTGTCGTCCATGTTCATTGTCGAGATGTTGAATCCGCTGACTGTGAGTATATCGTGCATGGCTTGCCTCATGAGGGCAAGCACGTCGGGATTCTTGCGCCCGAGGTCTCTCTTCAGTTCATCCAGCGTTTCGTTGACGATGCGCTTGTCTACTTTTGTTTTTGTCATGTAAGGAACTCCTTACACAGGTATACAGAGGGGATGATGAAATTAACTAGGTTTGGGTGGGTTTATTTTCACGGGGCTGGCGGTGGAGAGACCGAGGTACCAGCCCCGCGCTGCGGCACTAGGTAGGGCAGCCTTGCGGCTCCGTGTGCCTAGCGACTTCAATCTCGGCGGTGATTCATGTCATTCCCACCAAAGGTAGTAGCGGTGCAGGATTCCCCTGCACACCACAGCCGCCGAGAAACTTATTCGTCTTCAGCGTCGTCAGCCGCCATTTCTTTAAGCCGAGCAAGTGTATGGTCGTTGCACGGCTTACATACTCCGCAGAGTCCGTGCTGGCAAATGAAGTCGGAATGGTGGTCTTTCCTGCAGTCGGGACAATGGACAATCTGAGGGTGTCTAAGGTGCTTTACTTCCCAGTTTGGAAGTGGCTCCATCCCAACACAGTTCTCCTCCGCTTTGTCCCATTCGGCTTTGCTGATCTCGATGAAAACATCGTCGTCCCTATGCCCCTGCTTCATCGCTGAACCGTCAGCGAACAACCAGTGGTGGAATCCAGTGCCTATATCGAGGAACCTGTCCACCACAGCGCCCCTGATGACTTTCCAGGCTTCTCTCTCGTAGTCGGCGTCGTCCACGGTGCGCAGATACGCGATTTGAATTCCAGCTTCAGTCATTTGGGTCACTCCCCGCCCGCAAGCGCATGCAATTCTTCGTCTTCGGCATTTCGAAACGGCAACCCATTAGTGCACCCAATCGGGTATCCAGCGTCCCACGCATAGGTCACAACGTCTTCTGCCGACAAGTCGAAATCCCGACCTGCGACCACATTGTTGTATGTGTCAATGAGCTGATACCCGCCATGGTTGTTGGTGTGGAGGCAGCGGTCTCTTGACTTGCAGATTCGCAGCCCCATCTTGCGGGCTGCGTATCGTGCTTGTGCGTCAGTCGTATGGATTCTAGCCATTGGTCACCGCCGCTTTCTGGGCATTGGCTTCGTCTTCAGCCACTACTTCAGCCACCGCTTTGTTGTATCGGGCTTGGACTAAGTGGACGTAATTCCAAACGGCGCTGCTGCTGTAGCCTGCGTTGGCTTGACCATCCGTCAAAATCTCGACCGCTTCGACGGCGTCGCTGAAATTGTCGTCGCCGTCTTTGTAGTATTCGTCACGGTCTTGGGGGTCGGGGCTGGGAAACAAGATGAGTCGGACAATCGCAGCTAGGCGGTCGTCTTTATTGAGGAAGGCATCGTCCAGTTTGAGGAGGGTGCGGGTGTAGTTGGCTTTGACAGCGGCATCGTGGCGAGTCTGGTTGGTTAGATAGGTGGACTGGTCGTCGAGTGAGAGTGCTTCGAATTCAGCGTCGGACAACTCTACAAAGGCTTTCATTTTTGGCTCTCCTGCTTCTTAGATGTACCTAAGTACTACATCGGTCCCGGCGATTCTCACTAGGTTTCAGAAAATATTTCTCTCTGGAATAGGTCGTTAAATGATGACCGATTAAAGCGGTGCTTTCCGGGGTACTGTGGGGTCATCAACTTCCCAGCGACGCCTTAAGACGAGAAGAGGCCGCTTAGTTGGCTGGTTTCATGTTTGTGTCAAAAAACTGGCTCCATGCCTATGGCGGCACGGCTTGCAATGATTTGCCAGCCGCGAAGAACGCGTCGCTGGCGGAGCACAAAAATGAGCCGTTATTGTAGGCAGAATTCATTGAAGCATTACTCGTCCTAGTAATGCCTCTCACCGACCTTCACACCTGCGACGGCGACAGTAGTAGGTGAATGGTGAAACCAGTCACCAGAGTTCAAACCGAAGTCACACGCGTGTTACAGAGGTACCAGTCCTGCGAGAAGACACGGGGAGGCTGCAATGCGCCGTCTCATTTCCAGCCATCACGGGATCGCAATCAAGAAGCTTCAGGAATCTCTGCTGCGCCAGCGCCTCATAACCACCTTTGCCCGAGTAGTTGATGTCCAAGAGGACACTGCGGCGGTCGAGTTTCATCGCCACCTTGCCTGTCGTACCGGAACCGCCAAACGGGTTGAGAATCAAATCGCCCAGCTTGCTGGCTTGCGCGATGCAACGACGAGCAAGCTCCTCGGGGAACGGTGCGAAATGTGCGCCCTTGAAGGGCTGGGTCGGAATCGTCCAAACGTTCCGCATGTTCCGCTTTCCGTCCGGGGCGGCATCCTTGCTTGTCGCATCTTCGCGGCAAGCAGAGGCGTCCCAGTAATACTTCGGGGTCTTCGCGAGCATGAGGACGTGTTCGTAAGAGCGAGTCAAACGGTCTTTCACGCTCTCTGGCATGGGATTTGGCTTTGCCCAAATGATGTCATCGCGCAAAATCCAACCATCGTCGATAGCGGCAATCGCTATTCTCTGCGGTACGGCGGTCAGCCCCTTGCCTCTTAACGTATCGCTTATGTTCCAGAAGAGAAGACCATCGTCCCGCAACACTCGCCGGATCTCTCTCAAAATTTCCATCGAGTGCGCCACATAGAGATCGGGCGTCGGTTCGAAACCGTACGATCCATTCCATGCACCGCATGCCGTGCAGAATCGCCCTTGCGAAGCGTCGAAAGCCATGCCCTTGCGGGCTGCCTCGTTGCCGCGAGTTTTGGCAAAGCCGCCGCCTTTGCCATGGTCTCGCTGGGGGCTCTGCTTGATTTTCCTTTCTTCACCCCACTGATGTTTACAATCCGAACTTCCATCCCAGACGCCATCCTGCTCACCGTCGTACTGGCGAAGCTGCCAATACGGCGGGCTGGTGACAACGCACTGCACCGAAGCGTCCGCCAGCGGTATGCGCCGGGCGTCGGCACAGATGAGCGTCGGGATGTGTTCGCGATGCACATGGGTCAATACTCAACCGGAACGAATTCCGGGAAATTCGGAGAAAAGTTCTTGGGTCCTGACCCCGGAACCGGATTCGCGGCGCTGGCTGTCCTGCCGAGCTGGCTTACAGGTCTTCCGGATTTTCCAACACAAGCTCGTCGTCGGGCATGTTGATCGCCTCCCGCATGTCCTTATCATCGACCTCCTGCGCGGTCGCCCGCACGGCCTTGCGCTTGGGGCCGGTCTTGTATATTTCGTGCTCCATCCTCTTGACGAAGCACTCGACGCAAAGCGAGGCATAGCCAGCGCCGCCACGCGGGCGCTTCTTGCAATCTGTGCAGATAAGCTGGAACTTCTTCGGCTCGGGCTTCGCGGCCCGCAGCCTGATCCGGCAGTTCTTGTGGTGGGGGTGACCGGGCTCCGCGCAGCAGTCGTCGCAATACTCTGCCGCAACGGGGGGTGCCGCGCCACCGGGGGGCTCGGGCAATCTGCCCGCAGCCGCCGGGCGTTCCGCTTGGTTTCCCCCCTGCCTTGCTTGAGCGTCCTGTTGGGCGGCTACAGGCGGTTCGCTTCCCGGCGTGTGCGCTTCCAGCCAGAAGAGCCGACCTGCGTTCGACCAAGAGTCGAAGCCATCAGGGTATGGCGTGCCGTCCGGGGCGGCCTTCGGGTTTCCGGTTTTGGTTTTCCGGTTTTGACTTTGACTTTCCCCACCATGTTTTCCAGCATTGCCAGCAGCCGCGGCCGTCAGGCCGCTATTCCTATCTTGAACGGAAGCAGACGAAGACGAAGAACTGGAACGAAAATCAAAATCAGAATCAGAACCAGAATAAGAACCTTGGCGTCGGCAATTTAACGACGCATTTTTGCCGACGCAATTGCCGTTTTTCCCAGTTTTCTTGGCTGATTCACCAACGTGTAGGTAATTTGCCGACGCATTCTCCGGGATCGTGCCCCGCTCGACGCGGAAAGTCGGGTTGTGCCCCGGGTGCGCCCCGCTGGTCTGCACTAGCCAGCCGTATTTCTTGAGCCACTTGCGGGCGTCGAACAGCGCATCGCGGCAGATGAACAACTTCTCGCAGATGGTGTCCTCCCCCGGCCACGATTCGCGGCTGGAGCGTTCGCAGCGGTAGTGGAACATCCAGACCTTGAAAGCGGTCGGCGGCAACCGGAACACGTCGTCCCATTCGCCGCCGACCAAGAACATCTTCGCTTCCGGGTCTATCACGGCTGCTCCTGCCTTAACTTCGTCTGCTTCATTACGCCGGAGGCATACCGCACAACGTCGGTCTGGCCCCATTCGAGCGCCTGCTGCTTTTCCGGCGTCAGTTCGCCGGATTCATGCAGCTCTGCGATCTTCTGCTGCTGGGCGTGGTAATGCTGCGCCGCAGTCTCGATTCCCTTCACGACCGTGTCGAAGCCGTAGGGCCTTAGCCACCCGGTCAAGAACTGGCGTACGTTCGGCACCTCGAATTCCGGGAGGATGGTTCCCCAAAGCTCGGCAAGAGCGCCGGCCTCTTCGCGCTGCTGCCGCAGCCTCTCCATGAGTTCCTGTGCCTTGCCCATTACTGCGCTTCGGGGGCGTTGCGCCGGGCCAAAACTTGAGTTGAACATTTGGTTTTTCTCCTTGTTGGTGGCAGGACGACGTTGCTCTCAGGCAGTGCCGTCCTGCTTCAAAGAAGGAGTTCAATATTTGTTTTTCCTGCCATTGATTGGCGTTTGAACGAGGGGAAAACACAAGAATGGTGCGATTTTCGGTGCATCGAAATTCGCTAACGAGTGCGGGAACTAACTTTGGCGGCCCTTCTACGGGGGCAATGCGAATGCAGCAGTACCGGGAAATCAAGAAAGCGACGGCGGACGTTGTCGATGTCCGGCTCGTCCGCAGGGCGAACACGGCGAACGCACATGCTGCCATCCGGGACGTGATCATCGAGAATCCCGCGCTCAGCTACGGCGCGATAGCCGAATCGCTGGGCTGCTCGCGTTGGCTCGTGTACACCGTCGCCGTCGAATTCGGCGTCAGGCGGCCGAGAGGCAGCGGCAGCCCGGCGCGGCGCAGACTCAAAGCTTAAGTAGCGGCGCTCGGCGATCCACCGCAAGATTACTTGAGCACCACCAGCGGACTCTTCTTGGTAACCAGCTCCTCGAGGCATTTCAGGGCGTCTTTCTTCTGGCGCGGCCCGTAGGTGGCAATAATGTTTTCCCGCCATCCCCGACCCTTAGCAGCCAACTGGCACACATGCCACTTACCGTCGCTGTTGCCTTGGTACATGTAGTAGCTGCCAACGGGAATCGGGGGGTTCGCTGGTCATGGCGAGCTTGAGCATATCGCACCGGGCAACAGTGCGTGGAGTTGAAACGAAAATACGTGCTTGGCGACAAAGCACAATCGAGGTGACGGCCGAGCACCCTGCGTCGAGCTACGGCATCCCGGTGCTCGTCGTCGGTGGCGACGTAGTCCTGCAAGTGCCGCGGACCAAGGAAGAGCCCGAGCAGTACGCGGCCTTGGCTCGGGGCGGCTATCCAGCAGGGGGTACGCTGATGGCGACCGTTGTGCGCTGCGGAAGAGAGGCGACCGATGAGGCAATTGTCGCAGCAACCTTGCTGGCCTGCGGCTGTTGCGGCGCAAAGTCGGCTTCCGCCGTCTTCATGCGACTTTCCTCTGATTGAGGACTCGATTCAAAACGTACCGTGGGATGCGAAGCAGCCGATAGCGTCTTTTTCGTTGCGCTTCAGGAGAGCCAAGGTCTATGACACCCGACTCGTTTCCGAACCTGCGGATGACGGTATCAGTGCTGACGTTCAGGATAGCCGCGACCTGCGTGACCGTGAGGTATTCAATTTCCTGCATTTGCGTTGCTCCTCTTTGCAAGAAATACTGAGAAACGCAGGAAACCGAGAATTGCCGAGCGGGTCTTCATCAGTGGATACTGCGGCTTTCACTGGTGTGAGCTTCCACTCGCTCTTCGAACGCAGCCCTGAGTACATCGTCCAGCTTCTTTTGCCGCCTCTCGTTCCACTTCGCGTAATATTTCGCTACGACGGGCACCGTGTCCCCAAGGAACTGAGCGACTTCCTCAATGCCCACGCCTTTAAGCAGCAGTTCAACGGCTGCGGTATCGCGGAAACGATGGGAATGACCATCGGTGAGTCCGGCGGCTGTGAACACTTTCTTGAGTAGTCGCTGGAAGTACTTGACTGTAGATTCTGAGTTGCCCTGTCCACCCCACAATAGGTATTTAGCATTGCCATTAGGAGCCGCTATTAGCTCGCGCCCGACCCAAGCCGGAATCACATTGTCGATGTGCGCTCCGGTCTTTTTTCGATCCGTCACGATCCGGTATTTGTCCTGTTCCTCGACCACCCCGCTGCGCGGCAGTATGATTCCGTCCTCGATGGACAGCCCCGCGTAACGCTGGACTAGGATCAAAGCACGTACGCGGCGTCTCGCGTACTCGGTTTTCAATGCCGGGTCTATTGCAGTGAAGACCCGCTGCATTTCCTCGGGCGCGAAGGGATCGGTCTTGATCTGTTCATTGATTTTGATTCTGATGGAGCCCAAATCCTCGGCTGGGTTCTTGTCAATCCACCCCGCCTTGCGGCAGTAGCGGAAAAATTCCTTCAGGCGACCTTGATTGTTTCGCCGAGATAGTTTGCTTTTGAGATGGCTATCCCACTCCGCCCGATGCGCGGTCAAGTGCGGCAGCGTGATCTCCCGGATGTAGGCGAGGCTCTTCCGGCGACAATAGCTCACGAGGACGGCCGTCGTCCGTCGGTGCTTCTGGAGAGTGCCCTCATCCAGACCCTCGCCCTTTTTCGCACTGAGGAACGACTCGACAGCGAGTTCAACCGTGACCGCCTCCACCTGCGGCTTCTCTCCGAGAGAGGCTCGCTCATGAGCCTGCTCCATCGCTCGGGCGATCTTTTCGCCCTGTTCCCAAGAACGGGTCTTGGCAGACTTCCGTTTGCGCTCAGGGCCCCATTCCAGCCAGACCCGGCATTTGCACTTGCGGCAACCTCGATTGGACTTGTACGGGCACTTCGCGCTGTGCCTTCGCCACACTGTGACTACGATCATGACCTCATCCCTTCGGAGTCCAATACTCGAAAGCCGCGAATTTCCCCGGAAAATGAAAAGCCATCGCCCAAGCGATGGCACAAAACCGTGTACAAATTTTCGGGGACTCTGGTACTGCACTCATTCCCAAGGGGTTGGGGATGGTGGCGGCGGTTGGACTCGAACCAACGACCTAGGGATTATGAGACCCTCGCTCTAGCCACCTGAGCTACACCGCCACATAGGAAGCCGCGCCCAGGGGCGCGGCCAACGAGGACACTTACGATTCTATGAGTCGCGTGGAAACAGTGTCAAACTTTCACCGTGGGCCATGTCCCCTCGATGGAAAAGAGGTAGCGTCCTGCAGGGTTCCCGCATCAAAACACAGGTATAATGTGCGCACTGGCTAACCAGTGAATCTGCGCTAATCAGGCAGCGCGTGGGAGTTTCATGTCCAAAAAGGTCAAAGCGGTAATCCTGACGGTTTCCATCGCCATCGTTCTGTTCACCATCGCCGGCGGGCTGGGCGTGCGCGCGGCGTCGAATGACGGCGCCTATCGCCAGCTCGGCGTTTACAGCGAGGTGTTGTCGCGCATCCGCAGCGAGTACGTGGAGGAGCCCAACATCCCGCAGGTGACCGACGGCGCGCTGCATGGCCTGTTGGAATCGCTCGACCCGAACTCCAGCTATCTGACGCCGGCCGAATACAAGAAGTATCGATCGCATAAGGCCGAAGCCAAGGGGCAGATCGGGGCCACCATCTCCAAGCGCTTCGGCTACGGCGCGGTGATCTCGGTGATCCCCGGCGGCCCGGCCGACAAGGCGGGCATCGAGAATGGCGACATCTTCGAAGCCATTGAAGGGCGCACCACGCGCGAGATGTCGCTGGCGGAAATTCAGTCACTGCTCGCGGGCGACCCGGGATCGAACGTGAATGTCTCGGTGGTGCGCGCGCGGCGGGCCGAGCCGCAGAAGGTCACCATCACCCGCAATGCGGTCAAGATTCCCGACGTCAGCGAGAAGAGTTTTGAAGACGGCATCGTCTACATCAAGGTGGATGCCTTCAATAAGGGCAAGGCGCAGGAGATCGCCAACAAGCTCAAGGCCGACCAGTTGAAGGGCGCGAAGAAGATTATTCTCGACCTGCGCGACTGCGCCGAGGGCGACGTGCAGGAAGGCATCGCCACCGCCAACCTGTTCCTGGACCACGGCATCATCGCCTATCTGCAGGGACAGCGCTACCCGCGCGAGACCTTCAACGCCGACCTGAATAAGGTGGTCACCGGCCTGCCGCTGGTGGTGATGGTGAATCGCGGCACCGCCGGCCCGGCCGAGATCGTGGCCGCCGCCGTTTTGGAGAACGCGCGCGGCGACGTACTGGGCGACAAGACTTTCGGCGTCGGCTCGGTGCAGAAAGTGATCGAGATCCCCGACGGCTCGGCGCTGATCCTGTCCATCGCCAAGTACTACACGCCCGCCGGCAAGGCGATCCAGGACACGGCGATTACTCCCAACATCCTGGTCGCCGATAACAACGACGACTTCGTGCTGCCGGACGACGACGACAACTCCGGCGCGCCCGACCAGCCCAAGAAGCAGCGTAATCTGCAGAACGATGAGCAGCTCAAGCGCGCCATCGAGGTGCTGAAGAACCGCGACGCCAAGGTCGCCAGCGCCGGCAAGTAGCTGGCGTTCAATGTTCGTGAAATTGGCAGCCCGGCCGCCCTCGGCCGGGTTTTTTCTTTCCCGATTAGGGCGCGTGGCGCGCGAATTACCCGCAGGGCCGCGCCAACTCGGCGTATACTGAAGGCGGCGCTGAGACGCACCAGATCTCATCCTTGCGCCTTCGCGATCAAGGGCCTTCAACTCGAGCCCCACGTCCACGGTTTCAATCCGCCAACCGGTCAGCCAGAAAGATACAGGAGTGTAGTGTATGAAACGACCGCCGCCAGTGCGAGCAGCCAGCCTCTCTGCCGTCAAGAAACACGTTCTGATGGTGGTAACCCGCAGCCCCAAGAACAACCTGCGCGTCAATGTCTTGCGGAAGCACGGGCTGGAGGTGGTGTGCGCCAATCACATCGGCGATGCGCGCATGCTGTGGCACCCGGACACCTATGACCTGGTCCTGTTTGACCTGCGCCACGAAAACGGCGCCGCGGCGGAGCTTTGCCGCGACATCAAGGCGGAGCGGCCGGGCCAGCTCGTGGCCTTCCTGGTCGGCAAGCCGAACTATCTGGCGAACGCGCCTTTGAGCGGTGAGCTCGGCTTCGATGAAGCTCCCAAGCGCTACGAGGAAACATTGCGCCAGCTCATGGCCACGGCTTGCGAAGCCTTGCCGCAGCGCGGCGGATTCCTGGAAGCGACCTGGAAGATGACCCTCGCCCGCTCGGTCAAGC
Organism: Terriglobia bacterium; assembly: GCA_963760215.1. GTDB lineage: Bacteria > Acidobacteriota > Terriglobia > Terriglobales > Acidobacteriaceae > JAIQGF01. Next base: position 2,785,034 of record CAVXCJ010000002.1, read on the forward strand.
CAAGCTCGGTTCCGCGGCCGCCAACGCCGGAAGTTCAGCATGTCGCCGAACTGCCGGAAGTTCCCGTCACGTTTTCCTTTGGCGACGCGGTCAGGCAGGCCGAGGCCGCCGGGCAGGAATCTGCTTGAGGCGGGTTCCGCGCGCATGTAACACCGGCATCAAGCTGCTGCAGCACCTGGCATTTTTTCACCGCACATCTTTGAATCTGTGCCCGGTCTTTTTTAATGGCAAGATGATTCTCCCCAGGGAAGGGCCCGGCGATCTCGCCAGTAAGGTTGATTCGATGCTGGCCGGGCCCAATCTCCTGTAGTACTCCTGGTAACCATCCCCGTTGTCGTACCGTGCTATTCTGATTTCGCGCCCCGTTGAATTTCCATGAAGTCGATCTATGCCGAGCTGCCGCCCGTGGAAGTGGCGGGAACCAAGCTGGTGGGACGCGTGGTCTTCGCCCTGCTGGTGTTGGCGTCCGCGCTGATCGGCGCCTTCGGCGGTCTGCTGCTGGTCTATTCCACCGACCTGCCCGAGGTCGGCGAACTGCAGCGCTATCGCCCTTCCACCATCACCGAACTTTACGACGACCAGGGGCGCGTGGTCGGCTCCTTCGCGTTGCAGCGGCGCGTGGTGGCCGGTTACGACGATTTCCCCAAGGTCCTGCGCGACGCCATCATCTCCGTCGAAGACAAGGATTTTGAAAAACACTGGGGCGTGAACTTCTGGCGGATTCTCGGCGCCGCCTACAAGGACATCGCGCTCGGCCAGAAGGCGCAGGGCGGCTCGACGCTGACCATGCAGCTTTCGCGCAACCTGTTCCTCACGCCCGAACGCCGCTTCCATCGCAAGATCCAGGAGATCATGCTGGCCATCCAGATTGAGCGGCGCTTCACCAAGCCGCAGATCTTCACTCTCTACGCCAACCAGATTTTTCTCGGCCACGGCGCTTACGGCTTCGAAGCCGGCTCGCTGTTGTATTTCAGCAAGCACGCCAAGGACCTGACGATCGAGGAAGCCGCGCTGCTGGCCGGCATGCCCAAGGCGCCGAACTACTATTCGCCGCTCAACAATCCCGAGCGCGCCGCCCGCCGCCGCAACCTGGTCATCAACGCCATGCTGGAGGACGGCAAGATCACCGCCGACCAGGCCGCGCACGCCAAGTCCATGCCCATCCTGCTGCACCTCCAGAAGGACCCCAACTATTTGGCGCCCTACTTCGCGGAAGAAGTCCGCCGCTATCTGGAGAAGAAGTACGGCACCGACGAGGTCCACCAGGGCGGCCTGCGCGTCTACACCACGCTCAACCAGGAAATGCAGGAAGCCGCCAACCGCGCCCTGCTCGACGGCCTGGCCGCTTACGAACGCCGCCACGGCTGGAAGGGTAACTTGCCCAACATGGTCGCCGCCGGCCTCGACATCGACAAGTACCAGAACCCCGATTGGGACGAACCCATGGCGCCGGGCAGCTACGTGCACGCGCTCGTCACCGACGTCAGGCAGGCCGCGGCGACGGTGAAGTTTGGACGGCACACGGCGATCCTGGCGCCGGCGGACATTGCCTGGACCACGCACAAGTCGCCGAATGAAATCCTCGCCCGCGGCGACATTGCCTACGTCAAAGTCGTGTCGCTCTCGGAGTCCGGCGCCGCCAAGGTTTCCCTCGAGCAGGATTCGGGCGCGCAGGGCGCGCTGCTGGCCATTGACAACGCCACCGGCGATATCAAGGCGATGGTCGGCGGGCGCGACTTCGACGAATCGAAATTCAACCGCGCCACCCAGGCCATGCGGCAGGTCGGCTCCTCGTTCAAGCCCTACGTGTACACCGCCGCGATTGACAACGGCGCCACGCCCGACGACATCATCCTCGACGCGCCCGTGACCTACTCCACCGCCTCCGGCCCCTACTCGCCGCACAACTACGACGGAAAATTCGAGGGCAACATCACCCTGCGGCGCGCCATCTCGCAGTCGCGCAACATTCCGGCGCTCAAGACCGCGGCCCGCGTCGGCATCGGCACCGTCATCGAGTACGCGCGCAAGTTCGGCGTCACCTCGCCGCTGCCTGCGGTGCTGCCGCTTGCCCTCGGCGCCGCCGACATGACGCTGATGGAGCAGACCTCCGCCTTCACCACCTTCCCCAACGACGGCGTACGTGTCGTGCCACGATACATTCGCAAGGTCGTGGGCTACGACGGCCGCACCCTGGAAGAGAACTATCCCGACGTGAAAGACGTTATCAGCCCGCGCACCGCGCGCATCATGACTTCCCTGCTGCGCGAGGTGGTGCTGCACGGCACCGGCTTCCAGGCCAGCAAGCTCAAGCATCCGCTCGCCGGGAAAACCGGCACCACCAACGATTTCACCGACGCCTGGTTTGTCGGCTTCTCGCCCTCCATCGCCTGCGGCGTCTGGATCGGCTACGACGAGAAAAAGACGCTGGGGAAAAAGGAAACCGGGGCCTTTGCCGCCCTGCCCGTCTGGATTGACTTCATGAAGGTCGCGCTCAAGGGCCGCGACAAGGAAGACTTCACTCCTCCTCCCGATCTGCCGCGCAACAACAACGCCGCCAGGGTGGACACGCCCGACTTCCGCCCCAGCGACGCCGTAAGCCACTAGACCCAGTCTCGTCGCGCAACCTGTAGGCCCCGCCGCCCTCGCCGGGGCTGACTAAAGTCTTGGCACTGATGTTCGGGCGCCGGCCGCCGCCAACCGCCCAACTTACCCCGCTCCGCGCTACAATCGTGACTCTCAGCCATGCGCGGATTTTTCCGATTCCTCCTCCTCGGACTGGTGTTGCTGATCGTCGCCATGACGTCGGCCTTGACCGCCATGCGCGTCGCCATTCACGGGCGCGAAGTCGTCGTGCCCAAACTGGTCGGCCTCACGCCCGCACAAGCGGAACGCCTCGCTCTGCAAAATGGGTTGCTGGTTGAATTCGAGAACCGCTTCTACAGCACCGACATCCCGCAAGGGCGCATCCTGTCGCAGGCGCCGTTTGCCGGGGAGAAGGTCCGCCGCGGCTGGCATGTGCGGCTCGCCGAAAGCCTCGGCCCGCAGCACGTGGTCATTCCCGACGTCACCGGCCAAAGCAGCCGCGCCGCCGAGATCAATCTTCGCCGCCGCGGCCTTGAACCCGGCACCGTCGCCTACGCTCACCTCCCCGGCCATCTCGAAGACCAGGTGATCGCGCAGAGCCCGCCGCCCGCTGCGGTCGGCGTGGCATCGCCCAAGGTGAATATGCTGTTTGCCTTGCCGCCGGCGCCGTTCGCCTTCGTCATGCCGAACCTGGTCGGCCGGCATCTCTCCGATGCGGCTCGTGCCATCCAGGACGCCGGCCTGAAGCTCGGCAACGTGCGCACCGCCGCGGTTGACCTCACAGCCACCAACGCCGGCGCACCGACCGTCGTGAGCAAACAATCTCCAACCGCGGGACAAAAAGTCGCCGCCGGCAGCAGCGTCGAGCTGGAAGTCGCAAAATGATTTTGCCGCTGATTCACGCGGATCAACGCTGATCTGACGAAGGCAATTTCCTTATCAGCGTTCATCTGCGTTTATCAGCGGCTAATTTTTTCCAGCATCGCCGCGAAAAAACCATCCCCCGGCGGCGCGCCCGGGATCGTCCGCAGATACGGCCCGTCGAGCAACGCGTCGAAGTCCTCCCACGCCAGCTCGCCCGATTCCTTCAGCCGCTCCAGCTCGGCACGACAATCCACGATTTCAAAGTCCGCGCGCGACTGCAACGCCTCTTCCACCACCTGCACATTTTCTTCCGCCTCCAGCGAGCAGGTGGAATAGATCAGGCATCCGCCGCCGCGCACGTGTTGCATGGTCGCCTTCAGGATGGCCACCTGCCGCGCGTGCAGATCGGCCAGGTCCGCGGCCGTCAGCCGCCACTTGCTCTCCGGATTGCGCGCCAGCGTTCCGGTGCCGGAGCAGGGCACGTCGGCCAGCACCCAGTCGAACAGCCCGCATACCGGCAGTTCGGTCGCATCCGCCATCATGACGGTGACGTTCGGCAGCGATGCCAGCCGCTCCTGCAACAGCGCCGCCCGGTGCGGATGAATGTCGACGGCGATGATCTCCGCGTCGGGATTGCGCTCCGCCATGATCGCCGTCTTCCCGCCCGGCGCCGCGCAACAGTCCAGCAAGCGCTCGCCGCTTCCCACCAGCAGCGCTACCAGTTGCGACGCCTCGTCCTGGATGGCAACACGACCGGCGCGAAACGCCGCCGTGTGGGTCACGTCGCCTTTGACCACCCGCCGTGCAGAAGCGAGCAGCGCGCCAGGTTTCAATTCAATGCCCTCGCGCCGCAACTCCTCTTCCAACTCACCGTACGGTTGCCCCACCCTTGTCCCGCGCGGGGTTCGCGGGACAGGGTGGGGATTTCTCAGCCGCAGCGCGGTTTCGGGCACCTGCTGGTTGAACGCGCAGATCTTTTCCGCCGTTTCGATGCCGTACCGCGCCGCCCATCGCTCCACCAGCCACTGCGGATGGGCATGCAGCGCGGCGACGTCCAGCACCGTCTTCGGCCCCGGCCCCGGCGCCGGTTCCATCAGTTCGGGCTTCTCTGCCAGCTTGCGCAACACGGCGTTGGCAAACGGCACCGAGTACCGCCGCCGCGCCCGCTTCACCAGTTCGACGCTCTCATTCACCGCCGCCCGCGCCGGCAGCCGCAGGAATCCGATCTGGTACGCGCCCAGCCGCAGCGCCGTCAGCACTTCCGGATCGAGCTTTTCCAGCGGCTGCGACGACACCGCGCCAATGCCCAGGTCCAGCCGCGATCGCCAGCGTAGCGTGCCCATCACCAGTTCGGTGCAAAAGTTGCGATCCAGCGGAGAGAGCTTAACGAGGTGATCGGAATGCAGCAGCTCAGAGGCGTAGGCCTGCTGCTGCTCCACGCGGAGCAGGATGTCGAACGCGGCTTCGCGCGCAGGACTGGGCATAGCCACACACCGAATAAAAGATGAACACAGAGGCACAGAGACACAGAGCAGAAAAAATGAGATCAGCTATCTCTGTGTCTCTCTGTCTCTGTGTTCTTCAGTGCCGAGGTGCTCGCCCGATTTCGGATGATACCCGTGCACAAAATCCCGTGCCGCCATCCGCTTCTTCCCTTCCGGCTGCACGGTCAGCAGTTCCAGCACAGACCCCTCGCCGCACACAACCAATAACCGGTCCTTATCCACGCTCAACTCGCCGGGCGCGAGAGCTGATTCCTGACTCCTGGCTCCCGACTCCTCCACCGGCATTGCCGCCCACACATTCAGGGTCTTGCCGCGAAACGTGGTGTACGCCCCCGGCCACGGCTGAAACCCGCGCAGGCGGTTCCAGATCTGGCGCGCGCTGCGCTGAAAATCAATCAGCCCGTCTTCTTTCTTGAGTATCGGCGCGAGCGTCGCTTGCGCATCATCCTGCTTGCCCGGCGTGATTGTACCCGCCTTCAATCCCGCGAGTGTTTCCACCATCAGCGGCGCGCCCATCTCCGCCAGCCGAGGCGCCAGCGTGACCGCCGTGTCCTCCGGCGCGATTGGCGTCTCGCGCTGCAGCAGGATGTCGCCCGTGTCCAGCCCGGCGTCAATCCGCATGGTGGTCACGCCGGTGACGGTCTCGCCCATGGCGATCGCCCACTGCACCGGCGCCGCGCCACGATACTTCGGCAGCAGCGATCCGTGCAGGTTGATGTTCCCCAGCGGCGGCAGGTCAATCATCCACTGCGGAATAATGCGCCCGTAGCCGACCACCACGATCGCCTCCGGCCGGATCTCCTCCAGGCGCGCGCGAAACTCCAAATTGTTTTTGATTTTTTCCGGCTGCGTCACCGCGAGGCCAAGCCTTTGCGCCAGTTGCTTCACCGGCGGTGCGCTGAGCTCCATGCCGCGTCCGCTCGGGCGGTCCGGCTGGGTCACGACCAGGCGCACGGAATGCCCGGCCGCGTCGTTCGTCAGCGCCTGCAGCGCGGGTACGGCGAATTGCGGGGTGCCACAGAAAACAATGTCCATTTGCGATTTAGTGATTTGTGATTTAGTGATTGTCGGTGGAAGCGTTTTACAATCACTAAATCACAAATCGCTAAATCACCAATGCCTACCATTCCCCTTGCTTGATCAGCTTGCGCACCTTGCGCTTGATCAGGTCGCGCTTCAGCGCCGAGATGTGCGTGATGTACAGCTTCCCGTTGAGGTGATCGGTCTCGTGAATCAGGGCGCGCGCCAGCAGGTCCTCCCCGCTTTTCTCGAACCAGTTTCCTTTCGCGTCCTGCGCGCGCACGGTCACCACGCGCGGCCGCGTCACGTTCTCGCGGAACTCCGGCAGGCTCAAGCAGCCTTCCTGCTGCGTGTGCCGCCCTTCGCTGTGGATGATCTCCGGATTGATCAGCACCAGCTTGGCGTCCGGGTTTTCCTTGAAGGTGATATCGATCACCGCGATGCGCCTGGAAATGCCGATCTGCGGCGCCGCCAGGCCCACGCCATGCGCCGCGTACATGGACTCGAACATGTCGTCGAGCAGCTTGTGCAGCTCGTCGTCGAACTTCGTCACCTTCTCCGCCGGCTTCTCCAGCACCGGCGCGCCGAACTTAACAATCGGATAAATCATCGTCGTTGGTCGTTGGCCGTCGGTCGTTAGCCGGTAGCGTACGCGATTTGCGAACGACTAACGACGAACGACCAACGACGCTAAAATTTCCTCAACTGCTCCAGATATCCCGCGTAGTTCCTCTTCGTCTCCCCAATGCTGTCTCCGCCAAATTTCTCCAGCGCGCAGCGCGCCAGTGTGAGCGCGACCATCGCCTCCGCCGCCACGCCCGCCGCCGGCGCCACGCACACATCCGAGCGCTCATACGCCGCCTTTACCGGCTCGCGCGTCGCAAAATCCACCGACTCCAGCGCACGCCGCAAGGTCGAGATCGGTTTCAGATACCCGCGCACCACGATGTCCTGCCCGTTCGACACGCCTCCTTCCAGGCCGCCGGCGCGGTTCGACTTGCGGGTAAAGCCGGTGAAGGCGCCGCCCTGTTTGGCATAGCCGATTTCGTCGTGCACGCTCGATCCCGGCGCGCCCGCCGCCGTGATTCCGCTGCCGATCTCCACCGCCTTCACCGCCTGCAGCGACATCACCGCCTGCGCCAGCAGCCCGTCCAGACGCTCGTCCCAGTTCGCGTACGTGCCCAGGCCCGGCGGGACATGGTGCGCCCGCACCTCGAAAACACCGCCAACCGTGTCGCGCGCTTCGATCGCCTTCTCCACCTCCGCTTTCATCCGCTGCTCGACGTCCGCGTCGGCGCAATTGAGCACGACCTCGTCGCGCCCGCACAGCCGCGCAATTTCTTCCCACGTCACCTCGCGTTCCACCGACACCGCTCCCACCGCGACCACGTGGCTCAGAATTTCCATCCCCAACTCGCGCAAAAATAATTTCGCCACCGCACCAGCCGCCACGCGGGCCGCCGTTTCCCGTGCCGACGAGCGTTCCAGCACGTACCGCGCCTCGGGAAAGTTGTACTTCAGCGCGCCCGCCAAATCCGCGTGTCCCGGCCGTGGCGACGCCACCTTTTTGTGTTTCGCCGGATCGCCTTCGCCCACCGGCAGCGATTCCTGCCAGTTCTTCCAATCCTTGTTCTCCAGCAGGATCGCGATCGGCGACCCAATCGTCTTTCCCTGCCGCACGCCCGAGACGATGTGCGCCGTGTCGCGCTCGATCTTCATCCGCCCGCCGCGGCCGTATCCCTGCTGGCGCCGCCACAATTCGCGATCGATAAAACTTTGCTCAACCGCCACCCCGGCCGGCATTCCCGACACCACCGCCACCAGCGCTTCTCCGTGCGATTCTCCGGCAGTGATAAATCGGAACATAGACAGATTTAGAAGATAAAGGATTAAACCACAACCGACTTGCCAGACCCGAGTACCGAGTCGCGAACTGCCGGGGTCAAGCACGCAATGCGAGGTTTGGTTGCTCCCTGTTCGGCTCGGGACTCGTGACTCGCCTCTCGGGTCTGTCGACTAAGTCCCAGCCGAAATACCCATGTACGTTCTAATAACTTTTTTCCTCGCTTTAGACCCCATTCGCCTTGGGAACAGGGTAAAATGTTGGTAATTAAGTCGTTTGAGGGTTACTAGGTAGTTATCGGCGCCAGGTAGCCGCCCCTTACCCCACCCGCCTCTTCGTCACTAGGAGTTTTCCTGCATACCCGGCTGCGCAAGCTGCTCTGACTTGCATCCAAGCCTGTGGGTAGAGTTGCAGGTAGTGACCAATGGCTAAGATCAAATGTTTGCTCGTGGACGATCACACTCTCCTCCGGCAAGGCGTCCGGCGCCTGCTGGAGGGCGAACCGGACTTTGAAGTGGTGGGCGAATCGCCCGATGCCGGCGACGCCGTCGAGAAAGCGCGCGAGCTTCGCCCCGACGTCGTGCTCATGGACATCGGCATGCCCGGCCTCTCGTCGTTTGAGGCTGTGCGCCAGATCCGCAAAAACCGGCCCGAAACCAGGCTCCTGTTCCTCACCATGCACGACGACGAGGATTACCTGGTGCAGGGCCTGGAGGCCGGCGCCGCCGGTTACGTCCTGAAGGACACCCCCGCGCCGCAACTGTTCACTGCCGTGCGCGACGTCCACAAAGGCGGCAAGTACCTCAGCCCCCAGGTGCTGGGCAAGCTGGTCGAGGACTTCCGCACCCGTGCGCACGTCGCCAAGATGCGTCCGCGCTTCTCTACCCTGACGCCCCGCGAGCGCGAAATCCTCAAGCTGCTCGCCGAGGCCAACTCGGTCAAGGAGATCGCCGTGCTGCTGGGCCTGAGCGTCAAGACCGTGGAAGCGCACAAGTTCAACCTGATGCGCAAGCTCGATATCCACAATAAAACTCAGCTCGTCACCTACGCCATCCAGAAAAAGATCATCAAGATTCCCGTGAACCTGTAGCCCGGTGTGGCACACGGCCTGCCCTGAGCGGAGTCGAAGGGGCGCCCTCGCGTGTGCCGGAATGCCCGGCATTTGCCCGTATTTGGCAGACTTTCCTATTCTTTTTCTTAATCACGCCTAACTAAATTTTGAATTTCCCTGCCCGCCGCGATTTCCCTAAGCTCGTATCTGTATAGGGAGGCGATCCCATGGTTTGCCCCAACTGCCATTCTGAAACCACGTCGTTGAATCCTTGCGGCTGTACCGAAGCCGATTTTCCGCCGCTACCGCAGCGCGATTCCGAGCCCGGAAAATTCAGCAGCACGGCTGACGCGACCGACTCCGCCCTCAAGCCAACCGGCATCGGCGATCCCTTCTGGCACTAGAGCTATTGCGCTTCAGTCTTCGGTCCTCAGTCACTGGCGCTGACGGCCGAAAACTGACGGCTTCCCGCAAATCACAAATCGCTAAATCACTAAATCACAAATCATCCAGCGCCTTCTTCTCTTCCGCGCTCAACCTCCGCGCCTGCCCTTTTTTCAGCTCGCCCAGCTCCAGCGGCCCGATCGCTACCCGCACCAGCCTCAACACCTCCACTCCCAGTGCCTCCATGATTCTGCGAATCTGCCGGTTCCTGCCCTCGTCGAGCACCACCGCGAGCCAGCAATTGCGCCGTCCGTGGCGCAGCACCTCAACCCGCTTCACCCGCAACCACTCGCCCTCGCTCTCCACGCCCGCCGTCATCTTTTGAAGCAATTCCTCTTCCGCCCTCGCGCCCACCTGCACGTGATACCTCTTATCCAGGTGCGACTCCGGCGCCGTGATCCGCGCCGCCCACTCCGAATCGTTGGTCATCAGCAGCAGGCCCTCGCTCGCCATGTCCAGACGGCCCACCGGCGCCACCCACGGCAGCCCCGGTGGCAGGCAGGCATACACCGTCTTCCGTCCCGCTTCGTCCGATGCTGTCGTCACCACGGTGCGCGGCTTGTTCAACATCAGGTAGACCTTCTCTTGCGCCTGCAGTGGCTGTCCGTCGAGCGTGATCCGATCCTGTTCCAGCCGCACCGGCGTTTCCGGATCGCGCCGCACTTGGCCGTTCAGCCGCACCCGCCCGGCTCGGATCAGCTCGCTCGCCTGCGAACGCGAGCAACTCCCGCGCTTCGACATCGCCCGCGCCAGTCCGATGCGTCGCTCGTGCGCTTGTGGCTTCATATCAGCGTATGCATGTCCCGCGCCTAAAGTACAATGTCCTGCTGTATTTATCTTCCTACTGTGTGAGGAATCATGGCTGCCAGAATTTTGGACGGCGAAAAAATCGCCGCCGCCATCAAGGCCGAGGTCGCCGACGAGGTGAAGGGCATGAACGCCGCCGGCATCCGGCCGGGGCTGGCGGTCATCCTGGTGGGCAACAATCCCGCTTCGGAAATCTACGTGCGCGGCAAGGTGAAGAGCTGCGAGGCGCTGGGCATCTTCAGCGAAAAGCACACCCCGCCCGACACCTCCACCACCGACGAACTGCTCGCGCTGGTGCACGACCTGAACTCGCGCGACGAAATTGACGGCATCCTGGTCCAGCTTCCGCTACCCAAGCAGGTGGATTCCAAGCGCGTGCTGATGGCGGTGGACCCGGCCAAGGACGTGGACGGCTTCCACCCGGTCAACGTCGGGTTCCTCTCGACCCAGCGTCCCGGCTTGGTGCCGTGCACGCCCGAGGGCATCATCGAAATCCTGCGGCGCAGCGACATCCCGATCGCCGGCGCGGAAGCGGTGGTGGTGGGACGCAGCGACATCGTCGGCAAGCCCACGGCGATGCTGCTCACCAACAACCACGCCACGGTGACAATCTGCCATTCCAAGACGCGCGACCTGCCGGGCGTCTGCCGCCGCGCCGACATTCTGGTGTGTGCCATGGGCCGCACCGGCATGATCAACCAGGATTACGTGCGGCCGGGCGCGACCGTGATTGACGTGGGCATGAACAAGATCACCGACCGCGCCGAGTTCGACAAATTTTTCAAGGGCAACGAGAAGCGGGAGAAATCGTTCGCGGAGAGGGGCTCGACCTTGATCGGCGACGTGGACCCGCACGTGGCGGAAATCGCCGGCGCCATCACGCCCGTGCCCGGCGGCGTCGGCCCGCTGACCATCGCCATGCTGATGGTGAACACGCTCCGGGCGTGCAAGATGCGCCGCGCCGCGAAGGTTCCGGCGATGGCGGAGGCACGGTAATTCAACCATGTCGTAATACGACTTTTATCGAGCGAGGCAGTATTTTGCTCAAAGTGGGGTTGACCGGCGGCGTGGCATGCGGCAAGTCCACGGTCGGTGAAATGTTCGTGGCACGCGGGGCCAGGCTGATCAAGGCCGACGAGATCGCGCACCAGCTCATGCGGCCGGGGCAGCCGGTGTACCAGGAAGTCGTGCAACATTTCGGCCGCGGCATCGTCCATGAGGATGGGACCATCGACCGGCAGAAGCTGGCGCAGGCGGCCTTCGGCGGCGGGCGCGTCGAGGAACTGAACCGGCTGGTCCATCCCGCGGTGATCGCGCACCAGGAGCGCTGGATGGAAGAGGAGGCGGCGCGCCATCGCGACGCGGTGGTCATCGTGGAGGCGGCCCTGATCCTGGAAGCGGGCGTGCAAAAGCGGTTCGACAAGATCATCATGGTGACCTGCCGGCCGGAGCAGAAGGCGGCGCGCTTTGCGGAACGCCAGGGTATTACGGACGAAGCGGCGCGGCAGGAGGTGGAGCGCCGACAGGCGGTGCAGCGTTCGGATGAAGAAAAAAATCGCGCTGCCGATTACGTGATCGACAATTCGGGTTCGCGGGCGGAGACGGAGCGGCAAGTGGAACAAGTTTTTCGTGAACTGAAGCAATTAGCGATTAGCAATTAGCGATTAGCTGCGGGACCAAGTCGCTAATTGCTAATGGCTAATGGCTAATAGCTAATGGCTAATGGCTGGTTTTCTATGAGAGGAATACGCGTACTGCTTCTCGCGCTCGTGCTTGTGGGCGCATTTTATTTCTACACCACCTCGCACCGCGCGGAGATTGCGCCGACGCACTGGTTCGGGCGCGAGGCGGGCACACTGGAGTTGATCGAAGCGGCCGGGCCGGAGGCACTCGATCCCGAGGAGCAGGTCAACGTCGCGGTGTACAAGAAGGGCGTGCCCTCGGTGGTGAACATCAAGTCGCGCTCGGTGTCGTTTAACTTTTTCTACGGCATCGTGCCCGAGGAAGGCCAGGGATCGGGGTTCATCCTGGACAAGGAAGGCCACGTCCTCACCAACTACCACGTGATCGCCAACGCCGCCGGCACCGGCTCCGCGCCCCAGATCGAAGCCACGCTTTACAACCGCAAGACCTACAAGGCCGACGTGGTCGGCGTGGATCGCGCGCATGACCTGGCGGTCATCCAGATCCATGGCGGCGGGTTCACGCCGGCGACCCTGGGTGACTCGCGCGGGCTGCTGGTAGGACAGAAAGTCTTCGCCATTGGGAATCCGTTTGGTCTTAGCGGCACGATGACGCGCGGCATCGTCAGCTCCATCCGATCGGTGCAGGAACCGGGCGGCGCCGGCATTGACGAAGCCATCCAGACCGACGCCGCCATCAACCCCGGCAATTCCGGCGGTCCGCTGCTGAATTCCAGGGGCGAGGTGATCGGCATCAACACCCTGATCGCCTCCAGCGTGGGGCAGAGCGCGGGCATCGGTTTCGCCATCCCCATCAACACGGCCAAGGCGGTGCTCAACGACCTGGTGTCGCTGGGCCGGGTGCGGCGGCCGGCGCTGGGCGTGCATACCATCCCCATCGGGCCGGAGTTGGCGGCGCAACTCGGCCTCCCCGCCGACTATGGATTGCTGATCAACGACGTCATTGCCGGAAGCGGGGCGGAGCGAGCGGGCCTGCGCGGCGGCAGCAAGCGCGCGTTCCTGGGGAACATGCCGATCATGCTGGGCGGGGATTTGATCGTCGCCATTGACGGCCAGCAGGTGGAAGACCAGCAGGACTTGTCGCACATCATGAACAATCACCGCGCCGGAGACACCGTGACCGTCACCATCTTCCGCGGAAAGCAGAAGATGGATGTGAAAGTGACCTTGGGGGAAGCGCGGGAGCAAGCATAGTCCCGAGCCGCGAGTCGCGAGTCCCGAGAGTCGGGACCGTTACGCTCGCGACTGGGGACTCGGGACTGACGAGATGGACCTAAATTCTCTGCGCGCACACTGCCTCTCCTTTCCCGGCGCCAGCGAAGGGCTGCAATGGGGCGAGTGCCTGCTGTTTCGCGTGGCGAACAAGATCTTCGTCAACGTCACTCTTGCCGACACGCCGCCGCGGGTCTGGGTGAAGTGCACTCCGGGGCGCTGCACCGAGCTGCTGGAGATCGAGGGCATCCGGCGCGCGCCGTACATCGGCAAGCACGATTGGGTGGAACTGGAGCGCATGGATCTGCTGCGCGATGCGGAGATGCGCGAGCTGATTGCGGAGTCGTATCAGAACATTCTGCAGCAAGTTGCCGCGCAGTGTGCAGGCGCAAGCTGGAAGAAAAGCAGATTCCTCGCCGGGTCAAGCGGCGTAAGTCAGAAGCAAAAAGCCAGAAGTAAGTTGTTCTTGGAGAGTTCAGAAACGATATTAAAACGGGTGTCATCCTGAGCGAGGCGTCGGCTGCTTTTGCCGACACCGAGTCGAAGGACCCCTACCCTGGCCGCTTCGTCTGAGCAATTTGTAGGCACTTCAACGCAGGGGCCCAGCGACTTGCATGCGGCCTATTTCACCCGCTAAGAGGCCGTACCGCCGCGGGCGGAGCGCAGGTCAATGCCAAGCTGCTGGCACTTCTTGTACAGGTGGCTGCGCTCCAGGCCGAGGGCGCGGGCGGTGTTGGTGATGTGGTGATGGTGCGCCTTGAGCTCGGCGAGGATGGTCTCGCGCTCGAAGGCGGCGGCGCGCTCGGAGAGTGTGCCGGTGGCCGTTGTGGATGGACCGGAGGCCGGCGTTTGCGGCAATGCCAGTGCGACGGTGGCGGCGTCCACCTCACCGCTCACGGCCAGCAGCATAAGTCGTTCCACGACATTTCTCAGCTCGCGGATGTTGCCCGGCCATGCATAGTGCATGAGCGCGGCGACGGCCTCGGGAGCGAAGCGCATGGGCTTCCAGCCGTTCTGGGCGCACACCTGCCGCGAAAAGTGTTCGACCAGCGCCGGGATGTCCTCGCTGCGGGCGCGCAGCGGCGGAAGCGCCAGCGGGAAAACATAGACGCGGTGAAATAGATCCTCGCGGAATTTTCCTTCGCGCACCAGCTCTTCCAGATTGCGGTGCGTGGCGACCACCACCCGGACGTCCACCACGACCGGGCCGCCGCCGCCGATGCGTTCCACCTCGCTCTCCTCCAGCACGCGCAGCAGCTTGGCTTGCATGGCGAGCGGCATGTCGCCGATCTCGTCGAGGAAGAGCGTGCCGCCGTTGGCCTGCTCGAATTTGCCGATATGGCGCGAGGCGGCGCCGGTGAAGGAACCTTTTTCGTGGCCGAAGAGCTCGGATTCAATCAGCTCGGCGGGCACGGCGGCGCAATTCAAGGTGACGAACGGGCCGCTGTGGCGCGGGCTCTTGTCGTGCAGCGTGCGCGCCGCGAGTTCCTTGCCGGTGCCGGTCTCGCCGCAGATGCAGACGCGCGTGACGCTGGCGGCGACGCGCTCGATTTGCGCCATCACGCGGCCCATCGCCTCGCCCGAGCAGACGATTTCGTGCTTGCCCAGCCGCGCCTTGAGCTGCTGATTTTCCTGCTCCAGGCGCTTGAGCTTGAGCGCGTTGTCGACGGTGAGCAGGAGCTTGTCGGTGGAGATCGGCTTCTCCAGGAAGTCGAGCGCGCCCAGCCGGGTGGCGCGGACGGCCATCTCGATGTGCGCCTGGCCGGACATCATCACCACGGGCGCGGTGACGCCGGCGGCCTTCAGGTCTTCCAGCAGCGCCAGGCCGTCGCGTCCGGGCATGACCACGTCGGAGAGGATGAGGTCGAACTCGCGCGACTTGGCCAGTTCCAGCGCTTTGGCGGCATTGTCGCAGACCGTGGCCTCGTGGCCGGCGAGGCGAAAGGCGCGGGCGAGCGAAGCCAGCGTGTTCGCCTCGTCGTCAACGATCAGGAGTTGCGCTTTGGTCACAGTCCCTCGGTTAGGGGTTAGCCACAGAGGACACGGAGGAATACTCGATCTGCAATGCGTCGATCATTATTCTTTGCGTTCCTCCGTGTCCTCTGTGGCTAACTATTAATCATCGCCGATTTGAACACATCGTTCGACGTCGCGGGCGCGGAACTTGTCCGCGGCAGATCGATGCGAAATGTTGTTCCCTTGCCGGGCGTGCTGTCCACCGTGATGCTGCCGCCGTGATCGCTCACCACCGACTGCACGATCGCCAGGCCCAGCCCGGTGCCGTGGCGCTTGGTGGTGTAGTAGGGCGTGAACAGGCGCTCACATTCTTCGCGCGTCAGGCCGCTGCCGGTGTCGGAGACCTCGATGCGCACGTGCTCGGGCGTGGCGCTGGTGCGCACCGTGATCGTGCCGCCTTCGGGCATGGCGTCGAGCGCGTTGAGCACCAGGTTCGACAAGGCGCGGTGCAGCAGGTCAGGATCGGCGTCAACCGGCGCGAGCGAATCGTCCAACTCCAGCTTGGCCGTGACCGGCGGGCGTCCGTCGGCGCGGAACTGCGCGTCGTGCAGGCTGACCGCCTGGCGCGCGATCTCGTTGACGTTCACCGCCTGGAGCTGCGGCTGCGGCATTTTGGAGAAGTCGCTGAAGCGTCCGACGATGGCCTTCAGGTTGCCGAGTTCAGCCAGCAAGGTTGCGGTGCTCTCGCGAAAGACTTCGTCGAATTCGGCGGAACTGCGCGCGCGGAGCAGATTTTCCACCGTGATTTGCAGCGGGAAGAGCGGGTTCTTGAGCTCGTGCGCCAGGCGGCGGGCAAGTTCGCGCCAGGCGGCAACGCGCTCCGCCTGCACGGCGCGGTCGCGCTGTTCCACCAGTTGATGGGTCATGGAATTAAACGATTCGGCGAGCTGGCCGATTTCGTCGCGCGAGGTAACTGCGACGTGCGCCTCCCAATTGCCGGCTGCGACTTCGCGCGCGGCTTGGGCCAGACGTTCGATGGGTTGCGTGACGCGCGCTGCCACCCAGCCGCTGAGCAGAATCGCGAGCAGGATTCCGACGCCGCCGACGATGAGCGCGAAGGCGCCGATGTGCCGCTGCAGCTCGATCAGGCTGCGGCGTGAACTGCCGACCAGCAACACGCCCAGGAGCGCGCCGTTCGCGCCCTTGAGAGGAATGGCGTGGAAGCTCTCGCTGTCGGCGGTGTCGGTGGACCACTGCACGGTTTCGTCGGCGTCGCTTCCCTGCTGTTGTACGCGCACGATGAGCCCGGCGAGACGGTCGGCATTGTCCACTGCACCGGCGGGGCCGATGAGCGATGGCGCGGAAAAACCCGGTTGCAGGTTGCGATAGAGCAAAGCGCGCATGCCCGCCGGCAGGGTGAGCGATGAAACAAAGTCGCGGTCGAGCCGCTGGCCGCCGAGTATGAGCAGAGGCTTGTCACCAATGTTGACCGCGCGGGCGGCGAGCAGGCCGAGAGTGGCGCCATCCGGCAGCGGGACAAGACGGAGCACAGCGCCCTGGGACGGCAAATCGGGCGCGACGTCTTCTTGGTAGCCGAAGCGCGCCGGCCACTGCGCCGAGGAAATGATGGTGCCGTCGGCGGCGACGAACTCGAGCAGGTCGAGCTGGTGACTTTCGGCGACGGCCTTGGCTTCGGTGACGTAGGCGGACGAATCGGCGCCATGGCTGAGATCGAGAGCCATGCGCGAGACGGTGTCTCCGGCGGCGATGGAATCAACGCGGCGGACAACGTCGTCGCCGCGGCGGGTAAACTCGCGGCGGAATTGCGCGATCAGGGCGTCGGTGCGCTCGCCATCAGCACGCTGGAAGGCGCTGCGGGTGCGCCAGGAGACGACCGTCGAGACCGCGCCCACGGTGACCAGCACGATGAGCGCAAGCGCGATCAGCAGCCGACGGCGAAAGCTCATCTTGCCTCCGGAGCGAGCCAGACGTTTTCGAGCTGCCAGCTTCCGTCGCGTGTGCGTGTCCAGTTGCGGACGCGCGGGCCGACAGCGCTGGCGGCGGGCAAGTAGGCAATGGGCACGGCCCAATGATCTTGCAGGGCGGCGGTGGCAGCACGATAGACGTCGGGAAAAGAAACCGGCGGCGCTTCCGGCGTGGGCAGCGCCAGGCGGTCGGTGCGCGAAACTTCCGCCAGCGCGACAACGGGATCGGTGGACGCCAGGCGCACGCGCACCAGTTCGATGTCGGGCACGGTAACGTTTTGCGTGCTGGGCAGCGTCTTCACGGTGATTCCCGCATCGTTGGCGTTGAGCGCAACCCGTTCCGCCACCAGGCGCGCGAGCGGGTCGGCGGCGTCATACACCAGCGTCAGCGCGGCGGTCTGCTTGGCCTCGGCGCGCAACTGGCGGGCGCGCGCCACCTGCGGCGTGGCCGCGAACAGGAAAGAATACCCCGTGATCCAGTTGGGCAACAGGCCGGCGGTGGATTCGCCATGGCGCTGCAGGAGAACGTTGTAAATCGAGTCGCGATCGACGGTGAGAGCAATGGCCTCGCGTACGCGGGCGTCGCGCAGGTTGGAATGGCTGAAGCGAAGCGCAAGCAGGTCAACCGGATCGCTGGTGAAGACGCGCCGGCCGGACTGGTTGAGACGGGCGAGTTGGTCGGGCGCAATTTCGACGATGTCGGCGCGGCCGAGTTCCAGGTCCATCATCTGGTCGCGCGCGCTGCGGTTGAACTGGATTTCAACGGCGTCCACGAATGGGCGCTCGTGCCAGCCGTCTTCCAGGGCAGCGAGCGTCAGGCGGCGGCCGGGCTGGAATTCGTGCACGCGAAACGGACCGGTGCCGAGCAGCTTGCCGTCGGCGCGCAGTACGATGGAATTGCGCGGCAGGGCGAGCACGGCGGGCAAGTCGGGCAAAGGCTGGTCGGATTCGATCACCACCGCGTCACCGATGGCGCGGAGGTTCCACTCCGGATTGGCTTCATGCAGCGATTGCACGATGGCGGCGGGCGTGAGTGCGCTGCCATCGGAAAAGTGCACGGCACGCAGCATGAAGCGCCAGCGATGTTCGTTTTCCTGCTGCCAGGACAATGCCAGCGACGGCGTTGCGCGGCCGTTGGGGTCGAGCCTGACGAGCGTGTCGTAAACCAGCGGCGCAATTTGGGCAAAGCCGGGGTCGTCGCCCGTCGCGGTGGCGGCGGGATCGAGCGAGGGCGGTGCGGCGCGCATTTCCACGCGCAGCGTGCCGCCGTAGCGCGGGCGGGTTTGCGCGGAAGCGTGAGCGAGCAGCAGCAGTGCGAGGGTCACCCACATCTGCCAAAAGCGGGCAGATGTGGGGCACCATCGCACGATCTGCCGAAGGCGGGCAGATGTGGGGCACCATCGGAGACTACTGGCCGCAAGTAATCGCAAGCTCGAACGCATCGTAGTTGCCCGTTTTCAAATTGCGCACCACAGCGGTGGCACTGCGCGCGTCTGCCGAAGTCCATAACGCGGTCACCGGTCCAGCCAGCACCACCGGCGCACTGACCTCAACCGGCTCGCGGTCGGCGATCTCGAAGGCACGCACGACGTCCGCTGCTTCGCCATCTCCGGTTCCGGTGACCAGCAACTGGGTTTGTGCGCCGCAGGAACTCTTGACCGCGGCCAGGTCGCTGCCCCAATCGCGCGCCGAGCGCACTCCAACATCATTGACACCATCCACGAGGTGCACGGAACCATCGGCGCGCGCGAAAACCCAGAGCGTGTACGTCGGTCGCGGAATGCCGGCGGCGGAATAAAACGCAGGCACGCTGGTCGCTTTGCCGATTGCGGGCGTCACCACACCGGTGAAGAAATTGCGCGAGGCGCCGAACAGAGCGGTCTGCACGCCGGTGATGGGCCAGGGATCGTCGCCGGGGCGGCAGTCCACCGTCAGCGGCGGCCGCGCTGAGCTGGCGCACACGACGCCGGGAAGATAGGCGTCGAAGAGATGCTCGCGTGCCAGGACCAGGCGTCCGCGCAGGTCGCGCGGCCAGGCGCGCGCGTGCGCGATGGCGAACTGCTGCTCGGGCGTCCAGCGGCCGGCGGTCATCTTGTAAAGCGAAATGGCGGCGGGATCGAGCACGATCATGTGCGGCTCGGCGCCGGCCTGCACCTGCGCGACATCGAGGATGGGCGAATCCTGCGACCACAGCGGCGTTTTGCGGATGGCCACCAAGGGCCCGTTCAGCGCCGGCGCGGTGGTTTGCGAGCGCGGCGCGGTGACCATCGCGACTTTGGTTTCGTTCGCTTGATGCACTTCAGCGACCCAGACGTAGCCCTGGGCGTTTTCCGAGAGCGTGAGCTTGATCTCCGCCGAGATCAAGCTGGTATTCGCGGGGGCCACCCGCAATCCCGCTGCGCGCAGATCGTTCTGCAAATCGCGCTTGATCACCGGAATGTAGTCGGCGGTGAGGGAAGAGATGTTGTGCACGGTGAGCGTCATCGTGCCCGGCCCGGTGATGGCGGCGATGTCGCGCGCCAGTTGGGCGATGGGCTCTGTCCATTGCGCCGCGGCGGGAAGACAGAATGCGAGCGCGAGTGCGGCCAAGGCGCAGAGCCGGGTTGCTGTGCGGGTCATGAAGATGCGCGGATTATAACGCGGGATGTGCATCGTTCCTCGGCAGCATTCTTTGCGTTGTGTCATCCCGAGCACAGCGAGGGACCTGCAGTTGAGATCGGTTGAGCTCTTCACAACAGGTTCCTCGCTTCGCTCGGAATGACACCCTTTAGCTATGTCCTGAACATCACTGTCCATGTTTTCCTTGGGCCGGCGGATCGTCGTCTGCGCCCGTTTGCGGCGGCGCGCCCATGCTGCGGAACACGTCGTTGGCGAAAAAGAATTTTCCGTCGGAAGGAACCATCATCACCTGGATCTTGTCGGAGAGGCGCTCGGCCACGATCTTGTTGATGAGCAGCGGATTCTGCTTGAGCACCAGCGCTTCCGACTTCATGCGCTCGGCGTCGGCGGCGGCGGTGACGCGGATGCGGTTGGCCTCGGCGTCGGCGAGCAGGTTGCGGCGCTCCAGTTCCGCCTTGCTGTCAATCACCTTGGCTTGCGCGGCGGCTTCGGCGTTCTTGATGGTGGTTTCCTTGCGCGCTTCGGCTTCCAGCCGCGATTGCTCGATCTGCTTCTGCTTCAGCGGCAGGGTGTACTGCATGGCGTCGGATTCGCCCTTGGCCTGCAGCACTCGGACCTGCGCCTGACCTTCGGCGCCCTTCACTTCGCGCACCTTTTGCGCTTCCGCCTGGAGTTCGGAGATGCGCACCTGCTTCTGCTGAATCTCGGTTTCCACGCCCATGCGGTCGTTCTCCTGTTCGCGCACCAGCAGGGTTTCCAGGCCCTTGGCGTACTCCGGGGGGAGCTGAATGTCGCGCAGCATGACCTCCTTGACGCGGATGCCGTCGGCGCCGAGCTTCTGCGTGATGATTTTTTCCGCGCGCTGGCGGACTTCTTCCCGCTTGGCGGAGAAGACGTCGCGCACGGTGTAGTTGGGCACCAGTTCGCGCCACGCGCTGGCCACCACCGGCGGCACCAGTTCGGTGTCCACCGGTTGCGGCAAGTGGCTCTGAATGTAGTCGAGACGGTTGGGATCGAGGCTGTAGCGGACGGTGATAGCGAGTCCCAGCGTCAGCCCTTCTTTCGCCTGGACGTTCAAGGGCTCGGGCTTTTTCTTTTCCTTGGATTTGTCGACTTCGCTGCTTACGCCGGTGGTGTAGAGGTGGTCGCGCGTGTCGAACATCTCGACCCGATCAATGAACGGCGTGACCAGGTGCACTCCGGGGTAAAGCGTTCCGGGACGCGTCCCCATAACCTGGCTGACGCGCACGCCAGCCGTCCCGCTAGGGACCACGATGATACTCAGGGCGATGAGCAGCGGCGCCCAGGCGACGGCGACCAGCGCCACCGCGGTGCGCCAGCGCAGCGGTACGGGTTCAGGGTAGCCGGTGACGCCGCGAGTGAGGCCGCGGCGGTGTTGGAGTTCGACGTACAAATCGTACGCCACGACGGCGAGCGCGGCGATGAACATCCCGATCGCGCCGGCCAGCAGCAAATACTTCAGTGCGAGCATATCTTCCTCCGTTACTTCAATTCCGAGTTACCGAAAAGATCGTCTTGCGGACGCGGCCGGGTCGCGTTGCGCCGCATCGGACGCAGCAGGTGGAACAGTCCGCCGAAAATGAATTCCTCCAGCAGCAGCGCGCACATGATGGAGAAGAAAAGTCCGGCTACCGCCACCGTTGCTGTCATTGCGTCTTGCATGGCGTTCTCCTGTCGTCTCAGTAGTCAGGAATCGGCTACTGGCCTGCCGCAACCGTCGAGGCGGCCTCCGCCTGGGCAACAACCGTTTCGGTCGAGCCGAAAATCTGCCCCGTCTGTTCGTCGGCTGCGGCGCGGATGACCACCGTGTCGCCCACGCGCACCATGTCGAAAAGCTGCTCGAGGTCGCGCTTCGCCATGCGAATGCAGCCATGCGAGGCAGCCTTGCCGATGGAGCGCGGCGCGTTTGTGCCGTGAATGCCGTATCCCTTGAGGCTCAGGCCAATCCAGCGCGTGCCCAGCGGATTGGCCGGCCCGGCGGGGATCACCTTGCCCGGGTGGTAATAGGTCGGGTTGCTGAGCCGGTTGATGATCTGGAACTCGCCGTCGGGGCTTGGGCTGTCGTCGGCGCCGACCGCGACCGGGAATATCTGGAGCACGCGGCCGTCTTCCAGGACCGCGAGCTTGCGGTCGAGGATGCTGACCAGCACCTGGCGCGCGGGCTGCTGTTTCTGCGCCAGGGCGTCGGCGGTGACCATCAGCAGGACTGCCACGATCCACTTCGCCTTCGCCATCCGCATCGAGTTACCGTTGATCTTGCTCATCGCCTTTGCCTCTCGGCTTAGGCATAGGGCACAACGGCAGCCATGACGTAAGTTGTTTACAATGCTATAGTTACTAGTAGGCCTTCAGTGCAGGATGTGTCCCGGTGGACACGAGCGTGTCAGGGGTGACACAGTGGACAGGCGCGGGGCGCAAGGCGGCGAGCCGTACGCGTTCGCTCATGACCGTTACTGCGGATAGAGCTTCCTCCGATGAGCGCGGAGTGGAAATTGTTTCATCCGTGCAGCAGGGACCATGAGGAGATGGCCGGGAATGAAGCTCAGGAATCCGCTCAGGGCGAGGAAGTGCGCACGCCGCTTGAATTAAACCGAGTCGGGCGCAGATAATGCATTTCCAGCTTTTCACAACGTGATCGGCATTCTTCGGCACTAGTCAGGAGTGATTGATGAAACGGGTCATCTTGTCCGGGGTGGTGGTGTTCCTGATCCTCGCCGTACTGGCAGCTTGTGGCAGCAAAAAGAGTTCGACATCGACAACCGCGGTCACCCTGGCCATTTCGCCGACATCGGCGTCGGTGACCACCGGGTTGACGCAGCAGTTCACGATCACGGTCACCAACACCACGAACACGGCCGTGACGTGGTCGGTGAACGGCGTCGTCGGAGGCAATCAGACGGTCGGGTTCATCTCCTCGGCCGGGTTGTACACCGCGCCCAACAATGTTCCGACTCCGGCCACGGTGACCGTCACCGCGGTGTCGCAAGCAGACGCTTCCGTAACCATATCCGTACAGGTGACGATCACCGCGCCCGCGACGGCGACGGCGCCATTGACCGTCAGCCCCAACCCGGTAATCATCCCCGCCGGCGGGCAACAGACATTTTCGGCGACGGTGAGCGGTAGCCCCATCGCGGTAAATTGGACACTGAACTGCCAGTCCGCGGTGGCGGGCGCTTGCGGAACCATTACTACGGCGGGCGTGTACACCGCGCCGCCCTCGCCGCCGCCGGGCGGCAACGTGAGCGTGACTGCCACGGCGCAAGACAACAGCGTGCCGCCGGCCGGCGCCGTGATCACGGTGCAATTCTCCAACGGCACTTTGAACGGGAAATACGCCTTCACCTTCTCCGGCCAGAATGCCGGCGCGTCCTATGTGGCGGCGGGCAGCATCAGCTTCGACGGCAACGGCAACGTCACCGGCGGCACGGTTGACATCAACAGCGGTGGAGCTTCGGCGGTCACCATCAATAGCGGCACCTACCACATCGGCACCGACGGGCGCGGCAACGCCACGGTGGTGACGTCCGGCGGCACGGTCAACTGGCAGTTCGCGGTGGTGAACCATTCCCGCGCTTTCGTGGAACGCTTCGACTCCGGAGTGCAGAGCGCCAGCGGCACGATGGAGCTTCAGGATGCTTCGCAATTCACGCTGGCGGGGGTCACCGGAAGTTACGCTTTCAATTTGTCGGGGGCAAATGGCACGAACCGGCCGGGATCGCTGGCGATGGCGGGCGCGTTCGCCGCGAATGGCGGCATCATCAGCGGCGGCGCGCTGGACGTCAACAACGCCGGAAGTCCTTCGGCCGGCCTGAGCCTGGCGGGCACTTATGCCGCACCGGACGCTTCGGGCCGCGGCACCATGACGCTGAACAGCACATTCGGCACGCAGAACCTGGCGTATTACGTGGTGGACGCCACGCACGTTAAGGTGATCGACTTGGACACGGGCGCGCAACTGGTCGGCGACGTGTACAAGCAGCCGGCCGGCCCATTTACCAATGCCAGCATTAACGGCGGGTTCGCCTTCGCGTTCCTCGGATCCACCAGCGGCGGCGCGTTCGGCGAGGGCGGAGTGCTCACGCTCAGCGTCGGCAACGTCACCAGCGGCACGATAGACATCAACAAGAACGGCAATCCGCAGAATTCGCTGGCCGTGTCGGGCACCTACAACGTGGCTGACGCAACCACCGGAAGAACCACGGCGACGCTGCTGGTCGGCGGTTTGACCTACCTATACGCGCTCTATCCGCAGATCAACGGCGCCTTGAGCATGGTTGAGATTGATACCTCCAACGTCGTCGCCGGCAGGGCGTTGGCACAAGCCCTCGGGCCCTTCAGCGGCGGGTCGTTCCAGGGTAACTACGCTGTGAACTTCACCGGGACTGACTTTGTGGTGAATCCTGGCGAGGAGGACCTGGTGGGGCATGCGGTTCCGAACGGTGGTTCTGCAATTGGCCAGAACAACGACAGCGCAGTGGACATCAGCGATAACGGCACACTCGTGCACTCCGCAGCGCTGTCAGGTTCGTACCTGGTGAGTTCGTCGGGACGCGGCTCGGCGACGCTCACGACCAATTCGACTGCATTCAGTTCCGCTACGATGAACATGTATGTCGCCGATAGCGGCGATGCGCTGTTCCTGGAGTCGGACGGCACCCGGGTGCTGGTGGGCATCGCCCAGAGGCAATACTGATCAGAGCGCAGTTTGTGCCATAAACCCACATCTGCCAAAACCGGGCAGATGTGGGGCACCTTGCGCTAAACCAAGGGCTGCCTTGTAACGGCAGCCCTTTTTGCAACTCCTATCCTTATCGGGGGTTCATATTCAGCAAGCGGTTTCGATGTGGGTGATGAAGCTCCGGAACAAAATCGCGATTGCGGCATGTGCGCTGCTCTGCTTCGGCGCAATACCGTGCATTGCTGCCGATACCATAACGGCGACGCAGTTGGATGCCGGCTACCGCCACATGTACAACCTGCAATTCGACGAAGCGCACAAGGCATTCCAGAACTGGCAGCAGGAACATCCGGACGATCCCCTGGGCCCGGTTTCCGACGCCGCCGCTTACCTGTTTACCGAATTCGACCGCCTGCATATCCTGGAAAGCGAGCTGTTCGTCGACGACCAGAAATTCGAGAGCCGTTCGCGGCCGGCCCCCAATGCGGAGTTGAAGCGGGCGTTTGCATCACAACTGGCCAAGGCACGCCAGTTGGTGCAAAAAGCGCTGGCGCGCGATCCTCGCGACGTCAACGCGTTGTTCTCCAACGTGCTGGCGTACGGCCTGGAAGGCGATTACCTGGCGCTGATCGAGAAGCGGGATTTCCAGGCGCTGAAATTGATGAAAGAGGGCCGCTCGATCGCGGAGCGTTTGCTGGCGGCCAATCCGGCCTGTTATGACGCGTACCTGGCGGTGGGCGTCGAGAATTACCTGCTCAGCCTGAAACCGGCGCCGGTGCGCTGGCTCCTGCGCATCTCGGGCGCGGAGACGGACAAGGCGGCCGGCATTGAGAAATTGCGCATCACCGCCGATAAAGGACATTACCTGCTGCCCTATGCACGCTTGCTGCTGGCCGTCGCCGCCCTGCGCGACAACGACCGCGTTCGCGCCCGCGCCTTGCTGCAGGACCTGGCGGCCAATTTCCCGCAGAATCGCCTCTACCGGAACGAGCTGGCGAAGCTGCAATAAGGTGTAACCAGCGCGAGCGCGGAGCGTCTCTTGATCATGGAGAGGAACCTGGGACCAACGACAACTTTTGACGGCGGCTCGCGTTTACACGAAATAGCAACTCTCGCAGTGGGTGTGGGTGAGTTCCTCGCTTCAGGTGGACAATGAGAATAGCCGGCGCGGCCAGCGCCTTTCCGCAATACGTCTACGACCAGGCGGCGATTGTTGCCGCGTTGAAGGACTACTGGGGCGAGCGGCTCGAACGCCCTGAACTCCTGGAGCGGCTGCACGCGCGCACCGGCGTGGAGCAACGTCACCTTGTGCTGCCCACCGAAGCCTACGCCGGCGTGGACACCTGGGGAAAAGCGAACTCGCTGTGGATCGAAAAAGCGGAGGAGCTCGGGTACCAGGCAATTTGCCGCGCCATCACGCCGCTGGGCATCGCTCCCTCCGACATCCATGCGCTCTATGTCGCGTCGGTGACGGGCATTGCCAGCCCATCGCTGGACGCCAAGCTGATCAACCGCATGAGGCTGTCGCCCAACATCAAGCGCGTTCCGATCTTCGGCCTGGGCTGCGTCGCAGGCGCAGCCGGCATCGCGCGCGCCGCCGACTACGTGCGCGCCTTCCCCAAGCAGATTGTGGTGGTGCTGTGCGTGGAATTGTGCTCGCTCACCTGGCGCCGCGACGATGTCTCCGCCGCCAACCTGGTTGCCACCGGCCTGTTCGGCGATGGCGCCGCCGCCGCAGTGATCGTGGGCGCCGATAGCGGGCTGCCGGGGCCGCAGATTGTCGATACCCGTTCCGTGTTCTATCCCGATACCGAGGAGGTCATGGGATGGGACATTTCCGAGAAAGGCTTCCGCATCGTGCTCTCGCCCGATGTTCCCAAAGTAGTGAAAGAGCACTTGCGGTCCGACGTTGATACTTTCCTCTCCGATCACGGCCTCAGCCGCAAGGACATCACCAGCTGGATCCTTCACACCGGCGGCCCCAAGGTCCTGGAGGCGGTGCAGGACACGCTGGAATTGCCGGACGGCGCGCTGGATGCGTCGTGGGAGTGCTTGCGCCGCGTCGGCAATCTCTCCTCGGCATCGGTGTTGTGCGTGCTGCAGGATTTTCTGGCACGACGGCGCGGCGCGCCGGGTTCCTACAGCGTGCTCGCCGCCTTGGGACCGGGATTCAGCTCCGAGGTGGTGCTGTTGCGGTGGTGATGATGTCAGCCGTACCCCAGCGAACCGATGTATTCGTCGTCGGCGGTGGACCCGCCGGACTTGCCGCCGCCATCGCGGCCCGCCGGCAGGGGTTCCGCGTCACCGTTGCCGACGTGTTTCGCCCGCCCATTGACAAGGCCTGCGGCGAGGGCCTGATGCCCGACTCCGTCGCCGCCCTGCGCGAGCTTGGCCTCGATCTCGACGATGTCGACACCGGCGCGTTTCGCGGCATTCGTTTTATCGGTGACGAAGGCGTTGTCGAAGCCGACTTCCCTCACGGCCGCGGCGTCGGCATCCGCCGCACTCTGCTGCATCAAGCCCTGGTGCGAGGCGCACAGGATGCCGGCGTAACCATGTTGTGGGGCGCGCGGGTTGCGGCCGCGCGCGATGGCGCGGTGCTGGTGGACGGCCGAACCGTCCGGTGCGGCTGGATTATCGGCGCCGACGGCCACAACTCGCAGGTGCGCCGTTGGGCGGGGCTGAGCGGCGAACGCGAATTCGACCGCCGCCTCGGCGTGCGGCTGCATTTCGCGATTGCGCCGTGGAGCGAATACGTCGAAATCTACTGGGGCGAGCACAACCAGGCTTACGTGACTCCGATCGGGACGCGCGAAGTTTGCGTCGCGCTGCTCTCCAGGCAGCCGGTGGGCGACTTCGCATCCGCGCTGCAGGAATTTCCGGCTCTGCGCCGCCGGCTGGGAACTGCGCATACCACCACCGAGGTGAAGGGCGCGGTCACCGTGACCCGCAAGCTGAAGTCGGTGGCGCGCGGCCGGTTCGCGCTGGTCGGCGAAGCTTCCGGTTCGTCGGACGCCATCACCGGCGAGGGACTCGCCATGTCGTTTCGCCAGGCCATCGCACTGGCGCGCGCGCTCGCCGCCGAAGACCTTTCTCTCTACCAGGCGGCGCACGACGACATTGGCAGGATGCCCCACTTCATGGGCCGCACCCTGTTGCTGATGGACAAACGCCCGTGGGTGCGCCGGCGTGCGTTGCGCGCGCTGGCCGCGAAACCCGGCCTGTTCCGGCAGCTTCTGGCGGTTCACGTCGGGGAACTCTCGTTGCTGAAGTTTGCGATTCCCGGATTCCTGGACTTGGGGTGGGAGATATTGACGGCCTGAACGACCGGAGCAGGAACTATGTTACGTCGTTACCAAATCGTGGTTACCGCATGCATCATGGCGGTCGTTGGCTTCGCGGCGACAAGCTTCGCACAGGAGTTGGCGTTCGAACTTGATCCTGCGCAGTCGCACGTGGATTTCATTCTTGCCGATGTGGTGCACACCGTCCACGGCGATTTTCATCTGAAGAATGGTTTCCTGCGCTTCGATGCGCAGAACGGCGGCGCTTCCGGCCAGTTGACCGTGGACGCCACCACCGGCGAGAGCGGCAGCAAGGGCCGTGATCGCAAAATGCACCAGCAGGTGCTGGAGAGCGCCAAGTTTCCCGACATCACCTTCCAACCGCAGCACGTGGTCGGAAAAATTGCGGACGCGGGCGCTTCGCAGATGGAAATCCAGGGGCTGATGACGATGCACGGCCAGACCCACGCCATGACCGCCACCGGTCCGGTGCAGATCAATGGCGAACACGTCTCCGCCGACCTGCGTTTCGTAGTCCCGTACCAGCAATGGGGCATGAAGAACCCGAGCATGCTGTTCCTGCGGGTCAGCGACAAGGTTGAGATCACCGTCCACGCCGTCGGCCGGCTCATGCCGGTGGCGGCCTCTGCGGCGGCGCAAGCGGGCGCATCGACTCACTAGCGCCCTCGAACTCCGCCCGTCATCTGCACAGCTCGGTACCAGAACTGGTTTCAAAAGTCGTTTTTGGGAAGGGCACGGCTTCAGCCGTGCCGCTCGAGACCGCAAAAATAGTGGGCTTTAGCCCCTGAGGGATTAACCTCCGACGCCCTAGCCGACTTTTGAAACGAGCTCTCGGCACTCGGTACTCCCGCCATTCCGCTGTATATTGGCAGCGCACAAGATCCTCACTCATGCCGAACTTCGTCACAGGGCTGATCTGCGTTTTTTGCCGCTCGCAGTTTTCTCCCCGCGTGGGATACACCTGTCCGCGGTGCGGGATCACCGGCATTCTTGATGTGCAATACGATTACCGCGCCATTGGGAAGGCGCTCACCCGCCGCAAGCTCGCGGCGCGCGCCGATCAGGGCCACTGGCGTTACCGCGAGTTGCTGCCCATTGCTGATCGCGCGCCGCTTCCATCGCTGGCGGTAGGATGGACACCGATCGTCGCAGCCGGCCGGCTGGCGCGCCATTTGGGAGTTCGCGAACTGCTCATCAAGGACGACGGCCGCAATCCCACCGGCTCGTTGAAAGACCGTGCCAGCTCGGTGGGCGTGGTGAAGGCGGTGGAGAAGCGCCGCAAGATCATCGCCTGCGCCAGCACCGGCAATGCCGCGTCGTCGCTGGCGGGCATGGCGGCGAGCATGGGATTGCGCAGCGCGATTTTCGTGCCGCAGCGCGCGCCCGAGCCCAAGGTCACTCAACTGCTCATCTTCGGCGCCACCGTGCTGCGCGTCGGCGGCAGCTACGAGCAGGCCTACGAACTGTGCCAGCAATCGTGCGAGCGCTGGGGCTGGTACAACCGCAATTGCGCCATCAATCCCTATCTGGTGGAAGGCAAGAAGACGGTCGGGCTGGAAATCGCGGAGCAGCTCGCGTGGAATCCGCCGGACTGGGTTGCCATGTCGGTGGGCGACGGTTGCACCATCGCCGGCGCATGGAAAGCGTTTCGCGAACTGAAAACCATCGGCTTGATCGCACGCACGCCGCGCATGCTCGGAGTGCAGGCGGCGGGCGCGGCGCCCATCACCGAAGCGTTTCGCAGTCATAGCGCGATGAAGCCCATGGAGCCGAACACCATCGCCGATAGCATCGCCGTCGGAGTGCCGCGCAATTGGAAAAAAGCGGTGCTTGCGATCGAGGAATCCGGCGGCGCCATGATCAATGTCGCCGACGACGAAATCCTGGATGCGATGAACTACACCGGCCATCTGACCGGAGTCTTTGCCGAACCCGCGGCCGCCACCGCCGTCGCCGGATTGAAGCGCGCGCTGAGCGAAGGCCTGGTGCCGCGCAAGTCCCGCGCACTGGCGGTCGTAACCGGCAGCGGGTTGAAGGACATTCGCGCCGCACAGCAAGCGGTCAGCAAGCCATTCGAAGTTCAGCCCGACGGCAGCGGCCTGGAAGAGATCCTGGCGCGCCAGGGCCTGATTCCCTCCGCAACATCCGCCGCCACCTCATGAGTCCGAAGCCCACGCCCGATTCGCTGCTCATTCGCGACATTCACACGCTGGTCCCGATGCAGGGCGACGCCTTGCTGCGCGGCGCGTTCATCTATGCCGAACAGGGCGAGATCAAGAAGGTGGGCACGCGTGTTCCGCCCGCCCTGCGTGCCGCGAAAACCATGCGCGCGCCCTACGCCGTCGCCGTGCCCGGGCTCATCAACACCCACCACCATTTGTTTCAGACGCTAACGCGCGCCTGCACGGCCGCCGCCAATGCCGAATTGTTCGATTGGCTGACCACGCTGTATCCGCGCTGGGCGCGCATTGACGAGGAAGCGGTGCACACGGCGGCGCTGGTCGGCATGGCGGAACTGATGCTCAGCGGCTGCACCACGACCACCGACCATCATTATCTTTTTCCGCGCGGGCAGAAGAAGCTGATTGATGCCGAGATCGGGGCGGCGCGCCGCCTCGGCATGCGCTTTCATCCCACGCGCGGCAGTATGAACGTGGGCGTCAGCCGCGGCGGCCTGCCGCCCGACTCTGTCGTACAGACCACGGACGAAATCCTGGAAGACTCCGAACGCGTGATTCGCAAGTATCACGACCCGCGCCCGGGCTCGATGCTGCGCATTGCGCTCGCGCCGTGTTCTCCCTTCACCGTGGACGCGGAACTGATGCGCCAGACCGCCGCGCTCGCTCGCCGGCACGGCATCCGCCTGCACACCCATCTGGCGGAGACGCGTGACGAGGAAGAGTACTGCCGCAAGCGCTTCCGCCAGCGCCCGCTGGACTTTTTCCGCGACTGCGGCTGGCTGCACGAAGATACCTGGGTGGCGCACGGAATCTATTTCAACGCCGGCGAATGTGGCCGCCTTGGCCGCGCGGGTGTCGGCGTGGCGCACTGCCCGACCTCGAACATGCGCCTGGCCTCGGGGACCTGTCCGGTGGGAAAGTTGCAGCGCGCCGGATCGCCGGTCGGGCTGGGCGTGGACGGCAGCGCGTCCAACGACAGCTCCAACATGCTGGCCGAGGCGCGCCAGGCATTGCTGTTGAACCGGCTGGCGCGCGGCGCTTCCGCCATCACGGTGCATGACGCCCTGCGCATGGCCACCCTGGAAGGCGCGCGCTGTCTCGGCCGCGACGACATCGGCAGCATCGCGGTGGGCAAGCGCGCCGACATCGCGCTCTTCGATTTGCGCGATATCGGCTACAGCGGCGCCGAGGACGCGCTCTCCGCCCTGCTGCTGTGCGCGCCCACCCGCGTTAGTACCCTGGTCATCGAGGGCCGGGTGGTGGTGGAAGGCGGCGTCCTGCAAGGGGTTTCGCTTGTCCCGATCCTGAACCGTCACCGCCGCATCGCGGCAAAAATCGTTGGCCGCCCTCCGCTGCTTTGATATTTTGATATATTGACCGTTTGTCTTAGCTCGCCATTTGTGCAGTTCTCACCCGGGGTTCCCCTCACGCGGAGATTGGAGAACGCAGTGTTCGACCACATTCAAGCTTTCTATCAGCCGAGGAGCGTCCGCGAGGCGGTACGCCTGCTGCACAGCGGCCCGGGCCGCGTTCTTGCCGGCGGCACCGATCTTGCGCTGCTGCGCGACCGGTCCATTCGCTTCCTGGTTGACGTCAAGCATCTCGGCCTCGACTACATCCGCCGCGATGGCAATGGATGTGACATCGGGGCCGCCTGCACCATGTCGGCGCTGGAACATTCGCCGATCGTACGTGGACTCGCCGGCGGCATTCTTGCCCGCGCCGCCGCCACCTGCGGGTCCATCCAGATTCGCAACCTGGCCACCATCGGCGGAAATCTCGCCAACGGTTCCCCCGCGGCCGATACCGCGACCCCGCTGCTCGCCATGGACGCATCGGTCGTCGTGCAAACCAAGAGCGGCCGGCGGCGCATGACGCTGCGCGAATTTTTCGCTTTGCCGCTGAAGCGGCGCATCAACGGCGGACTGCTGGTGCAGATCTTCGTCCCCAAGAACAAAGGCCGGGCCGGGTGGTCGTTCCAGAAGTTCGGGCGGACCGAAACCGATATCGCCGTGGTCAATGTTGCCGCCGGCCTGGGCATCGCGCGCGATGGCACGTGCGCGTGGGCACGCATCGCGCTCGGCGCGGTTGCCCCCGCCCCCATGCGCGCGGATCAGGCGGAAGCGGTGCTCGTCGGTAAAGCCCTCACCCGCAATCTGATTGATCGCGCCGCCGAATCGGTTGCGCGCGAAGTCCAGCCGATTACCGATCAGCGCGCCTCGGCGGAGTACCGCCGCGAGATCAGCCAGGTGCTGGCCCGCCGCGCTCTCCTCGCGTGCGCCCAGCAAGCGGAGTACACCCTATGAGCGGCCGCAACGGTCACGGCAAAAACTCGATTGCACTGAAGGTTCGCATCAACGGCGAAACCCGCGAGTGGACCATCGCTCCGGGCGACCTGCTGCTGGATGTGCTCCGTCGCGAAGGTTATTTCGGCGTGAAGCGCGGCTGCGAAACCGGCGAGTGCGGCTGCTGCACCGTGCTGCTGAACGAAAAGCCGGTCAACTCGTGCGTCGTTTTTGCGGCCCAGGCGAACGGCTGCGCGATCACCACCGTCGAAGCCGTCGCGCACGGCGATACGCTCGATCCCGTCCAGCAGGCGTTTCTCGACCACGGCGCGGCGCAGTGCGGCTTCTGCACGCCCGGCATGATCCTCAACACCAAGGCCCTGCTGCGGGAACATCCGCACGCCGGCGAAGACGAAGTTCGCGACATGCTCTCCGGCAATTTCTGCCGCTGCACCGGATTCAAGAAGCCGGTGGAGGCCGTCCTGGCCGTCTCGCAGAACGGCCCCAGGCATTGCGAGGAAACTCCCGCCGCAGGCCGTCACCTGGTGGTCGGGCACTCCTTGCAGAAGACCGATGGCGTGAAGCTGGTCACCGGGCGGCCGTGCTTTACCGACGACGTCCACATGCCGGGCATGCTGATCGGCAAAATCCTGCCCAGCCCGCACGCGCACGCGCGCATCAAGCGCATTGACGTCAGCAAGGCGCGCGCGCTGCCCGGCGTGCACGCAGTCCTGACCTACAAGGACGTTCCGCGGGTGCCGCATACCACCGCCGGCCAGAGCTGGCCGGAACCATCGCCCTACGATACTTATCTGCTCGATTCCAAAGTCCGTTTCGTCGGCGACCGCGTGGCGGCCGTTGCCGCCGAATCGCGCGCCATCGCCGAAGAAGCGCTGCGCCTGATCAAGGTGGAGTACGAAGTCCTGCCCGCCATCCTCGACATGGAGCAGGCCACCAAGCCCGGCGCGCCGGTCATCCACGACGAGCCCGACTCCACCGGCATTCACGACGCCAAGCACAACGTCGCCGCGTTCATCAAGAAAGAGCTGGGCAACGTTGACCAGGCATTCCGTCAGGCTGACGTGGTCATCGAGCGCGAATTCCGCACCCACCGCCAGCAGCACGCCATGATGGAGCCACACGTCTCCATCGCCTGGCTCGACGAAGATGGGCGGCTCACCATCCGCACCAGCACGCAGGTGCCGTTCCACTCGCGCCGGCAGGTGGCGATGATCCTGCAACTGCCGGTGCAGAAAGTCCGGCTGATCAAGCCGCGCATCGGTGGCGGCTTCGGCGGCAAACAGGAAATGCTGCTCGAGGACATCACCGGTGCGCTCGCGCTGGCGGCGCGGCGGCCGGTCAAGATCGAGTACACGCGCGAGGAAGAGTTCTACATGGCGCGCAGCCGGCATCCGCAAATTCTGCGCGTGAAAATCGGCGCCAAGCGCGACGGCACCATCGTGGCCAACCAGATGTCGGTGCTCGCCACCACCGGCGCCTACGGCAGCCATTCCTCCACCGTGCAAGGCAATACCGGCAGCAAGGTGCTGCCGCTCTACCGCGCGCCCAACATGAAGTTCGATTGCACCGTGGTGTACACCAACTGCCCGGTCGCGGGCGCGTTCCGCGGATACGGCTGCCCGCAAGGCTTCTTTGCGCAGGAAAGCGTGATTGACGAGATCGCGCACGAACTCGGCCTGGATCCCATCGAACTGCGGCGGCGCAACCTGATCCGCGCCGGCGACATTGACGAGCTCTCCGCCCAACTCGGCGAAGGGCGCAAGGGCCTGCCGCGACACATCCGTAGTTGCGGCATGCCCGAATGCCTGGAGCGCGGCGCCAAGGCGATTGATTGGGAGCGGAAACGAACTGCGCTGCCTGGCAAGCCGACGCACCTGCGCCGTGGCGTCGGCATGGCGTGTTCTATTCAGGGCAGCGGCATCGCCGGCGTGGACTGGGCCGCCGCGCATCTGAAAATCAACGAAGACGGCTCCTTTAACCTGCAGGTCGGTGCAGCCGATCTTGGAACCGGCGCCGACACCGTGTTGGCGCAGATCGCCGCCGAAACGCTGGGCGTCACGCTCGACAAGATGATCGTCTGCTCCGGCGATACGGACTTCACGCCCTTCGACGTCGGCGCCTACGCCTCCAGCACGACCATCATTTCCGGCGGCGCGGTGAAGAAAGCGGCGGAAAAAGTTCGCGCGCAGATTCTCGATGTCGCCGCGCGCCTGCTCGAGGTCACGCCCGAGAAGGTCACTCTCGGCAACAACGAAGCGTTCACCGTCTGCGAGTGCCGCAAGGCCGTGAGTATGGCCGATGTGGCGCGCCACGCCATGTACAAGGACAAGGTCCAGATCATGGACGGCGCCTCGCACTGGAACACCGACAGCCCGCCGCCGTTCTGCGCCACCTTCGCCGAAGTCGAGGTGGACACTGAAACCGGCAAGGTGCGCGTAATCGAACTGGTCACCGCCGTGGACTGCGGCGTTGCCATCAATCCCATGGCGGCCGAAGGCCAGAGCGAAGGTGCGGTGGCGCAAGGGCTGGGCTACGCGCTCACCGAGGAAATGCTGCTCGACGAAACCGGCCGCATGATCAACCCGAATTTTCTCGACTACAAAGTTTTTTCGGCGAAAGACATGCCCAAGCTCACCACCATCCTGGTCGAGACCGAGGAGCCGCTCGGGCCCTACGGCGCGAAGTCCATCGCCGAGGTGCCGATCAATGGCCCGGCGCCGGCAATCGCCAACGCGATTTACCACGCCATCGGAATCCGCTTCCGGCAGTTGCCGATCCGGCCGGAGATGGTGCTCAAGGCGCTGCACGAGCAAGAGAAGCAGCGCACAACCGCAGCCTTTGCCCGTAAGCCGGTGGGTCGCAGAGCGCGCAAAGCGGTCGCGTCCGATTGATGGCACTGTGTATCAGGGCACGACTTCAGTCGTGCCGCCTTGAGGTCGCAACGAGAGCGGCTTTAGCCGCTGAAATCGCAGGGGCTGAAGCCCTGCGGAGGAGGAAATCCTGATCGGCACGGCTAAAGCCGTGCCCTGATACGTGGATCACGAGATCGCGATATAGACAACATCATGAACCCACTCGACACTATTCGCCAGCACCGCACCGCTATCGCCCAGGGCGCCAGGAAATACGAACAGCCCATGGTCCGCTTCCTGCGCGACCTGATCGCCATTCCCGCCGAAAGTTCGCAGGAAGGGCCCGTCATCCAGCGGATCAAGCGGGAGATGGAACAGGTCGGCTTCGACGAAATCCGCATCGACAAAATGGGCAACATCCTCGGCCGCATCGGGTCCGGCAAGCGCGTCATCATGATGGACTCGCACACCGACACGGTCGGCGTCGGCGACCTGAAGGAATGGAAGTGGGACCCGTACCAGGGCAAGGTGGAGGACGGCTACGTCTATGGCCGCGGCGCCTGCGACCAGCGTTGCGGCATAGCCAGCATGGTTTACGGCGCCAAGCTGATCAAGGAACTCGGACTGGCCGGCGATTACACGCTATGGTGCGTCGGCAGCGTGCAGGAAGAGGACTGCGACGGCCTGGCGTGGCTCTACATCCTGCGCGAAGACGGCATCCAGCCCGATTGCGTCCTCATCACCGAACCCACGAACCTGCAGGTGTATCGCGGCCAGCGCGGGCGCATGGAGATTGAAGTCCACATCCGCGGGCGTTCCTGCCATGCCAGCGCGCCCGAGCGCGGCGACAACCCGATCTACAAAATGACCACGCTGCTGCGCGAAGTCGAGCAACTCAACACCCGGCTGCGCGACGACAAGTTTCTGGGCAAGGGCACCATCACGGTGACGCAGATTCGCTCGCTTTCGCCCTCGCTGTGCGCGGTTCCGGGATCGTGCTCCATCCACCTGGATCGCCGGCTTACCACCGGCGACACCAAAGAGAGCGCGGTTGCCGAAGTTCGCGCCCTCTCCGGCGCACGCGACGCCGAGATCGAAATTCTGAAATACGAGGTGCCGAGCTACACCGGGCTGGTGTATCCGATGGAGAAGTACTATCCGACGTGGCTGGTGGAAGAAGATCACCCGCTGGTGCAGTCCGCGGTGGAGACGTACCAGGCGCTGCATGGCCGCGCGCCCGTCGTGGACAAATGGGTCTTCAGCACCAACGGCGTGGGCTCCATGGGAATGTGCGGCGTGCCCACGGTCGGCTTTGGTCCCGGCAACGAAGTGGACGCGCACGCCGTCACCGAACGTGTCGCCATCGACCACCTGGTGCAGGCGGCGCAGTTCTACGCCGCGTTTCCGCTGGTGTATGTGCACACGCTGGAGCGCGAGCAGACGGCCAAGGCGGGCGCATGACGAAATGATCAACACAGAGGCACAGAGACACAGAGAAACTCCCAATCGGCTTTTTTCCAGATTCCTCTGTGCCTCTGCGCCTCTGTGGTGAGTATCAATTCAGATGTCCGAGCTGATCCCCATCCCGCTCCCGCTGCAGCTCACGCGCGCGTTCCTCGAATATGAGCGCGAGGGAAAAATCTTCGACCTGCCGAAGGCGAAGTTCTTTCGCGGCCTGAGCGGTCTGGATACTTCCGTCACATTTCATGGCCGGCGCGCCGCCAATCCCGTCGGTCCCGCCGCCGGCCCGCACGATCAACTGGTGCAGAACATCGTTCTCTCCTGGCTCGCCGGCTCGCGCATCATCGAGCTCAAGACGGTGCAGATCATGGACGAGCTCAAGATCCCGCGCCCCTGCATTGACGCCACCAACGTCGGTTACAACGTCGAGTGGTCGCAGGAGCTGAAGCTGGAGCAGTCGTTGCGCGAGTACGTTGGCGCGATGATGTTCATCGAGATCCTCAAATCCTCGCGCCTCCTCGGCGAGGAATTCACCGGCCCCTTCACCGACACGATTTACGACATGAGCGTGGGCTACAACCTGGAGGGAATACGCTCGCCGCGCGTGCGCCAGTGGATCGAGAGCATGAAGGACGCGCGCGCCATCATTGACGAACTGCGCGCCACCCTCACCGGCCCATGGGCGCGCTATCGCGACCTGCCCTTCCCCACGCGCCTCAGCGACACCATCACGCTCTCCACGTTCCACGGCTGCCCGGCGCACGAGATCGAGGGCATCGTCACCTTCCTGCTCACCGAGATGGACGTGCACGTCTGCATCAAGCTCAACCCCACGCTGCTCGGCTTCGAGCAGGTGAAACATGTGCTGCACGACGTGCTCGGCTATCGCGACATCCAGGTTGCCGCCGACGCCTTCGAACACGACCTTCAGTTTTCCGATGCGCTCACCATGCTGCCGCGCCTGGCCGGCGTCGCGCGCTCCCGCGGCAAGCGCCTCGCCGTCAAATTCAGCAACACGCTCGTGGTGAAGAACCACCGCAAGATGTTCAGCGACGAAGTCATGTACATGTCCGGCCCGCCGCTGCACGTGGTCACGCTCAACCTGGTGAAAAAATTCCGCGAGCACATGGGCGCCGCGTTTCCCATTTCGTTTTCCGCCGGCCTCGACCAGCACAACGTGTGCAACGCCGTCGCCATGAATTTCGTGCCCGTCACCACCTGCACCGACCTGCTGCGTCCCGGCGGCTACGCGCGGCTTCCCAAGTACCTGGAAAACCTGGGCGCGAAAATGCGCGAGCTCGGCGCGCTCCGGATTCATGACTTTGTCGTCCGCTACGCCGGCCAGGGAGAGGTGGCCATCAACTCCGTGGTAACGGCACTTGCGAGGCGCTTCCCGGCCGCAGCATCGCACATCAACGAATTCGTCGGCTTGCGGCTGAAAACCTGGCTCGCGACTCCGGGCACGGCGCTGAATGAAGTCTGCGCTGAAATCCAGCGCGAATTCACTCCCGGCCGAATCCCGCAGCTTCCGCATTCGCTCGCCGACGCCCTGCAGGACGAACTTGTCGGACTGGAGCGCACGCTGGTGGAAGCCGCGGGCGTGCTCAACACGCCCTCGATCGTGGACCGCACCACCGCCGACCCGCGCTATGGTTGGGAAAAGAACAAGGCGGTGCCGCGCAAGATCGGTTCCAAGCTGTGGCTCTACGACTGCATCAGTTGCGACAAGTGTGTTCCGGTCTGCCCCAACGACGCCAATTTCGTGTACGAGTCCGACGCCGCCGACTTCGCCTACAGCAATTATGAGTTGCTTCCGGCCGGCGAAGCGCGCCCCGTACCCGGCGGCACATTTAAGGTGGCGCGCGCGCATCAGTTCGCCAATTACGCCGACGCCTGCAACGACTGCGGCAATTGCGACGTCTTCTGCCCCGAGGACGGCGGCCCGCAAATCGAGAAGCCGCGCTTCTTCGGCAGCCTGGAGTCGTACCAGAAGTTTGCCGGCCGCAATGGCTTCTTCCTGGCGTTCTCCAACGGCGGCACCACGATTCACGGCACCATCGCCGGCAAGCCGTACCGGCTCACGTCGGACGCGCAGCGGCAGCGCGCCGTCTTCGACGACGGCAGCGTGGAAATCCAAATCAGGACTACCGATCAAGCGGTCCTGGCCTGGTCACTGAAACCGGGCTGCGCTGCGCCGCATACTGTGGACATGCTGCCGTACTTGCAGCTCAAGTTCCTGATGGACGCAGTTTCCAATCCGCGGCGCGCGCACTATGCCAATGTCGCGGCACTCACGGGGGCCAACCTTGCTCAATAAGGCGCTGTTCAAAGGTAAGGACTACATCACCACCGAGGAATGGTCGGAGGCGCAGATCGAAACCCTGCTCACGGTCTCGGCCGATCTGAAGCGCAAGTTCAAGAACCGCGTTCCGCACCGCTACCTGCCCGACCAGACCATCTTCCTGATGTTCTTCGACAAGTCCACGCGCACGCGCAACTCGTTCGAAGCCGGGATCACGCAGCTCGGCGGCCACGCCCATTTCCTGACCGCCGACGTGATGCAGGTCTCGCACGGCGAAAGCCCGAAGGACACCGGCGTCATCCTCTCGCGCTACGGTCACGGCATCGCCATTCGCCACGACCTCATCCCCGGCGAGGGCAATGCCTACATGCGCGAAGTTGCGCGCTGGGCCGACGTGCCGGTCATCAACATGCAGTGCGACGTGGACCATCCCTGCCAGACTTTGGCCGACCTGATGACCATGCGCGAACAGCGCGGCCGCAACCTGCGCGGGCTGAAGGTCGCGGTCTCGTGGGCGTACGCGCCCAGCTATGCCAAGCCGCTCTCGGTGCCGCAAGGGCTGATCATGCTGCTGCCGCGCTTCGGCATTGACGTGACGCTGGCCCATCCGCCGGAGTATTTCCTCATGCCGGAGACGATGCAGGCGGCGCGCGACAACGCCCTGCGCTGCGCCACGAAATTCGAAGTCGTGAACGACATGGACGACGCCTTCCGCACTGCCGACGTCGTCATCCCGAAAAGCTGGGGCTGCCTCGACACCATGGGCCAGAACCCGCAGGAATCGCTGCGCATCGCCACCCAGTACAAGCATTGGATCTGCGACGCCAACCGGCTCAA
This sequence comes from Terriglobia bacterium, assembly GCA_963760215.1. Classification (GTDB taxonomy): domain Bacteria; phylum Acidobacteriota; class Terriglobia; order Terriglobales; family Acidobacteriaceae; genus JAIQGF01. Next base: position 2,824,574 of record CAVXCJ010000002.1, read on the forward strand.
GCTCGCCAAGCCCGATGTGCTCTACATGCATCCGCTGCCGGCCGACCGCGGCAACGAGGTCACCGACGAAGTGATTGACGGCCCGCACTCCGTGGTTTACGACGAAGCGGAGAACCGTCTGCACACCTGCAAGGCCATCATGGCGCTGACCATGGCTGACCACGAGATCGAGTACGAAGAGGAGCCGGCCGCGGCCGCACGCACATGAAGGAAACCCTGGTTATCGCGCTCGGTGGAAACGCCATCACGCGTCCCGGTGAGCGCGGCACCATTCCGCAGCAGTTCGCGCACACTGCCGAAACGCTGGAACACCTGGTGCCGCTGTTTCGCAGCGACCGCCGCCTCGTCATCACGCACGGCAACGGCCCGCAGATCGGCAATATCCTCATCCGTTCCGAGGAAGGCGAGCGCCGCGTCCCGCCGCTGCCGCTGGACACCTGCGTCTCCGACTCGCAGGGCGGCATGGGCTACATGATCCAGCGCGTCGCCGATGAAATGTTCCGTCGCGAAGGCATCCGCCGCGAGTGCGCCACCGTGATCACCCAGGTCGTGGTGGACCGCAACGATCCGGATTTCTCGCACCCCTCCAAACCGGTCGGCTCGTTTCATTCCCCGGAAGAGCTGGAGAAACTGCGCGTCGAAAAGCCGCACTGGCGCATGAAGGAGATTGATCCAGGCCGGTGGCGGCGTGTGGTGCCCTCGCCGCGGCCGCTCGACATCCTGGAAAAAGAATCCATCGCCGCCATGCTCGAAGCCGGGGTCATCGTCGTCGCTTGCGGCGGCGGCGGAATTGCGGTCGCATGGGACGGCCCGAAACTCGTCGGCGTCGAGGGCGTCATTGACAAGGACCTCGCCTCCTGCCTTCTCGCCAAGCAGGTGCGCGCCAACCGGCTGATCATCGTCACTTCGGTGGACCAGGTGGCGATCTCGTATCTGAAGCCAGAACAACGATGGATCAGCAGCATCGGCGTTCCCGACGCGCGCCGCTTGCTGGCCGCCGGCGAGTTTCCGCCCGGTTCCATGGGACCGAAGATCGAGGCCGCCATTGATTTCATCGAGAACGGTGGCGAGGAGTGCATTATCACCTCGACTGAAAAGGTTGCCGAAGCGGTCGAAGGCAGCGCCGGCACGCACCTCATCGCAGCCTGGGGAAACCGTTCGCTGGCATTCAACGCGCCATGATCATCGAAAACGCCCGCATCCTGACCTTCGATTCGCGCAACCGCGTGCTGGATTGCGGCTCGGTCGAGGTGCGCGCGGACGGCAGCATCGGCGCAGTCGGCAAAGATGCTGCGCGCAGTGATCAGGAACGGATTGACGCTCGCGGGCGCCTGCTCATGCCCGCGCTCATTAACTGCCACACCCATCTCTACAGCACGCTGGCGCGCGGCATCTCGCTGCCGGGCGCGCCGCCGAAGAATTTTCCCGAAATTCTGAAAAAGCTGTGGTGGCGGCTGGACCGCGCACTCAACCGACAGGACATCTACTACAGCGCGCTGGTCGGCATCATGGATTCGGCGCGCTGCGGCGTGGGCACGCTGGTGGACCACCATTCCAGTCCATCGGCGGTCAGCGGCAGCCTCGACGTGATCGAGCGTGCCTTTCGCGAGGTCGGATTGCGCGGGGTGCTTTGCTACGAAACCACCGACCGCAATGGCCCCAGGAACGCGCAAGAAGGAATCGCCGAAAACGTCCGCTTCATCGAGCACGCGCGCAAGTCAAACGGGCTGGTGAACGCCAGCTTCGGCCTGCACGCTTCTTTCACCCTGAGCGATCGCACCCTGCGCCGCTCGGTGGAAGCGAATGAATCGCTGCAAGCCGGATTCCACGTGCACGTTTCCGAAGACCGCAGCGACAACGAAGACGCGCGCCGCAAGCACGGAAAGTCTCCGGTGCGCCGGCTGCATGAACTCGGCGTACTCGACGATCGCGCGCTGGCGGCGCACTGCATTCACGTAAGCGGCGCCGACATCACGGCGCTCGCACGCCACCAGATCAACGTGGTTCACAACCCGCAATCAAATTGCAACAACGCGGTGGGAGCGGCACGCGTGCTGGAGATGGTGAAAGCCGGCGTGCTGGTCGGCCTCGGCTCCGACGGTTACAGCCCGCGCATGTGGGACGAGTTCAAGGCCGCCTTCCACGTCCAGAAACTGCGCGCCGGCGATCCGCGCGTCGCCTACGCCGAGGCTTACGCGCTGGCGCTGCTCAACAATCGCACCATCGCCCGGAAAGTCTGGAACCTGGACATCGGGCGCATCGAAGCAGGGGCGCGCGCCGACTTGGTGCTCTATGACTACTTTCCGCCCACGCCGCTCACCTGCGACAACATCTTCGGCCACGCGCTGTTCGGCATTGCGCACGCGCCGGTGGATTCGCTTCTGGTGAACGGCCGCTTCGTCATTCGCGACCGGCAGTTCGTTCACGTGGACGAGCGCGCCGTCGCCGAAAAAGCCACCGCCTGCGCACGCGAATTATGGAGAAGATTCTGATGCCAGCACCCCGCCTGGAATCCGAAGCCGGCTTCGGCCCCACCTACGGCGAAATGCTTCATCCCGAAACGCTTCCTCCGGCGATCCGGCAGAAGGCACTGGCCGCGCGCGCCAACGAGCTGGACCCGATCAACCTTTTCAATATCACCTGGCGCGATCCGGACAATTCCATCCGCCACATCGTGCTTCCGAAGGAACTGACGGGCGTGGAGGCCAACATCGTCGTGCTGGTGGGACGCGAGTTTCCCTCGGGCAGCCACAAGGTCGGCCCGGCCTACGCGACGCTGATGGAAGGTGAACTGGCGGGCGAGATCCATCGGGGCGAGAACACCGTCATCGGCCCCTCGACCGGCAACTTTGGTATCGGCGTGGCCTATATCTCCAAGCTCATGGGTTATCCCGCCCTCGTCATCATGCCGGAGCAGATGAGCGCCGAGCGCTACCAGCGCATCCGGCAATACGGCGGCAAGCTCGATCTCACGCCCGGGACGGAGAGCGACGTCATCCTGGTGCTGGAGCGCACCGAGGAATACAAGAAGGACGCGCGCAACAAGGTGCTGGCGCAGTTCGAACTGCTGCCGAATTACCGCTTCCATCGCCACGTTACCGGCGGCAGCGCGCTGGAAGCGGCGCGTGCGTACGGAAACGGACAGGTGGCGGCGTTCGTCGCAGCTCCGGGCTCGGCGGGAACGCTGGCCGCGGGCGACGCGATCAAGGCGCAATTTCCCGACGCGGTTATTTGCGCGCCGGAGCCGCGCGAGTGCTCCACGCTGTTCAACAACGGCCGCGGAACGCATCGCATCGAGGGCATCGGCGACAAAATGGTCACGCTCATCCACAACGTGCTGACCACCGACTACGTGATGCTGATCCATGATGACGACTGCGTCGTCGGGCTCGAGTTGTTGCAGCAGCGGCAGGCGTTTATCGAGAAGCGGCTGCAGGGGCGCGCGGGATTGCTGCGCCAATTCGACGGCGTCTTCGGCATTTCCGGCGTGTGCAACATCCTGGGCTCCATCCGGCTGGCGCGGTATCTCAAGCTCGGGCCCAAGGACAACGTGGTCACCATCGCGACCGATGGTTTCGATCGCTATCCCTCCGTTCTCGCCGATCTGGCGAAGCGCAAACCGCTGGCGAACGAAGCGAAGCTGGGCGATGCATTCGAGGCCATCTTCCGCGGCGGCTCTTCCGCCGACATTCTCGACGTTCGGCCTCGCCAGGAGAAGGAGCGGCTCTTCCGCTACAAGCAGGAGACGTGGAGCAAGTTCGGCTATTCCGATGCGTACCTGCAAAGCATGAAGTCGCAATCCTTCTGGGAGGGAGAAGCAGCCAAGGTCTCAGAGTTCGATGCGGCGCTGCTGCACGTGCGGAGAAGCTGACCCAAACTGCCCACGATTCGACCCGGCACCCGGGCTAACGATCGCAGACGGCCTGCACCCGCTGGCTGTGAAGCTGCATGAATCTCCAGGCGCTGCGGACCATATCCTCCAGCGAGCGCGTGGCCTTCCATCCCAGCAGCTTCTCGGCGCGTGAGGGATCGGCGAGCAAGGCGGGCGGATCGCCCGGCCTGCGGCCCACGATGCGTTTCTTCAACTCGCGCCCGATCACGCGCTCAATCGTGGTCACCACCTCTTTCACCGTGTGACCCTTTCCCGTGCCCAGGTTGAGGATGCCGGACGCGCCGCCGCCGGCCAGGTATTCCAGGGCAAGCACGTGAGCTTCGGCAAGGTCCTCGACGTGGATGAAATCGCGGACACAGGTGCCGTCCGGCGTGTCGTAGTCGTCGCCGAAAATTTGCAGCTCGGCGCGCGCCCCGGTGGCCGATTGCAGCGCCGCGGGAATAAGGTGCGTTTCCGGGCTGTGAAGCTCGCCGATCTCGCCGCTCTCGTGGCATCCGGCGGCGTTGAAGTAACGCAGGCTCATGAAACGCAGGCCGTAGGCGGGATCGTAGGACTGCATGGCGTATTCGAAGGCGAGCTTCGACATGCCGTAGGGGTTCATCGGCGTCTTGGGCGCGTCTTCGACGATGGGCACTTCGCGCGGATCGCCATACACCGACGAGGTGGAGGAAAAGATGAAGCGGTGGACGCCGGCTTCCAGGCAGGTGTTGAGCAGCACCAGACCGTCGCGGACGTTGTTCTCGAAATATTTGCGCGGATTCTGCACCGATTCGCCTACCAGCGAATGAGCCGCGAAGTGCATGACGGCATCGGCGCCGCGGAGGGCGCGCCCCAGCGTGGCCGCGTCGCCCACGTGGCCCTCGACCAGTTCGAAGCCCTGGGCCAGTTCGCGATGGCCGGTGGAGAGATTGTCGTAAATCACGACATCGTGTCCGCGCCGCGCCAGAGCCCGCGCGCCGTGGCTGCCGATATAACCGGCGCCGCCTGTCACCAGAACTCGCATCTTGCAACCTCGGTTCTTGCGTATTAAACCGGGCCGCCCTTTTTATTGCAATCCGCCAGGCTGCCGGCTCATCAGTAAGTCAGTTTTTCAGTAGGTCAGTATTTCAGTATGTCAGTATGTCAGTTTGTCAGTACAGCAGGAGTCCGATTCAGCGATGGCTACTGAGAAACTGGAATACTCAAAAGCTGAATTACTGACAAACTGAAATCCTGAGGTCGGAATATGACTCGGCTCAACATTGCCAGCGGGACGCCGTGGGAGCCCGTTGTCGGCTATTCGCGCGCGGTGCGTATCGGACCGTACGTGCATGTCTCGGGAACCACCGCCACCGCGCCGGGGGGCGGCATCGTCGGCGCGGGCGACGCCTACGCGCAAGCGGTGCAGACGCTGCGCAACATCGAATGGGCGCTGGCGCAGGCCGGCGCGCGCCTGGAAAACGTGGTCCGCACCCGCATTTACCTGCTCCACATGGAGGACTGGGAAAAGGTCGGGCGAGCGCACGGCGAAGTCTTCGGCGAGATCCGGCCGGCCACCAGCATGATCGCGGTCGCGAGCCTGATTTCCCCGGAGATGCTGGTCGAGATCGAGGCCGACGCCTACGTTGGCTAATAAAAATTGCGGGCCGTATGGCCCGCAATTCTTACTTACGCGCGACTCGGGACTCGCGACTAGTATCTCCGTCCGCCGCGGCCGTTGTACCCGGCGTCGTATCCGGCGCGATAGCCGTTCCGGAACGCATTCTTGTACGCCGTCTGGCTGCCCATCGAGGAATTGTAGCCGCTGGTGCCGTTTTGATAGGTGCTGCTGTACGTTGGGCGATAGCTGTGACCGTTATTGCGGTCCGCCGCCCCGTAAGACTGGCCGGTGCTATAGCCGTTCCTGTACCCAATGCTACTTGGATCGTTGGCGCCGTAGCCGCCGTACGGATTGTTGCCGCCGTAGGGTCCGGAGGGACCGCGGTACGGGCCGCTATTGTTGCCGCCTCGGTAACCCTCATTCGTGCCAAAACCGGCGCGGTAGCCGTTCAGGTACGCCTGACCTTGATTGCGCGGATGCCAGCTGCGCCTGTGCTCGCGGTCTTCGCGGCCGTCACGCACACCGCGATCATAGGCGTTGTCCCTCCCGTTCTGGTATCCCCAGTTGCCCCAGCGGTTGTCGCGATCGCTCTGCCACCAGGGCGCCTGGGCGAAGCTGGCACTGGTCATCAGGAAAAATACCGCCACTGTTAAGGCCACCTTCGTGATTCTGGATGTCATATTCACCTCCAACCTGTGGGGCACGGAGTTACCGGCCCGCAGGGGAAACCTCCTTCGACTAAGTGGCTGACGTTGGTAACCCACGTGCTAGACGTTTGTTGCGCTGCCTGGCGTGCGCTTCGGCCCGGCCACAACCAGCATTGAAACAGTAGTTCCGTCGCCCACCCCTGTCAAACCCCTTGGCCTGTCGGTCGATCGGTCTAGATGCGTCGCCTGGAACCCTGGGGCGGATAGACCGACAGACTGACTGACCGATAGACCCTTCAACGACCAACGCCCGCCGCGAAATGCTACATTGATAGCTTCATGTCCGCCCCCGAATCCCACTTTGTCCGTGCCTGCAAGGGCCAGCCAACGCCGGTAACGCCGGTGTGGTTCATGCGCCAGGCGGGCCGCTACATGGCCGAGTACCGCGAGGTGCGCAAGCACCACTCGATCGTCGAAATCTGCAAAACCCCCAAGCTGGCGGCGCAGGTCACCATTGAAGCAGCCGAGATCCTCGGCGTGGACGCGGCCATCATTTTTGCCGACCTGCTGCTGCCCCTGGAAGTGATGGGCATTCCATTCCACTTCCAAGAGGGCGAAGGGCCGGTGATCGAGAAGCCGGTGCGCACCGCCGCGGATGTGCACGCGCTGCGCGTGGACCTGGCCGGCGATCTCAATTACGTCGCAGAATCGGTGCGGCTGGTGGCGCAGCACTTCAGGTCGAAGCTGCCGGTCATCGGTTTCTGCGGCGCGCCCTTTACGCTGGCCAGCTACATGATCGAAGGCGGTGGCTCGCGCAACTACGTCGAGACCAAGAAACTCATGTACCGCACCCCCGACGCCTGGGACGAGATGATGGCCAAGCTCATCTCCGTGCTCGGCGATTACGTGATCGAGCAGGCGCGCGGCGGCGCCGACGTGGTGCAGGTCTTCGATTCCTGGGCCGGCTGCCTCAGCCCCGCCGACTACCGGCGGTTCGTGCTGCCGCGTACCACGGAGCTGGTGCAGCGCGTCAAGCACGCCGGCGTGCCGGTGATTTATTTCGGCACCGACACGGCCACGCTGCTGCCGGCGATGAAGGAAACCGGCGCCGACGTGATCGGCGTGGACTGGCGCATCCCGCTCGACGCCGCATGGAAGAACATCGGCGGCGGCGCCGTGCAGGGCAATCTCGATCCCGTGGTGCTGTTCGCCAACAAGAAGGAAATCCACGCCCAGGCGGAAGACGTGCTGCAGCGCGCCGGCGGACGCCCCGGCCACATTTTCAACCTCGGCCACGGCATTCTGCCCGACACCCCCGTGGACCACGTGAAGGACCTCTGCGACTTCGTGCACCACTACTCCGCCAAGTACGCCACCTCCGCCAAAGTCGAGTGGTTCGGCGAATCACAATGACCTCTCCAACCACGAATTCCAATCGGCCATCGGCCATCGGCCAGAGCCTGCCCCGAGCGCAGCCGAGGGGACCATCGACGGGAGTTCTCCTGCTCGCTCACGGCAGTCCCGACACGCCTGATGAGGTCCCGGAATTCCTGCGCAACATCGCCGGACGTGATCTCCCTCCGCACGTCGTGGAAGAGGTCAAGCATCGCTACCGGCTCATCGGCCACTCGCCGCTCACGGAAATCACCATGAAGCAGGCGGCGGGCGCGGCGCGCGAGCTGCGCCTTCCGGTGTACGTCGGCATGCGCAATTGGAAACCGTTCGTCGCGGACGTCGTCCAGCAGATGTCCGCCGACGGAATCTCGCACGCGGTCGTCATCTGCCTGGCGCCGCAGAATTCGCAGACCAGCGTTGGGCTTTACCGGCGCGCGCTGGGTGAACCGCCGTTCGCCATCGACTTTGTTGAGAACTGGCACGATCACCCGCTGCTCATCCGCGCCTTTGCCGAAAAGCTGCAAGCGGGCTGGAAGCGCGCCGGCGACGAAATGGGCGCGCGCGTGCCCATCATCTTTACCGCGCACAGTGTTCCAACGCGCACCATCGAGGCAGGCGATCCTTACGCGCAGCAGGCGAAGGAAACCGCGGAGATGGTCGCCATGAAAGTGCCGTCGCTCAACCGCGACGACTGGGCCTTCGCCTTTCAGAGCCAGGGCATGTCAGGTGGCGTGTGGCTCGGGCCGACGGTCGAGGACACGATTCGCGCGCTCCAAGCCCAAGGACACCGCGGCGTGTTCATCCAGCCGATTGGTTTTGTTTGCGACCACGTCGAGGTGCTGTACGACATCGACATCGGCTTCCGGCAGTTCGCCGGGAAGCAGGGCATGCGGTTGTGGCGTGCCGAATCGCTGAACGATTCGCCTACGTTCCTGGCCGCGATTGCCGACGTTGCGCGCTCGCGCCTGGAGCAGCCCGGCGAGCCGAAGCCGCAGATTGTCAACATCAAAGGAATGTAGCCGCTGATTAACGCAGATGAACGCAGATTTTGCTTTTTCTTATCTGCGTTGATCAGCGTTAATCTGCGGCAAAGGCATTCATGAAGCGCATTGCCATCATCGGCGGCGGGACCAGCGGACTGAGCGCCGCGATTACGCTGGAGCGCGCGCGGGCGGCGGGCGCAGAACTTGAATACGCTATCTTTGAGGCCGCGCCGCGGCTGGGCGGCGTGCTAATCACAGAGCGCGTGGACGATTGCCTGGTCGAAGCCGGGCCTGATTCTTTCCTGACCGAAAAATCCTGGGGCCTGGATTTCGTGCGCTCTCTCGGGCTGGGCGACCAGCTCATCGGCTCCAACGATCCCGATCGCATCACCTACATCCTCGTCAAAGGCCGGCTGGTTCCGATCCCCGACGGCCTGATGTTCATGGTGCCGACCAAGATCGCGCCCATCATTTCGACGCCGCTGTTTTCGTGGGGCGCCAAGCTGCGCTTCGCCCGCGAATACTTCCAGAAACCCGATGCGCGCGGCGGCGAACGCGACGAAACCGTCGCCGAACTGGTGGAGCGCCACTTCGGCCCGGAGATGGTGGAGCGCCTGGCTGACCCGCTGCTGGCCGGCGTTTACGGCGGAGCGGCCGCCGATCTCAGCGCCGCCGCCGTGTTGCCGCGCTTCGTCGAAATGGAAAAGCGCTATGGCTCGCTCAGCCGCGGCATGCTGCGGGCACGCAAGCAGCGAACCGCCGCCAGCACCGGCGCGCCAACTCCGGCGTCTGGGCCGCGTCCGCTGTTTACCTCGCTGAAGAACGGGATGCAGCAACTGGTGGACACCATCGTGCCGCAACTCGCCGAGGGCGCCGCGCGCACCGGCAACAGGGTGGTCGCGCTGGGCCGCCAGGGCGCGAAGTGGATGGTCGCGCCCGAGCAGGGCTCGATGGAAGAATTCGACGGGGTCATCATGGCGCTTCCGGCCAACCAGGCGGGACGCCTGCTGGAAAGAATCAGCGCGCCGCTGGCGGAGGAGTTGCAGCAGGTTCCCTACAGTTCCTCGATGGTCGTGGTCTGCGGCTACGACCAGCGCGATCTCGCCTCCGCGCCGCCGGGATTCGGGTTTCTGGTTCCGCGCAGCGAGGGCCGGAGCATCCTGGCCTGCACCTTCGTGCACGTGAAGTTTTCGCACCGCGCGCCGCCCGGCCGCGGCCTGGTGCGCTGCTTTATCGGCGGATGGGGAAACGAAGCGGTGCTCGACACGCCCGACGATGAAGTGTTCGCCGCCGTCGCCAAGGACCTGCGTGACATTGTCGGCATTACCGCCGCGCCCCGCTTCGCGCGCGTGTACCGCTGGCGCGGCGCCATGGCGCAGTACGTCCGCGGCCACCTGGCGCGCGTGCGGCGGATTGAAGAATTGCGGCGCGGGATTCCGGGGCTGGAGCTGGCGGGAAACGCTTATCGCGGCATCGGGGTTCCGGACTGCATTGCCTCGGGGATCTCTGCGGCCAGCGATTTGCTCGTGCAATTTGGCTTCGCAAGAGCGGAGCTGCGCACTTCGGTACGTCCTGCGAGGCCCTTGGAAGCCGACGAACCCGGGGCATAGTTCGCTAGTCGGGCGAGTCCTTGGGGTCGTTCCAGCTCAACACCATCCACCGGGTACCGCAATCGTTGCACCGCAAGGGCCACAACCGAATCCACGACAAGAGGACTTCTCTTGAATTGGCGCGATGCGAGCGCCCGACGTCTGTGCTGCCGCATGCCGGACACCGCGCTTTCGAGATCAAATATCGCAGGATCGGAATAAGGCAAACGATACTCCAAGCGCCAATCACAGTGCAATTCAAACCAGACGGTGGTAAATTCAGTGGCCGTCGGGCAAGTTGCGTTAGTCTGGCAAACGCTTTTCAACTCACTGAGCACATCGGATGTCGAAGTCCATCACCATGTCTCGCCTGTCTGCGCTGGTCATGCCGATCAAGCGCTGCCCTCGCTGCGGCAGCCACAAGGTCGATCGCCTGCCGTCGGGAAAGCCGGCGGCGCAGGCGCTGAAGTTTTTCGGGCTGCATTTGAACAGCTGCCACGACTGCCTGCTGCGGCTGTATTCCTGGCGCCACTAAGCAACCCTGATCGCCCGCCTTAGATGTGATCCACGTCACGGCCTCTGCCCACCCCGGCGGGTAGTCTTATTCCCAGTGAAGCTCATCTACCCTGTCGACAAATGTCCGAACTGCGACGGCGAGCTCCATCGTTCCCACCGACGCGGCATGGTCGAATCAGTTGCCTTTCGGCTGCTCCTGATTCGTGCGTATCGCTGCGACCGTTGCGGCCAGCGCTACTACATACCGCCAACCCTCGTCTTTGAGGGCAGCCGGCCGGAAGTCCCCACCGACGGTTCCCTTCGGCATACCGCAGACGATGATCTCTGAGCCACACCCCCGCTCCCCGGTTCACCCCAAAAACGCGCACGCGCAACGGTGAGGCCCATCACCGTATTTATCGGCGCCAGGTGGTACTTGTTCGGGTTGTAACTTGCCGCCGGGCAGCCGCGGCAAGCACGCACACGAAGGGGAGGCGACCGTGGCAATCATCACCATATCGAGAGGATCGTTCAGCGGCGGCAAGATGTTGGCCGAGGCTCTCGCCCGCAGGCTCGGATACCGCTACATTGACCGCAACCAGGTGATCCGCAAGGCGGCGGAATGGGGCGTGTCGCAGGACGATCTGCAGACCGCCATCGAAAAGCCGCCCAGCTTTTTCGGCCAGTCGCAGCACACCAAGTACATTTACCTGGCCTTCATCCAGGCGGCGCTGGCCGAGGACGTCCGGCATGGCGACGCCATCTACCACGGTCTCGCCGGCCATCTTCTCCTCGGCAAGGGACTGCGCGTGCTGCGCACGCGGATCATTGCGCCGATGGAGTTTCGTGTCGCCAAGGTGCAGGAGCGCCTGAACATGAACCGCAAGGAAGCAGTCGAGTACGTCGAAACCATCGACGCCGACCGGCGCAAGTGGACGCGCTTCCTCTACGGCGTGGATTGGGCGGACGCGTCGCTCTACGACGTGGTGCTCAACCTGGAGCAGATGAGCCTGGAGGAAGCCTGCGAGGCCATCTATGCACTGGCGCAGTCGAAGAGCTTTCAGCCCACGGCCGAAACGCAGGCGGCGATCGAGGACCTCGCGCTGGCCAGCTGCGTCAAGGCCAACCTGGCGATGAATCCGGCCACCTGCGACCTGCAGTTTGAGGTGGCAGCGCGCAGCGGCTCGGTGTCTGTCAAGGGCAACATTGACACGCCGGGGCAGGCAAAGAAAATCCGCGGCTTCGTGGAAACGATTCCTGGCGTGAGCAAGCTGAACCTGGAAGAGCTGGCGCTGACCAACCGGCTTTGAAGGGGCGAGTAATTTGACGCCATTCGTGCTGTCCCCACGGGGCGAGCCACTGAACTTAAGCAGCGGATTGCTGGTGATAAGGGGATTTCACGACACTTACACAGCGGCGCTATACTGCGAGGCTTCGAAACGGCTAAGGAGAGCGAGGCATGCACCCAACCGACAAAGCCGCACGAGTCGCAGGATTACTGTATCCGTTAATGGGAATACCCGCTGTGTTTAGCTTCTTCTATGTCCCCCGCAAGCTGATCGTGCCAGGGAACGCGACGGCGACCGCCAACAAAATCCTGGCTTCCGAGATGCTTTTCCGTCTGGGTATCGTCGCTTGGCTGATCGCTGCGGTCTTTTTTCTTTTGCTGGTAATGGCTCTCTACCGCTTGCTCAGCGGAGTGAACAAGAATCATGCCCGGCTGATGGTGGGTCTGGTTCTGGTGTCTGTCGCGATCACGTTTGCGAATGCGCTGAACAACATCGCCGCCCTGACCCTCTTCCGTGGCGCCGATTACCTCTCGGTGTTCGACAAACCCCAGCGGGACGCCCTGGCAATGTTCTTCCTCCGTCTGCATGGCCAGGGACTTGCAGTCAACGATATCTTTTGGGGTCTGTGGCTTTTCCCCTTTGGTCTCCTGGTGATGAGATCGCGCTTCCTTCCCCGCATCCTTGGGCTCCTGCTGATCGTGAACTGTTTTGCCTATGTGGCCATCAGTGTTACGTCGTTACTCCTGCCAGCTTACGGAAATGTTGTTTTCCGAGCCTCGATGCCGGCGCTGTTGGGAGAATTGTGGATCATGTTGTGGCTTGTCATTAAGGGCGCAAAGGTGCAATCAGTCGTCGCCGCAGCTCGTTGATCGCGCGCAATGGTTGGTGATAACAGCCCTTATCACCAGTAAGCATTCTTTAGCGTCATCAGGCTAGAATCGTAGTTGTAAGGGTGTGGGGTAAGCCGATGAAACGCTATTTCCTGATTGTCGTGGCGTGTCTGCTGACGACGTTCGCTGCCGCGCAACATGAACATATGTCCGCCGAGGGCACGCAACAGAAGCCCGCGCAATCGCAATCGGAAGACGGCATGGACCACGCCATGCACGCCATGTCCCACCGCCACATGGACATGGGCGCGCACATGAAGATGACCGAGATGCGGCCTGTGCGCCCGGGCGATCAGCAGCGCGCAGACGAGATCGTGCAGGCGGCAAAAGGCGTCCTGCAGCGCTACGCCGATTATCACGACGCGCTCGCCGACGGCTTCCGCGTCTTCCTGCCCAACCTGAAGCAGAAGATGTATCACTTCACCAACGGCGGGTACGCGATGGAGGCGGCGTTCCGGCTGAATCCGGATCATCCGACGTCGCTGCTGTACGAGAAAACCAATGACGGCGGTTACAAGCTGATCGGGGTGATGTACACCGCGCCCGCGAAGGTGAACGCGGACGAGTTGGACACGCGCGTTCCGCTGAGCATCGCGCGCTGGCACGAGCACGTGAACTTTTGCGGCGCGCCCCGGGGCCGCGAGAGCGAATACTTCGGCCCGAAGGCAAAGTTCGGATTGCTGGGCTCCATTTCCACCGAGCAGGAATGTACCGCCGCCGGCGGCAGATTCCGTCCGCAGATTTTCGGCTGGATGGTGCACGTCTATCCCAACGAGAAGACGCAGGACGCCATCTGGTCGGTCGAGCGGCAGATGGAACATCATCACGGCGGGCAGTAGATTTCGTCTGAGAGGACTTCGCACCACCGAGACACAGAGGACACCGAGGATCACCGAGGAACCAATTTGAAAGACTCCCTCGGTGAATTCCGGTGAACTCGGTGCCTCGGTGGTGGATCTGCTTTACTTGGCAATCACAGCGGAAGAAGCATCCTTCTGCCACCCATCGTATCCGCCGAGCACGTCGGTGACACTGCGAAAGCCGGCGCGGCGGAGCAGGCTGGCGGCGATGACGCTGCGGTAGCCGCCCTTGCAGTGCACCGCGATGGGCGCGTCGCGGTCGAGCGCGGGCAGGGCGCGGGGGAAGTCGTCGAGCGCGTGCCAGTGCGCGCCCTCGATGTGGCCCGCCTGCCATTCGGGTTCGCGGCGGACATCGAGCACGGTGAGTTCCCCGAGACGGTCGCGCAACTGTGCAGCCGTAATCTGCGGAATCTTTTCCAGGGAATTGCCTGCCTCTTCCCAGCCGCGCACCCCGTTTTTCAGGTAGCCGATGACGCGCTCGATGCCGACACGCGCCAGCCGCAGGCGCGCTTCCGCCGCTTTCTCGTCCGATTCGGCGATGACGATCATCCTGGCGCCGAGGCCCAGCACCGTTCCCGCCCACGAGGCGAACTGGCCGCCCAGCCCGATGTTCACCGAACCCGGCACGTGGCCGCGCGCGAATTCGTCGCCGGCGCGCGTGTCCAGCAGGACGTAGCCGTGAGCCTGCGCCTCGCGCACCTCGTCGGGCGAGAGCGCGGGCAGCGGCGGCAGGTCCTGCAACGCTTCCGCGCCTTCGCGGTTGATGGCCGCGTCCTCGGCAAAATATTGCGGGCGCGGCGGAAGGTGCGTGGTCAGCTCGCGGATGAAGTCGTCGCGGGTCTTCACCTGGAGCGCCGCGTTGGTCAGGCGCTCGGACCCGATGGTGGAGAAGCGGTCGGCGCGCATGTTGCGGCCGCACAGCGAGCCCGCGCCGTGCGCCGGATACACCAGCACCTCGTCGGGCAGCGTCAGCAGCTTCTGGTGGAGGCTGTCGTAGAGGTCGCCGGCCAGTTGCTGCGGCGTGTAGCCCTCGGCCAGGTCGGGGCGTCCCACGTCGCCGATGAACAGCGTGTCGCCGGTGAGCACGGCCCAGGCTTTGTCGGCGCTCTGCTCGCGGTCGAAAACCACCAGGCAGGTGCTTTCCGGCGTGTGACCGGGAGTTTCCAGCGCCCGGATTTCGACCTCGCCGAACTGGAGCGAGAAGCCGTCGCGCAGCGGGACGTGCGCGAACTTGGCGCCGGCGCGTTCACCGATGTAGATTTTCGCGCCCGTGCGCTGTGCCAATTCTTTGTGGCCGGAGACGAAGTCAGCGTGCAGATGGGTTTCGAAGATGTGGGCGATCTTCAGGCCCTGCTCTGCGGCGGCCTTGAGGTAAATTTCGATGTCGCGCTGCGGATCGACAATGGCAGCGATTCCGCCGGAGCCGATCAGGTAGGAAGCGTGCGCCAGACAGTTCAGGTAAAACTGCTCGAATTGCATAGGCGAGTACCGAGTACCGAGTACTGAGTACTGAGTACTGAGTACTGAGTCGGAAAGCTTACCACGATCACCAGCGCTGAGTACCAAGTTGGAACTGCAGCACAGGATCTCGAATCGTTTGCTGTTAGAACGAGCGCCGTTGCGCATTACACTGGCGCGCTGATTGGAGGCGACGATGCGCGGCCATTACAAAGACCTGCTCGTATGGCGCAAAGGAATGGATTTGGTCCATGCGATTTATCTTGCGACGGAAATTTTTCCTAAGCGTGAGACGTACGGCCTTGCGGATCAGATGCGTCGAGCCGCGGTTTCTGTCCCCAGCAACATTGCCGAAGGCCAAGGCTATGCGAATCGGCGAGAGTTTCTGCGCTATCTGCGCCATTCACGCGGCTCGCTGTTCGAGCTTGAGACGCAGCTCCGGATTGCAACTCGCCTGAAGTACGTCGACTCCGCGCAATCCGAGCGACTGCTGCAGAACATGGACGAGATCAGCCGAATGCTGAGCGGCTTAGCCAATTCATTGAAAAAGCTCAACACGAGTGGGGAGGAAGCCAAACCCGTCCGAGACTAGGTTTGTAACTCAGTACTCGGTACTAAGTACTCAGTACTCGTTCGCAACTCGCACGGTACAATCGCGCTACCGATGTCCTCTTCCGCCGAGTCACAGCCCGGAGCGGCGCCTGGAAGGCTGGCGCGCGCGCTGCGGCTGCTGCGACCCTCGCACCAGCACAGCGCGTTCAGCGCGACGCTGCTGCTGATGACGGCGGTCATGCTCTCGCGCGTCATCGGCTATGCCCGCGAGGCCTACATCGCGTACGCCTTCGGCGCGGGCGCGCAGACCGACGCCTACGTCGCCGCCTTCACCCTGCCGGACTGGCTCAACTACCTGGTCGCCGGCGGAACCGCGTCCATCACCTTCATTTCCATTTTCACGCGCTACCTGGCGGAAAGACGCGAACGCGAGGCGGAGAAGACGTTCTCCGTGATCATCACCGTGATGAGCACGGTCCTGGTGATTGGCATTGCGATCACCGAGGTGCTGACGCCGCAGATCGAGCGGCTGATCTTCCCCGAATTTTCCGCCGCACAACTGGAGCTATGCGTTCACCTGACGCGCATCCTGCTGCCGGCGCAGTTGTTCTTCTACGTGGGCGGAGTGGTGTCGGCGGTGCTGCTGTCGCGGCGGATGTTCCTGATCCCGGCGCTGGCGCCGATCCTTTACAACGCTGCCATTATCGTGGGCGGCGTAGTGGGCGCGCGACGCTTCGGGATCGCGTCGCTGGCCGTGGGCGCGGTGGCGGGCGCGATCGCGGGACCGTTCCTGATCAACGCCATCGGCGCGGCGAGGACGGGAATCCGTTACCGGCCGTCCTTCGACCTGCACGACCCGGCGTTTCGCCACTGGGTGTGGCTGTCCATCCCGCTGATGCTGGGCGTGTCGCTGGCCACGGCGGACGACTGGATCCTCCGCTATTTCGCCTCGGGAGGAATTGGCGACATCACCCGCCTGAACTACGCCAAGAGACTCTTTGCCGTCCCGATTGCCGTCCTCGGCCAGGCTACGGGACAGGCATCGCTGCCCTTCTTCGCGCGCTTGTGGGGCGAGAAGCGGTTGCGGGATTTCGCGGAGAATGTGAACCGGTCGGTGTATCGGCTGGTAGCGGCCTCTTTCCTGGCGACAGCGTGGATGATGGCGACGGCGCTGCCCGTGATCGATCTGGTGTACCGGCGCGGGAGGTTCACGTTTGCGGATTCGCGGGAGACGGCGGCGCTGTTTTTCTGGTTTGCGCTGTCGCTGGCGTTCTGGTCGGCGCAGGCGCTGTACTCGCGCGCGTTTTACGCCGCCGGCAATACGCTGACACCGATGGTGGCAGCGACGGTGATCACGGCGGTGTCGCTGCCGGTGTACTACGCGCTGTTCCACTCGCTGGGCGTGGTGGGGCTGGCGATCGCATCGGATATCGGCATTGCCGCGAACACCATCGCGCTGGCACTGCTGCTGCACCGGCGAGGGCTGGTGCCGGTGTCGGGTTTGAACTGGAGTGAGTTAGGGAAAGCCGGGCTTACGGCGGTCGCAGCGGGAGCGCTGGGCATGCGAGTCGCTGCCTTGGTGAGGGTGGTGGGGAGCCGCCGGGCCGACGTAGTGGCGCTGGCGCTGGGCACATTGACGTGGGCAGCGGCGATAGCGGCGGGATTATGGATATTGAGATCGGAGTTGCCTAAGGATTTGCGAAGGCAAAAGGCGCAGCCGGCGGTGGAAGCAGAGAAACAGGTTTCCGATCTGAGTGCGGGCGTGGAGCCGTAACGAACAGTGATTAGTAGGCTGCTGAAAGACTCCAACGGAAGCTCGTTTTGAAAGGGCACGGCTTCAGCCGTGCCGCACGAGGCCAAGAAATAGTGGGCGTTAGCCCCTGAGGGAGATTTTTCCCGAGGCGAAAATGTATTTTTGAAACCAGTACTAGCTAATAACAAACGCGCCCAGCACCACTTTGGCGGGCAGCTGGTGACTGACTCAGCCGATGCGGCGCATGTTCGCCCAGTCGTAGGCAATCTTCTTGCCGCAATCCAGGCAAACAATGTAGTGGCCGGTGCCGGCGCCCACCGATTCCCATTCCCCAGCGGCCGCTGCCGGCGCGGCGGAAACCGCGGCCGCAAAGGGCTGCGAAGTGTGCTTGTGGCGGCAGCTCATGGAGAGCAACTGGAGAAGTTTTTCAAACATTGGGGAGTACCCGAGTTGCGAGTTCTGAGTTGTGAGTTGCGAGTGCGGACACTCGAACCCACGATCACTCAGACAACTCACAACTCACAACTCACAACTACGCCTAGGCGCGGGCGCCGGCGCCGGTTGCGGACGTGCTCGTGCCGGTCTCGGCCGGCATGCCGGCATCCTTGGCCTCGCCATTGGCTTTCTGGCCGGGCTTGCGGATGTCAATCCCACCCTTGAAGTAAGCGCCGTCCTCGATGGAGATGCGCTGGGCGATGACATCGCCAGTCAGCGAGCCTTCGTTGCGGATGTCCACACGGTCGCTGGCCACGAGGTTGCCGCGCACCTTGCCGGTGACGACGATCTCGCGGGCGTTGATGTTGGCGTTGACAACGCCGTTGCGGCCGATGGTGACGCGGTTGCCGGAGAGGTTAATGGATCCTTCGACGCGGCCGTCGATGTAAAGCGATTCCGAGCCAGTCACTTCGCCCTTGATGACGAGCGATTTGCCGATGGTCGCCTGGTCTTGCGAGGTAATGGAGGCAGTCCTGGGAGCTGCGGCGGAAGTTGGCTCCGCCGGAGGCGTGAAGGTGGGCGCGCTCGCGCGCTGCGGTTCCGGGCTCGGGGTCGGCCCGCCGGTGGTGGGCTGGTTCGTGGGCTTCCACATCGCGATTCAAGTCCTTTCCAAAGGGGGATCGTTGTTCCCGTGCACTTCGCTGGCCAAACCGGATGCCGCGGGGCTCGCCGCACGAGATTCGGTACGTATTCCAACCAAAGCGAGTTGCTCGGTGCCTCCACCGTTGTAGCACATTTTTCCCACCGGTGGACTGCGCAGCGCCCCGCGGGGCGGTGTAAATCTTTCGCAGGGTGGCAATTGTTATATCGAGGGAAGCACTTACCGGGGAATTTCATTCGCGCTTAGAAAGCCAGGCTTCAGAGGCAAGGCGCTGCATTACAATTGCCGCTCCCCCATGCCGACCACTCTCCGCGCCTTCGCCAAGATCAATCTCGGGCTGTACATCGGGCCGCGGCGCGCCGACGGGTTTCATGAACTGCGCACCGTGTACCAGACCCTGGATGTCTACGACAGCGTGCGCGTGAGCGCCGGGCCGGGCGCCGGCATTGAGATCCGCTGCAAGAATCCGCAGGTGCCGCGGGATGAAACCAACACCTGCTGGCGGATCGCGGAGCGCGTCATGAAAGCGCTCAAGCTGCGGCGGCGCGTGGTGATCCAGATCGAAAAAAACCAGCCCGTACAGGGCGGCCTGGGAGCGGGATCGTCCGACGCGGTGGCCACCATGCTCGGGTTGGAACGCGAGCTGGGTCTGCCGCTTTCGGCCGGCAACAAGCTGGCCATCGCGACCGAGATCGGCAGCGATGTCCCGCTGTTCCTGGTCGGGGGCACGGTACTGGGCATCGGACACGGCGAGCAGGTGCTGCCTCTGCCCGATTTGCCGCCCATGGCGGTGACCCTTGCCACCCCCAACATCGGGGTATCCACCCCCAAAGCTTTCGCCGATTGGGACACGCTGGCAGCGTCGGAGAATGCCGCGTTGACGCCCGCGAGGGTGGCCAGTAGAATAGACGTGTTCAGCCGCTCGATGTTCGCGTGGCTGGCGGGCTCCTTATCCGGTGTTCCTGTCAAGGACAGGGACCGGGCCGAGACACCGCTTCTCGACCTCGTCCGTGCCGGGATCGAAAACGACTTCGAACGTGTCGTCTTTCCTCAGTATCCCGAACTGCGCGAGGTAAAACGTGTCCTGGAGCGCGAAGGCGCAAAGTACGCGTCCTTGTCGGGTTCTGGCTCCGCGCTGTACGGAATTTTCGACAGCCCGAAGACGGCGGAGCAGGCAGCGAGCGCGCTGCAGGCCAAGGGCATCGAGGCGCGAGCGACCAGGACGTTGAATCGGACCGAGTACTGGAAGCAGATGTTTGAGTGATTTGCTGATTCACCGATTTGCTGATTTGGCGATTGCAGTTCGGAATTCGCAAATCGCCCAATCACCAAATCACCCAATCGGCAAATAAGGTTGGGCGGTCGACTAATGGTAGGTCAAGTGCCTTTGGAGCACTTTGTCCAGGTTCGAATCCTGGCCGCCCAGCCAGAATTAGTTATCGGTGATCGGTTGTCGGTTCTCGGTCATCGCATCATGGTTTGGAAACCGAAAACCGATAACCGAGAACGAATGTACACGGGACAAAAACCGGGCCAGGCAGTCGATCCCACTGAGATGCGTACCGCATCCGCGAGCAATGCTATGGCAACCACGGTGGCTACGACGACGCACGAAAAGAAGGACGCCGGCACACAGCCGAAGGAGCGTAAGCCGATGCGAGGCCGCAGCGACGACCGGCTGAAAATTTTCTGCGGCACGGCGAACCCGGCGCTGGCCGACGAGATCTGCGCCTTTCTCGGTATCCCGCGCGGGCAGACGTACATCACGCGCTTTTCCGACGGTGAGCACTACGTACAAATTCTGGAGAATGTGCGCGGCGCTGACGTTTTCGTTTTGCAGCCCACCTGCCATCCGGTGGATTCGCACCTGATGGAGCTGCTGCTGATGATTGACGCGCTCAAGCGCGCCTCCGCCCGCCGCATCACGCCGGTGATTCCGTATTACGGATACGCGCGCCAGGACCGCAAGGACAAGCCGCGCTCTCCCATCAGCTCCAAGCTGGTCGCCGACCTGCTGACCACCGCCGGCGCCGATCGCGCCCTGATCGTGGACCTGCACGCGCCGCAGATCCAGGGCTTTTTCAACATCCCGGTGGACCACTTGTTCGCCTCGCCGGTGCTGGTGGGCTATTTCCGGGAGCAGGCATTCCCCGACCTGACCGTGGTTTCGCCGGATGCGGGCGGCGTGGAGCGCGCCCGGTTTTTTGCCAAGAAAATGGACTCGGCGCTCGCCATCGTCGACAAACGCCGCGTGGACATCGATGAGACGGAAGTCATGCACGTGATCGGCGACGTCAAGGGCCGCCCCTGTCTCATCCTCGACGACATCATTGATACCGCCGGAACCCTGGTGAAGACCACCGACGCGCTGCTGGAAAGCGGCGCCAGCAAAGTGGTCGCCTGCGCCACCCACCCGGTGCTGTCCGGCCAGGCCATCGAACGAATTTCCCGGTCGCCGCTGGAGCAGGTGGTGGTGACCAACACGATTCCGCTCTCCGAGGCGGGACGGAACGAGCCCAAGATCAAGGTGCTCTCTGTCGCCGGGCTGGTCGCGCGCGCGATCCAGTCCATTCACGAAGAGACCTCGGTGAGCAAGTTGTTCGCGTAGCAACGGTCGTTCGGTCTCTCGACCGACTGACCAATCGACCTCATGAAAAGGTTTTGAATATGGCAACGACAGAGATGGAAACAGTTGTAGAAGCGCAGCCCCGCGAGGCCAACGGCAAGAACGTCGCCCGCCGCCTGCGCAAGAGTGGGAAGGTGCCCGCCGTGGTGTACGGCGCCGGCAAGCCGCCCGTGTCGGTGAGCGTGGATCCCAAGCAGATTGCGCGCATCCTGCATTCGGAGGCGGGGCATAACACGATTTTCGACCTGCAAGTCGACGGCGAGCGCACCAAGGCGATGATCGTCGAATGGCAGTACGAGCCCATCAGGGGCTCTCTGCTCCACCTCGACCTGCAGCGCATTGCCATGGACCGGCGCCTGAAGGTGCAGGTGCCGATCTCTCTCAAGGGCGAAGCGGCCGGCGTGAAGCAGCAGGGCGGCATTCTCGACCAGGTGTTGCGCGAGGTCGAGGTCGAGTGCCTGCCCGGCGATATTCCCAGCCACATTGACGCCGACGTCAGCAACCTGGTGTTTGGCCAGTCGCTGCGCGTCTCCGACCTGCCGCTGGACCGAAGCAAAGTGAAGATTCTTACCCCGGCCGACCAGGTGGTCGCGCACGTTACCTCGGTGAAGGAAGAAGTTGCGCCGGCGCCGGAAGCCGTGGCCGCCGATGCTGCCGCCGCGCCCGCCGAGCCCGAGGTCATCAAGAAGGGCAAGCAGGAGACTGCCGAGGAAGGCGCCGAGGCTGTTACCGAGAAGGCCGAGAAGCCGGAAAAGGCCGAGAAGAAGGAGAAGAAATAGTTTCGGGTTTCAGTTTCAGTTTCAGCGGGAGTATTGCTGAAACTCGAAACTGAAACTGAAACTGATTGACGGCATGAAGCTGGTCGTCGGACTTGGAAATCCCGGCATCGAGTACCAGTTCACGCCGCACAATCTCGGGTTCCTGGCGGTGGACCGCATCGCCGAGCAGTGCGGAACTGAAGTGAGCAACCGCCGCTGCCACGCGCTCACCGGCAAAGCGCGCATCGGCAACGAAGACGTTGTGCTGGCCAAGCCCGAAACGTACATGAACCTGAGCGGGCTGTCGGTGCGTGACCTGGTCGGCGAATTGGAAATTGATCCGGCCCGCGACCTGGTGGTGATTTACGACGAGCTCGACCTGCCCTGGGGCGCGATTCGCGTCCGGCAGCGGGGGAGTTCGGCGGGCCACAAGGGCATGGAGTCGGTCCTCGGCGCGCTGGGGACGCAGGAAATCCTGCGGATCCGTCTGGGCACGGCGCCCGAGTATGCGGTCAGCGACGGCGCCAGGTACGGGCTGTCGCAGTTGAAGAAGTCGCAGTTCGAGGTGGTGGACCAGGAATTGGATGCTGCCGCCGAAGCGGTGAAGGTGATTTTCACCGAAGGCCCTGCCGCGGCGATGAACCGCTTCAACCGCAAGGCGAGCGGCGCGGCGGCGGAAGAAGGCGAATGACCGTGCAAAGCAGATTCCTCGGCGACTGAAGTCGCCTCGGAATGACAAGAATTAGGAACGATTTTCGGCACGGCTGAAGCCGTGCCCTTCCAAAACGGTTTTGCTGATAGCTGAAAGCTGATAGCTGAGAGCTATCACGGAGAAGGCGAATGCAACGTACCTATGAACTGATGTTTATCGTCCGGCCCGATATCGTGGACGAAGAGCTGGACCGGCTGATTTCGACGCTGGAAGCGCAAGTGAGCACCGCCGGCGGCACGCTGAAGAATGCGGAACGCATGGGCAAGCGCCGCCTCGCCTACCAGGTGCGCGGATTCCAGGACGGCATGTATGTGCTGTTCACCATTGAAGGCTCCGGAGAGATCGTCCGCGAGCTGGAACGCCGCCTGAGGGTCACCGAGCCGGTAATCAAATTCATCACCGTGCGGGTGGACGAAGAGCAGAAGCGGCTGAGCAAGATCAAGGCCCTGCGCGACGCGCGCGTCAAGGCGAAACCCGCCCCCGCGCCCGAAGCCGCAGACGCCGGCAGTGAAGCGGCGCCGGCAACGGCATAACAACAGTTTCAGTTTCGAGTTTCAGTTTCAGTTGGTGCGGCGTGCGACCGAGAGCTGACGTGGAACGATGACCAACTCACTCGAAACTGAAACTGAAACTTTGAAACTGTCTTAGAGAGGAATCATGGCAGACGAAACGACCCGTACTCCGGCTCCGGCCAATGGCGGCGAGCAGACCGCGACCGCGACCGCCGCTCCCACGCAGTCCTCAGGGCCCGGCTATGGTCAACGCGGACCGCGCCCGCAGCGCCCCGGAGGCTCCCGCGAAGGCGGCCGCAAGTATTTCCGCCGCAAGAAAGTGTGCAAATTCTGTGTCGAGAAAATCGACGCCATCAACTACAAGGATGTGCGTCTGCTGGCGCAGTTCGTCGCCGAGAGCGGCAAGATCGTGCCCCGGCGCCTGACCGGTGTTTGCACGCCGCACCAGCGGCGGCTTTCCACCGCCATCAAGCAGGCGCGCAACATCGCTCTGCTGCCGTTTGCGGGCAGGGCTTAGTGGTCAGTGGCTAGTGGCCAGTGTTCAGTAGCCGGTAGTGCTGGGATCGTCGGGGCATCAGATCACCCGATCATCCGATCACCGGATCACCCGATTTTGGAGAGATTGCCATGGAAGTAATCTTGAAGGAAGACGTGCCCAAGCTGGGCTCGCGCGGCGACGTGGTCAAAGTCGCCGAAGGATACGGGCGCAATTTCCTGCTGCCCAAGAAACTTGCCATCGAGGCGACGAAAGCGAACAAGTCGGTCATCGAGCAGATGAAGGCCGCGTCGGTGCGCCGCCTGCAGAAGGACAAGGCGGCCGCCGAAGCGCTCGCCGCTCAATTGGCCGGCGTCACCATCACCTTCCACCGCCGCTCGGGCGAGCACGAGCAGCTCTTTGGTTCCGTGACATCAGGCGACCTCGCCGCCGAGCTGGAAAAGAAGGGCTTCAACATTGACCGTCGCAAGATTCATCTCGACGAGCCGCTCAAGACCTTGGGCGAGTTCAAGGTCCCGGTGCGCCTGTTCAAGGATGTGACGGCACAGATCAAGGTCGAAGTGCAGAAGGAAGCGGAGCCGGAACAGTAGTTTCGAGTTTCAGTTTCAGTTTCAAGTTCGTCAGTTGCCGGTTAAGGGAAAACGTGCGCAGGGCTGCGGCCCCGCGCATTTTTTCGTCCAACTCTTTCGTTCAACTCTTATGAGGCTCGGCATATGCTGCGCCGCCCAGGCGAGCACGCGGCCTACATCCCGCCGATGGGGCACTCCACCGGCGCCGCCCAAGGATTTCCGTGCTGAGTGTAGAATAGGCTTGTTTTCAACCACTTGGGTGTTTCGGCTGCCGCCGCACAGGCGCCGCGCAGGTTGCTGGCAGCGCTGCTTACTAATTGCCCCACGCCACGTCCAAAGCATTGGCAGTGAATTGATTGGCTCCGATTGTAAAAAGCCGTACAGGGTAATCATCCCGAGGTTGGCGTGCCAGACTCAGAGCGGAGCAGACGTGGAGACGAAACCATGCCGGCCGAAGCGGCGGCAGTCCCATTTCCGGGTGGTGAGCTGAAACGCATGGAGCAGGCCCGCAACAATGACGCCTGGTCCAGTCGGGGGCGCATGGCAACGGGTGGTATCCGGCGGGTGGACGACACGATCCTGATCCGCGAGGCGCAAGCGGGCAATCGCGGCGCTTTCGAGGAACTGGTCCGCCAGTACGATCAAGCGGTGCTCCGTCTGGCGATGCACCTGACCGGCTCGGAATCCGACGCGCAGGACATCTACCAGGAAGCCTTTCTGAAAGCCTTCCGCTCGGTCGGCAAGTTCCGCTTCGAGTGCTCCTTCTACACCTGGCTGTACCGCATCGTGACCAATCTCTGCCTCGACCACCTGCGGAAGAGACAGGTCCGCAAGGAAGACGCTCCGGTGGTGACCGACTCCGAGGGCGAGGAATACAGCGTGATCGACCGCGTGGCCGACGATCGCGCCCACAGCAATCCGGAGCACGACCTGATGCGCCGCGAGTTGGGATCGCGCATCCACTCCGCCCTGGGCAAGCTCTCCGGGCGCGAGCGCATGGTTTTTGAATTGAAGCATTACCAGGGTCTGAAGCTGCGCACCATCGGTGAAATGCTGAATACCACCGAGGAGACGGCGAAGAATACGTTATTCCGGGCCACGCAGAAGCTGCGCGCGTCCCTGGCGGAAATGAGATGACGGCATGAACTGCGAATGGGCGAAGGCCAATATCACGCTGTACGTTTACGACGAACTGGCCGACGACGGCCGCTACGAGCTGGAGCAGCACGTCAGCCGCTGCGGCGCCTGCGCTTCGGAGCTCGACACCGTGCGCGCTTTCCGCACCACCATGTCGGCGACGCCGCCCGCGGAGCCCACGCCCAATTTGCTGGCCGCCTCGCGCATGCGTTTGCAGGAAGCGCTGGAGACCGCCGAACCGCAGCGCGGGTGGCGGCTGATCGATCCCATGGTTTGGCTCCGGCAGATGAAATTTTCGCCGGCGCTGGCGGCGGTGCTGCTGATCCTCGGATTCGCCGGCGGCATTGGAACGGCGTGGCGGCTGGTGCCGCGCATCGGCGGTCAACTCGCAGGATCGGGAACCGGGATGGCCCCGTCTGAGGCCTCGATTGCCGGCATTCGCGAGATCCATCAGGTCCCGGGCAGCGGCAAGGTGGAAATCAAGTACGACACGGTCACGCCGCAGCACGCGGAAGGCTCGCTGAACGACGAGCGCATCCAGCAACTGCTGCTGTTTGCCGCGCGCAACAACTACAACCCCGGGGTGCGTCAGAACTCGGTGGACTTGCTGTCGCAAAAGCCCGGCGAATCGCGCATCCGCGAGATGTTGAAGGCGTCGTTGCTGTTTGACACCAACCCCGGCGTGCGCCTGAAGGCGCTGGAATCCCTGGCGCCCTACATCAAGGAAGACACCGGCGTGCGCGACGCCATCCTGCAAGCGTTGCAGAACGACACCAATCCGGGCGTCCGCGCCGAAGCCATTAGTTTCCTGCAACCGGTGCGCGCCGACGGCGCCGTCCGGGTGGTGTTGCAGAAGCTGGCCGCGGACGAGCGCAGCGACTTTATCCGCGAGCAGGCGGGCCGCATGTTGGCCTCCCTGCCGGAAATTGATTAATGCGATTTCAGGCTCGCGCCTGAAGACCGACGACCGAAGACTGGTTTTTGGGGGAGATCGGAGAAACGAAGTGAAACGCATTCCTAAATTCGCACGGCTGGCTGCGACGATCGTCATCGCCGCGTTGCCGGTGTTCGCGCAGACCATCAATACCGGCTCCAGGATTTTTCGTGACGGCAATGCCTGGGTGGAGGAGATCACCGGCAGCATGCCGGCTCCGGCCTCATTGCGGGTGAACACCGACATGGGCGCGATCACGGTGCAGGGCGGAACGCAGAACGACGTGACCTATACCATCCGCAAGCGTGTCCACGGCGGCTCGGAAGAGGCCGCCCGGCGCGACCTGGCGGGTTTCAGCGTCAGCGCCGCCAAACGCGGCGACGCGGCCGTGATCGAAGGCACCACGCAACGGCGCCACGGCCGCTTGTCGGTGGAGTTCCACGTCCAGGTTCCCCGCGGCCTGCAGCAGGTGCGCGCCGACACCGAAGGCGGCAGCCTGAGCCTGCATAACCTGTCAGGACGGGTGACGGCACATTCGGGGGGCGGAAGCGTCTCGCTGGGCGATATCGCCGGGGAGATTACCGCCGACACTGGCGGCGGCAGCATCGAAGTGGCCAACTCCACCAATATGCTGAGCCTGCGAACCGGGGGCGGCAGCATCAAGATCACGGGTTCGAAGGGCCGGGTTAACGCCAGCACCGGTGGCGGCAGCATCAGCGTCGGCGGAGCATCGCAAGCGGTGACGGTATCCACGGGCGGCGGCAGCGTGCAAGTGCAGCAGTGCGGGTCGGAGCTGTACGTCTCGACCGGCGGCGGCAGCATTAACGTCGGCGACGTCAGTGGCAAGGCCAAGCTGATCACCGGCGGCGGCAGCATCAAGCTGACCTCCGCCAGCGGGCCGGTGGTCGCCAACACCGGTGGCGGCGGTATCGAGCTGTACAAGCTGATGCAGGGCGCGCGGGCCGAAACCGGCGCCGGACCCATCACCGTGGAGTTTCTCGGCATGGGCTCCGATTCGATCCTGCAAACTTCCGTGGGCGACGTGATCGTGTACATCGGCCCGCAGGCCAAGATTACCGTCAAGGCAGAGCTGGACATGGCCAATGGCCACCATATCCGCTCCGATTTTCCCGACCTGAAAATCACCACCGACGGCGGTAACTACGGACCGAAAAACTATTACGCGCAGGGGTCGTTGAACGGCGGCGGCGCGGTGTTGAAGGTGCACACCATGTCGGGCAACATCGAATTCCGGCGCGCCAAGTGATGTCCGGCAATGCTGAACGAGCTTGAAATTCTCAAGCTTTACGTTTGGGGTTTTACGTTTGATCTTAGGCCACAGGCTTTCGGTATTCGCCTAACGCCTAAAACCTAACGCCTAAAACCTATTGATGTACACGCTGGGGGGCAAGGGAGCACAGAGGAAAACCATGAGCAGGTTCACGCAGTTCGCCATCATTTCGGTTGTTCTGGGCGCGCTGGCCGCGGCCCAGGAAACGCCGGCGCCCGCCGCCCCCCCGGCACCGCCCGCGCCGGTGGTCAAGGCGCACCCCTCACCCGCCCCGGCGGCAACGGCAACATGGGTGGCGGCGGCCAAACCGGGCAAGCCCAGTTCGTATCTTGGGGTTGATATCCGCGACGTGACTCACGATCGCATGGCAGCGCTGAAGTTAAAGGACGCGCGCGGCGTGGAAATCACCATGGTGGACGGCGACGCGCCCGCGGGGAAAGCCGGGCTGAAGGAACACGATGTCATCCTCTCGTTCAATGGGCGCAACCTCCAAGGCAGCGAGGATCTCCGCAAGCTGATTCGCGACACGCCACCGGGGCAGACGGTGGAACTGGGCATCAGCCGCGACGGCAAGCCGATGACCATGAAGGCGCAATTGGCCGACCGGCGCCGCGTGGTGGTCATGGCTCCTCGCGTCGAGATCTCCAAAATCCGGATCCCGCGCATCGGGGTTCCGATCATCACCACTTTGTCGCGTCGCAATGGCGTCCTGGTGGAGAACCTGACGCCGCAGTTGGGCGAAGTTTTCGGGGTGAAGGACGGCGAAGGCGTGCTCATCCGGTCCGTCGATAAAGGCAGCCCCGGCGAAGCCGCGGGCCTGCGCGCCGGAGACGTGATTGTCCGCGTCGGCAATCAGAAGGTGGCGGGCACCTCCGACTGGAACCGGCTCATGCGCGAGCAGAAGCCGGGACCGGTTCAGCTCGGCATCATGCGCGACAAGCGGCAGCAAGCGCTCTCGCTGACCGTCCCCGAACGCAGCCGCGAGCAATCGGAGGCCTTGCCGGGCATGGAAGAATTCCACTTCAACATGGAAGACTTCGGGCACGACATGGAGGATTACAAGCACGAGATGCTGGATCTGCAACGGCTGCAGCCGGAGATCGAGCGCTCCATGCGCGAGGCGCAGGAAAGGGTCCAACGCGAACTGGAGCGCAGCCATCGCGACTGGGAGCGCTCGGCGGAACGCGCCCAACGCGAGGCCGAGCGGGCTCAAGAGCAGGCCGAACGCGCCCAAGAACAGGCTCAACGCGCGCAGGAGCAGGCCCGGCGCGCGGCGGAACGCGCCCAGCGCGCGCAAGAGAAGGCCCAACGCGAGGCCGAACACGCGCGCGAGCAGGCCCAGCGCGACCAGGAGAAAGCGCCGCCGGAGGCGCCCACCAATCCTCCCGCGCCGCCCGCACCACCGCCCTCACCTCCGCAATGATCGTTCGCCGTCATTCTTCGGGCCGCGAGCCGTCGCGGCCTTTTTTCTTGGGGCCAGAGGTTAGGAGTTAGCGGCTAGATGAACGACTGCATTACGGGTTTCAAAGTCGTTCTTGGGAAGGGCACGGCTTCAGCCGTGCCGCCGAGCCCGCAAGAATACTGGGCTTTAGCCCCTGAGGGATTAGCCTCCGACGCCCCGACCGACTTCTAAAACCAGCTCTAGCCACTGGCCACTCGAGCGCGCAGTCATATAATCCATGAACCATCAATCAGAAGGGGTAACTCGCAATGAAATGGGCGGCATTCGTGCTCCTGGTCGGCGCGACGGCATCAGCTTGCGCGCAATCTGCGGCGGTACCCAAGGAAGTTCAAACCGTCTATCCCGACGCGCACGCTCTCTATGTCGATCTGCACCAGCACCCGGAGTTGTCTTCGCATGAGACCCAAACGGCAGCCAAGCTCGCCGGCCGTTTGCGCAGCCTGGGTTACGAAGTCACGGAGCACGTCGGCGGCGCCGGCATCGTCGCCATTCTCAAGAACGGTCCCGGGCCCGCGGTCATGCTGCGCACCGAACTCGATGCCCTTCCGGTGGAGGAAAAAACCGGCCTCGCCTACGCCAGCAAGGTCCGCACCAAGGATGACCGCGGACAAGATGTCGCGGTCATGCACGCCTGCGGGCACGACCTGCACATGGCTTCCATCGTGGGCACGGCCGCGATCATGGCGCAGAGCAGGACCACCTGGCACGGCACTCTGATGCTGATCGGGCAGCCCGCCGAGGAAACCATCGGCGGCGCCGATGGCATGATCAAGGACGGCTTGCTGACACGTTTTCCGCGGCCGGATGTGGCCGTGGCGCTGCACGTCGGCAATGAGCTTCCGGCCGGCAAAGTGGGAGTCGTGCCCGGCATCTATGACACCAACTCCGACTCCCTGCGCGTCACCATCTACGGCAAAGGCGGGCACGGATCGGCGCCGCACACGGCCATCGATCCGATCGTGATCGCTGCCCGCACCATTCTCGCCCTGCAGACCATTCCCTCTCGCGAGGTGAAACCCGGCGAGATGACGGTGATTACCGTCGGCTACATTCGCGCGGGCACGAAGAACAACATCATTCCCGACCAGGCCGAACTTGGGCTGACGGTGCGCACCTACAAAGCTGATATCCGTAAGCAGGTGCTGGCGGCGATTGCCAGGATCACCAGGGCGGAGGCGCAGGCAGCCGGCGCGCCACGCGAGCCGTTGATCGAGCGGCTCGAATTCACCGACGCGGTCTATAACGATCCCGCGCTGGCGCAGCGGCTCAGGTCGGCGCTTGAAGCCAAGCTGGGCAAAGACAATGTCGTCACCGAGGAGCCGCAAACGGCGTCGGAGGACTTCTCGTATTTCGTCAAGCAGGGTATTCCGGGCTTCTACTTCAACCTGGGAGGCGCGGATCCGGTGAAGCTGGCGCAGGCCAAGGCAGCGGGAACCACGCTGCCGTCCAACCACTCTGCCCTGTTCGCACCCGACGTAGAGCCGGCCTTGGAAACTGGAATTACGGCGGAAGTTGCCGTGCTGCGGAACCTGCTGAACGGGTCGGCTGAAGAATTGCGGAAGCTGACGGCGCACTCGGCCTCGCGCCAGTGAAACGACAAGCGATCGGTGGTTAGTGGCCGGCGGCCAGCATCAGCCGACGACTGGCCACTGACCACTGGCCACTGATCACTTCAGGCTTTCGTCGCCAGCCCGGATCCGGCAAGCCGCACGCGGTTGCGCCCGTTCTGCTTGGCAAGGTAGAGCGCGTCGTCGGCGGCTTTCACCAACTCGTCGCGGGTTCGGCCATTCGCCGGGAAGCTGCACACCCCGGCCGTGATGGTCACCGGGCGGGGCACGCCGGGAAATGACCAGCCTTCCACCACCTTCCGCAGCTTTTCCGCGACCGCGTGGGCGTGCTCGCCCGATGTCTGCGGCGCCAGGATGACGAACTCTTCCCCACCGTAGCGGCAGGCGATGTCCACCTTACGCAGGTTGTGCGCGAAGATGGTGGACACCTGGCGCAGCGCTTCGTCGCCCAGCAGGTGGCCGAATTCGTCGTTCAGCTTCTTGAAATTATCAATGTCAACCATGATCAGCGAGAGCTCGTTCTCATAGCGCTGGGCGCGCTCGATCTCCTCGGCCATTCTCATCTCGAAGTACCGCCGGTTGAAGATGCCGGTGAGCCCGTCAACATAGGCCAATTGGCGGACTTTCTCGAAGTAGCGCGCGTTCTGGATGGCGGCGGCGCATATGTCCGCCACCGACTCCAGCGGCTGCGAGTCCGCCGGCGAAAACGCGTTCATCTGCGCGCTTTCCACCGCCAGGACGCCCAGCGTCTCTCCCAGGGAGATGAGCGGCAGGCACATTTCCGAGCGTGTCTCCTCGAATCCCGCCACATAGCCCTCGAAGCGGCTGACATCGTTTTCCGTCACCGGCTTTCCCGAGGTGATGGCGCGCGCGCACAACCCCGCCAGTGGCAACTCGGCGCCGGTCTTGATGCGCGGTGTCAGGCGGCCTTCGTGGGCCCGCACCACCAGCATGCCGTCCTCCAGCAGCAGCATGGCAACGTGGTCCACGGCGAACGATTGCTGGATGACGTGGCACGATTTCTGCAGCAGTTCGTCGATGTCGAGCACCGCGGTGGTCTGCCGCGCGATGGCGTTGATCGCCTCCAGTTGCCCCGCCTTGCGCTGCTCGTTGGAATACAGCTTGGCGTTCTGCAGCGCGATCGACGCCTGCGTGGAGAACAGCGTCAGCAGGTCGATGGTTTCCGTGTCGAAGAATTCTTCCTGGTCGCTCTGGCAGTCGAGCACTCCGACCACCTCGTCGCGCACGATCAGCGGCACCGCCAGCTCCGACTGGGTGCTGGGCATCGACATGATGTAGCGCGGGTCGCTGCTGACTTTGGGCGCGTAGATCGGGCGCTTCAGCTTGGCCGCGGTCCCGATCAGCCCCTTGCCCAGCGGGATGTTCATCTCCACGCTTTCGCGGTTCCACCCGGTATGCGACCGGACGTGGAGCATGTTCGTGTCCGCGTCCAGCAGCACGACCGCAACCCGGTGCAGATGAAAATAATCCCCCAGGATGGAGAGAATCTGGCTCAGCACCTCGTCCAGGTCGAAGGTCGAAATCACCGCCTGGCTGGCGTCGTAGAGGATAGCGATCTTCTGCATGCGTCGGTGCCCGGGCGACGTTGAGGGAAAAATGCCAGCCGGGAAGAGGGGTTAGTTTATCAGCATCTGATAGCTAATAGCTGATAGCTCGCTATAAAATCACCGCCCGGATGCCGCCCACGATTCTCTCCTTCGAAGACGCCCGCCGCGGGGTCGAGCAAGCCGCGGCGCAAGTCCATCCGCCCGAAGCTGAGCGGTGCGAACTGCTCCTCGCCGGCGGCCGCGTGCTCGCCGAATCCGTGTTGGCCGACCGCGACTTCCCCCCGTTTGCGCGCGCCACCCGCGACGGTTACGCGGTCCGCTCCGCGGATGTCTCCAGCGTCCCGGCTCGCCTGAAGCTCGTCGGAGAAATCCGCGCCGGTGGGCCGCCGCAGGCGCTGGATATCGAACCCGGCCAGGCGGTCGAGATCATGACCGGAGCGCCCGTCCCCGCCGCTGCCGATGCCGTCGTCATGGTTGAATACACCTCGCGCTCCGGCGACACGGTCGAGATCCAACGCAGCGTTGCCGCGGGAGAGAACATCGTGCCCGCGGGCGCCGAAGCTAAGCGCGGCGAAGTCCTGCTGTCCCCGGGCACGCGCCTCACCCCCGCCGCTATCGCCCTCGCCGGATCGTGCGGCCGCCACCAGTTGCTTGTCTACCAGCGTCCGCGGGTGGCGATCCTTTCTACCGGCGACGAACTCGTGGACATCGCCGCCGAGCCTGCCGCCAACCAGATCCGCAATTCCAACAGCTACTCGCTGGCCGCCCAGGTGCATGCCGCCGGCGGCGTGCCGGTCGTACTGCCGATCGCACCCGACAAAGTGGAGCGCTTGCGCCATCTGGTGCAGCAGGGGCTCACCAGCGACCTGCTGTTGCTCTCCGGCGGCGTGAGCGTGGGCAAGTACGACCTGGTCGAGCAGGTCCTCGCCGAGCTGGGCGCGGAATTTTTCTTTACCGGCGCGCACATCCAGCCGGGGCGGCCGGTCGTCTTCGGTCGCGCGCCCGCGCGCCCAGGCGTTTTGCCCACGTATTTCTTCGGACTGCCGGGGAATCCCGTCTCGACCATGGTCTGCTTCGATTTGTTCGCGCGGCTGATGGTGGAAGCGCTCGCCGGCGCATCTCCACGAAGGATGCCGTTCACCCAAGCCCGCTTGAAGTCCGACGTCAGGGTCAAGACCGGGCTCACGCGCTTTCTCCCGGCCCTGCTGAGCGGTGAATATGAGCATAGCAAAGTTGAACTGGTGAAATGGCAAGGCTCGGGCGATATGGCCGCCACCGCGCGCGCCAACTGCTACCTGGTCGTCCCGCCTGACCGCGCAATGCTGGCCGCCGGCGACATGGTTTCCGTGCTCCTGGTTTAGTTACGTCTGTGCTCTTTCCCCTCCTCGCCGCCAGGACTAGGATGGTGCTGTGGACGAGAAAAAGCTGTTCTGGATCATTTTCGTCATCCTGAGCCTGATCGCCGATTTTATGCTGCCCCTATTGTGGGGCCTGGTAGCGACCATCCCCATTCTGTTTTTCAGTTGGTGGGTGGTGTACCGTAGCGGCTGGATTACATGACCAGTCTGGTTGAGCACACGCGAGGGCGCGTGTGCCACACAAACCTGACGACTGACGACTGAAGACTGAAGACCGATGACCAAGCGCCTCTCCCACTACGACAGCACCGGCCGCGCCCGCATGGTGGACGTCTCGCAGAAGGCCGCCACCCACCGTGAAGCCGAGGCCACCGCCTTCGTCGCCATGTCGCCGGCGGTGGTGAAGGCGCTGGCGAAAAATCCCAAGGGCGATCCACTGGAAGTGGCGCGGGTAGCGGGAATCATGGCCGCCAAGCACACGTCGGAACTGATCCCGATGTGCCATCCGCTGCCGCTGAGCGTGGTTGACGTGCAGGCGCACGTGCGGCAGAATGGCGTCGCCATTGCCTCCCGAGTAACGACGACCGCCGTCACCGGCGTCGAAATGGAAGCGCTGGTGGCCGCCAGCGTCGCTGCTCTGACGGTGTACGACATGTGCAAGGCGCTCGACAAAGGCATCGCGATCCGCGAGATCGTGTTGCAGAAGAAGTCAGGCGGAAAGAGCGGGGAATGGAGTCGACGGTCGATGGTCGATGGTCGACGGCAAAAACGTAGTAGCAAGTGAATCAGTTTCGATCCGCGTTGATCTGCGGCGATCAGCGGCAAATGGGTTTTCATGCCATCCAACGTCAAAGTCCTTCTGGTCGACGACAACCCCATGGTGCTGGGGATGCTGCGGCAGGCGCTTGCCCCGATGGCGAACCTCAGCACCGCCGGGGATGGCGCCGATGCCCTGCTGAAGATCATTGACGAGCCCTTCGACCTGATCATCAGCGATTACCAGATGCCCGGCATGGATGGCCGCGCCCTGTTCGACAAGATCAAGGCCCGCGCCTCCACCGCGCGCATTCCTTTCATCCTGATCGCCACCAAGGGCGACATCGACGAAAAGCTCAAGGTGCTCCAGGACAAGGTCGAGGACCTCATCGAGAAGCCCTTCTTCGTCAAGGAAGCGGCGGGAAAGATCAAGCGCATCATCGACAAGATCGCGCTGGAGAAACTGGCCAGGGAAGCGCCGACCGCCGACGGCAAATTGCGCGGCAGCCTGGCGCAGATGAACGTCATTGACCTGCTGCAGTCGCTCGATCTCGGGCACAAGAGCTGCCTGCTCACCCTCACCAACAACGGCGACCGCTGCGAAATCTACTTCCACGACGGCCAGATCAACCACGCCGTCTACGGCGGCCTGAAAGGTAACGAGGCCGTGTTCAAGGTCCTGAGCTGGACCGGCGGCAACTTCCAGATTGACTTCAACGGCCACAGCGATCAGCAGTCCATTTCGCACTCCACCCAGGGCCTGCTCATGGAAGGCCTGCGCCTGCTCGATGAATCCAGCAAGGAAGCTGAAGACAACGTGCTGGAAGCGTGATTCCCCGATAGACTGAAAAACCGATGCAATTCACTGCTGCCGTCCTCACCATCAGCGATTCGTCCGCCGCCGGCCACCGCGACGACCTCTCCGGCCCGGCCGTTCGCGCCGCGCTGGAAGCCAAAGGGTTCAACGTGGTCTCCAGCAGTGTGACCAAGGACGACCAGACCAACATCGAGGTCGCCTTGATGGACATGTGCCACCTGGCCCAACTGGTGGTCACCACCGGAGGCACCGGCATTGCCGAGCGCGACGTAACGCCGGAGGCCACGCACTCCGTGGCAGACAAGATTGTGGACGGAATCGGAGAGCGCATGCGCTCCGAAGGCGTCAAGAAAACGCCGCTGGCCGCGCTCAGCCGCGGCATGTGCGCCGTACGCGGCAAGTCGCTGATCCTCAATCTGCCCGGCAGCCCCTCCGCCGCCAGCGAATCGCTGGCGGCGGTGATTGACATCCTGCCGCACGCCCTCGAACTGCTGGCCGGGAAAACACAACATTAACCACAGAGGACACAGAGGAATACCAAAGCACTGGTGCCCCACATCTGCCCGGATTTGGCAGATGTGGGAATTCACGCTGATCGCGGTTAAGGCAAGGCCGCTTGCCGAGTCGAGCCCCATATCTCATCGCAATCGACAATCGACAATGATTTTGTCTTCCTCTGTGTACTCTGTGGCTAATTTCGGCCTTGCCCGGCTGGTAGAATTCCATCCTTGCACACACTAGGCAATCTCCTGGCCCGCTGGTCGGCATTTCTCTGGGCGCTGTTGAAACCCCTCGGGGCGTGGGGCGTCTTTGCCATCGCTGGAATCGATGCAGCGCTGTTCGGCTTACCGCTCGATCCGCTGGTTGCCGGCTATGTCTACAAGCATCCCGAGCGGTTCTGGCTCTACATACTGATGGCGGCCGCCGGCTCCGCCCTGGGCAGCCTGATCATTTACGCCATCGGCTACGAGATGGGCGAATTGGTGTTGGAGAAGCGCATGGGGCCGCTGAAATTTGCCCGCATGCGCGAGCGCTTCGAGCAGCACAAGTATCTCGCGCTCATCCTGCCCGCCATGATGCCGCCGCCGTTTCCTTTCAAACTCTTCGCGCTCTCCGCCGCCGTCTTCGAAATGCACTTCAGCCACTTCCTGCTGGCCATCTTCGCCGGGCGCGTGGCGCGCTTCCTGATCCTCTCTGTGCTGGTCATCAAGTTCGGGCCGCGGGCGGTGACGCTGGCCGCCGACCTGATCCGTACCCACCTGACCGGGCTGCTGATCGCGCTGCTGCTGGCTGTGATCTTCGCCCTGGCCTTCTGGTGGAGAAGCAGAAACAACAAAACCGCTTAGCAGGGTGGAAGCGCCGGGCGGAAATGCTGTTCGGAGTTAAAAACTGGAATCTGGATGCCCGGCTAGCAGATCGGAAGAGATCGCAAGAAATAAAGGCACGGAACCAATCCGTGCCTCTTCTTTTTTTTCTGATCCGCGTTCATCCGCGTAAATCAGCGGCTGATTTTTCTTCTTTAAATCCGTGGCTACGCTTTCGCGGTCGCGGGTCGCAGCAGCTCGATCAGCGCCGGGACGCTGAACATGACCGTGGTGAACAGGAGATTCGACACCACATCGTTGCGGAAGAAAGGCACCGCGGCGGCGTAGCAGGCGGCCAGGCCGCCCAGGTTGTGCGGGTACATGTTCCACGTCAGCCAGACGGCGAAGTTGCTGATGGCGAAGAAAGACACCGAGGTCGCCAGCGCCGCGCCCACAATCCGCGCCGGGCCGGCATGGTTTCTCAGCAGCGTGCCCATCGCGACGATGGCGGCGTACCACGCGATAGTCGCGAAATGGTCCAGCGTGTACGGATATCCATAGACGAACTTCGTCAGCACTACATCGGAACCGGCCAGCAGCAGCACCGCGGCCCAGGCATGCTTGCGCGGACCGCGCGCCCCGAAGAACAGCAGCGCCGCGCCCACCGGGGTGAAGTTCAGCCACATTTGCGGAAACAGCAGAACCAGAAAGCGGGCGGCAATGGCGAATACGACGAACAGGTAAGCGAGCATGAATTCCTCCCCGAGGTCAACGCATGATTTTGCGGCTGCGGAGGATGGATCGTCAAGCGCAGGATTTGCCGATTGCGTGATTTGCCGATTTGCTGATTCATGGATTCGCGATTCAAGAACGTGGTAGGCGGCCGCAATCACCCAATCGGCAAATCACCCAATCAGCAAATTACTTGCTTCCATTTTCGCGGGGCGGTGCCATCAGGTCCGGCCGCTGCGAGCGTGTCCCAAACCACTCCGCCACCTCGCGCAGGTTCTGGTCGAGCAGGACACGCGCGCCCAGCGTGTGTCCGCCCCGCCGCTCCTGGTCGGGATACTCGAAGCGCAGATCGTAAAAGCGCACGATGTAGCCGCCATGAATCGGCCCCGCGAAGCCCGGCACCGGCCCGCTCACCGCTTCCGCCTCGAGCATCGGGTACTGCGCCCAGTCCAGATATACCCGCCCCAGGCGCGTGTCCCTGGCGGCTTCCCGGACCGGCGTCTCCTCGGGCTTGTAGCGGGTCTCGCTGCGCGCCGTCGGATCCACTTCCGGCGTCAGCGAATCCACCGTCACGCGCTCGTAAAACTTTTCCGTCTCCACCACGCCGTACCACTTGAACGGGTTGACGAAATACGGAAACGCCGATGTGCGGATCGGCTCGGCCCCGTGATAGAGCCGTGCATCCAGCGCCGCCACCGCCCGCCGATGCTGATAATCCCGCAGGCCCCAGAGCGCGACCATCAGCACCAGCGCAACCACGGCGCCGCCCTGCCCGCGCGGCCCTTTGCGGCGCGCTCCAATCTCTTCATTGATCATCCCAAACAGCGCCGGCATCGCCAGGCCGGCCAGGAAAAACACGTACAGCAGCGGCTCGAAGATGAAGACGATGTCCCAGGAATACCACCGGTAAGAAAACGGCTCGAACGGCCGCACGCCGTAGTTGTTGGTGAAGTCCAGCAGGATGTGGCTGAGGGCGGCGATCAGCGCGAACCCATACAGCAGCCCCCAGCGCGGCGTTTTCGGCAGTACCGGACCCCTCGCCGCGCCAGCCGGCTCCGGCCTTCGCCGGCGCTTCCACAGCCACACCAGGTACATGAATCCGACGACGAACGCCGCCACAAATGGCGCGCCCACGAAGGTATGCGTGATGCCCCGGTGGTGCGCGAAGCTGTCAATCGGGCTCTTGAAGAGCCACAGGACGTCGAGGTCGGCGGCTTCCGCGGCCAGCACGCACGTAGTCGTCGCCAGCAGCGTCTTGCGGTTCAGCCCGGCGGCGCGGCTGATGCAGGCGCCGGTCAGAAAATGGGTCAACGGTTCCAAGGCTTACAAAATATCATCCGATTCGAATTTCATACTAGCGGGTGGTTGCCCCACCCTTATCTCGCCCGGGGAAGCCTGCCCTGAGAGCAATCGAAGGGGCGAGATAGAGCCTGCCCTGAGCTTGTCGAAGGGGTGGGGAAGTTCTGACCCGACAGCCGAGTGCCGACAGCCGACCGCCCCATTTCACCTGCTAAACTCGTCCGCAAACTGAGGAACCCCCATGTCCAAGCCCGTCCCCGTTGGCGCCCGCGCCGAAGTTGAAAACGTCGTCAAGCTGGAACAAACCCTGGCCGGCATCCACCCTTCCTTCCCCCCGGTGTACTCCACACCCCGGATGATCCAGCTCATGGAAGAAGCGTGTTACTGGGCGCTCAAGCCCTATGAAGAAGGCGACGAGACCACCGTCGGCACGCACATCAACGTCTCGCACAAGGCCGCCACCGGCGTCGGCATCAAGGTGAAGGCCGAGGCGGTCATGGAGTCCTTCGACGGCCGCTTCTACACCATGCGCGTCCGCGCCTGGGACGAGAGCAACGAGATCGGCAGCGGCACCGTGAACCGCGCCTTCGTCAGCGTCGGCAAGTTCATGGCACGGGTAAAACAAAAGGGCGCATAAGAAACCCGGCCGCAGATCAACGCTGATTGACGCAGATCAAGAAATTCATCTGCGTTTTTCTGCGTTCATCAGCGGCCATTTACAATCCTCTCTTGCATGCCCTTCTCCTTTAAAGTAACGGCCCGCTCCGGCGCCGCCCGCCGCGCGCGCATGGCCACCGCCCACGGGCCGGTCGAGACCCCCGTGTTCATGCCCGTGGGAACGCAGGCGACGGTCAAGGCCGTGCCCCAGGACGTGCTGGAAGAGCTGGGCGCGCAGATCATTCTCGGCAACAACTATCACCTCTACCTGCGGCCCGGCGCCGAGCAAATCCGCGCCCTCGGCGGGCTGCATCGCTTCATGAGTTGGGACCGCGCCATCCTCACCGATTCCGGCGGCTTCCAGGTGTGGAGCCTGAGCGAGATGCGCAAAGTCTCCGACGAGGGCGTGCAATTCCGCTCGCATCTGGACGGCTCGACGCACTTCTTCACGCCGGAATCCGCTACCGCGTCGCAGATCGCGCTCGGCGCCGACATCATCATGGCCTTCGACGAGTGCACCGAATTCCCCGCCGACCGCGAGCGCGCCCGGAAGTCCATGGAGCTGACGGTGCGCTGGGCTGAACGGTGCAAGCAGTACTGGGACGAGCATCAGCATGAGGTGCCGTGGCAACGCGACCGATCGGCAATCGACAATCGACAATCGACAATCGGCAATGGTGTGTCGGCCAACGACCAACGACCAAAGCCTGCCCCGAGCGCAGTCGAGGGGACCATCGACTCCCCCACCCTTTTCGCCATCGTTCAAGGCGGCATGTACCCCGACCTCCGCCGTGAATGTGCCCAGCGCCTGGTTGACATGGACTTTCCCGGCTATGCCATCGGCGGCCTGAGCGTAGGCGAACCGCGCGCCCTGACCCGCGAGATCGTAGAGTCGACCCTGGAGCATCTTCCGCCCGACAAGCCGCGCTACCTGATGGGGGTGGGTACCCCGGAGGAGATCGTGGAATACGCCGCCCTGGGCGTGGACATGATGGATTGCGTCCATCCCACGCGCGCCGCCCGCCACGGCTTGTTGTTTACTTCCGAAGGTAAGATCAACATCAAGGGCGCCCGCTATGCCGCCGACCAGGCCCCGCTCGACCCCAATTGCCGCTGCCGGGTCTGCGCCCGCTACTCGCGTGCTTATCTGCGACACCTGTTTGCCGCCCACGAGGTGCTGGGACAAGTCCTCAACTCCATCCACAATCTGGCTTACTACCTTGACACCATGCAACGGGTGCGGCATTCTATAGAACTTGGGGAATTCAGTAGTTTTCTTTCTGGTCTCCGGTCGCAGAATTTGAACTCCCCTGCTCGTGCCCAAAGGGAAGATCCGACCATCGCCCCATCGCGAGAATAAGCGACTAGGGCTCCCGGGACCCATCGGTTCAAGATCATCCCCGGTGGTAATAGTCGCCGCAGGTTGAAACCTGTCTGGCGGAGCCGCGACGAACCGGGGTCCCCAGCGCACGCCGCGTGCGATGGGGTGGCGAACCGGAGCAGTGCCCGTTGCATCCGGCTACGAAGGTTGCGCGGGAGGAGATAGGCAAGTCTTGACACTCTTCATGGCATTAGCCCTGGTGCAAGCGCCGGGCGGCGGAGGCGCGCTGGTTTGGCTGCCGTTGGTTTTCATCTTCGTCATCTTCTATTTCCTGCTGATCATGCCGCAACAGAGGCGACAGAAGAAATGGCAGGCGATGTTGGCCGAGCTGAAGACCGGCGATCGCGTCGTCACCAGCGGCGGCCTGCGCGGGACGGTCATCGCCCTGCGGGAAGATTACATTCACCTGCGCGTTCCGCCCGACAATTTGCGGCTGGAAGTGACTCGGAGCTCGGTTGTCACCGTCAGCTCGGGCGAGGAAGTCAAAACTGGTGGCTAGCATTTCGGGAAGGGCACGGCTCGGGAAGGGCACGGCTTTAGCCGTGCCGATATCGTGCAATTGTTTACGCGGCTTTAGCCGCTGAGGTTTTTGGCCGTCGACCGTCGACCGCC
Source organism: Terriglobia bacterium (assembly GCA_963760215.1). Classification (GTDB taxonomy): domain Bacteria; phylum Acidobacteriota; class Terriglobia; order Terriglobales; family Acidobacteriaceae; genus JAIQGF01. Next base: position 2,865,601 of record CAVXCJ010000002.1, read on the forward strand.
GACCATCGACTCAAATGAATAAGACGTTACTCTGGAAATCCCTGTTTATCGTTGCCGTGCTGCTGGTCTTTGTGTTCGGCATCATCGGGCTGCCCAGCGGCCTGAGCGGCAGCGCCCTGAAATCGGCCATCCTCGACCGCGTCAAGCTCGGTCTCGACCTCAAGGGCGGAACCCACCTCATCCTCCAGGTCATGGTCAACGACGCGGTCAACGCCGACAGCGACCGCGGCATCGAGCGCCTGAAGGAAAGCCTCAAGTCCAAGGGCATCGCCTACACCGACTTCACCAAGCCCGACCCGCAGAATAATCCCGATCGCATCGCCATCAAGGGTGTGCCGCCGGAATCGGCCGCCGACCTGCGCGACATCGTCAGCAATCAGTTGCCGGAGTACGTGCTCAGTTCCGGCCCGGAAAACTCCTGGACGCTGGCCATGAAGCAGCAATCGCTGGCCGAGCTGAAGAACCGCTCGGTGGCGCAGGCCATCGAGACCATCCGCAACCGCATTGACCAGCTCGGCGTCAGCGAGCCGGTGATCGAGGAGCACGGCCTCGGCCAGTACCAGATCCTGGTGCAGTTGCCGGGCGTGGACGATCCCGCGCGCGTCAAGCAGATCATGCAGTCCACCGCCATGCTGGAAATCCGCCAGGCGCTGGGCGGGCCCTACCCCAGCGAGCAGGACGCGCTGGCCTCCAAGAACGGCGTGCTGCCTCCTGATTCCGTGCTGATGCAGGGCCGCTCCATCGGCGCGCGCGGCGCCGACGCCACCCAGACCGCCTGGTACATCATTACCCGCGCTTCGGCCGTGACCGGACGCGACCTGCGCACCGCCGAGCCCACCCGTGACGAGAACAACCGTCCCGCCGTCCGCTTCCTGCTGACCGGCGAAGGCGGGCGCCGCTTCGCCTCCTTCACCGGCAGCCACGTCGGCGAGCAGTTGGCCGTGGTGCTCGACAACAAGGTCCAGGAAGTCGCCACCATCCAGGAACAGATTCACGATGAAGGCCGCATCACCGGCGCCTTCACCGAGCAGCAGTCCAAGGATCTCGCCATGGTGCTGCGCTCCGGCGCGCTGCCGGCCGGTATCCGCTATCTGGAAGAGCGCACCGTCGGGCCGTCGCTGGGAGCGGATTCCATCAAACACGGCGTGCTCGCCGCCATCATCGGCATGCTGGCGGTCATGATCTTCATGCTGGTGTACTACCGTGGCGCCGGCATCAATGCCGATCTCGCGCTCCTGTTCAACCTGGTGATCCTGCTCGGATTCCTCGGCTTCAGCGGAGCGACGCTCACTTTGCCGGGCATCGCCGGCGTGATCTTGACCGTCGGCATGGGCGTGGATTCCAACGTGCTGATCTTCGAACGCATTCGCGAGGAGCTGCGCAACGGCAAGACCGCGCCCTCGGCGGTGGAGCAAGGCTTCGCCCGCGCCTGGATCACGATTGTGGATACGCACGTCACCACCATCGTCTCCGCCTTCATCCTGTTTATCTTCGGGACCGGCCCGGTGAAGGGTTTCGCGGTCACGCTGACCTTCGGTCTGCTGGCCAACCTGTTCACCGCCGTGTTCGTGTCGCGCGTCATTTTCGACGCGCACCTGAACAACCTGAAGCGCGGCGAAGTGCTGAGCATTTAGTCGATGGCCGTTTGGTCGATGGTCGATGGCCACCGGCTGGGGGTAGGAAATTTTGGGTAGGGCACGGCTTTAGCCGTGCCGAATGTAGGCTCCAATAGAGCGGCTTTAGCCGCTGAGGTTCGTAATCGCGGATTGAAACATTCGGTCGGATGCTGGTCGGTTTTGCCATCGACCATAGGCCATCGACCATCGACAAGGTAAACAATGGAGTTCTTTCGGAACCCGAACATCCCGTTCCTGAAGTACAAGTGGTACTTCCTGGCCTTTTCCCTGATTTTCAGCGTCGCCGGCATTCTCAGCATGGCGTTCTGGCACGGCGTCCCGCTGGGCGTGGATTTCCGCGGTGGCACGCTGGTGTACGTGAAGTTCACTCACCCGCCTGACAACAACCAGATTCGCGCCGAGTTGGACCGTGCCGGGCTGCACAATGCCCGCATCCAGCGCTATGGCGATCCGGCCGCCAATGAGGTGCTGGTCGCGCTCGACATCAAGGAAACCAGCGAATCCGCACTCGATCAGGGCAAGAACCAGATCATCAAGGCGCTGGAACCGCCCAACCCGCCCGCCGGCAAGCAGGACTTGAATAACGCCGGCGTGCAGGCCATCCAGGATTACTTGCTCTCCAAGGACCCGCTGCACCTGGGTAGCGACGCGGCGCAGCGCTACGGCGACATCGCCCGCCAGATCACCAATTTCCGCGACAAGACCCGCGGCGGGGTCATCGCCTCGGTTGACGAGCTCAAGTCCGCCGGCACTGCCGCACCCGCGCTCGCGGTGCTGAACGACGGCTTCTACGCCTCTGACTTTGGCGTACGCAATGTAGATATCGTCGGTCCGCAAGTTGGCAAGCAGCTCCAGACGCAGGCCAAGCTGGCCATCCTGTACTCGCTGGCGGGCATGCTGGTGTACCTGTGGTTCCGTTTCGAGCTGATTTACGGCCTGGCCGCCGTCGTCGCCTGCTTCCACGACACCCTGATTACGGTCGGCGCCTTCTCCTTGTTGAACAAGGAAATCTCCCTCACCGTCATCGCCGCCATCCTCACCTTGGTGGGGTATTCGATGAACGATACGATCGTGGTATTTGACCGTATCCGGGAGAATGTTAAACTGCTCCGCCGCGAATCGCTGGCCGAAATCGTGGATCGCAGCATCAACCAGACGCTGAGCCGAACGGTCTTGACCTCCGGTTTGACTTTCCTGACCGTGCTTTCCCTTTACCTCTTCGGGGGAGAGGTGCTGCACGGATTCAGCCTGGCACTGGTCATCGGCATCATCATCGGGACTTATTCGTCGATCTTCATCGCTTCGCCCATGCTGGTTGCGTACCAGGATTGGCGTTTGCGCAAGGCCCGCAGGGTGGCGGCCACGGTACCGGTGGCGCCCTCGCAACGGCGCGAAAAAGTACGCGCCAAGGGCTAGTTGTGGTTCGGCCGCTTTCGAAGGCGTTCGCCCCAAGCTGCAAAAAATGAACGCCCCAGGGAGCAAAACTCGGGGGCCCGGTGTCTAAATTACGTGCGGGAAGAACCGCAACCGGAGAACAAGGGCATGTTTGAAGATAGCCTTATCGAGTCGGGAGGCAGGCGCGGTGGCAAGCGCGGCGCCACCACGTTGCTGTCGTTTGTGCTCCAGGCAATTCTGCTGGGCATCCTGATCCTGATTCCGCTGATTTATACGGAAGCGCTGCCAAAGCAGCAGTTGATGACGTTCCTGGTAGCGCCGCCACCACCACCGCCGCCGCCGCCCCCGCCGGCTGCGCAGCAGATCAAGGTGGTGAAGCAAATCATCAGTGAGATTAACAACGGTCAGTTGCGCACGCCGACCAAGATTCCTGAAAAAGTTCAAATGATCAAGGAAGAGGAAGCGCCTCCGGTTGCAGGCATCGGGGGTGTGGTCGGTGGTGTGCCTGGCGGCATTCCGGGAGGGACTATGGGCGGCGTGATCGGCGGCATCATCAGCTCGACGCCGGTCGCGGTCCCCAAAGCGGCGACGCCGGTGCGCGTGCGCGTCTCCCAGGGCGTTTCCCAAGGTCTGCTTATCCACCAGGTGAAGCCGAACTACCCGCCGCTGGCTCGCCAAGCCAGGATCCAGGGTTCGGTGGTGTTGCAGGCGGTCATCGCCAAGGACGGCAGCATTCAGGGCTTGCACGTCGTGAGCGGTCACCCGATGCTGACTGGGGCTGCCGTGGAAGCGGTGAAGCTGTGGCGCTACAAGCCCTACTTCCTGAACGGCGAGCCGGTGGAAGTGGAAACCGTGGTGACGGTCAATTTCACCCTGGCCGGTTGATCCGGGCTCGGTTGTAGCGCGACCGCGATGTAGCCCGGCTGCCCTCGGCCGGGGAACCAGCATCATACGCGCGAGGATTTGTGGCCGCCCCCAGCTTCGACAGCGGGGCGCGACCCTTGGCACGGAACTCGAGTTTCAGTTTCGGTCTCGAAACTGAAACTGAAACTGAAACCGTTTTAGTTCTTTAGTCCTGAGGAGGAACAAGCAACTCATGCTCGTAGCATTGGCAACTCTCTTTTACGCACACGTGCCCACCGTCGCTTTGGCGATTTTCCAGGAGGGCGAGATTTCTTGGGATCCCATCTCGCTGTGGCATCAGATGGGTATCCTCGCCAAAATCGTGGTCATCATCCTGTTCATCATGTCGGGCTGGTCCATCGGCGTGATGATCGACCGCTGGATGGCCTACAGCGCCGCTCGCAAGCAGTCGCGCTCGTTTGCTCCCGCCGTCGCCGGCGCCCTGCGCGAAGGCAAAATTGACGAGGCCATCCGCGTCGCCGAGCGCAACAAGAAGAGCCACCTGGCCAAGGTCGTCACCGCCGGGTTGCAGGAATTCAAGGCGCATGGCGAGTCGGCGGAAATTCCGGGCGAGCAGATCGAAGCCAGCCGCCGCGCCTTGGAGAGGGCCGAAGCCATCGTTCACGCCGAGCTGAAGCGCGGCCTGGGCGGCCTGGCCACCATCGGCGCCACTGCCCCCTTCGTCGGGCTGTTCGGCACCGTCGTCGGCATCATCAACGCCTTCAAGGGCATCCAGACGCAGAAGGCGACCGGTCTGGGTGCCGTCGCCGGCGGTATTTCGGAAGCGCTGGTCACCACCGCCGTCGGTCTGTTCGTCGCCATCCCCGCGGTGATGATGTACAACTACCTGTCCGGCCGCGTCGAGGCGTTCGACGTCGAGATGGATAACTCCTCCAGCGAGCTGGTGGATTACTTCCTGAAGCGCCGCAGCGCCGTCCGCCGGTAAACCGGGTGGTGTGGCACGGGTCTCTGACCCGTAGTGAACGAGCATAGTTGCTTGCCCCTCCCCGCCCTGCGGGGAGGGGCAGACAACATCAGCTTCAGGATTCGCGCAGGAGGGTCATAGTTATGCCACTCGGAAAAAGACCATTGCCGGTCAACTCCACCATCAACGTCACCCCCATGGTGGACGTCATGCTGGTGCTGCTGATCATCTTCATGGTGATCACGCCCATGTTGCAGAAGGGTGTCAGCGTGGAGTTGGCCACGACCAATAACCCGGTTCAGATGCCGGATGCCGACAAGGAAGACGCACTGCTGGTCGCTATTCAACGCGACGGCGCCGTGTTCTTCGGCGCCGATAAGATCGCGCCCGACCAGCTCACCAACAAAATCAAGGACAGGCTGGCTAGCCGGGTCGACAAGCGGGTCTTTGTCAAGGCCGATGCGCGCACCAAGTACGGCAACGTGGTGGAAGTCGTGGACAACGTCCGCGCCGCCGGGGTGGACCAATTGGGTCTGCTGACCGAGCAGCGCAAGTCGGGCGCTCCCGCTCCACCGCCCACCGCGCCGAGCGCAGCTAAGCCGGCGCCTACTGGCGGGCAATAGGACCGCGTGTTGGCGAGCCGTTTCAGTCTGGAGTTGAGGCCGGCTGAAACTGAACCTCGAAACTGAAACTGTTTTAGAGAGGATTTCGTTATGGCAATGGCAGTTGGAGGACCGGGAAGCGGTCCCTCGGCGGACATGAACGTCACGCCGCTGATCGACGTCCTGCTGGTGCTGCTGATCATCTTCATGGTCATCACCCCGCTCACGCCCAAGGGCCTGGACGCCCTCGTCCCGCAGCCCCCTAAGGACAAGACGGCACAGCCGCCTTCCATCGACCGCACCGTCGTCGTGCAGGTGATCAAGACCGGAGGCCAGCCCTTGCTCAAGATCAACCAGGAAGACGTCACCTGGGACAAGCTCCAAGGTCGCCTGGAAGAGATCTACAAGACGCGCGCCGAGAAGGTGGTTTTCGTCAAGGCCGATACCGATCTTCCCTTCGCCGACGTGGCGCAGGTGATTGACATTGCGCACTCGGCCGGCGTAGACAAGGTCGGCCTGATTACCGCCAAGATCGAGGCCGGCGGCTAGTTCTTTCGGAGGGGCACGGCGGAACTTGTCCTGACGCTGAGCGAAGCGAAGCGGAAGGAGCCGTGCCATCCCAGCTTGAAACTGAAAAACGGCGTTAGCCGCTGGGGTCTTTGGCTATCGACCATCGGCCATCGGCCATCGACCATCGACCATCGACTTTATCGGAGAGACACACTAATGAACAGAAGCGCACGACTGCTGGCGCTTGCCTCCGTCGTCCTGGCGCTGTTCTCGCTTGCCGGCTGCAACAAGCTCCGCGCTCGCGACCAGCTCAACAAGGGCGTGCAGGCCTACAAGAACGCCAAATATGAAGATGCCATCGAGAAGTTCAAGAACGCGGTGGCGCTTGACCCGTCCCTGATTAATGCCCGGCTTTATCTTGCTACCGCGTACGCGCAGCAATACATCCCGGGGGCGGACACACCGGACAACAACCGCATGGCCGAACAGGCGATCAATCAGTACCAGGACGTACTCAAGATGAAGGCCAACGATCTCAACGCCATCAAAGGCATCGCCTACCTTTACCTGCAGATGAAGAAGTTCGGCCAGGCCAAGGAGTACTACAACAAGGTCATCACCGTGGATCCCAACGATCCCGAGGCCTATTACTCGGTCGCCGTGATTGACTGGACCGAAACCTACCAGCCCCGCATGGAGCAGAAGGCCAAGCTCGGACTCAAGCCCGACGAGGCCATCAAGGACAAGAAAGCCTGCGAGGAGCTCCGGAGCAAGAACCAGGACGCGGTCAAGGACGGCATGACCATGTTGGAGAAGGCCATCTCGCTGCGGCCCGATTACGACGACGCCATGGCCTACTACAACCTGATGTGGCGCGAGCTGGCCGACATCGAATGTGGCGACCCCAAGGCCCGCGAAGAAGACCTGAAGAAGGCCGACGAGTGGGTCAAGAAGACGATGGCCACCAAGGCTGCCAAGGCGGAAAAACAGGCGGGCCCCGGCGGCATCACCCTGGAGAAAAAAGACTAGACATCGTTTCTCCGTGATGTTGAAGCGCGCTCGCCCTGGAGCGCGCTTTTTGTTTCCTCTTGGTATTGTCATCCTGAGCGAAGCCGAGGGGACCCCCTGCCCTGTTTCGCGCTCCACAACCGCTCACTGGCTCCTCAGCGCAGATCGGCAATCGGCAAGGCTGGTCGCGCTCGCCCTTACCGAAAACCGATCACCGAAAACCGGCAACCACCTCCGCACACACTCCAGTGACCTAAATCACCCTACCCCGTGCCCTCCCCTGCATTACAATCTCCGGGTCGCCCGTATGTTCAAAAAGATCCTGATCGCCAATCGCGGTGAAATCGCGGTGCGCGTCATTCGCGCCTGCCGCGAGATGGGCATCCGCTCCGTCGCCGTCTTCTCCGACGTGGACCGCGCCTCCCTGCACGTCCGCAAGGCCGACGAGGCCTACCCCATCGGCCCGGCGACCGCCAGCGAGTCTTACCTGAACAAGGACAAGATTCTCGCCGTCGCCCGCCGCAGCGGCGCCGAGGCCATCCACCCCGGTTACGGCTTCCTTTCCGAAAATGCCTCCTTCGCTCAGGCCTGCGTGGATGCCGGCATCAAGTTTATCGGCCCCACCGCCGCCGCCATGGAAGCCATGGGCTCGAAAACGCGCGCCCGCCAGGCGATGGAGAAAGCCGGCGTGCCCTTCGTCCCCGGCTCCTCGCGCGGCCACGATTTCGGCGAGACCCACAAGGTGGCGGAAAAAATCGGCTATCCCGTGATGTTAAAAGCGGCGGCCGGCGGCGGCGGCAAGGGCATGCGCCTGGTGCGCTCCGCCGCCGAACTGCGCTCCGCCTTCGATGCCGCCTCCAGCGAGGCCAAGCGCTCCTTTGGCGACGACGAGATCTACGTCGAGAAGTACATCGAGAACCCGCGCCACATCGAGATGCAAATCCTCGCCGACGAGCACGGCCAAACCGTTTACCTCGGCGAGCGCGAGTGTTCCGTGCAGCGCCGCCACCAGAAAGTGCTGGAAGAGTGTCCGTCGCCGATCGTTCCGCCCGAAATGCGGCGGCAGATGGGCGAGGTCGCGGTCCGCGTCGCCCAGGCCGCCGGCTACACCAACGCCGGCACCGTCGAATTCCTGGTGGATCAGCAGCGCAACTTCTATTTCCTCGAGATGAACACGCGCCTGCAGGTGGAACATCCGGTCACCGAACTGGTCACCGGACTCGACCTGGTGCACCTGCAAATCCGCATCGCCGCCGGCGAGCCGCTCCCGTTCCAGCAGCAGGACATCGCGCTACGCGGCCACGCCATCGAGTGCCGCATCTACGCCGAGGATCCCGACAACAATTATTTTCCCAGCCCCGGCCGCATTTCCCTGCTCGAAGTTCCCGCCGGCCCCGGCATCCGCCGCGACACCGGCATCTACGAGGGCTGGACTGTTCCCATTGACTACGACCCGCTGCTCGCCAAGCTGATCGGCTATGGCAGCGACCGCGACCAGGCCATCCACCGCCTGCAACGCGCGCTCTACGAATACGTGGTCGCCGGCATCAAGACCAACATCACCCTCTTCCAACGCATTTTGCAGGACGCGGACTTCCGCGCCGGCAAGCTCGATACCGGCTACCTGGAGCGTTTGCTGAGCAAGCCCGCTCCGCCGCCGGGCCTCGACGACGGTATGGACCGCACCGCCGAGCGCGAGCGCGTCGCCGCCCTCGCCGCCGGTATCTTCGCCACGCTGGAAAGCGCCGCTCCCAAATCCGTCAACGGCGCCGCCGCGAATGACGCAGGCACGCCCGCGAAACCATCAGCCTGGAAACAGGCGGCGCGCGGCGAAGCGTTGCGAAACGGATGAGAACCGACAACCGATAACCGAGAACCATCGACAACGTGGTTTACGAAATCTCCATCGACGGCACGCCCCACAAGCTCGAACTCGAGCGCGACGGCAGTGCCTGGTCCTGTCAGCTCGACGGCGAGCCCATCCAAGCCGACGCCGTCATGACCAAGCACGACGTCATCTCCATCATCATCGGCGGCACGCAGTACGAGGTGAAGCGCGAGCGCACCGCCACCGACGTCCACTACTGGGTCAAGAATTCGCGCTTTGCCGTCGAAGTCCGCGACCCGCGCTCGCTGCGCAGCCGCAAGGGGGCCGCGGCCACCGGCGAAGGCCCGCAGAAACTGCTGGCGCCGATGCCCGGCAAAGTGGTGCGCGTGATACTCGCGGCGGGCAGCGAGGTCGAAGCCGGCCAGGGCGTGCTCGTGGTGGAAGCGATGAAGATGCAGAACGAACTCAAGTCGCCGAAGAAGGGTACGGTCAAGCAGGTGATGGTCGCCGAAGGCGCCTCCGTCACCGCCGGCGAAGTGCTGGCGATCGTGGAATAAGCGATCTCGCCTTCGCACGAATTCTCAACTTCATTCACAAACATAAAACGATTGTCATCCTGAGCGAGGTGTCGGCCGCCGACACCGAGTCGAAGGACCCCTAGCGCGTCCGCAGCTGCCGCGCCGCTCGAGTGCTTTTCAACACCGAAAACCGGTAACCGACAACTGACTCACTCAAACATGTGCGGCACAAACCTGCTTAAATTCGTCGTAATCGGCCCGTCGGACTCGCGAATTCCCATCCCGCCCGCTTCCTGGTCGATCATCCAGCTCCCGATCACCGGATAGTTTCCGTCCAGGTTCGGCAGCTCCGCCAGCGCCGCTTTCTTGCAGCCTGCAGCCTGAAGCCTGTTTTTCCACCGCTATCCACAGTCATTCACAGTCATTCGCATTGACCTCGCGCTCCGCACGTCCGACAATGGCTTTTCCTTCATGCGCGCCTATCTTTCAGGTTCCATCGAGTACTCGCCGGACCTCGGCAAGGGGTGGCGTGCGCAGGTCACTCCTTTCCTGCGCGCCCTCGGCCACGAGGTTTACGATCCCGCCGCCGACGAAAAGAAAAATCTCGCCGACGAGGAAGTCCGCGAATTCCGCGGCTGGAAAACCACCGACCTGGTGCGCTACCAGGCGGCGGTGCGCAAAATCATCGCCTGGGACCTGGACTGGATCGAGTCGCGCGCCGACTACGTCGTCTGCTACTGGGACGCGGCCGCAGCGCGCGGCGCCGGCACCCAGGGCGAACTCACCTTCGCCCATCGTTCCGGCATTCCGGTGTACCTGGTGCTGGGCATGCCGTCGCGCGTGGTGAGCGGATGGATCCTGGCCTGCGCCACCAGGATTTTCGACAATTTCGCCGACTTCCAATCGTTCCTGACGCGCACTTATGCGCAGCGTTACGCCGCCAACATCTCCAAGGAAGTCCAGGCCATTGCCGCGCGCCACATGCCGGTCAGGAATTGAGCAAGTTCAGTTGTGAGTTTCGAGTTTTGAGTCCAATTTTTGGTTGGTCATTCTTTAGCTGAAAGCTGATAGCTGACAGCTGAAAGCTTCCATGAATTTCGCCAAAGGCAGTCTGGGCTGGATTGAAGTGGTGTGCGGGCCGATGTTCAGCGGCAAGAGCGAGGAGCTGATCCGCCGTCTCCGCCGCGCCGAAATCGCCCGCCAGCGGGTGCAGATCTTCAAACCCGTGCTCGACGACCGTTACGCCGACGACCACATCGTCTCCCACAGCGAGCTGAAAATCCGCTCCGTGCCGGTGAAGGATGCCGCCGACCTGGAATCTCGCCTCGACCTCCGCACCGAGGTCATCGGCATTGACGAAGCCCAGTTCCTCGGCCCCGGCATGGTGGACCTGGTCGTGCGCCTCGCCGACATGGGCAAGCGCATCGTCATCGCCGGCCTCGACACCGACTACCTCGGCCGCCCCTTCCATCCCTTGCCCGAATTGCTCGCCGTCGCCGACGAGATCACCAAGACGCTCGCCATCTGCATGCAGTGCGGCAATCCCGCCAAGCACACTCAGCGCCTGGTCGCCAGCGAAGACCTGATCGTCGTCGGCGCCGCCGGCATGTACGAGGCCCGCTGCCGCCGCTGCTTCGAACCCAACCTCGCCAAGCAGGAACTGGAACGCGCCGCCGCGAAAGTCTAGTCAAAGCGTCGATGGTCGATCGGCCGTTCGGTCGTTGGCCGTAGGCGATTAGCGTCAGCGGAGGGCCAATGAGATTTTGCGAACGACTAACGACCAACGCCACTCTATCGCAAATCTGTCGGACCGCGGCTGATCTTCGAATTGTTTTCGGCCAACGACCATCGACCGTCGACCGTACTCACTCCCATCCCGCTCGCCAACTCGCGTAGCACCGCCACCCAAACCACAGCACCGTGCCGATCATGCCCGCCCACGCGATCTTGAACACCGCGGCTGCGATGCGCGTGTCGTACGGCAGCACGCCGAATCGCGAGAACAGGTTGTACCAGTCGTGCATCATGGGGTCTTCCAGCCCTTCCATGGCGCCCACGCCGATGGCGACGTAGCTCATCGCCTGGGCGCGCGCGTCGCTCATGTACTTGGCCACGTAGAGCAGGTTTTCAAACACGAGCAGCAGGAACAGCGCGTATCCCACCGCCTGCCGCCGCACGTGGAAGGCCAGCGCCAGCAGCAGCGGCGCCAGCAGTTGCAGAATCGTTCCCCCGGCGACGCCCAGGAAATTGCCGAAGTGGCCGAACAGCGCGTGTCCGCCCTCGTGCATCACCAGGTTGCCGGAGTCCAGCAGCAGAAGTCGCCGCCTTCCTTGCCGATCGCGTACCACAGAAAGAAGGCGAAGAAGAGCATCCATCCGATGGCTTCCGCCCGCGACAGCGGCAGCCATTCCGCCTGCCACACCTGGCGCACGTAGTCGCGAAAATCGCGGAACCACTCGAGGACGTTGCCCATGGAGGATTGGCGAGATTGTAGAACATCAACCCTTCGGTTCCCATACGGGGCCGGGCCTGTGACGCGGGTCACGGCCTTGGGGCGCGCGATGCGCTAGCTTGTCGGGATGAAATACCTATTCATCCTGAACGATTCGCCTTACGGATCACAGCGGAGTTACAACGCGTTGCGGCTGGCCATCAGCCTGGCCCGCTCAGCGGACAATACGATACGCATTTTTCTGCTGGGCGATGGCGTAACCGCTGCCTTCGAGGGATTCTTGCCGGCACACGTCTTCTACAACACGCAAGATATGCTGCGCCAATTGGGCGAACGCGGCGCCCGCATCGGCGTGTGCAAGACATGTCTGGAAGCGCGCGGCATTCTCGACCAGCACATGGTTCCAGCCGCCAAACGCAGCACGCTCGACGACCTCACGCAGTGGACTGAACAAGCCGACAAAGTACTGGTCTTTTGACCGGCGGTGCACCAGGCGATCCGTCCCCTTCGGTTCGCTCAGGACAGGCTGTGTGCCACAAACTCACAACTCGGGACTCGCGACTCGACTATTTCTGTCCCGTGCTCTTCAGGATCTGCTCGGCGTAGTAGTTCTCCACCTTGGCCTGGTTGCGGACGACGTCGTAATAGGCGGCCTTGAGCAGTTGTTCGCGGCGGTCGCGCAACTGGTCGCGGATGGCCTGCTGCACGCGCGGGTCGTTGAGCTCGCGCTGGCCCGCCGGTTCCTTGGCCACCACCTTGACGATGCGGAAGCCGTAGACCTGCCGGTTTTCCGGGTTGGCGATGGTGATGACGTTGCTGTACTGCCCCGGCTTGAGTTTGCTGACCGCGTCGCGCGTGGCCGGATCGGTCTTGGCCAGCGCCGATTGCGGGGTGAAGCCGAGATCGCCGCCATTGCCGGCGCTCTCCGGGTCCTCGGAATAATTCATGGCGACGGTGGCGAAGTCCTCGCCGCTGTCCAGCCGGTTCATGATCATCTGGATTTTCTTGCGCGCCTCGGCCTCGTTCTGCGCCTTGTCGCCCTTCAGGTTGCGCACCTGCGGGTTGGGCTGCGTGCTGACGAAGATGTGCGCCAGGCGATACTGCGGCTCGATCAGGTTGAACTCGCCCTTGTGCGCGTTGTAGTAGGAGGAAATGTCGGAGTCGGAGATGGCGATCTTGGAGGTGATCTCGCGGTTCAAGACTTTATCAATGGTGATCGAGCGGCGCAGGTCGCGCTTGAAATCTTCCAGGCTGATCTTGCGCTCCTTGAGCCGCTTGTCGAACTCCTCCTGCGTGTAAGGCGCCTTGATCTCGTTCAGCTTCTGGTCCACTTCTTCGTTGGTGGCGAGCAGCCCGAGCTTTTCGGCGCGCTGCATGAGAATCTCGTTGTCGATCAGCTCCTTCAGGATACCGAGCTTGAGGCTGGTGGACTGCTCGTCGGTGGGCTGCTGCGGCGACGAGGCGGTCTGATTGGCGTAGTACTTGTCCACCTCCGAGCGCAGGATTTTACGGCCGTTGACTTTGGCCATGACGTCGGCAGCGGTCTGGCCGCGGTTGCAGGCGGCAAGGGGAACCAGCAGCGCAAGCAGAATGACGAGGACTGCGGGGCCGGTCGGGCGAAGCCCGCTAAGAGTGCGAATCAAGTTTTCCTCCGCAATGACATTTACTTGGGGGCCGGTGGCGCATTCGTAGCCGGCGTGGTCGTGGCCGGCGCGGCGTTGGTTGCTGCCGGCGCCGCATTCGCTGTGGCCGGCGCATTCGCCGGGGCGCTTCCTTTGGGCGACGAGTCTGGCGGCGGCGCCGCCATGGCCGCCATCGGAATCGGCTGGCCGGCGTCACGCAGCGCGCGATTGATCATCGCCTGCAATTCCGTCATGGGCACGGCGCCATCCACCCGCTCGCCGTTGACGAACAGGCTCGGCGTCGCCGAAATTCCCAGGACCAGGCCCTCCTGCATCGAGGCCAAAACCGCCGTCGGCGACTGCGCCTTGATGCAAGCGTGCAGCGGCCCGGCCTGCAAATTCAGCCGCTGGGCAATGTCGGCCGCCGATTTGTCGAGCGCGGCGAATTGTTGTGTGAACGGCGGCTTCTGCTCCCCGCCTGAAATCTGTTTCTGGTTGGCGTGCGCGTAGTCGGCGAACTGCCAGTAGGCGTCGGAGCTTTGCGCGGCCAGGCAATTCGCGTCCACGGCGGCGTGGATGGCCCAGGGATGAATTTCGGCGAGCGGGAAATCCTTGTAGATGATGCGCACCCGGTCGCCGTACATCTTGAGCACGTCCTGCATGAGCTGGGTGTGCATGTGCGAGCAGAACGGACACTGGAAATCGTCGAAGTTGACGATGGTGACTCTGGCGTCCTTGTTGCCGCGCACCGGACGGCCGTTGACGTCAATCTTCTTGATGATCTCGGCGTAGGGGTCCTTGCTGATATCGAACTTGAGCACGCGAACCAGGCTGGCGCCATCCTTGGAAACCACAAATTCAATGTCCTGCTTGCGCTCGCCCTGGGAGAGGGTCACCGTGACCTTTTCGTAGCCGGGAAACTCGCTGCTGGAAGTGCGCGGGCCGGCGGTGACGTTCACCGAAGGAGAGATTTTGTCGCCCAAATAGACGCGTACCTGGCGCTCGATGCGCTGGTTGACTTCCGGAGAGTTCGCCTGCGCGGCGCAGCCCAGACAGAGGAAGAGAACGGCGATAAGAAAACGTCGGAACAATTGCACAGACAGCCGCCTTAGCACGGTCCGCATTGCGGGATTCAGGGTCGCGACCCACATTATCGCATGCGCCGGGCCGGGGCTGGAAATCAGCGGGTCTGGCCGCAACTAGTAGCGGACAAAGCGGTTGGAATATGATGAGCGGGCCGGCATCGGCCTTGCATCCAACCCAGTAGGGAAGTTAAGTCAGGAGTGTCACGTGAAAAGATTATGGCTCACCGCCGCGTTGGCTGGGTTGCTGGCCGTGGCTTGTGCGGTGCCATCGCGCGCCATGGGGAGCGCCGCGATGTCTGACAAAGAGCCCCAAGTGCGCATCCTGACAGGCGCGGTGATCAACCAGCAGGAGAAGCCGCTGCCGGGTGCGATCGTGTACCTGAAGAACAGCAAGACTATGGCGGTGAAGACGTTCATTGCCGGGCAGGACGGCAGCTATCGCTTTAACGCGCTCTCGCCCAATGTGGATTATGAAGTGCATGCCGAGCACAACGGCAAGAAGAGCGACGCCAAGACCCTGAGCTCCTTCGATTCACGGAAGACCGCATACATCAACCTGAAGATTAAAGAGTGACGCCGGTCACCAATCGTTGGTCGCCAGCGAAAGCAATGCCGGGCCACTACTTTCATGCCATACAATGCGCGTAAGGATAACCTGTATGCGGCCAACCTCGAAAGACCCCCACGGACGCCCGGGACAGCAACCGGGACAGGGTCAAAACCGGCCCGGCTATGGACAGCAACCGGGACATCGGCCCGGCTACGGCCAGCCGCCCGCGGAAGAAAAGAAGCAGCAGCCCACGCCCGCGCAACAGCCCGGCAACATCAAGGCCGACGTGATCTGGGCACTGAGAAATGCGGGCGGCGGTATGTCGATATTCGATATCTCCAGCAAGATCACGGCGGCCGGGAAGCCGCGCTACGCGGAAACCAAGATTCAGCACATCCTTGAAATGCTGGTTAAAGACCAAAAGGTGACCCAGGGCGAAGAGACCGGGCGCGTGACGTACAAGTGGGCGGTGGAAGCGTTTTAGAGAATTGCAGACGAGCGGCTGAACCTTCCTCAATCTGAAATCTTCAATCTTCAATGTTGATTCCAGCAAAAAGCCCGGCGTTTCCGCCGGGCTCACTAACTCCTAACTACTAACTCCCAGCTACTGGTTATCGTTGCCCGCTCGTTTCCACGTCATCAGCTCTTCCAAGGTTGTGGTCGAGCTGGAAACCGGGTGTTTGTAGGCCTCGACGTCGGCGCGAGTGGCTTCCGCGCCCACGGCGCGCAGGCTCAAGCCGACTTTCTTCTCGCCCGGGTTCATCTTGAGGATCTTGAAATCGAACTCCTGTCCGGGCTCCAGCTTCGCCTGGGCGCCGTGCTCGTCCACCGCTTCGGAATTGTGGCAGAGGCCTTCGACTCCATCGGCGATCTCGACGAAGGATCCGAAGGTGGCAACGCGCAGCACCTTGCCGTGCACCACGTCGCCGATGCGGTGTTCGTTGAAGAAGGTCTCCCACACATCGGGCTGAAGCTGCTTGATCCCAAGGGAGAGGCGCCGGTTATCGGGTTCGATGGCCAGCACCGCGGCCTTGACCTTGTCCCCCTTCTTCAGAATTTCCGAAGGATGCTTGACGCGCTTGGTCCAGCTCAGGTTGCTGACGTGCACCAGGCCGTCAATGCCGTCCTCGATCTCGATGAAGGCGCCGAAATCGGTGAGGTTGCGGACGCGGCCCTCGACGGTGGAGCCGACCGGGTATTTCTCGTGCAAGGTCTCCCAGGGGTTGGACTCGAGCTGCTTCAGGCCCAGCGAAATACGGCGCTCGCCGGGGTTCACGTTCAGCACCACCGCTTCCACTTCCTGGCTGACGTTCAGCATTTTCGACGGGTGCTTCATGCGCTTCGACCACGTCATTTCGCTGACGTGCACCAGTCCCTCGATGCCCTGCTCCAGCTCGATGAAGGCTCCGTAATCGGTGATGCTGATGACGCGTCCCTTGACGTGGGCGCCGATCGGATAACGATGCGCGGCATCCAGCCAGGGGTCGGGCGTGAGCTGCTTGAATCCCAGCGAGACGCGCTGTTTGTCCTTGTCGAATTTGAGAATCTTGACCTGGATCTGGTCGCCGACGTTGACCAGGTCTCGGGGATGCGTCAGCCGGCCCCAGCTCATGTCCGTAATGTGCAGCAGGCCGTCAATGCCGCCCAGATCCACGAAGGCTCCGTAGTCGGTGAGGTTCTTGACCGTGCCGGTCATCACCGCGCCCTCGTGCAACTGCTCCAGCGTGTGGCCGCGCTTTTCCGTGAGGTCCTCTTCGAGGAGCTGCTTGCGCGAGACCACGATGTTGCCGCGCTTCTTGTTCAGCTTGATGACGCGGACTTCCAGCTCCTGTGCCTTCATGCCGTCCAGGTTGCGCACCGGCCGCAGGTCCACCTGGGAGCCGGGGAGGAAGGCACGCGCGCCCTGGATATCCACCGTAAGACCGCCCTTGATACGCTCCACCACGATGCCCCGGATGGGGGTCTTGTCGTTGTAGGCCTTTTCGATCTC
Organism: Terriglobia bacterium; assembly: GCA_963760215.1. GTDB lineage: Bacteria > Acidobacteriota > Terriglobia > Terriglobales > Acidobacteriaceae > JAIQGF01. The sequence goes on from CAVXCJ010000002.1 coordinate 2,882,626, forward strand.
GTCCCAGGCGCGCAGGCGCGAGGCCTTCTGGTGGGAGAGCTTGGTGTAGCCCTCCTCGGTCTCGCCCTTCTCGATCATGACGTCGATTTCCTGGCCGGGCTCGACCTTCACGTTGCCCTCGTGGTCCTGGACCTCGGCAATCGGGACCAGTCCCTCGGACTTGAAGCCAACGTCAACGACGACGTGGGTGGCGGTGATCTTCAGGACCGTGCCCTTGATGACGCGGTCTTCATGGGTGGCCTGCTCGGCCGCCTGTTCGGCGGTGAAGTTTTCCAGTACGGTTGCGAAATCGTCCGTCATCTCTTTTTCGTTTCGATTGCTTTTTGCGGGGTCCCCAGCGCGCGTTTCGTGCGCTGGGGTGCTGTTCGTCGGACCCGAGGCGGGCCGAAGTGGAGTAACAGCGGGAGTCTCAACAGGATTCACAGCGTTGGCTGGTTGGGGCGCGGCGGCTTGTTCGGTAGGCGAATGTTCTGCGCTCTGTTCCGCAGCCGGCTGCGAGTCCGCTGGGGATTCGTCGCTGTGGGCTGTACGCTCGTCTAAGACCATAATTCTTCCACCCATCGCACACCGCAGCGCGCGCATGGGGACCACGATTTTGTGCGGACTGCTGGCGTGGGTCGTCGGGGTGATTTGCCCGCAATCGGGCTTGGACAATCCAGCGGTCGCTCCCTCCAGCGCGGCTGGCGATCTGGAGGCCTTTTCGACTATAGCAACCGCTCACAAATTGGTCAAACGCCCCGCGGGATTTTTCCCAACAGAGGGGGAAAAAAACGCCACCAACTGCCCCAGATTGTGGCAGGCGCCAGGCCGCCGGGCAAGGTCGGGCCGCACAGGGACGTGTGACGCGGCGCACCCAGGAGAAGTAAGAATTAAGAAGTCAGAAGTAAGGGTGAATAATCCGGGTGAGGCGTTGTGCCGAAGCGATGAATACCGGCTCCACAACAATCGCCGCCTGGTGGGGAGACGATCGATTCGCCGCCTTGTGAAAAGAGCCCGACCTCACTTCCAGGCCGGGCTCGGAGTTTCCTGGGGAAGGGGCTAATCGCGATCGCGTTCGTGTTCGCTTTCGCGTTCGCCGGCTTTGGTCCACACCCTTGCGTGTACAAGAAAACCGCTGGTAGCGCAGCAGCCGCCCTGCGATGCGTCAGACGCGTTGATCTGCTCCGTCGTAACGATTTTATTGCCGGCACCGTCGCCACCGTCCGACTGGAGGTAGCCCACCTGGGTCTTGAACACAACGGCGCCAGTGGTGTCAATCGGTGCGGTTGTTCCGCAGAATACGTTTGTCAAAGGCACGGGAGGCCCATCACTGGCGGTAATAATCGTGATTCTTCCAGTGGTGGCCTCAACGGTGTACGTTCCGTGGAACAGGCTGGGGCCGAGGTTCAGGCCGGGAGGCGGATTCCCACCGTAGAAGCCGTCGGACTCTCCGCATACGTGGCCCTGCCCGTCGGCAATCATCACGGACGCCCCGGCGAAGAGGACTGCCGGGAGGGCATTCCCCTGAGAAATGTCGTACGCAGTCTCTGCGCTGACGTAACGGCCGTCGACGTCGGCAAGGTTGAAGTGCCGACGCCCATGAGACCCCGCTGCAGCGAGCCCTACGAGAGCCAGCAGCGCCACGACAATAAGACACGCACGTGTTACTTTGTTCATATTCACCTCACGAAGTGGCTGGTTGTTCTTGTCTGCGCTGAGCGTTGGCGTAAACGCCTCAGCGAAATGAGAGAGCGATTGAATCCACTAACAGAATGTGAAACATTTCGAGGTTCTGCAGTGTGCTGCCATGCACCATAGGCGGAGTATCGGGGATATTGCTAATAATGGGGAGTCTTGTCGGGGAAATCTCTGACAGACGGCGTAGATAGACCCCCTTCCGAGCCGAGCGCCCCGTTCAGCTCTCTCCAGAGACTCTGCGGCCCATAGAACTGAGAAATCGGTATCCACGGTGCATGTCCGCTACGCGGCGCTGGATTCGTGACTGTGGTTGGTTGCTCGTAGCTGCGCTGGGCGTTAGGGCAAACGCCTCAGCGAAATGAGAGGGCGATTAATCAGGGATCTTCTTTTTTCAGCCCTTAAATCGCATAAATTCTAGTGCTCGTGGGCGCCTTTGCAAGGCCAATACTGCATCTGCGAACGAAAAACGAAACCATGCTGTGCCCTTAACCATGCTGTGCCATTTTGGGCTGCAACGCATGATTGAGTAAGAAGTCAGAAGTGATAACCCAGTTGAGATGACGTGCAACCTGCTTCACTTCTGACTTCTTAATTCTGACTTTTGAGGTACGCTGTCGCGCATGGACTACCTTTTCACCCCCTGGCGTTTCACGTATCTCATAAACGTCGGCAAGACCCCGGGTTGCGTTTTTTGCGAGCAAGTCAAACTCCAGGACCGCGAGGCGCTGATCCTCCACCGCGGCGAGCACTGCTTCATCATCCTCAACGCATTCCCCTACACCAGCGGCCACGTCATGATCGTCCCCTATGAGCACATTGACGAATTGCAGAAGCTGTCGCCCGCGGCCGCGACCGAGATGATGGCGCTGTCGCAGCGGATGGAGCGGGCGTTGCGCGCGGCGTACCAGCCTGCCGGGATCAACCTGGGGATGAATATCGGCGCGGCCGCCGGGGCAGGCGTGGCCGGCCACATCCACATGCACGTGCTGCCTCGCTGGATCGCCGACAGCAACTTCATGACGGTGGTTGGCGAGACGCGCCTTGTGCCGGAAGATCTCGGAACCACGTGGGAGAGGCTGAGGAAGCAGTTAGCGATCGGCAATTAGCGCCGCTAATCGTCAGGCAAGTTCTAGTGCGCGTGCCCGTGGCCTTCGGGTATCTGCGCCGGGATGACGACGCAGCCGTGGGCGATGTCGCACACCACGTGCTCGAACTGGATGGTGGTGTGATGGATGTGGAACTTCACCCGCAGCCGCTCCTGGACTTCACGCAGAATGGCCTCGCTGGCCGACGGAGGAATGTCGGCAATGCTGATGTGGCAGGAGAGCGCGTGCGACTGGCTGCCGATGCTCCACACGTGCAGGTCGTGAACGTCATTCACACCTGCGACGGCAGCGATGTCCCGCGCCACCAGCGAGAGATCCATGCCGCGCGGCGTGCCTTCCAGCAGGATGTTGAGGGTCTCGCGGATGATCCCATGCGATGACCACAAGATCATGGCGCCGATGCCGAAGGAGAGCGCCGGGTCAATCCAGTTTTGGCCGGTCACCAGGATCGCCCAGCCGCCGCCGATGACGGCCGCGGTGGACAGCGTGTCGCCCAGCATGTGGAGGAGGGCGCTGCGGATGTTCAGGTCCTTGCTGCTGCGCCAGAGCATGATGGAGATGACGCCGTTGACCACCACGCCCGCTGCGGCGACGCCGATCATCAGCCCGGGATGCACCGGCACCGGGGCCATCAGCCGGTGGCCTGCTTCATAAAAAATGTAGAAGGCGATCGCCACCAGCGTCATGGCGTTGATGAATGCCGCCAGCACGCCGGCGCGGCTGTAGCCGTAGGTCTTGGTCGCGCTGGGCGGGCGCTGCTCCAGGTACACCGCGGCGAGGGAGAGCAGCAGGGCAAGGAAATCGGAGACGTTGTGGCCGGCCTCGGAAAGCAGGGCCAGGCTGTGCGCACGGACACCAGAGATCACCAGCAGGACGATGTAGGCCATCGTCACCACCAGCGAAACTCGCAGCACGCGCGAGGTATGTCCCTGCGGATCGTGGGCGTGCGCGTGCATCAATCCAGTGTAAGTTCGGCCTGCGCGCGGTTCAACCTTCCCGCGCTTCTTTGTCACCTTAGTGGAAACAGCAGGTACTGAGCGGCGCACAGGCAGAGTCGGCGTAATAACGAAAAGGCCGGACTGGTTGGTCCGGCCTGCTCTTTTCGAATTCGCCTGAATTCCGGCGAAACTTGTGGTCGGCGCGGCGTCACCTTCCGCGCCCGACTTTACATCACCATGGCAATGCCCTCGAGCTCCTTCTGGATCACATCCAGTGCGCAGCCGGCGCCTTCCACGCGGCTGGCCGCATCCAGCGCCGCCTCGGGCGACACTCCATAGCCGCGCCCGGCGAGAAAGATCTGGAGCACCCGGGCGGCATCCCAGGAATCCACCCCGCTTTGCAAGAGTTCGCTGCGGAGGGCCGTTAATTCAACGCTTGAAAACTTTTCAGCCATCATGGATCACCTCCGACCCTGAAGACTTAGGTTCCTCACCTTGCCTATTACTTCTAACCCTTCTCTACCCGGTTAGACTCCGCATAACCTACCTATGTTGCGAGCAATTTTCGGCCCAAAGCATGGGCTGCTCTGCGGCCGTTTCCTGTTTTCCGAGCTAATTGGCTGTTTATAAATGACTTACGGATATTATTCACGCTGGAATGGCCTTGTTGTTTGTGCTCGAAAATGGCTCCGGAATGACGAATCTTGTTCTCATTTGGGGAAACTCGGACGCTTGTGGCACAACTATGCACCTAATTTGGTGTAATTCAGGCCTTTTGGGACTCGCTTTCCAGCAGGATGGGAATACCGTCGCGGATGGGGTAAAGCCGGCGGCAACTGACGCACTGCAACTTGTCCGAAGCAGTCAACTTCAACGGCGTCTTGCAAACCGGGCAGGCGAGGATAGCGAGCAGTTCCTGGCTGATCATATCTTCCACATTCTACAACCGTACCGGGCACTAAAGAGCGCCGCCGACTAACTCACCGCCAGCGCCGCCAGTGTCGCCATATCCGGAACGACCAAGTCCGGCTTGGCAGCGCCGGCAGCTCCGCCGGAGGCTCCCGGCCTTCCCTGCCGGTTGACCCATACGCTCGCGATTCCCAGTTCATTGGCGGGAGCGACATCGTGATAGAGGCTCTGGGCCACGTGCAGCACCTGCTCTCGCCCGGCTCCCAGGCGTTGCAGCGCGAGCCGGAAATTGTTCAAAGAAGGCTTGTAGCTGTGCGCCTGCTGGGCGGTGATCACCGCATCGAACGGCACTTCCAGATGCGCTGCCGTGCGCGCGAACAGGTCGTCGTCGGTGTTGGAGATCACCGCCAGCTTGTAGCGCTTCTTCAACTGGCGAAGAGCGGCGACGGTGTCGGGAAACGGCGCCCAGTCGCCGAGGGAATCCGGGAGCGAGCGCACCTCCTCGCTGCCGATGCGAAACACCAGCCGCGCCGCGATCTTCGTCATGACCGCTTCCAGAATCTGGCGATAGGTGCGGTATACGCCGGCCTCCTCGATGCGCTCAATGGCGGCAAACAGTTCCAGGATTCCGGCGTCGCTGAGGTTGCGGCCGTGCGCCGCGAGCACGGGACGCAGCGTGGACAGGATTCCCCGGTCCCAATCGATCAGCGTTCCGTAGCAGTCGAAGGTGAGCCAGGAGAACGGCGAGAAATCGAAATCGGTCATAAAGTCGTCAGTCGCCAGTCTTCAGTCGTCAGGAAAAGCCAAATTCAATTGCCTGCAGCCTGGCGACTGGCGACCAGCGACTGGCGACTAAAGTTATTTCACTTCCAGCGGCTGGAGCAGCTTGAAGCTGAGCGTCGCCTCCGCCGGCAGCACGATGTCCTTGTTGCCGGTGAACGCCGCACCCGCCGTGCCCGCGCCCGCGCCCGCTAGTACGCCGATGGCAGCGCCCTTGCCGCCGCCGGCCAGACCGCCGATGACCGCGCCCAGTCCGGCGCCTCCGCCCACGGCCACGGCGGTTCGCTTGCCCTTGCCCTTGGCGGATTGGGTGATGGCTGCCGTCTCAACCTTGTACGTGTTGCCCCCAACCTTCACCGAGTTGAGCGCCAGCCGCAGAACCGCGCCTCCCTTGAAGCGTCCCAGCGGCACCGCTTCCGCCACCGTTCCGCTCGCCTCGGCGCCCGAGGGGATCAGCACCTTGCCGTCAACCTCGACGGGCTGCGCCACCGTCGCCGTAAACCCCTGACCCGGCGAGCTGATCTTCGATCCCACCGCTTGCCCGAGCCGCACTACGATGTGCTGCCCGGCGGGCACAACCTTCGGCTCCGCTGCCCCGGGTTTCGCTCCGCTCATCGAAGCCGCCGCGCCAGCGCCCGCCGCGCTTCCGGGTGCGGTTCCGGTTGCTGGGGTTCCAGTTGCAGCGGTTCCGGCTGAAGTTGACGACGCCCCGCCCTCTGCCGCCGCCGGTTCTGCCGGCTTCTTGGTGCACGCCATCATCAATGCGATTACCAAGACCAAAAGACTGCACAGTAACAGTGTTCGACGCATAGAAACCTCCACCGTCGGGGGCTTTCTACCAGAAGCAGCGCCGGATAGCAACGTGGGCGATTTGGTGATTGAGTGATTTAGTAATTGAGTGATTTGAAGTCACAGACGTCGTTCGACACAATCGCTAAATCACTCAATCACTAAATCGCCAAATTACAGCAGTTCATCATCAATGCTCGAAGCCGCCGCCACTCGCCGCCGCGGACGGGCGGCGCCCTCGCCCAGCAGGTACCGGACCAGCGCCCGGCTATCGGACTCGAACAGGTTCGTGACCAGCCTGCGCACGGCTTCCGCCCGTGCGGTGTCCAGGTCGAGTGCGGCGGTGTAGGACCAGGCCCGCCCGCGCTTGCGTCGCTTCACCAGGCCCTTGCCGCACATGCGATCGAGCACGGTCATGACGGTGGTGTATGCCAGCGGCCGTGGCAGGCCGGCGCGCACCTCGGCGACGCTTGCCTCGGGACGGTTCCACAACACCCTGAGGCAATCCATCTCCAGCGACGCCGGCGCGCCCGATCTCACTTGCCTTCCCTCTTCGTGGCAGGCTTGAATTTATTTTGCAGCGCCTCGATGTGTTTCTCCAGCGGCACGGCGGTCTCGGCGGAGGTCGCCGCTACCGCCGCCGGTTCCTCCACCGCTTGCGCCGGCTCAGCCGTGACTTCCTCCGGCTCCGCCACTTGCGGTTTCGGACGCAGGAATTTGCCGGTGTCCAGCAGCGGACGCGACAAGGACGCGTTGTAGCTCGTCCACGGGCTCTCCAACGCCGCTTCGCGCTCGAAATGCGCCCGCATGCTCTCCATCTTCGAGTCAAGATCGTCGAGGTAGTGCAGCATCAGCGCTTCGGGAAACATGGGTAGCTTGGGCGATCCGAATTCGTAGTGCCCGTGATGGCTGATGATGAGGTGTTCGAGCAGGGTCTTCAGCTCCGGCGGAAACTCCGCCGGCAGCTTGGCCTGCAGCATCTCCAGCTCGATGATCATGTGCCCCAGCAGTTGCCCGCGCGTGGTATAGGCGAAGGAGCGCGCGTACGAAAGCTCGTGCACCTTCCCGATGTCGTGCAGGAACACACCCGTCAACAGCAGGTCGCGGTCAACCTGCGGGTAGTTGCGGCAGGCCAGGTCGCACAGCTTGCACAGCGATACCACATGGTCGAGCAGCCCGCCGATATACGCGTGATGCAGCGTTTTGGCCGCGGGCGCGTTGCGGTAGGCGGTGGCGATCTCGGGATCGCTCATGAAATTTTCCACCAGCGCCTTCAGGTGCGGATTCTTGAATCCGGCCACGAACTCGCCCAGCGTGCGCCATAACTCGTCCACGTCCTTGGTGGTTTTGGGCAGATAGTCGGAGTAATCGATCTCCGACTCCTCCAGCCGCTTCAGCTTGTGCACGGTCAATTGCAGGCGGCCGTTGTACTTGTTGATCAGGCCGCGCACCTTGACGAAGTCGTCCTGCTCGAACGTCCCCATGATCTCGGGAACGTTGTCCCACACCTTGGCGTCAATGTGCCCGGTGCGATCGGCCAGGGTGAGCGCCAGGTACGGTTCGCCGGTTTTTTTCGGCTTCACCTGCTTGGCGGCCACCACCAGGCTGGTGGTAATGACTTTGTTGTCAAACTGCGCGGCGTCGCGGACGTAGAAATCCTTCATAGGCCCTCGTGTTCGGCTGGGAAAACGTATCGTATATCAGAAGCTCTGCCCGCGAACATTGCTGATTCACCACAGAGGCACGGAGGGAAACCATTCCCTAAATCCTCTGTGCCTCTGTGCCTTTGTGTTTGATTGAACCACGAACCGCTAGGAAATCCCGGTTGACTCCGCCTGCTCGTGCGCGTGATACGACGACCGCACCAGCGGCCCGCTCTCCACGTGCCGGAATCCCATCTTCAGCGCCTCTTGTTTCAGGAAACGGAATTCCTCCGGCGGCGCCAGACGCGCCATCGGCAGGTGGTCGCGCGAGGGCCGCAGGTACTGCCCCACGGTGAGAATGTCCACGTTTCGTTCGGCAAGATCGCGAAACACCTGCAGCAGTTCCTCGGTGGTTTCGCCCAGTCCGACCATCAGCCCGGACTTGCTCACCGTCTGCGGCGCGATTTCTTTCGAGCGCTTCAGCAGGCGCAGGGTGCGTTCGTAGCGCGCCCCGGATCGCGCCACGCGGTACAGCCGCGGCACCGTCTCGGTGTTGTGATTAAGGATGTCGGGCCGGGCGTCGAGCACGACCTGGAGACAGTCGTCGTGTCCCTGGAAGTCGGGGATGAGCACTTCGACGCGGCAGTCGGGCGCCACGCGGCGGATCTCCTCGATGGTCATGGCGAACACGCGCGCCCCGCCGAGGTTGTCGTCGTCGCGGTTGACGCTGGTCACCACCGTGTACTTCAGTCCCAACTGCGCCACCGCATCGGCGACGCGCCGCGGCTCGTCAAAATCAATCGGCCCGGGATGTCCCTTGGGAACGGCGCAGAAGCCGCAGCGCCGGGTGCAGATGTCGCCCAGCAGCATGAAGGTGGCGGTGCGATGGTTCCAGCACTCGCCGATGTTGGGACACTGCGCCGACTCGCACACCGTGTGCAGGCCGAGCCCGCGCGCCAGCTTCTTGAGCGAGTGATAGTTCTCGCCCATGGGCGCGGGCGCCTTCAGCCACTCCGGCTTGGGCCCGCGGCGCCGCGGCGCCGTGTCGATCTGGACCAGGGTCGTGGACATGGAAACGTCCCATTGTACGATGCGCAGCGCAACCACAGCGACTCACCCCGTGCTTCGCTAGCAACTGCCAAACTGCTGAAACTGAAACTCGAAACTGAAACTGTTTCAGGCAAACAAAATCGGGGTGGCCGAAGCCACCCCGAAATGATTCTGCGAACGCCGGATTACAGAACCTGAACGTTCTCAGCCTGCCAGCCCTTGGGACCCTTTTTCACGTCGAACTGAACCGCTTGGCCTTCTTGGAGGCTGCGGAAGCCCTGCGCCTGAATGGCGGTGTGATGGACAAATACGTCCTCACCGTTCTGGCGGCTGATAAAACCGAAACCCTTGGCGTCGTTGAACCACTTCACTGTTCCTTGTTCCATTTTCGTGTTGCTCTCTTCTGTGTTGAATTATGCGGTGAAGTAAATCGGGACTAAAGGCAGGTAGTGCTTCAGCAGAGCTTCGGCAGAACGTGCTTAGATCAATTCAAATCCACGCGCTCGTACAGTGTATATAGATTCTCCCCAACTGGCGAGGACTCTTTATTCTGAGCACCGTAAGCTATTGAAAATTAAAGGGTGTGCAGGTAGGCCAGCAGGTCATCCATCTGCTGCTGGTTAAGCACGCGCCCGAACGCGGGCATCTTGCTGCGTCCCAGGCTGATCACCTCGCCCACGCGCTCGTCATTGGCCGGAGTGCCGCTGGGCATGAATTGCTTCTTGAAAACGCCCTCCAGGCTGGGTCCGCGCAGCGACCGCGAACTGTACGCCTCGTGACACGTGCCGCAGTACCGGTCGAAGACGTGCCGCCCGCTCGCCTGCTGCGGATTCAATCCCAGCTCGGCATCGCTCTTGCGAATTTGCGTGTCGCAGCCCCCAAGCAACACCGCGGCGGCTGTGACTAGGAGGATGAATGAGTGTCTACGCAATTGAGTTCGTCCGCCTCAAGCTGAAAGCTGACAGCTGATCGCTGTCTTGCTGAGCGCTACAATACCAGAGCCATGCCCATTGCCCTCAAGCGCGCCTACGACCCACCAGCGCCGAGCGACGGCGCCCGCATCCTTGTCGATCGCCTGTGGCCGCGCGGCGTGACCAAAGCACGCGCTCGGATTGACGCCTGGCTGCGCGACCTGGCGCCTTCCACGCAGCTCCGCCGCTGGTTCCACACGCGCCCGGCGCAATGGCAGCAGTTCCGCAAGAAATACCTCGAGGAGCTCAACGAGCCCAAGGCCGCGCGCGCTCTGGCGCAGCTTTATGACGTCGCCAGCAAGCGCAAGAAGCTGACCCTGGTGTTCGCCTCCAGGAATAAAGAGCACAACAACGCCGTCGTGCTCAAGGAGCTTCTGGACGGCATGCGGAAACCGCCCCACAGCTCCGGTCCGGAGAAAGCTGCCGGCGGCGCGGTGCGTGCCCGCCGAGGCGTGAAGTAACGTGGTCCTCTACCCGCTTGTGCCCGACGCTCCGCCGACCGCCAACGACTATCAGCCCGTCTGGCCGGTGATCGAGCGCGCCCAAAGACAGCTTGCCGAAGCATACTGGCTGGTTACGCAACCCGACCATGCCGCGCTGGCGGGAGCGCTGGCCACCAACCTGGTTGCGCCCGGGTTTCCCCGCGTGGATCCGCTGCTCGCTCGCGCCATTGAAGTGCACGATGCGGGATGGGCAATTTTCGAGCCCGAGGCTTGCCTCACCGCCGCTCCCGGCGTGGATGGCCGCGGAAAACCGATTTCATTCCTGGAGATTGACCCGCCGCAGTTCCTGCGTGCCTGGACGGCTTCCATCGACCGCGCCGAGTCCGTCTGTCCCGCCGGCGGATACATTGTCTCGCGGCATTTCTGCGCGCTCGGCGAGGGCCGCCTGACCGCGGCCATCGACGGTCCCGAGAACTCCTCGCGGTTGCGCGCCTTCCTGGCGCGCGAAGCGGAGCGGCGCCAGCGTCTGCAGCCGCAGGGCGCTCGAAGTCCAGCCGAACTCGAAGCGCTGCTGCTGGTGCTCCAGTTCTGCGACCTGTTGTCGCTGTACCTGTGTTGCGGCGCCGGCGACGCGGTCGAGTTCCCGCAGCCATTCGCGCCCGGCAAAGTCCGCCTCCGTCGCGAAAACCAGGCCTTCGTGCTGCAACCCTCGCCATTCCGCGGCTGCGACTCGGACCCCGAGGTCAGCCTGGGCGTGGAAGCCCGTCGCTTTCCATCCGCCACCACTGCCACCACCACGCTCGCATTCCTCTTGTGGTAATCCCGAAATGGTGACCTTGGGGATTTGTAAAAAGCGGCGCTTTCGTGCAATATGCGCCCCAGATGACCACGTCGCACAAGAGGCCGGTGCCGCACAACGTGCTGCAGGAGTACCTGCAGGCGCTGGCCGACGTCGTCAATGAGGGTCCCACCGCCCGGCAACAGAGGATCCTGTTGTCCTACGCGGAACTGCAATACCAGTTGCACGGCGGCGGGCGCTGTTCCATGTGCCGCGCCTCGGTCCGTCACGTGCTCCCCGTCACGGCCGAGCACACGGACGGGACCATCGCCGAGTTTGGCTGCTTGTGCACGCGCTGCCTGGAAGGGGAACGGGTGGTCTCGAACCGCGTCACGCTGACCATTGGCCGGGCGCGCCTCGAGTACAACACATCCTATGGCGGCCCCCAGCCCAGGAGTTTCCGCGCCTACGCCACGTAAACCAGCTGTCAGCTTTCAGCTCTAAGCTCTCAGCCATCAGTATTTAAGAACCCTCTCCAGTTTCCACCTTCACCAGCCGCTCATGAGTGTTGGCGAGCAGCAAGGGGTGACTTTCCCCTGGAAACTGGAAGGCGAAAGCTGGAACCAGAAAGCTGAGAGCTGATGGCTGAGAGCTGAGAGCTACTTCGTCGTCGCTTCCTCGACCACCGCGTTCGCGATCTGGTCAATGGTCTGCAGCGCCACCCGGCTGGGCAGGTTGTGATTGTTGACCATGATGGAAAACGCAATGCGCTGGCCGCGCAGCGTGGTGGCGTAACCGGACAGAGCATTCACGTTCTTTAACGAACCGGTTTTGCCGTGGACGCGTCCCTGCGCCGGCGTCCCGCGGAAGCGCTCGGTGAGCGAACCATCCACGCCCGCCACCGGTAGCATGTCGTCGAACTGCGCCGCCCACGGCTGGCGGCTGTCATAGAGCAGCAGCTTGACGATGGCGTGGGGCGTAACCAGGTTCTGCCGCGAAAGCCCCGAGCCATCGTAGAAGGCATATTCGTCGGAGCGAATGTCGGCCTGTGAGAGGAATCCGCGCACCACCTCCGACCCCGCTTCAATCGTGCCCGCCGCACCCTTCTCGCGGCCCAGCAGGCGGAGCATCAACTCGGCGTGCAGGTTCTGGCTGACCTTGAGGATCACCCGCAGATCGGAAACCAGCGTTTGCGACTGAAATTCGCCCAGCACCAGTCCCGCAATGGTTGGCCGCGTCGTCCGCGGAATATCGCCGCCGCCCGCGGAGGCCGTTGCCGTGACGCTGAACGTGGACAGGCTCGCCAGTTCCAGGTGCTTGGCGCGCGTCCGTCCGTACACCACGATCCCGCGCTGTTCCAGCATGGTACGGAACAACTGGGCGGTGAAATCGGCCGGGTCTTCGATGGCCAGCGACTCATGGAAGCCGGGATCGTCCACCGGGATGTTGCCCCACAGCGTGAGCGTGTTGGATCCCGGCTCGCGCCCGATCGTCACGCTCCGCGGCCCGGTACCCGCCGGCGTGGTCATGATGCGGTTGTCGAAGTGGTAGTAGTCCGGAAAAGGCGTGACGTTCATGAACGCCTTGTCGCCGGAGTGGTCGCCCGGCATGACGCTCACCAGGATCAGATTGTCATTGATGGTCAGCGCCGAAACCGGCGCGCCCCACTCGTAGCGCATGTCTTCCTGCGACCAGCCCTCGCCGTAGCGCTCGAAAGCGAAGTAGGAATCGTCGCCGACCACGTCGCCGTCAACAAACTTGACCCCGCGCTGCACCAGTTGATCGGCCAACTGTTCCAGCACGCGCGCCCGCGGCGAGTTCCGCTCCGAGCGCAAGTTGTACGCCAGCGTGCCGCCGGTCAGGTTGGGATCTCCGCGACCCACCACCACAACATCGCCGCTCAGCCGCCCGTACTTATCCAGCGACCCGCTGGTCTCGATGGTGGTGCGGAATTTGTAGTCCGGCCCGATCAGCGCCAGCACCGCCGAGGTGGTAAACAGCTTGGTATTGGAAGCCGGCGTGAACAGCTTGTCGGCGTTCTGCGTGTAGAGCGTCTTACCGCTGGCGACATCCACCACCTCGATGCCCCAGAAAGCGCGCGCCGCGTCCGGGTGCGACAGGATCTTTTCGATGCGGTCGGCGAGCGCGGTTGATTCGCGCGCCGGTTTCTTGTCCTTGGGTTTTGCCGCTGCAACAGCGAATTGCACTAGCAGAAAAAGAATGCAAATGCGGGCGACGGCGTGGCGGGCTCGGAACATGGAAGTAGCAGGTCGAGTGTAGCACTTTTGCGGAGGCGCTCAAGACCGAAGAAGGACCGGCGTTAGGCTTCAGAGTGACGATCTAAGTCGGCCGTGCTGCGTAACGCCTAAGACCTATCGCCTAAAACCTAAAGCCTCCTTGAGCCTTGCGCCTTGAGCCTTGACCCTGTTTAATCAGCGGCGGACCATGCGCCCACGTTTCACATGGAGTCTCGGCTCTCGCGTCCTGCCGCTCGGCGGGCGCACGCTCGTCATGGGCGTGCTCAACGTCACGCCCGATTCCTTTTCCGACGGCGGGCGCTACTTCGACACCATTGCCGCCGTCGAGCACGGTCTGCGCCTGCTCGACCACGGCGCCGACATCGTGGATGTGGGCGGCGAATCCACCCGTCCCGGCGCCACCACCGCCGGCGCCAACACGGAATTCGTCGCCGAAGAGGAAGAACTGCGCCGCGTGTTGCCCGTGGTGCGCGAACTGAAGCGCCGCCGGCCCGATGCGGTGGTTTCCATTGACACCTACAAGTCGGGAGTGGCGCGCGCGGTGGTGCAGGCGGGCGCCGAGATCGTGAACGATGTCAGCGGTTTTCTCTGGGACCCAGCGATGCCGGCGACATTGGCCGAACTGGGCTGCGGCGCCGTGCTCATGCATACCCGCGGACGGCCGGACCAGTGGCGCACGCTGCCGGCGGTGGACGACATGGTCGCGCTGGTCTGCGACGAGCTGCGCCGATCCAGCGAACGCGCCCTGGGCGCGGGTGTGGCGCGGGACCGGCTGGTGCTCGATCCCGGCTTCGGCTTCGGCAAGCGCTTCGAAGAGAATTATCCGCTGCTCGCCCGCTTCCAGGAGTTTGCGGCGCTCGGGTTCCCGCTGCTGGCGGGACCGTCGCGAAAATCGTTTATTGGCCGGGCGACCTCGCGCGCGGGAGGCACCACGCCGGCCGGCGAGCGCATGGTCGGAAGCCTGGCCGCGGCGGTGATTTGCATCATGCAAGGCGCGCATATCGTCCGGGTGCACGATGTGAAGGAAACGGTGGAGGCGGCGGCCATGGCAGACGCGATTTTGAATTACCAGGCAAAGTAAACATCGCTGGTGGCTGGGCTCTCGGTATTCGGCTATCGGGTTTCCATTCCCGAGCGCCGATAGCCGATCGCCGACAGCCAGCGACATGCTTCAAAACAGCTTCTTCGAATCCAGCAGGATCGTTACCGGCCCGTCATTCACCATCTCGACTTCCATCATCTCCTGAAATTTTCCCGTTTCGCAGCGCAGCCCGGCGGCGCGAATTTTGCCGACGAAATATTCATAGAGGCGCATCGCCTGATCCGGCCGCGCGGCGGCATCGAACGACGGGCGTTTCCCCCGACGCACGTCACCATACAACGTGAACTGGGAAACGGCGAGCACCGCGCCGCCGGCATCCGCGACTGCGCGATTCATTTTTCCGTCCGCGTCTTCGAAAATGCGCAGCCCGGCAATCTTGTCCGCCAGGTAGTCGGCGTCGGCTTCCGTGTCGTCCTGCGCCACCGCGAGCAGCACCAGCAGGCCATGCCCGATCTCGCCGACAAGCTCACCGCCGACCTTCACCGACGCCCGGCTCACGCGCTGCACCACCGCTCGCATTGTTTCAACCTACCACGAAGATCGGCCACCACGGAGACACGGAAACAAATTGATAATTTCGTAAACTGGCAATTTGCGAAAGCAGCGGATCCAATTTGCCAGGTTCATTCTTCATTCTGACTTCTTAATTCTTCATTCCTCCGTGTCTCCGTGCCTCCGTGGTGAGTCCCTCCGTGGTGAGTCACCGATTGACGCCTCCCATTGCGCAGCCTAGAATCGCCCCTTCGTCCTTATCACATTGGAGTCTGCCGATGTTTCATCGTGTCCCGACTTTTCTGTTCGCGATCGTGCTGCTGGCCTCTGCTGCGCTGGCGCAATCATCGCCCGCACCAGCGCCGCCTCGCGACCTGGTGATCCAGAACGCCACGCTGCTGACCGCCACCCACGGCCGCATTCCGAACGGCAGCGTGGTGGTGCACGCCGGCAAGATCGTGGCTTTCGGCGCTGACGTCGCCGCTCCGGCGGGCGCCATGGTGATCGATGCCGGCGGGAAGTACGTCACGCCCGGGCTGATTGATGCGCACTCGCACATGGCGCTCGATGACGATGTCAATGAGGCGACCAGCCCCATCGTCCCGCAGATGATGATGGTCGACGCTTTTCAGTACACCAGCAAGGAGATCTATCGCGCCCTTGCCGGTGGCGTCACTTCCGCCATGCTGCTGCACGGTTCGGCTGACATGATCGGCGGCCAGGCCGTCATCATGAAAACCAAGTACGGGCTGGGCCGCGACCAGTTGCTCTTCCCCAACGCTCCCCGCTCCATCAAGTTCGCCAGCGGCGAAAATCCCAAGCGAGTCTTTGGCATGCGCCAGCAATTGCCCTCCACCCGCATGGGCAACTTCGCGGTGCAGCGCCAGGCCCTGGTTGACGCGCAGGATTACATGCGCCAGTGGGACGAATACGAAGCCAAAAAACAGAAGGGCGACAAGGACGCGAAGATGCCCAAGCGCGACCTCAAGCTCGACGCGTTGGTCGACGTGCTCAAGGGCAAGCTCTACGTCCAGATCCACTGCTATCGCGCCGACGAGTTCCTCACCGAGATGGCGATGGCGAAAGAGTTTGGCTACAAGCTGCGCGCCTTTCACCACGCGCTTGAGGCCTATAAAGTCGCCGACAAGATCGCGGCCAACAATGTTGGCGTCGCCACCTGGGCTGATTGGTGGGGCTTTAAGCAGGAAGCCTGGGACGCGACGCCATGGAACGCCGTCCTGCTGATGCGCAAGGGCGTGCGCGTCGCCATCAAGAGCGACTCCGAAGACCAGATCCGCCGCCTGAACGTGGAAGCCGCCAAGACCATGCGCTACGGCGGCGCCACCGAGGATGAAGCGATGAAGATGATCACGCTCAACCCGGCGTGGATCATCGGCGTCGACGACCGCGTCGGTTCGATCGACGTCGGCAAGGACGCCGACCTCGTCATCTGGAACGGCTACCCGCTGTCCAGCTACGGCGTGCCCGAAAAAGTGTTCATTGACGGCGAGCTGTTTTTCGACCGCACGCTTGCCGGATATGGGCTGACACACTTCGCCGGCACGCCCGAGAGCCTGCCTTCCCCGCCAAGATCCGGCGCCGAGCCGGAAGCGGAGGTGCGCTAATGAAAAATCCTTTGCGTATCTTTGCGTCCTTTGCGGTTGTGCTTTTCTTCGCCGCCAGTGCTCTCCCCCAGCAACCCTCACGCGCCCAGGAAACGCGAGCCACGGCGATCAAGGGCGGAAAGCTGCTGACCATCACCCATGGAACGATTGAAAACGGGGTGGTCGTCATGGAGAACGGGAAAATCACCGCGGTCGGTCCGGCGGCCTCGACGCCAATTCCCGCCAACGCGCGCGTGCTTGACGCCACCGGGATGACCGTCTATCCCGGCCTGATCGATTCGGAATCGCATCTCGGGCTCACCGAAATTTCCGCCGTCCCCTCCACCAATGACCTGGTCGAGACCAGCGACGAGATCATGCCGCACATGCACGTCGCCGACGCGTTCCATGCCGAGAGCGAACTGATCCCGACCGCGCGCGTCAACGGCATCACCAACGCCATCGTCGCGCCCGCCTCGCAGGACACCCTGCCCGGCCAGGACTCGTTCATCCAGCTCGCCGGGCCGTCCGCCGACGAGATGCTGATGGTGCGCGACATCGCCATGCCGCTCAACTTCAGTGGCGCGCAGCGCCGCAAAATGGATTGGCAAACCGGACGCGGCACCTATCCGACCACGCGCATGGGCATGGCCGCACAACTTCGCCAGGCATTTCTCGACGCGCTCGATTACCAGCAGAAGGTTGCCGATTCCGAAAAGCGCAAGGGCGAAAAGGGCGTGCAACCGGTGAAGCGCGACCTGAAGCTGGAGGCGCTGCTTCCCTACCTGGAAGGCAAGAAACCGGTGGTGCTCGCCGCCAGCGAGCCCAGCGATCTGGAAACCGCCGTCAAGCTCGCCAACGAATTTCACCTGAAATTCATTCTCAACCACGTCACCCACTCGCGGCCGGTGCTCGACTACATCGCGCGGCTGAAGGCGCCCGTCATCGTGGGGCCAATCTACGACTTCCCCAAGGACAACGAGCGCTACGACGCGGTGTACAGCCTGCCCGGCGAGCTGGTGAAACGCGGCGTGAAGATCGCATTCGCCTCCTATGACTCGCACCAGGTGCGCAACCTGCCCTACGCGGCGGGATACGCGGTCGCCTACGGGCTGCCCTACGACGAGGCGATGAAGGCGCTGACCATCAATGCCGCTGAAATCTGGGGCCTGTCCGACAAGCTGGGGTCGCTCGACGCCGGCAAAATCGCCAACGTGGTGGTGGCCAACGGCGATCCGCTGGATGTGAAGACCGACGTCAAGCACGTCTTCATCAATGGCCAGGAAATTCCCCTCTGGGACCGCCAGATGGAGCTGCGGGACCAGTATTCGAAATAGTTTCAGTTTCAGGTTTCAGTTTCGAGTTTTGGGCTTTTTCAGGCTGCTGAAAAACTCCAAGTGAAGCTCGCTTTGAAAGGGCGCGGCTTCAGCCGCGCCGCAGAGGTCCTTTATTATTGTCATTCCGAGGGGGCTTCAGCCCCGAAGAATCTCGGTTTCGTTCCATCTAAGCGAGTTTTTCAGCAGCCTCTTAGCCCCTGTGGTAGTTCGGACGGAGCGCAACGAAAGTAACGCCCCGAATACTTAACCCTGCTTACTTCCACCACCATTCCGCAGTAACATCGGATGCTGAGTTCCTGAAAACAGGGGATCCGATGAAGCGGTGGATTGCCGCAGCTCTCTTTCTCTTTTTCGCGACCGCGGCCGTGGCTGCCGACCAGAAGCTGATCGCGCTCACCTTCGACGACGGCCCGCGCCCCTACATTCTTTACGGCTACACGCAGCCCGGGCACGCGCCCACGCCGGGGTTGCTCGACCTGCTCGACCGCGAGCACGTGAAGGCTACGTTCTTCGTCATGGGGTGGCGGCTCACCCCCGGCACGTATGGCGATCACCGTGAATTCAAGACCGACAAGACCTGCCTCGAAGCGGCGCGCGACCTGTTCCGCCGCGGGCACGAGATTGAGGACCACACCTACAGCCATGTGCAGTTCAAGCTGTTCGAAAAGCGGCACGGCGCAGGCAGCGCGGTCGGCGACGTGGACCGCGCCTCGGAGTTGATCAAGGGCGTCACCGGACATCGCGCCGAATTTGTGCGCCCGCCCGACTGGATTACCTGGGACGCGCTCAACCGCCAACTGGAAAGCCGGGGCTATCGCGTGCTCGGCATTTCGTCGGAAAATCCGCTGCCCATGCGCGACGTGAACAGCGCCGATTATCTCTGCGCCGGCGCGCACCCGGTGAAGTGCCCCAAGCCTTCGCTGAACGCCTTCGTGCTGCAGCAAATCGAGCAGCGCGAGAAAAAAGGCGTGACCACGCACATCCTCGCCTTCCACGAGCTGTCAACCACGGTGATTGCGCTGCAGACCCTGATACCGGAGCTGAAGGCGCGGGGATATCGCCTGGTGACCATGCAGGAGTACGTGCGGCTGGTCGGAGCGCCGGTAAAGCGGGCGGCGGGGAAGCCGGGCGCGAAGGGATTTTAGATAGTTGTCGGCTTTGATGCTGTTCCCGGAACATTTGAACTGCGGTGCTATACTTCGCGGCGAGGAGAACGACTTTTAGCATCTACGGCCAAAGCGACCCGCGCGCCCTGCCCGCCTACACCATTACAGAGGCGGCGCACTACCTGCTTATTCCCCGTGCCACTGTGGCTTCATGGGTCGTAGGTCGCCCGTACCCGACGCGCGCTGGGACGAGATTATTCAAGCCGGTGTTCCTCCTTCCGGAGCGTCGCAAACCTGAGCTTTCGTTTGTGAACTTGGTCGAAGCGCATGTGCTAAATGCCATTCGGCACGAACACAATATTCCGCTCGACAAGGTTCGCAAAAGCATCGAGTACTTGCGGGTTCAATTCGGCTCGAAGCATCCGCTTGCTGAATACAAGTTTGAGACTGACGGAATCGATCTCTTTGTACAAAAGTACGGAGACTTAATCAACACCAGCCGTGCGGGCCAGATGGCCATGCGCGAGGTATTGCATTGGTTCCTGCGGCGGATCGAGTGGGATGCCTCTGGATTCGCCGTAAGGCTGTACCCGTTTACGCGCAAGCCAGTTCCAGATGCTCCGAAAACCGTTGTCATTGATCCCCGCCTGTCATTTGGGCGTCCAGTAATTGCCGGCACCGGGATAGCAACGTCAGTCATTGCCGAGCGGTACAAGGCGGGCGATTCCATCGAACAATTAGCGGACGATTACGCCCGCCCTGCTCACGACATTGAAGAGGCGATCCGCTGCGAGCTTCAGCTTGACGCAGCGTAAACAGTTCGTCCTGTTCATTGATCGCTGTCTCGGAAAACAAGTCATTGCGGAGCGCCTTCGTGCAGAAGGTGCAATCGTCGAAGTGCACGATGACCACTTTCGGCAGGACTGCCTAGACGAAGAGTGGCTTGAGGAAGTTGGAAGGCGACATTGGGTGGTCCTAACTAAGGACAAGAACTTCCAACGCCGCGAACTGGAGATTGCGGCCATTGCGCGTGCGCGCGTTCAAGTTTTCCAATTGACAGCGGGAAGTGTTCAGGGCAGCGAAATGGCCGACATTCTTGCGAAATGCCTGTCTAAAATCGCCGCGGTTGCGAATAGTAATCGTGCCCCATTCATTGCAAAGGTGACTCGCGGCGGCAAAGTATACGTTGTATACAGCCGCGCAAAACTCATACGACGCTTCGGCAATTCCTGAAGTCTGCCCCCTACTTCACTTCCATGCCCGCAAAGTGGTTTACTGCCTTCTGCAGCGACGCTTCATCTTCCACGTTCAGACAGCTTTTCGAACGGTCAATCTGGCGCATCAGGCCGCACAGGACCTTGCCCGGCCCGACCTCGATGAAAGTGTCAATGCCGCGCCCGATGAGCACGCGCATGCACGGCTCCCATCGGACCGCGCCGGTAACCTGGCGAATGAGCGCGTCGCGGGCTTGGTCCGGGTCGGAAACCACTTCGGCGTCTACGTTGGTGACCACCGGCACCCTCATGCTGTGAAACGCTAGCGCCTGCAGGTCGGGCGCGAGCCGGTCCTGCGCCGGCTGCATGAGCGCGGAATGAAAGGGCGCGCTCACCGGCAGCATGATCGCACGCTTGGCGCCGCGGTGTTTCGCCATTTCCGCCGCGCGTTCGACCGCCGCTTTGCTGCCGGAAATCACGATTTGGTCCGGCGAGTTAATGTTTGCCGGCTGGCAGACGCCGCCTTGGGCAGCCTCGTCGCAGACTTCTTGCAGTTGCTCGATGGCCATGCCCAGCACCGCCGCCATCGCGCCTTCGCCCACCGGCACCGCTTCCTGCATGTAGCGCCCGCGATGGTGCACGGTGCGCACCGCGTCCTTGAAGTCCAGCGTCCCGGCGGCAACCTGCGCCGAGTATTCGCCCAGACTGTGCCCAGCGGTGATTGCCGGCTCGATTCCCTTCTCCCGCAGAACGCGGAACGCCGCCACCGCCACCGTCAGGATCGCCGGCTGCGTGATCTCCGTCAGCCGCAGCTTGTCTTCCGGACCCTCCCAGCACATCTGCGACAGCTTGAACCCGAGCGCGGCATCGGCTTCCTGGAAAGTCTCCTGCGCCACCGGGTACATTTGCGCCAGCTCGCGGCCCATGCCGACCGTTTGCGAGCCCTGGCCGGGGAAGATGAAAGCGACGTTATGGTTCATGCGTGCGTTCAACAGTATTTCCGTTCGTCAGTCTGTCAGGTAGTCAGTACCGCAAGACGAGTACGAGCTTGAGGTCCGCAGACTGACAAACTGACATACTGAAAAATTGACAAACTACTTCGAGCCGGCGCCGGAAACCCCCGCCTTGGTCAGCCCGCGCGCAATCGCGGCGTTGATATTCGCATTGGCAAACTCGGAGGCCACGCGAATCGCGTTCTTGATGGCGTGCGCGTTCGACGACCCATGGCTGACGATGCACACTCCCTTGATGCCCAGCAGCGGAGCGCCGCCGTATTCGGAGTAATCGAGGCGCTTCTTGAATTCTTCGAAGGCGCGGCGCGACAGCAGGAATCCAACCTGCCGCGTGATGGTGGCGCGCAGCGTTTCCTTCAGGATGTAGCCGACGGTCTCCACCAGTCCCTCGGAAACCTTCAGCGCGACGTTGCCGATGAAGCCATCGCAGACGATCACGTCCACTTTGCCGTTGTATAAATCGAAGCCCTCGACGTTGCCCACGAACTGCAGCGGCAGTTGTTTTAAAAGCTGGTGCGCGGCGCGCGTCAACTCGTTGCCCTTGGACTCTTCCTCGCCGATCGAGAGCAATCCTACGCGCGGATGCTCGGCGCCGAAGATGGCGCGCGAGTAAATCTCGCCCATCACCGCCCACTGCTCCAGGTTGTGCGGCTTGCAATCGACGTTGGCCCCGACGTCAAGCATGATGCTCGCCGTCCCCTGCGCGGTGGGAAAAACCGCGGCCAGCGCGGGACGGTCCACGCCGGGCAGCGCGCCCAGCACCATCTTCGCCGTGGCCATGGCCGCGCCGGTATTTCCGGCGGTAATGAACCCCGCCGCCTTGCCGTCGCGCACCAGGCGCAACCCGACCCGCAGCGTGGAATCGCGCTTGGCCCGCACCGCCTGCGCCGCCTTCTCGTTCATGCCAATCACTTCGCTGGCATGCACCACCTGCATCTGCTCCAAGGGCGCGGAGGGGTGGTGACGCAGTTCGGCGCGGACCTCATCTTCCGGCCCGACCAGCAAAACGTGGACGTCGTGGTGACGCGCGGCCAGGATCGCGCCTTCGACTTCTGGTTTTGGCGCGCGATCCGAGCCCATGGCGTCGACGGCGATGACCGTGGGCATGAATCAGGCTTCAGGCTTCAGGCGCCAGGCTTCCACAACGATGGCGCGCCGGGCACTACCGCCTATTCCTTTTCCTTGATGGCCAGAACTTCGCGGCCCTTATAGTAGCCGCACTTCAAACAGGCTCGATGAGGCAATTTTTTCTCGTGGCAGTTGGGGCACTCGGAAAGCGAGAGCGCCGTCAGGAAGTCGTGTGCGCGCCGTGTCGAGGTCCGCGCCTTCGAGTGTCGTCTTTTTGGGTTTGCCATTCTTATTCCAATTTCATTTGGCTGCGGCGACCGTTGCTTCACCGCAATCGCAAATTTCAGATTTTAAAATTTCAAATCTCTACTGTTCCAGCTTGTCCCCGAGGCCCTTCAGCGCTTGCCAGCGCGGGTCGGCCACCGGCGGCGGGCAGTGGCAATCGCTTTCGTTGAGGTTGTGTCCGCAGCTCAGGCACAGGCCCTTGCATTCCTCGCGGCAAACCACTTTCATCGGCACTTCCAGCAGGATCTGCTCCCCCAGGATGTCCTTCAACTCGACGCCTTCGCCCACGTAATAGCCGATTTCCGCCTCGGCCTGCGTCACCGAGATCTCTTCCCGCCCCGCATCCACGCCCCGCGGCCGGTACAGCAACTCGAATTCTCGCGCCACCTCGCGGGTCACCGGCTCCAGGCAGCGGGCGCACGCCGTTTCCACCGAGGTCGCCAGCTCGCCCTGGACGCGAATGTCCAGGATGACGCCCTTGCTGCCGTGACGTTCTTCGATCAGTGTCGCCCGGCCGCTGGTTAGCAGTGGCGCCGATTGGCGCATGTCTGGACCGAGATCGATCGTTTCCGGGGGATATTCCTCCCGAAAATTGATCTCCTTCTGGACCAGAACTTGCAGGCTGATGAACATCTCGGTACTGCCGTAAGCGCAACCCCATCAGGCAATTACCCGGGGGCGGCACAGACGGCAGAATTCTCCCTGGGGCAAAACTTAAGAATAAAGGGCAGAGCGAGGGGTGTCAATCGAAGTCCCGAAACCCGAGTCGTGAGCAAGACCGGAAGCTCCGTGCTCGCGACTCGGGTCTCGCGACTTGGGACTACTCCAGCGGCTGCGTGCAATTCGCGCCGCCAGCCGGGTCCTGGGTGATGCGC
Organism: Terriglobia bacterium; assembly: GCA_963760215.1. Lineage (GTDB taxonomy): Bacteria > Acidobacteriota > Terriglobia > Terriglobales > Acidobacteriaceae > JAIQGF01. The sequence goes on from CAVXCJ010000002.1 coordinate 2,906,064, forward strand.
GCCACCTGGTCCAGGCAAAAGCCACGCCGCCCGGTTTGGCCCTGGAGTAACGGCGTAGCCACCGCTGTAAACGCGCTGATCGGCGTTCCGATGGGATTTCCGATCGAGAACTGGTATCCCGCCTTGGGGCACGGCTGCGACGTACACCCCAGGACCCAATCAATGATGCCGGCATGGTTGGAGTCAATCGGCTGGCCCGGTGGAGGGTAGGCCAGCTTGGTCAGCTCGTCGGCATAGCCGAGGTTGGGGTAGGTGATCTGGTAGGTCGTCTGCGCGTTGGCAATGGCGTGCAGCGAAGAAACCGCCGACGCCTCGTTCGCCGACATCTTGGAGCGCAGCAGGTTGGGAATGGCCATCGCCGCCAGGGCCAGGATAATGGCCACCACAATCAGCAGCTCGATAAGCGAGAACCCCCGTTGGCGGCGCATATTTCTCCTCTGTGGGCCTGCCAACGATATGTAAATAGGCTGCGGATTTCAAGCGGCGAATGCGGGCAGCCAAGAAGTAAGAAGTCAGAACCGACAATTGTGAAACGGTCGCACGCTCGCTCAGTCTGTCGGTCTCTCAGTCGTTCAATGACCGACTGATTGATAGACTGACAGACCGGTTCACCCTGATTCAGTCCTGACTTCTGACTTCTTCCTTCTGACTTTTCCTTACACTCCGGTCTCCGTGCCCGTCGGAGGCGTGGCTTCGCTGCGGATGCTGCTCACCGTGCGCTGCACGCGGTCGCGGCCCTGTTTGTAGGTCTCGCGCGCCGAGCTGGCCAGGTCCTGCGCCCGCTCTTGCAGCGAGTTCCGTGTTTTTTCCCCGCTCGTGGGCGCAAACAGAACGCCCAAGCCGACTCCCAGCCCCAAGCCAAACAGAAACGCTTTCATGATTGTTCTCCTTATCAATTGTGCGGTCCGCCGTCGTCCGACACACCTCTTCCCACCGCTACACAGATGCGAAACTGCTGAGAAAGTTTGCTGCTGCAATTGTGGTGCAACTCGCAAATCGATTCACAATAAAGACTCGGGCCTAACGCACTGATAGACTAGGCGGCCATGAACTCAGGCTTTGCTACCGCTGAAGGCACCGCGCGCTTTGCACAACGTTTTCCACAGGCGGGAGGCGCCGGCCACTTCCGCCGTCCCGAGTGGGTGAACGACGTCGGCGAGCTTACCCTCTCCTCCATCGGCATCGGCACCTATCTCGGCGAGGCCGACGATGCCGCCGACCGCGCCTACACCGCCGCCATCTCCGAGGCGCTCCGCTCCGGAATCAATGTCGTGGACACCGCCATCAACTACCGCCACCAGCGCTCGGAACGCAACATTGGCGCCGCGCTGGCGGAAGTGATCGGCGCCGGCCAACTGCGCCGCGACGAGGTGCTGGTTTGCAGCAAGGCCGGATACCTGACCTTCGATCGCGATATGCCGCCCGATCCGCGCGCCTACTTCATGAAGGAATACATCGAGCCCGGCATCCTCGATCCGGCCGAAATCGCCGGCGGCATGCACTGCATGGCGCCCCGTTTCCTTGCCGACCAGCTCGAGCGTTCGCGCCGCAACCTTGGCCTGGAAACCATTGACGTCTTCTACGTTCACAATCCCGAGGCACAGCTCGCCGAAATCCCGCCGTCCCAATTCGTCACGCGCCTCATCGCCGCCTTTGCCGAGCTGGAAAACGCCGTCCAGGCGGGCAAGATCCGCTGCTACGGCGTGGCTAGCTGGAACGCGTTTCGCGTGGATCCCGGCGACCGCGGTTACATGCCCCTGGAAGCGGTCCTGCATTGCGCGTTTAACGCGGGTGGAGAAGAACATCACTTCCGCTTCATCCAGTTGCCCTTCAATCTCGCCATGACCGAAGCGTGGTCGGCCAACAACCACCAGCTCGACGAGTCCGAGGAAGGGGTGTCGGCGCTGGAGTTTGCCCATCGCCTGGGCATTGCCGCCGTGGGCAGCGGCACGCTGGCGCAAGGCAACCTCGCGGGCGAACTGCCGGACTTCGTCAACAAGCGCCTGGGAATGAAATCCTCGGCGGAGAACGCCATCCAGTTTGCGCGATCCAGCCCGGGATTGGTCACTGCCCTGGTCGGCATGGGCAGGCCCGAGCACGTCAAGGCGGACCTCGCCGTCATCTCGCATCCGCGGGCCGATCTGGAGCAATGGCGGTCGCTGTTCCCGCAGCCTCGTCCCAGCTCCGCCTGATCTCGAACCGAGGGCACCGAGGGTGCCCCGCATCTGCCCGGTTTTGGCAGATGTGGGTCCGTGTGCCGGCATCTGCATGGTGCCCCACATCTGCCCGGGTTTGGCAGATGTGGGTCTTTTCCGCCAATCGTTCCCGGTGTCCTCGTTTACAATCACTCTTCGGCAATTGCAAATTACAAATTACAAATTGCCAATGTCATGAGACCCACTTGGGCGGAAATTTCCCTCAGCGCGCTGCGCCATAATTTCCGCCTGATCCATCAGCACGTCGGCCCCGAGGTCACCGTCTGCGCCGTCATTAAGGCCGACGCCTACGGCCACGGCGCCCCCGAGTGCGCGCGCGCCCTGCAGGAGGCCGGCGCCACCTGGTACGGTGTGACCTCCACCGAAGAGGGCATCAAGATCCGCGAAGCCGGCGTCACCGGGCGGGTGCTGCTGATGACCGGCTTCTGGCGCGGCGAGCAGGAAGACGTGGTCCGCCACCACCTGACGCCGACCGTCTGGGAGTGGTGGCAGATCGGTGCGCTGGAAGCCGCGCTCGGCAAAATCAACGCTGCGCCGCGCTCCTTTCCCGTTCACGTTAAAGTCGACACCGGCATGGCGCGCCTCGGCGTGCCCGACTACTTCATGAACTTGTTCCTGAAGCGCATCCGGGCCGCCGAACCCATCGAACTCGAAGGCGTGTTCAGCCACCTCGCATCGGCCGAGGTGCTCGATGCCGAAGACGCCAAGCACCAGGCGCAGCGCTTTGCCGAATTCGAGGAATTCATCTGCCAGCACGGCTTCTCGCCCCGCTTCCGCCACATCGCCAACAGCGCCGCCGTCGGCGGACGCCCGTCGCTATGGCGCAACATGGTGCGGCCGGGAATGTTGCTCTACGGCTACGGCCTGCCGCTGATGCGGACCGAGGACGATCCCGAAATTCCGCACCCCTTGGCCGTCGAGCGCGTGCTTTCCTGGAAATCCAAGATCATCTCCATGAAGGACGTCGGCGCCGGCCAGACCGTCGGCTACAAGGCTGCCTACGTCACCAACCGCCCCACCAAGCTCGCGGTTCTGCCGGTCGGCTATGCCGATGGACTGTCGCGTCATCTCTCCTCGCGCGGCCGCGTGATCGTGCGCGGAACCTACGCGCCGATGGTGGGAATCATTTCCATGGACATTACGGTCGTGGACGTCACCGATGTGAACGGCGCTGCGCTCGGCGATGAGGTCACCATCATCGGCGCCGACGGCGATTGCATGATTGACGCCTGGGAGCACGCCCGCCTGGAAGCCACCATCCCCTACGAAGTCCTCTGCCGCGTCGGCGGCCGCGTCCGCCGCACGTACAAGGAATAGCTTTCAGCTTTCGGCTTTCAGCTTTCAGCTCTCAGCTCTCAGCTTTTAGCTCTTGGCTCTTGGCTCTCAGCATTCGGCCGTCAGCCGTCAGCTCTGAGCTAGACGCATATTTCAACGGTTGTCATCCTGAGCGAGGCGTCGCCCGATTTTGGCGACGCCGAGTCGAAGAGCCTGCCCTGAGCGAAGTCGAAGGGACCCCTACCCTGCCGCATCACCCGAAATGCCCGCACGCTCTTCAACGCGCACATCTCGATGTACCTAGAAAGCCCCCAAGAAATTGTAGGTCCCGGCGCCCTCGCGTGACAGCGCCGTAGGCGCGAATGAAAATAGCCCGGCACTTCAGTGCCGGGAACCGTCACCTCGCGAAATCCAAGTCCCGGAGGGACGGCTGAGTCGCCCGCGGCTTCAAGCTGACAGCTGATAGCTGATAGCTGACAGCTTTGTTATTCTTCCCACACGCCATGCGCCAGCGCTACCAAAACTGGATGCACTCCTGGGAGACCCGTCTCACCACCCGCGACACCAACCGCGTGGTGCGTCCTTTCGATTGGGGCGTGGAATGGACTCGTGGCTGGCCGGGTGCCAATGGCGACCACCAAACAGCGCCTGAAAACTTCTTCCACCAACTCAACCGCCACATCGTCGCCCACAGCGACCAGTTTTTCTCCTACCGCACTCCCATCGACTTCCGCATCGAAAAGCATCCGGTGAAGCTGCATGCTTCCGGCGGCAACAACGGCAATGACAAAGACAATGACGAAGAGCGCGGCACGGGCGAGTTCCTGCGATTCACCTCGGCCATCGAGACACCCTATGCCGAGAACAATACCGCCAACGCGCGCTGGTTCCCGGCTCGCGGGCGCCGCGCCGTGATTGTGCTGCCGCAGTGGAACGCCGACGCGCTCAGCCACAACGCGCTCTGCCGCATGATGAACTTCTGCGGCATCGCCGGACTTCGGCTCAGCATGCCCTATCACGACGTGCGCCGCCCCGCCGAACTGGAGCGCGCCGACTATGCCGTCTCCGCCAATATTGGACGCACCATCGCCGCCGCGCGCCAGGCCATCCTTGACATCCGCTCCTGCCTCGACTGGCTCCAGTCGCAGGGCTACCGCGAGTTCGGCATTCTGGGGACGAGCCTGGGCTCCTGCTATGCCTTCATCGCCAGCGCCCACGACCCCCGCCTGCGCGTGAACGCCTTCAATCACGCCTCCACCTATTTTGCCGACGTCGTGTGGACCGGCCAATCCACCCGCCACGTCCGCGCCGGGGTCGAGCGCGAGATCACCCTGGAGAGCCTGCGCGATTGCTGGCGGGCCATCAGCCCGATGTCGTACTTCGACCAGTACAGCCGCTTCCCCAAGAAGTCGCTGGTGGTTTACGCCACCTACGACCTGACGTTTCTGCCCGAGTTCTCGCGGCAGATCGTCGCCGAGTTCCGCCGCCGCCGGCTCGACCATCGCATCGCCGTGCTGCCCTGCGGCCACTACACCACCGGCGAGACGCCGTACAAGTTTCTCGACGCCTGGCACCTGGTGCGCTTCATCAACGGCGCCCTCTAGAGCGACAGCGCTGGTGGAAGCGCCGGGCGGAACTTGTCCCGAAGCGCAGCGAGGGAGCCCGGCGAATCGCAGCCCAATAACTGACCGGCTTTAGAGCAGTTCCATAGCTGACATGCCTTACTGTCATCCCGAGCGAAGGAGGGCTCCCGCGCGCTTTTTCCAGCGCGGGAAACCCGAGTCGAGGGATCTCTGCGGTCGCTCAGGATGACGTGTTGCGGCTCAGACGCCGCGCCGGCGCGGTCACTTGTTCTTCCACACCGGCTTGCGCTTCTCCACCACCGCGCGCAGGCCTTCGGCAACGTCCTCCAGCGCATACAGCTGGTTGAGGTAAATGTCCTGCGAATTCTTCATCGCCTCGGCCAGGGGCAGGCCGATGGAGCTGCCGATCACGCGCTTGGTCATTTCCAGCACCGGCCCGCTGAACTCGCCAATGCGCGCCAGCACCTCGTTAACCGTTTTGGCAAGTTCCGCCTCGGCAACCACCTTATTCACGAAGCCCAGCGCCAGTGCGTCTTCGGCGGTCAGCGGATTGCCGGTGAGGATCAGCTCGTAGGTCTTCTTCGGGCCGATGAGGGCGGGGAGCATGATGGCCGCGAACGGCGGGAAGACGCCCATCTTCACCTCGGGCTGCGCGAAACGAGCGTTGGTGGTGGCGATGACCATGTCGCCGAACGCGACCAACTCGGAGCCGGCGCCGATGGCGGGTCCATTCACCACCACGATGAGCGGCTTGGAAATTTCCCCGATCGCCTGGAAGACGCGGTTGAAGGCATCGAGGGTCTGAAAAACCCGCTCCGGGCGCGAGTCTTCAACGGAGATCCCGGCGGAGAAGGTCTTCTGCGACGAATCCAGCACGATGCATTTCACGTCGGGGCGGCTGTTCAGGCTTTCGATAGCAACCGCCAGTTCCGTCATCATCGGCACGGTGAGCACGTTGTAGGGCGGGTAGTTCAGCGTGATGCGCGCGGCGTAGGTGCTGTGGTCAAACTTGATGAATTTGAATTCTTGCGCGGCACTCGGCGTGGTGGCCATGGGGCTTCCTCCAGAATTTCTTCCGAGGCGCGCATTATGTGCCGAAATCCGGGAGCGGACAAGTGCGGTTGATTGCCGCATAATGTCCGGCGGCAAGCCCTGAAGTCCCGAGTCGCGAGTCCCGAGCGGCACAAAGTCAATGCTCGGGACTCGGGACTCGGGACTAGAATACTGATTATGAAAATCGCACTCGGCGCCGATCACGCGGGCTTTCCGCTCAAGGAAAAAATCCGGCAGTGGCTCACCGAACAGGGCCTCCAGGTGGACGACAAGGGCACGCTGTCTCTCGATTCGGTGGACTACCCGGACTACGCGCGCAAGGTCGGCGAAGCGGTCGCGGCCAAGAAGGCGGACCGCGGCGTGCTGGTGTGTGGCAGCGGGATCGGAATGTCGATCGCGGCCAACAAGGTGCCGGGGGTCAGGGCGGCCAACGCGCATACCGTCTATGAGGCGCAGATGAGCCGCGAGCACAACGACGCCAATGTGCTCACGCTGGGCGCGCGCGTGCTCACCGACGACGAGGCGCACAGCATTCTCGATATGTGGTTGCGCACCAAGTTCGCCGGCGGCCGGCATCAGCGGCGGGTGGAGAAGATTTCGCAGATGGAGAAAGAGGAACGAGTACCGGGTACCTAGTACCGGGTACCTAGTACCTAGAACTGGTTTCAATAATGCATCCTTGAAGGGGCGCGGCTTCAGCCGCGCCGTAAGAAGCCCCAATTTTCGCGGCTTTAGCCGCTGAGGGATTCCGTCCTCAGCTCATCAAAATGATTTTTGAAACCAGTTCTAGTACCGGGTTGCGAGTTCCGAGTTGCGAGCAGGAGAGTCTAGGTTGCGTTTCGTGCGCACAGCCGCGTGTTTGGGTTTGCTGATCGCCGTTGCAGCCGCCGGGCAGACGCCGCGGGATCGCAAGGCCATTGCACACACCAAAGCGCTCCTGGTCTCACAACTCGACCCGAAGCTGCCGGCCATTCCGTTCGAGCGCTGGTTGATCAAGGAGGCCGGCGAAGGCGCCGAGATCCGTTGGGAAGTGAACGATTGCGGCGAGCAGACGGGCACACCCGAGGATCGTGGCAGCGATTTCCCGCTCTGCGTGGAAGCCGAGGCGCACATGCGCGACAAGCGCGTGATCGTGGTCAGTATTGCGGTGGGCACATACCAGCGCGGCATTGCCGGCAAGCCCGTGACCTGGTGGATCACCGTCGGACACGATCCCTACTCCGACCCGCCGCTGAAGACGTTGAGCGACGTACCGCGGCGGCTGATCGAAACCCACGGTGTGCCACCACCCGCTCCCATCCGCGACCTGCCCATCGGTACGCCGCCCGGTAAGTGAGGTGTTATGGCGACGGCACGAGTGACACCGCAATTCCAGGAGTATCGCGACGGCGAGTACGTGATCAGCACCGATCCCCGCCGCCTGGACTTCAACGCCATCCACAAATTCCTTGCGAACTGGCCGGGGTGGGAGACGGACGGCATCCCGCGCCCGACGCTGGAGCGCGCCCTCGCAAATTCCCTGTGTTTCGGCGTGTACGAGGGCGAGCGGCAGATCGGCTTTGCGCGCGTGGTCACCGACTACGCGACGTTCGCATTCATCCTTGACGACTACATCGAGGAGAGCCATCGCGGCCGCGGCCTGGGCAAATGGCTGATGCAGACCATCCAGCAGCACCCTCCTTTACAGGGGCTGCGGCGCTGGATGCTGTACACCCACGACCAGCGCATCTATGCCAAGGTCGGCTTCAAAGCGTTGGCCGATCCCGAGACCTACATGGAGATCTTCGATCCGGGAATGTACCGGCGTGAATAGGCCCGCGCGCATGAATCCGTGCTGACTATTTCGCAGTCGGACCCGAGCCTCCTGCTCGGCGTCGCCTCGCGGCAATTACCGGGGAACGGCAACCAGCTCTGGACCGAAACGAAAGTCGTAGGTCGTTTTTGGTATGGCCAATTGACCCGGTGCGGGAGCGAACCAAGTGGTGTTTCCGGCAGGAACGCGCACCGTGAACGGGCCGTTATGGATGTCCTCAAGGTAGAGGTCGACATAGCCGGTTACTGTATCTCCGGGAGCAATCTGCTGCGACACCAGGTAGGTTTTCTTCACCTGTTGGATGTACTTCTTGGACTTGCGATTTTGCAGGACACTTCTGATCATGGAACCCAGCGCAAGACGTCTCGCGGACCATCCTTCGGTCGACAGATCCGGAGTGGTTGGGCAGGCGGCGCTGTCGCCATCTACGGAGCAGCTGGTGCCGTAGCTCGTCTGTGATAGCGCAGTATGCGCAGCAGGTGCCCTCCTCCCCTTGGGATCGGCTTTGACCTCGTAAGCCTGCGCCAGCACATCGACCCGGCTAAACGGCCGATACGAATGTCCATTCGGCAAAATCACGACAATTTCACTCGGGAGCAAATACACGCGCCTTTCCCGTTGCATTGGTGATTTTCAGGGCCAGACTGGCGGTATCGCCGCTCCACGCGATCATGCCGGCGGATATGTCGAAAGCGTTACCCGCTTCCCTGACGAAAAACTCGCTTTCGCGATCCTTATCGGAGGCGTCGAGACTCTCTTGCTTCGCTTGGGCGTGCGGCACAAGCACCGTTTGGTTCTTGGTTCTAGCATCGCTCGAAAGTGCCAGCAGCGGCAGACAAACCAATATCGCTAATGCCTTCTTCATCTCTCGGTTGGAGACTCCTTGTGGATTTGCAGGCGGATGTTAGCAAACGGGAACCGGATCAACCATCGGGGAAACCCCCGAGAGCAACGGCGAATTTGAACCTGCCCCCGGCCCGGCTCGGAGCGGTCCCGGCGCGGCGTTCCAAGACCTACGAATATCGGAGTCCCGCTGGGGACTGATTCCAAAAGTCTGCTCATGCCGCTTGGAGCGCCTCCCGGCGGGGAGTATCCTTTAGCGTTCTTCGATTCGCCGCGCGGCTGAGAGCTGACGGCTGATAGCTGAGAGCTTCCTATGAACAGCAACCGCATGTCCCGCCCTCTTTATGAAGTTGATCCCGACGTCGCCACCGCCGTCTACAACGAGGAGCGCCGCCAGCACGAAGGCCTGGAGCTGATCGCCAGCGAGAACTTCGTCAGCGAGGCCGTGCTCGAAGCCATGGGCTCGGTGTTCACCAACAAGTACGCCGAAGGCTATCCCGGCAAGCGCTACTACGGGGGGTGCGAGTTCACCGACGTGGTGGAGACCCTTGCCCGCGAGCGCGCCAAGAAGTTGTTCGGCGCCGAGCATGCCAACGTGCAGCCGCACTCCGGCTCGTCGGCGAACATGGAGGCCTATACCGCAGTCGTACAGCCGGGAGACGTCGTCTTCGGGCTGAACCTGGCGCACGGCGGCCACCTCACGCACGGGCATCACCTGAATTTTTCCGGCAAGACCTACAAGATCGTGCCCTACGGCGTGACCAGGGAAACGGAGACGATTGACTACGACGACCTGGAGAAGTTGGCGGAGCGCGAGCGGCCGAAGCTGATCATCGGCGGCGGCTCGGCGTATCCGCGGATCATTGATTTCGTCCGCATGCGCCAAATCGCCGACAAAGTCGGAGCGCTTTACCTGGTGGACATGGCACACTTCGCCGGGCTGGTGGCGGGCGGGGTGCACCCGTCGCCGGTGCCGCATGCGCAGATCGTCACTTCCACCACCCACAAGACACTGCGCGGGCCGCGCGCGGGCATGATCCTGTGCCAGAAGATGGCGCAGATTGGCGACAAGCAGGTGGACCTGGCGGCGGCCATTGATAAGACCGTCTTCCCCGGCGACCAGGGTGGTCCGCTGGTGCACATGGTGGCCGCCAAAGCGGTGTGCTTCCACGAAGCCATGCAGCCCGATTTCAAGGACTACGCGCGCCAGATCGTGGCCAACGCCAAGGTGCTGGCGGAAACGCTGGCCGCCGAAGGATTCCGCATCATCTCCGGCGGCACTGACACGCACCTGATGCTGGTGGATGTCTTCAGCAAGGGCATGCTGGGCAGCGAGGCGGAAAAAGCGCTGGGCGAGGCCGGCATCACGGTGAACAAGAACGCCATCCCGTTCGACACCAACCCGCCGATGAAGCCGAGCGGCATCCGCATCGGCACGCCGGCGCTCACCACGCGCGGCATGAAGGAAAACGAGATGCGCCAGATCGGACGCTGGATCGCCCAGGCGCTCAACAACCGCACCGACGCCCAAGTGCTGGGCAAGATCAAGCGCGACGTGCTCGCCATGTGCGAGACGTTTCCGCTGTATCCCGAACGTCGGGCGCGGACCATGGCGGGAACACACTAGTTTCGAGTTTCAGTCTCAGCGGGGGCGCAGCTTCGATTGCGGCAGGGCTAACCGCAAAAGACGCAAAGTATCGCAAAGGAATTACCTTTGCGGCCTTGGCGTCCTTTGCGGTTCAATTTTTGTTCTCGTCCATCTGTTTTGCACAACGCGCTACACTATCCGCGTGCGCGTGGGAATTGATATTCGGCCGATTCGCGACTTCGGCGTCGGCACCTACATCCGCAATGTGGTGCGGACGCTGGGTCGCCTCGACCAGGCGAGCGAATATTTCTTGATCGGCGGGCGCGACCGGGTGCGCGAAATCGGCAAGCTCCCGCCGAACTTCCACATCGTCCCGTTTTCGGTAGACGAGCATTCGCCGCGCAGTTATATCGCATTCTCCCAGGTGTTGCGCCATTACCAGTGCCACCTGGTGCACATCCCGCACCTGTTCTGGACGCCGCTGTACCTGCCCTGCCCGTACGTGATCACCGTGCACGACCTGCTGGATTTCATGTACCGGACGCACAACGGCTCGGGAATACGCCGGGCGGTAAATCGCTACCTGACGCATCGCGTGCTCAGCCGCGCCGCGCGCATCCTGGCCGTCTCCCAGTTCACCAAGATGGATATCCAGCGGCTGTTCAAGATCCCCGAGAGCCAGATCGAGGTGGTGTACAACGCGATTGACGAGCGCTTTCGGGTGGGCCACGCCACCGACGCCGACCGCGAGCTGATCGCCGAACGCTACCAGTGCAATTACCCGTTCATCCTGTACGCGGGCCGGATCAGCCCGCACAAAAACGTGGTGCGAATCATCGAGGCGTTTTCGGCGCTCAAGGCGGAGCTGGAGAAGGAAGGAAAATTCCCTGACCTGAAGCTGATCATCATCGGCGACGAGGTTTCACGCCATCCCGACCTGCGGCGGACGGTGATCAAGAGCGGCGTGCAGAATGACGTGCGCTTCCTCGGGTTCGTGCCCATCGAGGTGCTGCGGATTTTCTACGATGTGGCCAAGGTGTTCGTTTTCCCATCGCTCTACGAAGGGTTCGGGCTGCCGCCGCTGGAGGCCATGGCCCACGGCACGCCGGTGGTGACCTCCAATACTTCGTCGCTGCCCGAGGTGGTCGGCAACGCGGCCGTGCTGGTGAACCCGGAAAATGTCTTCGAAATCATGCATTCGCTGCACAAGGTCCTGGTGGACCAGCCGCTGCGGGAGAAGCTGAAGCAGAGAGGCTACGAGCAGGTCGAGCGCTTCTCGTGGGAAGCTTCGGCGCAGCGCATCCTGAACGTGTACCGCGAGGTGGCGGGCGAGACGGCCCCAACCCCGGCGGAGACCGTAAGCAAGCTTTAGCAGGCTGCTGAAAACTCTAAGTGAAGCTCGATTTGAAAGGGCGCGGCTTCAGCCGCGCCGCAGGAGGCCCTTTTCTAATGTCATTCCGAGGGGCTTCAGCCCCGAGGAATCTCGGTTTTGTTCCATCTACACGAGTTTTTCAGCAGCCTCTTAGCCTCTAGGCTGTAGAGGTAAAGCGCGCCCCAACATTTGCCGGCAAACAACAAAACAACCAATTGAGCGGCAGCCGCGTCTAATCACCCGATGTGGGTAGCACTGCGAGCGACACTCGGAATCCTGCTGGTATGCCTGATTGTGGTCATCGTAGTTTCTCCCTACGTTGATCTCCCGCAGACCACGCTGCGCGCGCGGCAAGCGGCGATTCGTATTCTGACGGTGCTGGCCTTGTGCGGTGCCGCGGCCGCGAGTTGGCATGAACGGTGGCGGGCGGAACGCGTCTCGTCCCAGGAACTCGATTTGGGGGGCCTTCATGACCGACTTCTGCTGGGACGGACGTGCGTACTGCTCTGCTAGGCGCTCGCGTTCTCTTTGCCCGCTCCACACTTCTGCGATAATGATCGGCACATAGCCGCACTCCGCAACGCTCGGGAGTAATACAGCCATGAAAAAGAAAAGCAGCCTGCGGGCCATACACCTCTTGAAAGGCTGGAGTGGAATCTTGACCGGCCGCTCGCCCCTGATGTCGATCGAGATCACGCGCGAGTGCCCCCTGAGCTGCCCCGGCTGTTATGCCTACGGAGATGATCACCTCGGCGGCGAGAAGAGCCTGCGCGACCTCAGCGACTTCAAGGGCGAAGAACTGGTGGAACGCGTGGTGGACCTGATCCGCCGCTACCGGCCCCTGCACGTCTCGCTGGTGGGCGGAGAGCCCATGATGCGCCACCGCGAACTGGAAACCATGATCCCGCGCATCACCGCTTTGGGAACCTTCGTGATGCTGGTGACCAGCGCCGTCATCCCCATCCCAAAGCACTGGATGAAGTTCAAGGATTTCCGCACCACCATCTCCGTGGACGGTCTCCCCGAGCATCACGACGTCCGCCGCAAGCCCGCCACCTACGAACGCATCCTGCGCAACATCGAGGGCTGTGAAGTCAACGTGCACTGGACCCTGACGCGGCCCATGCTGGAGCGCGACGGCTACGTGGAAGAGTACATACGCTTCTGGAGCGAGCGCCCGGAGGTGAACTTCATCTGGGTGAGCACGTATTCGCCGCAGCGGGGCGAGGACACGGCGGAGGTGCTCCGGCCGGAACATTACGAGCGGCTCATCCGCGAGACTCCGGACCTGCGACGCCGCTATCCGAAGTTCCTTTTCAACCAGGAGATCGCGCGCACCCTGCTGGCGCCTCCGCGCAACCCGGATGACTGCATTTTTTCCAAGATGTCGGTGAACTACACCGCCGATCTGCGCACGCGCGTGGAGCCGTGCATCTTTGGCGGCGACCCGGACTGCAGCAGGTGCGGATGCGCCATCAGCTCGGCGCTCCACTGGATCGGCCACCGCAAGCTAGCCGGCCCGCTCACCGTTGGTCACCTGGTGCGTGGGTCGGTCGGTGTGGGCAAGTTTGCCGCGAACTTCCGCCCCGGCGTTCGCGAGGCGCTGCGCTGGGAGCGCGACCTGGCCGCAGCCGCTTTGCGCCAGGACAACCTGATCCAGATCACTCCACCGGATCACGAGCAAGAGGATGCGGCCGCGGGTGACTAGGTGATGCGCCCGGGATGACCCCGCCGATGGGCGCACTGCTCAATGTGACGTGCATCACTAATTTCTGTAACATTCCCCTCGTTTTTCCCGGCCATTCGGAGTAGTCTTGGGCCACTCAAGTCCCGGCACAATCCAGCGCTCGATCATGCCCTGCGTCAGGACTGTGCCGAAGCAATCACTGATATTGGGTTCTTGTCGAACCCGCATGACTTCGAAGTCATGCGGCGCAACCCAATGGGGGTGTCTATGGCTTCCTCGCGCGACCATGCAGCCAGCCGGCGTGCACGCACTGTTGAGCCCACGACAGCCACGGTCTTCGGCGTCTTGACTCAAAGCATTGCCAACGAACTGGAAGCGATCAGTTTTCCCATCCATTACCCGGATTCCGCCAAGCTGTTCAACGAAGGGGAGCCGGCGCGCGGCATATTCATTCTCCAGAGCGGCCGGGTCAAGCTCTACCTCTCCTCGGTTGACGGCAGGTCCCTGATCTTACGAATGGCCAAGGCGGGCGACGTGCTCGGTCTTCCCGCAACACTTTCCGGAGGACGGTACGAAGTGACGGCCGAGACCATGGGCCCCTGCCAACTGGCTTTCATCAAGCGGGATCCCTTTTTGCGTTTAATGAACAGCAACAAAGAGATCAGCATTGGAGTGGCCCGGCAGCTTACGTCTATTTGCATCAGCGCCTGTCACGAGGTCCGTTGTCTGGGCCTGGCGCAAACTTCCGGTGAAAAATTGGCCCTGTTACTGTTGGATTGGCCGATGAGCAACGGTGACACCGCGTCGCGCATCAAGTTTGCATTCCGGCACGAAGAGGTGGCGCAGATGATCGGGATTTCGCGCGAAACCGTCAGCCGGCTTTTCGTCGAGTTCAAAAAGAGAAAGCTCGCGGAGTTGGATGGGTCGACGCTCTACATCCGCGACCGGCAACTCCTGCAATTGATTGCCGACGGAAAGACTCTGATCTCGCCCTTCATGGGCCGTCGTGCTTACGCCGCAGAAAAATCCCACCCTTCGCCGCAGCCAAGGGTGGGCGACAGTGATTTAAGCAGCCATTTCTATCCCGATGGCGTGTAATCGTTTGGCGAGGGCGTTGTTGGCGTATCCGATCCGCGGCGAAAAGTAGCACCACGGTTTCACGCTGTCAAACGCGGGCGCGAAATGACGAAGCGCTGATCGCAGTTTATTTTGCGGTTCGTATGGGCATCGCGGCGTCTTCTCCCGCCACCGTGGTCCACTCCCGGACCTTCCATCGCTTCACCACCCCGCTGGTCACATAAGGATCAGCTCTGGCAAATTTTTCCGCGACCTCAGGCGAGTCGCCCCTGAACAGCAGCACGGCGCCGTCCACCGGATTGGCCAGCGCGCCGCCCAGGACAAGTTCGCCGCGCTCGCTTGCCTTCCATGCCTTGTCGAGGTGCGCATCCCGAAATTCGGCGCGCCTGGAAACGTAGTCGTCGCCCACTTCGTAAAACAACAGGTAGTGCATTGAAGTTATCGTTCCTTTCGCGTCTGCGGTTCGGCAACTCCGGCAGTTGTTCTCCGTCAGACGATTTCTGGATGCGTCCAAGGCTAAATGAAAGCCCTCCACCTCGTGTCGCGAAGTGGAGGGCACAGTGGCTGCCGGACCTGTAAGCCGAATTCTGTCCGCCCTTGCGGGTGGGACGGTCATTCCTCTGCGCCGGACATCGCTGCCCGGCTGTAGCGACCTACCCGGAACTCATCCGCGCCGAGCCGGCGCGTGCCGGGATTGCTCCCGGACTGGTCCCCTATTTGGTCTTGCTCCGTGTGGGGTTTGCCCTGCCCCGTTTATTACTAAACGGGCGGTGCGCTCTTACCGCACCTTTTCACCCTTACCCCGGCAAGCCGGGGCGGTATGTTTTCTGTGGCACTTTCCGTCGACTGGTCTTGAAACCAGCCTCCCGGACGTTATCCGGCACACTGCTCTGCGGAGTTCGGACTTTCCTCTGCCGCCGGTGAAGGCGACAGCGACCGTCCGGTCCGGCTGCCAACTTCATCATTATATTCGATCCGCAGCCGCCACGCCCCGCTTCATCGGCAGCAATACGAGTACGCGCACCGGGATACCTCTGATACCCTGATGTGTACTTCCCCGCATGAACACCAGCGAAGGCATCCGCATCGCCCTGCACTCCTTGTGGGCCAACAAGCTGCGCTCCGCGCTGACGCTGTTGGGCGTCGTCATTGGCGTTGCGGCGGTGATTGCCGTGGTGACCTTCGTCAACGGCATCAACGGCTACGTTGCCACCAAGATCTTCAACCTGGGCGCGGACGTGTTCATCGTGGCCAAGATTTCGCCGGTCATCACCAGCATTGACCAGTTCCTGGAAGGCCAGAAGCGCAAGGACCTGACGCTCGACGATTACCAGGCCGTGCTGGAGGGATGCTCCAGTTGCAAGCACGCGGGCGCGAGCGTGACCAATATCGGAAAGGTAAGGTTCGGCGACCAGTCCAGCAGCGACACCATGATCCGCGGCATGACGCCCAGCATGGCGCCGATCCTCGACCTGGACATCGTAGCCGGGCGCATGGTCAACAACATTGACATGCACAACGCCTCGCGCGTGGTCGTCATCGGCAGCGACATCCTGGAAAAGCTCATGCCGGGGCTCGACCCCATCGGGCGCGAGGTCCGCATTGACGGCGAGAGCTACACCATCGTCGGGATGGGCAAGAAAGAGGGAAAAACCCTGGGCCAGAGCCGCGACAACTACGTCATCATGCCGATTACCGCCTGGATGCGAAAGTATGGAACCCACAACAGCATCCGCATCCTCGGCAAAGCCGACGGCGTGGGGCCGCAACTCGATTCGGCCATGGACCAGACGCGGGCCATCATGCGCTCGCGCCGCCACGATCTGCCCGGTGCACAGGATTCGTTCGCCGTCGAGACCAACGCCAGCTTTCTCGGCATCTGGGCCAACATCAGCGGCAGCTTCTTCATCGCCATGATCGCCATCGCCGCCATTTCCCTGGTCGTGGGCGGCATCGTGATCATGAACATCATGCTGGTGTCGGTGACCGAGCGCACCCGGGAAATCGGTATCCGCAAGGCGCTGGGGGCGCGCCGCAACGACGTGCTGCGCCAGTTCCTGATCGAATCCAGCACCATGGCGCTGGTCGGCGGCGTGATCGGGATTCTGTTTGGCATTGTGGTAGCGAAGACGGTCACGGCCCTCATCGGCATGCCGTCGGTCATCAAGCTGTGGGCGATCGCTGCCGGCTTATTGGTTTCGGCGAGCGTGGGAATTTTCTTTGGCGTGTATCCGGCCAAGCGCGCGGCCAGCCTGGATCCGATCGTCGCCCTGAGGTCCGAACAGTAAATGATTCAGAGTCGCGATTACGGCGTGATCGTACGCATGGCCTGGGAGACGATCCGCAAAAACAAGCTGCGCTCGGGGCTGACCATCCTGGGCGTGGTGATTGGCGTCGCGGTGGTGATCGCCATTTCTTCCGTGGTGCGCGGCCTCAACGACAACGTCACCGGGGCCATCCAGTCCATGGGCTCCAACATCATCATTGCCTACCACCAGGAGCCGTTCATTTTCGGCCGCATTCCCGACGAGATGCGCAAGCGCAAGGAACTGACACGCGAGGACGCGCTGGCCATGCGCGATCTGCCGCACGTGCAGAACGTCACCGCCGGCGTGCGCTTCTTCATGCGCCAGTTCGGCACCGGCACCTACGTGGTCAAGTACAACGGGCAGAAGGCGAAGAACGTGATTCTCGAGGGCGACATGGCCAGCGCCCGCATCGTGTACGACCTGCCGATCTCGCAAGGGCGGTGGTTCGACGAATTCGACGACCAGCACCGCACCCCGGTCATTAACCTGGGCGCGGAAACCGCCCAGACGCTGTTCCCCGAAGGCAATCCCATCGGCAAGGAGATCAACATCGAGGGACAGTTGTTTCGTGTCATTGGCGTCATGGACCCGGTCAAGAGCGCGTTCGCCGGCGGCAAGAACCCCGACGACAACATCGTCCGTTTTCCGCTGAGCACGTTTCGCAAGCTGCATCCCGAGATCAAGGACCACTGGATCAGCGTGAAGGCCACCTCGCATGAGGACATGCCGAAGGCGATTGACGAGATGCGGCAACTCTTGCGGCGGCGCCGCCACGTCCCGCCCAACGCGCCTGACAATTTCGCCATCCTGACGCAGGATTCCCTGTCCGATGTCTGGAACCAGGTGACCGGCGCGGTGTTCGTTTTCATGTTTGCGGTGTCGAGCGTGGGGCTGATCGTGGGCGGAGTCGGAGTGATGAACATCATGCTGGTCTCGGTCACCGAGCGCACCCGCGAGATCGGGGTACGCAAGGCGATGGGCGCGCGCAAACGCGACATCCTGCTGCAATTTACCCTCGAGGCGGTGACCTTGACCGCCCTGGGTGGCCTGCTCGGCGTGCTGCTGGGGGCGGCGCTCACTTACCTGGTGCGCGTGATCTGGTCGTCCCTGCCGGCCCGGATGTCGGTGTTCTGGACCATGACCGGTTTCTGGATTGCTTGCGCCACCGGGTTGGTGTTCGGCATCTATCCGGCATGGAAGGCGTCGAAACTTGATCCCATTGAGGCGCTCCGCTACGAGTAAAATGCGGCCTTTGGTGGGAATTCACTGACAGAGGCCGCGAGCCATCTGCTACTCTGTCGTGTCGTTGTGCGACGCCATTGCGTTCGCAAAGAAGGGAGTGAGCGCCGGGCGCGCCGAGCTTGGATGTTGCAGAACCTGGTCCAGTTTGTGGAAGTAATCGCGCTGCTGGCCACTGCCGCCGGCTGCGGCTACTACCTGCTTTGCCTGTGGAGCGCGCGCCGCTTCCTGCGCGACCGCCGCCGTTCGCCCGCGCCCCCCTGGACACCGCCCATCTCGATCCTGAAGCCGCTGCGCGGCACCGATCCCGATCTGTACGGCAGCTTTCGCAGCCATTGCCTGCAGGATTATCCCGAGTACGAACTGATTTTCGGCGTCAGCGATCCCGATGATCCGGCCGCGGAGCTGGTCGGGCGGCTGCAAGCCGAGTTCCCGCAGCATGACATCCGGCTGATGGCCTGCCCCAAGGTGCTGGGGACGAATTTGAAGGTCAGCAACCTGGTGCAAATGTTGCCCCAGGCGCGCCATGAATACCTGATCGTCAACGACAGCGACATTCGTGTCGATCCCGACTACCTGCGCCGGGTGGTGCAGGAATTCGTCGACCCTCGCGTCGGCATGGTGACCTGCTTGTATCGCGGCATCGCCGGCAAGACGCTGGGATCGAAGCTGGAGAGTATCGGGATCAGCACCGATTTCAGCGCCGGCGTTCTGGCCGCGCGGCAGATTGAAGGCGTCCGCTTCGCGCTCGGCTCCACGCTGGCGTTCCCTCGCAAGGTGCTGGATGCGATCGGCGGTTTCGTGCCGCTGGTGGATTACCTGGCCGACGATTTTGAGCTGGGCGCGCGCATCGCGAAGGCAGGATTTGAGGTCCGCCTCTCCGATGTCGTGGTCGACCATCATCTGCCGGATTACGGCGTGCGCGGCTTTCTCCAGCATCAACTGCGCTGGGCGCGCAGTACGCGCGACTCGCGCCGCTGGGGTTACACCGGAGTTGGCCTGACCTTCGGCCTGCCGTGGGCTTTGCTGGCACTGCTGCTGTCCGGCGGCGCCGCCTGGGCCTGGGGCGTGCTCGCCGTGGCCGCCGCGCTGCGCCTCACCATGGCCATGATCGTCGGCAGAAAAATCCTGCATGACGATGACGTTCCCCGCTTGCTGGCGCTGCTGCCGCTGCGCGACGTCGTCGCCCTGGCAGTCTGGATCGCCAGCTTTACCGGCCACACCGTGGCTTGGCGCGGCGACGAATTCATTCTGGAAAAGGGAAAGCTTCGCCCCATCCGACAGTGGCCCGTGGTGAGCGGCTAGGGGCCAGTCCGCGAAAGAACGATGTCGCCGAATCCAATTGACTCGCCATCGCATCTTCCTGTAATGAATCTCGTAACGGTGAAGGAGTTCACCGCATAACCGCTGTCCCACCTCATGCCGGGACAGATGATGACTCCTGACAGGAATCCTTGTCGCGGAGTCATGTGCCCGGCAACGATCCTGCAATCCAACCTTGGAGCGAGTCATGGAGAGCGTGTGGCTTTTGGCAGCGGTTTGGGTGGGCTTGGCGGTAGTTTCCACTCTGCTGGGCAATTGGCTCAAGATTTCTGTTGCCTTGACTGAAATCGTCGTCGGCACGGTTGCCCAGCTCGTGATCGTGTCGTTGGTGGTGAAGTCGGGGTTGGCGGGCAGCACTGGATGGATCAGCTTTCTCGCTGGCACGGGCGCCATCGTTCTTACGTTTCTGGCCGGGGCGGAACTTGATCCGGCCATTTTCCGCGCCAAGTGGAAAGAGGCATCGGCAGTCGGCTTGGTCGGCTTTTTCGGACCGTTCCTCGGCTGTACGGCCATCGCGCACTACATCTTGCACTGGAGTGCCCGCTCCAGTTGGCTGGCGGGCGTGGCGCTTTCCACGACTTCGGTCGCGGTTGTCTACGCGGTCATGTTGGAGCTGGGCTTCAACAAGACGGATTTCGGCAAAGCGATTCTCGCCGCCTGCTTCGTCAATGACCTCGGGACCGTGATTGCTCTCGGACTGATCTTTTCGCCGTTCACGATTCGGACGCTGATCTTTGTAGTCGTCAGCGTGGCCGTGTTCGCCGTCCTGCCGAATGTCACTCCCAAGTTTTTCCGCCGCTATGGTGGGCGCGTATCCGAGATTGAAGCCAAGTATTTATTGTTGGTGCTCTTCGCCATGGGCGCGTTAGCGTCGTGGGCAGGGAGCGAGGCTGTGCTTCCGGCCTACATCATTGGAATGATCCTGGCCGGGACAGTCGGCAAGGATCACGCGCTCATCCGCAGGCTGCGGACGCTGACCTTCGGGTTGCTGACCCCGTTCTACTTCATCCGGGCTGGTTCGTTTGTGTCCGTACCCGCTCTGATCGCCGCCCCGTTGATTTTCGTGGTCTTGTTCTTCGCCAAAATGATTTCAAAAATCACCGGCTTGCTGCCTACCGTGAAGGCATTCAAGTACCAGCGCGAGGAAGGGCTGTACTACACGCTGATGATGTCCACCGGGTTGACGTTTGGTACCATTTCCTCTCTCTTCGGCCTGAATCACGGCATCATCGACCAGGGGCAGTATTCGTTTCTTGTTGCCACGGTCATCGGGAGCGCAGTCGTTCCGACGGTGATCGCCAATGCGTTCTTCATGCCACGGCATCTGTTGCCGCGCAAGCACGAGGAACAGGTGGGGTCCGTTCCTCAGGTGTCGGCCTCTACTGCGGACTAGATTGGGGAGACAAATGACTGGACGAAGGCAGAATCCGCACTTCCGCAAAATCATGGTTGGATACGACGGCTCGGCGCAGGCGGACAAGGCCGTCGATGTCGCGCTTTCGCTGGCCGAGTCGCTCGATTGCACCGTCCTGATCTTTGCTGTCGCTCGCCCTCCCGAGCCTGCCACGTCGGTAGAGATGGAAGCAATGCTCGATGACGCGCGAGAACACTATGAGGAAGGTTTTAAGAAGATTCTCGAAAAGGCCAAAGGCCATGATGTGGAAATTACGACAGACATCGCTGTGGGACACCCGGCGGAACAGATCGTGCATCGGGCGGAAGAAGACAAAGTGGACCTGATCATCCTGGGGCGTCGGGGAATGTCGCGGTTCGAGAAATGGCTGCTGGGTTCGGTATCGGAGCGCGTACTCCGCTACGCGCACTGCCCGGTGATGGTCGTCCGCTAACCTGTGGGCCGGTTCGGATGGGAACGGCGGCTCCCAGTTTTGAGCTTGGCCGCGCGCCGCTACTTCACCTCCACCAGTGGCAGCGGTTCTGCTTTGCCACAGCCGGGCACGCCCGCGTCCAACACTTCACGAACCTTGCCGGCCAGTGCCGTCAAGGTGAACGGCTTCGGGAGAAATCCCGACGTGGCCTCAACCCCGTGCTGCCCGACCGTGGACTCGGTGTAGCCGGAAATGTAGATCACCCTGATGTCCGGCCGCAGCTCGCGCACGCGCTTGCCCAGATCCGCCCCGCTCATGCCCGGCATGATCACGTCGGTGATCAACAGGTGGATCTTCCCCGCGAAGTGTTCCAGCACCTGCAGCGCGTCGGCGCCGTCTTTCCCCTGCAGGACGTTGTAGCCGCGCGAGGTCAGGTACTCGCAGGTGGATTCGCGCACCGCTTCCTCGTCTTCGACCATCAGGATGGTCTCCGAACCCCGCGGCGGGGGCGCGGCCGGCTGCTCCTCGTAATATTTCTCCGCCACCGCAGCGGAGCGAGGCAGGTACACTTTGAACACCGTCCCACGATCCACTTCGCTGTACACCCATATGGACCCGCCGCTCTGTTTCACGATACCGTACACCATCGGCAGTCCCAGCCCGGTTCCCTTGCTCAGTTCCTTGGTGGTGAAGAACGGCTCGAAAATGCGCGGCAGGATGTCAGCGGGTATTCCGCACCCCGTGTCGCTGACCGTCAGCATGACATGCTCGCCCGGCAAGACTCCCACGTGCCGCCGCGCGTATTCCTCGTCCAGGTGCGCGTTCGACGTCTCCAGCACCAGGTGTCCGCCGCGCGGCATGGCATCGCGCGCATTGACCGCCAGGTTGATGATGACCTGCTCGACTTGCACCGGATCGGCCTTTACCTTCCACAACGATGCGCCGGGCCGGATTTCCACCTGGATGTCCTCTCCAATCAGCCGGGGCAACATCCGCCCGATATCGGCCAGCACGGTGTTCAGGTCCAGCAGGCGGGGAGACATCACCTGCTTGCGGCTGAACGCCAGCAGTTGCCGCGTCAGTCCCGCGGCCCGCCGCGCCGCTTTCAGGATCTCCCCCGCCTGGTATTGCGCCTTGGCGTTGCCGCCGATGGAGTCCGACAGCAGCTCGGCATAGCTGCTGATCACCATCAGCAGGTTGTTGAAATCGTGGGCAACGCCTCCCGCCAACTGCCCCACTGCGTCCATCTTCTGCGAGTGCAGCAGTTGCTGCTCGAGTCCGCGCCGCTCGGTGATGTCGAGAACCGTGCCCTCTCGCCCGACCACGTTGCCCTGCTGGTCGCGCAGCAGCGTGCTGCTCAGCAACGCCCACGCGTCGCTCCCGTCTTTGCGCCGCGCGCGCACCTCGTAGCTGACCACCTGGCCGCGCGTATTCAGTTCCCGTATCAGCGCGCCCCGTTCCAGCGGATTATCAAGAAAATCGGCCATGTCCCGGCCCAACAGCTCCCGTCCCGATTCGTACCCCAGCATGCGCGCCAGCGAGTCGTTGGCCTCCGTGAACTTCCCCTCGGCAGAGGTGCGGAACACGCCCGCCAGGTTGCGCTCAAACAGCAGCCGGTAGCGCTCCTCGCTGCTCCTCAACGCCTCCTCGGCCGTGCGCCGCTGGGTGATGTCCCGGTCATTGGAGATGAAATGCCGCACCTTGCCATGCTCGTCCAGCACAGGGGTGATGGTTTTTTCCTCCCAGTACAGCTCCCCGTTTTTCTTGCGGTTCACCAGCACATCGCGAAATACCTGCCCGGACAACAGCGTCGCCCACATGCGTTCGTAGTAAGCGCGGTCCTGCCGCCCCGATTTCAGGATTCGCGACGTCTTCCCCACTGCGTCTTCCCGCGTGTACCCGGTGAGCGTTTCGAACGCCGGATTCACGTACTCGATCACCCCGTTCGGGTCGGTCATGACCACCATGTCGGCGGACCGCTCCACCGCGCTCGACAGCTTGCGGAATTCCGCTTCCGCCTGGCGCCGCTCGGTGATGTCGCGCTCATTGACCACAATGGCTCCGACGGCCGGATCATCGAGCCGGTTCATCCCCGTCGCTTCCAGGAATCGCCACCCGCCGTCCTTGTGACGCCTGCGGTATTCGGCCCGCATCGGTACCCCCGGGGATTTCAGCAAGGCGGAAAACACCCGCCGAACCGACTCCACGTCCTCGGGGTGGATGTGGTCGAAAGCGCATGTCTCCACCAATTCTTCCGGCGCGAAGCCCATCATCCGCTGCACGGAGTGGCTCACGTAAACGATCGTGCCCAGCGCGTCCAGCAGTGCGATCGCGTCCGAGCTGTTCTCCACCAGGGCACGAAATCGCTGCTCGCTGGCATAGAGTGCCCGCCGCGCCACCCGCACCGCCTCGTGTTCCTTGCCCAGCGTAAGCGCATAGCGCACCGCCGCCGCCAGCGACTGCGCATTAAGCTTCGATTTCAGCAGGTAGTCGGTCGCGCCCGCCTTCATCGCCTGCACCGCGACCTCTTCGTCTCCCTGGCCGGTCAGAAAAATCACCGGCGCCGCCTCGTCGCGGTTCTTCAGCTCCCGTAAAACCTCCAGGCCATCCTTGTCCCCCAGGCGGTAATCGACGAAGCACAGGTCGTGGGGGTGGTCGTTCGCCATCGCCACCGCCGCCTCCGCCGTGGCCGCCCTCTCCACCTCCGCCTCGCCGACACTCTTCTTCAGCAAGTGGCGGATATGCAGGAAATCGTCCTCGTCGTCCTCCACCACCAAAAATTGCAGCGTCTCCGTGCTCATGACGGCCCCCTACGACGGCAACGCCACCACCTCAAACCAGTACGTTCCCACCGCCTTCATCGCATCCACCAGACCCTGGAACGTCAGCGGCTTGATGATGTACGAATTCACCCCGAACTCGTACGAGCGCACCACGTCCTCTTCCGCTCGCGACGTGGTCAGCACCACCACCGGGATGTGGTGCAGGATCGGGTCCGCCTTGATCTCCCGCAGCGCCTCCCGCCCGTCCATCTTCGGCATGTTCAGGTCCAGCAGGATCAGCCCCGGCTCCGGCGTCCGCACGGCGCCGTTGAATTCCCCGCTATGCCGCAGGTAGCGCATCAGTTCTTCGCCGTCCTTGACACGGCTGATTTCGTTGCGCAGCCGGCTCTCCTTCAAGGCGCGCTCCGTCAGGTAGAAATCGTCGTCGTCGTCGTCGGCGAGCAGGATTCGGACAAGCTCGGCGCCGTCTCTGTTTCCCATAATCCTCTCCTTTCTAAATCTGTGATCTTGACTGCGGGCAGCGTCACCACGAAGGTGCTGCCCTCGCCCGGCCGGCTGTGCGCCGTGATCGTTCCTCCATGGAGCGCGACCACCTTGCGGCAGATCGCCAGCCCCATGCCGCTGCCTTCGTACTCGCTTCGTCCATGCAGCCGCTGGAATGGCCGGAAAATCCGCTCCAGGTACTTCGCTTCGAACCCGATCCCGTTGTCGCGCACGCTGATCTCGCACCCGCCGTGGTCGATGGTCCGGCCCTCGATCACTACGTGGGGCCTGGTGCCGGGCCGCTGGAATTTGAGCGCGTTGGCCACCAGGTTTTGTATCAGTTGCCGGACCTGCGTGGCATCGGCCATCACCTTCGGCATCGGCGTGAATTCAATCCGCGCCTGCGACCGGCTGATCCGCGCTTCCACGTCCGCCACCACCCCGAAGACCACGGCCAGCATGTCCACCGGCTGGAAGGGCTCCGCTCGCGCGCCCACCCGCGAGTACTGGAACAGCGCCTCGATCAGCACCGACATCCGTTGCACCGCGTTCTGCATCCGCGCCAGGAAATCGCGCCCCAGTTCGTCCAGGTTGTCGCCGCAGTGTTCCTTCAGGTGATCGCCGAAGGCAGTCACCTTGCGCAGCGGCTCCTGCAAGTCGTGCGCCGCGATCGCGGCAAAATCCTGCAACTCGTTGTTGCTCCGCTCCAGTTCCTGCATGTAACGCTGAAGCTCCCCCTCCGCCTGCTTGCGCTCGCTGATGTCGGTGCACGTCCCAACCCACTCGCGGACTTCGCCGTCCTCGCCCACCACCGGAACGCCACGAACTGCCATGTGGCAATACTGTCCGTCGTGACGGCGCAGGCGATATTCTGTTTCGTACCGCGACCGGTTTTGCACGCAATCCTGCCATTCCTTCGCAGCCCGCTCCCGGTCGTCAGGATGCACCGACGCAAGCCATCCCCAACCCTGTATCAGCGTCATGCCGGTGAATGCCCTCCAGGTCGGCAGGTCGTCCACCACCATCCCCAACGGGTTGGTGGTCCACTCGATCTGGGCCGTGGCTACCACCAGCGAGCGGTAACGCTCTTCGCTGCGCCGGAGCGCATCGGAAGACTTCTGCAGGGCCAATTGCCGTTCGTAGGCTGCCGCCCGGTCTCGGGTACGGCGATACACCTCCGCCATCACCGCCATGCCGACGCACACGGCGGCAAACAGCACGATGTCCACGATATCGGTGAGGCGTGCGAATCCCGTTCCCTCACGAGGCAAAATCCAGTAGCCCGTCATGAGCACCGCGAACAGGGTGGCCAGCAGCCCTTGTCGCAGGCCGAACACCAGGCTCACGATCATGACCGCGGGATAAAAAGTGATATAGGGCGGCAATTGGCCGCCCAGGTTTCGCACCATTACTTCCCGCCACACGAAGGCCACCACGGCAACGGCCAACGCGCTGCCATACCGAAGGAGCCGCCTATTCGCCCAGGTCATATCTTTTGCCACGTGTCACTCGAGCAGCCGGTTCGACGTTGCAGACGGAATATTTACCAACCCACCCTAGCACTCATGCTTCGCATCGCCGCGAAACAACGCCCGCGCCATGCCGCGCCAAATCCCGGAAAGACCCGCTGTTTCACATCGGAACGCCCAGCATCGCCACGATTGTTGTGCACTTCCGCCTTGTGCCGCCGCAGTTCTGCTTTTGTATTGGTCGTCGGAAAGGGGGCTACAGCCAAAAAAATGCCGCCCACTCGGGGCGGCATCCCTAATTGCCAATTGCTAATCGCTAATTGCTATTTCAGTCCCGCCAGCTCCTGCAATCTCCGCCAGTTCTCCAACCGGTCCTGTTGCGCCGCCTTGATGGACGCGTCAGGATTGCCATCGGCGTCGAAGTGCCGCGAGAAGCGGCCCTCCGTCTTGGCGAAGCTGATGAAGTCCACGGTCTGGTTGTTCCGCGGATCCACGTACCAGTCTTCCTTCATGGCCGGATTGCCCGCCAGGCTGAGCCGCTCGCGGAACTTTTCGCCCTTGCGCGGATCGTAAACCAGCAGCGGAAACGCCCTCGACTCCACCGCCAGTTTTTCCTGCAGCATCGAACGGTCGTCGGCCACGCCGTGCTCCGGTTGGCAAGTAGTGTAGGCAATCACCACCGCCGGCCCGGGATACTCGTTGGCCGCCATGATCGTTTTGTAGAAGTGGCTGGGATTGCCGGCGATGGTCTGCGCCACGAACGCATTCGGGTGCATCATCAGGATTTGCGCCATCTCCTTGCGATGTTCGGTCTTCCCCCCGGGGTTCGCCTTGCCTACCGCCGACATCTTCGCGTCCTGCGCGGTGAAGGTCGCCGTCGAAGCCTGCCCGCCGGTGTTGGAGTACACCTGCGTATCCAGCACCAGCACCTTGATGTCCATGCCCGAGGCCAGCATCCGGCTCAGCGACTGGAACCCGATGTCGTACATGGCGCCATCACCGCCCAGGCACCACAGTTTGTAATCGCCGTGGCCTTCCTGGTTCCAGCGCAGACGGATGCCCATGGCATCCGCCGGCGCGTTCTCGAACAGCGAGTTTGTCCACGGCACGGTGTACGGGTTGAACGGATAGGTCGAACCGTACACGCTGTTGCACCCGGTCGCGCCTACGATGCCGATCTTGTCCGCCCCGTAGACGAACCCGGTGGCTGCCAGCATCAGGCGAATCGCTGTCGCCTCGCCGCAGCCCATGCACGATCCCGCCCCGCCCACGAACAGTTGCGAACTCGACGCCAGCATCATGTCGCCCAGCGCCTTCTCGTTCAGCAGCCGCTTCGGCGTTTCCGGCAGGTGATGATAGAGGTCCATCATCAAATCCATCCGGCTGACGTTTCCGTTCTTCGGCTTCATCTCCAGCGCCTTGTGGCTGCCGCAGGCCACCACGCACTCGCCGCAGCCCTTGCACTTGTCGGGGTCCACAAAGATGCTGAACCACCCGCCCTTCTCGCCTTTCTTTTCCGGAATCGCCCAGTACTTCTGCGTCTTGACGAACTCCGCCTGCAGCACGGCCCGGATGGCGGCAATTTCCACCTTTGCCAACTGCTCCTGCAGCGCCTCCGCCTCCACCACCTTGCCCAGGATGGCGGTATCCGGACACGCGTTCACGCATTCCATGCAACCCACGCAGTTTGCCGCCACCAGCTCGGGGATGTCCGGCGCCAGCGTCCGGAAGCTTCTCCGCATGGCGCTCGCCGCCGGCATGAAGCTGCGGCCCAGGTATTCGTCCGCCGCCAGGTCGCTCTCCTTGCCGCGCGCGTAGTTGCCGATCACGTGCTCGCAGAAGTCCGCCTCCACCACCTCCGGTTGCGCCGACGGGATGTCCGCCACCTGGAACTTGTACGATTTCTCCGTTGCCAGTTCCACGTCCTTCGCCGGCGGAACAATCTCCGCGACCTCGTCATACCCGCGCCGCGCCGCGTTGATGTTGTCGTCCACCACCGACCCGCCGCGCTTGCCGAAGTACTTGGTCAGCGTCGTGCGCAGCAAGCCGAACAGTTTCTCTGCGTCCAGTCCGGCCTTGGCCGCGAACGGCGTCAGCTTCAGGAACGCGCCCAGCAGCACGATGCCCTGCATGCGGATCTGCAAGTCCGCCCGGGTGGCGCATTCGCGCGCGATCTTCTGCGCGTCCAGCGCGTACAGTTTCAGGTTGCGCTCGCGGATCGTCGTGCGCGCCTCCAGCGGCAGGCTCCCCCACACCTGCTCCTGCGGCAGGGTTGATTGCAGGTAGATCGCGCCCTCCGGCCTCAGCCCGGCCAGCGGGTCGCCGCTCAGGAACGCGTTCTGGTCCTGGATGGCCACAAAATCCACCAGGTTCAGCTCCGCGTGCATCCGGATCACCTCCGGCGCCAGCGTCAGGTAGTAGTTGGTCGGCAGGCCCTTCTTTTCCGAGCCGTACTTAGGGAACGCCTGCGCGTACAGATTGAACAGGTCGCTGGCCACCGCGGCGATCACCTTGTTGGTGGTCACCGACCCGAACCCGCCCACCGAGTGCCCGCGCAGCGAGAACGCCCCCTCGGGCCGCACGTCGGGATCGACGGTGATCTCCAGCGCGTCCGGGTGCCTCACGCCCAGCACGAATGAGCGCTTGCCGTTGCCGTGCAGCATGTTTTCCGCCGCGGCAACAAAGTGGCCGGGGCGCAGGTCGCGCCCGCCCAAACCCGCCACGCCCGAATAGATTTCCGGGATGTGCCGGATGCGGTCGCCGCTGGTGCCCATGTGCGCGTCCGCCAGCGCTGCCTTCACCTCCACGGCCAGCGGGTTCGACTCCATCAGCGGCACGTCGCAGCGCTCGATCACCGCCGCCGCCTTCACGTGTTGCAGGGCCAGCGCCAGCTCCCACGAGGGGAACGGCCGGAAGCTCACCACCGTGATCGCGCCGATGTTCATGCCCTGGCTGCGCAGGTAATCCACCGTCGCTTCCGCCGTGTCCATCATCGAACCCATGCCGATGATGGCGTACTCCGCGCCTTCCATCCGGTATCGCTTCAGGAAATCGTAGCGGCGCCCGGTCAACTTGCCGTACGCCTCGAAGGCGTTCGACAGCGCCGGCGACACCCGGTCGTAGAAGTAGCGCTGCGCCACCTTGCCCTTCATGTAGCTGTCCTGGTTCTGCACGCAGCCGGTGAGCACCGGTTTGGCCGGGTCGAACAGCTTGCGCAGCCGGAGCTTGGGATCGCCGATGAAATCCTTCATCAGCTCTTCTTCCGGCAGCCGGATCGTCTCCAGCGTATGCGTCGTCAGAAACCCGTCCTGGATGTTCATGAACGGCGTTTCGCTGTCCTCGGCGGCGCGCCGCGCGATGATCGCCAGGTCGGCGGCTTCCTGCGCGTTGCGGTTGAACAGCATGCCCCAGCCCACGTCGGCCACGCCCATCACGTCGTCATGCCCGGCGTGCACGTTCAGCGAATGCGAGGTCAGCGCCCGCGCTCCTATGTGAAACACTACCGGCAGGCGCTTGCCGCTGATCACGTACAGCACTTCCTTCATCAGGATCAGGCCCTGCCCGGAGGTGAAGTTGGTCACCCGTCCACCGGCCAGCGCGAACCCTTCGCACGCCGACGCCGAGCTGTGCTCCGACTCCGGCTCCAGAAACACCACCGGCTCGCCCCACAGGTTCTTCGTCCCGTTGGCGAACTCCACCGCGAAGCCGTCGCCCATCGGCGTCGAGGGCGTAATCGGATACGCGCACGCGCCCTGCGAGATGTGGCTCTCCACCCACACCACCGCGCCCGATCCGTCGGTCGTCGTTACCACGCCCGGATAGCGGACGCCCTTGGTTGCCTCGCCCGGTTTTTGGATTTCGATCGCTGTTGCCATTTCGTCCTCTCTTCTCGCGCGCACACGAGGGCGCGCTGTCGCCTGGAACAGGTGCTTATGAATTCGTATGAATCGTGCCGGGCCAGCGTCCTGCCATCTTTGGATTCTGCCTGGATTCGTTCCTCCGGAGCACCACCGTCACCTCGGGGAAGTGGAGGTGACGAGACCATCCCGTCATGGGCGCTCCGTACCGCAAGCGTCCCCTTCACCCCTGGCCTGAAGCAAGGCTTCACTCCCATCATTCATGGTCGTCCTACCCCTACTGAGGGGCAGTGATAGGTGTCACCATTAGGGGTGATAGAACTCACTTCCGCGCGCCCCCGCCGGGTCTACTCTCAGGATGTAATCGTGGTTGTGTGGCACACGCCTCCCGCGCGTGTGCTGCAGTCGAGCTTCGATAGGACGGGCGGCTTTTGCCGCTGAGGTACCTTGCTCACGACTCACAACTCGCAACTCGCAACTCTCCCCGCCATCGACGTTCTTTTTCACCCTTCCGCACGCCCCGCCGCCGGCGCCTGCCCGCTGGTTCTGCCGACCGACGCCGCCATGGACGCCGCCGGAATCGCCCGCGTGCTGGTTTCGCAATGCAAGCGGTGGTCCTGCGAGCGCCAGTGGATGTGCGTGGACACTCGCCTGGATGACGTCTTGCGCTACACCGCGTCCTCGCCGCGCTTCATCGGCCTTGCCGGCTACAATCCTTTCGACATCGCCGAAAGCTTCCGCGAAATCGAGCTCGCCGTCACCACCCATGCCTTCCGCGGCGCCTACCTGCATGCCGACAGCTTCCGCCTGCCGCTCACCGACGCGCGCATGTACCCGCTGTTCGCCAAAGCCGCCGAACTCGGCGTTCCCGTGCTGCTGCAATCGTCCCCGGTTCCCAGCGCTGACCTCGACCGCGTGACCGCCGATTTCCCGGACCTCTCGCTCGTCCTGGCGCAGGCCCGCCCGCAGTTGGCGGACGTCACCGCCATCGCCGCTGCCTGCGAAAACGTTTACTTCGCCTTCGACCCAGGCGCCCTGGTCCACCTCATCCACCAATGGACCGCGCTCGCCGTCGCCCACGACGATTCCAGTTCAAGTTTTCTGTCGGAAGTTTTTCAACAGCGATGTATGTGGGGCAGCAACTCGCTGGATTGGTGTGACGCCCTGCGCTCCGTCAATTCCTTGCCCTTGCTGCCCGAAACCCGCGCCTGTTTCCTGCGCCGCAATGCCGAGCGCGTCTTCGCCCTCGGGCAGCCTGCCGCGTCGCGCGCGCCGCGTTCAGCCCTCACCGAAGTCCTCGCCGCCGAACGCTAGCCGCTAACTCCTAACTACTAACTACTGCTTTTCTCTTTCCGTCGATCCTCGACGGAGCACGTGGCGCTTCTTCACGTAGGAATCCCAAGCTTGGGCAGCAGCCACTGCGTCACCACCACCCAGGCCAGCACTACGCCAACAAACCACATCCATTCATGCATGATTCCGGCCCCTCAGGCCCTCTTCATCATAGCGCGTGCCAGGAAATTCTTCACCGATATCATCCTGAACCGAAGCCTGAAGCCTGATGCCGCGAACTCAGGATCTATGTTTTTTCTCGCACCCACTACAATGGACTCTCGGTGCGAATGTCTTAGATCACGACGGGCTCGGTACTCGGCCCATGAAAAGGAAACTCACGCGCGGCTTGCTGTACGCATTGTTCGCCGCCGCCCTTCTCTATGCGGCCGATGATCTTTCGCTCCGCTACCGCATCCCCGACCGCGAACCCTTCGGATCGGTCACCGTGCAGCGCTACTACGCGCTCCACAAGAACAAGCAGAAAACCAACTTCATGTTCGACGATCCCGAGGCGCAGACCTGCGTCCACTCGCTGTTTCCGCACTCCGGCTACCCGCCTTGCTGGTACCTCAGCCGCCACGCCGAACAGCGCATCGATTACGAGTAGCTGTGCCTGCTGGGTTTTCCGATCACCAGATCACCAGATCACCCGATCACCCGATCGATCCTGCCCCGGCCACCATCTCCTGCAACGCCGCCTTCTCCGCCGTCGCGCCCTTGGCGCCCACCGCCGACGCCACATAGAACACCGCCGCCACCAGTACCAGGTACTTGAATCCCAGCAGCATGGAACTGTTTTCCATCAGGCCGCCGAGCATCGCGCCGGCGATATTCGAGCCGAAATCGAGATCGGGCCGCGCGCTCCGCGAGAAGCACACCGCGAAGATCACCGCCGCAAAAAGAATGGGCGCGAACACCAGCGCGCAGGAACCGGCCATCCGTTCCGTACGGGTCAGTCCCAGGAACCGCTCCAGGGGGATGGCCACGTTCAGCGCCAGGCTGAACAGCAGCGCCCCGTAAAACGGCCACAGCCGCTGCGGCTTTGCCATGCCGACGAACAGGTTGGCCAGCAGGATAGTGACCAGCACGGCAAAGAACACCACCGTGTTCACCATCCACGTGCTGCCGAACAGCAGCGCCATCTGCACCACTGCCTTGGTCTCGATCAGCATGAATCCCGCGCCCAGGAAGAACATGCGCCCGCTGAACCAGGACCCCTTCCCTCCCGGGCTTCTCCGCGGCACGAACGCGAATACCAGGAGCAGCGACAGTCCGCCCATCACTGCCATTCCCCGCAGGCTCAACGACGGAATCATCGGATGATGCAGGTACAGGAACGGCCATTCATCCGTTGCCAGCCGCAGGTCTTCCTTTTGCACGCCCGCCAGCCCGAAGCGGTGAAACTTGGCTTGCTCTTTTTCCGCCGGAGCGAGTGCGAATCCATTCGGACTTTCCGGACCGACCGCGTCCGCGCGCGCCAGCCAGTAGCTGGGGTGCTGCTCGAAGGCGGCGCGCATCGCACCCGTCTCCCCCGAAAAGAAAGCCATGAAGCCGGTCGTCTCGCCCGGTTCAATTTCGCGCTGGTAGGGCAGCGCCAGCACCAGCGGCTCGGATTTAAACACCTGCGCCAGCGACTGCTGCAGCCGGCTCACGATCCACCCCTGGCGGAAGTAGTTGTACATCACGAACATTCCCTCGGGCTTCAGGTGGCTGCGCACGTCGGCCAGCGCTTCGGTGGTAAACAGGTAGCTCTCCAGGCGGATGTTGCTGTAGGTGCTGTGCAGCGCCATGGAATCGATCAGCGCATAGACGATCAGGTCGTACTTGCGGTTGGTCGAGCGCAGGAAGCTCCGCCCGTCGTCCAGCACCGTGGTGACCCGCGGGTCCTGGTAGGGATGATCGGGGTGGTGCACCCGGCCCAGCCGCTGGATGGCGGGGTCGATTTCCACTGCGTCCACGTGGCGTGCGCCCCATTGCAGCGCCCGGCTCACGTCGTTGCCCGATCCCGCACCGATCACCAGCACGTCTTCGAATCGCGCCCTCCCGGAATCGCGCTGGAATAGGTACGGCAACGCGTAGGCGGGAGCGTTGGTTACCGCCGAAGCCGCCTGGTGCGAAATCATCTGCTGGTGCCCGATCAGGTTGACGCTGATGTGTCCCACGCCCGGAACAAAATCGATGCGGTAATAGGGTGACCAAAGGATCTCCGCACCATTCGGCTGGCGGCCTCCCGAGGTCACGCTGGCCAGGGCAACCACCACGCCCAGCAACGCCGCCCCGCTGGCGAACCTGCGCCGGTCGCTCGTGTTGCGCCACAGGAAGTACCCGATGGCCAGCGCCACCGCCGCGAACCACCAGATCGGCGACAGCTCCAGGAACGCGCACGCCGCAAACAACACGATCCCCAGGATGCTGCCCGCAATGTTCAGCGTGTACGCCTTCAGCCGGCTCGGCACGCGGTCCAGGCAGCGTCCCAGCTCCTGGCCCGGTCCCAGCATCGCCAGCGTCACCAGCAGGAAGAAAATGCCGCACACCGCCTCGATCGGCACCACGAACTGGCGCGCGTCCCAGGCGTGGTACTCCGCCCCGAAGAACACCAGTTGCGGCGCCACCTGGTGCCCGACGTCCACCACGTGGGCGTACTGCGAGCGCCAGTAGCTGACCGCATGCGCCGCCAGCATCAGGCAGGTCAACGCAACCGGCGTCCACCAGAGATAGTCCCGCCGCTGCTTGGCCACCAGGCAGCCCAGCGACATTCCCAGGAACGACGCCAGCAGTACCGTGTTGGTGAAAAACGTCAGGAACAGCACGTGCGCCGGCAGCCAGCGGATGCAGGCCAGTTCGAAAAACAATACCAGCGCGCTGATGGCGAATAATTCCGCGCCGTCACGGCCGTCTCCCGCGCCGTTCAATGAGCGAGTATTCGGCAAGCTGAGACCTCAAGGGTTGTTGGGCGCAGCAAACCACAGTTTCCCGCGGCGGCGCAACTGTCTAAGGTGGGTCGTCCGGCAGGTGCTTCCCGGAAGACGATCAGCGTGGCCGTCGCCGTGCCTCCCCGACAAGGCCAATCTATTTGCGCAGTGAGCTCTTGTGGTGGTGATGATGTTTCTTGTGGTGCTTCCTGTGATGCGTCTTCGCCTGGGCAGCCGGGGCCAGGAGGGTGAATGCAACCGCGGTGGCAAACAGCAGGGTCAACAGCTTTTTCATGCCATGTCCTCGTGCGCGTGCGCGCTGCTTCTTTGTAGTGCAGCTTCGCTGCCCCGCGCAATGGGGGGGAATCCCCTTTCGCACCGGTTCCCGATTTCGAACTCACCCCAATCCGGCCCCGGGCGCCAGATATTCCGCCCTGCAACCGCTTCATTGCGGGCATTCGCGCTTACTCTCTTCTTCGGGGCCGCAGATCATTGCGGCGGGGCCGATATGGGCAGGCGGCAATACAAACGGCTTCACATTGCGCTCCCGGTGACCATCTCCGGGCTCGACAGCGATGGCAACCGCTACACCCAAAGCGCTACCACCGCCGAAATCGGCGTCAACGGCATGCGCCTGCGCGCTGTCCGCTGCTTGCGCGCTCCCGGCGAACTGGTGCAGGTGGAGTACCAGGGCCGCCGTGCGCGTTACCGCGTCGCCTGGATCGGAGCGAAAGGCACTTGCTGGGATGGCCTGGCCGGCCTCCAAGGTTTGGAAGGCGCCAGGTTCCTCTTCTCCGATCACCTGCCCCCAACCACCTACTCGCTTGCCGGCGCCGAACCCGATACCTACACCGCTGAAACCGCACCGCCGCCTGACGCCTGCCCGGATCATGCCGCGATCGAGCGCCGCGACCAGGACCGGCGCGAGGTAGAGCGGCGTCGTCAACCGCGCTACAACTGCGCCGGCAGCGCGAAACTATGGGAGAAGGGGAGCGAGCACTCGGTCACCGGCCGCGTCAACGAGATCAGCCGGGGAGGCTGCTATGTCGAGATGATGTCTCCCATGCGCACCGGAACCGCGATCCGCCTGGAGCTTTCCGTCAGCGGCCGGACACTCCACCTGGAAGGCATCGTTCGCACCTCGCAGCCTACGTTCGGCATGGGCGTGGAATTCACCAGGATGGCGCCGGCGGAAGCGGATAAGCTGTGCCACATCGTTTCCGAACTTGCCGGCGAGGCACCGGAACCGGCGGCCGCGGAGACCCCAAAGCTCTCCCCAGCGTCCCCGGAACAGGTCGGCGAGGCCGTGATGCGCTGGTTCGGCTTGCACGAGACGCTGACCCGCGAGGAATTCCTCACGCTGATGGAACAACCGGCACGCGCCGAACTTGCGCGCGCATGAGTGTACTAGGAGGCTAGTATGGCCACTTCGACTGAGACGCGGGTGGAGCGGCGGCAAGCGTCACGCGTTCTCTACCGCGACCTGAAGATCGTCTACGACGGCATAGGCGATGTCGTTTACGAGCGCTCGCCCGACCTGTCAACCCGCGGCATGTTC
Organism: Terriglobia bacterium; assembly: GCA_963760215.1. GTDB lineage: Bacteria > Acidobacteriota > Terriglobia > Terriglobales > Acidobacteriaceae > JAIQGF01. The sequence continues at coordinate 2,941,665 of CAVXCJ010000002.1, forward strand.
ATCAACACTCCGCGTTCCTATCCTACCGGCGCGCAAATACAGTTGCGCTTTGACCTGCTGCGAACCGGGGTCATCGTGCGGGCGCTGGGTGACGTGCGCTATTGTCTGCCAGGCATCGGCGTCGGCGTGCATTTCGTCGACCTGCCGGAATACGCCCGCGCCGCCATCGAAACGGAACTGGAGACAATTAAGAATGAAGAAGTCAGAAGTCATGACGAAACCTTCCGGTAATGCGCGAGGGCTGTCGGCGGTCGGCGATCAGCTATCGGGTTCTTCGACCCGAAAGCCGAAGGCCGAGAGCCGATGGCCAGTGGGACTTTACTTCTTGCTGCTCACGCTTGATCCTAAGAAGCTTCCGCCGACTCCGGCTCCTCGTCCTCGGCGCGCATGAGGCCGAACTTTTTCAGCTTGTAGCGCAGCGCGTCGCGGCTGATGTCGAGCAGGCGCGCGGCGTGGGTCTGGTTGTTGTTGGCCTGCCGCATCGCCATCTCCACCAGCGCGCGCTCCACTTCCTCCAGCGACGTGCCGCCTTCCGGAATCGACAACCGCGGCAGGCTGCGTCCGTTGGCCAGTTGCGGTCCCGTCTCGCCCCCGACCGCCTCGAACGCCGTCATCCCGTTCTGCGCGCGGCCCACGGAAAACGGCAGGTACGACGGGTGCAGCAAATCCCCCTCTTCCAGGATCATGGCGCGCTCAATCGCATTTTTCAGCTCGCGCACGTTGCCCGGCCAGTCATGGCTGAGCAGCAGCTTGCGCGAGTCTTCGGTGATGCCGCGAATTGCTTTCTTGAATCTTCGGTTGTAGCGCTCGATGAAGAACTCCACCATCGGCAAGATGTCTTCCTTGCGCTCGCGCAATGGCGGCAGAAAGATGGAGATGATCGCCAGGCGGTAATACAAGTCCTGGCGGAACTGGCCCTCGCGCACCGCCTTTTCCAGGTCGCGATTGCTGGCGGCGATCACGCGCACGTCCACCTGCATGTCTTTCGTTCCGCCGACGCGCCGGATCACCTGGTCTTCCAGCACGCGCAGCAATTTCGCCTGCAGCAGCGGCGAAAGCTCGCCGATCTCGTCCAGGAACAGGGTTCCGGCGTCGGCCACTTCAAACAGGCCCTTCTTCATCTGCTTGGCGTCGGTGAAGGCGCCGCGCTCGTGGCCGAACAACTCGGCTTCCATCAGCATTTCCGGAATCGCCGAGCAGTTGATGGCGACGAACGGCTTCTCGTGCCGCGAGCTCTCGTAGTGGATCGCCTTGGCGATCAGGTCCTTGCCGGTTCCGCTCTCGCCCTGGACCAGGATGGTGGTGGCTTCGCTGCTGGCTACCTTGCCCACGAAGGCCATCAGCTCGGTCATTTTCTTGGATACGGCGATGACCTCGTGATATCCCGTCTTGCGCCGCACCTGGCCGCGCAGCTCTTCGACCTCGGTCTTCAGCTTGGTGGTTTCCAGCGCGTTCTTGGTGGTGACCGCGAGCTCGTCGAAATCAATCGGCTTGCCGACAAAGTCGTACGCGCCCAGCTTCAGCGCCGCCTTCACGTCGTCCAGCCGCGGGTCGGCGGTGATCATGATGACCGCGCGCGCGTCGCCGTTCAGCTTGAGCTGTTGCAGGACCTCGAGTCCGCCCAGGTCGGGCAGGCGCACGTCGAGCAGCACCAGGTCGGGCGATTCGGCGTGGGCGACCTTCAGCGCGGTCTGGCCGTCTTCGGCTTCCACCGTCTGGTATCCCCACTCCTCGCACTTCTGGCGCAGCGACCAGCGCACCAGCTTCTCGTCATCGACGATGAGGACCTTGTCTCGGGACATCTGCAATTACTGTACTACGCGGGACGCACAGGGGGTGGTGATGAATGTCACGGGCAGGAGGAAATCCGCTTTGAAGGGGCGCGGCTTCAGCCGCGCCGTTACAACCCTTATTTCTTGTCATTCCGAGCGGGCTCGGTAGGTCGCGGCTTCAGCCGCGACCGAGGCGCGAAGCGCCGAAGCCCGCGAGGAATCTGCTTTTCGCCCACTCCATGCTCCCCGAAGACCATGCGGCCCAACTCGTCGCCCAGGCGCTTTACTTGTTCAGGATCCGACGCGGCGCGAAACCGTTCGGCTAATTCCAAAAACTCGCTATCCATCGACGCCCCCGCCCTTTCGGTGCGCTTGCTGTCCTCTCTCGTGCCGTCCCTGCCGGACTCGGGATTTTGCATACACACCTTTCCAGAAAAAGCGGCGGGCGCGCGGCTACAAGTCTTCAGGCGTCAGGCCAGTGTATTTTGCAATTTTGGCCATCGCCACCGGCCCGATCTCATCGGAGTCGTGCCATGCCCATGTGTAATCGGGGAAGCCTTCGCGTTGAAGTTGGACGTGTGAACCCTTCTTTTCTGTTTTCGGCGCCCAACCGACACGCAATAGAGCTTTGTAGACGCGGCTTGGTTTACAACTGGGCCACTTGCTCACAGGAAATGAATAGTCTTGGGCGGCTTTCGAATCTGCTCAGTGCGATCGGCAATAACGCGCAGAGCAAGCGCGGTGACGGCTACTTCCGCATCTTTCTTGGTTGCCCCATACGCCATGACGCCCGGCAATTCTGGCACCTCGGCAAGCCATCTGCCGTCTTCTTCTCGTTCGAAAAGGATGCGGAATTCTTGATCGCTGCTATCAGGCGGGCGCGGAACGGTCGCCATGCAGCATCTCCCGGTTGTGGTGGGAATGTACGTCGCCGAGAATTATTTGGGTTCCAGAGCTTGCTGTCAATGTAATAGCACAAATCCCCAAGTGCAAGTGGTCCTGGTGGTTCTCGGCCTGCTTGCCTGCTCCTTCGATCTTTGTTGTTGGATTGTCAATCGGTCTGGCGAGACCACCCGGCACATGCGCGCAGGGTCAGAACGGATGTGCTGCAGCGATTGTAGCGCCGTCGGCCTACCCCCGCCGCATCGGCAGCATCACCTCGAACGTGCTTCCCTTCCCCACCTCGCTCGTGACCGTGATCTTTCCCCCGTGGTCTTCGACGATCCTGCGCGCCAGCGACAGCCCCAGCCCCGTGCCGTGGCCCTTGGTCGTGTAGAAGGGCCGGAAAATGTAGGCCAGGTGTTCCGGCTTGATGCCCTTGCCGGTATCGCTGACGCTGACGACCGCCTGTCCATCGCGCGAAGAAACGTCCACGTCCACCTGTCCGGGCCCAGCTTCCTCCATCGCCTGAATGGCGTTGAGCATCAGGTTGAGCAGCACCTGGTGGATTTGCCCGGTATCGTGCTCCACCAGTAGCTGCCCATCGTATTTGTGCAGCTCTACTTTCACCGGCTTCGAGAGCGCCTGCTGGCGGGCGAAGATCACGGCATGTTCGGCGGTGGCGTTGAGGTCGGCGGCGCGATACTCGGCTTGCTTGGGGCGCGCCGTCTCCAGCAGGTCGCCGACGATGCGGTTCACCCGCATCACCTCCTGCCGCACGTCCTTGAGCACGTCGCGCGCCGGGCTTTTCTCCGGCAGGTCGCGCCCGATGATGTCCATCACCCCGGCGATGCCGGCGAGCGGGTTGCGGATTTCGTGTGCCAGCCCGGCCGCCAGCTCGCCCAAGGTAGCCAGGTGCTCGGCGCGCGACATCTGGGTATTGTGCAGGCGCTCGATTTCCGCGCGCGACTCGCGCAGTTGCGCAACCATCTCATTGAAGTTGCGCCCGAGTTGGCCGATATCGTCACTGCGGTCGGCGAAGCTCACGGTAACGCTGAGGTCGCCGTCGCGCACGCGCTGGATCTTGTCCTGCAACTCCAGCATGGGACGGCTGAAAACAATGCTGAGGGTGAGCACGAGCACGGCGCAGATGGCGATGGCGCCGACCGTGGCCACCACCAGCACCGAGCGCCGCTCCCCCGATTCCAGCGAGAGCGTCGCCAGGATGAACAGCAGCAGGCCGTTCAACAACACGGCCAAGACGGGCAAAAGTGCCCTGAGCTGCCAGTTCAGGCGCAAGCGCACGCAGGAGGCTCCTCGAGAGGGTCGTTGGGAGCATTGTAGAAGAGTCGATGGTCGATGGTCGACGGTCGATGGCAAAAGCAGATTCAGTGGCCAGGGGTTAGTGGCCAGTGGTCAGCAAAAGCAGATTCCTCCCCTTCGGCTTCGCTCAGGGTCGGAATGACAAACCCAACAACTAGAAACTAGAAACCAGAAACTTGAAACTGCTTCCAAAAGATTTCACGTTTCAAGGCCGCGGATCCGTCGAACGGAACCTTGAAACGTGAAACCCTTCAGACTCGACTTGTCTTTTGCTCGGTACTCGGTACTAGGTACTCGGTACTGCCTTACGCGTACGCGTGCAATCCCGGCAGCAGGTAAGTGACGCCGAAGAAGGTGAACATCACCACCGCGAAGCCGAGGATCGCGAAGTAGGCCGCGCGGCGGCCGCGCCATCCGCGCGTGATGCGCATGTGCAGGTAGCCGGCGTACACCAGCCAGGTGATGGCCGCCCAGGTCTCCTTCGGGTCCCAGCTCCAGTACGAGCCCCAGGTCTGGTTGGCCCAATACGCGCCGACGGCAATCATCGCGGTCAGCAGCGGGAAGGCGATGCCGATGGTCTTGTAGGTGATGCGGTCGAGCGCGTCGGCGCTGGGCAGCAGCCGCTCCAGGTCTGCGCGCCGCCAGTACAGCATCAGGTAGAGCAACGAAGCGAAGATGCCGGTGACCAGGCCGGAGAGGATGAACGGGCTCGCCGCCAGGGCCGTCGCAAACAGCCCGTCGGCATCAGGCGAGGCATAGGCCGCATTGCGCGTGCGCAGGATGAACCCGCCCAGCGCGATCACCTGCAGCGCGATGCTGATGAACACGGCGCGGTTGGCGATGGCCAGGAAGTTCTCCTGCTTCCTCCACTTGGCGATGGCATAGACCGCAAGCGGCGTCACCGATGCCAGCAGCACCAGCAGGAATACCCACCCCAGGTCGGGGATGGTGACCATCAGCCGCACGCCTTTGGAAATCGAGATCTCTTCCTTGTTCTGCGCGTCCCACGCCACCACCGCCAGGCCGCCCCATTTTTCGAAGCGCGTCATGATGGCGATATAAATCGCGGTGACCATGGCGCTGGTCACGGCCAGGAAGGTTTCCGTCTTCATCTGATCCTGAATCAGGAACATCATGGCGAGCGCGAAACTGAGGGCGCAGGCGGCGTAGGCCAGCATGGCCAGGGTGACGTGCACCTGCAGCCAGGTGGACTGCAGCGCCGGCACCAGCGGGTGCACCGCCGAGGGCAGAAGCTGCATCAGGATCACGCCCGTGACCGCCAGCGGCATGGTCACCGTCCCGATCACCTTCACCTTGTACTTGCGCTCGGCCAGCAGCGTAAGCCCGGCCACCGTCCATACGAAGCTCAGCAGCATCTCGTAGATATTGGCGAAGGGCGGACGTCCCGCAAGGTACCAGCGGTGTCCGACGGCCAGCGTGTTGGCGGCGAAGCCGATCATGGTGGCGATGGAAGCGAATCTGACGTAGCGGTCCACGCCGGAGACGCCGAAGCCGATGTACAGCGCCGATGCGCCGCCGTAGAAAATCAGCGACAGGTACAGCAGGTTGCTCTCGTTGAACAGGTTCCCCTGCTTCACCACGCTCAGGAATGCGACAAACGTCAGGAACGCAACTCCCAGCCCGACCCCCACCAGCAGTCCGTTGCTCGATGCCGCCGGGTGTTCTTCAATGCTCGCTGTTGCACGCGACATGATTACTCCTCCCTCATCTCTTTCCTACGCCTGGACCAGATGCTTGGCAGCGGGAACGGTCTCCTCACCGTTCTCGTGCCCCAGTTCGGCGCGAATGTCGTCAATCAAACTGCTGAAGGTTTCCTGGTAATGCTCGCGGTTCTTGTCGGCAGCGTTGCCGATCCACAGCGCCGGACCGTGCTTGGTTTCGATCACCATCGCCCAGTAGCGCTGGTGCACCAGGTAAAACGCCATCACCAGCCCCAGCGCCATCAGCACGCAGCCGGCCCAAACCAGCCACTGGCCGGGTTCGTGCGACACTTGCAGGCCGGTGTAGGCGGCCATCTGCATGTCGGTGAACTCGAATTTGTACCCTGCATTGCCGCTCTGCTGCCGCATCGCCGGGAACAGCCATACTTCGCTCTTCGCCGCCTTGGTTTTGTCGGTGATCTCCAGGCGGATGGCCGGGTTTACCGGGTCTTTCGAGCGGGTGTAGATCTGGTTGTCGCGCAGCACGAAGTCGGGGATGAATTCCGCCAGCGTGACCGTCGTGTCGGGATCCAGTTGCGCGCTCTGGTAGGGCCGCAGCGTGATCTGTTTGGTCTCGCCGTTGCCGGTGGCATTCAGCAGCAGCGACTCGACCTGGCCCGTCTGCCCGTATCCCGACTGGTAGAAACGGATGCCGTGGGTCACCAGCGGGTCGTTGACCACGATCTCCTTACGCAGCGTCTCGCGCCCGTCTTCGATCACCGTCAGCTTCGACCACCATTTCTTGGGCGTGCCGTCGGGATAATTTTCCTGGCCGGTGCCGTCGCAGCGCAGCGTGAAAGGCAGGGCGCGCGTGATGCCGTTGCTCTGTTCCAGCTTGGAGGTGCTCTGCCCGGGCGTGAGCATCACGTAGCCCTTGTAACTGAAGAACGCGTCCACGATGCCGCCCAACAGGATGAGCAGCAGGCTGGCATGGACCACGTACACTGCCAGCACCGACCAGCGGTTCTTGTCGGCATAGAGCGAGGTCTGGCCGTCCTCGACCACGCGCTGCGGCCTCAATCCGGCTTTGCGGAACATTTTGTCCGCGGCCGCGATGGCCTCTGTCGGGTTGTCGATTGCCAGCGTTCTCTGGGTCGGCAGCACGGCGCGGAAATGCGGCTCCGGCCGGCGATAGGGATGCGCGAGCAGCCGCCATGCCTTGGGAAAGCGGTCAATCGAGGCGAATATGATGCAGAGGCCCAGCCCCGCCATCAGCAGCGCGAACCACCAGCTGTGATACACGTCCGTCAGGCCGGTCCGGTCGAGCCAGCGCAGCGTGCCCGGCGCATACGCCCTCGTCATCTGGTCGGCATCGGTCATGGGCCGCTGCAGGATGACCGTCCCCGCCGCGGCGACCACGCCCAGGATGATCAGCAGAATGATCCCCGTCTTGACGGAGGCTAGTGTGCGATACAGTCGGTTCCCAAAACTGGACTTGACAGCCATTTCACTCCCTCTCCCACCCCCAAAAATGCACGTTTCCGGCCATACATGCCCCTCACCCAAGCTTTTGCGAATCAATAATTTAATCACACCCAGTGAAACTTTGCCCGTGAGCGATGGGCCATATCACCCACCTCTGTGACGCACCCGCGCGGAATCCCCCGCAGCGCCAATCGGCCTTGCTGATCCGACAACGCCCGAAGCCTGCAGCCTACTGTTCCGCCTGTCCCTTCACCACCAGCGCGATCGGCACGTTCTTCCCGCCGTCCGTCTGGATCGCGCCGGCGAACACCTGGAACCCGTCGGGGTTCTGGTAGGTGCGCGATTCGCTTGAGGCGGCGGTTGCCCCACCCTTTTCGCCGCCCGCATTTGGCGGCGAAAGGGTGGGTTGCAGCAGCACAAACGCCGCCGGATGGTTGGTCCCTGCGGCCTGGGCGCTCAGCTTCACCAGTTGCGCGAAGTCATACTGCGCGCTGGGATCGTTGTCGGCACTGGCCGCCAGCAGCAGCACGAAGTCGCGCGTCGGCGCCACCCCCATGTGATTGCCGTCCTCGGGCAGCAACTCGTAGCGCATGGTGTAGAACCCTGGCTTGATCCCCTGCCCGCGGAAGTCTTTGCCGCCGTTGGGGAACGAGATCGCGCCCAGCAGTGCGGACTCCGACATCTCCGGATAGGCGGCGCCTTTGGCGGCCGCGACTCTGCCCACCGGCAGCGATTTCCGCAGCCAGACCTCGCACAGCACGCTGCCGTCGGGGCGCACCAGCCGCGATCCGCTGGCATCGAGCGCCGCGCGGACCGCCACCGGAACCGAGGTGTCCTTCAGCGCCGGCAGCTTCTCCAGCTTGGCCTGCGCCGCCGCGAGCAGGGAAGAAAAAACAAGGGGAAAAAGAAGCAAGAGGGCGGAAAATCTCCGGATTCGCATGACGGAATCCAGTTTACTGCGCGGGGACTGGAGCTAACCACAGAGGACACAGAGGAATGAGGAATGAGGAATTAAGAAGTCAGAATGAAGAATGAAGAAAAAACGCGACCTGCGCAGCCATTGCCCATTCTTAATTCTGACTTCTTCATTCTTAATTCTTTTTTTCTCCGTGCCCTCTGTGGCTAAGAACTATTCGCCCGACGACGCGGCGAGTGCCAGCCAGGCGGCCAGAGTGGCGTATTTTTCGTCCTGCGTCCAGGGCGGACCCAGTTCGCGTCCCATCTTCTGGAGATAACTCTGCAGTTCCGTGCCTGACTTTCCCAGCACCGCGGACGCCCGCGCCAGCAGCTCGCGTTCCTTCACGCCGGTAACCGGCACATTCATTTCCCGGCTCGCATCGGCAATGACGTTGCGAAACAGCTCGCCTTCCGCGGTGTGGATGAAGGCGTGCGAGGCGAGCGTCGCGGCCAGATCGGGCAGAGGCCTTCCTGAGGCGAGAACAATCCCGCAAGCGCCGACCGCATGACCGCTGTTCCGGGCATGCTCAACGGCTGCACTCAGCTCCTGCCGCGCCAATGCCCGCGAGCGTTCCGTGCAGCGCGTGACCAGTTGCTCCGCTTGCTTGAACGGCAATTTTTCCGCGGTGTGGTAGGGCTGCTTCGATCCGGGGATCGTCGGATCGGCAATCACAATCCGGCGCCGGTCGAGTATCTTGGGCGCATCCACAGCTCCGGCGACGATGACCAGCGCCGCCCACCCCGAATGGGCGCGACATCCGATCGCTGCCGCTTTCGCTGTCATCGAACTCCCGCGCTACTCGCCAAACGCTAGCCACAGAGGACACAGAGGAATGAAGAATGAAGAAGTCAGAATGAAGAATGAAGAAAAAACGCGACCTGCGCACCGATTGCCCATTCTTAATTCTGACTTCTTCATTCTTAATTTTTAATTCTTTTTCCTCCGTGCCCTCTGTGGCTAATCCTTATTCACCCGCGGACGCTTGCTGCGCTCCGCCCACGGCGAACGTGCCCACGAACGCGCTCCGCCGGTCGTGCGTCAACCACGTCTCACCCAGAGACGGTCCCTGGTACTGGTCCACGAGCGCCACCGCCGGCATGGCGTGCGCCGTCGCGGTCAGCGGCGGATAGAACGTCACCTCGTTGCCGCAGAGGTGATCGTTCTCGTTGATCGCCCGCGTCTCGACCACCGCGAACTGCCCGGCGCGCAGCAGGGCGCGGCCGTGGTGCTCACTCGACATCGCCAGCTCGACCGGCGCGGCGACCACTTTCTCCACGTTCTCCAGCAGCCGTCCGCCCATGTGCTGCGCGAAGGCCTCTAGCGCTGCGCGCTGAGCAGGAGTCGCTTGCTCGTCCACGATCAGGACGGCCTTGGCCGGATACGGGTTCTCGTACGGATCGCCGAGGGTGGCCTTGGCGCGCACCGCGGCGGCGATAGAGAGGCCGTCGAGCGCCACGCCGTTCCACGAACCGTGGCGGACGCGCCAGCCGAGAATGGCCTCGTTGCCGGTCAGTCCGACCTCGCCGTTGGCGAAGCACTGTCCGGTGTAAACGTCGGCGGAACGGGTCTCGATGTAATCGCCGGAAATCTGCTGCGCGAACACGGGAGCAACCAGGATGACGGCGACGATCACGACTGCCACAGAGATCAAAGCCAGCTTTTTCACGGGAGAACTCCTCACCCACGAGGGTTGAGTCCTATTTTACTCGCGGAATGAGAAGGCTGCAGGCCGCAGGGGCCGAAAAACTTAGCGAAGAAGCTGGCAGCTCTCAGCTATCAGCTCTCAGCGTGGGGACGAAAAGCATTGCCGATGGCCTCCGCCGGGCGCGAGACTGTGGTATAACTGTTATACCCTATGCGATTCCACTTTGACCCGCGGAAGAGGAGCAACAGCTTTATGAAGAGCACTCGTAATCGGAGAAAGCCGGTTTCCGCAGAAGCGATTGCGCGGCGTGCGGATCGTGGGGAAGATGTTGCAAGCTTCTTCACCAACTCGGGACGCATGATGGCGCCTATCCAGCGGGTGAATGTGGACTTCGCAGCCCCGATGCTGAACGAACTGGACGATGCCGCCAAGGAGCTGAACATCAGCCGGCAAGCGGTGATAAAAACCCTTGTCCGGCAGGCTCTGGACCAGCGATACATGGCGCGAAATCTTGGCCCCAAGACGAGGCGGGCATAAGTCAGAAGGCGGGCACAGAGCATGGGATGTCCTGCGGCGAATAAATGGCGAAGCTATGAGCGACTCGCAACAGGAGATGTTTGGCGGAGCCTAGACCCGCGAGAAGCTTTCCAGGGCGCAACAAATATCTTAGTCCGTATTGCCAGATTTTCAAGGAAGGCGCACGAGGTGCTTACGATATGATACGTGAGAGGAACAACTGTGCCAAAACTCCACCTGTCATATCCGGCCATCTTGCAACAATTCGGTGCGCATACCGTGAGGGAGCGCACAGAATCCCGCGCTCTTCTAGCTTGGTTCCTAGAGAACTACTATCGCCTCGATGAGATGGAGGTGAGCGACTGCATTTGTGACGGCAGATACGACAAGGGCATCGATGGTATATACGTCAACGATCAGTTGGGCCAAATTGACGTTTTCCAAACCGTGATCGTGCAAACCGACAAGGGACTGGGTGACGTAAGCCTGAAGGAATTTGCCGGAAGCCTATCTCAATTCAAAGACAAAGCTTCGGTGGAGAACCTTGCAAAGACCTCCAAGAATCCCGCGCTCACAAGTCTACTCAAATCTAATGAAATAGCCCGGAAGGTGGAAGAGGGCTTCGCTGTACAGGGAGTGTTCATTACGAACGCTGCTCGTGACCAGAACGCCAAAGACTTTCTAGCCGCTCACCCGTCGATAACTCTATACGATCGCGATGAACTGGAACGTTCATATAGTCCGCTGGACAAGACCGCTCCCATAGCCAAAGAAATGAGTTTCAACATCGGGAGTGTGCCTCACATGGTCTACCAGTTGAGTGCAAAAGTCCAGATGGTGATCGCATCTCTTTCGGCTGAAGACTTGGTAAGCATGGATGGCATTGCTAACGGCGAATTGTTTGCGTGGAACGTAAGACAATTTCTCGGGCGGAAAACCAAAGTTAACAAAGACATCGCTAAGAGCATCAAGAGTTCAACTGAGCATAACCTGTTTCCCGCCTTCCACAATGGCCTTACGATCCTGTGCGAACAATTGGATGCGAAGAAGGATAAGATCACGATTCGGGGTTACGCAGTCGTGAACGGTTGCCAGAGTCTCAGCACTCTTTACGAGAACAAGAAGGACATCACAAAAGAACTGAGAATTATTACCAAATTCATCAATGTTCCCCCGAACGATCCGCTGGCTAACAAAATTACTGACCATACCAACAACCAAAACGGCACAACGTTCCGGGATTTGCAGTCCAACAACCCCATCCAGGTACGCCTGCAATCAGAAATTCATCGGAAGTATAAGAACGATGCGTGGTTTCGGATCAAGCGCGGTGAGCACCCAGAATGGCCAGCAGATAAAGTAATTGAGAACGAGCGTGCTGCCCGCGTGCTACTCGCGTTTGATCTAAAAGACCCATCCTCGTGCCATCAAACTTACAAATTGTTTGATGAACTCCACGCAAATATTTTCGGCAGGCCCGGCGTTGATGCCGACCGCATTGTACTGGCGAACGAGATTTATAATCTCGTCGTTGCTCAATTGGATTCAATGGCGAACCAGTTGTTTGGCAAGTATGGATTGACTCGTTACCTCATCATTTACCTGCTTAGGGAAGCATTAGAGACGGATGAAGCCGGGAAGGAACTTTGCAAGCTTCCGTCAAAATTCCTAGCCGAGCCGAATGGTCGGAAACGGCTGAATGACGTGCTCAGTAAAGTGGCCGGTTCGCTTGTTCGCATCTTGGATGGTGAGGTTACACGGCGAAATAAGACTGACGAAACATTCTTCGACTACAAGAGCGATCTGAAGAGTCCTAAAGCTGTAGAGGCGCTCCGAGCGACTATCATCAGCCAATATCAAATCGTAGTGGACAACGGATACACGCCCAGATTTTCCGACGCATGGAAAGCCTCGGTGCCTACTACGAAGAAAAAGAATGGGGCTTAGTCCAATTGCCCTCCCTCGGCTCCGCTCGGGACGGTTCCGCCCGGCGCGTTTAGTTTATTGCGGGTTCACTTTCGCATTTGTCTTAGCGACCCTAGCGGCCCCAGGAGTCCTGACCAGCTCATACCCAGTGAACACTTTGTCCGAGTTTGCAGGGACTATGAGCCCGGATGCACTTCCGGAGTCGATCACGAATCCGTCCGCGTCTTGAAATTCGATTTCGGCCTCAAACCGTTGAGGTGACTCGGACTTATTCTTGAGTGTCAGCTTCCAAGCATACCTCCACCAAGTGTCGTTTCTCTCAGTTACTCGTGAATCAACTTCGACGATGTCCCAATCTCGCGTGCGAGAGGCGACCGCAGGAGCCTGAGGTGCCGGCTGGATTGTCCCTGGCGACAAAGCCTGTGGTGCGACCGTATAGGAACCTGCGAAGGCAATGAACTGCGGCAAAGCGTATTTCAGGGCGAGTCTGCGTTGGTCGAGCATGGCTTCGGTTTGCCTCATCGTAGCAATAGTAGACAACCCCATCGCCCGTACGAGCCCGCCGCTGTATTGGTCTGTATCAGCCTGCTGCGCTCGGATTTTCGACTGTAATGCTTGCAGCTCCTGCTGAATTGCAGCTATCTGGGTGTCAGCGTCCTTGGGCGGCACGAATGCCTTCCCGTCTACTGTGTACTTGAGAGCGATCCCAAAATGCCAGGATTTCGCGACCTGCTGAAGCATTCCTTCCGTTTGCCGGAGTGTCGCAAGCCGCACCGCGATCAAAGATTTTACAAGTCCGCCCGAATACAGCGCGTCTTCAGCTTCGGCTGCTTTGATTGCAACCTGCGTGGCAGCGGTATCCGCTTCGATCTCTTTGGCCTTCCCAGGTGCTACGACCTGCGTACAGCCGGATTCGGTAAACACTATTAATAACGTCAACACTATTAACCGGCGCTTCATTCAAACCTCCACGCGAGGATGTTGCTCGCGCATTTCTTCAAGACCCGGCATTATCACGGCAGGTTGGCAGCCTGTCCACGCAAACGCGCTCGTCATAGGGCACTGCTCGTAAGTTCCGTCCCAGAACGGGACCGCAGTTCAGTCGTAGGGGTCCTTCGGCTCGGGCGTGCGCCCTCGCTCAGGATGACAAAGCTTTGGGATTTGTCGTTATCCGCGCTCATCCGCGTTCATCTGCGGCAGATCAAAAGAAAGCGGGCGAGCCGGAGAGGCCCGCCCGCAACCTCGGGGGAGAGAGAGTTATGCAGCCTTGCCCATGGCGATGTGGTGAGTGGTGGAGGTGTCCACGTCGAAAGTCTGAACTCTCGCCGGGATGTCGAGCAGCGGATTGAGGATCTCGGTGACCTTGGGGTACTGCTCGCGATTGTATTTCTCCGCGTCCGCCTCCGACTGCCAGAAGCTGAGGGCGAGGACGCGGTCGGGCTCGGTGTTGGAGACCATCGTGATCTCGTCAACGAACCCCGGTTGTTTCCTCAAAATGGGCAGCACCTTTTCATTCAGCGTGGTGCTGAACTCGCGGGTCTTGCCCAGTTTGGTGCGGATTTCGACCACTCGGGTGAACATGCGATCCATTCTCCTTTCGGACGGCTGCGGAGGTGAAAGGAGTCGCCGCTTGAGCATGAAAGGCGGAGCCGCTGATCGCCACTGATGAACACGGATCGGAATGATTTATTTTTCTAACCCGTGCTGACCGGCGCAAATCCGCGGTGCATCCCCTTACCCACGGCGGCGGCAGGTAGGGCCGAACTCCCAAACGCTACGCCTTGTGGATGCGGAGGTCAATTACTCAAAAATGGTGCAAGAGGGAAAAACAGTTTCTAGTTTCTGGTTTCTAGTTGCTAGTTGTTAGTGAAACGCCCGCGTGCGGCGGCGTTCATCCGCGGCGAATCCTTTGGGCGTAGCGGCAGTCGGGCGCGGCCGGGCAGGTGGGGCAGGCGGGGTCGTTGCGGCGGCAGATTTCCTGGCCGTGCCGGCGCAGGAGAAGATGTGCGGCGATGAGATCGTCGATCGAGTCCGGAAGCTGGCCGGCGGTGGCTGCCTGCGCCGAGCGGTAGCTGGCCGAATAACTCTTCTTCTCCTCGCCGAAGCCGTAGCGCAGCAGCACGCGGAGTCCGTTGGAGTCGAGCGCGAGAATCTTGTGCCGCCGGGTGAAGAGCAGGATTTTTTCCGCGCCCGGTTCGCCGATCGAGGGGAAGCGCTGCAACTCCTTTTTCGCCTGCTTGAGCGGCAGGTCGAGAACGGAGTCCACGTCGTCCTTGAAGGTGTACTGCGCGATTTCGGCGGTGAGGCGCAGCTTCTTGGCGGATTCGTAAGGCACGATGCCGAAGCGTCCGACTTCGAGCAGCAGGCCGGGATCGGCGTCGAGGATCTGCTTCGGCGTGGCGCCAACCTTTTTTTTCAGCAGCGCGAAGGCGGCGGCGCGGCGGTCGTCGTCGGCCAAGGTAGGCGCAGTTTTCCCACAGGATGATTTCCAGCGCGCCTTTCAGCTTGGGTGGCGAGGGGCGGCCGTAGAATTTCTCCAGCGTCCGCAGCAGCGCGAGGAATGGAGAGGCGGCGGCCACGACCGTTTCAGAAATCGTCGCCGGGCACGAGCGGGCAGCGGAAGGGCACGGCCTTGAACATATCGTAGTAGGCGTCCTCGCCGACCCACTCGGCGATGTGGGCGCGGTACTCGGCGATGAACACGAAATCGGGGCTGAACTCCTGCGCCACGATGCGCTGGTCCTGCCCATCGTAGTAGCGGACGCAGAAATTGCCTTCCGCGGTCTCCTGGATATCCAGAGGCCAGGTATCTTCCATGGCCAGGTCGAGGCGCGCCAGCGCGGTCTCGAGGTCGTACTCGCCGTCGCCGATCATGACCGCCGCCTGGCCGCTTCCCAGCTTGCCGAAACGTTGTTCCATCAGGGCGCGTCCGCGCAGCTCAGACATAAGTCATCCACATCGAGGAATGCCGGAAACGCTATACGCAATCGGGGTGGAGATCAAGGGAAGAAAAGCGTCCCCTCGGCTGCGCTCGGGGCAGGCTCTGGTCGTTGGCGAGGTGAAGGCAAAAATGATTGGGTGATTTGCCGATTGGGTGATTTGCCGATTGCGTGACCATGAACTACTTCGAGTGGAACCCAAATCGGCAAATCAGCAAATCGGTAAGTTCGTTCAGCCGCATTTCCCCGAGCCGTGGCAGGCGCGGATGGGCGAGGCGCACAAGCTCGGTTCGGCGTTCATGCCGTCGGGTCCGATGCAGGTCTGGGTGTAGGTGCACCAGAAACTGTGATCGGTCGAGGTTTGCGCCGAGGGGTCGCGCTCGGAGAGCACGAACTGGCCTTTCCAGCGCAGGGCGGGGCAGAGGTTGGGGTGCTGGGTGAGGTCGGTGCAATTGCTCATAAAATTTCTCCGGCGGTCGATGGTCGTTGGCCGCCAAGCCATTTCATTCTGTCGCCCGCTGAATCAGGCTCGCATCTCAGATGCGATCTGTACCCACGGCTTACGCCGTGGGCTAGGTCCGTCGCACGCTGCGCGTGCTCGGAGCACGTTTCACACGCCTTTCGCGGCCTGGAGACGGCGCGTTTCACGGCCACGCGCGCCAGGTGGATCTTGTAGGCGTTCTTGCCCAGGCTCTTGCCCGGCTTTTCGGCGGCGACGACGCCGGCCGCGTCGGCGGTGGTTTCGCTGACAGGCTTCCCAATCAGCGTGGCTTCCACATACTTGTCGCAAACCCACGGGATGGGCGCGACGTGACCGAGCACGATGCGCGCCGCCTGCACACTATTGCCGCTCATCTTGAGCGCGACCGAGGCGGTGGCCAGCGGCCAGTCGAATTGGGCCTTCTGGCGCACTTCGTAGTGGCCGAAGCGCTCGCCCGACGGCGGCGGAACCATGATCTCGGTCACCATCTCGTTGGGCCGCAGGTCGTGTTCGCGCTCGCTCTCCGACCTCGGAATCACGTAGAACTTCTCCAGCTGCAGTTCGCGAGCGCCGTTGGGGCCGAAGATGCGAATCTTCGCGCCGGCGGCGATGAGCGCGGGCGCCAGGCTGGAGGGCGAGACGAAGTACGCGGGACCGTCGTTGCCGAGGATGGCGTGATAGCGGTTGTCACCATCGGTGACCAGCGATTTTCCATTCTGCTGGTCTTTACCTAGCAGGCCGAAGCCGTTGCGAAAATACCAGCAGCGCGGGCGCTGGCAGAGGTTGCCGCCCAGGGTGGCCTGGTTGCGGATTTGCGGGCTGGCGGCGTCGTCGGCGACGCGGGCGAGTATCGGATAATTCTTGCGGACGTCGGCGTTGTCGGCGAAGTCGGCGAGGCGCACCAGGGCGCCGATGCGCAGGCCGGTGCGCGCGTTGTAGCTGATGCCGTCCAGACCGGCGATCGACTTGACGTTGACCAGGCGCTTGGGGGTGACGACGTCGTCCTTCATCAGCGCGAGCAGGTCGGTTCCGCCGGCGAGCAGTTCAGACTGGCCCCAGTTGGGCGCGAGCAGTCCGACGGCCTGCTCTTTGGATTTGGGAGTGGCGTATTCGAAGGCCTTCATGCGGCACCTCCACCTTTGACGCCCAGGCCTCCCGGCGGCTGAGGCCGCTGCTGCAATGCGGCGAGAACGCGGTCGGGCGTGATGGGCAGGAACGGAACGCGCACGCCGATGGCGTTGGCGACGGCGTTGGAGATGGCCGCGCCGGGCGAAATCACCGGCGGCTCGCCCAGCCCGATGACGCCGCGCTCGTCGTAACCCGGGCCGGTCATCATGTGGACCACCAGCTCAGGAATGTCGCCGTAGCCGGCGAGGCGGTAGAACTCCATGTTGGGGTTCAGCATGCGGCCGGTGGTTGGGTCCATGATCTTCTCTTCGTAAAGCGCGTAGCTGATGCCCATGATGAGCGCGCCGTAGCACTGCGATTCGGCGGTCTTGAGGTTGATGATGAGGCCGCAATCCTGCACCGCGACGATCTTGTTGACGCGCACGATGCCGGTTTCGATGTCCACGGAGACGTCGGCCATCTGCGCGCCGCCGACGCCGCTGTTGGTGAGGTCGGGCGGCTTGGAAGGATCGGGATTCTTGCCTTGCGCGGTGACCCCGGTGGCGCCGAGCTTGGAACACGCCTTCTTCCAGGGGATGCTCTTACCTTGCGAATCCTTGACGCGAATGGTGCCGTAGAGGGCTTCGAGCTGGTCGGGTGGGGCGTCGAGCATGGGCGCGACTTTGGCGAGCAACTGGTTGAGCGCGTCGGTGGCGGCGCGTCGCGATTCGGCGGAGACGGCGCCGATGGTGGTGGAGCCGCCGGAACCGCCGTCGTGCGGGAAGTTGGTGTCGCCGATCTTGACGGTGATGGCGTCCAGCGGCAGGCCGAGGGTTTCGCCGATCACCATGGCGATGGCGGTGCGCGTGCCGGTGCCGAGGTCCTGCGTTCCGCTGCGGTACTCGACCGTGCCGTCGGGATGGATGGTCAGGTCACCGGCGCCCTGGTGGCCGCGTCCGCCCCAGGTGTGGATGGAGAGGCCGAGGCCTTGCTTCATTGGGCCGGAGGTCTTGTCGCCGCGCGGGTGCCAGCGCTTCTTCCACTGCATGAGCTCGTCGGCCTTTTTGAGCTCGGCTTCATAGACGTTGGCGCGCGGAGTGAGCGCCAGGTTCTTCACGAAGACGTCGTAGGGGTCCATGCCGAGGCGCGCCGCTAGGTCATCAATGGCGCACATGGTGAGCACGGCGGCCTGCGGGTGATTGGGCGCGCGCCAGGCGCGCGCGGGGCCGATGTTGGTGGCGATGGAGATGTGCTGTTTCCGCTGGTGAGGAATTTCCGTGAAGATATACGGAAGGGGCGGCATGTTTCCACCCAGCGGGCCGCCGGTGCCCCAGGATTGCGAGTCCCAGCCGGTGATGGTGCCGTCTTTTTTCGCCGCCAGCTTGACGTGCGCGTAGGCCGAGGGACGCGCTCCGGCGACTTCCAGTTCGGCGCGGCGGTCGAGCATGATCTTGACTGGTGCGCCGCCGGCCTTCTTCGACAACTGCGCGGCGGCCAGGCTCCAGCGATCGGCGGCGAACTTGCTGCCGAAACCTCCACCGATGTGCTGCTGCTGATTGCGAATGTTGCTGGCGGAGATGTTGATGCCGGCGCCGGTCAGGGCTTGCGCGAGCTGGTCGGGAATGCCGGAGACGTTTTGGGTGGAGACCTGCGTCTCCAGATGTTCGGCGTCGGGCCAGTGCGCGACCACGCCGTGCGCTTCCAGGCAGCAGTGGGTGATCACCGGCGCGCCGTAGAGGCCTCCGCTGGTCATTTCGGCGGATTGGAAGGCCTTGTCGGGATCGCCCTGCGTCTGCGCCGCCGCTTTCCGGTACGGCATCGCTGCCGTTGCGGGCGCCACTTTCGCGGATTGCAACGCTTTGATCAAGTCCTCGCCGACACCGTTCTCGCGCATCCGCGCCACCAGTTCGGGAGTGACCTCGAAAGAAATGCCGCGCGTCCGCACGATGTCCGCAACCTGCGACTGTCGCACAGCGTATTCACCCCCAACCGGGGTGGAAAGCCTCGCGATCAGCTCTTCCAGGCTGAGAGGCCCCGTTGTTTCCCCGACGTCCTTGGGTTCGGTGGCGTCGTCCACAAAGTGCGGCAGCGGTTCGTACTGCACCTTGATGGCGCGCAGGGCGTCTTCGGCGATGCCTTCGTTGATGGCGGCGAGCGCCACGATTTCGTCGCCGGCCCAGTGGATTTCCTTGCCGGGACCCTGCAAGATCTGGACGGCCTTGACGCCGGGCATGCGCTCGGCGGCGCTGGTGTCGACGCTGACGATTTTGGCGTGCGCGTGCGGGCAACGCAGGATGGCGCCGGCGAGCAGGCCCTTGGGATTCTGGTCGTAGGTGTATTTCGCGCGCCCGGTAACTTTGACGGGACCGTCAACGCGGGTCTGGCGCGTGCCGATCAGCGTGCGATGTTGCGCATCAGGCCACTTGTAGTCTGCCATGGCTCACCCCTCCTTGTTTCCGGTCATCTGACCGATGGCGCCGCGCACCCCGTAGTAGGTGCCGCAGCGGCAGTAGTTTCCGCCCAAGCCTTTCACCACCTGCTCGCGATTCGGATTGGGGTTGTGCTTCAACAGGGCGTAGCCGGCCATGACGAAGCCCGGGGTGCAGAAGCCGCACTGCTGGGCGTCGTTGGCGACGAAGGCGTGCTGCAAGGGATGGAGCGCGTCGCCGGAGGTGATGCCCTCGACGGTGGTGATGTTGTGCCCCTGGGCGTCAATGGCGAGCACGGCGCAGGCGTAGACCGGGCGATCGTCGAGCAGCACAGTGCAGGAGCCGCATTCGCCGCGGTCGCAGACGCGCTTGGCGCCGGTGAGGTCGAAGTGGTCGCGCAGGGCGTCGAGCAGGGTGACGCGCGGCTCCAGCTCAGCGGTGTACTTCTTGCTGTTGACGGTGAGCGTGATGGGCGTCTTGCCGGGGCCGTAGACGGGAACCTCTTCGCCGGCGACTTCGAGGACGCCGGTGCCGACAACGGCGGGAACGCTGACCGTGATGGCGGAGATTTTCAGGAACTCGCGGCGGGAGACGCCGGGCTTGGAATCATCGTCGGGCATGCGGGCCTCCGGGTCGTCGGTCGATGGTCGATGGTCGATGGCGACAGAGCCGTCGAGAATCGGTACTGAAAACGAAAAGTATAAATCGCGGGGAGGAAGGAGTGGAAGTGGAGGGGGATGGAACGGGATTGCCGATTGGCGATTGCACGGAACGCGTGGTGGTCCACACACTCCGATGTCGTATCCTACTCAGCGCCGAGCCGGGAAGAGATTGTGAGCAGCGAGTGTGAAATCCGGCCATTCAGCTACGATGCCGGCGAAGCTCCGGTGCGCGGGTTCCTTCATGTTCCGGAGACATCCCCGGGTGACGGCCTGGTGCTGACCCACGGCGCCGGGGCGAATTGCCAGTCGCCGCTGCTGACGGCGCTGGCGAACGCGTTTTGCGAGGCGGGGGTGACGGTTCTGCGCTGCGACCTGCCGTTTCGGCAATCGCGACCCCATGGGCCGCCCATGCGCGGCAGCGCAGAACGCGATCAGCAGGGATTGCGGCGGGCGATCGAGTCGATGCGGCAGATCGTTTCCGGTCGCGTGTTCCTGGGCGGACATTCCTACGGCGGTCGTCAAGGGACCTTGCTGGCGGCCAACGCGCCGGGATTGGTGGATGGACTGCTGCTGCTCTCCTATCCGCTGCACCCCCCCAAACGCCCGACTGAGTTACGGACGGCTCATTTTCCGAACCTGCAAACGCCGGCGCTGTTCGTGAGCGGCACGCGCGACGGGTTCGGCACTATCGAAGAGCTGACGGCGGCGCTGAAGCTGATCCCCACACGCACGCAGTTGGTGCCCATCGGGAGTGCGGGACATGAACTGATGAGCAAGCGGAACGCAGCGGAATTGCCGGCGGTGGTGAAGAACGCATTCGCTGCGATGTTTCTTGGTGGCTAAAGCGGCGGTGCCCGGCCCAAGTTGTCATCCTGAGCGAGGGCGCACGCCCGAGTCGAAGGACCCCTGGGGCGCCTCTTCTCAGCTTGCCGTCGAAAGGCTTCTCTACTCGTGATCGCGGCTGGATTGATTCGCGAAGGCCATCTCTCTCCCCCAGCTTTCCGCTAGATCCTTCGACTCGGGCGTGCGCCCTCGCTCAGGATGACATACAGATAGAGGGTCGTGACGGCACGACTGAAGTCGTGCCCCTCCGAAATCCAATTTTCTCAACCACGTCGCGTTACTTCGGCTCAGACTCGTGGAGCAATTGCACCAGGTACTGTTTCCAGAAGACGGCCCAGGTGTGGGTGCCGTGGCCGCGGGTTTGGTCGGTGGCCGGGATGAGGTGGAACCGGCCGCGCGCGATGCGCTTGACCTCGCGTTCCGGGGTGGTGAGTTCGGGCGGGTTGATGAAGTCGTCGGTGGTATTGATCCACATCAGCGGGGCGCGGATTTT
Organism: Terriglobia bacterium; assembly: GCA_963760215.1. Classification (GTDB taxonomy): domain Bacteria; phylum Acidobacteriota; class Terriglobia; order Terriglobales; family Acidobacteriaceae; genus JAIQGF01. The sequence goes on from CAVXCJ010000002.1 coordinate 2,962,784, forward strand.
CTCCAGGTTGGGCGAGGGGTAGTAGTTCCGCGAGGAGCCGACCTGGTAGAGAAGGTCGTTGGCATCGAGCGCCTTGATGCGTGTTTCCTGCGCGTCTACAAGTTTGTCGGCATCGTCGCGGGTGGGGTACTGCTTCTGCCAAAACAGCGGCGCGCTGCCGGCGATGGCGAGCAGGTATTGTGCGGCGCGCAGGGCGCCGACAGGCTCCTCTTTGTACTCACCGTCGTTCCACGCCGGATCGAGCTTGATGGCGTTGATGATTGCGCCGCGCCAGAAGCGGTTGCGGCCGGCGATCTGCACCGTCTGGCAGGCCATGGGCATGAGCGCGTCCATGAAGTCAGGATAGGTCTCGCCCCAGACGAAGGAGTGCATGCAGCCCATCGAAGTGCCGAAGATCAGGCGCAGGTGCTGCACGCCCAGGCCTTCGGTCAAGAGCAGGTGCTGGGCGGCGACCATGTCGTCGTAATCGTAGTTGGGGAAGCGCATGTGGAGGCCGTTGCTGGGCTTGCTGGACCCGCCGTGGCCGACGTTGTCGGGCAGGATGATGTAGTAGCGGGTGGCGTCCAGCGGCTGGCCGGGACCGAAGAGCTCGTTGGCGAATTGCGGCTGTAGGAACTGCTTTCCCGATCCGCCGGTGCCGTGCAGGATCAGGACCGCGTTGGTGATCTGGCCGCGCGCGTCGCGGCGGGGCGCCCCGATGGTGGCGTAATGCAGGCGCAGTTCGGGGATCGACTGGCCGTCGCGAAACTTGAAATTCCTGGTGGTGTAGTCGCCTTCCTTGGGTGCGGGGTAATCGGCGGCGAAGGCGGACATCGCAAACAGCAGGCAGAGGGCGGTGGCGTATTTCATGGCGGGAAAAGGGTAGCAGAACTACCGAGTACCTAGTACCGAGCGGAAAACCGTTGCCGATTGGGTTGTGAGTGTGCGTGGTGGTCAAGAAAATCCCCACCCTGTCTCGCTAAACCCGGCGAGACAAGGGTGGGGCAACCGCTGACTAGAAGCCGCTCACTACCAACTACCAGCTACGGACTACCGACTACCGTCTTTCCAACTACTTCTTCAAACTGCGGATGAACTTCACCAGGTCGTTGATCTGGGTATCGTTGAGCTTGCTGCCGTAGGCGGGCATCTTGGGCGGCTTGCCCTTCGTGACGATGTCCTTCAGGTCCTTATCCGACATTTTCTGGACGTCGGCCGAGCCCAGATCACGAACTTTCAGGTTCTTGCCCATCGCGGTATTGCCAGAGCCGTCCTTGGCGTGGCAGGAGGCGCACTTGGTAGCAAAGAGGTCGGGACCGGTGTCGGCGGCCACGGAGAACGCCGGCAGTACCAGGGCGAGGACGAACATCAGCAACCAAGACTTGATCAGCAGGTTCTTCATTCCAAATCTCCAATCAGGTTCGCGAAATGGGCGCAGCCAGAATCGCCAACCAAGTTGAGTGCAACTGCGGGGCCAGATTGTACGCCCATGCATGATTTGAAGCGAAAAACACTTGCCGCGCTGCCTTTATCGGGGAGAAGTTTCGCGGCGTGAAAAAACGCGCAGCACGGGTGATATCCCTCAACCGTGCCCGCGCGGGCACAGATGCGGCCCCGACCGGCGTGAATAACTCGTTGAAAACTCAGCCCGTAGCAAGGTGTGCGGGGGCAGCGCGGTTTGGCAACCGGGGTGCGATTAGCAGGCTGGTAAACGATTTTTCGGCAGTAGGAGAGGCCCCTTGGACCCCTGCGTGATGGTCATCGGCGTGAACTACCGGACGGCGCCGGTCGCGGTGCGCGAACGCTTCTGGATCAGCGAACCGCGCCGCTACGAGGCGCTGGTGCAATTGTCACATGCCGAGGCCATGGACGAAGTGGCGGTGCTGGCGACCTGCAACCGGACCGAGTTCATCCTGTGGACACGCGACGCCGCGGCGGCGTCGGGTTCGGTGCTGAATTTCTTGACCCGCGAATACGGCCTGCGGCTGTGCGAGTGGAAGCACTTCTACCGTAAGATCGACGAGCAGGCGCTGACCCACGTCTTCCAGGTGGCGTCGAGCCTGGATTCGATGGTGATCGGCGAGCCCGAGATCGTGGCGCAGGTGAAGTCGGCGTGGGCACTGGCGCAGCAGGTCGGAACCGCCGGGCGGTTCCTGGACGCGCTCTTCCAGAAGGCGCTGACGGTATCCGAGCGGGTGCGCAACGAGACGGCGGTGGGCAACGCGGCGGTTTCGGTGCCGCACGCGGCGGTGGAACTGGCCAAGCAGATTTTCGGGTCGCTGAAGGACCGCAAGGTGCTGCTGCTGGGCGCGGGCAAGATGGGCGAGACGGCGGCGCGCTACCTGATCAAGAACGGCGCCAACGACGTGCGGGTGATCAACCGCACCATCGAGAACGCGCAGGAACTGGCGCGGGCGCTGAACGGACGCGCCTTCCCCTTTGAAGAGCTGCCGCGCCAGGTGCGCGAGGCGGACGTAGTGATCAGCTCAACCTCGTGCCCGGACGTGATCCTCACCCGCGAGGAAACGGAAAAGATTGTCGAACAGCGCGACGGCGCGCCGCTGCTGCTGGTGGATATCGCGGTGCCGCGGGACATTGACCCGGCGGTGCGCGAAGTGCCGGGCGTGTTTCTTTACGACATTGGCGAGCTGGAGCAGGCTACAAAGCAGAACGAGGGCGAGCGCAGGTTGGCCGTGGCCGACGCGGAAAAGCTCGTGGCCGAGGAAACGCGGGGGTTCCGCGCCAAGCTGGCGGCGGAGCGCGTGGTGCCGACCATCGTCGCGCTACGCGGGCGTTTGGACGAAATTTGCCGGCAGGAGCTGGAAGCATTCAAGCAGGAGGCCGGGCCGCTGAGCGAAGAGCAGGCCAGCTCGCTGGAGGCGCTGGCGGCGCGCATCACGCAACGGATTTCCAATTCGCTGGCGCGCGAACTGAAGGAGCATCCCGAAAAAGTGGATCAGGACCGCATGACCGAGGCGGTGCAGCGGTTGTTCCATCTTGAACAGCTGGAAAAAGCTGTGGCGGGAACACGAAATTAGTGGTCAGTGGCCAGTGGTCGGAAACAGGAGAGGGAGCAATGGCGAGAAACGGAAACGGCAAGAGCGAGATTGTGACCACCCAGGGATGGACGACGATGCAGGCGTATACCCTGGCGGTGGTTTGCCTGCTGCTGGGTGGGGCGATTGGATACCTGCTGCGCGGTTCGGAACCGGCGGCGGTGGTGCCGGTACAGGCGGCGACGGCGCAGGCGCCCGCGAACATCGCGCCCGGCCAGATCCCGGGATTTGGCGGCGTGCCGGGCGGCGGCAATTCGCCCGAGATGGTGGACAAAGCGGCGCAGCCCATGCTGGAAGCCCTGCAGAGGAATCCGAAGGATGCCGACACGCTGGCCAAAGTCGGCAACCTGTATTACGACGCGCAGCTTTATCCCAAGGCGATCGAGTATTACCAGCAGGCGCTGAAGATCACGCCGGGCAATGCCGACGTCCGCACCGACATGGGTACGGCGATGTTTTACCTGGGCGATTCGGACAAGGCGCTGGCGGAATTCGAGAAATCGCTTGCCTACAAACCGAATCATCCCAACACACTGTTCAACACCGGGATCGTGAAGTGGCAGGGGAAAAAGGACACCAAGGGAGCGATCGCAGCCTGGGAGCAGTTGCTGAAGACGAACCCGAATTATCCGGAACGCCAGAAAGTGGAAGACCTGCTTACTCGCGCCAAGGAGCACGCAAAAGGTTAGGCGTACGCGGCCGCCCGGAAGTGCCTCGATCCAGGCACCGTAGGGCCTGGGGACCAAGGGCCGCACTGCGCCGCCGGAGGAAGCTCTCTCCTATCCCTCATCCGGCTTCCTCCGGATTTGAACAGGGCCACGGGCCATTTGTAACCCTAGCCGGAGGAACCGACTTATACCCCCTCATAACGGTTCCTCCGGATTTTGCGGTGCACCGTCGAAGAAGTGGCGCACAATTGAGGCGGACATGGGACCTTATCTAATCTCGTTGTTTTTTGTGTTCATGGGGATGGCTTACATGATCTTCGGCAAGATCTCGGCCGAGGCGTATGCCGCCAGGCCATTCGATCCGAATGATCCGCCGCGTTCCAAGGCGCGGTATTTCTGGAAGGTGTACCGAGAGCTCTACCCGCAGAGCTTTCTAACCGAAGCCTGCGCGGCCTGCGCCGTGATTGCAGTGATGATCCTCATCGCCGCTCCGTTCGCCTTGATGCGCTGAGGCGCAGGTGGGGCCAGGCGCGGTATCATGCCTACATGCTTCGCCTTTTTCGTTTGACATTGGTAATGGTGTTGATGGCCGGCGCGGCTGCGCTGGCGCTGCAAACTCCCGCCAAGCCGAATTTGACCGGGACATGGAACATGGACCTGGAGAAGAGCAACTTCGGCGGGCTGGATGTGCCGCAGTCGGCGCGCTACCTGATCCGCCACCTGGGAGCGAAGGTGGAGATGCAGTACGAGCAGGACGGGCACATCACGCGCGTGGACGTCACGCCCGATGGCGAAGAGCACGTCCTGGAGACCGGGCCGGACACGGAAAACCTGGCGCGGGTGTACTGGTCGGGGGCGGTGCTGGTGTTCGAGGGGCGGATCAGGCCGATGGCGTCGAGCAACGCGCCGCCGGTCAAGTGGACCAGCCGGTGGACGCTTTCACCCGACAAGAAAGTGCTGACCATCGATCGCCACATCGCAACCGAGCAGGCGTCGGTGGACCAGAAAGTGGTTTTCGAGAAGCAGCTACCGCAGGCGAAGGCGCAGTGAGGCAGGCTGCAGTCGCCAGGCTTCAGGCGCGCGGCTTTCAGTGCCGAAAAACAAGTACTCCCAGCAAACCGCATCCCAGAATCAGCCACGCGGAATTCAGGCGCGTCCAGGTCAGGACGGCGAAGCTCACGAGAAAAATCAGGATGGTTGGCAGGTCGACGACGGCGGCCCGCCCGAGCTGAAGCGTGACCACCGCGATCAGCGCCACCGACCCGGCGATGACTCCGTCCAGGGCTGCGCCGGCAATGCGCGAGCGGCGCAGCGCGGTCATCCCGTCTATAACGACGTTGGCGGCGTCAAGGAGCGATGAGGCCACACTTCGCGGTTGACGCCGAGGACGTCGTTATACACGTAATCACATTTATTTTCTGTGATTCGCAATGAATTACACGCTCGCGCTCTGCGTAGCGGAAGATTGCAACAGGTGGTGTAGAGGAAATCAGCAGGCGGCGGAACAGGTGTAAGTCATTGATTCGCCGCTAATGCTGGATGCGTGACGGAGATACCCGCCAAAATGGCTGCTGAAAAGCTCATCAAAGCGGCGTTGTAGAAATCATCAGCAGTTGCTCGATGCGCTCCCGTCCGCGGCGCGCAACTCACTCGTTTCACGATACATAGACACACGATGCGGAGATTCCGACAGGCGTGGTGTGTCGTGGCATGGCGATTGCCTTAATGAAAAGTGGCGAACGGCCCGTAGCGGAGCAAGAAAAGGCCCGCCGGAGGCAAGCATATGACAGTCATCTTGGTTCTCTCGACCTTCATCCTCTTCCTTCTCATTGATCACTTCTTCAGCAAAAAGCATGTGGTGCAGATTGCAGTGCGGCCGGCAGTAGCGCGCGAGATCGTGGCACCGTTGCAGCCCAGCCTGGTAGGCGGGTTCAAGGTGCCGGAAAACCTGCGCTATCACCCGGGACACACCTGGGCGCTGAGCGAGAGCCCGAGCCTGGTGCGGGTCGGAGTGGACGACTTCGCCAGCAAGCTGATGGGGAAGGTGGAGCGGCTGTCGCTGCCGCAGCGCGGGCAGTGGATCCGGCAGGGTCAGAAGCTGGCCAGCGTGTATCGCGACGGCGCCAAGGTGGACATGCTGTCGCCGATCGAGGGCAGCGTGGCGGACATCAACGATGCGCTGGTGCAGAACCCGGAACTGGCGCGCCAGGACCCGTACGGCGAAGGCTGGCTGGTGACGGTGCAGTCGCCGGATGCGAAGACCAACTTCCGCAACCTGATGAGCGGGGCGCTGGCGCGGTGGTGGACGGAAGAAGCCGCCAGCCGGCTGCAGAAGCGGGTGCCGGCGGTGCTGGGCGCGCTGGCGCAGGACGGCGGCGTGGCCATGGACAACTTGACGGCGCAGATGCCGGAGCAGAACTGGACCGAGCTGACGCGGGAATTCTTCCTGAGCTAGGGATGGAACGGGCGTTCGCCATGAGTTGCAAGTTCCCAGTCCCGAGTCCCGAATTGCGAGCCGACGAGGCTCGCAATTCGTGTCTGGTGGGTGGCCGGCAATCGGTGATCGGTAGTTCCGCGAAGCAAGGGGGATCACCCCCGCCCCTTCGACAAGCTCAAGGCAGGCTCCCCCAGGCGCGGACTTGGGATGACGCCCATTTTGAGAAACGCGGCAACCACTGAAGATGACGGTGTCTCGGGTCAGGAGCAGGGCCAAAAGTGAGCGTTGTCACGAGTACTTGTGATGAAAATCACGGCTAAAAACGCGGTGCCGGCCCACACTTTGGTGTTAAGGGATGTGGGCCCCAGAAACAGGAACGCTGGCACCCAAAATGAAAACCGTCTTGGTGAACCGGAAGGCAGCAGGTCCGCTCACCAAGCCTTTCTTGCAGCAAGGAGGCGGTTATGTTGCTGGCGTATCGCTTAGTCAGGCTGATTGAAACCCATGCCGACCGGCTGGCCAAGGGGCTGCTGGTCAAGCTGCATGCTTCCAACAAGTGCCCGGATTTCACCAAGGTGCCGTCGCAGGAATTCGAGCAGCGGGTCTACGAAGTCTACGACCACCTGGGCGAGTGGCTGCTGGGGAAAAAAGAAGAAGACGTCGCGCGGCGCTACACCGAGATCGGGAAGCGGCGCCAAATGCAGGGTGTGCCGCTGAGCCAGTTGATGGAGGCCATCATGCTGACCCGCGAGCACCTGTGGGAGTACCTGAAACACGAAGCCAATATCGAGAAGCCGGTGGAAGTGTTCGGCGAGCTGGAAATGATGGAGCTGCTGGAACAGTTCTTCGACCGGGCGATGTACTACGCCGCGCTGGGGTACGAAACGGCGCAAGCGGCCAGCGAGTCGGCGCACAAGATTGAGCACGCGCTGTCCCGTTGATGGCGAGCGCACCCTGGAACACGGTGGCGGCGCAACGGCGGCGCTACCCTTCGCTGAAGAAGGAGAAAAGCGATGCCGCTGGCAAAGAGACTGGTGCAACTGATTGAGAACCATTCCGACCGGCTGGCCGAAACCATGCTGATCAAGCTGCAGAATTGCGAGAAGTGCACCACCTTCAAGCAGGTGCCGCGCGAAGAGTTTCGGCAACGGGTCTACGAAGTGTACGACCACCTGGGGGAATGGCTGCTGAACAAGCACGAAGCAGACGTGGCGCGCCGTTACGTCGAGATCGGCATGCAACGCGAGCGGCAGGGCGTGCTGCTGAGCGAGCTGATGTACGCTATCATCCTCACCCGGGAGCACCTGTGGAACTTCCTGAAGCACGAAGCGAACCGCGAGAAGCCGAAGGAAGTGCTTGGCGAGCTGGAAATAATGGAGTTGCTGGAGCAGTTCTTCGACCGCGCGATGTACTACGCGGCCCAGGGTTACGAACAGTCCAAGGCAGCCAAAGAAAAAACCGAGGCAACGCATGTCATGGTCCATTAATTTCAAACGCAAGCTGATGAATGCGGGGGACGCGTTGCGCTGCGTCGAATCGGGGATGCGGGTGTACATCCACCCGGGATGCGCCGAGCCGGAGGTGCTGGTGGAAGCGCTGATGGAACGGGCGCCGTTTGTGCGCGACGTCGAGATTATCCACCTGATGACGATGGGAAGCGCGCCCTATGTTGCGCCGGAGATGGCGGGGCATTTCCGCCACAACGCCATGTTCATCGGCGGGAATGTGCGCGAGGCGGTCAACGACGGCCGCGCCGACTACACGCCGGTGTTCCTGAGCGAAATCGAGGGGCTGATTGACAGCGGCCAATTGCGGGTGGACGTGGCGCTGATTCAGGTCTCGCCGCCGGACGCGCATGGGTACTGCTCGCTGGGCGTGGGGGTGGACACCACCATGACGGCGGTGCGCTGCGCAAAATTCTCCGTGGCGCAGGTGAACGACCAGATGCCGCGCACCTACGGCGACTGCTTTCTGCACATCGACCAGATCGATGCCTTCGTGGAAACGTCGCGTCCGCTGTGCGAGGCGCCGAAAATCGAGATCACGCCCACCCACCGGGCGATCGCCAAGCACGTGGCGACGCTGATCGAGGATGGTTCGACCCTGCAAACCGGCATCGGCGGAATCCCCGACGCGGTGCTGCCCTACCTGACCGACCGCCAGGACCTGGGGGTGCACACCGAACTGGTGAGCGACGGGGTGATCTCGCTGATCGACGCGGGCGTCCTGACCGGCCGGCGCAAAACGCTGTTGCCGCGCAAGATCGTGCTGTCGTTCGTGCTCGGCAGCAAACGTCTGTTCGATTATGTCAACGAAAACCCCATCTTCGAATTCCGGCCGAATGCCTTCACCAATGACCCGTTGCAGATCGCGCGCAACGAGAAGATGATCGCCATCAACTCGGCGCTGCAGGTGGACTTGACGGGGCAGGTATGCGCCGACTCCATCGGCACGCAGTTTTACAGCGGGATCGGCGGGCAGGTGGACTTCATCCGCGGAGCATCGCGGTCCAAAGGCGGGAAGCCGATCATCGCGCTGCCGGCGACGGCGAAGAACGACACCGTGTCGCGTATCGTTCCCATGCTGGACCCGGGCGCGGGCGTGGTCACGTCGCGCGGCCTGACCAGGTACGTGGTGACCGAATACGGCATCGCCTACCTGCACGGCAAGACGATCCGGCAGCGGGCCGAGGCGCTGATCTCGATTGCGCACCCCAAGTTCCGCAATTCGCTGTTCGAATACTGCGAGCGCACCAAGTGGCTGCAAAGGAACCACGTGGCGCTGGCGGCGGTGACTTAGGCTCCAGGCTTCGGGTTTCGGGAGTGAGGGTCAGGACGCATTTAGCGATTTAGTGATTTGTGATTTAGCGATTGGCGTGGCACGGGGACAGCGCCCAAATGAAATCACTCAATCGCAATCACTAAATCAGCAAATTAACGGCGAGGTGAATGATGGCGGCTGTGTCGCGCGGCAAGGTGAAGATCGACATTGAGGAATGCAAGGGCTGCGGCCTGTGCGTGGATTCGTGCCCGCCGAAGTGCCTGTCGCTGGCGGCGGAGATGAACGCCTACGGAGCGCACCCGGCGGCCTACGCCGGAGAGGGCTGTACCGGGTGCGGCATCTGCTTCTACTGCTGCCCGGAACCGGGCGCGATCACGGTGTACCGGATGCCGGCGCCTCCGCGCGCAGCGGAGGCCTCACATGCGGCATCTCTGTAAAGGCAACGTGGCGGTGGTCAAGGGCGCGGTGCTGGCGGGCTGCCGCGCGTATTACGGATATCCCATCACGCCGGCGAGCGAGATTGCCGAATACGCCGCGCTCTACATCCCGGAGGTCGGCGGCACCTTCGTGCAGGCGGAAAGCGAGGTCGCATCCATCAACATGGTGTACGGGGCGGCTTCCGCGGGCGTGCGGGTGATGACGGCGTCCTCGGGACCGGGGCTGAGCCTGATGCAGGAGGGAATTTCGTACCTGTGCGGCTCCGAGCTGCCGTGCGTGATCGTGGACGTGGTGCGCGGCGGGCCGGGGTTGGGAAACATTGCGCCGGAGCAGAGCGATTACTTCGCCATGGTCAAGGGCGGCGGGCACGGAAATTATCACAACCTGGTGCTGGCGCCGGAGTCGGTGCAGGAGATGGCCGATCTGACGATGCTCGCCTTCGATCTCGCCGACCGCTATCGCAACCCGGTGATTGTGCTGACCGACGGCTTTGTCGGGCAGATGATGGAGCCGATCGAGCTGGAAGAAATCGAAAGCACGGCGGCGGACAAGCCGTGGGCGGTGAAGGGCACGCCGGAAACGCAGCACAACCTGATCTCATCCATCTACCTCGAGCCCGACGACCTGGAAAAACACGAGCGCAAGCTGGAACAGAAGTACAAGCTGGCGCAGCAGCTCGAGCAGCGGCATGAAACCTACCGCACTGACGACGCCGAGATCCTGGTGGTGGGATACGGAATCGTGTCCCGGGTGCTGCGCTCGGCGGTGGACGAGGCGCGCGCCCGCGGCATCAGGGCGGGGTTGTTCCGTCCGATCACGCTATGGCCGTTCCCCTCGCACGCGCTGCTGGAGACGGCGACGCGCTGCAAGACGGTGCTGACGGTGGAGATGAGCACCGGACAGATGGTGGAGGACGTGAGGCTGGCGATCAACGGCAAGGTGCCGGTCGAATTGTATTCGCGGATCGGCGGGAATGTGCCGTCGGTGGAAGAAGTGCACGCGCGCATGCTGGAGTGCGTGGGAGCGGAAGTGTAAGAACGGTAGTCGGTAGTCAGGAGTCAGGAGTCAGCAGAACTGGTTTCAAGGATCGGTTCTTGGGTAGGGCACGGCGGAACCTGTCCCGAGCGAAGCCGAGGGAGCCGTGCCGCTCGAGGCTGCAAAAATAGTGGGCTTTAGCCCCTGAGGGACATTTTTCCTGAGGCGAAAACCTATTTTTGAAACCAGTTCTGGTCAGTAAGAGCATTGCCGGTTGACGATTGTCGAACGAACCGCGGAGGCTAGCAGTGGCTGAATACGAGATTCTTCACGAAAAGTCGCCGGTCTTCTACGACCGCTATGAACGCAAGGGCGAATTGCAGCACCAAACCCACTACTGCCCGGGCTGCGGGCATGGAGTGGCGCACAAGCTGATCGCCGAGGCAATTGAGCAACTGGGGCTGCAGGAGCGGACCATCTTTGTCAGCCCGGTGGGCTGCTCGGTCTTCGCCTACTACTACTTCAATACCGGCAACGTGCAGGCGGCGCACGGGCGGGCGCCGGCGGTGGCCACCGGCCTCAAGCGCGCCTGCCCCGACAAGATCGTGATCAGCTACCAGGGCGATGGCGACCTGGCGGCGATCGGAACGGCGGAGATCATACACGCGGCCAATCGCGGCGAAAAGATCGCGGTTTTCTTCATCAACAACGCGATTTATGGGATGACCGGCGGGCAGATGGCGCCCACGACGATGGTGGGGCAGACCTCCACCACCAGCCCGTGGGGACGGCGCCCGTCGAACGAAGGATTCCCCCTGCACGTTTCGGAATTGCTGGCGACGCTGGAAGCGCCGGTGTATATCGAGCGGGTGGCGCTCTCCGACAACAAGAACATCATGCGGGCGCGCAAGGCCATCCGGAAGGCGCTGGAGTTGCAGCGCGACAACGCGGGATTTTCGCTGGTGGAGATTCTGTCGCCGTGCCCGACCATCTGGAAGCAGGACCCGGTGGAGGCGCGCAAGTTCGTGGCGGAAAAAATGATTCCGGTGTTTCCGCTGGGCGTGTTGCGCGACCGCAAAGTTGAGATCCCGAAAATTGAAGTTCCGCAGAAGAGCGTCGCCGAGGCGCTGGAGCTGGGCGATGACTCCGCCGTTGAAGACGGGAAGCACCATGGCAAGGAGTGCACCATCAAGGTGGCCGGGTTCGGCGGCCAGGGCGTGCTGCTGCTGGGCATCCTGCTGGCGGAGATGGGCATGCGCGAGCACATGGAGGTGAGCTGGCTGCCGTCGTACGGGCCGGAGATGCGCTCGGGCAGCGCGCATTGTCACGTGTGCCTGTCGCAGGAGCGGATCGGATCGCCGCTGGTAACGCATCCGGAAGTGCTGGTGGCGATGAACGAGCAGTCGCTGCGCAAGTTTGCGCCCACCGTGGCGCCCGGGGGACTGATCCTCTACAACCGCGACAGTCTCCCGGAAGATTTTGCGATCACGCACGCCCGGGTGATCTGCGTGCCGGCCTCCGAGATTGCCGACCGGCTCGGGTCCGCGAAGGTGGCCAACGTGGTCATGCTGGGCGCGCTGCTGGAGGAAACCGAGTGCCTGTCGCCGGAGACCGCGATGGCGGTGATCGAGACGATGGTGAAAAAGCCGAAACTGGTGAAGATGAACGAAGAAGCGCTGCACGCCGGGCGGGTGTACATCGATCACCAGGTCAGGATCGGGGCCGTGAGCCAGCCGGACGGGTTTGCGTACTAGCTGTTAGCTCTTAGCGATTAGCTCTTAGCTGGTTTCGCCCGGCTTACAGAGCCGGGCATTTTATACAACACACGGTTGCCCCACCCTTGTCGCTCCCGATGGAGCCTGCCCTGAGCACAGCCGAAGGGGAGCGACAGGGTGGGGATTTTTCTCAGGGTTGAAGAACAGGGATTCATGAAAGCGGCGCTGGTAGCGAGTTTGCTTGCGGGCCTGGCGACGGGTCTGGGCGGCGTGATGATCGCGCTGCTGCCACGCATTTCGCGCCGCCTGTACGACACGCTGCTGGGATTCTCGGCGGGCGTAATGCTGGCGGCCGGCTCGATCACGCTGCTGTGGCCGGCGCTGTCGCGCGAAGGGATCGTGCCGGCGGCACTGGGACTGCTGACGGGCGCGCTGTTGGTGTACTTGCTGGAACTCGCCGTGCCGCACCTGGAGCCGCACTTCGCGCCGCAACTCACCGGACGCAGCAAGCGGCTGGGAATGCTGATGGCAGCGGCGCTCACGCTGCATCACGTGCCGGAAGGATTGGCCATCGGGGTGGCGTTCGGCAGCGGGACTAAAGGCTTGGGCGTAATTGTGGCGATTGCGATCGCGCTGCAAAATATCCCCGAAGGACTGGCGGTGGCCATGCCGCTGCGCGCCGCCGGGTTCTCGCGGGCACGGGCGATCGCGTGGGCATCGCTCTCGGGATTGACGGAACCGCTGGCGGCCGCGCTGGGCGTGTGGTTCGCCAGCAAGCTCGACGGCATGCTGCCGTTCGGCATGGCGCTGGCGGCGGGCGCGATGATCTTTGTGGCGTCGGACCAGCTGATCCCCGAGAGCCACGCGCAGTCGGATTCGAAATCACCGTCGCTGGGACTGATTTCCGGGTTCGTGCTGCTGGCGGTGCTGACGAAGATCGCGTTCTAGCTCACATTCCAATTCACCACCGAGTCACCGAGGACACCGAGGGTCACCGAGAATTCTGTAGAAGTTTTCTCGGTGTGTCTCGGTGGTCTCGGTGTCTCGGTGGTAAAAGCGCACCGTGGTAGATTGAGAGTTTTCCCAAGGAGTAGCGCAATGACTGAGAAGGGCTCCTACACGCCGCATAGCTTTGTGCCGACCACGCTGAAGCCGCAGGTGATGGGGCGGCGAGGCGTGGTGGTGGCGGGACATCCGCTGGTGGTCGAGGCGGGAATGCGCATGCTGCACAAGGGCGGCAACGCGGTGGATGCGGGCGTGGCCACTGTGTTCGCCGCCGCCGTGGTGGAGCAGGCGAGTTGCGGGCTGGGCGGCGAAGTTCCAATCCTGATCAAGCTGAAGGGCAAGCCGGTGGTGGCGATCAACGGAACGGGCGTGGCGCCGGAGTTGGCGACGGCGTCGTTCTACTTGAACCTGCCGGCCAACGACCCGCGACGCGGGCCGTTTCCGGTGATGATCCAGGGACGGAATGGAATTATTCCCGCCTACGGACCATTGAGCGCGATCGTGCCGGGAATGATTGACGGGCTGCTGCTGGCGCTGCAGGAATGCGGCACCATGAGCTTCAGCCAGGTGATCGAGCCGGCCATCGAGCTGGCGCAGGGCTTTCCCGCCGACCAGCGCCTGGCGGGCACGCTCCAGCAGCACGAGCCGACGTACTCGAAGTGGAAGACGTCGGAGCGCGTGTACAAGCCGAAGGGCAAGGCGGTGGAAGAGGGCAAGGTGTGGTCGCAGCCGGAGCTGGCAAAAACGCTGCAGTCCATGGCCGACGCGGAAAAAAAGGCCAAGCGAAGGAAGCGCGCGGCGGCGATTGATGCGGTGCGGGACTATTTCTATCGCGGGCCGATCGCGAAGAAGATCGGGAAATACTGCGAAGAAAACGGATGCCTGCTGCGCGAGCGGGATATCAATTCGTTTCGCGGGCAAGTCGAGCGGCCGCTGACGACGAGCTACCGCGGCGCCGACGTTTACAAGGTCAGCTACTGGAGCCAGGGTCCGGTGTTCCTGCAAAACCTGAACCTGCTGGAGGCATTCGACCTCAGAGGCATGGGGCACAATTCGCCGCGGTACGTGCACACGGTGGTAGAGGCGATGAAGCTGGGGTACGCCGACCGCGACGCGTATTACGGCGATCCTGAGCTCAGCAAAATTCCCGCACAACTGATCTCGAAGGAATACGCAAACCTGCGGCGGGGACTGATCAATGCCAGGCAGGCGTCGCCCAATCATCGCGTCGGCGATCCGGAGCGGATGAAGGCGGAGGCGCCGGCGGAGTTCGCGAAAGCCCGCTTGCGCGACCGCAACGCGGAGCATCAGGACACCACCTGCGTCAACGTGATGGATCAGGACGGAAACATGTTCTCGGCGACACCGAGCGGCGCCTGGATTCCGGCGATGATGGCCGCCGACACCGGCATTCCGCTGACGCAGCGCGCGCAGGCGTTTGTGCTCACGCCGGGCCATCCCAACCAGATCAGGCCGCGCAAAAGGCCGCGCATCACGCTGACGCCGACCCTGGCGCTGAAGAACGGCAAGCCGTGGCTGGCATTTTCCACGCCCGGCGGCGACAGCCAGGACCAGACGCTGCTGCAAGTTTTCCTGAACGTCATGGAGTTTGACATGCAGCCCCAGGAAGCGGTGGAGGCGCCGCGGTTCAACTCGGTGGCCATGTACAGCTCGTTCGACGACCACGGCGACAATCCGCTCGGGCTGCAGATGGAGAATCGCTTCCCCGAATCAACCATGGAAGGGCTGCGGAGGCTGGGTCACAGGCTGATCATGCAGGGCGACTGGCAGAACCCGAGTTCGCCGACCATGATCGAGTACGACACTCGTAGTAGAGTGATCAAGGCCGGCGCGGATGTGCGCGGGCACCGCTGGGCAGCGGGGTGGTAGTTGCGAGTTCCGAGTGCCGAGTCGCAAGGCCCGCATCGCTCTTTCCGCTCGGGACTCGGGACCCGGGACTCGGGACCCGGGACTCGCAACTCGCTTACCGCCACAATTTTGCCAAATCGGGTAAAAATTCCCGGGTAATTTTTCACAGCCGCAGCCTAAGTGATTGAGCCTAATGCACCATCTATGTGGCACATGAGGTGCCATAGCACCTTATGTTCAATCGCTGCTCCCGTTCCCAGGGAGCAGTCTCCCCCCGGTTGGCGCGAATGCCGCTTTTGACGGGGCCCACGCCAAAGGAGATTACATGCGGCAACGGGAAGTGCTTTGCATTGACGATGATGAGCAGAGCTTGCAGGTGCGGAAGATTCTGCTGGAGACGTTCGATTTCCATGTGACCACCGCCAGCAGCGGGAAAGAAGGGCTGCGTTATTTCCGTTCGCACGACGTGGATGCAGTGGTGCTCGATTATGAAATGCCGGAAATGAACGGTGGCCAAGTGGCGCGGAAAATGAAAAGCATGCGCGCCGATGTGCCGGTGCTGATCCTGACGGCGTTGCCGTGGCTGCCGAAGGATGCGCCGCGCGAGTGCATCGACGTGTTCATCACCAAGGGCGGGCCGACCGCGGACCTGGCACACCAGATCGAACAGATGATGGAGGCTGCGCCGGTGACGACTAGGAGCGGAGGCAGCATGCGGCGGATGGGAGCGGTATCGGGCGTGATGGTGGAGAAGATGCGCGACCTGCTCGGCAAGCCCAAACCAGCTTCGTCGAAGCCGCTGACGCAGTCGCCGGCAAGAAGTAACTAAGTTTCAGTTCAGATTCTCAGTTCAGATTCATAGATGCAAGTTTCAGGGTTTCAAGGTCACTGGGCGCTAACTGGCGCAGGTGACTTTGAAACCCTGAAACTCTTGTGATCACCTCTACTTCTGCTTCACGACCAGTTGGCTGTTCTCCACCCGCACGTCGCTGACGAAACCCGGAAGTTTCAGGCGGTCCTGCTGTTCCAGCATTTTCTTCTGCAGGGCATCATTGACCAGCGAGACCGGCACCTTCAGGTCTCCCACCTTGAATTCCGTGGGCGCAAAGGTCGCATATCCGTTTTTCGAGCCCAGATGGCCTGCTACGGTGACGTAAGTCTTCTTCCCGGCCACTTCGGTTACGAATTGGCCCCGGACTATGTCGTCTTCAAAACTGATGATCGGTTCCTCAGGGTTGGCTGGCTCAATGGAACCCGGCGCGACAGCAGCCGACGTGTCTGCCGGGCGGCCGGCGGAGCTTCTTGCTCTTTCTGCCTGAGCGATGGCAGCCACAATTTCATCCGCAGTCAGGCGCACCTCAGACCCGGTTTGGCCTTGGGCCTGGGCCTGTTCCAACTGGCTCACTTTGTCTTGAAAGGATTGGGCGTTGGCGGCGATCGCAGCCGGTGTTTGCGGCGGCGCCACCGGTTGCGGCTTCTTTAACGCAAGCACCAGGGCGGCCACCGAGATGAGAAGAGTCGCAATGCTCAAGATGCGGCCGAGCCGGATTTTCCCAGACCCGTCGGATTGATCCCAGACAGCCATCTTCTTTCTCCGAACAGCGCTTCCCAGTATGCAAGCATTCCGGACCGGTTTATACGTGACAAAAGGGTGGGGGCGTCTGGAGAGCAACTAGCTGAATCCTCAGGGGACCCAGCATTTTGAGCTTACGGATATCGGGCCGAGATCTGAACTTGCTGGGCGTGCGATGCCTCATATTTGGGGTCGCCGGAATACGTGGCGCCCGGCCGGACGCCGCTCGCGAGCTGTGCGAACGGTGGAAGGCAGGGCGTCAGCGAGGACTTCCATGAGCCGCACAAACTTCCGTGGTTTCCTCGGCCGCTGCAAACCGGCCCCGCTGCGCTCGGGCTGAGTTTCGCAACTGGTGAGAAGGCGATTTATCAACGGTTACGGTGTAATGCACCGTTGTGCCGCTCAGAACGTAGCTGGCGTCTTGAGATCGAACGGCCAGGTGAGTACCTGCCGAAAAAAGGCCGCCCCGCGGGGCGGCCCAAAAAATCGCAAGGGCGACTTACTTCTTGCAGGTGTCACTGACATGGGTCATTTTGGTGACCTCCAGATGACCACGCTCCTTTTCATCCTTGGCCATGCCGTGCTCCTTCATTTCTCCTTTGACTTCCTCTTTCATTTCGTGGGCTTTGGCATGAGCACGCCCTGCAGTTCCGATGATGGTAACGGTATGACCGACATGAGGAGCCATCTTGACGCTTTCGCTGCGGAGTTCCCACCGGCTTCCGTCCTTTGCGGTGAGTACAAACTCGTTGGCGCCGTCACCTTTTTGCAGGCAGCCGGTCAGCGTCCGCACTGTCTTGGCGTCTTTGTCGTCTGCCTTCGCCAGCGGGACCGCACTGGCAAACATGAGAAGGGCAATGAGCCCGGTCGCTAACTTCAATTTCATCATCAGCCTCCGAACGGATAATGGGATCTTCCGGAGCTTACGCCCACCGCCAGAGGCTTGCTGTTCAATATTGCTCACACTTGCTTTGCACAAAGAAAGCCCCCAGGGCCGTGGCCGTAACTGTTGATAACAGCGCTTAACACTAGTTACGTTCTGCAAGCCTCAAGGACAGCTAAACCTTCGCCGCTGGTTGTGATCCTGCGGCCTGCTCAGCTTGTTCCGCGCCCCAGCCGCAGCGGGATTGCTCCTTGTACAGCACGAACGCGCACACCACGGAACTGAGCAGCAGCGCGATGCCAAGTCCGGCCTGATTGAGAATCAGTTTTCCCAAGCCAAACAGCGCCAGGTAAACCATGGCGCAGCCCAGCACCCACGCGATCAGGTTGCGGCCGAGGTCGCGATTGGCGGCGACCTCGGGCGTGAGGCGTGCGATCGGCTGCCAGCCGCGGACGTCGGGTCGCGTCTTGCGGTAGAAGGAAACCAGCACGCGCTCGGGTTCGGGTTTTGTCAGGAACGTAACCGCGATCCACGCCAGGGAGGTGATGATGGTGGTGGTCAGCGCGGTTTTCGCGAACACCACCGGGCCGCTGCCGGCAAACAGAGTTTCGCTGCCCGTAATGCGCAGCCACAGGCCCTTCCAATTCAGCAGCAGGCTGACGAGGAGCGAAGTAGCCATGGCAGAAATTTCGCTCCAGGCATTGATGCGCCACCAGTACCAGCGCAGCAGGTAAACCAACCCGGTGCCGGCGCCGATTTCGAGCACCACCTGCCAGCCGCCGCCGATCGAGGTCAACTGCACCGAAACCCACGCCGAGGCGATGACCAGTAGCACGGTGGCAAGCCGCGAAGCCATGACGTAATGCCGCTCGGAGGCGTTGCGCTTGATGAAACGTCGGTAAAAATCGGCGACAAGGTAAGACGCTCCCCAGTTCAATTGCGTGGCCACGGTGGACATGAACGCCGCCAGGAATCCGGCGATGGCGATGCCGCGGAGGGCGTGCGGCAGGTGCTGATTGAGCACCATCATGTAACCCTTCTCGGGTTCGGCGAGGCCGGGATACAGAACGACCACCGCCAGGCCGGTGACGATCCACGGCCACGGGCGCACGGCGTAATGCGCGACGTTGAACCAGAGGACCGAGAGCAGGCCGTGGCGCTCGTCCTTGGCGCTGAAGATGCGCTGCGCGATATAGCCGCCACCGCCGGGCTCGGCGCCCGGATACCAGAATGCCCACCACTGCAGCGCAATGTTCACCAGAAAGGTGATGACCGGATACGTCCAGATGACTTCGGCGGTCAGGCCGCGCGAAAAGTCGGGAAACAGAGCCGTGGGATTATCCGAATTCGGTGTCGCGGCCTGCATGGCGCGCAGGCGGGCGAGCATGACATCCATGCCGCCGATGGCGTGCACGGCGTAATACGCCACCGCGATCACGATGGTCATCTTGAGGACAAACTGGAAGAGGTCGGTCCAGAGCACGCCCCAAAGTCCGCCGAGCGCGACGTACAGTCCGGTAAACGGAATCAGGAAGAGCACGCAAATGGCGAGTGCGGCGCCGTCGGGGCCGGACCACAGGGCGCCGAGGGGAGTGAGCGCGCGGCTCACCGAGTTCAGCATGGGCGTGCCGCCCAGGGTGACGCTGACAATGGAGGTCATCGCCTTGGTGACCCAGCCGAGGATGATGCAGTTCATCAGCAGGCCGAGGTAGAGCGCGCGAAATCCGCGGAGAAAGGCGGCGGGACGCCCGCTGTAGCGAATCTCGGCGAATTGCACGTCGGTGAGCAGCCCGGAACGCCGCCACAGCCGGGCGAAAAGGAAGACGGTCATCATCCCGGAGAGCAGGAAGCTCCACCACAGCCAGTTGCCGCTGATGCCCTGGCGGTAGACGAGCCCGGTGACCACCAGCGGGGTGTCGGCGGCGAAGGTGGTGGCGACCATGGAAGTGCCGGCGAGCCACCAGTTCACATTGCGCCCGGAGACGAAGTAGTCGTCCACGGTCTTGCCGGAGCGGCTGCGAAAGTAGAGTCCGAGCGCGAGGGTGATGCCGAGATAGGCGACGATGGCGGCCCAGTCGAGGAAGGTGAAGGTCATCGGTTCTTGGTCTTCGGTTTTCGGTTGTCGGTTCTCGGTAAGACGCGCTGGTGCGACAGTATGGCAGGTTTATGAGCAGGTCAGTGCGTCAGTTTTTCAGTTTGTCAGTAACGTGAGTACACCGGGCATCTTGACCTGGGGCCGAGGGAGTGCGGTACGAATGAACCGCAATACAGACATGCTCACACACCGGGCGCAGACCCGCGTTGACCCGGTTTTCTGCGGTTCGCTATAATCAAGAAGTCGAGCGGGAGTAACTCAGCGGTAGAGTGCGACCTTGCCAAGGTCGAAGTCGCGGGTTCAAATCCCGTCTCCCGCTCCAGATTTCTGCCGACCCTCGCTGCTGGCGAGGGTTTTGCGCATGGAGCACCCCCGCCGGAGGCGCAGGATCTTTTGCCGTTTTTGCGGGCGTGAGCGAAGCGGGAGCCCGCAGAGCTTGCCCTGAGCGCAGTCGAAGGGCGAAATCCTGAGCCGCAAGGCGAAGGATCTCTGTACTCAGGGGCGCGGTAGCCAAGTTGAGCCGCTTTGCGGGCGTGAGCGAGCGCCAGCGAGCGGGAGCCCGTAGAGCTTGCCCTGAGCGCAGTCGAAGGGCGAAATCCTGAGCCGCAAGGCGAAGGATCTCTGTACTCAGGGGCGCGGTAGCCAAGTGGTAAGGCCGAGGTCTGCAAAACCTCCATCGCCGGTTCGATTCCGGCCCGCGCCTCCAGTTTCTAGCCTGACTTCTTTTCGACGAGAGGTCCCTCGCGCTGCGCTCGGGATTTCGGCAGCGGGCTCCCGCTTCGCTCACGCCCGCTAAGCGCCTCAAGTTCGATTCCGGCCCGCGCCTCCAGTTTCTAGCCTGACTTCTTTTCGACGAGAGGTCCCTCGCGCTGCGCTCGGGATTTCGGCAGACGTGGAGACACCTCGACTACCGTTCTGCCCACGCGTATTCTTCAAAGTACAACCCAGAGAGGGCGCGGTACCCAAGTGGTAAGGGAGAGGTCTGCAAAACCTTTATGCGTGAGTTCGATTCTCACCCGCGCCTCCATTTTCCACCCTGACTTCCATCCCAACAGAGATCCCTCGCTGCGCTCGGGATTTCGGCAGCGGGCTCTCCCCCTCGCTGCGCTCGGGGTCACGCCCGCTCAGCGCCTCAAGTTCGATTCTCACCCGCGCCTCCAGCCTACTGGCAGCCCAGGTGTGCCGAATTCCGGGATGGCACGCCTTTCTTGTTCTAGAAATGGAACAGAGCGGAACGATCGGCCAGGAGAGAATTGACCGGCCTTGGCCGTCTCGCCTCGAGGCCGCTGGACATTAGA
This sequence comes from Terriglobia bacterium, assembly GCA_963760215.1. Taxonomy (GTDB): domain Bacteria; phylum Acidobacteriota; class Terriglobia; order Terriglobales; family Acidobacteriaceae; genus JAIQGF01. The sequence continues at coordinate 2,983,556 of CAVXCJ010000002.1, forward strand.
CGTTGCGCGGTTATGCCGGACCGGCTTGATAGCGTGCGGCAGCGCTGCGGCGTTGGCAGCGGGCGGCGCAGCGTGGGCGGCGCGCCGCTTCAAGCTGTCGCGAGCGCAATGAGAGTGTTCCGGCGATTCGCCGTTGCCTTCCGGTGCGTCCGCGCACTCAGGCCAACAAGCGCCTCACTCGTAGCCGGAATCGCTGCCTGTTGGCAAAGGCGACGGTTGATCGAGTTCTTCTCGATCAAGTTCCCTGCACAGATGCAGCACCCTCGCCCCAGCCTGCCCAACGGCAGCATCCTTGCTGTCCTGGGGGACGGCGAACCCGAGCTCTTGTAATTGCTCCAAAGCCCGAATGGCGCGGTCGAGTGAGGCCCGTTGCTTGCGGAGAATTGCCAGTGCGTTCTTGGCCACGATCTAGCCCTGCAACCTCGCAGGAGATTATGGCCGGTTGGCGCACACTGCCGGACAAAACCAGAATTTGTTCTGATTTTGTAACAACCGCCCTAGGCAGCCTTGGCGCGCCGCTTACGTTCCGCCCAGCGCTTCTTCATCATTTCCGACAGCCGCCTTCTGCCCTCAGGCGAGAGTCTCCTCCGCCGTGGTCTTCCGGGCGCCAGGCGGGGGCGGCCGCGCCGGCCTGGTTTCTCATTGATTTGCTCAAGTGCGGTGATGGCTTCATCCATTCGCGCGCGTTCGCTTCTCAATTGCTCAAGAATCTTGCTAAGATCCAAAGTAGGCTCCTTTAACTTTTCCTGAGTGGAGACACAGCTTAATACGAACGGGCGAGTTTTAAAAGGAATTGTGCGGTGTGGCAATTCCCTTGTAGAACCATGCATACTATCGTCTAATAGGCCGCTCGGAGATGTCGATGAACGCCGGTCAAAGACTTAGAGCCACACGAGAAAAACTTGGCCTAACGGTTCGAGACGTCGAAGCCGCAAGCGTTCGCCTGGCTGCCAAGCATAGGAATGAGGATTACAACATTCCTCTAAGCCGGATCTCGGATATCGAGACCAAGGGCATCATTCCCAGCATCTTCAGGCTGTACACCTTGTCCGTCATTTACCGTGTCCGTTTCGAGGAACTGCTGTCATGGTACGGAGTTGACCTGGCCCAAACCGCCAATGATCTGAGCGTTCTCGACCCGCCAAAAACCCATCTCCTGCACACCACCATCGGTGCAGCCAAAGTCGAGGTCCCGGTTCGTTTGGACCCGGGATTCGATATTCGGCGTACGAACAATCTCGGCCGCATGATCGACAAGTGGGGCGCCATCCCGTTCCTCTATTTACAGCAGCTCGCGGAAACCGCTTACACCTATGGGTACATCGGGATGGAGGATTTCACCATGTATCCGCTGTTGCTGCCGGGATCGTTTGTTCAGATCGATGAAACGAGGAACAAAATCGCAGAAGGGATGTGGCGCTCTGAATATGAACGCCCCATTTACTTTGTCGAAACCAGGGATGGATTTACGTGCTGCTGGTGCGCCCTGAAACAAAACCAGCTTGTGCTGCAACCGCACCCGCTGTCCCCGGCGCAACCGCGCATCTTAAAGGAACCGCAGGAGGCGGAAGTGCTCGGGCAAGTGGTGGGCGTAGCTATGCGGCTCTCTGATTGGGTTCCTTCGTCGCCTGCGAAAGCAGGGAAAGCGCCAAAAGAATTGAATTGAAGTGGCGCTTCGTTCCGCCGCTTACCTCGGGCGGCGTCAGCTTCTCCCGTTGTCCCCGCCAAGTTTCACTTCCCATCTCAAGATCTTGCGCGAACAGGGCCGGGATGGGTGTGCGCAGCACTTCGAGCCATGCCTCTGCATGCGCTTGGGCGAGTGCTTCCGACGTACGGCTCTGGCCGAATGTTCTCGACATTCCCCAGTGGCGGTAATCGCCGGCAGGGTCGCGCAGGCTTCCGAGGTAAACCAGCTTGGCGAGCGCGCCTCGCAACGACGCCAGCGTCCTAGTCACAAAATCTTCGTAAGCCGACAAAAAAGTCATACGTGTTCTAAGTTCGGAACATAGATCAAATTCCATTAAGAACAGGCCGATGGCGATAACCACGGCAACTTCCACGGTGCGAACAGCGCAATGGAGGCTGCACCGTGAAATGCTGGATCAAGTTTGTCGCCGCTGTGCTCCTTGTGTCAACAGCTAGTTTAATCAACCCACCCATTCTCAAGGATTCGGACCCTGCTCCGATTTGTGACCCGAGCACCCAGAACTGCAGGCCGCCCATACCCCCACAACCGGTACGATGAACAAAAATGTCTTGAGCCCCGGCGGCGCGGGAGATATGCTACCCCGCCGTCGGTTTATGAACGCGCAGACACTGCTGATGTATTTGCTGTGGATTGCCCCGCAAGCGTTGCTGGCAATTCTGGCGACGCGTATGGTGCGCAATCGAATTGCAGCCAATACGCCGGTGTTCTTTGCTTATCTTCTCTTTTCGATCGCCAAGTTTCTCATTCGATTCGGCGTATACCACCTGATGGGCGGGAATTCGGTCGGGTATTTTTATGCGTACTGGTCGCTCGCACTGATCGATGCCATGTTTGTTCTGGTGGTGATTCACGAGATTTACATTCTCGGGTTGGGCGCTTACGAGGGCCTGACGATGTTTGCCTCCATTCTTTTCAAGTGGTCGGCGGCGGTTCTGGTTCTGGTCGGTGCGGTCGCGGCAGCCTCCGCGCCGGGGTCCGATCTGAGCCGCCTCGCGGCTGGTATTTTGACCCTGGATCGAAGCGCGACCATTGTTCAACTCGGCCTGATTACTCTGCTCTTTGTCGCGACATCAACCTTGTGGCTGGGATGGCAGCGGCACCTGTTCGGCATCGCAACCGGCCTGGCGGTTATCATCAGTATCGAATTGGTTGCGTTGGCACTTACCACCCGGCATGGACTTATATTGGCCAACACCTATAACTGGGTCAAAAGTGTTGCATACTTGTGTGGCGTACTCATCTGGACGGTTTATTTCCTGCGCCGCGAGGTTCCTGTCCCGTTCACCGTGTACGGCGACGACCTCCGGCTGCAGGAGTGGAATACAGCTCTTATTAAGCTGCTGAGCAGGCGTGGATAATGCTTTTGATCAGCATAGTTCTTGCTTCTATTGGTTCACTGGTGATCGTATGGTGGGCGGTTCGCGGAAACCTCCGACCGGTCCACGACATCGAAGAAGTGCGCAAGTTTCTTCAGCCCATCGACCTGGCGTCGTTTCAGAATCTCATCGATCCTGCACAAGACATGTACTTGCGCCGGCGCCTGACGGGAAGAGCGTTTCGGATGGTGCAGCGCGCCCGGCGGGTCGCGGCCGCCGAATACCTCTGGCGCCTCGCGCAAAACGCCGGCATCCTGGTTCGGGCGGGTCAGTGCGCGAGAACGGCAGCCAACGCTCAAGTAGCTTCGGCGGGGCGCAATCTGGCTTCGGTCGCTGTGATGACGCGCGTGTTGGCGCTGCTGGCGCTGGCAAGACTTTCTATCGGTATCGCATTTCCCCAAACGACAGCGCGATGCAAACCGATCCTGGAACAGTATGACGTCATGACCACGATGTATATGCGCCTCGGACTGCTATGGCGTTCCCAACGCCCGGCTACGTAGTCGAGGTGCGCCAGCCGGGAGGTGGCGCCCGGCGATCAGCGTCCGGCGGTTGAACTGGCGCCACGCTGCTCGCGCCGCCGGGGCTTCAGGCCAAGAACGCGATAGGCGGCCAAATCGCCTTCGTGTTTGGTGGCGATCTTGGTGGCTTCCGCTTCCACCAGCCGCCAGACGCGCTCATGCAAATCGGGACTGATCAGGATCTGCTCGCCCGCGGCGCCGGCGGTATAACGCGCAGTTCGGTTCACCACGTCTCCAATGACGGTAAATTCCATTCGGTCCTCGGTACCAACAAATCCCTGGACCACTTCTCCGCAGTGGACGCCGATGCCGACCTGGCAGATGCGCGCGCCCCGGGCGCCGCGGGTGGCATTCAACCACGCCAGTACGGCCTGCATCTCCAGGGCGGCTCTTACCGCGTGTTCATGATGCTCCGGATCCGGCTCCGGGCTTCCAAAGACGGCCAGGATCGCGTCTCCCATGAACTTGTCGATCATTCCATGGTTGGCGAAGATCACGGGAACCAGGTAGCCGAAGTACTCGTTCAAGGTCCCCAGGATTTCGTCCGGCTGCATTTGCGAGGACATGATGGTGAACCCGCGGATATCGGAGCACAGCAGGGTCACTTCGCGGCGTTCGCCGCCGAGTTGCAACTGGCCGCGATGCGCCAGCAGCCGCTCGGCAAGGGCGGGTGAGAACTGGCGCAACAGATTGGCCTTGACGGCGGATTCGCGGCGCAGCGTTTCCTGCAGATCGTGGTTGGCCACCGTCATGGCAGCATACTGTGCCATCATCACCATCAAGCGCAGGTCGTCCTCGGTGAATGCCGCGTCCAGCTTGTGACTATCCGCACAGATCACTCCCAGCGCTTCCTCCTGCCACAGCAGCGGAGCATACATCCCGACTGCGATCGGCCCTTCCAGCAGCGTCCCGCTGATGTCGCCCGCGGCACTTCGTTTCCAGATGAAGGCCTTGCGGCTCTTCACGGCGCGGCGAGCCAGCGTCTCGCTCACCGAGCAGTACCCGTCCGAGTGAAACGCCTTGAGCAACAAGGCATCCGTATTCGAATCGCGCAGCACCAGCCCAACGCTGGTGGCGTTGGGAAGCAGCTCGACCAGGCGGTCGACGATGACGCGCAGCAGAGATTCCCGATCTGTTTTGCCCGCCAATTGCAAGGGAACGTCGCAGATCACCTTCAGACGCCGCGCCGCCTCCTCGCCGACCACCTCGACCGGCACCGCATTGAGCAAGGTCGCGGCCACGTCGCGGGCAATCGCCACATCGGCCTGCCGGGCGTCGGGAAGAAGGATGGATCCCTGTTCCAGGTATCGGGTTCGCGAGGGCGCGGCCGGCAGCCCAGAGAGTCCTATCCGCAGTGTGGTGTTGCCGGCGACGATCACGTCGCCGATGCGCAGTTGGTGTTTCCCTCCGCCCTTGATCTCCAGATCATTGAGCCGAGTACCCCACTTGCTGTTGAGGTCTTCGATCCAGTAGAAGCCGCCCTCTTCCCAGATTCGACCGTGCGCCCGGGAGACCTTCTTGTCGGGGAAAAGGTTTAGGACGGCTTCCGACTGTTCCTCGGTTCGTCCGAACACGACGTCCGGTTCCCGAGTTTCCCAGGTTTTCTCGGTATCGCGATAGCAGGTTACGATTCTCATGAATTCACTGACAAGCCACCGGCAACGAAAGCAGCGCACTACGAGCCTGGGCCGCAAACCTTGCAGTTTCCATGGGAGAGTACGAGAAATCGAGCCGTTCGATCAACTAATTCGGGGGTGCACAAGCAGGGTCGCATCGCGGAGTGAAACGATCTGCACGCACATCCATGGCAGGCACGGTAGCAAAATGGCGCTTGACACGCCGCACCCGCCCCGTGGAAAATGCGCGGCAAGTCTCCTCAGTGCGCACACCTACAATCCATCCTAGCTTTCGGTGTTAGGCCAGTTTGGATGCGGTGATGCGGTTGCCCTTCCCACGTAATGGGGTTCCAAATGAAGCGTGTGCTCGCAATGTTGGCGCTGTTTTTGTCGTTCCCGCTTTCCGCCCGCACACAAGAGGCCGGCACGCTTACCTTCGTGGAAGGTGCGCTGCGGGTGATCCGAGGCACGACTGTCCTGCAGGCCGTGGAAGGCATGCGACTGCGCCCGGGCGACATCTTTGAAAGCGCCGATCCCGGATTTGCGCAATTGGAGTTCCCCGGGGGCGCCATCGTGGCGCTCGGCTCATCGAGCCGCCTCTTCCTGTTGAGCGACCGGGCAGGGCGCGGCCTGGAGAAGACGGGAGGGGCCGCCCCAACGGTGGAGCTGGTATTGCTCAGCGGTTGGTTGAAAGGCGAAATCAACCCCAATGCCGGGGCGTACCGTTATGCCACGCCGGCGCTGGCAGCTACCTCCAGGGAAGGCTCGGTCGTGCTGCATGCCGCGGCCGTCACCGAAATCTACGTCGAGTCCGGATCCGCCGCCATCGGCGTGGTAACCCCGGACGGCAACTTGGGCAATTCGAGCAGCACCAAGGCAGGACAGTTTTTCTCCCGGCGCGCCGGCAAGAGTGTGATCACCAGCCCGCGCCCCGACCCCAGCTTCGTCAATTCCATGCCACGCCCGTTTCGAGACACGCTGCCTTCGCGTCTGCCCCGTTTTGCCGGCAAGCGACCGGCCGAGCCCCGGCGAGACCATGAGGTCACCTATCCCGAAATCCAACCGTGGCTCACCACTGGACATGCCTGGCGCCGGGGGTTTGTCCAGCGCTTTGAGCCGCGCCTGAACGACGCCGAATTCCGCAAGGGCATTGAAGCCCACCTGGGCGCACATCCCGAGTGGGACCGCATTCTGCACCCCGAGAAGTACGAGCCAAAAACGCCGCCGCCGGCTGACAACCCCAAGTCGCAACCTGGCAGGGAATAAACATGAAACTGATCATCAAATTCAACCTCGTCCTGCTGCTTGTTTTCGCCATCGGCTTCGCGGTGGTGGGTTACTTCAGCAACCGCTTGCTGCAGCGCAACGCCAAACAGGAAATCCTGGAGAACGCGCGCATCATGATGGAAGCCGCGCTGGCGGTGCGTGCCTACACCAACACCCAGATCAAGCCGCTGCTGGAAACGCAGCTCAAGTATTCGTTCCTGCCGCAATCGGTGCCGGCCTACTCGGCCAACGAGTACTTCAATCAACTGCGCAAGACGTTTCCTGATTACTCCTACAAGGAAGCGACACTGAATCCCACCAATCCGGTCAACCGGGCGACCGACTGGGAAGCCGACATCATTCGCTATTTCCGCCAGACGCCCACCCAGACGGAAGAGGTCGGCGAACGCGATACGCCCAACGGCAGGGTGCTGTACATAGCCCGCGCCTTGAAAATCAAGGATGCAAAATGCCTGTTCTGTCACGACACGCCCGATTTAGCGCCTCGGACGCTGATCGATCGCTATGGCAGCGCTAACGGCTTCGGCTGGAAACTGAATGACGTGATCACCGCGCAGATCGTGTCGGCGCCCATGCAATTGCCGGTGCAGCGCGCCCGGATTGCCTTCGCCGGGTTCATGGTTTCGGTGGCGGCGGTCTTCGCGGCCATCTTCCTGGCGCTCAACGCCATGCTCGTCCTGCTGGTAACGCGCCCGGTGCAACGCTTGTCCCACATCGCCGACGAGGTCAGCATGGGCAACATGAATGCGCCCAAGTTCCAGTTGTCCGGCAACGATGAAATCGCAAAGTTGTCGCAATCGTTCGGCCGCATGCGCAAGAGCATGGCCGAGGCGCTCAAGATGTTGGAGACCCCATAACGGTCCGAAGCAGGGATGGCGGGGACATGGGCGGCGGCTACGAACGCTCGGGCGCGCCGGCATCGCGCAGGAAGCGCGCACGATCGGCTTCCGTCTCCACATGTTGGGCGAGGAGCAGGTAAAGCGCGCGCGCGCTGTCGGCGCGCTGTGCCGTCCTTTTGGCCAAAACTCCCGCGATGGGGCCCACGTAACGCGCCAGGATGGCGGCGGCACGGTCGATGACCTCGCGCGGAAGCTCAGTCCGGGGGGCGGGCGTTGCCGGCGCGGTTGCAGCGCCCGGTGCGGCGGGCGATTCGCTCTTGAACTGAGTCCGGCTTTCAACTCTTCCCGCGAGGAATGTCTTCCGGTCTTCTTCTCGTTCCAGATTCTCGGCCAGGAGCGCGTACAGCTCTTCGGTATTTCTAGCCCGTAATGCAGCCTTCCTGACGACGATCTTAGCGACGGGTCCCAGAAAGGCAGCGAGCTGCTTCTCGACGACGTCCAGCACTGGTTCGTCTTGCCCGGCGACACCCTCACCGACCGGAGCGCTTGCCGGGGCCACTCCCGCAGGCGGTCGCATTGCCTGCGGAGCGCTTGCCCTCGCAGCATCCCCCTCGCCGGCCAAGGGGGGCCCATCGAGGACGGCATATTCCCGGGCGGGGGCTGCCGGTTCCGCTGCAACGTTGGTGAAGGCCGGGGCGGCGGCCGCTTTCCGGGCGGCCTCAACCGCATCGGCGACCTGGTACAGACGAGGATCGAGAGCGTGGAAATCGCCGCTCCGGGCCACTTCGTCCAGGGTGGTCGCGGCTTTGTCGATTTTTCCGCTTTGAATCAGGCTGCGGATGGTTTCCAACTGTTCTTGCTGGCGCCTCTTTTTTTCGCGCGCCTCGTACTCGACCTCGGCGGACGCCAGTAACTGGTTCACGTCGGTATCCGGACCGAGCGTGGTCAGCGCCTCGCGGGCCATCTCTTTGGCTTCACTCAGCTCTCCACGGTTGATCTTGACCTTGATGTCCCGGACGCGCCTCTCGATCAGTTTTCGGACGACATCCTTCTTTTCGCGGGCCTGCGCCTGTTCCAGTAAAGCTGTGAATTGGGGATTGCCCGGAAAGGCTTCGAGCGCGTTCTGAGCGGCCGCGGCGGCCTCTGGAAAACGACTGGCGTTCAGGTGTGCCTGTATTTCATCCAGGGCGGCCCGGAAGCGCAACCCACTTTCGATTTGCGCCTGCTGCTTGCGGGCAAACTCCACCACCCGCATTAGGGCGGCATCTCCCGGGAACTGTTGCAGAAGGTTCTCGGCCCGGGTGACCACGTCGGGGTAGGCCCTTTCGCCGACAAGTTTCTTCAGAACCTCCCATTCGCGCCGAAGAATCTCGGACGAGGCCTGCTTTTCCTGTTCCCGCTGCACCAGGGTGCGGAGCTTCAGGACTGCCGAGTCTTTAGGATCGATTGCCAGCACGGCGTCCAGGACTGCCAGGGCATCGGCATAGCGCTGCGCGGCCACCAGTCTCCGCGCCGCGGCAACTTTGTCCTTCTTGTCGTGCTCGGTCTGATCCTCGCGCGCAGTCGCCAGCAGGCGTGCAATATCGTCGTCGTCAGCGAACTGCTGCTGGAGCGCCACCAGGAGCGCGATGCATTCCTCGTGCTGCTGGGCGGCCAGCAGCTTGCGCGCGTCCGCCAGCCTGCGCTCTTTCTGCTGCCCGGCCTCTTCGGCGCGCGCCGCGTCCAACAACCTCCGGATTTCTTCATCACCGGGAAATTCCGCCTGGAGCTGCGCCAGTGCCACGGCGCATTCCTCATACTGCTGCAACGCCAGCAGGTTGCGCCCTTGCGTCAGCCTCTCCTGCTTGTTCTGCTCGGCTTGTTCCTCACGCGCCGTCTCCAGCAGTCTCTGGATTTCTTCCTCGCCGGCAAAATCTTTCTGCAACTCGGTGAGCACAGCAATGCACTCCTGGTAATTCTGCTGGGTCCAGTAATTGCGTGCCTGCTGCATTCCTTCCAGCAGCCGGGATTGCCTCTGCCGGCGCTCCTTTTCCTCCAAGACCTGCTGCCGCAGCCCGGGCAGCTCGCGATTCGAAGGATCAGCTTCCACCACCTTGGCCAGCAGTGCTTCCGCTTCGTCCGGCAGCCCCTCCGCGAGATGCTGCTTGAGCAGCTCCAGCCACTCGTTGATGGTTTGGAAGCGCCGAATCTGGTCCTGCACTTCGCGCTGCAGTGCGTGCGCGGCTTCGCAGGAAGAATCCAAGGCCAGGGCATGGCCGGCTTCGGCATCGGCTTCCTGAAGCTTGCCCTCCACCAGGAGCGCGCGGGCCTTCTCGACACTCTCCTGCACCTGAGGGCGAACCGACATCCGCCGGAGCTCCACATTGACTTTCTCGGACAGCACCCTGAGCGGCAGGTTGGTTGGGTCGACCCGCAGGGCTTGGCGCAACAGGTCTCGTGCTTGCACGAATTCTCCCTGTTCGACGAGTTGCCGGCCTTGCACGAGCAACTCGGCCACGGTCTCCGCCTGCAGCCGCCGGCAGATCGGGTCCAACTCAAGGAGCAGGTCTTCCATGGACGAGAAGCGTTCCGCATCCGATTTCTGCAAGGTCTTGTGCACTACCGCCTCGAGATCCGCGGGACAATTCGGCGCCGCCTCGCGGAGTGCGGGATGTTCCTCATTGCAAATGCTCCTCATGAGCGCGGCGGGAGTTTCTTCGCAAAAGGGACGCCGGGACGCTATCAGCTCGTACAGCAGCACACCAAAAGACCAGATATCCGACCGCTCGTTGGCGTGCTCGCCGTGAAACAGCTCGGGAGCCATATAGGAAAACGTGCCGATCAGCATGCCGGTCTGGGTCTTGGAGCTTTCCAGGACGCGGGCGATGCCGAAATCCACCACCTTGACAACCCCGTCTTTGTTGACCATCACGTTGCCGGGCTTGATGTCGCGGTGGATGATGCCGCGCTTGTGGGCGTAGTCGAAGGCGCGGCATGCCTGCACGGCGTACACCAGCTTCAGCGACAGGGGAACGGGAACACGGCTGGCGATGACGTCGTCGAGGTTCTGCCCGTCTACCAATTCCATGGCGATGAATGGGGTGCCATCTTCATCGCCCATGTCGAAGATGGTGACGATGTTGGGATGTTGCAGAGAACCGGCTGACTGGGCCTCGCGATAGAAGCGCTCCAGGAGGGCAGGATTGCCGGCGACGCTGGTGGTCATCGTTTTCAGGGCCACCATGCGGCTGATGACGGGATCCCGGGCGCGGTACACGATCCCGAAGGCGCCCCGGCCGAGTTCCCCCAGCAGCTCGTATTTGCCCAGATTATTCACGCGACACCCCAGCGAGCCCTGAAATCCACCGTGCTGGAAACGCACGATGAAAGACAGTTATCCGCTCATGCGATCCGATTGGGACCGTTTGGATCCGAAAAGTTGCTGTCTAGTAAACAGAATGAACGCTGGTATGAAGCGAACGAAAGCCGAACGGAACTTCCCCCACAGCCATCCACGAGCACTCAAATAGTCCCAAAAACCATGCGGGCTGTCAACCAAAAGACCGCGACCCTGCCGGCCGGGGCGCAGGCACACCACCCCGGTGAGTGGCTTGGAACCGCCACCAGGGCTCGCTGTCTGGTTGGTTAGGTAATAGCCTGGTTAGTTACTGCGATCACTGTTCTTGGGAGTTCCTGGGCACACCCACAGAGATAAACGTGTACTGCCGGAGGCGGTCCAATTCTGAATTCTCCGCCATCCGGATTACGCGGTTGAGAAGCTCGTCGGCCTCTTCCTTGCGCATGTGATTCGTGGCTGCCCAGAATTTCGGCGGATGAAACCAGATCCGTTGCTCGGCATTGGCGGTCACAGAATCCTCCCCGGGGGGAACTTGAAACAACCAATTATCTTACAAATCAAGCTCACACGGGACCTGCGCCACATCTTTTAACATGGCAGTAACAATTGAAAACTTGTCCAATTGCTGAAGCGCACCAACAGCGCCAGCCCCCGAATCGAGGTATTACACAAGTATTACAAACCCGCGCCGCGCCGCTTGGTACCTTCAATGCAGGGCAATAATCTGCACGGTTCTTGGGGGATGGCATAGATGAGCATTGGTGTGCGTGACCGCACGTTTCGTGAGCCCATTAGTTTCCTGACCACCTTTTTCATGGCTGCCTTCCACGTGGGCGCAATTGCTGCGCTGTTCATGTTCACCTGGAAAGGGCTGGCGGTGGCGGCGGTGTTGTGGTGGATGACGGGAAGCCTGGGCATCGGGATGGGCTACCACCGTCTGCTGACCCATCGCGGCTACAAGTGCCCGAAATGGGTGGAGTACTTTCTGACCACCTGCGGGGTGCTGGCGCTGGAAGGCGGACCGATGTTCTGGGTGGCGACCCACCGCGTCCATCACCAGAACTCGGACCAGGAAGGCGATCCGCACTCGCCCCGCGACGGCGGCTTCTGGTCGCACATGGGCTGGATCCTCACCGGCCGGGCCATCCATAACAACTCCGACGCCAACCTGCCCTACGTCCCCGACCTCCGGAAGGACAAATTCCACACCTGGATCAGCAAGTGGCACTGGGTTCCGATGGTGGTGCTCGGGGTGATCCTTCTCGCCGTGGGCGGCGTGAGCTGCTTGTTTTGGGGAATCTTCTTCCGCACCACCATGGGCCTGCACGCCACCTGGCTGGTGAACTCGGCGACGCACATGTGGGGACGCCAGCGTTTTCTAACCGGCGACACCTCGAAGAACAGCTTCTGGGTGGCCATGCTGACCTGGGGCGAAGGCTGGCACAACAATCACCACGCGCACGCGCAATCCGCGCGTCACGGGCTGGCCTGGTACGAGTTCGACATGAATTGGTACGGGATCTGCGCCCTGCGCATGCTTGGGTTGGCGTGGGACATCAAGCTGCCGCGGTTTATGACCGACGCGCAAACGACAGCCAAGCACATGCCCGCCGAGACTCCGGCGACTGACGAACAACTGCTTCCGGTTACATCCGGCGACTAGGAGAATTCCACGACAATGAGAACGGCCGCCCGTGACCGCACATTTACGCAGCCGCTGAACTGGACCATCGCATTCTTTCTCGGCCTTTGTCACGTCGGCGCCGTGGCCGCGTTCTTTTTCTTCACCTGGAAGGGTCTGGCGCTGTTCTTGTTTCTGTGGTGGCTGACGGGGAGTCTCGGCATCGGCATGGGCTACCACCGCCTGCTCACGCACCGCGGCTACAAGTGTCCGAAGTGGGTGGAATACTTCCTGACCGTCTGCGCCACCCTGAGCCTGCAAGGCGGGCCGATCGGCTGGGTGGCGACGCATCGCCTGCACCACCAGACCTCCGACCAGGAGGGCGACCCCCATTCTCCCCGCGACGGCGGTTTCTGGGCGCACATGGGATGGGTGATCACGGGCGAGGCGAACCACAACCGGACCACCGAGCTTTTGCGTTACGTCCCCGACCTTCGCAAAGACAAATTTCACCTCTGGATCAGCAAGTGGCATTGGGTTCCGCTGGTGGCGCTGTCGGTGGTCATTTTCGCCCTCGGCGGATGGTCGTGCCTGCTCTGGGGGACTTTTCTGCGCGTGGTCGTCGGCTCGCACGCCACCTATTTCGTCAATTCAGCGACCCATATGTGGGGCTCGCAGCGTTTTCAGACTGGCGATCGTTCCACCAATAACTTCTGGATTGCCATGATCACCTGGGGTGAAGGCTGGCACAACAACCATCACGCCCACCCGCAATCGGCGCGTCACGGCCTGGCCTGGTATGAGTTTGACTTGAACTGGTACGGAATTTCGGCGCTGCGCATGCTCGGCCTGGCGTGGGATGTCAAACTGCCGAAGCTCAAGAGCGACGCGGCACCGCAACCGTCACCCGCCGAAGCCCCGGCCGGCCTTGCTGAAGTGGCGCACGCCTCCGGCGATTAAGCCGTTTTCACTTTTTATGCAGCCGATGTCATCCCGAGCGAGGGAGGGCTCCCGCGTGTTTTTTCCAGCGCGGGAAACCCGAGTCGAGGGATCTCGGTTTTCCTCTCTCGGCTACACTAATCCTGAAACTGCTTTAGCGCGGCGACATCGACTCCTGGAAGTACGGGCGCCTTTTTCGGTTCCGCGTTCCATCCACTACAATGTGGGCGAATGCGCGTCGCGAGCCGCACCAAGACGATCGTATTCTTCATCACCCTGGGCGCCTGCCTGATCGGCGTCGCCATCGCGCTCAACGTCACTTGGATTGTCCTGAAATGGCGCGAAGTCGGCGCCCTCGTCCTGGGAATCATCTTGTTCGCTTTCATCATCGCCGGCGTCGTCCTGAACACCGTCTTCCTGGTCCGCGAGATCCGGCGCAACGAGCAGCAGGACAGTTTCCTGAACGCCGTGACGCACGAGTTGAAGACTCCGGTCACCTCCATCCGCCTGTACCTGCAGACCCTGCAGCGGAGGGAGTTGGGCGACCATGAACGCCGGGATTTTTACCGCATCATGCTGGAGGATACCGACCGCCTCCTCGGCACCGTCGAGCAGGTGCTCAAGGCGGGGGAGGCGCGTCACAGGGCCGGCGAGAGCCATCGCGAACCACTGGATTTCTGCGGCGTTGTCAGGGACTCGGTCGAAGTGGCCCACCTGCGCCATCAACTCCCGCCCGGTGCGCTAAGGCTGGGCAACGTGCCCGCCGGCAGCATCGAGGTGATCGCCAACCGCGAGGAACTGCGCACCGTGCTGGCCAATCTTTTGGATAACGCGGTGAAGTACACGGGCGCGGAAAAGGATATCGTCGTAGATGTGCTGACCCCTGACATCGACACCGCAGTGCTGCGGGTGCGCGACAACGGCGTCGGCATCCCGCGTTCCGAGCTGAAGCGGATTTTCAGGCGTTTCTACCGCATCCCCACGCAGGTGACCAGCGCCGTCCGGGGAACCGGATTGGGGTTGTTCATCGTGCGTTCCATCGTGCAGCGTCACGGTGGAGAGGTGATAGCCGAAAGTGCAGGCGAGGGGCGCGGCAGCACGTTCAGTATCCACCTCCCCAGGGTCTATCGCACATGAGCCGGATCCTCATCGTCGAAGACGAACCCCACCTGGCCCAGGGGCTGCGCTTCAACCTGGAAGCCGAAGGGCACGCGGTGGAAATCGTCGAAAGCGGCGAAGGCGCGCTCCAACTCCTGCTGGAGGACAAGAAGACCTTCGACGCCGTCATCCTCGACATCATGTTACCCGGCAAGGATGGGTTCATCGTGGCACGCGAGCTGCGCGATGCGGAGAATTTCGTTCCTGTGCTGATGCTGACCGCCCGGAGCCGCCCCGAAGACGTGCTCAAAGGTTTCGAAGCCGGCGCCGACGATTACTTGCCGAAGCCGTTCAATCTTGACATCCTGCAGGCTCGCATTCGAAGCCTGCTGCGCCGCAAAGAGTGGCTGCAAGCCGCCGACAATGGCGAAACCGCGAAGCCCCGCGAGCCGGATGTTTTCAGCTTCGGCGACATCGTGGTTGATTTTGGCAAACTTCAGATTATTTCCGGCAAGCGCGTCTTCCAGTTGACCATGATGGAAGGCGACCTCTTGCGCTACCTGATCCAGAACAGCGGCCGCCCGGTTTCGCGCAAGGCGATGTTGGAGAACGTCTGGAACCTGAGCGAAGAGACGGAAACGCGCGCTATTGATAATTTTATCGTCCGCCTGCGCCGCTACATCGAAAAAGAGCCCGCCAAGCCCCGTCATCTGATCACCGTTCGAGGGCTGGGCTACCGGTTTGTGCCCGCCCCGGACTGAGACAACCACCAAAGATTCCACGGACGTCCCGTGTGCTCAGGGCGAGGCACTGTGCCGCGCGGTTTGCATTTGGTGCCGCGCGCAAGCGACAATCCTTCGCGTATGGGCACAGGGGGCGTTTTCTCGCAGCCACACGAAGAGGGGCGGCGCTGGCTGCCGCTGGCGATTGGAGCGGTGATTATTGTCGTCGCGGTGGCGGCGCTTTTGATCTTCGGGCGGCCGGCCAAGCAGCCCGCGACAGCCGCGATTGATCCCTACGCCGGGTACTTGCTCATCTCGGGGCTGAAGCTGAGCGCAGCAACAAACTTTGTCGGCGCCAGCGTCAGCTACCTCGACGGGAAGATTACCAATGCCGGCAATAAGACCGTGACCGGAGTGACCGTGGAAACGGTTTTCCGCAACTCCCTGGGACAGATCGTCCAGCGCGAGACCCTGCCGCTCGTGCTCTACCACACCGGGTTGGCAGGTTTTCCCGACGTCGCCCCGCTCAGCGCCGCCCCGCTCACGCCCAACCAGACCCGTGACTTCCGCCTGACCTTCGAACACATCTCGGCGGACTGGGACCAGGGATATCCGGAGCTGCGGTTTGTGCGAATCCAGACGCAATAAAACTCACCACGGAGACACGGGGGCACGGAGGAAGATCTGAGCCCGCGCAGCTTTCGCGCGAGCTCAGATTCTGTGCATCTGTCTGCTTGTGCCGGACGTGGACGCGAGCCCGCGATCCGGCAACAGCATTCAGCCGCTATCCCTTGGCCTCATTCAGCGCGTTTGAAGGAGGTCTCCTGGGCGCGCTCAAGTTGATCCGGAAGCTGCAACTCCCATTCGAAGTAGGCGTTCGCCGCCTGCTTAAATTCCGGGCTCATGGGCTCGAACTGACCCCACAGGAACGGCTGCCGGAAGATGTCGTCTGTCTTGGTCGCCAGGTTTTCAAACCCCGGCGTCATCGGCAGATTCGCCTTTCGCCACGCCGCATTGCCGCCATTCAGAATGCTCACGGGCTTGCCAGAAACCGCCGCCAGGTCGCGCGCCGTGAACGCAACCAGCGCGGCACTGTCGCCGGTCACCACAAAGCTGGACGAGGGCGGAATTTTCTTCAGGCATTCGTCCAACCGCGAGCGGATGGCGAACCACGCGCCCGGGATGTGCCCTTTCTTGTAAGCGAGATTGTCGGCGACGTCGATGACCGTCGTCTTCTTCGCTTGCAGCTCCCCATTCAACTCGGCAGGCTCGATGCGCGGCAGCTTCACTTGCTCGACTCCCGGCACGACGGGCTTGTAGTCCCCCGTAACCAGGCCTGTGCTTTCGAACGGATTCGCCATCACATAGGTTTCCGGCCAGTCCGCCTGCACCATCCAGGAAGCCGTCATCAGCGCCCGGACCATGTAGTTATCAATCAGCACCACCCTCGCATGACGCGTCGCGGCGTATTTGTCCATGCCCTGGACGAGCTGTACGCCCCAGCCGTACATGGAGTCGGGACGATGTCCGGCCCGGTACTCATCGGGCGTGCGCAGGTCGATGATGTACAGGCTGCGATCCTTGTCCGCTTGGAATGCCTCAAGCTGCTTGCTATCAATCGTCTTCACGCCGAACCGGTTCGCAACCTTTTGTGCGGTTTGCAGCGCCTTGTCAAAATTTACTCCCCACGGCTCCGGCGCGTGCCTGGTCGAACCGTGTTCGAGTTCGAACCCGGCCATCTGCCACGCCATCGTGCCGCCGCGCATGGCGACGACTTTGTTCGGGATGCCCGCGTTGCGCAACGTCTGCGCGCCGATCAGGCTGCGGGTGCGCCCGGCGCAATTGATCACGATCATGGTGTCGGGACTGACCCCAAGCTGATAGAACCGATACACCAGTTCGGAAACCGGCACATTGATCGAGCCCGGTACGTTCATGTTGAAGTACTCGTTGGCCGGCCGGGTATCCAGGACCAGCACGTTCTCGCCCGCGGCGATGTGTTGGTGGACTTCTTCCGGCGTCATCGTCGGCGTTTTATATGTGACGGTAATCCACTCGCCGAACGCTTTGCCGGCCACGCTCATGCCGGAGAAGACTACGTACCCAGCCTTCTCCCACGCCGGGTATCCGCCGTCGAGAATGGCGACATCGGTGTATCCCCATTCCTTCAGTTTGGCGGCAGCACGCTGGGACATGCCCTCCCCGCCGTCGGTCAGGACGATGCGGGTAGATTTGCGAGGTACCATTCTGAAAATGTTGAGCTCCAGCTTGCTCAAAGGAAGGTTGACGGCGTGCAGGAGATGCGCTTCGCCGAATATTCCTTCCTCGCGCGGATCTACGATCGCGATTTCCTTTCCGTCATTCTCCATCGTCTTCAGCGCGGTGGCAGTAACTTTGGCAAAGTTGTCCCCTGCCATTGCGGTGATTGCGGTCAAAAAGCCAACTACCATCAGGGCGATCAGCCAACTCCGTTTCTTCATGAGTTCCTCTTTTTCTGTCTGGCGGTGTGAACCATCGCTGGTTATAAAAGGGTATGAGTAGGAAACTTCTTTTTCAGCTCTGAACCGCTCGAATTGTACTGCCGCGAGTGGTCGTGCAAGGCCAGAACTGGATCTCCGAACGAAAAGCGGAGCGATGCCGTGCCATTTTGGGCTGCACCGCACGATTGGGATCGTTACTGATCGATCTCTCGCGCAATTCTCAATTCCCGATTCCGTATCTCTGTGCCTCTGTGGTGACTTCGAATCATCGTTGGGGGTTCATCCCGGCGCGGGTTGGCACCAAGCAGATTGTTTCGGCCCGCTGCGGAAGAAAACGCTGTTCGAATTCACCCAGCCAGGTTTCCATCTCCGCCAGGGCGCGTTCGCATAGCAGGCGGTGACGGACGGCGCGGTCGCGGACCTTCTTCTCCAGAGACGGCAATAAATCAAAGGTGATATTGGCGGGCTGGAAGTCGCGCGCGTCGCTCTGCGTAATGTAGTTCACCAGCGAACCAAACGCCGTCGGACGCGGCGGGGGCAGCGGTTCGGCGCCGCGCGCCAGGGCGGCAGCGTGCAAGCCGGCGAGTAATCCCATGGCGATGGATTCCACGTAGCCTTCCACTCCTGAAATCTGTCCGGCAAAAAGCACGCTCGGGTGCGCCTTCATCTGCAGCGCCGGGGTAAGCAGTGCGGGTGCGTTGAGGTAGGTATTCCGGTGGATCTGCCCGTAACGCAGGAAGCGGGCATTCTCCAGGCCGGGAATCAGGCGGAAGACGCGGTCCTGCTCGGGAAAGCGCAGGTGGTTCTGAAACCCGACGATGTTGTAGGAGTCGGCGCGCAGGTTTTCCTGGCGCAACTGCACCACGGCGTAGGAGCGATGTCCGGTGCGCGGGTCGATCAGGCCGACCGGTTTCATGGGGCCGAAGCGCAGCGTGTCGCGGCCACGGCGCGCAATCTCCTCGATCGGCAGGCAGGCTTCGAAATAGTTCAGCTTCTCCCAGTCATGGCCCGCGACCGACTCGGCCGCGAGCAGCGCGTCGTAGAAGCGGTCGTACTCCTCGCGCGACATGGGGCAATTGATGTAGTCGGCGGAGCCCTTGCCGTAGCGGGCGGCGAGGTACACGCGCGACCGGTCCACCGAGTCGGCGTCAACGATGGGGCTGATCGAGTCATAAAAGAACAGGTGATCGCTGCCGCTGAGGCGGGCGATTTCGCGCGCCAGGGCGTCGGAAGTCAGCGGGCCGGTTGCAACGATGGTCACGCCGGCGCTCTCGTCAACCGCAGTGACTTCCTCGCGGATGATCTTGATGTGCGGGTGGTGCGAGACGGCCTCGGTGACCTGCGCGGCGAAGAGGGCGCGGTCCACCGCGAGGGCGTGCCCGGCGGGGACGGCGGCATGCCGCGCGATGTCCATGAGCAGCGAGTCGGCGCGACGCATTTCCTCCTTCAGCAGCCAGGGCGCGGTAAATTCCGAATTCGACTTGAGCGAGTTGGAGCAGACCAACTCCGCGAAATCGCCGGTCCGGTGCGCCGGCGTGGTCCGGTGCGGGCGCATCTCGTAAAGCTCGACCTCGATGCCGCGGCGGGCACACTGCCACGCCGCCTCGCATCCGGCAAGACCGGCGCCGATGATTCGAACTGCAGTTTCTGGTTTCAAGTTTCTGGTTTCTAGAACTGGTTTCAATAATCGGTTTTTGGGAAGGGCACGGCTTCAGCCGTGCCGCCCGAGGCCGCAAGAATAGTGGGCTTTAGCCCCTGAGGGACATTTTTCCTGAGGCGAAAATGTATTTTTGAAACCAGTTCTAGTTCCTAAGCGCGAGTTGCGACGTCCTGCGCAGCGAGTTTTTCCAGCGCTTCCCCATCCACGCGCATGGTGAGCCACTCGGAAAGCTTCTTGGCGCCGAGAGCCGCGTAGAAATCAATGGACGGCTGGTTCCAGTCGAGCACCTGCCATTGGAAGCGGCCGCAGTTTTCGTTGACGGCAATTTTCGCCAGATGCACCAGCAGAGCCTTGCCGATGCCGCGTCCGCGAAACGCCGGCCGCACGAACAGGTCCTCCAGGTACAGCCCCGGACGTCCCTGCCAGGTGGAGTAGTTATAGAAAAAGAGCGCGAAGCCCGCCGGTTGGCGTTCCCAGTCGGCAATGACAACTCGAAATTTCGGCGCCGCGCCCCAGCCGTCGCGGAGCAAGTCCTCCCGGCGTGCGATGGCCTGCTCGGGCGCGCGCTCGTATTCGGCCAATTCGCGAATCAACGCCAGGATCAGAGGAATGTCCTCGGGAGTGGCCGGGCGAATGGAAGGCATGGCGGTATTATACGGAGGCTTCAGGCGGCAGGCTTCAGGCGGCAGGTTTTAGGTTTTCGGTCTTAGGTCTTAGGCCAGAATGCGAAGCCTTGCCACCTAAGACCTAACAGGCTGCTGAAAAACTCCCATTGACACTCGTTTTGAAGGGGCGCGGCTTCAGCCGCGCCGAACAAGCCCTTTAATTGTGTCATTCCGAGCGGGCTTCAGCCCGCGAGGAACCTGCTGTTCTGAGTTTTTCAGCAGCCTGCTAAACCCCAAAACCTAAGACCCGATTGTCAGCTATCCGTTGGCGGTCCCGGGGAGCCGCCGGAGCGCCTTTCCATTTCCTGGCGGAGCAGGGCCAGCAGGCGGTCGCGATCGGGGCCGGTTAACTCGCGCTCCAATTCCTTCAGGGCCAGGCCGACCACGTCGTAGTGGTGCAGGCCGGAATAGCCGGCATCGCCGGTAAGCTGCAGCCAGAGCTGGTGCATGAGCGCCAGGTCCTCATCCCGCAGGCGCGGCGAGTGGGGGCCGAGCAGGTATTCCTTGCGGCTGCCGTCGGGCGCGATGATCTCCACGGTGGCGCGCGGCTTGGGCTCGGGCAGGCGTTCCCAGGCATCGCCGATCTGCTTGGCCTGCTGGTCGGCGGTGAGCCTGGTGGAGAGGCCGCAGACGATTTTCGATGCTTCCAGCCGCTGCGCCGTCAGCATGATGGTGTCGAAGACGTCGGTGCCGGGCACCACCAGCAGCGACACCGGCTTGCCCTCTTTTTCCGCGACGGCGACCACCCGCGAGAATAGCTCCTGCTCGTAGGTATCGAAGATCTCCTTGGCCTCGTACATGCGGTTGCCGCTGAAGGAGTGTTCGCGCGGGGAGAGGCGCGCGGTCATGACGACGACGTCCTGCTTGGGAGTGTCGGTGCGGCGGAGGATGTCGCGCAGGTAATAGAGGCTGGGATCGCGAACCGGGACCAGCACGTTGCCGGGGCGGACGCGGACTTGCTGGTTATCGAGTTCGGGATCGGCAAAAACCCGGAACTGCTCGAGCGTCCCGTGCCTGCCCTTCTGCTGGCGCAGTGTGTAGCGCTCGCTGAAGGTGAAAATGCCGAAAAACACCAGCGAGAACGCGACTCCGGCGATGGTCGCCTCTTGCTTGGTAAACAGGTTCACCACAGCGGTGGCGAAGAGCACGAGCGCAATGCCAACCAGACCCAAGGGCACTTCCTGCCCGGCGATACGGAGGTTGCCCGGCACCTTCCACTCGCGGTTTTCCGGCTCGGTATAGCGGAGTACTAGGACGGCCAGCGCCTTGAACGCGAAGCTCCAGATCACGCCGAAGGCGTAGAGCGCGGCCAGCAGGTACACGTTGCCGCGGCTGATAATGATGGTCAGGATCTGAAGGCCGACGACGAGGTTGATCAAACGGAAGCTGGTGCCGTAGCGCTTTTGCGGGCGCTGGAACCAGGGCATCAGGACGCCGTCTTCGGCCAGGCGGTTGAGCACGCCGTTGGCGCCGACAATCGAGGTGTTCAGCGCGCCCGCCAGGATCAGCACACCGACCAGCACCACGAAGCCGTGGAAGATCAGCTTGGGCAATTCAGGCCCCGCCAGGTAAATGGCGATACCACCGATCAGGTTGGCAAAATACTGGGGACGGACGGCGTCGGGGATGATCATCGCCGCGAAGAAGGAGACCAGGCCAGTGAAGAGCAGGCTGTAAATGAAAATTACCAGCCCGGCACGTTCCAGGTTCTTGAGCTTAGGGCTCTCGATCTCGCGGTTGACCTGAGCGAGCGTCTCCTCGCCGCTCATGGCGAGCACAGAGTGCCCGAAGCCAACGAGCAGGATGATCAGGGTGATGTACTGCGCCCAAGAGCCGGTCAGCCAACCCCAGGCTTCCTTGTCCATCTGGAAGTTGGCCTGGGACGGCAGTGGCGGCAGGTGCGAGCCGCGGCTGATAATCGTGTACAGCGACCACACGATCAGGATCACCACCATGACGGTGGTGATTTTCATGATCTGCATCGCCTTGTCGCTGGACTCGTGCATGCCCTGGATGTTCTTCCACCAGAAATACACGCAGACAATGACGGCAAAGCCGGCGGCGAAGTAGTCTTGGTTGAATTTGACGCTGTGGCCGGCGTACTTGGCGAGGTCCTCAACAAAGCCCGCCAGGTATTGCCCGGCCGATACGGCGCTGATCGGGCCGGTCAGGATGTAGTCGAAGAGCAGAGCCGAAACCGAGAACTTGGCCAGCGTGCTGCCCAGCGCTTCCTTGACCACGCGGTACACGCCGCCACGCACGAACATGCTGCTGGATTCGATATAGATGGCGCGCACGGCGTAGCTGAACAGCATCACCGCGAGGATGAACCAGGGCGCGCTCTTGCCGATCACCTTCTCCGCGTCGCCGCCGGCGTAATACGCGGACGAACCGAGGTCCGCCAGCACCACCGCCGCCACTCGCCAGAAGCTGATGAAACTCAGCATCACCGTGGTGGCGATGAACACCGGAACCGCCGGGCGTTTGATCTTCGAATTCTCGGCTAGCGACATGAAATCGTGACTATCAGCTTCCTGGCGAATTCCTTGGTGCATTAGAAATCAAAATGGCGGATAAGGGAAACGGCAAGAGAGTTGCGAGCCAGCCACTAGCTGCCCGCGACTACGTAGGTTCGCGTGATGCGGTCGTGCCAGCAGAGTGTGTCCTCGTCGAGCAGAGCCCAGACCAGTCCGAGTCCGAGCGACAGGGTTGATAGCACCATGGCGACGCAGCGGCCGCGGCGGGCGTGGCGGCGCGCCGGCCCACCGTCAAACGTGATCAGCCGCAGGCGCGCCATCTGCATGCCCGGTGTGATACCGGCATAGACCAGGAACAGGTATTCGTAGATTGCCCAGAAGACGCAGGACGCGGCCATGGCGAACAGGAACCCGGCTTTCGCCGGCGGCATCGGCACCCCCGCCTTGAGGACGATCAAGACGAACACTGCCGCTCCCACCAACACGATCAAGGCGTCCACCAGGCCGGCGAAGACGCGCTGCGACATGGGCGCGACCTGCAGGGGCAATTCGAATTCGACCGCCGGTTGCTCTTCTTCCGGCGCCACGCTGATATCCGAGAGCGGTGAAGCGGTATCGACCTCTTCCGGCGCTTCCAGAATGCGCGGGCGGTCCATAATCGGCTCCGCCAGTTCCTCGATGGACGGCGGCATCACCGGCAGCAACGCCTGGCGCGGAAACTCGATGATCTTGGATTCCTGAGCTTCCTCCACCTCCTGCGCCCCGAGTTCCACCTCGCTGGCCTCATCGCCGGCCGGTTCCGCTCGGTACTCGGTACTAGGTACTCGGTACTCTTCTTCACGACTGCCGGAGAGTTCCCCAAGAGTCATCTCGCGGTTGATGGCGCGCTCGAAATCCAGCGGCAGCGACCGTTCGCGAATGGGACGCCGCTGGCGCGCGCGGTAACTCTCCACCCGCGACGCCACTTCGTTTCGCCAGAATGCCCCTTCGTCCACGCCCCGATTCGCCTCCCGCGATTCCGATCGCGCCAGCTCGGTGCCCCACATCTGCCCGCCTTTGGCAGATGTGGGAGCCAGTTCGGTGCCCCACATCTGCCCGCCTTTGGCAGATGTGGGAGGCGCACTCGACACCGCCGCCACCAGCTTCCCCTCCGGCTCGCGCTGCTGCCCGCGTGCCGTCCCCCCGGATCCACGCTCGGCCGCGGCCTCTTCAAGGCTGGCGGAGAACCGCTCCTCGCTCAAGTCATATTCTTCGGGATCGATGAGAGAGGAAGCCGCGCCCGCGTGGGAACACGTGCACCTTTCGCCGCACAAGGGGCACGACATCGCCGGGTTGGAGAACGCCGAGAGCGGCGGAGTTCACGGGCCGGTTCCAATCTCCGCGCCCGACAATCTTTTCTTCGCGCGGCTCGCGTGGTACCTTGCCTCTTCACCCGAGACCGACGGCTGATGACACTCCGCTCCCGAATCCTTACCACGGCAGTGCTGGTTTGTCATCTGCTGCTGCTGCCTCGGTTAGTAACCAGCGAGGCGCAGGGCGAAGTCCTCAGTCCTCAGTCTTCAGTCGTCAGCGACACCGCTCGACAGATTCCTCAGTTGCCAACGGCCAATGGCCAACGGCCAACGGCTCCCAAGCCCCATCTCGCCGGCCCCAATGAACCCGGCGAAGACGTCACCATCCAGGCGCTGCAGCAGGAAAAAGCGGGCGACATTTATCACCTGCGGGGCGACGTGGACATCCGCTTCCGCCGCTTTGTCGTGCGCGCCGACGACGTGACTTACGACACCGCGACCGGGGAAATCACCGCCACCGGGCACGTCGTTTTCGATGGCGGTCCTCACGATGAGCATCTCGAAGCGGACCACGCCACCTACAACGTACGCACCGACAGCGGGAAGTTTCACGATGTCCGCGGCACCACCGGCGCTCGCTTTCGCGGCAAACAGGTGATTCTGACTTCCTCGAACCCTTTCTTCTTCACCGGGTCGCTGGTGGAGAAAGACGGCCCCGACCACTTTGTGGTGCACCATGGCGTGGTGACTTCGTGCCAGCTCCCGCATCCCAAGTGGACCTTTGAGGCGCAGAAAATCACGGTGGATGTGGGCGAGGAAGCCCGCATGTACCACAGCACCTTCCGCCTGGGCGGCATCCCCATTTTCTATTTTCCCTACGTCCAGCACCCGGTAGACCGGTTGGGCAGACAAACCGGGTTCCTGATTCCCACCATCGGGCAATCGTCAACCAAGGGCACGCTTCTGGGCGAAGGGATCTATTGGGCGATCAACCGCGAAATGGACGCCACCATCGGCGCCGAGTACTTCTCCTTCCGCGGGTGGTCGCAGCATGGCAGCTTCCGCGCACGCCCCACCGACAACTCCTACTTCAACGTCAATTATTTCGGCGTGCTCGACCGCGGTATTGGTACGCCCAAGGTGGACCAGGGCGGCGAGGAAGTTCGCGCCAACGGAGAAATCCAGTTGCCGCACGGGTTCCGCGCCGTCGCCGACATTGATTACCTCAGTTCGTTCGTGTTCCGGCTGGCCTTTTCCGAGACCTTCACGCTGGCCGTGAATTCCGAAGTCCGCTCCAACGCGTTTCTCTCCAAGGCGTACAACGGGTACTTCTTCAATCTCGACTTCGCGCGCTACCAGAACTTCGAAAGCACCCAGCGCGGCGACCTGGTGACCATCCTGCACGCGCCCGCCCTCGATCTGTCCAGCGTGGACCATCAGCTTGGGCGCTCGCCTTTTTACTGGTCCTACGATGCGGCGGTGCAGGGCGTGTCGCGGCGCGAGCCGCAGTTCGTGACCGCGCCGCTGGTCGGGCGGGTGGACGTCGAGCCACGCCTGGCGATGCCGCTGGTCGCCGGCGGGTGGAGCTTCCGGCCCGAGATCGCGCTGCGCGACACCTACTACACGCAGCGGCTGGCAACCTCCGGCGTGCCCACCAGCGGCATCGGCGCCATCCTTGACGCCGATGTCAACCGGCGCGCCGTCGAATCCTCGCTCGAGATACGCCCGCCCTCGCTGTCGCGCATCTTTCAGAAAACGGTGAAAGATCACGTCATCAAGCACACCATCGAGCCGCGTATTGTCTATCGCTACGTCGCCGGCGTGGACAACCTGCCTGCCATCATCCGCTTCGACGCGCGCGACATCCTCAGCAATACCAACGAGCTCGAGTACGGCATCATTCACCGCTTGTACGCCAAAGGGACGAAGTCCACCGAATGCACCAACGCCGCCGAGCAGCAGCCCGAGCAGGCGCCGCTGGCGGTGCCGCTGCCCGCCGCCCCGGAAGTGAATCCGCGGAAACCTGTGGCCGCCGCGCGCGGCTGCCAGCCCGGCCCGCCGGTGTCGCGCGAAGTGTTGAGCTGGGAAATTGCGCAGAAATATTTCTTCGATCCGGCCTTCGACGACGCGCTCGTCCCCGGCCGGCGCAATGTGTTGACGACGACCGCGGAATTCACCGGGATCGCCTTTCTCACCGACCCGCGCCGCTTTTCGCCGGTGATTTCGCGGCTGCGCGCCTACCCCGGCCACGCCACCGAGGTCGAGTGGAAGCTCGACTACGACACCAAGAAGGGATTCATCAACGCCAGCACGACCTTGCTGACCTACCGCTTCGCCGATTTCTTCGTCGCCGGAAGCCACGCCTTCCTCAACGTGCCGGGAGAAATATTTGGTTCCACAACCGTCGCCGGGCCCGCCAAGTTCAACCAGTTTCGCTGGCTGGTCGGGTACGGCCATCCCAACAAGCGCGGCATCAACGCCGCCGCCAATGTCGGGTTCGACATCAACACCGGGTTCCTGCAGTACTCGGCGTTCCAGAGCAGCTACAACTGGGATTGCTGCGGCGTCAGCTTCGAATACCGGCGGTTCGCGCTGGGGTCGGTGCGCAATGAAAACCAGTTCCGGTTTTCGTTGTCGCTCACCAATGTCGGGACCTTCGGCACGCTGCGGCGCCAGGAAAGACTGTTCTGATTTGTGATTGAGTGATTTGCGATTTGCGATTGAGCGAGTCGGTGATTCACAGCCAAAATCACAAATCAGTAAATCACAAAATCACGGATGATCTCTTGTATCGTTCCACGATGCTTAATTTCAGCGAATATTGCCCGAAATCGCGGTAGAATGAATGTCATATGGCGAGAGGTTGGGAATCGAAATCCGTCGAAGCGCAAATTGAGGAAAAAGAGAAAGCGATTGCAAAACCGGTGAAGACCCGCACACCCGATCAAGTCCAGCACATCATGGAAAAAAGAACCCTGGAGCTGGCCCGCGCCAAGGTCGCGCATGAGCTCGCATCCAGCCAGAACCCGCGCTACACGCAAATGCTGCAGCGGTCTCTTTCCGAGCTGGACAAAAAAATCGCGGCCATCGATTAGCCGCGAAGTCTGAAGAATCCGCTTTGCGCGCGAAGCGCGCGTCCGCCTGGACGGCCAGTCCTAAGCCAGCTTTCTATCCAGCAGGTCGGCGCCCTCCTCGCTGCTACGGTAGGTCACGGTCACGCGCCCGCCGACCGGGAACTGGTCGCGCACGTCGCCCTTGAAGACCAGCATGCGCGGGCTGGCGCCGTCGCGCAGCGTCACCAGGCAGCGGTTGGTTTGCCCGATGCCCGACTCGTAATAGGCCACATTCTCCACCACGCCCGATTCCTTCACTTCGCCGGTGGGCATCACCACGTAGGCGCGCCCGGCACTGACGGCCACCATGCCCGGCTCACGTTTCTTGCCCAGCAGAGGGATGGGCAGGCCGCGGTCGCGCAACTCCAGCAGCACGTTGATGCCGAAGATCCCCGAGATGGTCAGCAGGATCAGCGACATGAAAAGGTTGTCAACCGTCAGCTCGGGGTTCGCATAAATCAGCCCTGCGATGCCGAGCAGCGGCAGCACGGCCAGGATCATTGACAGCAACAGGAGCATTCACCCCACCCCCAGAAGATCTTCCAGGCCTTTCTCGTTGATCACATTTACCCCGAGTTCGCGTGCTTTGTCCAGCTTCGAGCCCGGCTCGGCGCCGGCGACGACATAATCGGTCTTCTTGCTGACCGAGCCGACCACCTTGCCGCCGGCATCCTCGATGAGTTTCTTGGCCGCGTCCCGGGTGTATTTTTCCATCGTGCCGGTGAGCACAAACGTCTTGCCCGCCAGCTTCGTGCCGCGCTCTTTCCGCTTCCCCTTGAATTGCAGGCCGGCCTTGCGCAGGCGCTCCACCAGTTCGCGGTTTTTCGGCTCGACAAAAAATTCCCGGATGCTGGCGGCGATTCGCGGCCCCACTTCCTCGACTTCCTCGAGCTTTTCGATCGCCTCGGCCTCATCGGGCAGCGTGGCCGCGGTCATTAGATCGTCGAGCGACCCAAAATGCTGCGCCAGAAATTCAGCCGTACGCTCGCCGACGAAGCGGATGCCCAGGCCATAGATCACGCGCTCCAGCGGCAGCTTCTTGGAAGCCTTGATCTCTTCGAGCACGTTCTGCGCCGACTTGTCTCCCATGCGCTCCAGGCCGAGCAGTTTGTCCTTATCGAGGTCGTAAATGTCGGCCACGCTGCGCACCAGGCCGCGGTCCACCAGTTGATTGACCAGCGCATCGCCCATGCCCGCGATGTTCATCACCGGGCGCGAAGTGGAATGCACGATGCTCTCCCGCAGCTTGGCAGGACAGTCGGCGTTCACGCAGCGGTGGTCGGCTTCGCCCTCGACGCGCACCACGTGGCCGCCGCATTCCGGGCAGCGCTCCGGCATGTGGAACTTCTTGCGCCCCCTCGGGTGGTCCTTGTCGTCGACCACCTTGACCACTTTGGGGATCACGTCGCCGCCGCGTTCCACCTGCACCCAGTCGCCGATCTTCACTCCCAGCCGTTCGATCTCGTCCATGTTGTGCAGCGTGGCGCGGCTGACGGTCGTTCCCCCGATCGGCACCGGCTGCAGCCAGGCCACGGGAGTCAGCTTGCCGGTACGGCCGACCTGCACCTTGATGTCTTCGATTTTCGTCACCCCGGCGCGCGCGGCGTACTTGTAGGCGATAGCCCAGCGCGGCGCCTTGCCGGTGAAGCCGAGCTCGTTCCACAACGCGAGGCGATTGACCTTCACCACGATGCCGTCAATTTCGTAGGGCAGCGACTCGCGCTTCTCCTCCCACTCGCGGATGAAACCCCAGACCTCATCAATGTTTTTCGCCAGCTTGCGCTTCGGGTTCACCTTGAAGCCGGCGGCGCTCAGTGCCTCCAGGTCTTCCCAATGCTCCTTGCCGTAGGCGCGGCCGTTCACCAGCAGGAAGTAGGCGTAGAAGTCGAGCCGCCGCAGCGCGGTGATGTTGGGGTCGAGCACGCGCACCGCGCCCGCCCCGGCATTGCGCGGATTAGCGAACCGGGCAAGCCCCTGGCGCTCGCGCTCTTCGTTCATGCGCTCGAACGCCTTGCGCGGCATGATGACCTCGCCGCGGACCTCGAACTCCGCCGGCAGCTTCGCCTTCTTCGCGTCGGCGATCAGTGGGACGGAGCGGATGGTCCTCACATTCTCCGTGACGTCCTCGCCGACCGAGCCGTCGCCGCGCGTGATGGCTCGCTGCAATCGCGAATTTTGTGGCCCACGCGCGGTTGCGTTTTCAGCGACATAGCGCAGCGCCATGCTGAGGCCATCCATTTTCAGCTCGCAGACATACTCGATGTTCTGCTGCTCGGTGAGTTCATGGACACGCCGCTCCCAATCGCGCAGCTCCTGCTCGTTGTAGGCGTTGTCGAGTGAGAGCATGAGCGAGGAGTGTTCCACCTTCACGAAGCCCTCGCGCGGCTTGCCGCCCACGCGCTGGGTCGGCGAATCGGGCGTGATCAGCTCCGGGTGTTCCGCCTCGAGCTTTTTCAGCTCGTTGACCAGGCGGTCGTATTCGGCGTCGCTGATCTCGGGATCGTCGAGCACGTAGTAGCGGTGCTCGTGATGGCGGATCTTGTCGCGCAGAGCCTCGATTTTGTGCTGCACCGTTTTGGCGGCAGTGGCCATAGTTGAATTATAAAGACGCCCGGAAATAAGCCACGGATTCACAGGGATGCACACGGATAAATTCTTATTCTGATCCGTGAACATCCGTGACGATCCGTGGCCGCGTTTTGCCCGGAGTACACTGAACCGCTCTCGTGAAACGCGCCCTGCTGCTCTATAACCCGGAATCCGGCCGGCGGCGACGCCACCGCCTCGCCGACGTGCAGGCTGCCGCCGCGGCCTTGCAGGCAGCCGGTGTGGAGCCCATCGTGGAGCCGACCAGCGCACCGGGCAGTGCCGCCGTGCAGGCGCGCGCAGCGATTGGCCGCGGGTGCGACGCAGTCATCGTCTGCGGCGGCGACGGCAGCGTGCACGAGGTCCTCCCCGCGGTGGTTGGGGCCCCGGTCGCGCTCGGCGTCATTCCGCTCGGCACCGGCAACGGCCTGGCGCACGATCTGGGCCTGCCGTTCGATCCCGCGCAGGCGGCACGCCTGCTTGCCTCCGCCGGCACGCGACCCACGATTTTGCTGCGGGTCGAGTACACGCGCCCCGACGGCGCCCGCGATTCCCGCTACTGCATGGTGGGGGCTGGGGTCGGCGCCGACGCCTACATGGTTTACCGCCTCACGCTGCGGTTCAAGGAGCGCTGGGGCATGGCCGCGTATTACACCGAATCCACGCGCCAGTGGCTGACGCACGATTTCCCGCTCTTCACCGCCGAGTTCCGCCACCACTGCGGCGAGTGGCGGCGCGAACAGGTCTCGCAGGTGCTGGCGATCCGCATCACTTCCTTCGGCGGCCTGCTCGGCAAACTTGCGCCCGGCGCCGTGCTCACTCGTCCCGACTTTCAGTTGGTCCTGTTCAAGACCCGCAGCCGCCTCTCGTTCCTGCGCTACATGATCGGCGTGTGGACAAATCGCCCCTACTCCCGCCCCGACATTGAAGTTCTGCCCGCGACCGAATGTCGCTGTTTTCCGCTGGAAACTGGAAACCAGAAACTGGAAACTCGTATTTACGCCGAAGCCGACGGCGAGTTGCTGGGCACGCTGCCGGTCTCGCTCTACATGTCGAATGAGACCGTGAACCTGCTCGTTCCTGCCACCGCGCCCGCCGGAACTGCTGTGCTATAGTCCCGCCCGGCATGTGGAAAATTTACGCGTTTGCGCCGCTGCTCCTGACGGTATTCGCGCTGGTGCACTTCTTCAAGCGCGGCAGCGGTAATTACCTCTGGGTGTTCCTCATCATCTTTCTCCCAACAATCGGCCCGATCGTTTACATCATCGTCGAAGTCCTGCCGGAGCTGCGCGCCGGCCAGGCTTCTTCCGGCTGGATGGTGAAAAGGAAGCGCCTCAGGGAACTGGAAGCGGCCGTGCTTGACAACCCTTCTGCCGGGAACTACGAGGAACTCGCCGACCTTCACCTCCAGGACCAGAACTACGCGCGCGCCCGCGAGTGCTTCGATCGCGCCATTTCTTCCCGCACCGACCTGCCCGATTCCTTCTATGGTCGCGCGATTTGCTCTTTGCACCTGGGCGAGATGCAGAAGGCGATCCCCGATCTGGAAACCGTCCTGGCCATGGACCGCAAGCACGACTACGGCCGGGCCATGGGACTGCTCGCTTATTGTTACGCGCAGACCGGCCAGGCGGACGCGGCGGAAAAGCTGTTCCGCGAAGCGCTGACAACGTCCACGCTTTCGGAAACTCAATTTCGCTTCGCCGAATTCCTCGATTCGCAGGGCAAGTCCGACGAGGCGCGCGACTGGGCGCAGCGCGTCGTCAACAAGCGCGCCACCCTTTCCGGCCCGCTCCGCCGCGCCGATGCGCAGTGGATTCGCCAGGCCGAATCGCTGCTCAAGCAGCTTAGCGCCAGCCCCGCCGCGCGCCGCTGAGACCCGTCCAGCAAGAGATGCTAAACAGGATTCGGTAGGCCCCGGCGCCCTCGCCGGGGCTAAGCTCATACGGCCGCAAATCTCCGCCGCAGCGGGCGCCCTCGCCCGATGCTCCCGACAGCCGATAGCCGAGCGCCGACAGCCCCGTTACAATAAGAAAGTGGGGTTCTCTGAACAGTACGACGTGGTCGTGGTCGGCGCCGGGCATGCCGGTTGCGAGGCCGCGATGGCCGCCGCGCGCATGGGCCTGAAGACCGCCCTGTTCACGCTCAACCTCGACCTGATCGCGCAAATGTCCTGCAATCCCGCGGTGGGCGGCATCGCCAAGGGCCACCTGGTGCGTGAAGTGGACGCGCTCGGCGGCATCATGGGCGAGGTTACCGACGCCGTCGGCATCCAGTTCCGCCTGCTCAACACCTCGCGCGGGCCGGCCGTCTGGTCGCCGCGCGCGCAATGCGACAAGCAGCAGTACCGCCTGCAGATGCGCCAGGTGCTGGAATCGCAGCCGAATTTGAAGATCAAACAAGCCGAAGTCACCGACCTTGTTGTCGATGGCCGATGGTCGATGGCCGATGGCAAAGAAATCGATGGCAATCGACCAAAGCCTGCCCCGAGCGCAGCCGAGGGGACCATCGGCCATCGACGTATTGTGCGCGGGATTGTGTTGCGCGACGGTCGAACCATCGCCGCCGACGCTGTCGTCATCACCACCGGCACGTTTCTCAATGGCCTGATCCACTGCGGCGAGCAGCAGATTCCCGCCGGACGCAGCGGCGAACCACCCTCGGTCCTGTTGGGCGAGAACATCAAGAAGCTCGGCCTGCGGGGCTGCCGGCTGAAGACCGGCACGCCGCCGCGCCTCGACGGCCGCACCATTGACTGGTCGCGCTTCCAGGCGCAGCCCGGCGATCCCGACCCCACGCCCTTCAGCTTCCGCACCCGCCGGGTTACGAACGCCGGCCGCCAGGTGCCCTGCTACATCGCGTTCACCACCGAGGAAACCCACCGCGTCATCCGCGAGAACGTCCATCGCTCGCCCATGTACAGCGGCCAGATCAAATCTATCGGACCACGATATTGCCCCTCGATCGAGGACAAGATCGTCAAGTTTCCCGACAAGCCAACGCACCAGCTTTTCCTCGAGCCCGAGGGCCTGAACACTTGCGAAATTTACGTCAACGGCATGGCCACCTCGCTGCCCTACGAGGTGCAGGCCTCTATTCTGAAATCCATCCCCGGGCTCGATCAAGCCGACATGCTGCGCCCCGGATACGCCATCGAGTACGACGCCATCGATCCCACCGAACTGGAGCGCACGCTCGAAACCAAGCAGATTGCGCGCCTCTATCTCGCCGGGCAGATCAACGGCACCAGCGGCTACGAAGAAGCGGCGTGCCAGGGGATCATGGCCGGGATCAACGCGGCGCTGGCGGTGAAGGCGGAGCCGCCGCTGGTTCTGGATCGCACCGAAGCCTACACCGCCATCCTGATTGACGACCTCATCAGCAAGGGCACCAACGAGCCCTACCGCATGTTTACCTCGCGCGCCGAGTTTCGCCTCCACCTGCGCATTGATAATGCCGACCGCCGCCTCACCCAGTACGGCCGCCGCGTCGGCCTGATCTCCGACCAGGCCTGGGCGGCGTATGTCGCGAAGCAGGAACGCATGACGGCGCTGAAGGAAGTGCTGGAGAAAACCAAGCTCACCGGCGAGATGATGGAGAGAATCGGACGGTCGATGGTCGACGGTCTACGGTCGACGGCCGACGTGGTTGAAGATGCAGACACCGAAATAACCGGCTGTCATCCCGAGCGAGGGCGCACGCCCGAGTCGAGGGACCCCTACTCGATCGACCTCTCCGCCAGTGTGGGCGCTCCTCTTGCACAAATGCTGAAGCGGCCCGAGGTCACCATCGAGAATCTTGCACACGTGCTGCGCGAGCTGTTACCCGACTTCTTCACCCGCGCTCTTGCCAACGACCAACGGCTAATGACCAACGACTGTTTTACAGTCGACCGTCGACCAGAGCCTGCCCCGAGCGCAGCCGAGGGGACCGTCGACGTTCCGGGCGCCGACGATTGCCTGCTCGTGCGTCAAATTCCCGCCTTCCGTGCGCGTCCCACACCGCGGGCCCCCAACGCTCTCCCGGCGGAAGTCCGCAACGAACTCAAGTCGGTGGAAACCGAAATCAAATACGCCGGCTACCTGAGCCAGCAGCAGAAGGCGATCGAGCGCTTGAAGAAGGCCGAGCAGCGCACCATTCCGGACTGGTTCAATTACGGCTCGGTCAGCGGCCTCTCGCGCGAGATGAAAGAAAAACTACAGCGCGTGCGCCCGCGCACCATCGGACAGGCGGGCCGCATTCCAGGGGTCACGCCGGCGGCGGTGTCGCTGATTAACGTGTACATCGAAATCCAAGCGCGCCGGACTCAGCAGGCTTCCACCCTTTCATCGGACTAACTACTCCAGCGCCGCTGAAACTAAAGCACTATACTGAAACTGTTCATGTTCATCGGCCACTTTGCCGTCGGCTTCGCCGCCAAAAAGTTCGCACCGCGCACCAACCTGGCCACGCTGCTGGCGGCCGCGCTGTTTCTCGACATTTTGTGGCCAGTCTTCGTGCTCGCCGGATGGGAGCAGGTGCGGATTGCCCCCGGCAACACGCGCTTCACGCCGCTGGCCTTTGTCAGTTATCCCTGGTCGCACAGTCTGCTGATGGCGGTGGTCTGGGCGACGGCTTTCGCGCTGGTCTTTTACGGCATCACGCGTTACCGGCGGGGTACCGTCGTCATCTGGATTGGCGTAGTCAGCCACTGGGTACTGGATTGGGTCAGCCATCGTCCCGACATGCCGCTTTACCCCGGTGGCCCGAAACTTGGGCTCGGACTCTGGAACTCAATTCCGGGAACGATGATCGTGGAAGTGGCGATGCTCGCCGCCGGCGTTTACCTGTACGTGCATGCCACGCGGGCCAGCGACCCCAGCGGCCAATATCTGTTGGCGGGTTTTGTGGGATTGCTGCTGATCCTGTACGTCGCCGACCGGTTCAGCCCGCCACCGCCGAGCGTGGCCGCGATTGCCTGGACAGGCATAGCCGCGGCCGTCATTTTCCTGCCGTGGTCGTGGTGGATTGACCGGCACCGCACGACTGATCTGTGAGGGCTATCCGGCCGAGCCTCGCGCCAGCGCCTCGTATTCCTTATCCGCCCCCGGCGACACCAGCACCCACAACGTGTAGATCCCGATCGCCGTTCCGAAGGGAATATTGATCAGCGATATGACGCCGAGCACGATCGCCAGTATGCGACCCCAATCCTGGCGCTGGAGCAGGCCGAGACCCGCCGCGATCCCCGCCGCCGCCTTACACAGCAGCACGACCGCGATGGCCGAAAGCAGCGGCCGGATAAACATGGGCGGCCCTCCCGGCATGGAGGGGAGTCCCAAGGGCCCGAAAATAGTTTTCGCTACAATCATCAAGACGACGCCGCCAATCAGCGACACCGCCGAATACGCAATCCACAGAATTCCCAGCAGATGGGCGTTACGCGCCACGCGCCCGCTTCCCTCCACCACCGGCCCGATCACCTGCTTACTGCAACGCGTACAGTAGGCCTGACCCGGCTGCAGCGCCGCGCCACACGCATCACAAAACATTCGCCAAGCCCTCCCCTCGGCTTCACCACCAGATACGCGCCCACGCCCGCGAAAGTTCCGCCTTTCACTCCGATCCGTGTTCATCCGTGGAAATCAGTGGCTCAGTTTTTCCGCGGCTATTCGCGAATTACCCCGAGCGCGCGCTCCGTCGCCTGCAGCAGCGCCTCCGGCCCCACCGGTTTTCCGGTGGCATGCGCCATCCACAAGTCGGGCGCGACGCTGCCGAAGCTCGCCATGCGTTCAAATTCCGGCCCGATCTTGCCCGCCTTCTTGATCTGCTCTTCGATCTGGAAGGCGATCATGTGTCCGATCGGATAATCGGGCAGGTAGAGGAAGTAATCGATCATGTGCGAGTACACGCCCAGCAGCACCACATCGCGCTTCCTGAATACCGGCGCGTAGTACTGGTTCCACACGTCTTTCGCGATCTGCACCGTGGCCTCGCGCAGTTCCGCCGGGGTGGCATTGGGATGGTCGTACATCCAGTGCCACACTGCCATGTCCACCAGCGCCACGCCGGCAATCTCGTACGTGCCCCAGAAGTCGTTCAGCGTGCGCAGCGCCTCATCTTGCGCGCTCGGCGCATGCAGGCCCAGCAACTCCAGGTCGCGCGCCTGAAAGACAAACGCCAGCGCCTCGGTAAACGCCGTGTTGGGCACGCCCGCCAGCAGCCACTGGTCAACCTCTTTCATGGAAAACGTCTGCTCCACGTTGTGCCCCATCTCGTGCACCGCGATGTTGAAGCCCTTGTAGTTCATGCCGGTTTTTTCGATGCGCGTGCGCAGGTGGACTTTGGCGTCGCGCATGGCGGCGCCCATGGCGTGCCCGGAGCCGCGCGCCGGGTCCACGACGATGTTTTGTGCCACATACTGCGCGCGCTCCGGCGAAAATCCCAGTTTCACCAGCAAATTCGGAATGTCTTTGCGATACGCCTCCGCCGTCGGGTAACGCTGGCGCACGATTTCGTCGAGTTGCGCCTCGGTGTATTCCGATTTCGGCCGGAACCCCGAGTACCACACGTCGAACGGCTCCAGCGGCCGCCCCAGGCGCTTCTCGATCAGCGCCGCCACCTTGGGCACGAGCGGCGAGCTGACGATGTCCACCAGCATCTGGCGCACGCGCGCTTCCGGGATTTCGCGGTTCTCGTCGAAGCGGCGCGCGATCAGCGTCGGCGCCGTCGGCGAATACGGATCCATCATTCGCGCCGCGAAATACGTCTTTTGCAGCGTCGCGTAGCGCGTGTCCGGCTCGCGCTCGTTGAGCCCGTTCCCAGTTTGTTCATTACGGCTTTGAAGGGGCGCGGCTTCAGCCGCGCCGCTGGCCTTCGCGCTACCACCGGCTTTAGCCGCTGAGGGAGTCGGTTTACGAGCAGGCACGAAATCCGAATCCTTCTCCGCCGCCGGCTTCACCTCGTTGGTCCAGGGATTCCAGTCCACCTGCGGATTGTTGATCACCGCCTCTGGAATGGTCTGCGTCACGATGCGCTCCAGCACCTGCTGCACCGTGCGCTGCCGCGCCAACCCGTTCTGCGCAACCACCGACGCCCCCGCCACATCCGCTGGAGCCTGCCCTGAGCGCAGCCGAAGGGGCGCGGTGGGGTAGAGGTCGTAATCCGCCTTGATCTCGTCGCGCAAATTCCAGTGCGACAGCAGCCGCATGCCCTTGGGAAACAACCTCAATACCTTGTCATCCTGAGCGAGCGCGGCCGTTTTTGCCGCGCGAGTCGAAGGACCCCTACCTTCATCCGCGCTCCCCACCACGTGGTACATCCAGATGTTGTACTCCGAGATGTAGTGATCGCCCTCGGCCTGCGCCTGCGCGATCGCCTGGTTCACCTCCGCCGGCACGCGTTTCGAAAACCGCTGCGCCAGCCGCGCCTCCGCCCACTGGCGCCGCGTCCAGTGCTGCCCCTGGTTCAGCCGCTGGTCGAGGGTGGTCAGCGGAAAATTCAGCAGCACCACGAACGCCAGCTTGTTGCGAAACATGTCGTCGACGACATGCGCTCCGGCGTCGAATCCGGCGAAGGTTTCGTCCAGCGGCAGCATCGGCCCCAGGTCCAGGTCGGCCTGGGTGCGCAACTCGCGCCCAATCTCCTGCAGGTGTCCTTCGAGCTGTTCCAACAATCTTTCAAAGCGCGCGAATGTGGTATCGAGCGTTGCCGGGTCGCCGGCAAAGTTGGCCCGCACGAAGGCCTCAAACGCCGGCTGATCTCCGTCTTCCGTCCGCCAGAATTCGCCCGCCTGCTTCAACCCGCGACGCGCACGCTCGCGCTGCCTTTCGCCGTACTTGGCGGCCAATTCGCTTTCCAGCTTGCTTTGCGCCGCCGGTAGCCATGGAGCGCGCACGCCCTCGTGCGCGACGTTTGCTTTCGGACTCTCACTCGCCGTGCTCATTGCCTTCTCCTGTGCGACCGCCGTGCCGCTGATCACCACGAAAATCAGTATGACTAAGATGCTGCTCCGCTGCATGCGTCCTCCGTATTCCAGCGGCACAGTATAAACAAACAGTCGTGCGTGTTTGACCGCGTCGGTGGTGATAAGCGCTGTTCTCGCCAGTTAACCCGCCGCGCGCCCGTCCCTGAGCAACTCACTAAATCCGTTATGCTGCTGTTTGACTGCGCTCATCCACCTAGATGCTTCGACTGAACGCGGGCATGTGCACTGTGACTTGGGGTAGCTAAGTCGCCGCCCAGCGGCTCGATTACGCTGGTGGTCGGCGCAGTCGTGAGCCTCGAATGAGCGGCACGCAGAGACCTGAGGTGAGCAGAAGAATAGGGGACTCGAAGGTTGGCCTAGAAGTAGAAAACCCTGTGTAGCAGACAAAGCTGCACAGGGCTTTGGGACTGACGACACCGCAATCGTAAGGATGTTGCAACAACTACTACTTCTTAAACACTTTGGATGCTGCGCTCGCGGCCTCGGCGTCCTCAATCACCGGATACGTCTCCAGTTCCAACAGACTTCCCCATTCGGCCACGTGTTGCGCCAAGGCGGTAAGGTCGTTTCCTTCCACCAGGTGCCAACCCAGGGTTGAGCCCGGTGTGTGCCAGCGGCCCACGGTCTTGATTCCGGCCGGCACCTTGCCGCCTCCACGAAGGAAGCTTTCGATGGCAGGCTTGTAGGTGCCGGGCTGAGTCTTCCAGACAATCATCACTTTCATGTTTTTCCTTCTTTCGTTGGGTTTCGAACGATGCCGGAGGATGAAGTGAAACGGGGCCGGAGGATGAAGTGAAACGGGGCCGGGTGCTGGGCGCGTCGTTGATGGAAGTTACGCTGAGATAGCAGATGTGTCAATCAGTCGTGAAATCCCCTTATCGCTAGTCGCCCTCTTTTCCGGTTATAATTATTTCGACAATGAAACCGCGCTCGCCATCCCGCCGAACATCCATGCGCTCCTAGCGCCGCACCCTCGTTTCCTCTAAACTCAAGTTTTTCACCCGTACCCGCGGAGTTCTCCATGGCAGACAGTGTCGAAGTCAAGGCCGACATCATCCACATCAAGCTGCCCGACGGCAGCGTCAAGGACGTGCCCAAAGGCACCACCGCGTTGGACATCGCGCGCTCCATCTCGCCGCGTCTGGCCGACGCCGCCCTCGCTGCCAAGACCAACGGCAACCTGATTGACCTGACCAAGCCGCTCGAGGCCGACACCGAGCTCCGCATCCTGACCGACCGAGATCCCGAAGCGCTCCAGGTTTACCGGCACTCGTCCGCGCACCTGATGGCCGCCGCCGTGCTCGAACTCTTCCCCGAAACCAAGCTCGGCCACGGCCCTGCCACCGAAACCGGCTTTTTTTACGACTTCTACCGTCCCACTCCCTTTACCCCCGAGGACATGGAGAAGATCGAGAAAAAAATGCAGGAGATCGTGCAGCGCAACGAGCCCTACGCGCGCGAGTGGTTGCCCCGCGTCGAAGGCCTGGAGCAATTCCAGCGTGAGGGTGATTTCATGAAGTGCCACTTCATCGAACAGTTCACCCAGCCCGACGAAAAAATCTCGCTCTACAAGACCGGCAAGTTCGTGGACTTCTGCCGCGGGCCGCACATCCCCTCCACCGGCAAGATCAAGGCATTCAAGCTGCTCACCATTGCCGGCGCCTACTGGCTGGGCGACGAGAAGAATCCGCAGCTGCAGCGCATCTACGGCACCTCGTTTTTTTCCCGGAAGGAGCTGGAAGAATTCATCAAGCAGCAGGAAGAGGCCAAGAAGCGCGATCACCGCGTGCTGGGCAAGCAGCTCGACCTGTTCTCCATCCAGGAAATCGCCGGGCCCGGGCTCATTTTCTGGCACCCCAAGGGCGGGCGCATCCGCAAGGAGATGGAAGACTGGATGCGCGAAGAGTATCTCCGCCGCGGCTATGACCTTGTTTACACCCCGCACGTGGCGCGCGTGGATTTGTGGAAGACTTCGGGCCACGAAGGCTACTACGCGCAGAACATGTTCACTCCCATGGAGCTTGACGATTCCGACTACCGCATCAAGCCCATGAATTGCCCGTTCCACATCCTGATCTACAAGGACCAGCTCCGCTCCTACCGCGATCTGCCGGTGCGCCTGGGCGAGCTCGGCACCGTGTACCGCTACGAACGCAGCGGCGTGATGCACGGCCTGCTGCGCGTCCGCGGCTTCACCCAGGACGACGCTCATATCTTCTGCACTCCGCAGCAGATCGAGGACGAGGTCGTCGCCTGCATGGACTTCGCGCTGGAGGTGCTGCGCGTTTTCGGCTTCGAGAAGTTCCAGGTCGAGCTCTCCACCTGGGACCCCAACGACCGCAAGAACTTCTTCGGCCGTGAAGAGCAATGGGAGCTGGCCAACAAATCGCTGGAGAGCGCGCTCCGCCGGCGCAACATCGAGTACAAGACCATACCCGGCGAAGCCGCATTCTACGGCCCGAAGATTGACGTCAAGCTGGTGGACGCCATCGGCCGCCTGTGGCAGCTCTCCACCATCCAATTCGATTTCTCGCTGCCCGAGCGCTTCGCCCTGGAATACGTCGGCGAGGACGGCCAGCGCCACCAGCCGCTCATGGTGCACCGCGCGCTCTACGGCTCCATCGAGCGCTTCTTCGGCGTGCTCATCGAGCACTACGCGGGCGCGTTTCCCACCTGGCTGTCGCCGGTGCAGGTGGCCATCATCCCCATCAGCGAACGCCACGCGGAATACGCCAAAAAAATCGGCGACGCGCTGCAAGCGGACAATGTGCGCGTCGCGGTTGACCAGCGAAATGAGAAGATGAACGCCAAGATCCGCGAGCACGCGATGCAGAAGGTCCCGTTCCTGCTGGTTGTTGGCGATAAAGAAGCGGAAGCGAATTCAGTGAACGTTCGAGCCCGCGGGCAAGAGAAGACCGAAACCGTTCCGTTCTCTGAGTTCCAGGCGCGCCTGCGCAAGCTGATTGCGGAGAAGGCCGCGACTCTGGGCTGATTGGAAGCACGTGGGAGATGGAAATCCGGCATAAGGCTCAAGGCACAAGGCTCAAGGAGAAACTGGACCGCCTTGAGCCTTGCGCCTGAAGCCTGGAGCCTTGATGCGTGACAACGTCCACCAAATCCTGGAAAGCCCTGAGCTGGGCGCGTTCCATCTTCATCTTCGACCCGCTCATTTACCTGTACACCGCCGTTCTCGGTATCCTCTCGCTGCTGTCGTCACTCTTCGACCGTGACGGCCGCATCCAGCATGGCTTCGCGCGGCTCTGGTCGCGGCTCATCCTGCACACGATTTTCTCCCCGGCAAAAGTCACCGGCCTCGACCGCATCGACCTCTCGCGCCCGCACGTCTTTGCCGCCAATCACATTTCCGCGCTCGACATCCCGCTCCTCTACGAGCACCTGCCGTTCCAGTTCCGCATCATGGCCAAAAAGGAGCTGTTCCGCTACCCGTTCATGGGGTGGCACCTGCGCCGCTCCGGCCAGATTCCGGTGGACGCCGCCAGCGCCATGGCTTCCATGCGCAGCCTGATGCACGCCGTCCGCAGCCTGCAAGGCGGCATGCCGCTGGTGGTCTTTCCCGAAGGCGGCCGTTCTCCCAGCGGGCAGGTCCAGCCGTTCATGAGCGGCGCGTTCTACATCGCCATCAAGGCCGGCGTGGACGTTGTGCCCATGGCGATTGTCGGCACTTATGAAGTGCTTCCCATGAACAGTTTCCACATCCGTCCCGGTCCAATGGAGCTGGCCGTCGGCG
The DNA here is from genome assembly GCA_963760215.1 of Terriglobia bacterium. Lineage (GTDB taxonomy): Bacteria > Acidobacteriota > Terriglobia > Terriglobales > Acidobacteriaceae > JAIQGF01. The sequence continues at coordinate 3,024,607 of CAVXCJ010000002.1, forward strand.
AGCCGATCTCCACCGCCGGTTACAGCCTGCGCGACATGGACGTGCTTGCCGCCCGCGTGCAGAAAGCGGTCGAAGAGCTGTACTATGCCCATTCCCGCGTGCCCGACCCGCGCGTTTCCGCCGGGGCAAAGGGAAGCCAGGCCTGACCGCGCTAAACTAGAAGTCGACCTCACCGTGGAAGGGCACGGCTTTAGCCGTGCCGATCGTAACGCAAAACGATTCGGCTTTAGCCGCTGAGGGAACACACGCGTAGCGATGCGACCCAGAATCGCCATTCCCGTCCCGCACTCCGAGCACGATTACGCGCAGCGTGCGCTGGTGCAATACGAGCAGGCAGTGCGCCAGGCCGGCGGCGAGCCCATCGTGGTCCCGCTGGAATGGTCGAACCAGCAGATCGCGCAAGCGGCCAAGCGCTGCGACGCCATCCTCCTGCCCGGCAGCAAGGCCGATATTGACCCGGAAAAATACGGCGCCGCGCGCGACCCGCACACCGCGCCCGCCGATCCCGCCCGCGACAACGCCGACGAGCTCCTGTTGCAGGACGCGTTCAATATGCGCAAGCCCATCCTCGGCATCTGCTACGGATTGCAGGCGCTGAATGTCTGGCGCTCGGGAACGCTGGCGCAGCACCTCGCCACCAAGATCAACCACGCCATCGGGCGCGAGCAGCCGCGTGCGCACACCGTCACCGTGGAGTACGGCTCACGACTGGCAGGAATTGTCGCTCCGGTAAAGGAGTTCTCCGCCGAACTTTGCGGCGACATTTCAGGTGACGCGCAAGAGAGCATTTCCCTGGTCGTGAACTCCAGCCACCACCAGGCTGCGGACGTCGTAGGCGACGGCCTGCGCGTGGTCGCCCGCGCCGAGGACGGCACCATTGAAGGTCTCGAGGGCACTGAGCCCGATCATTTCGTGGTCGCCGTGCAGTGGCATCCGGAACGTAGCTTCGCCGACGACGAGCCCTCGCGCGCCATCTTCCAGGCCTTCATCCAGGCCGCGCTCCTGCGCCACGACCAGCCGCGCACGCCGGCGCCGGATTTCGAATCGCTGCCGCGCTAAGTCCTGTTCACCACCGAGACACCGAGTACACAGAGGTTCACCGAGGAAGAAACGCAAAGTGCTCGGTGCGTCTCGGTGTCCTCGGTGCCTCGGTGGTGATACGAACTGACGAGCCGGCGCGTTTCTGCTAAGTTAAATCGTTTATGCCTATCGGACTTTCGCTCTCTGTCCAGGACCGCGTCGCCATCATCACCGGCGGCTCGCGCGGCATCGGCGCTGCCACGGTCAAGATGTTCGTCGCCGCCGGCGCCAAGGTCCTGTTCAATTACCGGAAGAATCGTACGGCCGCGGAGCGCGTCGTCAGCGAGTGCGGCAGAAACAAAGATCGCTGCGCCGCCGTTCGGGCCGATCTGCGCAGTGTCGAATCGGCGCGCGAATTGGTGGAGCAGGCCACCCAGCGCTTCGGCGGCCTGGACATTCTGGTCGCCAACCACGGCATCTGGCCGCCGGATGACGTTGCCGTGGACCGCATGACCGACCGCCAGTGGCACGACACCATCGCCATCAACCTCGACAGTGTCTTCGGCCTGGTGAAGCACGCGGTGGCGCAGATGAAAAAGCAGGCACGCGGCGGGCACATCGTGCTGGTCAGCTCCACCGCCGGCCAGCGCGGCGAGGCCTTCCATTGCGACTATGCCGCCACCAAGGGCGCCGTCATCAGCATGGTCAAGGGGCTTTCCACCGAACTGGCGCGCGACCTCATCCGCGTCAACTGCGTCGCTCCCGGATGGGTCGCCACCGACATGGCCGCGCCCGCGCTCAGCGATCCCGCCACGCGCGAAAAAGTATTCGCCACCATCCCGCTGCGCCGCGTCGCGACGCCGGAAGAGATCGCCGCGCCCATCCTCTTCCTGTGCACGGAACACGCCGCGTTCATCACCGGCGAAATTCTGAATGTCAACGGCGGCGCGGTGCTGGTGGGATAGTCTTCGGTCGTCAGTCGTCAGTCTTCCAGCGCGTGGGATAGTGTCCCGTCGTCGATTCTGCAGCGCCCGAATCCCGCTTTCCTGACGACTGAAGACTGAAGACTCCGGAACAGCTATTGCGCCTCGCGAGCGTCTAGAATAGTCAGTTCACATATGAAGTCATTCACTCTTGCCATGATTCTCGCGGTGTGCGCTCTTGCAGGGGCCGCTCCGCCACCGCAATCCTCCGCGTCCTCTGTGTCCTCTGCGACAAGCTCCCCGCACTCGCCGCAGGATGCCAATGCGCGCAAGGCCCGCTTGCTGCTCGACGACTGCATTCAAGCCTTGGGAGGTCAAGCCTGGCTCAACCTCCAGGACATGGAGCAGCAAGGGCGCGCGTACGCCTACTCACACGGCCAGCCGAACAGCCTCGGCACCCTGTTCTGGCGGTTTTGGAAATATCCCGACAAGGAGCGTATCGAGCTCACCAAGCAGCGCGACGTGGTGTTCATCAACGTCGGCGAGAATGGCTACGAAATCACGTACAAGGGCACAGCCGCCATGGAAGCCGTTCAGCTCGCCGACTACAACCGCCGCCATCGCCATTCGCTCGAGGTCGTCCTGCGCCAATGGCTGAACCAACCGGGCGCCGCGCTCTTCTACGACGGACCCGCCGTGGCCGAGCAAAAGCCCGCCGACTCGGTCACCATCCTGACCGCCGACCATGATTCCGTCACTCTCTTCCTCGACAACCACACTCATTTGCCGATCAAGAAAATGTTCGAGTGGCGCGATCCGGCCGACCGCCTGAAAAACGTCGAAGGCGAGATCTTCGACAACTGGCGCCTCGAACAGGGCATCATGACGCCGCACAGCCTGCTGCGCACCCACAACGGCGATACCACCAACCAGCGCTTCATCACCAACGTGCGCTACAACGCCGGCTTGCCCGACTCGCTGTTCCAGGCGGCCATCACCTACGACCCCAACAAACGGCCGGCAAAGCGGCGCTAGGAGGCTTTGGTCTTGGGGCTTTAGGTTTTGGGTTTTAGGTTTTAGGCTTCAGGTTTCAGAAATTCGAAATTTTCAAAATTCTAATTGCAAACCCTAACGCCCAAGGCCTAACGCCTGATTCAACGCCTGCCGATGCCGGTCCAGCTCTCGGAGATCACGATGGAGTTGCCGGGATTCTGCGGATCGTACCGGACGGAGGCGGACAGGCCCAGCTTGAAGGAGTGAGTGTCAAGGAATTGGCGCAGGTGGGTGACGTCCTGCGCCGCCTCGTAGGCGACGCCGCCGACGTCGTAGGTGTAGATGATGAGCTGGGTGGGGCCGTGGCCGTTGGCGCTGATTTCCCGCACGTCGAGCACGGTGCCGTCGCAGATGCGGCCCATTTGCGCCAGGCGTTCGCGGCGTTGCCGCTCACGCTGTTCGGGCGTCGTGCGGTGGCTGCGGATCCACTGCCACACCCCCGCGGCAGCCGCGGCCGCTCCTGCCGCCACCGCCGCATACATACGAAGCGCGCTCATACGAATCTCAGGAACAAACCGGCCAGTCCTGCGTGCAAAGGATTACGTCCCCCGACGCCAATATATCCAGCTTACCTCTTCGATGCCGGATACGCGAGGTTACGATTCGGGTGCAGGGCGGGCCACACAAAAAAGCACACGGCGCGACCTTCGCCGCGCCGCGCCAACATTCCCTGCCCTGATTATCCCTTTGCTACCAGATCCGCTTCCGCCAGCGCCTTCACCTTCTCCCAGTCTTTCAGGAAGGCGTCGAGCCCTTTGTCGGTGAGCGGATGCTTGATCATCAGGTCCAGCACCTTGAACGGGATGGTCGCCACGTGCGCGCCGGCCATCGCCGCTTCCACCACGTGCAGCGGATGCCGCAGCGACGCCGCCAGCACCTGCGTCTTGTAGCCGTAGTTGTTGTAGATCTGCACGATCTGGCGCACCACGTCCATGCCGACGTGGCTGATGTCGTCGAGGCGTCCCACAAACGGGCTCACGTAGGTGGCTCCCGCCTTGGCCACCATCAGCGCCTGGTTGGGCGAGAAGCACAAGGTCAGGTTGGTGCGAATGCCTTGCCCGGCAAGCGTCTTGCAGGCTTTCAAGCCTTCTTTCGTGGTCGGCAGCTTGACCACCACATTCTTGTGCCAGGTGGCGAATTCTTCGGCCTCGCGCAGCATGCCCTTGGCCTCGAGCGCCACCACTTCCACGCTGACCGGTCCGTCCACGATGCTGCAGATCTCCAGGATCGTGTCCTTGAACGGCTTGCCTTCCTTGGCGATGAGCGATGGGTTGGTGGTGACTCCGTCGAGGATGCCCATCGCATTGGCCTCGCGGATTTCGTTCAGGTTGGCGGTGTCAATGAAGAACTTCATATTGAACTCAATTATCGCCGATTACCCATTGGGTAATTTCGTAAATTTGTAATTTGGTAATTTGAAAACACCGACTGCAGGTTCCGAAATTACTTTGCGCGGCTGTCATCCTGAGCGAGGTGTCGGCCGCCGACACCGAGTCGAAGGACCCCTATGCTCTGGACTCTTCCTTCTGCCGCTTACGAGGCACTTCTGTCGTCGATCTTGACCGGCGCCCGCGTGCGCTGATCAACCAGATCTCTAACCTCAATCCTCAAACTTTTCTTGTACTAAATTACTAGATTACCCAATTACGAAATTAGTCGTCCACCACCGGGTTGCGCAGCGTGCCCACGCCCGGAATGGTGATTTCCACGACATCGCCGGCGTGCAACGGCCCTACCCCTTCCGGGGTTCCGGTAGCGATCACATCGCCGGGAACCAGCGTCATGGCGGCGGTGATGTGGCGGAATATAACATCCAGCGGGAAGATGAAATCGGCGGTGGTACCGTGCTGCCGAACCTCGGAATTGATGCGCGTTTCCACCTCGATGCCCGCCCACGGATCCAACCCGTCCACCACCACCGGCCCGACCGGACAGAAGGTGTCGAAGCCCTTGGCGCGAGCCCACTGGTTTTCCTTTTTCTGCAGGTCGCGCGCGGTGACATCGTTCAGGATGGTATATCCGAGGATGTAGTCGCGCACGTCCTCGCCTTCGCGCACGCGGTAGCAAGTCTTGCCGATCACCACCGCCAACTCGCCTTCGTAGTGCACGTTCTGCGACAGTTTGGGCAGGCGGATTTCCGCGCCGGGATCGGCCAGCGACGACGGCGGCTTGAAGAAAATGAGCGGCTCGGTGGGAACCTCATTCCCCATTTCGAGCGCATGCGCCCTGTAATTGCGCCCCACGCAGACGATCTTCGTCGGCAGCACCGGCGCCAGCAGTTTGGCGTCCTGCAGCGGGATGGGATCAATGCGCTTCGAGGCCGCGTCTTCGTCGGGAATGCGCGCGCCCGCATCGGACTTGAAGACGCGCGTGACCAGCTCCCGCCCGGTGGACCCTTCGGTCTCCACCAGCGCGAATTGAGGTTCGTTGTTGATCAGCAGTCGACAATATTTCATTTCAATCCTTTAGAACCTTTTACCGCAAAGGACGCCAAGGACCGCAAAGGAAATCAAAACTAAAAATGAGCTCAGAAGTTGTTCACCAAGCGTTTGATTCCGTCTTTCAGATGGGGGACTTTGAAATTGATGAGAAGCCCGAGATGAAGGCCACTAACTTTCAAATGTGACAACAATTGGGCCTCGTGGACAGGAAGAAGGCTCTCGACTGCTTTTAGCTCGACGATGACGCAGTCTTCAACAAGAAGATCGAGGCGATAACCAACGTCCAGCCGCACTCCCTCATACGTGACCGGCAGAGCAACCTCTCGTTCAACTTTGACACCCTGTTTTCTTAATTCCTGAGCAAGACAAACCTGGTATGCGCTTTCAAGCAGCCCGGCGCCGAGCAGTGAATGTACCTTCATAGCCGCGGTCACGACCAACCGGCTAATGCGATTGATACGGATGCGCTCCTTCTCTGATAATTCCGCGGCAATCATGTTTTGCTTTCCTCTGCGTTCCTTTGCGTACTTTGCGGTTCAATGTTTCTTACGGCACCCTCTCAGATGCTTCAGCCGACCGCGGACTCTCGTTCCCTCGCAGGCCCACCGCCGTTACAGCATAGAAGTACTTGTGCCCCGCCGTCACCTCCCGGTCGCGGTAGGCCGGCGCCTTCACCAGCTCGGTGTTGATCTTCATCGGCTGCTGCCCCGCCTGGTGCCGGTAGACGTTGTACCCGGCGAGATCAGCCTCGGTGTTCGGCGCCCAGGTCAAATCCACAAACGGCGGCTGGCCGACGCCCGACGCTACAGCTTGCAACCCAGCGGGCGCGGCGGGCGGGAAAACGTCATGGGCGAAGACCTCGACGTCCGCTGACGGCTCGCCCTCCACCTGGACGGCCGCTGTGCCACCGCGAATAACGGAGGTGACGATCACCACGCGATACAGATAAGTCTTTTCCCACTCGAAGCCGGTATCCACGAAGCGGGCGTGCGGGTCGGTGGAAAGCTGCACCTCGCCGACCACGCTCCACGCCGGCGTCTCGGGTGTGCGCCGGTAGACGCGGTACAAATGCCGCAACTCCGGAGCCTCGTGCTCATGGAGTACACCCGTCCAGGTCAGCACAACACCCTCCGGCGTGACTTGCGCGCGAACGTCGCTCGGCGGCGCCAGCGTCGGCGCCAGCGGCACCTCCACCTGGTTCGACAATCCCGCGCTGTGCCCGCGCGCGTTCAGCGACTCCAGCGCGTAGGTCGCGAACCCGGTGGGATTCTGCTGCTGCAAGCTCATCGGCAGAGTATCGGTGTAAGTCTTCTGTTCCGGTTTGGCGCTCTTGGCAACTGCCGCAGGGGGCGGAAGCTCCGCCACCTGCGGGCACTGCACAATGGCCGTGGTGTTCACGCCGCGGCATATGCGCACCTGCCCGGGATGACGGATGTTCTGCTTGTCAGTGGTGTCGCGCGGCGCCGTCCAGGTGAGCGTGACCTTGTCGCCCTGCCGCGTTGCCGCCAGATCCGTGACCGGCCGCGGCAATTCCAGCGACGGCGGACGCGGCGCGCCTGGCGTTCCGCACGCCGCCAGACACAACACCGCCGTCAGCACGAGATGGAGCTGCCATTTCATGAAAGCTTGCCAGACTAACAGCCTACCTTCGCACTTTCCAGCTAGGAATCGCCCGAGCGCACCACGGAGACACGGAGTCACGGAGGATAAGAAAGAATTAAAGAGGCACGTTTTTCTCCGTGTCTCTGTGTCTCCGTGGTGAATTTGTATTACAGGATATAGCGGGAAAGGTCCTGGTCCTTCACAATCTCCGCCAGCATCTTGCGCACGTAATCGGCGTCCACGGTGACGCTCTTTTCCTTCATGTCGGGCGCTTCGAAGCTGATCACATCGAGCACGCGCTCCATGATGGTGTGCAACCGCCGCGCGCCGATGTTCTCCGTGCCTTCGTTGACCCGCGCCGCGAAATTTGCCACTTCCTCCAGCGCGCCCGGCGTGAATTCCAGTCTCAGGCCTTCGGTCTCCAGCAGCGCCGTGTACTGCTTCACCAGAGACGATTTCGGCTCCGTCAAAATCTTGATGAAATCCTCAATGGTGAGCGATTGCAATTCGACGCGGATGGGAAAGCGGCCCTGCAATTCGGGGATCAGGTCGCTCGGCTTCGATACGTGGAACGCTCCGGCGGCGATGAACAGGATGTGGTCGGTGCGCACCATGCCGTAGCGCGTGTTCACCGTGGTGCCTTCGATGATCGGCAGGATGTCCCTCTGCACGCCCTCGCGCGACACGTCGGGCCCGTGGCCGCTTTCGCGCCCGGCGATCTTGTCAATCTCGTCGAGGAAAACGATGCCCGACTGCTCGACGCGCTCCACCGCGATGCGCGTCACCTGGTCCATGTCAATCAGCCGCTGCTCTTCTTCCTGCACCAGGTACTCGAAGGCCTCGTTGACCTTCATCTTCCGCTTCTTGGTGCGCTGGCCGAAGATGTTGGGCAGCATGTCCTTGATGTTGACGTCCATCTCCTCGACGCCCTGGTTGGAGACGATCTCGAACGCCGGAAAGGATTTCTCGCGCACATCGAGTTCCACGATGCGGTCGTCGAGCTTGCCTTCCCGCAACTGCTGGCGCAGCTTTTCGCGGGTGCGGGTATTGGATTCGCCGGGATGAATGACCTCGATGGCCCCCGACCCGCCATCCCCGCGCGGCGTGCTGACGAATCCGACGTTGCCGGGCAACAGCAGGTCGAGCAGCCGTTCCTCGGCGTTGAGCTCGGCCTTGTCCTGCACGTCCTCGAGCTTTTCCTCGCGCACCATGTCAACCGCGATCTCGACCAGGTCGCGGATCATGGATTCGACATCGCGCCCGACATACCCGACTTCGGTGAACTTCGAGGCTTCCACCTTCAGGAACGGCGAACTCGCCAGCTTCGCCAGCCGGCGCGCGATCTCGGTCTTCCCCACGCCGGTCGGGCCGATCATGATGATGTTCTTGGGAATGACCTCTTCCGCCAGCTCCGGCGTGAGTTTCTGCCGCCGCATGCGGTTGCGCAGCGCGATGGCCACCGCGCGTTTGGCCGCGTTTTGGCCGACCACGTACTTGTCGAGCTCGGCGACGATTTCCCGCGGCGTCAGCTCGTCCAGTCCGATGCTTTCTTCTTCGGCCGTTTGGGGTAGATAAATTGCCATAAAAGCAGTTTCAAAGTTTCAGTTTCAGTTTCAGCCGGCGCGGCCCGCGGCTTTCGCTTGAGCCTTGCGGCGGTAAAATTTCAGGCCTTAGCCAGCGGCGTTCCCGAATACCCTGCCAGCCCGGACATTTGCTGATTTGGTGATTTGCCGATTTGCTGATTTCTGGCCACCCAATCACTAAATCACTCAATCAGTAAATCACCCAATCGGCAAATCCCCTCACAGCTCTTCGAACGTGAACTGCTCGTTGGTATAAATGCACATGCGGCCGGCGATCTTCATCGCTTCCTCGGCGATCATGCGCGCCGACAGCTCGGTATGCGCTGCCAGGGCCTGGGCTGCCGCCTGGGCATACGGGCCTCCGCTGCCGATCGCCGCAATCCCGGAATCGGGCTCGATCACATCGCCCGCGCCGCTGATCAGGAACGTCTGGGTGTGGTCGGCCACCAGCAGCAGCGCCTCCAGGTGCCGCAGCGCCTTGTCGGTACGCCAATCTTTGGCCAGTTCCACCGCCGCCCGGCCCAGGTTCCCGTGGTATTGCTCGAGCTTGGATTCAAAACGGCTGAACAGCGAGAAGGCATCGGCGGTCGACCCGGCGAACCCGGCCAGGATCTTGTCCTGGTAAAGGCGCCGGATCTTGCGGGCCGAGTGCTTGATGATGCTCTCGTGGAGCGTGACCTGGCCATCCCCAGCCATGACCACTTTGCCATCCTTGCGGACGGCCAGCACAGTCGTGGAGCGGATTTTCGGGAAATGACGGTCGGATACTGCTCGCGGCGCTTTCATTAGGGCTGATTCGATTATAGCAGCCGCAATACCAAGCGTTTGGCGCGGAAGTCCGGCGTGGAATTCAGATCCTCAGCTTGACCCTGTCGGAATCGGTTTGGGGCTCCTGCGGAAACTCCTCGTTTTCGTTGCGGTAGTGCCGGCTGTAGGGTTCGATATTCGGGATGGCGGAGGTCTCCAACTCGCCGTCCGCTTCCGGATGCTCCCACCTGCGATGGCGATGGTGGTGATACAGCGACCCCAGCCCCAGGTTTTCTCCCGCGTGCCCAAAGCCGAATAGCACGAAGAGGAACAACAGCAGGATCAGCTTGCCGCCATTGTCGAGGTAGCGCCACATGGGTTCGTTCGGTCCAGGCACATTCCAGGTGGCGAGCATCAGGTGAACCGTGTACACCGAGCCCAGGATGGAGATGGGGCGAACCGCCAACCCCAGCACCAGCCCCACACCGATGAACAATTCGGTGAAGCCGGCCAGCACCGCATACCCACCCGTATGCTGCCCGAGGAAGCTATCGAGGAACTCGCCGTAAAACCCCACAGCGGCGCCGTGGGTCGCTTGCCAAACAAATTGTGGGAACTCGACTTTGGCGAATTCCCATGACGAGATCTTGTGTGCGGCGGCGAACAGGAACAGGACACCCGTGAGGATCCGAACCACGGCCAGCATCTTGCGCAGGCGCGAGTGTGAATATGCCATGGCACCTCCCGGCGTCCGGGGGCGGGCTCTCCTGCCCCCATCATGTCGCCATTCCGTCCCGGAAACCAAGACATTTCTGCACCACAATAGGTACAAGAGTTTATACCCCCAATATCTGCAAGGCTTTGCACTGTCAGCAGTTGGCGCCGATGTCCAGGCGCGCTGGATGGATGGGGTGGTTACCAGGACATTACGACCCCGGTACCAGACGTGGTGGGACGAATGCTGCCGCATCGTCCAACTGCTACAATTTCCGGTTTTGCGGTGCGCCCGACGCAACTCATGGAAACGACGGAGAGAACATGCGCGAAGTGATCGCCACCAGCAATGCTCCCAAAGCTATCGGCCCGTACTCGCAGGCGATTCGCGCCGGCGGGATGATCTTTTGTTCCGGCCAGATCGCGCTCGATCCCGCCACCAACCAGCTGATCCAGGGCGACATCGCCGCCCAGACCGAGCGCGTACTGAAAAACCTCTCGGCCGTGCTGTGGGAGGCCGGAAGCAACCTGGATCAGGTGGTCAAGACCACCGTCTTCCTGAAATCCATGAACGATTTCGCCGCCATGAACGAGGTTTACGGCAAGTTCTTCAGCAAACAGCCGCCGGCCCGCTCCACGGTTGAGGCGGCCCGCCTGCCCAAGGACGTGCTGGTGGAAATTGACGTAATTGCCGTGTTGTAGGCGATTTAGTTGGGTTTCTTGCGTTGCCCGATAACGCTGAAGGCAAGCAGCGCCAGCCGTTGTTCCCGCGACAGGTTCAGAAACTGCACCCCGATCGCTCCACGACGGCAATACCGCACCAGCGCCTTTACATGAATCGGCCCGGCCGGTATTCGCAACTCCAGTAACACGATGGTGTCCACGGCGTAAGGTGCGCTGCTGAAGAAACACATCCCGTCGTCATTGATGTCGCAGGCTAGTCCGAAGTGAGTGGCCATGCCTTGCCCATGCATTACGGGAAACCGCACCAGCCAGCGTGGGGAAGCGCGATCTTCATCTGTCTCCCGTTGTGCCGGCATCAGCACCCGGCACGCCAGCGCGAAACTGTCCACTTCTACCGGATCCATACCCTCTCCTCATCCCAAGCGATGTGGGTCCAACCTACCTGCATTTGGGTGGCGTAACAACGTCACGCAGGTAACAGCTTCGCAGCCGCACGGGTAACGGTACCGAGGTGGAATTGACTCCGGAGAAAGCAAAACCGGCCATTGCGGCCGGTTGACTAATCCATTTTCCGTGGTTGCCCAGATCAAGGTCGGTTAGCGTCACTTTGGCCCCAACCGCCTGACGACTGGAGACTGGAGACTGGGTTACGCTTTTACCACTTTGCCGCTACGCAAACACGACGTGCATACGCGCAGCTTCTTGGTGGCGCCCTTCACCTTGGCGCGCACCGGGCGCAGGTTGACGTTCCAGCGCCGCTTGGTGACGTTGTGGGCGTGGCTGATGTTGTTGCCGAACTGCGGTCCCTTGCCGCAGACATCACAAATTTGTGCCATGACTGCTCAGAATCCTTCCATTCCCAGTGGGGCAAAACATAGATTTTACAGGAGCTGCGCTGATTTGGCCAGCAAAGCACGATCGCAGGTTAGAATCAGAACAGAGAATGAAAGCCGAACCGAACGCAAAGCGACGTAAGAAACTGACGCGACGACAAGCGGCGCGAAGACTAGCCGACATCATCCTTGAGCACCTGGCGCAATTCCCAGTCGAAGAACGGCACTGCAGAATTGATGCTTTCTCCAAATCTGTCGATCGGATTTGCGCGCGTCATGGCAAGCCGCGCCGGAAAAAATCCAACCTGCCATAGCTTCACCGCACATTCAGCACTCGGTACTCGGTACCCGGTACTCGGTACTGTCTCTCGTGCGATACTGATTTCATGCCTCCCACTCCCCAACCCAGCCCCAAGTCGGTGAAGGTCCATCTCTCCACCGGCGCCGGTATGGACATCGAGTGGATGGACGGGCACAAGAGCATTTACACCTTTCAGTACCTGCGCGACGCCTGCCCCTGCGCCCTGTGCAACGACGAGCGCGTCAAGCAGAACCGCGAACCCGGCGAGCGCCCCAAGCCCGCTCCCGGCGTGCTGCCCATGTATACTCCGCCGCCGAAAGCGACCGTCGCCGAAGCCGTCGGCAAGTACGCCATCCGCTTCAACTGGAGCGACGGCCACGAGCACGGCATCTTCTCCTGGGACTTCCTGCGCGAGTTCTGCCCCTGCCGCGAATGCTCCAGTCTGCGCCGCGAGATGAAACCTCCGGGCGCAGGCGTGACGCGCACCGTGCCGCACTGAAGTTGAGGCGTTTAGCGGGCATGAGCGGAGCGGGAGCCCGCTGCCGAAATCCCGAGCGCAGCGAGGGACCTCCCACGCGTTAAACTGGTCCCAGTGACCTTCCTCGACGAGCTCAATCCCCAGCAGCGCGAAGCGGTCGAAACCGCCGACGGATCTATCCTCATCCTCGCCGGCGCCGGTTCGGGCAAGACCCGCGTCATCACCTACCGCATCGCGCATCTGATCGAGAACCTGGGGGTGCAGCCCGAGGCCATCCTGGCGGTCACGTTCACCAACAAAGCCGCTTCCGAGATGGCCGAGCGCGTCGAGCACCTGGTCGGCGGACGCTCGTTCGCCAAGCCGTGGATCTCGACCTTCCACTCCATGTGCGTGCGCATGTTGCGCCGCGACATCGAGGTGCTGCGCGTCAACGGCGTCGGCTACCGCAAGGATTTCGCCATCTACGACGAGGCCGACCAGCAATCACTGGTCAAGCAGGCCATCCGCCGCCTCGGCCTCGACGACAAGCAGCTCACGCCGCGCTCCGTGCTGGCGCGCATCTCCTGGGCGAAAAACCACATGCTCGACCCGCAGGAAACGTTCCTGCAATCCTCCGACCTGAAATCCGAGCAGGTGGCGCACGTCTACGAAATCTACCGCCAGGAACTGCGCAAGGCCAACGCCATGGATTTCGACGACCTGCTGCTGGAGACCGTGCGCCTGCTCAAGGTCGCCGAACCGGTGCGCCATTACTGGAACCGCCGCTTCCAGTACATCCTGATCGATGAGTACCAGGACACCAACCGCCCGCAGTACGAGCTCATGCGCCTGCTCGCCGGCGAGCGCCACAACATCTGCGCCGTCGGTGACGAGGACCAGTCCATCTACTCCTGGCGCGGCGCCGACATCCGCAACATCCTGGAGTTCGAAAAAGATTTCGGCGACGCCAAGATCATCCGCCTGGAGCAGAATTACCGCTCCACCCAGAACATCCTCAGCGCGGCGTCGGCGGTGGTCGCCAACAACATCAAGCGCAAGGGCAAGAACCTGTGGACCTCGCGCCAGGGCGGCAACAACATCGGCTATTACGAAGCGCCCGACGGCGAGAACGAAGCCCTCTTCGCCGCCGACCTTTTCTCCAAGTACCTGCAGCAGTCGGCGCAGGAGGGCAAGGACGAAGCTCGCGCCCGCGCCGCCGTGCTCTACCGCACCAACGCGCAATCGCGCCTGTTTGAAGAGGCGATGCGGCGCTACCAGTTGCCCTACCACGTGGTCGGCGGTTTCTCGTTCTACGAACGCGCCGAGATCAAGGACATGATCTCGTATCTCAAGGTCGTGCAGAATCCCGACGACTCCATCGCGCTGATGCGCGTCATCAACACGCCGGTGCGCGGCATCGGCCGCACCACGCTCGACACGCTGGAGCGGATCGGGCTGGAAACCGGAACTTCGCTGTGGGGTGCGATTGGCAACGCCATTGACGGCGTGCTCGTGCCGCCGCGCGCGGTCGCCTCGCTGAAGAATTTCCGCGACATCATCGAGGGTGGACGCGCCATGCTCGCCGGCAGTTACGCCCAGTGGCTCGGCGATTCGGTGGATGAAAGCCAAAGCGAACCCGAAGATCGCACCGCGCCCGACGCCGATACATCGAACGACCGCCGGTGAATCCTTCGACTTCGGCGCGAATTTGGACATTGTCTCGTCCGATTCCGACATTTCCGGTGCTGCGTCAATCTCGAAGTTGTAGGCCCCGGCGCCCCCGCCGAGACCGCATCCGAAGACGGCGAGAATCCTGACTCCGCTGGCGCCCACGCCAGCGGCCAGCCGCGCCCCGGCACCACCGCGGAGCTGCTCAAATACCTCCTCGACCGCACCGGCTACATCAAGCAACTCGAGGAAGAGGACACGCCCGAATCGCTCGCCCGCGTCGAAAACCTGCGCGAACTGGTGAACGCCGCCATGGATTCGCGCGACCGCGGCGAGTCGCTCCAGGAGTTCCTCGATCACGCTGCGCTGGTCAGCGACCAGGACCAGTACGACGCCGCTGCCAAGATCACGCTCATGACCCTGCACTCCGCCAAGGGCCTGGAGTTTCCCCTGGTGTTCCTGGCCGGCATGGAGGAGGGCCTGTTCCCGCACTCGCGGACGTTCCTCAATCCCGACGATGTCGAGGAAGAGCGCCGCCTTTGCTACGTCGGCATGACCCGGGCCATGGACCAGCTCATCGTCAGCCGCGCGCGCTACCGCCGCCGTTACGGCACCGATATGCCGGAGGCCTCGATCGCCTCCCGTTTCCTCGAGGAGATTCCGCCGCAATTGCTGGACGACCTGGGCGCGCCGCGGCGTTCAGCCTGGAGCGGAACCGATCGGGTGGCACGCGCGCCCGGTGTGGAACAGGCGCCCTCGCGTGCCGGGTCCGATGACGGCTACTCCTCGGCTCACTACGACTACGAAAGCGAAGACCAGCGCCCGGCGTACCCCCGCCAGCAGCGCGCCCCATACTCGAATTCGCATCCCACCTACAACTCGATTGACAACATCGCCGAGTTTTTCGCCTCGCGGGGCAAGAAGTTCACGCGCCCGAAAACTGAGGTTCCCGCCACGCTCGGGCGTACCGGATTTCGTCCCGGCCAGCGCGTCAAGCACCCGAAATATGGCGAGGGAACGGTGTACAAGCGCGAGGGCGACGGAGACGACGCCAAGCTTACGGTACAATTCCCAAGATTCGGCCTGAAGAAGCTGGTGGAGAAGTACGCGCAACTGGAACGCGTGTGAAGCAGGCTTCAGGCGCTAGGCTTCAGGCTCTAGGCTTCAGGCGCTAGGCTTCAGGCGCTAGGCTTCAGGCGCTAGGCTTCAGGCTCTAGGCCGCACGCTCTAGAATGCAGGGCAACGACAGCAAGCGCGCGTAGCGCGCGCAAGAACGTAGCCCACAGCCTGCCCTGAGCGAAGTCGAAGGGGCGTAAGCCGTGGGTCAGCGTGGAACAAGAGATCAAGCCCGCTTCAGCGGGCGACAGAACTAATCCAACACTAGCGAGAACTCATGGCAAACACGGAAGCACTGTCGAAAGAAGAACGCAAGAAGGTCAAGCGCGCGGCCCGCAAAAAGGCCACGATTGAGAAACCGAAAAAGAAACGCGACTACGCCCGCGGCTCCAAGAAGCGCAAAGTGAAGAAGATGGTGCGCGGCCAGGCGAAACGATAACCGGGTAATTGCCGAATCGGGTAATTGGACTTTCTTCCAATTACCCGATTCCGCAGTTCCGCAATTCCGCAATTCTTGATGAAACCGGAATAACTCTTGGCCGACCAAACCACGAGCACTGACAAACAATCGCGCCCGAGCTCCCAGCTTCTCGCCCGCAAGTCCATCGACAAGCTGATCTCCGACTCCGAGCAGCCCGAGCACCGGCTGAAGAAGACGCTCGGCCCGTGGAGCCTGACCGCGCTCGGCATCGGCGCCATCATCGGCAGCGGCATCTTCGTGCTCACCGGCACGGCTGCCGCCGGCGAGCACTTCGAAGTCCCCTCCATCCTGCACGCGCAGGTGCTCGACCTGATCGCCAACTTTCTGCGACACGGATCGAGCGCGGGTGCGCTGATGCACGGGCGCCCTCCGGCCGGCCCGGCCATCGCGATCTCATTCATCCTGGTCGCCGTCGCCTGCAGCTTCGCCGGGCTGTGTTATGCCGAACTGGCCTCCATGATCCCCATCGCCGGCAGCGCGTACACCTATTCCTACGCCACGCTCGGCGAAATCTTCGCCTGGATCATCGGCTGGGACCTGATTCTCGAATACGCGGTCAGCAACGTCGCGGTGGCCGTCGGATTCAGCGGATATCTGAAAGCACAGCTCGCCGCCTTCGGCATCATCTTGCCCGACCATTGGTCCAGCGCCGTGTACGCCTCGGGAAAATTGACCGGCGCGTACTTCAATGTCCCGGCGTTTCTCGTCGTCTTCGTCCTCACCATCTTGCTGGTGCGCGGCGTGCGCGAGTCGGCCGAGACCAACAACATCATGGTTGCCGTCAAGCTGACGGCGATCGTGATCTTCCTGATCGTGGGCGGCATGCTGGTGCGCCCGGCGAACTGGCATCCGTTCATGCCATCGGGATTCGCCGGCGTGGTCACCGGCGGCGCCATCATTTTCTTCACCTACATCGGCTTCGATTCGGTCTCCACCGCCGCCGAAGAATCCAAGAATCCGCAGAAGGACATCCCCTTCGGCATCATCGCCTCGCTCATCGTGTGCACCGTCCTCTATGTCGGCGTGGCGCTGGTGCTGCTGGGCATGATGAAGTACACCACCTTCACCGAGGGCGCGGCCGCCGAAGCCCCGGTCGCCTACGCGCTCAAGCAGCTCGGCGCCAGCCGCATTTGGCAGTCGGTGATCATCATCGGAGCGCTCACTGGGATGCTCTCGTCGCTGCTGGTCTTCCAGTACGGCCAGACGCGCATCTGGTTCGCCATGTCCCGCGATGGCCTGCTGCCGCGCATCTTTTCCGCCGTGCACAAGAAGTTCAAGACGCCGCACTGGTCCACCTGGATCGCGGGATTCGCGGTTGGCATTCCGGCCGGAGTGGTGGACATCGGCGACGCCGCCGATCTGTCGAACATCGGCACCCTGTTTGCCTTCGTGCTCGTCTCCCTCGGCGTCATCTTCCTGCGCCGCACCCAGCCCGATCGCCCGCGCGGATTCCGCGTCCCTCTGGTGCCGCTGTTCCCGCTGATCTCGGTGGTGCTCTGCGGCGGCCTGATGACCGGCCTCACCGTCATCACCTGGATTCGTTTCTTCGTCTGGCTGGCGATCGGCTTGTGCATTTATTTCCTGTGGAGCCGCCGGCACAGCGAGTTCGCCGCGCACAACCGATGAACACAGAGTCACAGAGACACAGAGATATTTTGTTCATCGTTTTTCTCTGTGTCTCTGTGTCTCTGTGTTGGGTTTTTGCGTGATCGCCGCGAGAGAACCATCGGCGTTCATCACCGCGCTCCCCAAGGCCGAGCTCCACCTCCACCTTGAAGGCTCCATCGGGCCCGACGAACTCGCCGAGCTGATCCTTCTGCACGGCGGCGGGCCGGTAGATCGCGAGCGGCTGGCGCGGCTCTACCAGCACAAGGATTTCACTGCCTTTCTCGACTCTTTCAAGCGGATCACGCACTGGCTGCGCACGCCCGAGGATTACGAGCTCATCACCTATCGCCTGATGCAGAAGCTTGCGGCAGAAAACGTCCTCCACGCCGAAGTCTACGTTTCGGTTGGCGTGATCCTGTTCCGCGGGCGCGACTTCGATGCCATCTTCGAGGGCCTGGAGCGCGGCCGGCAGCGCGGCGAGCGCGATTTCGGCGTGTCGCTTTTGTGGATTTTCGACGCCGTGCGCCACTTCGGAGTCGTGGCCGCCGAGAAAGTATTCGAAAAAGCGATCCCGCTGCGCGACCGCAATGTCGTCGGCATCGGGATCGGCGGCGACGAGCGCCGCGCCGCACCCGAACTGTTTCGCGAGCTCTACGCGCGCGCCAAGGACAACGGCCTGCGGCTCACCGCGCACGCCGGTGAATCCAGCGGGCCGGAGTCCATTCTGGGCGCGCTCGACGCGCTCAAGGCTGAGCGCATCGGTCACGGGCTCACCGCGTACCAGGACTGCGAGCTGATGGCTCGCCTGGCGCAAACCCAAGTCCCCGTCGAAATCTGTTTGACCAGCAACCTGCGCACCGGCTGTTGTGCGGCGGCGCAGCGGCATCCGCTCAAGACCTATTACGATCTCGGCCTGCTGGTCACGCTCAATACCGACGATCCCGCGATGTTTGAGACGTCGCTCTCGCGCGAGTACCAGGTCGCGCAGGATACCTTCGGCTTCACCGACGCGCAATTGCGCGAGCTGGCCATGAACTCCTTCCGCGCGTCGTTTCTGCCCGAAGAACGGAAACGCGAATTCCTCTCGCGATTCTGAGCTTTCGATTCTTCGTATTCGGAGGGGCACGGTATTGGGAAGGGCACGGCTTTAGCCGTGCCGTACAGGGCTTTCCTGGATAGGCTTTAGCCTCTGAGGGTCGCATTTGGAGGAGATTGTCGTATACTGCGCGGCAACGGACGGGGGAGACGAATGCCGGAAGAGAAGAACAGCGAAACCACCGCCAAGAAAAAGCGGGCTGTGCGGCGCCCTGCGACGAAAAAAAGCTCATCGCGCAAGCGCGCCGTCAAGCCCAGCGCCGCCCCGGCCACAGCACCACCAGCCGCGGGCGATCGTCTCACTGAAGTGGCGCGCACCATCGGCTCGACCGTGGGCGGCATCGTCGCCAAGACCAAACGCGCGCTGCACCGCGACGGCGAAAATCAATAACCGGAATTCGCGGCTTGCGCGGGGACGCCGCATACACGCTGACGCGCGTGACCCATACCGCAGCCCGTGTGCCACACAACTGAAACTGAAACTGAAACTCGAAACTGTTCCTCAGATTTTCTGCACCCGCTGCACGTCGTGCACGCCGGGAATCTTCCGCAGCCCGCCGACGATCTTCTCCAGGTGCTTCAGGTCCTCGATGTCGATGACGAAATCAACCGTCGCCTGGCTGTTGGCGGTGCGGGCTTCGATATTGCGGATGTTGATGTTCTCGTCGCTGATGAGCGCGGTCATCTGCTTGAGCATGCCGCTGCGGTCGGCGCAGAACACGGTGAGCTTGACCGGATAACCCGTGCTGCCGTCTTCCTTGACCGCTTTCGCCCACTCGACATCGATGCGCCGGTCGGATTCGTACATCAGGTTGACCACGTTCGGGCAGCTCTTGGCATGCACCGCGACGCCCTTGCCGCGGGTCACGTAGCCGACAATCTCTTCGCCGCGGATGGGATTGCAACAGCGCGCGCGGTACACCAGGAGGTCGTCGTGCCCCCTGACGGTGATGGCGCCGCTCTCGCCGCCGAAGACGCGCCGCAGCAGGCCGCCGGGCTTTTCTTCGGGCGCGGCCTCGGGCGTGGGTTCCGCGGCCGACGAAGGCGCCAGGCGCGCCAGCATCTGCCGGGCTGAAAATTTGCCGTAGCCGATTGCCGCCATCAGGTCGTCGGGCCGGCCCAGGCCCATCTCGCCGGCTACCTTGTGAAACTGCTCTTCGGAAATGCCTTTCATCGGGACGCGATATTTCCGCGCCTCTTTCTCGATCAGCTTGCGGCCGATTTCAATCGCACGCTCACGCTGGTGGACATTGAGCCAGTGCTTGATCTTCTGGCGCGAGCGGCTCGACTTGACCAGCGCCAGCCAGTCGCGGCTCGGCTTGTGTCCGGTCTGGGTGAGGATCTCCACGATATCGCCGCTCTTCAGCTTGTAGCGCAGCGGCACCATGCGCCCGTTCACCTTCGCGCCGACGCAGGAGTGTCCGACCTCGGTATGCACCGTGTACGCAAAATCAATCGGCGTGGCGTCGCGTGGCAGCACCACCACCTTCCCCTTCGGGGTGAAGGTGTACACCTCTTCGGGATAGAGGTCGATCTTGAGCGTGGAAAGGAATTCGTTGGGATCGCTGACGTCGCGCTGCCACTCCACCACCTGGCGCAGCCACGAAAGGCGCTGCTCGTCACGCGCCGTTACCGGCCCGTCTTTGTATTTCCAGTGCGCGGCGATCCCCTCCTCCGCCATGTGGTGCATCTCCTCGGTCCGGATCTGCACTTCGAACGGCGTGCCGCTCTCGGCGATCACCGAGGTGTGCAGCGACTGGTAGAGGTTGGGGCGCGGCATGGCGATGTGGTCCTTGATGCGCCCCGGCACCGGCCGCCACAGGTTGTGGATCATGCCCAGCACGGCATAGCAGTCCTGCACCGATCCGGTGATCACCCGCACCGCCAGCAGGTCGTACATCTGGTCCACGGTGATGCGCTGCCGCTGGATCTTGAGGTAAATCGAGTACAGGCGCTTGATGCGGCTTTCCACCCGCGCCTGGATGCCGGCTTCCTTCAGCTTTTCGCGGATGAAGCTTTCGATCTTGGCCAGGAACTCCTCGCCCGACTTGCGCCGCGCCTCCACCGCCTCGTGCACCTGCTGGTAGCCGATGGGATCCACGTAGGGGAAACCCAGGTCCTCCAGTTCGCCGCGGATCTTGCCCATGCCGAGGCGGTGCGCGATGGGCGCGTAGATTTCCAGGGTTTCGCGCGCGATCGCCAGCCGCCGTTCTTCCGGTAAGGGCTGCAACGTGCGCATGTTGTGCAGCCGGTCCGCCAGCTTGATGAGGATGACTCGAATGTCGTCCACCATGGCCAGCATCATCTTGCGCAGGTTCTCGGCCTGGCGCTCCTCGCGGGTATGAAAATCGATTTTGCTGATCTTGGTGACGCCCTCGACGATGTGCGCCACCTGGTCGCCAAACTCCTTTTCGATTTCCTCGATCGTCACCGAGGTGTCTTCCACCAGGTCGTGCAGCAGCCCGGCGGCGATGGCCACGGTGTCGAGCTTGATCTCCGCCAGCACGCAGGCTACTTCCAGCGGGTGCACCAGGTAGGGTTCACCGGAAGCTCTGGTTTGTCCGGTGTGATAACGGAGGGAGAAGTCGTAGGCCTTCTTGATGAGATCGAGATCGTCGTTGGGCCGGTAAGCCCGGACCTGCTTCATCAGGTCACGGAAACGTGTGACCCGCAAGACGTTGGTCGCGATCTGCTGGCGGAAGGTCGCCATGCTTGATTATAGCCGCAGGCTCAAGGCTTTAGGCGTATGCGCGTCGTGAGCCTTGCGCTTTGCGCCTTGTGCCTTGTGCCTGCCCATTGACACCCGCGAAGGCCGCAGCGTAGGCTTGGACCGCTCAAGCGGCCCGAACTGGGGTGGGCCCTTCCTTACTCGCTAACTCGCGTTAATTCATTCGGAATCAACTAACCAAACAGCAAAAGAGGAGACCCTATGCGCAAAATCCTTGTCTGGGCGGTCTTTGCCCTGCTCGCCTGCCCCGCGACCGTCGTCGCCCAGAAAGCAGAAATGCACGGTCCGCCAAAGATTCTAGAGATCGTGCGGGAAGACTCGAAGCCGGGCAAGGCCATCGCCCACCGCAAACACGAGGCGGCCTGGGCGCAGGCCTTCATCAAGGCCGGATACCCGTATAACCTGACCATCAGCTCGGTGACCGGACCGGATCAAGACTGGTTCATGACCGGGTTCGACACCTATGCCCAACTGGAAAAGGTGAACGATTCGTTCGAAACCAACCCGGCGATGCGGGAAATCATGGGCACGTTTTCCCCCAAGGAGAGCGAATTCGTTGCCGAATCGCGCTTCATCTTCGCCAAGTACCGTCCGGAGCTGAGCTACAAGCCGGACTTCAATTTGGGCGAGTACAAGTACTTCAACGTGCTGGTAGTGCGCTTCAAGATAGGCTCCGGCCCGGACGAGGTCGGCAAGATAGTTGCGGCCGCGCGTGCGAAGGCCAACCCGGATTACCATTCGATTGCCTACGAAGTGACCTCGGGCATGCCCGTGGGCACTTACATATACTTCACACCAATCAAGAGCCTGGCCAGTTGGGACGAGCCCCCAAACAAAGCCTATGGCGAGGCGCTGAAGGAAGGCGGGTTTTACGATGCGGTCGGCAAGACCGTTCAGTTCGCCGAAAGCCGGCTGTTCGCCTTCAATCCAAGGCTGAGCTACGTGTCCGATAATGTGGCGAAAGCCGACCCGTCGTTCTGGCACCCGAAGATGGAAACGGCCAAGGCCCCGGCGGCCAAGAAGGAAATGAAGACGGAAAAGAAGTAACCGGAAGTGCTCTCTTGCGAGACGCAGCCGAGCCCCGTGTCGTTTTGAGCAGACGTTAAATTCAGGAGGAAGATAGATGAGGAAAATACTGTTTGCCCTTGCCGTGCTGGCGCTTGTCGTGTCGGCCACGGTCACCGTGCCCGCCGTCGCGCAGCAGGTTTATGCGGATTCGGCGAGCGCCGGCCCGCCGCCGGTCCTTCAAATCTTCCGCGAGGAAGTGAAGCCGGGCAAAGGCCCGCTGCACGAGAAGTCGGAGGCGGCGTGGGCGGCGGCCTACAGGAAAGCCAACCTCAAGTATTACTACCTGGGGACGACGGCGATGAGCGGTGCCAGCGAAGCGTGGTTCTTCAGCGCGTACGGCAGCATGGAAGATGCCGAGAAGGCGACCGCTGCCCTGGCGGCCAACAAGTCCGCTCAGGCCGAAGTGAACCGCGTCAATGTGAACGACGGCGACCTGCTGAGCACCGCGCGCTCCATGTTCGCGTTCTACAATCCCGACCTCAGCTATCGCCCCAACTTCAACGTCGGCGAATACAAGTACTTCATGCTGGAAACCTACCGGGTCAAGCTGGGCCACTATGACAAGTTCGCCGATCTTCGCAAGGCCATCAATGCCGCGCACGAGAAGGCCAATGTTGACGAGCACATGCTGGTGTACAACGTCGGCATGGGCGCGCCCGGAGGAACCGTGCTGGTGTTCGAGCCGATGAAGACGCTGCAAGAGTATGACGGCCTTGCCAAGGTGCACGGCAAAGGCTCCGCCTACTACGAGGCCACCGGCGACGAGGGCCGCAAGATGTTCGCCGACTTTGCGCAGAACGATCTGCAGTTCGTCCAACGCGACTTCCTGGCCTTCGCCCCGGCCATGAGCGTCGTGTCCGACAAGGTGATCGCCGCCAACCCGGACTTCTGGCGCCCCAAGACGGCAATGGCAAAGGCGCCGGCTGCCAAGAAAGAACCGGCCAAGGCGGAAAAGAAATAGATCTGCTTGCGTCACGTGCCCGGCCGGAGAGGCCGGGCATTCTTGTTGGTCTGTCAGTCTATCGGTCGGTCGGTCTGTCGGGCCGGCGACGACCGAGAAACCGAAAGACCGATAGACCCACTTGCAGCCGCGCTTGGTTCAGCTACCATCGTAGGCATGCGAGTTCTCGTCACCGGGGCTTCGGGGTTTATCGGCACGGCGTTGATGCACGCATTGCGTGAGGCGGGACACGAACCTCTGGCGCTGGTGCGGCGCGCGCCGCGTCAGGGCGCCGCTGAAATCCAGTGGGACCCCGCCGGCGCCATTGACGGCACAAAATTCAGCGGCGCCGATGCGGTGGTGCACTTGGCCGGCGAAAACGTCGCATCGGGGCGGTGGAACGAGCAGCGCAAGGCGCGAATCCTGAACAGCCGGGTGCAGGGCACGCAGACCATCGCCGCCTCCATCGCGCGGGCCAATCCGCGCCCGCGCGTGCTGGTGAGCGCCTCGGCGAACGGCATCTATGGCGACACCGCAGACAAGGTGGTGACCGAGGCGGAGCCTCCCGGATCAACGTTCCTTGCCGAGGTCGGCCGGCAGTGGGAGAACGCCACGCGCGCCGCCGGCGACGCCGGCATCCGCACCGTCATGATGCGGACCGGACTGGTCCTGAGCGGAAAGGGCGGAGCGCTGGCGCGCATGCTGCCGCCGTTTCGCATGGGGGTTGGCGGCCGCCTCGGTGATGGACGCCAGTGGATGGCCTGGATTGCGCTCGATGACCTGGTCGCGCTCTTCCTGCACGTGCTGACCCATGAATCGGTGCGCGGGCCGGTGAACGCCGTCGCGCCGAACCCGGTCACCAACGCCGAATTCACCCGTGCTCTCGGATCGGTACTGCGCCGCCCGACGCCATTTCCCGTGCCGGCGTTTGCGGTGCGCGCCGCCTTCGGTCAGATGGGAGAGGAATTGCTGCTGGCGAGCAATCGCGCCGTGCCACGAGCGGCGTTGGCGAGCGGTTTTCAATTTCGCTATCCGGAAATTCGCGGCGCTCTGGAACACGTGTTGAAAAGTAGGTGATCGGCGTCGGTTATCGGTTGGATCGCATCCGAATTCCGAAGCGCCGAGCTAATTTCTATCGCCCCTGATTACCGAAAACCGGAAACCGTCTACTTCTCAATAAACATCTTCACCGCCACCAAGACCAACAACACGGCAAAGCCCCTTCGCAGCACGGGGCCAGGGACATACTGCGCCCAGGCGCCGCCGAAGTACCCGCCCAGTACCACGCCGGCCGCGATCACCAATCCCAGTTTGAAGTCGGCTTCGCCGCGCTGGTGATAGCTCAGGAAGGCGAGAATTCCCGTCGGCGGCAGCAGGATCGCCAGCGAAGTTCCCTGGGCCAGCTTCTGGTCCATCTTGAAGAAGAACAAAAGTATGGGCACCAGCACCACGCCGCCGGCCACGCCCAGCAAGCCGGAAAAAATGCCTACCACTAAGCCGGCCAGAACACCCCAGATGATCCACATAGCGCCTCGCTTCAGTTTCAGTTTCGGTTTCAGTTGGGCCGGTGAGAGAAGAAATCGTATCAGAGGCGCGCACGCAGGCAATGATTACAGCGCAATCCAGCCGGCGCGGATGGCCGCCGCCGATGCCACCGCCACGATCAGCCACAGCAACACGCCCTGGATCAGCGGGCGCGCGCCCACCTGCCTCAGCGTGGAGCGCGAGACCCCGGTGCCGATCAGGTACAAGGTCGCCGTCAATCCGATAATCCCCAGGCGTGCCAACCCGTGGAACGCGGGCGCGCCCGCCGGCACCAACGTGTTCGCCACCGCCGCCAGTACGAAGAACAGGATGAACCATGGCCACGGTACGCGCGTCGGAGTCGACGCGGCGCCGCCGCCGTTGTGGTTGTCGAGGCGCCGCTTCACCGCCGCCGTGCCCAGGGTCATGGGCACGATCCACAGCGCGCGCGCCAGCTTGACCGTGGTGGCCACCCCCAGCGCCATCGCACCGTACTTTGCGCCCGCGCCGACCACGGAACTGGTGTCGTGAATGGCCAGCGCCGCCCACAATCCGAACTGCGATTGCGTCAGGTGCAGCGACGCTCCAATGCCGGGAAATATCAACAGCGCAATCGAATTGAGGATGAACACCGTGCCCAGGGCGACCGACATCTCTTCCTCGTCGGCTTGGACCACTGGACCGACCGCGGCAATCGCGCTGCCGCCGCAAATCGCCGTGCCGGCCGAGATCAGGAACCCCGCGGTGGGCGGCACCTTCAGCAGGTGCGCCAAGGTCAGCCCGACCAGCATCGCGAAGCTGATGCCGACCGCGGTGTAAATAAACCCCGATCGCCCGGCTTTCACGATCTGCTGCAGGTTCATGCCGAAGCCGAGCCCGACGACCGATGCTTGCAGCAGGTATTTCGTGAACCAACGCGACTGCCTGCGGAATGGATTGCCGAACGTGAGGCCAAGCACCAATCCGATGGCGAGAGCAAGCGGCGGCGACGCCCACGGGGTCAGGGCAAACAGCAGGCCGGCAAGGAAGATGATTTTGGTGAAATTCAGTTTCATCAAGGGCAAGTTTTCAGTTGTCGGTTGTCGGTTTTTCGCTCCTGGACTGTCGGAATGCGCACCGACATTCAATTGATTCGGCAGTACCGATGACCGATAACCGTAAACCGACAACCCTCCTAATCTAACAGACAGGTTCGCAACGAGCGCCACGCTGCTGGCGCAGCGCCGCCCGAAACGTGTATTCTTACCACCGCTTCAAGGTGGGGAGGCAACCATGAAGAAACTTCTGTTCGTTGCGCTTGCGCTGCTGTGCACGACTGCCGTTGCGCAGCAGGCCAATTCAGGTTCCGCCGGCAGCGCGAATCCGGTTAGCGACACCGTGCGGTTTATGCTCGGCGGCCGGGCGAAAAACCTGACCGCCGCCGCCGAGGCGATGCCGGCCGACAAGTACGGCTACAAGCCGACCGAGCCGCAGATGACCTTCGGCGCGCTGGTCGAGCACATCGCCAAGTCGAACAATTTCTTTTGTGCCAAGCTGGCCAACCAGGCTGAACCGTCCGACAAGATCAGCGACAAGGACCCGAAGGACAAGCTGGTCGCCGCGGTGAAGAACTCGTTCGCTTATTGCGAGACGGCGTTGAAGGGCGTGCAGGATTCACAACTCGGTGAACAGGTCACTTTGTTCGGCGGGCATCCGGCGCCGAAAGCGGCGGCTCTGATCGGCCTGGCAAGCGGCTGGGCGGATCATTACGGGGCTGCGGCGATCTATCTCCGCCTGAACGGCATACTCCCGCCGACGGCCCAGAAACCGCCGGCCGCAGACAAAAAGTAGAAGACGCTGATGTGGCTCGTAGCTGGTAGCTGGGACGAGTTTCCCCGGCTACCAGCTACCAACTACCAGCTGCATTTTGCATCCCACCACCGTGGTCCGCATCCAACAACCGAGGCCCGCACACGCTCACAACTCATTGTGACAACACCGTTTAGGCCCCGTAAATGCCCCATTCGCTGACCGATTCCCGCCGCTGAGCGTTTCCCTGCCGCAGCCGGCGGGTTCGAAGTGGTTTAATAACCAGTTTGAGAACGATGGCACTTCCCACTATCCGATTCCGGCGCAGATTCAACGCGATCCATCGCCGCTCCCGCGAGTGGATGATGATCGCCAAGGCGCTGGTGTCCACGCGCCACCCGGTGCTGGCGCACATCATCCCGATGCGCCGCTGCAATCTTTCCTGCTCCTATTGCAACGAGTACGACGCTGTCTCCAAGCCGGTGGCGCTGGAAACCATTTTCCAGCGCATCGACAAGCTGGCCTCCCTG
The DNA here is from genome assembly GCA_963760215.1 of Terriglobia bacterium. Lineage (GTDB taxonomy): Bacteria > Acidobacteriota > Terriglobia > Terriglobales > Acidobacteriaceae > JAIQGF01. The sequence goes on from CAVXCJ010000002.1 coordinate 3,051,511, forward strand.
GGCACGACCATCGTCACCATCAGCGGCGGCGAACCGCTGTTGCACCCCGAACTGGACGACATCATCCGCCACATTCGGCAGCACGGCATGATCGCCGGCCTGATCACCAACGGCTACCTGTTGACCGCCGACCGCATCGGGCGCCTCAACCGCGCCGGGCTGGAGCACCTGCAGATCTCGATTGATAACGTCGATCCCGACGAGGTCTCCAAGAAGAGCCTCAAGGTGCTCGACAAGAAGCTGCAACTGCTGGCCGAGTACGCCGAGTTTCACGTCAACATCAATTCCGTGGTCGGCGGCGGCATTCACCGTCCGCAGGACGCGCTGGTCATCGGACAGCGCGCGCGGCAACTGGGATTCACCTCCACCATCGGCATTATTCACAACGGCGACGGACAACTGCAGCCCCTCGATCCCGTGGAACGCTCCATTTACCACGAGATGAAGAAGCTGGAGAAGGGCAGCTACTCGCGCTTTAACGGCTTCCAGGACAACATCGCCAACGGCCGCCCGAACAACTGGCGCTGCCGCGCCGGCGGGCGCTATCTCTACATTTGCGAAGAAGGCCTGGTGCACTACTGCTCGCAGCAGCGCGGCTACCCGGCCAAGCCGCTGATGCAGTACACCCTCGCCGACGTCCGCCGCGAATACCTCACCGAAAAAAGCTGCGCGCCGCACTGCACCGTGTCGTGCGTGCACCAGATTTCCTACCTCGATTTCTTCCGCTCCCCGCAGACCACCCAGCTCATTCCGCCCTCGCCCGCCGAGGCGCCGGACCTGGTCCAGATCCAGTCGGATTAGTTTCCAGTTTCCAGTTTCCAGACAGCTTCCGCTCCGCTTCAGTTTCAGCAAGAAAACTAATTGACTGTCATCCTGAGCGAGGGCGCACGCCCGAGCCGAAGGACCCCTGCGGTTCTGACTTCACCTCGCCGCCCAAATGTATTTCCACCCGATGACCCGTATGACACGGCCTGCCCTGAGCGAAGGCGAAGCCCCCGCGTGTGCGGCAGATAACATGCTCAAATCCGCCAAATTGTGGCAGGATGCGCTAGCATGACGATCTAGCATATGTCGTGAAGACCATTCTCCAACTCGTTGTTGTCGTACTCGCCGCTTGTGCAGCCACATGGGCGTTCCAAAATGTCGAACCGCTGAGATTGGTTCTGGTAGTGCCTCTCTTTCCCGGCTTGGTCGCCGGCCTTTTCTTTTCCGGACATGGCGGAAACGTCGCCGCGGGAATGGTTTCGGCGATGGTCGTAAACTCGATCGTCTGGTGCCTTGCGTGGTTACTTCTCCGTGCGTTGGTGCGGCATTTTCGGCCGCCACGCGCAATGCGCTCACACCGCTAGAGCCTCACATCCCACCGGGTGTTAAGCGGTACTCGTCCGTGTGCCGCGTGCTAAACTTACAGGTTTGCCCACACTTTCTGCGTGCGGCCATGCTGCGCGCCAAGGATTTTCATGCCGGACACCATGCTGGCGGTCGTGAAGCCCGAGCCCAAGCCGGGCGCCGAGATCCGCGAGGTCAATATCCCGGCCTTCGGCCGCACCGATGTCCTGGTCAAAGTCAGCGTCGCCAGCGTCTGCGGCACCGACCTGCACATTTACAACTGGGACCCCTGGGCGCAGCGCCGCATTCATCCGCCGCTGATTCCCGGACATGAATTCTGCGGCAACGTGGCCGCCGTCGGCGACGAGGTCACCAGCGTCAAGGAAGGCGACTTCGTTTCCGCCGAGATGCACGTTGCCTGCGGCAAGTGCCTGCAATGCCGCACCGGCGAGGCGCACATCTGCCAGCACGTTTCCATCATCGGCGTGGACAGCGACGGCGCCTTCGCCGAGTACGTGGTCATTCCCGAGTCGAACATCTGGAAGCTCGACTCCGCCATCCCGCAGGAATACGCCTCCATCCTCGACCCGCTCGGGAACGCGGTGCACACCGTACTGGCGGGCGAGGTCGCCGCCAAGACCGTCGCCATCACCGGCACCGGGCCGATCGGACTGTTCGCCATCGCCGTAGCGCGCGCCTGCGGCGCGACGCAGGTGTTTGCCATCGAGGTGAATCAATACCGCCGCAAGATCGCGCAGCAGATGAAAGCCGACCACGTGCTCGATCCCGCGACGCAGGACGTGCGCCAGATCATCATGGACCTGACCGGCGGCGTGGGCGTGGACGCGGTCTGCGAAATGGCCGGGCACCCCGACGCCATCCGCACCGCCTTCAACATCGTGCGCCGCGGCGGGCGCATCTCCCTTCTCGGCCTGACCTCCAAACCCATCGCGCTGAATTTTTCCGAAGACATAATTTTCAAGGGCATCACCGTGCAGGGCATCAACGGCCGGCGCATGTACCAGACCTGGTACCAGATGACCGCGCTGCTCAAGGCCGGCAAGCTCGACCTGCACCCGGTGATCACCGACAAGCTGGCGATGAAGGACTTCAACCAGGGCATGGAGCGCCTGAAAACCGGCGAGGCCAGCAAGATTCTGCTGTACCCGAATGGGGCAAAAGGCTGACCGCGGATTTCCGCTGATGGACGCGGATCATTCGCGCGCCTGCAATTAAATTTGTTTTATCCGCGTTGATCCGCGTTAATCCGCGGTTGCGTTTGCTTTATCCGCGTTGATCCGCGTAAATCCGCGGTTGCGTTTCTTGGGGGTTTCATGGCATCGGCCACCCGCGCCAACCCGCTCTCCTATCTTTCCGGCCAACTGAACGACCTGAAGAACAAGGGCACCTACTTCCGCCTGCGGGTGCTGGAGGACGAGCAGGCGCCGGAGTGCACCTTCGACGGCAAGCACGTCATCAACCTGGCGTCGAACAACTACCTCGGCCTCACCACCCACCCCAAACTGCGCGCGGCGGCGCTGGAGGCCACGCGCCGGTACGGCGTCGGATCGGGCGCGGTGCGCACCATCGCCGGCACCATGAAGGTCCACATGGAACTGGAGGAGAAGATCGCGCGCTTCAAAAACGTGGAAGCCAGCGTGGTTTTTCAATCGGGCTTCGCCGCGAATTCCGGCACGGTGTCGGCGGTGCTGGGCAAGGACGACTTCATTATCTCCGACGAACTCAACCACGCTTCCATCATTGACGGCGCGCGGCTCTCTAAGGCCAAGATTCTGGTCTTCCGCCACAAGGACGTGGCGCACGCGGAAGAGCAACTGCAGTCAGTCGCCAACCAGCCCGGGCGCAAGCTGCTGATTACCGACGGCGTGTTCTCCATGGATGGCGACATCGCGCCGCTGCCCGCGCTCTGCGATCTCGCGGAAAAATACGGCGCCATCATGATGGTGGACGACGCGCACGCCTCCGGCGTCCTGGGCAAGAATGGTCGTGGCACGATCGATCACTTCGGGATGCACGGCCGGGTGGACATCCAGGTGGGCACGCTGTCGAAGGCCATCGGCGCGCTCGGCGGATACGTCTGCGGCACGCGCGACCTGATCGAGTTCCTCTATCACCGCGGGCGGCCGTTCCTGTTCTCCACGTCGCATCCGCCGTCGGTCGCCGCCACTTGCATCGCTGCCTTCGAGGTCCTGGAGCAGGAGCCGGAACGCATTGAGAAGCTGTGGGAGAACACGCGCTACTTCAAGCAGGAATTGGGCAATCTCGGCTTCGACATTGGCGGCCGCAACACGCCCAAAAGCGAAACCCCCATCACTCCCATCATTGTCGGCGAAGGACGGCTGGCGATGGAGTTCTCGCGCGAGCTGTTCAAGGAAGGGGTGATGGCCACCGGCATCGCTTTCCCCACGGTCCCTGAAGGCAAGGCGCGCATCCGCACCATCATGAGCGCCACGCACACCCGCGAGGAACTGGACAAGGCGCTGGTCGTGCTCGGCCGCGTGGGCAAGCGGCTGGGAATCATCACGTGAGCAATTAACCACGGATTCCCACGGATCAACACGGATCGAAGAAAGTCAGAAGTCAGAATGAAAAACCAATCGAATACTTGCGCGTTGCATTCTTCATTCTGAATTCTTAATTCTTCATTGTCCGATCCGTGTGAATCCGCGTAAATCCGCGGTTAAATTCTTATTCCGCGCCCGCGCTCTGCGCGATTTCCGGCGGCGCCGCGGGACGCAGCGTCAGCCAATCCGTCCGCACCCGCGCCCACTCCTGCACCAGCAACCCGTGCGACTCGAAGAAGTCCCGGATCTGCGTAGGATTCCAACCGACGATTTTCTCCAGGATCGGCAGCAGCATGGCGAGCGCGTTGGCGCTGATCACCGTGCGCTTCGCAATCTGCGTCACGTTGCTCGTCTCCGACACCGCAATCGTCAATCCATCCCGCCCGTTCACGTGCAGCATGGCGTGGACATCGGAGCTGCCGTCGCCGGCGAAGATGACGTGGTCGGGCCCGATCTGCAGCCTGGCCTGCAGTTGGTCGAGGCAGGCGACCTTGCCGTATCCGGCGGTGGTGCGCACGATCCTCTCGATCTCGCCTGCGCTGTTGTACTGGAACTCCGTACCGTAAATGTGGTCCGCCGGGACGATTCCTTCCAGCGCCGACTGCACGATCTCCACCGGCGCCGCCGACAGCACGAAGAAATCGAAATGATAACCATCAATGCCGCTGGCCAGGATCTGGTACAGCAGCCCGATGTTCTCCTTCAGCGGAATGCGCTTCCCGACTTGGTGCAGGTGCTCGCGCCGGCAGCGGCGGAACTGCGGGTCGTGCAGCAGCAGGTAGGCGAGTTCCGCCCCCTGCTGCACCAGGTTCAGCTTCGCCATCCCGGTGGCCTTGCGTTTGAACTCGTCGGGCGGGATGCCGATCAGTTCGCTGAGCACGTGCCCCGAGTCATTGAAGCTCAGCGTCTGGTCAAAGTCGCTGGCGAATAAGTACCGTTTTATGAGCTTGTCAGCCATATGCTCATTAGATTCGCCGCCGCCACAAACGACATTAAAACCGCGTAAAAATGCCATAAATCTTGTGAATCGCCGGCATCAGGATTTTGCGTGCCTTGCAACTTTCCCTTTACACTCGAAGGTTGCTGATGGGAGCGTATGCGTCTTCGTCGGGCCGCAATCCTGGTGCTTCTTCTCTGCGCGACGCTGGTCGCGCAAGCGCCGCAGCCCGCGCCGGCGCCTCCTGCGTCCATCGAGCAGCAGTTCCTTGCCGTGCCCGACCCGCACCAGGCCGAGCAGCACATGAAAGTCCTGACCGCCGCGCCGCACATGGCCGGCACACCCGAGGACCGCAAGACGGCCGATTACGTCGCGCGCAAGTTTCGCGAATGGGGCTTCGACACCGAGATCGTCGAGTACAAAGTCTGGATAAACTATCCCGTCGAGGTCAGCGTGGACGCCATCACGCCCGCCGGCATCCTCATGCACGGGCCCACCCGCGAGCACGTCGAGGGCGACCCCTTCCAGGACGACCCGCGCGTCGTCATGCCGTTCAGCGCCTACTCGCCTTCCGGCGACGTCGAGGCCGAAGTGGTGTACGCCAACTACGGCCGCCCCGAAGATTTCCAGCAGCTCAAAGAGATGGGCGTAGACGTGCGCGGCAAGATCGTGCTGGTGCGTTACGGCGAAAATTTCCGCGGCGTCAAGGTGTACATGGCGCAGGAGACCGGCGCCGCCGGCATGCTCATTTATTCCGATCCGATGGACGATGGCTATTTCCGCGGCGACATTTATCCCAACGGCCCGTGGCGGCCCGATACCGGCGTGCAGCGCGGCACGATCGCGTTCGGATTCGGGCATCTCGGCGATCCCACCACGCCCGGCTGGCCGTCCACGCCCGGCGCCCGGCGCGTCAGCCCGCAAACCTCGCCCGACATTCCGAAAATCCCCACCACACCTCTGTCGTATCACGATGCATCGCCCATCCTGCAGGCGTTGGGCGGGACCGAGTCGCCGCGCGAGTGGCAGGGCGCGCTGCCCTTTACCTACCACGTCGGGCCCGGGCCGGTGCGCGTCAAGTTGCACCTGAAGCAGGATTTCGGCTATCGCGCCATCTGGGACGTGATCGCGCGCGTCCGCGGCACGCGCTGGCCGGACGAGTGGGTCATCGCCGGCGCGCATCGCGACGCCTGGGTCTATGGCGCGGTGGACCCCATCAGCGGCGCCACCGCCATGCTGGAAGCGGCGCGCGGCATCGGTCGTTTGCTGCGCACCGGCTGGCGCCCCACCCGCACCATCATCTTCGCCAGTTGGGACGCCGAGGAGCAGGGCCTGCTCGGCTCCACCGAGTGGCTCGAGCAACACGAGAAGGAGCTGGAGAGCGCGGCCGCCTACTTCAACCTGGACACGGGCGCTTCCGGCCCGAATTTCCGGGCCTCGGCGGTGCCCAGCCTGCGCGGCTTCCTGCGCGATATCACCAAAATCGTTCCCAGTCCCAAGGGCGGCACGCTCTACGACGCCTGGCGCACCGCGGCGCGTCGCGAGAAAGATCCTGGCGCGAGCGCTTCTTCCGAGCCGCCGGTCGGCAATCTCGGCAGCGGATCCGACTTCACTTCCTTCCTCGACCACTCCGGCGTGCCCGCCACCGACATTCGCTCCGGCGGCGATTACGGCGTGTACCACTCCGTCTTCGACAATTTTGCCTGGTACAAGAAATTCGGCGACACCAATTTTCTTTACACCCAGGAAATCGCGCGCGTCTACGGCCTGCAGGTGCTGCGCATGTCCGAGGCCGGCGTGCTGCCCTACGACTACGCGGCCTACGGCAAGGAAATCGCCACCTATCTTGACGGTGCGGAGAAGAATGCGGCCGAGCATCTCGCCGACCAGGCGCCCAGCTTCAAGTCCGCCCTCGCCGCCGCCCGCCGCTTCGCTCAGGCCGGTGCCGCGATCAACGCTGTTGTGGCACACGCGAATGTGGCACACGTGCCCTCGCGTGTGCAGGGACACGAAGATGCGGTTGCCCCACCCTTGTCGCTCGCGGGGGAGACTGCCCTGAGCGCAGTCGAAGGGGAGCGACAGGTTGGGGATGTTGAACGCCTTAACAGAATTCTCCTCGCCACCGAGCGCGCGCTTCTGCTGCCCAACGGCCTGCCGCGCCGTCCGTGGTTCCGCCACGCCATTTACGCGCCCGCGGACTTGAAGGGCTACTCGGCCTCCACCATCCCCGGTGTCAACGAGGCCATCCAGCACCACGACGCCGCCACCGCCGCCCGCCAATTGCAGGAGTTGACGGACGCGCTGAATCGCGCCGCCGCCTTGCTCGAAAGCTACAAGCCCACTCTCGAATCGAGCAAGGAAAGTGACCGGCACTGGAGGAATTGGCTTGAAGCGGTTTGGCTCTGCTGCGACGCTGATTCCAAATCGTGTTGCTGCCGTTCCACACCAGCTTGTCAGGCCGCTCGAAGCTCTGCACCAGCATAATCCCAGCCCCGGAGGGGCGGCCGAAAGGGGAAGCTCACACCAAAATTCTTCCGGAGTCCCGTAGGGGACGGCACCTCCGCCCGAAGCGCTACCACGCCGGGCTGTGCCTCACCTTAAATTGCAGCCCGGCGTCGTCGTGCTTACCGCTAGTGATGCCCAAACCCACCGTGGAAGCCAGCGGAGCCGCCGGCATGAAGCTCGCCGCCTCGGAACCCGCCCCGGAATCCGCTCTGGGGCGGGCGATTGAATCCACCATGGAGTTCGCCGCCTCGGAATCCGCTCTGCGCCGGGCGATTGAATCCACCATGGAGTTCGCCGCGCGGTTCGCCTCCGCGAAACGTAGCGTGGTATCCAAGACCACGGTCCCACGGGCGGTATTCCGGGCCGAAGCGATGGTCGACGTGCCCGTAGTAATACAGCGGCGCCCGGTAGGCCCACAGCGGTGAGTAGAATCCCCAGCCGAACGGGCTATAGAAAATTCCGTCGCCGGGGATAAACGTGTAGCCACTCAGCCATGAATTCCAGTACCATCCCGCGCCCACCCAGCCTGGACCGTACCAGCCGTTGACGAGGTACACACGCGCCTGATCCGCGTTCGCTTCCGCCAGGTACTGTGAGCGCAGGCTACTCCAGCGATACAGCCCGTTGTCCGCCTTGAAGCTGTCCTTGTCGAACTTGTGGGCTTTCAAGTCGGGAGCGCCGAGCACCACTTCGTGGCTTCCCTTGATCTTGATGGTTGCGTCCCCATCCTGCAGCATGGCCTGGCCGTCCAGGACGCGCACGACACGCAAGTCGGCGTTGAAATCGTAAACGCCTCGCTTCTGAAGTTGGGTGGTCGCGCCGTCTTCCGAGACCAGCAGGTCGTTCTGCTTGAAAATCTGGCCCACTTCCACTTGCGCTTCTCCGCGCTGAACTTCGACTTCCGTATTGGTAAGGCTCGGTGAGATCATTTTCACTGAGCTGTTGCTGCCCACGCGCAGATAGACGCCGGGCGTCAGCAGGATCTCCGCCTTGCCCTCTCGGCTGCTCAACGTCTGGCCTGGTTGCAGTTCGGCCGAGCCCACGGATTTTGAACTCAGCGATTCGGAGCCGATGGATGCCTGGCCTTCCACGTAGTTCAATGTTCCCGGAACTGGCGATGCGGTTCGCGAAGCCACGTCGGCCGTGGCGGGCAGCGCCAGGATGCCGGCGACAAGCATCGCCCCTACTACTGTTGCGAATGTTCGCCTTCTCATGACTCACTCATCCTTTCCTTACTAAAATTAGATGATGGCGCCCCGGGGAGCGATGCGGCTGCGCGTGCTTGCCAGAGGAGTTCCGTGTGCCCACCATAGGCAACTGAAGGGGTGTATGACTCATCTAAGGCAAAGCAGTTCGCCTGAACACCCCGTTGGGCGCGGTACTCGGCATTCGTCTCCGGTTGACACTCGTCCCAGCCGTCACGTAGGCTTGCGGCAATCCAATTCCAGGTCCTGAACCAAGCGGCCCCCATTTATCCGGAAAAATCCAACAGAAAGTTGTTCAGGAGGTCGCACCGCATGCGCAAAACGTTTTTTGTGCTGTTCATCGTTTGTCTAACCGCAGCCTTGGCCGTCGCCCAAGCCCCACCACCGGCCAGCGTCTGCGAGATCCACATCAACAAGGTAAAGCCGGGCATGACCGCGCAGTACGAGCAGGGGCGCGCCAAGCACATGGCCTGGCACAAGGCGCAGAACGACAAATGGTCCTGGGACGTGTGGGAGTACACCACCGGAGAAGGCACCGGTAATTACCTGGTGGCCTCCTGCGGCCACGATTGGAAGGACTTCGACACACGCGACAAGTTCGATGTCGCCGACGGCGCCGACGCCACCGCCTCCATGGGTCCCTACCTGGCCGGGAGCACCATGGCGTACTACGTGCACCGTTCCGACCTCACCGTGGCCCACAAGCCCGGCACCACGCCGCCCCCGTACCTGAGCGTGATCCATTTCTTCCTCAAGCCGGAGGGGGTGCTGGACTTCGCCGACGGGGTCAAGAAGGTCAACGCCGCCTTCGCCAAGACCAACACGCCCACCACGGCCCAGGACTGGTATTCGCTCGCCAACGGCGGACACGGCCCCGAGCTGGTGCTGGTGCAGGAACGGAAAAACATCGGCGAGATGGCGGGGACCAGCGCAAAAACGCTGGACCAGATCATGCAGGAAGCCTACGGCGACCAGGGCGCGACCATTATGAATGCGCTGCGCAAGGCTTATTGGAGCTCCACCTCCGAGCTGCTGCATTTCCGGGCCGACCTCAGCTACATGGCGCCCGCCGCCAAGTAACTGCGGAATTGCGGAATTGAAGTTTGCTTAGGTGCGCTGCTCGCGGGCAGAACCGCGGGCAGCGCAGTTCCGCTACCGCGCATCGTCCATGGCAAGGGATGGCTTACTCGGCCGCTTTCCGGCGCCCGGATTCCCGACCTCGATGTCTCTGGTTGGCCCGACCTGGGCTGCGAAGCGGCACACCAACTGGTGCTCTTGTATGCTGGACTTAGCGCGCTCCATGTCAACCTGTTTCATCGCAGCACGTTCAGTGCTGACTCGATAGAAGGCTTCCGAACGTGCCTCGATGTACTCAGCGAGCGCCGCTTTGAGGGTTCGGTCGAGAGCCGCGCACTCCGGGCAGTTCATGAATCCCTCCCGCGCTTGATGTAGCAGCATGGGCGGAGGTGGATCGCTTCTCTAGCGCGGATGAGTGCGGATCTCCTGCTCGGCTCTGAGCCAGTCCTGCTCGTCCTTGCCATGCTCACGACCGCGGCTTTCATACAGCTCATAAGCACGCTCTCTTATCCGATCGTGTAAGGGGACCTGGTCGAGCATAATGGTCACTTTTGGAGGAGTGCTTTTCGGACTAGCGGGTGTTGTCGGCTGCTGTTTTGTGGATGCCCTGAGATCGTGCACGTTAACCTCCCAGTTGGGGTGGACTAAGAGGAAACTGCTTCAGATGGGCTGACTTAGTTCAGAAAATCTGAAAGAGGAGGGAAACTGCTCACTCAAATTCGATCCTACGCCTTACTCCACTGCATGTAAAGCAGGTCCTCCTGCACCATGCTGTGTGCCAGGTGCCCCACCTAACACTGGTTATTCAGCGTACCCGCCCGTTGTTCGCAACCCCAGCACGCAACCTGATATCAAATTACCCATGAACATGACTGCCTTGTCGCCATCCGAACAATCCATCATTGAGTCGCTAGACGCGGCGATTCGCGCGCCGCGCTCGGCTGCGATCCTGGCGGCGGTGGTGGATGAGGTCAGCGCCGTACCGCGGTTCCGCCGATATGCAGACGTGGAATGGCAAGGCATGGGTGTCACACCACTTGTCCAGCGATCCGCAAGCGCCGATCCAGGAGCGGTGGCTTTCCATCCCAACCAACGTGTGGCATCGGCCGGTAATGGGCGCCGGGGATTGGGTGGTCGTCTCGTTTCACACCGCAGCCGACGACAAGTTGATCGAGGAGCGCCCCCGGGACGATGAAAACCCAGACCGAGGTCTCGTTTCCGTGGCGCTGTACGCTGGACGACAGGCACGCTAGAGCGGCGCCGCCGCGTTGAATCCCTGCTGCTTGCCAACCGCAGGCGGAATGCGCCGGCGTTACTTCCCGCCAGCGTCTTTCGTGCCGCGACAGGATGAACCGCCCGCCCTACAATTTAGGTCCCAGTATTCAAGACTGAGAGGTAATGTACCGTGCAATCCCGCCGGTTTCCCCGCTATCCCATCGACCGGCCCCTGAAAGCCACCATCTACTGGGAAGACAATCCCATCCGCAAACTCTACGGGCGCGCCGTGATGGTGGGAGAAGGCGGACTGGGCGCCTCGCTCAGCGACCAACTCTACCTCGGCGAGGTGGTGCGCCTGGAGATGCCGCCGATGCCCGCGCTCTATGCCATGGTGCGCAACACGCGCGGGACGGAGCATGGGTTCGAGTTTCTCTACTCGCGCGATGGACAGCGTCGGGCGGTCAACGAGCTGTGCGCGGCGGTGGCGGCGGAGCAGAAGTAGTTCCCGACGTCCGTCCCGGGTCTGCCAGCGTCTCGTCCCTGCCTGACTCGGAGGGCGCTAACCACTCGAAAAAAGTCTGCGCGTTACTGATTGGTCAGCGGGTAGTTCTTCTCGCGCCACTCGCGGATGCCGCCATCCATGGAAACCACGTTGGTGTAGCCCATCTTCTGCAGATTGTCGGCGGCAAGGGCGGAGCGGAAGCCGCCGCCGCAGTAGAGCACGACCTCGGCGGAGGTGTCCGGAACCTTCACCTCGATGTCGCGCTCGATGATTCCCTTGCCCAAATGGATGGCGCCGGGGAGGTGGTCCTTGGCGTATTCGCTCTCTTCGCGGACGTCGACCAGGGTGAAGCGGTCGCCGCGATCGTGGCGGCGCTTGATTTCGTCCACGGTGGTTTCACGGACGCGCTTCTTGGCGTCGCTGACAATCTGGAGGAACTGCGGTGAATGGTGCATACCGGAATTGTAAATTTGAAATTTGAAATGGAAAAGTAGCTCAGTTCATCCGTAGGTCAGTACGTCAGTTTTTCAGTAGTGTCGATGCCCGGCTGCTGGTCGATATCCACCTACTGAGGTACTGATTGACTGACATACTGAGGAACTGAAAAACTGGCCAATTCCCCGCTACAATGTGCGCATGAACACCGCAGCGACCCCCAACCTGAGCTATCCCATCGGCAAATTCAACTACGAAGGCCCGTACACGGACGACCAGCGGCGGCACTTCATCGACGAGATCGCGGCTGCCCCGGAGCGGCTGCGCGCCGCGGTGCACAACCTGCGCGAATCGCAGCTCGATACGCCCTATCGTCCCGGCGGCTGGACCGTGCGCCAGGTGGTGCATCATGTGCCCGACAGTCACATGAATGCCTTCATCCGTTTCAAGCTGGCGCTCACCGAGCCGAACCCAACCGTCAAGCCCTACGACGAGAAACTGTGGGCGGAACTAGCGGACGTGCAGGTGCCGATCGAGACCTCGCTGGTGCTGCTGGAGGCGCTGCATCATCGCTGGGTGGCGGTGCTGCGGGCGATGACCCCGGACCAGTTCGAGTTCAAGCTGAAGCACCCGGAACTGGGCGAACTGAACCTGGACCGCTATCTCGGGATGTACGCCTGGCACGGCAAGCACCACGTGGCGCACATCATGAGCTTGCGGAAGAGGATGGGATGGTGAGAAAAGCAGGAGTTAGTAGTTTTAGTAGTTAGTAGTTAGGGTTGGCTTGGACGATTGGCGATTTGTGGTGACTTACCGCTGGTCCGATCACCAACGGGTTCCAAGCGACTTTGGCTTTCGCTAACTCCTAACTCCTAGCTACTAATTCCTTCTCCTCACATCGCGGCCTTTCCCTTGCGGATGTGCAGGCTGCCGTTGACGGTGGAGACGTCGAGTTCCCGGCCGCCGTTGCCGATGGTGCCATGCAGGTTCTTCGGCCCGAATGACATGCCGCGCACGTTCAGCGGAAAGTCGGAATCCAGATTGCCGTTGACGGAACTGAAGTGCACCTCGGCATTGGTGTCGGTGGGCATGTCGAGCGTGATCGAGCCGTTGACGGAGGAGATCTTCAGCTTCCCGTCCCAATCGGCGCTGCCCATCGCGACCTTCACACTGCCGTTGACCGAGCTTGCCGAGACCCAGGCCGCGCTGCTGACGTCAATCCCGCCGTTGACGGTGGTGACCTTGGCAGGACGTCCCAAGTCTTCGGCCTTGATGTGGCCGTTGACGTTGCTGGCGTTGAAGCGCAGATTTCGCGGCACCTTCACGGTGAAATCCACATTGGCCTTGATGTCGCCGTGGGAGTGCGAGCTGCCGTCTCCGGTGCAACTGCCGCCGGGATAGACGGCGCAGATGGTGACGCCTTCCCCGCTCTGCACCACCTCGACGCGGACCTGGTCGCGGTCGCGACCGCTTTTGACGGCGGATACGTCAATGGTGTCGCCAGTGGTGCCGTCGGCGTCAATGCCGCCATTGATGTTCTTGATTTGCAAAACCTGGTTGGCGGCCAGCTTCCCGCTCCAGTGGAAGGTATCGCCCTGTTGCTGAGCGCGGCTGAACGAACCGAGGCCGAGCACAATGGCGAGAATGAGAAGCAGGCGGGAACGGCGGTTGGCGGTCATGGCACACCCTTTCGGATGATCAGACGGGCTGGGAGGAGATACGTAACCACGGGGATGAATGTTTCCCGGATGGTTGGGGAATCGTCGTTGGCCGTCCGCGGTGATGTCATCCCGAGCGAGGGAGGGCTCCCGCGCGCTTTTTTTACCGGGGTCCCCGGCACGCCTGCTTTTGGCGTGCTGGGGTGGTCGTGCGCGGGAAACCCGAGTCGAGGGATCTTGGGTTCGTGTTGGTGGGCACACCGACTCTGGATGCGCTCTAACGACGATCGACCAGCGACTCGATCCGTTCGAGGCGGGCGCGGGCGGTGGCGTTGTTGGGATTGATGGCCAGAGTTTCCTTCAACTCCTTCACCGCGTCCGGGAGTTTGCCTTCCTGCTCGAGAACCAATGCCAAGCCCAGGCGGAACTGTTCGCGTTTCGGATAGTACTGCAGAGCGTATCGGAGCGCGCTTTCCGTCTTGGGCAGATCGCCGAGCTTCGATTCCACCAGCCCGAAATAGGCTAACGCGTCGGGATGGGCGGTGGGATTCAGGGCAACGGCTCGCGCGATCAACGGCTCGGCTTCGGCGTAACGGCCGAGCACGAAATAGGTGTAGCCGAGGGAAAAGTTGGGGTGCCAGTCGTTGGCGTCGATGGCGAGAGCCCGCCGGAACAGCGAAATCGCTTCCGGGTAGCGCTGCTGCTTGCCGTATTCGGCGCCTAGGCCGGTGAGCGCAATCAGATTATTGGGCGCCACGGCGACGCCGCGCGAAAACAGCGTCATGTTGTTCGCCCAGTAAAGCTGCTGAGTGGCGGTGCCGAGCGCGAGCGGGATGACAACGGCGGCGGTCGCGGCGGCTTGCATGGCGGGCAGGCGCAAGCGTCCGATGGCAGCGGCCACCATCATGCCGAAGCCGATCGCGGAGAGATAAAGATAACGCGGGTGGGCGAAGTCATGAGGGGCGTTCGGCAAAAAGAAAATCGCGGGCAGCAGCGGCAGGACGATCCAGGCAGAGGCGAAGGCGGTCAGGCGGGCGAAATCATGGTCGCGGCGCGACGACCAGTAGAGCAGGGCAACGACCGCGACCAGCAGGAGCATTGGCAGGACCACGCGCTCCCAGGAAAATGCCATCACCATCTTCACGTCATAATTCGGGCTGATGACCGCGGGGAACACGAGCGTGCGCAGGTAAAACAAAAGCAGTGAAGGCGCCGTCAGCAGGGTGTGCACAGGCGTGACGACCGAGCGGGGGTCGTCAATCCGCTGCACGGCGAGCAAGTGCACGGCCGCATACGCCAAGGTGACCGGGACATAGGGAAACACCGCAAGCAGCGCGTCGCGGGTGCGGCGGACAAAGCCGTCCTGCGAGTAAATCCAGGCGTAAATGAACACCAAGGCCGGCAAGGCTACTGCCGGCTCCTTGGACATGAGCGCGAGCGCATAAAGGACCAGCGAGACGGCGAGCCACTTGCGCGCTTCGGACTGGCTCGGGTCGGAGACCCGAGCCGCACCGCGCCAGTTCAGAAACGCGAGAAACGACGGAACCAGGCAGACGGTGAGCAGCGGATCGGTAGCGCCGGAAACCCAGGCGACACTTTCGATGAGCGCGGGATGCAGACCAAAAATCAGGGCGGCGATGGCGCTGGTCAGGCGATCTCGCGTCAGCCGCACGACCAGCTGGTACACCAGCCCGGTGGCGGCGGCGTGCAGGAGAACACTATCCAGATGCCACATCGCCGGATGCACGCCGAAGAGCAGGCGCTGGATCAGCAGCCAAATCAGGAACAGCGGCCGCCAGTAAGAGCCGTTGATGCCGGCGAAGGCCCAGACCTGCGCAGTGAAGTAACGCGGCAGGTAAGAGAACGAGGTCAACCAGTCGTTATCCACGATCTGGCCCTGGTCATCGAAAACGAACCCGAAGCGCACCGTGCCCGCATATACCAGGAACACCAGCCCGCAGACTACGGCCGGCAGGAGCCAGGGCTTCTGCAGCCAAGAGACTGTCGATGTCTCGGCCTGGGAGAGCTGTGCGGTGGAACTCATGAGTATGACTTATGAATGAATATCACAGATTACGATGGTTAGGCGGGTGTCGACTTGGTGGCTGGAATCCGTAGTCGGTCGTCAGGAGTCCGTACCTTGCGGGGAGCGCGGGTATTTGGGCAGCTGCAGGCGCGCATAGAATTACCATGATGAACGAACTGGGCAAGATCCTGATCTTCCTCGGCGTGCTGCTGGCGGTGTTCGGGGTGCTTCTCGTCTTCGGGGGCCGCCTGCACCTGCCCATCGGCCGGCTGCCGGGCGACATCGTTTATCGCGGAAAAAATACGACGGTGTATTTTCCCATCGTGACGTCAATCTTGATCAGCCTTGTGCTCTCGGTGGTGTTGTATCTGATCGGGAGGTTCAACCGGTGACGGAAGGCTGAAGGCTCTTGGTTTTCGAACTATTTGGGCACCGAGATCCTTGTCTCGTGCCCAGCAACGATCTGCCACCTCCCGTTCTTTTTCGCGAACACCCGGGTGACGCGGTCGTCGCCGCGCTCATCCTGACCTTTGTAATTTTCCTTTGAGACGTAGCGGTAGGTCATGACCGCGGCGGCGCCATAGACACGAATCGTCTCCTCGCTCATCTGGTAGGAAAAAATGTGGTGGTCTCCCGAGCGGAAGCTCTCGACGATGTGCGGCTTGGAAAGATTCCGGCCGGCCTCATCGATAAACGTGTACTCGTCGGCGAGAACGCCGTCGAGCAGCGCGGCGTCGTTGTGCAAGTAGCCCTGGATGAGCTGGGCGTGAAGTTGCCGAATTTCCGATTCGACCGATGGGCCCTGGTGAACCTGGGCGGTTGGCTGCCGAGTAAGAGCAAGCAGCAGGATCGAGGCGGCAAGGGTCACGGCTAGTCGCATGCAAGCAATACTAAGCCTTGCGCCTGAAGCCGGAAGCCTCCCTGAGTTACACTGCCCTCCATGTCACTTCCCGACCAACTGGGGTTCACCTTCCAGGCGCCGGCGCGGCGCATCTGGACGGTCAAGGACCTGATGAGCGCGGTGCGCTCGGCGGTGGAGCGCGAGTACACCGACGTGTTCGTCGAAGGCGAGATTTCCAATTACCGGCCGGCGGAGTCGGGGCACCTGTACTTCACGCTGAAAGAAGATGGGGCGCAGATGCGGGTGGTGATGTTCCGCTCGCAGGCGCGCCTGCTGCGGTTCAAGCCCGCCGACGGCATGGCGGTGATCGCGCGCGGCCGGGTGACGGTGTACGAAGCGCGCGGCGAACTGCAACTCTCGGCCCAGTACCTGGAGCCCAGGGGCGCGGGCGCGTTGCAGATCGCCTTCGAGCAACTCAAGCAGAAGCTGGCGGCGGAGGGGCTGTTCGACCCGGCGCGCAAGCGGCCGATTCCAGCGCTGCCGCGGAGCATCGGCGTGGTGACCTCGCCCCGGGGCGCGGCCATTCGCGACATCGTCAACATCGTGCAGCGGCGGCACCGCGGGCTCAACGTGCTCATCTATCCGGCGCAGGTGCAGGGCGAGGCGGCGGCGGGCGAGGTCAGCGCCGGCATCCAGTATTTCAATCGTGCCGGCAACGTGGACGTCATCGTGGTGGCGCGCGGCGGCGGGTCCATGGAAGACCTGGCGGCGTTCAACGATGAAGGATTGGCACGAGTGGCGGCGGCGTCGGAGTTGCCGCTGATCTCCGCGATCGGGCACGAAACCGACTTCACGATCTTGGATTTCGTCGCCGACCTGCGGGCGCCCACCCCTTCGGCGGCGGCGGAACTGGTAATCGAGTCGCAGCACCAGCTCGAGCAGCGCGTGGAAACGTTTCGGCAGCGGCTGGCTCGGGCGGCGCGGTACCAGTTGCTGATGGCACGGCAGACGCTCACGCAATTGGCGCAGCACGGCGCGTTCGCCCGCATGCACGATCTGATCGGGCGCCGCCAGCAGCGCTTGGATGAGCTGGTGTTTCGGCTGGCATCGGCGGAACGGCGGCATCTGCAGGAGTACCGGACGCGGCTGGATACGGCGTCGGCCCGGGTGCGGGCGCGCGACCTGCGGCGAACCCTGGAGGCGATGCGGCGCGACCTCGAGGCCCACACGTCGGCGCTGGCCTCGGCGGCGCGGTCGGACTTGGCCCGCCGGCGGGCGCGCTTCGAGGGACTGCGCGGAACTCTCGATGCCCTCTCGCCGTTGAGCATCCTGGAACGCGGCTACGCGCTGGTGTTCGATGCCAGGGGAAATCTGGTCAAGGATGCGCACCAGGTGAGGCCGGGGAATGAGATCCGCGCCCGCGTGAGCCGGGGCACGATTGCCGCAACCGTGAAGAAGACGACGGAGTAGGGCCCATGCCAAGACTACACAAGCGGCACATGCGCCGGTTGCTGAACCTGTGGCCGCCATTGCTGGGCGCGGGTATCCGGGTCAAGCGCCTGCAGTCCGATTGGAAAGAGATCGACGTGGAGATGAACCTCCATTTCTGGAACGCCAATTTCGTCGGCACGCATTATGGAGGGTCGTTGTATTCGATGACCGACCCGTTCTATATGCTGATGCTGATCCAGAACCTGGGCCGCGACTACATCGTCTGGGACAAGTCGGCGAACATTCGCTTCCGCAAGCCGGGCAAAGGCAGGGTCGTGGCGCGCTTTCGTTTGTCCGACGAGCAGATTGAAGGAATCCGGCGCGACTTGCAGACGCAGCCCAAGATCGAGCCCACGTTCCTGGTGGAGGTCAAGGACGAAAGCGGCGCGATCATTGCCGAGGTGCAGAAGGTGTTGCACGTACGCAAGAAGAACTCCTAGTATCGCGTCCCGCAAGTTCGCTGTATAAATCGCGCCCCGCTTTGAAAGGGCGCGGCTTCAGCCGCGCCGCCAGCGCACCAGCAAAAATGCGGCTTTAGCCGCTGAGGGAAAAAGATCATCGGGTTTTGGCTTATGTCATAAACTTGCGGGACGCCACACTAGTCGTCTCCCAGCTCGGCCATTCATCGGGCCGCGGGCATCGCTCCGATTGCATTACAATTAGCCTGTCGATGTTCCGGCGCATTGCACGGAAAGGAGCGCGTAGGTGATGCCAGCCTGGCTGCAGTGGCCACACGTGTCGGCGGTGTCGGTGATCGACATCGTGCTCGTGACCGTGCTCATTTACGAATTCCTGGTGCTGATCAGAGGCACGCGCGCGGTGCCGATCCTGGTGGGCGTCGGCGGCCTGGCACTGGCGTTTTACCTGGCGCACGCCCTCGAACTGAAGACGGTGAACTGGCTGGTCGGCACGCTGCTGCCCTACGCGATTTTCGCGCTCATTGTCGTGTTCCAGGCGGAGATTCGCTTCGCGCTGGCGAAGCTCGGAAGAAAATTGACCTTGTCGCGCATGTCGGCCGCGGTGGCGGAATCCTATGACGACATCGTGCTGGCGGCCAACCTGTTCGCGCAGAACCAGACCGGCTCGTTGGTGGTGATCGAGCGCGAAATCGGGCTGCGCACCTATATCGAAAGCGGCGTGCCCATGGACGCGCAGCTCTCCTACGACCTGCTGGCCACCATCTTCCGGCCGAGCGCGCCGCTGCACGACGGCGCGGTGATCATTCAGAAAGACCGCATCGCCGCCGCTGCCTGCTTCCTGCCGCTCTCCATGAACCCGGTGCTGTCCACGCAAATGGGAACGCGGCATCGCGCCGGCATCGGGATCACCGAAGAAACGGACGCGATCGCGGTCATCGTGTCGGAAGAAAACGGGGCGATCAGCATCGCCGTGGCCGGCAATATCGAGCGCGACATCACGGTGGAGAAGCTGCGCGAGCGGCTGAGCGAGTTGCTGCGGCGCTACGTGCCGCCCACCACGCTGCCGACTCCGGTTGCCACCACGGCGGAGCAGGCGGAACGCCGCCTGGCGCCGCCCAAGCTGGAGAGGGCGGACCACGACTGAGTTGTGAGTGTTTTTGATTTAGCGATTTAGTGATTTAGCGATTTGTGAGAAACCGCTGCACCGGCGCCGGCAATCACTAAATCACAAATCACTAAATCACCAATAAAGCGATGAATTTTCTCCGCAAATACGTGTTCCACAACTTCTCGCTGAAGCTGCTGTCGCTCGGGGTGGCGGTGCTGCTGTGGATGGCGGTGACGCGCGATCCGGTGGCGGAGGTCGCGCTCAACGTGCCCATCGAATTCCACAACGCGCCGGAGCATCTGGAGATCAGTTCGGAAACGATTCCGCAGGTGCAGGTGCGGGTACGCGGGCCGGTGCGCGCCGTGCGCGACCTTTCGGCCTCGGAGGTGCACGCGGTGATTGACCTGGCCAACGTGCAGCCCGGCGAGCGCACCTACGATCTTTCGCCGGCGCATATCCGCGTTCCCGACGGCGTGCAGGTGGTGCAGGCGGTGCCGTCGCAAATCCGCATCAGCTTCGACCGTCGCGAGACCCGGCAAGTGGAAGTGAAGCCGCGGGTGATCGGGACCTTCGCCTCCGGCTATCGCATCGAGCAGGTCACGGCGCTTCCCCAATCGGTGACCATCGTGGGTCCGGCATCCAACGTCCGCGGCGTGGAGGCGGCGATTACCGACCCGGTGGACGCCTCCGGCGTGGTGGGCACGGCGACCTTCGTCACCCACGCCTACGTTTCCGACCCGCTGGTGCGCTTGGCCAACCCGACCCCGATCCGGGTGACGGTGACCACGGAAAAATCCAAGAAATAGTCTTCGGTCGTCAGTCTTCAGTCGTCGGGAGCGATGACTGACGTGTCACGTCTGCGGGCTGTCGGCGAGGGGTCCGTCGGCCGATAACCGACGGCCAGCCCAATGCCGAATGCTCGAAAACTTCCGAGCAACTTTGCCATACAAAGTACTTGACATAGACCTGTCTTCGAGGTATTTCTACCCTCATGGCAGATGCAAGGCGATGCCGGGCAACCCGCGTGCGGCCGGCCGTCACCACCAGCAGCGCGCTGGATGACCTGCATTTCATCCGCCAGACGCTGGAGAACTCGGCGTCGTTCACCGCTGTTCCCGGATGGGGCATGGTGGGGATGGCGGCGACGGCGCTGCTGGCGGCGGGCGTGGCCTGGCGGCAGCCGCAGATCGAGCGCTGGATGTTCGTGTGGCTGGCCGAAGGCGTGGTGGCGCTGGCTCTGGCGATGGTTGCCATGCGGCAAAAGGCGCGGCGGGCGCAGGTTCCGCTCTTTTCCGGGCCGGGCCGGCGTTTTCTGCTGAATTTCATGCCGCCGATGCTGGTGGGCGCGGTGCTCACCGCGGCCATGTACCGCGGCGGTTCGCTGCACGCCATTCCCGGCATGTGGCTGCTGCTGTACGGCACGGCGGTGGTCAGTGGCGGCGCGTTTTCGGTGCGCATCGTGCCCGTGATGGGCAGTTGCTTCATGCTGCTGGGCGGGCTGGCGCTGCTGGCCCCGGGCGCATGGGAGAACTGGTTCATGCTGAGCGGCTTCTGCGGGCTGCACGCGGTGTTCGGAACGCTGATCGCAAGGAGGCACGGTGGGTAAGGTACAACCAGGACGGCACGGAAACAGCGAACAACGAGGGCGCCGGCGGGAGATGGTGGCGCGTCCGCGCGCCGAACAGGCCGTTCCCGATCTCGATCCCATGATCCACGAGCGCATCCGGCTGGGCATCGTCAGCGCGCTGGCGGTGAACGACCGCCTGAGTTTTAACGAGCTGAAGCGGCTGCTCAACACCACCGACGGCAACCTGAGCGTGCACGCGCGCAAGCTGGAGGAAGCGGGCTACCTCGGCTGCGACAAGTACTTCGATGGCCGCGTCCCCAAGACCGAGTTCTGGCTGACCGCCACCGGGCGCAAGTCGTTGCAGCGCTACCTGGACTGCATGGAAGAGATTATCCGGACTGCCCGCCAAGGATGAAATTCTTGGTAGTGGGTTCCGGAAAGGAATTCATGCGATGCATGGACAGCAAATCAACCGCGTTAGCCGCAAAGTCATCATCGTCCTGTCTCTTACAGCGTTGTTTACGGTAGTCAGCGGGTACTTTCAGGCGGCTCAAGCCGACGAAGGCACAGCGGCACATATATTTCAGCTGTCCATCGTGGCGCTAGTACCGATGATCTTACTTTTCCTCGCCACGGCGGATTGGAGGCAGCCTTTGCAAAGCGCGCGGCCATTAGGATTTCCAGCTGCCGCTCTGGTTCTCGCGTTCGGAGCCCTGTATTACCTTGAGCACTACCGATGAACTGCGAAAATGAGCCCCCAAACTGATTTTTTTTTGTCCTAGAGGCTTTGCGATGCAAAGAGCTTTTTCATGCTGACAAAGGCGGGAGAGATGAAGGCTGAGAACGGCAAGGCGAAGCTGCACGTCGCCATCATCATGGACGGGAACGGGCGCTGGGCGCGTAGCCACGGGCTGCCGCGGGTGGCCGGGCATCGCGAGGGCGCCAAGGCGGTGCGGCGGGTGATTGAGGCGGCGCCGGACCTCGACATTGGCACGCTCACGCTCTACGCCTTCTCCAGCGACAACTGGCGCCGTCCGCGTCCCGAAGTGGAGGCGCTGATGCGCCTGTTCCTGCGCTACCTGCGGTCGGAGGCGGAGGAATGTGCCGAGAAAGGCGTGCGCATCAGCGTCATCGGCCGCCGCGACCGCTTGCCCGACTTGCTGCAAGTTGCGATCGAGGCCACCGAGAACGCCACCCGCCATGGCCGACGGCTGCTGGTGCGGCTGGCGGTGGATTATTCCGGGCGCGAGGTCATCCTGGAAGCGGCGCGGCGCATGGCGATGGAAGCGGCGCTGGCCATGCGCGATGGCGAGCGGCCCAAGCAACTCACCTCCGAGGCCTTCGCGCAGGCGATGGCCGAGGCCATGTACGCCGATGCTCCCTGCGACGTGGATTTGCTGGTCCGCACCGGAGGCGAGCAGCGGATCAGCGACTTCCTGCTGTGGGAAGCGGCGTACGCCGAGTTTGTCTTCACTCAGCGCAAGTGGCCGGACTTCGACGGCGACGATCTGGCCTTGGCCGTGGAAGAGTTTCACCGGCGTGAGCGGCGCTTCGGCGGGGTGCCGGAGGCGGTGGCCGGCGCGCCCTTGCCAGTGGTGCATCAACCCGCGGCGAACGTCAGTTAGGACAACCCGTGTAGGATGTCAGAATAAATGACATCATCGGCAATTGATTTCAAAGGAAAAATTGCAGTTCGGTGCCACAATTCGTGACAATTCGTGCCACGATTACTGGCAATATCCTACTGTTTTGTCACTCTTGTTGACATAATCCTGCCAGAGCGGTGCGGCCCCACTGTCGTTGGGCCGCGGAGCCGATTTGGGGAGAGCCACGAACCCTCGCTATTTTGATTTCGTTACATTGCCTCTCTGATTCTCTAACTCAGGTGCGGTGACGGACACAATTCCCGTACTACAATGCTGCACGCACGGTGTTCTGAAGCCGCGCCCGTGTACGAGAGGACAACATGCCCCTGAGGCAAGGTGGTTGTGCTGGGGCACTGAGTGGGGCTCGGAGGGGAGTCCACGACGTTTCGCTGGCGTATGTCGTACCGCGACTGGAACAAGGGAAGGAGAGGACGCGTTGATGGCACTTTGCGACCGCAAGTCCGTTCCCTGGCCCAACGGTGCGCGCTGCGCCGTGTGTCTGACCTTCGACCTTGACGGCGAGTTAGTGTGGACGAGCAAGGTCAAGCAGGATCCGGCATTCGGCAGCGCGACCGTGCGTTCCCTCGGACGTTTCGGGCCGGAGACGGCGATGCCGCGCATTCTGCAATTCCTGGAGCAGCGACGCCTGCACGCCGGCGTGTTCCTGGTGGGAGGGGTTGCCAAACAATACCCAGAGCTGGCGAGCGAAATCCATCGACGCGGGCATGAGATTGCGCACCACAGCTGGGCGCACGTGAATCCGGCGCGGATGTCACTCGAAGAAACCCGCGACGATTTCCAACGCGCCTATGATCTGCTGCGCACGATCACCGGCGTTGCTCCGCGCGGTTTCCGCTCCCCCGCGGCTGATGTCACCGACGCTTGCTGGCAGTTGCTCGCGGAACACGAGTTCACCTATGACAGCAGCCTGATGACGCGGGAGCTGCCGTATGTCTGCCAGGTTAACGGAGCGCGCTTGGTCGAGCTGCCGTTTCACTGGATTCTCGATGACTGGGTGCACTTCGGCTTCAACATGTACCCCTCCTTGCCCTATATGAGCGGGATTTCGAGCCAGGAAAAGGTCTTCGAGATCTGGCGCGACGAGTTCGACGGTATCTACGAGGCGGGCCAGTTGTGCGTGCTGGTGATGCACCCGCAGCTCATGGGCCGATGGTCGCGGCTGCGCATGTTGGCGCGATGGATCGATCATGCACGCTCGCGCGGGCCGGTCTGGTTTGCCACGCCCGGCGAGGTCGCCAGCTTCTGGCTCGAGCATTATCCCGAGGTTGAGGAAATCCTGCTGCCCGGGCCGGCGCACGCAACCTCACAACCATCATGAGCCTGGAGGGGAAGATCGCGATCGTCACCGGAGCGGCTCGCGGCATCGGCCGTGCCATCTCGGAGCGATTGGCCGCTGAGGGGGCGCGCGTCTGGGCAGTGGACCGCGAACCAGCGGGGCTGAAGGAGGTTTCGGCATCAGAGAAGGCGATTGCAGATGTAAGCTCTGCGGCCGAGGTTCAGAAGCTGATCGATGCCGTGCTCGCCAAAGACGCCCGCATTGATCTCCTCATCAACAATGCCGGCATCGGCGGCCGGGGCAAGCACCTGGTCGATGTCGGACGCGAAGAATGGGAGGAAATGCTTAGGGTCAACCTTGGATCGGTGTTCCTGATGTGCCGGGCCACGGTACCGCAGATGATCCGGCAATCTTACGGTCGTATCGTCAATCTTTCTTCGATCTTCGCACTCTCGGGCGCGGCGGGCAGCACCCCGTATGCTGCGACCAAAGCGGGAGTGATCGGCTTGAGCAAGTCGCTAGCGCGCGAGCTGGCGCCGCACCGCGTTACTGTCAACGTAGTCGCCCCGGGTATCATCGACACCCCAATGTTCCGCACGCGCGGCATCGAACCGGGCCCGCCCTGGTTGCTGTGGCCACGCATCGGCCAGCCCGCCGACGTGGCCGGCGTGGTGGCGTTCCTCTGCTCTGATGAGGCGGAGTTCATCACCGGCCAAGTCATCAGTCCCAACGGCGGAGGGTGGATGTGAGCCCGCGAGGCGCGGCGGCCATTTCGATCGGCGATAGCGATAGCCTCGAAGCTGCAGTGCACGCTGGCGCGCTGGCGTGGATTGTCCGCATCACCCTGGTGACCGCTACGCCGTTGGATGCCACGGACCAGCAGTGGAGTGCGGCGGTAGTCGTGCCCGTATTGTTCGCGTGCCAGTCGGTACAGGCAGCGCTGCGCGCGGATTCGCCTCCGCATACACTCACCTTTGCTGTTGCCGCGGATACGTGGGCAGGCTTGGCGGAAGTTGCCCTGGAGGCGATCCGGTGTTTCTGCCGGAGCGCTGCGATTGAGATGGCGCCGCGCGGAATTGCGGTGCGTGGTATTTGCGCTGGGCAGCCGTCTTCCTTCGCAGCGCTGCTTGCGGGGACGCCCGCGGGAACCTGGATCGATTTGCGCGAGCGTCTCCCATTGCAACTGGAACGACCGATGGAGCTGCCGTCTGCAACGGCCCGCGGCCAACAAGTCGCGATCGTTACGGGTGGTGGTAACGGCATCGGAAGAGCAATCGCCGAGCGTTTGCCGCAGGACGGGGTAGCGGTCGTGATTGTCGATCGCGACCCGAGAGCTACTGCCCTTGCCGCTGACAGGATTGCCGAACGTGGCGGCCGGGTGGAAATCGTGGTGGGCGACGTCGCCGAGCGCGGAACGCTGGAGCGTGCCGCTCGGCTAGCGGTGAATCGGTGGGGCACGCTCACGTCGTGGATCAACAATGCAGGTGTTTGTCTTCGCTGCCCGATCACCGACCTCACTGCGGATGAATGGCGTTCCTCCATCGCGGTGAACCTCAGACCGACACTCTTGGCCGCCCAGATCATGGCGCAAACTCCAGGGGCGGCATCGATGGTCAACATCAGCTCCACGGCGGCACGTTCGGCCGGGTTGGTCGGCCCCGGGCGGTACAACGCCTATGCCCCTTATGCTGCCACCAAGGCAGGCCTCGAGGCGCTCACGCGGGTGCTGGCACGCGAACTGGGCGCGAAGGGAGTCAACGTCAACGCGATCGCACCTGGCCCTGTGCTCACCGAGTTATCGGCCCGTCTCTACTCCGAAGAAGATCGCCATGCCGTGGAGCGTCTTCTGCCACTCGGTCGCTTCGCCATGCCGGATGAGGTGGCGGACGCCGTGGCATTTCTCGTGTCACCACGGGCGAGGTACATCAGCGGCCAAGTGCTAGCTGTTGACGGAGGTCTCGGATCGACATGGCCATCATGAACGCCGCGTCGCGCGCTCGGCTGGGGCTCCCGGCCGAACCTTCGGGCTCAGGGTCGGAAATTGAGTTGCTCTGGAGCCAGCGCACTTTTCGGCCGTTCCGGCGCCTCAACCGAGGGGCATAAGTGGGGAGTTGGTATGTCGATTGCGGATCCAGGTGGTAAGTATACTGCAGTAGTGACGGTGATAAGGTAACCCCAGAGGCATTGTTCGCGCTGCGCTTCCATGCAGCCTTGTGCCACATTAGTCTTCATGTCCCCCCACTTCCGCCGGGGAATACTCTACATTTATATTGACAAGGTTACAGTAATCGGGTTGGATGGAGCACGCTGTCCAACGCCCATTTCTTCCGGAGGGAGGAAAGCAATGCGAATCTTCGTTCTTGGGGGCGCGGGAAACATGGGATCCGAGGTCACCCGGACACTGTTGAAGTTTCCTGAAGTAGAGCAGGTGGCGATTGGAGAGTACAACCTCGACGCCGCCAATCGCCTCGCTGCGGAACTGAAGGATCCGAGAATTCGAGTTGAGAGAGTCGATGTAACCCAGATCCTTGACACAGCAGCGAAGCTCACGGGTTTCGACGTCCTCATGAATACGGCCTATTTCGGCTTTTTCGACCAAGCCATCCAGGTAGCAGTCAAAGCCAAGGTTGACTACGCCGACTTGATTTCCGAGCCCACCCCGGAACAGTTCGAGATGGTACGCCAGTCGGGGATTACGGCGGTGTCGGGTTTGGGGTGCACGCCCGGACTGTCGAACCTGCTCGCGCGCCAGGGCGCCAATCAATTTCAGACGCCCGAAGAGGTCCACATTCACTGGGTATCGCTGCGCACGGTGGCGCCTTCCGAGGGGCTGATGGACACGATCATCTGGGAGTTGGCGACCGAGTGTCCGACGCGCGGTTACAGCTTGAACGGGCGGTTCACACTCGTGCCACCCTTCGAGGGCTCCAAACAGGTGAAGTTTGCCGAGCCGGTAGGCGAGCAGACGGTGTACTACGTCCCGCATACCGAGACGGTTTCGTTGGCCCAGAATATTGCGGGTGTGAAGTACGTGAGTGTTCGAGGAACCTGGCGGAAGGATCTCATGGAAGACTTCCGGGTGCTGAACCGCTACGGTCTGCTCGATAGCGCCGAAGTCACGGTGAACGGGGTCCGTCAAAAAGTCTCGGAGGTTACGCGCCAGCGCATTTGGCAGACTCACGGCCAGCGGACAGATTCCAATCTGTGGGCGTTCTTCCTGAATATCGAGGTCATCGGCCGGCGCGCCGGTGGATGGGGACGCTATGTTGCCAACGCGTCTCATCCGCTGGAGTGGAAGGACCGCTCCACCGCAAAGATGACGGGCATTCCGGCGGCTGTCGGGGCCATGCTGCTGGGCCGAAATAAGCGGAAGGAACTAGGCATTGTGTATCCGGAAAGCTACTACGATCCGGCCGAGTTCCTGCACGAGCTTGCTACGCTCCAGTGCATCAAGGTCGAAGAAAGCGTGACCGAACACCGGGCGCAGGTCGCAGGAGCCGGAGGACACCACTGATCAGCATCGCCGGCCTCCGGCGTGAAGCGAGTAAGAACGAAGGAGTCAGCTATGAAAAGCATGCCATCAGGCCTGGCACCAGAGTTGATCCTCCGGCACGGCAATGTGCTCACGATGAGCGATTCCGGAGACCGCGCGCAAGCCCTGGCGATCCGGGATGGTCACATTGTAGCGGTCGGATCGGATGCAGAGATCGAGGCACTGGCCGGTCCTGCGACGCAAGTGATTGACGTTGACGGGCGCCTTGTCTCACCCGGGCTCGTGGATGCGCACTCGCATACCAATGGCGTGTCACCCGAGGATCTCGATCTTACCCATGCATCTTGCATCGCCGAGGTCCAGCAAGCGGTCTCCGACCGAGCCGCCAAGATACCGGCGGGGCAGTGGATTGTTGGGGCGGGCCCGTTCATGACCTGGCAGGGATGGGATGAACGCCGCTTGAAGGAAAAGCGGTTGTTGTCCCGGGCGGATCTGGATCCGGTTTCCCCGAACCATCCGGTCCTTCTCGTGAAAGATGCCGGCCATGCCGTGGTGCTAAACGGCTACGCGATGCGGCTGGCCAACATCAACAAAAACACCCCGGATCCCAGGGGAGAGATCATGAGGGATCCGAAGACGGGCGAACCGACAGGGGTGTTGCTGGAGGGCTCGATGGCGCTCGGATTTGCGCCGATCCCGCCACCCACCCAGGAAGACAGGATCGCCGCCATTCGCCACGCCTCAGACCAGCTGCTGCACTGGGGAGTCACGACAGTCGCCGGTATGTCGGTAGAAGACGAAGCCATCCGCGACTTCCAGAAGCTGTACCACGAGGCAAAAGAGCCCTTGGTGAGCACGGTGCTGTGCCCGCTTGTCCCGGCCACGAAACCGACGGATGAATGCGTACAGTTCGTGAAGGGTTGGAGCGTGGTGACAGGCTTTGGCGACCACAGTCTGAAACTGGGAGCGCTGAAGATTTTCACTGACGGCGGAATCACCGGCCGGGGCGCCTGGTTCAAGGAAGCCTACAAAGGAAGGCCGGGTTATCACGGAATACCGCAAGTCACAAAAGCCCTGTTCCCCGTGGTCAAAGAAGCGGACAAACTCGGCTGGCAACTCCATTTCCATTGTTGTGGAGATGCTGCGGCCGAGTTGGCCATAGAGGCGCTGGAAGCCGCTCAACAGGAGAATCACACCAGGGGGCGCCGGCACGTTCTGACCCATCTCTATGTGCTCAGTCCCGACATGATGGCGAGGATGCGCGCTCTCGGCGTGGTGGCGGTCCTGCAGCCGAACTTTGCCTATTCGCTCGGCGAACACATGCGAGAGGCTCTGAATGATGATCAATTGCACGACATTCTGCCGTACAAGAGCTTGATCGAAGCCGGCGTTTCGGTCGCCATCGGCGCTGACGGCCTGCCCCAAAATCCGTTCTACGCAATTTACTCGGCGGTGGCGCGCGTCACCGATGTGGGCAACCGGCTTGCACCCCAGGAGGCAGTCACCGTAATCGAGGCGCTCCGGGCCTACACGCGGGGCGGCGCCTACTCAGTCTTTGAGGATGAGCGCCGCGGCTCGCTGGAGCCCGGCAAGAGCGCGGATGTCGTTGTTTTCGACCGTGACCTGCTTACAGTTCCGCTGGAACAGGTCAAGGACACGCAAGTGTTATTGACCATCAAAGACGGACGCGTGGTGTTTGACAATCTGCCGGCCGCGGGTCCAAGGACGAGTAGCGACGCCGCCCCCCCGGCGGAGAGCGATCTAGGGATATTCGTTTAACGTAGGGAGGCGCCGATGAACACCTCATCTCACGCACCAGCGTCTGTACAACGTTCAGACTTTACGTTGACACGTCGGAAGTGCCTGGGCTATGGACTTGTCGTTTCCGGCTGGCTTGCCCTGGGGAACTCCGCTTCGTCTGCACAATCGGCATCCAGTGCTCCTCTGCCTGGGGTGACGCGCTCTATGCTGGTGATTACGGGTGCGGAAATGTCGCAGGAACGACTTGAGAGTGCCACCGCACTTTTCGGAGTGATTCTCGACATCTCCAAAGAGTTGCGGGCGATCGACCTGGGCGATATCGAGCCCGCCGTGGTATTTACACACGAAATAAAGGGATTGAGCCGTGGCTGACTATGTGCACCTGCCGATCTGCCAATTGGCTCCTCTCATTCGGAAAAAGGAGCTTTCGCCGGTCGAACTGACGAAAGCAAGCCTGCAACGAATTGAACGCTACAACCCCAAGCTGAACGGCTTCATCACTGTCACAGCCGATCAAGCGCTGCGAGACGCGCAAGCCGCGGAGCGGGAGATCGCTCAGGGCCGGTACCGGGGCCTGCTCCACGGCATTCCCATCTCGATCAAAGATCTGTTTGCTACGCGCGGAGTTCGCACCACTGGCGGCTCCAAAGTTTTTGCGGACTGGGTGCCGGACCACGACGCCACGGCGGTGGCGCGACTGCGCCAGGCTGGGGCCGTCATTGTAGGAAAAACCAACCTCCATGAACTGGCGTATGGAGTTACGAACGACAACCCGCATTTTGGGCCGGCTCGCAATCCCTGGAATCCCCGTTTAATCACCGGAGGTTCGAGCGGCGGTTCCGCTCTGGCGGTAGCGACCTCGCAATGCTCTGCTTCTCTAGGCTCGGATACCGGCGGTTCCATTCGAATTCCGGCTTCCGCGTGCGGGATCGTCGGCCTGAAGCCCACATACGGCCGGGTCAGCCGCTACGGGGCGATGCCGCTCGCGTGGTCGCTGGACCACGCGGGCCCGATGACGAAGTCGGTGGAAGATGCCGCTATTCTGCTGGGAGTATTGGCGGGAGTGGATCCGAAAGACCCGACGTGTAGCCGTCGAGCAGTTCCAGACTACAGGAAGGATCTGGCGAGCGGAATTTCGCGGCTGCGTCTGGGCATTCCAAAGCAATTCTTCTTCGCACACGTCGATCACGAGATCCTTAGCGCGGTAGAGACCGCGATCTCCAAACTGGAGGAACTGGGGGCGCGCACAGTGCCGGTAAGCATCAGCGGCATGGAGATGTGCTCCGCCATGGAGGCTCACATCACCCTGGCGGAAGCCACCTCATATCACGAGCATCTCCTGGAGAAACATCCTGAGGGGTACAGTCCGGCTGTGTTGGCTGACCTGGATGCCGGGCGCTTTCTGCTGGCCACGGACTATGTCAAGAGTCAGCGGGCTCGAACTCTGCTGCAGCAGCGCTTTGCGGAGGCTTTCGAGGACGCCGACGTGATCGTGTCGCCGACGCTGCCGGCGTTTCCTCCGATTGTCGGTGAAGTCTATGTCCAGTCAGGAGATCTGCGGGAACACATCATAGATGCCTTCCTCCGATTCAACATCCCGTACGACTTGACCGGAATGCCGGCAATCACCGTGCCGTGCGGTTTCAGCTCTTCCGGTTTGCCGATCGGGATGCAGTTGGCGGGCAAGCCTTTCGACGAAGCAATGATTCTGCGAGTGGCCAACGCATACGAGCGCGCAACCGACTGGCACTCCCGTCAACCACTCGAGCCGTAGAACTTCGGACAAAGAATAACGCGAGAGCACGTGTCCCGACGACCGGCAATGTCGTCGCTTATGCCGCAAACAAAGGAAGGACGCCTGCTCCGCGAGGCTAGAACGTAGGTGGTGTATTGACCCAGAGCAAGACCGCTTCCTTGTCGCCGAGATTCTGCCAACGGTGAGACTGGGTGCTCTTGAAATAGAGGCAGTCACGCGCTTCGAGGGTATAACGCTCCAGTTCGTCGAGCCAGACTTCCAAGGTGCCCCGCAACATGTAGATGAATTCTTCTCCCTCATGATGGTACGACCCGCCGCTGGCCGCTCCGGGAGCGATGCGGAAGATGGACGGGTCCATCACGGTTTCTCCGCAGGCGATGTGTTCCATGCGGACACCAGGTTGCGGTTCAAGCACCCTACGATCGCGGGGCCGTACCAGCCGCTGTTCCGCAGACGAGTCTCCAAAAAAGGAGCGGACGTTGACGCCGTAGAGATGGGCCATTTTCTGCAGCGTGGCGACCGAGGCATTCGCCTGTCCACGCTCCAGCGCGCTGAGAAAACTGACGGAAAGTCCGGCCGCCTCCGACACTTGTGCCAGGGTGAGCTGCCGCTCACGACGAAGCCTGGCCAGTTGTTCACTCAAGTGAAGCCCGGACTTGCGAACCGTTCTAGGAGCTGGTTTGGGCAGTATCTCCCGCAACTGGAGCAAGCCCGCCAGGTTCAACCGTCGGCCATGACGAAGGTGGATGATCTGCTTGGCGCGTTCCAGTACTTCCATGGAGAACATCCGGTATCGGCCCTGGCTGCGAACCGGTTTAATCAGCCCCATCTGCTCCCAGTTGCGCAGGGTCGAGGGACTGACTCCCAACAATTGTGCCGCTTCGGCAATGGTCAGGTACAGGCGGTCGTTCGACATAGGGTCTTGGGGAGGCAAACCGTTATTGTCGAGCCGATGCTTGACTGCGTCAAGCACCCCACCGTTTTTCCCCGCGCACATTAGCTTGGCTGCTCCTTGCAAAACGGCGCCAGTTTGTTGGCCTCGCGAACCGCGTCATGCCAGAGAAATTCGTCGTTATCGCTGAACACGTAGTAGGTGACGCCGTTGGGCATCAGAACGATGCTGATGCCGCCATATCCTCCCATCCGCGCGACCCAGAAATCGCAGCCATAGACCCCCGGGAATTCCGCGCGGGTCATTTTTGTGCCCCAGAACGCGCTCTGGTAACGATGGGTATCTGGCTGGATTCCTTTAGGACCGGAAACCGGCAGCCCCAGGCTGTCAGGGTTCCGAAACAGGGAGTCCCGCAGGCGAGCCGGATCCAGTATCTGGATGTTGTTGGCCTTTCCGCCGTCATTGTTGAGGAACTTCCCCAGTTTTGCGACGTCGTCGTAGATGAAAAACAGGCCATGGCTTCCAAGAGCCTTCCCGCTTTTGTCGCTGATCTTGTCGGTATTGTCGGTCCGGAGAGTACTCAAGCTTCCTCTGCTGAACTTGATGGGCTTGAACACATCGTCGCGCAGGAGTTCAAAGATGTCAGCCTTCGCGCCTCGCTGCCGCTGTAGGTAGGCGTTCATGGCCTGCGTCACAATAAAGGTGGCGTGACTCTGGTACACCCAGGTCGTGCCCGGCTCGGCTTTGTGGGGAAACAGAGCGAAGGCAGCGGCGATTCTCTTGGCGTAAGCCTCGTTAGTTAAGTAAACACCCTCGTTATTGCTGTCCTCATCCGCAAGATAATCCGCGCTGCCATAATTGCCGGTTGCCATGTCTATGGTATTGGTGAACGTCACCCGGCCCCAATCTCCACCGTTGACGTGTTCCGGAAGGTAGTTGCGAATCAGTTCCTGATAAACACCCGGGCCATACAATGCTCCAAGTCGCATCATCACCACGCTGGCGAAAGCGGCCTTGGCGGTGGAATAGGACGGCAGGCGCAGGTTCTCGCAAAATGGGTAATCGCCGAAACGCGTCGGACACCCCGTCACATAATTCACACCATTGATCAGCAGTCCGTAGAGGGTGATGTGCTCAGGGGCGCGAAACGCCCGTGTGAAACCTGCCAGGTCCACACGCGAAGCGGGATAGTCTGTGGCCAGTTCCGAGAAAGGTTTGGTTGGCAGCCGGTTCAAGACCTCGGCCGCATGCTCGTTCTTGACGCGCTCGCTGTCTTTCACCCGGTGCGGCGTGTACCTGGCCGCAGCTTGTCCCCACAGGTTGAACTTGAAATAGAGGCAGGTCTCCTGCGTGATCTGGTAACGAACATTGGAGATGTTCTTCTGCTTTCCCTCCGTGAACAGAAACGTCATCACCCCGTTGTGGGTGCAGTTCTGATTGCGCGGCACGAGCGTGAAGGGAAACGAAGCGCGGGAATAGCCCTTGTCGCTATCTTCCTGCCAGACTCGACCCGGACCGACAATGTAGTTCCACGCCGAGTGTCCGGTGATGACAAGGCCCTGCCGCACCGGGATGAGATGGCTGCCGTTCTGCACAAATTCCATGCTGAACGGCGGCAGGTGGGCCCAATCCGCTTTCTTCCTGGATTCCTCCGAGTCAAGGCTATCGCGAAGCTTCTCAAAGGTGCTGTTGCGTTCCGGGCTGGTCAGCTCCAGGCGGCCTTCGAACACATGGGCAGGCGGGGCGGCATTGGGCGGCAGCGCAAAGGCGCTCTCGTTCAAGGGCGTGGCCGGTTTCGCGGTGGAGAACAGGTCACTGTAGGTCAGCAAAACGCGGGCGACCTTCCCCGACCCCTTCAGCGGATCTCCAGGCACAGAGGCAACCTTGGGGTTGGCAGCGAGCGCGGGGGCGCCGGTGAGCGCAAGTCCCACGATGAGCACAGCCGCAGCCCGTAGTTTCATCGCCTTCATTCCTCCCCTTTCGCAACCATGGCTCTCTGCCGGCATGCTTCGGGCATCGTCAGCGGCCCCAACGCCGCCATCGCCGGGCTCTCCTCGTACTTGCCTCGATAACAAGGAAACTCAATGGGGGCGTCGCGAAATGACTTGAGGACTTGACCCAGGAGCAAAGTGCCAGCCCGTCTTACCTCTCGGACCCGGTTGAAATCTACTGTGAAAGGAACCTGTTCTTCCACTTCGCCCGATTGATGGATGATCTCCCCTTCTGGACCGACCACGATAGATCGTCCATTGCCAAGCTGACCTGCGGCGTTCACATCGACGAAATAGCACTGGTTCAAGATGGCATTGGCTTGCGAAATGATCAGCTCTTGGGGGCGGTCGATGGTGTCCGTCTTGGTGGGGTTGAGGACGACTTCAGCACCCTTCCACGCCATCGCGCGGGTGGTTTCCGGAAACCACTTGTCATAACAGATGGACATCCCAAACCGGCCCGCACCTGGTACCTCGAAGACCACGAACTCCGTTCCGGGCTTCACGTCTTTCTCATAGGGCAAAAACGGATAAATCTTCCGGTATCGCGCGATGACCTCGCCCTGAGGATTGATGACCGGCGCAGTATTGAAAATATCCGCTCCCGCGCGTTCATAAAGCGAACCTGGGATGAGCCATACACGATGCTTCCTGGCCAAAGCCTGGTATCGGCATTCGGTCGGGCCCGGCATCGTTTCGGCAAAACTCCGGCCATGTCCGAAGGAGCATAGTTCAGGAAAAACGATCATTTGCACCCAGGGAAATCGGGCCAGAACATGTGCGGTCTCTTGCTCAAGACGATCACGATTGTCCGCGCAGGGCCAGGCAACCTGTACTGCTGCAATCGAGAACAGTGACATATTCACCTCCGAAAGCGACAATGCCTGATCGTTCAACCGCCAGTAATCGCACGCAAGCGCCGGGCGCTACGGCACGCTGGCGGCTGCTGCAGCGCTCCGTCTCGCGGTTGCAGCTTCGTCGTCGCCGTGGTCCAGCACCCATGCGGGCACTGCCGACGCAAGCATGGCGGCAAGTAGCAGCACGAGCGACGTTGTGATCAACGCTGAGTAATTGCCTCCGCCTACAATGAATGAAGCCGCCATCGGGCCTGACGCCAAACCCATCTTGGATACAAAGCCACTCCACACCGCAGCCTGGCCGGTCTCGTCAAACCTGGCGCACATGCCGAGCAGATGGGAAATGACAAAGTTCCACGCGATCCCGGTCCCCATGTTCGATGCGACCCAGATCCACTTCACCTCGCTGTAGTTCAATGCGAAGGTGCCGATCAGCGCCACCGCCATGCCACCGAGAATCGGTTTGAATATGCCAAACCGAGTGGATACAACGATCACCAATACCGCGCCGATGATGGCGACCCAACTGGCCAGGCCCAGAGTCTTGCTGGCGAATGCCAGCTCGAGACCATTGCGCTTCCCGAGTCCGAGGAGGAAGGCGAACAGCCCCATGTTGCCGGCCTGGAAGAGGAATACGGATGACAACGCAAGCAAGAGCGGTTTCAACTTCGACCTGCCGGAGGCGGCGCCCTGGGCCTGTGATCCTGGCGCCCGCGCCGGAAAATCTGGCAGGAATTGCAGCATCACCAAGGTAGCTATACTGAGCAACATCAACCACACGAACAACACGTTCCTGCCGAACCTCAGCACCAGCAACGGCAGGGTCATCACGCCAAGGCCACCGGCGAAAACTTGCACCAGAAGCAACATGCCAAACGTGCGATCCGGCGCTTGGGTGCGTGCGATGATCGAAAAGCCCAACCCCACCAGCATGCCGCCTATGAACCCGTGCGCAAACCGAGCGCCCATAAGCGCGGATGGGCCGCTCAGCAGCATGGACACTAGATCCATGCTGATCAACCCCAGTAACAACCAGTGAGCGGCAGATCTCCAGCGGAGGCGTCGAATCAAGAATGCCATCAAGAACGCCCCAGCAGCTGCGCCGTAAACATTCAAGGACCCGACCAATCCGGCCTGTCGGTTGGTGAAGCCCAGCCCCTGCTTCAGTCCGTCTACGATTGCGGGCATGATGCCGACGTAGAACAGACCAGCGCTGGCGAGAAATGACACCAGAACGCGCGCCCACATGCCGTCCCGAGAAACCTTCGGGAGGCCGGTGGAACGTTGGGTGCTTTTCTGCGATCGATCAGCGGAAATTTTAGGGGTGCTCGCCATCGCTCCAGCCCGCAGGGGCGGCACCGGGGTGGCCGCCCTTTCTGTATATACGGCAGTTGGCGCCGGACCTCAGGCTCGCGACTAAGAAACGATGCCTCCGAGGCACAAGTACTTGATTTCAAGGTATTCGTCTATCCCGTATTTCGAACCCTCACGCCCCAGCCCTGACTCCTTGACTCCGCCGAAAGGCGCGACCTCCGTCGAAATCAGGCCCGTGTTGATTCCGACCATTCCGTATTCGAGCGCCTCAGCCACCCGCCAAACCCGAGCCACGTCGCGGCCGTAGAAATAGGCGGCCAGACCGAATTCGGTGTCATTCGCGAGGGCGATGGCCTCCTCTTCTGTCTTGAAACGGAACAGCGGCGCCACCGGTCCGAATGTCTCCTCTTTCGAAATCTTCATCGCCGGGGTGACGCCGGTCAGGACAGTAGGCTCGAAGAAGCGGCCGCCCAAGGTGTGCCGGTGGCCGCCGACAAGAACGGTGGCCCCCTTCGACGTCGCGTCGTTGATGTGCTCCTCTACTTTCTGAACCGCGAGTTCGTCGATCAACGGTCCCTGCGTCGAGCCCGGCTCGAAACCGGACGCGACCTTGAGTTTCTTCACCGCAGTGGCAAGCTTCGTGGCAAAGACTTCGTAAACACTGTCCTGCACCAACACGCGGTTGGTGCAAACGCAGGTTTGGCCGCTGTTTCTGTATTTCGAGGCCATGGTGCCCTCGACGGCGGCGTCCAGATCGGCGTCTTCAAACACGATCAGGGGAGCATTGCCACCCAATTCGAGCGATACTTTCTTCACCGTGCTCGAGCAGTGTGACATCAAGAGCTTGCCAATCTCCGTCGACCCGGTGAAGGATACTTTTCTGATCGTGGGGTTGGTAGCGAGTTCGATTCCGATGTCTTTTCCCGCCCCTGTAATCACATTGAACACGCCCTTCGGCATGCCGGCGCGTTCGGCAAGCTCCGCCAATGCCAGCGCACAGAACGGGGTCTGGGATGCCGGTTTAATCACGACCGTGCAGCCGACCGCCAGGCCGGGAGAAGCTTTCCGCGTAATCATCGCGAGCGGGAAATTCCACGGCGTAATGCAGGCTACGACGCCGACCGGCTGTTTCAAGACCACAATTCTCTTGTCAGCCTGGTGCCCGGGAATGGTATCGCCATAGACGCGCTTCGCTTCCTCGGCGAACCATTCGATAAAGCCGGCGGCATATGCCACCTCGCCCCGCGACTCCGCCATCGGCTTTCCCTGTTCGAGAGTCATCAGACGGGCCAGGTCTTCCTGGTTCTCCATCATCAGCTCGAACCAGCGCCTCAGTATGACCGCACGTTCTTTTGCCGTCCGCTTCCGCCACGCAGGAAATGCCCTAGCGGCGGCATCAATCGCCTGGCGTACCTCTGGAATTCCAAATCTCGGGACGGTTCCAATGATCTCGCCGGTGGCGGGATCGTCAACCTTGATCTTTCCGCTGGCGCTGGTTTCAACCCACGCCCCATCGACGTAGCAGGCCTGCCGGAAGAGCAAGGGGTCTTGGAACTCGATTTGTGTCGCAGTGCTGGACATAACGTCGCTCCTTCAAAACACCGATAGTCGTAAACCGTTGTTTTCAGAAATCTGTAAGGTCCGAGTCCCGCACCGGTCTCGGGTCAGATGGTTCATCCTCTTTTCTAATCTCAGGTGGCGACCGCGGCGGGCGCAGAGACCAACGCCAGCGCATCCTCCAAGACTGAAAAGCCCTCGTCCAAGTGCTCTTCGGTAATCACCAGAGGGACGAGTAACCGAATCACATTGCCGTAAGTCCCCGCCGGCAGGATGATGAGACCGTGTTGCCAGCAGTACTTGATAATCGCTTCCGTCTCTTCTTGAGCTGGTGCCCGCGTGCGACGATCGCGGACCAGTTCGATTGCGCGCATGGCCCCTCTGCCGCGGATGTCACCGACCAGCGGAAACTCCGCCTCCCACTCTCGAGTACGACGCGACATCCAATCGCCAATCTGCACCGCACGGGCAACAAGCTGCTGGTCGTCAAACATCCTCAGCACCGCCAGCGCCGCCTCGCAGGCCACCGGATTGCCCACGTAAGTTCCACCGAGTCCGCCGGGGCCAGGGGCATCCATAACCTCTGCCCGGCCGGTCACGGCAGCCAAGGGGAGACCGGCGGCGATCGATTTCCCTGAGACAATCAGATCAGGCTCAATACCCAGTTGCTCGCAAGCGAACAGCGTACCGGTGCGGCCAAAGCCGGTCTGCACTTCGTCAGCGATCAGCAAAATTCCGTGTCTGGTACAGACTTCGCGCAGCACGCCAAAGAACTCGCGCGGCGGCGCCACGAACCCGCCCTCCCCAAGAACCGGCTCCACTATTACGGCGGCCACGGTGCCGGGCTCGACGCTGCGACGAAAACACACATCTTCCAGAGCCTGCGCACACCGAATTTCACATGTCGGATAAGTGAGGGAATAAGAGCAGCGATAGCAATAGGCGTAAGGAATGCGATAAATCTCTGGGGCAAACGGGCCGAAGCTCTCTTTGTACGGATGAACCTTGCTCGTAAGACTCATCCCCAGAAGCGTCCGGCCGTGAAATGCGTCTTCGAAGGCGATCACGGCGGGGCGGCCGGTGTAGGAGCGGGCGATTTTCACAGCATTCTCCACCGCTTCTACGCCGCTGTTCACAAGGAAGGTCTTCTTCGGGAAACTTCCCGGCGTGCGCCGGTTCAGTTCCTCTGCGAGCCGAACGTAGGCGTCGTACGGGGTCACCGCAAAGCAAAGATGGGTGAAGCGTGCCAGCTGTTCCTGCGCCGCGTCGCGGATAGCGGGCGCGCAGTGGCCGACATTCATGCAGCCGATGCCGCCCGCGAAATCGAGAAACGAATTTCCATCAACATCGTGCAAGACGGCGCCCTCAGCCCGGGCGATAAAGACCGGCGCGGTCGATTGCGCTCCTCGCGGTACAGCACTCTGGCGCCGCTCCGCCCAGCGCATCGAGAGCGGCCCCGGTATTTCCGTCCGAAGGTCGATCGTGCTCACGTTGGTTCGTCCTCCTGAAAAGGAGGCGAGCGCAGAATTACCCGCGCTCGCCAATCGGCTCAGAAAAGGAACTTCAGCCCAAACTGAATTTGCCGCGCGGCGAACGCAGCCAGCGATTTGCCGAAGTTCGGACTGCCCAGGTCTCCCACGGGTTGATAGAGGTTGGTGCGATTGAGCGTGTTGAAGATCTCCGTTCTGAACTGCACCTTCAGTCTTTCCGTGACCTGCGTGTTCTTGAAGAACGCCATGTCGACGGAGGCAAACTTCGGGCCTCGGAAAATGTTCCGGGGTAAATTGCCATTGGTGCCAACGGGCACACACGGTGTGCCCAGGTAAAAGGCTACGAGCCCGTTCGGGCAGAAGTCCGTTACCTGGAAGATCCCGCTGGCGAACTGACTGGTGCTCCAACCGTTGGTTTTAATATTGGCGGGGCGATTCGGCCGGTCGTTCTGATCCCCGTCCATGTTGAAGTCGCATCCTGCAAACCACGCCTGCGAACAATACACACTGAAAGGACGACCGGACTGTACCGCTACGATCCAGTTGTACTGCCAACCACCGAGGATTTTCTGCACTACGCCGCGCGACTTGGGAGACGGCAGATCCCAGAGGCCCATCAGCGTAAAGCGGTGCCTGACGTCGAACTCCGAGGGCCCACGGTCCAGGCTCGGCTTTCGGGCATCGGATTGCACGATGTATTGTGGTTGCCCGCTGTTCGTATAGTCACCCAGACCAGCGTCACTCACCAGGTCCAGCACCTTCCCGAAGGTGTAGTTGCCCGTCAGCATGAATCCGTGGCTGTAATTCTTTTTCACCTGCAGGTTGAAGCCGTGGTAAGTCGAACTGCTCCCATTGTCGATGTAGAAGAGCGTTCCCCAACCAGGATTCAGCCGATCGATCGTGAAGTCACAAGTCGTAGCGTTGCACACGTCGCCCGTGACCCGGTTCGGGTCGCTCCGCGTATAGAGTTTCACGCCCCGAGTGCCCACGTAATTCAGACTCACGGCGTACGAACGCAGAAACTCCTGCTGCAGTCCCAGGAACCACTGCATCGAGTAGGCCGTGCGCAGGGTGGGCAATACCCCATTCGGAGCAATGTTGATTCCCTGCACACCTCCATTGGCACTTACCGCATTCTTGTAATCCGGGCTGGGCTGGAACGGAAACTGATAATTGATGTTCGTCCCAACGCCAAACGCCGGGAAAACGTCCAGGAATGTGGAGTCGGGGGGATCGAAGCGCGAGGTGTTGGTGTACAGATTCGAGAAGGGCTCAACATAGGCTACAGAAAACCCGCTGCGCACGGCGGTCGTCCCTTTGCCGGTTGGATCCCAGGCGAGACCGACTCGTGGAGCAAAGTTGTTCCGGTCGGTCTTGAATAGCTGCTTCGTGCGGCCCACCGTAGCACTCGCGATCTGGGTGGACAGATCGCTCCCGGAACCGAGAATCACGTTGGCGAGGCGCCCCTCCGATTCCGACGGATTCGAAAATACTTCATAGCGCAGGCCGAGGTTGAGGGTCAGATTGTGCCGTACCTTCCAGTCATCCTGAACGAACAGCGCCCACTGCCACCACGAGAATTTTCTCCGGTTGTCGCTGAAGTTTCCAAAGTTCGGACTCGCGGGGTCTCGATTAACCAGCGCTTCTGACAGCCAAGGCTGATCGTTCGCAAAGTCGAACATGCTGTTGAACTCGTAGAAGGGCCGCGTCTCGAGCTGGTAATTGTCGTCTTCCCTGATGTTGCGCGCTTCAAAACCGAACTTCAGGGCGTGGCGATTCACGGTGTGGAACATCGTGTCTGCGTAGGAGAAGGTATTGAATAGAATGTCGCGCGGGATGTATACCGGCCCGCCCATGCCCACCAGTCCGTCGTCAAAAGAAAGGTGGGCGAAGAAGTCGGGAGTCTTCGCGCTGACCAGCTGGTCCAGAACGCTGCCGGATGGAATCGTGAACCTGATCACGCTGTGGTTACGGGAATACGCGAAGCGAAAGTCATTCAGCAGATTCTTGGAGAACTGGTGGGTATAATCGGCCCCAAGATCGGCGAACAGACCATCCAGAGGTGCGCCGAAGCCGCGTACATTGGCCCGCCCAAAAAGTTCCTGCCGTCCGACGTCCGCGAAGGCGTCGTTCGACACCCAGCGGACGAAGACGCGATCCCTTTCGGAGAATTGATGATCGACGCGAACCATGTACTGGTCCGCCCGGCTGGCTTGAATTTGGGAAGGGGTTGCACTGCAAGTGTCAGGCACGCCATCCAGGGCTCCCGGACCGGCCAGGGGACCAAAGGCTGGATCAACCAGGCTCCCGATGTCCTTCTGGGTTCCAGAAACACACGCCGGGCCAGGAAAATTGGAGAGGAAACGGTCGGCAATACTGGCCGGCCGCTGCGCATGCACCAGGGCGCGAAACTCAGGAGTCTCCACCGTCACCACGCGCGCCTGCCCGTCTTTGCGGCGTGACCCCTCATAGTCGACAAAGAAAAAGGTCTTGTTCTTTGCGATCGGTCCGCCCAACGAAAACCCGAAAAGATGCTGCATCAGCGGGGTCTTCTGCTGCTCATCAAAGTAATTGCGGGCGTTCACAGCGGTGTTGCGATGGAAATAGAACACGGAACCGTGCAATTCGTTGCTCCCGGAACGCGTGATCACATTGACGATCGCTCCGTTATTGCGACCGTACTCGGCAGAAAAGTTCAAGGTCTGGACTTGAAGTTCCTGAATCGAGTCCACCGACGGAAAGATGACCGGCGTTCCGCCCAGCCACTCATTGTTGTTGGTATTTCCGTCGAGAAGGAAGTTGTTGCCACGCGGCGTGGATCCGTTCGAGATGAACCCGAAATCGAAAGTCACGGGGGAATTCGGAGAAACCGTATTGGAAATAACCGGCGAATTTGTCGCCGTCACCCCGGGCTGAAGCGTGGCCAGTTGGTAGACTTCACGGCCATTCAGCGGCAACTCCTGGACTTGCCGATAACTGATGGTGTCGGCGAGCCGCCCTTCTTCGGTTTGTACAATGGAGGGCGCCCCGGTGACCTCAACGCTCTCTTGGACCGCGCCGACCTGTAGCTGTGCATCGGCTCGAGTCGTGGTGTTCACGTTCACCGCTACGTTCTCCAGCACCGCCACTTTGAAGCCCTTGGCGTTTACGCGGACCTGGTAGCTGCCGGGCTGGAGATGTGGCACACGGTAAAAGCCAATCTCATCCGTCTTGGTTTCATCCACCCGGCTGGTTCTCTGATTTACAACCTTGACCGACGCGCCGGAGACCGCAGCGCCAGTAGCGTCGGTGATCACGCCGGCCACAGTGCCTTCCGTCCACTGCGCCTGCAGGTTCACGGCGAAGAGAAGTACCGCAACAAACACGGGCAATCCTGCCCATCTGCAAAACCCTTTCATGGTGTCCACCTCGTATCCGGATTCGAGGAACCGGTGCTCAATCGGGGTCGCCGCACCCTGGAAAGACAGCTGCTTGCGTCCATCCCTGGTGTTCGCGGACATTACCATCAGTACTGTAAGGTTGCAAGCATAAATTTGGGAAAACCGCCGCCTCCGCCCAAAAATGTACCGAAATGAGTGCACTTGACTGCGTCCTGTAGAATTGCAGACTTACGGTAAGTGTGGTGACCAACATCAAAGCCGACGAGAATACGTGCCGATCACAATGTGGACAGAACAGCTCCCATTCTTTTTCGGAGACCCTGGTGGAACTGGGGACTGATGTTGAAAGCACACACGCGCATCGCTAGCAGAGCCACAGCGGAAAGGAGGACACGCTCTTATGACTCAACTCCCCGGCAACAAGCCTGAAGTCCGAATGGAACACGCAGGCGCCGACCTTTTCCTTCGCAACGGCCACATCGTAACCATGGACGAAGCGCGCTCGGTGGTGACCGCCATGGCCGTACGTGACGGCAAAATCCTCGCCACCGGCGAGGACGATGCCCTCGCGGGTTGCGTCACTTCCCGCACTCACGTGCTTGACCTGCACGGCCGCACCGTTCTGCCCGGACTCATTGATGTTCATACTCACGTGATGCAGTGGGCAAAGGCCATCGTGCGCGGCGA
The DNA here is from genome assembly GCA_963760215.1 of Terriglobia bacterium. Classification (GTDB taxonomy): domain Bacteria; phylum Acidobacteriota; class Terriglobia; order Terriglobales; family Acidobacteriaceae; genus JAIQGF01. The sequence goes on from CAVXCJ010000002.1 coordinate 3,094,535, forward strand.
GATTGACGCCGGCCACAACGCCGTGTCTTCGATCGCGGAGATCGCGAAGGCCGTTGCTGATCGCACTGCTGCCGTTCCGGAAGGGCACTGGATCAGGGGCGCCGGCTGGGACGATGAAAAACTCGCCGAGCGGCGCTACATCACACGCCACGATCTGGACCCGGTCTCGCCCGGCCACCCAGTCTACCTGGTCCACGTGAGTGGTCATCTCGCCGCGCTCAACCGTGCTGCGCTCAAGCTTGCCGGCATCACCAGGGACAGCCGCGATCCGCAAGGCGGAGTGATTGAGCGCGACGCCGCCGGAGAACCTACCGGCATCGTTAAGGACACAGCCATGGAGCCGCTCGTCGCGCTCCTCCCCAAGGATTCACTCGACGTCAACGTGTGCGCCGCCAAGCTCATCTCCGAGAGAGCGGCCGAGCTTGGCCTGACCACCATCCACGACATCTTCTTCACACCCGAGGACATGCGTGGCTACCAGGAAGCGCGCCGTCGCGGTTGGCTGAAGGTGCGCATTCAAATGTCGCCCGTTATCGGCAAGGTCGCCGACGCCGAGAAACTGGTCCAGATGGGCGTCTCTACCGGCTTTGGGGATGATCTCCTGAAATTCGGGGCGGTGAAGATGTTTGCCGACGGCGGCATGGGTGCGCGCACCATTGCGATTCATCCACCGGGGGTCATCGGAGAACCGAGCAACCTCGGCGTGCTCCTCTGGACGCCAGCCGACATGCAGCAGGCCCACCTGCTCGCTGCCGCCGCAGGCTGGCAGTTGGAGACACATGCCATCGGCGACCGGGCGATCGACCAGGTGCTGGATTCTTACGCCTCAGTGATCCAGCAGCTGGGCCTGCAGGACCACCGTTTTCGTATCGTGCATGCTGGCATTTCAACTCCGGTTGTGCAGCAACGCATGCGCGAACTGAATGTGGTGGTAGACGGCAATCCTCCCTTTGTGTACTGGATTGGAAGCTGGTTTCTCAAATACGGGCCCGAGCGCGTCCGCTGGTCGTATCCGGCGAAGTCCTACATCGAAAACGGAATCCTCGAAGCCGCCGGCTCCGATTGTCCCGTGACACCGCTCAGCCCCTGGTGGGGAATTTGGGCAGCAGTGGTTCGCCGGGACCTGCAAACCGGCCAGATCCTGGCCCCGGAGGAACGCATCTCGGTCGAACAGGCGCTCGCGCTCTACACTCGCAACGGAGCCTTCGCCGGTTTCGAAGAGGACAGCAAGGGGACCCTGGAACCCGGAAAGCTCGCCGACTTCATCGTCATCGACCGCGATGTGCTCACCGTGCCTGCAGACGAACTCAAGGACGTGAAAGTACTCCAGGCATTTGTGAGCGGCCGCAGTGTGTATGACCAACTTTCCACGGGAAAGGTTCAGTGACAGAGCAGTGCAATTGTGTTGATTTCATAGTTGAATCTGAGATTGGGGGCTCCAATCGTTGTGCGCCGATGACGGACGCGTCTCCGACAATGTGCCACGACGGCCGGGCTGAGTTGCTCAATGACGGAGAGCACGGTGGATGCGTCATCCCGATGATGGCGTTCTACGGTTGCTCTCCCTTATTGGTGGGAAGCCGCCGCCAGTTGGTGCACCACGTCATACATCACCCGGAAGCCGCGCCGCAGTTCCTCGATGCGGATGCGCTCATTGTCGCCGTGCTCGCTGGCGCCTTCCTCCGGCGTCGCGGTGTAAGGCGAGAAGCCGTAGCTGACCACGCCCAACTGCCGGAAGCGCTCGTTCTCGGTGTAGCCGCCGGTCAGGCGCGGCGCCACCGGCGTGCCGGGAAAATAGCGCGCACAGACGCTGCGGATTGCCGCCATCAGTGGCGTGTCGATGGCAGAGGCATTGGATTTCTTGAACGGCTTCAGGGGCTCGACGCTCACGTTGCTGTCGCCCACGACGCGGCGCACCAATTCGAGAAATTGTTGCGGGTCCTCGCCCGGAAGCAGCCGGACATCCAGGTTCGCCCACGCCTCGCCGGGGATGACGTTGGTCTGCTGCGAGCCTCCCAGCATGGTCAGCGAAATGGTGTTGCGCAGCATGTAATTCAGCGACCCATCCTGCTCCACTTCCTGCTGGAATTGCTTGTCGCGCACCGCCTGGCGCAGATTGCGGAACTGCCGCGCGCGCGCCGGCGGTTCGTACGCCGCCGTTGCCGCCAGGAATTGCTCGCTGACCGGCAGCACCTTGAGTGCGGTCTTGTATTCGATCAGCCGCCCGAGCGCGCGCACCAGGCGGTCGGGCGCGGAACCGGCGATCGGACGCGATCCGTGCCCCGGCCTGCCATGCGCGGCCATGTGCAGCCAGAACGGCGCTTTCTCCGCTACGTCCACGCCGATAAACTTGACGCGCCCGTCTTCCAGCGGATTTTCCCCGCCCTCGGTGATCAGAAATTCCGCGTTGCCCAGCAGGCCGCGCTCATGGGCGATCATCCAGTCGGTTCCGGTGTCGTCCACTTCTTCGTCGGCGGTGGCAAGGAAAATCACGTCGCGATCCAGCCTCACTTTCTCCCGCTTTAGCATGACCATGACCACCAGGTGAGCCAGGCCTTCGCTCTTCATGTCCTGCGCGCCGCGGCCGTACATCTCGTCGCCGGCCACCGCCCCGCTGAAGGGCGCAAACTTCCACCGCTCGGCATCGCTGGTGACTACGTCTTCGTGACTTAGCAGAATCAGCGGCCGTTTCTTCTCCCCTCCGGTCGCCGGAATTCGCGCCCAGACGTTGCCGCGTCCCGGAGCGTATTCGAATACCCGATTCTCGATCCCTTCCTCGTCGAGGATCTGCTTGAACCAGGCGGCGGCGCGCATCTCGTTGCCGGGAGGATTGCTGGTGTCAATCTGCAGGTACTGGCGCATCCAGTTGACCGCCAGATCGGCGTACCCCTGAATCTGCTGCGGAGCAATGGAGTCAGACGGCAGCCTGGTTTGCGACGTTTGAGCTAGTGTGGCTCGGGTCGACCCGAGTAACACCGTGAGTAACAGAAGTGACAGAATCTTAGTTCGCATCGGTTTACAGAATCCTAGTTCGCATCGATTTACAGAATCTTGGTTCGCATCGGTTTACAGAATCCTAGTTCGCATCGGTTTACAGAATCCTGGTTCGCATCGGTTTACAGTACCGTGGAAGGGCACGGCTTTAGCCGTGCCGATCGAAGCACAACAATATCCGGGCTTTAGCCCCTGAGGGAAATTCTCCGACAACCCAGGGAGCGGCTTCTGCTCACAACTCGCCACGACAAAATTACCCTACTCCACCCTTTCCTACGCACCGCCTGACCTGGCCGCTAACGCCACGTCCTTACTCTTCAGCAACTTACAGGCGAAAAACTTCAAGAAAACTTTGGCAATCAATCTGATTATGAAGACAGTGGAGCGCGCAACGGCCTCTCGAGGCCGCAGATGGTTCGCCCTGGCGCAGGCTGCCGGGATGTGTCGCTCACGTTTCTCGGAGGAATTTCGCAATGAAGACTCGTTTCTGGATCGCTCTGTCGCTGGCCGCCACCCTCATCCTTCCGGCCGCCGCGCAGACCTCCCCCAGCTCCAGCACTCAGAACAACCCCCCGCCGATGTCGCAGGTGGATAACTCGGCCCAGCAGCTCCCGGCTTTACCGCAGGACCAGCCCTTGACTCCCCAGCAGTCGCCCGACCAGAAGGCCGCCGACCAGAACCTGCAGGCGCGCCAGCCGCTGACCGTCGAGCGGCATGAAGGCTTCTGGGGCAAGGTCAACCCCTTCGCGCGCAAGAAGTACGTGCAGCGCCAGCTCGGCCCGATCCGCGAACGCACTAACGAGCTTGATGAGCTGACCGCCGCCAATGCCAAGAATATCAAGGACGTGGACTCGCGCGCGCAGCAGGGCATCCAGTTGGCGCACAACAAGGCGAATGAAGCCGATATGCACGCCGTGGACGCCGGCAACCGTGCCCAGGCGGCGCAGCAGACCGCCACCCAGGCGACCACGCGCCTGCAGACCGTCGAGCAGGTGGTCACCAACCTTGACCAGTACAAGCCGGTCACCCAGACCGAAATCCGCTTCCGTCCCGGCCAGACCGTGCTCAGCAAGAAAGCCAAGGACGTGCTCGACGACATGGCGAGTGGAGTCAAGGACCAGAAGGGCTACATCGTGGAAATCCAGGGCTTCTCCGCCGGCCGCGGTGAGTCGGCGATCGAGAGCTCGCAGCGCCTGGCCGACGCCGTCCGCCGCTACCTGGTCATCAACAACGACATCCCGGTGTACCGCGTGCATGTACTCGGGCTGGGCAATGCTCCCATGCCGTCGAGCGACGGCACGGTGGCGAAGCGCGTGCGCGGCGCCCGCGTCGAAGTCAGCCTGCTGAAGAACGACCTGGAGCAGCTCAGCGCGGCGCAGCCGATGTCGAGCGGCCCGACTTCGAACATCAACGCTCCGGCAACCAGTATTTCTCCGGCTACCGCTCAGATGGTTTCGCCTGCACAGCAGAGCGCTTCCCCCAGCACTCCGCCGCCGCAGCCGAATCCTCAGCAGTAGCAACCCCGAAGCCCGGTACGTGGCTCCCCCACGCGTACCGGGCGCCCCCCGAGTTCCTGGGCTCCGGCGCATTGACAGGAACTCGGAGTTAAAGCCTCTCGACAGCGAGGGGCTTTTTCATTGGTGATTTGTGAATCGTGATTGACAGTACGTGCAAGCGCCAGGCTTCAGCCCGGCGAAATAGCGGGCTTACTTTCTTACCGTAGGTCCCGGCGCCCCGCCGGGACCGGGCCCATCATTCACTGAAGTCATGGCGGCGGCAGCCGCCCTCGGCTGCCGCAAACGAACTCGCGTGGCGGCATCAACTTCTATCCCTGGTGCGGGGAAGCACTGCCCGGAGTCGTGGCCCTGCCGGTGCACGTCCGGGTCAATAAATCACGACATTCATAGGGAGATGGGAAAAATGGGAGCATCGCTGCTTGACTCGCCACGACAGGTGCGGCTGACCGAAACTGCTGACGGGCTGCTGCGTCGTCTGAATCAGGACGATGCGCACCTGATATTCCTGCCAACACACGGGCATTTCTACTTCGGCCTTGGCATGTCAGTCGTTGATCCGGTTCGGCAGGTGACCGTGGATGCACTGGTTCGTCCTGGCCTTATCGTACGCGATAAATCTACGGCCATACCGACCTATCGCATTAGCAGCAAGGGTCAGCGATTGCTGGCCGCCCGCGCCTTCAGGGCTCCCGAGCCTTTGACACATTGAAGACGACGAGCCCAAACAGAACGATCCCGAATGCCGCGTCAACGCAGGCGATCAGGCGACCGCAAGGGGTTACGGGCGTCAAATCACCATAGCCGACCGTCATCAACGTAATCCAGGTAAGGTACATGGCTTCTGGCCAAGACGTTAGCTTTGCGCCGGTAGCTCCCCTTTCGACGAGGTAGAGGGGGCAACTGAGTAAGAGCGGTATGCCTAGAAGCAATGCCAGGATCTTGACATCTTTAATTAGGTTCGCTACCAGATGTCGCAGGAAAGTTTGCATGTCCGTGAATTCAACCCGCATTCGACGCCTCCAACTTCTCGCCTCACTAGAAGCCAGGCAAACTCGGAGGGGTAGACCAGGTTGGCCCAGCCTTCGACGCCTCCAACTTCTCGCCTCGCCAGCTGCGACCGCACTTGCGACATCGATAAGTGAGCCGCTCGTCATCGGAGATGCTCTGTACTATTCTCCCGCGCCCACACAATTCACCCTTAGGGGACTTACCTTCATGAACGAAGTCCCCACCCTCAGCATCGGTCATCATCGTTACGAATGATTCGGGCATTAACGCCTCCAGTTGCGCGTGATTGAGAGGGGCTTTGTGCTGACCCCGCCCGACTACAGTTTAGTACGTGGGATTTGTAATGGGCCGCGGGAATTAAATCACGCCTCAAATGCCTGAGCAACCGAACCAACCTGTCGCGTTCAGCACGACAATTGAACCGGGTACACCTGCGAGTTAGAGTCGCCCGATGTTGAAAGCGACGCGCCACGAAAACCCGCACAAATTCAGCACGAAGGGGCTTCGATGCACCTCTCATCCCCCTCACGGGTCCTTCCAAGGATCGCGAGCTGCGGGTGACGGCGGCCCCAAAATCTCGTTACCGATAGCGAGTTTTTTTCAGACTTGATTTTATGAGCGCAGCGCCAGAGGCAACCTGGAAAAACCGAATTGTCGGGCAAGGCGCAGAGGACCCGCACAAGCTGCTGCCGAACCCCGAAAATTGGCGTCTACACCCGAAAAACCAGCAAGACGGCCTGGCCGAAGTGCTGGAACAGGTCGGATGGGTTCATCAGGTCATCAAGAACGTCCGCAGAGCCCGACTGATCGACGGTCACCTACGCGTGGAGCCGGCGAAGAAGCACAAGGAACCGCCGCTACGCCCCACGCGAGTCGTGCGAGTGTTACGATCTGGCCACCATGGAAACGCTCTACTACTCCACCTGGCAATCTCCCATCGGCCCGCTCACCCTGATCGCCTCAGAACGCGGCCTGGTCGCGCTGGAATTTCGTCCGCAACTGAAGCGGAAATTCAAGGCCACCTGGCTCTACTCCGACGACAAGCTCTCCCCCTATCGCCGCGAGCTGGAAAAATATTTTGCGGGAAAACTGCGGGACTTCACCGTTCCCCTGGATCTTCGCGGCACCGATTTCCAGATCCTCTGCTGGCACGCGCTGTTGAAAATTCCCTACGGCCAGACCCGCACCTACGCCGACCAGGCGCGCGCCGTCGGCCGGCCGAAGGCCTTCCGCGCCGTCGGCCTGGCCAACCACGACAATCCCATCGCCATCATCGTGCCCTGCCATCGCGTGATTGCCTCCGACGGCACGCTCGGCGGCTACGGCGGCGGACTCGCGTTGAAACAGAAGCTCCTCGACCTGGAGTGCGGTCAAGCCGTTCTCCTGCCGGCCTCCGCCGCGAGTTAGGCCTCCGCCGCAAGGTTGCGATTCCTGGCATAAGCGCACGGATGAATATTTCAGGCTCTCCGGTAGTTGCTGCAGCATCTGTTACCTGAGCCGGATTGACGGCCTGCCATGCGCGAAACCATCGATTTCCTCATCCAGCACGGTTACACGCTGCTGTTCGCCTGGGTATTGGTGGAGCAGTTGGGTCTGCCCATCCCATCGCTTCCGCTGCTGCTCGCGGCCGGCGCACTGGCGGGCGCAGGCAAATTCAGTTTTCCGATACCCATTGCGCTCGCAGTGCTCGCTTGCATCATTGCCGACCTGCTGTGGTACGAACTGGGGCGGCGTCGTGGCGGAAAAATCCTCGGCCTGCTGTGCCGCATTTCGCTGGAGCCGGAGTCGTGCGTCCGCCGCACCGAAGACGCCTTCCAGAATCATGCCTCGCGCTCGCTGCTGCTTGCCAAGTTCATTCCCGGCTTGAATACGGCGGCGCCGCCCATGGCCGGCATGACCGGCATGCGCTTGCCGCGCTTTCTGCTCCTGGATTCTCTCGGGGCGCTGTTGTACGCCGGTGGCGCGGTGCTGGTCGGATATCTCTTCAGCGAGAAACTGGAACGCCTGGCGTTCTACTTCTCGCGGCTGGGGAATGCCGCCGTCGTTCTGCTGGTGCTGGGGCTGGCCGCCTATATCGTCAGAAAATATCTGGCCCGCCGCCGCTTCCAGCGCGAGCTGTGGATGGCCCGCATCAGCCCCGAGGACTTGAAGTCCAAACTGGATGCCGGCGAGCCGCTGGCCATCGTTGACCTCCGCCATCCGCTCGATTTTCTCCCCTACCCGCAGGTGCTTCCGGGAGCGATTCGGCTTGCGCCCAGCGACATTGAACAGCGCCACACCGAGATCCCGCGCGATCGCGAGGTCATCCTCTATTGCACTTGACCGAACGAAGCGACCAGCGCCCGGGTGGCGCAGCAATTGAAGCGCTTGGGAATAACCCAGGTTCGTCCGCTGGCCGGCGGGTTTCATGGCTGGCGCGAACTCGGCTACCCGCTTGCAGGAGTTCTACGTCGAACTCGCCGCCGCGGGCCGGTAACGAGTAACTTGGAACTGGTTGCAAGAATGCGTCCTTGAAGGGGCGCGGCTTCAGCCGCGCCGTAACAAGCCCAAATTTTGGCGGCTTTAGCCGCTGAGGGATTCCGTCCTCGGCTCATGAAAATGTATTCTTGAAACCAGCTTTAATCATTTCATGGCCTTCGGTGCGCGCCCGGTGCTTGCCCGGCGGCGCGGCTCAGGTAAGATGGTTCGCTGGAAGCAAGATTATAGGGGGGAAGTTATGGCTGCATCCGAGGAGCGCCGTCAGGGTAACCGTCGAAAAGCGCCGATCCGTAAAGGGAAGGAGCGGCGCGACCCCGCTATCCCAGCGCCGCCGGGTACTACTCGCTCCGGCAAGGAGCGCCGCCAGCGCGACCGCCGCAAGGGTGACCGCCGTAGCGCGCGCTAGGCCGGGCCCACATTTCGCTTCGGCTTGGAAAGAATTGCGCCTACAATAGTTCTGCCTGCATCTCTGTAGGTAACTGCCCGGTTTTTCCGGGTACAGGCGGTATCCGCTGCGGCGGAACTGCACTGGAGGTTGAAGTGAGCGTTGTTCCCATCGGCGATTCCCGCCAGAAAATCACCACCATTTCTCTCTTGGACAAGAAACTGCGGCGCGAGCCTATTACTGCGCTCACCGCCTATGATTACGCCACCGCGCGCCTGGTCGACGAAGCCGGGATTGACGTTATCCTGGTCGGCGATTCGCTCGCCCAGGTCGTGCTCGGCTACGACAACACGCTGGCGGTCAGCATGGAAGAGATGCTGCACCACACGCGCGCCGCGCGCCGGGGCGTCAAGCGCGCGCTGCTGGTTGCCGACATGCCCTTTGCGTCCTATCACCTCGGCGCCGACGAGGCGTTGCGCAATGCTGCGCGGTTCGTGAAAGAAGCGGGCGCGGAGGCGGTGAAGATCGAAGGCGGCGAAAAGCGCTCCGACATCGTTCGCCGCATCATTGACGCCGAAATTCCCGTGATGGGGCACATCGGCCTGACGCCGCAGTCCGTGCACGCCATGGGTGGATACAAAGTTCAGGGCAAAACGCTGACTGCGATCGAGCAACTCATGCGCGACGCGGTGGCGCTGGATCGCGCCGGCGTGTTTGCCATGGTTCTGGAAGGCATTCCGCGCGAGGTGGCGGCGATGATCACCGCCGAAGTGCACACCCCAACCATCGGCATCGGCGCCGGGCCGGAGTGCGATGGGCAGATCCTGGTGATTCACGACATGCTCGGCCTGAATTTCGGCACGCCGGCAAAATTCGTGCGCCAGTACGCCGACGTGGGCGCTATCATGCGCGGCGCCGTTGAGAGCTACAAGAATGATGTCATCGCGGGCGGGTACCCCAACGACGCAGAGTCCTACCACCTGCCCAAGGACACGCGCGCGGCGCTGGAAACGATCCTGGAGCGCAAGCACAGCATGCGCAGCGGTGACTGAAACTGTGAGCTCTAAACCAGTCCTACCCCGATGTCATCCCGAGCGAGGGAGGGCTCCCGCGCGTCTTTTCCAGCGCGGGAAACCCGAGTCGAGGGATCTTGGGTTTGTGTCGACGTGCACTGGCTTTGGAAGCCCTCTGAAATCGCAAATGGCAAGATGAAGATCCTGCATGACCCCGACGACATGCACGCCGCTTGCGCGCAGCACCACCGCGACGGCAGCCGCATCGGACTGGTGCCTACCATGGGCGCGCTGCATGAAGGGCACCTCTCCCTGATCCGCGCGGCGCGGGCGCAGTCGGACGTGGTCGCGGTTTCCCTGTTCGTCAATCCGCTGCAATTCGGGCCGAAGGAGGACCTCGCCAAGTATCCGCGCACATTGGAGCGCGACTGCCAGTTGCTGGAGGCGGAGAACGTTGACCTGCTCTTTGCGCCCTCGAACCACGCCATGTATCCGCCGGGCGCGACCACATTCGTCACCGTCGAGGGCTTAAGCGACAAGCTCTGCGGGCGCTCGCGGCCGGGCCATTTTCGCGGCGTGACCACCGTTGTCGCCAAGCTGTTCCATATCGCCGAGCCGGATCTCGCGTTCTTCGGCCAGAAAGACGCAGCCCAGGTGGCGATCATCCGCCGCATGGTGCGCGACCTGAATCTTCCCGTGCGCATCATGGTCTGCCCCATCGTCCGCGAACAGGACGGCCTCGCTCTGTCCTCGCGCAACGCTTACCTGGATCCGCAGCAGCGCAAGCAGGCTCTTGTACTGCACCGCGCTCTGATGCGCGTCGAGGCGCTGGCCGATGCCGGCGAGCACAATGCAGCTAAGTTGATCGAAGCGGGCAAGCAGGTGATGGCCGAAGAGCCTGGCGCGCGCCTGGACTATCTTGAGGTCGTCAATCCGGACACGCTCGATCCTGTCGGCGACATCTCCCACGGCGCGCTGGTGGCAGTGGCGGCATTCATCGGCAACACGCGGCTGATTGACAACGTCGTCCTGTAAGTCAGAACTAAGAAGTAAGAATTAAGAAGTCAGAGTAAGAAGTGCGAAGTCAAACCACCAAGCCTCTAAACAGGCTGCTGAAAAACTCTCCCTGGCAGTTGTTTTGAAGGGGCGCGGCTTCAGCCGCGCCGCACAAGTCCTTTATTTTTGTCATTCCGAGCGGGCTTCAGCCCGCGAGGAATCTGGGTTTTGACTTTTTCAGCAGCCTGCCACAGGACGTACAGTGGTTAATCATTACTTCTTAATTCTTACTTCCGTTGACTTTCCCGGACACAAACGGATTCCCCGCGATCAGATATCGCAGCTTCTCCTCCATCGCTTTCTTGATGCCCCTGCGCGGCGTGGTCACAACGCGGCCGCCGCGAGAGCCGTCGTCCAGGATAGTGAGGTCGGAAAACGTGGTCAGGTCCTTGCCGTTGTCGCGCTCTCGCGTGATGCCCAGCGCCTGCGTCAGCCGGCCGGGGCCGGTGGTCAACAACCGCAAGTCCGTTACGCGCGGCTCGCCTACCGGCACCGAGAGCCCGCGCGCGGCAAACATCTGCGTCAATCCCGCAACCGGTTCAAGCGCGCGAAACAGCACGCACCCCGCTTTGCCTTCCGCCATGCAGGAGACGTTCAGGCAATAGTGATTGCCGTAGATCAGGTACACGTAGGCGAAGCCGGGCGCGCCGAACAGCACCAGGTTGCGCGCGGTGGGCCCGGAGGCGGCGTGCGCGGCGGGATCGTTCGCGCCCATATAGGCCTCGACTTCCACGATGCGTCCCGCCAGCAGCTTGCGTCCATGTTTGCGGACCAGGACTTTGCCCAGCAGTTCGCGCGCGACGCGGCGCGGGTCGCGGTCGTAAAACCGGCGCGACAGCGTGCGCGCGCGCGTGATGTCGAATCCCGGATCGCGCATGAATTCAGCCGCAGATCAACGCTGATGAACGCAGATGAATCGCCTTTCGACAAATCAGCGTGCATCTGCGTTAATCAGCGGCAAAATTACTTCAACGCGGCCAGCACTTCCGCGGCGTGACCGGCAGCCTTCACGCCGCGGAACTCGTGCTTCAGCTTGCCGTCGGGCCCGATCACAAACGTGCTGCGCTCGATGCCCATCACCTTTTTCCCATACATATTTTTTTCTTTCAGCACGCCGTAGGCCTGGGCGAGTTTCTTCTCCGCGTCGGAGAGCAGCGTGAACGGCAGTTTGAATTGTTCCTGGAATTTCTTCAGCGCGCGCGGCGAGTCGGGCGAGGTGCCCACCACCTCGGCGCCGGCTTTCTTGAACTTGGCGTATTCGTCACGAAACTCGGACGCTTCTACGTTTCAACCGGGAGTGTTGGCTTTCGGGAAGAAATAAAGGACGACGGTCTTGCCGCGAAAGTCCTTCAGCGACGTGCTCTTTTCGTCCTGATCGGGCAAATTGAACTCGGGGGCTTTATCATTGACTTGCATGCATGTTCTCCGGCGAAAAAGTATCTTACACCGCGCCTTGCTCTTGGCGTTGTGCCTCGTCCTGTCATTGGGAGCGGCGGCACAGCGCACCGCGCGCAAGGCCAAGGGTCCGCGCGCGCTGGCCCTGGTGGAATGGCCCGCCAACGGCGGCAGCCCGCGCGTTATCCCGGTGACCATCCTGGTGGACGGCCGCTACTACGATGCGTCCATTTACAAGGCGGATCCGGTGCCCATGGCGCTGGAGGCCGGAAACGTGTACGAGGTGGAGCAGAGCGGCGCCTCCATCGGCATGGTGACGCTCACCGGTGCGCGCCAGGCGAAAAATGGCGCGTGGCTCGCCGACGCGCGCTTCCAGACCAACGAACAATTGGCGGCGGCGCACAGGCCGCGCGATGTTGCTCCGAAATCGGCGACCGTATCTGAAGGTCCGCCGACGTTGCGTCGCGGCGGGCGGCGTTCCGAACGCGACCGGGCGCCCCAGCCGACCACGACGCCTGAACCAAAGTCGGAGCCGCAGCCTACCGGAGGTGATGAGCCGCCCGTGCTGCGCAGGCCCGCGAGCGAACAGCCATCGCCGGACGCAACTAAGCCAAGCGATACGGAGAGCAAGCCAACCGATCAGGCGAATGCTGCCACCAGCTCCGCCATCGCCCTCGAGCCCGTCGAGTTCGCAGCGGTCGGAGGATTCCGAACATCCGGTGCTGCGGCGCGGGCGTCCAACCGCCGAGCAGGCGGAGAATCTTCCCGGCGCGGTGGACGCAAAGGCGGCGCCGAAGTCGCCCGCCGCGCCCGCAGGTCCCAGTGCAGCCGCGGCCAAGGCCGCTGCGGCGCGCCCCGGACGCGTGCTGCCGGCGATCTCCGATGCCGCAGGTCCGGAACCACACACCTACCTCCTGCCCTGGAACATGGACGAGCAGGAGCGCCTGAAGAATTCCATGATCCAGTTAGCGAGCGCCGCGTTGCAGGACTTCGCGCGCACCCACGGCGGCACGCATCCCGGCCCATTGCAGGACGTGCAGGTGCGCGCTTTCGATCTCACCACCCGCAACGAACCGCAAATCGTTCTGATGGCGCGCGCCCTTGACGCGCCGGGGGCGCCGGCCGCACCGGTGCGCCGCGCAGGCTCGCGGCCGGGAACCAAACCGGGCGCGGCAACCAAGCCGCCGCCGGCGGCGGGCGAAGGATTGACCTACTGGATCACCGTGGCGGCGCGCCAGGATTACAACGGCGAGCTACGCAAACTGAAAGTGTGGGCCACCGACAGCAAGCACCTCGACGCCTATCCGCGCGCCGAGCTGATTGACGCCGTGGACGCCGATGGCGATGGCCGCGGCGAGCTGCTGTTCCGCGAAATTTCTGACAATGGCCAAAGTTTTGCGCTCTATCGCGCCACCCCCGACTCCCTCACGCAGCTCTTCAACAGTGCCGAACTGGAGCACTAGCGCGCTATTCACATCCGTTCACGCGCGTGTACAATGCTCCGCATTTCCAAGCTGAGGAGCGTGCATGCGGAAACTTCTGTGGTGTCTGATTCTGCTCGCGGGCGTGGCCGCCGCGCAGCAGGATTTCAGCAAAGTCCAGATCAAGGTCACCAAGGTCGCGGGATCGGTGTACATGCTGGAAGGCGCGGGCGGAAACATCGGCGTCTCCGTGGGCGAGGACGGCATTGTCATCGTGGACGATCAGTACGCTCCCCTGGCGGAAAAGATCCAGGCCGCGCTGAAGGGAATTACCGACAAGCCGGTACGCTTCGTCATCAACACCCACTGGCACTTCGACCACACCGGCGGCAACGCCTATTTCCAGAAGCAGGGTCCGATCATCGCGCAGGAAAACGTGCGCGAGCGCATGAAGAAGGGCGCCAACCTGCTCGGCACCGAGGTGAAACCCGCGGCCAAGGAAGCGCTGCCCATCATCACCTTCAACGACCGCGCGACGGTGCACCTGAACGGCGAAGACATTCGCGCCATCCACTTTCCCCACGGGCACACCGACGGCGATGCGGTTATCTTCTTTCCGCAGTCCAATGTGGTGCACATGGGCGACGACTTCGTCACCTACGGTTTTCCGTTCATTGACCTGGAGAGCGGCGGCAGCGCGCGCGGCATGATCGCAGCGGTCGAAAAGGTGATGGCGACGGTTCCGGCGGATGCGAAGGTGATTCCGGGACATGGCGCGCTCTCGACGGTGGCCGACATGAAGCCCTATGTGGCCATGCTGAAGGACACAATGGCGCGCGTGCAGAACGGCATCGATCGGGGGAAGACGCTGGAGCAACTGAAGCAGGAAAAGGTTCTCGCGGGATACGAGAGCTGGGGCGGCGAGGGCAAATTCATTACCACCGACAAGTTCATCGAGACCCTGTACAACGATCTGAAGGGCAACAAGACGGGCGAGTTTATCAAGCACAATTGACCACGGATCGCCACGGATTAGCACGGATCAAAGCAAGTCAGAAGTAAGAACGGCCACTCGAAAACTACGCGGATTCTCCGGCCGCTTTTACTCCTGATTTCTCACTTCTTAATTCTGACTTCCGTTCTTCTGATCCGTGTTGATCCGTGTTGATCCGTGGCGATCCGTGGTTAAACAAGTTTTTTCTCCAGCAACTCATTCACTAGTGCCGGATTCGCCTGCCCCTTCGACGCTTTCATCACCTGGCCGACAAAGAAGCCCTTCATCGTCGTCTTGCCGGCGCGATACTGCTCCACCTGTTTGGGATTGGCGGCGAGCACGTCGTCGATCATCTTCTCGATCGCGCCCGTGTCGGTGATCTGCTGCGGTTTTTCCTGCTCGTAGATGGCGGGAAAGTCCTGTTTGCGCTCGAACGCCTTGTCGTAAAGGTCCTTCAGGATTTTGCCGGAGATGGCGCCGGATTCCACCAGGTCGGCGGACATGGCGACGCCCTGCATCGAAATCGGCGACTGCTCGATTTCCAGCCCCTGCGCCTTCAGGCGGCCGAGCAGGTCGCCGATCACCAGGTTGGCGACGCGCTTGGGATTCTTGGCGGCGCGGGCGGCGGATTCGAACTGGTCGGCCATGCTCTGCGTCCGGGTGAGCGTGGAGGCATCGTCCTCGGTGAGCCCGTACTCGCGCATCATGCGCGCCCTGCGGGCCTCGGGCAATTCCGGCAACGTGGCGCGAATCTGCGACTGCCACGCGGCGTCCACCACCAGCGGCAACAGGTCGGGCTCGGGAAAATAGCGGTAATCGTGGGCCTCTTCCTTGGAGCGCATGCTGTACGTCTTGCCTTCGTTCGAGTTGAACAGGCGCGTCTCCTGCGCAATGCGTCCGCCGGACTCGATCACCGTGATGTGGCGCCCGATTTCGTATTCCAGCGCCTGGCGGATGAAGCGAAATGAATTCACGTTCTTGATCTCGGTCTTGGTGCCGAATTTTTCCTGGCCGGCGGGACGCACGCTGATGTTGGCATCGCAGCGCAGCGAGCCTTCCTCCATGTTGACGTCGCTGACGCCGGTGTAAAGGATGATCTCCTTCAGGCGGGTGAGATATTCGTGCGCCTCCTCGGGCGAGCGGATGTCCGGCTCGCTGACGATCTCAATCAGCGGCACGCCGCAGCGGTTCAGGTCCAGATAGGTGCGCTCGTAGGAATCGGGAAAGCCTTCGTGCAGGCTCTTGCCCGCGTCTTCTTCCAGGTGGACGCGGGTGATGCCGATCTTCTTTCGTGCCGCCGCCGCTCGCCGGCACTTCAATCCACCCAAACTCCGCCAGCGGCTTGTCGTACTGCGAAACCTGGAAACCCTTGGGCAGGTCGGGATAAAAGTAATTCTTGCGCGCGAAGATGGAGCGCTCGTTGATGCGGCAGTTCAGCGCCATCGCGGCGAGCGTCGCGAATTCCACCGCTTTCTTGTTCAGCACCGGCAGCGCCCCGGCAGGCCGAGGCAGACGGGGCAGACATTGGTGTTCGGCGGGTCGCCAAAACGAGTCGAGCACGAACAGAAGATCTTGCTGGCGGTCAGCAGGTGGACGTGGACCTCCAGGCCGATGACCGGCTCGTAGCGCGCATGAACCGCCGCGCGTGTGTCCTGGGTGGTCGCCATTGGAAGGTAGTTTCAAGCTTCTGAGTGCCAATTGCAAGCCGCGGCGGGGCTGATGTATCAGGGCACGACTTCAGTCGTGCCGACCGGCGCAACCAATGACCGGGCTTTAGCCCCTGCAAAGGGACTCTCGTCCAGTTCATAGCCCGGGTATGCCGAACTGTACTCCCATTGTTCGGGCGAACTGACCAGTCCTGCCCTGACGGGATTTTCCCGAATGTACATGCGGTGTGCGAGGAATGCCTCGGAACTCAAGATTCTGACCTCCGAGAAGCCACGCTGCCAAATTGCGCCGTGAACGGTCAATTCGCGAGCAGCACCGTAGGAAAAGCCGCCTTTCATGCACTGAACAGCGCGTTCAAGAGGAAGGTTTGACTCCACAGTGATCAACGCGTGTCGATGATCCGGCATGACGACGAAATCGTGTAACGCGTATTTGTGCTCGGAACGATAGTGATAAAGAACATCAACGAGCAGACGCGCCATGCGATAACTTGCAATAGGCGGCGGTGTCCCCATGCGGCAGTGGTCACGAAGAAGGTGCGATTCGCCTGGAGAGGCTGGTTAGGATCGGCATTGCGAGTTAGGATTGCCATGAGTGCTTCAGGGGCTAAAGCTCGAATTCAAAGCGCCCTCAGCGGCACGACTTCAGTCGTGCCCTGATACATGGAATTGACTTCTACTTCCCCGCCAATTCCTTCTTCACCGCATCGCTCACCACTTTGCCGTCCACGCGGGCGCCGGCGAACTTGGCCATGACGTTCTTCATCACCGCGCCCATGTCCTTCATCGTGGGCGATCCCATTTCAGCGATCGCTGCCCGCACCGTGGCGGCGATCTCGTCCTCGCCCACCGCCTTGGGCATGTAGGTTTCGATGAGCACGATCTCGGCGGCTTCTTTGTCGGCCAGGTCCTGCCGCCCGCCCTTGGTGAACTGCTCGACAGAGTCCTTGCGCTGCTTGATCAGCGTGCTCAGCACCTGCAGCGCTTCGCGGTCGTCGAGGGGGGCGCGCTTGTCGATTTCCTTGTTCTTGAGCGCGCTTTTGACCATGCGCAGGGTGGAGAGGCGGCGCTCGTCGCGCGCCTTCATCGCCCCGACCATATCTTTCTGAACTTGCTCGCTGATGCTCATGGTGGCTCCTGCGGATGGTTCATCGTGCCGATCGAAAAATTTCCTCGCTACTCGGCCGAAATCGGTGTCGCCATCGCCCGAGCGCCCATTATAGTGGTGCGTGGGCTTGCGCCGGGTCTTATGATTCGCGCCGTGTCGCCCGGGCGATGCGCCGGGAAAATTTCGTCGCCGGCCAATTACCAGGACATCAGCCTGGAACCGTAGCCCATCAGCAATCATCCGACGGAATTATTCCGTCACTACACGAGGACGGCAATCATGTTACGCAAGAATCGGCTCTTCACCCCGGGGCCGACGCCTCTTCTCCCGGCCGCGCAGATGGCCATGGCGGCGGCCAACATTCATCATCGGACCGCGGACTTTCGCGCGCTCTATACGCGCCTGCTGGCGGACCTGAAAACCTTTGTCGGCACGCAGAACGACGTGGTGCTGATGGCGTCGTCGGGCAGCGGGGCGATGGAAGCCTCGGTGGCCAACCTCACTTCGCCCGGCGACAAGGTGCTGGTCGTCACCGCGGGAAAATTTGGCGAGCGCTGGACCGAGCTGGCCAAGGCGTACGGCCTTGCCGCGGAGGTTGTCAGCGCACCTTATGGCCAGACATTCGCGCTCGATGCGGTGCGCGCGCGGCTCACCCCCGACACGCGCGCCGTGTACATGCAGGCGACGGAGAGCTCCACCGGCGTGCGCCACGACGTCGAAGGCGTGGCGGGTCTGGTGCGGGAGTCCGGTCACGACACGCTGCTGGTGGTGGACGCGATCACCGGCCTGGGCACCACCCGGTTCGACGTGGACGGCTGGGGCATCGACGTCATCATCGGCGGCTCGCAGAAGGCGGTGATGGTGCCGCCGGGGCTGGCCTACTGCGCCGTGAGCCCGCGCGCGTGGTCGCGCATGGAAAGCGCCAGGTCACCACGGTATTACTTTGACCTGCGCAAGGAACGCAAGGCCGGCGCCAAGGGCGAGTCGGCGTTCACGCCGGCGATCGCACTGGTGGCGGCGCTGGCCGCGGCCATGGATTACATCCGCGAAGCCGGCGCGGGCGATCTGGCCGCCGGACGCGAAGCGCTGATCGCCAACGCAGAGCTCTGCGCCGAGATGACCCGGGCCGGCGCGCGCGCGCTGGGATTGAAGCTGTACGCCAGCGTGCCGTCGAACGCGCTGACCGCGATTGCGGCGCCGGACGGGCTTGAGTCCGGCGTAATCGTCAAAGCGTTCCGCGACAATTTTGGCGCGGTGGTGGCCGCCGGGCAGGGCGATGTGATGAAGTCCGCCCTCTTTCGCATTGCCCACCTCGGGTACTACGATTATCTGGACACCATCGGCATCATCGCGGCGCTGGAGCAGGTGATGGCGCGCATTCGCCCGGTGGAATTCGGCGCGGCTGTGGCGGCGGCGCAGAAGGTGTACGCCGAGCGGGGCGCAAAGCCCGCCGCAAGCGCTGTGTAGGGCTTATTCTTGTGCGCGACCCGAAATAGCCGTTGGTCGTTAGTCGTTCGCAACTCCTTTTGGCCATCGACCAACGACCATCGACCATCGACGACTAGCGCCATAACAGACCATAGCGGCAGGTGTTATGAAGATCGTTGTAGCGGAAAAAATCTCTTCTTCTGCCATCGATATCCTGCGGGAGGAAAAACGATGGAACATCGTCACTCCGGACCAGCTTGACGGCCGCCTGGCCAGCGAGGTCGCCGATGCCGACGGGCTGATCGTGCGCTCCGCCGTGCAGGCGGACGCCGCCCTGTTGGAGCACGCGCAAAAGCTGCGGGTCATCGGGCGCGCCGGCGTCGGCGTGGACAACGTGGACCTGGAGGCTGCGACCCGCCTCGGCATCGCGGTCATGAACACGCCGGGCGCCAACGCCGTGGCGGTCGCCGAGCACACCATGACGATGGCGCTGGCCATGGCCCGTCACCTCTGCCGCGCCGACGCGCTGATGCACGCCGGCAAGTGGGAAAAGAAATCGCTGCAAGGCACGGAGCTGCGCGGCAAAACCCTCGGGATCGTGGGCCTCGGCCGCATCGGCATGGAGGTATCGCGCCGGGCACGCGCCTTCGGCATGAAGCTGGTGGCGCACGATCCTTTCGTGTCGCCGGAAGTGGCGCGCCAGGCGGAGATCGAGCTGACCACGCTGGAAAAAGTTCTCGCCACCGCCGATTACGTCACCTTGCACCTGGCGCTCACCCCGCAAAGCGCGGGCCTGATCAACGCCGAGACCCTGCGCCTGATGAAAAAAGGCGCGCGCCTGATCAATTGCGCGCGCGGCGAACTGGTGGACGAAGCGGCCGTAGCGGCTGCCTTGGCGCATGGACATCTCGCCGGAGCAGGGCTCGACGTCTTCACCGAAGAGCCGCCGAAACATTCGCCGCTGCTCACCGCGCCCAATGTGATTCTCACCCCGCATATCGGCGGGTCCACGCATGAGGCGCAGGAGGCGGTCGGGGTGCAGATCGCCATCCAGGTACGCGAATTCCTGCGCCGCGGCGTGATGCAGAACGCGGTCAACGTTCCCTCGGTGTCGGACGAGGAATACGCCGAGCTGCAACCGTACTTGACGCTGGCCGAGCGGCTCGGGGCGTTCATCGCACAGGCGGCCGAGGGCGGGCTGGAGGAAATCGGGCTGCAATTCAGCGGCCCCATCGCCAGCGGCAAAACCCAACTGGTGCGCAACGCGGCGCTGGTCGGCGTGCTGAATTCCGTGCTCGCGGAAAAGGCCAACCTGGTGAACGCGTCGGCGATGGCCGAGGAGCGCGGCATCCGCGTGCGCGAAACCGCCAAGCCCAAGGTGTCGGGCGGAAGCGCGGGCAGCGTCATTACGGTCCATCTGAAGACGCACCAGGGCGAGCACGCGGTCAAGGGCACGGTGCTGCACGGCGCTTCGCCACGCCTGCTGTCGGTGGACGGAATTGACGTCGAGGCCCCGCTGGAGCGCAACCTGATTTACCTGCGCAACCGCGACGTGCCGGGCGTGATCGGAAAAATCGGGACCATCCTGGGCGAGGCGAAAATCAATATCGCCAACTTTTCACTCGGTCGCGCCGAGCAGGCAGCGCGCGCGGCCGTGGCGCCGGCCAGCGGTGGACATGGCTCCGGCGGCGAGGCGGTGTGCGTGGTGCACGTGGATTCGCGGGTGCCGGACGCGGTGCTGCACAAGCTGCGCGGCATCGCGGCCATCACCCTGGCGCGCGCCATCCGGCTGGGATAAGTCTTCCTGCTCCGGCCTGACGACTGGCGACTGACGACTGGCAACTATTCTGCCTGCTCCTGATCGTGTTTGAGGCGCTTGGTTTCGGCGAGCAGCGACATGCTGTGCATCAGGTTCTGCAGCGTGATGATCCCGACCAGGCGGCCGCTGTTCACCACCGGCAGCACGGTCACACCCTGCGACGTCAATTTGCGGAAGGCAGAGGCCAGCGTGTCGCCCGACTGGCAGACCGAGAAGACACGGTTCATCACCGACTGCACGTAGCCGTTGCCGCTGGCGCGGAGGGCCTCGAGAACTTTCTGCCGCGAGATTACGCCCACCATATCGCAGCCGCGAACCACGGGGAAATCATCCTGCAGCGTGTGCACGGCCTTGTGCAGCGCGTCTTGCAGCGTGTCGGCGGGCGAGAGGGTGGAAAAGTCGGTGAGCATAACGTCTTCCAGCCGCACCTGCTCGAGGACTGACTGAAAAACGGCGGAGCGGTCTTCCAGTTGCGCGGCCACGAAAAGGAAAAAACCCACCAGCATCAGCCAGGTATTCCAGATGCCGCCCAGAATGAACGCCATGGCGAATCCCTGGCCGATCGACACCGCCCGGCGTGTGGCCCGCACCTGGTCCATCCGGCGGGCGAGCAAGGCGCGCACCATGCGGCCGCCATCGGCGGGATAGGCAGGCAGCAGATTAAAGATGCCGAGAAAAATATTGATCCAGAACAAGCTGCGCGGCAGGTTGCCGGAATAGACGAATGGCTGCTTCCATAGGGCGGCTTCCGGGGCGACGCTCAGCACCACTGCGGCCGAAAGGAACGCCATCAGCAGATTGATCAGCGGGCCGGCGAGGGCAATGCGGAGTTCGTGGTTGGTATCGAGCTTTTGCCGCGAGGGCTCCTGCAGCAGGTTGACGCCGCCAATCGGCAGCAGCACCACCGAGCTCGCCGGCAGCCGCTGTTGCAAGGCGGCCAGCATGTGCGCCATCTCGTGCAGCAGCACCGACACCAGCACCAGGCCGACCAGCGCGAGCCCGCGTCCTACCCCGGCGGCGCCTAGGCCGCTGGCTTCCGTCATCCACACGTAGACCAGCAGAAAGACGAACGTAAGGTGGACGCGAACGTCGATACCGAAAACGCGACCTGCGGAAACCGACCAGCTCCTCATCAGTAGCACACCTGCTCGATAGTCATTGTAAATGGTGGAGGGGAGTTGTTGGTCAAGTAAGAAGTCGGAAGTAAGAAGTGACTAGAACTGTTTCAAAAATCGGTCGGGTAGGGCACGGCTTCAGCCGTGCCGCCCGAGGGCGCAAATATTGGGCTTTAGCCCCTGAGGGACATTTTTCCTGAGGCGAAAGTGTATTTCTTGAAACCAGTTCCAGGCATAATCCAAGAACCACTGAATCGCCGGTCATAGGTCATTCTTCATTCTGACTTCTTCATTCTTAATTCCCTCGGTGTCTCCGTGCCTCCGTGGTGAAATAACGACGTGAGGGTAATCGCCGGACAATATCGCAGCCGCCCGCTGCGCTCGCTGCGCGGCATGGACATCCGGCCTACGTCGGACCGGTTGCGCGAGACCTTGTTCGACGTGCTCACCGCCGGGCGTCCTCAGGCGCTGGCCGGAAGCGTGTGGCTCGACCTGTTCGCCGGCACCGGGGCGGTGGGAATCGAAGCGCTCAGCCGGGGCGCCCACGCGGTGTACTTTGTCGAGTCCTCCCCACGCGCCGCCGCGGTCATCCGGGAAAACTTGCGCGCCCTCGGCATCGGCGAAGGATTTGAGATCCAGGAGCGCGAGGTGCAACGGGCGTTGCCTCTGCTCGACAGCCAGGCGGTCGAGCCCGACTACGTTTTCCTCGACCCACCCTATCGCCGGCGGCAAGCTTACGACGAGACGCTCGGGTTGCTTTCCCAATCGCGGCTGCTGCGCCCGGCGAGCACGGTGATCGCCGAGCACGAGAAGAAATTCGATCCCGGCGCGCGCTTCGGGGCGCTCCAGCGCTACCGCCTGCTGCAGCAGGGAGACGCAGCCCTGAGCTTTTACCGGCTGAGCGCGTGAGGAAGCCGTTGGTGGTTGGTAATTGGTAGTTGGTAGTTGGTAGTCGGCAGTCGGCAGTCGGCAGAACTGGTTTCAAAAGTCGTTCTTGGGAAGGGCGCGGCTTCAGCCGAACGGGTTTCCGACAATACATCCTTGAAGGGGCGCGGCTTCAGCCGCGCCGTAAGAAGCCCCATTTTTTGCGGCTTTAGCCGCTGAGGGATTCCGTCCTCAGATGATGAAAATGATTCTTGAAACCAGCTCTCGTTGGTAAGCTACATCAACAACTCGTCGGTGCGGCGCACGATGGGATGCTGGCGCTCCGCCAATTCGTTTTTCACCTGGTTCAGCCCGAAGACGCACTCCTCGAAGCGCGCCGAGAGTTTGGCGAACAGGGGCGCCGCCTTGGCGTACTCGAACCACTCGAACTTGGAGACGATGTAATAGCTTTCCTTGCCGGCGCGGATCAGGTCCACAAAATTTTCCAGCCGCTGGCGGCGCAGGCGCCGGCGATTGATCGCCTCCGGAAACATGCCGGTGAAAAACAGGGTGTAGTCGCCAATGTGCTTGCGCACGGCGCGCTCGCGGTCAAACGAGGGCGCCTCGCCGAATACCGGATCGGCCTCCAGCAGCATTGCGCCCACATCGTCGAGCGGGCGCCCGCCGGCGTCGCGAATGCGGTGTAACTGCTCGATCTCGGTGAATTCGGTGAGCATGTTGGCGATGTACCCGCTGACCTGCGGATCGCGCAAGCCGATGGTGTTGTGAAAATGTTCGCTCACCAGCTCGAGAAAAAACTGCTGCAGTGGATGCGATTCGGGAATCAAGGTTCGGCCCTTCCCGGTGCCTGCTGCGGTAATACCGCAACTAGCTCACAGACGCAAGTGACTTTCGGCACGCTCTCGGTGACTCCGTCGGCCCACGCGCTTTCTGGCAGCCAACCCCGTCCGGGAGTGCCAAAGAAGTTGTCCGCCGCGGCAGGTCTCCGGTAATCTTTCGGGATGCAACGACGCTGGGGACGCTCGCTGGTTTTCCTCTTGTTCACCGCCACATGGTGCGCCGCGGTGCCGGCCGCGGCGCAGAAGAGCGCGGCTGACGCAGTCATGGACCAGGCTTTCGCGGTGCGGCGATTCCGCCAGGCGGCCATCTCGCCGGATGGCAAGCGCGTCGCCTGGGTGGAGTCGCTCAAAACAGCGGACGGAACTCCGACCGCCGACGCGGCCATCTACGTCGCGCGCCCTGAGCGATCCGGCGGCCAGAAAACAGATCAGCGCGGCCGCCGGCGCACCGCACCGGGAGCACGACATTGCGTGGTCGCCCGATGGCAGCGAACTGGCGTTTCTTTCCGATGCGGAAAGTTCCGGGCAATTGCAGCTTTGGGTTGCCGGCGTCGCCTCCGGTTCGGCGCGCCAGTTGACGCATTTCGCCGGGTACCTGGCCGATCCCCAGTGGTCGCCGGACGGAAAGACGCTGGCGTTGTTGTTGATCGAGAACGCGCCGCGGGCGGCCGGGCCGCTGGTGGCGATGGAGCCGGCGGTCGGCGTCATCGAGGAAACAGCTTACGAACAGCGGCTGGCCACGGTGAGCGCGGCGGGCGGCGCGGCGCAACTAATATCGCCTCCCGATATGTACGTCTACGAGTACGACTGGTCGCCCGACGGAAAGACCTTCGCGGCGACGGCGGCGCGCGGCTCCGGCGATAACAACTGGTGGATCGCCCAGCTCTACACCCTGCCGGCGTCGGGCGGCGAGATGAAATCCATCCTCCAGCCGCCGCTGCAGATCAACCTGCCGCGCTGGTCGCCGGACGGCCGCAGCATCGCCTACATCGGCGGATTGATGAGCGACTTCGGCGCCATCGGCGGCGACGTCTACACCGTCCCGGCCAGTGGCGGCGCGGCGCGCAATCTGACTCCCGGCATGAAGGCCTCCGCGTCATGGATCGCGTGGCTGGCGTCGGGAAAAATTCTTGCGGTGGAGATCGCCGACGGGCAATCCGCCATCGCCACCGTGGATCCCGCCAGCGGCGCGGCCCACACGTTGTGGACGGCGGCGGAGTCGGTGCACGCCCAGGGATGGAGCCTGGCGGCGTCGGTGGCGCGCGATGGCGCCACCTCGGCGGTGATCCGCAGCTCGTTCGCGCATCCCTACGAAGTGTGGGCCGGGCCCCTGGGCGCATGGAAGCAGGTGACCCACGCCAACCAGTCGGTGCAGCCGATGTGGGGCGAGGCCCGGAGCCTGCACTGGTCCAGCGACGGCCTGCGCGTGCAGGGCTGGCTGCTGTTTCCGCGGAATTTCGATCGCGCCCGCAAATATCCGCTGGTCGTGGTGGTGCACGGCGGTCCCGCAAGCGCGTGCCTGCCCGCCTGGCCGGGATGGCCGTTTGAAGCGCCGCTGGCCAGCCAGGGCTACTTCGTGCTGTGCCCGAATCCGCGCGGCAGCTTCGGTCAGGGCGAAGCCTTCACGCAGGGCAACGTCAAGGATTTCGGCTACGGCGATTTTCGCGACATCATGGCCGGCGCCGATGAGGTTCTGAAGCAAGCTCCGGTGGACCCGCAGCGCATGGGCCTGACCGGCTGGAGCTACGGCGGGTACATGACCATGTGGGGAGTGACGCAGACGCACCGTTTTCGCGCCGCGATGGCCGGCGCCGGGCTTTCCAACTGGCTCAGTTACTACGGCCAGAACGACATTGACCAGTGGATGATCCCGTACTTCGGCGCCTCCGTGTACGACGATCCGAAGGTCTATGAGAGGAGCGCGCCCATCACCTTCGTCAAGCAGGCGAAAACCCCGACGCTGGTGGTGGTGGGCGAGCGCGATGGCGAGTGTCCGGCGCCGCAATCGTTCGAGTTCTGGCACGCGTTAAAGACGTTCGGAGTGCCCACCGAACTGGTGGTCTATCCCGGCGAGGGCCACAGTGTTCAGCCAGACCAAACACCAGCGCGATGTCGTGCGCCGCATGCTGGACTGGTTCGCCAAGTACATGCCGGAGGAAAAGTCGGAACTAAGAAGTCAGAAGTAAGAACCAAGAAGTCGGTTAGGCAAGCGGTTGCCCACCTTCGAAAAGCGCGAAGGGTGGCACCAGATTACGGTAAGGACGGAAAGGGTGGGCCACCCGGCCAGTGGTACACTCCGGGAGAATTCGAACTGGCGGGTTGACTCAAGACCAGTTCGATGCTTTGGTCGAGAGTTTGGAGAGGCTGTTATGGCTGGAAAAAAACCGAGCGCGGCTAAGAAGCCGAAGCGAATGCCCCAGCGTTACAAGTACAGCTTGACGCTCTACTACAACGACAAAGAGTGGTTCAACAAGGCGGCGGCAGAGGCCGGTCTGGCAATGGCCGCGCATCCCGAGTCGGACGTTCTCGGCCTTGGCATGGCGATTGGCAGCGCCAAGGCCATCTGCCTCGACGGCAGCCTTGGCGTGTAGGCGCACACCCCGAGTAGTCCGGGAACGTCCTGTCGGAGCGGTGTTAGACTCTGCACTAACTCTTGGGCGACGTGATTGGAACATGGAAAACGTCTCTGAATTTCAGGTAGGAACGAGCTACACGAACGATCAAATCCGTTTTGCTTTGCGGGTCGGCAATTTGGGAGGGATTCGGCCTTCGGTGGACGACCGCGGTAACCTGCGGCATATCGCAATAATGTCCGCGACCGACATTGGCCGACAATCCGACTACTCTAATCCTTACAGCGACAGAATCGAGGGCGACATTCTTACGTTTACGGGCACTGGTCGGGAAGGTGATCAAGGGCTCGTCGGCGCGAACAAACGCATTACTGAACAGATAGTAACTGGCATCCCGATCTTCGGGTTCATTAATCAGGGCAAACAATCTTACGAATTCCTGGGATTGCTTGAATTATTGCGCTACTACCCAGAAAGACAACTTGGGCGTTCCAAAGAGCTGCGCTCCGTGTGGATGTTTGAGTTTCAAATACATCGCAGCCCCGAAACGGTGCCAATTAGCTACGCACTCGAGGTTTCGCGTTCACTGTTGCCTAAGGACCCTGGTTCTGGCTCGCCAGAGCTGGAAGTAGTTGAGCCTACTGCAAACGTCGCGACCGGAAATACTATCGAAGTTGAAGATGTTCGATCACACCTTCTGGTCGTCGATCCATATGTTTTTGAATTCGTGATTAAGAAGGTGTTCGAGAAGTACGACTTTATGAACGTTGATGTTACCCGCAGATCAGGCGACGGCGGCATCGACATCAATGCCGTTGTCTCCGAGACGAATAGTTTCTTCGGTGGAACCTGGGTACAGGTTCAGGTGAAGCGCTGGAGACATTCGGTGGGGAGTGTGGAAATCAATAATTTCCGTGGCGCGATGAGCAGTACCTCAAAGGGTATATTTGTCACGACGAGCTACTACACACGGGCTGCCATCGACAATGCCTATCACCAGCACAAGAGTTGCGTGACGCTCATAGATGGAACGCGATTGTCGAAGCTTGTGCTAGAGAGCGGCTTTGAAATCACGCAGCTTTGCCAGTCGACGCAGTAGTCTTGGCGGCGTCGGGTTTATTGTGCAACAGCGTATAGCTCCGGGCGTCTTGCTTGATCGGCCAACCGAATTCAACCCTCCACTCGCGTATCCGGCGTGCGTATTCCGAGATGCCCGAAACTACTCTCAGTTCCTCTCCGGAAATCTCCTGCCCGACGAACATACGCAGATATTGGAGGATTCGCTCCGACGCAGATCTGTAGGGAAGGAGCGCTCGCACGTGTGCGAGTGCAAGTTCCCGTGTTTCGCGCGAAAGAGAAGCTAGTCGCCGGACGCGGTCGCGTAGCTGTTCCGCGTTCTTTGGAGGCTCTTTTGGAATACCTTGCAATACTTCTAGAGCGGAGGTTGAAACCTCTTCGGGGCTGCGGTTTGCCTTGGTTGTTCTTGTTGGCACAGACCAATTTCGGAACTTGTCCTGGTCTAGTCCAGCGCAAAACTGCGGCGTACCAAGTCGGTTACGAGGTCCCTTTAAGATCTGGAAGGCAACAAGCCGCGCATTGCTGCCGGTTGCCCCTTCGTGATTTTCGAAGGGTGGGAAAAGCGGATGCGCTGACTCTCCGCACTACATTCCCGGACCCGCCGGATACGCGGGCAGGTCGGGCGGACGCGGCGGCAGCTTCTTGGGGTGCTGGTTCATCTCCTCGGTCACCATCTTGATGGCGGTTTCCAATTGCGGGTCTTGTCCGGCCATGACCAGGTCGGGGCGATTATCCACCTCGACGTCGGGCGCCACGCCGCGGTTCTCGATCAGCCACTTGCTGTCGAGCCCATAGAGCGCGAACTCCGGGCGCGTGATATAGCCGCCGTCGATCAGCCCGATCTGGCCGCGGATGCCGCGCACACCGCCCCAGGTGCGTTCCCCGATCAGCGGCCCCAGCTTGTACACCTTGAAGAAGTAGCTGAAGAAATCACCGTCGCTGGCGGCGTAGCGATTGGTGACGCAGGCCATGGCGCCGTGGAACGCGAGCGGAGGTACGGTGTCACTCTCCCAATTGCGCGCCGACTCCATGCCGGCGAGCACGCGCCGCAGGCGTTCGAAGATGATCTGATCCACGAACCCGCCGCCGTTATAGCGCACGTCGAAGATCATGCCCTCCTTCCGAATCTGCGGGAAGTACTGCTTGACGAATTCGTTCAGCCCGTGATCGCCCATGTCCGGCAGATAGACGTATCCGATGCGGCCGCCGCTGGCCTGCTCCACCTTGCGCCGGTTGCTTTCGATCCAATTCAGCTCATGCAGGCCGAATTCGCTGGGGATGGGGCGCACCAGCAGGTTGCGCGCACCCTCGAACGCGGGCTTCGCGTTCACCGTGATCGTGACCGCCTGGTTGACGGTATTGATGAACAGCTCGTCCGGATTCTGCGGCGCCTTCAGGGCTCGCCCATTTACCGCCAGCAGGAATTCGCCTTGCTTGACGTTCACCCCGGGTTCGGTGAGCGGCGAGCGCAGGTTGGGGTTCCAGTTTTCACCGGGATAGATCCTGGCAATCCGGTACAGGCCGCTGTTGGCGTCGGGTTCCAGGTCGGCGCCCAGCAGGCCGACATTGACCGCGTCCATGTCGGGATAATCGCCGCCGCCGACGTAGGTGTGCGAGTTGGAAAGCTCGCCGATCATTTCGCCCAAAACGTAGGTGAGGCTGAAGCGGTCGGCGACATAGGGCAGCAACTGCGCGTACTTATCACGTTCGGCGGGCCAGTTGACGCCATTCATGGACGGTTCAAAGAAGTAATCGCGCTGCTGCCGCCAGACCTCGTTGAAGATCTGCTTCCATTCCGCGCGCGGGTCCACTTCCATGCGCATGCCGTCCAGCCTGAGCGCGCCGTCACCCACATTGTTTAGCGACTTGGGCGCCGGACCTTTGACTTCTTCGCTCGGCACCTTGGAATCGATGATTCCGTAGGCATTAGCCCCGCCTTCTGCTCCCGCCGGTGCGGCGGGAGCGCGGTACAACATTTTGCGCCCGTCGAAGGAGAGCGCGAAGAGATCGGCGCCTTCCAGGACGACGTAGTCCTTGCGCGATTTCAGATCGAATCCGTGAATCGCCGGCGTCTCGCCGGGCAGCGGGCCCGACAAGCCTGTGACCGGCACGGTCACGTAATAAATCACGCCTTTGGCCGCCGCCAGGTTCTGCAAATTGCCGGGCGGAATGGGCAGCGCGACGATTCGGTTCTGGATGCCGTCAAGGTCAATGCGGAAGTCCTTCGGCAACGCGCGGGTGCCCGGCGGGTGCTCCTCTTCCTTTTTCTCTTCGGCAGTCTTTCCCGTGCCGGGCTGCTTCTCAGCCGGCGATGGCGGTGTCTTTTTCGCCTTGGTTGCTGCCGGTTGCGGTGTCGGTTCCGGTGGCTGCTTCTGACCGGCGGGCGTGGGCACCAGCAAGACGTCGGGCGGGCGGCGGGTGGTGACTTCGTCGCTCAGCACCGGCAGCGGCGAGGGCTCATCGGCCCGCAACGTGGTGATGTAGACGCGCCCAGCCTTGGGATTGGCGAACTCGAAGTCGTACACCCCGAGCACTTCGTTGTAGTCGCGATTGGACAGGAAGTAGAGATACTTGCCTTCGGGATCGAAGTAAGGCGCCGAGCTGTCGCTGGCGCTGGTGGTTACCGGCGTGATCTTGCTCCCGGCAAGGTCGTAGAGATAGACGACGTTGTTGCGGTTGTCGGCCGCCTTGGCGTACGCCACCCATTTGCTGTCGGGTGAGAAGTTGTAATCGGTCAGGTCGGCGTACTTGCCCTGGTCAATCAACACCGGTTTTTTCTGATCGATGTCCACGTAGAAGAGGCGGGCTTGCTTGTCGGCGAACAGCAGCTTGCGGCTGTCCGGCGACCAGGTGGGCGTCAGGCGGAACATGGCGCCGTCGGAGGTGATGCGCACCTCCGCGCCCAACCCGTCTTGCGGCATCAGGTACAACTCGTCTTCTCCGGTGCGGTCGGACAGGTAGGCGATCCAGCGCCCGTCGGGAGACCAGGCGGCGTACTTCTCGCGGATGCCCGGGGTGCGCGTCAGGTCGCGGATGCTGCCTTCCTTGGCCGGCGCGGTGAAGATGTCGCCGCGGGCGGTAAAGACGGCGCGCTTGCCGTCGGGGGAAATATCGAAGTCGGTGGTCAGCTTGTTGACCGTGGCCCAGTGGCGGCGCGCGAGATCGCGGTCGCCGGGAAGATAGAGGGTGAGCTTGCGCGGCGGCTGCGTGTTGAGATCGAACCGGTACAGGAAGCCGCCGTTCTCGAAAATGATCGCGTCCGGGCCGAGGCTGGGCCACATGACGTCGAAATCGGTGAAGTGCGTGAGCTGTTGCACTTCCTTGCTGGCGAGGCTGTAGCTGTACAAGTTGAGGCGGTGCTCGGGACCGCGATCGGAGCTGAAGTAGATGGTGTCGCCGTGCCACATGGGGAAGGTGTCGGTCCACTCCGTGTGCGGCACGGTCTCGATGTGGTGCGATTTCGGGTTGTAGATGGAAATGTCCTGCGCCATGCCGCCGGTGTAGCGCTTCCAGGTGCGGAAATTGCGGAAGATGCGGTTGTAGGCGATCTTGCTGCCATCGGGCGAAAACGAGGTCAGGCCGCCCTTGTCGAGGGGAAGTGCCCGCGGCAGCCCGCCCTCAATGCCGATCTGGTACAGCCGGCCGAACCAGGTATTGAATGTATCGCGCCGCGACAGAAAGATGATCTTCCGGCTGTCGGGCGTCCAGGTGATGACCTGGTTATGAATTCCCATGCGCTCGCTCAGGTGCCCGCCGCCGGGATGAAAGGTCAACTGGCGGGGGTCGCCGCCCTCGGAGGGCATCACGTAGACGTTGTAGTTGCCGTCATACTGCGCCGTGAAGGCGATCCATTTGCCATCGGGCGAGAATTTGGGGAACAGTTCCTGGCCGGCATGCGACGTGATGCGGCGCGCCACGCCGCCGTCGCGCGCGGCCAGCCACAGGTCGCCGCCGTAGCTGAAGGCGATCTTGTCCTTGGAGATATCAGGGAACCTCATCAGCCGGCCTTCCGGCATCTCCTGCGAGACGGCAACCGAGGCGATGATGGCCAACAGCAGGACTACGATTAGCTTGCATACACGCGACATACAGTTTCCTCCCGTACAAGCCCAAGCAGGGCAACCGAGCATTGTAATGGGAAGGGCGCAAGTCGCGCGGTGCGGATCAAAGCAAGAAAAGGTGCGGGTGCCATTTCGGCAAAAATTCCGCCGCTCCGCTATAATCGAATGCGGTAAGTCCCGCCCTCCGGAGAGGTGGCAGAGTGGCTGAATGCGGCGGTTTGCTAAACCGTTGTACGGGCTAAAACCTGTACCGGGGGTTCGAATCCCCCCCTCTCCGCCAGTTTCTTGCCATCCCAATCACTTGAGCCTCATTGCCGTGTGGAAGATCCTGCGGCGGCATTGAGGTTGAGTGTCCTGAAGTTGTCCCCAACGATTTCCTGGGTCTGAAATGCGTTCTCGATGTTGTCCTCCGGCTTCGCCATTGCGCCGCGAACATCAGCAGACGCCATCTTGATGCAGTACGTCGCCGTGGTGCTCAGGTTCGCGTGGCGAAGAACGGCGCTGATGATCGGCGGTCACAGGGAAGTAAAGCGGCGAGTTCTGATTTGAACGCCAACCCGATCCGGCACTGATGGCTTAACAAAACATTCCCTACTGCTGTTGCTCCCCTCACTCCTGCAGTACCCTCCGAAATAGATAGCTCGTGCCAACCATGGAAAGTAGAGACCAACCTGCCGCCCGTCTTCTCAACCGCCCGGCAGGCCGGCGGACTCTAATCCTGATTCCGATCATTCACACTCAAGCCGACATGGGAGCGCTCAGCGAGCCAATCCAGCGCATGAAAGTGGCGAAGCTGGGCAAGAATAGCTTGCAGCGCAACTTCGAGTTGGTCAACCGGCTGTGGGCGCAAATCGAACAGACCCTCGAGGGCATGGCAATTCCCTACGAGCAGCTCCGTGTCTACCAGGATGGGTTGCCGGTGTGCGGCCACGAGTTGGAGATCGTGAGCGAGCTGGCCAAGGCGGGGAGCCGCAACCATCAACTGCTGCTGAAACTGAAGGAAAAGGGCGCCACCATCATGGGCACGGAATCCGCCGAGTTGCTGGTCGAGGAGTATCAGCTCCAGCAGCAAGCCTTCTCCGCGCCGCCGTCGAAAGTCCCGGCGCGGGCCGCGTCCCGAGGCAGGAATTTGCAGGATTCCTTGCTCGAGCGGCGCGACCAGTTCCTCGGGGCCAGGATCAACACCACCCTCCAGCAGGGCGAAACCGGCCTGCTTTTTCTGGGGATGCTGCACTCGGTGGAGTCTTGGCTGGCCAGGGACATCCGAGTAGTCCGCCCCATTCGCCATCTTTCCATTCGCCATCGTTGAAGTGGGAGACAGAACGCTACATGGCTGCGGGAAACAAGATTCTGATCGTGGACGAGCAAGCGGAGGCGTGCAGCCTGCTGTCCGAGTACGTGGGGCAGGAGGGCCTGACCGCGATCATCGCCCACACCGGGGAAGCCGGCCTGGAGAAAATTCGCACCGAGGTTCCCGACGCGCTGATCCTGGCTTCCCGATTGCCGGACATGGACGGGATCCAGGCCTTGAAGGCAGCCAAGGCGCTGGATGAGGATCTGCCGGTGATTCTGATGACGCACACGCCGGAGATTCGGGGAGCGGTGGCCGCCATGCGGGCGGGCGCTCACGACTATCTGGAAAAGCCGCTCAAGCACCACGAGGTGCTGCGGGTTGTGTTCCGCGCCTTGAACGAGCGTTCTCTCAAGCGCAAGGTGCGCTGCCTGTCCTCGCAGGTGGAAGACGAGGCTTCGCTGCGGGAGTCGATGGGCCCCAGCAGCGTCATCGACCGCCTCGCCTCGGAGGTCGCCCGCGTCGCCAAAACCAACTTCAGCGTGCTGATTCTGGGGGAGACCGGGACGGGCAAGGAGCTGGTGGCGCGCGCCACTCACGCCCTTAGCTTCCGCTCGCAAAACCCGCTGCTGACCGTGGACTGCGGCGCCATCCCGGAGACGCTGCTGGACAGCGAGCTGTTCGGATACGAGAAAGGGGCGTACACCGGGGCGGACCAGCGCCGCATCGGGAGGTTCGAAATGGCCGCGGGCGGAACCTTCTTCCTGGACGAGGTTTCCAATATGCCCCTGGGATCGCAGGCCAAGCTTCTGCGCGTGTTGCAGGAGAGAACCATTTGCCGCATTGGGGGCACGCAGCCCATCCGCGTGGATGTGCGGGTTCTGGCGGCCAGCAATCAGGATCTGCACCAACTGGCGGAGTGCAAGGAAGGTCTGTTTCGCCGCGATGTGTATTTCCGCCTGAACGAATTCACCATCAACGTTCCCCCCTTGCGGGAGCGGCGGGAGGACATCGTGTATCTGGCCCAGCGGTTCCTGAAGCTCACCAACGCCGAGCTGCATAAGAAGGTAGAGAGCTTCACCCAGGCGGCGGTCGATGCCCTGCTGGCCTACCACTGGCCGGGCAACGTCCGCGAGCTGCGGTCCATGATCCGGCGGGCGGTTCTACTGGCGGATGACACCATCAGCGAGCATCATCTGGCCATTCCCACCGCCTCGCCACAGAGCACGGCGAATGCGGAGCACGATGCGGGCGATGCGGCGACCGGGCAGAAGCCTTGGAACGGCTTGTCCCTGAGAGACATCGTGCAACAAAAGACCGCTGCCCTGGAGCGGGAGATTCTACTGCGCGTGCTGCGGGAAACCGGCGGCAACAAAGCCAAGGCATCGCGCTTGCTGCACATCGACTACAAGACCATTCACCTGAAACTCAAAGAGTACGGCATCCTGGCCGACAGAACAAGAAAAGGAGAGTTCTAAATGGAAAAGAGGAGAGAGAAAGACACACGCGGCGGACTGGAAGGCGGCATCGGAGGCATCCTCCGCGGCCTGGGCGACCTGGTGGAAAAACTGGGAGACCTGGAACAGCAGGGCGAGGTATCCAAGACCGGAACCATTCGCGGCTCCGGAGAACAAGTCCGGGGCATCTACGGATTCACCGTGAAAGTGGGCCTGGGAGATCAGGGGCCGCGCATCGAGCCGTTTGGGAATATTCGCCGCGATGCCAGCTCGGGGCGCACCGAGGTCCAGGAGGTGCGGGAGCCGATGGTGGATGTCTTCGACGAAGAGAAGTACTTGCTGGTCCTGGCGGAGCTGCCCGGCACTAGCAAGGAAGATGTCCATATCGAACTGGAGGACGATGTTCTGACCATCGCCGCCGAGCGCGGCGACAAGAAGTACCGGAAAGAAGTTCTCCTGCCGCGCAGCGTCCCGAAAGAGAAGATGCAGGTCAACTGCAACAACGGGGTGCTGGAAATCCGCTGGGTGAAATAGTTCGAAAGCCAAGGGAGCGGTATTGCAATGGGCGGCAAGCCACTGAAGCTGAAAGTCAGCGAGGCGCTCAGCAAGGACGTGGGCCGGGCCTACGCCCGCATGGGGCCGGAGGACCTGGCCCGGCTGGGGGTGGAGGTCGGAGACATCGTGGAAGTCGCCGGCAAAGCCCGGACCGTCTGTAAGGCCATGCCGGCGTACAAGGAGATGCGAGACCAGTCCCAGGTGCAACTGGACGGGCTGACGCGGGAGAACGCGGCCGTCGGGCTGGACGAACATATCGTGGCACGACCGATTGCCTGCCCGGCGGCGGAGCGCGTGGTTCTGGTCCCGACCAACGTCGTCCCCTCGGAGCGGGACATGGACTACATCGGCAGCCGCCTGGACGGGTTGCCGGTCCTGGCGGAGAACCGCATCCGGGCCACGTTGTTCGGATCGCGCTGGGCCGACTTCAAAGTGGAGAGCACGGTGCCCAAGGGCCCGGTGCTGATCGGGCCCGGCACCCAGTTGCTGATGTCCAAGGCGAAGCCGCGTGAAGCCGCCGAGCGCAGGATTTCCTACGAGGACATTGGCGGGCTGAAGCCTCACTTGACGCGCATCCGGGAGATGATCGAGCTTCCCCTGCGCTACCCCGAGGTGTTCGAGCGTCTGGGGATCGATGCACCCAAAGGGGTGCTGCTGTACGGGCCGCCGGGCTGCGGCAAGACGCTGATCGCCCGCGCCATTGCCCACGAGACCCAGGCCAGCTTCTTCTCCGTCAGCGGCCCCGAGGTCATCCACAAGTTTTACGGCGAGAGCGAAGCGCATCTGCGGAAGATCTTCGAGGAGGCCGACCGCAAGGCCCCCAGCATTATTTTCCTGGACGAAATCGACGCCATCGCCCCCCGCCGCGAGCAGGTGGTGGGCGACGTGGAGAAGCGCGTGGTGGCGCAGTTGCTGGCGCTGATGGACGGGCTCGCCACGCGGCGCAAAGTGATCGTGATCGCGGCCACCAACCTGCCCCAAGTGCTGGACCCGGCGTTGCGCCGGCCGGGGCGGTTTGACCGCGAGATTTCCATTCCCATTCCCGACCGCCCAGGGCGCCTGCAGATCCTGGAGATCCACAGCCGCGGCATGCCGCTGGGGACAAAGGTCGACCTGCCCCACCTGGCGGCCATCACCCACGGCTTCGTGGGGGCTGACTTGGAAGCGCTGTGCCGGGAGTCGGCGATGATCTGCCTGCGCCGCATCCTGCCCGACGTGGACTTCGGCCTGGCCCGCATCCCGTACGACCAACTGGCCAAGCTGGAAGTGGAGATGGACGATTTCCTGGCCGCGCTGCAGACCATCGAGCCTTCCGCCATGCGCGAGGTGTTCGTCGATGTCCCCAACGTGAGCTGGGAGGATGTAGGCGGGCTGGCGGAGGTCAAGGCGCGCCTGGTCGAGGCGGTGGAGTGGCCGTTGCGCTACCCCGATCTGTTCAGCCAGGCCGGCGTCAAGCCACCCAAGGGAATCCTGCTGTCGGGGCCTCCGGGATGCGGCAAGACCCTGCTGGCCAAAGCCATGGCCACCGAGACCAAAGTGAATTTCATCTCGGTGAAAGGGCCGGAGCTGCTCTCCAAGTACGTGGGAGAGTCGGAGCGGGCGGTGCGCGACATCTTTCGCAAAGCGCGGCAGGCGGCCCCTTGCATTGTTTTCTTCGACGAGATCGACGCGCTGGTGCCCAGCCGCGGTAACGGCGGCTCCGACTCTCACGTCTCGGAGCGGGTTCTGAGCCAGTTCCTGGCCGAGTTGGATGGGGTGGAAGAATTGCGGGGGGTGCTGGTGCTGGGCGCCACCAACCGTGCCGACATGCTGGATCCGGCCATCGTGCGGCCCGGCCGCTTCGATGAGATCGTGGAGATCCCGCTTCCCGACGAAGACGGGCGCCGGGAAATTTTCCAGGTGCAGTTGCGGAATAAACCGCTGGCTGCCGAGGTGAGCGCGCAAGACCTGGCGTCGCGCAGCGAGGGCTATGGCGGCGCCGAGATCAGCTCGGTATGCCACCAGGCCGCCCTGCGCGCCATCCGGCGCGCCGTGCACGACGCCGACAAGACCGCAGGCGCTCCGGCGCGGGTCGCCATTGAGCCGCAAGACCTGGAAGCGGCGATGGAGGAGGCCGGCCTCCGGGCCGGAAAACTAACTTGATGGAGAAAAGCGAAGTCGTCCTCTACCTGTTCTGCTTTGCCCGCCCCGAGGAGGCCCGGCAGGTGACGGCGAGCGGCGTCGACGAGCGCAACCCGGTGCTGATCTTCTGCCCCTCCGCGGAAGTGTGCGCGGTCATCGCCGAGGTGGCGCGGGAAGAGTTCTGCGGCCCGGAGGCGGAACGGCGGATGGAGCAGTTGTCCTGGGTGGGGCCGCGTGCGCTGCGCCACGAGGCGGTGATCGAAGAAGTAATGGAACATTCTCCGGTATTGCCGGCGCGCTTCGGCACGCTGTTCTCGTCGTTGCCCGCCCTGACCCAATTCATGGATGTGCACCGGGAAGCCATCTCCGGGTTTCTCCAGCGGGTGACGGGCCACCGGGAATGGTCGGTGCAAGGCCGGTTCGACCGAAATCAAGCCCAGCAGGCGCGGGCGGCGGAAAGGCTGGCGGCCGAACAGCGCCATCTGTCCGGCCTCCCCGAGGGGATACGCTACTTCTCCGAGAAGCGCATCCGCCACCTGGCGGAGCAGGAACTGGGAGGCTGGCTGGAGCGGACCCAGCGGCAAGTCGCGCACAATCTGGCCCAGCACGCCGCCGACTTCCGGGAATGCGCCCCGCTGGCCCGCGAGCGCTCCGACAACCAAGCCGAGGAGGTGCTGAATTGGGCGTTCCTGCTGCACGAATCGAAGGCGGCTTCGTTCCTGCAGGAAGTCGACCGCGCCAACCTGGAGCACGCCGTTGAGGGATTAAAGTTTGAACGTTCCGGCCCCTGGCCGCCTTTCCGTTTCGTTCCCGCGCTGGCTGGGGCGGAAGCGCCATGAGTAACCTGCTGTACTCGATCTTCCGCGGCCCCTGGCCGCCGGGACTGACGCTGCCCGCCGGCGTGGCCGGACAACCCGTGGGAGTGGTGGAGCACCAGGGCCTGGGCGCGGCGGTTTCCGAGCTTGCCCAAGCCGGGGCGCCGGCGGATGTGCCCAGCCTGGTCGCGCACGAGCAGGTGGTCGAGTTCTTCTTCCGCCACCGGACGGTGATTCCGCTGCGCTACGGAGCGCTGGTCGGCGAGCGACGCGAGGTCACGGCGGTATTGGAAATACACCAGGCGGAATACCGCGCCTTGCTGCAAGCACTTGACGGGTGCGCCGAGATGGGGATCCAGCTTCTGCTCGACGGCTCCCCTAGCCGCGCCCCGACGGACTCGACGGCAGTTGCGCCGGCGCAGCTTCGCTCCGCCGAGCCGCCGGGCGCTTCTTATCTATTGGCCAGAAAGCACTCTTACCGCAGCGCCGACCGGATGGTGGAGCGGGAGAGCGAACTGGTGGAAGAGATTTCGGCGTCCGTCGCCGGGCTGTTCGTCCGCCGCAAGGTGGAGCGGCCTTCTCGCGACCGCCTTCTCCGTCTTTACTTCCTGGTGCCGCGCGCGGCGGTGGAATGCTTTCGCCGGACGAGCCGGCGGAGTTCCCGGAACCAGCCGGTCAAGCTGCTTTTGAGCGGGCCGTGGCCGCCGTACAACTTCGTCGATGGCAATCCTGGCGGCGCGATTCTCTAGCCAAGCGAGTTCTTCCTCTCCGTCTGTGGACACCATGCCTCACTGTTGACCCTTGCGCTCCATGGTTTGCGCGCCCGTGCGGGCAGGAGCGGCGGCGGCCGTGGCGTGCGGGTGTGCCCTCGTTTTCCTGCCGCGCCGATGCAGGACCAGTTCCCCAAAAAACTCCACACTGTCCGGGCCATGAGTATTCGCTTTCTCGCGTCAAGCCGAAGTCCAGCGTTGCAGGGACTTACACGGCCGGCGGGGAAGAGTGCACACGGCGCACCAGCCCGCGACCAGACCCGGCCGGTTTTGCGCCAAAGACGGCGAGGAATTTGTGGAGGCGTTCCCGACGTGGCCACCGGTTTGCCTATGGGATGGAAGACGGCTTCGCAACCGTCGGTTCTAGCTTGACTGCGATAAACGGTAATTCTGTTACCAGAAAGGAGAACCAACATGGCGAAGGTCCAGAAATCCACCGATTCTTCCAGCCTGGCGGAAGTGATCGATCGGATTCTTGATAAAGGCATCGTCATCGACGCGTGGGCGAAGGTGTCGCTGGTCGGGATCGAGTTGCTGTCGGTCGAGGCTCGGGTAGTGATCGCCTCTGTCGAGACCTACCTGAAGTACGCCGAGGCTATCGGCCTGACGGCAAATGCCGCCGCTCCGGCCTAGCCGTAGCTGAGGTGTGAAGCCGCTGCCAAAGTGGAGGGCCGCTTCCTGGCCCTCCCCTCTGGTCAAGGCGGGCGGGAGCAGCACAACGGCAAGAAGAGGAAAGGAGAATGACCGTGGCTAAGTTGACCGAAGACATGACTCGGTTGTGCGAGGAGATCCAGACACTGCGGGCCAACCGCGAAGGGCTGAAGAAGGAGCTGGCGGAGACGAGCAAAGCGCGCCAGGTGGAGGTGGTGAAAAGCTGCGCCGCCTTTGCCGAGGCGCTGACGCGCAAAGCCAGGCTCGCCCACGACAACCGGATCAGCTTCCTGGGCCACCTCAAGCACCGGGTCAGCGAGCAGGCAAGGGAGATGCAGGACGATCTGACGATGGTGCGGCGGGTGTGGGGGAAACGAAGCGCCTAGGCGGTAGAGGCGGGCAGCAGCACCACCCCGCCGCCAGTTGCGGGGCGGGCAGCGGTCCAGGAGGAGCACGATGGGTGGCATGGTGGAAGGCTTGTTCCGAGTCCACGACGAAATCCTACGGTTGCGACGGGAGCGCGAGTTGCTGCTGGCCAGCCGGGAGGAGGAAACCCGGGACCGGCGAGCAGCGGTGTCCCGCATGCTGACTCGCTTCTCCCGGGATCTGGCCGAGGCCGCCGGCCGGGGCAGGATCCGGCGGATGGATTTTCTGGCGGATCTGCGGCGAGAAGTCTTGCGCCTGCTGGACGGTCTGGAAGCGGACTGCGGCGGAGCGCGGGAAGCTCTCGTACGCCTGGCAGGCGCCCGGGGCGGCCCGGCAGCCAGAATCCGGATCAGGCGGAACAGCGCGACTGATGGCGCCGCCGCGCCCGCACGGCGGCCGCCGAAGGGCAAGGCAGCCGCCGAACGACAGGAAGCGATAAGCAAGCAACACGAGACCGGGCGCCGGCGCGGGAAAGCCCGGCGCCTGCCTCGGCGTTGAAGCGCGAAAGGAGCAGCATGGTGCCGTCAGTTTTTGAACCAGTAGAGGAGGCCGCCGCCGCCCCCGAGCCGCCCACCAATGGCGACGGGTTTCACTTGTACTCCCAGGACGAGCTGAAGAGCTTGGCCGAGGAGATCAACGTTGTCCCCGAGCCCAGCGACAGCTTTGTGGTGACTCCCTTCGTCGACGCCCTTACCGCCCGCGCGCTCGCCTACCTGGAGGTCGGGTACGCGCTGCACTTCGCGGGCCCGGCGGGAACCGGCAAGACCACGCTGGCGCTGCACGTAGCCAGCCGGCGCGGCCGGCCGGTGATTTTGATCCACGGCGACGACGAGTACGCCAGTTCCGACCTGGTGGGCAAGGACTCCGGCTACCACAAGTCCAAGCTGGTGGACAATTACATCCACTCGGTGGTGAAGACGGAAGAGAGCCTGAGCACGGTGTGGGAAGACCGCCGTCTCACCACCGCCTGCCTGAAAGGCTTCACGCTGATCTACGACGAATTCAACCGCTCCCGGCCGGAGGCCAACAATGTCCTGCTCAGCGTGCTGGAGGGCAAGATTCTGAGTTTGCCCAACTTGCGGCGCTCGGGAGAGGGCAATCTGCACGTGCACCCGGAGTTTCGGGCAATTCTGACCTCGAACCCGGAAGAGTACGCCGGCGTCCACAAGACCCAGGACGCGCTGCTGGACCGGCTGATCACCATCAACCTGGGGCACTTCGACCGCGACACCGAAATCGCAATCGCCATCGCCAAGTCGGGGCTGGAGCGAAGTGACGCGGAGACCATCATCGACATCCTGCGCGAGCTGCGCGGCATTGGCGTTAACAACCATCGTCCGACCATCCGGGCGGGCATCGCCATCGCCCGCATCCTGGCGCACTACCACGGCTCCGCCAGGGCGGGGGATGAGATCTTCCGGACCATCTGCCATGACGTGCTCAATACCGACACCGCCAAGGTCACCCACGAAGGCAAATCGCTGATGGCGGACAAGGTGGAGGAGACGATCGGCAAGGTCTGCGGCGAAACGCCGCGGCGGCCCGGCCGGGGGCGCCGGCGGGAACGAGGGAAGGAGGAGTAAACCATGGCGATTCCATTGCGAGGACTCAGAACGATTCGTACCCTGGCGGGCAAGGTGAACCAGACCGTGGTGCCGCACCGGGCGCACCTGCAGATCGCCTGCCTGGAGATCGAGAAAACCCGGCGGGCGACGGAGCGGACCAGCGTCATGCGGCGGGCGGCGGAGCTGGATGCCCGCCTCGAGGAAATCGAAGCGGAGCAGGCCCGCCTGTTGCAGGCTCTGGCGGAGCGCAAGGAAAAAACCGCCGCCGGGGCGAAGCCGCTGTCGCGGGGGCGGGCTCATCCGTTCCGCATCCGGTACTAGCCGCCGGGCGAAGGAGAACAATGTGCGTAGCCATAGTT
The DNA here is from genome assembly GCA_963760215.1 of Terriglobia bacterium. GTDB lineage: Bacteria > Acidobacteriota > Terriglobia > Terriglobales > Acidobacteriaceae > JAIQGF01. The sequence goes on from CAVXCJ010000002.1 coordinate 3,135,378, forward strand.
TGACAGCTCATGCCGCGACCCAATTCCCGGCCCCGACGCCGGGCCCGGCGGTACGACAAAAGGCGTACCTGTACGCCGTCATCGCCGGCGCCCAGGACAAAGTGTACGGAGGATTCGGCATCGGCGGCCATGACGTGTACTCGGTCTCGACGGGAATCATCGCGGCCGTGATCAGCGACATCCCGAACGGGTCCGTGCGTCCGGAGCGCGCTCATCTGGCCGCCCACCATGAAGTTTTGAAGAGGCTGATGGCGGAGGCCACGCCGCTGCCCATGTCGTTTGGGATGGTGGCCGAGAGTCCGGCGGCGGTGCGGCGGATGCTGATGCGCAACCAAAAAGCCCTGGCCGGGCAGCTGGAGCACCTGGCGGGCAAGGTGGAGATGGGCCTGCGGGTCACCTGGGACGTTCCCAACATTTTTGAGTATTTCGTGAACACGCATCCCGCGCTGCGGGTGGCGCGGGACCGGCTGCTGGGGGTCAATTGCGCGCCCACGCAGGAGCACAAGATTGAAGTGGGCAGCATGTTCGACCATTTGCTGACCGAGGACCGGGAAGCCTACGCGGCCCAGGCGATGGGAATGCTGGAGGGCCGCGAATTTGAGATCCGGGCGTTGAAATGCCGCAGCGAGCGCGAGGTGATGAACCTGGCTTGCCTGGTGCGGCGGGAGGCGATGCCCAGCTTTGAGGCTGCGGTTTTCGAGGTGGCGAAGCAGTTCGACAACAATTTTGCCCTCGACTACAACGGGCCGTGGGCGCCGCACAACTTCGTGGACGTGAAGCTGGACCTGTAGGCGCTCAAGAGGAGGGTGCCGGTGATCCTGGTGGACGATATCCTGCTGGCCCCGTTTCGCGGCCTGCTCTGGATTTTCGAGGAGATCCACCGCGCCGCCCAGGAGGAGATGGTCAGCGACGCCGAGTCCATCACGGCGGAGCTCAGCACTCTCTACATGAGGCTGGAGACGGGAAAGATCACCGAACAGGAATTCGCGGAGCAGGAGAAGGTGCTGCTGGATCGGCTGGACAAGATCCAGGGACCGGAGCGGATGATCGAATAGCGGAAAGGAAGCTTGGGGGAGGCATGGAAGGCGCGGGGAAGATGCCGGAGCCGGTCTTTCTGGAGCCTCGCGGCTTGCAGTTGCTGATCTTCGGCGGAAAAGGCGGTGTAGGCAAAACCACCTGCGCCACCGCCTCGGCATTGCGCCTGGCGAGGCGCGCGCCCCAATCATCGTTTCTGCTGGTCTCCACCGACCCGGCGCACTCCCTCGCCGACAGCCTGGCGGGTCTGGTCCCGCCGCAAAACCTCAAAGTTCTGGAGCTGGACTCCGAGGAATATCTGCTGAAGTTCAAGCAGCAGCACAACCAGCATCTGCGCGAAATCGCCGCGCGCGGAACTTTTTTGGACGATGAGGAAATCAACCGCTTCCTCGACCTGTCTCTGCCGGGCCTGGACGAGTTGATGGCGTTTCTGGAGATTGCCGCTTGGGTGGAACAACGCTTGTACGACTGCATCCTGGTCGACACCGCTCCCAGCGGCCACACCCTGCGCCTGCTGACCATGCCGGAATTTCTGCGCAAGTGGCTGGCCATGCTGGAGACCCTGCTGGCCAAGCACCGCTACATGCGATGGGCCTTTGCCCGCTCCCGCGAGCGCGATGAACTGGATGCATTCCTGGAAGAGCTGGCCGGCTCGGTGAAGCGCGTGGAGGAGGTCCTGGCGGATTCCCAGCGCTGCAGTTTCGTTCTGGTCATGCTGGCGGAGCCGATGAGCCTGAGTGAAACCGTCTCGATTGTGAAGGAGGCGGACTATCTCAAGCTGCCGGTGCGCGACATCATCGTCAACAAGCTCTACCCGTTGAATGGCTGCCGGGTCTGCCGCCATGAATACTTTCTGCAGGCGCTCTCTCTCCGCGAGCTGTTCCTTCAGACTTGCCTGCCCAGGTTCGCGCTGTGGGGCATTCCCTTGCACGCCGAAGAAGTTCGAGGAGCAACCGCACTGGAGTCATTTTGGGATGCGGCCCGGCCCATCCGCCAGCCTGCGGCGGAGGTGGCGGAGGAGATGGCGCCGCCGGTAGTCCAGCTAGGAGCGGGGATGCAGGTTCCCCGGCCGGAAGTTGCGCTGCTGATTTTCGCGGGCAAAGGCGGCGTGGGCAAGACCACGCTGGCATGCGCCGCTGCCCTGCACTTGGCGGAAACTTCATCGCGCAGAGTTCTCCTGGTTTCCACCGGGCCCTCGCACTCGCTGTCGGGGTGCCTGGACGTGGCCATCGAGGCCGCGCCCAAACGCATCCTCCCGGGCTTAGCCGCCCTGGAAATTAACTCGCAGGCGGAATTCGCGGCGCTGAAGCAGCAGTATGCAGGAGACATCGAGAAGTTTCTGGAGTCGGTTTCCAGCAACTTCGATCTGGCCTTCGACCGCGAGGTCCTGGAACGGACCTTGGACCTTTCTCCGCCGGGGTTAGACGAGGTGATGGGCTTGACCAGCGTGATGGCGCTGCTGGCTTCGCGGGACTACGACGTGCTGGTGCTGGATTCGGCGGCCACCGGGCACCTGATCCGGCTGTTGGAGCTGCCCGAGATCATCGATCAATGGCTGAAGGCGTTCTTTGCCGTGCTGCTGAAGTACCGGCAGGTTTTCCGGCTGACCGAGTTTTCCCAGAAACTGGTGGAGATGTCCAAGAACCTGAAAAAGCTGCGGCAGTTGCTCAAGGATCCGGCCGGATCGGCCCTCTATGCGGTGAGCATTCCAACCCTGATGGCTTTTGAGGAGACTCGCGATCTGCTGGCCGCCTGTGGACGCTTGGAAATCGCAGTGCCGGGACTGTTCATCAACCTGGTCACGCCCGCCAGCGATTGCGGGTTGTGTTCCGCCCTGAACCGCCGGGAATCGCTGATCTGCGAGAGGTTCAAACGGAGCTTTCACGGCCGCATCACCCAGGTCTACCGCCACGGAGAGATTCGCGGGCTGCACGCGCTGCGCCAACTGGGAGAAGCGCTGTATCAAACGGGGCGGTGGGAAGCGATGGCAGTCCATGCCCGTTGAGAACACAACCACGGCAGGGCTGATCGCGGCGCCACGGCTAGCCTTGCAGGAGTCGCAGCAAATTTCCTTGTGCGAGGTGCTGGACCGGGTGCTGAACAAGGGGGTGGTGGTGGATGGGGAGGCGACCATTTCGGTAGCCGGAATTGATCTCATCTACCTGGGGCTGAAGCTGGTGCTGACCTCCATCGAAACGGCTCGCCTGGGCTGGCGTGGCGCCGCTGCGAATTCAGGGGCGCCCATCGGGGAGGAGACCTCAGATGCAACCTTGTGAGCTGGCGCGGGTGGAGTCCGACAACCTGAGCGACTTTGCCCAGGTGATGGGGGCCGACAGACTGCTCGGGCCCGAGTCGCGCCAGATGCGGCGCTGCCGGACCCCGCGCCTGAACCTCGAGGGCAACCAGACCAAGAACGGGCTGGGACAACTGGTGCTGACTCTGGTCAAGGTGCTGCACGAATTGCTGGAGCGGCAAGCCATCCGGCGGGTGGAGGCCGGGTCCCTGAGCGCAGAGCAGGTGGAAAGGCTGGGCCTGGCCCTGATGCAGCAAAGCCAGGAAATTGAACGGCTGCGGAGAGAATTCGGCCTGGAAGAAGAAGATCTCAACCTCGACCTGGGCCCGTTGGGGAAGCTTCTGTAAGGAGACGTCATGATTCAAAAACACGGCCTGTCGCACTCGGTGGAAAGTTCCACCCTGGCGGACGTGCTGGAGCGTGTTCTGGACAAAGGCATCGTCATTGCCGGCGACATCCGCGTCAAGCTCGTCGACATCGAGCTACTTTCGATTCAAATTCGCCTGGTCATCTGCTCGGTGGATAAAGCCAAGGAAATGGGCATGGACTGGTGGGTGAACAATCCCATCTTTCGTCCCGACAAGCAGGCGGAAATCGCACCCGGCTCTCTGGCCGGCATCGAGGAAAGAATGTCCCGGCTGGAAGCTTGCTTGAGCAAAGTGCCTGTACCGGCAAGCTGAGAACAGCGAGTGGTCAGTGGCCGGAGCGGCTTCCAGTCTTTAGAGAGAGGATTTGATGGTTGACTTACAGCGCGTATTCAAGCAGTTGAAGCAAGAGCGGAGGCGGGCTCAAAAGGAACTGCAACGGCTGGAGAATGCGATTGCAGCGTTCGGCAAACTCGTCGGAAGGCGGGCCGCCAGGGCCCCGCGAACACTTTCTGCTGCCACCCGCAAGAAGATAGCCGCGGCTCGGCGAGCGCGCTGGGCAAAGCTCAAGGCAAGGTAGGGAAGCTGCCGGCCGGTTGCGGAGGCGGGCGCGACCTGAGAAATCAAAACGTGCTGAGCTGGCCGTGGCGTTTCTTCGGGGTTGCGCGAGTGACTGTAAGCTGCCCCCACCACGTGCCCCAGCAATCTCCGTTACACCCGCTGCCGCGGCGGCGTATTCCTGGATGGTCCCTATATCCAGGTCATTGGCCGGGTCGGCAACCAGCAGAATCTCGCCATTCGGCAGGGACACATCGAACGCAATCCGCAGCACCCGAAGCGAAAACGCCGCACCGCCAGGGCAGGCGCGCTTGTCAAAACGGGCCTCGGTCCAATACGAAACGACCATTCGCCGCAGGGGGCGCATTTCCGCACCGGCGCGAAATCAGTTGTAGTAATCAGAGATCAGAGAGCGACGCATGGCGGCCGGCGCGAAGCCGGCGATCAAGATCGCGGCGATGCGCTGCATGCCGCATCGATCCTCGCCGTCTCGCATGCAAAGGAGCGATGGGAGCGCATCGCTGAAAGGAGAATCCAGTTGCCGCCACAAACGAAATCTCCACCATCGCAGGAAACCCCTTGTTTCGACGCCGCTGCGCTGATGCATCACGTGGGCGGTGACCGGGAGTTATTGCGGGAAATTATCGAAATCTTCCTGGCTACGGCCCCGCAGATGCTTACCGACGTAAGAGACGCCATCATGAGCGGTGACTGCCAGAAAGTAGAACGAGCGGCCCATGCGCTACGAGGCGCGGCCAGAAACTTCTTTTCTGCCCGCGTCGACCAGGCTGCTCTGGCACTTGAAACCATGGGCCGAAGCCGCGATTTGGCCGAAGCGAAGAGCGCATTCGGGATCCTGGCAGCGGGGCTCGACAAATTGTGCTCTTCGCTGGAGCTGATGCTTCGCGGCGAGAAAACGTGATGTGGTGTCATGACCATTCTGATCGCGGACGATGATCGGGTATTGACACAGGTATTGAGCGTGCGGCTTAGGAAGGCTGGGCACAGAGTGGTAGTCGTTTGCGACGCCATGCAGGCCATCATGACGGCTCTGTGCAACCCGCCCGATGCCATCCTGCTCGATGTGAACATGTCCGGAGGCACCGGACTGCAAGTGCTGCGCCAGTTGACGAACTCGAGTAAGACGAACCAGGTTCCCATCATCGTCATCACCGGAAGCGTTGAGCCAGCGATGTAGGCAACGGTGACGTCTTGGGGCGCGGATGAATTCATGACCGAGCCGCCTGACTACGCACAGCTTGAGCGCAGCCTGGCGAGACTGCTTGGAACTACGGCAGGGTGAATGGTTGCAACCATCTTGGGGCCAACGGTCGCGCAGGGATTGAGGAAAGTTAAGAAAGGCTCTTCGCTGGTTATGGAGCAGGTCATGAATCCGAATGTGACCGGATGCGACACTTTCGTACGCTACCTCCGGTGGTTTCGGCACATCGCTTTGGTCTTGCTGGTGTGGGCGCTGGCGCCGTCGGTCGGCGCGCAACAAAAACCCGACCTCTTCCAGATGACGATCGAAGACCTGATGAAGATCGAGGTCACCTCGGCGGCGAAAAAGGAACAAACGCTGATGCAGATCCCGGCAGCGGTGTACGTGATCACGCAGGAGGACATCCGCCGCTCGGGGGTGACGAGTTTACCCGAGGCGTTGCGCCTTGCCCCCGGCGTGCACGTGGCCCAGATCAACACCAACAGTTGGGCGATCAGCATCCGCGGCTTCAATTACCGCTTTGCCGACAAGCTGCTGGTCATGATGGATGGCCGCACCATCTACTCCCCGATCTTTTCCGGCGTTTTCTGGGAGCTGCACGACATTCCGCTGGAGGATATCGAGCGCATCGAAGTGGTGCGCGGGCCGGGGGGCGCGCTGTGGGGGGCCAACGCCATGAATGGCGTGATCAACATCATTACCAAGCGCGCCCAGGACACCCAGGGCCTGCTGATCGCTGCCTCCGCCGGGTCGCAGCACCAGGACGGCGGCGAGGTGCGCTTCGGCGGCGCCCACGGAGGCGCGCTCGCCTACCGCGTTTATGGCAAGTATCTGCACTGGGGCCGCGGTCCTGATCTCCAGACTCCCGGCGCCGACGCGTACGACGGCTGGGACATGGTGCGCGGCGGATTCCGTCTCGATTGGTCACCGGCGCCGCGCGACAAGCTCACTTTATCCGGCGACATTTTCCGCGGCAACGAGGAGAACGCCTATCCCTTCCCCACCTTGGTTCCGCCCTATCTCGTCAATGCAAAATACGACTCGATCGCCCGCGGGGGCAACCTGCTCGCGAAATGGAGCCGCGATTTTTCGCCACGGTCCAGCCTGAACCTGCGGATCTTCTACGACCGCACGCAGCGCACGATCGTGCCGGGCTTCTCCCCGTTATACGAAGTCCTCGATGTTGACCTGCAGCACCGCCTGTTGATGGGAAAACGCCACGAGCTAGTCTGGGGCGGTGGATTGCGCAGCGGCCAGTATCACTCCCACGACACCTTTGTTGTGAGACTCGATCCCAGCGACCAGAGGCTCAACACCGCCAATGGCTTCCTGCAAGACGAGATCATGCTGGCCAAGGATCGGCTGTGGCTGGTGCTGGGATCCAAGTTCGAGCACAACCAATACACCGGATTCGAGGCGCAGCCGAATCTGCGTCTCCATTGGCAGCCGCGCAGCAAGCATATGTTTTGGGCAGCGGTGTCGCGAGCCTTGACGACGCCCAACGATTTTCAGGAAGTCGGGCAGCGCGTGTCCGCCATCTCGCCCGGACCGGGTGGCCTGCCCGTCGTCGTGCTCTTCCAGGGAAACCGGCGGCTCAAGGCGCAGAACCTCCTTGCCTATGAAGCCGGATATCGCACCCAGCCGAACAAGCGCCTGGCACTCGACCTCAGCGCCTTTTTCAACAGTTATCACCAATATGTCGGCGTTGCCCCGGGGAGTCCTTACCCGGAAGTGACTCCGGCGCCGCCGCACCTGGTCGTGCCGCTCACATTCCAGAACAACACGATCCGGCATAACTACGGCCTCGAATTCACCGGCACCTACGCGCCCGGCAGTTTCTGGAAGCTGATGTGGGGCTACTCCTGGCTGGTGAACGGTGCCTTCCCGATTGCGGATCCGGCGAGCTCTCCGTTTCGCTCCGGGGACGATCCCCGGCATCAATTCCAGGTGCGATCGTTTTTCTCCTTCGCCCACAACCTGGAGTTTGACTCGGGTCTGTTTTATGTCAGCCGCCTGCCCGCTCAATCTCTGCCCAGCTATGTCCGTTTCGATACCCGGCTGGGGTGGCGGACAAGCGAACACGTGGAGATCAGTGTTGTGGGCCAGAACTTGCTCGATCCGCATCACCCGGAATTCACTGCTCCGGAACTGTGCACGCAGCCGGCGCAAGTGGGACGCAATGCGTATGTGAAATTCACCTGGCGCTTCTGAGGAAGCGCCGGAGACCTGATTTCTGTGATCAACGGTGATCGGCCGCCCGCAGGCACATCACCCAAGAGACAACACCAACGGTCGCGCCGTGATGGAAGAAAGTTAAGCAAGGCTTTGCTGGTAATGGAGCAGTTATGAATTCGGATAGTACCGGATACGACACTCGGGTGCGGCACCTCCGCTGGTCTCGGTACATCGCTTGGGTCTTGCTGGTGTGGGCGTGGGCGCCGTCGGTCGTCGCGCAACAAAAACCCGACCTCTCCCAGATGGCGATCGAAGACCTGATGAAGATCGAGGTCACGTCGGCGGCGAAAACGGAACAGACGCTGCTCCAGATCCCGGCAGCAGTGTACGTAATTACCCAAGAAGAGATTCGTCGTTCGGGAGCCACAAACATTGCCGAGGTGCTGCGCTTGGTACCCGGAGTAGAAGTAGCGCAGGTCAACGCCAATGCATGGGCCATTAGCATCCGCGGGTTCAACTCCTGGTTCGCGAACAAACTGCTGGTGATGATTGATGGCCGAAGCGTTTATCTCCCGACATTTTCAGGAGTGTATTGGGACGTACAAGATGTTGTGCTCGAGGATATAGATCGCATCGAGGTAATCCGTGGACCTGGTGCGGCGGTATGGGGAGCCAATGCAGTCAATGGAGTAATCAACATCATCACCAAGACCGCTGCCAGGACTCAAGGCGGATTGCTGTCGGCACGAACTGGCACAAATGAACGTGGCGTCGGATCAGTGCGCTACGGTGCACCGGCAGGAGCAAGCGGATCTTACCGCCTATTCGCCGCCTATTCGGATCGTCGGAACTACGTCGACGGCCAAGGGCATGAGACCCACGATGCATGGGATCTGTTGCACGGCGGCTTCCGCACCGATTGGGAGCTGTCCCAGCGCGATTCTCTCACCGTCGAGGGCGATTTGTATTCGGGCACGGCGGCACAGTCCCTGCACATCTTCGAGATCATACCCCCTTTGTCGCGGGTGATAGATGGGGATACCGGGCTGAGTGGCGCCAATGTACTGGTGCGTTGGCAACGCACGTTCGCCCCACATTCGCGCGCCTCGCTGCAGGCGTACTACGACCGTACGCATCGGGCGAATATCGTCTTCGGTGAGACCCAGCAGGTCTTCGACCTTGATTTCAACTGCGAACGGCTCATCGGATTACGTCAGGAACTGGTATGGGGATTCGGATTCCGGCTTACCAATGAGCAGAGCAAGGGCAGCTTTGCGATTTCATTAACCCCGTCACAGAACACGTTGAGGCTCTTCAGTGGGTTCGTGCAAGACCAGATCACTCTGGTACCGAAGCGGCTGAAGCTTACCGTGGGTTCGAAATTCGAGTCCAACAATTACACCGGACTGAACGTGCAACCGACCGTCCGTTTGCTATGGACACCGCAGCGCAATCATTCCTTCTGGGCCGCGGTCTCACGGGCGGAGCGCACCCCGAGTATTGTCGAAGAGAGCGGACGGGTGAACATCGATGCGCTAGAGGGTCCGAACGGTGTACCCATGCTGTTCGCGCTCATGGGCAATCCCTCCTACCGGCCGGAGGACATGGTGGCCTACGAAGTCGGCTATCGCTCCCAGCCTGCACCTCATGCGATGGTCGATGTAACAGGCTTCTACAACATTTACCACCACCTCGCCGGCGTGGTGCCCGGTACGCCTGGGATCGAAACCGATCCCGCGCCCGTGCATGTCCTGGTTCCCTTGAGCTACAACAATATATTTGATGCGAAGAACTACGGAGTGGAGCTATTCGCGAGCTACGCGCCCCTGCAACGCTGGAAGCTAAGCGCCGGTTATACCTGGCTCCGCAGCCACTTGTATGCCGATGCGGCTAATGCTGCTGCATCCAGCGTTCTCCGCCCCGGTGATAACCCCGTTCACCAGTTTCAGGTCCGGTCCTATCTGTCTCTGCCGCACGGTATTGAGCTGGACAACTTCCTGTACTACGTAAGTGGACTGGTTGCCTCGGGCGTACCTGCCTATGCACGTTGGGACGTGCGTGCAAGCTGGCGCCCGCGTTCGGGTCTGGAGCTCAGCGTGGGGGCGCAGAATCTTTTGTCCAGCCGCCATGCGGAGTCGATTTCATCAACCACGTTGCAAGGCAGCTCGCAAATCCCTCGCAGTGTTTACGGCAGGTTGACGTGGCGATTCTGAGCGGCAAGCCGAAGTACGGGAGTGGTACCGCTCCGCGAAGAAGGTGGCATCGGCGGCTCCAGACATCTCTGCTCGTCGCGGGCTTGGTCATGCTGTCCCTGCCAGCTTTCTCGCAAGCGGAACCGACGGAGGAATACGAGGTCAAAGCCGCCTTCCTGCTCAGTTTCGCGAATTTCGTGAACTGGCCCGAGGATCCCGCCGCGGCCAGCAGCAAGAACATTCGCTTATGCGTGCTCGGTGACGATCCGTTCGGCTCGAAGTTAGACCGCCTGGCTGCCGGCAAAAGCGTCGGCGAACGGACCTTTTCGCTCGAACGCGTGCAGCAAACCATGGACGCGCGCCGCTGCCATATCCTGTTTCTTAGTCCATCGCTGCGCGGCAAGACAACGGCTGCGCTGGAGGATCTGCGCGGAGCCAGCATCCTCACCGTAGGCGAGACCCCTGACTTCACCCGCAATGGCGGCATTATCCGGATGCTACTGCTGGAGAACCGTGTGCGTTTCGAGATCAACGTCGACGCCGCCGAACGGGCCCATCTAAGTATCAGCGCCAAACTGCTGGCCCTAGCTCAGGTCGTGCATGACGAGCGCAAGAAAGGGGGCGGCTAATGCGCTGGTTTCGCGACCTGCCCATCGGTCGCAAATTGATTGCGATCATCCTTCTAACCAGCGGAACCGCGCTCGTACTAGGTTGCGCGGCGGGTGTGGTTTACGAGTCCGTGGATGCCCGCCGTATGCTCGTTCAGGACACGACCCTGCTGGCGGATGCGGTTGCCTCGAACAGTACCGCTGCCCTGACGTTTAACGACGCCCGTGGCGCTTCGGAGATTCTCGATTCGTTACGGATCCAACCCAGTGTGATGAATGCGTGCATCTATTCGCACGATGGAAAGCCTTTCGCGACCTACACTCGTGCCGCAGAACAATTTAAGGATTGTCCATCGCCACCGCTGCCGGATGGCAGCTACTTCAGCCGTGATTCCTTGCTCTACTTTCACCGCATCTCTCTTTCTGGCAAGACCATCGGGATGGTCTACATCGCCTCTGACTTGCTCCCCTTGCGTCTTCGGACGCGGCACACTGCCTTCATCTTTGCGCTGGGGATCGGCGGCTGCCTCATGGTCGCCTTTTTCATTGCCCTGCGGCTGCAACGCTTGATTTCCTCCCCGCTGTTGGCCCTCGTCGACACGGCGCGGAAAGTAACCGTGCAGAAGGATTACGGGCTGCGGGTCGCAGGCGGAGGCCGCGATGAATTGGGAGTTCTCATTGAGTCGTTTAACCAGATGCTGGAGCAGATCCAACAGCGCGATGATGCGCTAAAAAGTCATCGGGAACGTCTGGAACAGGAGGTGGAGAGGCGCACGGCCGAGCTGCGTGAAACCAATACACAGCTAACGGTCACGAAGCATGCGGCCGAGGCTGCGAGCCGCGCCAAGAGCGAGTTCCTGGCCAACATGAGCCATGAGATCCGAACCCCGATGAACGGCGTCCTGGGGATGACCGAGCTTGCCCTGGACACCAATCTGACGGGCGAACAGCGGGAGTACCTCATCGCCGTGAAGTCCTCGGGCGAATCGCTCTTGCACCTGCTCAATGACATTCTCGATTTTTCCAAGGTGGAAGCCGGCAAACTGGACCTGGAGCTGATCGAGTTCAATCTGCACGATTGTCTGGGTGAGACGGTCAGAACCCTGGCGCTGCGGGCGCACGAGAAAGGCTTGGAGCTGGCGTACGAGCTGGCGGCGGAGGTTCCGCCGTGGGTGGTCGGCGACCCGGCGCGCCTGCGGCAGGTCCTGGTTAACCTTATCGGTAACGCCGTTAAGTTCACCCTGCGGGGGGAGGTCGTGCTGCGGGTCGGTGCTGCTGCGCGGGACGACGGTAAGGCCCATCTGCATTTCACCATCAGCGATACCGGGATCGGCATTCCCAAAGACAAACAGAGAGCCATTTTTGAGGTCTTTGCGCAAGCCGATGCCAGCACAACCCGGCTCTATGGAGGCTCGGGACTGGGCCTGGCGATCACCGCCCGGCTGATCGAGCTGATGGGTGGGCGAATCTCGGTGGAGAGCGAAGAAGGAAAAGGGAGCCGGTTCGAATTCAGCGTGCCTCTGGCGGTATCCTCGCCCGCGAGGCACCCCTCCACCTTCCCTGCGCCGGAGATCCTGAGGGAAGTGCCGGTCCTGGTGGTGGACGACAACCAGACCAACCGCGAAATTCTGGTGCACGCGACCCGCGGTTGGGGGATGGCGCCGTGTGCGGTCGGTGACGGCGAAGCGGCGATCCGGGAGATGGAGTCGGCCCTGCAACAGGCAAAAGCGTATCGCGTTGCTCTGATTGACATGCACATGCCCGGGATGGACGGCTTCGAACTGGCGGAGCGGCTGCAGCATGATCCGCGCATGGCGGGGGCGGTCATCATGATGCTGACCTCCTCCGGGCAGCGCGGCGATGCGGCGCGTTGCCGCCAGCTCGGCATTGCCGCCTACCTGGTCAAACCGATCGGGAGCTACGAGCTGATGCAGGCCTTATTGGCGGCGCTGGGCCAACACGCGGCGCTGGGCCAAAACGCGGAGGTGGTTCGTCCGCTGGTCACGCGGCACACCCTGCGCGAGGACCATCGCGGCCTGCGCATTCTCGTGGCCGAAGATAATCCCGTGAACCAGGCGCTGATCCTCCGCGTCCTGCAAAAACAGGGGCACGCTCCGGAACTGGCAAGCACCGGGCGGGAGGCGGTGGCGCTGGCTGCCTCCGGCCGCTTTGATGTGGCGTTTATGGATGTCCAGATGCCGGAAATGGACGGCTTCGCCGCCACCGCCGCTATCCGCGAACGCGAGAAAGTCAACGGCGCCCATCTACCCATCTACGCCATGACGGCTCACGCCTTGAAAGGCGATGAAGAGCGTTGCCTGGCCGCTGGTATGGATGGATACATTTCCAAACCGGTGAACTTCAGCAAGATCCAGCAGGTGCTGGACGGGGTGCGCGCACAACCGCCCCATCCCACCCCGGTCTGGGACCACCGTCAGGCGTTGTCCGGCGTCGCAGGGGACGAGCACCTCCTGCGCGAGATTGCGGAAATGTTTCTTAAGCAGTATCCCCAGACAGTGTCGGATTTGCGCCGGGCTTTGGCCGGGCGTGACGCCGGGATGCTGGGGCAAATCGCACATCGCCTCAAAGGCGAAGTTGGATGTTTCGGCGCGGCACCATCCTTATCGGCGCTGGTCAAGCTCGAGGAGGACGTCGCCCACCCGGACTTCGAGCCCATCAGCCAAGCCGTCGATGAAGTAGAACGCGAGCTTGCTTGTCTCCGGCAAGCGCTTGAGGAATTCGGCAGGGTGCCCCATGAAAATCTTAGTCGCTGAGGATGATCCGCTGGTCCTCCATCTGCTGGAACGGCTGCTGGCCACCGAATACGAGGTGGTGACGGCGCGCGACGGCAAGCAGGCATGGGAGATTCTCCGCCAGAACGATGGGCCGCGCCTGGCGGTGCTGGACTGGCAGATGCCGGGGATTCCTGGCAACGAAATCTGTCGCAAAGCCCGCCAATTGCCGGATACGCCGATGTACCTCCTGCTGGTAACGGCGACGCGCAAGAGTGCAGCCGATATCCTGGCAGGATTCGACGCGGGTGCGGACGACTACATTACCAAGCCCTTCGATGCCGCGGAACTGCGTGCCCGTGTCGCCGTCGGGCGGCGCGTGCTGCAACTGCAGCAATCCCTGACGGAACGGGTGGCCGAACTGCAGGAGGCGCTGCTCTCGGTCCACAAGCTCGAAGGCCTCCTGCCCATCTGTGCATGGTGTAAACGCGTTCGTAACGACCAGAACTACTGGGAACAGTTGGAACAGTATTTGAGCGACCACATGGGCGCGAACATCACCCACGGGATTTGTCCCGAGTGTTGCGAAAAATGGCGGGCGGAGGGGAAATTGGCGGCCCAGCATTGATGAGTCTGCGTGAGAACTCACTTTCGGGAGGCGCAGTGGTCCAAACGCACCCATGATCCAGCCGCGGAGCAGCGGTATTCGCCGGGGTCCCCGGCACGCGCCGCCTTTGCGCGTGACGGGGTGGTCGTTAGCCCAGCGCGGCAGCGCTGGGGAAAGTGAAACAAAATTGTCGAGCGCCAGCGGCGCGGCACAGTTCTCACACAGACTCTGATGAGCCGTGTTGCGTCTTCCGGCCAGCCGTTCTGCCTTACTGCAATGTGGCCTGACACACTCCGCAAATGTTTTCGTGGCTGCGTGAGTACGTGCCGCAGGCAGTACACGGCAGGCCCAGCAGGTAGCGATCGGGAACGGCCGCGGCATGGCACGTTTGCGAACCGGCTGCAACCATCAGGCGGGACGGCGTCCGAAGAGACGGCTTTCCCCATCCGATTTCGTAAGCCGACGCGAGCTTCGGCGCCTCTTCGATCTTCGCCATGGAGAGTCCGAGAAGGCTTGCCGCATCCCGTATCGCGGCCAGGCTGCCGCTGCCAAACGCTTCCGCATCTCCGGAGAAGATTCCCACCAACCCGGCAACGCACCCGTGCAGCAGGACCGGCGCCAGCAGCGCCGATCGCGGTCCCGCGTACGCCCGTGCCGCGTTGTCGGCCTGAAAGCGCACCACTCGTCCGGTGCGCACGCATTGTCCGGAAAGAGTGCCGTCCAGTTGCAGCGGAATATTGACCGACGGCGCATCTCCAATGCTGGACACGCACTGCATGCTGCCGCTGTCACCGAGCGCGACCGCCACCCCTGCGGCGCCCGTGCTGATGATGAGCAGCTCCTGCACCAGCTGGACGACGCTCTGCACCTCTAAGGGAATCTCGGCGATGTCCGCCAGTTCTGCTCGGGTGGGTGGCGCGCTCTCCAACAGCGCCGGTGGCGATTGGGACCCCGTCAATTGCTGCTGCGTTGCCGTGCGTGCGATTAGTTCTAATTCCTGGTGGATGAAAGGAACATCTTGCACCATGGACATGGAGGCGTCTCTCTCCGTATGTCGTGCGATATAAATTGGGTTGAGCTTCGATGCTCAAGATGCAATTGTTCATCCACTCATCGTTGCTGAATGCAGATGAGTTATCCCAATACAGAAAATCTATTTCTACGTAATAATTACGACAACCGGAGAAATTGACGCAGTGCTCCGCTGAGTAATGTCGAACTGGATTACAGCAGAATCCGGATCACTGGTGAGAAGAGGATTTATCGCCAACTGAAAATCTCGTTGCCGCGCGTGTTATTCGTGCGCATTGGGCAGCCAGCGCAGCATGCGGTTCTGCGCCGTGTTCACCCCGAGATTCAGCAGGATGCCGATAGTGCCCGCCAGCAGCACCGCGGCGTACGCTTCCGGAATGCGGTAGGTGGCCTGGTATTCGTAAATGGCGCGGCCCAGGCCGTGCTCGCCCAAGCCGACGAACATCTCCACCGCAATCACCAGCACCATGGAATAGGACGCGGCGGTGCGGATGCCGTCGAAAATGTTGGGCAGCGCCTCGTAGAAGAGGATCTCGGTGATGGTCTCGTAGGCGCTCAGTTCGAACAGCTTCGCCTGGTAGAGCCGGCGCTTGTTGGCGAGAGCGGCGCCGGTCACCGTGTTCACCAGGATCACCAGCAGGCTGGGGTAGGCGGCCAGCGCCACGATCGAGGTTTCGCCGACCCCGGCAATGATCAGGAACAGTGGGAACAGGGCCGACGCCGGGATGGAGCGCAAGGCGTGCAGCGGGCCTTCCACCATTTGATACCAGCGCTTGCGATACCCCAGAAACAAGCCGAGGGGAATGCCCAGCGCGCCGGCAATCGCCAGTGCGGCGAACACCCGGCCGAGGGTCAGCGCCACGTCGACCACCATGCGACCGCGCACCATTCCGGCTATGGCGCGCGCCACGCTCCACGGCGCCGGCAACACGATCGAATCCACCAGCCCGAGACCGGCGACGGCGGCCCAGATCCCGAGCAGCAGCGCCATGGGCGCCAGCACTCGCGTCGGCTTTCGTAGCGGCCGGGCTAGTCTTTGCATCGCTTACACCAGCCCATCGCGAATGCACGCGATGAGCGCTTTCTCCATCGTGTCGTAATCCAGCGCGCCGCGCTGGCGCGGATGCGGGCTCTTGAATTCCAGGTCGGAAATGATGCGCACCGGGCGGTCGCCGATGATGACGTAGCGCATGCCGATGGCGAGCGCGTCGGAGACGTTGTGCGTGATCAGCACCACCGTCATGCCGTCCTTGGTGGCGAGCTCGTGCAGCGCCTGGCCGATGTTGGCCTTGACGTCGCGATCCAGCGCGGAAAACGGCTCGTCCAGGATGACCAGCCCCGGACGCCAGGAAAGGCACCGCGCCAGCGCCAGCCGTTGCAGCTCGCCGCCGGAGATCTGCGCCGGCAGCGACTCCAGCACCGTGTCCAGCCGGAACAACGACGCCAAATAGCTGACCCGCGCCCGGCTTTCCTCTTCGTTCCATTCCAGTTTTTCCAGCGGATACTCCAGATTGCCGCGCACCGTTTGCCACGGGAAGATGCTGTTCATCGGGTGCTGGTCCATGTAGACCACGTCGGCGCGCCGGGAGAACTGCGGCGACCACTCGATGCGTCCGGCGGTCGGCCCGATGATGCGGGCCATCATTTTTCCCAGCGTGCTTTTGCCGCTCCCGCTGGCGCCCATCAGCGCCACCACCGAGCCTTGTTCGATCGCCAGATCGAAGCCCGAGTACAGCGACCGCGAGCCATCCGGCGCGGCACAGTACGAGAAGTCCACGCCGCGCATGCGCAGCGCGTGCTCGCCCGGCGCGGGTTCCCTAGCGGGTTGCGTCGATAAGACGGTGAGCATCGATTTTCTCGGGAATCTCCCCGATTTCGTACATTAAGTCAATAAATCGCTGCAGCACGGCGGCGTCCACCGTGTTGGAAAGCGTAATGTCAGCCACGTTCACGCGCCCCGCCATCACCGGCGTCATGCGGGTGAATTGCGGCAGCAATGCGGTCGCCTGCTGCGGGTGCGCGCCGACGTAGGTGATCGCTTCCTGGATGACTCCGGCGGCGCGCGCCGCGGCCTCCGGCTGCGCGCGCTCGTAAGCGCGCGAAATCACCGACACGCCCAACGGGCAGGGTTCGACCAGTTCGGCATAGACGGAATTCGAAATCGCCCGGTAGCGTCCCGGTTCGGCGATCAGGATGAGCGGATCATAGGAAAACAGCGCGTCCACCGCGCCCGACTCCAGGCTGGCAACCTGCGCCGACGTGGGCAACTGGACGAACAGGATACTGCCCGGGTCCACGCCGTTGCGCTGCAGGAAGGCGCCCACCAGCCGCGTCGCCGACGTGCCCGGAAACACCCCGACTTTCTTTCCCTTCAGGTCCTGGAGTTTTTGCACCGGCGACGAAGAGCGGACCACCAGGCGGTAGGTGGAGTTTTCGCGCCGCATGCGGCTGTGCGAGAACACGCGAAATTTTCCCGGATACTGGATTTCCAGGTGCAACAACGGCACCAGCGACACTGCCGGCAGCAAGTCCACCTGGCCGGCGACCAGCCCGCTCACCATGTCGTTGCTGCTGCTGAACGACACCACCTCCGCCTGCAAGCGCTGCTGCTGAAACATTTGCTGATCTTGCGCGACGAAAACCGGCAGGCTCGCCAGGATCGGGGCGTACGCGATCCGAACCCGGCCCTTCTTGCGCGCCCTCAAGGACAGGAGCGCCACCAGCAGGATCACCAGGCAGAGTGCAGCGACAATGCGGGCTGTACGCATGGTTGTCAGAGCCGCCGCCTAGCTGTAGCCGGCGGAGGTCTCCGCCACCGCCGCCCGGCGCTGCGCCAGCTTCTGTTGACGGCGCGCCAGCCGCGCTTCCAGCCGCTGCAATCGCGCCCGTCCTTCCGGGTTGCGGACGGCCGCTGCCTCCACGTTCAGCAGAAAGTAGGGCAGCTTCTTGCGAATGTCGGCCAAATACGGCTTGAACTTGGCAAACACACAATACATCTCGCCGCTGCAGTCAAAAAATAATTCCTCATGCAAGGCGCCGCGCAACACCAGCGACGCCGCCATTTCCCAGTAGCTGGTCACCTGGCGCAACCAGGTATTTTCACGGCTGGGATAACTGCGCGCCAGGCGAAGAACGTCTTCCGCGCTTTCCGGCCAGAAGTCGGCGGAGATGAAGTGCCGCGCTTCGCGCATCGCACGCTCGCGGCGCAATTCATATAAATAAAGGATAACCTGGGCGTCGCCGGTGGTGGCTGCCGGCAAGCTGAGGCGTCGTTTTTCCGGGCGCTGCCTGGTCATATCGTTTCCCGCACCTGTCTAATCGGTTTTCACTTTTTATGTAGCCGATGTCATCCCGAGCGAGGGAGGGCTCCCGCGCGCTGTCTCCAGCGCGGGAAACCCGAGTCGAGGGATCTCTACCGGCTACACCGGCTCTGGAGCCGCTCTAGTGTCCGCCGAAGAGCGCGAAATAAGCTTCTTCGCCGATCCACTCCGCGACGTGGGCGCGCGTCTCCTCCACAAACTTCAGGTCGCCGTCGAATTCGTGGGCGACGACTCGCTGGTCCTGCCCGTCGTAATAGCGGACCGCGTACCGGTTCTCCGAGACGCAGATCAGGTCAATCGGCTTGGCATCGTCGAAGTCCAGGCCCATGCGGTGCAGCAGTTCGCCGGCGGCGAGCGTTTCGCCGCGGATCGAGAGCGCCTGCTCGCCGCTGCCCAGCGGGCCGAAGCGGCTTTCAATCATAGCGCGGCCTCGGGGTACGTTCATGGTGCCATCATGCCGGCATCGCCTGCGCCAGCCAGGCCGCCGCGGACTGGTACACCTCGGGATTGAACTTCAGTTCGCCGTGGTTGAACCAGCGCGGCAGATAGCGGATAAATCCGTTCTCGTGCTGGATGTCGGGGCGGACGTCGCGCGTGATGGTGCGGAACTCGGCGTTGGGCAGCGCTGCCTTCAGTCCGGCGGCCCCGTTCATGATGGCCGGGATGTCGCGCTCGGCATAGAGGATCAGGCACGGCCGCGCATGGCTCTCGACCGGCCCCAGTTCTTCCAGCAACTTGATGACGTATCCGGGATACGGCTCGCGCACGCCGGGACTGGGAAAGTTTTCAAACATCCACTTCCCTTGCGGGGACATCTCGGTAATCACCGACGGTGAAATCGCCACCATGCAGTCGGCGGTGGAGGTCAGCGCCAGCCGCCCGCCAAGACTCAGCCCCAGCGCGGCCGTGCGCCCGTAGCGGCGCAGGTAACTCAGCCCCGCTTCCACTTCCTGCACCATCCCCGTCCCGATGGCAGCGGTGTTTTCGCCGTGACCGCAGTTGTCGATCGCCAGCGCCGCCCACCCATCTTCCGCCAGGCTGGCCGCCAACCCCAGCATGTGCTCCTTGCTTCCGCCGTAGGGATGCAGCAACAGCGCGCCGCCCCGGACCTTATCCTTATCCTTGGCGAGAAGAAATCCCGGGATGGCATGTCCCGCGTTTCCGACATCCACTCGATCGAAGTTCATGATCTCCTGCTTCAGGGCGCCGCCTACGGCCGCTGCGGTTCGGTGGTTTTGTTTTCGAGCGCAGCCAGGCGGGCGCGCAGCGCCTTATCGCGTTCCCAGCGCGCCGTGACGTCCTGTACGATCGCCGCCGCGCCGACTACGCCGCCTTCCGCCGACCGCACCAAAACTATGGTGAACTCAATGGAAATTCGGGTGCCGTCCTTGCGCAGCGCGGGAACGGCGAGTGCATCCCGTCCATACTTCGTGATCCCGGTTTGCATCACCCGTGCGTAGCCCTCGTCGTGGCGGGCTCGATGTTTTTCGGGGATGATCATCTCCATGGTTTGGCCGATCGCCTCCGCGGCGGTGTAGCCAAACATGGCTTCCGCGCCGCTATTCCACAGGCGGATAATGCCGCCTTCGTCGGCGAAGATGATTCCCGCTTGCGCACCCTCAACGATTCGATCGCACAACCAGGAATGCGTGATGGTGGGGTCCATGGATCAGAGATTACACCACAACCGCGGCCGGCGGCAGGGCATGAAAAAGGTGAACACCAGGGCCAAACTGCCCTGGTGTCCACCGGTCCACGGGAGCGCTGCTTAGCCGTTCCCGCGCGCATTGGGTGTCGTGTGCTCAACCTCCCGCAGGTTGAGCACTCTATACAGCGGTCTTGGCTGCCGCCTTGGCCGCATCTTTCGCGCGCAACACCCGCCGCAACAGTTTGCCCGTCGGAGTGCGGGGCAGTTCCGCCACCACCTCGATCTCCCGCGGCATCTTGTAGGTTGCAATCTTGCCGCGGCAGAACTCGATCAACGCTTCGGAGCTGACCGTCTGGTCCGGCTTCAGCACGACAAAGGCCTTGGCGATTTGGCCGCGGACTTCGTCAGGGACGCCGATCACGGCCGCCTCCGCCACCGCCGGATGAGCATTGAGTGTTACCTCGATCTCCTCCGGGCCGATGCGATAGGCCGAGCTCTTGATGACGTCGTCCTCGCGCGACACGAACCAGAAGTACCCTTCCTCGTCCACGTACACGTAATCCCCGGCCCGGTTCCACCCGTCCGGCGTGATCGCGTGACGTTGCTTGTCGGGCTCGCGCCAGTAGATGGTGCCGGTTGGTCCGCGCGCCAGAAAGTGGCCGGCGTTGCCGGGCTTGGTTTCCTTCCCCTCTTCGTCCACCACCTTGAGCTCGTAGCCGGGAACCGCCTGTCCGAACGAACCCGCCTTCGCTTTCCGGCTGACCACATTCGAGGCGAACACGTACATCATTTCCGTCGTGCCCAGGCCCTCGAAGATTTCAATCCCGAATTTGTTTTTCCAGGCGTGGTAGGTCACCGCGGTCAGGCTTTCGCCCCCGCCGGTGCAGATGCGCAGCGTGCTGAGATCGTATTTCTTCTCCGCATCCGGTATCTGCAGCATTTTCCGGTAGGCCGTCGGCGCCAGCGAGAGCACGCTGATCTTGTGCTTCTGGATGGTTTCAAAGACCTTTTCCGGATCGAACTTCGAGATCAGCGATGCCGCTGCGCCGAAGCGGAACGGAATCGTGGCGAAGGTCGAGTACCCGGCGCCAAATGCCAGCGGGGCGGTCCCGCCGATCACGTCGTTCTCCGTCACCCGCCAGCCATACTTCCCGAATGAGTCGGGAATGATGAGCATTTCTTCAACGAAGTGGACCGTGCCCTTGGGCTGGCCGGTGGTGCCGGAGGTGTAAAGCAGGATGCCGATGTCCGTGCGCTCGCGCCGTACCGGATCCAGGGATGCGCTCCCGGATGTCATAAGCTCGCTGTACGGTATGTAGCCCTTGGCCTTCAGCTCTGCCGGTTCGCCGCCGATCACGATGATGTTCTCGACGGTTTTCAGGTTTTCGCGGGCCGCTTCCAGTTCGCCCAGCAGCGCCGCATGCACGACGATCGCGACCGCCTCGGCGTCGTTGGCCACGTGCGCAATTTCCGCGCGCGAGAACAACGGCGAGGTCGGAGTCAGCACCGCTCCCAGTTTCAGCACCGCGAAGTTGGTTACCAGCGCGGGCGGGATGTTGGGAGTACGCAGGATGACGCGGTCGCCCTCGTTGACTCCGAGTCCGCGCAGTGCGTTGCCCAGCTTGTTGGACTGGGCAAGCAACTGCGCGTACGAGATTCGCTGATCGTCGAAAAGAATGGCCGTGCGGTCGCCCCGGCCGGCCGCGACCGCTTTGTCCAGCAACTCCTCGGTCGGATTCAGCCGGTCGGGGTACGACGCAAACTCCGGCAGCGTGTAGATTCGCGAAGGCCAGAGCTCGCGAGGAGGCAGGTGCTTGTGGTCCGACATTCTTTCCTCCGCGTTAACGCGCCCCTACGGCGGCGCCTTTTCGTTCCGCGACCAGGTCTTCCAGCGCCTGCTCCACCCGGATGGTGCCGCGTTTGGCATCGGTCCGGGGGAAGGCCTGCGTCGGATACCGGTCGCCCTCGAACACCAGCAGGGCGGGTACGTTGGTCCCGAAATCATCCACCAGCGCGCCCTTGGCGCCGAAGACCGGCCGGACGGTTGCGTCCGGACCGCTCACCGACTTGTGATAGATCGGGAATCGATCTTTCACCGTGGACACGTCAATGGCCTTGGCGTCGATACCTGCAGCCTGCAGTGCCTTCACCAGTTCCAGGGCTTTGTTGTTGTCGCAAGGGAACAGCTCGCCGGGCTTCTGTTTGCTGCTGTAGTAAAACTCGGCGCGCTTGGCCCCCTTGGCGGCGGTGGCAGTGGCGGCAGCCGTCGCGGCCGTCGGGTCCGGCGGCACGTAGGCCTTCCCGCTATCCTGAAAGACATCGCACTCCGACCAGCCCTGCAGCGTGATGGCCAGGGTGAACGGCCATTCCCGCTTAGTGCATTTGCCGAGGTACGCCTTCTGAATATTGGGATCCAATGCCGGGCGCATATGGGTACAGCGGACGCAGAGCGACTTATCGTTATAGAACATATGCCCTCCGTTTCTCACTTCGCCCCGGCAACCATGAATTTTGCGAGGCTGCCGACGAGATCGTTTTTGGTAAGTGGATAGCCCGCGATGACGTTGCCGCGGACATTCCGCTTAATGGCTTTTGGTTTGCAGACGGATTCCTTCTGCGCTTTGGGAGCGGGACGGGTCAGCCCCGGACCGGAAATACCCTCGTAGGCCTGTGTCTCGGCGAAACCGGGCAGCAGGTCGGCTTTACCCGACGCCTCGGCCGGCCCGCTGACACAGGTTCCGTTGGAGGTCTCCAGCCGGTAGATCTTCTTGCACCCGGCGCACTGCGTCGTCCCCTTAAAGTTCCAGAAGGGGTAGGGATCCAGGAAATTCTTAGTCGTACAGCTCGGGCAAGTTAGCAGCATGGTGCCTCCTAGATGCACTCCTGGTCTTCCAGCCGCTTGATGTCTGAGGGACTCAAGCCGGCCAGTTTGCCCAGGATGTATTCGTTGTCTGCGCCTACGGGTTTCATGGCCCATTTCGTGCGAGGCGGAGTGGCCGACATCTTGTACCCCGGCCCCTGGTGCAGCAGATCTCCGTAGTAAGGGTCATCTATCCAACGCACCGACCCGCGTTGCTGCCAATGAGGATTGGTAGCAACCTCTTTGGAGTTCCAGACGGGCTGATTGTTGATGTTGGCTTTGTCGAGAATGCCGGCGACGTCTTCCTTGGTCTTGTCCGCCGCCCACTTCTCCAGCGCCGGGTAGATTTCCATCTGCGCCTGCGCTTTCACGCGATCGTCGGCCTTCGCGTACTTGGTGGCGAAATTCCCGTCGCCAATCGTCTTGCAAAGACGCGCGAAGTCTTCGTCGCTGTATGCGCTCACCAGGATGTAGCCTTCCTCGTTCTCCTGCGGATTCTCGGAGTTCGCGTAGGAAGACTTGCCGCACTTGATGATCCCGTGCACGCAGAGCTGAGTGTCCCAAGTGCCCCAGCGCTCACGAGTGATGCCATGGCGCCCGTAGAGCGGCAGAGCATACTCCAGTTGCCGGGTTACTCCGTGCACCTGCGAGTACTCCATGAAGGTGCCCTCGCCGGAGATCTTGTCGCGGTAGTAGAGCGCAGCCAGGATCTGGACGGCGCCCATCATCCCGCCCCAGTAGTCGGCGAGCCAGATGGTGTGCTTGGCCGGCGAGCCTCCCTGGAACTCGGCCTTGCCGGTCATGCCGAAGTTGCCCCCCTGGGACTGGCCGAGGATGTCGTAGGAGGCGCGCACGCGCCCCGGACCCCATCCGCCGAAACCGCCCAGCCATTGGTAAATCAGGCGCGGATTGATCGCCCTCAACTGCCGGGCGCCGATGGTCCAGCGGTCGAAGGTGCCGGGGCGATAGTTCTCGACGAAGACGTCGGATTTCGCCGCCAGCTTCTTCACCAGGTTCTGCCCTTCCGGCCGGTGGAAGTCGATGGAGGTAAAATATTCGTTGCAATTCGCTCCCACGAAGCCTAGGCCGGTGCCGCGCTCGGGGACGTGCTTCGAGAGCGGGTAAAGGAATGGTTCGTTGAACGGCGTGGTGTGGCGCATTGCCTCACCGCGCCGGGGAGCCTCGATCTTAATGACCTCGGCGCCCAGTTCCGCCAGATACGAGGCGCAAGACGGACCCAGAATGTACTGCGTACAGGAAAGCACGCGGATGCCCTTGAGAGCTTCAGGCTTGGCGAACTCGCCCTTCGGGTCGAAGGTCTTGCGGCAATACTCCTCGAAACTGATCTGCGGGGCATTGGAAACAGCGGTATCAGTTGCCATGTTTATCCTCCGCCTCAAATGACGTTCGCCTTTTGAAGCCGCGTGAAGTCTTCACTGGTGAAGCCGAGCAGCCGGCGATAAGTGTCCTGGTTGTCGTACCCGGTGGGGCGCCCCATCCATTTCAGCCGGCCCGGTGTCTTCTCTTGCTGGAACGGCGTGGTCCCGTACAGGATCTTCCCGTAGTGCGGCGACTCGGTCTCCGCCACGTGGCCGCGGTACTTGAAGTGCGGGTACTCGGCCACTTCGTTGACGTAGAGCACGCCGCCGCTGGCGACCTGCTGCTTGGAGAGCTTGCGCTCCGCCTCGCTGCGGGAATTGTCCTTCAGCCACTCGCCCAGCATGGTGTAGGTCTTGATCTGCTGGTTCATGGCCAACCGGTCCGCCACTTCCCTCAGGTGCGGATCGCCCAGGATGTCGTCTTCGACTTTGGGATACTCGTCGCCGACCACGCGCCAGATGCGGTACCACAACCGATCGTGGCCGCCGCCCACCATCATGTAGCCGTCCTTGCAGGGATTCACGGCATAAATGTTGATGGCCAGGTCCCAGTTGCCGAAGCGCGGCCGGATGCTGCCATCCATGCCATACCAGGCCCAGGAATAGTCGAGGATGCGGATGACCGCCTCCGCCGCCGTGGCTTCCACGAATTGCCCCTCGCCGGAAACCATTTCGCGGTAGTACAGCGCGGTCAGGATGCCCATGGCGGCCTGGGTGCCACCGACGTGGTCACACATCCAAAGCGCCGAGCGCATCGGGGTGCCGCCGAACTCCTTGGGATCGCCGGTGCCGTGGCAGAACCCGCAAGCGGCTTGCGCCGTCGGGTCCAGCATGCCCGGTTTGTCCTTGTGCGGACCCCATTGGCCGAGCTGGCCCACCCAGCAGTAGATCAGCCTGGGGTTGATCTCCTTCAACTGCCGGTATCCGATGCCCAGGCTGTCGCGATGTCCCGGCGGATCGTTTTCAATGATGACGTCCGTATGCACGGCCATCTTCTTGAAAATCTCGCGCCCTTCCTCCGTCTCCAGGTTGAGCGTGATCGACATCTTGTTGCGCATTTCATGGAGGAAATGCGCCCCCACCGGCTCGCCCGACTCCTTGTCGGTGAACATGTACTCTTTTCTGCCGAAAGGAGTCAGCTTGCGCATCGGGTCGCCGCCCGGAGGCTCGACCTGGATGACCTCCGCACCCAGCTCCGCCAACAGCGAGGAGCACCAATGCCCGATCATCATGCGCGTGCTGGTGTCATAGACCCGCAGGCGCGATAGCGCCTCCGGCTTTTCAAAGGCATGCGATTGACGACAAATCGATTCAAGATACAGTGGATAATCCTTCGCCTGATCGCTCAAACCAGCGTAGACCTCTTCCGGTTTGGGGATCGGCACAGCCGGCCAGGGTGTAACTTTGTCACTACTCATTCCCTATTCTCCTCGGCGTCCTTGCATCTCATCCGCGCAGACGCGTTGTGGCCCGAATTACCTTGACTGGCGCTCCTTAGAGGGATTCCTGTGAACCTACGCGCCAGTGTCTTCCCTAACTCCCGACTCGCATGGCCCCGTTTCCGTTCACCGCTACCAGCTCAACCGCGCCGCCAACTGCAGGCGCCGCGTCGCTCCCGCCGCGTTGTACAAACCGAAGCTGGAGCTGGAGATGGTCCGCCAGTTGTCGCTCTGGGCGGTAAGGAACGGAACGTTAAACACGTTGTAGGCTTCCGCCCGCAGTTGCAGCGTCAGCGGCGCCGATCCCAGCCAACCGCCCTCGGTCAGCGTGGTCTCTTTGAACAGCGACCAGTCGAAATTGGGCAGGTGGTTCATGCGGATGGTGTTGCGCCCGCAGGTCCCGTCGTTCCCCAACAGCGGCTGCGTATAGGCGAAATTGCTTGGATTCGGCGCCCCGTTCACCCCGCGCTGGCGAGGCGCCGGCACGGTCGCGCCGTTCCCGAAGATGAAACCGGTTCCGGCGGGATTGCAGTTGGGACGCGTGTTGTCGGCGCCGGTGGGAATGAAGTTTCCGTCCAGATTGACGTCGGCGATGCCCAGCCGCGCACCCGCCAGCAGGGTTGCCGGGATGCCTGTCTGCCAAATGTTCACCGACTGGAAACTCCAGCCGTCGAACAGCTTCTTCGAGACTCCCCGGAAGTTATGAAAGAACGGAACCCGCCACAGGCCCGTGACCAGCACGCGGTGGGCGATATCGAAGTTCGACACCGCGCGCTCCGCCTGCGGATGGCTCGCGTTCTGCGCGAAGCTGTTGTCATTCGCCTGGGCGGTCGGGCTGAAGTCGGACGCGTCATCCATCGACTTCGACCAGGTGTACGAAGCCTGGAACTGCAGCCCGTGGGACAACGCTTTCTTCCATTCCACCTGCAGCGAGTGATAGATCGAGCTTCCTCCGGCCTCGTGCAGGTTCACCTGGTCAAAACGCGGGTCCAGCCGTTGATTGCCGGGACCGTTCTCCGTGCCGGCGGCCGCCTGGAATTGCGCCAGCCGCGCCACTTCGTCGGCCGTGCTGGTGGCCGGCGCGGGACGTTGCAGCAGCGGGTTGATCGCCACCAGCCGCGTCAGCTGCGTCCCTTTCGTACCGACGTACGCCAGCGTGACCACCGAGTTCGCCGGCATCCGCCGCTCGATGCCGAAGCTGAATTGCTGGACATAAGGGTTCGCAAGGTTGCGGATCCACCGTGAACAGGCTGCCGAAGTTTTTCAGAGTGCCGAACCCGCCAACCTGCGCCTGCGCTTGCGCGTGGATCGGGTGCGGTACCGTTCAGCAGTTATCGAAAGCTGTTGATGCCCGGTAATCTGGCAGGTGGGTGACGCGACTGCCATGCGGAAGGGGATGTAGTTGAACGGCGGCACCGAGCGCGACGCCGCCAGCGGACTGAAGGTGAACGAGTCCCAATAAATTCCGTAGCCGCCGCGGATTACCAGCTTGCCTCCGCCGGGGTTCCAGGCAAAGCCCACGCGCGGCGCGATGTTGAACGGGTTGGCTGCAATCGCATTTCCCCCCAGCCGGAAACTGCCCAGCGGTCCCGCCCCCGCGACCCCGATCGTGCCCGTGCTCCGCGGATCCAGAATTGAGGTGTTCGCGCCCGCGTCGCTGAGCGCGCCCTGCACTTCCCAGCGCAAACCCGCGTTCAGCGTCAGCGTCGGCCGCACCTTCCAGTCGTCCTGGACAAAAAATCCGTACAGGCCGGTGCGGAATCCGCGGTTGGTGTTGCCGAAAAGCTGCGTCCACGCGCTCGGCTGGCCCGTCAGGAACTGGTCCAACGATGCGAACGTGAACACGCCCCGGCTGTTGGTCGCGTTGATCGAGTTGTCCTGGATCTTGCGCAGGTCCACTCCCACCCGCGTCACATGCCGCCCCCGCAGGTGGCTGAGGACTTCATTGATCTGGAACACGTTGAACACCCGGCTCGCCGGCACCGACTGCAGCGCGCCGAAATTCACTAGCCCGCTGATCACGAAACGCGGCGTGTCCAGCCCGTTCTGCGGCGACCCCTGGGCGATGGCGCGGCCGTAGGCCAGCCGCAGCTCATTGACCGTTTTCGGGCTGAATACATAGGTATCGCTCAGATTGGCGTTGCGCAGTTCAAAGTGATTGTCCACATCAAAGCCGCGCAGCGTGTTCTGCGAAGGAAAACGCGCCACGAAGGACGCCGTGCCCTGCAGGTACCGCGCTGAAATCCGGTGGGAAGATGAGATCTGGTGATCCGCCTTCACCACGAACTGGTAGTTGTCTACCGGCGACGGGACCTGGACCGCGACCGTGCCGATATCGGATTGCTGGTGGCACCGGTCGGCATCGGCAGAAATCGGTTCATCAGGTCGAGAATGGTTCGGGCGTGGCTCGCGACAGGGTCCGCGTTCCCACGCTGGGAACGCTGGCCAGGGTGGTGAAACTTCCGCCGCGCGTTTTCCGCCCTTCGTATCCGGCAAAGACGAATGTCCGGTTCTTGATGATCGGACCGCCCGCCGTTATGCCGTAGATGTTCTGCTTGTTGGGAGAGGGCTTGCCCGTCTGGTCGAAGTAGTCGCGCGCATTCAACGCGTCGTTCTGCACGAAGTCGTAGGCGGTGCCGTGCAGGTAATTGGTCCCGCTCTTGGTGACCATGATCACCTGCGCGTTCGATTTCACGCCGTATTCCGCCGAGAAATTGCTGGTCAGGATCTTCAGCTCTTGCAGCATGTCCGGCGTGATCGCCTGCATGCCGGGTGCGAAGCCGCCGGCTTCCCAATCGTTGGCGTCGGTGTAGTCAAGTTGCACCGAGGTGGCGCGCGCCCGCCCGCCATTGGCGGCGATCAGACCCGACTGCACGCCCAGCACGATCACGAACGAGCCTCCGCCTCCGAACGTCGATCCTCCGCGCGGGTTGTTGGTCGGCGATACTCCGGGCCCAAGCTGGACCGTGGAAATCATGTTGCGGGCGATGCTGGGCAGGTTCGCGAGTTCGGCTTCGGTGCGCGTGATGTCGCGCTGCGCATCGGAGGAAGTCGTTGCTGCCGCCTCGCTTGCCGTGACCTCGATCGTGGTGTGCGTTTCGCCCACCGGCAGGGCCAGGTTCCGCGTCACCGTCTGGTCGCTGCTGACCGCCACCTCTACCGTACGCTTGGCCAGGCGCGGAGCTTCCGCGGACAGGGTGTACAGGCCGGGCGGGAGCGCGAAAAATACGAAGTAACCGTCGCGCTGCGTCACAAACGTGCTGGTGGCATTGGTGGCGAGATTCACCAGCCGGACCACGGCGCCGGCCAGAACCGCGCCCGTCGGATCCATCACCGTGCCTTCCACCCGTCCTACCGTATATTGCGCCCATGCGCATGGCAGGCAGGAGAGAATCACCAACGCGAGCGTCGTTGCCCTCGGTGTCGTCGCTCGTAGGTGTCGTAGCACGAAAATGTCTCCAAACTGGAAGCTAGCGGGTCTTGCGACCCGCTAGCCCACCCAGGTTCATGACCACTTAGCAGTTGGTGCCCCACATCTGCCCGAAGTTGGCAGATGTGGGTCTTCCCCGTTCAGCCTCGAGCGGGTGCAGCCGCGGCCTTGAGTCCTTCTTCAGCCGGAACTGCGGGACGCTTGGCGAGCAGTTCGCATACCAGTGCGACTGCTGCCATGCCTGCCGCTGCATAGAATGGAGACTTGAAGCTCTTGCTTGAAGCCAACAGCTTCGCCCCGATCATGGGGCCGAGGACACCCGCGCAGCCCCAGGCGGTGAACAACATGCCGTAGTTGATGCCCGCGTTCTTGGTGCCCCAGAAGTCGGAAGCGGCAGAGCCGTTGACCGACAACTGTGTCCCGTAGCACCAATAAATGACGAAGATCGCCACGAACAGCAGGGCCACGTTGCCGCCCACCGCGTACAGGATGGGCATGGCCACCATGGAAATGGCGATCATCAGGCGCAGCACGTTGATGCGGCCGATGGCGTCCGACATCCAGCCGGACAGAATACGTCCGGCAGCGTTGCCGACGGCGGCCACGATGAAGGCCGTGCCCGCCAACCCTGCGACCACCTTGGGATCCATGCCGGTGCCCTTCAGGCTTGTAACAAAGAAAGGCACCAACTGGCTGATCACCATCAGACCCGCCGAGCAGCCCAGCGCGTACGCCAACCACATGAAGTAGAAGGCCGGGGTGCGCAAGGTCTCCGCCGGCGTGAACTCATGCGTCGTCGCGGCAGCCTTCGCCGTCGCGGGTGCCGGAGTCCAGCCTGCCGGACGGTAGCCGACGGGCGGATTCTTTAGCAAGAACGCCCCAATCATGGTCATGACGAAGAAAACCACTCCCAAGATCTGGAACGTCGGCCGCCAGCCATAGGCGGGGATAAGATAGTTAAGCGCCAATTTCCCGAAGATGGCCGAGCCGCCGCCGTAGCCGGCCACTGCCAGACCGACTGCCAAGCCGCGCCGGTCGGGGAACCACTTGGCCATAACCGGGATGGGTGTCGCGTAGCCAAAACCGTTGCCCAGCCCGCCGATGACGCCGAACGATATGTACAGCGCGGTCAGGCTGTGGGCATAGGCGGACGTGAAGAAGCCGATGCTCACCAGAATGCCGCCGATGGCGGAACAGATGAACGGTCCCTTCTTGTCCTGAATGCGCCCGGCGACGATGAAGGTCAGGGCGAAGACCACGACTGCGATGGTGAAGGTAAGCGCGTAGGCGGTCGGGGGATAACCTTTGAATTCTGCGTCTTTCTGAAACTGTGGGACAAACAGACTCCAAGCGTATAGCGAGCCGAGGGCGAGGTTCATTGAGAGTCCGCCCACCACTCGCCACCACCGGCTGAGTTGAGTATCCTGCGACATTGCGGTTGCCATAGCTGAATCTCCTTCGTGAATTACTGCGGGTCACGAGCCTGGGCCTCACGATCAGTCCGCCCGCCCTTTCGCCCGCACAGTCCCCGGCTTGTCGACGGGACAAGGACTCCTATCGAACGTTCGCTCGGATTCGGCGGTGCCTCGGCAGCGCTGCCTGGGGCAGCGGGCTGCGTGGCTTACCTTATCGGGCGTGGCGTATGCGCTGGGCGCACTGGAAAGTCTTTGTCCTCGACGGTCGATCCCAGGGGCTCGGCGATCCCTGCCCCATGCATTCCGGTCCGCAAGCCATTCACGAGCAGCGCTTCCGACCGCGCATCGCAGATGACCGTGCTTCCCGGGTTGCAGCGGGACAACTTCGCCATAAGCTCCCGAACCGTCTTTTTCGCCTGAAATCCCCCGTACCGCTTGGAATGGCGTAGCGACACGTCATTCCCGGGCTCTCAGCTGACAGGCCAGTTACCTTGAGGTTCGGACTAGGGAACGGTGTTTGTTGCCGGCGCTTCGCAGCCGGAGGTTTGTTGGGGCCAAGTCTTCCGTCTGCTTCGGGCGCTGCATCTTCGAGAGCACGATACGAACGTTCACTCGAGGATGGGACGCGATACTCTACGAAGATGAAGCATCCGTCAGTGATCTGCATCACTTTACTGTGTGACACACACGGCCTGCCCCCGGCGCCTCCTGCCCCTGCGGAGGCGGATGGAATCATGGTCAGGATGCGTCGGCCCGGCTCGGGTTGACCTCGCCACACCGCCTCGGTGGCGCGCCAGGCTCCGCCCTTGCCAGCGCCACGCAGCGGCACTTCGGCCACCGGCTGAGACTGCCGGAGGTGATCGGGGTCACTCCGGTGACGTGATCGGGGAAGGCGTTTTACCGGCCGGCCAATCGCTGCAGCGCGGCTTTGTTGCGGATCAATAATACCGAGCCCTCCAGCACCGCCACGCCCATGGCCCGGAACTCCACCAGCTTGCGCCACACGGTTTCGCGCGACATCCCGATCGCTTCCGCGATCTCCTTGTGGGTGAATGGCAAATGCACCCGGATGCCGGCGCGCGTCCCGGTGCCGATCACGGATGCTTCCAGCAGCAGCCGCGCCAGCTTTTGGCTGGCCGAGTGCGCCGTGTTCACCGAGCGCAGGACGTTGTACGCATCGCTGCAATACCGGCTCAGGAATTGCGCCGTCTGCCAGCAGACTTCGTCGCTTTCCGCCAGCAAGCCCAGGAATTCGTCGGCTTTCACGAACACGATGTGCGACGGCTGCACCGTTTCCGCGTTGAATTCTTGCGGCGTACCGCCGAGGCACGCGTGCAACCCCAGCACCTCTCCCGGACCGGCGAGCTTGACCACCATGGACGTGCCGTTGGCGCCGTCGGTGCACAGCTTCACCTTGCCGGCGCACACGATGTGGATGCCCGCCGGCTTCTGCCCGGCGGCGAACAGCACGGTCGCCTTGGGAAAGACGTTGGCCAGCTTCAGGCTGTCAAGAACGGGGAGCAGCGGATGCGAGAACGAGCAGAAGAAGTTGTCTTTACGCAACTTACATGTGACGCAGCTTTCGACGAGTTCCAGACCGTAGGGAGTGCGCATAACTACCTCCCCGGCACGGTCGGACGAGCCGGTCACCTGTTGGTAGCTTGACGGCCGCTACCCTACCACAAGAGAAATCCCCGTGCAAAAAAATTTTCGGGCGCGCACCCAGCGCATCGTCCGCCGCTGTGCTTGCCTCGAAAATGAGCGGAAGGCGAAACGCGCATCGCCCTTCGCCTTCCACTCGCCAGGGCCGTAAAAATTATGGCCGGATTTGCGCTCCGACCGTCAGCACCGGGCACGGCGCTTCGCAGACCACGCGATACGCCACTCCACTTCCCAGGTGCTTGGTCAGCGCGGCCGGCCGCTTGACCCCGAGCACGATCATGTCCACGTCCTGAGCGGCGGCCGCCAGGATGGTTTCCGCCGGCGGGCCGAACTGCACCAGGAATTCCGGCTCGTGCCACAACGCGGTGTCCCGCGGCACCAGATCGCGGAGTCGTTGCTTGTCGTCGGCAACCTCTACGTCTGGGCGGATCACCGGCAAGCTGCCCGGCACCGGTTCGGGCAAAGCCACTCCGGGTTCGTGGGCAACGTGCAGCATGGTGAGGCGGGCGTGGTTTTCTTCCGCCAGCGACAGCGCATACGGCACGCCGTGCGCCGACTCCGGGCCGAAGTCGGTAGCGTACAGGATGTGCTGCAGCTTGGCGTCTCCCGCGCCGCGCTTCACGTGTGGACCGACGGTGAGGACCGGGCACAGCGCCGAGCGGAATGCTTCTTCCGCCACCGAGCCCAGCAGGAACTTCCCGATCCCGCTTCTCCCTTGCGTGCCCAGCACCATCAGGTCAATCGCCTCGGCGATTCCCAGATCGGTCAGCACCTGGGCGACCTCACCTTCCTCAATCGTTTCCGTGTGCCTGATGCCCCGGAATGCTTCGCTCGCAACCATGTTCGCGAGCTTTTGTTGGGCGCTGCGCCGGATCCGGTCAGGGTCCGGGTCGGGCGATTCCGCGAAGGGCATTTCCGGCAGCACATGCACCATGTGCAGCGTGCTCCCGTAGCGATGCGCCATGCCCAACGCGTACTTCACCGCCGACTCTGCGCAGCCGGAAAAGTCCGTGGCCACCAGGATGTTTTGCAATGCAATGCGGATTGGAGCTGTCACCGTTGCCATAGCAAACCTCCTCGGTAAGCGGAGGCTGCGGGCGCCAATTCCCCGCGCTGCGCCCGCTCCTCCGGCCTCAAGCTGTTGACCCCGAACATGCGGAGCGCGGTTCTCCTCGATGTGCCGGGGCATGGAACGGCGTCACGCGGCGCTTACACCTCTTCCAGTTCTTCTTCCATTTGCTGCGTGGCTACGTGGTTGAACTCGGCGACGGGCGTGTGCTGCGTCGCAAATTCGGTCTGGCACGCCGTACAACGCACGCCCGTGTCAAAGATCTGCCAAATCTGGCTGCCGCAACTGCAGGTGTACAGATCGCTCATAAATCCTCCTTGAAACACATCCGCGATGATGCCGGTCCGGGCGCGCACCTGGGCATTCGACAAACGCAAGTGCCGGCTTCCGCAGCTCGAGCGGGAGCAAGGGGTAGTGCGCGCTGCGTGGCAAACGTGGATGTGGGCTCGACGCGTAGTAGGTCGCAACTCTTCACCTCCCCCTCGTGAGGCGAAATCAAATCAGGGGGCGAAGGTTGGGGGGCCACCGCGGTTGGCGGCCGGCGCAACAGTGTGTTTTCGCTGCTGCAGTCGTCAAGCAGGCAGTTTCTTTTCGCCGCTCGCTACCTAGAATTCTTCCCCTAGCCGACTCTCTTGGCGGTGACCTGCATCACCGGTGCGCGTGCGCACTCCCGATTTGGCCCGGCGGCGGGTGGGACCCCTGGGACCAGTGGAGCAGCATCCCTCCGGCATCTCTTCCCGCGGCGCGGGAACTTTCACTCCGGTTGACTCGTATGTCTCCCTGGCGCCTAATGTATTTGTGTCTGCCGCAGCTACAGCCCGGGTAGTGATGAAGATCAGGCGGTCCTCCAGCTTCCGCGAGCCGGCCACCATTGCGCTGGAAAGCCTGTGGGCGCATAAGCTGCGCTCGTTTCTCACCTTGCTGGGCGTCATCATTGCCGTCACCGCGCTCATCGGCGTGGTCTCGGCGGTCAACGGGCTGAACACCTACGTCGCCGAGCGCCTCGCCAATTTCGGTGTCAACGTCTTTTACGTTGCCCGCTTTCCCATCATCACCAATGCCAAGGATTTCCTCGAGGCGCGCCGCCACAACCGCAAGCTCGATCTCGACGATTTCGAGTACCTGCGCTCCCACATGGTCCTGGCGGATGAGGTCGGGGCGCAGGACTGGCGCACCAAGGACGTCCGCGCCGGCAACGAAAACATTGACGACGTCACCATCCGCGGCGCGACTCCCAACATCATTGATCTCGCGACCGACAAAATCGCCCGCGGCCGCTTCTTCAGCGAGACCGAGTACCAGCACCGCGTCTCGGTGGCCGTCATCGGCAACGATCTCGCCGATCGCTTCTTCCGCACCGTGGACCCGCTGGGCAAGACCATCATGGTCGGTGGCGTTCCCTTCCAGGTCATCGGCGTCGCGGAAAAGAACGGCACCGCCTTCGGCCAGAGCCAGGACAATTTTGTTTACGTCCCCATGACCGCGCTTTTGAAGTCCTGGGGACAGGAAGGGCCCGACGCTTCCGGTCTATGGATCGCCGTGAAATCCAATTCTCCCGCCGTCATGGAGCAGGCCAAGGACCAGGCCCGCGCCTTCATGCGCGCCCGCCGTCATCAGGATTTCAACGCCAAGGATGCCTTCGGCATCATCTCCAGCGAATCCGTCACCGGGCTGTGGAACCAGATTTTCGGCGGATTGGCGAATGCCTCCATCGGCATCGTCTCCATCTTCCTCGTCATCGGCGGCGTCGTCATCATGAACATCATGCTGGCGTCGGTCACCGAGCGCACCCACGAGATCGGGTTGCGCAAGTCGGTGGGCGCGCGCAAACGCGACATCCTGATGCAGTTCGTCGTCGAATCCTCGGTCATGGCGGCGATGGGCGGATTGTTTGGCGTGGTGCTGGCGGTGCTGGTCACGCAAATCGTCCGCGGCCTCACCGCCATGCCCATGCGGACGCCGCTGAGCGTGGTTTTCTTTGCCCTCGCGGTCTCCACCGTCGTGGGCCTGTTTTTCGGACTGTGGCCTGCCATTAAGGCGGCCAAGCTCGACCCCGTGGTCGCGCTCCGTGCCGAGTTGTAGGTAATTGTCGAATCCGGGGAGCTGACGAGGAGGGTTTTTGAAGGGGCGCGGCTTCAGCCGCGCCGTTCGAGATTGCGATTCTGGCGGCTTTAGCCGCCGAGGAAACACAAGAGCGATGCCGCTGTTGGCCAACTCGAAGCGCCAGAGCCTGATCGAAAACGTGATCATGGCTCTGGACACGCTGCGCAATAACAAGCTGCGCTCCGCCCTTACCCTGCTCAGCATCATGGTCGCGGTGGCCACCCTCATTGCCGTCGTCGCCCTCCTCATGGGCCTGGACCGCAACATCCAGGAATCCATCCAGGGCTACGGCACCAATACCGCGTTCTTCTCGCACCTGCCCACCGGCCCCCACTTCGGACGCTTGACCAAGGAAGAGCGCACCCGCAAGCCCCTCAGCTACGACGACTATCTCGCCGTCCGCGATTCCTGCATGGCCTGCGTCCACGTCACCGTGTCGCTGTTCAATGACGAGCGCATCAATACCGCGCGCTACCGGGGCCAGGAGATCACCGCCCTGGACCTCCGCGGCGCCACCGGCGAGTTCTTCTCCGTGTACGCCAACGCCATCGTGGCCCAGGGCCGCGCCTTCACCGAGCCCGAAAACCTTCACCACCGCGAGGTCGCGGTCATCGGGGCCGATGTTGCCACCGGCCTTTACCCGGGCATGAATCCCATCGGCAAGCCGGTCAGCGTCGGCGGCCACGAATTCGAGGTGCTGGGCGTCTTCGAAAAACCCAAGGGCGGCCTCGGTGGGCCCGATAACAGCGATCGCCGCCTCGTCATTCCCTACTGGACTTTTCACAAGTATTATCCCAGCGCCAAGACCCACGGCATCCGTATCGAAGGAGCGCCCGGTCGGCTCGACGTTGCCATCGACGAGACCCGCGTCGCCCTGCGCCGCAGCCGCCGCGTCATGTTCGATAAGCGCGACGACTTCGATTTCGCCACCTCCGAGTCCCTCATCCGCGACTTCCACAACATTGTCGGCATGGTGGCCCTGGCCATCATCGTCATCGCTTCCGTCGGCATGATGATCGGCGGTGTCGGGGTGATGAACATCATGCTGGTCAGCGTCACCGAGCGCACCCGCGAGATCGGCGTGCGCAAGGCTATGGGCGCGCGCCGGCGGGACATCATCTGGCAATTTCTCACCGAGGCCATGGTCATGGCGGCCACCGGCGGCCTCATTGGCATTCTCGTCGGCTACGCCATCAGCGGGGCCGTGAACCTCTTCGTGCCCAGCCTGCCCACCTTTGTGCCAGCCTGGGCGGTCTTGTCCAGCTTCACCGTCTCCACCAGCGTTGGACTCTTTTTCGGCATGTATCCCGCGGTCAAGGCCGCCCGCATGGATCCCGTCGTCGCCCTGCGTCATGAATAGGACCGGCGCCGCTCTCCACATGAACCGGCAACTTTCTCCACTGCCCCGTGTTCTCATGCAACAGGATGCGGGGCGGGAGTTTGTCCCGGCGCATACAACCGTTCACGCTTCCGCATCGGCATCAAGTCCGCCGCGTGCGGCCGATCGAAAAGGAGCACCGATGACCAAAGCACGTACCGCGTTCGCCGTCGCAATTCTGCTTGCGGTTGCGTTACCTCTCGCCATGGCCGCGCAAACCGAAGCGCCGCCTGCCCAGCCGCAGGGTCAGATGGGCGACCATCAATACATGGGTCGCATGGGTGGGCCGCCTAGCGCGCAGCAGCACCTTGACCACCTCTCGCGCATGTTGAATCTCACCGACGACCAGAAAACCAAGATCAAGCCCATCCTGGAAGACACCGCCACGCAGGCGCAGAGTCTTAGCAAAGACACTTCGCTGTCGCCGCAGGACCGCCACGCCAAGATGCGCGACCTGCACGAAAAGAGCATGACGCAGATTCGCGGCTTCCTCACCTCCGACCAGCAGGCAAAGCTCGATTCCATGAAACAGCACGAGGGCATGGGCCGCGGGAAGGGCATGGGCCACGGCCAGGGCATGGGACCCAAGGGCGAAGGCCAGCAGCCGCCGCCACCGCCACAGTAAGTTTAGGCCGCAGCGCAGGAGTTTCAATGACTCTGTAGGCCCCGGCACCCTCGCCCGCGACTGCAACACTTCACCGATGTCATCCCGAGCGAGCCCGCGCCGGTGGAGCCTGCCCTGACCCCGAGCGCAGTCGAGGGGCGAAAGGCGCGGGCGAGTCGAGGGACCCCTACTCTCGTACCGAACTGATGGAGTTGTAGGCCCCGGCGCCCTCGCCGGGGCTTCACTCTTAACGGCTGTCATCCTGAGCGAGGATGCGCCGCGCATCCGAGTCGAAGGACCCCTACGCTGTCCAGGTATGGATGGTCGGTGCGGTAACCTTCAATCAACAATCGTCAATACTCTTGCTCAGTACTCGGTACTCGGTACTAAGTACTCGCTACTGTCTCGCAACTCGCAACTGGTTTCCGCATCTAATTCGCATGTCCGAAGAACAAA
The DNA here is from genome assembly GCA_963760215.1 of Terriglobia bacterium. Classification (GTDB taxonomy): domain Bacteria; phylum Acidobacteriota; class Terriglobia; order Terriglobales; family Acidobacteriaceae; genus JAIQGF01. The sequence continues at coordinate 3,172,960 of CAVXCJ010000002.1, forward strand.
CTGCCGTCTTCGGTGGCGGATGTTTCTGGTGCCTGGAAGCTGTCTTTGCCCGCGCCACCGGCGTGAAGTCCGTCGAGTCCGGCTACATGGGCGGACGCCGCGAAAATCCGACCTACGAACAGGTCTGTAGCGGCGCCAGCGGCCATGTGGAGGTGGTGCGGGTCACCTTCGACCCGGCGCAAATCACCTACCGCGACCTGCTCGACATCTTTTTCACCATCCACGATCCCACCACGCTCAATCGCCAGGGCAACGATTCCGGCACGCAATATCGTTCCGTGATCTTCTACGCCTCCGACGACCAGCGCCGCCAGGCCGAGCAGGCCATCGCCGACCTCACCGCCGCGCGCGCCTTTCCCAATCCCATCGTCACCGCCGTCGAGCCCGCCAAGCAGTTTTACGTCGCCGAGAATTATCACCAGGGCTACTACGCTGGGAATTCCTCCGCGCCCTACTGCCAGTACGTCATCGCCCCCAAGCTGAAGAAATTCGAACAGAAATTCGCCAAGAAGGCCGCAACCTAGGCGGAAGATGCATCCGGCGGGACAAACCGAATAGCGATCTTACGATCGGCTAATCGGGTGATCAGGTGTCTGCTTCAAAGCCGAAAATCAGGCGTTCGATCCCAATTTGTCCCGGCTCTGCGGCGTTTCAATCACCCGATCACCAGATCGCCCGATCACCCGATGTACTATGGGCCCGTGCCTCCCCTGCTTGCTTTGGATCGGCTGAAGGTGAGCTTTCCGACGCGCGATGGCCAAGGCCTGCTCGCTGCCGTCCGGGAAGTCAGCCTGACGCTTGCGCCCAGCGAGGTGTTGGGGCTGGTGGGGGAATCCGGATCGGGCAAATCCGCCACGGCCCTGGCCATCATGCGACTGTTGCCCACGGAGGCCCGCGTCGAGGGCGAACTGCGGCTCGAGGGCCGCGATCTGCTCTCCGCTTCCTCCGACCAGATGCGCGACATCCGCGGCGCGCGCATGGCCATGATCTTCCAGGAGCCGATGACCGCGCTCAACCCGGTGATGCGCGTGGGAGACCAGATCGCGGAGGCAGTGCTGGCGCATAAGGGCGCGAGGCGCAAGGCACAAGGCGCAAGGCAGAACGGGCACGTCACCAAAATGGAAGCGTGGAATCTCGCTGTGGATGCCATGGGTGAGGTCGGCATTCCCGACCCCGAGCGCCGCTCCCGCGACTACCCGCACCAGCTCTCCGGCGGCATGCGGCAGCGCGTCATGATCGCCATGGCGATCGTGAACCGGCCGCAACTGCTGATTGCCGACGAGCCGACCACCGCGCTCGACGTCACCATCCAGGCCCAAATCCTCGACCTGCTGGCGGACCTGCGCCGGAAATTCAACCTGGCGATGTTGTTCATCTCCCACGACCTGGCGGTGGTCTCGCAGGTTTGCGACCGCGTGGCCGTGATGTACGCCGGGAGCATCGTCGAACTGGGTCCGGCGCGTGACGTATTCGCCTCTCCCGCGCACCCCTACACGCGCGGCCTGCTGCACTCCGCGCCCACGCTGCACACCGACCGTTCGCGCGCTCTGCAGACCATCGAAGGCACCGTGCCCTCCCTGACCTCGCTGCCGCCGGGCTGTGCCTTCGAACCGCGCTGCGGGTTCCGCATTCCCGATTGCAGCCTCGCGCTGCCGCCTCTGGTCGAGGTCGCGCCCGGGCACTTGGCCCGCTGCCCGGTGGTGAACGCGAATCAACCACGGAGGCACGGAGACACGGAGGAAATCGGGTGATCTGGTGATCGGATGAGCTGGTGATCTGAACTCGTCTTCGATCAACCGATTACCCGAACACCTGATGGCCCGATCATCAGATTTTCGGTGCCTCCGTGCCTCCGTGGTGCGGAATCAGGTTCGAGCGCTATAATCGCCATTCGCCCAAGCGCGATCGACCACGTGCGGATACTCCTGTTAAGCGACATCCACGCCAACCTGGAAGCCCTGGACGCCTGTCTGGAGCAGGCGCCGGAGCACGACCTGGTGGTCAATCTCGGCGACGTCGTCGGGTACGGCGCCAGTCCTAATGAGGTGGTGGAGCGTTCGCGCAAGCTGGGCAAGATTATCGTCCGCGGCAATCACGACAAGGCGTGCTCCGGGTTGAGCAACATGGAGGACTTCAACCCCATTGCCGCCATGGCGGTCATCTGGACGCGCACGATACTGCGCAAAGAGAACCTGGAATGGCTGCGCGCTCTGCCGCAGGGCCCGGCGCCCCTGGATGGCGTGGAAGGCGTCCGGTTTGTACACGGCTCACCGCACGACGAAGACGAGTACCTGATCCTGGTGCCGGAGGCGCTGCGCGCGCTCGCCGAGGCCGAAATTCCGCTGACCTTCTTCGGGCACACGCATATCCAGGGAGGATTTTTCGCGGGAACGGACGACGCTGCCGCCATCCATCCGGTGTACAACTCGCACGGCGCCTCCGAGAAATTCGCGTTCAAGCTGCGCAAGGGCATGCGCTACCTGATCAACCCCGGTTCGGTGGGACAACCGCGCGACGGCGACTGGCGGGCCGGCTTCGCCCTGTTCGACACCGAGGCCTACTCCGTCACCTATTACCGTGTGAAATATGACGTGGCCGCAGCGCAGCAGCGGATCATCGCCGCCGACCTGCCGGAACGGCTTGCGACCCGGCTGGCACAGGGACGGTGAGGAGATTGGTGATTTAGCGATTTGGTGATTGAGTGATTTAGCGTAACCGCCCTGCGTGCTCGACATCGTTCAAATCACTCAAATCACCAAATTACCATTGCAATCACCAAATGCCCCCATGCCTTTCCGTCCTTACCCTCGCCGAAGAAAGCCCGCCGCCTCGCAGGAACTGTTTGGCGCGCGTGTCGAAAAATTGCCCGAAGATCGCCTGGTCGCCCACATTGACGGTGGCGCGCGCGGTAATCCCGGTCCCGCCGGCTACGGCGTGGTGCTCGAGGATGCCGCCCGGCGCCGCGTCGCCGAGCTCAGCCAGTTCCTCGGCCACCGCACCAACAACTACGCGGAGTACATGGGCCTGATCGCGTCCCTGGAATACGCCGTGGCACACGGCTACAAGGCGCTGGAGGTGATCAGCGACTCCGAGCTGCTGGTGAAACAAATCAATGGCCAGTACAAGGTCCGTAATCCCACCCTGATGGGATTGCACCGGCAGGCAAAGGCGCTGATTGGCAAGCTGGACTGGTTCAAGATTCACCACGTCTTGCGCGGCAAGAACAAGGAAGCCGACGCCCTCGCCAACCGCGCCATGGACGAGGGAATGGGAAAAGCCTAACCGCAGATCGCCGCGGATCAACGCGGATCAGAACCAACCAAAGGAATCCAGAACGCTCGGTCACGCCTTATACCGGATTCTCAATTACCGTATCCGGATGTCATCCCGAGCGAGGGAGGGCTCCCGCGCGCTGTTTTTACCGGGGTCCCCGGCACGCCTGCTTTTGGCGTGCTGGGGTGGTCGTGCGCGGGAAACCCGAGTCGAGGGATCTCGGTTTCCTGTCAGCTACACCAACTCCGGTCACGCCTTAGTCTTTATCCGTGTGAATCCGCGAAAATCCGCGGTTAGGTTTTTCGTTATTTTCCCGGCTTGTAGGTCAGATATTTCTCCAGCGCGATGTCGAAGAACATCAATTCGGAACCGTTGCCGTCGCGCACCCGGGTGACGTAGAGATGGGCCCCGGCCAGGGGCTGGCTGATGCCCCCGATATCGAAGAACAGGAAGCCGGCCTGCGTGCCGTGCGGCTCTACCGCCTTGGCGCCGAATTGCGCGTTCTGGATTTCCTCAGCCCCGCCTTTGGGAAGGCCGGTATCGGGATGGCGGGGCAGCGGAATGGGCAGCGGATTGCGGCTGACCTCGTCGCCGCGGCGCTTCACCCGCGAGAACCGCCGGTAGAGGTCCTCGGTTCTTGCCGGCTGCAGCTTGCTTCGGCTGGCGGTCACCAGCTTAATTTCCATCTGGTTCAACACGACCGGCTGGTCGCCGTCGTTGGTGATGACCAGGAAAATCGGCAGGTAATCCTTGTCTTTGTACGGCAGCGTGAACACCGGCGCGGCCTTGTCGGGCATGTCGTAGGGATCGGCGGCGATGGTGACTTTCTCATCCGGATGCTCGTCGCGCGCCGGATACGTCTTGGCGGGAAATGCCTTGGGCGCCATGTATTGCTTGCTGGCAATCGCCAACGTTGCCAGCAGCATCACCGCTCCCGCCAGCCACCAACGATAGTTCGACCGATCCATACCCAGGATTATCAATCCTGCCCTGCCGCCGCGGCAAATGGGTAAGAACAGTTTCAGCTTCAGTTTCGGTTTCAGCTTTGGAATTGCGGCCTCGGGTGACTGCAACTTGAAACTGGGCCACCCGTGCTGAAACTGAAACTGAAACTCGAAACTGTATTTAGAATGTCCCTTCACCCATGTACCTCTTCTACAGCGCGCTGGCCGCCGTGGCCCTGCTGCTCTCCTCGCCTGTCTGGCTGTACCGCCTGCTGCGCCACAGCAAATACCGCGCCGGACTCGCCGAGCGCTTGGGACGCGTGCCGCTGCGCCTGCGCGATTCGCAGCACCGCCCCACCATCTGGGTGCATGCCGTTTCCGTCGGTGAAGTGCTCGCCGTCAGCGAGTTGATTTCCGAGCTGCAGCAGCGCGCGCCGCAGTACAGGATTGCCGTTTCCACCACCACCGCGACCGGGCAGGCGCTGGCGCGCGACCGCTTCGGCGCCGCCGACGTGTTCTACTTCCCCATCGACTTCGCCTTTGCGGTGCGCCCTTACCTGCAAGCGCTGCGCCCCGAACTGATCGTCATTGCCGAGACCGAGTTCTGGCCGAACTTTCTGCGCCTGGCGCGGCAATCGGGCGCGCGTATCGCCGTGGTCAACGCCCGCATTTCCGACCGTTCGTTGCCGCGCTACCGGCGATTTCACGCCTTGATCGCGCCGGCGCTGCAAAACATCTCTCTGTTTCTTGCGCAAGGCGAGGAAGACCGTCGTCGCCTGATTGAGATCGGCGCGCCAGAAAAACGTGTGCAAGTCAGCGGCAACCTGAAATTCGATCTCAAGCCGGCGGCCGAAGCGCCGCTGGTGGCCGAGCTTAAGTCCGCGCTCACCAACGCCGGACCCGTCTTCGTCTGCGGCAGCACCGTCGAAGGCGAAGAGCCCATTCTGCTGCGCGCTTTCACCGTTGTCCGCGAGCGCTACCCGAATGCGCTTATGATCCTGGCGCCACGCCATCCCGAGCGCTTCGCGCAAGTTGCCGAACTCATCGCCGCATCCGGCATCAAGTTCTGGCGCAGGTCGCAGTGGAACGCCTCAGAACCGCTCGGCCCTGGGATTTTTCTCCTGGATTCCATCGGCGAGCTTGCTTCCACTTACCAACTTGCGGCCATCGCCTTCGTGGGCGGCAGCCTGGTGGCCAAGGGCGGCCACAACATCCTGGAAGCCGCGCAGCACGGCTCGGCCATCGTAGTCGGCCCGCACACGGAGAATTTTCGCGACATGGTCACGCTCTTCCGCCGCGCCGGCGCCGTGGTGGTTGCCTCGGCTGACGAGCTTGCGCAAACCTTCCTGAGCTTGCTCGCCGACGAATCCCGCTGCCGTGGTCTGGGCGCGCGCGCCCGCGAAATCCTGCGCGACAATGCCGGCGCCACCGCACGCACCGTTGCCGCGCTGCAATCTCTGCTCGTAAAATTCCCCGCCTCAGCCGCCGAACGCGCCGCCGCGCCCAAGATTTCGCCGCGGATGGAGACCTGATGGCGACGCGTATCCTCTCCAGAGTATTTGGTGGCGCGGTCCGCCTGCGCAATTCGCTGTATGACGCCGGCGCTCTGCCCGCGAAACACCTCAAGGGGCCGGTGGTCAGCATCGGCAACCTGGCGGTCGGCGGCTCGGGCAAAACTCCCTTCGTCATCCTGCTCGGGGAGCTGCTCAAATCCCGCGGCATCGCCTTCGACGTGCTATCGCGCGGGTATCGCCGCCAGACCAGCGGAGTCGCGCTGGTGGATCCGGGCGGGCTGCCGCGCGATTTTGGCGATGAACCCCTGCTGATTGCGCGCCGCCTGCAGTGCCCGGTGATTCTCGGCGAGGAGCGCTACCAGGCCGGCCGCCTGGCGGAAGAGCGCTTCGGAGCGCATCTCCACCTGCTCGACGACGGCTTCCAGCACCGCCAATTGGCGCGCGACTTCGATATCGTGCTGGTCACGCCCGACGACGCCCGCGACCGCCTGCTTCCCGCCGGCCGCCTGCGCGAGCCACTCAGCGCGTTGCGGCGCGCCGATGCCGTCGTCCTCGCCAGCGGCGCCGAGCCGGCCAACTTTCCGCTCAGGGCAAAGCCGTGTGGCGTGTCCGCCGCGGCATTGTCACCGGCGACTTGCCGCCGCACCCGCTTGCCTTCTGCGGCATCGCCCGCCCACAGAGCTTTTTCGCGCAACTGCGCAAGGCGGGAGTTGATCCGGCGGCCGAGGTCGTCTTTCCCGACCACCACGCTTACACGGAAAAAGATTTGCGCGATCTCCAGTTCGTCGCCGAGCAGAACCAGGCCGGCGGTTTTGCGACCACCGAGAAGGACGCGGTCAATCTCGCTGGATATCTCGCTTCTCTGCAGCCGCTGGCGGTGGTGCCCGTGAAGATGGACCTGGCCGACGCCGCACGCGCGCTGGATTTCATTCTGGAGACACTCCGCAGCCGCGGGAAACCGCTGTCATGAGAAAATGCCAGTTTGTTGCAGTCGGTAGTCCGTAGTCGGTAGTCCGGTGCGGACCACGGGCTACCGACTACGGATTACCGATCAGCGTTCATCTGCGTTAATCAGTGGCTGAAAACAATTTGAAACACACGAAACAATCCGAGCGCCTGCGCAAGATCGTGGACGCCTTCCCGCGCCTCACCATCACCGTCGTCGCCGATCTGGTGGCCGACGAATTCATCTACGGCGAAATCTCCCGGGTCTCGCGCGAGGCGCCGGTGCTCATCCTCAAGCACCGCGAGCGCACCGTGGTTCCCGGCGGCGGCGGCAACGCGGTGTACAACCTCGCCGCGCTGGGCGTCACCGTGCTGCCGGTGGGCGTGGTCGGCGACGACGAGCCCGGACGCCTGCTGCTCCGCGCCTTTCGCCAGCAGCGCATCTCCACTTCCGGCATCCTGCGATTGAAGGGCTACACCACGGTCACCAAGACGCGCATCCTCGCCGGCATGACGCACACCGCGCGCCAGCAGGTGGTGCGCGTGGACCGCGAGCCGGAGAGCGAACTCGATTTCATGCACCAGCAAGACCTGGTCGCATCCGCCAACCGGTTTCTGCGCGCTTCCGACGCGCTCCTCATTTCCGATTACGGCTACGGCGCCGCCACGCCGCAAATGCTCAAGGACCTGCGCTCGCGCGGCACTCTGAAGGACATGCCGGTGACGCTCGACTCGCGCTACCGCCTGCTGGAGTTCGCCGGCGCCACCGCCGCCACGCCCAACGAACCCGAGGTCGAACACGCGCTCGGGCTGCGCATCGGCGCCGATTCCACGCGCCTGTTCGCCGCCGGCAAGAAGATTCTGGAGCGCATGAAGCTGGACGCGCTGGTCATCACCCGCGGCCGCGACGGCATGGTGGCCTTCGCGCGCAAACGCCCGCCGGTGGAGATTCCGATTCACGGCAGCGACCAGGTGACCGACGTCACCGGCGCGGGCGACACCGTCATCGCCACCTTTACCGCCGCACTCGCCGCCGGCGCCGACGCCGAAGAAGCCGCGCACCTGGCCAATTACGCCGGTGGCATCGTGGTGATGAAGCGTGGCACCGCCACCGCCAGCCGCGAGGAGCTTTTGCAGGCCGTGGAGCACGCGAGTGTCCCGTCTTAGTCCGAAATCGAACCGCGGATCAGCGCGGATCACCGCAGATCAGCGCGGATCAGGCGAAAGAAATCTGATCCGTGTGAATCCGCGTAGATCCGCGGTTAAGTCTTTTTGATGAGCACGCACGAAAACAAAATCCTTTCCCGCGATCAACTCCGCCGCCGCGTCGAGGAATGGCGCCGCGCCGGCGAGCGCATCATCCTCACCAACGGCTGCTTCGACCTGCTGCACGTCGGCCACATCCGCTATCTCCGCGCCGCCAAGCAACTGGGCGGAAAACTGGTGGTCGGTCTCAATGCGGATGAGTCGGTGCGCGGCTTGAAGGGCCCCGGGCGTCCGCTGATGCCCGCCGCCGAGCGCGCCGAAATTCTGGCCGCCCTCGCCGACGTGGACGCCGTGGTCGTGTTTCCCGAGGCCGACGTGCGCGCCCTGATCCGCGAAATCCGTCCCGACATCCACGCCAAGGGCACCGACTACACCGCCGACAACGTTCCCGAGCGCGACACCGTCGTCGAGTGCGGCGGGCGCGTGGCCATTGTCGGCGATCCCAAAGACCACTCCGCCACCGAGTTCATCGCCCGCATCGGCCGCCAGGGGCGTCCGTGAGTGGCGACATTGCGCGCTTGCTGATCGTGCGCCTCGGCTCCATGGGCGACATCATCCACACCCTGCCCGCGGTGGCTACCCTGCGGCGCGCATTTCCCGGCGCAACCATCGGCTGGGCGGTCGAGCAGCGCTGGGCATCGCTGCTCTCCTCCGGCGCCGCGCTCGCCGGCCCGCGCTCCCCGGAAAAACCTCTGGTGGACATGGTGCACACCGTGGACACGCTCGCCTGGCGTTCGGCGCTGTTCTCCGGCGAAACCTGGCGCGAGTTCCGCAACGCGCTCGGCCAATTGCGCGAGGTGCGATACGACATCGCGATTGATTTTCAGGGAGCGTGGAAATCGGCCATCCTGGCGCAATTATCGCGCGTGCCACGCCGCATTGGTTTCATGCAGCCGCGCGAAAAACCCGCCACCCTTTTCTATACGCAGCAGGTTGCCGCCCGGGGACGCCATATCGTCGAGCAGAACCTTTCACTCGGTGCTGCGGTTGCCCCACCCTTGTCTCGCCCGGGGGAGCCTGCCCCGATGCGGAACGAGTGGGCGAGACAGGGTGGGGGTGTTCCTCAACCGCTGTACGGGACCCCCACGCAGCACGACGAACTCTGCTTCCCTCTGCCGCGCGATCCTGCCGCCGAACGCGCCATCGAGCAGCAGCTACACGCGCACGGCCTGCACAGCTTTGCGCTGGTGAATCCGGGCGCGGGCTGGGGAGCAAAATGCTGGCCCGCGGAGCGCTATGCCGAAGTGGTGCGCGCCCTTGCGGTTCACGGACTGCGCGCCATCGTGAACTTCGGCCCCGGCGAAGAGCAGCTCGCGCGCGACGTCGAACGCGCCGCCAACGCGGTTTCGAACCCGGTTGCCCCACCCGCCAGCTCGGTTGCCCCACCCTTGTCCCGCGCGGTTTTCGCGGGACAGGGTGGGGATGTTCCTGTCGCGCTCGCCATGTCCACCACAGTTGCCGAACTCATCGCGCTCTGCCGTCGCGCGCGCATTTGCATCGGAGGCGATACCGGCCCTGTCCACCTGGCCGCGGCGGTGGGTGTTCCCGTGGTCGCGTTGTTCGGCCCCACCGACCCCGCGCGCAACCGCCCTTACAGCCATCGCGCCATCGTGCTGCGCTCCGAGCGAAGCCGGACCACGACCTCGCACCTGAAAGACCCCGAAGCAGGCCTGCTGCAGATCACCGCCGCCGAGGTGATCGCCGCCGCGCGTCATCTGCTGGCGCAAACTCCCGAGGCGCGGCGATGACCTGGTCCCGCATCGCGCGACGCATCCGCGTTCCCCTCGGGTTCGCTTTCGCCGCGCTCTACCTCTGGCGCGCGCGCCCCACGTGGCTGTCGCTCGCGATCGGCGCTGTCGCTGCCCTGATCGGAGTTGCCATTCGCGCCATCGCTTCCGGCCACATCAGCAAGAATTCCGAGCTCACCACCTCCGGACCCTACGCCTACACGCGCAATCCGCTCTACCTCGGTTCCATGGTGATGGCCCTCGGGTTCGCCGTGGCCGCGTTGAGTTGGTGGATCGTGCTCGCGCTCGTGGTTCTGTTCGTCGCCATCTACATCCCGGTGATTCTCGCGGAAGAAAGTTTCCTGCGCTCGCGCTTCCCCGAGTTCGACCAGTACGCGCGCCAAGTGCCGCGCCTGTTGCCGCGCTTGCGCCAACATCCCACAAGCGGGGGATCGTTTTCCCGCCAGCGTTATCTCCAGCATCGCGAGTACAATGCTCTGATCGGTACAGCAGTCATGATCGCGGCGCTCGTGGCCAAGATGTTCTGGGCCGGCCGCTAGCCTGTTCTTCATCATGAAACGACTTCTCCTCGCGACCGCCTGCGCAATACTGTGCGCCGCCATCGGTGTCAGGCTGGCAGGCCAGCAACCGGCGACCATCGGCCCGGTGGCGCAGATCCATCCCGCGCCCGACAACCACGCCTTCCCCAACGGCCAGGCATTCGTTTACCAGGCCGAATGGCGCCTGTGGACCGCCGGTACCGCCCGCATCACCATCAACCAGGCCGGCGACAATGAGAGCGTCAGCGGCACGGCCGAAGCCAGCGGCGTCGTCGCCCTGCTCTATCCCGTCCACGATCGCTTCGGGTCCACCTTCGACCGCCGCACCTTCTGCTCCCAGACGCTCACCAAGCACACCGAAGAGGGCTTCCGCGCCCGCGAAACGCTGATCAACTTCAACTACGCCCGCCGCCGCAGCATCCTGGATGAAACCAACCTCAAGAGCGGCCAGGCCAAGCACGTGGAGCGCGATATTCCCGGCTGCGTCACCGATATCCTTTCCGGCGTCTTTTACGTCGCCGCGCAGCCGCTCGCTCCCGATGCCACCTACACCTTTCCGCTCAACGAAGGCGGCGACACGGTTGACGTGCGGGTTCACGTCGAGGCCCGCGAGCAGGTGAAAACGCCTGCCGGAACTTTCCCCACCATCCGCGTCTCCCCCGAAGCCACTTCCGGGCTGCTCAAGGGCCGCGGCCGGGTCTGGATCTGGCTTTCCGACGACGCCCGCCGCATCCCCGTCCAAATGCGCGTCCGCACGTTCTGGGGCACCCTGACCTTCCGTCTCGTACGAATCGACGCCAAGTGACTCGGCAAAATCCGTGGTAGCCTGCGGAGTGCCGCCTGATCTCCTGTTGCGTACGTGCCCGATTTGCAGGCTCGACAACCGTTCCCAACCTGTCCATCCCTATTCCGAGCCGCCGTGGGAATTGAAGCAGTGCGCCGGATGCGGGCTGGTCTACCTGGAGAATGCACCCGCGTATCAGAAGCTGGAAACGGAGTTCGCGTGGGAAAAAACCTGGGAGGAAGAAGGCAGACTACGACGCCGGCGAGAGCCGGTTTTGTACTATGCAAGCCGGGCTCTGCAAAGCATTCCCAAGCGGCTCTTCCGGCGGGATAAGCTCATGTCCTGGGTACGGCGGTACATCGAGCCCGGGCGAATCCTGGACGTCGGATGCGCCGGCGGCCACACCCTGCTCAAGCTGCCGGATCACTACGTACCGTTCGGAGTAGAGGTTTCCAAGGAGCTGGCGTCCATTGCACGCGCTCGTTTTTCCGCCCGGGGCGGAGACGCTATCCAGGGCGACGCCATCGCGGTGCTCCCGCGCCTGCCGGCGGACTCGTTTACAGGCGTGCTCATGATTTCCTATCTCGAGCACGAGCTGGACCCGGGCACAGCGCTGAAGCACGTGGCACGCATCATGCGCCCCGGGGCTCGCGCCATTATCAAGGTCCCCAACTTCGCCAGTTGGAACCGCATCGTCCGCGGCCGGCGCTGGTGCGGCGTTCGCCATCCCGACCACGTGAATTACTTCACGCCCGCGCTCCTCGACCGCCTGTTGCGCGCCGGGGCGCTGCGCGTGCTGCGCTTCGGGCTATTCGACCGTTTCCCTACCAGCGACAGCATGTGGCTGGTGGCGGAAAAGCTCAGTTAGCGAGTCTGCTGATACTTGACAATAGTCACACTAAGATTTTATGCTTTGTAATTGTCAAGTACTGATGAAGTCCCCAAACTAGTGCAGGATCGGCCGTCTTTAACTGACGGCTGATAGCTGAAAGCCGAGAGCTAATAACATGGCAATCCGTTGGGACAAATTGACCGTCAAGGCGCAGGCAGCGGTGCAGCGCGCGACGGAAGTTGCCTCCGAGCGCGGCAATCCCGAATTGCTGCCCATGCACCTGCTGGTCGCGCTGCTGGAGGACCGGGAGGGCATTGTTGCTCCGGTGCTGGAGAAAGTCGGCGCCGGCCCGCAGGCAATCCTGGCGCAGGCCAACCAGGTACTGGAGGATCTGCCGCGCGTCTCCGGCGGCGCCGCACAGCCCGGCCTTTCCGCCACCGCGCAGCGCCTCCTCGACCAGGCTTTCAAAGAGGCGGATAACTTCAAGGACGAGTACGTCTCCACCGAGCATCTGCTGCTGGCCATGACCGACCAGCGTGGCGACCGGGCTCACGATCTGCTCGCCCGTCACGGCGCCACCCACGATGCCGTGCTCAAGGCGCTCACCGCGGTGCGCGGCAACCAGCGCGTCACCGACCAGAATCCGGAAGCGAAATACCAGGCTCTGGAGCGCTATGCCAAGGACCTGAACGAGCTGGCGCGCCGCGGCAAGCTCGATCCGGTGATCGGCCGCGACGAGGAAATCCGCCGTGTCGTGCAGGTGCTCTCCCGCCGCACCAAGAACAATCCGGTGCTGATCGGTGAACCCGGCGTGGGCAAGACCGCGATCGTCGAAGGCCTGGCGCAGCGCATCGTCTCCGGCGACGTACCCGAAGTTCTGAAGAACAAGCGCGTGGTCGCCATCGACTTGGGCGCCATGCTCGCCGGCGCCAAATACCGCGGCGAGTTTGAAGATCGCCTCAAGGCGGTTCTGAAAGAGATCGAGGAATCGGAAGGAAAGATCATCCTGTTCATTGACGAGCTGCACACCCTGGTCGGCGCCGGCGCCGCCGAAGGCGCCATTGACGCCAGCAACATGCTGAAGCCGGCCCTGGCACGCGGCGAGCTGCGCGCCATCGGCGCCACCACGCTGAACGAATATCGCAAGTACATCGAAAAGGACGCCGCTCTGGAGCGCCGTTTCCAGATCGTCTTCGTCGGCGAGCCCAACGTCGAGGACACCATCGCCATCCTGCGCGGCCTGAAAGGGCGCTATGAAGTCCACCACGGCGTGCGCATCAAGGATTCGGCGATCGTCGCCGCCGCCACGCTTTCGCACCGCTACATCACCGACCGTTTCCTGCCCGACAAGGCGATTGACCTGATTGACGAGGCCGCTGCCTCGCTGCGCATCCAGATCGATTCCATGCCCACGGAAATCGACCAGCTCGAGCGCCGCGCCACGCAACTGGAAATCGAGCGCCAGGCGCTGGTCAAGGAGACGGACCCCAACTCGCGTGAGCGACGCTCTGCGGTCGAGAAAGAGCTGGCCAACCTGCGCGAGCAGTCGAACCGCCTGAAAGCCGTATGGCAGCAGGAGAAAGCGAAGATCAACCGCATTCGCGAGCTGAAAGAGCGCATCGAAAAGCTCAAGCTGGAAGAACAGTCGGCGACCCGCAAAGGCGACTATACCCGCGCCTCTGAGATCCAGTACGGCGAACTGCCGCAGTTGCAGGCTGAACTCGACCGCCTCAACCAGGAAGCGGATGGCGCCTCCACGCGCATGTTGAAGGAAGAAGTGGACGAGGAGGACGTCGCCCGCATCGTCAGCAAATGGACCGGCATCCCGGTCAGCAAAATGCTGGAGGGCGAGGTCAAAAAGCTGGTGGACATGGAGAGCCGGCTGCGCCAGCGCGTCGTTGGGCAGGACGCGGCGCTGGAGAAGGTCGCCAACGCCATCCGCCGTTCACGCGCCGGGCTCAGCGACCCGCGCCGCCCCATCGGGTCGTTCATCTTCCTCGGGCCCACCGGCGTGGGCAAGACCGAACTCGCCCGCGCCCTCGCCGAGTTCCTCTTCGACGACGAGCGCAACATGGTGCGCATTGACATGTCGGAGTACATGGAGCGCCACGCCGTCGCACGCCTGATCGGCGCGCCTCCGGGCTACGTCGGCTACGAAGAGGGCGGGCAGCTTACCGAGGCGGTCCGCCGCCGGCCTTACTCGGTGGTGCTGTTCGACGAGATCGAGAAAGCGCATCCCGACGTCTTCAACGTGCTGTTGCAGATCATGGACGACGGCCGCCTCACCGACGGCAAGGGCCGCTTGGTGGATTTCAAGAACACCATCATCATCATGACCTCGAATCTCGGCGCCTCGTACCTGACGCCGGAGAATCTCGCCACGCCCGCGGCATTCGAGCGTGTGCGCGACCAGGTGATGGCGGTGGTGCAGGCCAGCTTCAAGCCCGAGTTCCTCAACCGCGTGGACGACATCATCCTGTTCAACCCGCTGGGCAAGGAACAGTTGACGCGCATCGTCGAGCTGCAACTGGAATCGTTGCGCCGCCTGCTGGCCGAGCGCAAGATCTCCCTCGAGCTGACGGATGCGGCCAAGGAGTTGGTGTTCACCGAAGGCTACGACGTGCAGTACGGCGCGCGTCCGCTCAAGCGCGCCCTCCAGCGCCTGATCCAGGACCCGCTGGCGCTGAAGATCCTCGACGGCGAGGTGCTGCACGGCGACCACGTCATCGTGGACGCCGATCTGCCGCGCCGCCGGATGGTGTTCAAGGTTTCGCGCCGCGCCACCCCGGAACGCGCAAACCCGGCGCGTTCTGGGGACCCCGGCCGCGTCGGCGAGCCCGCGCGCTCGCGCAAATAAAACAAAGCCACGGATCACCACGGATTGCACGGATCAGAACCATCAAATCTGATCCGTGTTTCATCCGCGTTAATCCGTGGCGTTGTGGTTTTCCCTTTGCGTTCCTTTGCGTCCTTTGCGGTTAGCTCTTACTCGCGACTCGCAACTCCGTTCACAACTCCGAACTCGCAACCGTCAGCTTGCCTTTTCGCACCGCCTCGATGAAGTCCGTGTAAGCGGGCTCGCCGGCGCGGTCCCGCACCGCCGCCGCAATCTGCCCCCGGTGATACACGCCGTGCATCAGCACGTGCATCAGGATGTCGCGGACCTCGTTGCGGTAGTGCTCGCCTTTGGAGTTGGTGTACGCAATCTCGATGCCCAGGTCGGCATCCGCAAGTTCCGCCAGGTACTGCTCCCAGGCCTGCCGCAGCTCCGCGATCTGCCGTTCGCAATCCTCCAGCCCGAATTCCGGCCACACCGCGGCCTTCTGGCCTGCCTGCTGCAGCCGCGCCATCCACAACAGCTCGGCGGCCACGACGTGCGCCATCACCTTGCGAGCGCGCTCCGGCGGATGTTCCATTTCCTGCAACGAGCGCAGCGCCTCGCGGTTGGCCCAGTCGTCGAATAGAAACATTTCGCGTAGGTAGCCCAGCATGACTTGACGCCCCCATCCGCATCAGATGCCCGACCACTCATCGCTGATGAACATTTAGTGCTGTTGGTGCGCGTTCACGTTCGAACAAAGTCATCAATCGGCAATCGAAAATCGGCAATGCCCTTGCTTTGTTCCGCACGCAAACGGTCCCAGCGGCGCGTCCCGGCGCTGGGTACCTCGTTGATCCCGCGGCGAGACCGCCTGTAAGCCCTTACCTCCGCGGTAAATAGGTGACTTTTCCTCCGCCGCGCAAGCCGTGTCTGCCTGTACGATTACACTGTTGTTGGAGGCGGCACGGGCTCGTCCCACTGTAATCTGCTGCCCGGGCGACGCCGCTTGCATTGCAGCTGGCAACTGTGAGGAGGTTTGTTCATGAGGTGCCGCACTCGAATTCCGGTACTGACAGCCGTCGTTGTCCTGTTCGCCATTCTGATTGCGTGCACCGGCGGAGGCGGTAGCTCCCCGACAAGAACCTCCGTCAGTCCCGCTATGGTCAGCGTCACGATCAGTGACCCGGCCACCTGCTCGTCGGCCGCCAGCGGTCCTTACAGCAATGTCTGGCTGACGATCACCGACGTCCAGATCAACACCAGCGCGAACGCTGCCGACAACGATCCCAACTGGGTTGACCTGACGCCCAACCTGAAAAACGCTCCCCAGCAGGTGGACCTGCTCGCCGCCGCGACCAACCAGTGCTTCCTGGCGACCCTGGTTTCCAACACCGCGCTGCAGCCCGGCACGTATCAGCAAATCCGCATCATCCTGGCCAACAACAGCGCCATTCCTGCCAACAACCACTGCGGCTTTGCGGGAGCAAATTGCGTTGTTATAGCGGCAACCGCAACGCCGCAAACGCTCCAGCTTTCCAGCGAGTCGACGACCGGAATCAAGATTCCCCCCGGCCAGATTGCCGGTGGCAGCTTCACCGTCGCATCGGGTGAAACCAAGGACCTGAACATCAACTTCGATAGCTGCGCTTCGATCGTGGTGCAGGCCAGCGGCCAGTTCCGCCTCAAGCCCGTCCTGCACGCGGGAGAAGTGGCGCTGACCTCGGTTTCGATCACTGGCACGGTGGTGGACAAGGCCACCAACGTCGCCATCGCCGGCGGAAAGGCGATCGTCGCCCTGGAACAGAAGGACTCGAGCGGCGTGGACCGCGTGATCATGCAGACGACGCCCGACAGCAGCGGCGCGTTCAAATTCTGTCCCGTTCCCGCCGGCACGTATGACGTGGTGGCGGTAGCGGTGAACGGCGCCAACGTTGCCTACGCGGCGACCATCACCACCGGCGTGCAGCAGGGTAGCGCGCTCGGCAATGTCCCGCTGAACGCAGTCACCGGCATTAACACTGCGCCGGGCTCGATCACCGGGCAGGTGACCTCCAATGCTGCCACGTCTGCCGATATCATGCTGTCAGCGTTGCAAACCGTGAATGCCAACAACTACACGATTCCAGCAGGCGCGCAATCGGCGACGCTCAGCCTCAGCACCACACCAGCGAGCTACACCATGACGCTTCCGCCGGTGAATCCGACCGTCGGCGCATTCGTGGCGAGCGGAACGACGTATGCGGCGGGCGCGGCCGGCAACGCGAGCTACGCGGTCGAGGGCCAGGCGTTCGTGCCCATGTCGGGCGGCACGGCCGATTGCACCCTGCCGAAGCAGACCACGGCGCCGGCCACGGTGTCGGCAGGCGGCACGATCGCCGCGCCGACGCTGGCCTTTACCGGATGTCAGTAATTGTTGGCGTAGCGCTGTTCTCGCTTGCAGACGAAAGGGCACGGGATCCGTCCCGTGCCCTTTTGATTGCAGCGTGCCCTAAGAGCTTGTCATTCCGAGCGCGCCGTTAGCCCTGACCGAAGTCGAAGGGGAGGAATCTAGGTTTTTCTGAAACTGAAACCGAAACTGAAACTGAAACTGATTTACTTCTTTTCCTTTGCGCCCTTCGAGTCGCTCTTGGTTTCGCTCTTGGTTTCGCTCTTAGTCTCGCTCTTGGTTTCGCCCTTAGTCTCGGTCTTGCTCTCCGGCTTGCTCTCGGCCTTTTTCTCGCCTTTGCTGTCGCCGCCGGAGCCCTTGCGCTGGTAGTCGGTCACATACCAGCCGCTGCCCTTGAACTGCACCGAGGACGTCGACATCATTTGCACAATCTTCCCGCCGCACTCGGGACACTTCTTCGGCGGCGGATCGGAGAGGCGCTGCAGCTTCTCAAAGCGGAAATGGCAATCCTGGCACTCGTACTCGTAAAGCGGCACGCTTCGATTGTAGGGGCGCGCGCAAACGAGCGTCAATTGCGGCCTGGGCGGTGCTAGACTTTTCTGCGGATGCCCGGTGACACGCCAACCCGCAGCCAAGATGGTGCCCCACATCTGCCTGACGTTGGCAGATGTGGGCTGGAAAAAGACGCGCCGCTCGCGCCCGGGCCGGCGCTGTACGTGGTGGGCACGCCCATCGGCAATCTCGAGGACATCACCTTGCGCGCGCTGCGCACGCTTCGCCAGGTGGACGTCATCGCCTGCGAGGACACGCGCCAAACGCAGAAGCTGCTGCACCATTACGGCATCGCGACCCCGATGGTGAGCCATCACGAGCACAACGAAATCACCCGCGCCCCCGAACTGATCCTCAGGCTGGAAGAAGGCGCGCGGATTGCGCTGGTCACCGATGCCGGCATGCCCGCGGTCTCCGATCCGGGGTTCCGCCTGATTTCGCTCGCCATCCGGCACCACATTCCGGTGATCCCGATTCCGGGCGCGTCGGCGTTTCTTTCGGCGCTGGTGGCCAGCGGGCTCGCCACCGACTCGTTCCGCTTCAGCGGCTTTTTGCCGGCCAAACGAGGCGAACGCCGCAGCCTGCTGGAAACCATCCGCAACACGCCGCGCACGCAGATCTTTTATGAAGCGCCGCACCGCATCGTGGAGGCGATGGAAGACGTGGTCGCCGTGCTTGGCGGCTCGCGCCACGTGGTGATCGCGCGCGAAGTCACCAAGCTGCACGAGGAATTCCTGCGCGGCCGCGCCGACGAAGTCCTGGACCGCCTGCGCGCACATCCCCCCAAGGGCGAGATCACGCTGCTCATCGGCAAAACGGAAGAGCCGCAGGAGGTCGCCGTGACTCCCGCCAACATGCGCGACCGCGTGCGCCAACTGATCTCATCCGAGCAGCTCGATGAGAAAGCGGCGCTGAAGAAGGTGGCGCGCGAGCTGGGCATCTCGAAGAGCGAAGCCTATCGCGAGCTGCAGCGGGTGAAGTGAACACAATTCTAACCAGAGGATTGTCAGCAGCGCTGTAGGCCCCGGCGCCTCGCCGGGGCCGCACTCTCTCCTGGCCCGTGAACACGACTGCCGCGGGCGCCCTCGCCCGCAGCGACTGAAACCGAAACTGAACTGAAACTTACTTTTTTGCCACGATCACCCGCGGGATCCCCTGCAAATCCGGCATCGCCCGCACATCCTGCCAGTCGCGCAGCACGGCGCGCACCGCGGCCTCTTGCGAGTAGCCGATTTCCATGGCGAGGAAGCCGCCGGGTTTGAGGGCGGCACGGGCTTGCGGGGCGAGGCGTCGGATGACGTCCATGCCGTCAGCGCCCGCGAAGACGGCGCAGCGGGGCTCGAACTTGCGGACCTCGAGCTGGACCTTGTCGTACTCGTTTTCGCCGACGTAGGGCGGATTGGAGGCGACGATGTCGAATGGACCGGCAATCCCGTGCAGCAGGTCGGTCGCGTGGAAGGTGACGCGATCGGTGAGCAGCAGGCGGGCGGCATTGGCGCGGGCGATTTCCAGCGCGTCTGCGGAAATTTCGGTGGCATGAATTTCGGCGCGCGGCAGCTCCGACGCCAGCGCCAGCGCCACGCAGCCGGAACCGGTGCCGACGTCCACGATGCGCGGGTGAAATACCCGGATGTCATCCCGAGCGAGGGAGGGCTCCCGCGCGCTTTCTCCAGCGCGGGAAATCGAGTCGAGGGATCCCGGTTTGTGTTGGGTATGTTCCTTGCACAGTTCCAGCACCGCTTCGACCAGGTGCTCGGTTTCCGGACGCGGGATGAGCACCGCCGGGCCGACGATGAAATCCAGTCCCCAGAATTCCTGGTGCCCGGTGATGTATTGCGCGGGGACGCCGCGGGCGCGTTGTTCAAGCGCTTCGTCGTAACGATTTTGTTCGTCGGGGGAGAGTTCACGCTCGGGGTGGGCGTAGAGATAGGCGCGGTCGCAGCCGAGGACGAACATCAGCAGCACCTCGGCGTTCATGCGCGGCGAGCCGACGCGGTTTTCCTCCAGCAGCGTGATGGCCGAGCGCAGTGCGTCTTTCAATTGCATGTACGAAGGGATTTAACCACAGAGGACACGGAGGGAAGAAAAGCAACCGCGGATCAACGCGGATAAACGCGGATCGGAAAGCAATCACGGTGTCATCCTGAGGAGGGCGCCATGCCCGACGAAGGATCTATCATAAAAGGCTTCGATTGGCAGAAATTCCGTGCCGCCGTCGCTGGTCCTGAACTAGAATCCCGGCGTGCGATTGATTTCGGCAGCATCTTTTCTTTTAGCCGCAAGCTTGTGCGCGTGTGCGCAGGTGGCCGACGTACCTGCGGTTGAGGAAGTTCTTCGGCAATTTCCGCCCGATCAGCACGCGCTCGATTTCCTTCAGACCGCCTTGCCATCATCAATTCCGGGGACAGCAATTTTCAGTTCTACAGGCGGGCCGGTATACAAGGTGGGTGGTCAGGTTACCGCGCCGCGACCCGTGAAGATACCCGACCCGGAATTCCCAAGAGGCAGGTACAACGTCGTCGGGACGGTGGTGCTGTGGATGATCATCGGTGCGGATGGTGTACCACGCAACATTAAGGTCACGCGGTCGCTTAGTCGTGATTTCGATGAGGCAGCGACGAAAGCGGTTCGGGAGTGGCGGTTTAAACCGGCAATGAAGGATGGGTTGCCGGTGGCAGTACAGGTGAATATAGAAGTGAACTTCCGCGGCCGCCCCTGACGGATGCCGGCCTCCGGCGCTGTTCAGCATAGAAGGGCGAAGGGAGACGGTCCTCTCTGTGTCCTCTGTGGCTACGCCAGCACCGTGGCCTGCTCTTTCAGTTTTTCCGCCTGGAAGTGGTTGCTGAGCGCGTCGATAAACGGCTGGAGTTTGCCTTCCATGACTTCGCCGAGCTGGTGCAGCGGTCAGGCCGATGCGGTGGTCGGTGACGCGGTTCTGCGGAAAGTTGTAGGTGCGGATTTTTTCGCTGCGGTCGCCCGTGCCCACCATGGCGCGGCGCTCTTTCGCCAGCGCTGCCTGCTGCTTCTCGCGCTCCATGTCGTACAGGCGTGAACGCAGCACGCGCATGCCTTTTTCGCGGTTCTTGATCTGCGACTTCTCGTCCTGGCAGCTCACCACGGTGTTGGTCGGGATGTGCGTGATGCGAACCGCGGAATACGTCGTGTTCACCGACTGGCCGCCGGGGCCGGAGGAGCAGAAAGTGTCCACGCGAAGGTCCTTGGCATCGATCTTGATGTCCACGTCCTCGGCTTCGGGCATCACCGCCACGGTGACGGCGGAGGTGTGGACGCGGCCCTGCTGCTCGGTTTCCGGGACCCGCTGCACGCGGTGGACGCCGCCCTCGTACTTGAGCTTGGAGTAGGCGCCACGGCCCTCGATCATGGCAATCACTTCCTTCAGCCCGCCCACGCCCGATTCCGATGACGACAGCACTTCCACTTTCCAGCGGTGCGCTTCGGCGTAGCGCGAGTACATGCGGAACAACTCGGCGGCGAACAGCGAAGCCTCGTCACCACCCGTTCCGGCGCGGATTTCCAGGATGACGTTCTTTTCGTCGTTGGGGTCCTTGGGGATCAGAAGGAATCTCAGGTCCTGCTCGGCCTGGGCGAAGCGCTGTTCCAGGGATTGCAGCTCTTCCTGCGCCATCTGCTTCATTTCGGGGTCGGATTCCTGGGCGAGCATTTCGCGGGTTTCGGCGATCCCGCGCTTCAAGTCTTTATATTCGCGGTACTTCTCGACCAGAGGCGCAATTTCGCTGTGCGCCTTGGCGGTCTTCTGAAATTTGCCGGAATCCTGCATGATCTCCGGCGACGCCAGCGTCTTGGTCAGCTCTTCGTAGCGAGCTTCGATTTGTTCCAGGCGGTCAAACATAGTTGTCGATGGTCGTTGGTCGATGGTCGATGGCGTTCACTTCGCAGCGCCCTCGGTGACATGCGATTCGTCGAGCGAATTAATCAGTCCCGTAAGGCTTCGAGCGACAACCGTTACCAGCCCAATCAGTTCCTTTGTTTTCTCTTCCGACATGTATTGTAGCTGTTGCGCGAGCAGAATTTGAGTTTCCAGTTCAAACAAGGAGCCGCGCGCGTGGAACAGAAAATGGAGGAACTCGCGATCGGAGCGATGACCTTTGCCCTCGGCGATGTTGCTCGCGACCGAAACTGCCGCACGTCGAATCTGCGATGTCATCCCGTACAGTTCGTGTTTGGGGAATAATTCAGTCGCCTTATACGCCGCCGCCGCGAGTGTCATTGCCTGCTGCCATACCCTGAGGTCCTGGAATGAACCGCTCATATAGTGCCTCCGCAAATGCTTAGTATTTGGAGGAGTGTACTAGAGGAAATCAAAGAAGGAAGGGCCTATCAGGAGGATTCGGCGCCGGGCAGCCATCGACCATCGGCCATCGACCATCGACGTTTTACGCGATCACTAACTCCCCGCCCCGCTGCGCTTCCATTTCCATGGCGAGGTTCAGGGCGCCGATGGCGCATTCCACCTGGTCGTCAGCGGGAGGCTGGGTGGTGATGCGCTGCAGCCAGAGGCCGGGCGCGGTCATGACGGCGAACAGCGAGCCGCGGTGCTTGGCGGCGAAGCGAATGATCTCGTAGGAAACGCCGGCGATCACCGGCAGCAGGGCAATGCGGATGGCAAAGCGCGCACCGAAGGTGTGCACCGGGATCGCTGTGTAGATGACGATCGAGATCAGCATCACGGTCATCAGGAAGCTGGTGCCGCAGCGCGGGTGCCAGGTGACGTGTTTCTGGACCGCGGTCGGAGTGAGCGGGTCCCTGGCTTCGAAGGCGAAGACGGTTTTGTGTTCCGCGCCGTGGTACTGGTAGACGCGGCGCAGGTCGGCCCACAGTGAGGTCATCCAGATGAATGCCAGGAACAGCGCCAGGCGGATGACGCCGTCCACCAGGTTGAAGACGATCTGATTGCCGAACACCGGCGAGATATGCTGCTTCAACTCGGTGGCGGCCACCAGCGGCAGGAACTTGTACATGAAGATGAAAAAGCCGACGGAGAGCAGGATGTTAAGCGCGGCCACCCAGCCGTTGATCTCAAGTTTCTTGCCGTTCTTACCGGCCGGAATTTCATCGAGCACAACATTGGCGGAAAAACGCAGCGCCCGGAAACCAAGTCCCATGGCCTGACCGAGGGTGACCACGCCGCGAATGACCGGCCATCCCATCCACGTGTGCTTTTCCGAGGGGCGTTCCAGGGTTTCGGAATGAGAGGCAATGGTGCCGTCGGCGCGGCGGACGCAGATGCCCCAGGCGTGCGGCGAGCGCATCATGACGCCCTCCAGCACTGCCTGGCCGCCCACCAGGGTCTCTTCCCCGTTTTCCAGCGCCGGCAGAAGCTGCACAGCAGCCAGAAAACGCAGGTACTTACGCAAATTCTTCATGCCAGTCACTTGGATGATCGGAGCGGCCTCGGGGTTCTATTCAGCCTAGCCGGAAGCCGCGGCGGTGTCAATTTCCCCCGAACTCGCATGCTGCAGGCGGGCTGTTCCGTTTTCGTATCAAGATTCCGTTTCCTGAAATACGGTTACGGAAATGGGTAGGTTACGCATGGGGATACCGGACCCACGTTATGGAAAGTCACCTCTTCGAACGCGTCCAAGCCGTGCTGCGGGAACTCGCCGCCATTCGAGCCGAACTCGGCACTCCCGTCACAGATCCGGCCACCGGCCTCGCCGTTCCCAAGCTCTCCGCCGAACACGGGCGCGAATTCAAGCACGAGATTGACCAGATGCGCATGTTTTTGTGGGCGTGCATGGACACCTGGGCGGCCGGCTCTACCGATCCCAGGAACCGCTTGCAGCAGATCCGCATGGAGTCGGCGGCCGAAATGCTTCGGCAACTGCGGCAGGACTTCTGCATTATCGGTGTTCCGCCAACCACGGCAGGACGCCGGCTCTCCGTCCAGATACGCGCGGTTACACCGCTCCTGCCCGAGTGAGTCGCGCGGCGTCCCGTACAGTCGGTGCAGCATCGAACCATTCAGAAAGAACAACGCCACGGATTTGCACGGATCAGGACGGACCGGAATTGATCCGTGTGCATCCGTGAAATCCGTGGCAGATTCTCTTTGAAACTGAAACTGAAACTGAAACTGAAACTAATTTTTCTTCTTGCCGCGCAGCTTGTGCCAGATGTCCGGGCCGAACTCGCTCAGCAGGTTCCAGCCAGCGGTGTTGGCGAGGCTCAAGCCGGCCGACGCCGCGGTTCGTCCGGCGTCGCGATCCACGTCAGGCAGATAGGTATTGCTCAGCGCCGCCGCGGCAAATGCTCCGCCGACCGCGCTGAAATTAAAGCTCTGGCGGCCGGCGTCGGTGCGCGTCACCAGCACGCGCGAGATCGAATAGGCGAAGCGGCTGCCGAAGCCGCCGTGACCCTTGCGGAAATAACGCGGGTCTTCCTTCAGAATGGAGGGCAGCAGGAATGATTGGAAAAACCGGGTGGACTCGGTGGTCGCCAGCTCCGCGCCATAGCGCGCCCCATAGGCTTCCCATCCCTGGCCGAAGCCGCGAGGATCGGTGTCGGTGGCCTGCCAGATGGCCGCGTCGACGCCGGCCGCCAGCAGGTTCGCCGGCGAGTAGCTGCGCTTTACCCAGACTATCAGCTTCTGGTGCGCGGTTAGCGGGCAGACGTTCGTGTCCGGCGGCGCGTTCACCGTCGTGGTCGGCGAGCTCATCACTTTCTGCGCTCCGCCGACAATGCCTCCGCGCTGATGCTTCTCCTCCAGCGTGGACGCGTCCACACAGTTTGCAGTTTGGGCTTGTGCCGCCATCGGCAATACCAACGCCAGCACCACTGCTGCAAGGGGCAATCGCATTTGATTTCTCCGGCGGAGACGGCAGGATACCAGCAAAGAATCGGGATGGCCATGGAAGTTCCCGCTGTGCGACCGCGAGGGACTGGCCGAAGGCTGAAAGCTGATAGCTGACAACTTACTTCGCTTCGTCCTTGTCCTTCGTTTCCGTGGCAGCGGGCTTCCCCTGATCCTTCAGGCCGTCGCGGAAGCCGCGGATCCCTTCCCCGAGACCCTTACCCAGCTCGGGCAGCTTCTTGGGGCCAAAAATGATCAGGCAAAGCACCAGGATCACCAGCAGGTGGGTGGGTTGAAACAGTCCTTCGAACATCATCATCTCCTGAAGAGCGGCCCTTGGATTATACGACGATGTCACTGAACCCTGTGGCACCCGTCGCGCCGCCGGACCGGCCTCCTGCTTAGACCCGATTACCCTGCCGAAGTTGCAGAATTTGCGATGGATAGGACGCCGCCGCCTTCCGGGGCCACGGCCTCAGGCGGAATCGGGAGGAGATCAGGCGAGGTCGCCGTTTCCGCTGTCCTCCACGTCTTTTTCGTCCTCGTCTTCCTCATCGGAGACCTTGGTCAGTTCCAGGGGTTCGGTGGTAACCACCTCGAAATCGCTGCCGCACTCCGGGCAGGAGACGATTTCGCCCTCGTCCACTTCGCCGACTTCGATATCGAGATCGCTTTCACATTCCGGACATAAAACCATTCCTGCCTCCGTGAGCAAAACCGGGCCGGGCCGCTGTGCGGCCGGGACTCCCGCAACCTGATAATATTTAGAGTTTCTTGCGTGCATCGTCAACCCTTCTTGTCGATGCCCACTGTTTAAGGATCGTATGCCCCATAAAACGCCATGTAGTTTCGGGCTGATTGCCGGTGTCATTCTGATGGCGGCCGCTACCACGGCGGTTGCCCAGGGTATTGCTTCCTCTCCCCAGTCGGTCCCAGGAGCGGGCCGCGATGGCGAAGCCGCTGCCGCTGCCGGCAGACCCGCAGATCGCCGCCGCCTTGAAACAGGTATCCGCGGCCCAGATTCAGGCGACGATTGAAAAGCTCGTCAGCTTCGGCACCCGGCTGACGATCGGCGAAAACCCGGCGCAGAGCGGCCGCGGAATAGTTGCCGCGCGCGAGTGGATCAAGTCGGAATTCCAGCGCTATTCGCAGGCATGCGGCGGTTGCCTGGAGGTTAAGACCGACGTGTTCACGGAACAGCCTCGGCCGCGGGTTCCCAAGCCGACGGAAATCGTGAACGTGTACGCCGTGCTGCGGGGCACGGACCCGCAGGCGTCCCAGCGGATCGTGCTGGTCACGGGACATTACGACTCGCGGCCGAGCAACGATCAGGACCCCCAGGCCGATGCGCCCGGCGCCAACGACGACGGCAGCGGCACGGCGGTTTCCCTCGAGTGCGCGCGCGTCCTCAGCAAGTACAAGTTTCCCGCCACGATTATTTTTCTGACCGTCGCCGGAGAGGAGCAGGGTCTGCTGGGCAGCGCCCATTTTGCCGAGATGGCGAAGCAGCAGGGCTGGAACATCGAAGCCGTGCTCAACAACGACATCGTCGGCGGGGACAACACTTCCGGGCAGGACCACGGCGTCGTGCGCGTATTTTCCGAGGGCATTCCGCTGGCGGACTTGGGACAAGGGCGTCCGTCACCGCCGCAAATTGGCGCTTCGAAGAACACGAACGGCGTGGTTCAACTCGATCAAGGGCCCAACCTACGGGCGATTGCCGCCGTTCGCTCCCTGGGCGCGGAAAGCGATTCGCTTTCCCGCGAGGAGGCGCGCTACATCCGCCAGGCAGGCGCCCAATATCTGCCGCTATCGTTCCAGCCCCTGCTGGTTTTCCGGCCCGACCGCTATCTGCGCGGCGGTGATCACACCTCGTTCAACCGCCAGGGATTCGCGGCGGTGCGCATCACCGAGTATCGCGAGAATTACGCGCATCAACACCAGACCCCGCGAACTGAAAACGGCATCGAATATGGAGACCTGCCCAAGTTCGTGGACTACGAATATGTGGCCAACGTGGCGCGGCTCAATGCGGCCACACTGGCGTCGCTGGCTTTGGCGCCGGCGCCGCCCGCCAAGGTGCGCATTGAGGCACAGAAACTGGATAACGATTCCACGCTGCTGTGGGACGCCTCGCCGGACGGCCGCGCCGCACGCTACGAGGTCCTGTGGCGGGCGACAACTTCCGCCGACTGGGAGCACGTGGTGCCCGCCGCCGAACTCAAGGAGACCACGGTTTCGGTTTCCAAGGATAATGTAGTCTTCGGAGTGCGCGCCGTGGACGCGCAAGGGCATCGCAGCCTGGTAGTCCTTCCGCGGCCGAACTAGAGACGGTTGGCGGTTTCAAAAATCGGTTTTTGGGTAGGGCACGGCTTCAGCCGTGCCGCTCGAGGCCGCAAAAATAGTGGGCTTCAGCCCCTGAGGGACATCTTTCCTGAGGCAATAACGTATCCAGTTCTAGAAGCAGAATTTGACCTGTAAGGGGACGTTGAATTGACAACCAGAAGTTATCGCGGTTACGGCGGCGGTCGCGGCGGCGGCGGCACCATGAGCATGGGATTTCCGCCCTTCACCCGCGCGGTGAAGTGGCTGGTGATCGCCAACGCCGCCGTGTACCTGCTGATGTTGATCCTGGGCGCGGTGGCGCCGTCGCTGGCGGGGTTCATCACCGCAGTGGGCGCGCTGGTTCCCGCCGCCGTTGCCCACGGCTGGATCTGGCAGCTCGTCACCTATTCCTTCCTCCATGCGGGACTGTTCCACGTCCTGTTCAACATGCTGACGCTCTGGATGTTCGGATCGCAAATGGAGCGCGACTGGGGGTTCCACCAGTTCCTGGAATTTTATTTCTACTGCGCCATTGCCGCCGCGCTAGTCACGGTGGGCATTTCCTACCTGGGAACGGTGGCGGCGTTTGGCTTCCTCGGCATCGGCCCGCTGACCGTCACGGTGGGCGCATCGGGCGCCATCTACGGCCTCATGGTCGCTTTTGCCGTCCTGCACGGCAATCAGGAATTCATGTTGTTCCCGCTGCCGTTCATGATCAAAGCGAAATACCTGGTCGGCATCCTGCTGTTCATCTCGCTGGCCGGCGCCTTCCAGGGCATGGGACCGGGACGGCGTGGAGAATCCGTGGCCTATTTTGCCCACCTCGGCGGCGCGCTCTTCGGCTGGATCTACGTCCGCTTCCTGCCGCGCCGCGGCCTGATGTCGGGAGCGTCAGAGCAGTATTTCGGCGTGCGCAACGCGTACTATCGGTGGAAACGCCGCCGGGCCGCCCGCAAGTTCGAGGTCTACATGCGGAAGCACGATGGCGGCGACCAAATCGACAGTTACGGCAACTCCCGCCCGCCCGAGAATAAAGGCAATGGAGAGACGCGCCGCCCGCCGTGGGTGAACTGATCAGGCGCAGACGCTGCGGAGCTGGTCCACCATCCGGTACCCTGGGCCGTGGTGGAAGCGCCGGGCTTTAGCCCGGCGACTCGGCGACCCATGATGATTGGGCTTTAGCCCTGGTGCGTTCCCAATCCCTCAGCGCGCGCCCGCCGACCAGGCGCCCTCAATCAATTCCAATTTTTCGATCACGCCTTCGACCTTTGAAACCTCCGACAGGCGCTGCCACAGCCGGTGGACTTCGGAGTCCTCGTGCGCTTCCGCGCGCGCCTCTTCCGACCTCCAATAGCGCAGGTTGATCAGCCGCCGGTGGTCTTTGGCGTCGCGGTACAGCAGGTCGCGGCTGTAATGCTTCTTCCGCAGAAGGGTGTAAAGCTCGGCCAGGATCTCGAGCGTCTGCTGCTCGTTCCCCTCTGCCGGCCTGACGTACGCGATCGAAACAAGTTCGGCCATTCGCTTACCTCTTGCTGCCTTCCGGATTGCGTTCGACCGGGGTCCGCGCCCGGCGGCGCTCCGGCGGACTTTGTTCCCCGCCGACAACGTGCAGCCGCATCAGGTTGGTGGAACCGGTAGCGCCGCGCGTGCCGGAAATCACCGCCACCACGTCACCCGGCCCGGCGGCGCCTTGCTGCATGAGTTCGCGCTCCGCGCGGCGCACCATCTCCTCGGCGGTGCGCACGTGCTCGCTGGCCACCGGCCGCACTCCCCACAAGAGGTTCAGGCGGTTACACACGCTCGCGCGGTGCGCAAAAGCATAGATCGAGGCCTTGGGCCGGTACTTCGAAACCAGGCGTGCGGTGGTGCCCGTCTCGGTATAGACGGCGATGGCGCGCATCTCCAGTTCCTCGGCGGCATGCGCCACCGATTCGCAGATAGTTTCGGAAATGGAGAGCTTGCGGTGATGTTCGCGGCGGCGTTGCGGCAGCGAGGCCTCGCGCATGTGGGCTTCGGCTTCCAGGACGATGCGGCCCATCATCTCCACCGACTCGCGCGGATATTTGCCGCTCGCCGTTTCCGCCGAAAGCATCACCGCGTCGCTGCCGTCGAAGACCGCATTGGCTACGTCGCTGACCTCGGCGCGCGTGGGGCGCGGGTTGTCCACCATCGATTCCAGCATCTGCGTCGCGGTGATCACCGGCTTCCGCCATTCCGCGGCCCGCCGGATGATGTGCTTCTGGATGATCGGCACCTGCTCCGGCGGCATCTCCACTCCCAGGTCGCCGCGCGCCACCATCACCCCGTCGGCGACTTCCAGGATTTCCTCCAGGTGCTCGATGGCCTGCGGCTTTTCCAGCTTGGCGATCACCGGCACGTCGTCCTGGCGCACGCCGATCAGGCGCTTGGTTTCGCGCACGTCGGCGGCGGTGCGCACGAACGAGATGGCGATCATGTCCACCGCGTGCCGCAGGCCGAACTCCAGGTCCTTGCGGTCTTTTTCGGTGAGCGAGGGAACGCTCAGCGCCGTGCCCGGAAGATTGATCCCCTGGTGTTCGCCGAGCATGCCACCGTTGACGACCTCGCATTCCATGTCGTCGCCGTGGATCGCCTTCACCACCAGCTCGATCAAGCCGTCCGACAGCAGTACGCGCGAGCCCGCCTCGACTTCCTGCGCCAGCCCCCGAAAGCTGGTGGGAATCAGGGCAGGCGTCCCCAGAACATTGCGCGGCGTGATGGTCACCCGCGAGCCGGTCTTCAACGCGATGGGGCGGCGGTCACGCAGGCGTCCGGTGCGGATCTTCGGTCCCTGCAGGTCCTGCAGGATGCAGATGCTGCGCTCCTGCTTGGCGGCGGCGCGCCGCAGCCGCTCGATCACCCGCGCGTGCTCCTCGTGCGTGCCGTGGGAAAAATTCAGGCGCGCAACGTCCATGCCCAGGCGCATCAGCTCGCGCAGCATCGCCTCCGAGCTGCTCGCCGGGCCCACCGTGCACACGATTTTGGCCCGGCGCTCGGCGGTGCTGCCCGCGTGGCTCATCTCCGTTTTCGATGGGTAATCAATCGTGGCCATGGGGCAAGGTACTCAGTGCTAGAACTGGTTTCAAAATTCGGTTTTTGGGTAGGGCACGGCTTCAGCCGTGCCGCTCAAGGCCGCAAAAATAGTGGGCTTTAGCCCCTGAGGGACATTCCTCCTGAGGCGAAAGTGTATTTTCGAAACTACTTCTCGGTACTCGGTACTGAGAAACTGACCTACTGAAAAACTATTGACCCTTGTTCCCCGCCACCGCCATGCGCGGATAGAGCAGCGCGTTGAACTCGGCGCCTACCAGCACGATCACCGAAATGATGTACAGCCATATCAGCAGCACAATGGCGGCCGCCAGCGAGCCGTAGAACAAGCTGTACGCGGCAAAGTGGCGGACATACCAGCCGAACGCGATGGTGGCGGGAAACCAGATGGCGGTGGCCAGCGCCGCGCCCGGTAATACCGTGTGCCAGCTCAGGGTGCGCGGCACCGCGTGGTGATAGATGAGCTGCATCACCGCCACGCTGGTCAGGATGGCAATCAGCCAGCGCAGGCCGGTCCACACGAACAGCACGTACGGTCCCAGGTCGTACCCCAGGCCGGCGGTCACGCGCGCTTCAATCTGATTGCCGAACGCCACCAGCACGGTGGCAAAGGTCAGCGGAATCCCCGCCATGACGACCAGCCCGAAGGCGATCAGCCGTTCCTTCACCACCCCCCATACTTTGGGGAACTGGTAGGCGTTGCGGAAGCCTTCCATCCAGGAAATCATGACCCCGGAGGCCGTCCACAGCGTGATCAGGGATGCCGCCACCAGCACCCGGCCCGACTTTCCCTGGGTGGATTCGAAGAAGGCGCGCACCACGCCGCTGGCGCCGGGCGGCAGGATTTGGTAGGCAGCGCCGGAGACCTCGCGTATGTACTCGGCGCGGCGCTCGAAGGTGGCGATGATGGCGCCGGCCACCATGAGCGCGGGAAACAGCGTCAGGATGGCGGAAAAGGCGCCGCCCTTGGCGACACCAAAGGCATCGTGCACAAAGGCACGCCACAGCGCGACGCGCACGTTCTTCAGCAGCTTCAGCACAAATAGCCCGCGAGGCGGCTCCGGGGTCGCGTGCTTGGGAGGCCGCGCCGGCGCCGGCTGGTCAGATATTTTGATGGCGGTGCCGACGGTATCCCCCTCCACAATCGGCGTACTTTATAAGGTTTGGGCCGCTTCCGGAATAGCCAACTGCGCTACCCCACGAAACAGGAAGAGGGGCGGATGTCCGGCATTCGCCCCTCCAGGTATTCTAAATCGGCGGACGCGCCTCAGCCTAGCGTCGCGCGCCGGTCGCGGCTCGCCTCCAGGCTCGTTCCCGACTCGCACGCTCCACGAGTCCAAGTCTCGAGCGAGGGTCTTCCCGATACGGAACACCAGCCGCCGCAGGCGGCTAAAGAACGTAGCCCCCGGCGCAAGCCGGGGGTGAGAATGTCAGGTTCGCAACACCGGACCTTCGGCGTCGCAAGATAAATCAGGGACCGTTGGCGAGTTGTAAACGTCGCAAGGCCTGAAACCGCTTCCCGATACGGAACACCAGCCGCCGCAGGCGGCTAAAGAACGTAGCCCCCGGCGCAAGCCGGGGGTGAGAATGTCAGGTTCGCAACACCGGACCTTCGGCGTCGCAAGATAAATCAGGGACCGTTGGCGAGTTGTAAACGTCGCAAGGCCTGAAACCGCTTCCCGATACGGAACACCAGCCGCCGCAGGCGGCTAAAGAACGTAGCCCCCGGCGTGAGCCGGGGGTGAGAATGTCAGGTTCGCAAAAGCGCCCGCAGGGCGCGTAAGACATGGGGCACACCTTCACACGGCTGCTGACGCACGTGATCTTCTCCACCGCCGGACGCGCGCCTGTCATTGCAGACCCAATCCGCAACGATGTTCACGCATACTTCGGCGGCATTGTCCGCGAATTAGGCGGCACGGCCATCGTGATCGGCGGAACGGCGGACCATCTGCATGCGCTTTTACAACTCGGCGCCGATGTCAACATCGCCGATTGTTTGCGAATCGCGAAAACGAATTCGTCGCGCTGGGTGCACGAGAAATGGCCCGACCGCCGCGATTTCGCGTGGCAGCGAGGATACGCGGCCTTTACCGTGAGCGCGTCCAATGCGGACGCCGTCATCCGATACATTGCCGCGCAGGAGCAACATCACCGGCGTATGTCATTCGAAGATGAATTCCTCGCCCTCCTGCGCAAGCATGGCGTTGCGTTTGATCCCAATCACTTGTTCGATTGATTCTTACGCCTGCTGAAGCGGGCTTCCCGCCGTGCGGCACCTATACCCCCGGCTTGCGCCGGTGGCTACGATCTTGGGCGCGCTGCGCGCGCTCACCTCAGCCGGTGCCCGGAGGGTTTCGGCGCGCAAAGAGCGGGCGGCAGAACCCAGCGCGCCACGTGAGTCTCGGGAACAAGGCCCGTCGTTATGCGATGCCATCTCTGTCACCGGAACGCCAGCCGCCGCAGGCGGCTCAAGAACGTAGCCCCCGGCGCAAGCCGGGGGACAGCGGCCAAATCCAGTGCAGAGCCCGCTTCAGCGGGCGACAGAACCCAACGCGCCACGTGAGTCTCGGGAACAAAGCTCGTCGTTACACGATGCCATCTCTGTCACCAGAACACCAGCCGCCGCAGGCGGCTCAAGAACGTAGCCCCCGGCGCAAGCCGGGGGACAGCGGCCAAATCCAGTGCAGAGCCCGCTTCAGCGGGCGAAAGAACCAGCCCTGGGGCGTGAGCCCCAGGTGGCTCTCCAGGAAAGGGGACGAGTCCCCGTAGACGCTTTGCCCATTTTTCCGATTGACCTGTTGTCATTTTACTTGACAAGGTAAAGCAGAATTAATATTATCAGTGTGGGCCGTCGCTACGACGGTTTCAACGGTCTTTGACAAATCGGGTGCTCGTGCGGTGCTGATCCCAAGGGCTAGCTGTATCGGCGAAGCCCTCCTGAGAATTGTCAGGTGGGTACTGATGGCGCAACGTAAGATGTTGCGCAGGGCGGATGGCTTTCAGCTATCTGCTCGGTATATAGGGGACTGTACGTATACGACACAGTGGTGAATGGGTCTTCGGTTTCGGGGTCGTCCTTCTCGGGATTTTCGCTACACGACACGGCGCAAAATTCGCGTCGAGAAGGAGTTACCCGAATGAAGCAGGTCAGAGACATAAATGCCTGCATTGCTCAGCTTCGAGCGTTGCAGGGCAGAAACGACACCGAACCAGGACAGACGAAGTATATCGAGGAAGCAATCGAGACTCTTAGGCAGTTGCGACGAAAATCAAATCCGACCCGAGCCGAAGTTGCTCGTTCTGTTCGGAAGGTTGCCGAAGCGCTGCTCCACGCTTTCGTGAAATAAGAGGGTTTGAACAGTGCTGAATCGATAGGGGACGTTCAGAAGACCCAATTCCAATTCGAAGTCACACTTTATGGACTATGGAAAGGCAGTCAGGATCATTCGCAGCATAGCTGGACTACAGCAGAAGGAACTCGCTAAGTTGGCTGGTGTGGATTCCAGTCTCATTTCACTTATCGAAAAAGGCAAACGCAAACCGGGCCTGGCGACCCTTGAGAAAATAACACGAGCCCTCGAGGTTCCCCAGCATCTGTTCACGCTGCTTGCTGCTGAACCGCACGATCTCAAGCACATCCGCGCCGAGGAGGTGCAGAGGGCGGCAGAATCGCTGGCGCGGATCTTACTGACTAATGCCCAAAAACCAGCCCGACCAAAACAGGCTCGTCGAAGCAGGAAGAAAGCGGCTTAACCTAATCTCCCTTAGAAAACTTGAGTATGGTCTCGGCATTTCGCGTGCAAAACTCCAGTCCATCGCGGAAAATGCTGAAGCCTACTATTCGCCTTTTCCGAAAGCACCGAAGATCAGACCCTTTCAGAAAAAATTCAAGGCAAACAAAGAACGGATCATCGACAATCCGATAGAGCCACTGAGGGACGTACAAAAGAGAATCCAGCACCGGCTATTGACTTCGCTCGATATGCCGTATTACCTGTGCGGTGGCGTCAAGGATAGAAGTCTCCTCGACAACGTAACGATACATCATGGCGCGCCCGTTCTTGTGGCGGTGGATATAAAGGCATTCTTCCCGAGTATTCGAGACCGCACCATATACAAGATTTGGACAGACCTGCTGGGTTGCTCAGCCGAAATTGCATCCCTGTTGACCAGATTGACGACGCGGCAGCGCCACTTGCCGCAGGGCTCTAGCACCAGCACGATGTTGGCAAACCTAGTTCTGTTCTCAATCGATGCTCCAATTCGCGCAGCGTGTGAGAAGCACAGCGTTCGCTATTCAAGCTGGGTTGATGATCTGGCATTCTCAGGCGCGAATTCCCGTGAAGTACTTCCGATAGTCATCCAGACATTGAGAAATGCTGGATTCCAAGTCTCTCGGGGCAAAATACGTGTCATGGGCAGAGGCACACGCAAAGTTCTGAATGGCATTCTGCTGGGCCGTTTTCCGGCCGTACTGCCCGAGCGCATTGCACAGTTGCGTTCTGGTATCCACAAGCTCAAAACGGGACAGGTTCACCCAGAGGCTTTGAAGAATTACATTGCACAACTCGGCAGCAGCATCGCGCAAGTGGGTAGCATCGACCCTAGAAAGGGTGAACGATTGCAATCCGATTTCGACAATGCTGTCCGCGAATTGCGTCTGTCGTAAAGGGGGAGGCAGAAGGAGGCGTTCGCCGCACGGACAAGGTAGAAAAGGAAAAATTCGCGGGGCCTCTCGGCCCCGCGACTCACAACTCAAAACTGAGGACTGGCGACTAAAACTACTCCGCCGCCAGTTCTTCGGGTTCCGGTTCGCTTTCGCCCTCGTGGCGCATGAGCTCCAGGGCACGCTCGGCTTCCTCGTACGCCTGCGAGACCTCCTCCTGCACCTTCTGGGCGGCTTCCTCCAGCTCCGGCGATAGGCGGACATTGCGGTAGTACTCCATGCCCGTGCCCGCCGGAATCAGCCGGCCGACGATGACGTTTTCCTTCAGGCCGCGCAGGTGGTCCACCGAGCCGTTGATCGAAGCTTCGGTGAGCACGCGCGTGGTCTCCTGGAACGACGCGGCGGAGATGAACGACTCGGTCGAGAGCGACGCCTTGGTGATGCCCAACAGCAGCGGACGTCCCGTTGCCGGGCGGCCACCCTCCTGGCGCGCGTCACCACGAATGACGCGTTCGTTTTCCTCGCGGAAGCGGAACTTGTCCACCTGCTGCTCCAGCAGGAACTGGGTGTCGCCCACATCTTCCACCTTCACCCAGCGCATCATCTGGCGGACGATCACCTCGATGTGCTTGTCGCTGATGTTTACGCCCTGCAGCCGGTAAACCTCCTGGATTTCGTTCACCAGGTAAGCCTGCAGCTCCTTCTCGCCCAGGACCGCCAGGATGTCGTGCGGGTTCAGCGGGCCGTCCATCAGCGGCTCGCCCGCCCGGACGCGTTCGCCTTCCTGCACGTTGATGTGCACGCCGCGCGGCACTGAGTATTCCTTTTCCGTGCCGTTGTCGGCGATCACGTATACCTTGCGCTGGCCCTTCGAGATCTCGCCGAACTTGACCGTGCCGTCAATCTCGCTGATCACCGCGGTCTCGCGCGGCTTGCGCGCCTCGAACAGTTCCACCACGCGCGGCAGGCCGCCCGTGATGTCCTTGGTCTTGGTGGTTTCGCGCGGGATCTTGGCCAGCACGTCGCCGGGGAAAACGCTGTCGCCATCCTGGATCATCAGGTGAGCGCGCGAGGGCATCAGGTAGCGCTTGGTGCCCTTGCCGGTCACCGACTTGATGGAAATCGCCGGCTGCCGCTTTTCATCCGGCGAGTCGGTCACCACCAGCCGCGACAGGCCCGTGACCTCGTCCACTTCTTCGTGCAGCGTGAGCCCTTCCTGCAGGTCCTTGAACTGCACCGTCCCGCCGATTTCGGTCAGGATGGCGAAGGTGTAAGGATCCCACTCCACCATCACCTGGCCGAGCGTCACCGGGAAATTTTCTTCGACCTTGAGGCGCGCGCCGTAAACCACGGCGTAGCGCTCCTTTTCGCGGCCCTTCTCGTCCTGCACCGTGATCGAGCCGTTGCGGTTCATCACCACCAGGTCGCCGGTCTTGGACTTCACCGTTTGCAGGTTGATGAAGCGCACCACGCCGTTGCTCTTGGCTTCCAGGCGCGATTGCTCGCTGACTCGCGACGCCGTGCCGCCGATGTGGAAGGTGCGCATGGTGAGCTGCGTGCCCGGTTCGCCGATCGACTGCGCCGCGATCACGCCCACCGCTTCGCCCAGCTCGACCAGGCGTCCCGAAGCCAGGTTGCGCCCGTAGCACATGACGCACACGCCGCGCTTCGACTCGCAGGTCAGCACGGAGCGGATCTTCACCCGTTCGATGCCCGCCGCCTGGATTGCGCCCGCCAGGTCCTCCGTGATGTCGTTATTGATGTCCACGATCACGTTGCCTTCGTAGTCCTTGATCTTCTCCAGGGACACGCGGCCCACGATGCGGTCGCGCATGGGCTCGATGATCTCGCCCGACTCGACGATCGAGCCGACGTAGATGCCGTCCACCGTGCCGCAGTCGTACTCGCTGATGATCACGTCCTGCGCCACGTCCACCAGGCGGCGGGTCAGGTAGCCGGAATCCGCCGTCTTCAGCGCGGTGTCGGCCAGGCCCTTGCGCGCGCCGTGGGTCGAGATGAAGTACTGCAACACCGTCAGCCCCTCGCGGAAGTTCGCCGTGATCGGCGTTTCGATGATCTCGCCCGAGGGCTTGGCCATCAATCCGCGCATGCCCGAAAGCTGGCGAATCTGCTGCTTCGAACCGCGGGCGCCGGAATCGGCCATCACGAAAATCGGGTTGATGTTGCCCTGCTTGTCCTGCTTCTCCATGTCGGAGAACATCTCGTCGGCCACGCGCTCGGTAATCGCCGACCAGATTTCGATCACCTTGTTGTAGCGCTCGCCGTTGGTGATGGCGCCGTCCAGGTACTGCTGCTGGACGCTCACCACCTGCTTCTCCGCGTCGCGCACCAGCATCTTCTTGTTCGCCGGGATCACCATGTCGTCAATCCCGATCGAGAGGCCGGCCTTGGTGGCGTACAGGAACCCGAGCTGCTTGATCTCGTCCAGCATGGGGACCGTAGTCTCCAGGCCGAAGCGCAGGTAGCAGTAATTCACCAACTGGCCCACACCCTTCTTCTTCAGCAGCCCGTTCATGAACGGCATGCCCTCGGGCAGGTGATCGTTCAGGATTGCTCTGCCCACGGTGGTGTTGATGAACTGCCGCTCCAGGTGGACCGGTTCGGTGTGCAGCACGTCCTGGTCGTCGTAGGCCGAGACCAGGTCAATCACGTCGCCGGTATAGCGCAGGCGGATCGGCGTCAGCGTTTCCACTTCGCCCATTTCCAGCGCCAGCACCACTTCGTCGATGTTGGCGAAGGCGCGGCCCTCGCCCTTGGCGCCCGGCTTGGCCTTGGTCAGGTAATAGATTCCCAGCACCATGTCCTGCGTGGGCACGGTGATCGGCTGGCCCGAGGCCGGCGACAGGATGTTCTGCGATGCCAGCATCAGCACGCTGGCCTCGACCTGCGCCTCCGGCGACAGCGGAATGTGGACTGCCATCTGGTCGCCGTCGAAGTCGGCGTTGAAGGCGGTGCAAACCAGCGGATGGATCTTGATCGCCTTGCCTTCCACCAGCACCGGCTCGAATGCCTGGATGCCCAGGCGGTGCAGCGTGGGAGCGCGGTTCAGCAGCACCGGGTGGTCCTTGATGACCTCTTCCAGGATGTCCCAAACGATCGGTTCCTGCGACTCCACCATTTCCTTCGCCTGCTTGATGGTGGTGCAGTGCCCGGTCTGCTCCAGCCGGTGATAGATGAACGGCTTGAACAGCTCCAGCGCCATCTTCTTGGGCAGGCCGCACTGGTGCAGCTTGAGTTCGGGGCCCACCACGATCACGGAGCGGCCCGAGTAGTCCACGCGCTTGCCCAGCAGGTTCTGCCGGAAGCGCCCTTGCTTGCCCTTCAGCGTGTCGGAGAGCGACTTCAGTGGGCGGTTGTTGGCGCCGCGCAGCACGCGGCCCCTGCGGCCGTTGTCGAACAGCGCGTCCACCGCCTCCTGCAGCATGCGCTTCTCGTTGCGCACGATGACTTCCGGCGCGTGCAGGTCCATCAGCTTTTTCAGCCGGTTGTTGCGGTTGATCACGCGGCGATACAGGTCGTTCAGGTCGCTGGTGGCGAAGCGCCCGCCGTCCAGCGGAACCAGCGGACGCAGCTCCGGCGGGATCACCGGAATCACGTCCAGGATCATCCAGTGCGGCTTGTTGCCGCTCTTGCGGAAGGCCTCGACCACTTTCAGGCGCTTGGCGTACTTCAAGCGCTTCTGCATCGAGGTCTCGTTCTTCATCTTCTCGCGCAGTTCGGTGGAGAGCTCCTCCACCTCCACCCGCTTCAGCAGTTCCTTGATCGCCTCGGCGCCCATCATGGCCTTGAAGCCGGTGGCGCGGAACTGCTGGTCCAGTTCGCGGAACTTGGTCTCTTCCTTGATCACCTCGTGGTCCTTCACCGGCGCGTCGCCCGGCTCCACCACCACGTAGGCCTCGAAGTACAGCACCGATTCCAGGTCGCGCAGCGAGATGTCGAGCAGGTGCCCGATGCGGCTGGGCAGGCCCTTGAAGAACCACACGTGCGAGCACGGCGAAGCCAGCTCGATGTGCCCCAGGCGCTCGCGCCGCACCTTGGAGAGCGTCACTTCCACGCCGCACTTGTCGCAGATCACCCCGCGGTGCTTCATGCGCTTGTACTTGCCGCACAGGCACTCCCAGTCGGTGACCGGCCCGAAGATGCGGGCGCAGAACAGCCCGTCGCGTTCCGGCTTGAAGGTGCGGTAATTGATCGTCTCCGGCTTGGTGACTTCGCCGTGCGACCAGCTCCGGATCTTTTCCGGCGAAGCCAGGCTGATGCGGATGGCATCGAAATCAGCGATCGTGTTGCCGAGGTCGAATGGGCTCGAACGGTACAAAGTAGCCTCCGATTTGCAGCGCCAACGCCGCTGCGGGCGGCCCCCGAGTGTCAGTCGCCAGTCGCCAGTCCCTAGTCGCCAGCGATCAGCTCGTCAGTTCGCCACTGGGGCGGAGTCGGGAGCGGCTCCGCAGTGGTTAATCTCAAAACCTTGCGCCAGAAGCGCCGGCCGCCACCTGGCGACCGGCGACTGGAGACTGGCGACTAATCTGCCGCCGTTGCCGCCTGCGCCGGCTTCTTGTCGCCCACCTTGATCAACTCCACGTCCAGGCAGAGCGACTGCAATTCGCGAATCAATACGTTGAACGATTCGGGCACGCCCGGCTCGATCGCCGCCTCGCCCTTCACGATGGCCTCGTAAATCTTGGTGCGGCCATAGACGTCGTCCGACTTCGCCGTCAGCAGCTCCTGCAGGATGTAGGCGGCGCCGTAAGCTTCCAGCGCCCACACTTCCATTTCTCCGAAGCGCTGTCCGCCGAACTGCGCCTTGCCGCCCAGCGGCTGCTGCGTGATCAGCGAGTACGGGCCGATGGAGCGGGCGTGGATCTTGTCGTCCACCAGGTGCGAAAGTTTGAGCATGTAGATGTAGCCAACCGTGACCGGCTGCTCGAACAGGTCCCCCGTCATGCCGTCGAAGAGCGCCGTCTTGCCCGACTCCGGCAGCGAGGCCTCGTTCAGCAGCGACTTGATCTCGTTTTCGCGCGCGCCGTCGAACACCGGCGAGGCGAAATACACGCCCCGTCCCATGCCTTCGGCCACGTTTTCCAGCGTCTCGTCGTCCAGGTCGCTCACTTCCTCGATGAACGGCGTGTCCTTGAACAGCGTCTTCAACTCGCGGCGCATGGCTTCGGCGCGGGTGTTGTTGGCGACCAGCTCGGCGATCTTGCGGCCCAACTCGTGCGACGCCCAGCCCAGGTGCGTTTCCAGAATCTGGCCCACGTTCATACGGCTGGGTACGCCCAGCGGGTTGAGCACGATTTCCACCGCCGTGCCGTCCCCCGTATAGGGCATGTCCTCTTCCGGCAGGATGCGGGCAATCACGCCCTTGTTCCCGTGCCGCCCGGCCATCTTGTCGCCCACGCTCAGCTTGCGCTTCATGGCGATGTAGACCTTCACCAGCTTGATCACGCCCGGCGGCAGTTCATCGCCCTTCTGCAGCTTGTCGACCTTCTCGCGGACGATCTTGCGCAGCACGTCGATCTGCCGCGAGGTCATTTCCTCGATTTCGTCGATCTGCTCGTTGTTCCGCGGGTCCTTGTCGGCGAACTTGATGCGCTTCAGATTGCGCGTCGAGATGCGCTCGATGGTGTCGCGGTCCAGCATCGTGCCCTTGGTGAGCAGGCGCTTGTTGGTGCGCTCGTCATGCAGGTCGGCCTGCACTTCCTTGCCCCCCAGGATCGCTTCCAGCCGCTTCAGGCGCTCGTCGGTCAGGATTCGAATTTCATCCGCCAGGTTCTTCTCCAGCTTCGCCACCTGCGCCGCCTCGATCACCTTGGCGCGCTCGTCCTTCTCTTGGCCCTTGCGGGAGAAGATCTTCACGTCCACCACCGTGCCCTCGATGCCCGGAGGGCAGGTCAGCGAAGCGTCGCGCACGTCGCCGGCTTTTTCGCCGAAGATGGCGCGCAGCAGCTTTTCTTCCGGGGTGAGCTGGGTCTCGCCCTTGGGCGTGACTTTGCCCACCAGGATGTCGCCCGCCTTCATCGTCGCGCCGATGCGGATGATGCCGCTCTCGTCCAGATCGCGCAACGCGCTCTCGCTCACGTTGGGGATATCGCGCGTCACTTCCTCGGGACCGAGCTTGGTGTCGCGCGACTCGATCTCGAACTCCTCAATGTGGACGGAGGTGTAGTAATCGTCCTTCACCAGCTTCTCGGAGACCAGGATCGCGTCCTCAAAGTTGTAGCCGCGCCATGGCATGAACGCCACCAGCACGTTGCGCCCCAGCGCCAGCTCGCCGAAATCCGTGCACGGGCCGTCGGCGATCACCTGGCCCTTGATCACGCGCTGTCCCTTGCGCACGATCGGCTTCTGGTTGATGCAGGTGTTCTGGTTGGAGCGCTTGAACTTGGTGAGCTGGTAGATGTCGCTGCCCACCTCGCGCGAGAGCTGCATCGGGTGATGTTCGCCCTCCACGCGCACGATGATGCGCTCCGAGTCCACCGAATCCACCAGGCCGCTGCGCCGTGCCAGCACCACCGCCCCGGAATCGCGCGCCGTCACCCCTTCCATGCCCGTGCCCACCAGCGGCGCTTCCGCCCGCAGCAGGGGCACCGATTGCCGCTGCATGTTGGCGCCCATCAGCGCGCGGTTGGCGTCGTCGTGTTCCAGGAACGGCACCAGCGAGGCCGCCACCGACACCAGTTGCTTGGGGCTGACGTCGATGTAGTCCACCTCGTCGCGCGACACCAGCACGAAGTTGCCCGCCTTGCGCGCGTTCACCAGTTCGTTGACGATGCGTCCCTTGTCGTCCAGTTCCAGGTTGGCTTGCGCGATGGTGTGTTTGTCCTCTTCCCATGCCGACAGGTAGAAGGAATACGGCTCGGTATCGATCAGCTTCTTGCGCCGTTCCTTCAGGTCGGCATTGGCCTTGAGGGCTTCCGGTTTCTCGATGTGGTCGCCGACGCGGTAATCGCTGTCCCCGGCATTGACCACGGTGATGAAGTCCATCACCTTGCTCTGCTTCACCCGCCGGTACGGCGATTCGATGAAGCCGTAGTCGTTGATCCGCGCGTAGCAGCTCAGCGACGAAATCAGTCCGATGTTCGGGCCTTCCGGGGTCTCGATCGGGCAGATTCGGCCGTAGTGCGTCGGGTGCACGTCGCGCACTTCGAATCCGGCGCGCTCCCGCGACAGCCCGCCCGGCCCCAGGGCCGACAGGCGCCGCTTGTGCGTGATCTCCGACAGCGGGTTCGTCTGGTCCATGAACTGCGACAACTGCGACGACCCGAAGAACTCCCGGATGGCCGCCATCACCGGCTTGGCGTTGACCAGGTCGTGCGGCATGGCCGTCGACATTTCCTGGTACACGCTCATCTTTTCCTTGATGGCGCGTTCCATCCGCACCAGGCCGATGCGGAACTGGTTCTCCAGCAGTTCGCCGACCGCCCGCACCCGCCGGTTGCCCAGGTGATCGATGTCGTCCACCGTGCCGAGGTTCTTGCGCAGCTTCAGCAGGTAGCGGATGGTGGCGTAGAAATCATCCGGCTCCAGCGTGCGCGCGTCCAGGCTGGTGGCGTCGCCCTTTTCGAACAGCTTGATGTTGAACTTCAGCCGGCCGACGCGCGAGAAGTCGTATTTCCGCTGGTCGAAGAACATGCCGTGGAACAGCGACGTCGCGGTATCCAGCGTCGGCGGATCGCCCGGGCGCAGCTTGCGGTAGATCTCGATCAGCGCTTCCTGCGGCGTCTTCACCGAATCGCGCCGCAGCGTCTGGCTGACCACCATGCCCACGTCGTCGCGCTCGGGGAAGAACACGCTGATCTCGGCCACGCCGGCATCCATGAACTTGCTCAGCAGCTCGCCCGTGATTTCGCTGTTGGCCTCCAGCAGCACCTCGCCGGTGCTGGTGTCCACCACGTCGGACGCGGTCCACCCGCCCTCCAGATCCGTGATGTCCATCTCGATCTCGGTCACGTGCGCCTTCTGGATTTCCCGCAGCAGGGCGTTGTTCACCTTGCGTCCGGCGTGCGCGATCTCCTCGCCCTTGCTGTTGGTGATGCGGTGCGAAAGCTTCATCCCCACCAGGTTCGTGGGACGCTCGCTGCCCGCCTCCAGCGTCCAGCGGACCTTCTTCTCGCGCAGCGAGACCCGGTCCACGGTGTAGAACGTCTTCAGGATGTCTTCGTCGGATCGCAGGCCCAGCGCGCGCAGGAAGATCGTGCCCAGGAACTTGCGCTTGCGGTCAATGCGCACGTACAGGATGTTCTTCTGGTCGTACTCGAATTCCACCCACGAGCCGCGGTAGGGAATGATCTTGCCCAGGAAGTAGGTGCGGTTGTTGGCGGACTCGAAGAACACGCCCGGCGAGCGGTGCAACTGGCTGACGATCACGCGCTCGGTGCCGTTGATGATGAAGGTTCCGTTCGCCGTCATCAGCGGCACGTCGCCGAAGAAGACTTCCTGCTCCTTGATGTCGCGGATGGAGCGGTTGCCGGTCTCCGCGTCCTTCTCGAAGATCGTCAGGCGCATCGTCACCTTCAGCGGCGCCGAGTAGGTCATGCCCCGCTCTTCGCACTCGTTGACGTCGTACTTCAACTGCAGCCCCACCGGGTCGCCGCACTTGTTGCAGAAGTCCGGCGTGTTGGCGTTATACGTTCCGCACTTTTGGCAGAGCACCTCGCCGGGATGGAACGGGTCGGTGATTACCGTGAACCCGCAGCTCCGGCAGGTGGTGCGCAGGTGGTGCAGGCCCTTCAGGTGCCCGCACTTGCACTCCCAGTTGCCAATGGCGAAATCGACGAATTCCAGTTGCGATACTTTGCGGAAATCCTCAATCGGGAACACCGACTGGAACACCGCTTGCAGCCCGGCGTCGTCGCGCTCGCTGGGCAGCCGGTCCATCTGCAGGAAGCGGTCGTAGCTGCGCTTCTGTACTTCGATCAGGTTGGGAATCTGGATGGTCGCCGGTATTTTGGAAAAATCAAGGCGCTTACGGAAAGCATTATGCTTCTTTGTCGGCATTAGAACTCCTCAGCTCTGCGAACGGCGGCCTGGTATCCGCCCGTGCTTCGTCTCCTTGATCGCCCCCGTTTGGGCGGGGCAAACCGAAAGACGGCAGCGCCCTCGGGGGACAAGCTTCCCCGTGGGCGCCGCGTGCGGCACTTCAGCTATCTAAATTTTGTATTCCGCGCCAGTAGATGGCCTGTTCCCTACGGTCCCGCGAGGACCGCCCGCCTGTTGTGTGTCACCTGTTCAGGACACGGCCGGTGTACTCCGTTGGATGTCCCCCGGCCCCGTCCTGATTCAGAATTGACTCGTGTGCACCGGTCTTCCGACTAGTGCCCCTTCAGCCCAGTTACTTCGATCCTTGGCGCCCCACACCGGCCCCTGTTGGCAGATGTAGGCTCCCTTTAGTTCACGAATCCTTGGTGCGAATCCTTGGTGCTTGGTGCCCCACATCTGCCTGCTTTTGGCAGATGTGGGCGACACCTATCTCTACTTCACTTCGACGGTTGCGCCGGCGTCGGTGAATTTCTTGCGGATATTCTCCGCTTCTTCCTTGTTGACGCCTTCCTTGATTGCCTTGGGCGCTCCGTCCACCACGTCCTTGGCTTCCTTCAAGCCCAGGCTGGTGACTTCACGCACCGCTTTGATGACGTTGATCTTGTTCGCGCCCACTTCCTTCAGGATGACGCTGAACTCGGTCTTCTCTTCCACCGCAGCCGCCGCCGCACCGGCACCGGCGCCGCCGCCCGCCACCATCACCGGGGCCGCAGCCGCCGCCGACACGCCCAGCCGCTCTTCCAGCTTCTTCACCAGCTGTGCCGCATCCAGCAGCGACAGCCCTACGATTTGCTCTTCCAACTGTTGCAGATCCGCCATTTCGATTCTCCACTCTTTGTGATCAGTTTCTTTGTTATCAGTTGCCCTGCACACCCGCTCGCGCGTGTGCTTTGCGGGTCGCCCCGCCTTTGTTATCCCTTGCCAGGTTTCCAGTGCGGCTGGGCCCGCCGTCGCGCCAGACTACGCAACTACGATTTCCGTTCCGCAACCCCTGACAACCGACAACTGCCGGCGCTTTGCGGGCGTCCGAGCCCGCAGCCGGCATCCCGAGCGCAGCGAGGGAGCCCCCCGCTGCTGCTCTGAACCCTTATTGCCCTCCGGCGGCAGCTTCCTCGCCACCGGCAAACTTGAGGCGTTT
Source organism: Terriglobia bacterium (assembly GCA_963760215.1). Classification (GTDB taxonomy): domain Bacteria; phylum Acidobacteriota; class Terriglobia; order Terriglobales; family Acidobacteriaceae; genus JAIQGF01. The sequence goes on from CAVXCJ010000002.1 coordinate 3,217,657, forward strand.
ACGCGGCGTCCGAGCCGCGTGCCGAAATCCCGAGCCGCAGGCCAGGGATCTCGACCGCCAGGAACTACGCGCCGGCCGCCTGCTCGGCGCCACCGGCAAACTTGTTCTCCTTCACGCCCTGGTTCACCACCACTGCCAGGTCGCGGCCCACGGCGCTCATCACCGTTACCAGCCGCTGCGCCGGAGCATTGATCAGGAAGAGCAGCTTCGAGAAGATCTCTTCCTTCGACGGCATGGTCGCCAGCGCCTCGATCTCCTTGACCTGGATCACGCGCCCTTCCACCACGCCCACCTTGAACTTCAGCTCCGGATTGTCCTTGACGTATTTCTGCAGCACCTTCGCCAGCGTGACCGGATCGCCGGTCGTGTAGGCGATCGAGGTGACGCCGGTCAGGCCCTTCAGCACCGACTCCAGCGCCGTGCCCTGCGCCGCCCGCTCCGCCAGCGTGTTCTTCACCACCTGGAACTTGGCGCCAGCGGCGCGCACCGTCTTGCGCAGCTCTTCCGTCTGCGCCGCCTTCAACCCGGAAAACGTCGCCAGGATGGCCGTCTTCGCCTGCTTCATGTCCTGGTTCAGCTCTTCCACTTGCTCGATCTTTTTCGCTCTCGTAACCGCCATGGTCCTGATCCTTTTCGTTCCCGCCGTCCGGGAGCTTCCACTCAACCGGCAGCTCGAAACTGAAAACATGAAACTGAAACTCGAAACTGAAACTTATGCGGTGGTGCCCCACATCTGCCCGCTTTTGGCAGATGTGGGTGTTACTACAGCTTCGCCGCCGCTTCCACCGCCGCGGTGTCAATCGCGATCCCCGGGCCCATGGTCGAGCTCAGGTACACGCCCTTCAAATACTTGCCCTTCGCGGCCGCGGGCTTGGCCCTGATCACGCTGGTAAGGACCGTCGTCGCGTTCTCGATCAGCTTGTCCGGCGTAAAGGAAATCTTGCCCACCGGCACGTGCACCAGCGCCGTCTTGTCGGTGCGGAATTCCACCTTGCCGGCCTTCACTTCCTGCACCGCTCGCGCCACGTCCGTGGTCACTGTCCCGGTCTTCGGGTTCGGCATCAGGCCGCGCGGTCCCAGCACTTTGCCCAGCTTTCCCACCGACCTCATCATGTCCGGCGTGGCCACCACGGCGTCGTAGTCAACCCAGTTTTCCTTCTGGATCTTCTCCACCATGTCTTCCCCGCCAACGTAATCCGCGCCCGCGGCTTCCGCCTCGCGCAGCTTTTCGCCGCTGGCGATCACCAGCACTTTCTTGGTCTTGCCCAGTCCGTGCGGCAGCACCACCGTGCCGCGTACCATCTGGTCGGCGTGCTTGGGATCCACGCCCAGGCGCATCGTCAGGTCCACCGTCTCGTCGAACTTGGCGTACTTGACCTTCTGCAGCAGCGGCACCGCTTCGTCCAGCCGATACGCACGGCTCTCGACCGCGGCGCGCGCCTTGGTAACGTTTTTTCCTGCCTTGCTTGCCATTGGCTTTTCCTCGTCTCCCACCGCTACGGCTTACTCGCCGTGCCGTGGTTTGTCGACTTGCTGCCTTTACGGCTGTGCCTTTCAGATCATCCGATCACCAGATGACCCAATTACCCGCTTACCCGCTTACTTCGATCCCCATGCTCCGCGCCGTGCCCTTCACGCTGTTGATCGCCGCTTGCAGCGACGCCGCGTTCAGATCGGGCATCTTCTGCCGCGCGATCTCTTCCACCTGCTTCTCGGTCACTTTGCCGACTTTGTCCTTGTTCGGCGTGCCCGAGCCCTTGGCAATACCGGCCGCGCGCTTCAGCAGAATCGACGCCGGCGGCGTCTTGGTAATAAAGGTGAAGCTGCGGTCGCTATAGACCGACACCACCACCGGGATAATGAGTCCTTCCAGTTCTTTGGCGCTGGTGCGCGCGTTGAACTGCTTGCAGAACTCCATGATGTTGATCTGCGCCTGGCCCAGCGCGGGGCCTACCGGCGGCGCCGGCGTCGCTTTGCCGGCCGCGATCTGCAATTTCACTGATCCTGTTACTTTTTTCGCCATGGTTAACTCTCAGCTCTCCTGTCATCCTGAGCGAGGCGCGCCCGGTTTTGGCGCGCCGAGTCGAAGAACCCCTATGGCATTCTTCGACCTTGCTCGACGGCAGTTCCCTACGCCACTTTCTCTACCTGCCCGAACTCCAACTCCACCGGCGTTGAGCGTCCGAAGATCGTGACCATCACCTTCAGCGTCTCGCGGTCCTCGTTCACTTCGTCCACGATTCCGGTGAACGTCGCGAACGGCCCTTCGGTGATGCGCACCGATTCGTTCTTCTCGAACTTGACCTTGAGCTTCGGCTTGTCCTTGCTTTCGGCGACGCGGAAGATGATGGTGGCGACTTCGTCTTCCGACATCGGCGTTGGCTGATTGCCCGCCCCCAGGAACCCGGTCACCCGCGGCGTGGACTTCACCACGTGCCACAGGTTCTGCCCCTCCGGGTTGGACAAATCCATGTCCAGCTCCACCAGCACGTAGCCGGGCAAAAATGCCCGCTCGGTGGTGTACTTCTTGCCGCCGCGGATTTCCGTCACCGGCTCGGTGGGGATCACCACCTGCCCAATCTTGTGCTCCAACCCATAAGCGGCTTTGCGCGATTCCAGCGACTCCCTCACCTTGCGCTCGAATCCCGAATAGGTGTGGATGATGTACCACCGCATGTTCGGATTCGTCGGAGGCGGGATCGCGCTTGGCTCCGCCGCGGCAGCGCTGCCCTCAGGCGGCGCTTCCGCCGCCTGCTGTGGTACCTGCTCCTCGACCGTTTCGTGTTTGACTTCTTCTTCCATTCTCATATGTGGCACACGCGCCCTCGCGTGTGCACTCCTTGGTTACCGGTGGGTAAAGTGGCGCATGACCGTGTCAATGATCCGCGCGATCGTGTTGTCCACTAACCAGAAATACGCGCCGAACAGGAACACCGTGATGATCACCACCACCGTCGTTCCCTGCACTTCCTTGCGGCTAGGCGTGGTGACCTTCTTCATCTCCGTGCGCACGTCGCTGTAGAAGGCCTTGATGCGCTGCGGCCACGACTTCATTCGTTCCGTGAAGCTGCCTTCGCTCATCGCTGTCACTGCTGCCGACTTTCCCATTCGTTACTGCCCTTCTCTTTGCACTGCCCGGCTCTGCAAACTGGCAGGGGCGGAGGGATTCGAACCCCCAAGTCCGGTTTTGGAGACCGGCAGTTTAACCGTTGAGCTTACGCCCCTAAATTCCATTGCGTGATTTGGTGATTGAGTGATTGAGTGATTGCAAAAACCCGCGTCGAATCTCGACGAAATCACTAAATCACAAATCGCTAAATCACCAATCACTTCACTTCCTTGTGCGGCGTGTGCTTGCGGCACTTCCGGCAAAACTTGCTCATCTCCAAACGGTCCGGCGTCGTCTTCCGGTTCTTCGTCGTGGAGTAGTTCTTGTCTTTGCACGTCGTGCACTGCAACTGAACAATTTCCCGTGGCATAACTTCTTCCTTCCAAACTTGTCTTTAGATCACCCGATCACCGGATCACCCGATCTACGAAACAATCTCCGTCAGCGTTCCCGCCCCAACCGTGCGGCCGCCTTCGCGGATCGCGAACCTCAGCCCCTTTTCCATCGCCACCGGGGTGATCAGCTCGATTTCCAGGTTCACGTTGTCGCCCGGCATCACCATTTCCGTGCCCGCCGGCAGGTGCGCCACTCCCGTCACGTCTGTCGTCCGGAAGTAGAACTGCGGACGATACCCGTTGAAGAACGGCGTGTGCCGCCCGCCTTCTTCCTTCGACAGCACGTACACCTCGCCCTTGAATTTCGTATGCGGCGTGATCGAGCCCGGCTTCGCCAGCACCATGCCGCGCTCCACGTCTTCCTTCGGCGTGCCGCGCAGCAGCAGCCCGGCATTGTCCCCCGCCAGGCCTTCGTCCAACTGCTTCTTGAACATCTCCACGCCCGTGACCACCGTCTTGCGCGTCTCGCGGAACCCGACGATCTCCACTTCCTCGCCTACCTTCACCTTGCCGCGCTCGATTCTGCCGGTCACCACCGTGCCCCGCCCCTGAATCGAGAAAATATCTTCAATCGGCATCAGGAAGGGCTTGTCCAGATCGCGCACCGGCATCGGCACGCTCTTGTCCACCGCCGCCATCAGCTTGTCGATCTCCGCTTCCCACTTGGCTTCGCCGTTCAGCGCGCCCAGGGCCGAACCGCGGATCACCGGCACGTCGTCGCCGGGGAAGCCGTAGCCCTTCAGCAGCTCGCGCACTTCCAACTCCACCAGGTCGAGCAGTTCCGGATCGTCCACCGCGTCGCACTTGTTGAGAAACACCACCACGTAGGGCACGCCCACCTGGCGCGCCAACAGCACGTGCTCGCGCGTCTGCGGCATGGGACCGTCGGTCGCCGCGACAACCAGAATCGCCCCGTCCATCTGCGCCGCGCCGGTAATCATGTTCTTGATGTAGTCGGCGTGGCCCGGGCAGTCGACGTGCGCGTAGTGCCGGTTCACCGTCTCGTACTCCACGTGCGCCGTGGCGATGGTGATGCCGCGCGCCTTCTCTTCCGGCGCGTTGTCAATCGAGTCGAACGAGCGGAACTTCACGCTCGGATTGTTCTTCCCCAAAACCTTCGTGATCGCCGCCGTCAGCGTCGTCTTGCCGTGATCGATGTGACCGATCGTGCCCACGTTTACGTGCGGCTTGGTGCGCGCAAATTTTTCTTTCGCCATGATTGCGTGCCTCTAAGAATCTCGATAGACGTGATGGAATTTGTGCCGCAACTCCCCCGGCACCTGTTCCACTTGCCCCAGGTAAAACTCCCGCATCTGGCCCTTGTCGGGTACCGTCAGCGCCTCGTACAGCTCCTGCGCCCCGCATCCCTTCAGTTCCGGCGCCGCGCTCTCCAAAATCTTTTTCGCCAGCACCGTTTCGAAATCGCGTATCCGCACGCCCTTGCTCTTCAGCGCCGCCAGAAATCTCTCCACCTGCCCGGAGCCAAAGATCTTTTCAATCGCGCCACGGAGTTCCGCGAATTCCTTTTCCTTCTCGACCGGAATCGCCGCTCGTTCAAAACCCACCGCAGGTCACCACCTAAAATCTGGAGCGGGAGATGGGAATCGAACCCACGACCAACAGCTTGGAAGGCTGTGACTCTACCACTGAGTTACTCCCGCTCTCTCGCTGCCGCTAGTCGTCCGTCGTTTGTCGTAGCCGGCCTAGGTATTGGCTCTTGCCAACGACCATCGACCAACGACCAACGACCGTATCCCTGGAGCCGATGATCAGGATTGAACTGATGACCTCTCCCTTACCAAGGGAGTGCTCTACCAACTGAGCTACATCGGCTGAATTGAAACTACCGAACACCGCGCTCGATCCTTCTGCTCGGTACTCGGTACTCAGTACTCGGTACTTTTTTTTCCGTTTCTCTCCAGCGCCATTCGCCGATGGTGCAGCCACGACTTCACCGCGAACATCGCCAGCAAAGCCAGCGTCACCCCCAGGATTTTCTGGTCCGGCAACGTCAGCCACGCCACCAGTCCCAGCAATCCGTATACGGCCAGCGCGATCGAGAAACGAGACACCTTGCTAATCCTGGTGCACAGGGGAGGATTCGAACCTCCGTAGCTCCAAGGAGCGGCAGGTTTACAGCCTGCTGCCATTAACCGCTCGGCCACCTGTGCATGTCGGCCAGTGCGGACGGAAAAGCACTCGGCGCGAACATACTTCCGCGCCTCACCACCGCATTACGGGAAGCATCCTGTAGGAGTTCGATCTCTTGAGGAGCGCGCGCCGCAACCGTGACTGCTCCCTGGCGTACCGCCACACGCCTGGGTTTCCTGTTCGTGCTTATGGAGCTGGCGAAGGGATTCGAACCCCTGACCCTCTGATTACAAATCAGATGCTCTACCAGCTGAGCTACGCCAGCAAAATCCTTCCCGCCGCCCGGCACAAACCATAAAAGTTATCACAACGGAACTCCGCGTGCAAGCAGAGAACCTGTTTCGCCGCAGAGACGTTGGTTGCCCCACCCTTATCTCGCTGCTTTTGGGCGAGATAGGGTGGGGAATTCCGAGCCGCCCTCCGGCACACTTCCGCTTGCCTGGGTTTATTTCGGAATCAGCAGCAAGGGAGTGGGCACAACGGCAAAAGCCTGGAATTCCAGTCCAAGATTTATTTTACCCAATTCAGCCGCCAAGCGCCAGTCGGGGAGCAATGGTGCCCCACATCTGCCCGCCTTTGGCAGATGTGGGGTTGGGATTTCGCAACGGCCAAGGACGACCGACTACGTTCTAAATTGCAAATTACAGATTGCTGAACTACAAATGGGTGCAATGCGTCGCCGCAACATCGTCATTGCTGTCGTCGTCCTCGCGGCCCTTGTGGCAGTCGCTGCCATGCTGCTGCTGCGACGCGGCAACGCGCCCCAAGCCGCGCGCCTGCTCCCCGCCGCCGACGCCTACTTCTACATTGACCTCGCGCCCCTGCGCGCCGCCGGCCTGTTCAAAAATGCCCCGGCCAATCTGGACCCCGACTACGCCCAGTTCGTCCGCGATACCGGCTTCCAGTTCGAGCGCGACCTCGACCAGGCCGCTTTCGCCGTTCACCTGCCCTCCGCGGCTGACCTGGCCGGTTCCAGGACACCGCCGGAAACGCGCTACTCGGAAGTCTTTGTCGGCCGCTTCGATGGCGCCAAGCTCGCCGCCTACCTGCGCAGAACCGCCGACTCCAGCCGTCCCTACGGCAACACCCTCATCTACTCCATCCCGCTGCCCGGCCGGACGCTGCGCGTCGCCGTGCTCAACAAGCGCATGGTGGCCTCGTCCAACGCCGAGAGCGCGTTTGCCATCCAGGAGATCATTGATCGCTACGCCGAGACTTTCACCGGCGGCGGTCCCGATCTGCTCCGCCGCTACTACCGACACGTCCCGCTCGCCAGCCTGGCTTGGGCGGTGGCGCGCACCGCCTCCGCGGGCCAGCAGGGCAACGCGAAATTCGTCCTGCCCGGCGGCTTCGACCTGTTTTTCCCGCCCGACACCGTGATCGTCGCTGCCGTGCGCTATTTCGGCTCGGTGCAGGTCCGCGCCGACGCCTTTACTCGCACCCAGGAAGACGCGCAGCGTGTCTCCGACCAGTTCAACGCCTTTCTCGCCATCGCGCGCACCGTCGAATACCGCGCCCAGGCCGGCGCCGTCGACCCCGACCTCAAAGCCTTTTTCGACAGCATCAGCGTCAGCCAGTTTCCCGACCGCGCCGAGCTGAACGCCACCATCCCTCCCGGTTTCGTCAAGAAACTCGTCTCCGAGCCGCCGGTCGAAGCCATCAGCGCCGCTCCCCAGCCCGAAAAGAAACCCACCCCGGACACACGCAGGCACGGAAGACGGAAGAAGTAGTAGTAGGCTTCAGGCTTCAGGCTTCAGTCCTCAGTCTTCAGTCTTCGGTCTTCGGTCGTCAGTCGTCAGTCGTCAGTATTACTCGCCAAAATCATTGCGGATGTCATCCCGAGCGAGCGCGCCCGCAGGAGCCTGCCCTGAGCGAAGTCGAAGGGGCGCGCGAGCATCTGTCATCCCGAGCGAGCCCGGCGTGCCTTTTGCCGGGCGAGTCGAGGGACCCCTACTCTCATCCAGATCGTTGCCCATGTCATTCCGAGCAAGCGCGGCACGCTGATCGCGGCGTGAGTCAAGGGCCTTGTGTTTCTTGGGAAGTTGTCGGCTGGCTTTCCTGACGACTGAAGACTGACGACTGAAGACTGGTGACTTTCCTGGCGCCTGAAGACTATTCCCCGGCGTTGGTGGGCATGACACTTGCCACCGTGGTGCGCAGGAAGTTGTGCGGATTCACCGGATTGTTGTGTAGCCAGACTTCGTAGTGGAGGTGGGGGCCGGTGCTGCGTCCGCTGAGCCCGACGTACCCGATCACCTGTCCGCGATGGACGCTCTGCCCCGGTGTCACGGCGAAACTCGACAAATGTCCGTAGCGGGTAATGAACCCCTGGGCATGCTCGACTTCCAGCATCCGGCCGTAGCCGGCGTAGAAATCGGCAAAGGTTACAACCCCATCGGCCGGCGCGATTACCCGGCTGCCGTACGCGGTCGAGATGTCCACTCCGCTGTGGAACGCGCCTTCGCCGTTGAACGGATCAATCCGCTCGCCGAACGATCCGGTTATCCGGCCCTCGACCGGCCACAAGTTCGGCTCTTCGGAGAGCTTCAGCCAGTCGGCCGCGGTAAAGTTCCGGCGGCCCATCATGCTGATCCCGATTGCCGCCCCGCCGTTCAGTGCTGAAGTTTTCAACATCCAGAACTGGTCCAGCGACTTCTTCACCTGCTCGTCCGGCATGGAAGCATCGTGACGCGACATCGCCAGCAGAGGCTGCGACTTCAGCCCGTACAGCGCCGTCACCTCGCTGGCCAGCGATCCCAGCGACGCTACCTGGATGTCTTTTTCCTGCGCCACTTTTTCCAGCCGGTTATAGCGCGTCTTGAGCTGTTCCTTCTCCGCCCGTACCTGATTGAAGCGCATGGTCTTCATCAGCATGCGGCCATACGAGCCCGCCATCCCGGTGATGCTCAGCATGCCAATCAGCGCCCCGGCGAGAAATACCTGGGCGTAGTGTAGGGGAATGGGAATCTTGCGGAGTTGGCCTTCGGCGTCTCGGGCCACGAAAAGTATGTAGAAGCGCTTGCGCAAATGATTCTCCGCTAAGTACCGGCCGGAAGACTGTCCCTAGCCTGGTTCGATGTCCCGCGTGGAGGCTGGTTTGCCTCGGTGTGGCGCATCTCGTGCGGAACAGTCCTGCGCTCCTGACTGCAAACAAAGGAGCTATATCGGAACGTCAAAAGTTACCAGAGTGTTACAGGAGTGTCAATCTGGATTCCAGACCTGAGCAGGATGCCCCCCTTAACCTCGGAGTCACCCTCCTTAGGTGATTGGCGTCACTGACACGCCCTAGCCAACCTCCACCAGCCCGTACCTCCGCTGCCAGTGCGACCGCAGATGCACCAACGCCCGCGACACCTCCTCCGGCGAAACTTCCCGGTCTTTGCCGGATACTACCGCCGCCGCCTCCCGCCGCGCCGCCTCCAGCAGTTCCCGGTCACGGAGCAGGTTGGCCACTCGAAACCCCGGCAGTCCGGCCTGCCGAGTGCCAAAGAACTCGCCCGGCCCGCGCAGTTGCAGGTCGGTTTCGGCGATTTCGAATCCGTCCGTGGTGCGCACCATGGTGTCCAACCGCTGCTCTGCCTCTGCCGTCACTTTGCCGCCGGTCACCAGCACACAAAATGACTTGGCCGCTCCCCGCCCGATTCTGCCACGCAACTGGTGCAATTGCGCCAGGCCAAAGCGCTCGGCGTGCTCGATCACCATCACGGTGGCGTTGGCAACGTCCACCCCCACCTCGATCACCGTGGTCGAAACCAGCACGTCAATCTGCCCCGCCTGGAAGCGCCGCATGATTTCGTCCTTCTGCTCGGCATCCAGGCGCCCGTGCAGCAGTCCGATCCGCAAGTCCGGCAGAATCCGCCGCCGGATCTCGTCGTACATCTTGGTCGCCGCCTTAATCTCTTTTTCCTCGTTTTCCTCGATGACCGGGTAGACCACGTACGCCTGGTGCCCTGCCGCCACCTGCTTGCGCACAAAGGCGAAGACCTCCTCCGCACGCTCGTCGCCCACGCGACGGGTCACGATCGGCGTCCGTCCCGGCGGCATCTCGTCGAGCACACTGACGTCCAGGTCGCCATACAGGGTCAGCGCCAGCGTCCGCGGAATCGGTGTCGCCGTCATCACCAGCGTGTCCGGCTGCGCCTCCTCTCCTCTTGTCATCCCGATTGTCATCCCGAGCGACCCCGGCGTGCTTTTTGCCGGGGGAGTCGAGGGACCCCTACCCTCACCCATACTTTTGCTGATGTCATCCCGAGCTCTTGTCATCCCCAGCGACCCCGGCGTGCCTTCCACTCTTGTCATCCCGAGCGAGCCCGGCGCGCTTTTTGCCGGGGGAGTCGAGGGACCCCTATTTTCGGGCCGATTTTCCTGTCCATGCGCCGCCGTCGACCGTCGACCGTCAGCCGTCGACTGTTCCCCCTCCCCCGCCAGCGCTTTCTTCATCAGCTTCAGCCGCTGCATCACCCCGAACCGGTGCTGCTCGTCCACGATCACCAGCCCCAGGTTGCCGAATTCGACCTTCTCTTCTATTAAGGCGTGCGTCCCGATCACCAGTTGCGCGTTGCCCTGCGCGATGTGCCGCCGGATGTCGCGCTTCCGCCCCGCCTCCACCGACCCGGTCAGCAGCACGATGCGATACCCCGCCTTCTCCAGCATCCGCCGCGCCGACAGGTAATGCTGCGTCGCCAGGATTTCCGTGGGCGCCATCAACGCCGCCTGGTAGCCGTTCTCAATCGCGATGATGGCCGCCTCCAGCGCCACGATCGTCTTTCCCGACCCGACATCGCCCTGCAACAGCCGCCGCATCGGCGCCGGCTGCTTCATGTCCTCGGCGATCTCCTTCAGTACCCGCTTCTGCGCCGCCGTGGGATGAAACGGCAGGATGCGCTTGATCGCCTCCCGCACCCGGTCGTCAATGCCGAACGCGATCCCCGGCAGCGCCCGCATGCGTTTCCGCTTCAGCTCCAATCCCAGCTCGAGGAAGAACAGTTCTTCGAAGATCAGCCGGATCTGCGCCGGGGTCCGTGCCGCCTGCAGGTCTTCCAGCCGCGCCGACTCCTGGGGCCAGTGCGCCCTCCGAAACGCCTCCCGACGCGGCATCAGCTCCATCCGCCGCTGCACCGCCCCGGGAATTGCGTCTACGATGTCCGGCGTCAGGTTTTCCAGCGCGCCGTGGATCACTCGCCGGAACCAGCGCGACGTCACCTTGCCGCTGCCTGCCGATTCGTAAATCGGCACGATCCGCCCGATCTCGGTTGACTCGGCAATCGACTCCGGCGCGCCGCCATCATCCAGGATTTCAAATTGCGGGTTGATCAGTTGCAGCCGCTCGCGCCCCCGCTCCGATTGTTCAACTTTCCCGTACAGCGCCACCAGTTGCCCCGGCTGAAACCGGTCTTTTAAATAGGTGCCGTTGAACCACACGCACTTCAGCATCGCCCGCGCGCCAGCCCCAAACAAACCCCCCGGTTGCCCCACCCTTGTCTCGCCCCCCGGTTGCCCCACCCTTGTCGCTCCCGCCGGAGCCTGCCCTGAGCGCAGTCGAAGGGGAGCGATAGCGTGGGGGGTTTCTGTCGGATTAGCCGGATCCCCCACCGTCAGCTCAAACAGCGGCATCCGCTTGGTGCGAAATAGCGCCGACGTCCTCACCTCGGCGATCACGCTCGCCATCTCGCCCGGCCGCAATTCCCCGATGCGCCGCGGATTCAACCGGTCTTCATAGCGGAAGGGCAGGTAGTACAGCAGGTCCTCCACCGTGGTGATGCCCTTGGTGGCCACCACCTCCGCCAGGCGCGGACCTATCCCCTTCACGTACTGCGCCGGAGTATTCAGTTCGAGCATGTGTCCGCTAGTTTCAAGTTTCGGGTTGCAGGTTGCAAGTTTCAAGTGCCCGCGTTTTTCTGCCTGACGACTGAAGACTGACGACTAACGACTGAAGACTAAAAAAGCCCGAAGCTCTCGCCCCGGGCCGGATCCTCGCGAAACCGCCGTTACTTCTTGGTCTTGGCCTTCTGCTTGCCGAACGTGGTCTCCACCGCCGCCCCAATCGACGCCAGCATCTGCTTCGCCGGCTCCGCGAATTGTCCCGTGGGCTGCAGTTCCAGGTACTTGTTGAACGCTTCCGCCGTCCCCGCAGGCGCCACCATCTTATCGCCCTTGATGGTCGCCTTGCCAAGCAGGTTCACGCCCTTCCAGTAGTAGGCGTCGGCCTTGGTGGGATCGGCCTGGATCGCCTTGTCGAACGCCTGGATGGCTTCCTCCACCTTGCCCGTGTTGGTCAACACCGCGCCTTCATTGTAGTAATACTGCCCGGCATTGGCGGGATCGGTCTGCGCCGCTTGCGCGTAGGTCGCAACCGCTCCGCTCGTGTCGCCCATCTTGGCCAGCACTTCGGCGAGATTGTTGTAATAAGGTCCCATCGGCTTGATGGCGATGGCCTTCTTAAAATCCTCGGCGGCTTTCTGGAAGCGCGCGGATTTGTCGGCGGGCGTCGCGATCTTGGCCGCGCTCTGGCGCTCCGCCTCGGCCAGCTTGAACCACAGCACGTCGCGCGTCGGATCAAGCTGCGTCGCCTCGGCCAGCGTCTGGATGGCGAGATCGTAATTGCCCGCCTGCTCCGCCGCCGAGGCTGCCGCCAGCTTCTCGTTCAGCCCCCTGACCTTGAGGTTCTCCTTTTGCGTCTCCTCTACCTGCTTCTTCTGTTCTTCGGTGATCCCCGCCTGCTGCTCGGCCTTCTTCATGTCAATGTTGAAGACGGTCTCGCCGGCCGACAGCGTGACCTGGATGTTCTGGAACGTGTAGATCACCTGCCCGTCCTTCAGCAGCTTCAGGTCGTACATACCCGGCTGGATTCCGATCGAATAGTAGTTTCCGCTCTTGTCGGTTTTCAGCTCGTATTTGCGCCCGGTCTCCTTGCTGGTAATCTGCACCTGCGCATTGACGATCGGCTTGCCTTCCGAATCGGTGGCTTTGCCCTTGAACGCCGCCAGTTGTCCCCATGCCGCCGGGACCGACAGCACCGCTATCACCGCAGCCACCACGCACAGAATAAGTCTGCGTTTCATTTCAGCCCTCCCTTATAAATTCCGCGCATGCCGGTGCGAGGAGCGCGGCCAATCCTGCCTACCGCCGGTCGCGCACCGCATCCGCTTGATAAGCGATGGGATCGCGCGCACCGGCTGCTTGGAATGCGCGCCGCCGCAATACACAGCTTTCGCACACCCCGCACGCCCGGTCTTCCCGGCTGTAGCAACTCCACGTTAAATCGAAGGGTGCGCCCAATTCAAGGCCGAGCGTCACAATCTCCGCTTTCCGCATCCCGATCAGCGGGGTCACAATTTCGATCTTCCCTTCCCTGGTCCCGGCGCGGATCACCTGGTTGAACGCCCGATAATACGCCGGCCGGCAATCCGGGTACCCGGAGCTGTCCTGCTCCACCGCCCCAATGATGATCTTTTCCGCCCCCAGCACTTCCGCCCAGCTCACCGCCGCCGCCAGAAAATGCGCATTCCGAAACGGCACGTAGGTAATCGGAACCTCGCTGCCAGGCTGCTCTTCCCTACCGCCTAGCTCTCTGCGGTTGTCATCCTGAGCGAGCGCGGCCGCTTTTGCCGCGCGAGTCGAAGGACCCCTACTCCCACCCGCACCTTCCGGGTCGCGACCCTCAAACTCTCCCGCCGCCCGCGGCACCGCCAGCGAACGATCCGTCAGCGCCGATCCCCCTATCTGCCGCAGCGCTTCATTCCGGATCACCATCCGCCGCTCGATCCCCAGACGCTGGCACACTTCTTCAAACGCCCGCCGTTCGCGCTCTTCCGTCCGCTGGCCGTACATGACGTGCAGCGCCGCTGCGTCATAGTCGCGCGCCGCCAATGCCGCACACACACACGAATCCATCCCGCCGCTCAGCAGCACCACCGCACGTTGCCGCGGCCTTGAACTACCGAATGTGCCAATGTTCGCCATCGCACGGCAGATTGACGAATTGCCGGATTTACGAATTGACGAATTCCGATCGTGCCGGAGGGTTCTTCAATTCGTCAATCTTCACACCCCTTTTGTTTCCGGCGCCCAGATGAACTTGTGGATCTGCAGCCCCAGGCGCACGTTCAGCCCGTCGGCCACCATCCAGTCCGCCAGCGCGCGCGGATCCAGCAGGCACTGCGACGCGTTCCGCTCCCCGCCGGCGTCCTTGCGGAATGCCGGCGAGAAGATCGCGCCCGCCACATTACTCTCCAACCCATGTTGCCGCACAAATTCCCGCGCGAACTCATAATCCTGGCGCGAGGCCAGCACAAACTTCACCTCGTCGCCCCGGTTCAGCGTCGCCAGGTTCGAGATGTCAAACCTGCCGCCTTCTTCGGATCCGGGGCATTTCACGTCCACGATCTTATGCACCGCGCGCGGCACCGCGGCCAGTGGACGCTCGCCGCTGGTCTCCAGCAGCACGGTGTAACCGCCATCCAACAATGTTTGCATGAAGGGAACAAGCTCGCGCTCCTGCAGCATCGGCTCTCCCCCGGTAATCTCCACCAACCCGGAGCCGGCCAGCCGGCGCACCTCGCCTTCCACCTCCTCCGCCGACATCTTCCTTCCGCCGGCGAAGGTGTATTCGCTGTCGCACCACGTGCAGCGCAGGTTGCATCCGGTCAGGCGCACAAAGGTGCACGGCAGCCCGGCAAACGAGCTTTCCCCCTGGATGGAGCGGTAGATTTCCGTGATCTGCATGGAAAGTTGTGAGTTCTGAGTTGTCAGTTGTGAGCAGGTGGCTCACAACTCAGAACACACAACTCACAACTATTCAAAGTACGTCGCGGTCGTCGTATCCGTTTCCCAGATCTTCACCTGCTTCACCTGCACGCGCCCGCCCGTCGCCTGCTTCAGGTGTGACGTGGCCTCCTGGTAGAAGTAGCGCGCCATGTTTTCGGCCGAGGGGTTGAGCTGCCGGAACGGCTCGATGTCGTTCAGCATCTGGTGGTCCAGCCGGTCGATGATCTGGTTCATCGCCTGCTTCAGGTCCTTGAAATCGTACAGCAGTCCGATACCGTCGAGCTCTTCGCCCGCCAGGGTGATCTGGACCTTGTAGTTGTGCCCATGCGGATTCTCGCACTTGCCGCGATACCCGCGTAGCGCGTGCCCCGCCGCAAATGAATCTTCTACGCTGATTTCAAACATGCTGTTTCTATTCTAGCTTGAGCGCAGGAAAAACGCTGGTTTTAGGCACTCCCAGCGAGGCACGACGCTCAGTTCCACTGTGACACTTCACGGCTGTCATCCTGAGCGAGGACGCCCCGGCTTTGGGCGGAATTAACGGCTGTCATCCTGAGCGAGGACGCGCCGATTTTGCGCGTCCGAGTCGAAGGGACCCCTATACCTCGCGTTCGATTCGCACTGCGTTCACGCATTTCAACTCGAAGAAGAGCGCCGGAGGCGCGCCGCACAAAAAGCAAACCGCGGCAGGATCAAACGCAAATCCCAAGGAACACCGAGCGAAGCCGAAGGGCCCGCGACTGCCGCCATTACGGCCTTCCACCTCAAAGCGAAAGCCCGGCCGCTTCCGACCGGGCTCCTGTTGCCTTCGAATCCGCGTTCATCTGCGGCTAATCAATTCACTGGATCAGCGTCGGCTCCCCGTTGTCCACTTCTTCCCTGGGGATCACCACCGCCGCCGCCACCTTGTCGTCGGAATCCAGTTGCAGCAAGCGCACGCCCTGAGTCGAGCGCCCGGCTTCGCGGATCTGGTTGGTCGCGATGCGGATGATCTTGCCGTACTGCGAAATCACCATCGCCTCGCTCTGGTCGCTGACCAGCAGTATCCCCACCACCTTGCCGTTCCGCGACACCGTCTTGACGTTGATCACGCCCTTCCCGCCCCGCGTTTGCAGGCGATACTCGTCCACGCCGGTGCGCTTGCCGTAGCCCATTTCCGTCACCGACAGGATCAGGTTCGCCGTTGGTTCGGCGTCTTCGCTCTTGTCCTTGCCGTTTTTCTTGCCGCCGTCTAACCGGGCCTCGCTCTTCGGCGTCACCGCCATGCCGACTATGTAATCGCCCTTGTCCATGTCCATGCCGCGGACGCCGTACGCCGGACGTCCCATCGGCCGCACGTTTTCTTCGCCGAAGCGGATCGCCATGCCCTCGTGCGACGCCAGGAAGATGATCTGGAAACCGTCGGTCACCGCCGCCGCCACCAGTTCGTCGTCCTTGTCGATGCCGATGGCGATGATGCCGCGTGACATCACGTTGCTGAAGTCCTTCAGCGGTGTCTTCTTCACCGTGCCGTTCCGCGTGGCAAAGAAGATGTGCTTGCCTTCTTCTTCCAGGTCGCGCACCGGCACAATCGTTCGCACGCTCTCGCCCGGCTGCAGCGCCACCAGGTTGCCGATGTGCTTGCCCTTGCCGGCGGCGCCCACGTCGGGCACCTCGTACACCTTCAGCCAGTACACCCGCCCGGCGCTGGTGAAGATCAGCAGGTAGGCATGCGTCGAGGCAATGAACAAACGCTCGACGAAATCCTCCTCCCGCGTCTTCATCCCGGTGCGGCCCATGCCGCCGCGCCGCTGCGAGCGGTAGATCGTAATCGGCGTGCGCTTCAGGTACCCGCTGTGCGACACCGTCACCACCACCTGCTCGTCCACGATCAGGTCTTCGAGCTGGATTTCGGCGGCTTCGTCCACGATCTGCGTGCGCCGCTCGTCGCCGAACTTTCTCTTGACCTCCTCCATCTCCTTCACGATCACGCCGCGCAGCTTCTTCTCCGACGCGAGAATCGTTTCGTACTCCCCAATCCGGTCGCGGACTTCCTTCAGCTCGTTCACCACTTCGTCGATGGAGAGCCGCGTCAGGCGGTGCAATTGCAATTCCAGGATGGCGTCGGCCTGCTTGGCGTCGAAGCCCCTCTCCGGCTTGCTGCGCCCCACCGACACGCTCGATTTCTTGCCGTTGACGTTGACCTCGATCGCCTTCCCGCCGAAATACGCCACCAGATTCTCGCGTGCCTCGGTGCGGTTGCCGCTGCCGCGGATGATCGCGATCACGTTGTCCAGTTGGTCAATCGCGATTTGGTAGCCTTCCAGGATGTGCTCGCGGTCTTTCGCTTTGCCCAGCAAATACGCGGTGCGGCGCCGCACCACGTCAATGCGGTGATCGATGAAGTGCTGGATCGCCTGCACCAGCCCCATCTCCTTCGGTTGTCCGTTGACCACCGCCAGGAAGATCATGCTGAAGCTTTCCTGCATCTGGGTGTGCTTGTAGAGCTGGTTGAGCACGATCTGGGGCTCGGCGCCGCGCTTCAGCTCGATCACGATCCGCATGCCGTCGCGATCGCTTTCGTCGCGGATGTCGCTGACGTCGTCAATGCTTTTGTTGTTGACCAGTTCGGCGATGCGCTCGATCAGCCGCGCCTTGTTCACCTGGTAGGGGATCTCGTCGACGATGATCGCCTGGCGCTCTTTCTCGATCTTGTCGATCTTCGCCCTGGCCCGCATCATGAACCGCCCGCGCCCGGTCTTGTACGCCTCCGCAATTCCCGCGCGCCCGTGAATGAACGCGCCGGTAGGGAAATCAGGCCCCTTGACGATTTGCAGAATTTCCGCCAGTTGCGCCGTCGGCTTGTTCACCAGCATGATGCAGGCGTCCACGATTTCCGTCAGATTGTGCGGCGGGATATTGGTCGCCATGCCCACCGCGATTCCATTCGACCCGTTCACCAGCAGGTTGGGGACGGTCGTCGGCAGCACCACCGGCTCCACCGTGGTGTCGTCGAAGTTGGGGACGAAATCCACCGTCTCTTTATCGATGTCGGTGAGCATCTCCTCGCCGATCGCCGTCATGCGGCACTCGGTATACCGGTAGGCCGCCGCCGGGTCGCCGTCCACCGAACCGAAGTTGCCCTGCCCGTCCACCAGCCGGTAGCGCATCGAAAACGGTTGCGCCATGCGCACCAGCGCGTCGTACAGCGCCACGTCGCCGTGCGGGTGATATTTGCCCAGGCACTCGCCCACCACCTTGGCGCACTTCACGTGCTTGCGGTTGGAGAGCAGGCCCATGTCGTGCATCGCGTACAGAATGCGGCGATGCACCGGCTTCAGCCCATCGCGGATGTCGGGCAGCGCGCGCCCGATGATCACCGACATCGCGTAGTCGAGATACGACCGCCGCATCTCCTCTTCAATGTTGATCGGCTGGATGTTGCCGCCCGGACCTTGCGGCCCGCCGCCGTCGGGAGGAAGTGGAAGTTGGGGATTGTCTTGATCAGCCATTTGATTTGTTTCCTACTGGTGTCATCCTGAGCGAGGGCGCATGCCCGAGTCGAAGGACCCCTAGTCTCGCGCAGGAACCCTGCGAAACGCGCCTCTCCGCCAACCTCGCGGCGGAGCTAACCTTCTTAATTTACAGGAAGTTACACCCAAGAAGAGCACTACTCATTATAGCAGATGTTGGAGCGCGTTCGCCCTCGAACGCGCCTAATCCATCTTCACCGACGACGGCACGCTGAACTCCACCCCGCGATCGTCATTCGCCTTGATCGTCGCCTTCAAATTCAGCTCCGCCAGCGGAATCTTGTGCGCCACAAACGTGCCCAGGTCGTACAGCGTTGGCCCCACGATGGCATAGTTCTTGACCTCTTGCTCGTGGCCGTCGAGGTACACCAGCACCACCGGAATCTGCTCCCGTACATCCGCCGGGGACGGATCATCCGCGACTGCCGGCTGGTTCGCGTAGCGCGACAAATCGGCGCTCGCGCTCGGCGCCCGCTCGCTGGTGGCGCGATGTTCGAAGATGGTCGGTGCCGGCGGGTCCGGTTCCGCCTCCGGCTCAGGTTCGGCGGCCACTGCCACCGGATACGCGTAAGGCACGTACACCGGGTAGTAGGCGCCCGCGTTGTTATTGTGATGCCGCTTCGGGCGCAGGTTTACCGGCCCGCGATGGCGCGCGTCGGGAAAGGAAAACCCGGTTGTGAATTGGGTGGGCGCGCAGCCGAAACACGGTGTCGAGAAGCCGTTCGGGCCCAGTGAGGTTACGCTGGCCGGAGGTCCGGGAGCAAAGCTCCGCCACGGTGCCATCGAAGTCACCGAGGCCGGTACTCCCCGGATCTGTCCCATCGCCGGCAACACCAGCGCCAGCGCGACCACTGCCGCTATGTTCCATGCCCGTTTCATAGGCCTAGCATAGCCCCGTTGCTTCGATGATGCACGCGCCGGCTCCGCTTCATCCCCGTTCTTTTCGTATCAAATCGGAACCCGGCTGCTCTTACTCACAACTCATAACTCAAACTCATGTGGTGCAAACTCATGTGGTGCACACCCGTGTGGTGCCCCACATCTGCCCGCTTTTGGCAGATGTGGGTCTTCCCTCTACCCGCGACCTGCCACCTTGCTCACAATTCGCATCTCGTGTCTGGCGACCGTCTTGCTCGCAACTCGCGTCTCGGGACTCGCAACTCGCATACAGGCCACCGGAGCGGCGGTCTTCGAACAGGAGGCCCACCGCCGCCCCGATGACCCGGCCCTTACCTTGGTAAACCCGCGCTGCCAGCGGAAGTTGTTGCCGCTGTCCGTCCCCGATCCGGCGCCCTCGCCGTGTGCCGGGGATCATGCAAATTTAAGGTGCTGTCATCCTGAGCGAGAGCCTGCCCTGAGCGAAGTCGAAGGGGCGCACGCCTGAGTCGAAGAGCCTGCCCTGAGCGAAGTCGAAGGGACCCCTGCGCGCTGCAGGAATTCACCTGCCGTTCGCGAGGCATTTCAATCTGCACTCGCAAGCGATTCCTAGTGCCGGTGGCAGTGCCCCGATTACCCAATCCTCATCAGTCCCGCCACGCTGAACGCCGCGTGCGCCGCCAGGATCCCGGTCAGGATGCCCGTCACCAGGCTCCCGTACGAGGTTTCCAGCAGGTCGGCAAAGACCCCGGCAATAAACACGAAGGCGAACGGCAGCGACGCGACAAACAGATCGTAGCCGCCCAGGTGCGGCAGGGTGATTCCCAGCACGATCAACACGCCAAACGACACCAGCGGCGCCGTCACCCCGAAAAACCGCGGCCGCTTCCACGCCGCATACCCGATCAACGCTGCCGCCAGCGCCGCCAGCACGCCCGGCATGCGCAGGAAGAACACCGCCAGCAAGTTGTAGGTCAGCTTGCGCCCGAGAAGCTGCGGCGCGAAGTCGGCCGCGCGCAACCCGCGTACGGCAGCCGCCATGGCGGGCACGTCAAAGCCATAAGCGGCCAAGAGCAAGGCGAACGCCACCGCGCACGCCACCGCCACAATCGCCCCTGCCGCCACTGCTTCGCTCCGGTACCAGGTACAGCAGGAACCCCAACGCCAGCAGTGCTACCGCGGCCAGCGCCAGGTGCGATCCCACCGCCAGCGCCATCGCCAGCCCCAGCAGCCCGATCCGTTTCCAGTTCCACAGCACCACCTCGCGCGGTGCGTACAGCGTGTGCGACACGGCAATCGCCGTAAACACCATGCCGAACGCGCCCCACGCCGCCACGATCGCCGGTTGGATCGCTGCCGCCCGCATGATGATCGCCGGCGAAAAAGCGTATAGCGCGAGCGCAATGTATCCACCCGCATTGCCGTACAGCCGCCGCGCCACGTACCACAGCGACGCCCCCAGCAGCACGCCGATGGCGATGAACGGCAGCCGCGCACGCCACCGCCACGACCGCGGATGCGGATAGAACAACGGTGTAGCCCCCGGAAACGGTGTGGCGCGGGGCTGTGTGGCACGGGTCTCCGACCCGTGATCGCCGATCCTGATCCCTGATCCAATCAGCGGCGCCGCCGCCAGCACCGGGATCACCGGCGACCTCGCCGCTTCCGCCGCGAATACATGCTGATGAAACAGCGCTTGTCCGCGCTCGATTTGCGCCAGCTCCATCTCACGCATCGGCGAGTGCACCGCCAGCCACAAGCATTGCGCCAAAAAAGCAGCCAGCAGCACGCCCGCAATGATCTGGGGAATTCCAACCGGCGATCCGAGCACGACCACGTACTCGCGTGCTCGCCCTGCTGCGGCGGCTGCGGTCTCGGTGTCAGGATCGGACGCGGTGGATGGGCCGGTGGACATTGTTGAGTTTTTATCACGCTCGCGTAAGCAGGCCCAACTGAAGAAGCATTCTTACTTCTGACTTCTGACTTCTTACTTCTGACTTCTTCCTTCTGACTTCTTTCTCCGTGCCTCCGTGTCTCCGTGGTGAGCTTCACTGGACCCCGAAGAATTTCTCCACGTCCGCCATCTCTGTCGTCCTGCGATATTTCGGCAAGCTCTCCAGGAATACCTTGCCGTACTGCTTCTTTAATATCCGGTTATCCATCAGCGCCAGCAGGCCGCGGTCGTCGAGCGACCGGATCAGCCGCCCGAATCCCTGCTTCAGCGTGATCACCGCCGCCGGCACCTGGTAATCGAAAAACGCGTTCCCGCCCGCGGCATCAATCGCCCGGATGCGCGCCGCCACCACCGGATCGTTGGGCACCGCGAACGGCAGCCGGTCAATGATCACGCAGCTCAACTGCTCGCCCTGCACGTCCACGCCCTGCCAGAACGACGCCGTCGCGAACAGCACCGCGTTCGGCGTGGCCCGGAACTGCTCCAGCAGCGCGTTCTTCGGCGCCTGCCCCTGGATCATCACCGGGTACGCCAGCTCGCTCCGCAGCCGGTCGTGGATTTCGTGCATCTGCGCGTAGCTGGTGAACAGGCAGAAGGCGCGCCCCTGCGTGATCTCCAGCAGACGCCGGATGCGCTCCGCCGCTTTCGCCGTGAACTCCGGCATGCGCGGATCGGGCAGGTCCGGCGGGATGTACAGCATCGCCTGCGACTCGTAATCGAAGTGCGACGGCACCACCAGCTCGCGCGCGTTCTCCAGCCCCAGCCGCTTGCGCGCGTATTCGAACCCGTTGCTCACCGCCAGCGTTGCCGAGGTCAGCACCGAAGTCTCCAGCTTGTCGAACAGGTACTGGCGCAGGATTTGCGACACATCAATCGGAGTCGCTTGCAGAAAAACGTGCTCTCTCGCTCTTGTCATCCCGAGCGAGGACGCGCCGGTGGAGCCTGCCCTGAGCGAAGCCGAAGGGCGCGTCCGAGTCGAGGGACCCCTACCGTCACCAGAACTCGCACGCCGCGTCCGATTCGAGAAACCTGCACCCCTCCGCTCGATCCAGAACACCGTGTTCTTGTCCTGGTTCTCCATCACGAACCCGAGCTGCACCTGCAGCTCCTGAGCCCGCCGCGCCAGCATGTGCAGTTCGTCGGGCTTGTTCTTCACCGCCTGCAGCTCCGCCTGCAGCCTTCCCAGCGACCGCATCACAGCCTGGTACTCGTCCCCATTCTCTTCCAGGAACTCGGGCCGGTTCTCAAACGCAAACCTTCCCTCTCCCGCCGGCAGCAGCGCGAAGAATCTCTGCGCGTGCTCGCGAACTCCCGCCGTGGCCTGCAACAGCTTCCCCGACGCCAAGTGCGCTTTCTGCAACGTCCCGTCCACGTCGCGCGCCAGCTCCTCGAACCGCGGCGTGCTCACGCTCACCCCGAAATAGTTCGCGGCCACGTCCTCCAGCTCATGCGCCTCGTCGAAGATCACCGCCGCGCAATCCGGCAGGATGCCCGCGTCCGCCTCGCCTTCGGTCGCCATCTTGATCGCCAGGTCGGCGAAAAAGAGATGGTGATTGACGATGATGATGTCGCTCTCCGCCGCCTTGCGATGCATCTCGGTGATAAAGCAGCGGTCGAACTGCTGGCATTTCTGCCCGATGCAGGCCTCCGCGCGCGCATCCAGCTTCGGCCACAACTGGCTCGACTCCGCAATCTTCACCAGCTCCGAGCGGTCGCCCGTCGGCGTCGTCTTCTCCCACTCCGCGATCGCCCGGTATTGCTCGATCTCCTCCAGCCCGCTCAGCACCGGCTGGTCGGTCAGGTCGTAGAGCTTCTTGCGGCACAGGTAATTGTTCCGCCCCTTCATGTAGCAGACTTTCAGCTCGCCAATG
The DNA here is from genome assembly GCA_963760215.1 of Terriglobia bacterium. Classification (GTDB taxonomy): domain Bacteria; phylum Acidobacteriota; class Terriglobia; order Terriglobales; family Acidobacteriaceae; genus JAIQGF01. The sequence continues at coordinate 3,240,291 of CAVXCJ010000002.1, forward strand.
TGCTGCGTGAGAAACGGAACATCTTTATAGAAGAGCTGTTCCTGGAGCGTTTTCGTTCCGGTAGAAATAATGACGCGCTTGCCCGAGCGGATCACCGGCAACAGGTACGCCAGCGTTTTGCCCGTGCCCGTTCCGGCCTCGACGATCAGGTGACGCCGTTCCTCCAGCGCCTTAGCCACCTCTTCCGCCATCTGCAACTGCCCGCGGCGGAATTCGTACGCCGGATGCGTCTTCGACAGCAGCCCGCCGGGCGCAAAAAAGCTGTACAGTGATCCCGAAGCAGCGGTTTGTGCGGGTTGTGATGACGTGGACACGTTAGAAAATCTGTCATCCTGAGCGAGGGCGCACGCCCGAGTCGAAGGACCCCTGCAATCGTCAGGAATGCACGCGCGGCCCGTTAATCTCCAATCCGAAGTCTTCGTTCGAACGCGCCGCGCACGCATCCTTATAATAGCTGTGTTGTGCTCTGAGCCGGGTGCAAACACGCGCTCTTTATTTCACCGCAAAGGACGCAAAGGATCACAGAGGAGTAACTTGGCGTCCTTTGCGTCCTTCGCGGTAAAGGTTTTTCGTTGTCTGACGCAAAACAACCCGGAACCGTCGCCCACCCCGCCACCCTCGCCATCGTTGGCCGACCCAACGTCGGCAAGTCCACTCTGTTTAACAAGCTCATCGGACGCCGCCGCGCCATCGTTACCGACGAGCCCGGCATCACCCGCGACCGCCTCTATGGCGAGACCGAGTGGAGCGGGCGCCGCCTCCGCGTCATTGACACCGGCGGCATCATTCCCGACGACAAGGATGAGATGCCGGCGGAAATCTTTCGCCAGGCCCGCATCGCGCTCGACGAAGCCGACGTCATCGTCATGGTCGTGGACGGCCGCTCCGAACTCACCGCCCCCGATATCGAACTTGCCCGCATCCTCATCCGCGGCGGCAAGCCGCTGTTCCTCGCGGTCAACAAGGTAGACACGCCCAAGCTCGAGCCTTACGCCGAAGAATTCCGCCGCCTCGGCATCCGCAACCTTTTCCCCATTTCCGCCGAGCACGGTCTCAACGTCGCCGACCTGCTCGACGCCATCATGAACGTGCTACCCAAGACCGATGAAGCGCCCTCACCCACTGCTGAAGCGCGCTCGCCCTCGAGCGCGACGATCGACCACGCGCACGGCACCGACCAAACCGCCCTCGAAGGCCAGCCCGCAGAACCCGTGAGCGAAGGTGGTCGCTCCGAGGACGCGCGTGCACAGCGCGAAACTCGCGTTGCCATCATCGGACGCCCCAACGTCGGCAAGTCCACCCTGCTGAACGCGCTCACCTCCACCGACCGCGCCATCGTCTCTCCCATTCCCGGCACCACCCGCGACGCGGTGGACGAAATGGTGGAACGCGGCGGCCACGCTTACCGTTTCATTGACACCGCCGGCATCCGCCGCAAGGGCAAGACCAGCCTGGTCGCGGAAAAACTTTCAGTCGTGATGGCGCGCCAGCATCTCGAGCAAGCCGACATTGCCCTGCTTGTGATTGATGCCGCCGAGGGCGTCGCCGCGCTCGATGCCAACATTGCCGGCTACGCCCACGAGAGCGGACGCTCCGTCATCATCGTGGTCAACAAGTGGGACCTGATCGCCAAGAGAAAAGAAGATGAGGAGACCCGCCGCGCCACCACCCGCCACCACGGCGGCGTCAAATTTCACCGCGGCAGCATGAATGCCCGCATCGCCGCCCGCGCCGGCAGCGGCAACGGTCACAAACCCGCCGACCGCCGCCTCTACGAGGAAGAACTCCGCAGCCAGCTCAAGTTCCTCGACTACGCCCCCGTGGTCTTCGTCTCCGCCAAGTCCGGCAAAAACCTGGACAAAATTTTCGAGCTCGTCGCCCAGGTCTCCGCCGAGCGCCGCAAGCGCATTCCCACCGCCGCCATCAACCGCTTCGTGCAGAGCGTTGATTTCGACCGTGCCTCCGTCCCCCACTCCCGCCGCGTCAAAATCCTGTACATGACCCAGGCCTCCGCCTCGCCGCCAACCTTCGTGCTCTTCACCGACCGCGCCGTCAAGCTCCACTTCTCCTACGAACGCTTCCTGGAGAACCAGATTCGCCGCGCCTTCGGCTTCGTCGGCACACCCATCCGCATCAAAACCCGCGCCCGTTCTTAGCCACAGAGGGCACAGAGGACTTTGAGGAAATAGCTAAGAAAAGCGATTGTCATCCTGAGCGAGGATGCGCCGCGCATCCGAGTCGAAGGACCCCTACCCATTCCAGGAATGCACCGACTGGCTGCGCCTCCTCAATCGGCAATCATCAATCGACAATCGGCAATGCATCTGCCTTTCCTACTTCTGCGTCCGGGGCCTGCCCCGAGCGCAGCCGAGGGGCGTCCTCTGCGACAAATCCCCGGGCAGTCCTCTGCGACAAATCCCCGGGTATTACAATGTGCGCATGGCAGACACCAAACCCATCCGCCTCACCGAACACGTCAAAGCTGCGGGTTGAGCGTCCAAGCTGAGTCCGGCGGCGCTGGACGCGGTGCTTGGGAAATTAGCCCGGCAACAGGACCCCAATGTTCTGGTCGGCTTCGACAAAGCCGACGACGCCGGCGTGTACAAAATTTCTTCTGACCTCGCCCTCGTCCAGACCGTGGATTTCTTCACCCCCGTCGTCGACGACCCTTACACCTTCGGCCAGATCGCCGCCACCAACGCGCTCAGCGACGTCTACGCCATGGGCGGACGTCCCCTCAACGCCCTCACCCTCGTCTGCTTCCCCGATAAAGGTGATCTCGACATCCTCGAGCAGATCCTCGCCGGCGGTCTCAGCAAGATGATCGAAGCCGCCTGCACCATCGTCGGCGGCCACTCCATTCGCGACGAGGAAATGAAGTTCGGCTACGCCGTCACCGGCACCATCCATCCCGACCGCGTCCTCGCCAACTCCGGCGCCCGCCCCGGCGACAAGCTCATCTTCACCAAGGCCCTGGGCACGGGCGTGATTTCGACCGCAATCAAGAAGGGCAAAGCGGAGCAAAGCTGGATCGCCGCCGCCACCGCTTCCATGACCACCCTGAACAAAACGGCTTCTGCCGTCATCACCGAATTCAACGCGGCCCACGCAGTTGCCAATGGCCAACGGCCAATGGCCAACGGCGGCGGCGTAGCCGCCCTCACCGACATCACCGGCTTCGGCCTCATCGGACACGCGCGCGAAATGGCCCTCGCCAGCGACGTCTCGCTCCGGCTGCGCGCCTCCGCCGTGCCCCTTCTGCCCGGCGCGCTTGATTGTGTCCGTGCCGGCTTCATTCCCGGAGGCCTCAACAACAACCGCGACTTCGCCGAATGTGCCGCCGAATTTGACGCCGCTGTCCCAGAAGACGTCCGCACCCTGCTCTTCGACCCGCAAACCGCCGGCGGCCTGCTCATCTCCGTCGACGCCAATTCCGCCGGCCAACTCCTCACCGCCCTGCGCGCAAAAAAAATCCCCGCCGCTCTCATCGGCGAGGTCCTGCCCCGCACCAAACCGTTGATCTCGGTTCTCGCCTAATCCGGTGTCACCACACCGCCCAACTTAAACGACTGTCATCCTGAGCGAGGGCGCACGCCCGAGTCGAAGGACCCCTGCGTTTTTCAGGAATAAACGAGCGGTGTGCCAATCTTCAATCGTCAATTCTTCCGCTCTATCCTCGTTCAAACGCGTGCTTCTTCTCCAACTCCTCCCGCGCCATCCGCGCCTGCTCTTCAATCTCGCTTCCCCGCGCCATCAGCTCCGGCGTGGCCTCAGCGTACTCTCCCGTAACCCGCAGCTCCGGCAACGACCGCGCCATCGCCACCAGGTGCTCCGGCGTGGTGTCCAGGTACTGTGCGTCCGCCGCATCCGCCACCCGCACCCGCGAGGCGCCCAGCTTGGTCGCCCAATAAACCTTGCGCAGCACAAGCGACGCCCTTTCCTCGTCCTTCGCCTCGCCGAACGCCCACCGGTTGCGCTTGAAATCGTAGGCCCGGCTGCCGAACGCTACCGGCGCCCGCTTCGGCGTCTTCAGGAACTCGATTTCCTTGCGGTCCACCGCCTTGCGCACCGTGTTGATCGCCGGCGCCTCCACGTCCTTCGGCTCCAGCGACGGCAGCACCTCGCGCACCGTCACCGTCAATTGCAATGCGACCAGCGCGTGCACATCCCCAGGCGCGCCCGCGGTTGGCGCGCCGGCGCAGAGCGACACTGTGCCCTGCAGCACCCAAAAGTCCGCTCCCGACTGCGACCGGTGAAACGGCCAGTCCAGTCCCATCCGCAGCGGCAGCCCCATCCTGGTCACATACACTGGTTTGTCTTTACTTTCCATGCGCGCATTTTATCCGAATGTCATCCTGAGCGAGGGCGCACGCCCGAGTCGAAGGACCCCTACCCCTCGCGTTCAATTTGCACTGCGTCCACGCACTTCGACTCGAGGGAGTGTGCCGGAGGAGAAATGTGCCGGAGGCGCGGTATTCGTTAGCCCCAAGCCTGCCCTGAGCGAAGTCGAAGCGCGGCCCGCGGTACACCAATCACCCTGCACCAACAAAAAGAGCCCGGCTTTCGCCGAGCTCGTCCCCCAAAGAAAATCTGAACTCTTACGCCACTTCTTCCGTCCCCAGCGCTTTCAGCACGTGCCGGATGCGATCCACCCGCGCCGCGTCCTCCCCGGTTTCCTTCACGAACTCCATCCCGTAGGTATAACCGCGCCGGTTGCGGATGATGGTGCGCGCTATCAACGGCTCGCCGCGATAGGGCGGCGTAAAGCTGATCTCCACTTCTTCCCCGATCCCCAACTCCGCTCCCGCAAATACCCCGATCCCGCCTTCGTTCAGGTCCGTTCCCCGGCCGTCCACGTACACCGTCTTGTTTGGTTTCTTGACGATCACCGTCACCGGAACCCGGATCTTCAGCCGCGGCCACCGCCGCAATTCCCGGAATGACGCTGCCGCTCCCCCGAATGCGATTTCGGAATGCGCCATGGCTCTCCTGTGGCTTTCCCTGCCTATCGTCGAAGTTATCCTTCTCTTCTTCCACCGGCAAGTTACTGAAGTCCGAGCCCGTCCGGTCACTCCATCTCGCCGGGTCCTCCTGGTTATCAATCACCCGATCGCCCGGTCACCCGATCTCTCATCCCCCCAGCGCCTTGGTCAGCGTCGCCGCCCGTTCTCCGGCATCGCGGATCCGCATCGCCGACATGCGCACCCCCGGCTCCAGTTCTTCTTTCATCAGGATCAGGTCGGCGTGCCCGATCACCACTTCCAGGGCGTTGCGGAACTCATGCACGAATTTCTCGATCAGATCGTCGCGCGTCGCCACCACCGCATTCGCCGCCAGGTTCACCTCGGTTCGGCGATGGCCATTGGTGGTCAGCAGCCGGTAGGTGGTGAACGTCGCCGCCAACTCGGCCTCCTCCAGCGACGTCTTCGCCTCCGGCACGCGCGCGATAAACCCGCCGCACAGCATGGTCGCCGCCGCATCGCCCGTGATCTGCCGCGGCAGTGCCATCCGCACCTCCACCGGCGCGAACAAATCCATCGGCGCCTGCCCGCGAAACAGCATCCCGCCGGCACTGATGTCCTTCGTCACCCCGCGGTACCAGTGGAACGCTCCCGCGTACCGGTAGCGCATCGGTAATTCCAGTGGAAACCGCTGCAACCGCGCCGGCCCGTGGTCCCCGCTCTGGCCCGTTATCTGACCCATGTGTCCTCCTCCCCGGGTACCCCGCGCGCCCAGGCGCATTCACGGCCCCTCGTGAACCCCCTGCTTAGGGTGCTTAGTTTTGCTGCTTGCTAGGATGAGCCGAAGTATCGCGTCGCGACACTTACGAAAGGACACTGACTGCGGTTCGCACTTGCGCTACACGGATGGCACACAAATATTGAGGAGTAGGCACGGACGGCGCGCCAGGAGTTGCCGTAGAAGCAGGCGTTGGAGGAATCGCCAGTTTTTCCGCAGCCTGCGAGGTTCTTCCGTGCTCAACGTGGAAATTCCACACCGCGTCATGAGATCAGGCTAGGAAGTCTTTACTGAAGGGAGCAATGGGAGCGGGTGCTTACCAGTGGACGGCTGCGTTGGTTGCACAAGGGCTGCTAAGTCAGATCTGTAAGTGCTTAAGCCCGAATAGGTTTAACGGCCTCGTGTCGGGAAGTCCGCCGCATAACAGGCTCCCAAAGCCTACTTTCGGGTGTATAGTGTCGCCACCTATTTCTAGGTATGTAGGCTGCACAAGATCTTCCATTTGGCCTCCTCCACTTGGTAGCGGCCGTACATGTTCGCCCTAGGCCCTGGGTTTCCCGAGTTCAGGCCCCCTAAAAGAAACTACAAGAAATTGTGGAAAGTTGCCGGCGGGCGCGTTTATGTCAGCAGGAGCGCCAATTCGGCGGGATTGCTCGGACGACGAACTCGTCCGCGACTTCCGCGCGCATGGCGACCAGGAATACTTTCGTGTGCTGTTCGATCGACACAAGAGGCGCGTATACACGGCATGCAGAGTATTTCTGCAAGACGCCAATAACGCTCCGGGGCAAGTTTATGGAATTCATGTACAGCCTGCGTTCTTGTTTAGTGAAGTCCGAAAAAAAGTTCTGGTGGTAGGAGGGTGCGATGAGCTTCGCCAATCTAAGACATAAGGTACTAGCCCCAATTTGCGTAGTGGTTCTCCTGATGGTCCCGGCGCTCGTCGGGGCGCAAGAGCACAAAACGAAGAAAGATTCGCCGCCACCGAGCAGGCCCGCGCCAGCGGCCAGGCCCGCGCCGCAACGGCCGGCGACGAACACGAACCGGCCGCCCGCAGGCATGTCGGGACAACGTCCGGCAACAGGTGGAACATACACAAGGCAAGCGCCGGCAGGAATCCGAACTCAGCCAGGAACCCGAACCCCGACGGGAACCCCGAACGCCGGCAGGAACCCATACGCCGGCAGGAACCCGAACGCCGGCAGGAACCCGAACGTCGGCAGGAACCCGAACGCCGGCAGGAACCCGAACGCCGGCAGGAACCCGAACGCCGGCAGGAACCCGAACGCCGGCAGGAACCCGAACGCTGGCAGGAACCCGAACGCTGGCAGGAACCCGAACGCCGGCAGGAACCCATACGCCGGAACCCGAACGCCGCCTCGCACGACGCGCTTCGTTGGTGGGCACAATGTTGGGTACGACCACAGCGGCAGAGTCAGAACCATCCAGACCCGCCATGGCGCGAGCGTCTATCGCGGGCCCCACGGCGAGCGCCGCGTCGTTCGTGAGTTGCCGGGAGGCCGCCGTGTGGTTTACGCGGGACGGAATTACGGCCACATGGAGCGCAATTACGTGCGCGGGTACAGAATGCGCACCTATTACGAACACGGGCATTACCGCGCCGTTGTGTATCGTCCCTATAGCTGGCACGGACGGCCGTATTACGTGTACGCACCCTACTCTTACTACCGCCCGGCTTATTACGGGTGGGCGTTCAACCCGTGGGTGAGGCCGGTTTATTACCGCTGGGGATGGGCCGGCGATCCCTGGTATGCCAGCTACGGATACTACTTCGCGCCCGCGCCCTTCTATCCGGGAGCCAATCTCTGGCTGACGGATTACATCCTCGCAGAAAACTTGCGCATGGCCTACGACGCGCAGCAGAGCGAGGGTGCGGCGCCAGTCGCCCGCCTGGCGGAACCAAGTCCGAGCGAGGTGCAACTCTCTCCCGAAGTCAAGCAGATGATCGCGGAGGAAGTGAAGCAGCAACTGGACGCGGAGAAGGCTGCGTCAGCTCGGACGCCAGCGGCAGGTTCGCCGGCGACCTCCACCGATGCCATGCCGCCGGCTCTTGATCCTGGACACACCGTGTTCGTGGTGGCCAGCAACCTCGATGTGGCTACCCCGGACGGCGACGAGTGCGCGCTCACGCCGGGCGACGTGATCAGCCGGATCGACGACACTCCGGGCAGCGACGACAAAGTCCAGGTGCGGGTTACTAGCAGTAAACAAGGCGATTGCGCCACCGGATCCAAGCCGGCGGTTGCGGTCGCGGACTTGCAGGATATGCACAACCGCTTCCGCGAGCAGCTCGATGCCGGGCTCCAGCAGCTCGCTGCCAACCAGGGCAAGAATGGGCTCCCGGCCGCGCCCGACACCAGCACTTCAGCCGCCGCCGACGTGCCCACGCCCGAGCCGGACAAGGACGTGCAGGCCCAATTGCAGGGTCTGCAGAAGGACGCCGACGAAGCCGAGCAAGACGTCAAGCAAAACTCTTCCTCCACCCCGACGGGAGGAGGAACGTAAGCACACCGCCGGGGCGGATAGCCGCTCCGGCGTTCTCGCTCGACTCGGGTCTTTCAGCAGGTTGCAGGAGGATATATGAGGCGGGGAGCCGGTGCCGCAATTCAAGCTCTAACCCTGTTCATGCTCTGGGTTTCGACGTTGCCGTTGTTCGCGCAGGCTCCCAAGCCGCCTTCGCTGCAGGAACAGCTCGAGGCGCAGTACCCACCGCAGACCTTGCTCGCGATTCAGAAGGAAGGAATTCTTGGTGTTGTGCTGGCCAGCAGCAAGACCTGTCCTGCCAAATACCAGGACGGCAAACTCAGTCCCCCGGATGCTTCCTGCACGGCTCCGCTCAAGGACTCATCCCGGCCTCTCCCCGTGGGGCAGAAGGTCAATCCCGCAAAGATCGACGTCGACCTGGCCAAGGAAAGAATCTCATTCCGGATTGTCGAGTGCGCCTCCTGCAACCAAGGCAGTGAATCGTCGCCCTACAAATCTCAGATCGACTTCCAGTTCGGCAAGGGCTACCTCGAAACAGCCGGCGTCTCCCAGATCGAAGACACCATCGCCGAGGTGCTGGCCTTTGACGCCGGCGCCGACCAGCAAGCGCAACCAGCTCCGGACTCCCAAGCGGCGCCAGGGCAACCGGGCGAAGCACCTGCTGATGTGCTCACCAACAGCGATGTGGTGAAGATGGCGAGGGTAAAGCTCGCAGACGGGATCATCATCAGCAAAATCAAGGCTTCGGCTTGCAACTTCGATACCAGCGTTGACGCCCTGGTGAAGCTGAAAGAAGCAGGAGTCAGTGATCCTGTGATCCAGGCGATGCACGATGCCCAAGCTCCGCCCAACGAACCCGCCGCCAACGAACCGGCACCTGCAGGAAATCCAGTGGCGGGTCATTATGTTAATGATGTAAGCGCTGTCGAGTACATCGACCTCGGATACGACGGCAGTTTTACCCTGAAGGCAGAAACCTCCGGGATTGTCCTCGGATCTTACGAGATTAGCGGAGACACTCTGACGGTCCGGAGAGGCGCGGGAACGTATCGTTTCAAGGTGGATGGCGAGCGCCTTATCGATGACTCGGGTAACAAATGGACAAGGCAGGGAGAGCCGCCGCTCGTCGCCGGCCGCTCGCTCCAGCGCCAGGACAGGTGAGCTTTTCCTTCCGCCACCGCCACCGCCTCATGGACGTGAATTGGAACATTATTGATTATTACTGCTCTGGGACTTTGTCCGTTTCCGCGGACGGCACGGTCAGCTATGAATGCACGCAAACCGAGGACCCGTCGGGCCGCTGCGAGCATCTGTCTTTCGCGCCCGGCGCCTTGAAGCAGGCCAAAATCGGCTCCGGTGGCAACCTTCACCTCGCCAGCAAGAAACAGGGCAACTTCGACCTCTACGGCAATGCCGACGACATCAGGCAGGCCCAGGCGGCGATTGCTCCTCTAGTCCAAAAATGACGGACAGCCGAGTTTTTGTTTGCTCCACATTCCACTAGGCTTGTCATTCCGACCCTGAGCGAGTGCCGCGAGCCGAAGGGGAGGAATCTCGGTTTTTCTTGAAATTGGCGACCAAAAGCAACCCGCATTGTCATTCCGACCCTGAGCGAGTGCAGCGAGCCGAAGGGGAGGAATCTCGGCTTTTTCTGAAACCGAAACTGAAACTGAAACTCCCGGTTGTCATTCCGACCCTGAGCGAGTGCAGCGAGCCGAAGGGGAGGAATCTGCTTTCGCCCGTCTCACAATTGCGTTGCTCTGGCAGGAGTGTAGGCCCCGGCGCCTTCGCCGGGGCTGTCCTCAGCAACACCGAAATCCATGTGGCGCGGGCGCCCTCGCCCGCGGCGAGCGAAAACCAAAGTGCTGTCAACCTGAGTCGTTGCTAAAGAATTAGGAACAAATTTGGAGCTTGTCATCCTGAGCGAGGATGCGGCAAACCACCAACGCCCGCTGGAGCCTGCCCTGAGCGAAGTCGAAGGGACCCCTATGCTCTCCAGGTATGGACGGCCTGTGCGGTCATCTTCAATCCACAAAAAACCTTGCAACACCCGCGTTACTCGATGCTAAACTTCGCCCCAAACATGCTCCACATTGCCATTAAGCCCGCCGACAAGCTCATCAAGGGCTACTACGACGTTCTCGGCGGCCTCGGTCAGCTCCACTTCGACCACGAAGGCGCCGTCCGCACCGCTTTCCATGACGTGCTAGCCGGCTACGGCAAGAAATTGCATTGGACGCTCGTCGACGAGTACCCGATGAAGGGCCGCCAGGGCCGGATCGCGATTGACGGCGCTCTCCTCGACGAATGGAAACAGCGCCACGGCTTCTGGGAAGCCAAGGACATCCACGACCAACTCGAACGCGAGATCCGCAAGAAGATCGAGCAGGGATATCCAACCACCAACACAATCTTCCAAATGCCCGAGCGCGCCATCCTCTACCAGAAGGGCGTACCGAAAGGGCTCAACGAAGACATACGCGATGCCAAGAACCTTGTCGAACTGCTAAGGAACTTTTTCGAATACCGCGAGCCCGACCACGAGGAATGGGATGCCGCCGTCGCCGAATTCAAGCTCCGCATCCCCGAACTCGCCGAGCGTGCCAAGCAGCTCATTGACGCCGAGCACAAATCCAACCGCGCCTTCCGCGACAGCTTCGAGGCCTTCTACGCCCTCTGCCGTCAGGCCATCAACCCCAACCTCACCGGCGCAGCCGTCGAGAAGATGCTCATCCAGCACCTGCTCACCGAGCGCATCTTCCGCCGCGTCTTCCACGACCCCGAATTCTCGCAGCCGCAACGTCATCGCCGCCGAAATCGAGAAGGTCATCGACCGCCATGACCTCCCGCCAATTCACGCGCGACCAGTTCCTCTCCGACCTCGACCGCTTCTACAAGGCCATCGAGCGCGCCGCCGACGACAAGGACGACTACTCCGAAAAGCAGGCCTTCCTCAACACCGTCTACGAGCGCTTCTTCCAGGGCTACTCCCTCAAGGTAGCCGACACCCACGGCATCGTCTACACCCCGCAGCCCATCGTGGACTTCATGGTCCGCTCCGTCGAGGACATCCTGCGAGAAGGAGTTCGGCGCGCTCGCTCGCCGACCGGAACGTCCACATCCTCGACCCCTTCGTCGGCACCGGCAACTTCATCATCCGCGTCATGCGCCAGATCGCCGAAACCGACAAGGGCGCCTGCCCTACAAGTACGCGCACGAACTCCACTGCAACGAGGTCATGCTGCTGCCCTACTACATCGCCAGCATGAACATCGAGCACGAGTACTTCGACCCAGACCGGCGAGTACAAGCCCTTCGACGGCATCTGCCTGGTGGACACGTTCGAACTGGCCGAACCCGAGCAGGGCGGCCTGGAGTTCATGACGCGAGGAGAACACCGAGCGCGTCAAGCGCCAGAAGCAAGCGCCGATTTTCGTGATCATCGGCAATCCGCCGTACAACGCCGGCCAGGTAAACGAAAACGATAACAACAAGAACCGCAAGTACCCGGAGATGGACGACCGTGTCGCCGACACATACGCCGAAGGATTCGCGCGGCCACTCTACTGAACAAATCTGCAGAGATCCGTACGTGAGGGCTATTCGCTGGGCCTCTGACCGATCGGAGATGAAGGGATCGTGGCGTTTGTCACGAACAACAGCTTTGTCAGATCAGAGTCGCTTTCGATGGGATGCGGAAGCATCTCGGCGCAGGATTTCGACTGCCATTTACGTCCTGGACCTGGGCGGAAACGTTCGCAAGAACCCGAAGCTCTCCGGCACCACGCACAACGTATTCGGGATCCAGGTGGGAGTCAGCATAACCTCTTGCTCAGCAAGAGCACCGACGCGCAGTAACGTCTGCCAGCATCCACTACGCACGCGGCTGGAGCGAGACTGGCGCAAGGAGCAGAAGTACGCTTCCTTGACGAAATCCGGCTCGTGACGGAGTCCATGGCAGGACGGTCGCCCGACGGGCGGCAACGTGGCTGACCGCCGGCTGAGCGCCTGACTTCGGCACCTTTCTGGCATTGCGCGCCAAGATGGCGAAGGCACGGAGGATCCCATCACCGCCATTTTCAGATGCGTACAGTCTGGGTGTCTCAACGAACCGTGACGCATCGCCTACAACTTTCGGCAGAAGCTGCTGCTCAAAACGTCGAAGCTCATCGAAGCCTATAACGTCGAGGTGATCACAGCTACAGAGCGAAGCCCAGGACCGACATTGAATCCTTTGTGGACACATGCACACGTAAAGTGGAGCGAAGGTCTCAAGAACCGCCTTGACGCGGCGAAGTTTGCTGAATTACGATGGCCGAAATGCGCCCTGCTGCTTTATCGCCCATTCACTAGCGCATGGCTTTACTACGACCCAGCTCTGATTGAGCGCCGCTATCAATTTCAGAACTATTTTCCAACTGAGTCCAGCGAGAATCGCCTCATGCGTTTGCCCGGGCCGGGATCTGAGAAGCCGTTTCTGTCTGCATGTAGTGCAAGCTGCCAGATTATGCACGTCGTCGGTCCAGGTGCATGACCCAGTGCTTCCCCTTCTACACCTACTCCGAAGACGGCTCCAACCGCCGCGAGAACATCACCGACTGGGCCCTTGACCAATTCCGCTCCCACTACCACGACCCCTCCATCTCCAAGTGGGACATCTTCCACTACGTTTACGCCGTCCTCCACCACCCCGAATACCGCTCCCGCTACGCCGCCAACCTCAAACGTGAACTCCCCCGCATCCCCTTCCTCGCCGCCAATGTGTCAGGGCACGACTTCAGTCGTGCCGACCAGTCCGCCCACACAAATCCGGCTTCAGCCGCTGAGGGAACGTCCTCTTCGGCCTCTGTGCCCTCTGTGGTTAATGTTTTTCGCTCGTTCGTCGCCGCTGGCAAGAAACTCGCCGACCTCCACGTCCACTACGAACAGCAACCCGAATACCCGCTGGAAAAACTCTGGAAGCCCACCGCCAAGCTCGACTACCGCGTCACCAAGATGCGCCTCTCCAAAGACAAATCCATCCTCTTCTACAACGAGGCCCTCACCCTCAAAGGCATTCCTCTGGAAACCTACGAATACCGCCTCGGCAACCGCTCTGCCCTCGAATGGGTCATTGACCAGTACCAGGTCTCGACCGACCGTCGCTCCGGCATCACCAACGACCCCAACCGCCCCGACGACCGCGAATACATCCTCCGCCTCATCGGCCAGGTCATCACCGTCAGCCTTGAAACCGTCCAAATCGTCAAGTCACTTCCCGAATTCGTGATTGCGGACTCCACCGCCGCCACCGGCGCTTGATCTAAAGAACTGTGGGCCCTTTCCTCCGCGTCCTCGGCGTCCTCTGCGACAAATGTTTTCCGGTCTTTCGCGGATTTGAATCAGAGACCGCCCAACCGAATCGGATGAGCATGAGCGATTCAACCGCGACCCCCTTACCCTCCGGCGTCCGTGCCATCGCGGTGCTGTTTGCGCTCTGCGGAATCTACCTGGGAATCGCCGGCCTGCTGATGCTGCTCCAACCGGGCGCGATCTCGATGGCCGCCGGCGCACCTCTGCTCTTCGGGCTGGAACTCTCCGGCGTCTACATGTTTCTGCTGATGGCCCTCGTCGGGATCGGGATAGCCTGGGGTCTCATGCGGCGCATCAACCTCGTCCGGCGCGCGGCCATGTTGGTCGCCATCGCCGGCATCGTGATGCTGGTGCCGCCCGTCTCGGCTGCGGCCGCCATGGTGCAACCCGGAGCGTTGATCCTCGGTGGCCTGGGAATCATCGTGCGCGTGATCGTCGCCTGGTATTTGTCGCGCGCAGAAACGGCGCAAGCGTTCCGCGCCCGCCCCAGCCTTTAGTATCGCGTCCCGCAAGTTCGCTGTATAAATCGCGCCCCGCTTTGAAAGGGCGCGGCTTCAGCCGCGCCGCCAGCGCACCAGCAAAAATGCGGCTTTAGCCGCTGAGGGAAAAAGATCATCGGGTTTTGGCTTATGTCATAAACTTGCGGGACGCCACATTAGCAGGCTGCTGAAAAACTCCGTTTGGGCGTCGCTTTGAAGGGGCGCGGCTTCAGCCGCGCCGAGCAAGTCCTTTATTCTTGTCATTCCGAGCGGGCTTCAGCCCGCGAAGAATCTGCCGTTATGACCTTTTCAGCAGCCTCTTAGCTCCCAAATCGTCAATCTTCAATCTGCAATCTTCAATTCCGCCCGATTCCCTCGCGTATCTCCCTCGCTACGAATCACACTGATCATCGCGTGGAACAACATCCCCATTTCCAGCCCGCCTACCGCGCAAACCGATGCCCGACCACGCCCAAAGTGGTCCATAAACACCAAAGGCGCGGCCCTTGCCGCGCCCGCTGAAACTGAAACTCGAAACTGATCGCGTTTGCGCGTGCGGGAGCCTGGCCTGAGCGAAGTCGAAGGCAGCCGCGCGCGATCATCCTGAGCGCCACAGGCGCGAAGGATCCCTGTTTTCCCCTCGCCGCGCCCGCTCGCTGATCAAATAGTCTTTGCTGGGAAGGGCACGGCTTAAGCCGTGCCGCTCACCCTGCGAGAATACTGGGCTTTAGCCCCTGAGGGACTAACCTCGGCCGCCCAGATCGCCCTGATTCCGCCACCTCATCCCCCAGCCGTTTTCCGTCAATTCCCTGCAGCCTGAAGCCTGAAGCCCGCAGCCTATCTTCCCAGCGCTTCCACGATCCGGTCGAAGTCCTCCAGCGACTTGTACTCGATCACCACTTTACCTTTTCCATTCTTATCCTGGATCTTCACCCGGCATCCCAGCCGTTGCTCCAGGTCCATTCGCGCCGCCCGCACGTTCGGGTCTTCCGCCTTCTTCTGCCGCTCTTTCGATTCCTTGTCGCCCGCCGGCCCCAGCCAGACCAGGTGACTTACCAACTCTTCCGTTTGCCGCACCGACAGCCCGTCGCGCACCACCTTTTGCGCCGCCGCCGACAGCACCGTCGCGTCCTCCAGCGACATCAGCGACTTGGCATGGCCGAAACTCAAGTCGTGATGCGCCAGCGACGTCCTCACCTCCGGCGGCAACTTCAGCAGTCGCAGCAGGTTGCTCACCGTCGTCCGGTCCTTCCCTGTCCGCTTCGACATCTCGTCCTGGGTCAGCCCGAACTCTCTCCCCAGCCGGTCAAACGCGGACGCCATCTCCATGCAGTCCAGGTCTTCGCGCTGCAGGTTCTCGATCAGCGCCATCTCCATCGCCTGCTGGTTCGACACCTGGCGCACGATCGCCGGCACCGTCGCGCGGCCCGCCCGCCTCGACGCCAGCCATCTCCGCTCTCCCGCGATGAGCTGGTACCTGACCTGCGATGTGGCGCCGGCGCCTAAGCCTGCCCTGAGCGAAGCCGAAGGGCCCTTGTCTGCAAGTAACGCAGCGTGCTCGCCCTCGAACGCGGTTCCCGCAGCCGGAGCGCTCGTGCCATCGACCGTCGACCATCGACCGTCGCCTGTTTGGCCATCGACCATCGGCCGTAGACCGTCGACTGTTTGGCCATCGACCATCGGCCGTAGACCGTCGACCTGGGAAATATATCGTATTACGATAGGTTGCAGCACGCCCTGCGCCCGGATCGATTGCGTCAGCTCTTCCAGCGCCGCTTCGTCCTGCCGCCGCCGCGGCTGGTACGGGCTGGGCTCGATCTCCTCCAGCCGGATCTCCAGCACCCTCTCCCCCGGCGCCAGATCAATCGCCGCCTCCGGTGCAGCCACCACCGCCGGTGCCGCCACCGCTGCAACCGGCACCGCCGGCGCAAACGTCCGCGCCGTCGGAATCAGCGACTCCAGTCCCCTGCCCAGCACTCTCTTCTTTTCTTGGATCATGCTCAACCTTTACTAACTTCAGCGTTAACCGCAGCCACGTCCTGCTCAGCATTCGCCGCCGCCGGCTCCGTACGCACCGCTGGTGGCTCCGGACTCGCGACTCGCAACTCGGAACTCATCCCGCGCCTCATCAGCTCTTTCGCCAGTCTGAGGTACGCCTCCGCGCCACGCGAGCGCAGGTCATACAGCAGCGCCGGCTTGCCGTAGCTCGGCGCCTCCGCCAGCTTCACGTTGCGCGGTATCGTGGTCGTGCACATCTTGTCGCCAAAAAAATTTGTCAGCTCCGCCGCCACTTGCTGCGCCAGGTTGGTGCGGTCGTCGTACATGGTGAGCACGACGCCCTCGACCTCCAGCGTCGGGTTCAGGTTCGCGCGGATGCGCGCGATGGTGTCCAGCAACTCGCTGACGCCTTCCAGCGCGAAGTATTCGGCCTGCATCGGGATGAGCACCGTGTCGGCCGCGACCAGGGCGTTGAGCGTGAGCAGGTCCAGCGCCGGCGGACAGTCCAGAACGACGAAGCGATAGCGGTCGCGGACGCCGTCCAGCGCCTGGCGCAGACGAAACTCGCGCTGCTCCATCTCCACCAGCTCCAAGTTGGCGCCGATCAGGTTCTTGTGCGATGGCACCAGCCATAGCTGGGGAAGCTCGGTGGGCTGGATGGCGGCGTCGAGCGCGACCTCGCCCGTAAGCAGGTGATAGACATTGGGGCGGTCCGGGTCGCGCGCCAAACCGAGGCCGCTGGTGGTGTTGGCCTGCGGGTCACAGTCCACGATGAGCGTATCGACCTCGGCGGCGGCCAGGGATGCGGCCAGATTGATGGCGGTGGTGGTCTTACCCACGCCACCTTTCTGGTTGGCTACAGCGATGACACGTCCCATGGGATTAAGGCGGAGAAGCTTCGCGTTAGCCAGAGTACGACGGGGCGTGGGCGGCACGCAATCCTGAAATGGTCTTCCACAGATGTTCTACGTGGAACAATTGTGGAAAAGTCTTGGAGGCGTGTTGATAACCGGGCGGGATGGTAAGTTTTCCACAGATGTTCTACGTAGAACAATTGTGTAAATCTCAAATTGAGACAACAATAGAATGGCGTTTGGTCCACTTGTCGACGATTATTGTCGATTTTTCGACAGCATCAAGTCATGAAACAGGTAGTTTGTTCCACCGATTTACTGGCTTGGTTCGTAGCTGATGTAATTCTGGCAGGGAATCGAGGTCAATCGGGGCTAGAATGGCGCCATCGATGGCGACGACAGCGTCCGTAGCACAAGCGAAGTTGGAAAGCGCACGCCCGGGAGCGATGCCGGCGAGATTGGTGTCGCTGGACGTGTTTCGCGGAATGACGATCGCGGGCATGATCCTGGTGAACAATGCCGGGAACTGGAACGCGGTGTACTGGCCGCTGGACCACGCCAAGTGGCACGGGTGGACGCCGACCGACCTGATCTTTCCCTTCTTCTTATTTATTGTGGGCGTGTCCATGGTGCTGTCGTTCGAAGCGCGGCGGCGGCGCGGGGCGACGAGCGGCGAACTGCTGCGGCATGTGGTGAAGCGCAGCGCGATTATTTTTGCGATCGGGTTCGCGTTGGCGCTGTGGGCGAAATCCTTCGATATGCACACGGTGAGGATCTACGGGGTGCTGCCGCGGATCGCGGTGGTGTATCTGGTGGCGTCGGCGATTGTGCTGTATTGCGGCAGGCGGGCGCGGGCGGGGATCGCGGCGGGGCTGCTGCTCGGGTATTGGTTGCTGATGACGCGGGTGCCGGGATTCGATCTGACGATGGATGGAAACCTGGCGGGATTTGTTGACCGCAAGCTCCTGTATGAACATTTGTGGATCGCGCACCGCTTCGATCCGGAGGGGTTGCTGAGCACGATCCCGGCGGTGGTGACGACGCTGATTGGAGTGTTCACGGGAGAGTGGTTGAGCCAAGATCGCGCCGACCAGGCGACCAGTCGACCGGGAGACGGCGAGCAAGGTGCGCTTCAGTCGTCAGTCGGACAAGCCGGATAGTGCAGGGGATGGTGGTGGCAGGAGCGGTGTTGATGGTGGCGGGCGAAGTGTGGGGGCGGTGGTTTCCGATCAACAAGAACATGTGGACGAGCTCGTACGTGCTGTTCACGGGCGGGTTCGCACTGGCGGCGCTGGCGCTGTGCTACTGGATGGTGGAAATCCGCGGATGGCGGAGCTGGGGCGCGCCGTTTGTCTGGTATGGAAGCAACGCCATCACGGTGTACGCGGCGTCGGCGGCGCTGGCGGTTTTCAGCGTGAAGCACTACGTGCGGCCGGGGGTGACCTACAAGGCGTGGGTGTATGGGACCATGTTTGCGCCGTTGGCGGCGCCGGAGAATGCGTCGGTGATGTATGCATCCGCCTATGTAATAACTTTCCTGGTGCTGGCGTGGGTGATGTATCGGAACAAGATATTTGTGAAGATATAGCTCTCAGCTATCAGCTTTCAGCTCTCAGCTTGCCGGGTTTGGACCACTTGTTAGTTTCTTGATTCGTGGCGTGGGTGGTGCGGGATGAATCGGGCGCCGGCGGCGATTTGGGAGTTTCCCACCTGAGGTCGATTTTCTGAGCAATTTGGGTGCGTGGCGCCGAGTTTCGAGGCGTTTTCGCGGCACGGTGGACCACGGTTGGCGAGTTTGGTGCCACGGAAGTGTCGGATCGGGTGATCGGGCGATCCGATGATCGGGTGATCTGGGCCGAAGAAAAACCTGGATTCGCTTTACTTTTCGGCTGTGGCCGATTCCTCGCTGTGCTCGGAATGACAATTCTTTGAAACGGGATCGCACACGCGAGGGCGAGGGCGCCACACAGCGTGCGCCTCGGCTACCCGCTGCACTTCGTCACGCTCGGCGAGCAGGACGCCCTCGCCGAAGCGGTTACGTAGTTACTTGCAGGTGTGTCCGATCCGCTTCGGGCTCATCTTCAGAGGAGGTCCCATTGAACTGGAACAAATGGGTTCGGCAGACCCACCGCTGGCTGTCCATTGCATTTACGGTGGCCGTCATCGTCAACATCGTCGCCGTGGTGCAGGGTAAGTACAGCTCCAGGGTGGGCCTCTTGGCGGTGTTCCCGCTCGCCTTGCTCCTGTTCACCGGTCTGTACTTGTTCGTGCTGCCGAATGCGACCAAGTGGGGCAGCGGGCGACGCACCGACTGAACGGGCGTGCGAGGAGGAGGCGACGTTGGCGATGCTGAGCCCGTTGAGTCGAGAGGCCAGCGTGGGGATGTTGTTCATGGTGACTCCTCCATCCTTGTATTCCGGCGATGAGTGGCGGGCCGGCGATTGAGCGGTGTGGAGCAGAACTTCTCAGCGGATTGCTCCCGCAAGGGAAAGTGCGAAAAAGCCCAAGTATTTCGCTATCTCGTGAGATCGCCGCCCGGCAGGAAGAGAGTCGTGGCTGCCAAACCGCGTTCGCTGGATGCCACACCAGCGCAGCACAATCGCGGCGGCTCGGCACACTTCTCCGACAATCGATACGCTGTCCTCACCAGGGCATCTACTCCTAAACCTAGAGGGGGCGGATTGCGCCCGTTTTTTCTGCCTGACATGGGGATTGCCGCCCCCACAGTTTCGTTTCCTTGCGCAACTAGCGACAGTCATGGTGACCCCTCCGTCCTGGCTTTCCGGCGATGAGTGGCGGGCCGGCGATTGAGCGGTGTGGAGCAGAACTTCTCAGCGGATTGCTCCCGGAAGGGAAAGTGCGAAAAAGCCAAGTATTTCGCTATTTTTTGAGATCGCGGCTCGGCACGACGAGAGTCGTGACCGCCCAACCGCGTTCGCTGGATGCCACATCAACGCAGCCCAATCGCGGCGGCTCGGCACAATCCTCGGGCGTCCCCTTCAAGTTGTCCAGTGATAATTAGCGCATGATAAACAGATGATGGATTTGGTGCGCATAAATACTGTATACCATTCACATGTGTTGTACATATCCGCATAAGCGTTACACTACCAGCGACAGTCATGGTGACTTCTGCATCCTGGTATTCCGGCGATGCGTGGCGGGCCGGCGATTGAGCGGTGTGGAGCAGAACTTCTCAGCGGATTGCTCCCGGAAGGGAAAGGTGCGAAAAAGCCAAGTATATCGCTATTTCTTGAGGTCGCGGCCCGGCACGACGAGAGTCGTGACCGCCCAACCGCGTTCGCTGGATGCTGCACCAACGCAGCAGAATCGCGGCGGCTCGGCACGCTGGCGAGCACATGTCCTGGAGTACTGTCCACATGTATGGCAGCGATGCATAAACAAGAATATTAGCTGTATTCTATAATATTGACTCTTAATGTGTTGCTTAAGACTAATAAGCTAGTATGTTTATATCATGTTGCGTTTTGTGCTTGACAATCGATTGAACCGAGACGACAATGAGAGCCTGAGAGGTTTCCCTCATGGATGACCAGAACTCAAGCGAACTTGTGAAGTACACGAAGGCGCTGCTCCTACTTCAGCTTCAAGGACTCAGCAAGACTGACGATCCGGTGAAGCCAGAGCTCCTCTTGGCTCGGGCAGGGTTCAATGCTCGTGAAATCGCCGAACTCCTTGGCAAGAACTCGGGCGCTGTGGCGAAAGCGATCCAGCGTGCCGGAAAAGGTGGCGCATAGGAACCCACATGGCGAAGCTCGGATCGGCGACTATGGACGACCTGCTAAAGCAAGCAAAGACCACGAACCGCTTGCTTGCGGCTCAACTGAAATCGCAGATGAGCCAAATGGAACTCGTGAAGCTATTGGCCACAACCGGCCTCACCGCCAGAGAGATTGCGGACGTTTTGAACACCTCAGCTCCAACCGTCGCGGTCACGCTTCAGAGATTGCGTCAGAAGGCAGGAAAAACATCTCTCCGTCAATCCCGAACCGACATCGAGGAGTAATCAAGCGTGGAAAACGAACTGCTGCAAAATATCAATCGAAACCTTGAGGTCGTTATTGCTCTTCTGCTTCGGAGTCTCCCCGGTGCAGACGCTGCAAGCCTCCGAGATCGGGTTCTGATGCTTGAGGCCATAGGAATGCGGCCCAAGGACATGGCAAAGGTTCTCGGGAAATCAGCGAATCACATAAACAAGGAACTATCTGTTGGCCGGAACACGACGAAGAAGGGGAGATCCAAGAAATGAAAAAGCCTAACAGCGTGGAGCAACTCTTAGCGGCTCAATCAGAACTCTTGAAGGACATGTTCATTGCTGAACTGGCGATGGCAGGGGTTGCGCAGCGAGACATCGCCAAGGTGGTGCGCATCGATCTGAACCGGGTCACTCGTATCGCCAAGTCTTTGAAGAGGAGAAAGAATGGAGACAGCTAAATGGCCGACCTAGACATCCAGCAAGAACAGTCGCGCAAATTTTGATCGCTGACCTGCTGGGCACAACACCCAACACCGTGAGTGTGACACTGGCGAAAGCTAAAGCTAGGCAGAAGCCTCGTGAGATTCCAGTCATCGATCGCGCAACACTGACGCCAACGTCGGAGTAAGAATGTATGGCCCGAAATGCAGACCTTCGAAAGATGCTTCAACAGAAGCTTGGCATAGAGCAAGCTCAGCTTTACAAACGGGCTGAGGCATTGGCGAACTCACTGTCGACGACTCCCTCAGACGCAATTTTGGTGCTGGCCCAGAGGAGTGGGATAAACCTCAAGAAACACGGAGGCAATCTGTCTCCGGAGAAGCTAAAAGAGATACGCGAACTCGTATCTCACGTCCCGGCAACCGGTACTGCAGCAGCAATCGCGCCAGTGGCACCAAGCTCACGTGGCAAACGCGGGAAACCGAAACCAAAGAAAAGCTTCAGGGTCAAAGTTCAGGACGGAGAGGATGATCCGATTCTCTCGCAGACGACGCATGACGAAATGGAGGCGATGGTTCCCGTCTACAAAACACTCTACACAATGGAGAACTCCATTCGACAGTTCATCACTCGTGTCCTGGTGGCAAAGCATGGGGAAAATTGGTGGGACAAACTTGCCACTACCGACCTGAAAAGAACCTATGCTAAGAACACGAGGGCAGAGGAAATCAATGCATGGCATCAGCGACGAAGCAAGAATCCAATTGATTATCTGGCTTTGGATCAGCTTCCCGTTTTGGTGCGAGCGGCGCAGGCCGATTTTGTACCGATGTTCTTCAAGAGTGAGCACTGGTTTCAGCAACTCGTTGAAGAGGTATATCAGTCGCGATGCGTGGTCTGCCACATGAATCCACTCACCCAAAATAATGTGGACGGCGTCGGCCTTCGGTTTAACCATTGGGAGAATCTGGTCAAGGAGAAGGTCGGCGAAGTAAGGAAGCTCGAAGACACGGTAGGCCCGGCAGTGGAGGTACAGGTCTCGCTCGTCCAGCCTGCGGTAGTTGAGCGCAGCTAAATTAGGTGCGAGAGTTGGAGCGTTGGAGCTATACATGAAAAGGCCCGTCCCGGTCAGCCACCCCACGAAGCCAACACCGGGCTTCGTGGGGGCCCCAGTGGAATCTGCCTCTGCATTGATCGACGAGAAGATCAAGGAACTTGGGGACTGGCGCGGGAAGACGCTCGCGAAAGTGCGGGAAATCGTACACGAGGCAGACCCTGAGATCGTCGAAGAGTGGAAGTGGGTGAAGCCGACATCGCCGGGGACTCCCGTCTTCTCCCACGGCGGCATCGTCTGCACGGGAGAGACGTACAAAAACGTCGTCAAGATGACATTTTCCAAGGGAGCTGCGTTGAAGGACCCTTCAGGTCTATTCAACTCCAGCCTCGACGGGAATGTCAGGCGCGCCATCGACATCCACGAAGGCGAGAAGGTCGATGAGGCGGCATTGAAGGATCTCATCCGCGCTGCCGTGGCGCTCAATCTCAAGGGCAAGAGCAAGCCGAAGCCCCGGCGAGCGAGCAGCAAGCGGGCCGACTAGCTTCATCCCACCCCAGCAAGGAAAGGCGCCTTGCCGGGGACCCCGGATCGCAGGTCCCGGCCTCCCATACTGGAAGAGCCGACCAACCCGTTACAACGAGTTGCCGACGAGCAAAACGCGCTGCGAGGATGCGGGGATGGGCAGGGGGTCGGACCAGGTGAGGGTGCCGGCGATGGCGCGCGCGGGTTCGACCTGGGCGGCGCCAATGAGCAGGGCGAGGCGGCGGCTGGCGGTGGGGAACTGCTGGAGGAGTTCGACGGCGGTGGGGAGAATTTGCTGGAAGCGTTCGACGGCGCGCAGGGTGATGGTCACGCGAATTTGTAATTTGCAATTTGTAATTTGCAATTTGCGGCCGTGAAGTTTTCGGCCCGATCCGAGAAACTTGAACGCCGGTGAGTTGGAGGGCGCGGACGACCTCGCGCAGAAACGTCGCTTTGCGCTGGTTGGATTCCAGCAGCGTCGTAGGCAGCGCGGGCGCCCAGATCTTGATGGGAAGGCCGGGGAAGCCGGGGCCGGAACCGATATCCAGCAGGCGCCAGTCGCCAGTCTCCAGGCTCCAGGACGGATAGAGGCAGCGGGCGGCAAAGAGGGATTCGCCGAAGTGGCGGGTGACGATCTGTTCCGGGTCGCGGACGGCGGTGAGGTTGATGCGCGCGTTCCAGCGGAGGAGGAGGTCGAGATAGCTTGCGAGCTGCGCCAGTTGCGAGTCGCTGAGGGAAGCGCCGCCGAGAAACGGGGAGAGCAGAGCGGCAATGCGGGCGGGTTGCATCAGGTGGAGGTTAGCAAAATTATCGTCCAAGAGTGCGTCCGAACAAATGACACGGATTTGAGCGATAAGAGGATGCGGATTTTATAAAATCAAAAACCTGTGATCCTCGCGGCGCCTGAGGACCGCGCGGAAGGAAAAGCAAAATCATTCCGAATGTCGACGTTGATCTCGAGCAGCGGCTGGGGCCGCGAAGCGACAAACTTCAAAGCGGAGCCGGAGAAGGGACGCATTTTTCAGTAGCCTGATAGGAGAGTCCTTAGACTCAGAACGTCGCACACTGCGACTTCGCTCACGGCAGGCTGTAGCGGCGACGCTTCGCTCAGGATGACCAGCCAATAATTTTTGCGGCGCGCTCCAGTTTCACTGGCCGGGTTCGATCAAGCCGCCGTGGCAGACGCCGCACTGGCGCTGGCCTTTGATGCCGTTGAGGCGCGATTCGACGGTGGCGGCGGTGTGGCCGGCACTGGCGGACAGGCGCTGCTGGTAGCGCGCGGCATGCAATTGCCACTTCTGCAGTTCCGCCTGGAGCGCCTGGCGCGTAGCGGGATTGGCGACGGCGGGCAGAAGGTTCTCGACGCGCTCGATGCTGGCGCGCAGCTCGGTGAGGTCGGCGCGGTCCGCCTCCAGTTGGGCGGAGGTGGAAAAGCGGAAGCTGCCGGGGCGTCCGCCGGCGAAATCCTGCGGCACCGGAGACCATTGCGAAGTCACCCGGACAGGGAACAACAAAATGAGGAGCAGGATGAGGAGCAGGAAAGCAGCCTTGGCCTTCATGGCGTCACCTCGGCTGAGTACGGCAAAATTGTAGGCCGATTGCGGGCGGGCGGCGCGGTGGAATCGGGCACGATTGAGGCGCGGTTTCAAGATGGGAAAAAGCAAATGTCAGCCACAGAGGACACAGAGGAAGAAGAACAAATGCATTGCCGATTGGCGGTTGACGATTCCGCAAAGCCGAGGGAGAGCAATGGGAAGCTGCGCAGGGTCAGCCACAGGTTTCAGTTTCTGGGGCTGGTTGCATTGGAATTGACGGGGAAAAATAAAGGCCGGCGCGAAGCCGGCCTTTATTAAGCGAGCAGATTCGTTCGAGCAAAAAAGACGAACTAACTTTTCTTGGGGGCGATGGAATCCTTGACCGCCTTGGCGAGATAGAACTTCGCGGTGGTCTTGGCCGCGATTTGAATTGGCTCGCCAGTTTGGGGATTGCGGCCCATGCGCTTCTTGCGCTGCACTTTCTTCAAGCGTCCCAGGCCGGGAAGAACGAACAAGCCACCCTTCCTGGTCTCCTTCACCGCGGTCTCAGCCAGCGTCTCCAGGAAAGCGGCCGCGATCTTGTTGTTGGTGCCGACCTTCTCGGCCAGGTGGCGGACAAGCTGAGTCTTGGTCATACCTGCCATAGATCCTCCTTGATAGTTGAGTCCAAAGTCGCAACTGCGATTGTGCCATGGTACAACAGGGCGCGGCGGGTTGAGAAGCGCGGAAGCCTGATTTTATGCGGGTTTCTGGCATCAAGCTGTGGAAAACCAGCAAAAAACGGGCATTTCCCGCGCCTTGGGAGTGAAAGGCAAGCGGAAAGCGCCTCTTGGCGCAGGTGAGTTCCCGTTTTGAACCAGGATTGGTCGCGGAGGACACAGAGGACGCGGAGGGAGAAAAGGCAAAATCATTGCCGATTGTCGATTGTCGATTTCCCGGAATAGCTTAACGATGATCAGGACCCCCATCTGCCAACGGCGGGCAGATGTGGGGCACCGTCGGAGGAAGAATCTAACCGCGGATTCACGCGGATGAACGCGGATCTGACTTTCTCTGTTCTGATGGGATTGCGATTGTGGACGCGATCTTTGGGGCTTAGCCACAGAGGACACGGAGGAAGGAAAGGCAAATACATTTCCAATTGTCGATTGATGATCTGCCGATTGAAGAGGCGCGGACGGCCAGTATGTTCGTGAAAAAGTAGGGGTCCTTCGACTCGGATGCGCGGCGCATCCTCGCTCAGGATGACAACCGCTTTCTTGACTCCTTCCTCAAGTCCTCTGTGCCCTCTGTGGCTAAGAACCTGTGCCCTCTGTGGCTAAGCCTGCAGGTGCGATAATGAAAGCGTGAGCTGTGCGATTTGTCATGAACGCAAAGAGAAGCGCTTTTGCCCGGCGGTGCACGACCGCATCTGCCCCATCTGCTGCGGCACCGAGCGCGAGGTGACGCTGGATTGTCCCAGCGAGTGTCCTTATTTGCAGCAGGCACGCAAGAATGAAAACGTGAATCATCTGCGCGAGTTGGATCGCGAGGCGTTGATGCCGCAGGTGGAGGTGCCGGAGACGTTTCTCTACGAGCGCGAGCCGCTGATGGGCGGGATGAGCTTCGCCATTGCGCTGGCGGCGCGGCGCGATCGCGCGGTGTACGACCGCGACGTGATCCAGGCGCTGACCGCGATGGCCAAGACGTACGAGACGCAGGTGAGCTCGGGGCTGATCTACGAACAGCCGACCACCAGCCCGATGCAGCACGCCATTGCCGCGGAGATTGCCAAGATGCTGCAGGAGTTTCGCAAAACCGAGGAGCAGAACCGGGGCTACTCGACGCTGAAGGACAGCGAGGTGCTGAAGGCGCTGGTGTTCACGCTGCGGCTGGCGCTGGGAAGAACGTCGGGACGGCCGAAATCAAGAACGTTCCTCGATTTCCTGTTCGCCAATTTTCCGGACAAGCCGGTGGCGGGCGCGGCGGAGGGCAGCAGGATTATTGTGCCGTAGAAGTGAGTTTCAGTTTCAGTTTCAGTTTCGAGTGGCCGGGGGAAGAGCTTCGGCCATTCTTGTTGGACTTGAAAACATAGGGTCGCTTCGACTTCGCTCAGGGCAGGCTCTTCGACTCGGATGCGCAGACGCGCATCCTGTCACTCAGGATGACATCTGTAACGATTCCGTGCCGAGACAAGAACTATTTTCCAATGCAGAAGGTGGAGAAGATCAGGTTGAGGATGTCGTCGGTGGTGGTGGCGCCGGTGATTTCGTCGAGCGGGCGGAGAGCGCCGTAGAGGTCGAGCAGGAGCATTTCGTGCGGGGTGTTGCTCTCGACCGCGCGGGTGGCGGCGGCGAGCGCGGTGAGCGAGTCTTCGACCAGCTTTTGCTGGCGGAGGTTGGTGAGGAAGGCGGTTTCCTGCTGGGGAGAGCCGCCGGTGATCTGCTGCAGGATGGCGGCGCGCAGTTCGGGGATGCCGGCTCCGGTGAGCGCGGAGGTGGGAAAATCGGGTGATCGGATGATCGGGTGATCGGGTGATCGTTTCCCTCAGCGGCTAAAGCCGCTCCTTCTTTCACATGCCTTTCGGCACGACTGAAGTCGTGCCCTGATACAGCGCCATCGACCATCGACCATTGGCCATCGACCAAATCGGCTTTGTTTCCGACCACAATTGCGGTGCGCGCGCTGACCTGTTCGATTAGTTCCTGATCCTCGGGCGTGAGGGGCTGGGAGGCGTCGGTGACGACGAGCACGAGGTCGGCGTCGGCGAGGGCCTCGCGGGATTTGCGGATGCCGATGGACTCGGCTTCGGCTTCGGCTTCATCCGGCGCCTGGCGGATGCCGGCGGTGTCCACCAGGTGAACGGGGATGCCGCCGATGGCCACGGTTTCGGTGACCAGGTCGCGGGTGGTGCCGGGCGCGGCGGTCACGATGGCGCGCTCGCGCTCCACCAGACAATTGAATAGCGAAGACTTGCCGACGTTGGGGCGGCCGACGATGGCCAGCGTCAGGCCTTCATGCACCAGCTTGCCGTAGGCGAAGGAGCGGCAGAGCTCGCGCAGGGGCGCGGCGATGGACTCGATGCGCGCCAGGATCTGCGGGCCGGGAAGGACGGAGACGTCGTCTTCGGCGAAGTCCACGCCGGCTTCGAGAGTGGCAATCAACTCGACCAGCTTCTGCTTGATGGGCGACAGGAGGTGGGAGAGCGCGCCCCCGAGTTGCTGCGCCGCGACGCGTGCCTGGTAAAGGGTTTGCGAGTCAATCAGGTCGCGCACGGCTTCGGCCTGGGTGAGGTCGAGGCGGCCGTTGAGGAAGGCGCGCAGGGTGAACTCGCCGGGGTCGGCGAGGCGGGCGCCGCGGGCCAGGGCGAGCTCGACAATATGTCGTAACACGACAGGTGAGCCGTGGGCGGAGATTTCGACGATGTCGTCGGTGGTGTAGGAGTGGGGCTTGGCGAAGAACGTGACCACCACTTCGTCGATGCGCTGTTGCGTGCCGGGCTCGATGAGCTCGCCGAAGACGGCGCGGTTGGGTTCCAGGCCGCTTTTGAGGCGAAGCAGGGGCGCGGCGATGGAACGCGCATCGGGGCCGGCGAGGCGAACCACGCCCAGCCCGCCGCGGCCGGGCGGAGTGGAGATGGCGACGATGGTGTCGTCTAAATGCACAGTTTCAGTTTCAAGTTTCAGTTTCGGGTTTGCAAGTCCCGAGTCCCAAGTCCCAAGTCCCGAGTCCCGAGTCGCGGGCGAGGACGCAGAGGAAGAGAATTGAAAAATGAAGATTCCTAATTGCTGCTGGCGTTGAGTTGAAGAGTCGGACAGCGCGTAGTTCCTCAAGAATGGTAGGGGTCCTTCGACTCGGGCGTGCGCCCCTTCGACTTCGCTCAGGGCAGGCTCTCGCTCAGGATGACATCACTTGAAATGGTGGTTTGGTGGAAAGGGGACTAGCGGCGGCGGCCGAAGCGGGGCGGGGCGGGGGGACGGGCCTTGTAGTCCTTGGGGTAGAGGACAACGTGGCGGAAGGCGGCTTCGCCGGCGCTTTCGGTGCGCAGGTCGGCATGGTCGCGGAAGGCGAGGTGGACGATGCGGCGCTCGCGCGAGGTCATGGGGCCGAATTCGTAGGGTGCGCCGCTCTTGCGGACGCGCTCGGCGGCAACGTCGGCGGCGAGGCGCAGTTCCTGGATGCGCATGGCGCGGAATCCGCGGCAATCGAAGCTGACGCGGTCGTGCTCTTCGCGGCCGAGGCGCAGCATTTCCAGGGCGAGGTGCTCAAGCGAGCGCAGCAATTCGCCGCCGCGCTCCAACAGCAGGTCGCTGTCGGGACCGGAGAGTTCGACGAGAATGTCGGGGCGCTCCCAGTCGCGCTCCTCGGGCAGGGGCGGGTCCACGGTGATGCGGTACTTCAGCTTGAATCCGCCCTTGACGATGGTGGCGCGGAGAAAGCCTTCAATTTTCTTGGCAGAGACGACTTTGTCCGCGAGGGGCATGGTGAATGTTGTAACACGGTAGGCGGTCGATGGTAAACGTAGGGGTCCTTCGACTCGGATGCGGCTTGCGAGCGCGAAACCCGCGCGCTCGCCTCGTGCCGCATCCTCGCTCAGGATGACAGCAGCGGAAAATCTGCGGCTGTATCCGACATTACGCCTTGCTCGCCGGCACGCCTTTTTTGCGAGCGCGTTTTTCGGCTTCGGCGCGCATTTCCTGGCCGAAGCGCGTGTTGTTCATCCACACCTGCTGGATGATCGAGACCACGTTGCCCATCACCCAGTAGGTGCACAGTCCCGAAGGCAAGTTCCAGGAGATGAAGCCGAGCATGACCGGCATCATCAGGGTCATGACTTTTTGCTGCGCCGGATCCATGCCGGCCTGCGGCGTCATCTTTTGCACGGCGAGGGTGGTGACGACGATCAGGATGGGCAGAATGAAAATCGGGTCGGGCGCAGAAAGGTCGTGCAGCCAGAGAAACTGCGCGTGCCGCAACTCGATGGCGCTGCCCAGCATGGAATAGAAGGCCACCAGGAAGGGGAACTGGATGAGCATGGGAATGCAGCCGCCCATGGGGCTGGCGCCCTCGCGCTTGAAGAGCGCGGCAATCTCCTGGTTCATCTCCTGCTTGCGCGGGTCGCGCATGGAGAATTTTTCGTACTTCTTCTTGATGGCGTTGACCTGGGGCTGGAGCTTCTGCATCTTCAGCGCCGACTTCATGCTGGTGAGGCGCAGCGGGAAGACCACGATGTTGATGATGATGGTGAGGATGATGATCGACCATCCCCAGTTGTGGATCCAGTGGCTGTAGGTCCAGCGCAGCCAGAGAAACAGCGGTTTGGCGATGAAGCCGAGATAGGTGCCGAAGTCGACCAGGCTTTCCAGAGTGGTGGGTTGCTGGCCGGGGAGCGCGGGGGGCTTGACGGCCTGGAGCACGTCGAGGTTTTTCGGTCCGGCGAAGAGGCGCTCGCTGGTGGCGCCGGTGGTACTGCCGACGGCGGCGCCAACTACCTCTTGCTTGATTTTGTCGCCTTCGGGCTTGGCGGGGTCCTTGGGAACTTCGATCGCGTTGCGCAGCGTGACCAGCGCGGCGGTCTTGGGATCGTCAGGCAGGAACGCGGCCGCGAAGTACTGGTCGGCGGCAGCGGCCCAGGCGAACGGGCCATTGATGGTGGCGCCGCTGCTGATTTTCTTGATGGGCTCGCGAACGACTTTCTCGCCACCGTGCCAGTTGGTCTCGCCGGCGTAGAGATCAACCGTCGCCGAGGCGTAGGAGGCGGGCGTGGCCTGATCGCCGAAGCCGGCGGGCCATGCGGGAAACGCGCGCACCGGCTGCCTGTTCTGCGTGACCGCGGTATCGATCTTCACCACGTAGGAGTGGTCGAAGTGGAAGCTCTTGCGGACGGTGATGTCGGCGTCGGAATACTCGAAGCTGATGTCGGCGGGCGCGTGCAGGATGGCGGCGCCGCTGCTGACGTAGAGCGCGGAAGCGAGCTTCTTGCGCAGCGCTTCGTCGTAGGTCCAAAGCGAGAGCGGATAGCCGTACTGCTGCGCGGCGACCTCATGCACGAGTTCGAGCGGGCGGCCGTGCTCGTCGTGGTACTTCTTCAGCACCCAAGATTTGACCTGCGCGCCGCGGTTGGTGAAAACGATTTTGTAGAGATCGTTCTCGATCACCGACTCCTGCTCGGCGGAGGCCTGACGGGTGGCAGCGGGTGCGGCAGTCTTGGCCTTGGCAGCCGGCGCGGCGGCGGCAGGAGCCGGCGCGGGGGTGGCGGCGGGCTGGGTGGCGGCCGGCTTCTGCTCGGGCGCGGGCGGCTGCGGCTTGAGGTACTTCATCAGCAGCGGCTGCGAGATCAGCAGGACGGCGAAGGTGAGGACGAAGACGAGCAGGAGACGGCGCTCCATGCCGGGATCCTGCTGCGGGTTTTGCATGTTTCCGTTCAAATGATTTCCGATCTAAATTTTCAGTCGTCCCTACAAAACTCAGGCCCTGGGCTGAAGCCCGTCTGATTGCACGTGCGTGTCCGCCGGGCTAAAGCCCGGCGCTTCCACCTGCACACGCGAGGACGCGTGTGCCACACGAGACTCTGCCAGCCGATCGTCTGCCACCCGCGCGTGTGCCGCATCTTCCGGTACCGGGTCAAATCCTCCGCGCGCCAACGGGTGACAACGGAGGAGGCGCCAGGCGGCGAGCATCGCGCCTTTTGCAGAACCGTGCAGCTGGATGGCCTGGTGGGCGTATTGCGAGCAGGTGGGCACATAGCGGCACGCCGGCAGCAGCAGCGGCGAGAGGAGCCGCTGGTAGAGCCGGATTGTCAGCAACAGTGCGCGCTTCATGTCAAAAGTACCGAGTACTTAGTACCGAGTACCGAGTGCAAGAAGCGACAACCGGAGTTGTAGCGCTCGCTACTTGGTACTCCTCGATACCCACATCTGCCAACTACAGGCAGATGTGGGGCACCATTCCAAAATCAATTCAGGTCCAAAATCATTTCAGGCGCGGCGCGATTCATTTTCGCCGATCACCTGGAAGGCGCGCGCGACCTGGTCGCTTAACACCGCAAACTCCGCCACCAGCGCCGACTTCTTGGGGTTGATGACCACGTCAACCGCCAGCGCCAGCGATGCCAGATTGTGCCGCACCGCCTCGCGCAAGCGGCGCTTGATGCGATTGCGCTGGACGGCGCCGCCGAGCACGCGGCCGACGGTGAGGCCGACGCGCGGCCCGGCGCCGTCGTCATCCGTGCGGCGCAGGTAGAACACCGTCATGTGGGCGGCGAAGTGGCGGCGTCCCTGCTTGTACACCCGTTGAAAATCGGCGTGGCGCAACAGCTTCGCTGCCTTCGGAAACCGCGGCGCAAGCTTGCGACCGGCGTGGCGAGGGTCCTGGGTCCGCAAACACGGGTCAGAGACGCGTGCCCCATCTTCCCGGTCCGGCGGCGCACACCTGCGCACGGCTTCGAACACAGAAGATTCGGCGCGTGATGCGGAAGAATGGGACAGGGCTTTCACCGCGACATGAGGCGGCAGATGCCTCGCTACTCCCGGAATCCGGGCTTCACCGAGACACGCTTGCGACCCTTGGCGCGCCGGCGCGAGAGCACCGCTTGTCCGCTCTTGGTTTTCATCCGGCTACGAAATCCGTGCGTCTTCGAGCGGCGACGCCGGTTGGGCTGGAACGTGCGCTTCGGCATGAAATGATCTACAGCTCCTCAGTCGAGATAATTATGCACGGGGCAATCCGTAAGTATATCTGAGGAGGAGGCCGGTGGCTAGCAGTGGCGAGTCGCGAGTCGCGGGTTGCGGGCGGAGTCTAAGAATCATTGGAGGGCCCAGAACCGATAGAGTTGCGTGAAGATGGTAGGGGTCCTTCGACTCGGGCGTACGCCCTCGCTCAGGATGACAAGTAGTGAAGAAGTGATTTGACATCACTACGCAAAACTCGAAACGGATTTTGCACCACGCTTGCGTCATGACCGACTCAATACTTGACATCTCGTGTCGAGATGATTCAATTTTGCACGTTTCGTTTTTCACGCGCGTGAAGAATTCAGACACGAAGAATTTTTCGTGCTAGTATTCGGCGCAGCCAAAGAGAAGAGCAAGTGCCCTGAAATAGTGCAATTGCGGGCCTTTTCGCAAGGCCCACCACTCCCGAACCGAGCAGTCAAACGACTCTCAGCGCATCGCCCGCGCCACGGCGGCATTGAGCTAGGGGCGGGAGTGAGCAAAGAACAATCCGCGGCCTGTAAAAGGCCCGACCCAAGCCGTACATCGGATGTTCGTCCGCGAAATCCGGTCAGAGATTGGAATGGCTATGTCCGTGACGTCTGCTACGACCGCCGTGAATCCGTGGATGCGCATCCTGGATGCGCTGGAAAAGAAAATCAACCGGCACTCCTACGATACCTGGCTGAAGCCGACGCGCTTCAGCCATTCCGACGCCCACACGCTGTTCGTACTGGTGCCGAACAAAGAATTCGGAGAAATGGCGGAACGGTACGTCGATCTGATCCTGGAGGCGATCGACGTTTTGGGGCTGGAGTTTCAGGATGTGGAATTTGTGACCGGAGCAACGCAAGCGCCGGCGGCGGCATCGGCTGCGGCCAACACCCCGGTGCGGCATGACGGCGGATTCTCGGCGCAGGCACCGCCGGTGTCGGTTTCCGCTCCGGCGGCGGCCGCGGGCAAAGTGCAACAGCAGCGCTTCGATTGGGACAGCGCCGCGCAACTGAACCCGCGCTATACCTTCGATGGGTTCGTCTGCGGCGCCGGCAACCAGTTCGCGCATGCAGCGGCGCAGGCGGTGGCGGAAAACCCGTCGAAGGCCTACAACCCGCTGTTCCTGTACGGCGGCGTGGGCATGGGCAAGACGCACCTGATGCAGGCGATCGGGCACGAGGTGAAGAAGCGGCAGCCGCAGATGTCGATCTGCTACTTGTCGAGCGAGCGTTTCACCAACGAGATGATCAACTCGCTGCGCTACGACAAGATGACCAGCTTCCGCGACAAGTTCCGCACCGTGGACGTGCTGCTGATTGACGATATCCAGTTCCTGGCGCAAAAGGAACGGACGCAGGAAGAGTTCTTCCACACCTTCAATGCGCTGCACGAGTCGATGCGGCAGATCGTGATCGCCAGCGACCGCCCGCCGAAAGAGCTGGCGGAGATCGAGGACCGGCTGAGGTCGCGCTTTGAGTGGGGACTGATCGCCGACATCCAGCCGCCCGACCTGGAAACCAAGGTCGCCATCCTGCAGAAGAAATCGGAGTCGGAGCGGGTGCAGTTGCCGACCGACGTGGCGCTGTTCATCGCGTCGAACATCCGGTCAAACGTGCGCGAGCTGGAAGGCGCGCTGATCCGGCTGATCGCGCACTCGTCGCTGATCGGGCAGGAGATCACGCTGCCGTACGCGCAGCAGGTGCTGAAGAACTTCATCGATTCGCAGCAGCGCAAGGTGACCATCGATTCCATCCAGAAAGCGGTGGCGGAGCAGTTCGGGCTGCGGCTGGCGGAGATCAAGGCGAAGAACAACTCGCGCGCCATTGTGTACCCGCGGCAGATCGCCATGTACCTGGCCAAGCACATGACCGACTCGTCGCTGCCGGAAATCGGGCGGCAGTTCGGCGGCAAGCACCACACCACGGTGCTGCACTCGATCGACAAGATTGAGACCGTGCGCAAGAACGACAAGGACCTGAACCGGATGCTGAACAAGCTGACGGAGACGCTGGGGGGATGAGAGAGCGGGGAGATTGATTATCGGCACGGCGAGCAGCCGTGCTTTTTTTGTGGGCCCGCGCTGATGGGCTCACGAAAGATTGCCGACAGAAGTACCTCGTGAGCGGCAAGAGGAGACATCGAGAGCGTAGGGGTCCCTTCGACTTCGCTCAGGGCAGGCTCTTCGACTCGGTGTCGGCGGCCGATACCTCGCTCAGGATGACAGCCGGACAAAGTTGGGCTTGGGGAAAACGAGGAGTGAGAGACAGGGGATGAAACGCTGCTCCGGCCCGCTTTTCCACCACGCAAGCAGGTATTCCGCAGGTGGCGCTGTGGATGGAATGTGGATACTGTGCAAGGCGGGGAGTAATTCCCAGGGAGGGTCCGGTTATGCTGTGTCAAGCACAATCGGATGCCCTTATGAACAGGGTCCTGAAATTGGCCAAGTGGCAGTTCCAAAGTGAGTTGGACGGATTCTCCACATTTCCGACCCAAACGGCTTCTACTGCTGTTTTATTGATTTTTCTTTTGATATAAGTAAGTCCATAGAAGTAGGCGTGAAAGCAGTACCCGACAGCGCATCCCAGCCGCGCGGTATCGGGCAGATCGCAAACGGGCCACCCATCACGCGCAACTGCAGCGCGCGCGCCGGGGACCCCGCCGGGAGGTCACAGAAGTGACGGAAACAACTGCGACGCGCGTTTCGGAGGTCCCCGAGGTCAAAGGGGGCGCAATGGAAATCACGGTCAGCAAATCAGACCTACTGAAGGAACTGACGGCGACCCAGGGCGTGGTGGAGCGCAAGACTACGATTCCCATCCTGTCGAATTTCCTGTT
This sequence comes from Terriglobia bacterium, assembly GCA_963760215.1. GTDB lineage: Bacteria > Acidobacteriota > Terriglobia > Terriglobales > Acidobacteriaceae > JAIQGF01. Next base: position 3,275,290 of record CAVXCJ010000002.1, read on the forward strand.
CGAAGCCGCCGGCGACCGCCTGTCGATCACGGCGACGGACCTGGACCTGAGCTTGCGCACCGGCTGCCCGGCCAAGGTCAAGAAAGAAGGCGCGTGCACGATTCCGGCGCGGCGCCTGTTCGATTACGTCAAGCTGCTGCCCGACGGCGAAATCGCCATCAAGCTGCTGGAGAACCACTGGGTGAACCTGCGTCTGAGCCGGTCGAACACGAAAATGGTCGGCATGGCGCGGTCGAATTTTCCCAGCCTGCCCGCGTTTCCCACCACAACGGCGTACAAGCTGCCGTCGCCGACACTGCACCGCATGATTGCCAAGACCATCTTCGCGATCTCCAACGAAGAGTCGCGTTACACGCTGAACGGCGCGCTGCTGGTGCTGAAGCCGGAGGCGATGATCATGGTGGCTACCGACGGCCACCGCCTGGCGCACATCGAGAACAGTACGGCGCGGTTCCCAGGAGTATCGGGCGAGATGCGGATCCTGGTGCCGAAAAAGGCGATGGCCGAGCTGAATTCGCTGCTCAACGATTACGATGGCGAATCCGTGGAGTTCGCCAAGGACGAGTCCACGCTATTCTTCCGCCTCGGCGACCGGTTGCTGACCTCGCGCCAACTGACCGGGCAATTCCCCAACTACGAAGCAGTGCTGCCGCGCGACAACACCAAGACGGTTTCGGTTGCGACCGATGCGATCTCGGCGGCCATCCAGCGCGTGGCGCAGTTTGCCGACGAGCGCAGCGGCGCCATCCGGCTGCGGCTGGACAAGGGCGAGATCAAGGTGTCGTCATCGTCGAGCGACGCCGGCGAGTCGGAAGATTCGATTGAGACCAGCTACCAGGGCGACACGCTCACCATCGGGTTCAACAGCCAGTACCTGCTGGATTTCTTCAAGGCAGCCGGGTCGAGCGAAGTGCGCTTCGAATTCAAAGATCCGCAGTCGGCGGGGCAGTTGCGCCCGGAAGAGCCGGCGGACAGCGACTTTAAGTACCGCTACATCGTGATGCCGATGAGGATCTGAGGAATCGGGTGATTGAAAACTTCCTGAAACCCAAAATGGGGCGAACCGATCGCCCCATTTATTTTTTTGTGTGCAGACGCGCACCCGCGGCAGCAGTATCATTTTGGGCCTCATTTGCGATCAGGGAACAAGGAGTTGGTTATGCGCAATCTTCCCGTTCTGTGTTGCTGCCTGGTGTTGGCGTGCGGAGTGGCCGTGGCGCAGGGCTTGTCGCCGAAAGCGGGCGCAGTCTCCGACGGCTTGTACACCAACCTCTATTTCGGCATGAACTACAAGCTGCCGGAGGACTGGAAGGTGAGGTTCGTGGGCATGGAAGGCGGGTGCGAACGCGAGTGCGTGCTGCTGGACGCGAGCGCGCCGGAGGAGAAATCGCGGCGGACCGTCACCGTCACCGCCGAACTGCTGTCGGCGGCCGGCAGCCCGGAGCGGGCCACCCTGGCGGGCATGGCGCTGGAGGAGATGGGGGCAAAGAAGGTGACGCCGGCGAAAGAAATATTCATCGCCGGGCGCAAGGGTAATCGCGCCGACTATAGCTCGAAGTTGGTCGCCGGCGAGGTGTACTACACCATCGTCGTGCTTCCAGCCAAGAATTACGCGCTGGTATTCTCGTTCAGCTCCGAATCGCGGAAACACCTGGACGTGATGGTGAATGAGCTGCCGAAAGCGATCAACTTCGTCGGCCAAAGCTAAGGAGGCGAAACATGAAGGGCTTCAAGCAATTCCTGTTGCGCGGCAACGTGGTGGACCTGGCGGTGGCGGTGGTGATCGGGGCAGCGTTCGGCGCGGTGGTCACGGCGTTCGTCAAAGACCTGCTGACGCCGCTGATCGCCGCTATCGCCGGCAAGCCGGATTTCTCCGCCTTCTTCTTCGACGTGAACGGCAGCCGCTTCCTGTACGGCGATTTCGTGAACGCCGCGGTGTCGTTCCTGCTGGTGTCGGCGGCGGTGTACTTTTTTGTGGTGCTGCCGATCAACACGCTGATCCAGCGCTATCGCAAGGCGGCGGCGCCGGCGGATCCGACGACCAAGAAGTGTCCGGAATGCCTGAGCGAGATACCGATCGCGGCCACGCGCTGCGCGTTCTGCACGACGGTGGTGGGGAGCGGCGCTGCTGCCTAGTGCGAGACCCACATCTGCCAAAGGCGGGCAGATGTGGGGCACCATTGAGATTAGTGCGAGGGCGCCGGGGACTGCAGTTCTTGAAGGGCCTGGAACCGATAAAGTTGCGCGAAGAAGCAGGGGTCCTTCGACTCGGACGCGCCCTTCGACTTCGCTCAGGGCAGGCTCCAGCAACGCGTCCTCGCTCAGGATGACAGCAGTGAAGTATTACAGGGTTTGTAAGTGGCTGATCCACAGCGGCTTACGGCCAATCTCCGGCGCCGGATTTCACCCCTTCTGTGCTAAAATTGAAAGCAGTCGGGCGGCGACTAAGTGCGATTAATTTCAATAGTTTGACGTGAATTTTGGTGTGCCTGTAAAAGGCGCGTCGCACGCCCGAATTATGTCTCAAGAAAGGTCTCTCGGTCTTTCAGTCTTTCGGTCTATCAGTTAGCGATACGAGAGAAAAACCGAGAGACCGAAGAACCGACAGACCGAGCGACTGACAGACCCTTCGGAGATCAATGGCGAGCAAAGAAAACGTGAGCGTCGCGGCGGCAGCCGAGGCGAAAGCAGAAACGAAAAACGGAAAAGGGAACGCCGGCGTCACCAGCAACGGCAAGGCCACGAACGGTCGCGCAAGCACTGGCGGCAACGGCGAGTACACCGCCGACTCCATCAAGGTGTTGGGCGGCATGGAAGCGGTGCGCAAGCGCCCTGCCATGTACATCGGCTCGACGGGTGAGCTTGGCCTGCATCACCTGGTGTACGAAGTGGTGGACAACTCGGTGGACGAAGCGCTGGCCGGCTACGCCGATTCCGTGGACGTCACCATCCACATCGACAACTCCGTCACCGTGGTGGACGACGGCCGCGGCATTCCCGTGGAAGACATGGAGGTGGACGGCGAGAGACTGCCCGCGGCGCAGGTGGTGATGACCATGCTGCACGCCGGGGGCAAGTTCGATTCCTCGACCTACAAAGTTTCCGGCGGATTGCACGGGGTGGGCGTGAGCTGCGTGAACGCGCTCAGCGAAGAACTCAATCTGGAGATCAAGCGCGACGGCTCCACCTGGGAGCAGAGCTACTCCAAAGGCGAGCCCACCAGCAAACTCAAGAAGGTGGGCCCGGCCAAGAAAACTGGCACCAAGGTCCACTTCGTTCCCGACAAAGAAATCTTCACCTCCACCGAATACAACTTCGACACGCTGGCGCAAAGGCTGCGCGAGTTGGCGTTCCTGAACAAGGGCCTGGTGATCACGCTCACCGACGAGCGCACCACGGATTCCAAGACGGGCGAGAACAAGCGGCTGGAATTCAAGTACACCGGCGGGATCGCGGAATTCGTCAAGCACCTGAACAAAGGCAAAGCGGTGCTGCACGAGCGGCCCATCTACATGGAAGCGGAGCGCGACGCGGTCGCCATGGAGATTGCGCTGCAGTACAACGACGGCTACTCGGAAAACGTTTTCAGCTTCGCCAACAACATCAACACGGTGGACGGCGGCTCGCACCTCTCGGGCTTCCGCACGTCGCTGACGCGCACCATCAACTACGCCGGGCAGCAACTGGGACTGTTCAAGGACGTCAAGGAAAACCTGACGGGCGACGACGTGCGCGAAGGGCTGGTGGCGGTGATCAGCGTCAAGCTGTCGCAGCCGCAGTTTGAAGGGCAGACCAAGGGCAAACTGAATTCCGATATCGCCGGGACGGTGCAGGCATTCGTCAACGAGCGCCTGGGCGCGTTCTTCGAGCAGAACCCGCCGGTGGCGCGCAAGATCATCAACAAGGCGATCGAGGCGGCGCGCGCGCGCGAGGCCGCCCGCAAGGCGCGCGATCTGACCCGCCGCAAGGGAGCGCTGGACGGCGGCGGGCTGCCGGGCAAGCTGGCCGACTGCTCCGAGCGCATGCCCGAACGCTGCGAACTGTTCCTAGTGGAGGGCGAAAGCGCCGGCGGCACCGCCAAGCAGGGACGAGACCGGCGTTTCCAGGCGATCCTGCCGCTGAAGGGCAAGATCCTGAACGTGGAAAAAGCGCGCTACGACAAGATGCTGGGGCACGAAGAAATCCGCGCCATGATCACGGCGCTGGGCACGAGCATCGGCAAAGACGACTTCGATCCCGCGAAGCTGCGCTACGGCAAGATCATCCTGATGACCGACGCCGACGTGGACGGCTCGCACATCCGCACCCTGCTGCTCACGTTTTTCTTCCGCCACATGAACGAGCTGATCAAGCGCGGCAACGTGTTCATCGCGCAGCCGCCGCTGTACGGAATCAAGAAAGGGAAGGCGACGCAGTACATCAAGGACGACCGCGAGTTCGTGCGGGTGATGGTGAAGCGCGCGTCGGAAGGGATCGTGGTGCGTTACGGGGAAGGCGCGGCGCGGCTGGAAGGGGCGCCGCTGACTCGGTTCATCACCACGCTCAACGAATACATCGGCTACCTCGACAAAGTCAGCCGGCGGCTGCGCAGCGAGAAAGCCACGGAAGTGGTGGCGCGGCTCGATCTGGCCAAGCGCGCCGACTTTGAAGGCGCCAAGGACGCGCCGCCGAAGAAGATCAAGGACCTGGAACGCGAGCTGAAGAAGATCGCGAAAGAAGAAGAGTTCAAGAGCGTGGAGTCGAAGTTCGACGACGAGCACAACCTGTGGGAGGTGCACTTCGTCAACGCGCAGGGCGCCGAGCACGTGATCGGGAGGGAGCTGGCGGCCACGCCCGAGTATCGCCAGATGATGGCCAAGTACAAGCAGATCGAGGCCTACATGGAGCCGCCGTTCGTGATCGAGTTCAAGACGCGCGAAACGGCCGCGAACGGCAACAAGGAAGAAGATCTCAGCGACACCGAAAAAGCCGAACTGGAAAAAGCGGAGAAGAAAGCGCCCAAGGCCGCGGCCCGCCGCAAGGGTCCGGAGCTGGAGCCGGTGGAGAAGCAGACCGTCCGCGAACTGTTCGATTATGTGCTCAACGAGGGCAAGAAAGATTTTACGGTGCAGCGCTACAAAGGCCTGGGCGAAATGAGCGCCGAGCAGTTGTGGCAGACCACCATGGACCCGGAGCGGCGCACGCTGCTGGCGGTGAAAGCGGAGGATATCGAGGCGTGCGAGGCGATCTTCACCACGCTGATGGGCGAAGACGTGGAGGCGCGGCGCAAGTTCATCGAAGAGAATGCGCTGGATGTGAAGAATCTGGACATCTAGGCTGTGGGCTTTAGGCGTTAGGCTTTGGGCAATCAGGGCGGGAGCGATCCCGCCCCGAATTTTGTGCCCTACGTTTTAGCGCGGGCCGTTGCCTGAGGGCTTGAGCGAAGAGGAACTGGAAGCCAAACTGTTTGGAAACCGCCCGTGCCGGCGAGAGCGGTGCGGCCGCAACCGGACTGGAAAGCGATTCATCAGCAACTGCAGCAACATCGCCATCCTACCCTGCAGTTGTGGGGCAGCCTCGCCCTTGTACGTTTGCCGCAAGTCGGCGCACAATCCCGTACGAAGAGAACTGAGATGACACTCGCCGATGTGCTCTTGCATGAAGCGGAAGTGACGTACGCCATCACAGAGAAGTTGTTCCGTCGTGTCGTCGACGGGGATCTCTCTTGGAGGCCGACAACGGGCAAGAACTGGATGACCGTTGGACAGCTGCTGATGCATTGCGCCAGCTTCGGGTGCGGCAAGGCCATTCAGGGGTTTGTCAAGGGAGACTGGGGGCTGGCCGAGGGCAGCCGACTCGAGGATCTGGGCGCCGAACACCATGTGCCGCCGGTCGCGGCCCTGCCCAGTGTCGAAAGCGTCGAGCAGGCGCTCAAACTCCTGGCGAGCGACCGGGACACAGCGCTGGGCTGCCTTGCGGAAACGAAGGAGGCCGAACTGCTGACCAAGGTACTCGCTGCACCCTGGGGTGGTCAGGAGATGTTGCTGTTCCAGCACCTCCTGCAGATGATCGCGCACCTCGGCCAGCACAAGGGCCAGCTCTTTTACTACCTTAAGCTGATGGGGAAGGACGTAAACACCAGCGACCTCTGGGGGACCTAGATCCCATGCACCGCGCTGCAAGTCGGAGGCTGGTGCCGTTCGACCGACTTACCCGCCCGTTTCGATCTGACAGGCTGTGCTGTCGCCATTCTGCTGCTAATACCCGGTTGACACACGCCCTGGTGACGAGGCATGATGCATCTGCGCTTATGTCTCGCACGCGATTTAGCTACGCCTATTTTATCCGCTACTTCTTTGGGAGTAGCGGCCGAGGCGGAGCTTGTGCGTACATTCCGTAGCAGCTAGCGCAAAGATTCCAGACCGAAGCCGCGAACTCTCAAGAGTTCGCGGCTTTTGTTTTGTCAGCAGAAATTCCAGCAGAAGCGGTTTCAAGAGAAGCGGTTTTCAGGAGATTGCAATGTCCACCCTGGTATCCGACTGGCGCGCCGCCATTGACGTCCTGGACGGCCAACTGCTCAACCTGCTCAACATCCGCGCCAAGCTGGCCTGCGAACTGGCCAAGGTGAAGCGCGAAACCGGCATGGAGATCGTGGATCCGGAGCGCGAGCAGCAGGTGCTGGCGCGCGTCCGCCAGGGCAACAGCGGTCCGCTCGACCACGACGCCATCACCCGCATCTTCCAGAGCATCATCGAGGAAGCGCGGCGGGTGCAGGCCGGGGCGGAGTAGTATCTACGGACCCACATCTGCCAAAGGCGGGCAGATGTGGGGCACCAAGTCTCGGTTAACCCCCACGGTACCTGCGTCCAAAATGCGTCCAACTGTGTCTGATTTACCACAGACGCTTTCTGAATCTCTCGATGTAATCTGCTCATCAGAAAATAGTTAGCTCGCACAGAACCTGCTGTGCGGGCGCGGGTATTGATTCGAGAGACGTATCCGGGACGAGCGGCCTCCCCTATTTGGCCTACGAGCAAACAATCCGCAGCGCAGTCGAATGTGAGGGCGTAGGGCTGCACTCGGGCGCGCCGGTGCGGATGCGCCTGTTGCCCGCGCCGGCCGGCACCGGAATCGTGTTCCGCCGGGTGGACCTGGACGGCTTCCTGGTAGAGGCCATCAGCCGCAACGTGGCGCGCGTCAGTTATGCCACCAGCCTGATGAAGAAAGGCGTGCTCATCTCCACCACCGAGCACCTGCTCTCGGCGTTCATCGGACTGGGCGTGGACAACGCGATCGTGGAGCTGGACAACCTGGAGCTGCCTATCCTGGACGGCAGCGCCCGCCCGTTCATGGACATGGTGCTGAACGTGGGGCTGAAGAAGCAGCGGCGGCAGCGGGTGTACATGCGCATCCGGCGCGAGGTGGAATTGCGCGAAGGCGACAAGTTCATTGCCATCTATCCCGCGCCCGGCTATTCGGTGGCCTACACCATCAATTTTCCGCACCCGCTGATCGGGCGCGAAAGCTTTGAAGTGGAGCTTTCCGACGGGCAGTACCGCCGCGAGATCGCGCCCGCGCGCACCTTCGGTTTTGTCGAGCAGGAAAAGGCGATGCGCAACCAGGGCCTGATCCGCGGCGCCTCCGAGCAGAACGTGATCGTGCTGACGCGCGACAGCGTAGTCAACGGCCCGCTGCGCTATCCCGACGAGTTTGTCCGCCACAAGGTGCTGGACCTGATCGGCGACCTGGCGCTGGTGGGGCGGCGCATTGTCGGACGCGTGGTGGCCGACCGTGCCGGACACGCCATGCATACCGCGCTGGTTTCGCGGCTGCTGCGCGATCGCACGTTGTGGGAAGAGACTACGGAAGAGACTGCGAGCAAGCCGGCGTACGCAGCGGCGGCGGAACTGAGAACCTGAAAGAAAGTGGCCAGTGGCCAGTGATTAGTCCCACCCTCGCGTTCGAGGGCGAACGCGCTCCAACTGCTTAAAGCAGTTTCAGAATTAGTGTAGCCGAGAAAGGAAAACCGAGATCCCTCGACTCGGGTTTCCCGCGTTGGAAAAAACGCGCGGGAGCCCTCCCTCGCTCGGGATGACATCGGCCAAATGAAAAGTGAAACGGCTCCAGACGCCTAACGCCTGGAGCCTGCTGTTTCAGCTTTCACGGTGCCAGAAGCTGCGTTTGGGTGGCTCGGGTTTCACCGGCTTCTTCTTGTCGCCTCCCATTTTCTGAGTGAACCAGCGCGCCATGAGTTCTTTGACGGTGAACGGCGGGTTTTCGAAGCGGATGCCGGCCTGGGATTCGCCGTCCACCCAGGCGATGGTGCCGTTGGTTTCGATCCAGCTGCTGGTTCCGGGCAGCACGAACTTAATCGTGGCGACCGCCTTGGTGTCGGTGGGCATGGACTTCAGCTTCACCGCCATGCCGCCCTCGCTGAGGTTGATGGCGGTGGCCAGCACTTCCTGCTGGCGTTGCTTGTCCTTGTCTTCGTAGCGCAGGGTGACCGCCATGTCCACCGGGTGGCGGTAGTAGCGGCGGCGCTCCGCCAGCATCATGCCGTGAACGGCGCGGAAGCTGTGCAGGGCGCGGTCGGCGGTGATGGGCTTCTCCAGGGCAAGGTTGGCGCCCATCTCGAAAGCGGTGCGAACGGTGGTGATGCCGTTGATGATGGCGAAGGCGGTGGAGGTCTTGTTGGAGGCCATCTGGCGGACGCTGCGGAGCACGTCGAGCGCGCCGTGGCAGTCGTCGCAATCAATGATGATGGCGTCCCACTTGCGGCGCGCGAGCTCCGCCGCCGCCTTTTCGGGGACAGTGCAGACCTCAACCTCGATCTCCAGGTCGTTGAGAACCCGGCGCAACACGCGAATTACATCGTCGTCACGGCTGAGCAGCAGTGACTGCAGCGCCATCTCGTTGGCCAACCCCGGTGGCTCTTGCTGAGCTTCGATTCTATTCCAAGTGACCGCAGATCGAGTTGACCGACCAGTTACTATCGTGTCGCGCTTGCCAGTTGCGGCGCGAAACGGGAAACTACGGCGAGCATGCGCAAAACCGTCTATCTCTCGCTGGGCTCCAACCTGGGCGATCGGGAAGCCAATCTTGGCGAGGCCATTGCCCGGCTGGCGGAGCTGGGCGAGGTGACCGCCGTTTCCTCGTATTACGAGACCGAGCCGGTGGATTTCCTGGGCCAGCCCTGGTTCCTGAATTGCGCCGTCGCCCTCAGCACGGAGAAGATGCCGCGGCAGTTGCTGGGCGCGCTGCAGAAGATCGAGCAGGAGATGGGACGGCGCCGCGCGCAGCCCAAGGGCCCGCGCGTGATTGACCTGGACATCCTGCTGTTCGGGTCATCGGTGGTGGAAACGGCGCAACTGACCATCCCGCATGCGGCCATGCACGAACGGCGCTTCGTGCTGGAGCCGCTGGCGGAGATCGCGCCCGATGCACGCCACCCGGTGTTCAAACGAACCGTGCGCGAGCTGCGGGATGGGCTGCCGCCGGGGCAGCAGGTGAAGAAGGTGGCTGGTAGCCCGTAGTTGGTAGAGATCCCTCGACTCGGGCTTCCCGCGCTGAAGACAGCGCGCGGGAGCCCTCCCTCGCTCGGGATGACAGCCGGATATGATAATTGAGAATCCCGAAGAGTTCTGACTTGCACGATCACCGTTGCCAGGGAAACTGCTGCTCGGGGACCACGACCACGTGGAAGACGCCGCCGATTTCGGCGGGATCGTCGCGGCCGTTGACGAAGGAGAACTCTCGCTGTTTGCCGGTGAGCAGCGGGTCCACCAGCTTGATTTCCTTGATCTGGAACATGCGCTGGCCGTTGGGGTAGATGTACTCGTCGTAGGTGGCGGCGCGGACCACCAGGGCGCGCGATTTCCAGAACAGCAGCACGGGGAGGCCGAGGCGCAGGGGCGCGATGAGGTCGTCGGGAATGGTGGGGGCGCCGGAGATGTAGCGCGATTCCAGGCGCACGTGGCGGCCGTCGTCGAGCACGTAGGCGCCGTCAATCACCTTGGCCAGCGCCTCCAACGCCGGTACGGTGTCAATGCAAACCTCGCCGTAGTTTGCCTTCTGCACCCACTCATTCTGCTTGATCGTCACCTGCTGGGCCTTCAGCATGGCCTCAACCGCGACTGCCCAGGCCCAGTTGGTGCACTTTTGAACCGGCGTCGGCAGCCAGAACGCGGTCAGCTCGACCGTCTGGTCCGGGAGGCGCATCAGGGGCGCGCCTTTGGGCTTTTTGTCGGAGTAGAGCGGGAGCGCGAGCGCGGCCAACAGCAGGATGATGAGCAGACGGGGAAACATCTGCCGCAGAGTAACGCTGATGAACGCAGATGGCGAGTGGCGATGTGAATTACTAAGCCGATGTTCGATTCACCACCGAGACACCGAGGGCACCGAGGTGCACCGAGAATAAATTCAAAGGATTTCTCGGTGAGTCTCGGCGAAGTCGGTGTCTCGGAGGTAGGCGTTACTTCGAAAGCGCGGCCAGGGAATCGCGGAACAGGGAATCGAAGGTCGCACCGTTGCCGGCGCGCGCGGCGGCGGCCACGGCGCGCTCGGCCGCGACGCGCTGGTATCCCAGGTTGACCAGCGCCGACAAGACATCTTCCTCGGCGGGGGTGGCCGAAGGCATGGTGGGCGCGGCGCCGAAGCCTTCCAGCTTGTCACGCAGCTCCAGCACCATGCGCTCCGCGGTCTTCTTGCCAATGCCGGGAATGCGCGTCAGGCGCGCGACATCGTTGCTGCGGATGGCGCTGACCATGTCGGGTGTGGGCATGCCGCTGAGGATGGTAATCGCCAGTTTCGGACCGATGCCGCTGACAGAAATCAGCTTCTCGAAAAGCTGTTTCTCTTCGGAGCGCAGGAAGCCAAAGAGGGCGATCGCGTCCTCGCGCACGTGGGTGTGGATGAAGAGCGCGACCTCGTGTCCGGCAGCGGGCAACTCGGAAAATGTCGGCACGCTGATGGTGACATCGTAGCCGACACCTCCGGCGTCGACGATGGCCTGGTTGGGATGCTTGGCGATGAGCTTGCCGCGTAGGTGGGCGATCATGTCAGTACCGAGTACCGAGTACCGAGTACCGAGTTAGTGCTGAACCGACCTGGTGTTGGCCGGTACTCGATACCAGGTACTTGGTATTTTTCACCGTCAGCTTAACACCGGTCACCAAGTGGCGTGCAGTTGACCATTGCCGCTCGCGACTCGTAGCATGACTCAATCCTGTGGGGCGGGATTCCATGGAAGGGACACTGGTTTCGCATTACCGGGTCGGGTCGCGACTGGGCAGCGGCGGCATGGGCGTGGTGTATGCCGCCGAGGACCTGACGCTGGCACGCCAGGTGGCGCTCAAGTTCCTACCCGAAACGGTGGAGGCCAATCCGCTCGCGCTGGAGCGACTGCGGCGCGAAGCGCGGTCGGCGTCGGCGCTCAACCACGAATCCATCTGCACGATTTATGAAATCGGCGAGCACGAGGGCCGGCACTTCATCTCCATGGAGTTGCTGGAGGGAACGCCGCTGGACGCGCGCTTGATATCCGGCGCGCTGGCAGGCTCGGAACTTCTGGATATCGGCATCCAGGTGGCGGACGCGCTCGATGCCGCCCACCAGCGCGGCATCGTGCATCGCGACATCAAGCCGGCAAATATTTTCCTGACCCGCCGCGGGCGCGTGAAGGTGCTGGATTTCGGGCTGGCGACGGTAGTGGTGGACCGCGCCGCCGCGCTGACGGTGGGCAGCACTGCGCCCGACCCGCGCCTCACCAGCCCCGGCACCGCCATCGGCACGGTCGCCTACATGTCGCCGGAGCAGGCGCGTGGCGAGGAACTCGATCCGCGCAGCGACCTGTTTTCGTTCGGAACCGTGCTCTACGAGATGGCGACAGGAGTGCTTCCGTTCGACGGCAAAACTACGGCGGTGATGTTTGCGGCCATCCTGGAAAAAACGCAGGCGCCGGCATCGTCGGTGAATGCGGCCGTTCCGGCGCGCCTGGAAGAGATCATTGACAAGTCGCTGGAAAAGGACCGCGACCTCCGCTACCAGACCGCGGCCGAACTGCGCGGCGACCTGAAGCGCATGAAGCGCGACACGGAGTCGGGTCGAACGGCGGCCGCGGGTGGCACGACCGAATCCGTGGCGGCCGCTAACCGACGCAAGCCGGCGTGGATCTATGGCGGGATCGCCGCGGTTTTGATTGCGGTGATAGCCTTGGCCGCATATTTCTACTGGTCGCGCGCTCCCCGAGTAGCGGTGACGCCACAGAACCTGAGCATCGCGCGGCTCACCGACAACGGGCACGTGCACGACGCCGCGATTTCGCCCGATGGCAAATGGCTCGTGATGATGCGGCACGACGCCCACTCGGCCGCTCTGTGGGTGAAACAGGTCGCCACCGGCAGTGAGACGCGCGTGGTGGCGCCGCAGGAAGGGGAGTTTTCCGACCTGGCGTTCAGTCCGGACGGCAACTACCTGTATTACGCATTCCGTCCCGCGGGGAAAGCGCAGCAGGCGGTGTACGTGGTGCCCGCGCTGGGCGGGACGCCGCGGCTGGTGATCAACAACACCGCCACCGGGGTTGCGTTCTCGCCCGATGGCCGGCAAGTGGCGTTCATGCGCGAGGTGGGTGGGCGCGATCGCGTCCTGGTGGCGGATGCGAACGATAACGGCGAAAAAACGGTCGCCGAGAGCACGCATTTGTACAAGGTGCCGCCATCGTGGTCGTCCGACGGAAAAACGCTGCTGCTGACCACCGACGTGTTTACCGAAAAAGGCCTGGGGGCATTGCTGCTGCAGCCGGTGGCGGGCGGAAACGCGCGCCAGGTCCCGGCCCGCGGCCAGGTGCCGGCGGCGCAGTGGCTGTCGGATGGAATGGTATGGCTGGAAAAATCACCGGAAACGCAGGGGCGCTCGCAAATCTATTTCCGCGCGGATGCCTCCAGCCCGCCGGTGCGCCTGACCAATGACCTGAACGACTACGGCGATGCGCTGAGCGTGACCGCTGACGGGAAGGCGATCGTGGCGGTGCAGACCGAGGCGGCCACCAGCATATATGTTGCCGATATCGCCGGTCTCGCCGGTTTCGACAAGCTCACGGCGGTGACGGGAACGTCTTCGGAGCGCGATGTCACCGACTGGACGCCGGACGGCAAGATCGTGGTGGAGGATGCCTCGGGACATTCAGCGCTGTTGAACCCCGACGGCTCAGGCGACGTAAGGCTCCCGACGCAGGAGTACGGACTGACGCCCTCGATCTGCGGCGACGGGAAGTCATTCCTGTATTCGAGCCTGAAGCGCAGCAATGCCATCCACGTTACGCTCGCGTCCACCGGTGGGGGAAGGGAAACCGACCTGACCTCGGGGCGCATGGACTGGCAGCCGGTCTGCTCACCTGACGGCGCCTGGGCTGTCTATTTGAGCCACGACAGCGGGGTGTGGCAGCTGATGCGGATCTCGACTTCCGGCGGCAAGCCCACCTTGCTGTTCGGGGAAAGCGGCCCGTGGTGGCCGAGCATTTCCGGCGATGGCAAGTACGTGGGATTCCGGGCCGGCGTGGTGGACGAAAATCCCAAGTTCATCGTGATTCCGGCGGAGGGCGGCGCGCCCGTGCACCAGTTCAACGTGCCGCCGGACAGCAACATCTTCCGGCTGGCGCGCGACGGCGCCGGTTTCTACTACACGCAGCGCGAGGGCGACGTGGACAATCTCTGGTACCAGTCCATGGCCGGCACCCCCGCGCGCCCGGTGACGCACTTCACCAGCGACCACATCTACGCCTTTGCCTTCTCGCGCGACGGCCGCCGCGTGGCCTTCACCCGCGGCAACGAAAAGCAGGATGCGGTGATGCTGAGCAATTTTCGGTAGCGCGTCGTGTTGATACGGAAGCTGGAATTAAAGGTATGTGCTTAGCGGGCGAGGGCGCCCGCTAAAGCGGCGATTTCCTACGATGCAGGCGGCAGCCCCGGCGAGGGCGCCGGGGCCTACAAATGAAATTGGAAAATTGGAAAATTGGAAAACACGGCGCAGGTTCATCCCACAAGAGGGTAGGGGTCCTTCGACTCGGCATCGCAAAAGCGGCGATGCCTCGCTCAGGATGACAGTCGTTAGGTTTCGCAAGCGGCGGGCGCAAGAGCGGCGATGCCTCGCTCAGGATGACAGCCGTTAAGTTTTCATTCGCAGAGCAAGCTCAGGAGGATGGCCATGAGGTTCAAATCTCCGTTTCTTTCCTTGCACGTACTGTCGCTGGTTTGCGCCAGCCTGTTGATCTCGACCGGCGCTTTTGCCCAGCACGAGCACGCTGCCGGCTCGAAATCGGTGTGCGCCGATTCCGGTTTCGGCAACACGCACCACTCGGTGAAAACCACCAGCCCGGAAGCGCAGCGGATGTTCGACCAGGGACTTGCGCTTGACTACGGATTCAACCACAACGAGGCGGAAAAGTGTTTCCAGCGTGCGGCTCAACTCGATCCCCAGATGGCGATGGCGTACTGGGGGATCGCGCTGGTGGTGGGGCCCAACTACAACATGCCGATTGATGCCGAGCGCGAAAAGCAGGCCTACGAGGCGATCCAGAAGGCGCGCCGACTGGCCGCCAACGGCCCAGCGGTGGAGCGCGAATACATCGAAGCACTGGCCAGGCGCTACACCAACCAGCCGACGGAGGACTATCACGCGCTCGACGTGGCCTATAACGCCGCCATGCGCGAGCTGGCGAAAAAATATCCCGACGACCTGGATGCCGCCACGCTGTTCGCCGAAAGCGGCATGAACCTGCGCCCGTGGAAGCTGTGGAAGCACGATGGCACAGCCGAGGCGGGGACGGAGGAGATTGTCGCGACACTAGAATCGGTGCTGCGGCGCGATCCCGACCACATGGGCGCCAACCATTTCTACATTCACGCGGTGGAGGCGTCGAATGATCCGGACCGCGCGCTGCCCTCGGCACTGAGGCTGGGGGCGCTGGCGCCCAAGTCGGGTCACCTGGTGCACATGCCGGGTCACATTTACATCCGCACCGGCATGCACGAGGTTTCCGCCAAGATTAATGTCGACGCTGCGGCTGCCGACGAGGCCTACATCGCGGAAACGCAGCCGCAGGGCATTTACCCGATGATGTACTACACCCATAACCTGCACTTCATCGCCTACGAAAACGCGATGATCGGCCGCTACCGGGATTCCGTCGACGGCGCCAAACGCGTGCAGGCGCACGTGGGGCCGCATGCCAAGGAAATGGCGCTGCTCGATGGCTTCAGCGCCATGCCGGTGGTGGTCATGGTGCGCTTCCGGCGCTGGGACGAGATCATGGCTCTGCCGCAACCCGATGCCGCGCTGCCCATGAGCAACGGCATCTGGCATTACGCACGCGGTCTCGCCTTCGCCAGCCGGGGCAAGATCGCCGAAGCCAACGCGGAATTGGAGGCGCTGCAGAAGCTGGCGCCGGCTATTGCCAAGGTCCCCACCATGGCTCCTGGACCGAAAAATGCGATCATCATTCCGAAGCTCGCGGCGCACATCGTCGAGAGCCGCATTGCCTGGGCGCAAGGCAAGAAAGACGCCGCCATCGAGCACTTGCGCGAGGCCGTCACGTTGCAGGACGAAATGGATTACACCGAACCGCCGGACTGGTTCTATCCCACGCGCGAATCGCTCGGCGGAATGCTGTTGCAGGCGGGACGAGCCGCAGAGGCGGAGAAAGTTTTTCGCGACGATTTGCAAAGGAACCCGCGCAACCCGCGGTCGTTGTTCGGCCTGATGCGGGCGCTGAAGGCGCAAGGGCGCGAGCACGACGCGGAGTGGGTGGGTCAGCAATTCGAGGCGGCATGGAAAAATGCGGATGTGAAACTGAGGGTGGAGGATTTGTGAGGCATGTAGCGGGCGAAGGCGCCGGGGCGGATCGGGTGATCGGGCGATCCGGTGATCGGGTGATCTGAACAACATTGCCGATTGTCGATTTCACAGACGCGAGGGCGCCGGGGCCACATGTGTATTGCCGATTGAGGATTCCGGGTGGAAATGCCTATTCGCCGGTCGGCGCTGTCGGCAATGTAGGGGTCCTTCGACTCGGGCGTGCGCCCTCGCTCAGGATGACAGCCGTTAAGTTTCGCATGTGGCGGCGTGCGCCCCTTCGACTTCGCTCAGGGCAGGCTCTCGCTCAGGATGACAGCCGTGAGAGATGATGGCGAAGGGCTAAGAGCTAAAAGCTAAAAGCTGATAGCTGAGAGCTACCCGCGGCGCTTGTAGTAGACGTTGAACTCAAAGCCGGGGTTGGGCGGGAACAGGGCGGCGACGGCGCGCAGCCGCTCCGCCAGCGCGTTGGGCACCAGCAGCGGATACTCACGCTCGCGCAGGTCGTAGTAATCCACGTCGAGAAAAATGGCCAGCATGTAGATGGCGATGGCGTCGGCGAAGGCCGCCGTCAGGTAATCGTTGCGCGCCTTTTCCGCCTGCGCGCCGGGGGTGGTGGCCGCCTTGCGCGATTCGAAGGCATCGAGGGATGTCTCGCCGCGCACGCGGTCTTCCGCCTGCTTCCACACCAGGTCGTTGAACGCCTCGGCCACTCCGGCCTGCTCGACGAAGGCGTGCGCCACGTTGATATAAAACTCGAAGGCCACCGAGAAGCGGTCGTCCATCAGGCGAGTGGAGATAAACACGCACTGCGAATCGCCGATGTTGAGGTTGCGGTGGCAAACCGCGTTGTCGCTGAGGGAGACGTCGTAGCGCTCGGCGATCAGCGTGTCTTCTCCCTGGCCCACTGCCAGCGGCACGAAGTAATACGCCTTGTGATGAAGCGCCGCGGCAACCGAGCGGGGGACGGCGGCCACCATGCGCTCCAGGTCGGCGGAGTTGATGGTGACCTCGCCCATGGAGGCGAAGCACACGCCGTTGGGCGCCTGCGAAACTGGCGCGCGGCGAATCGCTTCCGCCGGAGTCAGGGTTGCGGATTGCGTGGTGTCTGCCATGAGTAGGTGCCGGCCGCTACCAATTCTAGCTTATGTCCGGTTTGCAATCTGCGTTACTATGCGCCGATGTCGCTGTCACCCATCGAGGTGATCGGATTCGTCACCGGCGTGGGCTGCGTCTGGCTGGCGGCGCGCGAGAACATTTGGAACTGGCCGGTGGCGATCGTCAATGCCATCAGCTACATCATTGTCTTCTTTGGCGCCAAACTCTACGCCGACTGCGGCCTGCAACTGGTGTACGTCGCCATCTCCATGTACGGCTGGTGGAGCTGGCTGCATGGCGGACGCGACCGCTCCGAGCTGCCGGTGACGCGGGTGCGCGCGAGCGCGATTCCGATGCTGGCGCTGGCCACCGTCGCCGCGGCTTCCCTCCTCATGTTTCTGCTGCGCCGCTACACCGACAGCACCGTGCCCTTCTGGGACGCGCTCACCACCGCCATGAGCCTGACCGCGCAATACATGCTGGCGCGCAAGATCATCGAGAACTGGTGGCTGTGGATGGCCGCCGACATCATCTACGTCGCGCTGTATGTCTACAAGGGGCTTTACCTGACCGCCGTGCTCTACGGCGTGTTCTTCGCTCTCTGCGTCCTCGGACTGGTGCGCTGGCAGAAGCAGCTCGGTGCGCCTGAGGCCGAGGCCGAGGCGGCGGGGTGACAATCCCGGAGATGAGTAGCATGCAGTGAACCTGCCGTTCTCCCCTCCAGTTGCCCACTTTACGAATTCTTTATGCACTCTTTATCCAAAGTTTATGGTCAGCGTTCTCTAATGGATTGAAGGTTGTGCAGGGTGCGGCGGCAGGCCGCACAGCTCAGCCGGGAGATCTGAGTGACGGTGCTGGCGATCATGACGGGCATCTGCGCGGCCGGAGTGCTGTTCTTGCTTCGCTTTCTGATCGCGCTGTGCCAGGAGCACGAACCGGCAGGCGCGGTCCATCTGCTGAACTTCACGCCCGCGCCTACTGGTCGTGATGAACCTGATGGTGGCGACGAGGAGGAATCGTTGAACTTGGGAGATTCCCATACCCTCCGAAATCGACGGAGCAGGCACACCCCAGCCGCCACGACGGCAAGGTGGAACGAAATGGAAGTCGCGTCCAGTGCCAAGGCGAAGCGGCATTCGGCCAGTCAAGGCCGGTACTCAGCATGATTCGCTTTGCAAGACGTCAGGAGATGACCCTATGCAGGACTTGATATTCATCGTTGCGGCGATCGCGTTCTTCGCACTGTCCATCGGATATGTGCGGTTCTGCGATCGCGTGAAGTGAGGCGAAAACATATGCATCTGGAATCAGCAATCATGCTTGCCGTCAGCGCGCTGATGACGGTGTACCTGGTCTACGCGCTGCTGCGGCCGGAGAAGTTCTGACATGACAGCCAACGGATGGCTACAGATTATCGTTTTCCTGCTGTTGATCCTGGCGGTGACCAAGCCGCTTGGGGTCTACATGGCGCGAGTGTTCAGCCGCGAGCGAACATTCATGGATCCGGTGTTGCGTCCCATGGAGCGGCTGCTCTACCGCGCGACGGGCGTGGACGAGAACCACGAGATGCGCTGGACGGAGTATGCAATTTCCATGCTGCTGTTCAGCGTAGTGTCGATGGTGGTGCTGTATCTGCTGCAGCGGCTTCAGGGCTATCTGCCGTTCAATCCGCAGAAGCTGGGCGCGGTTTCACCGCCGGCGCTGGCATTC
Source organism: Terriglobia bacterium (assembly GCA_963760215.1). Lineage (GTDB taxonomy): Bacteria > Acidobacteriota > Terriglobia > Terriglobales > Acidobacteriaceae > JAIQGF01. The sequence continues at coordinate 3,293,923 of CAVXCJ010000002.1, forward strand.
AACACGGCGTCGTCGTTCACCACGAACACCAACTGGCAGAACTATTCGGGTGAAACGACGATGAGCTACTTCACCCAAATGGCCGGCCTTGCGTATCACAACTTCATTTCGGCAGCGACCGGTATCGCGCTCGCCATTGCCTTTATCCGCGGTATCGCTCGCCGCCAGATGGAGACGATCGGGAATTTCTGGGTGGACATGGTCCGCAGTTGCCTGTGGGTGCTGCTGCCGTTCTGCATTGTGGGCGCGCTTGCCCTGGTGTCGCAGGGAGTGGTGCAGAACCTCAAGCCATACGACACCGTCAAACTGGTCGAGCCACAGCAGGTGCAGAAGGTGGACGCCAATGGAAAGCCGGTGGTCGGCCCGGACGGCAAGCCCGTCATGGAGACAGTTACCGAGCAAACCATCGCACAGGGTCCGGTGGCTTCCCAGGAAATTATCAAGGAGTTTGGCACCAACGGCGGCGGCTTCTTCAACGCCAACAGCGCGCACCCGTTCGAGAATCCGACACCTTTGTCGAACTTGATCGAGTTGGTGGCAATTTTCGCCATTGGCTCCGGATTGACTTACACGCTCGGCCGGATGACTGGATCGCAGCGCCATGGCTGGGCAGTGTGGGCGGCGATGGCGATTCTGTTTCTCGCTGGGGTGACCGTGACTTATTGGGCCGAGGCGCGTGGGAATCCGCTTCTCGCTGGTGTTGACCAGCGCGTGAGTGCCGCGCAATCGGGCGGAAACATGGAAGGCAAGGAAGTCCGATTCGGCATTGCCAACACCGCTCTGTGGGCGACGGTCACGACGGACGCGAGCTGCGGCGCGATCAATGGTTGGCACGATTCCTTCACGCCGTTGGGCGGCATGGTGCCGCTGGTCAACATCATGCTGAGCGAAGTCATCTTCGGCGGTGTGGGCGCCGGCATGTACGGCATGCTCATCTACATTGTGCTCGCCGTATTCATTGCCGGACTGATGGTCGGTCGAACGCCGGAGTACCTGGGCAAGAAAATCGAAGGCTACGACGTGAAGATGGCCATGCTCGTGGTGCTGGTGTTCCCGCTGGTGATCCTGATATTCACCGCGATTTCGGCGGTGAAGCCGTTCGGCACCTCGAGCATCCTGAATGCCGGGCCGCACGGGCTGTCGGAGATCCTCTACTCATTCACATCGCAAGCCGGCAACAACGGCTCGGCCTTCGCCGGACTGACGACGAATACCCTTTGGTACAACGTCGCGGGCGCGTTCACCATGTTAATCGGGCGTTTCCTGATGATCATCCCCATGCTGGCCATCGCCGGCAATCTGGCGCGCAAGAAATACGTGCCACCGTCGTTGGGCACTTTCCCGGTCACGACGCCGCTGTTCACCGTACTTCTGATCGGCGTGATCCTGATCGTGGGGGCGCTGACGTTTTTCCCGGCTCTGAGCCTGGGCCCGATTCTGGAGCACCTGCTGATGGGCGCCGGCAAGACCTTCTGAGGATTTATGGCGAGACAAAAAGCGATTTGGGAATGGAAGATCGTGCGCCGCGCGATCTGGGACGCAGTCGTGAAGCTGAACCCGCGCAAGATGATGGGCAATCCCGTCATGTTCGTGGTGGAAGTCGGCAGCGTGATCACCACCGTGCTGCTGTTCCGCGGCGGCACGGCTTTCAAGTTCAATCTGCAGATCACGCTGTGGCTGTGGTTCACGGTGCTGTTCGCCAATTTCGCCGAGGCGATGGCGGAAGGACGAGGTAAGGCACAGGCGGACACGCTGCGTAAGGCCAGGGCGGAGACGGTAGCGAACCGTTTGCTGGCCAACGGGCAGATAGAAAAAGTACCCAGTTCCAAGCTTCGTGCCGGGGACATGGTCCTGGTTTCTGCCGGCGAGTTCATTCCCTCGGACGGTGAGATCACTGAAGGCGTGGCTTCGGTGGACGAATCGGCGATCACGGGAGAGTCGGCGCCCGTGATCCGTGAGGCGGGCGGCGATCGCTCGGCGGTGACCGGTGGCACGCGTGTCCTCTCCGATCAGATCAAGGTGAAGATCACTGCCAACCCCGGCGAAACCTTTCTCGATCGCATGATCGCGCTGGTGGAAGGCGCCGAGCGGCAAAAGACCCCCAACGAGATTGCGTTGAATATTCTTCTAGCGGGACTGACCATCATCTTCCTGCTCGCGGTGGTGACTCTACAACCATTCGCGATTTATTCCGGCTCGCCGCAGACCGTGTTTGTGCTGGTATCGCTGCTGGTGTGCCTGATTCCGACCACCATCGGCGGCCTGCTGTCGGCGATCGGCATTGCCGGAATGGACCGGCTGATTCAGCACAACGTGCTTGCCATGTCCGGGCGCGCGGTGGAGGCCGCGGGCGATGTGAACACGCTGCTGCTCGACAAGACGGGAACCATCACGCTCGGCAATCGCCAGGCGTCGCGGTTCATTCCCGCGCCCGGTGTCACCGAGCAGGAACTCGCGGATGCGGCTCAGCTTTCCTCGCTCGCCGACGAGACTCCGGAAGGCCGCTCGATTGTCGTGCTGGCCAAGGAGAAGTATGGCCTGCGCGGACGCGAACTGGGAAAGCACGAAGCCCAGTTCGTGCCGTTTTCAGCGCAAACGCGCATGTCGGGCGTGAACATGAATAGCTTTGAGATCCGCAAAGGCGCGGTGGATGCGATCGCCAAGTACCTCTCGCAGAACGGGCGCGACTTCCCGGTTCAGGTGCAGGCCAGCGTGGAGCAGATTGCCCGCGCCGGCAGCACGCCCCTGGTGGTGGCGGAGAAAAACCGCGGCGCGCTGGGAGTGATCGAACTGAAGGACATCGTCAAGGGAGGCATGAAGGAGCGCTTTGACCAGCTTCGCGCCATTGGTATCCGCACCGTCATGATCACCGGTGACAATCCGCTGACCGCCGCCGCCATCGCGCGCGAAGCGGGAGTCGACGACTTCCTGGCGCAGGCGACTCCCAAAGACAAGATGGACTTGATCAAGCGCGAGCAGGCAAGCGGCAAGCTAGTGGCGATGACCGGTGACGGCACCAACGACGCGCCGGCGCTGGCTCAGGCCGATGTGGGCGTCGCCATGAACACCGGCACGCAGGCCGCCAAAGAGGCCGGCAACATGGTGGACCTGGACTCCAATCCCACCAAGCTGATCGAGATTGTGGAAATCGGCAAGCAACTGCTGATGACCCGCGGCTCGCTGACCACGTTTTCCATCGCGAATGACGTGGCCAAGTACTTCGCCATCATTCCGGCGATGTTTGCCGGTACCTTCCCCGTGCTGAACGCGCTCAACATCATGCACCTGCAAACCCCGCAGTCGGCGGTGCTCTCTGCCGTCATCTTCAACGCGGTCATCATCGTTGCGCTGATTCCGCTGGCGCTGCGGGGCGTGAAATATCGCCCGATGGCGGCGGCTGCACTGTTGCGGCGCAACCTCTGGATCTACGGCGCCGGCGGCATCATTATTCCGTTCATCGGGATCAAGCTGATTGACATGCTGATCACCAGCGTCCGTCTTGCATAGGAAATAGTCATGAAGAAAAACTTAATCACTGCTGTTCTGATGACCGTCGCCACCACCGTTCTGCTCGGCATCATTTACCCGCTGGTTGTGACCGGCATCGCCCGCGTCATCTTCCCGGACAAGGCCAACGGCCAGTTGATTGAGCGCGACGGAAAAATTGTCGGATCGCGAATTATTGGCCAGCCATTCACCGGCACTGGATATTTCCACTCGCGGCCCTCGGCGGCCGGGACGAATGGGTACGACGCCGCCAGCTCAGCCGGCTCGAATCTCGGGCCCACCAACAAGGCGCTGATTGACCGCATTAAGCAGAGTGCCGATACTTTGCAGGGGGAAAATCCCGGCAAGCCTGTGCCGGTGGATCTGGTGACGACGTCTGCGTCGGGTCTCGATCCTGAAATCACGCCCGCCGCCGCCGATTTCCAGGTGCCCCGCGTGGCGCGCGAGCGCGGCATAAGCGAAGACCAACTGCGCCAGTTGGTTGCCAAGCATACGGCGGGGCGGCAATGGCAGCTTCTGGGCGAGGCGCGAGTAAACGTTCTGGAACTGAACCTCGAGCTCGATGAAGTCCACCCGATCAACAAGAGGGCTGCGCAATGAGTGCCAAGAACACGATTATTCGCCACCACCTGATCGAAGGAATGTTGTCGGAAATATTTGGAATACTCTAGGAGGCTGCTGAAAAACTCGCGCGGGTGGAACAAAACCGAGATTCCTTGGGGCTGAAGCCCCTCGGAATGACAATAATAAAGGACTTTTGCGGCACGGCTGAAGCCGTGCCCTTCCCAAACGAGCTTCACTCGGAGTTTTTCAGCAGCCTGCTAGTGCGATATCCACGACGAGGCGGAACGGCTGGAACCGCCGTGACCCGTCCTTTGAGAAGAAGCTGGTCGAAGCACACCTCGTTTCATGCCAAACACGAGTGGTTCCACTCCCTCTGCGAATGCGTGTCCGACTGTAGTCCAATAGCTGTGCTTTGAATCATCGTTTTCCCCGTGCGCAGAGTACGCGCTCGGCTATCACTAAGCCGGGCGGCTGCCAAACAGTTCGGGGGGCGATGGCTCCTGCTGTTAACCCGCAAGGTTCATGCACCCGAGCATGATGGCTCTTTCGCCTCGATCCCGGCACGCGGTTCGAACTACAGCCAGGGCAATACTTCCCCAATGAAACTGCAGGTCTTGGGGGCCTGGGATTCTTCCCGAACATTTGCCGCAGTTGTTGCCTGGTTACTTTAGTCACTGTTCTTAGGTGATTGCGATCATAGGATGTGCCGAATATATATTCGTAAACGTGTTGACACCGGGGCGGCCCTCAAAAGGTCGCGACGCGAAGATGTCGGGGCGGTCTTGCCTTCGAGCCAGCTCATAGATCCCCAGCTTTACGCTGTTCACGGAAGCGCGAAGTTCAACGACTGGAGTCTTGGCAGCCCTTTCTCGTTGAGCAACCACACGCAGGGGAGTGAGGCATGTTTCTGAAAGCTCGTTCGCTCGGGATGTTACTCGGGGTGATCGCACTGGCGTCGACGCCAGCCATGGCCCATCTCGTCGATACAGCCACGCTAAGCCCGGGATGTAGCAGCTACACGATGACCCTGTCCGCATCACGGTTGACTCCCGGCGCCACGTACACGATTTCTTGGGCGGTCTTAGGTCTGGGGCCGTGGTTTTACGATTCGATCACCTTCACCCCCAGCTCGACAACCTTCAACAGCGGGCCCATAACGAAATCGATCGGGCCGTTGACTGGAAACTTCACGCCCTTTGGTATTGCGGCATTACATGGATCTAATATAAAAGTGGTAACTGTTTCACCCAGGAGCATAAATTGTCCGGACACGACGCCTCCGTGGACCGCCAACACAACAAGTCACGCAGTCTTCAATCGTTGGCCCATCCAAGAGGGAACGTTCATTTGGTTCAATGCTAATCTGACCGCGAGCGGCATTCCGAGCAGCGGCGCGACGATATTCTTCCAGGATTCATCGATTCATTTCACTGCCGACCAGACGTATACGGTCCCGGTCCCGGTTGCCGAGATTACCTTCTCCCCTGATGTCTCCTGTGCTTCCACAACCTTCGATGGCAAGAAATGGATAACGACGGTTCCGCTTTCCGGGAGCGATGAGATCTTTCTTTCCGGCGTGGCGTTTCCAGTCCCCTTAAGCTTCTCAAAAGTGGGCGGCTGGGTTTTGCCGCCGGTGACCTGGCATGGTGCGTTCAGCTCGACCGCAGCCAGCGCAAAAATCAAATGGAAGTGGGGAGCGGCTGTCTACACGAACTTCAGCGCGAACTACAACCTGGTTGGTGTCAAGCCAACGCACAGCACGGCATGCCTTTACAACAACTCTGACCATGCCGGGACGCCGGAGAACTTTAAAAGCTATGTCATCCGCGGTGCCCGCGGAGGCGGCGGTTCGAACTGGACCGGCTTCTGGAGCGCCACGCACACCGCTCGGCCCAAATCCAGCGTTGGATTGGCCGGGTACTGGAAACTCGATGAGTTGTCAGGCACGACGGCGGCCGACTCATCGGGACAGGGCAACAACGGGACGCTGATCAACCAGCCCGTGTGGCACCCGACAGACGGAGCGATTCCTGGTGCGCTGAGTTTCGACGGGGTTAGCTATCAAAGCGTGGACATCGCAGGGTCGGTTGCCTACGCGACGCAAAACGCACCGTTTTCGTTCAGCGCATGGTTCAATCTCACCGACTTCTCCCATTTCGTTCCCGATGTCATGCAGGTAAAGAGTGACACCATTTCGCCCTGGCATGTTCTGCTTTCCAACAATTCGTCGTTTTTGGGCATTTCTGCCGGGTCCGGCGACGGGACCTGGGCCACGATAAAAACCGATAACGTGCCCTCGCTCGGAGACTGGCATCATGTGGTTGTGACCTACAACGGCAACGGCGCGGGAACGGTTGCGAACTTTCAGATTTTCCTGGACGGAGCTCCGCAACCGGTTTCGCCGGCTGGAAGTTACGATTACCAGTCGCAGCAGAGCCGGATTGGAGGCGACGAAGGTTCGGAAAACCAGTGGAAGGGCCTGCTCCGCGACGTCCGTATCTACAACCGCGTCCTGAGCGTGCAGGAAATCGTGCAGCTTTACAGTGGGACCTGACCGCTGCGCGCAGGCGTGATGCTCTGAGAATGATCAGCGTACGCCTCTGGCTGTCGTTGCATGATGTTCGCGCTCCTCATGAGGGTGCTGCTTTCCGTAGGCTGAGTTCAGCGCTCAGCAACCTACTCGAAAGGGGCGCCCTTTCTTAATGCGCGACTTGTCCGAGGCGCGAGTCAATGTCCTAGAGCTGAATCTTGATTTGGACGCGACTTACCCGCAGCAGAAGAGAGCATCAAAGTAATCGGTGTTTCTTGTTTCCGAGTGGCCCCGTGTCTCCGTGGTGAAAAGACTCCGTGCGATTACAATGAATTCGTGACTGCGGTCCTCAAAAGCTTAGCCGCCGGCCTGGTGGGCGCGTCGCTGTTTTTCTCCTTCTTCATGATGTTTTCCATCCCGGTGCTGACCGTGATGGCGAAGCTGCACGATCCCAACGCCCCGCTCCAGGCGCCCGATGTCGTGGTTGCGCCGGCGGCGCTGTTCCGCAGCGTCGGCCTGCCGCTCAGCGCGGTGGCCTTCGCAGTCTGCTTTGTGCTGGCGATGAAAAAGTTCCGCGCTGAACATCGGGTGATCCGGCGATCTGGTGATCGGGTGATCTGAACCCGAGCGCTGCCTGCGCACGCGAGGGGGCCGGGGCCTACAGCTCCATCAGTTGCGTACGAGAGTAGGGGTCCCTCGACTCGGGTTTCCCGCGCTGGAGACAGCGCGCGGGAGCCCTCCCTCGCTCGGGATGACATCCGGATACGGTAATTGAGAATCCGGTATAGCCCAACACCCATCGAAGGCAAAAATTAAGGGCGGCCGTGAGGCCGCCCTATCGGTACTAGAAACCAGAAACTGAAACTCGAAACTGAAACTACGCCGGGGTTGGCCGCTCGCCCGGCACGATGCCCGGCTGGGCGCCGCCCGGCGCCGGTTTCAGCACCTGCTGCACGCCGTCGTCGTGCGAAGTAGCCGGCTGCACCTTCGCGGGGAGCGCCTTGCCTTCGATGAGCAGCTTGACCTCGTTGGCGTCCAGCACTTCGCGCTCCAGCAGGGCCAAAGCGATGCGGTTCAGGGCGTCGCGGTGGTTGCCGAGGATGTCCACCGCCGATTTGTATCCGGCATCCACGAAGCGCCGCACTTCCTGGTCAATCTTGATGGCGGTGTCCTCGCTGTAGTCGCGATGCTGCGAGATCTCGCGTCCGAGGAAGATCTGCTCTTCTTTCTTTCCGAAGGACAGCGGGCCGAGGTCGCTCATGCCGAACTCGCAGACCATCTTGCGCGCCAGCTCGGTGGCCTGCTCGATATCGTTGCCGGCGCCGGTGGTCATGGTGTTGAGGAACAGCTCTTCGGCGACGCGTCCGCCCATCATGATCGCGAGCCGCGTCTCGAGGTAGGTTTTGCGGTAGGTGTGCTTGTCGTCAATGGGCAACTGCATGGTCACGCCCAGCGCCATGCCGCGCGGGATGATGGTGACCTTGTGCAGCGGGTCGGAATCGTCGCGCAGCGCGGCCACCATGGCGTGGCCGGCCTCGTGGAAGGCGGTAACCCTCTTCTCCTCTTCCGAGAGCAGCATGCTCTTGCGCTCGGCGCCCATCAGCACCTTGTCCTTGGCGATTTCCATGTCGTACATCATGACGGTCTTGCGGTTGGCGCGCGCCGCCAGCAGAGCCGCCTCATTGACCATGTTGGCCAAATCGGCGCCACTGAAGCCCGGTGTGCCGCGGGCCAGCACGGACAAATCCACATCGTCGGCGATGGGAATCTTGCGGGTATGGACACGGAGAATTTCTTCACGGCCACGCACGTCAGGACGGGGAACCACCACGCGCCGGTCAAAGCGGCCGGGACGCAGCAGGGCGGGATCAAGCACGTCGGGACGGTTGGTGGCGGCGATGAGGATAACGCCTTCGTTGGACTCGAAGCCGTCCATTTCGACCAGCAACTGATTCAGGGTCTGCTCGCGCTCGTCGTGACCGCCGCCGAGGCCGGCGCCACGATGGCGTCCGACGGCGTCAATTTCGTCAATGAAGATGATGCAGGGGGCGTTCTTCTTGCCCTGCTCGAACAGGTCGCGGACGCGGCTGGCGCCCACGCCGACGAACATCTCCACGAAGTCGGAACCGGAGATGGAAAAGAACGGAACATTGGCCTCGCCGGCGACCGCGCGGGCGAGCAGCGTCTTGCCGGTTCCCGGAGGCCCGACCAGCAGCACGCCCTTGGGAATGCGGCCGCCGAGCTTTTGGAACTTTTGCGCCTCGCGCAGGAACTCGATGATTTCGCGCAGCTCTTCTTTTGCCTCATCCACGCCGGCCACGTCCTTGAACGTGACCTTCTTCTGCTGCATGGAGAGCAAGCGGGCGCGCGATTTGCCGAACGACAGCGCCTTGTTTCCGCCGGTCTGCATCTGGCGGATCATGATGAACCAGAGCGCGCCCAACAGTATCAGCGGCGCCAGGTTCAGCAGCCACGTCGGCCAGCTTCCACTCGTGACGTCCTTGACCGTGATGTTGACGCCCTTCGCCTGAAGGGACTTGTACATATCAGGGTAGTTCGCGGGGACCGTGGTGTGGAACGGGTTCTTCTCGTTGCGGAATTTTCCCTGCACCTCGGTGCCCAGGATGGTGACTTCCTGGACGTTGCCCTGGTCCACCTGGGACATGAACTCGGAGAAGATGATCTCTTTGGGCTTTTGGCCGGTGCCGCCGGCCTTGACCACCTGCCACAGCAAGACGCCGGACAACACGATCACCAGCCAGAACACCACCGTTTTGACCGTTGAATTCACTCGCAAACTCCTCTACTCCCCTGGAGGGAAGGCGCAAAATAGCGCACCTTAATCGTTAGATGCCTGCGCCCACAAAGGGTTTCGCCCTTTTCGTCAGCCTCAACAACCATTGTAACCTGCCGGAGGTGGGAATACCCGGCCGCGGGAAAAGGAAATTAGCGGCGATCGTAGCTCGTTGGGCACGCCACCTTAGTGTCGCGGAGGCCCCGCGTCCGACGTCGGCAGGCTACTCCATGGCCGCTGCGGCCACTCCGCTGGTGGCCACGTAAGGAAGGTTGCGCCGTAGCTGCGGCGCGCCCAGGCCGTAGCCAAAGACGAAGCGGTCGTCCACGGCGAAGCCGAAGTAGTCGGGAGCCAGGGAGATCCGCCGCGACGACTGCCGGTCCAGCAGGGTTGCCACCTTGGCCGACGCCGCTCCCCGGGCCAGCAGGTTGCGCAGCAGGAATTCGGTGGTGATGCCGGTCTCGAGCAGGCCCATGATCAGCAGCACGTGCGCGCTCTCTACTTGCACCTCGGGGCTGAAGAAGATTTCGGTGGCGGTGCTGCCGGCCTGCGAGATTTCCTTGTGCTGGGGCTTGACGAACTGGCAGATCACCGGGATGTCGAGCTCGCGCACCAGGTCCGCCATGAAGATAAAGCCGTCCTCCAGCACGCCCACGGCATACAGGGTGTGGCCGCGGTAGTCGTCGGAGATTTGGCGGGCGAGCTGCCGGATGCGGTCGCGGATCTGCTCGGCACTGATCACCGCAGAGGCGGGTTGAGGTTGCGCTGCCTGGTTCACGGAAGCACCTCGCATGGTAGTCCGTAGCCGATAGTCCGTAGTCCGGAATCTCCCGCCGGACTACCGACTACAGACTACCGATTACCGGGGTTGGCTTGTCTGCTTACTGCATTATGTCTCGTTTCCGCCAGTCTGCCCTAGCGGAACTTCTTCCAGCAATAGCGCGTCGGAGTCCGTGTCCCGGACGCGGAATTGCTCGGGGGCGGGAAAACCGGGAAGCCAGACGATTTCGTCGCCGCTCAAAATGACCGGCCAGTACGGTTTGCGCTCCCGCGGAATGTGCCGCGCCTGCAGCAGCTCCTTCACTTTCTTGGGCTGGCGGGTGTGGGCCGGCCAGTAGCGATCGCCGGCGTGCCAGTTGCGGACCCGCAATTCGCCCTTCGCCAGCGCCGGGTCGAGCAGAACACGAGTGGCGCGGGCGCCCTCGCCCGCGTGTGCCAGGTGTTCACCAGTGACGATGGCAGCGCGAAGCTTCCTGCCCGCGACTCCCACCTCGCCAGGCACAGCGAGCGACAAATCGTATTCGCGCTGCTCCATGTCCGTTTGACACCTGCGCCGGAACCAGAGTTCCTGGTCCTGGCGGACCGCTTCCCAGCCGTGGCGAAGTTCGAGGTGGAGCACGCTCACCCCGGAGCGCGCCATCGCCAGCACCTCATCAACATGCTGGAACTCAAGGCGCAGCGCGTGCTGCCCTGCAAGCGCGCGAATCAGCCGCCGCTGCAGGGCGAGAGGCTGCGCAAGCAATACCGCCAACTGGATAGCCGATTGCCGATTGTCGATTGCCGATTGCGTCAGGAGCTTGGGTAACAAACAACGCATGTGCTCGGCCCAATACTCCTCTTCGCTGCGCGCGATTTCCGCCGTTTGGCTAAGGGTTTCGTCCAGCGCAGGATTGAGCTGCCGCAGCACGGGCATGATCTCGTGCCGCAAGCGATTGCGGGCGAAGCTGACGTCCGCGTTGCTGGTGTCCTCGCGCCAGGCCTGGCCCAACCGGTCGAGGTAGGCGCGCAGTTCGTCGCGAGAAACATCGAGCAGCGGGCGCACGATGCGGGGCGCGATCCCTCCGCCGACAGCAGGATAAATGCCCGCGAGGCCTTTCGTCCCCGATCCGCGCAGGAATCGCATGAGGACGGTTTCAGCCTGGTCGTCGCGGGTGTGCGCGGTGGCGACGCGATGCACGGTCGAGTCGGAAGTCAGGCGATCGAAGAAGGCGTAACGCAGGGTGCGCGCGGCCGCTTCCAGAGAGAGCTTGTGCTGGCGCGCGTAAGCGGGCGTGTCGCCGGAGCCGCAGTGGAATTCCAGGTCAAAGGCAAGCTCGCGCACAAACTGCTCGTCGGCATCGGCGTCGGCGCCGCGGATCTTGTGATTGAAGTGGACGACGGAGAGGACAATTCCGAGTTCGGCGCGCGCTTGCAGCAGCAGGCGCAGCAGCGCGACCGAATCGGCGCCGCCGGAAACCGCCACGCCGACCCGATCTCCGGGCCGCATCAGGCGGTGATGGCGGACGTAGCTGAGGACGCGGTCGAGCACGAAGTTATGGTACGGGAACTGGCGCCGGAATGCAGATATCTGGCCAGAATTCGGGAATCAGGCCGCCGGCGCTGCGGTAGATGAGGGCGATGCCGGCGCAGCCCAGCCCAAGCTGGGAATTCCACAAGTTAACGATGGAACAACAAATGCGTTCTGGACAGCGAACAAATGGCGAGGGTATAAAAGAGGTGTTCTGTGCAATCCCCCGACTCACCTAACCGAGCCACTCTGAGGGATGGTGTTAAAGTGCCGAAAAAATCAAGTCCAGCGGTGTCCTCATGGGGCTTCTCTGGGTATGTCCAAGTGCTGCCGCGTACTACCAGGCCAACCACTACTGCGGTAAAGCGACCCACTTCGTCGCCCAAACCGAGTTCTCAACAGAAGTAGGACTAGTCTGGCTTGGTGCGAGAGAATATCCTTTCGAAGCTGGCAGAGCGAACGCCTTCGAATTGTTCCAGTTCAATTCCAGCCAACTCCAAGCGACTGGCACCGACCGTGTCCGGGTAAGCCTCCGTGAACACCACTTTCATGATTCCTGCTTGAATGATCTTTTCTGCGCATTGTGAGCAAGGAAACGTTGTCGTGTAGAGCACGGCATTTCTGGCGCGACCTTCGGCGGCCAGGATTGCCCAAACCTCTGCATGCACCGCGGTACACCAATTCATCGCCCGATCCGGAAAGAAAAAACTCTCAAGGTTTGTTTTCAGGTGTTTCTTCTCTCTGCAGTTTGCACACACCCATGGCGGACCGATCACGGTGCCCAATACCTCACCACACGTGGGGCAGCGTGCACCCACTGTCGCAAGACGTTCAAAATGACTGTTTCTGATTCGATCACGGAAGCACCTAAATTCGTACTCGGGCTCTTCGACACATGGATGCGTGCCTATGGGATTCTCGTTATAACCAGCACTAACAACCTGCCCTCTTGAATCAGCGACAACCGCACCGACGTGCCTCTTAACGCATTTCGAGCTGTGCGATGACGAGAACGCGATGTTCATGAGTATTTCGCTTTCCGTCGCCCCCCGAGTTTGCATTCCGGTTGCAAGATCCACAAAATCAAGGATCTTATGTTTGAACTTACTGGTTGAGACGTCTACAGAGTTATCGATCAGTATGTCAGCTCGGTCGATACATAGTTCGACTTGCTGCCCGTAAGGCGTTTCTTCGTTTTTGTCGCGTTGGTCATCGGCGATGAAGTCGGTTCGGCCGAAACCGTGGTCGGTATATGCAGAAGCGCCAATCCTGTCCCACCGCGCGTCAGCAGAGGCGAGAATTGCGATCACAGTAAATCGATAGCCAAATGCGTCCCTTAGATAGTGAATTTCGCCAACGTTGCGGATCCCGTCAATCACGACGTTGTTGGGAAATTTCCCCTTTTCGGTCTTCAGCGCGCCTAACGCAAGTTCCACCAAGATTCCGCCGTGCTTGGACTCACGGAGTTCGTCGCCAAGGCGCTGGAGGTCAGACCGAGTCGCTTCGGCCGTGTGCTTTTTCTTCCACTCTGTGCGTAATGGCTCCGAAAGGCGAACCACCGTGAATCCACGCTCATCGCGCAAGTATTTAGCTGCGGTAGTACATCCGCTTCCGAATGCGCCGGTCAGACCAACAACGGCATGTGGAGGCAACAACTCCACAGGAGTCTCTCTGTAAAACAAATTTGCGTCAAAGGGCAGTTTGACAATTATCGAGTGTAATAGATACCCGCCCGCCATGACAGTGTAAGGCTGGATTCCTAGAATCGATCTGTCACTGTAGACGGGGCGATGCCGAGCGCCTGCATGGCTTCACCGACCACGTAGATGGAGCCGGTGATGACCACCACGGCGGCGGCGGGAGCGCGGCGGCGGGCGGCTTTGATGGCGGCAGGGACTGAAGCCGCAATCTCGATTTCGGCGCCGGTGCGAGCGGCGGAGTCGCGGACCTCTTCGGCGGTGGCGGAACGCGGATTTTCGGCGCGGGTGGCGATGACCAGTTCGGCGAGGGGAAAGAGGATCTCCGCCATCTCCGCAATCGCCTTGTCGCGCATGGCGCCGAAGACGAAGAGCAGGGGACGCCCTTCGAAGCACTGCGAGAGCGCCGCGCGGAGCGCCCACGCGCCGGCGGGATTGTGGGCGACGTCGAGGACGCAGGTGAGCTGTTCTGCAGGGGCTGAAGCCCCCTGTTGGGTGGCGCTTTGATCGGCACGACTGAAGTCGTGCCCTGATACAGGATCGGCACGACTAAAGTCGTGCCCTGATACAGGCAACTGTCCAGGTACACGGGGAAGGGTCACGACCTGGAAGCGTCCGGGCCAGCGGGTCTCGCCAATGCCGCGCTCGATGTCCCGGGGCGTGAGGCGCAGGCCGGCGTTGTTCAGCTCCACCGCGGTGGCGATGGCGAGGGCGAGGTTGCGCCACTGATGGCGGCCGAGGAGGGGAGACGCCACCGTGATCTCTTCGCCCATGACGGTGAGGGGGTAGGCGAGTCCCGAGTCGCGAGACCCGAGTCCCGAGTGAGCGAGCGGGCAGGAGTATCCAGTATCCAGTTTCTGGTTTCCAGGAACAGCAGATTCCTCGCTCCGCTCGGGATGACACTCTCCGAGGGTTGCGCCGGGTGACAGGGGCGGAACGTAGGGAACGGCGCTGACGGCGCGCGCGTCGCGGTCGAGGATGGTATTGCCGATGACATCGTTGGCTTCGGGATGCTGCGGCAGGGTGACGACGGTTCCGCCGGGACGGATGATGCCCGCCTTTTCGCCGGCGATCTCGCGCACCGTGTTGCCGAGGAATTTCTGGTGATCGAGAGAAATGTCGGTGATGACGGAGACGAGCGGCTCGACAACGTTGGTGGCATCGAGTCGCCCGCCCATGCCGACCTCGAGGACAGCGAGATCCACGGGATGCGGCGCAGTTTCCCCGGGTCGGAGATCCGGGCCACAACAGCCCGAAAAGTGCAGGAAGGCCATGGCGGTGAGCACTTCGAAGAAGCTGGGATGCCACGGCAGCTTGCCTTGCTGGACGAGACGAACGGCAGCGGTTTCGACCTGGTCATGGGCGCGGGTGAAGTCGGCATCGGAGATGGGCTCGCCGTTGATGCGAATGCGCTCGTTGATGCGCACCAGGTGCGGCGAAGTGTACAGGCCGGTGCGATGGCCGGCGGCGCGCACGATGGAAGCCAGGGTGGCGGCGGTGGAACCTTTGCCGTTGGTGCCGGCGATCAGCACCGAGCGGAACTGCCGCTCGGGAGAGCCGAGCGCTTCCAGCAGCACGCGCATGTGCGCCAGGTCGAACTTGTGCGACGGGGTGCGCGCCAGTTCGTGGCCCAGTTCGTAGAGTTGCGCAACTGCGGAAGCGTAAGACATCAGTCTTCAGTCGTCAGTCTTCAGTCGCCAGGCTTCAGGCGTGAACAGCGGAAGAAAATGGAAGATCACATCGGCTCATGCGGTCTTGCTGTTGGGCGTCATGAAGTCGAAGGCGCGGGAGATGTAGTTCTTCAAGTGCTTGCGATGAACCACCGCGTCGAGCATGCCGTGCTCGAGCAGGAACTCGCTGCGCTGGAAACCCTCGGGCAACTTCTGGCGGATGGTCTGCTCGATGACGCGCGGGCCGGCGAAACCGATGAGGGCGCCGGGTTCGGCGATGTTCAGGTCGCCGAGCATGGCGAAGGACGCGGTGGTGCCGCCGGTGGTGGGGTCGGTGAGCACGGAGATGTAGGGCACGCGGGCGTCGTCCATGCGGGCCAGCGCGGCGGAAATTTTGGCCAACTGCATCAGGCTGATAACGCCTTCCATCATGCGCGCGCCGCCGGAGGCGGAGACGATGATCAGCGGCATGCGCAGGCCGGTGGCGCGCTCGATGTTGCGGGTGATGGCTTCGCCGACCACCGAACCCATGCTGCCGCCGATGAAGGCGTATTCCATGGCGCTGACGAACACCGGGCGCCCGTTGAGCTTGCCGCGCGCGTTGAGGATGGCGTCCTTCAGGCCGGTGTCCTTCTGCGTTTTCGTCAGGCGGTCGGAATATTTTTTCAGGTCGGTGAATTTCAGCGGATCGGTGGAGGCGAGCTGCAGGTCGTCGGTGGTGTACTCGCCATCGTCGAGCAATTGCGCCAGCCGGGTGCGCGCGTCCACGCGGAAATGGCGCTGGCACTTGGGGCAGACATTGAGGTTGGCGTCGAGGTCCTTTTTCCAGATGATCTGGCGGCAGTCCTCGCACTTCACCCACAAGCCCTCGGTGCGGACCTTCCTCTCGCCCGAGGTGTCCAGATCGCCGGATTGTCGCTTGAACCAGGCCATGGCTATCTAAATCAGTACTCGATTCCCCGCTGCGCCTGGACGCCCTTTTCGTAGGCGTGCTTGACCTGACGCATTTCGGTAACGGTATCGGCCAAATCAACTATTGTCGGGTGCGCGTTGCGTCCCGTCAAGATGACATGCACCATCTCGGGCCGTTTCTTGAGCGCGTCGGCAACCTTGGCGGGATCGAGCATGCCGTAACTGATGGCGTAATTGATCTCGTCGAGGATAACCAGGTCCCACTCGCCGGAGAGGATGGCCTTCTCCGCTTCCGCCCAGGCTTGCTCGACCATGCGGATGTCCTCGGGATCGGTTGCGGCGCCGCCGACCTTCACGAAGCCGCGCCCCATCTGCTTCATGACGAAGCGGTCGCCGAAGGCGAGCACGGCGTCCAGCTCGCCGTAATGCCACGAGCCCTTGAGGAATTGCAGCATCAGCACCTTCAAGCCCTGGCCGACGGCGCGCAAAGCGGTGCCCATGGCGGCAGTGGTCTTGCCCTTGCCAGGACCGGTGTTGACGATGATCAAGCCCTTACGGATGTCTGGCATAGTTTCAGTTTCGAGTTTCAGTTTCGGGTTTCCAGTTCCAAGTGCCGGAAACTGAAACTTGAAACTGAAACTGCTTCAGTGTCCCAGGTGGTAGGGATGGCCCTTCAAGATTGTAAATCCTCGATAGAGCTGTTCGAGCAAAACCACGCGGGCGAGCTCGTGCGGGAGAGTCATTTTGCCGAGCGAGAGCTGAAAGGAGGAGGCGGCGCAGGCCTGGTGGGAGAAGCCGTCGGGGCCGCCGACGGCGAACAGCAGCGACGGCGTGCCGCGGTCCTGGTGGCGGCGGAGGAATTCCGCGAATTGCTCGGAAGAGAGCTGCCGGCCGCGCGCGTCGAGCAGGACGAGCGTTTGCGGGGAGCGGGATTTTTCGAGCTGCTTGAGCAGCGCGGCTTCGTCGGCGAGTTCGAGTGACTCGGTGGGGAGATAGCGCGCGAGGCGGGTGAGGTAGTCCGAGGTGAGCGATTGGATGGCGGAGTCTTTGGTTTTGCCGATCCAGGCGATGCGGAGACGCATGGGAGAAAGCTATCAGCTATCAGCTGTCAGCTCTCAGCTAAATCGTAGTCGGTAGACGGTAGTCCGGCGAGCAGACTTCCGACGGCGAAGGGTCCTCAGTCGTGAGGGAAAGCAGATTCCTCCCCTTCGGCTCGCTGCGCTCGCTCAGGGTCGGAATGACAACCGGGCCTTTGCATATTGTGCGCGGCACGAGAGCAAAAGCATTGGCGATTGTCGATTGAAGATTGTCGATTGAAGATTGGTACAAAGCTCGTTCATTGCTGAAAAACGCAGGGGTCCTTCGACTCGGGCGTGCGCCCTCGCTCAGGATGACACCGGTTGGGGCATGCGCCCTCGCTCAGGATGACACCGGTTGGGGCGTGCGCCCTCGCTCAGGATGACACCGGTTGGGGCGTGCATGATCGCTCAGGATGACAATCTTTGAAGGTTTGCATGCGATCAACAGGTTTGCATGCCATCAACGGACGGCGGAGGCGAGGATGAAGTCGGCGGTCATGTTCACTTTTTCACCGTCCCAGTAGCGGGAAAAGGCGGCGTGGACTTCGCGCGTGATGGGCTCGATTTGTTCGGGGCGGACCTGATCCAGCAACGCCCGGAAGGGGACGGTTGCGACCTGGAAATACTCCCACAATTCCTCGATGGATGCGGGCCACACCCAGGGCACGGTGCGGAGTTCTTCCTGCACGTCGCGAAATCCGGCGGCGGTGAGGGCGGCGGCCAGCGTGCCGCGCTCGCCGAATTTGACGATCTGCTGCGCCGCGGGAGGAAGCGCCGCGCCGGTGTGGCGCATGACCACGTGGCCAGTGGACTGAAAGTAGGGTTGGTCGAGCGGACCCCAGGCGAGTAGCGCGACACGGCCGCCGGGCTTGAGCACACGGCGTATCTCCGCCAGCGCGCGCGGCAGGTCGGAGAAGAACATGACGGCGCAGCGCGAGGTGACGAGATCGAAGCCGGCGTCGGGAAACGGCAGGTGGTGCACGTCGGCGACTTCAAAATTGACGTTGGTGAGGCCGCGCTGGCGGGCACGTTCGGCGGCAATCTTCAGCGGTTCGGGCGAGCGGTCGGTGGCGGTGACGTGTCCAGTGGGCGCGACGGCGCGCGCAATCTGCAGGCTGGGGGCGCCGGTGCCGCAGGCCACATCGAGCACGCGCATGCCGGGGTGAGGTTGCGCCAGGGAGACGATCGCTTCGGTGGCGCCGCGTCCCATTTCCGCCGACGGACGCTCCCAGCGGGTGGCGGCGTTCATGCGCGCGTGCGTGGCCCAGTCGGGGGAGGGAGAGGGATTGTTTTCCACCAGGAGAAAATAGCAGAAAGAATTGGGAGTTGCGAAATCGGCCGATTGAAGATTGAAGATTGAAGATTGGCACACCGCTTGTTCATTCGTGAAAAACGCAGGGGTCCTTCGACTCGGGCGTGCGCCCTCGCTCAGGATGACAGGTGTTAAGTGAGCCGGTGGTACCAAACCTAATTGATCGTGCTCGAAAAGCGGGGCGCGTTGGCCCTCGCTCAGGATGACAAGGTCTAAATGTTTTTATGCTTTGCGTGCGCGGGGGCGGGAACGATGAGGGCGGCCGGGCGCAGGGGTGGAACGCTTGGCGGGGGCGCGTTTCCGGGGCTGTGATCGCAGCTCCCCGGGCGTCAATTGTTTTGCCGACTTCCAAAGCCGCTCCAGGTTGTAGAAGTGCCGCGCTTTTTGCGAGAACACGTGGACCACGAAATCCACGTAGTCCAGCAGGATCCACTCCGCCTGCTTGTAGCCTTCGACGTGCGTGGGGCGCAATCCGGCCCGGGAGAGTTTCTGCTCGACCTCGTCGGAGATGGCTTGCACCTGCCTGGGGTTGCCACCGGAGCAGATAACGAAAAAATCGGTGAAGCCGCCGGAGGCCTTGTCGAGCTCCAGCACGGTGACGTCTTCCGCCTTCTTTTCCTCGGCGGCGGCGATGGCGTCCATGACCTGCCGTTGTAATGCGTATTTCTTAGGCATGGAACCTCTGCGCATGCGGCGGAAATGTTTTGTAGAGATGCATCTTGGCAATGTAGGCGGCCACGGCGTCGTCCAGGAAACGGGAGACGCCGCGGCCGCTGGCAAGGGAGGAGCGAACCTGGGTGGCGGATACGTTTTCTTTGACGCCGGCGAGGATGTGCAGGGTGACGCGGCCGAGGACGAGGTCGCCGGAGGCGGGCTGGCGGCGGAATGGCGCCGCGTCCTTAGGGCGCATGGACCGGGGCAGCGCGCGGGCCACGTCGGCAAGCGAGAATCCGGGGCGGCTGGCGACGATGAACTCCACCTCGCGCAGCAGAGCCTCGGGCTGGCGCCAGTTGGCGATGGTCAGAAAAGAATCGATGCCGAGGAGGAAAAACAGGCGGTCGCTTTTCGGCAGCAGGGAGCGGAAGCGTCGCACAGTTTGAATGGTGAAACTGGGAGTGCGGCGGGCTACTACGCCGGGCGCTTCCATCAGCGAGGGAAGGAAAGCCTGGTGGTCGCGGGTGGCGAGCGCGAGCATGGCGTAGCGGTGATGATAGGGCGTCACCGGCCGGCGCTGTTTCAAAGGCTGGATATCGGCGGGAACGAAATAGATGCGGCCGAGGTTGTAGGCTTGCTGCGCCGCGCGGGCGACATTGAGATGGCCGCGATGTACCGGATCGAAGGTCCCGCCGAAGATGGCAACGTTCATGAAAAGCAGTAGTTAGTAGCTAGTAGTTAGTAGTTAGCGCGCCTCGCTCGAAGTGTCGTCTGTCGCGCTGGAAGTTGCAAGCGGGAATGGATGAAAAGAGGTGTCTGGTGATGTTCCCGTTCCGATGCAAACCGCTATTCACCACCGAGGCACCGAGTACGCAGAGATTCACCGAGATTCTCTGAATAGCTTCTCGCGATAGCTCGGTAGACTCGAGGTCTCGGTGGTCAGAATAAAATTTCCGAACTGGCCACTGGCCACTGATCACTGGCCACTTATCCTGCGATAGTCTCGGCGTTTGGCGGAGAAGCGGCGGCGGCGAGTTCGGCCTGGCGCACCTCCATGACCCTTTTGGCGATGGCGTGGGTCAGCTTTGCGATCCCCTCGCCGGTGACGGCGGAGATGGGGTAGAGCGGGAGGGTGTGCCTCTTGCAGTAGCGGCGCAGCTTGGCGAGCTTGTCCTTGTTGACGACGTCAATCTTGGAGGCCGCCACCAGCACCGGCTTTTGCTCCAGCCCGGCGCCGAAGCTGGCCAGTTCGTTGGTGATGACCGCGTAATCCTTCGCCGGGTCGGGACGTCCGCTGGAGTCGGAGACATCCACCAGGTGGACCAGGAGGCGGGTGCGCTCGATGTGCCGCAGAAACTGGGTGCCCAGGCCGGCGCCGGCGTGCGCGCCTTCGATGAGCCCGGGAATGTCGGCGACGACGAAGCTAACGTCGTTCGGCTCCTCGCCGACGACCACCACGCCGAGGTTGGGCTGGAGCGTGGTGAAGGGGTAGTCGGCGATTTTCGGGCGGGCGGCGGAGATGCGGGAGATGAGCGTGGACTTGCCGGCGTTGGGATATCCCACCAGCCCGACATCGGCGAGCAGCTTGAGTTCCAGGCGCAGGGTGCGTTCTTCGCCGGGAAATCCGGCCTCGCACTCGCGCGGCGCCTGGTGAGTGGAGGTGGCGAAGCGCGCGTTGCCGCGTCCGCCGCGCCCGCCGCGCGCGATGACGATGCGGTCGTCGGCGTGGGAAAAATCGTGGACGCGCTCGCCGGTGGCGTCGTCGTACACCATGGTCCCGACCGGAACCTTAAGAATGACGTCGACGCCTTCGCGTCCGGTGCAGTTGGAGCCCTCGCCGTGGCGGCCGCGTTCGGCCTTGTATTCCGGATTGAAGCGGAAGTGGACCAGGGTGTTGTGGCGCTCGCTGGATTCCATGATGACGTCGCCCCCCTTGCCGCCGTCGCCGCCGGAGGGACCGCCGCGAGGAACAAACTTCTCGCGGCGAAAGGCCATGCAGCCGTTGCCGCCGTTGCCGGCTTTGATCTGGATTTTGGCTTCGTCGATGAACATGGAAGAACCAGCCACTGATTAACGCAGATGAACGCCGATTACTGGACGAAAAAAACCTAGAGCTGGTTTCAAAAATCATTCTCATGAGCTGAGGACGGAATCCCTCAGCGGCTAAAGCCGCCAAAATTGCGGCTTCTTACGGCGCGGCTGAAGCCGCGCCCCTTCAAGGATGCATTTTTGAAACCAGTTCCAACCGCTGATTAACGCAGATGAACACTGATCATTGGACGAAAAAGAAAAGGGGCGCGATAGCCCCTTCTAGAATCCGCGTTCATCAGCGTTGATCTGCGGCAAACCTGATTACGCTTCCACCGGTTCGACCAGCACGAACTTGCCCGAGCGGCCCTTGTCGACGAATTTCACCTTGCCGGTGATTTTCGCGAACAGGGTGTCGTCCTTGCCGCGGCCGACGTTGAGGCCGGGCTTGAAGGGCGTGCCGCGCTGGCGGACGATGATGGAGCCGCCGGGCACAGTCTGCCCGCCGAACACTTTGACACCGAGCCGCTGCGAATTCGAGTCGCGGCCGTTGCGTGAACTGCCTAAACCTTTTTTGTGAGCCATCGGATCCTTCGCTTCGCTCAGGACGGCTCGCTACGCGAGCCGGTTTCAGTTTCGAGTTTCAGTTTCAGTTAGTTTCAAGTCCAACTAGTTTCAAGTTGAGTTCGCAGTTTCAGCAGGAGCAAATACGCGGCCAACTGAAACCGAAACTGAAACTGAAACTATTTCTTTTTCGGAGCCGAGCCGCCCTTGGACTTGGATCCCGCCTTCGCGCTACTACCGTGATGAGCCGCCTTGCCGGCTGCGCTGCCCGCTTCACCGGCTTTCCTGCCCGACGCCTTCTTTTTCGGGGCGACGGCTTCGTCCGGCGCCGCTGCGACCGCGGTGGCCTTGGGACGCTTCACGACCACCGGTTGTTCCGGGGCCTTGAAACTCTGGCCGTCAAAGGCAATTTCGGTGATGCGGACCGCGGTGTACTGCTGCCGGTGTCCATTGAGCTTCTTGTATTGCTTTTTGCGCTTGTAGTGGAAGACCAGCACTTTGTCGCCGAGAACCTGGCTTACAACCTGGCCGACCACACGGGCTGCGCCCTGCGGCTTGCCCAGTTCGCCCTGGCTGGCGGAGACGGCGAGCACGTCGCCAAATTCCACCTGCTGCTGATCGCCGCCGAGTTTCTCCACCCGGATAACGTCTCCCGGCGCGACGCGATACTGCTTCCCCCCGGCGCGGATGACCGCGTACATAAAGCCTCCATCATGAAAGCCCGGCGCCCCAGCGCCCGCGGCCTATAGACATTGCGTGCTCTGCTCCCGCGCACCAGGACGGCGGCGGTAACCCCTGACGGGGCCCGGCAGTACAGGCAAACCAATAGATTTTAGCGGTTTTAGCGGGAGAGCGTCAAACAGGTTGGCGGATCGGGCGGTGAGATGCGGAGGAAATGAATTGTCGATCGCCGATTTACGATTTCGGATGGAAATGGCTATTGGCCGGGCCGGCGCTGCCGGCAATGTAGGGGTCCTTCGACTCGGCGTCGCGGCGACGCCTCGCTCAGGATGACAGCCGATAGGTTGGAGTTGGTTTGCTTAAGAACCAGAAAACTTATTGCGTGGCGCGCGGAATGGGCCAAGAATCGCGGCAGGGGCACGCGACCCCGCTTGGATTTTCATGACCAGGAACATCTGCGTATTCAGTTCGTCGAGCGACGCGGTGGATGCGGCCTTCTTTGCGCTGGCGGAGGAACTGGGCGCGGAGATGGCGCGGCGCGGACACGCCCTGGTGTATGGCGGGACCAATGTCGGGCTGATGGGCGCGGTGGCGCGCGCGGTGCGGCAGGGCGGAGGCAAGGTGGTGGGCGTGATTCCCAAGTTCATCGCCGACCGTGGCCTGGCCTACGACGCCGCCACGGAGCTGATCATCACCAACGATATGCGCCAGCGCAAAGCCACGATGGAAGCGCGGGCGGACGCGTTCGTCGCCATGCCGGGCGGTTTCGGCACGCTGGAGGAGGTGCTGGAGATCATCACGCTGAAGCAGTTGCGGCAGCACACCAAAGCGGTGGTGTTCCTGAATCCCGGCGGCTATTACGATCCTTTGAGCGTGCTGTTCGAGCACATGTACGAGAAGCGCTTCGCCAAGGCCGCCTATCGAGGCATGTACCAGTTCGCCGCCGACGTGGGCAGCGCGCTCGATTACATGGAGCAATACCAGCCGCCGGTACTGCCGGCGAAATGGACTGGCGCGGGGCATTGAGACGCTGCTGAAAAACTCGCGTAGGTGGAATAAAACCGAGATTCCTCGGGGCTTCGGCGCTTCGCGCCTCGGTCACGGCTGAAGCCGTGACCTACCGAGCCCCTCGGAATGACAACAGTAAAGGACTTCTGCGGCGCGGCTGAAGCCGCGCCCTTTCAAAACAACCTACACTTGGAGTTTTTCAGCAGCCTGTCAACGCTGCGCCGAAGTACTGTTGCATGTACTCGCGGTGGCTTGAATTTGCTGGTAAGTTGCTGTAGGCAGCGCGCAACCGCCGCCGGTCCGCCTCCACTCCAACCACGCGCCCTCGCGGCCTGAGGTGCGCGCGCGGTCCACGGAACGAGTCAGGTTATGGAAAAGATCGGCCGCTACGAGATCATCGGTGAAGTGGGCAAAGGCGCCATGGGAGTGGTGTACAGGGCCACCGATCCCAACATCGGCCGCACCGTAGCCATCAAGACCCTGCGCATCGACATTCACGGCACGGAAAACGAGGAGATTCTGGGCCGCTTCAAGAACGAGGCCCGCGCCGCCGGGATGATGAACCACGCCAACATCATCACCATTTACGACGCCGGCGAGCAGGAGGGCATGTTTTATATCGCGATGGAATTCATCGAAGGGCAGACGCTGCAGGGCCTGCTGAAGCAGGCGCACGCGCTGCCGGTGGGAAAGGCCACCCACATCGTGCGCCAGGTCTGCGCCGGCCTGGATTACGCCCACGGGCGGGGCATCATTCACCGCGACATCAAGCCGGCCAACATCATGATCACCGGCGACGGCACGGTGAAGATCATGGATTTCGGGATCGCCAAGAGCGGGGGCACGGGGATGACCTCCACCGGGCAGGTGATGGGGACACCCAACTACATGTCGCCGGAGCAGGTGAAGGGCAAGCCGCTGGACGGGCGCACCGATCTTTTCAGCGTTGGCGTGGTGCTCTACGAAATGTTGACCGGGGCCCGGCCGTTCGCCGGGGAAAACGTCACCTCCATCATTTACAAGATCGTGCACGAGGACCCGCCTACGCCGCGCGAGGTTGTGGGGGTGCATCCCGGGCTGAGCGCGGTGGTGATGAAGGCGCTGGCGAAGGATCCGGACGAGCGTTTTGCCACCGGCGCCGATTTTGGGCGCGCGGTGCAGGATTACAGTTGGTTCAGAACCGAGGAGGTGAGGGCGGCGCCGGAAGTAATTCGACTTGACTCGAATCGCGACGCCCTAGCTTCGCCAGTTCCATCGGTAACGGGCAGCGCTGCGGCCGCGGAGCCGCCGACCAAATCAACTCCAGTGCTGGACAGCACGGTCGAGGCACCGCGACTGCTGGACGGCCCGTCGGCGCCAGCCAAAACCGGGCGCCTGCCAATGATCGCGGCCGCCGTGCTCCTGGTCGGGCTGGCTGTGGGCGCGTACGTTGGACTGCATCGAACCGCGCCGCCTGCCAATCCGCCTGCCGCGGACGTGAATGCAGGCAGAGAGTCGCCTCCAGCCGCCACCGGGGCCGCGGACGGAAGCACGACAAAACCCGGCAAGCACCGAGCCGGGGGCAAGGAAGTGGCGAGGGGAGCGGCGGAGGGTGCAAAAGCCACGCCCGCTGCCCTGGGCGATCTACAAATTTCCTCGACGCCGTTCGGGGCCAGCGTCACGATTGACGGCAAAACCGATCCCGACTGGGTGACGCCCTTCGCAGCGAAAAGACTGCAACCCGGGCGGCACACCGTGGGATTCGCCTTCAAGGGTTACCAGCCGGAGACGCGCCAGGCAGAGGTGGTGGCGGGAACGAAGTTGCCGCTGTACGTGAAACTGCAGGTGGCGCAAGGATTCCTGGTGCTGAACAGCGATCCGGCGGGAGCGGAGATCTACATTGACGGCCGCGACAGCGGCCAGGTGACGCCGGCGCGCATCACGGTGAATGCGGGCCAGCACCGTGTCGCGCTGCGCAAGGAAGGGTTCAAACCGAAGGTCACTTACGCCGACGTTGCCCTCGGCGAATCATTCAACCTTGCGCCCGCGCTGGCTCCCGGCAGCGGCCAACCGGCCATGAGCAGCGCGCCCGCGGGCCAGGGTCCCAGCCCATTCCGCAGGCGGCGTCGATTGTTCGGGAAGGATCCCGCCGACAGCGGCGTGCTGGAAGTGCGCACGCGTCCGCGGGGCGCGGAAATCCGGCTGGGCAACACGCCGGCGCCGTCGAAGAGTCCGGCAAAATTCGCGGTGGCGCCGGGCAATTACACGCTGACCTTGAGCCTGCCCGGGTTCAAGCCGATCACACGCGCGGTGCAGATCGAAAAAGGAAAAATGATGGGCGTGGACGAGGTGTTCGAGCCGCAATAATTTTCACTTTAGTCCCGGAATGGGCCGCACTTTTTTGCGCTCTAAGTTTTTCCTGGAAATGCACTTTCCTTGTTGCGTTTAGTCGTCTAGTATTCGGCCGCTCCAGCGTCCACAAACTTTGTCGTAACTCAATCGCCGGTCGGACCTCGCGCAGCCGGCAGGAATCCGTGTACTCCCCCCGCTGAAGCACGGCTCACCTAAATCAACTTTCTGTGGAGGCATCGCATGTTCAGGCCCAACAGCGGTATCAGACCCATCTTGCTTACAGTCGTGTCGTGCGTTTTGTTATTAGGCGCAGCGTACGCACAAAACTCTGTTTCCATTTCTGACGGAGTCGCGCGGCCATGGCTGGTCGAATTTAACAGTGCCCCGACTTCCGACGGCGGTACTGTCGCCGGCGTGGAGAACGACAAGGCATCGTTCCATGCCGCCGCGGCTTCCGCCAAAATCAACTATGTCGAGCGCCATAGCTTTCAAAACCTGTTCAGCGGCGTTGCCATTCGGGCGACTGCTGCCGAGGTTTCCAAACTGGCCTCTCTTCCGGGCGTCAAGGCCGTTTATCCGGATCGGCAACTGTTTTACGATCCGCAAGGCGGCACCTCGGAAGTCGACATGGCGACGGCCGTGACCATGACTGGCGCCGATCTGGTCCAGAACGCTTTACATCTCACCGGCATAGGCATCAAGGTCGCGGTGATTGACACCGGCCTCGACTACGGTCATCCCGACCTGGGCGGGTGCGGCTCGATTGGCCCGGGCTGCCGTGTCCGCAAGGGCTGGGACCTTGTGGGCGACGCTTTCAATGCCGACCCGACCGCGGCGACCTACAACCCGGTGCCCACTCCCGATCCTGATCCCATGGATTGCGCCGGTCACGGCACGCACGTAGCGGGCATCGTGGGCGCCAATGGCGATCCTGCCACGGGCCACGTGCGCGGCGTCGCACCGGGCGTCACCTTCTACGCTTATCGCGTTTTCGGCTGCGTAGGGTCAACGCTGGACAGCGTGATGATCGAAGCGATGGAGCGCGCGCTGGACGACGGAGCGCAGGTGGTCAACATGAGCATCGGCGCCGCCCTGGGCTGGCCGCAGTGGCCCACCGCCTTGGCATCTGACCGCCTGGTCAGGCACGGCGTCGTGGTGGTAGCGTCGTTCGGCAACTCGGGCACTATTGGCCTGTCCCCCTGCTGCCTCTACTCCGGAGGCGCGCCGGGCTTGGGCAAAGACGTCATCGGCGTGGCTGCGTTCGACAACACGTTCACTCCCAGTTCCGTATTCACCGTCTCGCCGGACAACAAACAGATCGGGTACAACGCGGCGGTTGGGGCGCCTCCCGCGCCGCTTTCCGGGACGGCTACGCTTGCCAAGACCGGAACCACAACCACGACCAACGACGGCTGCGTTGCGCCGCTGCCGTCCCTGACCGGAAAAGTTGTCCTGATCCGGCGTGGTACCTGCTCCTTCTATGTCAAGGCCTTTAACGCGCAGAGCGCCGGCGCGGCGGGGGTGATTCTGTATAACAACACCACCGGTTCGCTGTTTCCGACGGTGGCGGGCACACCCGCGATCACCATCCCGGTAGTGGCGATCTCGCAGGCCGACGGCGCAACCCTGGATGGGCGCATCGCCGGCGGAACCACGACCATGACCTGGACCACCCTGGCGCTGGAGACCCCGAACACCTCCACCGGCAACCTGATCTCGTCGTTCTCTTCCTACGGCTTGTCGCCCGATCTCAGCTTCAAGCCCGATATCGGGGCGCCTGGCGGCAATATCCGTTCCACCTGGCCGCGCGCGCTGGGCAGCTACGCCGTGTTGAGCGGCACCTCCATGTCCTCGCCGCACGTGGCGGGCGCCGTGGCCCTGCTGCTGGAATCCGAGCCGAAACTGAAGGCGCGCGAGGTCCGCGACGTCCTCCAGAACACCGCCATCCCTCACCTATGGTGGGGCAATCCCGGGCTCGGCTTCCTGGATAGCACGTTCCGCCAGGGCGCCGGCATGCTCAACATCTTCGACGCGATTGTAGGCACGACGCGGATCACCCCCGCCAAGCTCGCACTCGGTGAAAGCCAAGGCGGGCCGGCAGTGGTACGCCTCACCGTCTCCAACCAAAGCAACGTGAAGGTGACCTACGACCTGTCCTTCGAGAACGGCATCTCGACGAACAACACCTTTGTACCGGCGTTCTTCACCTCGGACGCTTCGGTCGTGTTTGCCAAGCCAAGCGTGACTTTGGGTCCGCAAGTTGACAAGGAGGTCAAGGTTGTCATCATTCCGCCGACAGCCCCTGATAAGGCTCTTTACGGCGGCTGGATCGTTTTCACTCCGCACAATGGCGAAGGGCAGGTCTACCGTGTGCCGTTTGCGGGGTTTGTCGGCGACTACCAGTCCATCCAAGCCCTGGCGCCTACCGCCAACGGCTTCCCATGGCTGGCCAAGCTGATCGGAACGAGCTTGTTCAAGCAGACCGCCGGCGCCGTGTATACGTTGGCCGGCGGCGACATCCCCTACGTGCTGATCCACTTCGACCATCAGGTGCAGCAAATCCAGTTGCAGGTTCTGGATGCTGTGACCGGCCGCAACTTCCATTACATCGACAACAGCAAGTACATCGAGCGGAATTCAACGGCGACCGGCTTCTATTACTGGACGTTCGACGGGACCGCGCTCTCGGCGAATCTCAAGAAGACCTTCACCGTACCGAATGGCAACTATGTCATCTCGGTCCGCGCATTGAAGGCGTTGGGCGACCCTGACCACCCGGGTGACTGGGAGACCTGGACCAGCCCCAACTTCATCATCGCCCGGCCGTAGTTTCCGGTCGAGCCAACTCAAGCCGGCGGAATTCGTTCCGCCGGCTTTTTTCTTTTCGGAGATTTCTTCGGAGGCTGCGGAACAAATCAAAAACCTAGATTCCTCGCGGGCTTCGGCTCTTCGCGCCTCGGTCACGGCTGAAGCCGTGACCTACCGAGCCCGCTCGGAATGACAAAAATAAAGGATTTGTCCGACGCGGCTCCCTCGGCTTCGCTCGGGACAGGTTCCGCCGCGCCCCTTCAAGACAAGCCGTAGAGGGCATTTTTCAGCAGCCTGCTAGAGGGATGATTCAGGCGTGGCGCTTGCTTTTGGCTTTTTCCCACGGCTTTTTGGGGCGCGCGGCGGCCGGCTCATCGCGGTGCTGCACGCGGTCGTAGACGTAGTTTTCGCTGACCGTCCCCAGCGACTCGTTGTAGAGGCTGGGGGCGCCGATGGACTCTTTCAGTTCCTCGGTGAACTGGTGCAGCGCCTTGAGCTGGTCGGCGGTGGCGGGCACTTCGGTTTTGGTGGTCTTGAAAAACTGCTGGTAACCGCGGTTGATCAGCTTGGCGATTTCGCCGGCGATGAGGTAACCGGGATAGGCGAAGATTTTCACGCCGCTGTCGCCGGACTTTTCTATGGCCGCCGAGCAGTTGTACTGCTTGACGAAGACGCGGTTCTGCACGCCGGGAGCTTCCAACAGATCGAAACCGTGATCGCGCAGCCAGGCGATCGCTTCGTCGTACGTCTTGGCAACCGGGGTCTTCGCCATGTTCGGAGCCTGCCGCGGCGGGCGGGACGCGCAACCAAATGTAACGCCGAACCACCCTACCACATCCAAGACGGTAACGGTTAGAGACGGCGCTCGCTGCTGCAAATCGGCCGCTGGGGACGAATTCGATACCTCCCGCCTCGCGATGGTTGCCCGCGGTCTCATGAATCCGTTACTTTTGAGGCCGTGGGGACACATCCAAAACCCGTGCCTATGACGCAGCCTTCCCCCAGCACGCGCAGGAAGCCGGTGACGCCGGCCCGCGAAAGCGCGCCGGAAAAGCTGGGCCGCAGTGTGCTGGAGCGAATCGGCAACACGCCGCTGATCCGGATGGCTCGCATCACGAGGGACCTGCACGGTGTGGAGGTGTTGGCTAAGGCCGAGTGGTTCAATCCCGGCGGTTCGGTGAAGGACCGCGCCGCGGCCAACATCGTGCTGGAAGCCATTGATGCCGGAGAGCTGCCGCGCGGCCGCGAGCTGCTCGATTCCACGAGCGGCAATACCGGCATTGCCTACGCCATGATCGGCGCCGCGATGGGCTTCGGCGTCACGCTGTGCATGCCGTCGAACGTTTCGGTGGAGCGCAAGCGCATCCTGCATGCCTACGGAGCGAAGATCGTGTATACGGATCCGGGCGAGGGAAGCGACGGCGCCATCCGCAAGGCGCGCCAGATGTACGCCGCTGATCCGGCCCGCTACTTCTACGCCGACCAGTATTCCAACGACGCGAACTGGCGCGCGCACTACGAAACCACGGCGAACGAGATCTGGCGGCAGACCGAGGGGCGCGTTACCCACTTCGTGGCCATGCTGGGCACGAGCGGAACGTTTGTCGGCACGGCGCGCCGGCTCAAGGAACTGAACCCGCATGTCCGGTGCGTGTCGCTGCAACCGGATTCGTCGTTCCACGGCATTGAAGGCACCAAGCACATGGCCACCGCCATCGTGCCCAAGATCTATGATGCGGCGCTGGCCGACGTCGATCTCGGCGTCTCCACCGAGCGCGCGTATGAAATGGTGAAGCGAATGGCGCGCGAAGAAGGAGTGCTGGCGGGGATTTCCTCGGGCGGCGCGCTGGCGGGCTGCCTGGAGGTGGCGAAGACGGCGCCGCGCGGGTCGGTGATTGTCACCGTGTTCCCCGACAGCGGCGACAAATACCTGAGCGAGAAATTCTGGGAAGAAGACATCGGGTGATCGGATGATCGGGTGATCGGGTGATCGAACCCGAGGGAAGTAAATCACCAGATCACCCGATCACCAGATCGCCCGATTGCACAACCATGCTGAAGATCAACCACGCGGAATTCGAAGCCGTACGAAGACACAGCGAGGAGACCTATCCGCACGAGTGCTGCGGCGTGCTGCTGGGGCGGATGGAAGACGAGGAGCGGCAGGTGGTGGAGACGGTGCGCTGCGGCAACACGCGCGCCGACCGGCCGCAGGACCGCTATCACATTGATCCGCGCGACCTGGTGCGCATCCAGCGCCAGGGACGCGAGCGCGGGCTGGACATTGTCGGCTTCTATCACTCGCATCCCGACCATCCCGCGCGCTGGTCGCAGACCGACCTGGCCGAAGCGCACTGGATGGGATGCTCCTACATCATCACCAGCGTGGAGAAGGGCCGTGCGGTGACGACCAACTCCTTCGCACTGCTCGGCTCCGGTGAAGAGGACAAGCGTTTCGAAGACGAGCAGGTTGAAGTGGCGAGCGAAAAGGTGCTGGTGAGGGAGTTTGAAGCAGAGTGACGCTGATCGGGTGATCGGGTGATCTGGCGATCTAGTTTCCTTTGATTCGATAAATGACGGCATCGGCAGAGGGGAAACCGAGATTCCTCGGGGCTGAAGCCCCTCGGAATGACAAATACAAGAAGGGCGTTTTCGGCACGGCTAAAGCCGTGCCCTTCCCTTCAGCATGGTCGCGGGGAAACGGTGGCGGGGAAACGGTGGCGGGGAAACGGTCGCGGGGAAACGGTCGCGGGAAAACCGAGCGCTTGAATCCGGCTGCGGCTGGCGGGCATCAAAAACAGTCTGGGAAGCCTATGAAAATCATAATTCCGACGCCATTGCGCCAGTATGCCGACAAGAAGGATGCCGTTGAGGTGAATGCCGGGACAGTGGCGGAGGCTCTGAGCGGCCTGACATCACGCCACCCGGAGCTGCGCCAGCACCTCTACACCGATGACGGGCGCCTGCGCGCCTTCGTCAACGTGTACCTGAACGACGAAGACATCCGTTATCTCAGCAAAGAGCAGACCCTGGTGAAGGACGGAGACACGCTGTCGATTGTGCCGTCGATCGCCGGAGGAATCGGGTGATCCGGTGATCGGGCGATCTGGTGATCTTTACCGATTTTCGATCATCCGATCACCCGATCATCCGATCGCCGGATAGGACTTATGGCCACCATCGCCCAACTCGAACCGGTCACCCTCTCCAACGAGGAAATCCTGCGCTACTCGCGCCACCTGATCATGCCCGAAGTGGGCATGGACGGCCAGACCAAGCTCAAGGCCGCAAAAGTCCTGTGCATCGGCGCGGGCGGGCTGGGGTCGCCGCTGGCGCTCTACCTGGCGGCGGCGGGCGTGGGGACCCTCGGCGTGGTGGATTTCGACGTGGTGGATTTCACCAACCTGCAGCGCCAGATCATTCACACCACCGCCGACGTGGGCCGGCCGAAGCTGGACTCGGCCGCGGAAAAGATCAAGGCAATCAATCCGTACGTGGAAGTGCGGCCATTCGAAACGCGCCTCACCAGCGCCAACGCGCTCGATCTGTTCCGCCAGTTCGACATCGTGGTGGATGGCACCGACAATTTTCCCACCCGCTACCTGGTGAATGACGCTTGCGTGCTCACCGGCAAACCGAACGTGTACGGCTCCATCTTCCGCTTCGAAGGACAGGTGAGCGTGTTCGCCACCGAAGCAGGCCCGTGCTATCGCTGCCTGTATCCGGAGCCGCCTCCGCCGGGACTGGTGCCTTCGTGCGCCGAAGGCGGCGTGCTGGGAATCCTGCCCGGACTGGTGGGGGTGATGCAGGCGACGGAAGCGATCAAGCTGATTCTGGGCGCGGGCGAGCCGCTGATCGGACGCCTGTTGCTGGTGGACGCGCTGAGCATGAAGTTCCGCGAGCTCAAGCTGCGCAAGAACCCCGATTGCCCGGTCTGTGGAAAGAACCGCACCATCACCGAGTTGATCGATTACAACCAATTCTGCGGAATCCGAGGCGAGGAGAAGCCCGTGGGCGAAGCGAAGATGCCGGAAATCAGCGTGGAAGAACTGAAACGCCGCCGCGATGCCGGCGAGAACATCTTCGTGCTCGACGTGCGCGAGCCGCACGAGTACCAGATCTGCAATCTCGGCGGATACCTGATTCCGCTGAACGATCTGCCCAAGCGGGTCCACGAGCTGGATTCCAGCCGCGAGATCGTTGCCCAATGCAAGATGGGCGGGCGCAGCGCCAAGGCCGTGGACTTCCTCCGCCAGGCCGGCTTTACCAAGGTGAAGAACCTTACCGGCGGGATCAACGCATGGGCGGACAAGGTGGACCCGACGATGCCGAAGTACTGAACCGCCGTAGCCGGTAGTTCGTAGCCCGTAGTCAGGAAAACAAAAGGCCGATCGCAAAGCGCGCTCGGCCTTTTTCTCACAGTGCGTATTCGAGCGTTAGCAAACGTTGTGGCAGTGGGGTACTGTCCCAATGTCCCGTAGCCCGGCTGCCTTCGGCTGGGCTTTTCTATTCATCGCGCCACGATCTTCATCCTGCCAATTCGCCGACCCATCCTTTCTACCGCTTGCAAAAATCCTCAGTTAGTGGAGAATTGCGTGCAGTGATTTCGGGGTTTCTCTGTGGCGCGGACGAAGTCCCCCCGTCCCCGCCGCCTACTCGCTTTGAGGCGATCCGAAGATTTGGCTGTGGAGGCTACGCATGAAGTCCAAGGTTCTCTCGCTCTGCGCGCTGCTTGTCTTGCTCTCGGTTTCCGGTTTCGCAGCCGAACGCAAGAAGCGCGTCGCGGTATTCGATTTCGATTATTCCACCGTTCGCACCGCGGTTGCCGGCATCTTCGGGACCGACATTGACGTGGGCAAGGGCATCACCGCTCTGCTAGTCAAGCGCCTGGTACAAGACGGCACCTACAGCGTGATTGAGCGCGCGAAGATGGACACGATTCTAAAAGAACAGAATTTTTCCAACAGCGACCGCTTCAATCCCAACAGCGCCGCCAAAATCGGCAAGTTGTTGGGCGTGGACGCGATCATTGTCGGCAACATCACCCAGTTCGGCAACGAGACCAAGAACCAGGGAGTGGGCGGCGGTGGCGGCGGGTTTGGCGGCTTCGGCCTGGGCGGCTTCAGGCATAAGGAGTCGAAGGCCATCGTGACCCTGGATGCCCGCATCGTGGACATCGATACCGCGGAAATCCTGGCGGTAGCCGACGGCAAGGGCGAGTCGTCGCGCAGCAGCACCTCGCTGACGGGCGGCGGCGGCAACTGGCGCGGCTTCGGCGCCGGGGGTGTGGATTTCGGCAGCAGCGACTTCCAGAACACGATCATCGGCGAGGCGATCAAAATCGCCGTCGACCAGATGAGCACGGGAGTCATTGCCGGCGCCCCCAAGCTGGAGGCGCGCGTCATCAAAGTCGAGGGCGTGGTGGCATTTGTCCAGCCGGGCCAGGTGGTGCTCAACGTCGGCGCCAAGGCCGGGATCAAGGTCGGCGATCAGATGAGCGTGGAGCGCGTCTCGCAGGAGATCAAGGACCCGACCACCGGGAAGGTGCTTCGCCGCTTGAGCACCGAAGTCGGCAAGGTCCAGATCAGCGACGTGGACGACGTTTCCGCGGTGGGGAAGGTGGTCTCGGGACAGGGATTCAAGGTGGGCGATGTGGTGAAGACCGTGACGCAGTAGGAGATTTGGCGATTTAGTGATTGGTGATTGAGTGATTGCCGGCTGAGGTTTGGCCGGCTTTCTTCTTTTCACCACCGAGACACAGAGGCCACCGAGATTCACCGAGCAATCGCTTCCTCGGTATGCCTCCGTGTTCTCGGTGTCTCGGTGATGAACAGAATTGTCACTTGCTGCCGAGGGCCACGTCGAGGCTGGCGTGACAGTTGGTGGCCGGATCGTGGGTCACGGTTTTCGATTGGCCCTGGTAGGTGATGGTGAATGCCAGCGGCTTCTTGACGTCGTGTGGCAGGCCGGTGAACTTGCCCTTGCCGTTGGAATCGGTGGAGAGTTCCAGTTCGGTCTTGCGCTTGCTCAGGAATCCGTAGCGCACGATGGTGTTGATCTTGGCGAGATAAACCGGCTTATTGACGGCGTCGGTGACAGTGAACTCTACCCAGCACGGGCCGGCGTCGGCACTGAGCTGCGGTACGCCAGCGGCGGTGGCGGTGGTGGCGATTAGCAGCAACGTCGCCGCGCAGAAAATCGATTTATGGAATGGCATTGCGACCCTCAGTTCTTGTGCTGCCGCCGCGCCCCTTCAAAAGCCATCTTTGAGGACCAGTTCTCAACACTACATGCTATCCGGCTCTGTTGACAGCCTGTCAAGCCGGAAGCTTCTTCGTGCCGTCCCTACGGGACTCAAACTACCCTGACAACCTTCCCCGGCACTTACGTGCCGGGCTATTCTATGCCGCCCCTGCGGGGCTGCGGTCATGGCGGGTTCTGAGCAAGGAAGCGACCCAGACCGTCTGGATGTCAACAGAGCCAGACCGCTTGTAGCCACCAGCCACCAGAACCTATCTCATAAATCGTTCTCGGAGGGGCATGGCTTCAGCCGTGCCGTCCGGAGCCGCGAAAATCCTGGGCTTTAGCCCCTGAGGGAACTCGTAGTTTACCGGTCTGGTCCATGATGAGATAGCCACTAGCCACCGATCACCAATACCACCTTCCCGTAGTTCTTCCTTTCCAGCAGCAAGCGGTAGGCCGCGGCGATTTTCTCCAACGGCAGCACGTGGCCGACGACGGGATGCAGGCGCCCGGCGTCAATCCACTGCTTTAGTTGTGCCCAGGCCGGGCGCATGAGTTCCGGGCGCTGCGACATCTTCGCCAGCCACAAGCCGTGCACGCTGGTTTGCTTGTCGTACAAGATTCGCGGATCGAGCGAGGCGCGCTCGCCGGTGGCGGCGCCGTAGGTGATGACGCGGCCGAGGAAGGCGAGGCAGCGCACACTCCTGGCGACGTGCTCGCCGCCCAGCATTTCAAAGACGGCGTCCACACCCTGGCCGCCGGTCAGGTGGCGAATTTTTTCTTCATAATCGTCACGCTGGTAATTGATGGGGTGCTGGAGACCGAGCTTTTGCACCGCGGCCAGTTTTTCATCCGAAGACGACGTGCCGTACATCTCCACCTGAAGCACGCCGCCGATCTCCACCGCCGCCGTGCCCACGCCGCCGGCGACGGCATGGATCAGCACTCGCTTGCCGCCAGCGGCTTCGCCCAGCAATCCGGCTTTCCAGTAAGCGAAATAAGCGGTGAAGTAATTGACCGGGAAGGCCGCCGCCTCGGTCGCAGACCATTGCTCCGGCACCGGCCACAGCAGGTCCGGGGAGGTTGCGATCTTTTCCGTGAATGCCTTGCTCTGGGTGTATCCCATGACGCGCTCGCCGGTATCCTGGCGACGTCCGGCGAACTCGCGCCCGGCGACCAGGGGCGGCTCCGGGGTTCCGGGATAGCCGCCGCGTGCCGCCATGATGTCGGCAAAATTCACGCCCGCGGCCTCCACGCGCACCAGCACCTGGCCGGGGTTGGGCTGCGGGCGAGGCACGTCGCGGACCTGGAGCACCTCCGGCCCGCCATAACGCGTAATGACAGCGGCTTTCATGGAAAAAGCAGAAGGATGGATTGTATAGCGAGAGGGCGATCGGTAATCGGATGAACAACATTTTCGATTGTCGATTTTGGATTGCCGATTGGAGATTCCGGGTGGAAATGCCTATTGGCCAGCCGGCGCCGCTGGCAGGGTAGGGGTCCTTCGACTCGGCGTCGCGGCGACGCCTCGCTCAGGATGACATTCGGTTAGTTCTTCGTAACGCCTGCACACGCGGGGGCGCGTGTACCAGAAGAATCCGAAGAAAAAAATAAAAACCGGCGCGGTTCTCCCCCGAGACATGCGCCGGTTCCTTAAGGCTCCAGAGAACAGCACCGAGGTAATTTTACGGCTGGTCCCGTCGGACTCGGCGCACTGGGTGCCTTAAATGTTGCCGCCGCCTCCGACATGGTTGTGTACGGCCCAATGGCGGCGGACTTGGGTACTGCTCGGCTCCCAAGTTGCGCTACCGCGGTTGATGGGTCAACCGGAAAGCGCCAGTATGATGTTGTCAAAGTGGATAACCGTGGGAAGGAATTGCGGAATTGAGTAACTGCGGAACTGCGGAATTGAAGAAGCGGAACCGGTCTCAATTACCCGATTCCGCAATTCTCCAGTTCCGCAATCAGGCTTACATGCCTTCCTTGCCCCGCTTCATCACGTAGACCAACGCGAACTCGCTGCCGGAACCATTTGGCTTGACGGCCACGATGTGCTGCCGGTCGGGCGTGCCCGCCTTCAGTTCCACGTTGGTGCCTTCATGCGACCCCTTGTCGCAGGTGATTTCTTTGCTGTCATCCGTGTGGCCGTAGGTGACGAAGCCCTGCTGCTGGCATTCCAGGAACTTGCCGCCGAATTCCTTCATCTTGGGGCGATAAAACGCCAGCACCTTGTCCGGCGGATCGTCGCTGCGGTACTTGATGGCCACCACCTTCAAACCGATGCCCCCGACCGAAAGGTTGACATTGGCGGCGTGCTTGTCTCTCTCCCCGTCGGTAACACGTTGAGCGCCGGGATAGACCGGCAGCCCGGTGTCCTTGACGTCGACGTCGGTGTTCACGTTCAGGTTGCCGAAAGGCGTGCTGATGTCCACTTTCTTTTCGCCGCTGGCGGTGCGGTCCTCGTGGACAGTGCACCCGGCGAGGAAGGCCAGCGCGGCGAGGGCGAGTAGGGTGCGTACAAATACCCACCCTGTCGCGCGAAAAGCGCGCGGGACAAGGGTGGGCCAACCGGCTGGTTTATGGGGCGGAAGCAGTTTTGGTCCTGACATTGAATTTAGTCCCTCCTCGGCCAACCTGCTGCGGCCGGTCAATACCCTCGCCACGTTGCGCGACGCCGGGAATGGTCACCGGCAGGCGGCCACGAATCGCGATCTCTCCGAACAGCGCGCGGATGGCGCTGAGTTCCGACACGGTGGTGAACGAATACGTGCACAGATAATTTTGCACCATGGGGAACTCGGCGGCCAGGTACGGGTTTCCCATGGCAATAATCGCGGTGCGCTCCGGGGCGAGTTTCAGGATGTAATCGATCAGCGCATTCATATCGCGCGGCAGCCCGAGCGAATTCTTCATCTCGTTGCTGGCCATCGGGCCCAGGAACACCGGCGCCAGCACCACCTGCGCCTCTTCGACGGCAGCGACAATCTGCGGCGTCAAGCCGGCTGCGATACGCCGGTCCACGTAAAACACCCGCGCATCGGGCACGCGCGCGCGTAACTCGCGCTCGAACACGCGGCCGTACTCGAAGCGGAGGTCGTCGGTAAAAATGACGGCCACCACCCGGTTGCGGGTTTCCTCCACCTTGAGATACGGATTGAGGATGGCCGCGGTTCCCGCAATTTGGCGCTTGAGCGGAAGCAGTTTGCGGTTGTCACGGACCAGGGTGACGGCCGCGTCGGCCACGCGCTGCCCGAAAGCGACGTTGCCGGGCAGCGCCACCAGCTCCGCCACCTTGTCGAGGTCCACCAGGCGGGCCTTGTGCAGGCCTAACGATGCCTTGGCGCGCAGCACCTTCAGCACCGATTGGTTGATCTGCGCTTCCGGAATTTCGCCGCTGCGCGCCGCCTGCAACAAACCGTTGTACGCGCCGTCAATGTCGAGCGGGATCAGCACCATGTCGTTGCCGGCCTTCACCGCCGCCACCGCCGCGGCGCCGGAGGGATTCGGCGAGCGGGCGTAAATCCGCATCAGGGCGTTCATGTCGAGGGCATCGGTGACCACCAGCCCCTGGAATCCCATTTTGTCTTTCAGCAGGCCGGTAACAACCGCATGCGAGGTGGTCGCCACCGTGTTGGGGTCGGGCTCCAAGGCCGGCACGGTAACGTGCGCGATCATCACCGCGTCCACGCCGGCGTTGATGGCTGCCTGGAACGGCGGCAGCTCAACCGTTTGCAGCCGCTGCATGTCGCCATTGACCTCCGCCAGGCTCAGGTGCGAGTTGGTGGCGGTGTCGCCGTGCCCGGGGAAATGCTTGGCCGTGACCAGCATTCCCGCTTCATGCGCTCCCTTGATATAGGCCGCCGCCAGCGCGCTCACCTGCTGCGGGTCTTCGCCGAAGGAGCGCGTATTGATCACCGGATTCGCCGGGTTGGAATTCACGTCGGCATCGGGGAAGAAGTTCCAGTGCACGCCGATGGCGCGGGCTTCCACGCCGGTGATCCGGCCGGAGGTCTCGACGTCGGCGGGGTTGCCGTCGGCGCCGAAGGCCATGGCATGGGGAAACACGGTGGCGCCGTAGAGGCGCATGGAAAGCCCGCGCTCGAAGTCCGCTCCGATCAGGAGCGGCAGCGCGGAGTCGAGCTGCAACTGGTTGGTCATCATGGCCGCTTCGTAGGGCTGGTTGCGCAGCACGAACGGGCCATCCACCGGCACGGTGAGCCCAAAGCTGCCGAGGTGATAGTTGCGGATCATCTCGCGCAGCCGGGTGAATTCCGGGCTGTCGAGGTTGAGAAACTCGGCCCGCGCCCAGACCAGCAACATCTGCCCGATCTTCTCTTCCAGGGTCAGCTTCTTCAGCGTCTTCTGCGCCCACTTGTCGCCATCGCGGTCCAGTTGCACCGGGCCGAAGGACTGGAAGCGCGCTTTGCGGTCCCTGGCCATCGCGCCGCTCGCAAGCAAGACGAGTAGCGCAGTCACCAGGGCCAATCTTTTGAGCATGAGCGAAGCGTAACATAGGCTCAAGGCTTCAGGCGCGAGGCCTTAGAGCGGTTCCAGAGTTGGTGTAGCCGGTAGAGATCCCTCGACTCGGGATTCCCGCGCTGGAGACAGCGCGCGGGAGCCCTCCCTCGCTCGGGAGGACAACCGGATACGGTAATTGAGAATCGGGTATAGCCTTGTTGCGGTCCAGGTTCCCAGCACGCCGCGAAACTCGCTCCCCCGCACCGGGTTAAGTAATTGACTGCGCGTGCGTTCCGGCGTATCAGGTGAGACAATAGAGGGCACCGTTATCCTCTGACCTGTGGCTGAAAAGGTGCGCAGCGGTTTGCGGCGGCTGAGCGTCTAATCTCTTATGCGGGCGCGCGGCTCGCAGGGAAATCTTTGTCTTCATGGCACTGACCAGAATCCCGTTGAATACAGCTCCGGTGAATACACCTCCGGCGCCGCCGCGCAATGGGCATCCGGAGGCGGTCCAGGCCAGGCTTCCTTTCGATTACGAAGACCTGCCGACGGACCATCCGATAGCAGTGCCGGTTCTCCTGATCCAGCTCCAGGATGACCTGTCGCGTTCGCGGCTGCGGGAAGCCTTCTGGATTTCGGTGGTCGCTCACCTGCTGGTGCTGATCGCCATCGTCGCCGGGCCCAAGTATTTTCCGATGCACCGCCTGATCGCGGTGCGGTCGGCGGAAGATCTATTGCGGGAGCGCCAGGCCACCTTCCTCGAGATGCCGCCCGACCAGCAGAAGGTCACCACGCGGCCGAACTCAAAATTCATTTCCGATAAAGACCGCATCGCCACCTCGCGCGCGCCGCAGATTGACCGCAAGACGCTGGACGAGCTGCGCGACGCGCGCCGTCCCGGACCGCCGCAGCCTCCCGGAAATCCGGCACAGCCGGCCGCGCCCGCGATCGCGCAAGCCGCGCCCAATGCAGGGCGACCTTCGGGCGCGCAACCTCCACCGAATGAAACGGCGCAACTACGCACGCCGGCGATGACGGCGAAGCAGGCCTTTGGCAGCGCCATGTCGGCGGGATCGGCGATCGAGCAGGCAGCGCGCGCGGCGGCGGGTACCCGGGGATACGGCGGCGCCGGCGGCGACTACGGCACCGCGTTTCCCACCGGCGGCGGCATCAAGAGCAACATGGACATCCTCAGCGATACCATGGGCGTGGATTTCGGTCCCTACCTGGCGCGCGTGCTGCACGATGTCCGCCAGAACTGGTACCAGCTGATTCCGGAAATCGCTCGCGCCCCGCTGATGAAAAAAGGAAGAGTGGGAATCGAGTTCGCCATCATGAAAGATGGCACGGTGGCGGGCATGCGGCTGGTGAGTCCCTCGGGGGATGTGTCGCTGGACCGCGCCGCCTGGGGCGGCATCAGCGGGTCGAATCCGTTTCCGCCGCTGCCCAACGAATTCCGCGGCCAATACCTGGCGCTGCGCTTCCGCTTTTTCTACAACCCCGACAAGCACGATCTGGAATAAGCGGACCCTTGGGTAGTGGTGCAGTTTGGCCGCTAAGGGCCGACCAACAAACCCACCTTACTGTTTTAGCGACTTACGGACGAACCCATGAAGTTTTCCTGGACTGCGGCTATTTAAGCCCGCGATGTTCGAGCAGGGGCGCGATATCCGGCGGCCCGCCGTAAAACTGCTCGAACAGGAGCTCCGGATTCGTGCTGCGTCCGCGCGAGAGTATCTTGGCCCGTAGAAACTCGCCGTTGGCGCGCTGCAGACCGCCATGGGTGTGAAACCACTGTTCCGTATCCCGCGCCAGCACCTCGCTCCAGATGTAAGCGTAATAGCCGGCCGCATACCCGCCCGCGAAGGCATGGGCGAAATACGGAGTGTGATAGCGGGGCGGAACCGGCGCGTATTCCACGCCGTGCTTTTTCAAGGCGTCAGTCTCAAATGCCATCACTTTGTCGGTGGACGGCGCCTGTTCCGAGGTCATCTGATGCCAGGCCTGGTCGAGCAGCGCGGACGCTATGTATTCCGTGGTGGCGTAGCCCTGACCAAATTTCTCGGCCGCGAGCACCTTATCGAGCATTGCCTGGGGCATCGGCACGCCGGTTTGATAGTGCTTCGCATAGTGGGTGAAAACCACGGGCTCGCGCGCCCACATTTCGTTCAACTGCGACGGAAATTCCACAAAATCGCGCGGCACGCTGGTGCCGGAGAGCGAGGGATAGTTCACGTCGGAGAGCAGGCCGTGCAGCGCGTGCCCGAACTCGTGGAACATGGTCGTGACCTCTTCGAAAGTCAGCAACGCGGGCTGGCCCTGCGGCGGCTTGGCGATATTGAGGTTATTGACGACCACCGGCTTCCAACCGAGCAGCCTGGACTGGCCAACGTAGCTGTTCATCCAGGCGCCGCCCCGCTTGTTGTCGCGAGCGAAATAGTCGGCCAGGAAGAGCCCCAGCGGCGATCCATCGGCGTTGAAGACTTCGAAGACTCTTACGTCCGGCTGGTACACCGGAAGGTCGTGGCGCTCCTTGAAGGAGAGACCGTAGAGCTCATGGGCGGCATAGAACACGCCGTCCTGCATCACGCGGTTCAACTCGAAGTAAGGCTTCACCTCGGCCTGGTCGAAGCCGAAGCGGGCTTTGCGGACTTGTTCGGCGTAGAAGGCCCAGTCCCACGGCTCGAGCGTGAATGGCTTGCCATGGCCGGCACCCGCCTGCTGATCGATCAGTTTCTGATTGTCGGCCGCTTCTTTCCTGGCGTTCGCAATGGCGGGCGGCACGAGACGGGCGAGCATCTGGTTGACGGCCGCGGGTGTGCCCGCGCCCTGATCCGCGAGCCCATAAGCCGCATAATCAGAATATCCCAGCAGGGTGGCCTTTTCTGCCCGCAACTTGACGATTGTTGCCACGACTACAGTGTTGTCGTCGGCGCCGCCGTTACCGCGGCCGATTGAGGCTTTGTAGATCTTCTCCCGCAGCGCTCGGTTCCGCAGTTGCGCAAGCACCGGCTGGCCGGTGGTGTTCTGCAGCGTAAATATCCATTTGCCGTTGAGCCCGCGCGACTTCGCTGCTTCGGCTGCGGCGCCGATCTGTTCGCGTGAAAGCCCGTCCAGATCGGCGACGTCATCGACGACCATTGCGGAATCTTTCGTAGCTTTGAGCACATTCTGCTGGAACCGGGTGGTGAGTGACGCGGTCTGCCCGTTGAGCTGGCGGAGCCTGGTTTTGTCCGCCTCGGCTAGTTGCGCGCCTGCCCGCACGAACCGGGTATGACAGCGCTCGACCAGTTGCATCGACTCGGGGTCGAGTTTTAAGCCGGCGCGCTTCTGGTAAACCGCGTCGACACGCGCGAACAACACCGGGTCAAGCAGAATGGCGTCCTGGTGCGCAGCGAGTTTCGGAGCCATTTCGGATGCGATTTTCTGCATCTCTGGATTGGTGTTGGACCCGTTGAGATTGAAAAAGACCGACTGCACGCGATCCAGCAGCTGACCCGATTTTTCCAACGCGACGACGGTGTTTTCGAAACTCGGCGGGGCCGGGTTGCGGTCGATCGCCTCGATTTCTTTGCGTTCCTCGGCCATGCCCGCGTCGAAGGCGGGCCGAAAGTCTGCATCCTTGATGCGGTCGAACGGTGGTACGCGGTACGGCAGCGTGCTTGGCCGGGCAAACGGATTATCCTGCGGAAGCTGCTGCGCAATGAGCGCCGGACCCGCCTGGCCGAGCGCGGGCACGGTGCAGGCGAGGACGGCAATCGCTGCCGTGAATATGCGGGACCGAACAGTTCTTGTATGCATGACATGACTCCGCGGGAATGTGCCTTGTGGACCAGGCGCATCCTGCCGTTAATAAAAGAAGAAAAAGAGGAATTGATGGCAGCGGCATTGTAGCGTGACAATGCCGGAATTCCCACCCCTTGCTGGGCCTGGCCAGC
Organism: Terriglobia bacterium; assembly: GCA_963760215.1. GTDB lineage: Bacteria > Acidobacteriota > Terriglobia > Terriglobales > Acidobacteriaceae > JAIQGF01. Next base: position 3,336,988 of record CAVXCJ010000002.1, read on the forward strand.
CGTCCTTGGCAGGAATAATTTTGGGACATTTCGGAGTTAAATGGCGACACGCGGCTCCTGCGAGTCCCGCCAACTGAAGCGCGCCTAGCCTTCCGCCTCCCAGCGGAAGCGCGTCACGGCGACGGTCCCGAATACCGCCGTAAACAAAAGCAGCACGGCGATGGGCGGCAGGGCGGCGGAAAAATCCAGGCCACGCCAGGTCATGGCGTCGAGGCCGTCCATGGCCCAGCGCGTCGGCACAACCAGGGTGGCCTTCTGCAACCATCGCGGAAAAATGAACGCCGGAACCCACGCGCCACCCAGCATGACCATGATCAGCGTCGCCATGATGGAGATACCACGCGTGGCTTCGATCGTTTTGCCGAGCGCCGCGACCATCAGCCCGAAGGCGGCAGTCATCAGCGAGAAGGCCGCGCAGATCCCCAGAAATCCCAGAAGACTGCCTTGAATTCGGACGCCGAACACCAGGCGCGCGAAGGCGAAGAGGAAGAGCATGATGAATGCCGCAATCATGGCCGCACTGATCGCCCGGCTGCCCAGCAGGACACTGCGCGACAGTGGCGCCGCGCGCAGCCGCTGCCAGAGTCCACTCTTGCGCAGCAGCAAAAGGCGAAGGCCGACGTCGAGTCCCATGAAGAGAATGAACTGAATTCCCATCCCACCGAACGAATGTGCGTAACCGTTGTACTGAATGCCGGAGCCGGAGGTGATGGCTTCGGCGCGCGTTTCGTAGGGCATGCTCATGCCCGTCGCGGGCTGGGATTGTCCCGTCGTTTGCGCGCGGTCCTGCTGCTGGTTCAAAGCTTGGACGCTGCCCAGCAGGTCGCGCATGACCTTCTTGTCCGCGTCCGGCATGTTCTTGGCGGACTCGATTTCCGCCAATGACTGCTGGACCATCTCGCGCCCGCCCTTGCCGGAGAACATCTCCTTGCTCACCGATTGCATTACCGCGCCGCTCAGAATTCCCTGGACCATGCCGGATTCCATGGCATGCGACGGATCGTAGAGCACGCGCAGCTCCGGCTTTTTCGCGCCGCTGTAGAAGAGAGCGCGTCCCGCGTCGCTGCCGAAGCCCTTGGGAATCACAATTGCCACCATGGCCTTGCCCTTGCGCACGGCCACCTGTGCGGCTTCCAGGGTGGATGGCTTCACCTCGAGGTTTTTGTCGGCGCTCAGGCGGGCGACGATGGCGGCGGAAACGTCGCTGTGGTCCTGGTCGATCACCAGCACCGGCATGCGGCTGACTTCCGTCTCGCCCTTTCGTCCGCCGAAGAGGTAGCCGAAGAACGAACCGCAGATGATCGGCACCAGCAGGCCCACGACGACAGCGCGGCGGTCGGAGAAAAACAGCCGGAGATCTTTTCGCACCAAGGCCCAGAAAGCAGTGCTCATGAGTCGCGCAAGCTCCTTCCGGTAAGAGTCAGAAAGACCGTCTCCAGATTGGGCCGCTCGCTGCCCAGGTGCTGATAGGAATGACCGTGTTCGGCCAGCCATTTCAGGATTCCGGGAGTGTCTGCCGCCAGGTTGTGTACGCCGATCCGCAAGACACCCTCGCGCATCTCCGCCGACTGGACCTCCGGCAGGGTCCGCAGTTGTTCCAAACGCAATCCATCGGGCGTTTCAAGTTCGATGGCGAGGACGTTGGTGACCGGCAGCATGCGGTGCAATCCGGCGAGGGTGTCGTCGGCGATTACCTTGCCGTGGTCGATGATGACAATGCGGTCGCAGAGTCGCTCGGCTTCCTCCATGTAATGGGTGGTGTAGATGAGCGTTTTGCCGCGTCGCTTCAGGGTCTCGAGGTTGTCGAAGATGGCGTTGCGGCTCTGCGGGTCCACGCCGACGGTGGGCTCGTCGAGGAGCAGGATCTGCGGGTCGTGGAGAAGCGCGGCGGCAAGATTGAGGCGCCGCTTCATGCCGCCGCTGAACGTTCCGACTTTGTCCCGGCCGCGATTGGCGAGCTCGACCAGATCGAGCGCTTCGGCGATTGCGCGTTTAGCGGTTGCGCGGTCAAGTTGGTAGAGCGCGGCAAATAAAAAGAGGTTGTCGAGAGCGGAAAGCTCGTCGTAGAGGGCCATGTCCTGTGGAACCAGGCCGATCTTGCGCTTGATGGGGTCGGTGTCGCCGCGCAACGGGTTGCCTGCGATCAGCACTTCGCCGGAATCAGGACGCAGCAGGCCGGCAATGATCGAGACGGTGGTGGTTTTTCCCGCGCCGTTGGGCCCGAGCAGGCCGACCGTCTCACCCTCACCCGCACGCAGGCTGACGCCGTCGAGCGCGACAACCTTGCCGTAGCTCTTGCGCAGAGCTTTTACTTCGAGCATTTGCCGTGGAGTGTACCACCGCGCCGCTGATCTCGAATCGACGCGCCGCGATTGGGATGGCGCCCCCTCGCCGGAAGCTCTAGGCAGAGACGCCCGATGCGGCGTATAGTGCCTGCCCAGATACCCAACCAGTACATTCGCAGTGGGGTTTCAGAGATTTAGCGGACGCGTCACTCCGGCCACATCACTTTCGCAAAACAACAAGGAGGCAGGGATGAGGAAGCTTTGGCTAGTTCTGTGCTCAGTGTGTCTGCTGTCATGCGGCGCTCTGGCACAAGTCAAGATGGACAACCAGTGGAAGTGCGGGAAAGCCACAATTCAGCACAGTATTGACGTCGGCGACAAGCCCGGCCACGCCTACTCCGTGGACCAGATCAACTGCACCGCCCCTAAAGGCGAGATCGATGGGGTGAAGAGAAAGTCCGGTATGGGCACCGAGTTTATTGAAGTCACCGGCGACAAGTTCACCGGCCACGGCGAGTTTGTCGAAACCCTGGTCAACGGGGACAAGAATTTCTACACGTACAAAATGATGGGCACCATGAAAAACGGCGTGTTGCAGGCGGGTTCCGACAAGTGGACTTTGCGTGAGGGCGGAGGAAAGCTGAAGGGCGCAAAGGCCAGCGGCACCTGCAAGGGCGCGGGCAATGCAGATCAGTCTGCCACCTGGGACTGCACCGGCGAATACACCATGGCCAAGAAATAGAGCGACCGCACCCCTGCGCTCCGGCAGGGTGGGGGTGCGTTTCGCCCACTCTCCACCCCGCTGCCGCAGTAGCGTTTTTGTAGCGTATGCCCATCTCCGCGGGCGCTACTTCGCGGTCACCTCGTACTCGCCGTAGTGGATGGTGAGAACCGCACGGCCTCCGAAGCGGACCTTAGTCGTGGAACGGTTGGTGGCAGGCAGCCAGAATCCGCTGGTGTTCCGGTATGCGTGCTCGATAAGAGTTTCAGTGATCCAAAAGGAAGGATGCTTGGCGGGCTTGGCCTGGATGCGCACCAGGGCGAAATCCTGCGCGTCAACCCAGACTTTACCCTGGTAAAGGAAATTATCCCGGCGGCGCGGCGTCACCTGGAATGCGTAACATGGATTGCCGCCGGCCTCGGCCTCCTCCATGCCGAGCAGGGTGAATTCGTAGTTGTCGGGGGACAGCGCCGTCCTGGCGAGATTCTCGCGATCATTGGCTTCCATCTCGCGGACCAGGATTTTCCGCAGCACATGGTCGAGGAGGAGCTTCGACCCATCCTCGGAGACCACGGTCAGTTGCTTTTGCCCCTCATCGTAAGCGGCGCTCACCACCATGCGTGCGTGCTTATGGGACGGAAGACCGTGGTAATCGAGTTCGTAGGTGCGGGTGCTGCGGTAAGAGCTCAGCCGGGCCGCGCGCGCGGCATTATTCGCCGTCATGCGCGCGACGATTTCCTCCGCCTTCAGAGGGACGGCGTCCGTGACCGCCGCGGCCCCGGCGACACTCCACCAACCCAGCAACAACATCAGGACTGCAATTGGGCGCAGCCGGAGAGAATTGCGGGCGTTACGAGCGCGGATCGGACCAGCGACCGCCATGTCCGTCAATCCTCGAAGCTCCTTGCGCCGGCCTGAAACCCGTTGCACAACTGCCTCCAGATCCATTTGATCACGCGCGCGTCGTTGTAGCAGTACGCGAGGTTGTGATTCAAGGTTGAAAAGCAGTGCTGCTGGCAAGTCTTCTTCATGTCTCGAAGTTGCTGCGGATCGAATTTGGGTTTGTCGAGCGTGCCCCAGTCGAAGGTGGCAGCGTACATGGGGAAGCAGGGTGCTACCGTGCCGTCGGTGCGTACGATGACATTGTTTTGCCCGGCGCGGCAATTCCATTCGGCGAAACGGACGCCGCCGTCTTCCTGGACGATTCCCGTCATGGTGGCCAGCATCTTGGCGGTTTCGCCGTTCTCGCCGGCTCCGTCGCCGTACCAGCCATGTTGCTTCACATCGCAACCCGATGCCATGCGCACAAACGCCTTCATCTCGAGCAGGCGCTGCACCGAGTTCACCATCTGGTAGCCGGCCCTGTTTTTCTCCACGATCCAGTCAATCAAGTCATCCACGGCGCGCCAGTCCTGCAGGCGGATAAAGGTCGGGTTGTTGGCAAAGTGCCTGAAGTGGTCGCCGGGATCGAGCATGGGAGTCTCATTGATGTGGTAATCGGTGGCAAAGCGGTGCTGGTGCGCATAGTCGGTGAGGCGGCGGATATCTTCGTGATTGTTACGGCAGATGTTCATGTTGAAGAACACCATGTAGTCGTAGACGTATTGCTTGCGCAGCAGGTACTCGAGATTTTTTTCGATGGGCGCCAGCGCCTTGGGTAAGCCGGGCTTCTCGTCCCAGGCATCCACGGCGACATTAAACACGGCGGCTCCGGCATCACCGAGCCGGTCCGCGATCTCAGGACGGAGCAGCCGGGCGTTGGTCGCGATGTAAATCCAGAAACCCCGCTGGGCGGCGTAGGAAACCACCTTGTGAACGAATTGGGGCCGCAGCAGCGGTTCGCCACCCATGAACGCCAGCACGCGGCAGCCGCTGTCGTGCAGCCAGTCAATGGCGCGGCGCGCCGTGTCTTCCGTCATCCCCGGCACGCTGTTATCGAACGAGGGGCAGTACCAGCAGTCCAGATTGCACTTGAAATCGGAAAAGAAGTACGCCGTGATGGGGTGAAACTCGCCCGGCAGAATGCGGGATCGGAGGTACGGCGCCAGCCATCCGCGCGCGGTGCGGCCAACGCGGGCGGCGGTCCAATGACGCTTTTCGGGCGGCTGCTCCGGACCGGGATCGTGCAGCAATTCCGGATGCTGCGGAAACACGGGTTCGGGCAACACGGCGCCCTGGGGCGCCAGTTGCGGCCGCCGCCGTGTGGAATCGACCAGCGTTTCATGGGTTGCGGCATTAATGCGAAACCTGTCTGAAGCAGCCATTGACGCCTCCGCCCACACCATCGCCGTGGTCCATTGTGGAGGTAAAATGCGCCTTTGCGGGATGATTTTTCTCCCCGGCGTCGGTTGGCGCGCCTGAAATGGAACTTAATCCGGCGCGGTCCACCGCGCTGGCGAAAGCGGCTTGCAACGGGTGGTCACCGAAGCCGCACTGGCCAGGGATGCGGTAGTCCACCCGCAACGCCGCCGACCGCTTATACTCGGGGGGACCGCCGGCTGCATGGCGGTCCAGAAAACATGCCGCAATTCCTGGCCACCCTCTTGCGCAACCTGCGCGGCGCGCGCGGCACCGACATGCGGGTGCTGTGCACGCAGTTGCTGTCGCAGCGCGGTGAGGCGTCACAAACCGTGCTGGCGCAGAGCATCCTCGAACAGTACAGGGCGATGGACGCCGCGCAGCAGCTCGCTTTTTTCCAAATGCTGGCGCTGGATTTCAGCTCCGACCGCGACGCCATCCAGCGCGCCATCGAGGCCTACCGGCATAATCCCGGCTCGGCCACGGCGGCTGCGCTGGAGTCGGCCGCCGAACCCCCGCGGCAGGAGCTGTTCCGGCGCATCAACACCGCGCCCGCCGGTACCAATTCCCTGGTGACCCTGCGCCGCGACCTGCTGCGCATCCTCCCCTCTCATCCCCAGCTCAGCGTGGTGGACGCGGACCTGAAACACCTGTTCCGCTCCTGGTTCAACCGGGGATTCTTGCGCCTGGACCGGATTGGCTGGCACACCTCGGCGCTGACGCTGGAAAAGCTCATCGAGTACGAATCGGTCCACGAAATCAACGGCTGGCCGGACCTGCGCCGCCGTCTGGAAGCCGACCGGCGCTGCTTTGCGTTCTTTCAACCTGCGCTCGCCGGCGAACCGGTCATCTTCGTCGAAGTGGCGCTCACCAAGGGATTGGCCCGCCAGCTCGAACCGCTGCTCGACATCACCGCTCCGGTGCTTCCTCCCGAGCAGGCCGACACCGCAATCTTCTACTCCATCAACAACTGTCTCGACGGCCTGCGCGGAGTTCCGTTTGGTAATTTCCTGATCAAGCAGGTGGTGGACGAGCTCGGGGCGGAGCTGCCGAAAATTAACAACTACAGTACGCTCTCACCGGTCCCGCACCTGGCGCATGCGCTGCAAGCGCGCCAGGACAGCCACGGTTTCACGCGCGAGCGGCTGTCGCGTCTGTTGCGTGACTTTGCCGGCGACTTGACTCGCGAATCCGGTCTCGACGATCCGGTGGACGGATTGTTCCACCTGCTGAAGAACCCGGCGGAGCACCAGAAGGCGCTGTCCCCACCTCTGAAGCGGCTCACGCTTGCTTACCTGACACAATTACGGGCCGGCGAAAAGCCGTACGATGCGGTGGCGCAGTTCCATTTTTCCAACGGTGCCAGGCTGGAATCCATTGATCCGTTCGCCAACATGCGTCCCTACGGCCTGCAGGACTCTTTTGGCGTGATGGTCAACTATCGTTATATCCCCGATGAGCTGGAAGAGAACCATGAGCGCTTCGTGGTCAGCGGAGAGATGCGCGTTTCGTCGTCGTTGGCGCACGAACAGCGCCTCGCGGCTGAATTGTGGCGCCGCGAGGCCGGAAAACCGGGCAAGAAGGGCCACTCCGCCGGCTAGAAGTTCAGGGGAATTTCGCCCACATCTGCCAAGACCGGGCAGATGTGGGGCACCCGGCTAGTCGTAACCACCGGGTGAGGGTCAGACGGTGAGAATGACGCACTTGAGGTAAGCCGTTTCGGGGACGGCCAGTAGCACGGGATGGTCCTTGGCCTGGCCGCGCTTCTCGATCACCTTCGGCGATTTGCGCGCGTCGCAGGCCGCCGCTTGCAGCATCTCCAGGAAATCTCCTTCTCCCACGTGGAACGAGCACGAGCAGGTGACCAGCACTCCGCCCGGCCGCAGCATCTTCAGCGCCCTCAGGTTCAGCTCCTTGTAGCCGCGCATCGCGGTCGCCAGTGCCCTGCGCGATTTCGCGAAGGCGGGTGGATCGAGGACGATGGTGTCGTAGTGCCGGCCGGCGGTCGAATAGTCCTTGAGCAGGTCGAAGGCGCTGGCTTCCATCCATTCGATCTCGTGCTCGCCGTGCGCCTCGGAGTTCAGTTTTTCGTTCTGTTCCGCGATTTCCAGAGCCGGACGCGAACTGTCCACGGCGGTCACCCGCGAGCAGACCCTCGCCAGGTGCAACGCGAAGCCGCCCTGGTAACAGAAGACGTCGAGCGCCTCGCCGTGGGCATAGGTTGCGGCCGCCGCGTAGTTCTCCCGCTGATCGAGAAATGCCCCGGTTTTCTGTCCCGCGAGCGCGTGGAAATGAAAACGCACGCCATTCATGGTGAACTGCGTGTCGGTTTTCTCGCCATACCGCAGGCCTTCCTCGCGCGGCGGCAACTGCTCCAATTCGCGGATGCGCGCGTCCACCCGCTCCACCACGGCGGCGGGGTGGAACTGGTCGAGCAGCGCCTGCAGGAGCGCTTCCCGGATATCGTCACGGTCCATCGCCTGGGTGAGCACCTGGAACGAAACCATGTCGTTGTAGCGGTCCACGATCAGGCCGGGCAGGCCGTCGCCCTCGCTGAAGACTACGCGGTAAGCGTCGGCGTCGCGCACGATTCGCCGGCGGTAGGCGATGGCGCCGAGCAGGCGTTCGCGGAGAAATTCGACCAGCCCGGCGGGCTCCAGGCGCTCAGCGCAGAGCATGCGGAGGGCGATTTGCGAGCTGCTGCTGTAGAGCGCGGCGCCGAGAAATTTTCCGGCTTCATCCTGCACCCGGACCAGCGACCCGGGCGGGACCTGGTCGCTGCCCGACGAGGTCGGAGCGGTACACCCAGACATGACCGCGGCGGATGCGTGCCGCAGCTCGCCAATTTACGTGCAGGACAGGTGCGGACAAGATTGAGGTTCTTACTTGCCCGACGGGCTTGCTTCCGCCGGGACAGCCGTTTCCTGCCCGGCAGCCGGTACATCGCGCGCCGGGTCGTACCAGAGGATGCGGTGGCAGGAGTCACAGATGATGAACTGCTCGTTGGTGCGGACGTCGTTGTAGAGCTGCGGCCGCAACATCACCTGGCAGACGGAACAATGGTGGTCCACCGCCTCGGCCATGGCGCTGCCGCGCAGCTTGAGCACGCGGTCGTAGTGGCGCAGCACATCCGGTGTGATCGCCGCGCGCAACGTGTTGCGCTTGCCGTTCCAGACCGCCAGCTCTTTTTCGTCCACTTCCGTCCGGGTGCGGGCCTCCGCTTTTTCCTTTTCGATTTCCACGGCCTCCGCCTTCAACTCGGCCTCCGCGGTCTTCAGGTCCTTTTCCTGCGACTCGGTGGCGAGCATGCCTTCCAGGATCTTGTCCTCCGCTTCGCGGATGTGCTGCTGCGCGAATTCCACCTCGGTGGTCAGCGCTTTGTACTCCTGGTTGGTCTTGACGCCCAGCATCTGGTCGCGGTACTTGGAGACTTTTTGCTGCAGGTCCTGGATTTGCGATTCGAACTTGCGCCTGGAGGCCTCGCCCGCCTTAATGGCCGCTGCTGCCTTTTCCTTGCGCGCCTTGGAGTCGGCGAGCTTGGCCTCGATCACCGCCACCCGGCGGGGCAGGGCGGCGATCTCTTGCGAGAGGCGCGCAATCTCGCGGTCGGCCTCCTGCAACTCCTTCAGGTTCTGTAGGTCTGGATTCATCCCCACGTTCCGATCGGTTGAAAATTGTAGCACGCGCGGCTTCCGCCCGCGCCCGGACGCGACGGCGGAGAAATCGCAGGGACTGCGAGGTGTTGACCGAGCAAGTTTCCCTCAGGGGCTGAAGCCCCGTTTCTATTCGGCTTCGATGTGGCACGGCTAAAGCCGTGCCCTTCCACGGTGGTCCACAAGAGCTTCCTCAACCCGCTGGTCAACCGATTCGGCCATCGACTATCGGCCGTCGACCGACGCCTGATGTTGTAAACTTTCCCGTTTTCATTGCTTCGAGGGAAAGACATGATCGCACGTTTCTCTGCCATCCTCCTGCTCTGTCTGCCGCTGGCTGCGCAACAGCCGGCCACCACGCCCGCCACGCCGCCGAAGCTGACCATCGAATCCATCTTCGCCGAGGGCGGCATCACCGGCCGCGGGCCGGACGCGATCAAGTGGAGCCCGGACAGTACCAGGCTCTCGTTCATCCAGCGCGATGATTCCGGCGAACACGGGCAGCTCTGGTCGATTGACGTCGCCACCGGCGCCAAGGCGGTGCTGGTTGCGGAAAGCAAGCTGCAGTCGCTGTTTCCGCCGGACAGCCGCATGACCGCCGAGCAGCGCGAGCGCGCCCAGCGCTATTCCGTCGCCGCGTACCAGTGGGCTCCCGACTCCCGGCACCTGCTGTTCGACAGCCGCGGCCAGCTCTGGTACTACTCCCTCGACAGCGGCACCGCGGTGCAGCTCACCACCGCGGCGGAGCCCTCCAGCGATCCCAAGTTCTCTCCCGACGGAAAGCGCCTGGCCTATGTGCGCAAGCACGACCTCTGGTCGCGCCCGGTCGGCGAGGGTGGCGAGCGCCAGGTCACCCGTGATGGCGATGAGAACCTCCTCAACGGCGAGGTGGACTGGTTGTACGAGGAGGAACTCAGTGTCCGCAGCAACTACTTCTGGTCGCCCGACAGCAAGCGGATCGCGTTTCTGCAGATGAACGAGAAAACGGTACCCACCTATCCCCTGGTTGACTGGATGCCGACGCACCCCAAGGTCACCGAGATGAAATATCCGAAAGCGGGAGATCCCAATCCCGAAGTGCGCCTCGGCGTCACTTCCGCGGAAGGCGGCAAAGTGAAATGGATCAGTCTCGGGGACAGCGACAACAACGAAACTTACATCCCGCGCTTCGGGTGGGTGGGCAGCGGCACGCTCTACGCGGTGGTGGTGAACCGCCTGCACACGCGCATGGACCTGTACTTGGCCGATGCCGCCAGCGGACGCTCACGCCTGGTGCTCACCGAATCCGAGCCCAACGCGTACCTGGACGACGAGCGCTTCCACATTACGTGGCTGAAGTCGGGCGACCGCTTCCTGTGGCCGAGTTGGCGCGACGGGCACATGCACCTGTACCTCTACAGCTTCGATAAGAACAATCCGCTGGCCGCCGACGCCAGGCTCGAGCGGCAGCTCACCAAGGGAGACTTCGAGGTCAGCAGCGTGGCCGCGGTGAATGAATCCAGCGGCACGGTTTATTTCGAGGCTAATGCGGGCGACCCGCGCCAGGAGCAGGTCTTCGCCGTCCAACTCGACGGCGGCACCGATGCAGCCGATTACCACCGAACCCGGCGTGCACAGCGCCGACTTTGCGGCCGGCGGACAGTATTTTGTTGACCGACATTCCGCGCTGCTCATCCCGCCGCAGGTTTCGTTTTGCAAAGTGGGCGGCGCCTGCAGCACCATTTGGGAATCGCGCGCCGTTTCCACCTACAACCTGCTCGCCCCGCGCGCGCTCCAGTTGAAGGCTGCCGACGGGCAGACCACCTTGTACGGATACCTGCTTCTGCCCCCCGGCGCCGAAGCCATGGGCGCCGCCAGCGTCCCGGTGATCCTGAATCCCTACGGCGGCCCGGGAGTCCAGGTGGTGCGGGACTCATGGAGCGGCGCGAATTTTCTCTTTCACAACATCATGGCGCGTCGCGGATTTGCCATTCTCCAGGTGGACAACCGCGGCATGGGCGAGTCGCGGACGCGCCTTTGCCACCCCGGTCCTCCATCACTTCGGCAAGGTGGAGTTGGAAGACCAGTTGGCAGCTCTGGACCAGGTGCTGAAGCAGTTCCCTGTGCTCGATCCCAACCGCGTCGGCTGGTGGGGCTGGAGCTACGGCGGGTACATGACGCTCTACGCCATGACCCACACGGATCGCGTCAAGGCCGGCGTTTCGGTGGCGCCGGTGACCGATTGGCACGATTACGATTCCACCTACACCGAGCGCTACATGGGCTTGCCCAAGGACAATGCGTCCGGCTACGCCGAAAGCGCTCCGGTGAACGCGGCCAAGATGCTCGCTGGACGCCTGCTGGAAGTGCACGGCACCAGCGACGACAACGTGCACCTGCAGAACACCATGCAGATGGTCCGCGCCATGATCAACGCCGGCAAGCAGTTCGACCTGCAACTCTATCCCGGGAAGACGCACGGCATCAGCGGCGCCGCCGACCGCACGCAGCTTTACCACCGCATCCAGCATCAATTCGAACAGTACCTGCCGGCGGCGCAACCCGCGCCCGCACAACCGCAATGACGAACTCCTGCACTCTCGGCAATTTTGAACTCTCCATCTTCACCGACGGCACTTACCTGGCCGACGGCGGCGCCATGTTCGGCGTGGTGCCGAAGGTCATGTGGGAGAAGAAAGCACCTGCCGACGAGCTGAACCGCATTCGGAACGACAGTCGTTGGGAGTGGAGTCAGCTTTTCTCGCGGTAAATCTCGTTGACCGCCTGGTTGGCTTCATCGCTCTCCACCAGCACGCAGCGGATGCCCTGCTTCAGCCACATGTCGCAGACCGGCGGCCGGTCTTCGATCACCAGCTCGATGCGCTCCTTCGGCCAGCGCTCGAGGGCCTCCTTCTTGATTTCGTAGTCAGGACGATGATCGCCGTCGCGGCGCATAAACACGTCGGAAAACGGGATTTCGTTCTGCTTCAGCCAGGCGACGGTACGGGCCCGGTATTCCTCCGGCCGGCCGGTGATAACGATGATGTCGTGCGCCTGGGCCAGCGAACGTACCCACGCGACGGTGGACGCGATCGGGGTATCGCGGTCCATGCCTTCGAAAAACGCCTTCCAGTTTTTCTTGCGCCCGTCGCGGATGTGATGCAGGCGGTGGCGCACGTCGGCGAGGGTGCCGTCGATATCGACCAGAACAATCGGCTTGCCGGACTTCTTTGGCATTCAATTCATCACGGAGACAGTGAGACACGGAGAAAACAGGAACAATTTGTCTCCGTTTCTCCGTGCCTCCGTGGTACGCAAGAAAATTTATGTGACGGGCACGGGATCGTGCAGAATGCTCTGGAAAAACTGGTCCACCCGCTCCAGGATCTCGCGTTCTTCCCTCGCCTCGTACACCGCCTTGCGCAGCCCGCTTCCGTTGCGCACCCCGTGCGTGAACCACGACGCGAACTGCTTCATCTTGCCCGCCGCTCCGGGCATTTCTTCTGCAATCAGCATCTGGAAATAGGTGCGGATCATGTCATAGCGGTCGCGCTCCGTGGGCTCATCGTAGGCGCCGGTCGAGGCGTGTTGCGCGATCTGGCGGAAGATCCAGGGATTCGACGCTGCCGCGCGTCCGATCATCACCGCGTCGCATCCGGTCTGCGCCACCATGGCGCAGGCGTCCTGCGGGGTGCGGACATCGCCGTTGCCGATCACCGGAATGCGCACCGCGTTCTTGATCGCGGCAATCCATCCCCACTGTGCCGTGCCGCCGTAGCCCTGCTCGCGGGTGCGCGCGTGCAGCGCGACCGCCTGTAACCCGCAATCTTCGGCCATGCGCGCCAGGTCCACGCCAACAATCTCGCTGTCGTTCCACCCGGCTCGGAATTTCACCGTGAAAGGAATCTTCACCGCCGAGCGCACGGCGCGGAAGATTTCCCCGATCCTCGGCAGGTCGCGCAGCAGTCCCGACCCGCCATTGCACTTGACCACCTTCTTCGCCGGGCAGCCCAGGTTCAGGTCCACCAGGTCGAAGCCGAGCTCCTCGATCATGCGGGCGGCGTCGGAGAGCGTCTCCGGATCGCTGCCGAACAGTTGCGCCGAGATGGGGTGCTCGTCGTCGTAGAAGTGCAGGTAGCGGCCGCGCATGCGCTGGTCGCGCAGCATGCCGTCGGCGGAGGTGAATTCCGTCATGATCAGCCCGCAGCCGCCAAGATTACGGATGAAGCGGCGGAATACCGTGTCGGTCACTCCGGCCATGGGCGCCAGCACGGTTGCCGGCCGCAGCGTCACTCCGCCCACCTGGAACGACGCCGGCACGGGCGCCTGCGGGCGGGCGGCGTCGCTCGAAACCGGCTTTTCCCAGCGCTTCTGCACGGTCCTATTCTACGGTGAGTCAACCGCAAAGGACACAGAGGAGCACGAGGTGCGGACCGGCAAGTGTTAAGCCACTACTTGTGAGAAGCGGATTTATCGCCAGTTACAATCCAGCCGCGTAGCGGCGCTTGAAAGTAGCCCGGCGCTTCAGCGCCGGGTACGCTCACAAAACGGTCCGAGTCCCGGAGGGACGGCACGAGTTGCATGACTTACGATATGACGATTTATCGACAGTTATGGCTTGCGCTTGAGTTGCTTCCGAACGGTCTCAGGCAGGTCCCAAGCAGAATAGAGAAGAGCCATCTTCGGCTCTCCACCGACCATCGCGTCCCGCACGCCTTTCGTCTTCGGCAAGTCGAAGCGATAGGGGATTTCCATGCGCCACTTCTCGCTTAAATCCGACACAGGTACGCTGAACAGAATCGACTCCCCCGGCGGTATGCTTTCGAACGAGCTGACGTCGAAATTGGGGCCTGAACGTGTTTCTGACGATTCGGGCGATTCACTGGGCGACGGCGTTGCCCCAACCGACGGCATGATGGCACCGCCCACGGGGCGTGAAGGGGTTCGCACAATGTCGTAGATAACTCCTGCCTCACCCTGTGGACTCCCCTCGGGCACCCCGAATGTCCGCACGATAATAGGCACTCTGCAATTATTCACGAGGCGGAACCAGACGCGCCTTTCTGGCTTATCCTCATTGCTCCAACTGCTTTCTCCTGTGTGGTCGAAGCGCAGGTAAACGTAGGAGTGCTGCGGGGTTATTCTGAACTCATCCGCAAGGCTGGCTTTTTGAGGCCCAGATTGCGCTGTACAGACCGCGACCACCATCACCAAGAAGCAAGGTGCGGCGCGAAGCTGTGTCGTTGTTGGCATAACTACTCAGACTCCGAATCGGGTAGTGTTGTTCCCGTTTCCACCGCAAAAGAGACGATGATTGTTGATAACAGCCCTTATCACTACTTACAACACAGCCAAACAGCACAAAAGCCCTCGCCGCAGCGAGGGCTTCGCTCCCAAATGGGTGTTATTTCTTTTCCGCGGTCGCCGGCTGTTCCTCGGTCGCCGGCGTCTTCTTGCCGTACTTGCGGCGGAAGCGCTCGACACGGCCTGCGGTGTCCATCAGCTTCTGCTTGCCGGTAAAGAACGGGTGGCACGCGGAGCAGATTTCCACGTGGATGTCGCCCTTGTGCGTCGAGCGCGTGACAAACGTGTTGCCGCAGGCGCAGTGCACCCGCACTTCCTCGTAAACCGGATGAATGGCTGCCTTCATGGCGCTACAGGTTCCTTTCGCGAAACCTCTATTTTACAGGAGAAGATGAAAAATCGGCAAACCCGGCGCCGCTGGCCCGGGCGCACAAACGAAACGGCAGGCGCGCGCCTGCCGTCGAAAACCTGCTACCACCCCCGGGTTCGGCCCGGCTACTTGCGGTTCACTGCCTTTTTGAGATCGATGCCCGGCGTAAACTTGGCGACCTTGCGCGCGGCGATCTTAATGAGCGATCCGGTCTGAGGATTGCGCCCGTTACGGGCCTTGCGCTGCGAGACGGAAAACGTTCCGAAGCCAACCAGGGTCACGCGCTCCCCTTTTTTCAAGGCGGCAGTGACGCCGTCAATCATGGTGTCAATCGCGGCGGCAGCTTGCGTCTTGCTGCATTTGGAGGAACTGGCGATCCGGTCAACGAGATGGCCTTTGTTCATGGTGCACTCCTGGGCAGGTCTTGCAAATACCCCACCCCACGGGGCTTGGGGACCTTGCGCGCGCCTATTCTCCCCTTCCAGACCTGAAAGTCAAGAACTGACGCGGCTTTTAGCCATTTTTTTTATCGGACGCCGCTCAGGACGCCCGAACCGCGGCATGGGCTTAGTCGGAAGCGGCCACCTGCGGCCCGGGCTGCGACACCTGGCCCGCCGACAATTCAGCCAGCAATTGTTTCAGGCGAGCCAGGATCTCGTCTGCGGTGGTGGACTTCAGCGCAAACTTCAGCACCCCGGCGGGAGTGAATTGCGCGCCCTTTTGCGCTGCCACGAACCGTGCCAGGAGCTGCGGCTCGATGGCTGCGTTGCCGCTGAAGCGGATACTCACCAGGTCGCGCTTGCGCTCCATCCCGGCCACGCCCACGCGCTGCGCCAGTAACTTCAGCGTGGCGTACTCCAGCAGGTTTCGCACCGCGGCCGGCGGCGCGCCGTAGCGGTCTTCCAGTTCGCCGCGAACTTCGTTCAACCGCGCCTCGGTCTCGATGCCGGCCACGCGCTTGTACATGCGCAGGCGCTGGTTCTCCTGGGGAATGTACTCGGCGGGAATGCGGATGTTCAGGCCGAGGTTGAGCTGAGTTTCCGCCTCTTCCGGCGCCGCTTCGCCCTTGATCTCACGCACCGTGCGCTCCAGCATCGAGGTGTACAGCTCGAAGCCGACCGCATCGATGTGGCCGCTCTGCTCGCCGCCGAGCAGGTTTCCGGCGCCGCGCAATTCCAGATCGAGGGCGGCGATCTTGAATCCGGCGCCGAGATCGGAGAACTCCTTCAGCGCGGCCAGCCGGCGCCGCGCCAGGGGCGTCAACTCGGTGTCGGGCGGGATCAGCAGGTAGGCGTACGCGCGGCGGTTGGAGCGCCCCACGCGGCCGCGCAATTGATAGAGCTCGCTCAGCCCGTGGCGGTCGGCGCGGTTCACCACGATGGTGTTGCACAGCGGGATGTCGAGCCCGTTTTCGATGATGGTCGTCGCCACCAGCACGTCGGCCTCGTGGCGCATGAACGCCAGCATGACTTTTTCCAGCTCGCCTTCGCTCATCTGCCCGTGGCCGACGATGACCCGTGCCGGCGGCACCAGCTCCTGGACGCGCGCCGCGATCTCATAGATGGTGTCCACCCGGTTGTGGACCATGTAAGCCTGCCCGCTGCGCTCCAGCTCGCGCTCGATGGCGGATTTCACCAGCTTCTCGTCCCAGGCGGCGACCACGGTTTCGATCGCGATACGATCTTTCGGCGGCGTCTCGATCACGCTCATGTCGCGCAGCCCGACCAGCGACATGTGCAGCGTGCGCGGAATCGGCGTCGCCGACATGGTCAGCACGTCCACTTCTTTCTTGAGCTGCTTCAGCCGCTCCTTGTGCCGCACCCCGAAGCGCTGCTCTTCATCCACCACCACCAGCGCCAGGTCGGCGAACTTGATGTCCTTGGACAAAAGGCGGTGCGTGCCGATCAGGATGTCCACTTTTCCCTGCTCGACCTTCTCCACGATCTCTTTCTGCTGGCGCGGGGTGCGGAAACGGCTGATCATTTCCACCGTAATCGGGAACGCCGCAAACCGCCGCTTGAAGGTCTCGAAGTGCTGGAAGGCAAGAACGGTCGTGGGCGCCAGCACCGCCACTTGCTTGTTGTCGCTGACCGCCTTGAAGGCCGCGCGCATCGCGACCTCCGTCTTCCCGTACCCGACGTCGCCACACAGCAGGCGATCCATGGGCTGCGGCTGCTCCATGTCTTTCTTGACGTCAACGATGGCCTGCGCCTGGTCTTCGGTTTCGTCGAATTCAAAAGCATCTTCGAATTCGCCCTGCCACTGCGTGTCGGGAGCAAACGGGTGGCCCTCGGCGGTCTTGCGCAGGGCGTAGAGCTTGATCAGTTCGTCGGCCATGTCCTTCATGGCCTTCTTGACGCGCGCCTTCGTCCTGTCCCATTGCTGCGTGCCCAGCCGGTTGAGTACGGGTTTGGCGCCACCTTCGGCGGAACGGTACTTCTGCACCAGGTCCAGCCGGGTGAGCGGCACGTACAGCCGGGCGCTCTCGGCGTACTCCAGGATCATGAACTCGGCCTTGTCCCCGTCCCCCTGCGCAATCTCCTTCAGCCCCTGGTACTGCCCGATGCCGTGTTCGACGTGCACCACGTAATCGCCGACCGCGAGGTCCCGGAAATCGGAGATGAACGCGCTGGTTTTCGATTTCGAGCGCTGCGGCCGGACCACTCCCTCCGGCTCGTCAAACAGGTCGCGCGTGCCGAAAACCACCAGGCCGGCGCCGGGCAAGGCGATACCGTCGGGCACGCTCGCTTTTACTATTGTTGTAGTAGATACGGCGCCCCCCAGGTAGGCGGCGTCATCGAGGTAGCTTTCGCCCGGACGCGGCGTGCGCGACCCCAGGCGGAACGGAACCCCGTACTCGCTGAACAGGTCAGCGATGCGCTCCACTTCGCCGGTGGACGCGGCGGTGAACAGCACACGCTTGCCCCCGGCGGAGAGCTTCTTGACCTCGTCCACCATCGCCGGTACGGAGCCGTGGAAACGCGTCGTAGGCTGGGACAGAAGAAAAGCTGAACCACGGATCTCCACGGATGCACGCGGATCAGAATAGATCGCTTCAGATCCGTGTTGATCCGTGGAAATCCGTGGTTCGTTTTGTTCTTCGCCCAGCCCCAAATGCTGGAAATCCGCGCGGGGCAAGGATTTCAGCTTGGCTTCAAATTCCTCCGGCGACAGGTACAGCTCTTCGGGACGCACCAGGTTGCCGACGCCGCTTCGCAGATGCATATCGCGCACGCGGTCCCACCAGCGGTCCAGTTCGGAACGCAGGTCGTCGGGCTCGTCCAACACGACGGCAACGTTGGAGATAAGGTCGAACACCGTTTGATCGGCGCCCGCCACCCCGGCGTAAAACTCCCATCCGGGAAACACCCCGACTCCTCCGGCGCGCACCGCGGCCTCGACCGCCTCCTCGTCGCCGCTAACGCGCTTGCCGGAAAGCCGGGCGTGGATGGCCGCCAGCGTGTCCTCGCGCACCGGAACCTCGGTCAGCGGCAGCAGAAGCGCTTCTTCTACAGATGTAGTAGAACGCTGCGTGCCGGGATCGAACTTGCGGATCGACTCCACTTCGTCGCCAAACAGCTCGATGCGCAGCGGGCGGTCGGCTTCCGGCGGGTAAACGTCGAGGATTCCGCCCCTTAGCGCATATTCGCCGGGCATCTCCACCACGTCGGAGGCGTTGTAGCCGAGGGTATTGAGGTGCTGGAGGAGCGGTTCGATGTCGAGCGTCTCGCCCCGGCGGATGGTGCGCGCCAGCTCGCCATAGAACTCAGGTGGGCGCAGGCGCTGCGCGGCCGCGGCCACCGGCACGATCACTACCGCCGCGGTACCGGCGGCCACCTTGGACAGCGTGGCGGCGCGTTGCTCCTGGATCTCCGGATGGGGAGAGAGGCCTTCAAACGGCAGTACGTCAGGCGCGGGCAGGACGAGAACCGTATCGGAGCTGGTGCCGCGTTCGGTGTGCGGCGTGATCGCGCCGGTGAGTTCGCCAAACGCGGCGACCACCGGCTGGAGATCTTCCGCCGCCCGGTTATCGGACACCACCACCACCAGCGGCTTGCCGGCCGCGCGATGCAGCAGCGCGATCAACAAGGCCTTGGCTGGCGGAGTCAGTCCGGAAACACTCATCCCACCCGCGCCGGTCTTCAGGTGGGAGGCGGCACGCGTAAAGGCGGGCAGATTTTCCACGTCCACGAAGAGATCGCGGACGAACGGGAGGACCATGCCAGTTTGATTCTACCGGATAGAGCTGGACTGCGCCCTCAGCCGCCGGCCTTTTTCTGGGCGTATTCGGCCGCCGCCTCTACTACTTTGGCGACACGCCGTGCCCGCGCTTCCGGGCTGCGGTAATAGAAGATTGCCAGCAACTGGGCGCGGCGCTGCGTGGGCGACATCCGCTGCCAGCCTTCCAGCGCACGTGGCGTGCGCGCAAACGCCAGTCGCAGCAGCGGCGGCAGCTCCTGCTCAGCCTCCATGGTGGAGAGCAGACGCTCGGCCAACTGCTCGGCGCGGCGCGCGCGGGCATCCGCACTTTTCACATCCGTGATCCAGTCGGCGATGTACTTGCGCGTCGAGTATTCAGCGCGTCGTACCAACGCTCGAGCGCCCGATCGCCGGCCATGGCGCGCTTCAGTTCCGGCGGCGCGATCACCGTGCGTTTCTCGGTGTCGATTTCCAGACGGAATTGCGCCACGCTGCCCGGGACAGTTCCGCTCCCGCGCTGCATGCGCTTGTTCACCAGCACGAAATGCCCGCCGCTTCGCGCGGGAAACAGCGTGGTGCGGAATGGGAAGCCGTTGATCTCGCCTTTGACCTTGGGCCGCCGCGTGCCCCAGGTTTTGGCCACGTCGAACGGAACGCGGGCGATCACCCATCCGAGACCGGAGCGAAGGATGCTCCAGCGTGGCCTTGAACGATTTCGATGCCGTCGGTTTAGTCATTGCAGGCGAACTGCCCGGAAACCAGCCGCAGATTAACGCAGATCAACGCAGATTTGGCAATGATCAGCGTGCATCTGCGTTCATCAGCGGCGAACGGTCAAATCACCGTCATAACCCGCGGCGATTTCTGTATATTCGCCGCATGCCTCGCGCTCCCCGCGTACGACGCTCGCTCGGCCTGCTGCCGCTGGTCGCCGCCACGTTTTTCATGGTGTCGGGCGGCCCCTACGGGCTCGAGGAGTTGGTGCAGAAGGCGGGGTACGGCCGCGCCCTGATCGTCCTGCTCGTGCTGCCGTTCATCTGGAGCGTGCCCACCGCGTTCATGGTGGGAGAGCTTTCGGGCGCGCTGCCGGAGGAAGGCGGCTACTACGTCTGGGTGCGGCGCGCGCTGGGGCCGTTCTGGGGATTTCAGGAAGCGTGGCTCTCCCTGCTGGCCTCGATCTTCGACATGGCCATCTACCCCACGCTGTTCGTCCTCTACCTGGGACAGATCGCGCCCTCGCTGGGCCGCGGACGCAACGGGCTGCTGGTCGGCGCCGCGGTCGTCGCCGTTGCCGCCATCTGGAACATCGCGGGCATCCGCGCCGTCGGCAAGAGTTCCGTGTACCTCATGCTGGTGCTGCTATTCCCTTTCGCGGCGATGACGGTTTACGCGATGTGGCGCGCGCCTCTCACAGGTGTGGTTCACCACGGCGCGTCGGTGGACCTGCTCGGCGCGGTGTCGGTCGCGATGTGGAATTACATGGGATGGGACAACGCGTCCACCATCGCCGGCGAAGTCGAGGACCCGCAGCGCAATTATCCGCGCGCCATGATCGGCGCCGCGGTGCTGGTCGCCGTCGTGTATCTCATCCCAGTCGGTGCGGCGATGGTGGCCAACCTCGACCCCAGTGCGTGGACAACCGGGTCCTGGGTGCAGGCCGCGGGCACGCTCGGCGGGCGATGGCTGGGGCTGGCCGTGGTGGCGGGCGGCATGATCTGCGGCCTCGGCATGACCAACGCGCTGGTGCTGTCGTATACGCGCGTGCCCTTCGCCATGGCGCAGGATGGATATCTGCCCGCGGCGTTTCTGCGCGTGCATCCCAAAACCGGCGCGCCCTGGGTCTCGATTCTGGCGTGCGCGGTGGCATGGACGGTATGCCTGCCGCTGGGCTTCGAACGCCTGGTGCTGATCGACATCATCCTGTACGGCGTGGCGCTGCTGCTGGAATTTGTCGCGCTGGTCGTGCTGCGCGTGCGCGAGCCGGATTTGCCGCGCCGGTTTCGCGCCCCTGGCGGCATCGCGGGCGCGGCTGCCTTGGGCATCGGACCCGCGGCCTTGCTGGTGCTCACCTTCGTCCGCGGCGAGAGCGAGCGCACCGGCCCCATCACCGCGCTCGGCTTGGGCGCCATTCTGGGATTGCTGGGCGTGCTGGTGTATTTCGCGGTGAGAGGAAGAAATGCGGAAGCAGTTAACAACCAATGATTAGAACTGGCTTGGCCCTGTTGGTGATTTTGAAACCTGGATACCCCCGTGTTTAGTACCCAACCGAACCCGAGCCGGGAACATCCCGACACGGTTTCTACAATGCCTGGTCCCCTTAAGCGTTTGTAACTTACGCTAAGGCGATTTATCGACAACTAGCACGTTACAATCTTCGCGATGCAGGGCTCGATTGTTGGCACGCCGCTGTGTCGTCACGCGCGGGTCCTGCCGAAATCACTTGACTGGAGCCTCCGGTTTAGCGGGCTGGGAAGGCTTCGAGTCCTTCAGCTTGGCCAAGGATTCGTCCACGCGCTTCTTGAACCGGAATTGCCCATATCGATCAACCGGGGATTCTGTCCACAGCCGAGTCTACGCGCTGCTAATTTCCGCTGCCACTCTTCCGCGCTTCGTCGTCCTGGTACTCAATCTTGCGGCCGCTGCGCGCTTCCATGGCAGCGAGCGTTACGCGAACAATGTCCTTACCGAGCTCCAGCACCGCCGCCTGCTGCTGGCCGTTTTCGTCTTTGTAACCGATCGTCAGGTAATGCTTGCGCTTCTTCGTGATAATCCATCGGCTGACAACCCCGCCACGCCTGCCAACCTTCTGCCCATACTCGAGGCTCTCGATTCGATCGTAAGGAATCTGGAGTTTGCCCTTGCCGTAGTCAAACAGGAAAACCTTCTCGTCGCTGGTGGATGAAACTCCTTCTGTTTGCTCCTTGATTGAGCTGACAGTGCCTCCGACGTACATCGTCTTTTGGCTGTCCACGCCTGCCCACAGAGCCTCAAAGCAAAAACACACGATTAGGACAATTGAGACCACATTTCCTCTAAGCAGGAACTGCTTGAATCCACTCATTTTTCCACTCCAGTTGAATAAGCTTGATTTGTTCTTTAAGGCTCCACATCCAATGTCCGCCGACGCGCAGCCTGCGCCCCGGTGTCTGCCCGGAGCCGGGTGCCCAGGGGACTGGTGCCGCTTGCAACGATGTCGGCAAAAACCCGCAGCAACTTACCCCGCTGCTTGCATGGTGCCTGTTCCGCCAGAAGGCGGAGTCCGGCAGCATCACCAAGCTTAATTGCGGCTAGAATCCGCTGCGGTCGCCGGGGGGAATAGGAGACAATGCTGTTCCTAACGGTCCGGGTATGACTGCGGCAAAAAAACTACCCGCGATGAACCACCAGCATTTTCGCAAGGGAACTAGCGTCTGCCCTTTTACTCGCCGTCCGAACCGCTGTCAACCTATTTGCGTCGCGAGCGGTGTGAAAAACATTTGCACACACCGCCCGCGGAAAATCCAAGAGGCCGAATTACAGTTGAGGGCCGGAGCGGATCTGTTCCCACCTTGCCGCTCGCAGCCGGCAACTGATAGTCTTCGCGCCATAACTTTCTAGCCCGAGCCAGTGTGATAATTGTCGTGAACAGCGCTTCACACAAGTTACGGCCCGAAGCGGGAAAACCGAACCCACGCAGTACTCAGGGCAGCGTCTCTTCAAATCAACCGCTTACGGTCGAATTTTCGCGTCCCGTAGGGACGACACAAAGAAACTTCCGGCTGGATGATTGCTAAATCCGCGGCGTGTAGTGCCGCTTCAGCCAGCGCGCCAGCCCGTCCAGGCCCGGGAACAGCACGCGCTCGGTAATGTTGGCCTGATCGAGCTTGTCGCGCGCCTCCCACTTCAGGTCCACCGGAATAATGATCCGCCGCACCAGGCTGGTGTGTTCTTTCAGCAGCCACTCGTCAAAGCGCGCCACCGGGCTCGACATCATGGAGAAGATCGAAAACTGGTTCACGATGCGCTGGTCCAGCGAAGGCGGTTCCAGGAAGACTGCGAAGGGCTCTTTCGACTGCTTCTCCATCACCGCCAGCGACGGCGCGCCCCGTTCCAGCATTTCCACCGTGAACGCGTTCGACCGCTCCTCCGCCAGCACCTCGCGCATCGGCTTCGGCAGCAGCTTGTGCACCGAAACGTAATCGACGCACCAGATGATCCCGTCGCAACCGTAGCGCTCCAGGTCCTCGGTGGCGAAGTGTAGCGCGACGTAGGGCGAATAGCTCCAGTCCAGCAGGCGCGTGGGCACGCCGTGGTGCTGGGCCACCGCCAGCCAGTTCCACTGCGAATCTTCGCGCACCGTGTCTTGGTGCGCGTACTTCTTGAAATTCCGCAGGATGTGGAACTCCACTTCGCGGATGTTGCCGCCCAGCTTCATCAGCCCGGTGCGAAGATCGCCGGTGGCGTCGCCCATGCCGCGATACACCTGATTGGAGCGGAAGCGGAGAATCGCCGCGTTCCAGGTGTTCTCGAACAGTTCGCGGTTGAGCTCGGTCCAGTTGGTGACGCGTACGTCCTGCACGGTAACTCCGATGGGCAACGTTCATTGTAGTTCTTCGCACCACCGAGACACCGAGGACACCGAGGACACCGAGGAACACCGAGTAGGACGTCTCAAAACAGGAACAGCCATTCTCGGTGAATCTCGGTGAACTCGGTGTCTCGGTGGTGACCTGCGCGACTGTCCCCGCTCACACCCGTCTGTGCGGTCCGCTGGTATAGTGTGCGGTTACATTCCCCGTGCTCGAGGTCCCCATGGCCCGCCGATTCGACAAATCGCGCGAACTCCGCCGTCGCGCCGAAGCCGTGATTCCCGGCGGTGTGAATTCGCCGGTGCGCGCCTTCGGCGCCGTCGGCGGCGATCCGCCCTTCATCACCCGCGGCCAGGGCGCTCATATCTGGGACGCCGACGGCAACCAGTACATTGACTACGTCGGATCCTGGGGCCCGCTGATCCTGGGCCACGCCGCGCCCGCCGTGGTGGAGGCCGTGATCGAGGCCGCCCGCCGCGGCACCAGCTTCGGCGCCTCAACCCCTTCGGAAATTGATCTTGCCGAGGCCGTGCTCGATGCCTATCCCTCGATGGAGCACGTGCGCTTTGTCAGCTCGGGCACGGAAGCCACCATGTCGGCCATCCGCCTGGCCCGCGCCCATACCCACCGCAAATACATCGTCAAGTTCGAAGGTTGCTATCACGGACACAGTGACGCGCTGCTGGTGAAAGCCGGCTCCGGCGTGGCCACGCTCGGCATCCCCGGCTCGGCCGGTGTGCCCGAGGAGTTCGTCCAGTTCACCCTCGCGCTGCCTTACAACGATCCTGACGCGGTCGAGCAGGCGTTCAAGAAGTACCCGGGGCAGATCGCGTGCGTCATCGTTGAACCGGTGGTCGGTAACATGGGTTGCGTCCCGCCGCAGAAGGGTTACCTGGACGCGCTCCGCTATCTCACCTCCCGGGACAACGCGCTGCTCATCTTCGACGAGGTGATGACGGGATTCCGCGTCGCCTTCGGTGGCGCGCAGGAACTGTACGGTACGCGCCCGGACCTGACCACGCTCGGCAAAATCATCGGCGGGGGTCTGCCGGTCGGCGCCTATGGCGGTCCGGCGGACATCATGGACATGATCGCCCCGCTCGGACCCGTCTATCAGGCAGGAACGCTCTCGGGAAATCCGCTGGCCATGGCGGCGGGCCTGGCGACCATTTCCCATCTGCGCGACCACCGCGAAATCTACGGCCGCATGGAACGCATGGCCGCCACTCTGGTCGCGATGGTCACCGAAGCGGCCCTCGATGCCGGCCTGCAGGTCACGGCCAACCGCGTCGGCTCGATGTTCACCTGGTTCTTCACCCCGGAAACCGTCACGGATTGGCTGGGGGCGGCGACCTGCAATACCAACGCGTTCGGGCGCTTCCACCACGGCATGCTGGACGCCGGCGTGTATCTGCCGCCATCCCAGTTCGAAGCGGCGTTCCTGGGCGCGGCCCACACCGACGAGGACATCCATCAGACCATCGCCGCCGCGCGCGAAGCGCTCACCGGGGTGCACGTGTGACAGTCGCCAGTCGCCAGCCCCTCCAGGCTTGCGTCGTCAGGATTTTCCTGGCGCCTGAAGCCTGGCGACTGGCGCCTGTTACTGCAACACCACCACCGCGATATAGAGCGCGATCACCATCACCGTCCAGCCAAAGCCGACGGGGATCAGGTATTCCTCTTCGAACCTGCGATACTTGCTGCTGTCGGAAGCCATCGCCGCACCTGCCGCACGAAGCGGATGATTTGTGGGAATGAATTCGGAGGGGCCGCAAGTCCGCGGATCAGCTCGCGATTCCAGCGGTCGGGCCGGGTCGAAGGCGCGCCGCGCGTATTCCCGTTACGCACTTCCACCTTCGCACCGATTGGCGGAGGCGTATACGGTACAGATGACATTTTCTTGTGAGTGGCGTCAAAATGGTAACTGCCGCCGAATCGGGCGGGAGAGCGGCCGCCTTACAGCTCCAGCTTCTTCATCCATTCGCGCAGCGGGCCGCCCAGATCGTCGCGCTTGAGCGCAAACTCCACCGTCGCTTTCAGGAATCCCAGCTTGTCGCCGGTGTCGTGGCGCTTGCCCTCGAAGTTGAACGCGTAAATCTTTTCCCGCTTGAGCAATTGCCGCATTCCGTCGGTGAGCTGCAACTCGCCGCCCGCGCCCAGGGGCGTGCTCTCCAACATCTCGAATATGGTGGGCGTCAGGATGTAGCGCCCGATCACCGCCTGGTTGGACGGCGCTTCTTCGGGCCGCGGCTTTTCCACCAGGTTGCGGATGTCGAATAGTTTGCCCGCCCAGCGGCCGTCCACCGGCGTGGCGTCCACTACGCCGTAGGCGGAGATCGCCGCGCCCTCGACCGTCTGCGTGGCGATGACTGAGGACTGCATCTCCTCGAAAACTTCCACCATCTGCTTCAGGCACGGCACCTCGGCGTCAATCACGTCATCGGCGAGCAGCACGGCAAAGGGCTCGTTGCCCACCAGCTCGCGCGCCATCAGCACCGCGTGGCCCAGACCCATGGCCTCCTTCTGGCGCACGTAGGCGACGTGGATCATGTCGGAAATGTGGCGCACCACCGCCAGCAGCTCGGTTTTGCCGCGCTCCTCCAGCATCTTTTCCAATTCGTAGCTGACGTCGAAATGGTCCTCGATCGCGCTCTTGCCGCGCCCGGTCACGATGATGATCTGGTCGCAGCCCGACGCCATCGCCTCCTCGACGCCGTACTGGATGATGGGCTTGTCCACCAGCGGAAGCATTTCCTTGGGCTGCGCCTTGGTGGCGGGAAGAAAGCGCGTTCCTAAGCCGGCAGCCGGGAACACGGCCTTGCGGACTTTCATTTTCATGAGGACGCTCGGTGGTTACGGGAAAAGAACCGAACCAAATACGTTAGCACAACGAAGCGCGCCCGCAACGTGACGCTTCAGCTACGCCGCCGAAACCGCTTTCAATTTTGCCAAGCAGGTTTTCCTCCGCCCTCCACAGCTAATCCACCGTCCGCCATGCGGGTTACCATGAATTGCTCTTGCGCCCGTCTTCGCCTTGCCGCAATGTATCTGCGGAACCCCATGGACACCACCAAGCTGTGCCCGGTGTGCGACGACACCGGCTGGAAGACCATCGGCGAGGGCCGCGATCGCCGCGTCACCCGTTGCGACTGCCGCCGCCAGGAACGCAATCAGAAGCTGCTCGAGCAGGCCCGCATCCCCCGGCGCTACGAACACTGCGAGCTCTCCAACTTCGAAATCATGAACGGCCACTCGCAGTCGCTCTCCTCAGCGCTGATGGCGGCGCAACGTTTCGTTGCCGGATACCCCGTCGAGAAGGCCGGCCTGCTCATCACCGGCACCATCGGCGTCGGCAAGACCCACCTCTCGGTCGGGATCCTGAAGGAGCTTGTCGTCGGAAAAGGCATTCCCTGCCTGTTCTACGACTACCGCGAGCTGCTCAAGGAAATCCAGAATTCGTACAACGCCACTGTCGCCGTCACCGAGATGCAAGTCCTGCGCCCCATCTTCGACACCGAAGTGCTCGTGCTCGACGAACTCGGCGCCGTCAAGCCCACCGAATGGGTGTGGGACACCGTCAGCCACATTCTCAACACCCGCTACAACAACGAGCGCACCACCATCATCACCACCAACTTCAAGGACCTTCCGCCCTCCAAGGGTGATCTCGATGACGGCGAACGCGCCCGCACCTTCCGCGCCTCCCGCGAGGAAACTCTCGGCGACCGCATCGGCGAGCGCATGCGTTCCCGCCTCCACGAAATGTGCAAGGTGGTGAAAATGGAGGGCGAGGACTTCCGCACCAAGTACCGCAGCGCCAGCTTCCGATAACAAATTGCACCACCGAGTCACCGAGCCCACCGAGGCGCACCGAGCAAACAAGTCATTTCTCGGTGAATCTCGGTGTCCTCGGTGTCTAGGTGGTGAATGAACGCTAGAATGACTGCGTGCTTCCCGTGCAACTCGAATTCCGCCCCGAGCGCGACGCCGACCTGTTCGCCGCCGTGCCCGCCGCGCCCGCGGTTTTCCTGCTGCGCGGCAGCGACCCGCAAGCGGAGCCCTACGTCAGCAAGACCGCCAGCCTCCGCCGGCGACTGATTCGCCTGCTCGGTCCCGCCGAAGCGCGCACCCGCAAGCTCAACCTGCGCGACCGCGTCACATCAATCGAATACGCGCCTACCGGCTCGGATTTCGAGTCCGGATTCGTCCTCTATAAGACCCTGCGCGCGGTCTTCCCCAAGACGTACCAAGATCGCCTGCGCCTCCGCCCCGCGCCCCTGGCCCGCTTCCGCCTGGAAAACCGCTACCCGCGCGTCTCCATCACCACGCACCTGGGCAGCGCCAAGAGCGTCTATTACGGCCCGTTTCCCTCGCGCGTGGCGGCGGAGAAGTTTGCCAGCGACGCGCTCGACTTCTTCAAGATCCGCCGCTGCGTCGAGGAACTGAACCCCGACCCCGCCTTTCCCGGCTGCGTCTATTCGGAAATGAAGATGTGCCTCGCGCCCTGCTTCAAGGGCTGTACCGACGAGCAATACGCCGCCGAGGTCGCGCGCGTCGAAACCTTCTTCGCCTCGCGCGGCCAGTCGCTGGTGCGTGAAATTTCCGCCGCGCGCGACCAGGCCTCCGCCGGCCTGGAATTCGAAACCGCCGCCGCGATGCACGCGCAATTGGAAAAGCTCAAACCGGTGGTTTCGCAACTTCCCGAAATCGTGCACCGCCTCGACCGCCTCGCCGGCCTGATGATCCAGCCCTCATCGCAGCCCGATTCCGTGACCTTCTTTCGCATTCAATCGGGCTGCCTCTCCGATCCGATCGCGTTCACCATCAAGCGACTCGATGATGCTGTAGGCCCCGTCGCCTCGCCGGGGCTGCCCGCAAGTTCACCGCAAAGTTACAGGGCCGCGGGCGCCCCCGCCCGCGGCAAGAAGGTTCCCCACTCCATGGAATCCCGCGTTGCCGAAGCCCTGGCCGCCGCTCCCGCCCGTAACCTGCTCGCGCCAGGAAACCATGGAGCACCTCGCCATCCTCAAGCGCTGGTACTACCGCTCTTCGAAACTGGGGGAAATTTTCTTTGCCGAAGAGAATGGAGAACTTCCGATGCGCCGCATCGTGCGCGGCATCTCACGCGTCTTCCGCGGCGAAAAACCCGCCGCCGATCTGAGCGAAAGCGCGCGCGACTACTGGATCAACCGCGGCAGAGAAGCGGAACTCGGAAAAGATTAGCCACAGATCACGGATCGCCGCGGATTCACACGGATAAACTCGGAAAAGACTAGCCGCAGATGAACGCGGATTCACGCGGATAAAACAAGAAACTCAATCGGATGTCATCCTGAGCGAGGGCGCACGCCCGAGTCGAAGGCCCCCCTGGGTACATCAGGAATGTAGCGTCGCGTGGGTTTCCTCAATCTTCAATCTGCAATCCGCGATCTTCTATCTTGTCTGATCCGTGTTCATCCGCGTACATCCGCGGCTGATTGTTTTCCCGGATGTTTGCGGAACACCACCCTCACGCCATCTCTCCAGCGCTCATCCACCGCCACCAACTGCCACTCGATCGCCGGCGACAAGTACCGCAGCAGCGTGTCGGTCGCGGGATGAATGTGCAACGCGGGCGCCACCAGCAGCAGCAGCGGTGGCTCCGCCGATAACTCGCGTCCGGGAAAGTATCCGAACTTGGCAAATTCGCCGCGCTGCTGGTGCCACCTGACGCGCGCCCAGTAGTCCAGACCTTGCAGCGGCAGGTGGATGTCCTCGTCCGCCTTCAGTTCAATCACCGCCAGCCTGCGCTCGCGCGTCGCCGCCAGGACGTCAATCATGGCGCGGTCGGAGGCCGAGAACGCCGGCACCTGCGAGTACACACACGCCGCATCGAGCCGCGCATCCAACGCCGTGACGTCGCGCACCACCAGCGATTCCAGCCAGCGCTCCGGACACGCCCTCCGCAGCGGGTGGAGCGCATCTCCGTGAGCCTGCCGCGCCGAGCGGACCACGTCCACAAATGCGGCGAATTGCTCCGCATTTTCCTCCGTGACCACCGTCTCGCTCGCGCCCGCGCCGAACACCAGCTCCTCGGCGGCGCGGAATGATGTCTCGCTCATCGCCATGCGCGCCCGCGCGAACTCCAGCCCATGCAGCCGGAACGCAATTTCACCCGGAGTGACGATCGCCATCTCCGCCTCCGGCGCAAGCGGCCGCACCCGTTCGATGGACTGCTGAAACCGTTCGCGCGCGCTGGTTCCGTCGGCGCAGTGCACCAGGCGCGTATCGATGTTGCCCGCATCGCTGCAATCCTTCTCCTGCAACTCGCCGCCGCGTTCGTCCACCTCGAAGAGCCGCCACTTGCAAACGCCGCGCGCCAGATGCGCCATGCGCGCCCGCACCACGGCCGACGTTCCCGCCGGCACGAACAGCGCCAGGCTCTCGACCATGGCCCTCCCGCAGTGCTCGCGCAGGTGTTCGAGCCACAGCAGACCGAAGGTGAGCGATGCGTCCACCGACCCCTGAAGCTCCTGCGCATTCACCCCGAGCACCGCCGTCCACGTATTGCCCTTGCGCATGACGCCGCGCGCGTACACCGGGCCGAACGAGCGCTCCAGGTCGATGGAGGAGGTGAGCGGGTCGAGCTTGTGCGCGGGAAACTCGCGCTCGATCAGCCGCGTCAGCAGGGGACGGTAGTGGACGCGTGCCGTCTGCTTCGCCGCCGGCGTGCGCCGGTCGCGGCTGCGGCAAATTTCCAGTTTCGCGGGGCGGGTCTGCCCGAAGCGCAGGACGCTCAAGTGCAGCGCGTCCCTGGCCCGCTCCACCTCGAGCACCCGCCGCACCACGTTGCGTTCCTGCGACCACAGGTGCAGCAGGCATTTCCCGTGCTGCTCGGAGAGCGAGTAGTCGCGCCTCGCGCAAATCGAACATCACTGCGCCGTCTTCCAGCACGACCGCATCGGTCGAGCCGGCAAGGTATTCCCCTAACTCGCGGGTTAGCTGTTCCAGGTTCATGCGAAACGCTTCATTCTTGCACCACGGAGACACGGGGACACGGGAAAACGCGGAACGGAACGGCGTCTTTTCTTAAAAGGGGAACAGATTCCGTTAATGGCGGGTCACCGGCGACCGATCACCGAAAACCGATAACCCATTTACAATCACTTTGGGGTCGATGGGAGCGCCTGTCGCATCCAATCACTGTCATGCACAACGGCAATTATTTCTTCCATCGTTACGGCATCGCCGAAAGCGATCTGCAGCGCTATCTGGCGGCCGCGCTGAACGCGGGCGGCGAGTACGCGGACCTTTACTTCGAGTACCACACCACGACTTCCATCCTGGTGGACGAATCCCTGGTGAAGTCGGCGACGCAGGGCATCTCCGCCGGTTGCGGCGTGCGCGTCGTCTCCGGCGAGCGCACCGGTTACGCCTACACCGACGACCTTGCGCCGGAAAAGATCCTGCGCGCCGCGCGCACCGCCGCGCTCATTGCCAGCGGTCCGGCCAAAGAGCCGGAGGTCAGCCTCAAGGAGAACCGCGGGCGCGATCTTTATCCCCTGGCGCTCCCCTCGGTCAACTCCGACATTCACGAAAAGCTCGATCTGGTGATGCGCGCCGACCGTGCGGCGCGCGCCTACGATCCGCGCATCAAGGAAGTTCGCGCCAGCTACGCCGACGAACTGCGCCGCATTCTGGTCATCGGCTCCGACGGCACGTTGGCCGAAGATTCGCAGCCGCTGGCGCGCATGAGCGTGTTCTGCCTCGCCCGCAACAACGGCCAGTCCTCGAAAGGCACGTCCGGCGGCGGTGGACGCGTTTCGCTGGAATTCTTCCGCCGCGAGAAAACTCCCGAGCATTTCGCGGAACAGGCCGCGCGCCAGGCCCTCATTCAACTCGACGCGCGCGAAGCTCCCGCCGGCGAAATGGAAGTGGTGCTCGGTCCCGGATGGCCGGGAATCCTGCTGCACGAAGCCATCGGCCACGGCCTGGAAGCCGACTTCAACCGGAAAGGCACGTCGGCATTTACCGGCCGGCTGGGCACGCGCGTCGCCAGCGAGAAATGCACCGTGGTGGACAACGGCACCGTCCCCAACCGCCGCGGCTCGCTCAACGTGGACGACGAAGGCAACACCACCCAGGAAACCGTGCTGATCGAGAAGGGCATTCTCAAGGGCTACCTGAGCGACAAGCTGTCGTCGCGCCTGATGGGCATCGCCAATACCGGCAACGGCCGCCGCGAAAGCTACGAGCACATTCCCATGCCGCGCATGACCAATACCTACATGCTCAGCGGCACCGATGCACCCGAAGACATCATCCGCTCGGTGAAGCGCGGCGTCTTTGCCGCCAACTTCGGCGGCGGGCAGGTGGACATCACCAACGGCAAGTTCGTCTTCTCCGCTTCGGAAGCCTACCTGATCGAGGACGGCCATGTGACCGCGCCGCTGAAGAACTGCACCCTCATCGGCAACGGCCCCGACGTGCTCACCCGCGTCTCCATGGTGGGCAACGATCTCAAGCTCGACGAAGGCGTCGGCACCTGCGGCAAGGATGGCCAGTCGGTTCCCGTCGGCGTCGGCATTCCGACCTTGAAGGTGGACCGCATCACCGTCGGCGGAACGGGAAGCTAGATTCACCACCGAGACACCGAGATCACCGAGAATCACCGAGATTACAAAATGCAATCTTGAACCTCCTCGGTGAACCTCGGTGAACCTCGGTGATCTTGGTGCCTCGGTGGTGCGAAGGAATTGGAATCAATTGTGGATCTAAAAGAAATCGCTGTTGATGTCGTAAACCGCGCCATGCGCGGCGGCGCCTCTGCCGCCGAATCCGTGGTGCGCGAGGGCAACGAATTTTCCACCGTGGTCCGCCTCGGGCAAGTCGAGACGCTGAAGGAATCCGGCTCGAAGGCGATCGGCGTGCGCGTTTTTCGCGGCCAGCGCGCCGCCTCCACCTACAGCAGCGATCTTTCCCCCGAAGGCCTGGATCAGATGGTCACGTCGGCCCTGGCGCTGGCGGAGGTCACATCCGAAGATCCCCACGCCGGCTTGCCCGAACCGTCGCAGCTCGGCTCCATCGGCGGCGATCTCGATCTCTATTTTGACGATGTCTACTCGCTCTCCGGCGAGCAGCGCATCGACTACGCGCGGCGCGCCGAGAAAGCCGCCCTCGACGTGGACCCGCGGATCAACAACTCCGAAGGCGGCTCTTTCGATGCTGCCGACGGGCACAAGGTGCTGGCCAATTCGCACGGCTTCGTCGGTGAGTACCGCAATTCCTACTGCTCGGTTTCCGCCGTTCCGGTGGCGCAGGAAGGCGGCTCGATGCAGCGCGACTACTGGTATTCGGTGGCGCGCACGCTGAAAAAGCTGGACCCCCCCGAGCAAGTCGGCCGCATCGCCGCCGAACGCACGCTGCGGCGGCTGGGTGCGCGCAAGGTGAAGACCGCGAAAGTTCCCATCATCCTCGACCAGCAGATGGCGCGTTCGCTGGTCGAGCACATCTTTGAAGCCGTGAACGGCGACGCCATCTATCGCGGCGCGTCGTTTCTCACTGGCAAGCTGGGCGAGCGCGTCGCCGGCGACAACGTCACCGTGATTGACGACGGCACCCTCCGCGGCGGCTTCGGCACCAGCCCGTTCGACAGCGAGGGCGTGCCCACGCGGCGCACCGTGGTCATCGAAAACGGCGTCCTCAAGTCCTACCTGCTGAACACCTACACCGCGAAGAAACTCGGCCTCGCAACCACCGGCAATGCCTCGCGCGGGCTCGCCGGAAATCCCTCCATCGGCGTCGGCAACTTATTTCTCCAGCCCGGAACGAAAACGCCCGAAGAGATCATCGCCGGAGTGTCTGAAGGACTCTACGTCACCGAGTTCCTGGGATTCGGCGTGAACCTGGTCACGGGCGATTTTTCACGCGGCGCGTCGGGGCTGTGGATCTCGGGCGGCGAGCTCACCTACCCGGTCGAGGAAATCACCGTCGCCGGAAACCTGAAAGACATGCTGGTCAACATCGCCGAAATCGGCAGCGACCTGGAATTTCGCGGCGCCGTCGCCGCTCCCACGCTGCGGCTCGAGGGATTGACGGTCGCTGGTGAGTGATCGGAAGGCAGGCTTTAGGCTTTGGGCGTTAGGCTTTAGGCTAAAACGCTACGGCCCATGGCCTGACGCCCAAAGCCTGACGCCTAATGCCCATCGCCCAATTCACAGCGGGATATTCCCGTGCTTCTTGGGCGGGTTCTTGTCACGTTTGGTCTGCAACATCTCCAGCGCCTGGATCAGTTTCTTGCGCGTCTCGCGTGGCTGGATGACGGCGTCAATGTATCCGCGTTCGGCCGCCACGTACGGGTTGGAATACTTCTCGCGAAACTCGTCAATCTTCCCCTGGCGCGCCGCCGTGCGGTCGCTCGCCTTGTCCAGTTCGCGCTTATAGACAATGTCCACCGCGCCCTCCGGTCCCATGACGGCGATCTCCGCCGTCGGCCAGGCGTAGTTGACGTCGGCGCGGATGTGCTTGCTGGCCATGACGCAATACGCCCCGCCATACGCCTTGCGCGTGATCACCGTGATCTTCGGCACCGTGGCTTCGGCGAAAGCGTACAGCAGCTTGGCCCCGTGCACGATGATGCCGCCGTGCTCCTGGTTCACTCCGGGCAGGAATCCGGGCACGTCTTCAAATGTGATCAGCGGGATGTTGAAGCAGTCGCAGAAGCGCACGAAGCGCGCGCCCTTGATGGAGCTGGCGATGTCGAGCACGCCGGCGAGAAACGCCGGTTGGTTTGCCACCACGCCCACCGGCCGCCCGTTCAGGCGCGCGAAGCCGATGACGATGTTCTTGGCGTAGTGCTCCTGCACTTCGAAGAAGTAGCCGTCGTCGATCACCATCGTGATCGCATCCTTGATGTCGTAGGGTTTGTTCGACTCGGCGGGTACAAGCTTGTCGAGCGCGGCATCGGCGCGGTCAGCCGGGTCGGTACAGTCGCGGCGCGGCGGGTCTTCCAGGTTGTTCGAGGGAACGAAGCTGAGCAGTTCGCGGACCATGCTCAGGCATTCGGCGTCGTCGTGCGCCATGAAATGCGCCACCCCGGATTTGGCGTTGTGCGTCATCGCGCCGCCGAGTTCTTCCTTGCTGACTTCCTCCTGCGTCACCGTCTTGATGACGTCGGGTCCGGTGATGAACATGTACGACGTCCCGTCCACCATGAGCGTGAAATCGGTGATGGCGGGCGAGTACACGGCGCCGCCGGCGCACGGCCCCATGATGGCGGAGATCTGCGGCACCACCCCGCTGGCCAGCGTATTGCGCAGGAAGATGTCGGCGTAACCGGCCAGCGACATGACGCCTTCCTGGATGCGCGCGCCGCCGGAGTCGTTCAGCCCGATGACCGGCGCGCCCACGCGCATCGCCTGGTCCATGACCTTGACGATTTTGGTGGCGTTGGCCAGCGACAGCGACCCGCCGAAGATGGTGAAGTCCTGCGCGAAGACGAAGACCAGGCGGCCCTCGATGCGGCCATAGCCGGTCACGAAGCCGTCGCCGTAGTACTTCTGCTCCTGCATGTTGAAGTCGTAGCACTGGTGGGTGACGAGCTTGTCGGTTTCCTCGAACGTGCCCTCGTCGAGCAGGAAGGCAATGCGCTCGCGCGCGGTCATCTTGCCTTCCTTGCGCATCTTGGCGCGGCGCTCCTCGCCTCCACCCTGCTCGGCGAGACGATCGCGTTTCTTCAGCTCTTCCAGCTTTTGTTCCAGGTTCATGGCGTGCGAATTATAGACGGCGGGCTGGGCGTCGGCCATGGCGGTTTCCTCCCGGCGGTCCGATCAGGAAACAGTATAGGCCGACCCCACCTGAAGGACGTGGGTAACAGGGTTGTGCGATGTGCGGGGAAGGCCTAGTCCTGGGCGATGTAGCTGGGTTCCCATCTGTACTTCTTGCCGTCCCAGTACACGTCGGAACCGAGCCCGCCGATTTCGACCGCGTGGATGGTATTCACCGTGGTCTTTTTCTTCTTGATCGGCATGCGTCCGAGCGCGAGGCTGTCAAACGGCAGGTTGACGATCACGAACTTCGCCTTCGGCGCCCGCCAGTTGTGGACCACGAGCACGTAGCGGGTGGTTCCGACATTGGTGGCGGAGAACTGGACCGTGTCCTTGGCATTGCCCCAGCCGAAGTACCCGTCATAGGGATCGATGGCGCGGTAGTGATAATCCAGTTCGCCGCTGAGCGGGTTTTTCGCGGTGGCCACCAGGACCAGATCTTCCTGGCCGTCGCCGTCCAGGTCCACCGTAAGCGGCGCAAACTTCGGGTCGAGCTTGAACTGTTCGCCGAATTCGTGGGTGCAAACTTGTTGCGCGTCCAGGGGCGGTGCGGGCGCCTGTTGCGCGGCGGCAGCGGCAAGGGCGCTTACGGCGACGACAGCCACAAACAAACTTCTCCTCATGCCTGTACTCTAATCCCGCCGGGCGCGCACGCAAGTGGCAATCAGGGCTATGCGTGCATATCCGAGACGCGGATGAGGCACGGCTGACACAATCAAATCACCACCATTGTGAGTCGGTCCATCAGCGAAAGTGTTCCCAGCCCCGCGGCGGCAGCGGCTTTCGCCTGCCGTTCCTGTCGCAGATGAACGCACCGCCGCCACGAATGATTTCGCCGATTCTGGTCACCGGAACGCCGGCAATTTCCTTCGCTACACGCGTTCGCGGCGCCGCCGTGAACAGCAGTTCGTAATCTTCGCCGCCGTGCAGCGCCAGATCCAGCGTGGCGCCCTTCGCCAGCGGCACGCTCTCGGCGTACACCACGGCGCCCACGCCGCTCTCCTCGCAAATGTGCGACAGGTCGGTGGAAAGGCCGTCGCTGAGATCAATGGCGGCGGAAGCCACGCGGCGTTCGCGCAGCACGCGCCCGACGGCGATACGCGGTTCGGGAAAAAAGTGCGCGCGATGCTGCGCCGGACGGAGTTTCTTGCCGGCACGCATCTGCTGGATCGCGGCAGCCGATCCGCCCAGCGCGCCGGTTACATAGAGCGCGTCGCCGGGCCTTGCTCCCGAGCGCAGCAGCGCCCGACCCCGCGGCACCGATCCGACAACCATGATGTCGGCCAGCACGCCCGCGGGCGACTGCGCGACGTCGCCACCGGCGAGCGGCACATTGAAACGCTTTGCGAGCTTCAGCAGTCCACGCAGGAAACCGTCGACCCAGCGTTGCGCCAGGCCGGCAGGCAGCGCCAGCGACAAAAACGCCGCCAGCGGCTCCCCGCCCATGGCGGCAATGTCGCTCAGCCCGCGCGCCAGGCAGCGATGCCCGACGCACTCGGCAGGGTGCCAGTCGCGCCGGAAGTGCACGTCTTCCAGGCTGAAATCAGTGGTGATGAGCAGTTCCTGCCCGCGCGGCGGACGCAGCACGGCGCAGTCGTCGCCAATGCCGCGGACCAGCACACGCGAGGGCGTGCGTGCCACACTCGCGTGGGCGCGAATCCGCTCGATCAGCTTTCGTTCTGGTAAGGGCAAGCGCGATAACTATACGAGAAAATAACCACGGAGACACGGAGACACGGAGTAACAAATTAGCCACGGATTGCCACCGATTCACACTGATCAACCTCTCTTCCAGTTCATCCGTGAGTATCCGTGTAAATCCGCGGCTAAAGCATTTCTCCGTGTCTGGGTGCCTCGGTGGTGAAATAATCCCGCAGAGCGATGGCCAAGAACTCGAAAGTCGCAACCCGGAACGCGCAACTCTTCCGCCGGCTGCCCTCGGTCGACGAGCTGTTGCGCAACCCCGCGATCGCGCCGATTGCGGAGCGCGACGGCCGCGCCGCCACGCTCGACGCAGCGCGCGCCGTGCTCGACCGCCTGCGCGCCGAGATCGCGGCGGGGCGGCTCGATGAACCCCAGGTTGAGCTCGCCGTGGCCGGACTGGCCGGCGCGGTAGAACGCGAGCTGCGCCGCTCGTTGCAACTGTCGCTGCGGCCAGTAATCAACGCCACCGGGGTCGTCCTGCATACCAACCTGGGCCGCGCGCCGTTGGCTTCGGCTGCCCTCGATCACGCCCGCGAGGTCGCGACCACGTACTCCAATCTGGAATTTAATTTGGACTCCGGCGAGCGCGGCAAGCGCGACGTCCACGTGGAGCGGCTGTTCGCGCGCCTGCTCGGCGAATACCTGGAAGATGTTTCCACCGTGGTGGTCAACAACAATGCCGCCGCCGTGCTGCTGGCGCTGAACACCCTGGCCGACGGCGGCGAAGTGGTGGTCTCGCGCGGCGAACTGGTGGAGATTGGCGGCTCGTTCCGCATCCCCGACGTGATGACCAAGTCCGGTGCGACGCTGCGCGAGGTCGGCACCACCAATCGCACGCGCCTTGCCGACTACGAGCGCGCCATCAACGATCGTACCCGGCTGATCCTCCGCGTGCACCGCTCGAATTTTCAGATCGTCGGCTTCACCGAGCAGCCGTCGCTGGAGGAACTGGTTGAGCTGGCGCACCAGCGCGGACTGCCGGTCGTGGAAGACCTGGGCAGCGGAGCGTTGCTCGACCTGCGGACCATCGGCATCAGCGGCGAACCGGGCGTGGGCGACAGTCTGCGCGCCGGGGTGGACGTTGTGACCTACAGCGGCGACAAGCTGCTCGGCGGGCCACAGGCGGGCATGCTCAGCGGGCGCCGCGAGGTGATTGCGCGCATCCGCTCCAACCCGCTGTTTCGCGCGCTGCGCGTTGACAAGCTCATCTACGCCGCGCTGGAGGCGACGCTCGTCGCCTACGTCCGCCAGGACCACGACGGCGTTCCCGCGCTGCGCATGATGCGCCTGTCGGCCGACGACATTGGACAACGCGCGCAAGCGCTGGCGCGCATGCTCCGGCCGCCGTTAAGCGCAGAGGTGATCGAGGGTGAGTCCGTGATTGGCGGCGGCGCCGCGCCTGGGGCCACGCTGCCCACGCGATTGCTCGCCATTACCATGGCAGGCCTGAGCGCCGACGAGGTCGCGAGCCGCCTCAGGAACAATGATCCGCCGATCGTGGCGCGGGTCGAGGAGGGCCGTGTCCTGCTCGATCTGCGCACCGTGTTTCCGGAGCAGGACGCGGAGATTGCAAGGGCGTTGAACGCACTCGCCAAGTAACAAGGTTTGTAGGATGTTCTATCCCAGCAGCGACAGCGCCGACCCCGCCACTTTGTACACCACGTACCAGCCTGCCACGATGAAGATGGCGGTCGAGCGCTTCAGCTTGCTCACCGAGGCGTAGCCGATACCGGTCAGGATAATGCTCCAGATGGCAAACACGTCCAACCCGGAAGCGATCCCGTACAGAAACTTGTTCTGGGTGGAGTCCATGAAGTAGGCGGGATTGGTGGCGGCGATGTTCCGGATGTTGAATCCTTCCGGGTCCACGCCGATGATCAGCGACACCATCCCCAGCACGTAGAACAACAGCATGGGCAAGGAGGCATACAGGCTGATGGCCATGGCCTGCTTGAACGTGACCTCGGCGCCCGCGCCGAAGTTGAAGGTCGCCATCAGAATGCCCGCGACAATCAGGTACACAATCAGGGTTGTAACCGGGGCGGCAAAGCCGATGTACTTGGTGATGCTGGCCGTGATCTGGATCTGCTTCTCGCGCTGTTCCGCCGGCAGTTTTTCGAATTGCTCGTAGCGCGAAGACTTCTGGATCTCATTGCGCGCGATCTGCTCGTAGCCGACCTTTTGCCCGAGCACGGCAAAGTAGGCGATTGCCATGGCGCAAATCAGCAGCCACGGCACCCACCAGCTCTGGTTCGAACGAATGTCGGCGAAGGTGCTGCCGGGCGCGACGAAGGTGTTGATGATGCGTACCGGTTCCGACAGCGGCGGCGGCGTGGCAGGGGCAGTGCTCATGGGATCGACTCCGGATGCCTTCGTACTGGGTTGGTGCGGGATTCTACCAGAAGCGGTCGCCGTTGCGGGTCCCGGGGTTACCGCGCGCGCCGGGGTGTCCGCCGGTTTTCTGCTCGCCGCAGCAAGCCAAAGCATAAGTCTTGACAAAATGTCATATTAGATATTATCTAAATACTGCATGGACGCCGAGGCGATTAAACGCTCCTTGGAGGGCAGCGGGTTGCGCTGCACGCCGCAGCGCTACGCCGTGATGACGTTCTTGATGGAATGCAACAGGCATCCCACGGCCGCGGAAATCTTCGCAGTTGTGAATCGCGTGGATCCGCGCTCTTCCAGGGCCACGACTTATAACAATCTGCGGGACCTGGTGCAGGCGGGTCTGGTGCGTGAAGTGGCCGTCGAGGGCCGCGCCGCGCGATTCGATGCGAAAGGCATGCGGCATCACCACTTCATCTGCGACCGCTGCGGCAATGTGGAGGACCTGGAGTGGTACGACGTGCCCAGGCCTGCTTCCGGCTCCCTCGGTAAGCGGATTCTTCGCGAATGCGAACTCATTTTCCGGGGGCTCTGCACGCAATGCGCTCCACGGCGCGTTCGCCGTCCAGTGTCGTAGGCGCGTGGATACCGGATGAATGGCGCGAGTCTGCAAGCGCGGCCGGCGGCGATAGCGCGATTGGGAAAGCCAGGATGGGTTCGCAGTTCGTCACAGTTTCTTGACTAATTCATAAGGAACAGGAGCAAAAACATGTCAACCGAATCCAAGTGCCCGGTAATGGGCGGCGCTCGCAGACATACGGCCGCGACGAATGCGGGCTGGTGGCCGAATCAGTTGAACCTGAAAATCCTGCACCAGCACTCCCCCCTGTCCGATCCTATGGACAAGGGGTTCAACTACGCGGAAGAATTCAAGAGTCTCGACCTGAATGCCGTGATCAAGGACTTGCATGCCTTGATGACGGACTCGCAGGATTGGTGGCCGGCCGACTTTGGCCACTATGGGCCACTTTTCATTCGGATGGCGTGGCACAGCGCGGGTACCTACCGCATCGGCGACGGCCGCGGCGGGGCCGGAGCCGGTCAGCAACGCTTCGCGCCGCTCAATAGCTGGCCGGACAACGTGAACCTCGACAAGGCGCG
Source organism: Terriglobia bacterium (assembly GCA_963760215.1). Lineage (GTDB taxonomy): Bacteria > Acidobacteriota > Terriglobia > Terriglobales > Acidobacteriaceae > JAIQGF01. The sequence continues at coordinate 3,377,363 of CAVXCJ010000002.1, forward strand.
CCGGCTGCTGTGGCCGATCAAGCAGAAGTATGGGCGGAAAATCTCCTGGGCCGACCTCATGATTCTCGCAGGCAACGTCGCCCTCGAGTCGATGGGCTTTAAGACGTTCGGTTTTGGCGGCGGGCGCGAGGACGTCTGGGAGCCCGAAGAGGACATCTACTGGGGCCCTGAAGGCAAGTGGCTGGCGGACGAGCGCTACAGCGGCGACCGTGATCTTCAGAATCCGCTCGCTGCCGTGCAAATGGGTCTGATCTATGTGAATCCGGAAGGGCCGAATGGCAAGCCGGATCCGGTTGCCGCGGCACGGGATATCCGAGAGACTTTCGCCCGCATGGCGATGAATGACGAGGAGACCGTTGCGCTGATTGCCGGCGGTCACACCTTCGGCAAAACCCACGGCGCTGGCGATGCGGCACTGGTGGGCCCAGTGCCGGAAGCCGCCGGCATCGAGGAGCAGGGCCTCGGCTGGAAGGGCAAATTCGGCACGGGCAAAGGGGATGACGCGATCGGCAGCGGCCTGGAAGTCATTTGGACCACGACGCCTACGAAGTGGAGCAACAACTTCTTCGCGAACCTGTTCGGCTACGAATGGGAACTGACCAAGAGCCCGGCCGGTGCGCATCAGTGGAGGCCGAAGAATCGCGCAGGCGCCGGTACGGTGCCGGATGCGCACGATCCGTCAAAGCGTCACGCGCCCTCCATGCTGACCACTGACCTCTCCTTGCGACTCGACCCTGCTTACGAAAAGATTTCACGGCGCTTCTACGAGCATCCGGATCAGTTCGCAGACGCGTTTGCGCGGGCGTGGTTCAAGCTGACGCACCGCGACATGGGGCCGATCTCGCGGTACCTTGGCCCGCTCGTTCCGAAGGAGCCCCAGCTGTGGCAAGACCCTGTTCCCGCCGTGGATCACAAATTGATCGGGGAGCAGGACATTGCTGCGCTGAAGGCGAAGATCCTCAAATCCGGACTGTCGATCTCCCAACTGGTCACGACTGCGTGGGCATCGGCGGCGTCGTTCCGCGGCTCCGACAAGCGCGGTGGGGCGAACGGGGCGCGCATTCGCCTCGCGCCACAAAAGGATTGGGAAGTGAACCAGCCGGCCGAACTGGCGAAGGTTCTGCGGACGCTGGCGGCGATCCAAAAGGATTTCAACAGCTCGAAGTCGGGCGGGAAGAAGGTCTCGCTGGCTGACCTGATCGTTCTGGGCGGCTGCGCAGCCGTCGAGGAAGCTGCGAAAAGGGCCGGGCACAAGGTGAAAATTCCTTTCTCGCCGGGGCGCACGGATGCTTCGCAGAAGCAGACCGACGTGCACTCATTCGCCGTAATGGAGCCGACCGCGGACGGGTTCCGCAACTACCTCCGGAACGGACACCAAATGTCGGCGGAGGAGCTGCTGGTGGATCGGGCGCAGTTGCTGACGTTGACTGTCCCCGATATGACAGTACTCATCGGTGGCCTGCGCGCCCTGAATGCTAACTTCGGGCATTCCAAACACGGCGTCTTCACCAACCGGCCCGAGACGCTGACGAATGATTTCTTCGTCAACCTGCTCGACATGAATACGAAGTGGGAGCCCTCCTCTACATCCGAAGGCGTGTATGAGGGGCGCGATCGCGCGACGGGCGAAGTCAAGTGGACCGGCACCCGTGTCGATCTTATCTTCGGTTCGAACTCCCAGCTCCGAGCAATCGCGGAAGTCTATGCATGCGACGACTCGAAGGAGGCGTTCGTGAACGACTTCGTGGCGGCGTGGAACAAGGTGATGAACCTTGATCGCTACGACCTTGCCTGAGCTCGGCGGAAGAAGAGAGCTGTCAACCTGGTGCTAGCCCCCGTTCCTGTTGTTCGGATCGGCAAGGCCGAGGTTTGTCGCTTTTCTTGGCGCGCGCGGGCCGGATCGCGCGCGCCCTTTGATTCTGCCAGGAAGCGTTCTGCACGACAGATTGCTTGAACAGGGTCGGTGTGGTCCCGGACCGCCGAGACTCTAAGAAATTGCCGATGCCTTGGCCAGCTCCCGCAGCACCTCGAACACGTCCTCGTTCTCCGGCACCTCGCCCAGTTCGTACACCTTGGAAAATCGGATGATTCCTTCTTTGTCGATGACGAATACCGCGCGCTCGCTGATGCCCGGGATGGGATTTCCGTCGCGCAAAACCCCGAAGCTGCGGGCCACTTCTCCATGGGGATAGAAATCGCTTCCCAGCGGATAATTCAGCATCCCCACTTCAAATTTCTGCCACGCCACGTGGCTGAAAACCGAATCTATGCTCATGCCCACGACCTGGGCATCGAAGCCGGCGAACTTGTCGCGATCTGCCTGGTACGCCGACGTTTGTGCCGCTCAAGCCGGCGTCCAGTTCAGCGGGTGGAAGGCCAGCACCACGTGCCTGCTCCCCCGGAACTGGCTCAGCTTGAGCCGGTGTTTTTCTTCTCCGGTGCACGCCGGCACATCGAAATCCGGCGCGCGCCTTCCCACCTCAAGAGCTGCCATGAGCTCTCCTCTCTGGAACCAATCTGAACCGAACCGCAAACGATGGATTTTACTTCGTGCCCCAAGGGCGGGCAAGTGAGGGCACACGGAAACCTCGCCGCGATCGCCGGCCGGATGCCGGTTGACGGTCCAGCCCGAATCGGG